>JBGLNK010000001.1:0-2310894 GCA_041300405.1 Dehalococcoidia bacterium | reverse complement strand
TGAGGGAATGCAAGCTTGGGGAAAATATCCGGCTTTTGAGGCCTCGAGTGGTTCAATGTTACTTGGGAAATCAGGGTCAGCCCAAATTGTACCGGAATCAGGATTCTTTAGTAGAAACGATATCTCTGTATTTTCAACTTCTGTTACTCAGTCTCAAGCCGGGGCCTATAATGAATATGTTAACACGAGTTTGGCAAGTCCAGGGAGATTCGCACTAACTACTAATTGCGCTGATTGGGCATTAGGGGCTGCGAGATATATGGGCATAACTGTTCCAGATAATTTAAGGACAGCTACTTATACTGATCCCGGTAAAATACAAAAGTGGATAGATAGTTACGACTACTAACAATGTTAAATAAAAGCTATGTTAAATTAATACCGAGTATTATTGGAATTGCATTTTTATTGTTAAGCAATGTTACTTTAGGAGCCGAGTCTATGAGACAGTCAAATAGCAAGATAAAAGTTAAAATCCAGCCTATAACTTCTACTGAACCAATTTCTCCTTCTTATAAGAAAATGCTTATAGATAAAAAAACATTGGAAAAAGCACAAAGAGAAAATATGAGACTACCCTCTTCTTTAGATAACCCCATATTAAAGAACGAGTCAGTTGAAAAAGCTCGAAAAAATCTTGACGTAGGTGATTATGCGTCAATAGAAGAGGAGATTAAAGAGACCCAGGAAAAAGGCGATAAGGAGAATTATCTTCTCGCAAATAAGATATGCCAAAATATAAAAGAAAGTTTATCCAGATATTCAATACTGGTTGTAGATGACGAATCCAATATTGTTGTTGAAATATCTGTTACAAAAACAGGCATAGATTCATTATACGGCCCAAGATTAATAGCCGATACAGTTTTTTATAAAGGTCTAGTGAATAATAAAACAGTTTTCTCTGGTGAATTTAAGCAAAACTATAAAGGTTGGTTTTCTTTAACTTCAATCAAAACACCAGAACAAATTGGGGAAATTTTAGCAAATAAGATAGCAAAACAGCTAAAAAACCTATAGAGATAAATACCGCTCTTTGAAATTTCGCCACCTACCCAAGAAATTTATCCACTTTCTCCATGCTCTATGTCCGGTTGGAACAAAAATCGTTTCTCTATCGCCACCAAACAGAATTCTCCACTTTTACCTAAAACTAGCGTTCAGCTACGACGTACAGAACCGTCTCACCGGCGTCACAGACACCCAGAGCGCCCTTCCCGAGACGACCTTCGTCTATGACGGAGACGCAGGCAGGGTCAAGAAGATAGTGGACGACGGCCAGCAGGCCGTAGACACCGCTTACGTCGGCTCGCTCTTTGAAAAAGACTCAAACGGCACCTTCCGCGACCACGTGTTCGCAGGCAGCATGAAAGTCTGCACCTTTGAGGTCATTGGCGAAGACGTCCACATCTACCACAGGTATCTCTTACCGAATACACGCCCTTTGGCTCAACCCAGCTACACTCAGGCTCCTACGACCCCAAGCATACGTTCACCGGCAAGGAGCTTGATGGCTCAACGAACCTGTATTTCTACGGAGCACGGTACTACGACCACCAGCTTGGCAGGTTCATCTCACCTGACACCATAGTCCAGGCTCCCTACGACCCTCAATCCTTAAACCGCTACAGCTATTGCCGGAATAACCCGATAAACTATGTGGATCCGAGCGGAGAATTTTGGTTCCTGGCAGCCTTGGCCTTTATTGCAAAAGCAGCTGCGGTTGTCTCAATCGGTTCAGCGGTTGCTGGAGGAATAAGTTTAGCCTCCGGAAACCAATCGTTAGCAAATACTTTCTTCCAGATTTCACAATATTCTGGTTATGTGTCAGCAGCTGCCGGAGCGGCTGCCTTTGTAGGCAGCCTTATACAAGCCTCAAAGAGCCAAGCGATAAGCGCAAACTCCTTATTAAACTTTTTTGACGAATCAACTTCCAATATAGATTTGGGTATAATCACAGTCAACCCAAGAGATGTTGGAATTAGTGCGTTTCAAACAGCATGGGAAATATCTAAAGACGCGGTTGTGGCTGGTATTGGGGGAGCAGTTTCGGCCATTGGAAGCGCAGTAGGTTCAGCAACGAGCTGGATTATTGATACGGCAACAATTAGCGGTGGTATGGAATTGATAGGCGGAGCGAATTATGGCACCGCTAAGGGATGGCTTGAAAGTGGTATAGGCGTTATAGGTATTGCGGCAGCAACAACTGATGCTGGATTAGGCATTGCTTCTTTTAATGCAAAGGGGATTGCGGGACAAGGAGCAAAAAAGCTAGTGGCCGGAGAAGGACATCATTTACTACCGAAGGCTTTTAAGGGCTACTTTGAGCGGGCAGGATTGAATATTGAGAAATATATTAAACAGTTATCTCCTGCCCAGCATAGATTTAATCCCTCAGGTATTCATACGAATCGCGGAGGGAATTGGAATAAGGTATGGAAGAGCTTTATTAAAGCTCATCCTGAACCCGAGAGACATGAAATTATCGATCAACTAAAGTCAATGATAAAAGAGTTTAAAATATATGGGAATTAGCGACATTTTTTATTCATTGCGAGAACCTGATAATATTCCCGATTGGAAAATTGCTTGCTATTCTGAGAAAGAAGGCGATAACCCTTTTGAGAGTGTATATTGCCCAAAGTATAAAGGGCATCAAAGAGCAAAAAGACCTCCGTCGGTACCGCTCCGCCTCATAATCCCAAACAACAACTATGATTTAATAACAACCTGGTATAGTGATTGGTTGATTAATGTAAGAGTTGCCAACTTACTTAAAGAACACAATATAACTGGCTACAAATTAGCAGATATTGTCATAAGAGATGATAAGCGTAGAGGAGATAATTTTAACAAGAATTTATTTGAATTAGTCGTTACGGGAAGCGGCGGAAATATCCATCCTTCTTCGGGGCATCAAGTTATCAGTGTCTGTGAATACTGCGGTCATGTGAAATTCAAAGCTTTTGATCATGGAATAATTGTGAATGAAAAAGATTGGGACGGTTTAGATATCTTTACTGTTAAGGAATATCCCAAGTTTATTTTAGTCACTCCAAAAGTAAAGAAATTATTTGAAGATAATCATGTTACTGGTTGTCAATTTGTCCTTGCAAATGACTTAAAATCGAAATAGGAGACGATTTTTTCTGAAATAATCCATTAGTGTACAGCCATTACTTTATTAGTCATTATGTCTTTGTAAGATTCTATGTATAGAATACTCACCAGGATTGTTGCTCTTTCCATCATTTTCACCCACCTGGCAACCATCACCCTGCGCGATGTAAGCTTCGCTGGCGTTGCCCCATACCGTACCGAATCTGTTTATCGGCCTTATCATTAACTGGCTGATTCAAATACCGCTGGCCTTCTGGCTTTCACGGATTGACGGAATCGGCGTCCTGGGCATACGCTGGGCACTCGTTATCAGTATCGCGGTGAGCTCGGTGCTCTATGTTGTGTATTTCAAACTGGGCAGGTGGAAGCACAAGAAAGTCTAACTTCCAGCTTATTCAAAACCGTAGAAGGCGGCTACATTATCCAGCGGCTCGCGGTCGGAGCGGAACTTGTTCCTTGTTTTATCCCAATCCGGGTAACCTATCGCTATTCCCAGCGCCAGCAGTTTATCCTCCGGTATCTTGATCACTTTCCTGATGATGTCGGGATAGGTTACCGCCTGCGCTTGCGCTATCGTCCCTAGTCCGTAATTGGTTGCCAGCAGCATGATGTTTTGCACGACTGAACCGCAGTCGTACAGCGGCCAGACGTTGATCCCTTTTGATTGATACACGAATGATTTCCCGGCGAGCAGATAAATGCAGGTGGTTGCCCCGTAATGCCCGAAGTTATCCACCCTCCGGCTTTTGAATTCTGCCTCGCCCAGGAAAGCTTTCTCTTTGGCCATCAGGCCGCGCATTCGGGAGACATACGGCTCGGGAAACTCGTAAGGCCTCGCCACCTCGGACTTGGCCTCTACATCACCCCGGTTCATGAAACCTTCCTGTATTTCCTTGAGTTTTTTCCCGCTCACAACGGCAAAATCCCACGGCTGCGTGTTTGCCCATGAAGGCGCCCACAACGCCTGGCTCATGATTTTCTTTATTAAATCCAGCGGCACAGGGTCGGGCTTGAAGCCCCGGATGCTCTGTCTTTTCTTGATAGCCTCAATTAAGTCCATAGTCACTGCCCTCTTTCTTTCAATGTTTATTTATTATGCATATTAGGATAGGTTAGTGACCGATACCTAATAAAATCAATGTCAATTTATATATAGAATTAAAAGATTTCTTGATAAAATTAATCATATCAAAAGAGTTACCATGTAGACTAACCTTCCCATCTTTGACTAAACCAATCTCATCATCAATAACTGGAAACTCAACAATAGTATCCTGAGGGAGTTTTTCTTTGTCTCTAAAACCAATAAAAATGATAATGTCATCTCTTAATGGTTCCAATTTAGCTTTTATTTCTAAAAATCTATCATCTCTTGCCCCTAATTTTTCAAGAGTATTCAATATTGAATCAAATTTCCTTTCATTTAAACCACCAATATCCTGATTCAATCTTAAAGTTTCTCTGGAGTGTAATCCAATAAAATCAAGTAAAATTCTGCCGTTAAATAGAAATTCTTTCCAGTATTTTCGTACTTCGATAGTATCCATCTGGAAAGAGGATGCCAAATTTTGTCAGCAGTTCTTGTTATGGCCCCTTTAAAAAACAATGGCTCTCCGTCAGATCCCTTTTTCTTATAACAACATTCTTCATATAACTTTCCAGAACCGCATGGGCACAAAGGTAAATAGTTTTTAATCATTATTACACTCTATTTATTACTATTTCGATTCTTATTCTCCTTCGATCCACCCGTTAAAGCGGAGTCCTGAAGCCGGGTCGTATTCCCTGGCGAACGCTTCGGGATATTTGTTTCTCCAGTCTTCCATTTGAGCCATCGTCACTTTCTCTGCTTCTACCAGGTAACCGCTGGTGGCCATGCCGGGGCAGTGTTCGGAAATAATATTACCGGGGGAAATGAGATTTACCGCGCCGCCGCGGTCGAGCTCTCCGGGGACTATCCAGTCGACCCTCGCCCCGTGGTCCATGTATACCACGCCCGGTTTGATTCTCTCCCACACGATAGCCCCACCGAGAACGGAACCCCTCTCGTTATATGCCCTCACTATATCCCCGTCCTTTATGCCCCTGGCTTTGGCGGTTTCAGGGTGTATCCAGAGCGGCTCATACATGTAATTATCCCATGCCTTCACCTTGCACGACCTTATTTCCCTGGTCCATGAAATGTCGTCGCACTGGGCGTGCACCCTCCACCGTCCGTGGTTGGACATCATCAGCAGGGGATACTTCTTCGCCCGCTCGCTGGAAATCCTTTCGTCATGTGTTTCGCTTTTTTCCACCCATTTCGGTATCGGCGCTCTTTCCTTATCGTCGGGAAAATGTTTTGCCAGCCTTTTCGAGTATATCTCCAGCTTTCCTGACGGCGTCTTCAGCGGGTATTTCTCCGGATTATCGTAGAACTGGCGCAGGCCGGGCGGGTCGCTTTCCCAGTTTTTAGCTACCGGGAAGACGAAGTACTGCTTTTCCTTGAATTCTTCCCAGCCGATAAATTCCGGCAGGCCGATGCCTTCATAGGTATATTTAATAAGGTCTTCCACGGTTTTGCCCTTGGTGACCTCGTCGTATTTACCCATCTTTTTTGCTACTTCCAGCACAGCTTCGTAATCGCTCTTTGACTCGCCGATGGGCTCGATGGCTTTTCGCTGGAGCAGCACGTTGATGAACTGAACTCCCTGGGCGCTGTTGGTCATCATGTCGTCCATCTCGTACAGGGTGCTGATAGGCAGGATGACATCGGCGAACATCGTGTCGTTTTCCAGCCACTGGTGCTGCGCAACGACGCATTCTATCTTGGGGCTGCGGAAGGCCTCCGTCATTTTATGGCCTTCGTTCCAGCAGGTTGTCAGGCAGGGATTATCAGTCCATATCATGCGGATTTCCGTTCCGCCCTCTGCTTCGGGTATCGGATAGGTGTATTTGATAAACTGGTTCTCTACCTCGGCCATGTTTTCGCTCGTTCCCCAGAAAGTGACCGGCGGATTAAGTACGGCCTCTTTGAACAGGGTCTTGGGAAAGAACTGCTTCTGGCTGACGCGCGCGCCGTGGCAGGAAGGCTGGAATATGCGGTCGGTAAACGCCAGGTCGGTGGCCATATTTACCCATGTATAGCGGTTGCCTGCCGCTGTCACGCTTCTCGGCATGCCGAGATAGGTCATGATGCACTGGTGCACGCCCGGCCCGCCGAGTCCCTGCATCGCCAGGAGAACGCCTTCCAGCCGGGCTGGTTCGTGCGAAAACGGCCCGCGTATGTAGCCCCCGCCGAAGTAGTGCGCGATTGATGTGGCTTTTTTTGAAAACTCCCTCGCTAACGCCTTTATCGTCCACTCCGGCACGCCGCACTTAGGGGCCGCCCATTCCGGAGTCTTGGGAATTCCGTCCTCTTTGCCCAAAACATAATCGCTGTATTTATCAAAGCCGACGGTATGAGTAGCTACGTAATCTTTCCCGTAAGTTCCTTCGGTTATCCATGTGTACGTTATCGCCAGCTGCAGCGCCGCGTCGGTATTGGGAAAGATCGGAAGAGCATTGAAAGGCATGCTGGAACCGGTATACGTCGAAGTTATCGAGGGGCGCGCGGAAGTACGCGCCGTGTTCTCCGCCGGTAAAGGAATGAAAGCCGCCGGCGTTCTCGTTAGTGAAGGCAAGGTCACCCGCAACTCCAAAGTCAGGGTACGCCGAGGCAAGGAGATTTTAGCCGACTCTACAGTAAGCAGTCTGAAACGCTTTAAAGACGATGCCAAAGAAGTTACCGCCGGTTTTGAGTGCGGCGTCGGCGTCCAGGACTTCCATGATTTTCATACCGGCGATATCCTGGAATTTTACAGAATAGAAAAACAAGGATAAATCCGGGCGGTGGATTATGGCTCATCGCGTCGAACGCATCAATACCCAGTTTAAGAGAGAACTCAGCGAACTGATACTGCGTGAACTCCGCGACCCGCGACTGGATGAGTTCGTTTCCGTCACAGAGGTGGATGTTTCCCCCGACCTGAGAAACGCCAAGGTCTACGTCAGCAGCGTGGGCGGCCAACAGAAGGAAACGCAGATACTGGGCGCGCTAAGCTCCGCAGCGGGATTTATGCGCTCCGCACTGGCTAAAAAAATAAGACTGCGCCGCATGCCCGAACTGCACTTTCTCTGGGACAACTCCATTGAGAAAGGGGACCGCATCCTGCGGTTACTCGATGAAGTAAAGGATCAAGACAACCCCTGATTTCCCCATACCGCTCTCAATAAAGGAGCTACTATGAGAGGCATACCGGAACTCATCGAAGCAATTATAGAATATTACCGCGTAAAACACGCAGTCAAGCTCAAACCGGAAAATATCACGGTCACCAGCTGGGCCAAGGAAGTCCTTTATGATATGGCTTATCTTTTCCAGCCCGGCACGATATATATCCCCGACCCGGTTTATCCCGTTTACGAAGCGGCAACAGTTCTCTCCGGACACCAACCGAAGAGGGTAGCAACCTCCGCAGCTACCAACTGGCTGCCTGAATTTAATTTTTCTAAAAAAAGTGAAAAACCGGCGGCATTTTATTTCTGCGACCCCAATAACCCTACCGGCGCTGTGGCCGACCGCGCTTATTACCTGGCGTTATTAAAACAAATGAAAGCAGCCGATGTCACCGGCATCTTCGATAAAGCCTACAAAGATTATGTTTTCGATGATAAAACAAAACCGCTTTCCATTACGGAAATCCCGGAAATGATGGAGCACGGCTACGAAGTAGTTTCTCTCTCCAAGCACTGTAACTTTGTAGGAATCGGACTGGCGTGGATAGTCAGCAGCGAGGAAAACATCAACCGGTGGCTTAAAGCTAACAGCCAGCACCGACAGGGCGTGGAATGGTTCAAGCAAAAAGCGGGCGCCGCCGCGCTGACCGACCCGGCGGTGAAAGCGGAGATGCAGGCGTATTTCAAAGAGGTTAAGGAAAGAAGAGACGTCTTTGTTAAAGGCCTGCAGGAACTGGGATTACGCGTGACCGTACCCAGGGCCACACCCTATCTCTGGATACAGGCACCGGAAGGCTTCGATGACGAGGACTTCGTGCTGAATACGCTGATAAATAAAGCGCACGTGGCCTTTATGCCGGGTTCATACTTCGGGGCTAACGGCAAGGGCTACATGAGGGCGACACTGTTCCTTTCCCAGCAGGAGATAAAGGAAGTCTTGGAACGAATACAAAAAATCAAGACGTGGTAATAACAGGCGTTATGATAGAGGGGCGGGTGAGGCTTTGGACGGAATACTAAATATCAATAAGCCTGCCGGAATAACTTCTTACGGCGTTGTAGCACAGATAAAACACCTGAGCGGTGAAAAGCGAGTGGGGCACGCAGGAACGCTCGACCCGGATGCCACGGGAGTTCTCCCGGTATGCCTTGGTAAAGCGACACGAGTCATCGAATATCTTTCCAATGCCTCCAAGACCTACCGCGCGGTTATCGAACTGGGCGCATCGACCGACACTTACGATGCCAGCGGCCAAATCCTGCAGCGCGGAGATATTTCCTATATCAATCTCTCAACACTGGAATCAACAATCAACCAATTCCAGGGCACGATTTCCCAGGTTCCACCAATGTACAGCGCCTTAAAACAAGGCGGGCAGCCGCTTTACAAGCTGGCGCGGGCCGGCATCAGCGTAGAGCGCAAGAGCAGGAACGTCACAATCCACCGGCTGGAAATTACCAACTGGCAGTCTCCACGTGTTACCATGGAAGTGGAATGCAGCAAGGGAACATACATCCGCTCGCTGGCCCACGACCTGGGACAATCGCTCGGCAGCGGAGCTTTTCTTAAAACACTGGTCCGCACAGCTTACGGGCCTTTCGATATCAAGAACGCGGTTTCATTAACGCAATTGAAAGAGGCCAGCCAAGAAGGACGATGGGAACAATTACTGCTCCCCATCGACAGCGTTCTCCAGGACATCCGCGCGGCAGTCATCGATGAAGCCATGGAAATAGCCATGAAACAGGGAAATCTGTTGAAGCTGGAACAAACAGCTTCTCAAGAAAATACCGCCGAAACCCGCTGCCGCGCTTATGCGTCCGACGGGCGGTTCCTGGGTATCCTCCGTTATATCCCTGAAAGCAGCCTGTGGCACCCGGAAAAAGTGTTTATCAAGGGCTAACCGGGACATCTTTTAACACCCTGCCCCTTTGTTCAATAAGCGGTGTAAGTTATTTTATGAAATATAAGGGGGTAAATACGGCTGAAAAAAACGCACAAGCTGTTCATGGCAGTGGCCAAAGATATCACCGAGGAACCCGGCGAAAACAAGAAGTAAGCTCGCGGGAACAGCTTTATCCAGCCATAGAGAAATTTAGAACTTTACCCTGTTTTGAAAGCCGGAACAATCCTGATTCCAAGAGGTAACGGATGCCCAAGCAATGCACAGGCTGTCGGATCGAAGGAAGCCGCATGAAGAAGAATTACGCCGGGATCGGGGGCCAGACATTCGCTGGCGGCTTCGACAATATCCTGGCTAAATTGAGTTCTATCAAGACGGCCAAGGAAAAGGATTACTTTATTGATGAATATCAAGACTGGATAAACAATTACAGAGGCTATGTACTATCGCTGCCACGAACACAGGTAGCTTTCAAAGATATAAAGCGCACAATGGTCCTGATCAACAATGCTTTAGCGGATATGTTTTATTATTTGCATGACCCCAATGTGCATTCAACTACTAATGCCTTGGAAGGTTTCCATTCCCGTCTTAAGGCTGATTATCAGCGGCATCGAGGGCTTAGCCGAGAACACAAATTGCAGTACTTGAAGTGGTATTGTTATTTTGAAAATACCAACTAATTTTATGTATTATGCCCATTGCGAGGAGCGACGGTCGAACCGGCAGCGACGTGGCAATCTCGAATTTGAATTAAGGCGATGATTGAGATTGCCGAACTTGCACACCGAAGCGCTATAGCGCGCAGGCGTGCCTCCCGGCTGCGGCCGGGGATTCACCCTCACCCTAACCCTCTCCCCTCGAGGGAGAGGGGAATAAGGAAGGATGATATAAAGGGTAAGAGCCTGCAGTGACAGAAGTGAAAATCGAGGTTTCATGACAGGAGATATGCCGGAAAGCAAGGTGGTGCAGCTCTGGCGGGACTGCGCCGGGCGGGAAGACCTCGCCACCGAAGAAGAAGGGCCGGTAAAAGTCCTTTACCGGGGCAGGCTGAACGGCGGCGGCGGGGCGGATTTCCGGGACGCTGTAATCCGGACGGACCGGGGGTTACTTACCGGGGATATAGAAATCCATACCATGTCCAGCGACTGGCGGGCGCACCGTCATCACCTCGACCCTGTTTATAACCGTGTCGTATTACACGTGGTGCTGAAAAACGATACCGGGAAACCCGTCATGCTGGAAAACGGCCGCAGCGTGCCGACTTTAACACTGCAAAAACTGCCGGCGCTGCCGGAAGGGCAGCCCCTTTTCCCCGCCCCGGTGACGCCGTGCCGGGGGGAGGGCAAAGCGCGCGACATCGAACTGCTCCGGCAAATCCTGGACGAAGCCGGAGAGCAGAGGTTCCAGTCCCGGGCGGCAGGCTTTCAAACGGCGTCATCGCCGGCGGAAGCGGGGCAGGCGCTTTACCGCGGCATCATGACCGCCCTCGGTTACGCGCAGAACAAGCACCAGATGGCGGAACTGGCCTGCCGGATGCCTTTACAGCGGCTGGAATCGATGGTGACGGCGAAAATACCGGATATAGAATACCAAGCGCGGATACAATCGATGCTGCTGGGCGCGGCGGGCCTGCTGCCTTCGCAATGCGCCCGGCCCCGTATCGAAGATACCCGGATCAAGGAAATGGAAAGGTACTGGCTGACCTGCGGCGATACGGTGAATATGTCGGAAAAAGACTGGCAGTTCTTCCGCGTCAGGCCGGTAAATTATCCCACCCGCCGCATCTACGCGATGGGCCGGATACTGCTCCGCTACCGGGCCGCGGGACTGCTTAACGGGATACTCTCCGGATTTGAAGCAATCGCGGCGGATGCCGGGCAGCGCGAACTAATACGCATTTTTACATCCGGGGCGGATGTAAGTAATGATGAAGCCCCGCTGATGGGGAAAGACCGCGCGGATTTAATCGTCGTCAATGTGCTGCTGCCGTTCGCGGCGGCCTATGGGTACACAAACGCCCGCCAGGAAACGGCAGCGAAAGCGGAGAAAATGTACCGGGCATATCCCGCATTGGCTGCCAACACTATCGAAAGGCATATGCAGCACCAGCTCGGTATCGATAGCGCTTTGGTGAACACCGCCTGCCGCCAGCAGGGTCTGCTCCACATATTCAAGACTTTTTGCTCGCTGGGAAAGTGCGGGGATTGCCCGCTGCGGCAGGCCGGTTGAGATAATTTACAGGTATTTTATTACCTCGTCAAGGCTTTTCAGCCGGGGGCAGCCGGTAACGCTTTCATGGTTCCCGGCGCGGTCGATTAATATTCCCTTCATGCCCGCGCCCCGCGCGCCGAGGACATCTATTTGATACTGGTCGCCGATGTATAAGGCTTCTTCAGGCTGGACTCCGGCTTTTTGCAGGGCGAAACGGAAGATTTCCGGCTGCGGCTTGTTGGCCCCGGCGTCCTGTGATGGTCAGGCCGCGTTTTTTCAGGGCGTCCAGGGTGGGGATAACGTCCTCATAAAGCGCCAGTTTCATTTTAGCCTGCGCCTGCAGCGCCCCGTTTAGCAGTCCCATGACGACGTTTTCACCGGCCTCGATACCGGCATCCTTGAGAACGTTGCGGTGAAACTGGGCGTAAAGCGCCATCACTTCTTCCTTAGAGCGCTGTGTCAGCGGCTTTTTGGCTATTTCCCCGTAAATAAAGTCATTGGCTTTAGTTAGGGGCAGGCGCAGTTTTTCCGCGACAACCTCGATGCCGAATTTATGCAGCAGGGCGGATTCGATTTCCTCCTGCGGCGGGTCGTAGCATATCAGCGTAAAATACAGGTCGAAAAAAACAGCTTTAATCATGGCGCTCCTCCAGGCAAGTTCCCTTACATTGTAGAGAAAGTTGTTGCCGCATGTAAAGAAAGGGTATTTGTCTCATGTCACCCGGAGAATCTCCAACTGTAACTAAGTTAATGATAGAGATTGCCTGCCTGCGCTAACCCACCTACGTTAAAGCTTCGGTGGGCAAGAGCTACGGCGGGTAAACCACGCCTTTCGGCTAAGGTCGGAGCGTCCCCCTCACCTTAATCCTCTCCCTCGGTGGGGAGAGGAGAACAAGGAAGGACGATATGATAAGGGGCTCGCAATGACATATTAAGGGGAGGTGGGTAAGCGGGATAGGCTTATTGGTATTCTTGTGAGCCGGACGCCGGAACTGATATTATAAGGTGAAAGAAGGTGCAAAATGACCGTACTTGCCGCGCGCGATATCAGGCGCTTAATCAAAAAAACCCCGCCCCTCATCGAAGGATATATCAGCCTGGATGAACAGGTGCAGGCTAACGGCTTCGAGATGACGGTACGCGATATTGCCACCCACCGGACGGGGGGTAAAATCGCGGCGTCCAACAGCCAGAGGGTCCTCTCCGAGCTTGAACCTTTATCCTTCGACGGCACGGGAAGCATCGAACTGGCGCCCGGCTGCTACATGATAACCTACAATGAAATCGTTCATATCCCCAAAAATCTCATGGCGCTGGGACGTCCGCGCTCAAGTTTATTGCGCTGCGGGGTGAACGTGGGGCTGGCAATCTGGGACGCCGGATATGAAGGGCGGTCGCAGTCGCTTTTAGTTGTCTATAATCAGCAGGGTTTTACCCTCCAGAAGAACGCCCGCGTGGCGCAGCTTGTCTTCTTTGAATTAACCGGGGAGACAGAGGGTTATAAAGGCATTTACCAGGGCGAGAATATTTAGGGAATCTCTGAATAAGTAGCTCTGTATTTGAAGACAATGTTATTTTGACGCGTTGATAGAGATTGCCTGCCTGCGCTAACCCACCTACACTGAAGTTTCGGTGGGCAAGAGCTACTTCCGATCTTTGACAACACAGGAACGCTGGGCTTCACGGTCAATTAGAACCGTGCACATCCCGCATTCGCCAACGCCGCAAGTATATTTCACACTTGTAATTCCCAGGTTGTCTCTTAGGACCCATAGCAACGGGGTTTCAGGAGAGACATCCACCTGCTTCTTTTCACCATTGACCGTTAACGTAATCATATCTCCTCCTTTGCTGTGTTGTGATGAAAGAGTCAAACTTTGGGAGTCGCCCGGCACAGCCGGGGGTTTACCCTAGATTAATCATAGTTTGCCGTTTTTCGATAAAAAGTTATAGTATCCTTATGCTTATCTACCGAAATCCGGAAGAGCAACCGCTTGAAAAGATACTCCGCTGTGCCTTGCGTACCGCCATGGTCTTCGGGGTCATCTCTTTGGCCCTGGAATACGGATTTTTTGTTTCAAAGACAATCAGGGATATCCTGCATAAAGTTGACATCGGCGTAGTGGCTGTTTTCATTCTTTATGTTCTTTCCAATTTTGCTGTTGCCCGCAATAAAAAAAATTACGCAAGGCAATACTGGCTGGAAATTACTCTGGTAAGCTTATTCTTCCTGCAGTTGGCCGCAACCCAGTTTGCCGGACCGGTATTAATGCGCAACATTTTTAATGCTCTGCATATCACCAACCTGACTGAAGTGTATATAGTTATTATCCAGATTTACCTGGTGATCAACCTCATCTTGATATTTGCCCGTTTCAATGCCCGGCTGGCATCACTCAGGATGAATCCGGCGACCTTATTGCTTGCAGGATACGCGTTCGGGATAATGCTTGGCACTATTTTCCTGCTCCTTCCCAAAGCCGGCGCTTCGACGGAACACCCGATTTCATTCCTGGATGCGCTTTTCACCGCCACCAGCGCCACCTGCGTCACCGGCCTTGCCGTGCGCGATACCGGCCATGATTTCTCCACCACCGGACAGATGATGATTCTTTTCCTGATCCAATTGGGCGGACTGGGCTTGATCACCTTCACCATGTTCTTCACCCTGCTCCAGCAGCGTTTCCTGGGGGTCAGGCAAACAGTTTTCTTGCGCGACGTCTTTAATTTCAGTATCGTCGGAGAGCTCGGACGTTTCCTGGCCTATGTCTTCGCCATTACTTTTTGCGTTGAAATTATCGGCGCGGTATTGCTTTACCAGTTTTGGGAACTGCCCAACCTAGATTTTGTCGGCCGCATTAAATGGAGCGTTTTCCACTCTATTTCGGCATTCTGCAACGCAGGTTTTTCCCTGCTGCCCACCGGTTTTGTAAATTTCGCCGGGCATCATCTTTTGCTCTGGATTATTATTGTACTGATTGTGCTGGGCGGGTTGGGCTTTCCGGTGATTATAAACTTGTTGAAGTTCAAGCTGTCGACACTGCCCTTATTCCGCCGGTCGCGCTGGATAAAGTCGCGCCGTGACACGAAAAATAGTTCCCGTGTGTCTACCCATACCAAAATAGTATTGTTCGCCACTATCATTCTTATTTTAGGTGGCACATTTATTTTCTTTGGGCTGGAATATAATAACACTCTTAAGGATAAACCCCTTCCCCAGAAAATCACCAGCGCGTTTTTCCAGTCGGTCACCACCAGAACCGCCGGTTTCAATACGGTGAATATTGGCGAGCTGAAGCCACCCACTTTAATCGGCATGATCGGATTGATGTTTATCGGCGCCTCGCCGCTGTCCACTGGCGGCGGCATCAAGACCGTAACTTTTGTCGTTCTGCTGGCCACTGTTTTTTCCATGATGCGCCACCGGGCGCGTATAGAAATGAACAAGCGCAGCCTACCTACCTTGGTAGTGCATACCGTTGTGTCCATCGTGGTGCTTTACCTGATCTGCGCCTTTTTCTTCTCTTTCCTGCTGACCATAAGCGACCCACAGGTCCCGTACCTTAACGCCCTTGTCGAAACCGTTTCGGCCCTGAGCACTGTTGGGCTCAGCACCGGCATCACCGCCTCGCTAAGCGTATTCGGCAAATTGATGCTGTGCATCATGATGCTCATCGGGCGTGTCGGCCCTTTGATGATATTGCTAAGCATCATCCGCCGCAGCGGCCAGGCCACTTACCAGTACCCTGAAGAAACTGTAATTCTGACATAAGGTCAGTAAAAGGAGCATATTATGAAATGCGCAATTATCGGTCTGGGCGAATTCGGCAAGGTGTTAGCGTTGAAGCTTGCCAGCCGCGGCGCCGAGGTTATCGGGGTGGATACAAATATCGCATTGATTGAAGACGTAAAAAATGATGTCAGCCTGGCGGTCAAATTAGACGCAACGAATGAAAGGGATTTGATTTCACAAGGAATTGATAAAGTCGATGTCATCGTGGCGTCAATGGGCAGTAATTTCGATCTAGATCGGCGCCACCGAGGTTGTCCAGCCGGAAGAAAAATCCGCCGAGCAGCTTTCGCACCGCCTGCTATTTACGGGACTGAAAAGTTATCTTGAGCTGATGCGGGGCTACAGCATCGTCGAAATTGAAATCTCAAAAAAATACGAAGGGAAAACGCTGCATCAGGTGATTCCGCGGTCTAAGTATAAAGTAAACATCATCGCGGTCAAAGGCAAGCGGCGCCTTTTGGGGGATGTGAATCACCTGGAGGATACTATAAATATTGTGCCGCAAGACAGCGACGAGCTTCATGACAAGGATGCAATTACAATTGCCGGGGCTGATAGCGACCTGGCAAGGCTATTGGAAGATATCGGCGGACTGGGCATCGGCAAAGTGACTTTTCAGCGCCGGGAACATCTATGCTGCTTGAGACCTTTGGAGGACGTAATTATATTGCACAGCCTGCGTTATGAAACGGAAATTCTGACGCGCAAGGAAATTTCTCCTCCAAAAAGTAAATTGACCGCCGCCGAACTGGACATGGCCGTTTCCCTGGTTAAAGCAATGGCGAAGCCTTTTATGCCGGAGGAATACAGGGACGAATACCGCGAAGCTCTGAAAAAGATGGTTGAAGCCAAGAGTAAAGGCATTAAGATTACAGCCCCCGCCACCCCCAGGGTGGAGATGGGTGACCTCATGGCATCGCTGCGCGCCAGTATCGAGGCCGCAAAGAAGGAACCGGCTCTCAAGAAGTAAGGCTGAGCAATTCCTTCATCATCAAAGCGTTTTTAACGGAGAAGTCCGCGTGCTTGTTCTTGAATATCACGTGCAGATATTCAGATTTATCCGCCATGGCTTGAATTCCGGGGACACATTCTTTTAGCTCTTCTCTAGTGTAGAGATAATTAAATTTATCCGTTGTAGAGACGCCTTTTTTCTCCCAGTTTTCCCTGTTACGTCCGTGGAACCGGACAACCGAGAACGGCGCGGTGACTTCATATACCGCGGGAACGCTCGATTTGAGTCCTTGAGGTTCATCGACGCAAACCAGCGCCAGGCTGCGCTCACGGAAAAAATTGAGAGTCTCTTCACGGTTTTTATCCAGCCAATTGCCTGCCTGGAATTCCACCGCCACCGGATAGGGCAAAAGCCTCTCCCGGCAAATGTTGATGTAATCGTAGTTCCCGGGTTCCGGGTGAAACCATGGAGGGAACTGAAAAAGCGCTGCCCCCAACTTTCCCGCACTCCGGAATGACTCTAAAGTATTGAGAAATATTACCCAGAGTTCGTCCACCGCCCCATCCGGTAAATGGTGCTGATAGACATTGCCTTTAGCTTGAATCCGGCCGGCATATTTTTCACGAATTGTCCCGGGAAGAGAAGAAAACGGGGTAGGATGCTGCGTAAAGAGACTGAATGCTTTAACGTTGAATTTAAAACCCCCGGGTGTATTTTCTAACCATAGCGCCAGGTTGCGCTGTGTCGGGAAAAAGTGGTAGCTTGAATCAATTTCGGCGATGGGAAACCGCACGGCGTAGTACATCAGCCTTGCTTCCGGTGTTTTGACCTCTGTGGGATAAAAGCCGCTGCGCACCAGTTCCGCATCCGCCCATGAAGAAATCCCGATCTGAATTTTCCCCATTTAAAACCTCGTCTGGACAACTCGCTGTTAAAATTATAGCATTAGTATTATGGGGCTGGAAAAATACCAGGAAAAACGGGATCTTCAGCGTACCCCCGAACCACCTCCCGAGGTGAAAGCGGGGAAAGGGCCGCTGACGTTTGTCGTTCAGAAACACCGCGCACGCCAGTTACATTATGATTTACGTCTTGAATTGGACGGTGTTCTTAAATCGTGGTCGGTGCCCAAAGGCCCGTCTTTAGACCCCGGTGAGAAGCGCCTGGCGGTGATGGTTGAAGACCATCCCCTGGAATATGCCTCCTTCGAGGGGGCTATTCCTAAAGGCGAATACGGCGCCGGCGAGGTCATTGTCTGGGAGAGCGGCACTTACTCTCCGGACGAGGGGGGTGAATTACTTTTCAGCGATCGCGCCGCCGCCGAAAACAAAATGAGATTGGGCATCGAGAATGGCAAGCTTTCGTTTTTCCTGCGCGGCAGCAAACTTAAAGGTTCCTGGACGCTGGTTAAAATCAAGAACAAGCAAAATGACTGGCTCCTGATGAAGCATCGTGATGAATATGCCCGAACCGGCAGCAATATTCTGGAAGAGGAGCAATCAGTGGCCTCCGGCAGGACTATTGAAGACATTAAAGAGCAGCGTAACCCGGATACGAAATCAATGCAGCTTAACCCGGGGCTGATTCCCGGGGCGCGCCCTGCGCCTTTCCCGTCCAGCCTAGCTCCTATGCTGGCAAGCCTGGCGGAGGGCCCCTTTTCCCGTCCCGGATGGATTTTCGAGCCAAAACTGGACGGCTATCGTACCATTGCCTTGATACGCGAAGGGAAGGTAACCCTGTTATCCCGCCGGGGCAATAAAGTGACCGCATCATACAATATGCTCGTTCCTGATCTCAGCCGGCAGCCCACGTCTGAGCTTATCCTGGACGGCGAGATAATCGCCATGGATGAGAAGGGCAAAGTGTGCTTTCAATGTTTGCAGAACTATTTAAAATCGGTTGGGCGGAAGGACGGAGCGCCGGACAGCCCATTTTTCATTCTACTGACCAGCTAAGACTTGTTGAATATTTCGATAAGGACGGGGAGACGGTATACAAGGCTGCCGTAGAAAATGGATTGGAAGGGGTCATCGCGAAGGAGATTGATAGTCTGTACGAATCAGGGAAACGCTCGCTCGACTGGCTTAAAATGAAAGCCACGCAAAGCGATGAGTTTGTTATCAGCGGCTACAGCCAGACAGGAAAAAGATCAAATACTTTCAGTTCTCTTTTACTGGGCTATTACAACGATAAAGGCAAACTCATGTTTGCCGGGCATGTCGGCAGCGGCTTCGATGAGAAGGCTTTAAAAGAGTTGAAGCAACAGCTTGACGCTCTGAGCGTTGAACGCTCCCCCTTTTCAGACCCCCCGCCCCTTAACGCTCCCACCACCTGGGTCCGGCCGGAATTGGGAATTGAGAATGGCGTATGACCCGGAAGAGGGAGCAGGAATTGATATACAATACAATAGAGGAAATAAATCTTATAGTCTGATTACGAAAAAATGGAGTATGCCGGTTCTTAAATTAGATGAACGAGTTAGCAGGCAGGATTTGATTGATGCAGGTAACCAGTACTTTGATTTTGTGTTTATGGATCAATGGATAAAACCCCCATGGGGATACCCATGCGCACGACTGGAGGGCGGCATGTACACAAATCCCAACAATGAACATGAAGGTAAGGACACATGCCAGATTCCGGCCCCGCTTGGCGAGCTGCCTATTACAGACCGGACTTTTGTTGTTGATGAAGAGATGGGCACGGTTAATATCTTTTGCCGCTTCGGCGGCGGTATGCCCGATTCACATACATTCAGGCTTGTGAATGGAAGATACCGATGGATCCATACTATTAGTGTTAACGTGGGTGGTGGACCTATGGTACAGCCGGAAAAATTGCCTGCATTCGGATCAGGATCGAATTAGAAAGCATTTACTTTTATACTATGATTTTTAACCTAAAAGCCTAAGCATTATAGTAAGGTGAAAGGCACATTTAATTAAACACGTAAGATTTATCGTCAATAATTATTACGATAGGAGGATTTATTGTGAAAAATGAATTTCTTAGACGCGAAGTTTTAGGATTGGGGATTAGTGCGGCGGCACTGGCTGCGTCAGGTGCTTCTATTTCCGCTGCCCGGGCAGGAAACAATACTGCTCCAGGTACGTCTGATTTAAGCACGTTCAACAAATATGGAGAAGAGCTGGAAACATCATTACTCCTGAGAACTTCACCCATAGCAGTGAAAATGCTTGAAAAGGAAGCAGACATTCCTAAAGGAGCGTTTCGCCCTAAAAGAGATGGAGGCTATCACTTAGCCCAGTGCCAGGCCTTTGGCATGTCACGCCGTGAAGGTAAAACCGTAGCAATGTTAAAGGAGGATCACTGGTGTCCGACTGCTCTAACGGCCTATGGAATGGTGGAAAAGACAGGTGCTATGGCGAGTTTTGGAGAAAGCTATAAGAGTTTTGAGGTTGGTAAATATATAGGAATAGTTACTGCTCCCCTAAAGAGTGCCGCATTTATACCTGATGTTGTTCTTATTTATATGAATAATGCTCAGCTTAGAGGAGTGCTTACACCGATGAGCTTTAGTGGAGGTGCATCTCAAGTCAATACCGAACTGTTTCTCCCTTCATGCGGGCATGCTGTGGTAGATCCCATGATAACGGGAAAGTACGTAGTCGTTCTTCCCGATCCGGGAGAATATCAAAGGGCACTTGCGACCGAAGACGAGATAATACTTGCCGTACCGGCCCAAAAGATGAAGGAACTGATAGCCAGCATGAAAGGTATGGGCGGGAAAATGTATTCCCATCGGGAACAGTATATGGCCATGCAGCCGGATTTCGAGCGACCGCAGTTTTACAAGGATATGTTTAAAGCCTGGGGGCTTGATTAAAAATAAAAATTGTTTTGTAACAGGTTGTAAGATGGAAGTATTATTAAAATCGTATTTCATTGATAAATATTATTAGCATCAACCAAATTAACAGGGACGTTTAACGTCAAAGAAAGGAGAATTTAAATGAAACGCTTTATGCTGGCTCTGTGTATTGTATTTACACTTTTCATTTTAACTTCATGCAATGAAACAACTAAAGTATCTGGAGTATCTTTAGCACCTGAAACCGTAAAACAGGATCTCAGCGCAAAAATTCAGGGTGCGTGGACCCTTGAAAACATGGATGTGGGGGTCGGAGAAAATAAGAGGACCAGGGATGACGCAGAGTTTATGATATTTATAATGAAAAGTCATTACAGCGCCATTCGTGATCTTACGGAAGGCTCTTCAACTCAACGCTCTTTCATGGCTGATGCCGGAATATATGAATTTGACGGCAAGGAAATGGTAGTACATCATAAGTTAGCTATGTTTCCCGGCCTGGGTTCAATGACATTCAAGTGTTCCATGGAAGGAGACAATACCCTTATCCTGGAGCCGCAATACGACAAGATGACTATGCCGGGAATGGGGAGTATAAGACCTTCATCAGATGGACAAATGGGCTATGGTGATATGGCTGTACGTTATGTGTTTAAACGGTTGGAATGATTAAAAGTGCTCCCTATAAAAGGCAGCGTTCATGCAAAACCTGAAATTTTAATAATCCCTGTGTTTATGTCGAAGTTCAGTTAATATTATATTATTTTCTTGCAGGTTAGTTTGCTATAGTATAGATCGTTTGGTGCAGTTGCATCTTGATGTTTTGAGCCATGAATAAAATTTCTAAGGTGTTTTCTCCGGCTTTAGGGCACCGACGAGGATAGAATCTGTTCGGCTGAACGACAAAAGCGATTAACTCTTTGTTTGAGAAGGATTAAATCTAAACAATATATTGTCAAGGAACATCGGATTCTTCCCGGAGAATGCGGCAAATATCGAGGCCGTTAATACCGGGAAGCATAAGGTCAAGTACAATAAGGTCAGGGGAGTTCTCCCTCGCGAGCCGCAGGGCTTCGTTGCCATCATTTGCCGTGATTACACGGTACCCGTCACGGTTCAGATAGAGCTTGACCAGTTCCACCGTTTTAGCGTCATCATCAACAACAAGGACTTTTTTTCCTGCCATTTTAAAATCCTTTTTCCAGATGTTCTATTACAGTTACGCTGTTACAATCGTATTGTTATAATCGTATATCACGAATATATTGTCATAGTCGTGATAACAAAGTTAATTTCACGACTATGTTAACACAATCATGTTAGGATATAAATGTTAAGACATTATTAAAATCAAAGAGGAGTCCCACCGTATTGGGACTCCTCTCCTTGCATTAATTGCTGTGTTTGATTATTCTGCAGTTTCAGGCGCGCAGAAACCGCGGAACATGTTGCCAATCCGGGGCATAACGCGCTTTACTGTGCCGTCACGCTGTCCGAACATCCCCGGTAGACCTTCAGGCCTGGATTCCATCCACGCTTTAGCGACGCTGGACAGCGCCTCGGGTCTGGATTCCAGCCACTGCTTGTACTCATCGGAGATCATGGTTGAAGGTTTTGCGGCCATCCAGTTTTTATACTCGGTAGCCTGCTCCTGGGTTATCGTGCCGGCTTCGACGAGTTTCTGGAGCCTGTCTTCGATCGACACAGCCGCCCTGTCTTTCATTGCCTGCTGTTTTTCAGTCACGAATTCTTTCCGGGCCTGATCGACTGCAGTTTTTAAGTCAGCCGGGTTAATATCAGTGCCGGTGTTCTGCTTGAAAACAGCGGCTACCCTGTCCCAGATAGTCGTGTTGGCACTTGCGCCGGTATCATCCGCCTGCGCCGTCGCTACCGCTCCCAGCGTCGCGCCGATGATAAGCACCGCTACCAACCCGATTAATAGCACCTTTTTATTTTTCTTCATATTCTCCACCTCCTGTTACTAACGAGAATAACAGGGAATTATTAAAATCCGGTTAAGATTTTATCAGACCACTTACAACCTCTTGACAACCGGTAAATATTTTGATAATATTTAGGCGTGCCTAATATTTAGGCATACCTAAAAGACACAACAATATGAGCATCAGCACTGAAGAATACCTGGAGAATTTATACAAGCTCACGCAGGGCGGTGCGCCCGCCAGCACCTCGGCTATTTCCAAGGCGCTGAATATCGCGCCGGCCAGCGTCACCGAGATGGTGCAAAAGCTGGCGGAAAACGGATATGTCAACTATTCACCTTACCAGGGCGTAACTTTAACGCAAACGGGCTACCGGATTGCCGAGAAAATGACCCGCAGGCACCGCCTCCTGGAACGCTTTCTTCATGATGTTCTCAAGATAAGCAAAGATAAAGTGCACCAGGAAGCCTGCGGCCTGGAACACGCGCTTTCTGACGAAACCTCACGGGCGATGTGCCGGTTTCTTAAAGCGCCGGATAAATGCTCCGATGATAATCAGGCCATCCCCCCCTGCGACCTCGGTTTTTCCAGTTGTAATGAGTGCCGCAAATGGGGCCAGGCAAACCTGGAAAAGATTGGCAGGAGAAAGACAAACATCATAGCGCTGTCGTCTTTAAAAGAGGGGCAGGAAGGCGTAATCAGCTTTATCCGGGGAGACAGTAAATTACTTGGCAGGCTGACGGAACTTGGTTTAACGCCAAATACCAGAATAATCGTCACGAAGGCCGCGCCGCCCGGCGGCACGATGGAAATAATAAACCGCGGTTCGAAGAAGACAATCGGTGATGACATCGCCGGAAATGTTTTTATTGAAAAAGGCGATATCTAAATCACGCAGTTGATGAGAACGAGAAAGGACAAATTATATGCCTGATATTCAGCAAACAACATTATCCCGGATGCAGTCAGGTCAGAGCGCTATAGTAATCGGCATCGAGGGCGGGCACGGTATGGTTAACCGCTTAAGCACGCTGGGGATAATACCGGGGAAAAAAATAACCAAGATAAGCTCGATGGTCATGCGCGGGCCAGTGACGATTGAAGTGGACAGGACACAGGTAGCCCTGGGATTCGGCATGGCCGGGCACATAATGGTCCAGATATCAAACGGGCTAAATAAATGAAAATACTATTGATGGGCAACCCCAACGTAGGCAAGAGCGTTGTGTTTTCCCGTTTGACCGGCGTCCGCGTCATTACATCAAACTATCCAGGGACGACGGTCGGTTATACCAGCGGGCAAATGAAGCTGGGGGACGACACCGCCGAAGTCATCGACGTCCCCGGCGCCTACACCCTTGAACCTTCCAGCGAGGCCGAAGGAGTAGCCGCACGTATGCTCGAAACGGGGGCCGCGGTCATCAACGTCAGTAACAGGGCACTCAAGGTGAAGGCAAAACGATCGGACGTGGGCCTCCCGACCCGTCCCGAGATTCCCTTGACGGCCTCAATCAGTGCACGCGATCTGGAGAAAGACCCGCCAAGCGAACTGATTTTCGAAATCCACACCCTGGATGATGACCGGCTGATTGGCGAAACTGGCTTTGACGGCATTCGCTGGCAGCATGGAGACACCTTTATTGGAATTGGCCTGGGTGAACGGGATGACTGGGGCAAGGGCTACGGCACCGACGCCATGCGGGTCATGCTGCGCTACGCCTTCACCGAATTGAACTTGCACCGCGTTTCGCTGGACGCCTTTGAATATAACCCGCGCGCGCTACGCACCTACGAGAAAGTTGGATTCAAGCAGGAAGGCCGCGCCCGGCAGTTTATGCTGCGTGAAGGCCGGCGTTGGGATTTGATTTTCATGGGTATCACCAGACTTGATTGGCAGGCAATACAAAATGGAGAATGATCGAGATGGATACAATGCAAGAAATGACCAACACCATAACCGTTCCCGGCGCACCAGATATACCGGGTTTGAGCTTTCGCGGATATCGAGATGCAGCGGATTTCGAGAAGATGGTAGCTGTCATCCAGGGATGTAAGCAGGTTGACCATATGGAGCGCTCCGATACTGCACAGGATATTGAGCGCAATTACCGCTACACCCCGAACTTTGACCTCACCAAAGACATACTCTATGTTGAGATGGATGTGGAAATTGGAACCGGTTTCCGCGGCGCGGAATCTTCAGATACGACACCGGTTGGCACCATCCCGGTAGACGCTATTTTCACCCCTATCCGCAAGGTTAACTACGTGGTCGAGCCGACGCACTTGGGGCGGGAAACTTCCCGCGAGAGATTGCGTATAGACTTGTGGACAGACGGGACGATGCAGCCGGTAGATGCCGTCAGCCAAGCCGCCGGTATCTTGATTGAGCAGCTTACGCCATTCCTGGAATATGTTAAAATTTCTCAAATGAAAGAAGAGGAGCGGGCTATCCGTCTTTCTATCCCGGATGAGAAGTTCAATATGCCGGTAGAGCAACTCGATCTTTCTGTCCGTACAATGAACTGCCTGCGCCGCAGCAATATCGCCACCGTCGGCGAGCTTATCGGCAAGGGCACCAAGGAACTCCTCAAGTTACGTAACTTCGGGCAGAAATCCTTCCAGGAGATAGAAGACCGCCTGGCGAATATAGGGCTTTCTCTGAATCCCAAGACTGAAGACATGGGCGAAGAAATACCAAAAGAAGAAGATGAAGCTGAAGGTGAAGAGCAGCCCAAGGCTAAAATCAAGAAGAAATCCGCGGTTAAAGAAGACGCCGCTGAAGACGAAGTATAAGGCGTACGCGATGCGTACGATGCAGGCTACGCCTGCTTACGGGTAATACGTTTAACACGGAGAACCAATAACATGAGGCATAATATTTTAGGCAGAAGTTTAAGCCGGGATTCCAGCCACCGGAAAGCATTATACCGCAATCTGGTTACCGCCCTGCTGAAGAATGAGAAAATCGTGACCACGGAAGCGAAAGCGAAAGAAATCCGCCCGATGGCGGAAAAAATGATAACGCTCGGAAAGAAGAGTGGCCTTAGCTCCTACCGGCAGGCGATGGCTTTTATTACGGATAAAACCGTAACCGCGAAAATCTTTTCCGACCTCGGCCCGCGCTACAAGGAGCGTACCGGCGGCTATACGCGCATCACCAAACTTGAGCCCCGCCTGGGCGATAACGCGCCGATGGTCCAGCTGGAACTGGTTAAGTAGAATGCGTCTGAATGCAGCCGCTTGGGAGAAGCATGGCTTCAGACCCAATTCCCGGCAACGGGATTATATTAGTAGTTGAATATGACGGGACTAATTACCACGGCTCTCAACTGCAAAAGAATGCCAGGACCATCCAGGGAGAGCTGGAAAAAGCATTAACAAAACTAACGGGAGAAAGGATACGAATTAAAACGGCCAGCCGGACCGATGCCGGCGTCCACGCCAGGGGGCAGGTGGTGACCTTCGTTACCTCGTCCACCCTATCCTTGAAGGAATACATCGACGGCCTGAACCACTACCTGCCACCGGACATTGCAGTGCAGGAAGCATTTAAGACGGAGGGGCCTTTTGATGTCAGACGCCGCGCCGTGAGCCGCGAGTATAGATATTATATACTCAACCGCCGGGTGCGTTCACCGATGAGGCAGGGGTTTACCTGCCGCGTTAACGGCCCGCTGGACACCGCGGCGATGGACATGGCATGTAAAGCCCTTATCGGGCGGCATGACTTCGCTTCTTTCGTGGTCAGCGCGGAGTCAGCCCAACAAAAGCAGACCGTCCGGGTAGTATTTAAAGCGGAAATAACGCAGGATGGGGATATAATCGTCTTTGATATCATCGCCAACGCTTTCCTTCCCCATCAAGTACGAAACATAATAGGCTCGCTAATCAAAGTAGGACAGGGTAAAATGACCGCAGAAGAATTTGATAACATAATCCAGGCCAAAATGCCGGGTCTTGCCGGGCCTACCGCTCCGGCTAACGGGTTATGCCTGGTACGTGTGAACTATGCTGTGCCATTCAAGGGAGATAGGCGCCGACAACTCCCCACCCCGCCCCGTAGTTAGCTACCCGGCTGACTGTATCGGTAAGATAGAATGAGGGAATTATTTTAGCCCAGTCCGATATCAGCCCCGGTATGACCGTGCCGAATCCCGGCACGGTTAAAAGAACCAGTACCAGCATGCCCCATCCTGTCACCGCTGTCACATCGCGGGTAAGGGATGCCAGCAGAAAGCCGATTCCGACTGCCATGATACTGCCGATAATCAGAGTCGCCAGAATAATCAGCGGCTGTTGGCTGAATCCCCCCACCAGCGCCATGAATAAAATCGATTGTCCTAAAGCCAGCCCCACCCCCAGCAGCCCCTTAGCCATGAAAAGCTCGGAAATGCGCAGCGGCGTTATCAGTAGCGCGCGGGCGGTCCCTTGCTCGATTTCCACGGCAATCAGGCTGGCCAGCGTCATGATTTCCACCAGCAGGATAAAGACAGCCAGCAGCGGCCTCATGCGGTCGCGCAAGGCTATCTGGCTGCCCAGCATGTCCGGCCCGAGTATTTCCTCGGTGGTTTCAAACTTGAACGCCTGCCCGGTCTGCGCGTAAGACAGCTCCTTGACCAGCGCCACTATAACTTCGCTGATTTCCGCGGTGGCGGTGGACGGGTAATACACCGTTATCCCGGGTTTTCCACCTTCAGCCCAGATTTGCATTATATCCGGCGGCAGCGCTATACCTGCCACATAGTCGCCGTCCAGGACTGCCTGCTTGAGCGATTCCTCGTCGGCAAAAAATTCTATATCCACGCCCTCATTTTCTGTCAGCTGGTTAAAGGCGGGAGGCACCACGGGCGCGTACATTCCCAGTCTGAATTCTTCCTCCATTTGCGCCGGCAGGATAAAGTAGATTCCGATATAGAATACCAGCCCGACGATGGTAATGAGCATGTAAAAGCGGTTGCTCATGAAAAGCGCGAAGTCTTTTTTCAGTAATGCCTTGATAACGCTGGTTTTCATTCGATGAGCCTCCGGCCGGTCACCTTGATGAATATGTCTTCCAGTGTCGCCTCTTCGCTGTGGATGGTGACCACCTTTTCCTTTTTAAAGAGTTCTCCGATGTCATGGGCAGTATCCGGCGCATCCATGCTGATTTCCCGCTTTTCCAATCCCGTGCCCGCCGCTATCTCCGCTACCAGCGCCCGCTTGCCGTAAAGCAGCTTGAGATTATGCGGCGTGTCCAGCGCGGCGATTTTTCCCTTATCCATGAAAGCTACCCGGTGACAGAGCTTGTCTGCTTCCCACATGTCGTGGGTGGTGAGGAAAATAGTTGCGCCCCGGTCGCGTTCTTCGAGGATGATGTTCCCGATTGCTTCCGATGAGACCGGGTCCAGTCCGGCGGTCGGCTCATCCAGGAAGATGATTTTGGGCTTGTTAACCAGAGACCGCGCTACCATCAGCCGCTGCTTCATACCCTTGGAATAGCCGGAGACTTTATCCTTCTCCCGCCCCGCCAGCCCTACGCGCTTTAGCAGGGCGTAGCCGTCGAATCCTTTTGTGCCGTAAAGCTCGGCAAAAAGCGTCAGGTTATCCAGCGCTGTCATCTGCTCGTAAAGGTTGGTCTGCTCGAAGCACACGCCTATTTCCGCGCGCACCGCCTGCGTTTCTTTTACGATATCACGCCCCAGCAGGGTAGCTTTCCCTTCCTGCGGCCTTAGCTGCCCGGTGAGCATTTTCACGGTAGTCGTTTTTCCTGCGCCGTTGGGGCCCAGGAAACCCATGATTTCCCCCGCGCCCACCTCGAAATTGATGTGGTCCACCGCGGTTAATTCCCCGTAGCGGTAGGTTAGATTTTCTACGATAATCGAGTTTTCAGTCATGTGTCTATTTGCCCTCCTTTTGGAACAGGTCGATTTCCTTTTTCAAAAAACCGTAAAACATCAGGCGCGTTAATTGCTTGACAGCGTCCATGTTCTCCGTGAAACCCTTGAGAATCTCCGGTTTAGCCCTGAAGCCGGTCTGCAGTATATCCAGGTAAATAAAAAGCATGTCGAGGTCGATAGAGGGATCGACATAGCCCTGTTTTATCCCGTCATCCATCATTTTCTTCCACAGGGGTTTGATTTCTTTTTGGAAAATTTCATTGATGAACGGGGTGATATTTTTATCCTGGCTGACCATTTTTTCAATGATTTCCTGGTTCATTTTATCCATGATTGCCATTTTGCCGCTGATTATACTGATTAATTTTTGAGGGAAAGGCAAATCCGAATATACGAGGGCGCGGTTGCGGTCTATGATAGTGCGTATCAGCTCTTTAACGACCTCGAATACCAGTGTTTCCCGGTTGCCGAAGTTGTTGTAAATCGTGGTGGGGGAGACGCGGGCTTCCCCGGCGATTGCTTCCAGGCTTACGCGCCTGACATCATGAGTGCGGCGGAAAAGCTCCATCGCCGCCGTGATGATTTTTTGCTTCTTGGCTGTATTCCCGGTATTTGTTTTCATTGTAGTAATATAGTATAATACTACAGTACTACATATTTGTCAATAGTTGGGATATTATGTAGCAAGTCCCGGGCAGCTTCTTCTGGACGGGGAGTTCGACTCTCCCCCGTCTCCACCAGACTCTTTAACAGTCTCCACGGCTGTGTTTGCTTTTGCCTCCCCCGCCTGCGAGACGGGGGAGAGCTTCGTAGCGGTGGAGATTTTTTCATCATTAGCCCCGGGAATATCGTCTTTAAGTTGCCTTGCTTGTCTGAGCGGGGAGTACTTTTCCAGGGCTTCTACTAATTGGTCCATCGGATAGCGAATGTAACGATCGCCGAGGCCGGGCACGTGGTCACGTATCAGGCGCATTGCCAGAAATTCATCGTGGCTGGCTGTCGTCACCAGCGTGGCGAAAGTGCGGCGCAGATCATGACCGGTGAAGCCTTGTATCCCGGCTCGCGCCAATAACCGCCCGATTAGCTGCGACATACCATCTTCACCCAGTTGTTTCCGCCGCTCTTGCCTTTTTTGTTGGGCGACAAATAGGAAATCATCCGGTTCCAGATCCCGGGCCATTTCACGTAAACGGTCTATGGTTTCCGGCAAAATCGGGGCCAGTTCCTGGCGCTCTTTACCATGACACAGGATCAGCTGATGATCAATCGCCGTTACGTCTTTAGCCTGCACCCGTCTGAGCTCGATTTGCCGCCAGCCATGACCCTCGAGAAGGTCGAGGGCGGTTCTTTCCTGCAGGTTTTCCGGTGTCTGGTCCAACGCCCAGACCTGTTCCAGGTTTAACGTTTTCACGGGTTTATGTGTGACTATCGGCCTCTCGAGTTCGGCCACCGGGTTTTTCAAGAGACCAAAGCGGCGGCTGGCATGTAAGTAAAGCATGTTCAGCAGGTCCTGATGGTTGCGCCGGTGCCGGCCGCTTTCACCATCGAAGCGCGAAAGGTAATCCATGATCGCCTCAGGGTTTTCCGGCAGGAATGTAAACTTTTGCTCGAACAGACACAGCCGCTTTTTATAGGTAATTAGAGTACTTGTTTTTACCCGCTTGTTTTTTTAACCTTTATTAGACTGGCTATGACGTCGGCGGTACATATTTTAGATAAAAGTATCTCGGGAGAGGGAGGTTTCTCCGGCATGGATTTGACGTTTGTCGGCCTTTTAGGAAGGCTGAATTCAGCCCGAGATCTGAGAGCTTCAAACGCCTCTACTAGGTTTAACCCGCCAAACATGGTTTGAACTCTTTGGCTCTCCGATTTAACATCACCGCCTGGATTACGATTAATCGTTGATACCTCTGAATTATTCTCTTGGCCGGCCTTATGAAAAGGAACGGATTTTATTAATTCCTCGGCCAAGCCCGCCAGATTGAGTCCCGAAAACAAAGGTTTATCACTCATGCTTGATTGATGAATAGGCTTCTCTTCCATTTGTGGTCTCCTTAAGGGCAATTTTTATGATTCTGCTAAATTAAATATTCATTATCGCAATTATAATACTATATTAGTAGCATTGCAATATATATGAAACAATGATATATAATAGGTAGATAGTTACAGATCTCAAAGACTATAAGGAGAACTCAATATGAATCTAACCAAAGAACAATCCGATAGGCTCGGTAAATACTTCATCAATGCCGATCCGTTCCTTTGGGGTGTGTTGCGAGCCAAGAATAAGAAGGGGCGGCTTGTAGAACTGAAGCAAATGGGGTTCCTGGATATATACTCGGAAGGCAGCAACCCCATCTACAGCAAAGTCAACAGGGATTTACTGGTTGAGCTGGGCATCACGGGTATTTTGGAAAAAATCGTTGTGCCTAGGATTTTAAATGTCTTTGACCAGGAAACGCTGCGGTTTTTCCGAGACTGTTGGGAACAGGGACAAACTCCGGACCTCAAATACCTTATAAAACATGGACTCTACCGTAAACGAATGTTTAGGGCTCAAGCGGCAGTATACGATAATTGGAGTTCTTTACCTCCTGTCGTGGGATATAAGGAGCCGGCTTTTATTTTCGTGCAGATAGAAACGCAGCACAATTTCGTGGAAAGGTGGACCGTCTTCGCCGGTTTATGGTTCGAAGAAATCGAGCCCTTACTTCAATAAAGAACCATACTAGTCCAGAAGAGGCATGAAATGCTCGGTTGAGGAAATAATCATTTCGTAAACACATTTCTGAGAGATAAATCTGGTCGTTAGGGCGATTGTTCTAGAGAATAAGGCAAAAGAAAAGTTTACAATTAAGCCATATTAAGATATGTCATCAGGCTCGATTTAATTAAAAATATTACACACAACAAATGTACGAGGCTTACACGCTCATTAATGGGCTTATTTGGTGCCAAAATAGACAGTTAATGCTCACTAAATGTATCTTGGGAAATCGTTATTTCAAAAAGGTGATCTGCAAAGACTCTTACCATCAAGCCAGTAATCATGATGTCTTCCAATCTGGGGGAACAAAGTAGCTGAGATACAAAAAGATGAAAAATGACTCCCATCTTTATGGAGGTGTGAAACTAACTGGCTGTCAATCTTATTCATTAACTGTGTAGACCGGAGTGAGGCCGGATTCCACTATTTTGAGTATATCCGTTATTTCTGCCAGTCATCGCATTTTTTAAATAAATACTGATTAATATATAAAAAACCGAATATTCTTTTAAAGGAGGAGTATACTTGTGACTGCCGAAAATACCGAAAAATATATTGTAAGAAAACCTATTTATGAGAACGGGGGTGCCGTAAAAAACCGCCTGGGTCCTGTGATGACTTATATCAGCAGTAAACAAATACCCGGCGCTGATTATTATGTGCAAATGAGATGGATAAAGGGAATGCCTCAACCCAATCCCCGCATCCATGAGCATGTTCATGATTTTGATGAAATTATTCTGTACTGGGGAGGGAATTATGAGGTTCCTCAGGTACTGGGTGGTGAGATCGAATGTTACATCGGCGGTCAACCCATCACTTTCAATACCACCACCGGGATTTATATTCCCAAAGGTACACCTCACGGCCCGGTAACCTGGAAGAAATTTGACTTTCCTCATTTGCAGATAAACATTATGCTGGGCTGCGGAAACCATGAAGAAGCCTGGGGCAAAAGCGGCATCGATGTGCCTAAAAAAAGCCTGCCGAGAAAAACGAAAAAATTCGATTACGAACAATATGTTGTAAGAAGTCCCATGCGGGAAGCCGGCGGTAAATTTAAACAGGGCCGGCAAAGCCCTACCATGACCCATATAAGCGGTGTCCAGATACCGGGAGTCAAGGTGTATATCGAAGCCGGATGGATATGGGGTGTTGTCGACCATAGTTTGCCGGAAATGAGCCACCCCAATTTTGAGGAAATTGTCCTGCATTTTGGCAGCGATCCCGAGAACCCGGAAGACCTGGGCGCGGAAATGGATTTCAATATCGGTGGTGAACCAAAGACTTTCACTTCCACCTTCGGCGTTTTTCTCCCTAAAGGGGTAGCGCACGGGCCTCTGACTTTCAAAGAAGCCAGGAAACCTTATGTGGAAATGGCGATAATGCTCGGCGCGGGGAATGTCAAGGAAGGCTGGCAGGGCAGCTGGCTAAACCGAGATAAAAAAGAAGAAAATAAACAGGAACAAAGGAGAAATAATGGACCTGAAACTGAAAGATAAAGTCGCGCTGGTAACCGGTGCCGGGAGCCAGGTTGGATTCGGGAAAGCTATCTGCGTAAAACTTGCCGAAGAAGGCTGCCATATCATAGCAGCGGACATCAATCTGGAAGGAGCCAGCGCCACCGCAGCAGAGATTGAATCTATGGGGCGTAAAGCCTTGGCCGTTAAAGCCGATATCACCAAAGAAGCGGAACTCAAGGAAATGGTTAATAAGGCGCTGGATAAATTCTCCAGGATAGATATTTTAGTGAACAACGCGGGCGGAATGATTCGCGGCGGGCAGTTCCTGGAACAGACCGTGTCTACCTGGGATAAAGATTTGGCTCTCAATCTTAAAGGCACGATGCTTTGCTGCCAGGCGGTTGTTCCCTGCATGATGGAGCGTAAGTACGGTAAAATCGTCAACATCTCCTCAAGCAGCGCCAAGCTCGTCAACCCGGCCGTGATGATGTACCAGATTGCCAAGGGCGGCGTTTTTATCTTTACCCGGTCGCTGGCAAAAATGGTCATCAGTCAAGGAATAACCGTCAATAGCGTTGCCCCCGGATGGTCGATGACAACTGATTTTGTCAAGGCCGATGCCGGTGTCAAAGAAGGGATGAAGGCCAGGTTTATGCCGGAAACTCCGGTAGGCAGGGGCACCGAACCGGAAGATATTGCCAATACGGTAGCTTTTCTCGTATCGGACGTTTCCTCGGATATCGTCGGACAAATTATCTGCGTCGACGGCGGATCGACGATGCAATAATAACTTAAAAACGCGGGGCTCACCCGGCAAAAGAAAAGGGCAGCCTGGAAAATCGATAAAAATGGAGTGGGAAAAATGGCCGGAAGAAAATATGAAAAGTACATTGTGACCGAACTCAAGCAAAACCTGGGTTCTACAGACTGGCACGGCACGGTTCCGGCGGCTGAAAACGGCAAGGGCGGGCGTATACTGTACATGGACAGCGATGTCGTCCCGGAAGCGCACTATACTGAAGCTCTCTGGCTGACACCCAATATGCACGATGATAAGGGAGAGGGCCAGGCTAAGAGGAAAAGGGGTGTGGAAGCCCACACTCACGATTATGAAGAAATCCTGGCTTACTTCGGCACCGACCTGCAAAACCCGCATGATCTTGGAGCCGAGATTGAGTTCTGGATGGAGGATGAAAAGTATATCCTCACAAAAAGCTGCATGATTTTTATCCCGGCCCATGTGCGACATTGCCCGTTGAGAATATTGAACATATCCAGGCCGATATTTCATTTCTCCACCAGCCCGTTGAAGAAATATTTTTAGTTTCAATCTTATCTAACCAGCACACCGCCTCGCAGGTTGCCGGTCAACTAGCCGGCAAAGTATGTCCGGGTATGCGGCAGCAGTCTTGCTCTTCCCGGAAAAGGTAATATGCAAAAGGGGGTATTCATGGTGAACGAGTTTAATACTTTCGGAGATAGGCTGGAAAAAATAGATATATTCGTTATCGCCTGGGCTAATGAAACCGCCATCGATCACGATATCGTTGTTTGTCAGAAGGATATCCGCTCTATCCAGCTAGCCAAGGGCGCTATGTACTGCGGCGCCCGCATTATGATGAACAAATTGGGTGTCGATAAACTCGATAGAGTCGTTCTGGCCGGCGCTTTCGGCAGTTATATTGATAAGATGTCAGCAGCCGTAATCGGCCTTTTCCCTGACTGTGATCCCAGGTGCGTTTACGCTGTAGGTAATGCCGCCGGAGACGGCGCGCGTATGGCCTTGCTTAATGTGGATAAACGGGATGAGGCCGATTTACGTGCCCGTCAGGTTGAATACGTTGAGCTGACCGTCGCCCCTGATTTTAACATGACCTTTACTAAAGCATTGACCTTCCCTCATGCTGAGGACAAGTTCCCCCACCTGAAAAATCTGCTGCCTAAATAAAATTAGTAAGTTCTTGCATAATTTGGAATTGTTTACAGTTAAAATATTGGATTCAATATTAAGAACTCTGAAAAAGGTATTAATAGACTGCTAAAAAGTCGTTTTGACGGTCGAAGGATGTGTTGCCCCCTCTTTGTAAACGGCCTGCCCCGTATGACAATCGGGGAGAGGGGGCCAGAGGGTGAGGTCGGGGAAAGGCTTATTCAGAGTTTCCTTAGGTATTATGTGATAATAGTCGCAGTGTCATCCCCGTTAATACATTAGACTTAAGACATATATATGACTTATTCTGTAACTGAAGAAAAACTGAAAAATTTAAAGTCCTGTTGGCTTGATTCCGGTAACAAACTGGAATGGCCGGATATCTTTGTCTTGCCGCCCTGGCTGGAAGCCTGGTGGCAGTCGTTCGGTGCCGGGCAAACCTCCATTCGCGTCGTGCGGGACAGTGGCGGCATTATCGGCATCGCGCCCATGAAAATGAACGGTGATACGCTCTCGTTTATCGGTGACATTGATGTTTGTGACTACGCCGACTTTATTGTTGTAAAAGGCCGGGAAAAAGATTTCTTTAACGCTTTTCTGGACGATTGCATCGAGAACAATATTGCGCAGCTTGATTTAAAGCATATCCGGCCTGACTCTCTGGCGTTAAAAAGTCTTGTCCCATTAGCCGCGGAACGCGGTTATAAAGTTGAAAACGCTCAGGAAGAAGTTAATGTGGAGACGGATTTACCTTCCTCGTTTGATGCTTACCTTGAGTCGTTAAGCACCAAGCAGCGGCATGAGGTCAGGCGCAAGTTGAGAAGGCTGCAGGAATCCGGCAATCTGGAGTTTCGCTTTATCGCCGATGAGGCATCTGTCCCCGGAATTATGGACGGATTTTTTAAAATGTTCGTCGATAGCCGCCGTGATAAAGCTGAATTTCTTACGCAAAAAAGAGAGGTCTTTTTTCGGCAGTTGGCGGCTAATATGGCGCAGGCCGGTTTATTGCGGCTCGGCGTCCTTAAGTTGGATACAAAACCGGTAGCGCAGATAATTTGCTTTGATTATAATGATTGTATCTATCTCTATAACAGCGGTTATGACCCGGACTATGTATCTTTGAGCGCCGGATTGCTCAGCAAAGTCCTGGCGATTAAAGACAGCATTGAAAAAGGCAAAAGGAAGTTCGATTTTCTCAAGGGTTCGGAAATCTATAAATATCACCTTGGAGGCCGGGAAGTCCCCCTTTATAGGTGCCTCATTGATTTAAAATGATTAATACGGTTAGGTCGTCGATGAAAATTGCCATGATTGCCGCTCATAGCTGCCCGGTGGGTGAACTGGGCGCAAAAGATACCGGCGGCATGAGTGTCTATATCCGTGAACTTTCACGTGAGCTTGGCAAATTGGGGCACAGCGTGGATATTTTCACGCGTGTCCATGATCCTGCTGACCCCGTTTTGGAAAACCTGGGCGAAGGCGTCAGGCTCATTCATATTAAAGCGGGACAGGAAGCCAAAATTAACAAGATGGAAGTATTCGGTTACCTTCCGGAATTTACGCGTAACCTTGCGGCATTCCGCCGTAATAACAACCTGGATTATGACCTGGTATTTAGCCATTACTGGATGTCCGGGTTAGTGGCTCAAAAACTGCAGGCGCGTTGGCGGGTGCCTCACGCTGTCATGTTCCATACCCTTGGCGCTGTAAAAAATGCCATCGGCATCGGAGAAAACGATCCTGCTCTTCGCATTGCCGCTGAAAGAGAACTGATTGCCAGGTGCCAGTGCGTTATCGCTCCGACCAGTCGCGGTAAAGAAGAGCTTGAACAGTATTATAATGCTGACCCCGGTAAAATAAGCATTGTCCCCTGCGGCGTTAATATGGACTTGTTCCAGCCGGTACCTCGGGATATTGCACGGCAAAAGCTTGGTTTGACCGATGATAAAATCCTCCTGTTCGTTGGCCGCCTTGACCCTCTCAAGGGTGCCGAACGCTTACTGGAAGCGGTGCCTTATCTTGATGACTACAAAAGTCTTAAGCTGGTGCTTATCGGCGGCGATGAATCCAGCCGCGCTGAAATAGAGAAAATGCAGTACAGGCGGTTGATATCCACTTTCTGCGGCGTGTCTGATTTCTTTTCCGGAGGCAAGTTGAGCTCCAGCCAAGTAGAGTTGGCGCTTCCGGTCAATCCCCCGGCCGCTTTTAAAATATCCCGGATATTATCCCCTTCTCGCAGCGGGTAAAAACCGGGGTTATTTACCTCACCGCTAACATAAATCCGCCCAACCGGTATATCCCCTGTTCCCAGAGAAACTTCAAGAGCGTTACCCTGACTCATCTTCGCCCCGATGATAGCGCCGCAGGTAATCATGACGATAATGAGTAACACGGCCGTAACGGTCCACGCGTTAATAAAGCGGCGGCTTTTTGTTTGCGGGTGGTTTTGTTCTTTTGACATAGCTGGTATACTTTCGGTTTTTAGTCCGGCTATCCGACAATACAATAATCGAAAGGTTGGTGTCAAACGTAATTTTAGAATCCATACAGCCACGCTGTTTTTTCAAATACTTGAAATAAAGATATCGGGGGGCTAAAAAAGAAAAAGTCCCGAATTCCGGGACTAATCAGGATGGGAGAGATTTTAGAAGTTAAACGCCGCCGAGAGCTGCGCGCAAGGCATCCTTGGAATCAGGACTGGTAATAGCGATAACCTGGTCGCCGGCAAGAAGAACAGTATTCGCGGTGGGCACCTGAGCATTACCCTGGACAGGTATAACAAGCACCAGTTTGGCTTCCTTAGGCAAAACGAGGTCTTTAACGGATTTACCTGCCGTAGTTGACTTCGAGGAGATCTTGACATCGACGATAACAAGTCCCTTATCTTCGATAGTCAGCAACTGCGTGACCGGGTGCGTCGGAACCTCACGCTGTATGGCTTCCAGGATAAGGTCTGTCGAGCTTACCGTGACATCCACGCCGAGTTTTTTAAACAGGGCGGCATTCTGCGGATTGCGTATCCTGGCGATGGTGCGGGGCACATTATGCTTGTGCCTAGCGACCTGGCATGAAACCAGATTATCTTCATCATCACCGGTTACAGCGACGATCATGTCCGCCCGTCCCGTGCCTACTTCGGCCAGGGTTGCGGCTTCACAGCCGTCGCCGCGGAAACAAACGCTCCCCAATTCATCGGTAATCGTCTTGCAGATACGGGCGTCCTTTTCCAGTACCAGCACTTCATGGCCTTCATTAAGCAAAGCCTTGAGGAGGTTATAGCCCAGGCGTCCGCCGCCGACGATGATAATATACATTATTTACCCTCTATCTTTTCCTTCAGCAACTGGGCAAACACCTTCGTGGGACTAATCGTTTCCAGGCCGAGAGCGGCATACATCTCCTCGCGAAGCGGGTCATAAAGGCGGCAAAGAACCCGCGGCACGTTAAAGACATGTTTGGCTATCTGGCAGGACATGACATTCCGGTTATCGCCCTGGGTAACCGCGACAAACATATCGACTCCTTCGATGCCGGCTTTTTTCAGAGCTTCCTGGTCGATACCGTTGCCGTATAAAGCGGTGCCGCCGAAGGACGGCGGCAACCTGCGGAAAGCATAGGTTTCAATGTCCATAATAGTAACTTCGTGGCCTTCTTTGTCCAGTAAAGAAGCCAGCCTTGCCCCGACACGCCCACAGCCCATAATTAATATTTTCATACGGAATAACCTGACTTTAGAAATTTACCTACTGCTGGTAAAGTATAACCGGACAGGGTGAATTTTTCAAGACGTAAGGGACGACATCACCCAGACTAAACTGGCCGAACTGCCTTTTATAGATAATACCCATAACAATCAGACTTACACCCCGCTCTACCGCCTCATCAACAATCGCCGGCCCGACTTCCCTGGCCTGCAGCACGTCGGTTTCAATTTCAAATTCCTCTTCTTCGGCGACGCTCTGTACCCGGTCGAGAACACTTTCAGCGCGCTTTATCTCGGAATCAATTTCCGCATCCAGCGGCAGGGCGCGCTTTATCGCCACTACGGAAACCGCCCAGATCTTACTCTTTTCCTTTTCCTTCTCGTTTTTCGCCAGGCGGCAGGCCAGTTTCATCGCTTCTCCATCCACTTCAGTCCCCACCACCGGCACCAGAATCTTGCTGTACGGCATTATTTTTTACACCCTGTTTACCAGATATTGGTAATTATAACCTGAAAGTCAAATATCTACAACCCTTTTTCTTTTTCCCGCTCTATTTGCCAATCAGGGGTATCACTTTTTTTCCTGATGCGGAACAAGAAATAGATTATCAGCCCGGCAACCATCCACGCAATCCCCGCCCAGCGGCTGAAAGGCTGCGTAATTAGTATTACTATCCAGATACCTCCATTCGCAATTAGCCCGAAAAAAGTTACCAGCGAAATTTCTTTTCCTTTAATACTGATATTCCACCCCATTTTAAAAGGACGGGGAACATCTGGTTTATTAATCCGTAAACTCAATATGGCTGCATGAGCCAGAGAAAAACCTAAAAGCGAGCCAAAGACATACAGCGCACCGAGGTCGGAAAAGAAACCGGGTCTGGTGAATCCGGGAATAAGTAAACACATAGCCACAACACAAAATAAAATTATTGGAAAAATTCTTTGCCGACCTTCAGGGCGCCCCCTTTCAGAATGCGCTTGCCCGCCTGGAGGAGGAGCGTGATATCAAGGATAATCTTTTTGATATCTACAGGCGCATTTACTGGTTCGAACAACTCGATTCGATACACCCTTATCCGGGTATTAAGAACGTGTTGAGTGAGCTTAAATCACGCGCTTTTAAGCTGGGGATAGTCACCAGCAAGTTTCATGATTCTTTGTTTGAAGGGAGGAGTATTGGCTGCATTTATGAATTGAGAAAAGCCGGTATTTCAGATATTTTTTCTACGATAATCGGTCTCGAGGATGTAAAAAGGCACAAGCCTTACCCCGACGGTATCAATCTGGCTATGAGACAACTGGATTCAAAACCGGAAGAAACGCTCTTCGTCGGCGATAGCGCCGCCGACATTAGCGCGGCGCAAAACGCCGGATGCCGGAGCTGTTACGCGACCTGGGGGACGGAAGTCCCACTGCCGGGTCATTTACAACCGCATTTCACTGTAAAAACGCCCCTTGATTTGCTACAATTGAACTGTTTGGCTTAATATTTATGAGATAAATGAAAGTAGTATCTATATCTAAAGGTATAATCATTTTGTTCAGTATTGACAAAATATACTGAAAATATTATAATTTATGAAAATGTTAGTAAATATACTGGACGCGGAAAGAAGCTTCATTGAGGAAGTAGGCGTCAATTTTGAGAGCAGCGGACTTCCCCGCATGGCCGGGCGCCTTTTCGGCTGGCTGCTTATTTGCGAACCGTCTTATCAATCTCCGTCTGAGATTGCGGAGGCGCTCATGGCCAGCAAGGGGTCGGTCAGCACCACCGTCAAGCTTTTAACCCAGCTTGGCATGATTGAAAGATATTTGATACCTGGTGAAAGGCACGACCACTTCCGGCTGCGTGAAGATGCCGCGATAAAGATGATACAGCACGGTTTGGATGAAGAAATCAGGATGTTTAACCAATTGGCGGAACGCGGCTTGAAGTTAATGCGCGGAAAGTCCTCCTTTCGGCGGCAATGGCTGGAAGAAATGCACGACCGGTATAGTTTCCTGGAAAAGGAATTTCCGGCTTTAATGGAACGCTATGAACGATACAAGGCTGAATCAAAACGAAAATAAGATTCTAAACAATAGCCGAACATATTCGGTGTTATGTCAGGAATCCCGGAGGAATCTGATGAAAAGTAAATTGTACAGGGGCGTTATTGTATTCATTTTGCTGGCAGGGTTGTTGGTCATGGCAGCCTGCACGGGGAACACTGCCGGCGGCACAACCCTGCAACAGGCTAAAGTAGAACGCGGAGATATCACCCTGAGCGTTTCCGGAAATGGTAAAATTCAAACCTCCCGTGAAGCGCGGCTGACATTCGGCAGCGCGGGCAAGGTGAGCAATATCCTTGTTAAAGAGGGAGATAAGGTTAAAACCGGCGATGTCCTGGCCAGATTGGACACCACTTCTCTTGAACTGGCGCTCAAGCAGTCGCAGATGTCCCTGACCCAGGCCGAAGGCGCTTTAATGCAGGCGCTGCTTGCCAAAGAAAGCGCGGAGAAAACGCTGGAAGACCTGAAAAACTCCGGTAATTCGCTGCAGCTTGCTTTGCTTAATGCGCAGATTGGGCGTGATACGGCAAGAATCAGCTTGAATGCCGGTGTCGCAGCCGTAGACTTTACCGCGGCTGACGCTGAGCTTAACGCGGCCAGGACATGGTATGAGTATGTGCAGCGGAAGCTGGGTGAGGTTACAACTAACGTAGACAGCTGGCTGCTTGCTTTTGATGTTGCCAGGGAAAGATTGGATGTGGCGCAGGCGGCTTATGATAATGCCCTGTCCGGTTATGACAGCAACCAGGTAAACCTTAAGAAGAAGCAACTGGAAGCGGCGGAGCTTTCCGTTGTCCTGGCGCAGCAAACCATCGATGACCTTGGGAAAAATATTTCCTTGCAAGAAAAGCAGGTTGTTTCGTTCGAGCAGACGGTCAAGCAAACTCAGCAGGCGGTAGAACTGGCGCAGCAGTCCGTTGCGGACGCTCAGAAACAGCTAAATGAGGCGGCTGTCACTGCTCCGTTCGACGGCGTAGTGGCTGCGGTGCTCGTCAAAGAAGGCGATATGATACCCGCGCCTTCAATGGTGCCGACGACGGTTATCCAGTTGATTGTTCCAAATTCTCTTGAACTGGTAATTGAAGTCGATGAAATAGACATACCTTCCGTTAAACTGGCCCAGGAGGCGGTCGTAGAGATAGATGCTTTACCGGATGCCGTTATTAAAGGACGGGTCAACGCTATCTATCCGGTGCCCCTGGAGCAGGGCGGCATCGTGCTTTATAAAGTGAAGATTACCCTTGAAGTCCCGGAGAATTCAGGAACCATGATTGGCATGAGCGCTTCGGCGGACATTATTGCCCAGAAGCACGAGAACGTTCTTATTGTATCTTCAAGGGCGATAACTACCAATAGTCAGAAACAATCGGTGGTCAAGGTACAAATTGACGAGAAAAAAACAGAGGAAAGAGTTGTTGGAACTCATCCGGAAAGCCCGCGCCAGCATTTCCTGCCCGCGCGCCGTCGGTCGGACGAAGTGCTCTTTTTCATACGCGATAACGTCAAACTGCTCTTCAAATCCGGCTTCTTCCTGTTCCTTGCTGGACTGGCCGGGTTCATAAGGCAGGATTTTGAATTTCATTCGGCCTACCACATCATTAATGGTCTTATAAAGCTGGCCGGATTCTTCCGCCGGGCCGCTGATAATGAGCGGCGTGCGCGCTTCATCGATGAGCAGGTTATCTATTTCATCGACGATGGCATAATATAAAGGACGCTGGACGCACATTTTTAAATCGGTCACCATATTGTCGCGCAGGTAATCGAAGCCGAACTCGCTGGATGTGCCGTAAGTAATATCTGCTTTATAGGCTTCCTGCCGGGAAACAGGTTTGAAATGACGCCAGCGGTCGTTTTCTTTGCCGGTGTCAAAGGTGGGGTCGTAAAAGCGGGCGGGCATATTTTCTTCCGCCGACAGCATTGGGTAAATACAGGCCGTGCTTACTCCCAGCGCGTGATAAATAGAGCCCATCCAGTAGGCATGATAGCGCGCCAGGTAATCATTAACGGTAACCAGGTGGACGCCTCGCCCGGTTAATGAGTTAAGGTAGAGGGGAAATGTGGCGCTCAGCGTTTTACCTTCACCTGTCCTCATCTCGGCGATTTTACCCTGGTGCAGGGTAATGCCGCCCATAAGCTGGACATCGAAAGCGCGCTGGCCGATAGTGCGCCTGGCGGCCTCCCGCACAGCGGCGAAGGCCTCCGGTAATATTTCATCCAGGGCTTCGGCTTCCAATTTTCGCTGCTCTTTTTCAATTTGTTTAATTTTATCCTGGGCTTGCTGGCTCTGCTTGTCGGCTTCTTCTTTGCCAACATCCCAGGTAGACTCGGACTGGCTCTGCCTGGCTCCTGTCAGTTCACGCTGCGCTTCTTCGATTTTTGGCTGGATGCCGGCTGCTGCTTCTTTTATCAGGGCTCTGAACTCCTCCGTCTTGGCTTTGAGTTCAGCGTCAGTGAATTTCTGAAACTCCGGTTCCAGTTCATTGATACGGTTAACCCTGGGCTGAATGCGTTTCAGCTCTTTTTCATTGGAATCAACCAGGCCGGATAAAAATTTAAACATAGTTCAATCTCTTGTTCCATTATTTCCCTCTCTCCGTTGAAGGGAGAGGACGTTATTTTTGTTTTCAACTTTTGGCCTTAACCGGTGCGTTCGTCCTCCTTTTTAAAAGGAGGATTAGAGGAGGATTCTGTTTCCGGTTCTTTATTTTCAATCAATTCCCTGGCTTCATCTGCCTGGGATTCCAGCACCATCACTTTAACTTCCGCCATGCCGTTGAAAGTGAACATGTGGACGGATGGCGCGGCGTTGGATTTCATTGTTGAGGGGATGCCAAAGCTGTCCAGGAGGCTTTTTATGACCTGCGCTTCCATTTCAGTACGGGCTTTATAGACTTCAACAAGCTTTTCGCTTTTATTCAAACATCGCTCCTACAGATTGGCCGGTATGTATGCGCCGGATAGCCTCGCCAAGCAGCGGCGCTATCGGCAGGACGGTAATTTTATCGATTCTCTTCTCCATCGGGACGGGATAAGTATCCATGACGATTACCTCTTTTACCGGGCAGAGAGATATGCGTTTTATGGCAGAACCGTTGAACAGTGCGTGGGTGGCGCAGGCATACACTTCGCGCGCACCCTGCTCGACGAGGGCGGTGACTACACCTGTCAGCGAGCCGGCGGTATCTATTTCATCATCCACGACGACTGCTGTTTTGCCTACAACGTCACCGATGACGGTGAGAATCTCAGTTTTATCGATATTCCCGATGCGCCGCTTTTCCATGATTGCCAGGGGCACTCCCAGCCTTTCGGCAACGTCGCGCGCCTGCTTGGTGATGCCGAAATCGGCGGCGACTACCACGAGGTGATTGCTGATCTTTTTCTTGATATAGTCGCTCAGGAGATACAGTGCAGTCAGTTCATCTACGGGGATATTGAAGAAGCCCTGGATCTGCTGCTTATGCAGGTCTACGGTAAGCAGTCTGTTGGCTCCGGCTACCGTGAGCAGGTCGGCAATAAGGCGGGCGGTAATGGGGACGCGGGGCTGGTCTTTTTTATCGCTGCGGCCGTAAGCGTAATAAGGAATGACCGCTGTAATGCGCCTGGCAGAAGCCCGTTTCAGAGCATCGAGCATAATTAACAACTCAACCAGGTGACTGTTTACCGGTGAAGAGATTGGCTGAACTACAAAGACATCTCTATCGCGGACGTTTTCCAGTATACGCACAAAAGTGTTCTCATTGCTGAACTGTATTACCTCGCATTTTCCCAGGGGAATGCCGAGATAATCAGCAATCGCTTGCGCCAGCGCCGGGTGCGCATTACCGGAAAATACCTTCATCTCGTCCATGAAAAAACTTCTCCTCTCAGTAATATCCTTCCGCTTAATTATTATAGCACTAATCGTGAATTTGCTTCAGCCCCGGAGCAGCATATTCTTAAGCGTCCTTACTTTGACTTAAACGATCGCTCGGACATTTCATCTGTGTTAATGTTAAAAATATTCGCCACCATTTTCAGGTAATCCCCTGTCCCCGCGGCGCATTTGCTGCTTGCGGCCAGCTTTAAGGCCTTGCCTCCGCTGCATTTGACGGCCAGGGATTTTCTTGCTCCCAGGTCCAGCAGTATTTTTATAGATGGTAAAACGGAGTCTATTCCCCTGGCTAAACACAGAAATTCCGGCAACTTTTGATTGGTAAACTCGATATACTGGTTCCCGGCTCCGGTAGCCGAAATGCGGTCAATATCATTTACAGAAATTCCTGCTTTTTCAGCCGCCTGGCGTAACGCTTTTTGCGCAGTATCGGCGGTGGATTCCATTCCTCCGGGGATAACGGCCCAAACGGGGTCTTCCTCATCGGCGAGAATTACTGCCTTGGTAATCTCCATTCCTGCATCTATACCGGCACTAATGATTTTTCATCACCCCCATATCTGACATCTTTAGACTGATATTAAAGTGCCCCTCTAAGCCTGGGATCGAGAGCATCCCTTAAACCATCACCGAGCATGTTGATGGAAAGAATTACAAGCATAATGCATGCGCCGGGTGCGAATGAAAGCACCGGATTCGTCAAAAGGTACATGTAGCCGTCATTGACCATGGAACCCCAGGCTGCCCCGGGCGGTGGTATCCCGATACCTAGAAAACTGAGACTGGCTTCGAGTTGTATTGCATATCCTATACTAAGTGTTACGAGCACAATCAATGGCGGAAAAGAATTCGGCAGGATATGACGGAGCATGACACGCATATCGCCGGCGCCGACTGCATGCCCGGCCAGTATGTATTCGGTTTCTTTAATAGAGATAGCCATACTGCGGATCATTCGGCAATATTCCGGTGACATGCCGATGGCCACAGCTATCATGATGTTTTGTAGTCCGCCGCCCAGCGCCGCTGAGATGGCAAGAATAAGTACCATCGTGGGTATCGCCATCATGGAATCTATTACTCTCATAATAATCGTGTCAAGAATGCCGCCGAAATATCCGGCAAGTAACCCCGCGGAAAAACCGAGTATTGCAGCAATGCCGACGGCAATCAGGCCAACCTGTAATGAAATCCGTGTACCGTAGATTATGCGGCTTAGTTCGTCCCTGCCAAGTGAATCAGTGCCCAGCCAGTGTGCCGCAGAAGGCTGTTTGAGAGCTTGTGACAAGTCTTGCTCATATGGATCATAAGGGGCTAATAAAGGGGCAAAAATAGCAACGAAGATATTTAATAGTATGAAAATCACACCGAATAGCACTACTATCCGGCTGAATAGCACTCTGATTGTTCTTCGTGATTCATTATGAAGAAATAATGCTAGTTTGGTCTTAGTGGATGTTGTTTTAGATAAGTTACTTGTCATTTTTTGGACCTGCTTATTTATATCTTATCCTCGGGTCGAGATAACCATACGAGATGTCAACAGCGAGGTTGGCGAAACAAACTATGATAGCCATCAATATAACCCCCGCCTGCACGATGAGAAAATCTTTATCAAACACAGAGCGTACCAGCAAACGTCCCATGCCGGGAATGTTGAATACTGTCTCGACAATTACTGCACCGCCGAACACCACACGAGCGCGCATGCCCAGCATGGTAACAACCGGGATGAGAGCGTTTTTAAGGGCGTGTCTTGTTATTACAACCCATTCTCTCAGACCCTTGGACCATGCAGTTCGGATATAATCTTGATGGATTATCTCGAGCATGGCTGAACGTGCATAGCGGGCTAACGCAGCTATCGATGTGACGCTTAAGCAGAAAACAGGCAGGATTATCTGTTTGATGCTCAACCAGAAATCTTCAAACGGTGATGTAAATCCCTGGATGGGTAACAGTCCCATTTTCAGGGATATGACCCAGATCAGCATGATACCTATCCAGAATTGTGGTGCGGCTATTCCCAGGTTGGCGAGAATGGAAATAGCTTGATCCAGAAAGCCGCCGCGCCTTATGGCGCAGACTATTCCTGCTAGCGTGCCTAGAACAGTGCTTATAATGAAAGCAATCACACCCAGATAAATAGTAACAGGCAGACGTTTTGCTATCAGTGAAATCACTGGTTCCCGGTACATTATTGATTTTCCGAAATCACCCTGAAGCACGTTTCCTACCCAGTGAAAATATTGCACCAGGACCGGTCTGTCCAACCAGAGTTCGTGTCTTAGGTCTTCGACTTGTTCCTGAGTAGCATACGAGCCTAGTAAAGCTGCGGCCGGGTCTCCGGGTATTATTTGTATAAGTAAAAAGCAGATAACGGTTATTAAGCAAAGAACAAAAAATGTCTGAATAAGCCTTCTGACAATATATGCAGCCATGATTCCCCGCTTATTTTACTTTCCCGGATTGCCTGTTCGCGTATCTTCACGCGAAAATTTTAAATCAGGTTACTTTCAACCTGCCCGGTGCCGTTAACATCTTCAAGGGAAAACATATATTTGCATAAATATTATAAAACCTCGCTTTGGGTATTTTATTCTGAAGGAAATAATCAAATAGCTCTTCCGATCTAAAGATTTTATCGCTAATATGCGCAATATCGAATCGGCAGTGAAAAAGGCGATGCAGTAAATCAATATGAATGAACTTGAAATAGTCAACCTGAAAAATATACAGGTTAGCTACGGGGATGTGCCGGTACTGGAAGATGTAACTCTCTCTATCTTCCGGCACGATTTTCTGGGTATTATCGGCCCCAACGGCGGCGGCAAGAGTACCCTCTTGAAGGTAATTCTGGGCCTGTTGAAACCGGAATCCGGCTCTGTGTCCGTATTCGGGAAACCTCCCGAGCAAGTGAGGAGCAGCATTGGTTATGTATCACAGCACCCCTTTTTTGACCATGACTTTCCAGTGAGTGTCCGGGATGTAGTGATGATGGGGAACTACGGTAAAACCGGTCTGTTCCGCCGGTATAGCCGTGATGATAAAACGGCGGCAGAGAAAGCACTGGTTCGCGTGGGAATGCTGGAACACGGGGTAAAGCAGATAGGCAGTCTTTCCGGAGGCCAGCAGCAGAGAGTTTTTGTAGCCCGGGCATTAGTCGCCGAGCCGAAACTGCTTCTCCTCGATGAGCCTGCCGCCAGTTTTGACCCCACTATGCAGACCGAATTCTACGAACTGCTTGAGGAGTTGAAGAAGAGTTTGACCATTGTCATGGTATCTCATGATATCAGCGCCATTTCCGTCTATGTAGATAAGATTGCCTGCCTGAACCGCCGGCTTTATTACCACGGCTCCACAGAAATTACCCCTGAAATTCTGGAGGCGACATATAAATGCCCGGTGCAGCTTATCGCACACGGTACAGTGCCGCACCGTGTGTTAAAGGAACACAAGGATGCTTGAAGCTTTACAATATGAGTTCATGCGTAATGCCCTGTTAGCTGGCCTTCTGGCAGCAATAGCCTGTGGTATCGTCGGTGTTTACGTGGTAGTGAAAAAGATAGTCTTTATCAGCGGCGGCATTGCCCATGCTTCTTTCGGCGGCATCGGACTGGGATATTTCCTTGGCATCAATCCCATCATCGGCGCCCTTTTCTTTTCCCTCGGCTCAGGTCTTGCCATTGGCGGCATTACCAGGAAAAGCCGGCTCCCGGCAGACACCGCTATCGGTATCCTCTGGGCGGTGGGTATGGCACTGGGTGTAATCTTCATCAACCTGACGCCGGGCTACGCGCCGGACCTGATGAGCTATCTCTTCGGAAATATTTTAACTGTGCCTATGAGCGATATCCTGTTAATGCTGGCGCTGGATGCTGTTATTATCGGCATCGTTGTCGCTCTATTCAAAGAATATCTCATCCTGTCTTTCGATGAAGAGTACGCTGCGACAATCGGCATGCCCGTAGAAAAGCTTTATTTGCTCCTGCTGGTGATGATCGCCCTGACGGTAGTAGTGCTGATACGGGTTGTCGGGATGATACTTGTTATTGCCTTGCTAACCTTTCCGGCGGCTATGGCTCGCCAGTTCACCCATAATATGAAAACAATGATGCTGCTTTCAGTGATATTTGGTTTTCTTTTTACTTTAGGCGGTCTCTGGCTTTCTTATGAATTAAAATTGCCTTCCGGTGCCACAATTATCCTGCTGGGCGGAACGGTGCTGGCCGTATCATTCGGAGTGTCCAGGCTGCGCCTTATCATCAGAAAAAAAGAACATTCGGAATAAGTGGTTTCTACTTGGTAAGGTACTTATAAATACCTTAGCCTGGAAAAATCGAGTTAAATAGCCCCGGAGAGATTGAATCTTGTCGCTGCGTAGAATATAAACACTAAACAAAGCGCTTCGCAGTCTCGTCAGAAATCTTCAACCAAATTACAAACTACTCACGCTAATTACAGGCGGTGGGGCTGTTGGGTGGGGTTTTGGTGGACCCGGAGAGATTCGAACTCTCTACCTTTTGACTGCCAGTCAAACGTTCTCCCAAGTGAACTACGGGCCCAACTGTGTCTATTTAATTTATCACAAATAACACTTGTATGGCAAGAACGCCTTACTTCGCTTTACTTTATTTTTTAACTTTTAACTTTTGACTTTTAACTTACAAAATTGTATACGCCTTGTTTATAACCCTTATAACTGTGTTTATGCTTTGTTTATAACCCCGGTGCTAATATTAAAGTGTTCAATCAAGTTGTTCCCCAGCTTGATAAAAGCCCGGAAGAAGAGGCCCGGCAAACCCTCGAGAATGAAGAGCTTGAGGATTCGCCCGGCCTCTTCTCTTTTTGTGCAGCCATTTTCTTCCATCGCTCTGACTCTCCGGTTTTATCGGGACGATGGGTTTTTCAAACTACTAACTACAAACTACTAATTACTTCTTTCCCCCTCCGTTGCGTCCTCCCGTCCAAATAGGTTACAATCATATATATCCACTACTACAGAAAGGGGAGATATCATGTTCCTGAAGATTTCGCAAAAAATATTTTTCAGTATCGTTGTCATTTTAACCTCCGTAATCCAAATGACCGAACATATAATTTCCTGTAAGTAATATCAAAAGCAATCTCCTCATATTCTTGAACTCACTATTAGAGCAAAAACTATTGGCCCGAGTTGAAAAAGCAAGTTGGCCTCTCGCTGAATTAAGATTTATAATACACTTGTGAATTGCGACAAGCTGATAACCGATTACCGGTTCGAGCTGGTCGAGGATCATCACTCAGCCGGCAGCGGGCGCTACGGGGTGCGCGTAATTTCACCGGCTGATATGAGCGCCTGCTTCCCTTATCTTAACGCCGTCCTGGACGATCCAGTATACGACCATGAAAACCGCATCTTGATTGGCGCTAAAAACCGACAGCGGTATGCCTTCCGTCCCCACGAAATACAGGCCGGCATGGTCACCGATTCCTCGCAGGCGCCGCCTATCGTTGAGGAAGTCGTGAATCTGGTGAACAAGGTATGGGAGGGGCGCTCTCAAATTATCCCCACCACCAGGGAGCGCCGACTGCCCATCGTTTTCAGCGTCTACCAGCTATTGCCAAAGACCAATTGCCGGGAATGCGGGTACCCCACCTGCCTGGCCTGCGCCGCCGATATACGTAACGGTGTGGTTCCACTGGAAAGATGCCCGCTGCTATCAAAGCCGGAGTACGCGATAAACAGGGAGCGGCTTAAAGCCCTGTTCTCCTCCAGTTAGCGAACGGAGAGCTGTGATGTGGAATTATTACCGGATAACGGCCAGGCTGATATTCAACGCCCTGCGGTTCCGCTACGCGAGGATCAGGGTCCGCCCACTTAAGCCAGCCGCTTTAAGCCTGGCGGTCACAAATCGCTGTAACTCCCACTGCATCATGTGCAACATCTGGAAGAGCGCTCGGGACAACCCGGGGATAAAAAGCCAAGAACTTTCACCACGGGAAATCATCGACATCTTGTCCTCCCTTCTTTTTTCAGACCTCATCGAGCTGGACCTCACCGGCGGCGAGCCGCATCTGCGGGATGACCTGGTCGATATCGTGCTACAAATCGCACACTTGAAAAAGGACCGGCTTTCCAGGTTGAGAAGCATCATCATCACCTCGAATGGGTTCCTGACCGGACGAATATTAGCCAGCTATCGAGAAATTCTGAGCGAATTGAAGGGCACGAACGTCGACCTGGTCAGCGTCGTTTCTCTGGACGGTATCGGAGAGATACACGACCTGGTAAGGGGGACACCAGGCGCTTTCAAGCTGGCCTCCGAAACGCTGGCTGGCCTTTCGGAATTGAAAAAGGAGTATCCGAATTTAATAGTGGGCATAAAAACAACTATCCTGCCGCAGAATATTGCCGTATTGGACGATATACTTGGTTTTGCTTTATCTAACGGTTTTTTTCATATTATTTCACCGGTGCTTTTCACCACGGCGAGATTTAAAAATACCGACAAGAGGGGCGAATTGGAGCCGGACCCACATGCATACAAGAAGTTGGCGGAATTATACAGTTGGGACGAGCTCCGGACAGGCTATTTCTATTCAATAACGCGTCGTTTCTTGGCTGAAGGCCGAAAACGATGGACCTGCGCTGCCCTGTATAATTACATGTTCATCGATTTCGATGGGAAGGTATACCCTTGCGAGTTGTCACCCGAGCCATTAGGTAACGTAAAAGAACAGGACATTACGGAGATATGGAACAGCCCACGGGCAAAAGGCTGGCGTAAGCGTATTGAAAGACTGGAAAGTTGCCGGACATGCCAAGAGCCAGGGGCTGTCCGCTACAGTGCTTTCCTTGAAGGATTGAGTTACCTGCGGTTTCTGGTGAAATCTGGAAAACACGGATACGAGGCTTCGTTTTATGGGGAAGGCTATTCCAAGTATGTTAGTAAGTTAAGATAAAGACCCCTTCTTGGTGATAACTTTGATAGGAACTCACGTGCAACAGGACAGTCCCCGGATTGCGAGGTAAATTCTTTAAAAGTTCCGAACACTCATTTAGTAACCTCTGAAGGACTACAACACGATACAATTCTTCATTCCTCACAGAACAATCTAGCGGACTGTTCAGCTTCATCTGTTAACAACAAGACGAATTATAAAATACGAAATGATTACTCCTTTGTTTATAGTTTTTCATATTGAGATTGACATGGCAATGTGAAACAGCCTATCATCAATCAACATGAACAAGAGGACGCGCATGCTCAATATCATCGTCTGCGTTAAGGTTGTCACCGACCCCGAAGCGCCCACTTCTGCTTTTAAAATCGACCCTGAAGGAAAGCACGTCCTACCCGCTCAGGGAGTACCGCCGGTGCTCAACCCTTATGATGAAAATTCTTTAGAGGCCGCTCTTAAAATCAAAGAATCGCAGCCTGTTAAAATTACAATCATCAGCGCTGGTAAGTCCATCCCCAAAGCGGTCATCAAAAAGAGCCTGGCAGTAGGCGCAGACGACCTCATCGTTGTCGAGGATGGGGCCCTGGAGGAAGCAGACAGCTATATCATTGCCTTTATCCTGATATTCATCCTGCTTGTATATGTAAATGAAAAATTCATCTACAGTTGGTTGATTCCAAATAGATCCACTGGCACCTATCAGTTCGTTCAATCCATCATTGTCCAGATCATCTATTAAAATCCCCTGCACTTTATCTTTCCTGTAGTCGCCGGAGGATGATCTTTCATGCTGGTCAAGGTCAGGGGTATCAAAATAGAGGCTGTTTATCTGCTCGGAAGGGTACTCGCTGGCCGGCGGGCATATTTGCCGGAGCAGTCCGTAAGCGAAACCGACTTGAGCAGGCGCCAGGTAATATTTACGCTCGAACCTTTGCGGCAACGTATTTATTATTTTCATCGGTATGTTATTTAACTGAACGACCATTTTACTTGCTCTCCTCCGCCAGGTAAGCGTTGGCCGCCTGGTAGCGTTCATCAATCCGCTTGATTAGCTGCTGAACAGCCGATTGGAAAGCAGTTCCGTTGTTATCTACCGTGACATACGGAGCAATCAGTTTTTCAAGCTTCTGTATTTCATCTTTCAATTTGTCAGGATTGAAAGCCTCCTTAAGCGTTTTCTCGATATATTCGATATAGCGGTCATGATAGACAGGATCATCCAGTAAGTAACGTATCAGCGGCCAGTTCGCCGATACTTCATCCCTGCCAAGAGTCAATGCACTTCCGGCGCGCACCCCTGGTACAACCCTGGCATTAGGCGCTCCGATGTCCCCCCCTCCCGCCAGCACCTGGTTATGGTCCCATGAAATCCAGGTGAGTTGGCCGGTATCAGGGTTATCATAGAGATAGAAATTGTGCGACATAGCGCCGTAGGTATCCCAGTGCTGGATAATGGCGGCGATTCCCAGCCATTCTAAGAAGCCATCTACATCGAATATAGACTCCAAGCTCTTCCGCCATGCGGTTGGGTCAGCCGTACGGTTTTCAGAATGCAGGATGCTCTAGAGCTCTTCAATGTCGCCCCAGTCAGCGGCAGTGGTGTTGTTTTCCTTTAAGAAGCAATCCTTTATCTGGTTGTAAGTTCCCTGTGCCAGGCTTACGCCCTGTCCGTCAGCTTCATAGATATTACCCGAATCGTCAGCGAAGTAACGATCAATTACAGTGTCGTCAATAACTTCTATCATGACGTATAACCCTAGATTAACTTCCCCTTCTCCGTAGTCCATAATGACTTCATAGTAGGCAGTCTTAGCAGCGGGAAGACCTGCCTCATCAAGAATATCGGACGCAAGCGTGTCATGCATATATGTAGCGTCGCTGAAGACGTTGGAAAGAGACAGCTGCTTAAAGCCGTAAAATCGTTGGTTATCAATTTCCGGAAAATCATCCTCGTACTCATCAAAATCGAGTTTCAGAGGCATTTTTAAAGAGCCGTTCCTCCAGCCGCTGGCAAGTGATGAGTTACCTTTGTAGCGGATGCCCACGTTGGTCCATGTCAAACCGTTAAACTCAATAGTCGCCGGGACCCACATCGGGTTTTCCGGTGTTAAATTACCCCCACCCCTGCCAGCCTGACCTCCTGCGTCAGGGACAGCGCCGGGAACCACATTTCTTATCCCCGGGCGCCTACCGGCATTAGGGTCCGCGTTACCGGCTTTGGGCTGTGCGCCTTGCTGACCTGCTCCTTGCGCTCCAAATAGCGAGGCCATGTTATCTTGCATAGCTTTCCAGTCATCCGGGGCAATCGAAATTATTATTTGGTTAACACTGTCTTCAGGGAAAACGACTTCATAGTCCGGGTCAACGTTGTCGCCGTGAGTCTCTTCTGTCCAGTCTTCCGGGCGTATGGTCTGCTCATTTATCGCGGGTGTAGAATCTCTGCCTTGGTCACACCCCACTACTAATAAGGACGTTAGGCTCACAAGCGTAACTAATATCGTGGACTTTCCCCAGTTCATATTCTTAATCCGGTTATACATTACATTTCCCCAGCATATCCATAACATTTTGGTATAGGAATATTAAGAAACCATGAAGGATATACTCATCCAGCCTTCATCTTTAGCTTACTGCAGGCGCGAGATTGCGGAACAGTGTATGCAGTAATCAAATAGCGCTTCAGGCCATGATTCCAGTAATTAACCGAAGTGACACCTGTTATGGCCGGATTCTGGACAGCGATGCTGCTAATCACAGTAGAAGATTAATTGCTGCGAATATAACAAATAGTTATAAGGTGAAATTGCACAAACCAGCCCGTCTATCATCCCCAGCCCCTTAAAGAAGAGGAAAACCAAAAAGAAAAGCCTCCGGTTTGAGAGGCTTAATTCATCGCCTAAATAGTATCGGCAAGATATTAACCAACTTTATTTCATCGTCAATTGTGCTTTTTATTCTTTAAACGTAGTTTTGATACTCCAAAAGAAGCAGCTAATATTAAACCACCCAGGAGAATAATCGTGGCGCCGGAAGGCAGCTTTAGCTCATAAGAAAGCCAGAGTCCGCCCACCGTGAACAAAAAGCCGAAGATCACGGAAAGTACCATCATGATTTTCATGTTATGAGTAAACAGCCTCGCCATCGCCGCCGGGAAGGTCAACAGCGCAATAACCAGTATCATCCCCACGACACGTATAAGCACGACTACGGTCAGGGCTATCATCGCCAGCAAGAGCAAATAAAGTTTATCTACCGGCAAACCGGCAGCGGTAGCATATTCTTCATCAAAAGACACTGCGATTGGTTGCCGCTGTTCCAGAGGCGTACAAGCAGAGCATCTCGCGGGGCGCTCGCGTGCAGTTTTCTGTTCCAGCGTTTCCAGGCGGCTGATTTCCGCAACGTTTTTACGGAAAGACGCTGCAATCTTCATCATGTATGCGGAACGTTCCGTGGCCAGCAGTTGAGACCATTCAGGATAGGCTTTCCGGGCCGCCGCTACGGCCATGTCTATTTCCTTTTGCCCGGCCAGCGGTATTTGCGCAATTTCCTCTCCGGTGGTGGGGTTAAAGGTGGGAAAAGTATGGCCGGATTGCGGTTTTACCCATTTGCCGCCAATCCAGAGTTTGAGGTTTTGCATTAGTACTCCTTTTTTTAATTCAACGAGAATAAAACAGTCTGCTAAAAGACCGTTATCATGACGCCATAAAACAGAAAAGACCGATGCCCTCGCTCTATGACGGAGGCAAACCGGCCTGCTGATTTCAACAGAATTTTCATATGAGTATCACGTCTCCCGGCGGTACCTCTTTAACAGATTTTCATAGTCTTCCGGAGTATCGATGTCCAGCAATATATTAGCATCGTTAACCGGGATTTCCAGCGCGGATTTATCATGTGTTTTCAGGAGAGCTTTAAGCCCCCCCCATTTTTCCCATCGAAGTATCTCTGGTATCAAACCGGAAGGGATAAGGGGCGGATGGCCTCTTTTGCCCTGGAAAACAGGATAGATGATTTTTCCCGGATGAGAAACTCCGGCCTCTATAATCTGTTTGATGCTCAATGGTTTTACCAGCGGAATATCTACCGGTTGCATAAAGAAAGCCTGATAACCCGGTTTAAGATTTCTGATGCCGGTTTGAACAGAGCTAATCATTCCTTTTTCATAATCCGGATTAAGTATAATGGTGATATCCTGTCTCTTAATATGCGTTTTTATTTCTTCCTGCCGGTGGCCTGCCACGAGGTAGACATCTACGCCAATATCCCGGAAGGTTGAAACCACACGATCGATTATAGTAGTCTCTCCAAGAGGAAGCAGCGGCTTGAATTGTTTCATACGGGTGGAAAGCCCCCCGGCCAAAACAATGGCCGCAAACCTGGGAGCGCTCATTTCGTCTGTTCACTCCGCACTTTAACTAATTCCGCCACGATACTCACGGCAATTTCTTCCGGTGTTTCTCCACCAATATGTATACCAATAGGTGAATGCACCCATTCCAGCCGTTCTTTGCTTACTCCCTCCGCTAATAAAGCTTCATATATGGTTGCCCGCTTATGCCGGCTGCTAATCATGCCTATGTAGCCAGCGGGTGTTTGAAGTGACTGTTGCAGCACAACCTGGTCGTACTCATGGCCGCGCGTGACGATGACAATAAATGAATCCCCGTCTATATCCAATCCGTCTAAACAACGGTTAAAGTCCTTAACGACGACTGTCCTTACAGCTTCCGGGAAGCGGGCGGTATTGGCATATTCCGGCCTATCATCCAGGACGATAACACGGAATCCGGTTAAATCCGCCAGGTGGACGGTAGGCACCGCCACATGCCCGCCGCCGAAGCAGTAAACAGTCTTTAACTTGCGTACGCGGTCGGCTAGCACGCGGGTATCGCCGAGGGGCATGACGGCGGCGGCTGACACGTTGTGGAACTCCGGTTTCAGCTGGCCGATATCAGCGATGGTGAGCGAGTCACCGTAAAAAACATCAGCATCCGGGATATAAACGGCATGACCGAGGACCGAAGGATTCTCCGCCGCGCCGCCGAGGTGTGTAAAAATAAAAAAATCCTTGCCTGAAGCAATAGCATCAACCCACTGCCGGGCAAAACGGCGGTTAGCTTCCGATGGCTCAATGCAGTCCAGCAGAATCTCGGCTTTACCACCGCATATCATACCCGGCGTGGCCGCGTCTTTACCGGATAGTTCAAATACCATAATCCTGGATTTTTTTGTGGCTAATACCTTTTTAGCCTCTTGAATTGCGGTGGCTTCAATCAGACTGCCGCCGATAGTCCCGCAGGTCTGGCCATCCGCCCCAACGAGCATTTTCGCGCCGTTATGCCGCGGTGTGGACCCTTGCAGGTTGATAATAGCTATTAACGCTACCGGCGAACCAGCATCGAGTTGACGGCGAATGGTTTTAGCAAGAAGCTCATTCTCGTTCATGTATGTCCCCCGGTAGATGGTAACACAATTGAGAACAAAACGGCAGGCCTCCCAAAAAGACCCGCCGTATTGTTCCGTTCAACTATTTTCCGGCCAGTGCGGCTTTTACTTTATCCGGCGTCGCGGGCAAGTTATAGATTCTGGCGCCGCAGGCGTTATAAATAGCGTTGGTGATTGACGGAGCTGTCGATGTCATCGTCAATTCGCCAATGCCGGTAGCGCCCAGCGGGCCTCTTTTCCGCGGTGTTTCGCGGATGACGTATTCGACGTCAAACGATTTGTCGATGGTCGGGAATTTGAAAGTAACCCAGTCTTTAGTCTTACCAAGAACGAATTCTTCTCTTAAAGCGTAGCCAACGCCCTGGTCCATGCCGCCTTCGTTTTGACCTTCAAAGTTCCCCGGCGCAGACACCGCAGCCTTTGCAATTCTCGGCAATAATCGATGCCTTGAGCTTTTTGGAGTTGGCGGATTTTTTCATCTCAACGGCATTAAACGGGCATTTTTCAACGCAGTCCTGGCAGCCGATACAAAGGTCTTCATTTACCACGGCCTGAAACCGGTTAGGCTCAACCAGGTCAAGTCGGCCGGCTTTGGTGTAAGAATAGAGCATTTCACAGGCGTCCGAACAGCAATAGCAGACTCCCCAGTGAACGAGCCCGGCTTCCTCGTTTTTGCGCACGATTTCCAGGGTTTCTTCCAGCGAGACCTCTTTTAGCAGGCGGCCCGGCTGATTGAGGTAATACTCACCCCGGGCATTGTCAAAACAGGCAAAGCAGGTCATGACCGGGTGGCTGCATTTCCCCCACATCCCACGGCAGCCGCAGGGAGCGACGATTCTCCTTTTAGCACTCTGTATTCGCATTTTCCAGTTTTCTTGCGGCAAGATTTGATCGGGTTTAATGTTAGGGCTAAGTTCGAGGGCGCGGATGGCAGGCGTTATCATGATGCCGTTCCCTCCGGCGGCTTTCCTGTCAGAGGCTTTTTTCACCCATTCGGCTGCCCACTCGTTGTAAAAGAAGTCTCCCCACAGGTCTTTTACTTTTTGAGACATCGCGTGAGGCCCCGTGTGCACGCCTGTATCGGCGACGTCGTGATGGAATCCCAGGAGGGTCGTGTGAAAGGCAAACTGCGTCTTGCCCCTTGTAAGCATTCCTCTATCTACCAGGCTCTCACACGTCTTTAACAGGCTTTTCTCATCGGTTCCCAGAATACCAGCCAGTTCCTTGCAGGTTCCCGGGACATACAATTCGAGGCAAATACCTGCTTCTTCCGGTGTAAGCATTTCCTCGATGATGCTCAGAAAACGCCTGGAAACAGGCGCGCCCAGCTTCTTTGCCAACTCAACATAAATATCATTTTCTGCCATAATTCTCCTTCCTTTGATAACCGCTCCAGTTCATGCTTATTAAATGACTCCCCGCAACCTCGGGTCAAGAGCATCGCGAAGACCATCTCCCATCATGTTAAAACCAAAGACTACCAGCATTATCGCAACGCCGGGAGAAAGTGCCAATGCAGGGTTAGAGAGTATATATTTGTAACCATCGCTGATCATTTTACCCCAGGCCGGATAAGGGGGCATAACGCCCACGCCAAGGAAGCTTAAACCCGCTTCTGCCAGAATAACTGCCCCCAGACCTACAGTGATAACGACCATCAGCGCCGGAAAAGCATTGGGAAAAATATGACGCACCATCATCCGAACGTCACTAATGCCCATCGAAGTGGCAGCCAGAATATAATCATTTTGTTTAACACTGAGCGCCTGGGCGCACATCATTCGAGCGTGGACGGATAACATGCCGACACCGAGAGCCAGGATTACGTTTTTCACCCCGCCACCGAGCAAGGAAGCCATTATTAGAGCCACCAATAGCATCGGAATAGCCATCAAGGCATCGATAACGCGCATAATGATTTGAAAAACGGCTCCGCCAAAATAAGCAGCGATTATTCCCAGAGTCTCTCCCACCACCACGGACACGGCAGTGGCGCCGATAGCGATTATCAGGGAAGTGCGGGCTCCAAAAATAATGCGGCTCAAGACATCTCTTCCCAGATTATCGGTTCCCAGCCAGTGTTCTGCGTTTGGCTTGGCCAGAGTTTTGGACATGTCGATGTCATTAGGAGGATAAGGCGCCATCCATGGAGCAAAAATAGCCGTTATGACCAGGAAGACTATCAATACCAAACCGACGACCGCGATCTTACGGCCAAAAAATACCTTTATTATCCGGCGTATTTCACTCTTAGCCGGTGTGATTCCGGACATTGACGCCGGTTCAACTTTATTAACTTCACTATTCTGCATTTCCCCACTCCTTAGCCGTATCTGATGCGCGGGTCAAACCAGCCATAGGAAATATCGACTATCAGATTAGAAAGCACCACTACTGCGGCGATGACCAATGTCCCGCCCTGGACTATCTGGTAATCATGAGAAAACAAGGATTCGGCCATTAACCGCCCCATCCCCGGAATATTGAAGACGGTTTCTATCAATACCGATCCGCCAAAGACCAGACCGACCTGTAAGCCCAGGATGGTAATAACGGGTATCATGGCGTTTTTTATAGTATGCCGGAAAATTATAAGCCACTCGGGAAGACCCTTAGACCAGGCAGTCCGTATATAATCCTGGTTGACGATCTCAAGCATGGCAGAGCGGGTCTGGCGGGTTAAAGAAGCAACAGAGAACAACGAGAGGCAGATAACAGGCATGATCGCTGAGCGCAGGCTCTGTCCGATACTTTCTGCAGGGGATATGTAACCGCTGGTAGGCAGCCAGTGTAACGTCAACGAAAATAGATACATCAACAATATTCCTATCCAGAAAGAAGGCACCGTAATCCCGATATTGGCCAGAATGGTAACTGCCGAATCAATCCATTTACCCCTTCTGAGGGCACAGATTACACCGAAATTAACGCCGAGAATTGAGCTCACGATCCGTCAATGAAAGATACATCATCACGGAAGTTATTCTGCCGGCTTTCTTTAAGAAAATTCTCCCGGATGAATCTCTTGATTATCTGCCTTGTGTCCATTAGTTCTTTAATATTACTAGATATTACCCGTCAGTACAACCTGAGTCCATGACGGTACGGTCTTCGTCCCGGTTCGACTTTAATGCTCTTTATTTTAGTTGATAACGGTGAGGAACAGGTTAAGGAGGGGTGAGTATCAGGTAGGAACTATCCGGCGGCTTTAGAGATTGAAACGCGAGCGAATTGTTACCTGCCTGTAGAGCAAGGTATAGATCAGCAAGCCGAGAGACAGCCCCAGAACGTCCGCCAGCAGGTCATAAACTGACGTGCTGCGAGTTGAGACAAAAGACTGGCCGAACTCCGTTCCTAGGGCCAGCGCCAGCCCAAACACGAGACCGAATATAATCCTATGTTTGAAACGAGAAAAGAAAACAGCGCCGTAAACACTCATAAACCCAGTAACAGCAAAAAGGCCGAAATGGACAACCTTATCCCAATGTCGAAAGCCTCCGGTGGGTAAGATCCCTTCCCGGAGAGGCATTAATAGTATGACTAGAAGGCCAAGCGTCCATAACGCCCATAAAACTGTAGATATTTTCATCTTTTATTGCCAGATCGTCAGGTCAACGCGATCGGGTTATTTTGATAATACTGTCGTGTTGAGTACGAAGCCTTCAACATGGGCCCCGACGGCTTCCAGCACTCTTTTGCTCTCTCTGGCCATGTCCAGGTTTGAATGATCGGTACGGAGGACCATGAGGACGCCGTCGGCATTTCTGGCCAATATTCGGGTATCCGCCCATTCCATCACACCGGCGCTGTCGATGATGATGATATCGTAGGTCTGTTTGGCTTTGCTCAATAGCTCTTTCAATCGCGGTGAGGATAATATTTCAGCGGATATTATCGAGGAAGCACCGCCGGGCAGGATATGTACGCCTTCAGCCTGGACGATATAGCTCCTGTCTCCATCTTCACGCGTGAGGAGTTCAGAAAGGCCTCCGTTTTCGGCCAGGTCAAAGACGGCGGCAATGCCGGGATGGCGCAGATTGCCATCGATAAGAAGTACCTTCATTCCCTGTAAGGCTACCACCATCGCCAGGTTAACCGCGACCGCGGTTTTTCCTTCTCCCGCCTGCGGGCTGCTTATCAGCAGCACTTTGCCATGCGCCGAGTCCAGTCCCAGATTAGTGCGTAGCAAGCGGAATGATTCCAGGTACCTGGGCGTTGTCTCATCCAGTGACGAAAGACTGAGAAGCTTGTCATTCCGCATCACGTTGACACTGCCCATTAAGGGGATACCGACTTGTTTCTTGACTTGCGAGGCATCCCTGACGGTGCGGTCATAATACTGGATGATAAGGAAAGCCAGGGCGCTTAGGAGCAGGCCGGCGATAATTGCCAGAAGCACCCCGCTGTAGCGGGAAAAAAAACCTGCGACGGAAGAAACCACCGCTGTATCGACTATCCTGGTAGTGCTTGTCTCGCTTGACAGGAGTGCAAGCTGGAGCTGCTGTCGCAGCGTGTCCAGGGCGGTATAGCTGGCGCTTTCACCCCCGGATTCGGCGAGGCTGGTTATCTCGTCTTCTATACTTATTGTGGCATGGCTTGCGGTAACAACCGATTCTTCAACCGTCATCAACACCGCCGTGGTATTGGGATCGAGTATGTTTGACTGCATCGTTGCCAATTCAGAAGAGGCGCTTGCTAAACCCGTCGTTATCAACCCGGCCTGAATCTCCATATCCAGCAATTCATTCCGGTTTAGATAAATGTTGCCTTCCGGCGTATTGGGCTCAAGTTTCTGGTCAATCTGCTGTAGTGATGCTATTGCCGCATCTATACGATTGCTCAATATCTGCAGGCGTAACTGGTCTGACACTAGCGACCGGGGGACAATCAGTTCGGCCTGCTGGGAAGCATTACTAATGGTGCTGGTGAGGACATTAGTATGCTCAGCGAGACGGTGCAGGAGATTGGCGTCGGCTTCTCTATTCAAGGCTACGCCTTGACCTGGGCTTTCACTGGATATCGCGGCAATATACTGCTCCTGAACGCTATACAGACTCACAACCCGTTCTAAAATCGCGTTTCCGGTGGAAGTCGCCACTTGCAGCAACTCGACGATGACACGTAACTGTTCTTTTACGGTAGTATTCGTTTCGGCTTGTTGCGCTGCCACCACTTCGAAGGAAAGATTAGCTATGCTGTTATTCAAAGTGCGGATACGGCTCTCTATCACCGCGATAGCAGAACTTCGTGCGCCGAAATTAGTTTCCACGGAAACTGGATTCAGCTGCTGGATGAGACTCGCAATATTGCTCGTTTCTGAGGTAACGTTATTGAACATCTGTTTAATAACATTTAACTCAGCCTCAGATAAAACGATATTGATATTCCCCGGTGACTGGGTCGGCTCTTCAGTGATGTTGCCCGTAATAGTCTGCAGTTGTGCGGAAGCTATCTCAGGGTATTAAGATTTTGGGATAATGATGTTCTAACTAATACCGAAGGTGTTCTTGAAGTAATCAGAAAGGAACTTATTACCTAGTTTCACCCTCACCTTAGTCCTCTCCCCTCAAGGGAGCAAGTATGTTAAATAGTAACAATTTGAGTATATAGCCCATGACATTCCCAAGGTTTATTATGTTTAACCATGGCATTGAGAATACATACCATCTTACGCATGCAAGCTATCATAGCGACACGCGTGGTTTTACCTTTGGCAGTAAGCCGTTGAAAGAAGTCCTTAATTACCGGATTAAAGCGAATGGCAGAAAGCGTTCCCATGAAGAGTGCGCCACGTATTCTACACCGCCCGCCAATGATGCTCCTTTGCCCTTTGTGCCCGCCGCTATCATGATTCATCGGGGCGACACCTACAAGAGCTGCTGCCTCACAACGGTTTGTTTTTCCCAGTTCGGGAAGTTGGGCAATGAGGGTAGCAGCGAGTACGGGGCCTACGCCTGGAACACTCATGAGCAGCTTCGCCTTCTCCTGCCACTCTGTGTTTTCGACAAGCTTCTTTTTTATATCTTTGTCAATGGAATCAATCTGCTCTTTAAGCCAGGCTATGTGAACTTTTATTTCTTCTCTGGTTACCGGATCATGGCAGCTGCCCAAACGATTTTTTTCGGTAGCCATCATGTCTACTATTTGCTGCCGGCGTACTACCCTGGATTTAAGTTGCAGAAATACTTGCTCGGGACAAGAACGCGGTTCGGGCCTAATGCTCATCGCGTAACGTGCCAGGATTGCAGCATCCAGTTTATCAGTCTTCGCCCGCTGGCCGGTGGATTTGGCGAAGTCTCTTATCTGCCGCGGATTAATGACCGCTACACGATATTGTGCCTCTGCCAGCGTAATATAGAGAGGCATTTCCAGCCCGCCGGTAGCTTCCATAACGATAAGTTCCGGACTTACTTTTTTGAGCCAGTTAATTGCATGTCCTATTCCATCATTGTCATTGGCAAATTTCGCAATTTCACCGGTAGGACAAACCAGTACATCCAGGGTTTCCTTAGAGATATCAATACCGACGTAGTTACCTTCTTTCATCTCTCTTTCTTTCTTCCCGTACGGTCCCAATCTTGTAACATGCGGGCTCTTGCCCCAGCAAGAATCCGGGCTCTATTCGGGATAAGTACGACGACCCAGCTCCCTCGCGGCCTCAAAGACCCAGAGGACAACGGTCTATCGTACAAAATATTTTCCTATATGTTATCATTTTCCCAACATACAAGAGGTATTACTGTCCATTGTAGACTGTGTACTGTTTACTTTTTGTAAATCCCGTATTCCTTCGCCGCCTCCATCATTGCCCGCAGGTTTTCCGGATTGCCTTTATCAATAAAAGCGCTAGCGGTCAAAATATAGCCTCCCCCCGGAGCGCATACTTTTATAAGTTCGCGGCAGCGTTTCTTTACTTCTTCCGGTGTGCCGGTGGTCATCACCGTGACGGGTACGTTACCGGCGATGGACGCTTCGCTACCGAGGATTTTCTTGGCTTTAGCCATATCCATTTTTTCAAAGAACCAGACCATCGAGCTGCGCGGCATATCACTAATGATTTCCAGACGCGGCTCGTAGTCGCCTTCTGCGAAAGGCATCGGTACCAGCCCTTCATTGATCAAGCCCAGCAATACCTTTTTAAAGGTCGGCCAGTAGAATTCCTCGAACTGCTTATTGGACATGAAACCGCCGGTACCTTTGTGCAGGGGCATGAATACCACCGGGCAGACGGAGACGCTTGCTGCATTGACTGCCTCATTAATAGCAATGGGCACGATCCTTTCCATGGCTTCATGCAGCTTGTCAGGCCGCTGGAACATATCCATCATAATGCCTTGCGTACCACGGAGCCAATCGCCAATCATGTCGTAAGGCGCCCCAGACATGCCTCCCCAGATGTTAGGAAAACCGCTGGATAATGCCTCGTCGCTGATTTTCCCGACGGCTGCCAGCCATTTCATGGCTTCCTGTCCAGCTTCCATCAATTTCAGGTAAGAATCGCGTACTTCAGGGTCGCCAAAAGACGCCACGTAAGAGACCGGAATACCTATCATCGGGGTAATGGGATTGAGTTTGCTTAAACCCTGGAGGGCGGTATTGGAGCGGGGTAAAAATACTCTCTGCAGATAATCGGCCGGGTCCCTTAGAAAATCATCGTATTCTGCGGCTTTCATGTATTCCCCTTCGACAAACTGGTGCGATGAGGCATTATCAGCGAGGCCGTGGCCGGGCCATTTCTGTATTTTATAGCCGAGTATTTCCAGCACTTTACCGGGAAAGACCAGGGAAGGGGGAATAAACGAATCCATTTCAAATTCCCGCAGGTATTTTAACCAGGCGCGTTCCAGTTCACCATAATCATACATGGCTTTTTTGAGGTTGGAACCGGCATAGAAAGCCGGAAAGTACTGCGCCGGCAAAATGACGGGGACACGGTCCGGCTTTTCCAGTTTGATGGCCTTAATGAAACGCGTAACACGGGCTTTATATTGCTGCTCCGCCTCTTTATTCATACTCATTTGGCGTATCAGGCGTCAGCGATATTGACTTCGGAATCAAAGGTTGATAATTATAAAATTCCATGACAAAGACACCAATAGCTACTACGAGTAGCAGAAATCCGACACCTCTAAAACGCAATTGAGCAGATGTGCTCATTCGAGATACTCTTTGATTCCACCACCACAAGCCAAAGCCAGCAAAGAAAGGTGTGAATGCTAAAGGAATCCACATTAATCTTCTGTAATCAATACCAAAAAAAGTCACTGGAAAAGCAATGAGAAATGTAATGAAGATCATCGACAAATACGCATAAAAATAAAGAAAATGACCAAAAAGAGCGCGCTTACGCCAAATCACAAAGAGACCTAAGGCTGAGAGAAAAAACAAAAGTGCTTCGCGCCCATACATCATTAAAAATACTTTGATCACCTCTAGAGGAGTTATTTGAAAGAGGCTCGAAGGCAATAGTATAGCAGGGTCACTCTCGCTATAGATCGCCTGATAGATATTGGAAATCACGATCACAAAAACAGGATCTGTTGTAATCGCATGGTAGCCGAGAATTACTATCGTAGCCAAGACGCCCATTTGCAAAAAACGAGTTGAAAGACCTACTTTCTTGTTTCTACCCGTTGCTAGCCATACCCATACTGGGGTAAAGGAAATGCTCACCATCAGGATTGGTAACAATATCGGCGTCGTGGAATGCCAGATGGTTATCTGAGAAAGAGCAATCAATGCAATTATTGTGTATGTGATCTTGACTGTTTCTGAGGTTGAATAATATTCTCTTAACACCAAGACACCTAACAACAATACGACAGGGATTATTGTAAATCCTGTCCCGGTAGGTAGATGATAAGGATAAGTTGTTAGACATGAAAGACAGATTATATATTTCGTAAGCTCACTTGGCATGAAAGTACGGCGGCTTATCCAATAAACCAATAACGGCAGGATACCGCCCAACAATGGAAAACCAATCTTGATGGCTTCTGCAGCTGCAAGGCCACTTGTTAATCCGAGAGAAGCTAACCAGCTATGCATACCAGCGATAGCCTGATAAACGTGCTCTTGAGAGGCTACTCTCCCGGTAATTATTAAGTTTTTTGTTACCTGATAATGCACAACCGCATCTATAGCTTGCCCGTAGAGTTGTTTGTATTTCAGGCTTGGGATTAACAACATGACTATGACTGCCAAGGCACAGAGGATCGCTACAATTCTGTTATCATTTTCCAGCCAAAGGACTAGAAGGAAAACGATAGTGAAGCCTACAAATGGCCAAAATATACTTTCTAAGATCCAACTATCCTGATAGTTGCGTTGCGCCGAAATAACGGCGGAAAGGAACCAGACCGTCGCCGACCCAAAAAGGAGTAGGCGCTGAAGTCGATTCGGTTGCAACGTTCTAAGATTTAGATAGGTAGACTTCATCGAAACCCAACCCTGGCAAAGATCATAAATGAGCTTTGTAACAAGATTATTCGATCAATGGGTATACGAATCCTTTAGCGGATCCAGTAGGCTCCAATCAAAAAACCTGGGTAATTCTGGGAAATATACTTGAAACTTACCATCGGAGTAGTGAAGGTATTCTTCGTTCTTCCAAATGAGTGGGTGATAATTGCTTTATCCTTTACTGAAGCCTGCTGAAGCGTCATAGATAACAATCGGCGGTTCGTCAGCTCTTAATCGCTTTAGCAGTCGCGGGCTATCTAGAAGCAGGATATCTAGAGGAAACTGCTTTACATGAGCTCGAGTACGTTCCCGCGCTACGAAGATACATGCCTTTAACCCATTAATGAAACCCGGATAGCGAATTACCCGTACATCAAGGTCAGAAGTACTCTTTAGTTCTCCCCTGGATAAGCTTCCATAAATCGCAGCCCAGTATAGGCTGGGCTCAGTCCGAATCCGGTTCTTCATAGAATTAATATACTGCTCGATTTCATCCAAATCATGTTTTATATTTCCCCAATTTTTTAATACCCCAAAGATTTGTCCATTGAAAAGAAAATTAATCGTGTGCGCAATACTCCAACTTAGGATGACAGCAGCAATGAATGAGAAGTATTGAATCAAAACAAAATAAAAAAGAACAGTGAGAATTGCATCGGTAGCAAATTTAAATAACTGTTCTGTATGGTCTGTCGCCCATATATTTTGAAAAAGCCAGTGGATACCCAAGGCTACAAAGACATTTTTTAGTATTGGGCGAAGCCTTGCGGAATTTGAAATATGATAGTAATGTTCGTCTGATTTTGTCATTTAATATCCATAAGGGTCATAACCTCGTGTAGGACATTTGGGATCGATTGATGACTATCTATAATTGGTAACTTAAGCTGAGACGCTAGCCGGCGAAAAGCATCCATGCGAGCTGATAAAGCATGATCATGAGTAAGCTCAGGCCTACGACTACAAATCGTGTTTTTATCCAGGTCAAGGATTACAATTTTGGCGTTGTGTGGGATCAAAACCAGGAATAATTTACCCGGCAAGCGAGAAATCAGAGTAGGATCTTGTAGAGCGATAGCTAGGTCAACCAACATATCTAAAACAAGTACATACAGATCCGCAGGATGAAAAACAGGTAGGTGTTGAACTTGCAGAAGTGGCCGGCGCATTGAAAGCGGATATACTGCTGGGGGCGGAAGGAATGCGCCTGGAACTATAAACACCCCGGCGGAGGCGCGGCAATCGGCGCTTTAAAATTCATCGTTGACCAGAATGTAGGCAAGCTGGCCGGGTGGCTCAGAATGATGGGATTTGACAGCGAATTCTTCACCGGCGGCGATGACTCGGAAATGGTAAAACAAGCCTATGTCGAGGGAAGGGTGCTGCTCACCCGCGATACGGGGATTATCAAAAGGCGGATGGTAAGCACCGGGCAAATCCGGGCAGTTCTTTTTCATAGCGAAGAGCCGGAACAGCAAATGCGTCAACTATTGGCGGAATTCGACCTCATCGGACAGGCTAATCCTTTTACCATTTGCCTGGAGTGTAATCGGCGTCTGGCAGAAAAAAACAGTGATGAGGTGAAGGACAGGGTACCTCCTTACATATTTGCCACGCAGACACAGTATATGGAATGTCCCCGGTGCCGCCGTATCTACTGGCGGGGCACACACTGGCGGACGATGAAGAAGAAGCTTGAAGAACTGGCAAAAGCAACTGATTAAAATATAGCGAGGTGCTGTGATGCAGGTTTACGAAGCGGTTACAAAACGGCGTTCGATAAGACGTTTCAAGAATAAACCCGTGCCTTATGAAATCCTGGAAAAGTGCGTAGAAGCAGCCCGCATAGCACCGAGCGGGCGTAATTTACAGGTGTGCGAATATATCGCGATTAATGATGAAGCCATTTTACCGGGGATATTCGAAAACATCGGCGGTTCGGTAAAACTGCCGCCGGACAAGGGCGGACCGAGGCCGGACCAGACAGCCATGGCTTATATCATTATCCTGATCAATAAATCCCTGGAAGTGGGCGCGGAACAGAGAAGGATATCCTATTATGACGTGGGCATGGCGGCGGAAAACATCATCCTGGTTGCCATGGAAAACGGCCTGGGCTGCTGCCCGGTGCTGAGGTTCGATGAAAGCGCCATAAAGCCGATATTAAATATCCCGGATAACTATGATGTTGCTCTGGTGATTGTCATGGGAGTTCCCGATGAAAGCCCCGTGGCTGAAGAAGCATCCGGTTCAATCAATATTTCAGTGGACGATAAGGGCGTGCGCCACGTGCCCAAGCGCAAGCTGGCGAATATCCTGCATCATAACAGGTTTTAGCCTGCGAAACCATACCGACGAAAGTCGGTATCCAGATAGTTTCCATTTGCTCCTTTTCAAATCTGGATAAAGCAAGACTGGTTCCCTGGTTTCCGGCTTCCGCCGGAATGGAGATTTTCTTATGTTTTCATTGGGTATTTATGCATGGTTCGGTTATAAGTTGCCGTTAGAAAAGCGCCTGAAATTAATCGCTGATGCGGGCTTTACTAATACTTGTGTCTGGTTTGGACATGAAGAAGATTTAGTAAAAAGTGGGAAGGACAATCAGATACCGGAGTTAGTTCGTGATGCTGGTTTAACGCTTGATAATATCCACGCTCCATTCTGGCATTCCAATTACCTTTGGGTTGAAGCTCAAACTGAAAAGGATGTTATATGGCGGGAACTAATGGATGCGCTATCGTTTTGCGCCAGGCATCACATTCCTGTTATGGTCATGCATCTTAGCGCAGGAAAAACACCGCCTCCACCCAACCAGAGTGGTTTAAAGCTAATCCGAGACATGGTATGCCAAGCGGAAGACATGGGTGTAACCATCGCGATGGAAAATGCTGAAGATTACGGGAATCACTATCTTGAGTTCGTTTTCTCTGACATCCAGTCTCCCAACCTCGGTTTTTGCTACGATTCTTCGCATGATTTCATCGCCATGGAATTTAGAGGTAAAGCACTACAAAAGTGGGGAAAACTTCTAGCGGCCACACATATATCAGATAATCAAGGGATAAACGATGATCATCTTTTACCGGGGAGAGGCACCATTAACTGGGATAATGTTGTGAAACAATTTTCCAAAACCAGCTTTAAAGGGACATTCATGCTAGAGGTGGATGGACCGGAAGCCAACAAAGGCTTTACCGCGGAAGAGTTTCTTAAGACAGGATATCAAAAAGCCAGGCAACTTACGGGAATGCTAGAGAAATAATCAATTATCAGTTAACAGCCTTATCGTAATTCCATAATCCCTTGACCGTATTCCTATTTATTGCTACACTCAATCCAACGGGAGTAGTTTTAGTTTAAGCAGGTATGATGTGGGTGAATTCGAAGAGAAAATTAAAAAAGAGTTATTGAAATCTGGTTTCCCGCTCCAAATATATTGCCGCCGTTGCCTATTAGAAAATGATTGGGATGTTTTGAGCGCATCCGAATATTATATATCTGATTCTGATGTTAAGAGACTCTTGCTTCCTTTACCTCCTATCGAAATTCAAATCGAATTTGTTGATACAGATCATGGCCGGAACATTAAAGAAATCGGCCAATTGGATGACCCGTTCCATATCGTGCTTTCCGGATACCGTCGGTTCGGTGACCATGGCGCGGATGGCTGATAACTCGTTAATAACAGTTGTCTAAGGTAGACAATAACTTACAAACGGATATAGCCAAATCATGAAAAACCAATAAAAACGACAAAACGAATCGTAGCTAAACCATGAAAAAACCAATGAAAACAACAAAACGAATCAAAGCTGAAATTATTCGTTTTCATCATCTTTAGCTTCAGAAATGAAAAATTAAAAAATCGAATAACGAATCAGGTTCTTATTTCACCCCCCTTTCGTACCGGCCAAATTGTTACTTATTTGTTATACCCTTCACATTTACTTAACATTAAAAGTGTTATAATGAAATTAACATAACCTGAATATATAACTCTAAGGAAAATACTATGAAAATATTAATGGTATATCCACAGTACCCCGTCACCTTCTGGAGCTTCAAGCACGCCTTGAAATTTACCTCCAAGAAAAGCAGCTTCCCGCCCCTAGGGCTATTAACGGTAGCCGCGATGCTCCCCGCCGCATGGGAGAAAAAAGTCGTGGATATAAACGTCAACCGCCTTAACGATAGCGATATCAAGTGGGCGGATTACGTCTTCATCAGCGCCATGGGCATCCAGAAAGAATCGGTCAGAGAAGTCATCGCGCGCTGTAAAGAACTCGGCGCTAAGATTGTCGCCGGCGGGCCGCTCTTTACTATGGAATCTGAATATTACCAGGACGTCGACCACCTCGTCATCGGCGAAGCGGAAGCTATTCTGCCGGTATTTATCAACGACCTTGCCGGCGGCACCGCCCGCCGTGAATACAAAGCTGCCGCTAACCCGGACATCTGCACCACTCCCCTGCCGGAATGGTCGCTCATCGACATGAATAATTACTCGTCCATGAACGTCCAGTATTCCCGCGGCTGCCCCTTCAACTGCGAGTTCTGCGATATCGTCATTCTCAACGGGCACACGCCGCGCACAAAAAGCAAAACGCAGATGATTGCCGAACTGGACGCGCTCTATAACAGCGGCTGGCGAGACAGCGTCTTCATCGTCGATGATAATTTCATCGGCAATAAAAATAAGTTGAAGCAGGAAATCCTGCCCGCTATCATCGAGTGGCGCAAAGGTAAAAAGCACCCCTTCACCATGCACACGGAAACCTCGATAAACCTCGCCGATGATGAGGAACTTATGCAATTGATGGTGGATGCCGGTTTTAACGCCGTTTTTGTCGGCATCGAGACCCCCAATGAAGAAAGCCTGGTGGAATGCGCCAAGCAGCAGAACCAGCACCGGGACCTGCAGGCTGCCGTAAAAAAGCTCCATAACTTCGGACTGGAGGTGCAGGGCGGCTTCATCGTCGGCTTTGATAGCGACCCGCTTTCCATCTTTAAAGCCCAGATTAACTTCATCCAGAAAAGCGGCATCGTTACCGCGATGGTCGGCATCCTCAACGCGCCCCCCGGCACGCGGCTCTACCAGCGATTGAAGAAGGAAAACCGCATCGTCGGCGACTTCGACGGCAGCAATACTGAATGCAACTTCATCCCGAAGATGAATTACCAGACCCTGGTCAGCGGCTATAAACATATCCTCAATAACATTTATTCCTCCAAACAATACTATGAGAGGATAAACACCTTCCTGAAAGAGTTCCATCCCCGTAAAAAGAACCGTGGTAATTTTAAAATGGGTTATATCAGCCTGCTCTGGAAGGCCTCATGGTTCCTGGGAATATGGGGCAAAGGACAAAGATATTACTGGAAACTCATGGTCGGCACAGTGCTAAAGCGCCCGCGTTCCTTCCCGGTAGCGATGAAGCTGGCCATCTACGGCTACCACTTCCGCCGGGTAGCGGAAAAATATGCCGCCAGGGTGATAGGCCTGCAAAAAACCGGAACATCAGCCGGCTAGAAGGATGCATTTTAAGCGCATCGTCAATAATACATTGACTATTTCTCGTATTAGATATAAATTATATTAAATCGTATTGACGAGGTTTAGAAATGATAAAGAAGATAATCTGTATAATCCTGGCGATATTTTTAATCAGCGTTACAGGCTGCGACCTCATATCCAGGGCGCAAAGCACCGTCACTACCATACCCGCCAGCGTCAAGGCCGTCCGGGAAGCTAATATCGGGCAGACGCAGGCAATGAAGCAAATGGAAATCAACCTGGATAGTGAAGTCACCATTATCGTTAAACTTAGCCAGGGCAACCCCGTGGACGGCTTGTTTTACCTGGTAAAAGGTAAAAACGTAAGCTTTACCATCACCGGAATGACAGCGATGTACGTATCACCGCCCACTGACACAAAGACCGGGTACGTCACCTCAGACAGGTTCGCTTTTTCCGCCAGCGATGCGCAGGGTTTGTATTATTCCCTGACATTCAAGCCCGTGCCCGATGCTAACGATAATATAGCCGATACGGTAGTTTTTTTGGAATTGGTGTATCCCGTCACCAGTCTGATTACCGTACCCATCGGCACCAAGTAACCAATGTGACCGTTGAAGCGTTATAACTATTGGTATGGCAATTTTTCCAAAGATATATCTGTCCCTGAAATCAACCGTTTTAGCTATTAAAACGACCTTAGTGACGATGCCAAAGCTGGGCGACACCCCAAGCCTTGCACGCATTTTACCACATATTCACGGATAGCGCTCAAACCTGTTATCTCCCCGTGGCGCCCAGTGTTACCCTAGATATTTTTGGAAGCTGAACTAAGCCCAAAAGCAACCGCCCTTTTGTGTCGTAGTTAACGCAGTTGTTATTAAGCCCTTCCTCCCTGGCTTGGGATGTGAACTACAAATACAAATGCTTTTCGATTTCAATGATTTTTTGCCTTTTTTGAATTAATCATATCTACTCAGCAAGAATGAATCTAATAGAGCTGAATCTTGATTTTAAGAACTCATGTTTGTATGGCTTTATAACACCCCGTATAACCGGCTACAAGGGAATATGCCTGATTTACTGGGCGGCACTCCAATTTGGCTTGAATTATAGCACGTTTTTCCGAATGCCTGCCAGACATGTTATTGCCCTCGTGACGCCCAGTGTTGTGCAAATTAATTTCCGGAAGCAAGACCAGGCTCAAGAGAAGCTGCCCCTTGGAGTCGGTGTTGATACGGTTGTTATATTCCTGGTTGCAATGGGAGAATACATTATCATAATGGATAGTATTCAAAATCAGCTCCGGGCATTGATGTTGCGGGACAATGACTCGGTAAATGCCAAGCGATTCTTCGCATAGCATGCTCATATAAATCATTATCCCCACCAAAGTCTTCTTTGCTTAAAGCAAAAACCATCGAGTATGGCGGGGTCATTTTTGAATTGAACATTAGGAGGACTGACGGATTTTCAATATTAAATGTGTTTTCAAGGTCCTGCTTTATAATAGAACGAATTGAAGGGGGTAAATATTGTTCAGACGGCTGCCCCAGTAACACATCTTCATTTTCCCCTACGACGTAGTTTTGGTGATTAATCCGCTGTTCATCAAGAGAAATAGCACCGAAATTTGCTAACGATACCAAGTCACCACAACCGAATACCCAATCGGGCTCTTTGTGTTCTTCAGTTATCAGAGTGACACCGAGACCGTATTCGATACAACGTGGAGCAACATCTTTCAGAGTTGTGGTATTGGTGTGTGGTTTGAGGAATAACCTAATATATGGAAGGCCGTCCGGTCCGTATACGGGTTCCAAGTTATCGCAAAACAGTTGATGATTGGGGATCAGCTTGTAGAACCGATTCACCCACTTGTGATCTCTGTTATCTCTCTTGTGATTCAGCAATTCCTCAACTGTGTCATTATCTTTGTTACCGAAAAGTTTTTTAAACATGATTCTCCCCCAGGAATATAACGTTCTGCGTAATGGGCCCAAGGGCAACGCCCCTTGGGTCCGGTTGACGCAGTGGTTATGTGCTATTTATGCCAATACGGTTTGTGTGTACTCCTCTAAGGTTTTATAGCTCTCAATGTCATGATTTTTGAAAATTGCATTATATCTCTTTGTCACATAGGAATATCTTTTGCCATATTCTGGATTGACAACCGTGACTTTCAATCTTGGTCGCTCTTCAATAAGATTTATATGCCTGAATAACCAGTCTGTATAATAATCTGTTGGTGGAAATGAGTAACCGATGAATACTAGCTCGTTGACGTCAAGGAGTTTTTCGCGAGCGATTAACCATTGATTTCTCAGGAATGAGTTTTTATGAATCATCTTATTGCTAATAGGTGGTACAATTAGTGGTCGAAGACTAATACCACCGCAACTAGAGCAATTCCAAGTCTGCCGCATAGTGAGAAACTTATATCTGTTTTTTTGAAAAGGAGGTTGTATCTTATTGTAATTACTACAACTCCTATTTTGGCATACCATCCAGTTAAATGATCCGTGAAGCTTTAACAGTAGCCCTTGGTCACGAAAATCTTTTGGATTTATTACCTCAGTTCTAAGTAGCTTTGCATAATTTCTAAATTGAATAGAACCTGCCGCTTCAAGAGTATAATCAGCGATGGTGTCCCAATTGTATGAAATCACTGTGTCTTTTTTCCCAAGACCGAGAAATATTTGTAGTAAATACTCACAATGTTGCTCTTCACATATCATAGGCATGAAGGGGTATAAGAATTGCAACAAGTAATCCTGCGCTTTTTTAAAAGCTTTTTGTTCGACAGAACCAGTTGGATGCATTTTTGAGCCAACTTCAAAAAACGTCATGACATTTTCAATGTTGATACCTTTCCATTCTGTTGGATCAAATCCATCGTTATTTATATCCCATGATTTAGTGATTAGTTCATTGACATTTTCAAATGTTAAACCAAGAAAATTGATTGACATTGCTGGTTTATTGTCTGTCTTACTTATTCTAAACAGGTCATAGAAGAAGTTATCAGCAGATGGCATTGTGTCCCTAATCACATAACGCCACGCGTAACGGGCCCAAGGGCGCAGCCCATTGGGTCCGGTTGACGCGGTGGTTATGTTGCGAGAAAAATACACACCATCTATTGGCTGCCATAAATGTGATTATGACCATGGCATATAATAAAATTCCTCAGTAAAATCAATATCATATGGTTTTATACCTTTCTCTCGTTCAAGTATTTCCATTATGTTGTCGGCCTCACCTTTTATCCACTGCTCCCCTTTCTTTCTGGATATATAATCTTTCGAATGATTCCAATATTGTAGATGTATATAGTATTGATTGGAGTTCTTAGCCCTCATTTCAACGGATTTAATATAATCGATTTCCTCATTGTCTCTATCAATTAATTCCTGCATCCAACAGCAGCTTGTCTCCCGCTTCCACCAACTATTACCAGTTACAATATAGCCATTGTTTTCAAGTGACAGCCTGATATCATCAATTTCACAATCTCCCTTATACCAGACTTCACCCTCCCACCCATTATAATTTTCATTGAAATGACTACAGCTATCTAAGAATACGATATAAATAAAGCAGGTAACTCCTAGTGTTGCTACTATAGTGGTTATTATGCCTGATTTATAAAGGTAATTGTATCTCTGACTCTTTATGGTATTAAGACCTACGGCAACAATACCGCCTGCCACGAATAGCAGCATTATGCCATGCAAAATCCACCATCGATCATAACTAGTAAATACAAATATTGCGATAACGGCATATATGATGCATATTATAATCGCGAGAGCAGTAATAGTAAGCAAAATTATTCGTTTGTGCTGAGGAAAGACAATGTACATTCCACCGCAAGCTACGAACATTGAAGCGAAAGAGATCATACTACCTGCAGGATATAGCCCCCAGAATAATAAAATAACAACAGCTAAGAAAATGCTCACAACCGTCATTATTGACCCGATAATGACACGCAACACTCCTTCTATAATACGCCTAGACTTGGAGGCAGATGGTTTTAGTGGAGATAGTGACAGCCCACATTCTAGGCAGTAATTTCCATCCTGATTCTCAGCGCCACAAGAAGGACAATACATGTTTTACCTTAAAATCGTGTCAATAATTTAAATAAGCAACATAACGCCAAAGGGTTTTGGCCAGGGCATATTTACCGGAGTCTTCCGGCGCGAGGGTTGCCTCAAAGACGATCTCTATTTTTGCCTTTGGGCCGTAAACCTCACGCAATACAGCTTCCGCTTCCTTGACCAGGGCGGGGTGGTCTTTTCTCTTGCTTACCAGGAACAGTTTATAAACGCCCTCGGCGGGCTGCTCAAGGCGGTATTCGTCAATGTTATCAAGCGCGCTGACAGCTTTATCGATCTCGTTGAGGGTTATGATACGGCCTGACGTATCCAGCGTAACATTCGTCCAGCGGCCTTCCACCTCGGATATGATCCAGCCGCCCTTCCGGCCGCAGGCGCAGGTCTGCGCTTTATCCAGCCGGGCAAAATCCCCGACATCAAAGCGGAGCATGTAATACCACGGATTATCGAAGGTGGTGACCAGCATCCGCCCGATGTAGGGGCCGCCGTGCTCTCGCTTGAGGGGCTGGAAATCCAGCCGGCAGGAACTGGTATTCTGATGGAGTTTACCGGCTTCACACTGCATGAGGACATAGCCGGTCTCGGTGCTGCCGTAGGAACTGATAGCGGGGCACTTGAATACTTCAACGATTTGCTTGATAGACAGCCTCGAGGGAAACTCGTAAGTAAAGACGATGAGGCCGGGCTGATAGACCTTTTTCTTGTTTTCCGTTATATACCGGCAGAGCCGAGCCAGGAATGATGCATTACACTCCAGCAGGACGGGTTTAAAAATCGTCAGTTCGTCTATCATCCGGTCCATCAGTTGGGGCGTCCATTTAGTAGGGTCGGTCTTTTCATTGAGGTAGAGGAAGCGCTCCAGCCGCCGCTTTTCAAAAGGTAAATCCACCTCATCCGAAACAATGCCCACGTTGCGGGCGTTAACTAAAATAGCTTCCGGATGGCTGCCGGTGGCGAGACGGGCGGCGTAGGAGTTCAATTGCCATGAAGCGATCTCCGAGGCGTCCCACCACGGCTGGTTCCAGATATTGGTCACACGGAAAGCATCCGAGGAGCCGCTCGTTTTTACATAGTTGATCTCACCGCCGGCTATGCCTTTGTCCACGTCTTTATCTGGCGGCACGAAACCCTGCGGGAAGTTTTCCCGGATATCCTTTTTGGTAATGACCGGCAGCGCGCCATACCGTTCGGCAATATCATGACCCGGCCCGGGGTCAAAAGCCTGCCACTCCTTGTATGCGCCGAGGTTTTCCATGGCGTATTCCAGTATGTCCCGGGATTTTAGAATGTATTCTTTAGAAAATTCGGGTTGATTCATGGGGTACCTTTCAAAAACTTGTTTTTATCTTTCAGTTGATTATCACATGGTACAGGTTCAAAAAAATATACAAATAATAATATCTCAAATCTTAAAGAGCAAATCTTGCCGATTCCTAACGTCATACGGCATCCCGTATGAGTGAAACGAATCGGGACAAAACCACAAATGAAAAATCAAATCTGGTGTTTGCCTTCTTTTAATATATCAAAGTTAGCCAATAATCCATCTTTTATCTTTGAGATGTGTTTTTGATATTTGAGATTTGATTTGTGATTTAAATTGTTACTTCTCCTCTACCATCTTTAACACGCGCAGCGCGCGCAATGTCACCCACTTATTGGGTTGCTTTTTGGGTCCAAAGTCTACCCATATCTTACCGGCATAATCATGTTCCATCGGCCAGCGGCCTTCGGCGTCCTGCTTATCACGGATAAGCTGTAAAGCGTTAGCCAGGCGCGGGTCTTTGCCGTAACCCAGCCGCGCCAGGGCTTCAACGTTTTGCAGGACATCGGTGGAATAGAAGACGGGGAAGCCAAACTTCCACCAGTTGCCACTCGGTTTACCGGTGGACTTTGTGCCGCCGCCGAGGGGATAATCAGCGGTAGCGGGGTCTTTGCTGAATAGAAAATCCACACCCATTTTGATGGCGCTTTCCATGAGCGGCGTCTTTTTTTCTACAGGCAGTTTACTTAACGCGAGCATAACCGGTATCGCTCCCCAGGCGCAGGGCCGGCCCATGGTTCCGCTGCAGGCAAAGACCGGCCCGGGTTTGGCAGCGTAATAACGGACTTTCTCTTTCTTATCCGTAGCCGGGGAAATGCCTTCGCCGGTAACATAACGGGCCATCAATTCATAGGCTTTATCAAGACGCGGATCAGCATAACCGAGGTCTACGAGAGAACAACAGAGATTGCCTTGGAGACAATCCAGATACGCGGAAGGCGCTCCGGTGGAACTAAAATGCCCGTATTCCGCCAGGAAATGGTCAAGCAAATATTTACAGGCGCGGGCGATACGTTCATCCATCTCTATGGAAGCGCCAAGCTGTGCCAACAAGATAACAGACCACATCGAGGCGGTATACATGGGGAAGTAACTGGCATCCGGCCCTACCCAGAACCCTTCCTTATTCATTTTGGAAAGGATTTCCGCAATCGGGCCTTGGGTATGCGCGGCTTTTTTGGCAATCGCCAATTCTTTACCGTCAGCTTTTACAATATCGCGCAAGGCAAGATACCTAACGCCGGGGTCAGAGGGTTCCAGCAGCCAATCCAGAACGCTTTTGCCAAAATTATTCGGCAGCGCTATTGCAGGTTGTTAATAAATCACCTTTTGTGGGATATTTATGCTGGCCGGCATAAGGTGGAAACGGGCGAGAAAGCCGACCTGCCGCTGACAGGATGATTCCCTTTTCATTCATCAACGCAAAAATCCCGCCATCGCCTACCGTTAAATACCGGTTTCCCTGCGGGGGTGTAACCAGTTTTAAAAATCCCGGCCAATAGGTGATAGGGCTGTCAACGCACTGCCCGTTCATATTTCCTACAAGTGACGTGAGACCAGTGGCCATCGCCTGAGTACAACCGCTTTCGAGAGATATTGGGGAATTTCCTGATTCAGAGGGGAACTTGTCATTATACATGGTGTTTCTCCTTTTTGTTTTGCTCAAGATCTTCTGATATACCCACCTGTATCTGGACCTTTAATCTTCAGAGATGAAATATTACAAAACTAAATACCTGTTAGATAATCCGGTCACGGTTCCATTTTTTCTCAGAACCTGCGGCGAAGCTCTTTTTAATACGAACCGTCTAATCCTTATTTCATAACCGTCTATAAATCCTAACTTAAACAGTTAAAAATTTACTCCAATAAATATGAGAAATCAATAGCTTTAAACAGCTATTTTTTTTAGAGGAAAAGGCGGATATTCTTAAAATAATAGCTGAAATCAGTTATTGAAATCTAGAATCGTGAGTGTATTTATTTAATTAGGAAGATCTCCGATAGATCGGTGTCTCAATTACACGTTGTAAAACCCGTGGAACCGGAGATAGAGGTGGCGAACATTCACCGGCGATTAATACGTCAGAAAGTTGGGGTTAAGTAGATTATGATTATAGGAGTGCCGAAAGAAATTAAGAATAATGAATATCGTGTAGCACTGGTCCCTTCAGGCGCCAGGACCCTTATTGAAAATGGCCACAGGGTGATAGTGGAAAAGTCCGCCGGCGCCGGCAGCGGTATTTCAGATAATGAATATCTTAATATTGGCGCAGAGATTGAAGAGTCAGCCCGGACAATATTTGACGAAGCGGAGATGATCGTTAAGGTAAAAGAACCGCTGCCAATAGAGTATGACTATTTTCATCCCGGTCAGGTTTTATTTACATATCTTCATCTCGCTCCTGCCCGGGAACTCACTCAAGCCCTTTTAAATAAACAAATAATCGGGATAGCTTACGAGACGGTACAACTGCCCGATGGCTCACTACCTCTATTAGAGCCTATGAGTGAAATCGCAGGGAAGCTCTCAATCCAGGTAGGAGTTCATTACCTGCAAAAAGAAAACGGTGGTAACGGGGTGCTCCTCGGTGGTGTTCCGGGGGTTAAGGCAGGTAACGTTCTTATAATAGGAGGAGGAACTGTAGGCGCCAATGCCGCGAAAGTATCGCTGGGAATGGGCGCCTGCGTGATTATCGTAGATATCAATGTAAACAGGTTAAGATACCTGACGGATGTTCTCGAAGGCAAACTGGTCACGATGATATCAAATAAAAGCAATCTCGAAGCCTATATCGAGGATGCGGATATGGTGATAGGGGCTACCCTGAAACCGGGCGCCAGAGCCGAAAAGCTGGTTACCAGGGACATGCTGGGCAAGATGCGTAAGGGGGCGGTGCTGGTTGATGTTGCTATCGACCAGGGCGGGTGTTTTGAGACTTCCCGGCCCACAACGCATGAAAATCCGGTTTTTACAGTCGACGGTATAATTCATTACTGCGTAACCAATATGCCGGCGGCTGTTTCACGGACTTCGACCTTCGCTCTGACTAACGCTACCTTCCCGTATATCTTCAAGCTGGCGGAGATGGGTTATAAAGAAGCCATGAAGAAAGATGCTGCGTTGAAAAAAGGCCTGAACGTCTATCAAGGTGAACTAGTAAGTGAACCTGTCGCAAAATCATTAAATTTACCATGTATCTGTCGAGAAACAATATAATTCTTTGATCAGGAGGCGATTATCATGATTTCAGAAAAAGAGCTGGCCGGTTTATCTTACCCGGGGGCGCCGGAACTTATCACCAGGATTCCCGGCCCAAAAGCCATGAAGGTGCTGGCTGATGTGCCAAAGTATGAGTCGCTGACCCGGCCCGGCAGCGCTAATCCACCCGTATGGGACGAAGGCATGGGGGCAACAGTAAAAGATTCTGACGGCAACCTTTTCATTGACTTGACTGCGGGTGTGGCTGTAAGTGCGGTAGGCCGGCGGCACCCCCGGGTTATTAAGGCCATGGAAAAGCAAATGGGGAAAATCATGCATGCCTGTGAAGCAGTCCATAGCCGCCGTACCGAGCTGGCTAAAAAGGTTTCCGGCGTCATGCCTGAAGGACTCCGCGGAAAATGTGTCAGTTATTTTACACAAAGCGGCAGCGGCGCCGTGGAAACTGCTATCAAGTACGCCCACCGTGCTACGGGCAAATCCCAGATTGTTGCTTTTCACGGGGCCTATCACGGCGTATGGTGCGGGTCGGGAGCGCTTACCACAGGGGACGGTTATCGCGGCTACGGGCCGATGATGCCCTATGTTATCCATCTGCCTTATGCTTACTGCTACCGCTGCTGCTTCGGATTGAAATATCCCGCTTTGAAAATGCCAAATCCGGTCCCAGTACTGGCAGATAGAACCGGCAACAAAATAAGGATTAGCGCTATAATGCGGATTTTGAAAGAATTACAACGCAGTCTATGCATATAATATTTTGGAACGTAATTCCCTTACTTCTCACACTCTAAGCCTTTTATCTGAGCTTGTCAACGGATATGAATCAGGCTTGGGGCACGGTCAATTCTTGTAGCTGCGGTGCAGATATCCCAGCACGATATTAGCCACTATATCGCTGACATTCGGGACAAGGTACTCGGGCGGGGCCGACCAGTTGCCCTTTCTTGATAGCACCACCTTGACGCAGTGCTCTATGCTGTCAGGGTCGGCGCCGCTTAGTATATTGCTTCCGCACTCGATTGTTTCCGGACGTTCCGTTACGTCCCGGATGGTCACGTTGGCAGTCTTGAAAATCGAGCATTCCTCCTGTACCGTGCCGCTGTCGCTCAAGACGCATAAGGCGTTTTGCTCCAGGGTGATAAAATCAAAGAAACCGAAAGGCTCGTGAAATTGAATTTGCTTGTTCGCTGCGTCCACGCCAAAACGCTTCATCCGGTTGGCGGTGCGCGGGTGCAGGCTGCAGATTACCGGGACTTTATATTCCTTTTGCAGGCGGATCAGCGCTTCGGTCAGGGAGCGAAGACGCAATTCAACATCTACATTTTCTTCACGGTGCATCGTAACAAGAATATATTGGCCTGCTTTCAGCTTTAATTTAATAAGCACATCCGATTGTTTGATACCCGTGCCGTAATGCTGGATTACCTCGTAAATGGGATTACCGGTGACAAAAATACGCTCACCCGCTATACCTTCGCGCACCAGGTTGGCGCGGCTGCGTTCGGTATAAGGCATGAAGATATCGCTGCTGCTATCGATGATTCGCCTGTTTACTTCTTCCGGCACGCGGTCGTCGTAACAGCGGTTGCCGGCTTCCATATGATAAACGGGAATGCCCATCCTCTTGGCTACGACGGCCGCCAGGCCGCTGTTGGTATCTCCGAGGATTAGTAATTTATCCGGCTTTTCAGAAAGTATTATTTGCTCGCCGGCGGTGATTATTTTACCTATCTGCTCCCCGAAGGTATTTCCGCGTACTCCCAGGAAATGGTCGGGTTGTCGCACGTTTAATTGCTGGAAGAAGATATCATTCAAATTGACATCATAGTTCTGACCGGTATGCACCAGGACATGCCGGCATAAGCTGTCCATCTTATCGATGACCCGGCTAAGGCGGATGATTTCAGGCCTTGTACCCAGTATCGTCATTACTTTCATATTGCACCTTCCAGAAAAAAATGGTATTTATACCCGGCCAGTTCGGCTGCCATTTGGCGTATTGAGGGTGGTTCTTTATAACCGGCCGCTTGCCATAGTTGGCGGTTTATTGATTCATTAACTGTAGCCAGTGTCCGGTTGATAGCAGGAGATGTCTTGAAAGGTTTGACCGTGATATCTTGCCTTCTATACTCTCTCGCCAGGCATTGCAGCAACTCCGCTTTGGTGATAGAACCATTGGGGATTACATGCTGCATATGCGGAAGTTTTAAATTATTTTTTATGATACCACGGCATATTTTGGCAAAATGCAGTGTTGTTAATCCGTTCCATTGATGGTTGATATAGCCGTTAACAAGACTGCCAGGCGGCTGCCTTAAAAACCAGTCCATGAGGGAGGTATGTCCTTTAAGTTCCGGTCCGATAATGGAACAGCGTATATGATTCACATTGGGAGAAAAAACTTCCCCGAGACTCTTGGTCTTACCGTAAACATCCAGCGGGTCGAACTCGTCTTTTTCAGAGTAATGACCTGTGCGCCCGGAATAGACGCAGTCGGTAGCTATTTGCAGCACGCGGCAGCCTGTTTGTTCGGCGGCGCGTGACAGATAGTGCGGGAACAGGGTATTGACCGTTACTGCGCGTTCGGTCTCTGCGGCGTTATCATCATGAATAAAATGCTTTATAATACCGATGGCATTTATTGCCCATTCAGCATCACCCAGCGTTTCTGCAATTTCCTTGACGCCGCATTGTTCCGCGTCCAGCAAACGCAACGCTGTATTACCCGTACGCGGCTGCAGCTTTTCCAATAAATTCCGGGTGCGGACCGTGGCAGCCAGTTCGATGTTTGGGTCGCCGGAAAGATAGTCCAGTGCCATTGAGCCCAGCATGCCGGAAGCGCCCAGAACGATTACCTTCATTCGTTTTTTCTCACAGCGTTGTTATTATTAGAATAAAGCCAGGGATTGTTTCAAGCGAGCAGGTCTTCCTCGAATACACTCCTGTCTTCTACCATCAGTTTGTGCTTCTTCAAAAGCCTGGTTAAGTTACTTTTAGAAATCAGATTATCGGCTGAACTGAATTCTTTTGTAATTGTTTTTTCCTTTGCTCCCGGCGCCTTGAGTTCGGGCAGCATCGGTAGAATTGCCAGGTAATCGCCGCGTTCCACAGTCCGGTACGCTTCTTCCTCTGATACCAGTATTTCATGTATCTTTTCCCCTGGACGGATACCTGTAATGACCGTTTTAATGGGACGCCCGGAGATTATTACCTCGAAACTGGATGAACTGGGCGTTCATTACATCGAAGGCGGCTGGCCCGGCTCCAACCCTAAAGACGCTGAATTCTTTGAACGCATTCATGAATTAAAGCTCAAAAACGCGCAGATAGCTGTTTTCGGCAGCACGCGCCGCAAAGGCGTCAAAGCGGAAGATGATGAATTCCTGACCTTGCTGGTCAAGACCGGCGCCCATATTGCCGCTATCGTCGGCAAAGGCTCGGATTTGCATGTCCTCAACGTTTTAAAAACTACACTGGAAGAAAACCTTGCCATGCTTAGCGATTCCATCCGCTATCTCAAATCGCACAAGATGAAGGTTTTCTGGGATGTTGAGCATTACTTCGACGGCTTTAAACATAACCCGGAATACTCGCTAAAAACACTGGAAGTAGCAGCGGAAGCCGGAGTCGATTGCCTGGTTCTCTGTGATACCAACGGCGGCGCTCTGCCGGACGAAATAGCTAAAGCGGTAAAAGCCGCCGCAAAAGTAACCGGTGTGCCTCTTGGAATTCACTGCCATAACGACGGCGGCCTGGCGGTAGCCAACTCCCTGGCGGCTGTCACGGCCGGGGCGGCGCAAGTCCAGGGCACCATCAACGGCCTGGGTGAACGCTGCGGCAACGCCGACCTTTGCACCATTATCTCTACTTTGAAGTTAAAAATGGGCATCGATTGCCTTACCGATAAGCAGTTGGCTTCACTGACGGATGTTTCCCGCTATGTTAACGAACTGGCCAACATGTCTCCCGACCCCTTCCTGCCGTATGTCGGCGCCAGCGCTTTCAGCCACAAGGCCGGTTATCATATGGACGGCGTCACCAAGTGGCCGGACGCTTACCAGCACATCGACCCGTCTAAAGTGGGCAACCAGCAGCGCACCGTTGTCTCCGACCAGTCCGGCAAGCGCAATATCATCGCCAAGGCAAAAGAACTCGGCATAGACCTGTCACAGGCGGAAAAAGAAGTTAAAAACATGCTGGAGCACATCAAGCACCTGGAAAGCCTCGGCTTCCAATACGATAACGCTGAAGCTTCTTTTGAACTCCTGCTGCACCGGGCTAAACCGGATTATAAACCCCCGTTCGAATTGGTGGACTTTATGGTGGTAGTAGAAAGCCGTCGCCGTCCTTCCACGCGTAAGGGGGAAGGCCAGATGCTTTCTGAAGCCGTCGTCAAAGTAAAGGTAGGCGGTGAGATATTCCATACCGCCGCTGAAGGTGACGGTCCCGTTAACGCCCTGGACATGGCCCTGCGTAAAGCGTTGTTGCAGTTCTACCCCAGCCTGAAGAAGGTCAAACTCGTTGACTACAGGGTACGCATTCTTGAAGAAAGCACAGGTACAGAATCGCAGGTGCGAGTGCTGATAGAATCCTCCGACGGCGTTAACGATTGGCATACCGTCGGCGGCTCGACGAATATCATCGAAGCCAGCTGGCTCGCTCTCGCCGACGGTCTTGAATGGTGGCTGCTTAAAAATGGCAATATAAAATAAAATCGTCTTCCTTATTTAATGGAGAGTATGTAGGTTTTTACCTTATGTCACTAAAACCTTCATTATAATTCCCTCTCCCTCGAGGGGAGAGGATCAGGGTGAGTGTGAGAATTATATTCGCTCTCCCATTGGAGATAATCCATGAAAATCAGCATCATCGGCGCGGCGGGCTGTGTCGGTTCCAGCATCGCTTTCAATATTGTCCGGGAAAAACTAGCCGATGAACTGATGGTCGCCGATATCCGTAAAGACTGGCTGGAACACCACGCCATTGATTTTATCGACACCGCGGCGGCCAGCCGCATCGATATCCGCGTTAATATGGGTTGGTATGAGGACCTTTCAGGCTCTGATATCGTTATCATGGCAGCCGGCATCGGCGTAACGGTGGGCGCGCGTACCCGCGGCGATGTGACCTCCCGCCAGCACCTTCTCCCGGCCAACCTGGAAATAGTCCGCGAATGGTCTCCTCAATTCGCCCGCTACTGTCCTCAAGCTGTTGTCATCATGGTCACCAACCCGGCGGATGTACTGAACTATGCCGCCTGGCTCATGAGCGACGGCAAAAGCCGCGGGCGCTTCCTGGGTTACGCCATTAACGATACCACCCGCTTTCAGATGGCCCTGGGGGAAACGCTTTCCGTTTCTCCTTCCCGTGTTCATGCTTTCGTCATCGGCGAGCACGGCGGCAGCATGGTGCCGCTTTTCAGTTCTGCCAGGGTCGACGGCAAGCCGTTGGCTATTCCTGAAGATGTCCGGGCCCAAATAAGAGCCAGGACCGCCGACTATTTGCCGCACATGCTCCGCCTGAATGTGCCGCGCACTTCCGCATGGCTGACCGGGGTAGGGGTGGTGCAGATGGTAAACGCTATCGTCAATGATACGGGCGATGTTATTCCCTGCTGCGTTATCCCTGACGGCGAATACGGTTGCAAGGACACCAGCATTACTTTACCGGTCGCGTTAGGTAAGCGGGGCGTTAAGAAAATTGTTGACGTTAATCTTAGTGCTGAAGAAAAGAAACTCCTGGATACTTCTGTAGCGACAGTTCAAAAATCCATCGATTTCGTTAAAGAGCGGGTGTAATGATTATCGAATGGGCGGAAAAGATAGCCGATGTCCTGCCCGATGAACACATGAACATAAAAATGGACATTCTTTCCGACCGGAAAAGACGGCTGGAATTTACCGCTGCCGGAAATAAATATGTGAAATTACTCAAGGGGCTGTCACGATGATTGTGCTTGGTATAGACACAAGCGGCTATGTTAACGCCGTGGGGCTTACCGACGGCGGCCGTGTCCTGGCAGACGCCTCTTTCCCGGCCCGGACGGACTCCCTCGAACAGATAGTCGACAATATAGACGGCGTTTTAGTGTCCGCCGGCCTTACCCTCGATAGTGTGCAGGGAATCGGGGTAGGACTGGGGCCGGGCTCATGGACGGGAATAAGGGTGGGGGTAACTGTCGGTAAAATGCTGTCTTTTGCCTCAGGCAAACCCGTTTGCGGTGTGCCTACACTGGAAGCGCTGGCCTGCGCCGTTAAAGACCCCTCGCGCCCTGTTTACGCCGTTATCAGCGTCGGTGCCGGCGACGCCGTCTACGCCGCCCGCTATTGCGTTACGGATGAAGAAATAAAACGGGAACGCGAATATTTCACCGGCGATATTAATAGTCTGGCGGCTCTGATTACCGGACCGTGCATCATCACCGGTACGGGGGTGTCAGCTTACGCGCAGGAAATAGCCTGCGCTTCAGGGGTCTCAGTCCAAGGCATCGAAGCAAAACCAGGCGGGGCCGCGGTAGCCGTATTAGCGGCGCGGCGGCTGGCGCGGGGCGAAAGCGATGATGCGCTTTCCCTGACGCCTCTTTACTTAAAGGAATCCACAGCTAAAGTTTTTGTGAATAAATACAAGCCGGAATAGAAGGTCTAATGTTAGTTCTTGGCATTGAAACATCCTGCGATGAAACCGCGGCGGCGCTGGTAGACAGCGGCCGGACGGTGCTCTCCAACATCGTCGCCACTCAGTTCGACCTGCTGAAAAAATACGGCGGAGTAGTGCCGGAAATCGCTGCCCGGCGCCATACGGAATCCATCGGTTACGTGATTAAAGAAGCCCTGGACAAAGCCGGCAAGACCCTGGGTGACGTCGAGGCTGTGGCCGTGTCCGCAAAGCAGGGGCTTATCGGCTGCCTGATGGTCGGCGTAGCCGCCGCCAAGTCGATTAGTTACGCGCGCGGCATACCGCTCATCGGTGTCCACCATGTGGAAGGACATATCTACGCCAACCGCTTAAGCCACCCCGAACTCCCGTTTCCCCATGTCTGCCTGACCGTTTCCGGCGGGCACACCATGCTTTTATATGTTAACGATAACAGCGCTTATGAGATGATGGGCACCACTCTGGACGATGCCGCCGGTGAATGCTTTGATAAAGTGGCCAAATTCCTGAACATCGGCTATGCCAACCGCAACACGGGCGGCGGGCGCGTTATCGACGAGCTTTCCCACCAGGGCAACAAAAAAGCCTTTAACTTCCCGCGTCCCATGCTGAAAAGCAAAGACCTCGATTTCAGTTTCAGCGGTCTGAAAACCGCCGTTATAAATATGTTCAAAGAGAAAATAGCGCGCGGCGAATCCCTTCCATTAGCAGATATCGCCGCCAGTTTCCAGGAAGCGGTTGTGGATGTCCTTGTCGGCAAAACCATGCGCGCCGCGGAAGAAAAATGCGTCAAGGCCGTCAGCGTTACCGGGGGAGTCTCCGCCAACAACCGTCTCCGCGCGGCTTTCGAGGAAACGTGTAAGAAGAAAGACATCGCCGTGTTTTTCCCGCCGCTTTCCCTCTGCACGGATAACGCCGCCATGATAGCCGCCGCCGGTTACGCGCACCTGCAGCGCGGCGAGTTCTCCACTTTGCGTCTTGATGTTTTTCCTAACGCTCCTTTAGGGGTATAATAGGGCCGTGAAGATAGTTAAAGTGGACGCCTCTAACCCGGATGAAAAGATACTCGAGCGCGCCGCAAAGCTCCTGCAAAAGGGAGAGGTGATTGTTTGCCCCACCGATACAGGCTACGCCTTCTCCGCTAACGCGCTGGATACCCGCGCTATTACAAAGGTCTTCCAACTCAAAGGCCGTTCTTTTTCCAATCCGGTTCATATGGCCGTCCGCACCATCGAAGAAGCGGAGAACTATGCGGAGGTAACCGAGCCCGCCCGCTACATGGCCGGGCACTATCTGCCCGGAGCGCTTACTATCGTGCTTAAGAAAAAAGACATCGTGCCTTCGTTGCTGGTAGCCGGGCTGGATACCGTGGGCATAAGAATTCCGGATAATAAAATCATTCTGCGCCTGGTTGAAATGGTCGGGAAACCGCTCACGACCACCAGCGCTAACATCAGCGGCAAGCCCGCCCCGTACGCGGTAGAGGAAATTGTTGCACAGCTTGGCGAAAGCATTGAAAATATTGCGCTGATACTCGACCAGGGGCCGCTTTCCAAACGCGACCTTTCCACCATCATCGATTTGTCCGTTTCTCCGCCCGAGCTTATCCGGCAGGGACGCATTAGCTGGCTGGAGCTGAGGGAAGTTTTACAGAGGCTACCGGATGGGGATAAACGATAAATCAAATATCAACAATCAACAGTTAAAAAAAGCAATAGCTGATGCCCGAGTATTTTCGCTGGTTATCTCGTCTATGCTTTTTTAGCCTTTTTAGGTAGTTATTATTTTTACCGGGCGTTTCGTTTGGCCTTCCCTGATGGAAATAGCTGGCTCTATATCGCGCTGATCTTCTTCTTCCCCTCAGTTCTCTTCTGGCCGAACGGCATCGGCAAAGATGCCCTTATCTTCCTGTTCCTTGGCCTCTTTGCCTATGGCGGCGCTCAACTCGTGCGGAGTCGTCTACGGGGGCTGCTACCAATATCTATCGGCCTGGTGGGGACGCTATATATCCGTCCTCATATAGCCGTGATATTAGCCCTATCATTCATCCTGGCATTTTTTCTATCCGGGGTCAGAAAACGACCTGTCCGCATGGCTACTTTCATTATCGTACTCCTGGCGGTAGGCGGAATAGCCTGGCTGGTACTGCCTCAAATCGCTGCATATATAGGTCTGGACGACCTGTCTCCTCAGGGGTTGCTTGAACGTTTTCAATATCAAACAGGACACACCGCGCAAGGCGGATCGGCCTTTCAAGGCATAGACATTAGAAACCCTCTCAACTATCCCTGGGCATTTATTACCCTGCTTTTCCGCCCATTCCCCTGGGAGGCCCATAACGTTCTCGCCTTGATCCAAAGTCTGGAGGGGATGCTGCTTATCGGTCTCGTGATATGGCGAATAAAGAGCCTGGGCAAAGCTATCAGTTCTTCGCTTTCGCATCCTTATACACGTTTTATCCTGATCTATGCCTTAGCCTTCACTATCGCTTTTACCGTGGTCAGCAATTTCGGCATCATCGCCAGGGAGCGTTCGATGTTCTTGCCCTTCTTCTTCATGCTTATATGCTTCACACCTTTCCATGCCAGCGCTGAAAAACCCGCTTTGAAGGTCACCATATGATAAACAGTCCTTTGAAACGCGGTGTTTTTGTTCTTTCGCTGGATACTGAATTAGCCTGGGGTTCCGTACACGGAGGTAATCTTGCTAAACGCGAGGCGCTTTTTCAGAATACCCGTCCCTGCATCAACAGGCTTATCAAGCTGCTGGAGAAATACCAGATCCGTGCCACCTGGGCTCTCGTAGGGCATCTTTTCCTGGACCATTGCCAGCCTGTAAACGGTATCAAACACCCGGAGATTGTCCGTCCTCAATACCCTTGGTTTCACGATGACTGGTTTATTCCCGACCCGTGTTCCAGCTTCCAAGACTCTCCCATCTGGTATGGCCCGGATATCGTTCAGCAAATCATTAACTGCAAAGCTCCTCAGGAAATCGGCTGCCATACGTTTTCTCACATCCGTGTCGGCGAGCCCGGCTGCAGTCGGGAATGCTTTGCTTCGGAACTCCACGCTTGTCATGTTGAAGCGGAGAGGTTCGGTTTGAATCTTCAATCTCTTGTCTTTCCCCGCAATTCAATAGGTCATCTTGACGTTCTCGCCGATGCCGGTTTTACCGCTTTTCGGGGTGTTGCCCCTAATTTGTTCGAGCGTTTACCCGGTCGTATTGCGAGGATATGCCGCCAGATGGGTTACATCGTTCCTTTTACACCGCCGGTGGTATTGCCAAAGAGAGAAAACGGATTGTGGAACCTGCCGGCCAGCTATTTTTTCCCGTCAACCTACGAATGGTGGAAGAAATTATCCGGTTTATCACGGTCCTACAAGGTAAAACAAGGCTTGCGAAAAGCCAGTAATAAACGGTCAATCTTTCACCTCTGGTTTCACCCCTTTAACCTGGCCAGCCAGCCCGATAAGCTCTTAAAAGACCTGGAGTCAATCTTCGTTATGGTCTGCCGCCTTCGCGATACCGGACGGCTGGATAATTTACCCATGGGCGATCTGGCGCGTATTCTCTCTACCGATTTTGCTGGTGCTCACGCTCAAAAAAAGGGATTCTAACTGGTTTCTTACTCATACATTACGATATTCTAATTATTATCTCCTATAATATTTGTATATCGAGGACGATTTCCCCGTGAATGATTCGTTTAAAGTTCTCCAGGTGACCGCCGTTGATGTAACGGTGAAAAAACTGCTGCTCCCGATTATCGACCGGCTTCAAACGGAAGGTTATCAGGTACACGTAGCTTGTTCAGATGGCCAATACGTGCCCGAACTGAAGGCTCAAGGATACAACGTTCACATCATTCCTATCGCACGCAGTATAAGCCTAGTATCCAATTTGAGATCTCTCTGGAAATTGTACAGGCTGATAAAAAGGGAACGGTTCGACGTCGTGCACGTCCACACCGTGATAGCGTCAGTCGTAGGCCGGCTAGCGGCCTGGGCGGCCGGCGTGCCTGTGGTGATTTATACCGCCCATGGTTTCTATTTCCACGAAAATATGTCGTGGTGGGCCCGGCGAATTACTATCCTTGCGGAAAAAATCATGGGCTCGGTTACGGACCTGGTTTTTACTCAGAGCGGGGAAGATGCCGCCACGGCCGTAAAAGAGCGGATTTGCCCCCGCGAGAAAATCGTCTGTATAAGCAATGGTATCGACATCGGCCGCTTTTCCGGCTCCCTGCCTGCCAACATAATAAGAGCACGGTATGGACTCACCCCATAGCCTATGCCCATGATTACCGGTATCAGGACGATGCGGGAAAGTATCATCAGGTACTTCGATGGGAATCCTACGAAAGCGAACACTAGAATTGCTACGATCATTACCAGGAAAAGGAAACTGGTGCCGCAGCGCACATGAGCCCGGCTGTAAGCCGTGATATCCGCTGGCACCAGCGGCACACCTGCTTCATAAGCGTTGACGGTCTTGTGCTCCGCGCCGTGGTAGCTAAAAACACGCTTGATATCAGACATGCGGGATATCAGTTTAAGGTAACCGATAAATATCGCCAGACGTATAATACCTTCGATGAGGAAAAACCAGGGGGAGTCTTTGCCCAGGAGATATTTATCCGCAAGGTCCGTTAAAAACCACGGGCCGATGAAGAACAGGACGACGACCAGTAATATACCCAGAGCAATCATGCCCCACATCGCCTTAGCGGAAATTTCCTCCTCTTCTTCTTCCATGGCGATATTAGCCGAATACTGCAGGCTTTGTATCCCGAGAATCAATGACTCGAAGAGGACTACCACACCTCGTATAAAGGGTATTTTCCTTAATTTGCTTTTAGTGACAGAAGGTACCCCCTTGGCATTGACGGTAATCTCACCGTTTGGACGGCGCACGGCAGTGACCAAAGATGTACGTCCGCGAATCATGACACCCTCAATGACAGCCTGACCGCCGTAATTATATTTCTTTTTTTCCGCCATATTCTTAAACAAAAAGGGCCGATAAAAATATCGGCCCTACCTTTTAATAATAGATATGCGAACTTCTGTTAACTTTCAATCTTATAGCGCTTCTTAAACCGCTCAACGCGACCGGTGGCATCCAGCATACGGCGCTCACCCGTGAAAAACGGATGGCACTTGCTACAGACTTCAACGCGTAACTGTTTCCTGGTAGAACCGGTTGTAAACTTGTTGCCGCAGGAACAAGTAACTTCAGTTTGAAAATACTGGGGGTGAATTTTTTCTTTCATCTTCGTTAGCTACCTTGAACGCTGACCTTTCTTCGTTCTTTACTGGTCGGCTCGTATTTTACAATGCCGTCAATCATGGCATAAAGAGTATAATCTTTGCCGACGCCAACATTCTCACCGGCGTGAATAGCCGTACCGCATTGGCGTACCAGGATGGTCCCGGCGCTGACCGTCTGACCGGCATATATCTTGATACCGCGACGCTGACTCTGGCTGTCCCGTCCGTTTTTACTGGTGCCGCCGCCCTTTTTATGCGCCATCTGCAGTCTCCTCTTTCTTCTTGTGACGTGTTACTGTCTTTTTAGCTGCACCGGGAGCATCTGCCCCGGGACTGAGTATTTTATCAATACTCAGCGTGGTAAAAGACTGACGGTGCCCGTTCTTACGGCGGTAGCGTGTCTTCGACTTGTATTTGAAGACGATGACTTTTTTAGCTCTGCCGATTTTAGAGACCGTAGCTGTTACCCGTGCGCCTTCGACGATCGGATTCCCGGTAGTGACATTGTCACCTTCGCCAATAAGCAGAACACGGTCTAATTCGACGGTGCCGCCGACATCTGCTTTCAGAAGCTCGACGTCTATCATCTGGCCTTCGGTTACCTTATATTGTTTGCCGCCTGTTTCAATTATCGCGTAAATTTTGGGCCTCACTTGTAGAACTATAATTTAATAGAGCCTATACAAAAGATAATTTTACCAGAATTATAGCTGAGAGTCAAACAGGAAAATGTAATATTTTATTTCGTGCTCTCAAAGATTCCTTAAAATAGTAACCCCGGGGAAAAAACCGTACCTAGCGTAAAAGGGAAAGACCTTTTCATTTCCAGCGCCTACTCCAATAATACGCTTTGTGATGGAAAGGCTGTCCATCCAATTAAGGGACTTCTTCATAAAGGTATCACCGATGCCAAAGCGGCGGTAATTACTTTCTACAAATATCGATTCTATCTCACCCTGTTTATCTTCGTTCACAGAACAAATGCAATAACCGATAAGCTCTCCGGTATTAGTATCTTTTGCTATATCCAGACGTAAGTCGCCTTTTGACGTCTTTTCTAACAACCCTTTCTTTCTCATATCCCAGGTAGTAATGGGATAAGTTCTGTTCTTGTACGGCCAGAGAACACGGTGGTGTTCCCTGAGTTTTTCCCATAAAAAACCTATGGAGTCAAGCTCCTGCCGGTTGGTTTCAACGTACTCTATTTTATACTTCATCTAAAGGCGCTTTTGTAGTTTATTCCACTCCACCATTAACCTGCTATTGAGCTCATTCAGCGTGCAGTCGGTATTAATAATGACGGCGGCTTTTTTCAGGCGCTCCCCGTTTTTAAGCTGGGCATTAATCCTGGTCATAGATTTGTTTTTTGAATAACCGGAACGCTTACGCAGACGCTCCAATATCACGTTTTCCGGTGCGGTGGTGACCCATAATTCGTCTACAAGGTCGGTCTTGTCGGCATCAATCATAGCCGCCGCTTCCAGAACTACCACCTTAACACCCTTACGGCGGAACTCATCGATTTTTTCGCCAACATAACTATCTATAGCGGGGTGAATGATATTATTCAACCGCAAAAGAGCATCACGGTTATTAAAGACAATGCCGCCCAGAATAGATGCCAAAGGCGTTACCGCCAGACAAATCACCGGCAAGATTAGATGTTTGATATTTTGCAATAAATCTTCCGACGGCGCAATATAACCGAACATGGGGAGCAGATGCATCTTTAACCCGAAAACATATATCATGAGCACCCCCAGCCAGAAAATTGGCACGGCTATACCCATGTATGATAAAATCGCCATCACGGAGTCCAGCGCTTTACCCCGCCGGAGGGCCGAAAGAACTCCTGCCGTGACCCCCAGTGTACTTCCAATGATAAAAGCGGGAATCCCCAGGTTAAGAGTCACCGGAATGCGCCGCATTAAAAGCGTACCAACGCTTTCGGAATAGAATAATGATTCTCCGAAATTACCGTGGAAAATACCATTTATCCAATCGAAATATTGAACCACCATCGGTCTATCCAGCCCGAATTGATGCTTAGCCGCCAGGATTTGCTCATGGGTGAGCGTCTGCTGCTCCTGGCGGGACATGTAAAGTAATATGGGGTCACCGGGTAAATAACGCACCACGAAAAAAACCAGCAAGGTGATAATAATAAGAACTATCAGCGCCAGTATTAACCTGCGAATTAAATATGTAGCCATTTTTTATTATCAGGCGGCATGGATTTTCAACCTTGCCTGAACCAATTTAACATATATTGAAAATTCCTGTCAATTTTACAATTTTACAATAATTGTATAATTAGTTGACTTTTTTATACCTGTTGCGATAAAATATTCGAGCAAAGGTAAAAATGAAATTTCAAAAAAGGAGAGGAAAAAATGAAAAAGTACGCAATCGGAATTTTAGTCGCGATTATGTTGCTTGCAGTTATACTTGGAGCTTGCAGCCCCAAAACAACAACACCGTCGGCTACGACAACAATACCAACCACTGCAGCGACCTCCACAACAACAAAGCCGGTCACCACTACTGCCGCCACCACGACCGCTGCTCAGCAGTACGGCGGCACGCTCAGAATCATTACAGTTAACTCCCCGCAGGCCCTTGGCGACCCATTACAAATAAGGTTATTCTTCGGTTCCATCATGGCCATCATACCCTGTCTGGAATCGATTATCGTCTTTGATAACAGTGGTGTTCCTCAGGGCGTACTTGCGGAATCATGGACGACGGCTGAGGACAAATCATCTATTACCTTTAACCTGAGAAAGAACGTCAAATTCCATGATGGGACTCCGTTCAACGCGGCAGCCGCAAAATGGAACCTCGACAGGATGCTTTCTGCTAACGTGTCTACTACGGCCACCTGGTCCGGTATCGATGTGGTTAATGACTACACTGTTCGTATTAATCTTAAATCATACATGAACACCATACTCAACGGACTGGAAGGCACCACAGGCTTGATGATTTCTCCCACCGCTTTCAATGCTAATGGCGCGGAATGGGCTAAAACACACGCTGTGGGTACCGGCCCTTATAAATTATCCAGCTTTGTGCCCGATACATCTGTTGACTACATCCGCTTTGAAGATTACTGGGGCGGCCGGCCATTTCTCGATGGCGTCAAATTTATCGTTATCGCTGATGCCACGACAGCCCAGATGACATTCCTGGCCGGCCAGGCAGATATTCTGGCTTCAGCTTCAGATGCGAATACCGCTGACCTGGCTTCAATGGGCTACAAGGTTGAAACCCGCCCCGCGGCTTCAATGGTACTTCTCCCCGATAGCATCCACCCGGCCTCTCCACTTTCCAAGGTGCAGGTCCGGCAGGCAATATCCTACGCCATCGATAACACGGCTATAGCCAAAGCTTTCGGTTATGGGTACTGGATTCCCGCCACACAGTTAGCCGCCCCACAACAGTTCGGCTACGTGCCGAATCTCGGATATCAACCTATTAATATTGAAAAATCCAAACAACTTTTAGCCGCCGCCGGCTATGAAAACGGCTTTACCACCAAACTCATCACATCGAGCGCTCTCGCGAACGACCCGCTTGTATCCGTCCAGAACTATCTCAAGGCCGTAAGTATCACGGCCGCCATCGAAACGAACAGCCAGGCTGCCTGGAACGACATGGCTATTAAAGGATGGGACGGCGGCATGATGTGGATTACACTCGGCGCGACAGATACGAACTATGGTTCTTACCTTGACCGGTATTTTGGCGCTCTCTCGATATACTATCCATCTATGGCGAAGCCAGCAGGTCTCCAGGACTTGATTAAACAGGTACTGGCTACACCGGATATAAATACTGAGAAGACACTGGCCCAACAATGCCTTAAAATGCTAACCGATGACTGCACCGGTATACCGATATACATCGGTGATGCCAGCTATATTCTCCAGAAAAATGTCCATGGTACCGGCTTTGACCAGCTGGGCGGCGCCGGTTTCCGCTGGACGGTGCAAAAGGCATGGATGAGCAAATAATACGATAAGTTTTAAAGTCCGGTAATACAATACCGGCAAAAAACTCAGCATGTCTCTTTTCTCCAGAACAAGGGAGGAAGGAGGCATGCTTTTTTTATGCAATATCAATTGCAGGTTAATAATTAATGATATCTTCCCAAGACCAGGATATTTCTCTTCAACCGTTGACTCTTTTGACGCTGCACTTGCTGGCAATAAAAAAGCCCTAAAAAGCAGGAGAGCAATGCCTCTTACCTGCTGGGCGGCGTTGCGGGGGTCGAGCCCCATGCGCAGGTGAAGTTCGACCGTTTCATCGAATTTTGTGCGGGCGGTCTTTTTAATTAACGCCACGGCTTCTTCGGGCTGATAGGCTTTTTCAATATCAACCAATTTGGCTGCTTCCAGATATTTTTTTCCTTGCTTTGGCATGTTACTCCACCTTTATTCCCATGCTGCGTGCGGTACCGGCAATAACGCGCTCGGCAGCTTCAATGCTGTTAACATTCAGGTCTTTAGATTTAACTTCAGCCAGCTCACGGAGCTGTTTACGGGTAAGCGTGGCAGCATAATCGTGGCCGGGCTTGCCGCTCGCTTTCTCCAGCTTCAACGCTTTTTTCAGCAAATCCGAGGCCGGGGGCGTCTTGCAAACGAACGTAAATGAACGGTCTTGATAAACCGTTATCTCCACCGGTATGATGGAGCCGGTCTGTCCGGCCGTCTTTTCGTTATATTCTTTGCAGAATGCCATGATATTGAGCCCGTGCTGGCCGAGCGCGGGACCTACCGGCGGCGCAGGATTGGCTGCCCCGGCCGGAATTTGTAACTTAATAACTGTCTTTACAACTTTTGCCATAAAGTTTCTCCAGGAAACATTACAATTTATCTATCTGTAAAAAGTCAAGCTCCACCGGCGTTTCCTGGCCGAATAAGGAGAGAAGCACCTTGACTTTGCCTTTTTCCGTATTAATTTCATCGACGACGCCCACAAAATCGATGAACGGGCCGTCCGTGACCCTGACGCTTTGACCTTTGCGGAAGCCGACCTTGACCTTGGGGGCTTCAGCAGACATCTGCTTTAATATCTCGCCGACTTCTTTTTCCTGTAAAGGGGTGGGGGTGTTCCCGCTGCCTACAAAACCGGTAACTCCGGGTGTATTACGCACAATGCTCCAGGTTACCTCATCCATTTTCATATTGACGAGGACATAGCCGGGGAGTATCTTACGGGTCACATTACGCCGCCGCCCCGCTTTAACTTCAATTTCTTCCTCAGTTGGAATTACCACCTGGGCAATTTCCGTGCCGGTATCCATGAATTTTACGCGCTGTTCCAGGTTCTTCTTGACCCGTTCTTCATGCCCGGAATATGTATGGATTACATACCACTTTTTATCAATATCCGCCACTAACAACCTCGCTGGCAGCTTTTCCGGGGGAAATAACGGTTATCTTGCACATCCACCTCAATCCTCCCGGAGATGAGTATTTATCTGCCTATAAAGACCTTATCAACCAGAGCGGTAAATCCAAAATCAAGCGCGCCCAAAACAATACCCGCTGCAATGGTAACCAGCAAAACCAGGCCGGTGAGATAAATTATCTCCGCCCTGGTAAGCCAAACCACTTTTTTCAGCTCATTAACAATCTCGCCGATGTAATTAAAAAGCCTGAATCCTTTTTTCTTTTGAGCCGCTGGTTGCGTCATTACCGAAAACTCGCTTTAAAACAAAGCGCAGGCTTACTTTGCCTCTTTAAACTGCCGGTGTACCCGGCATTTGGGGCAATATTTCTTAAGCTCTAAACGCTGCGTATCGTTTTTTCTATTTTTACTCGTACTGTAAGCCCGCTCCTTGCATTCTGGACAGGCAAGGTAAATTATACCTCTTGCTTCACCTTTTTTTGCCATTTATTCTATGATACGGCTGATGGAACCCGCACCTACCGTCCTTCCTCCTTCACGGATTGCGAAACGCAGTCCTATTTCAAGGGCTACAGGGTAAATCAATTTAATCTTCATGTTGATGTTATCACCAGGCATGACCATTTCAACGCCTTCCGGCAGTTCGATGATACCGGTGACATCAGTGGTGCGAATGTAGAACTGGGGTTTGTAGCCGTTGAAGAACGGGGTGTGACGGCCGCCTTCGTCTTTGCTCAGGACGTACACCTGGGCTTCGGCATAGGTATGGGGTTTAATTGAGCCGGGCGCCGCAAGCACCATACCGCGCTCGATATCATCACGCTCAACGCCTCTTAACAATGCGCCGACTGCGTCGCCGGCTTCAGCCTGGTCGAGCAGTTTGTGGAACATTTCCAGACCGGTGACGGTTACTTTACGCGGCTCATGGTGAAGACCTACAATTTCTACTTCATCGCCGACCTTGACTACGCCGCGCTCAACCCTGCCCGTGGGCACGGTGCCGCGTCCCTTGATACTGAAGACGTCTTCTATGTGCATCAGGAAAGGCTGGTCCTTGGCACGCTGCGGAACAGGGATGAAAGAGTCAACGGCTTCCATTAACTTGAGAATCGGGCCGCACCACTTGCAATCCGGCTTACCGCAGCCGCATTCCAGAGCCTTGGATGCGCTGACGCGTACGACAGGCGATTTTTCGCCGTCAAAATCGTACTTGGTCAGAAGTTCTCTAACCTCGACTTCTACCAGTTCCAGCAGTTCCTCGTCTTCCATCAGGTCTACCTTGTTCAAGGCGACGACGATGTAAGGAACCTGCACCTGGTGGGCCAGCAGGACGTGTTCCCTGGTCTGGGGCATGGGGCCGTCCGGAGCGCTGACTACCAGTATGGCGCCATCCATCTGGGCAGCGCCGGTAATCATATTTTTAATAAAATCCAAAGGTAAGTATATTCTTGGGATTATGAGCCTCGCAATGATAAGTGTTTTGTTATAAGAGGTCAAAATGGACTTTAAATTTTCCCCCGAAGAAGAAGTTTTCCGGCAGGAAGTATCGGATTTCCTTGATAAAGAAGGCCCGCAGGAATGGCAGAAAAGAAAGGTCAGCTTCTTTGATATGTCCGGTCAGGAAAACTGGATTGCTGTCCATCGGGATATGTCTCAGAAAATGGGCGCGCGGGGCTGGCTGTCTACACATTGGCCCAGGGAATACGGCGGTCAGGCACTATCTCCCTTTTATCGCCTGATTCTCCGTGAAGAACTGGCTAAACATCACAGCCCGGGCTATCATTCCCTGTCGGTGGACTTTGTCGCTCCGGCTATCTTGATTAAAGGCTCTGATGCGCTTAAAAAACGCCATCTGCCGGGCATTGCCTCCGGTGAGGTCATGTGGTGTGAAGGTCTGAGCGAACCCGGTCACGGTTCTGACCTGGCATCGATTGAAACCTTCGCTAAGGAAGACGGCGATTTCTTCGTAGTGAATGGGCAGAAGATATGGACCACCTATGCCCACTTTGCGGATTGGATGTTTCTTTTAGTCCGGACTGACCGTGAAGCTAAGCCTAATTACCGTGGTCTCACCTTTTTACTGGTCGATATGCACACCCCGGGTATCGCCGTCAACCCGATTATTAACATGGCCGGTCATCATGATTTTAACGAAGTATTTTTAGATGATGTCCGCATACCCAAAGAAAATGTTGTGGATGCCGTTAATCGAGGCTGGTATGTGGCCATGTCTTTATTGGACTTTGAACGCACCTCGGACCTGGGTTATGCCATCGCCGGAACTCTGCTCGATGATATCGTGGAAGGCGCACGGGACATGGCTCTCCTTGATGCTGAAAGTAAAAGACGGATGGCGGAATTGGTCGCTGAATGTGAAGTCGCCCGGCTCACCCATTACCATGTAACCTGGATGCAGTCTCAGGGAAAAGCTACTAATTATGAAGCCGCCATGTGTAAATTGCTCGGCTTTGAATCTATTCAGCATGTGGCTGAATTCGGGTTGAATGTCTTTAAACACTATGGACTCTTGTCCGATGCCTCTCCCCTGGCGCCTTTACACGGACGTATATCTTCCTGCTACCTGCGTTCGTTTGGTCACAGCATGGAAGCCGGTACTTCGGAAATCGATAGGGATGTAATAGCCCAACGCGGTTTAGGTCTGCCCCGTCTGAGATAAAAAATCCCTTTATTATTAACCTCGCCTCTTGCGGGAGAAAGCAGGAATGTATCATTGTAGCGCGGTGTTATTGGCATAAATTACTGGAGCAGATGAAGTCATATTTTCTATCGTCTCCCTTTGTAAAAGGGAGAGTGAGAAGGATTTGGTAGTGTATATAATTTCTCCTCCCCTTGAACGAGATGAACAAAAGCGAATGTGGTGAAGGGTAAATCAGAATTATAAAAGTACTTTGACCGACCATAGCGGAGGAAAATATGGATTTTAGCCTTAACGAACAACAGGAAATGATGCAAACTATGGCCAGGGACTTTCTGGCTGCGGAATTTACTGATAAGGTACTTAAAACTATGGTAAAGGATGAGAAAGGCTTTACGCCGGAGCTCTGGAAAAAGCTGGCCGAGGCTAACTTGACTGGCCTCGCTATACCGGAGCAATACGGCGGCGTTGGCGATTTCCTCGATTTAACGGTGGTGCTGGAAGAGATGGGGCGCGTCTGCTTTATTAGCCCGTTTTATGCTTCCGTCGTCCTGGGTGCTCAAACGCTTTTGGAAGCTGGTAATGAGGCGCAAAAGAAAGAATTTCTTCCCAAAATCGCTGAGGGTAAAATAATTGTTACGCTGGCGTTGCCGGAGCAATCTGGAAAATACACTCCTGAATCAATCAAAATGAAGGCGGGGAAAAAGGGAAACGATTTTATATTAAATGGCGTCAAGTTGTTCGTGCCGGACGCTCATAATGCCGATTACATTATCGTTGCCGCGCGTACTTCGGAAGGTAAAAGCGCGCCGGAAGGGCTTTCGCTTTTTATTATTGACTCTAAATCTTCCGGAATGAAAATCACGCCGCTGGAAACTGTCGGTGGTGACAAACAGGCGGAAATTATGTTTACTGATGTCGCCGTGTCTGCGGATAATCTGCTCGGTGTGATAGATAATGCCTGGGCGGCAATTGAAAAAGTGATACAGAAAGCGGCGGTCGCCCGCTGTGCCGAAATGGTCGGCTTGGCGCAAAAAGCTCTGGATCTCTCTCTCGACTACGCTAAAGAAAGAATAGCCTTTGGCCATCCCATCGGCGCGTTTCAGGCCGTCCAGCATCGCTGCGCTGATATGCTTATAGATTTGGATACCTCTCGGTTTGCCACGTACCAGGCTGCCTGGAGAATTAATGAGAATCTTCCTGCCGCGCGTGAGTCGGCCGTCGCCAAAGCATGGGTGAGCCAGGCCTGCAAACGTATCGTACACTCTGCTCATCAGGTCCACGGCGCTATCGCTTTTACTGAAGACCACATCCTCCATTATTATACCAGGCGCGTCCGTTCTTACGAGTTCAGCTTCGGCGATGTAGACTATAATCTTGAGAAAATAGCGGCCTAGCGCTTAAATACCTGGCCCTGTTACTCGCGTGGGGGAAAAGGTTGGCTTTGATACTTGCCCCGGTTCCTTGCTACTTGTTAATTGATACTTGCTACTTACCGTAAAGATACAGCGGATTGTCATCCGTGATGACGCGGGTTTGTTCAGCAAGGGCTTCGCGGAGATACAGCGGCGTTGAGAACATGCCCCGGTGAGCCAGCCCGTCATAGAACTTCAGCCCTTTAAGACCCCTGGCGGCAATTCTCCGGTCCACTTCCTTGGGGGAAAGAGCGGATGGGTCCGTCTTGCGCGAGGCGAAGCATAATCCCCACGGCCCGCCGTAAGTGGGGACGGCTACCACGCCGGTAACAACCACCGGGAAAACGCTCTGCAGTGTTTTATTTACCGCGGTTAAATTAAGCAGTTCGGTCAAAGAGGCAGAGCCGGCCTGGACGGATATCAACCCGTCTTCCGTGAGCCTGTCCATAACTATCCGGTAAAATTCCCGCGTAAAGAGCCGGTAAGCAGGGCCTTCTTCAATGGGGTCGGGTAAATCTATAATGATAACATCATACTTTTCTTTTGATTCAGCCAGGAATTCACGGGCGTCGGTGTGATATAATCTGGTTCTGTTATCTTCAAAAGCGCCGCGGGCAAGATCGGGCAGGTAGCGGCGGCTCAATGCTGTCACTTCACCGTCTATCTCAACCATCACGGCTTTTGTTACGGTCTTGTGAGATAAAGCCTCTCTCAGGGCAGCGCCTTCGCCCCCACCCGCGATAAAGACCTTCTCGGGGCGGGAATGGGCTATCATCGCGGGCTGCACCAGCGCTTCGTGATAGATAAACTCGTCCCTCTCACTGGACTGTATTTTACCGTCCAGGACAAGGGTATTGCCTAAACTCGAACACCTCACCACCCGGGCAGACTGATATTGCGTCTTCCCTTCATACAACACTTCTTCAAGGCGGTGCTGATGTATCAGGTTTTCGCTTATTTTTTCGCTAAGCCAATTATCTGGGTCACTATCCATAAAAATACGTAATCTAAGCGGCGACCAGGATTCCCCTTTTTATCTCCGTTATAGAGTGATTTTTTGATCCGAGCCTCTCGATTAAGACGTCAGCGGCTTTTTGCGGGTCTACGGTGCAGCCGCAGGTGAACACATCAACCGCAGCGTACCCGTATTCCGGCCAGGTATGCACGGACAGGTGAGACTCTGCGATGACAACTACGCCGCTCACTCCCTGCGGGCTGAAGCGGTGGAACGAATCGCCGAGAATCACGGCGCCGCTTTTTATAGCTGCGTCCAGCATGGCGTCCCGCAGAAGGTCGAGATCGTTCAATACCTCCCTGTCACAGTCGTTCAGTTCAACCAGTAGATGCCTTCCTAATGCATTCAATCACGTGCCCCCCTTTACGGATGTTATTTCAAGTCTCCCGGCTGTAAGTTCCGGCCGGGTTAACCTTGATTACTTATTTTCTTGTACCCTCTAAATAAAAAGTCCCAGAGTCAGAAAACCACCCCAGGAACCTCCCCCCGCATTCCCATCATTAAGAAGCAGGGTTTTTCATTCTGTCTCAGGTTTCCGTTTTTAGTTACTAAAGAATCTCCTTTTACCGCCGGTTAATCGATTCCGGCTATGCGACTGCTTTCATGTCCAGGTTCTGCCTGATAAAATCACCCAGGCCGGATAGTTTTTCATCCTGGCGTATCCTGGCATCGTATAAAGCTTCTTCGATGCCGGAGACTATATCCGCGGTACCGGCATCGGTAGTGATAATGGGCACCCCGCGTCCGGATGCCTTGTGCATGACATTGTATATCGGGCTGGCGCTGCCGCGGCTGAGGCCGCCGCTGAGGACAAGACATTTCAGAGACGTTTCCAGTGCCGCTAACTGCATGTCCGGCCGGTCCTGGTGGATAATGGCAGCCTTGTTGCCCTTACGCTTAAAGTAATCCGCACCGGAACCGACGACCATCGCTCCCAGCATGTAATTTTCCACCAGGTCTCCTGATTTCTCAGGGTAATTGATGATTTTCCCATTGACGATTTCCGCCAGTTCGCCGACGCTGATTGCCATCAGTACCCGGTTTTCCGGCATAACGCCCAGCAGCTTAATGCCCGCGGCGCTGAACTGGGCAGCGGCTTTTTCCTTCACGCTCTTTAACCGGCTGACGGGAACCTTGTTCAGGACCGCACCCAGCAAATTATCGCCGAACCATTTATAGATATCCAAATTTTTCGATTCGTAAAACCTGGTGAATTCATCAGATCTGTTGGTCAGGATGTAAAAAAAGGTGAGTTACTCCTGGGAAAAGGGAAAAAGATTGGACCTGCACAACTGGGACTATGTGCAATGTTCGGGATATGTACAATTCCCACTTATAGAAAACCTAAGGTCGCCATTATAGGTACAGGAAATGAATTAATAACCCTGGGTGATACAGTCTTTCCTGGAAAAGTGTACGATGCCAACAGCTTGATGTTAGCCAGCCTGGTAGAAAAAAGTGGAGGTGAACCTTATCCAATGGGGATTGTTCCCGACAACAGACAATTGATCAAGGATCGAATCGATGCTGCCGTAAGTCTAGGTTTTGATTTAATGATCAGCTCGGCTGGTGTCAGTGTAGGTGCTTTTGATTACATGAGGCAGGTTATTGAAGAACACGAAATGACCCTTACCCAGGAAAAAGTGAACCAGGCCATCGGCATCCTGCAAGAGCAGGATATCGACCTGTGGCTGACCTTCGTACGCGAGACCTCCGGCGTGCGCGATCCGGTCATGGATTACATCTTCGGCCCGGCCGACCTGACCTGGCCGAGCGCCCTGATCCTGTCGAAATCCGGGCGGCGGATCGCCATCGTCGGGCGCTTCGAGGCGGATGCCGTGCGGCGGCTGGATGTGTATGATACGGTCATCGCCTATGACGAATCCGTCCGTCCACCCCTTCTCGAGGCTCTGAACGAGATCGGACCGGACCGGATCGCGGTCAACACCTCCCGCGACGATGTCCACGCCGACGGATTGACCCACGGCCTGTACGAGATCCTGACCGGCTACCTGGAAGGCACGCCCTTCGCCGGGAAACTGGTTTCAGCCGAGAGCGTCATCAACGCCCTGCGCGGCCGCAAAACCCCAGCCGAAGTGAACCGCATCCGCCGGGCCGTGGCCACCACCGAGGAGATCTACCGCCGCACCTTCGAGTTCCTGCGCCCCGGCATGACCGAGATACAGGTCGGCGAATTCATGCACAACCTGATGAAGGAATACAACGTGGACGCCGCCTGGTCATACGATGGCTGCCCGGCGGTCAACACCGGGCCCGAGTCACCGGTGGGACACGGCGGGCCGACCGAGCTGGTCATCCAGCCCGGCCACCTGCTGCACTTCGACTTCGGCGTCAAGCAGGATGGCTACTGCTCCGATATCCAGCGCATGGCCTACATCCTGCGCCCCGGCGAGACGGAGGCGCCCGAGATCGTCCGGCGCGGCTTTGCCACCATCCGCACATCCATTGAAGCTGCCGCGGCGGCCTTGAAGCCGGGCGTTACCGGCAACGCCGTGGACACCCAGGCCCGCGAGGTCGTGAAGGACGCCGGCTACCCGGAGTACAAGTACGCCACCGGCCACCAGTTGGGGCGCGTCGCCCACGATGGCGGGGCGCTGCTCGGCCCGGCCTGGGAACGCTACGGCGAGACGCCCTTCATGAAAGTGGAAGCCGGGCATGTGTATACGCTCGAACCCGGCCTGGCCGTGGAAGGCTACGGCTACATCGGGCTGGAGGAGGATGTGCTGGTGACGGAGGAGGGCGTGGAATACCTGGGTAAACCGCAGGAGGAGTTGATTTTGATCAGAGGTTGAACCGAACTGTTTAGGATGTTATACGGATCGTTTAAAAGCAGTTACGTGTGCCCCGAATGGGTATACGATCAGCTTAAACATTGGTTGCTGCTGATAAGCGTAGCGTAGCAAAGCGGTCAGCCGCAACATGCGGATGGAGCCTACCCTCACTCACTGGCGCTTTGCGCCATTCGTTCGGGCGGCTCATCCGCTGCCCCGTTCAGCGGCTTTATTATGGACTCAAGAATCTTAACTCGTTGTAAAATGGAGGAATGGATACAAAAACTGAATTTTTTGTCAAACTTGGCATTGCGGTTACTGTTAGCGGAACTCTTACGGCAGTTGTTTATTCTCGGAGTGAGGCCGTAATTTATTTTTGGAATTGCACATCCAGTATTAGGGGATGTAATCTAATAATGGCTGGTATCTTTTTTTCAATATCGACAATTGGATTTTTAGCTTTACTTTATATTCCACAAGCCTTGTGTAGTATTATAAAATTTGCAAAAGGAAAAATGGGTGGAGAAAAGCCGAGTCAAATAATTGCAGAGGTTGCATTTCCTCCCGTAGATAATAGGATTGGAACTATCGGGATAAAGAATATTGGTAATTTTGATGTAAAGGATTGTTTTGTAGACGTGGAAAAAGCATATTGGATTCAGCATAATAAAGACGGAACAACATCTAAAGGCGCTGAAAAGAATATACGCGGACGGCTTAGCTGGCTTGAAAGCGATTTACAATCCATAGACTTTAAACGAGATATTGAAAGAGATAGTCATGGTGTACTTATAAAAGTTTGTGAATTTGAGAGAGATAAATTTGTCATACCATTTTGTACTAAAAACTATGTTTTCGACAGTAAGGCACAAGGGGAGGTGAATCTACTGCTTCGTATTGGTGGTGTCATAAACGAAAAATCTATCCCGCCCGTTTTTGTTCGTTCTAGTATCGAAGTGTATCCAGAATTTTCTAATGAAACAGGACGATTTATTGTATCTGGAGGCCCAGGTGTGGCTATGCTTAAAGGAAGGGAAGATTTTGACAAGTGGATCAAAGCTCTTAATTCTATCGAAGATAGAAGATGGTTTGTAGATGATGATGAAGAGAAATCTATAATGAAAGAACAGAATAAACCAAAAATTTTGAAAAAACGGAAAAAAGGAAACCCTCACTATTGAGAAGATGGCATAAAATCAGGCCTCCGAACAAAGCGTGAAGCCAACCGGAAAAACACCGGCAACTGCCGCACCCCGTTGAAACTGTCGAAAAAGTATAAAATGCGGTAAAAACATAACTGTAGATGATTATATTGGTAATGAAGGATGTGCGCCTGTCCTAAATACAAAACTATGTTTTTCGACAGTCTCTTTGGGCAGCGATGAACCCTGAGATCGTAAAAGAAAGCATGAGAGAACAATGAAATTCGATAAGACGGTTCAAGGGCAGGTTACTGACCTGTTTGCTTATATCACAGCCGATAATACCGCGCTTTCCGGCGTTGCCAGGTGCATGATGTTCAAGGCTCCTAAAGCGGGATATGTAGAAGCGAAAGCTGCCGGGATGATGGCAAAGTACTTGGAAACATCGTTGGCGATGCTGAAAGTAGATAAAGCGCCGCGCGTCATCAACAACTGCTTGCCGGTCTCCACGATTTCTATGAGCTTTGTGGGATTACTATCCAGGTCGATCATGTTAGCAGCTTCCCGCGCGGCCTGTGTACCGGTGTTCATCGCAACCGCCACATCAGCCTGGGCGAGGGCAGGGGCATCGTTGGTGCCGTCTCCTGTCATGGCTACCAGCTGCCCTCCTGCCTGGTACTCCCGTATGAGTTTCAGCTTGGTTTCCGGGGTTGCCTGCGCCAGGAAATCATCTACACCCGCCTCGGCGGCAATGGCCGTCGCCGTTAACGGGTTATCTCCGGTAATCATGATTGTCTTGATACCCATTTTGCGCATTTTGATAAAACGCTCTTTAATGCCGCCTTTGACGATGTCTTTGAGATGAATGACGCCAAGGACTTGGCTGTTACGCGTCACCACAAGAGGCGTGCCACCGCTCCGAGCGACTTCATCCACTACAGTTTTAAGACCTGATGGAACAGTATTACCCTGTTCCTTGATATATGCTGTAATTGCATCCGCCGCGCCTTTACGGATACTTAATCCGTCTATGTCAATACCACTCATACGCGTCTGGGCGGTAAAAGCGATAAAACGCATGTTATGATGTTTATCGGCGGCGCTTCCCCTCATCCCAAATTTGTCTTTTGCCAATACCACAATGCTTCTTCCCTCCGGTGTCTCATCAGAAAGTGAAGCGAGTTGTGCCGCCTCGGCGAGTTCACGGTCAGTGACTCCGGCCACGGGCAAAAATTCGGTTGCTTCCCGGTTGCCTAAGGTAATAGTCCCTGTCTTATCCAGTAACAACACGTCTACATCTCCCGCCGCCTCCACCGCCCGGCCCGATAAAGCGATAACGTTACGGCGGATAAGGCGGTCCATCCCCGCAATACCGATAGCCGGCAGGAGCCCGCCGATGGTGGTCGGGATAAGACATACCAGCAGCGCCGCCAGTACCGTAATCGTAATAGGTGTGGCCTGCTGGTTCACGCTAACGCTATACAAAGAAAACGGCAGCAGGGTCATACAGACGGCGAGAAAGACGATAGTAAACGCCGCTAGCAGGATATTAAGGGCTATTTCATTCGGTGTTTTCTGGCGTTTAGCGCCTTCTACCATGCTTATCATACGGTCGAGAAATCCTTCACCGGGATTGGCCGTCACGCGTACAACCAGCCAATCCGATAATATCCGTGTACCACCGGTAACGGCGCTACGGTCGCCTCCGGATTCGCGGATTACTGGGGCGCTTTCACCGGTAACAGCGCTTTCATTTACCGAGGCGATGCCTTCAATCACCTCGCCATCAACCGGTATGATATCACCGGCTTCAACCAGAAAAGTATCGTTCTGGTGCAATTCACTGGAGGAAACCATTTCAAATTTTGACCCGTGTTGCGGCTGTAATAATTTTTTAGCTTGTGTCTCCTGGCGCGTCCGGCGTAACGCCGCTGCCTGCGCTTTACCTCGTCCTTCCGCCAGCGCTTCCGAGAAGTTCGCGAAAAGAACACAAAGCCATAACCATAAAGTAATTCCGCCGACAAACCCCGCATTCACCTCACCATGGCCGAAAAGCGCCTGAACCCACAGCATAGTGGTCAGTACACTTCCTACTTCGGTGACGAACATGACTGGATTACGCACCATCCAGCGGGGGTTAAGCTTAACGAAAGCTTCGATAATTGCGCGGCGGTACAACCCTCTCTCCCGCCGCTGCTTCAGGTGGATGGTTTCTCCTTTTATTTCCTTTTGTGGTTCCTGTGTCATATTTGTTTACCTTAAAAGCTGTTCTACGATAGGGCCAAGCGACAAGGCCGGAAGGAAGCTCAGCGCACCAACAATTATAATTACGGCTATGATCCAGAAGATGAAAAGGAGTGTATGTGTCGGCAATGTGCCGGAAGTATCCGGCACTTTCTTCTTTTGCACCAGTGAACCGGCTATCGCCAGCGCCGGAATCGCCAGCCAGTAGCGCCCGACGAGCATGGCGAAACCGAGGGCGATATTATAAAAAGTGTTGTTTGCGCCAAGCCCCGCAAAAGCGCTGCCGTTGTTATTGCTGGCCGAAGAAAAAGCATACAATACTTCACTGAAGCCGTGAGCACCGGGGTTGAATACCGCACTCTTACCCGCTTGAGTCATAATGGCGATAGCTGTACCGAACAATACCAGCAATACCGGTATCAGTACCATGAGCGAAGCCATCTTCATTTCATAGATCTCGATTTTCTTACCTAGGTATTCAGGGGTACGCCCTATCATCAGGCCGGCCACGAACACCGCAATGATGACGAAAGCCAGCATACCGTATAAACCGGAGCCGACGCCGCCATAAATTACCTCGCCGAGTTCTATAAGCCACATGGGTACCAGGCCGCCCAGCGATGTAAATGAGTCATGCATGGAATTAACCGAGCCGTTTGAGGCACCGGTCGTGGCCGCCGCCCAGAGAGCCGAGTTAGCCGCGCCGAACCGCACTTCCTTGCCTTCCATGGAGGTTAGTAGTAACCGTATAGTAACAACCCGAACACGCCTGTGTCAATGAAATTGGTGAATGATTCGCCGAGCTCAAGCCGATTTCCCGTATAGACGGGAAGATAAAGGGTCTCGATATTAAGATTCCACCAGATCCTCGGCCAGCCGGTATCGCGGTACCAGGGGAAATCGTATTCAAGAACGGCAACCGGGATAGCTCCTCTCAGTTCTGAAATGGGGAGAATGGCGAGACCAAGAACTTTCAGAATATCCGATATATTCATTCCGAGAAGCTGTTCCAAGAATATCTCCTGATGAGCTGTACTTCTGAAGTGTAACAAAAGGCAGATAGACCGTCAATAAACACCAATTTCATTGACACAGGCGTGTTCGGGTTGTTACTATACGGTTACTACTAACCTCCGGAAGTATATCTGACATGTCGCGAATACTGGATACAATTAACAGCCCATCCGATGTGAAAAAACTGTCCGCCCGGGAACTGGAGCAGCTTGCTTCGGAAATACGAGACGAACTTGTTACTACCGTTTCGGTTACCGGAGGACACCTTGCATCCAACCTCGGAGCAATCGAACTTACCCTGGCTCTGCATAGAGTATTCGACACCCCGAAAGACAAGATTATCTGGGATGTCGGCCATCAAACCTATACTCACAAATTAGTCACCGGAAGAAGAGAACAGTTTTCATCACTGCGACAGCATGGTGGCCTTTCGGGCTTTACCAGCCGGGAAGAAAGCGAATATGACTCATTCGGGGCAGGCCATGCCAGTACATCGATTTCAGCCGCTCTGGGAATGGCTGTTGCCCGGGACCTGGCTCATGAAAACTATAACGTCGTTGCCGTAATCGGAGACGGCGCTATTACCGGAGGCATGGCGCTTGAAGCATTCAACCATGCAGGCCATCTTCGTACCACTATGACGGTGATATTGAATGATAACGGGATGTCGATTTCGCCCAGTATCGGCGCCGTGGCCAGGTTGCTTAACCATGTCAGGTTCGACCCGAAGTACGAGTCCGCCAAGAGCGCCGCGAGGAAGACAATTGCCCGTTTGCCGTTGGGGCGATTCGCCTGGAGGTGGACCAAGCAGGTAAAGAGCCGGGTAGAAAGCGTGGTCCTGCCCAACGTCTTCTGGGAACAGTTAGGTTTTACCTACCTCGGGCCCATAGACGGGCATAACATCGCGGAGCTTGAGGCGGCGCTAATCCGGGCGCGTGATTCCGAGTCCGGTCCGGTGCTCATCCACGTACTCACCCGGAAAGGTAAAGGCCATGCCCCGGCGGAAGCTAATGCCAGTAAGTTTCACGGTGTATCGCCTCACGGCCGTGAAGCTGGAAGCGTACCTTCCTACAGCCAATTTTTCGGGAGTATTGTCCGCCGCCTGATGCGGCAAAACGACAGGATTGTGGCGATTACCGCCGCCATGACTGACGGCACGGGACTGACTCCGGTGGCTGCCGAGTTTCCCGACCGGGTATTCGACGTCGGGATATGCGAACAGCATGCGGTGACGCTGGCGGCGGGTCTGGCGGCCCAGGGTTTTATCCCGGTCGTAGCTATTTACTCTACGTTCCTCCAGCGCGCCTATGACCAGATTATCCATGATGTGTGCCTGCAAAACCTGCCGGTGGTCTTTGCCGTTGACCGGGCCGGCATCGTGGGGGATGACGGCAAGACCCATCAAGGCGGATTTGATATATCTTACCTGCGTACGATCCCCAATATGGTCATCGCCGCTCCCAGAGACGAGGAGGAGTTCCAACACCTGTTATATACTGCGGTTACGGCCGGCCAGCCCGTAGCGGTCAGGTACCCGAGGGGGAACGGAGAGGGGATTTCTCTTACGGATAATTTCAGACGCCTTGCGATTGGCAAAGGAGAACTTCTCAAGGACGGGCAGGACATGGCGATCCTGACCCTCGGTTCCACGGTATACCCGGCCCTGGAGGCTGCCGAACGGCTGGAAGAAGGCGGAATCCACTGCGCCGTGATTGACGCGCGCTATGCCAAACCCCTTGATACGGAGCTGATCCTGGGCGTGGCCTCAGCAACCCGGAGAATCGTAACTATCGAAGAAAACAGCCTCGTTGGCGGGTTCGGCAGTGCTCTCCTGGAGTTGTTTTCAACAATGAAACATATGGATGTTAAAGTGGAGCGCCTTGGCCTGCCGGACAGGTTTATCGAACACGGCAGCCAGCCGCTGCTCCGCTCTATGTTAAGTCTGGACGCGGAAGGAATTGCCCGGAATATCAAGAGCGCTTTCCCGGAGCTTCTTGTCCAAACGCGTGGATAAAGTGGGGAGTAAATATAAATGGATTTGCCGGCCGTCTTCGACAAGTATCGCACTGAAATCGATGCGGAGCTGAAGTCCGTACTGGTCGAGCGGCACTCGCCGCTATATGACATGATGCGCTATCACCTGGGATGGAACGATGAGGAGGGTAAAATATGTGAAAGGCCGGCGGGCAAAGCCCTGCGCCCGACATTGTGCCTGCTGGCCAATGAAGCGGTAGGGGGAGAATACGGTCGGGCACTGCCGGCGGCCGCTGCCCTGGAACTGATACATAACTTCTCCCTCATTCACGATGATATCCAGGATAATGACCGCAAGAGGCGGCACCGTCCTACTGTTTGGGCAATCTGGGGCAACCGCCTGGGCAGGGCTTACATGGAACTGGGGAAGTACAAGCTAGCCCTGGAAGCCTCTAAAAACGCGGCCAGGCAGGACCCCTACAACGCCATCGCCAACCGGAACATCAGGCGGCTGAACGATATTAAAAATACCGACGGCGGCGATGTAGAGACCGGGGCCGTGGAACCAGACCAGTTCATCGAGGAAATCGGTAAAGCCGGGGTTGTTAACCTTATTGAGCTTACGCCGAAAGAAAAACGCGCCCTGGTAGTAGCGGGAGACAGAGTGCTGCTCAAGCCGGAGGGTTCGATACTGGTTGTGGAGAGCAGCCGCGGTGATTACATCGGTAAAGTCGAGCCCAAGTATTCCCAGCGGATTTCCCGGCTGACGCTGGGCGGTAACAAGTATTCCGCTACGGTTGTAAAATCCACCGCCGACATGATGACCGTAATGATCCGCGAGACTTACCAGCATCCCAGCCAGGCCGGTAAACTATCCTTCCCGCCGAAGGGCATGGCGGAATTCCGCGCTTACGGCAGCGACAAGTTTTCTAAAATAGGGGCCGAAGGCGAAGAGGACGATACCGGCTATACGATAATCGGCGGCATGGACGTTGAAGTATTGCCCGAAGAATCCGAGGGTGTTGATGATAGTGACGGGAGCGACGAAGACTAGGAGGGCAAACTGGACATGGTTTCAGGCACAGTCAGACCGGTAAAAATAGAAGACGAAATGCGGAGCTCGTACATCGATTACGCGATGAGCGTTATCGTGCAGCGCGCTCTTCCGGATGTACGGGACGGGTTCAAGCCGGTCCACCGGCGCATTCTCTACGCCATGAATGATATGGGGCTGCATTACAACACCCCGCACCGCAAGAGCGTCCGTATCGTCGGTGAAGTGCTGGGCAAGTACCATCCCCACGGTGACAGTTCTGTTTACGACGCCATGGTGCGTATGGCCCAGGATTTTTCCATGCGTTACCCGCTGGTCGACGGGCAGGGCAACTTCGGCAGCGTCGATGCCGACCCCCCGGCCGCCATGCGTTATACCGAGGCGCGCATGTCGAAAATATCCGAAGAAATGATGGTGGACATCGAAAAAGACGCCGTCGACTTCGTACCTAACTTCGATGACAGCCAGCAGGAGCCCACAGTGCTTCCGGCCAGGCTGCCCAACCTGCTGCTCAACGGCAGCTCCGGCATCGCCGTGGGCATGGCTACCAATATTCCGCCTCATAATTTGAATGAAATCTGCGATGCCATCAGCCATCTTATCGATAATCCCAATGCCACCGTCGATGAGCTCGGCCAGTTCGTCAAGGGGCCTGACTTCCCGACGGCGGGCATCATCCAGGGGCGTGACGGCATCAAGAATGCTTACGCCACCGGCCACGGCAAGATAGTCGTGCGGGCCAAGGCGCATATCAGCAGTCCGACAGCTACCACCGGCCGCCGCCAGATAATTGTCAACGAGCTTCCCTACCAGGTGAATAAAGCCGCTCTGATCGAGAACATTGCCGAGTTGGTCAAGAACAAGAGGATCGACGGCATCAGCGACCTGCGAGACGAGTCCGACCGGCAGGGGATGCGCATCGTCATCGAACTCAAGAGGGACTCAGAGCCGCAGAAGGTGCTCAATTCCCTGTTTAAATACACCACCATGCAGTCTTCATTTTTCGTCAACATGCTGGCGCTGGTTGACGGCCAGCCGCGCGTTCTCAGCCTGAAGGAAGTATTGCAGTATTACATCGAGTTCCGCCACAAGGTCATCACACGGCGCTCGAAATATGAACTGAAAATCGCCAGGGCCAGGGCTCACATCCTGGAAGGCCTCCGCATCGCCCTGGATAATCTCGACGCTATAATCAAGACCATCCGCAATTCAGAGACCGCGGAAGCCGCCCGCAAGAACCTCATGGCCGTGTATAGTTTAAGCCAGGTACAGGCCCAGGCCATCCTCGATATGCAGCTGCGCCGCCTGGCCAATCTTGAAAGACAGAAGATACAGGATGAATACACCGAGGTTTTAAAAACGATATCCTACCTGGAAGACCTGCTCGCCAATCCCCGCCGGATTCTCGCCCTGATAAAACAGGACGTGGCCGACCTGAAGGCGAAGTACGGCGATGAGCGCCGCACCTCCATCCTCGAGCAGGGCGCGTTAGAATTTACCGAGGAAGACCTTATCCCGCACGAGAGGGTGGTCGTCACTCTAAGCAGCCGCGGTTTTATCAAGCGCGTGGCCTCACACAACTACTCCGTGCAGCACCGCGGCGGCAAGGGCATTATCGCCCAGGTCACCCGCGAGGCCGATGCCGTGATGCTGTTGACCGTGGCCGATACGCATGACGATTTGTTCTTCTTCACCGACCGCGGCAAGGTGTTTTACCTTAAATGCCATGAAATACCTTCCGGCAGTTCCCGGATTTCCAAGGGCCTGGCCATTATTAACCTGCTCTCCATTATCGAGGGCGAAAAAGTCACCGCGCTCGTATCCACCACCGGATTCCCTGCCGGTTCCTTTATGGTGATGGCCACGAAGCTGGGTGAGATAAAGAAGACGGCTGTGGAAAACTTCAGCGTGGTGCGGAGCAGCGGCCTTATCGCCATGGACCTGGCGCCTAAAGACGAACTGGTTGCCGTAGCACTGGCTACCGATAAGGATTATGCCATAAACATTGCCTGCATGAAATACCAGAAAGAGACCGGCATCGAACCGGTGAAGACCGGCGATATCGGCTGCTATGCCCTGGGCGCTAACCAGCCGCTGAATTCGGATGACGTTGCCATATGTATGGGTGGCGCTTTTGGTATCGCTAATGGATTGTCGCACGTGCTGGATGTTCCGGTAATCGCCCATCTTGGGGACGGCACCTTCTTCCATTCCGGCATCCCGCCGATGTTGAATGCCGTTTATAACAAGGCTAATATTACCATGGTAGTCCTGGATAACATGACCACCGGCATGACCGGCTTCCAGCCGCATCCCGGTGCTCCCAATGAAGGCTCCACGCCGGTGATGATTGAAGATATAGCCAGGGCGGGCGGCGTTAAATTTGTCGAAGTCGTGGACTCCTTCGATTTAGGGGCGCTTATAGAGTCGCTCGGCAGGGCAATTAAATTTGAAGGGCCTTCGGTAATTGTTGCACGGAGAGCCTGCAATATCATTGACCAGAGAGAAAAGAGAAAAACAGGCGCTAAAACCGTTCCGTATGTAGTGGATAAAGAAAAATGCGTGGCCGGGAGTCCCCCTTACTGCCAGGCGACCTGCCCGCTGCACATCGATATCCGCGGCTACGCCGCTCTGATTAAAGACGGGAAATTCAATGAGGCGCTGGCTTTAATTAAAAAGACGCTGCCTTTTCCCACCATCATCGGCCGTATTTGCACGCACCCGTGCGAGAGTAAATGCAAGCGTAATGAGGTGGATGAAGCAATCAGTATTAACGCGCTGAAGCGGGCGGCGACCGAATACGGTAAATACGTAGAGGATTATACCATCAATGAAGAAAAATCCGAAAAGGTAGCCATTATAGGCGGCGGGCCGGCCGGTATCATGGCCGCTTACGACCTGCGCAAGGCCGGTTACCAGGTGACCATTTTTGAAGCGTTATCCAAACTGGGCGGCATGATGGCGGTTGGTATTCCGGAGTTCCGCCTGCCGCGCGATATCCTGGCAAAAGAAACGGATATCATCAGAAAGCTGGGGGTGGAAATCAAGCTCAACACCAGGATAGGTAAAGACATTAAACTAGCTGATTTGCAGAAGAACTATAATGCCGTTTTCATCGCTGCCGGGGCGCATAAAGGCCGCGAGATGGGCATTGAGAACGACAAGGCAAAAGGTGTTATCGATGGCACCGAGTTTTTGTATAAAGTGAACACCGGTGAAAAAGTTGGGGCGGTTGATAAGGTAGTGGTAGTTGGCGCCGGCAACGTGGCAATAGACTGCGCGCGCACCTGCCTGAGGATGGGCTTTGGCGAGGTGACCATCGCTTACCGCCGTTCTAAGGCGGAAATGCCGGCTATCACGGAAGAGATTGCCGCAGCGGAACGCGAAGGAGTAAAATTCAGTCTTCTTTCCGGGCCGAATAAAGTCGTCGTTAAAGGCGGCAAAGCCGCCGGGCTGGAGTGTATCCAGATGAAGCTCGGCGATCCTGACGCTTCAGGACGCAGAAGACCTGTGCCGGTAGCGGGTTCGGAATTCGTTATTGAAGCAGGCTTGATTATTGCTGCTGTCGGTGAAGAACCTGACCTGGAATTTATAGCGGAAGCGGCCGCTAAATCGGGTTCTATCGAAAAAGGTCTTATCAAGGCCGACCCCGTTACGCTGGAGACGGCTTTCGAGGGTGTTTTTGCCGGCGGCGATTGCGTTACCGGCGCGGCTACCGTCATCCAGGCTTTAGCGGCGGGACGCAAGGCGGCCAAATCGATTGAGAAGTATTTCAAAGGTGAAGAACTGAAAAAAGGTAGGGAAGGCGAGGACATCTACGAAAGCAAATTGCTGGTGGATACTTACGGCGTGGTAAAAGAAAACCGGGCCTCGATGCCTGAACTGCAGGTGGACAAGCGGAAAGGCAACTTTAAGGAAGTCGAGCTGGGATTAAGCCGCGAACAGGCTGTCAGGGAAGCGAAACGCTGCCTCCAGTGCGATTGCAAGATATGTATTAACCTGCTCGGCTGCCCGGCCCTGATTACAGAAGACGGCCAGGCGGCTATAGACGCGACGCAGTGCCCGGGGTGCGGTGTTTGCGCCCAGGTCTGTCCCTTCGAAGCGATTAAAAAGGGAGAATAATTTGAGATGGTTACAAAGACGAAAGAACTTAACATAATTATATGCGGCACCGGCGGGCAGGGTGTCGTCCTGCTGTCTGAATTACTCGGTAGCGCAGCCGTGCGCGACGGCATCGCTCTCAAGGGTTCGGAAGTGCTGGGTATGGCGCAGCGCGGCGGCTCGGTATTCAGTAACATCCGGCTGGGAGAAGACGCTTTAGCGCCGCTGACCCCGGAAGGGAAAGTAGATGTCATCATCGCGGTTGAGCCTTCCGAGGCATTGCGCAATATACAATACTTGACTAAAGGTGGCGTGGTTGTTCTTAACTCGCAGACGGTACTGCCTTTTACAGTATTCCTCGGCAAGAGCACCTATCCGAGTATCCAGGAAATAGAAAAAGGGCTGAAAAAGGTAACGGACAAGATTATCACGATGGATGCCTCAGCGCTGGCGCAACAGGCGGGGAGCCTGCAGTCTGCTAACGTCGTGATGCTCGGCGCACTATACGGCACCGGGCTGGTACCGATGAGCGTTGAGACTGCCAAGGCGGTAATTCCTGGTGCCGTGCGTGATCGCCCCGCCCAGCTCCTCGTTGGTGATCTCCTCGCTGGTGACGCTCTTGACCACCGCCGGCCCGGTGATGAACATATAGCTGGTCTTCTTGACCATGAAGACGAAGTCGGTCATCGCCGGCGAGTAGACCGCCCCTCCCGCTGCCGGCCCCATGACGGCGGATATCTGCGGGATGACGCCGGAAGCCGCCGAGTTGCGGTAGAATATATTGGCGTAGCCGTCAAGGGCGTTAATGCCTTCCTGTATGCGCGCCCCGCCGCTGTCGATGAACCCCACCATCGGGCATTTCATTTTCATGGCCAGGTCCATGACGCGGCAAATTTTCCTGGCGTGCATTTCCCCGAGCGTGCCCCCGCGCGCCGTGAAGTCCTGCGCGAAGGAGCAGACCGTCCGCCCGTTGACCCGCCCGAACCCCGTAACGACCCCGTCCGCGGGGATGGCGACTTTATCGAGCCCGAAGTTGACCGAGCGGTGCTGTACGAAGAGGTCGGTCTCCTGGAACGTGTCTTTATCGAAGAACAGGTCAAGCCTCTCCCGCGCCGTTAGCTTGCCGCTCTCGTGCTGCTTCTGGACGCCCTTTTCCCCGCCCCCCGCCTTTAACTCGGCCTCAAGCTTGTCTAGCTTTTTATATTCGTCTTTCAAAGTTGTCTCGCCTCCCCTCGTCAAGGGATTAAACGAGATAATAATAACATACAGGCTAAAGGCGGGCAATACTCTTGACAATCGCTTGAAGAAAATGTATCATCATTGTAGATACATACCTGGAGGGTAAACATGAAAACACGCGTTCAGAAATGGGGCAATAGTCTGGCTCTGCGCATCCCAAAATCGTTCGCCGATGAGGTGGGTCTGAAAAAAGAGGTTCCTGTTGATATTTCATTGGATAACGGAAAAATCGTGATAACCCCTGCTGCCAAATTGAAACTAAACCTTGATGAATTGCTGGAGCAGGTGACCGAAGACAATATACACGGCGAGTGGGAAACAGGTCCGGCGGTGGGGAAGGAAACGTGGTAAATACTGCCGAATATATCCCCCGGCGCGGCGACGTCGCATGGATAAACCTGAATCCTCAAGTTGGGCACGAACAAGCCGGAAGAAGGCCGGCGGTTGTGTTATCCCCGGAACAGTATAATAGAAAGACAGGATTGGCTCTTTTCTGCCCGGTTACCAGCCGCGTTAAAGGTTATCCTTTTGAAGTCGCTTTACCTGATGGGCTTCCCGTCAAAGGTGTTATCCTCTCCGATGAGGTCAAAAGCCTGGACTGGCGTGTCAGAGATGTAGAACTGATAAGCATCTTACCGGAAGCGACCGTCGATGCTGTATTTCAAAAACTGGATACGATCTTGACTTAAATTAGTGTATGCAAGATTTACATTTTACAATTCAAAAGATCACGAGAGAAAATTACCCATTGTTTGATGACATGGTGAATTGGAGAATGGACGGGATTGAGTTAACACAAGAAGAGAAGGAAGCAAACAAAAAGACAGACTTCTCTGCAGTATACAAAGAGCTTGAGCATCCTGGCTTCTACTCATATGGCGCTTTGTACGATGGGCGTTTTGTCGGATGGATTACGATGATGTATACTCCCAAGATTGGCCGGGGTCGTTGGAAAAAGGGAGCAGTTTATGTTGATGAACTATGGACCGCTCCCGAATTTAGAGGTAAAGGTGTTGCAACACAACTTATGAAAAAAGCATTTGATTGTCAGAAAGAAACGGGTGCTGTTGAAGTCAGATTATACGTGGGTGTTGATAATATTATCGCGCAGGAACTCTACAAAAAATGCGGTATGCAAATGATGTGGAAAGCGGTATTAATGAAATCATAGCCTATTAAGTTTTACTTTAACCTTTTGTATACTGCCCCTACCTCCCCCCGTACCTCTCCTCCCGCCACGGGTCACCGTGCATGTGGTACCCTGCCTTCTCCCAGAACCCCGGCTCGTTCTTGTCCTTGAATTCAATGCCCGTCACCCACTTGGCGCTCTTCCAGAAATACAGCCGCGGCACCACCAGCCTTACCGGCCCGCCGTGGTCCGCCGTCAGCGGCTTGCCGTCGTGCTTTAGCGCGAACAGCGCGTCCTCTTTAAAGAAGTCCTCCAGCGGCAGGTTGGTAGTGAACCCCCCCTCCCCGTAGACGATCACGTATTTGGCCTCCGGTTTTATGGCGGCGATTTCCCTGATGGTGCTGGTGCTCACGCCCTCCCAGGTGTTGTTGTATCTCGACCATGTCGTTACGCAGTGAATATCAGAGAAGACCTCCACTTGGGGCAGCGCGGTGAAGTCCTCGTAACTGAGGGTGCGCTCCTTCTCCACCAGCCCGGTTATCTTGAATAACCATTTTTTCGGGTCGATAGTCGGCGTTTTGCCGTAGTGCAACACCGGCCATTTGTCGGTGAGTCTTTGCCCCGGTGGTAGCCGGTTCTGTCTTTGCGTGTCCGGACTGATAATTCTTTTTATATCGCTCATAAAAAAATACTATATCATAACGGGACGATTGGATAATACTTTTGTCTCATATTTCTCTATCCTCCCCGAAGGTGCTAGAATATCTGTTGAAAAACTATGAGCACCTCTTTGCCTCCCACCCGCTGCGGCAATATGGAATTTCGCTGGGGCGCCCGGACTTACGTCATGGGCGTCTTTCAGTACTATAACGAGCGCGCCCCGGAATATGAGGCTTTCTATTACGGCCGTTTCCCCACTACACGCTCGGAACCGGATATTTACATTAAAGACCGTGAACCTATTCAGCATTTGGTCGGCCGCTATATCAGAGGCAAGTGTGTGGACATCGCCTGCGGCACCGGCTTCTGGCTGCCGTATTATTATATAAATTGCTCCGGCATTACCCTCATCGACCAATCAGAAAACATGCTGGCAGAATGCCGTAAAAAGATCGAACGTCTCGGCATCGGCGGAAAAACCAGCGTGGTCCAGAACGATATCTTTTCCCCTACCCTCGCTGACGGTTCCTATGACAGCGCCATCATCGGCTTCCTCATTAGCCACTTCGATGACGGCCATCTGGCGGATTTTATGAAACAACTCAAAGCATTTCTTAAGCCCGGTGGCAGTTTTGTTGTAATAGATAGCCTCTGGGGTGATATCAATAAAGCCATGCGCCGCGTCAAGGCCGGCATGAATGAGCGCGAGCTTTTCAACGGGCGCAAGTTCAGCATCTACAAGCGCTTCTTCGAAAAATCTGACCTTCACACTATATCTGAAACCTGCGGCATGGACCTAAATGTTGTTTACTGGGGACGCGTGTTCTTCATGGCGGTGGGGCGTTTTTTATAACTGCAAAAATACCTTGTGGAGCGGCAATGATATTGGGTTACTTTAGAACCGAACTATAGACGATCCTGATCTTTTCGGGATGCTCTAACCAGTTGGGGAGAGGAAATGGGGCTTGATGTTGGTATCTTGTTACTTGCTATTTCCGTATGAAGTATAGTGGTGGGCCACTGTGGAGTCGAACCACAGACCCCAGTCTTATCAGTAAGAAAAGCTAAAACCTGGCAAAGGCCAACAGAGAACAGAACGCCTTGCCCCTTTCTTTTATCTATTGTCTAAATATTGGTTCTTTAGTTCCGCGGAGATGGCCAGGTAATCTTTGGACTTGAGGATGTGCGCGGCGGCCTGGTCAAGTAAAGACAGGTTAGAGGTCTTTATGGACTCCCGGATATCGCTGGCGCCCTGGTGGATCTCCTCCATGGCCGCGGTAAAATAGTTATGGATTTCCGCGAAGCCCGCCGGCGCGGATAGTTGCCCGGCTTTATCCGTCTGGAGAGTGATGGCGTCCAGCGTTTGGTTCATTTGGGCGGTCCATGAAGCGTCATTAAAGCGCGGGTCCGCGAGCAAACTGGCGAGGGCTTTAAAAGAAGAATCGATTTCATTGCAGATTCCCCCGATGTCCGCGATATAAGCCTCCGGCGGGGCGGCCGCGCAGGAAAGAAGCGGCAGCGTTAGCAGGACGAGGCAAGCCGGCATTACACGGTTAAGCATTGGGCTGTCATCTTTCTTTAACACATTGAGAAAAATACTACTATCAATATAAGGAAGATACCTATACCAAAGAAAAGACACCCGATTGATTGTATGCCGCCCATCGTGGTGGACTCTCCGCACTTTGGGCATTTGGTAACACCGGTTCCGATGGGGTTGCCGCAGTTTTTACAGATGCTTTTACGGCAGGCCGGGCATTTAGTAGTTTCACTGCCCACCTGTTCCCCGCAATGCCCGCAGGTTTTAGTTAATCCTTTTGGGGTATCTCCCGGCCTGGTAACAATGACGACAGCGGTCAGCGGGGCATTGGCATATCTCTGGAAGGTCTTTTCAAAAACAGCTTTTACTTCCGCACCGGCATCGAGGTGGAAGGCGATTTCCTGCGCGTATTCTTTTGGTATCCAACCCAGTTCCTCCCCGTTTTGCCGGAAAACTCTGACGGCGTTCTTGTCTTGTTTGATAGGGGTATGCCTTAACTGGAGAGGTTCTTCCGGGATACAGTGATTGATGTTGTCTTTACGGCTGGAACCGTCCGCGTTAGGATATTTTGTGCCGGTGAGATGAGTGCGTAACTCCCCTGCCATCAAACCCTCCCCGGATTTTTTGATGGGAAACAGGCCAAAATGAATAAGCCGATTAGCCCCAAGACGAATCCGATGAACCACCAGGCGGCGGGATTATAGCCCTTGGCTTTGGCGATAGCCATGCAGGAAAAAGAGAATATCAGGGCGAAAACGAAAACGATTATCCATGGAGTGAAGGCGAAATAGGGAGTTACTTCCGAGACAGTCTGTGTTAACGCGGGTATTGTAATTGTAGTTATAGTTGTTGGCGGCATCTATCCCTGCCCTCCCGCATCATACTTTTCCCTTTGCTTTTCCCGCACCATGTTGATGGTCCGGCGTACCCAGTCTTTGGATTCTTCATCCAGCTTGGGGAAATCATTGACTAAAAAACCTTTGATGTCAGCATCTTCCGTTGTCATCATATCGATAAAAGCTGACGGGGCGATCCCTAGTCCTTTTGAAATCCGCCCAACAAGTTCCATGGTGATGGTGCTATTTTTTCCTGACTCCAGTTTATTGATATAACCCCGATCAATATCGGAGCGAATAGCCAATTGTCTCTGGCTGATTCCAGCTTTTTCTCTTAATTCTCGTATTAATTTCCCTATGGGTGGTTTTTCCATACCTGTTTATTGTCATCCCCCTGTGCACATTTTTCAAGATGTGTCTAAATATATCAATAAAAACACTTGACAAAATACAATAGTGTTGTATAATAGGCTCATGGAGTAATCTAAGCATTAACGCATCGGTGAGCGTTAACAGCACCGAGGCAAGGATATCATCCTGGAATTTAGGCAGATAACGCAGGTAAAAAGCATCGTGGCTATAAAAGAAAAGAATAAAAACAAGAAAACAATCTCGATGACAACACTGATCGCGTGCGCGCTGATTATCATCGTCGCGGCTAATATCATCGTGTGGAAAAACCGCTTCGACAAGAACGCGGAAATCAGTTCGTTAACAACCGAGATGTCTTCCGTTACAAGAGAAACAAGAACAATCACAGGGACTACCTCCGACCTGGAATCCAGGCTGGCCGCCGAAAAGGCGGCGTTGGCCTCGGTACAGGGAAACTTCCCGGCGCAATTCAACCGCAATGATATCATAGATTATATTATCAACCTGTCACGGGAATGCGAAGTGGAAGTCCTCCCGATTACTTCCCAGGGATGGCTGGCGGAAAATACCGGCCAGTCCTATAATGTCCTGAAGCTTAATGCTACGATTGCCGGGACATACGCGCAGGTTAACGATTTTATTTATAAACTGCAGCACGGCAGCTACGAAACCCTGGTCACTCCGGAGATATCTATTTCCCGGGGATCTCCCCCTGTCAGCGCGGAAAGTTTTTCCGGGGTTGATACACTGGTCACAGCTAAACTGAACATCACCATATATGCCCGTCCGGACAGCGGTCAAGGATATTAGATGGCACGATTAACGACGATACACATCAGTTCAAAAAGCATCCGGTACATGGTGTTCCGCGATAATACAGCCGCGGCCTGGGGCACGCTGCCGCTGCCGGATATTGTAAAAAACGGTCTTATCCAGGACCCGATAGCCGTAGGCCAGCAATTAAAAACGCTGTTTACGTCGGCCAAAATACCTGCCGACAGGATAATCTGCAGCCTCAGCGGTTTGCCGTTTTCTTACCGGCTGTTTAATCTCCCCGATATGGATGGGACATCACTCGAAGAAGCAATTACCAGGACGGCAAAACAGGAAATGCCGCTGGACCCGGAAGATATGATACTTTCCTGGCGCTCGTATCCGGCGGAAAAAGAAGGAGAACGCCAATTCCTCGTCACCGGCGTCACGCGCCGCCCTATAGATGCCCTGATAAAAGCATTTACTTCAGCCGGCATCAAGCCGTACCTGATGTGCCTGCCCCATACGGCACTGGCTTCACTGACCGAAAAAGACAATGCCATCATCATCGATTTTGACCCGGATTACGCTAATATTATCGTGGTTGTCCGGGGCGTACCCGTGGGCATGCATACCGTGCCGTCATCCGGCGCCGATGCCAGCCTGCAGGAGACGACCGTCCAGCTAGTACGCGTACTTTCCAGGATGACGGGTTTTTATAATGACAATCATCCCAAAAACCCCATCCCGGACACAACCCCTATTTTGCTCACCGGAGAACTGGCCAATGAACCTGAAGTTGCCGGGTATCTAAAAGAAAAAACCGGCTACCCGGTGGAAACACCCTCGGAATTGACGGTAAATAAACTGGTTATACCTGCAGATGTTCCCCAGTCTGTTTACGCTGTAAACATCAGCGCTGCTTTGCGTGACAGAACGCTGCCATGGTCCCCTGCCGCCGATGTGAACCTGGTGCGCGATATCAACCTGGCGGGAATCATCGCTTCTCAATCGGCCAGCGCCAAGAAGCATGAGGGGCTGGGAAAAAAATGGATACTCACGGCCGTAATAGCTGTGGGTGTTCTCAGCCTGGTTACAGCATTTCTTTCACAAATCCAGGCAGAAAGCAAAATCAGACTATTAACAACCGAGCTTCAGCAGGCTAAAGAAATCCTCGGTGAAAAACAGGCATCAGCCGTACTGGCCGCTAAAACAGAAGATACTATCAGAAAATTGACCGCCAGCACACAGCAATGGCAGACCGAAACGCAGAAGATACTAAATCCCCGCGACACAGTGAGCGACCTTAATTTACTGACACAGTCCATGCCGCCCGCTACTACATTCGATTCCATCGATGTGACCACTGTCAAAATATCTATCAGCGGCATCACTACCGTGCAGGAACGCGTGGTGGAATATGTAAGAGCACTGGAACAATCAGAGGTATTTACTTCCGTCAGCATTATCTGGATAGATAGAGCTTCTAACAAAGACATGGGCATCTCTTTTCTAATCGTCATCGAAAGGTAACGTCCGGCTTGTTCTCCGTCGTCCGCACTCTACAGCCCATTTTTATGTAAACTCCACTTTTCACACTGTGTTTGCACCGCTCTTTGCACATTTCTTTTTCATTAACAATATGTTTATCTTATCCGTACGGCTGTTTATGCTCCGTTTACCATCCAGATGTTAGTCTATTAGAGTAAAAAACAAGGCAATTCCATGGAGGCTAACATGATAGCGAAAACCAAGATCCTCAGCATAAGCCGCGATCCGGTGTTAGTGAGTTTCCTGCAACGGGAACTGAGCGGCGACGGTTATGAAGTCGTAAACACCCAGCAGGCCGGTGTTTATCTTAAAGAGGTACTGGATGCCGAGGAGCCGGATTTTATTATCCTGGATATTATCATGCCTTCCCTGGACGGCATAGGGGTATGTTTACAGCTGCGTCAATGGACACAGACGCCTATCATGATGCTCAGTTCCTGGGGAGCCGGCAGCGGCACAGTGAAAGGTCTTAGCCTGGGTTCGGAAGAGTAATCTCCGTGGTAAAACCATACGAGCAGAATTCCGGGGCCGGTATCCCCGTAATAGCAGCCGGGGGGATATTTACCGGCGCCGATATTTATAAATTCATGCATATGGGCGCGCAGGGAGTGCAGATGGCTACCAGGTTCGTGGCAACCCACGAATGCGATGCCTCCAAGGAATTCAAGGAAGCCTATTTAAAATGCAAAAAAGAGGACCTTGTTATAATCGATAGTCCCGTCGGGCTGCCGGGAAGAGCGATACGGAATGAATTCCTCAAGGATGTATCGCTGGGGAAAAAGATGCCCTACGAATGCGGCTGGCAGTGCCTGAAGACCTGCGATTTTCAAAGCTCCCCATATTGTATTTGCAGCGCCCTGACCAACGCTAAAAATGGAAACCTGGGAAAAGGTTTTGCTTTTGCGGGGGCCAATGCCTACAGGTTGGATTCAATAATCTCCGTTAAAGAACTTTTCAATACTTTATCGACCGGATATGAACAGGCAGCCCTGGCCAAAGCCTGCTCTTTAGTATAACAACAAACCGGAAATCCGGTCTTCCGCCGGGCGCAGCCCGGTGTCACCTTTTCGGCTAAGTTCACTATTCAAGAGCGCCTATAGCTGCGGCCACGACTGTATTTTGCCGGGTTCTTTATGCAATTCGAAATCCCTCTCAATCTGGGGCTGTCCGAAAACTGTCATACTGGGCATATATGCCCATACTGAAGGAGCGAAGCGACCGAAGTATCTCGGGGTGGGGCTTAAATGAAAGCTAATTCCACCCCGCACCGAGATGTTTCGCTGCGCTCAACATGACAATTCTACTTTTCGGACAACCTCAAGCTGCCGACTTACCCATTATTCCACACCACCCTATGACTGAAAGCGCTTAAAGCTGCTGCTGCGATGGCATTTTGCCCAACTGCCGATTTGATTTACAACACATAAACGGTGGTGATATACTTTCTACAAACATATCCCCCGGTATTTTACTTTTGATTGGAGTCTCTCCGATGACTGTTAAAATCGTGACCGACAGCACCGCCGACCTGCCGCCCAAGATAGCCAAGAAATTCGATATCACTATTGTGCCGGAAATCCTCCGTTTCGGGAATGAAGTCTTAAAGGATAACGTGGATATCACCGCCGATGAATTTTACCGGAGGCTGACGCAAGGTCCCGTCCACCCCAGCACCACCCAGCCTCCCCCGCAGGATTTTGCCGAGGTCTACAAACAGGTAGCGGCCAGGGCCGACGGGATTATTTCGATACATGTTTCTGCTAAATTAAGCGGCACGTGTAACTCCGCGTTACAGGCCGCAAAATCCGCGGACTGCCCGGTAGAAGTGATAGATTCGGAGGTAGTGACGATGGGGCTGGGGCTGCTGGCTATCGAGGCAAGCAGGCTGGCGCAGTCCGGGCAAAATTTGCAGCAGGTGGCTGACGCGGTAAGAAAGATGATACCAGGCATCCGCGTCATAGGGCTGCTCGATACGCTGAAATACCTGGCGCTGGGCGGGCGCATCGGCAAGATGCAGGCGCTATTAGGCTCGGCGCTCAGCATCAAGCCGCTGATGACGGTAAAAAACGGGGTGCTGGTGCCGGCGGGGCGCGTCCGCAGCCGGTCTAAAGGCATCGAATTATTATACGATTTTGTGAAAAAGGCCGGCGAAATAGAGGAACTGTCCGTGATTTACAACACCCAGCGAGAGGAAGCACAGGCTTTTGTAAAGCGCCTGGGAGCGTTCTTCCCGGAGGAGAAAATCATCTTGGCGCAGCTGGGCCCCGCGCTGGGGGTACATGCCGGGCCGGGGATTTTGTTTTTAGCGTTGAGGGGGAAGGGATAAGGGGGGAGGAGAGAGAAAATTATTTTTAATAGATTATATATAAAAGTGCAACTTTTTTGTAGATTATATACAAAATAATTTTAAGATTAGATTGTACTTTTAAAGGAAAGGATATGCAACAATTCTGGCTTGTAGTAGGAACAGAACAAAATTGGGAAGTTGCTTTTCAAACTAAAAATATCTGGGGACTGAAGGATTTTCGAGAACTATCTGCCTTGTGGAATATGCTACGAGAGGGCGACGGTTTATTATTTTATGTTTCTAAACCTGTACATGGGATTGTTGGCTTCGGTAAAGTTGCTACTAAATTCAGACAAACTAATCCGCTCTGGCCAGAGGAAATTCGTAGAAACGAAGTTATATGGCCACTTAGGTTTGAGTTTGATATTGAATATTGTCTTCCTCAACATTTCTGGAAAACTCAAAAATACAGTTCTCATGACCTTCAATTAATCACTAGGATGGTTTTTCAATGCTACCCAATTGAAGAAGTTAATTTAGCGAGAAATACTTTGGGACTGTTACCCATAACAAGTAATATACCGACTAAAGTTGAGCTATCACATTCCCTAACGACGGGTGATATTTCTCATAACGATGTTATAAATGACATTGCAGAAATAGGGCAAATCCAAGGTTTTATATTTGATAAAGAATATCTACTTGAAAGTACCCGTCTTGATGTTGTGTGGCGACGAGTTGAACGATCAGTACCTACATATGTATTTGAAGTCCAGGTTGGGGGAGATATTTATCACGCGATGTCAAAATTAAAGCATGCCTTTGACCTTTGGAACAGTCATATCTTTTTGGTAGCTTCAAATAAAGAAAGAGGCTATAAAAAAATAACTTAACAAGGTTTTAAATGCCCTGTAGAAATCCTCGAAGGTTCTATATTCTTCAACACTGGTTTTACCTGGTCCAACTTCCAAATTTGTACGGGGGTCTACTCCATTATTCAGAAAGATTTCAAAGACCTTAGGGACGACGAAAAAAAGACCAGCCAGGAAACTTTGTTTTCCCGGAATAGCCGGGTCAACACATCCCGCGAGGTGGAAATTACGAGCTTCTTCGATGGGTATACCACCAGAGGTCATATAATCTATAAAGGATTTATCGAGGGCCAGTGCCGGCATGCCGATGCCAGTCTTTACTACTTCCAAGGCATTAACCAGCAAGTCTTCCGGAGTTCCTTCATGGACTCTTAACGTTATCGTGTGATGCGGTGTCCGGAGACGGTTGGCCGCTTCAAGCACCAGGTAGGTGAGTTCATTACTGGCGTCTTTTCCATCAGAGGTAACACCGCCAATGGTCATATTGCGCCATTTTGCGAACCCCGCGTGCTGTGAGCGCTTGGCGCGTGAAAGTTTGATATTCTCCGGCCTCATACATTTGATACGTAATTCGCAAAGCAAGTCTAAAACTTCTTCATTGTTAATCTGACCTTTGTCCCGGTCACTTTTATAAAATGGGTACATGTACTGGTCAAATCTACCGAGATTATGTGTTGAAGTAGGCGTGGACAAGATCTGGTTAAACCACAGTGACTGCATGGCTTGATAAAAATTTTTCGGTGAATTGGCCGGGACCTGGTGGCAAGTTTCTGCTATTCTTTCCAGATCTTTCTTCCGTGAGGGATTTTTTTCGGCTTCTGCCAGTTTCTCCGCCGCTTCTGCGTATCTTTCAGCCAGCCGGATGACAGCGTTAAGTGTTATTAGAGAGGCAGTCAAAAATAGTTTCTTTTCCACTGCATCCAGGGAGAAAAACCTTAAGTTAACGAGTTCTTCTTCGATTTCTTTAATAATTGGATTAAGCCCATTAAGCCATCTGGCAAAGTCTGTATAGCAATCGGTAAAGTTAAAAGACAGGCAGAGCCCGCTGCCGGCATATGCGCCTCTAAATTCATCTTTGTTTTTCATCGGTGGAAGAGTAATACCGACCTGCAGGTACTTAAAAAATCTATCATCGAAAAGCTTCGATTGAGCGTATTCAGAACACCTGGTTTCCCAATACCGGCCTATTTCTCTTATCATTGGCCAGTCTGCCTCGGTAATAGAGACGATTCCATCCTCGGCCGCACTTCTGATTTCATCTTCCTTCCATACTCCAAGAAACGGGTCTATTTCAGCTCCCCAGGGTTTACTAGCTCCTTCACCCACAAAAAGCTCATTAGTGTTAATTAGCACAGGGATACTCTCCAGCATATGCGAGTAAGCTTTGGCGTAGCGTAAAATAGCCGGCTCGCCTTCTGTTTGTTTAAATGATTCTGTAATCAGGCGTGCTTTTTCGATACACAAGGGGAACCCTCCCCTGATAATCCCGGCTGTTAAATTTTCCATTTTAGCCCTCTATGATTAATTTGGTTATATATTTTTATCCCCCGATGTAAGTATCCAGACCATAAGAAGACACTATTTTTTGTAATTCCAACATATGCTCATTGGTCGGAGGGGTGATGGAAAGGTTTTTACTTTCTTGCCCCAATCTTTCAAATTTGGTTTCTCCTAATCGGTGATAGGCCAGCAGGTGAACTGGCACTGACGTGCTTAATTCCTTAGCCACAAATTTAGCCGTAGCGTGGATGTTTTCATAAGAATCGGTATAGCCGGGTACCATAGGGATTCTAGCCCAAACAGGGATCTTCAATCCGTGATAGATTTTTATTACGTTACTTAAAATCAGTTCGTTGGGGACACCGGTATATTCCCGGTGTTTTTCAAAGCTCATGTGTTTTAAATCATATAATACGAGGTCCGTGTACTGACAAATATCTTTTAATGTTTCCCAATCGGCATACCCGCAGGTTTCAATGGCGGTATGAATGCCGGTTTGCCGGCAAAGGGAAAGGAGATTCCGGGAAAAGTGGGGCTGAAAAAGCGGCTCGCCTCCGGTTAGCGTCACCCCTCCATTCGAGCGTTTATAGAATACCTCATCTCTTTGGATATTCTTGAATACTTCCTGAACCGTCATCTCTTTCCCCATAAGACTTCTCGCCTCACTTGGGCAAGCCTGAACGCACTGTCCACAACCTTTGCATTTATTACGGTCGGTACTTGATTTTATATTTTTAATTTGAATAGCCCGCTCCGGGCAGATTTCAACACACCTGCCACACCCGGTACACTTTTCCTGAAAATAAAATAGTTCAGGTTTTGGAGCCTGTGATTCAGGGTTCTGGCACCAAATACAGCGGAGAAAACAACCTTTAAGAAAAACGCTAGTGCGTATTCCAGGTCCATCGTGGATGGAATAATGTTGGATATTAAAGATTGTTGCTTTTATATTATCGTTCCCTTTTATTTTATTCACCTAATTGCCAGCGTTAATGAATCGTCCATTTCGATGTGTCCGGCTTGATGTTTAAGAGGCCGGTATATTTTGTCTTGACCTGGAGAGGATCGGTAATTAGCAGGTATTTATCAGTTTTACTATCCCAGGCAGGCCATTCGATAAGCCCTTTCACGCTGGGATTACCTGTTCTGGCAAATTCGGTCCAGATGGTCTCGATGTTATCGGCGACTTTACGGTTCATCAATTCAAAAAAAGTTGACCCCGTTCAGGCTGTGAAAGACCTCACCGGCGGTATTGGTGCTGACTATGTCTTCGTGACAGTCGGCAGCACCCCGGCCATCGTTCAGGGCTTCGGCATGTCCGGACCGCGCGGTATGACGGTCATCGTAGGACTGCCTAAGTTTACAGATAAACTGGATATTTCACCCTTCGCTTTTATCAAAGATGAAAGAACGCTTACCGGCAGTTTCATGGGCACCACGGAGCTGCAGACGCAAATTCCCAAGCTGGTGGCACTATATAAAGCCGGTATTCTCAAACTTGACGAGCTTGTCACTGCCCGGTATCCTCTCTCACAGATAAACGAAGCTATAGAAGCCGTGGAAAAAGGTAAGGCGCTGCGCAACGTAATTATGTTTAAATAAAGAAAACCTGGAACCGGGAGACTATATATTCAGGAGTTGATGATGAATAGTACTTCATCGGCTGTTGTCACCACCAAATCAGGTAAGCTGGAAGGTTCTTACGAAAATGGGCTGTACATTTTTAAAGGGATACCTTACGCCGCTCCGCCTATAGGCGAGTTGCGCTGGATGCCGCCGCAGCCGGTAAAACCGTGGCAGGGCGTGCGCAAAGCCGATAAGTTCGGCCCGATAGCGCCGCAAAACCTGATGCCCGCCGGCCCCCTTCCCATGCCGCGTGAAGTCGAGCCTCAGTCGGAGGATTGCCTTTTCCTCAACATCTGGACGCCCGCGCTGGATAACAAAAAACGGCCGGTTATGCTCTGGATTCACGGCGGCGCTTTCGTCAATGGTTCCGGATCCTCCGTTTCCTACAATACCGGCTCGTTGGCAAAGCGCGGCGATATCGTGGAAATCACGATTAACTACCGCCTCGGCTACCTGGGCTTCCTGCGTCTGAAAGACGTTACCGGCGGCAAAATTCCCTCTACCGGTAATGAAGGCCTCCTCGACCAGGTTGCCGCGCTTAAGTGGGTCAAAGAAAATATTGCCGCGTTCGGCGGCGACCCGAAAAATGTTACCGTCTTCGGCGAGTCCGCGGGCGGCATGAGCATCGGCTGCCTGCTGGCGATGCCCGCCGCCAAAGGTCTTTTCCAAAAAGCCATTTGTGAAAGTGGTGTCGGCAGTACCTCCGTGACGTTGGAAAGGGCCAATATGATAGGCGGGCAGTTCCTGAAGGTCTTGGGCGCAAATAAGGAAAACGCCGAATCCCTGCGCGCTTTAAGCATGGAAAAAATACTGGGAGCGGACATGCCTCTGAAAGTTTCCGTGGCGGCGCCCGGCGAGTCGTTGCGCTCCACAGTTACCGCGCCCGTTATCGACGGCGATTTGATACCGGATGTTACGAATAAGATGGCCCGTAAAGGCTCGGCCAGGGGCATACCGGTCATTATCGGTACCAACCTGGACGAATGGAAACTCTTCGCCATGATGCAGCCCGGTTCTTCGCAGATGGACGAAGCGGCGCTCAGAATGCGTCTCGGCGCGATGGTCTCGCCGGAATACGGCGCGGCTTTAATTGACCCTTACAGAAAAGCGCTGGTGAAGCGCGGCGTCGATCCAACGCCGTTTGAAATATTTTCGGCTATCCAGACGGATTCCATGTTCCGCATGCCGTCGATCGAACTCGTGGAAGCCCAGCGCGATAACAGGACAAAAGCCTATAACTACCTCTTCGACTGGCCATCGCCGGTTATGAATGGTATCCTCGGTGCCTGCCATGCCCTGGAAATCGGTTTTGTCCATGGCACGTACAACAAAAGTTTCCACGGTTCCGGACCGGAAGCGGAAAAACTTTCGCGCTGCATGCAGGATGCCTGGCTCGCTTTCGCCCGCACCGGCGACCCCAGTTGCGCCAGCCTCGGCCGGTGGACGGAATACGGTAAAAACCGTATGACGATGATATTAGGCAAGAACTGCCGTGCGGAAGAAGCGCCCTACGAAGATGAGCGGAATGCCTGGGCGAACGTGAAACGCCCAGAAACACTGCCTTGATACAACGATGCTACACTATATAGTCATTAAATCTACTGGCTAATAAGAACTTAAATATTGCCCTTGTCACTTTATAGAGTGACAAGCGGAATAATGTGATTGTATTTATTTGTTCCTATCTCCGTAATTCCGGACTTCTCTTGGCTGGTGTTCAAACCCGTCTAATAACCGTTCCCCCAAAGTTAATTGCCGGCCCCGGTACTCTATTATCACAACTCATAAAATAGTTGCATCCGGCATCAGCAAACGTGCTAACAACAATATTTGTATAACCACCTAACCTTTTTCAAACAGCAACGTTATATAAAACAGTGAGTAGTAACAAAAAGGTTTACATGGGCCGGTCAGGTCCGTTAGTCATAATAACTCTATAATACATATTAAAAAATATTTACGATACTCGTTACCTGAATAAATCTGTTACATAGTATAAATAAGAATTAATATCAGCAAAACATGCGTCTTACCAGGCTGATTTATATATCATTTTTTACCGCATAAATGGTTGCCCGGTGGGAAGTATTCATATCCAATTAATAACCAAAACGGCACATCGGTAAACCTTATACCTTAGGACTTTTGTAAGCTGACGTTTAGCGCGTTATGGGATGATAGCTACATTAACTGAACGTCGTTATTGATTATTTCAACGGCGGTATCGCCGCAAAATACTCGCACGGCGGCCGCTTTAGCAACGAAGTCCGGTTCGAAAGGCATGCCATACTGCTCGTGATGGTCGAACATCCACGATAGATTATAAACGCTGGCCTTCATTATTTCTATCCCGATAGCCATGTCGGCGATGATACCCGCGGCAATGCTGTGCTGCCTTACAGGTTTGAAGCCGCCCATGCGTGTACCGGTATAGTCCAGCACTATTTCAAACGCTCGTTCGGCAACGCCGAGCGCAATGACTGATGAATGCCACTGGGCATCGGCTGTCGCCGCCTTGAAGAAGTTACCGTCCACACCAGGCCCGGCTGCCCGGTATTCTTTGGGTACCCGAACGTTTTCATAATAAATAGAGGAATTTATCACTGTCCTGAATAGCATCTTTTTCTCTGGCTTGCTGAACGATAGCCCTTTTGCATCCGGAGGCACGTAAATTAAGGCAATACCTTTATCACCGGCATTAAGATCGGTATTACATACCGTCAGGTAGAGGTCAGCAATCCCGCCGTTAGTAGGCCAGGACTTTACGCCGTTAATCACCCATTCGTCACCCTCAAGCCTGGCTTTCGTTTTAATACCGGACCCGTGCAGCAGGGGATTCTCGGTATCACAGCCGCCTGCCTCATCGGTCATTGATATACAGGCATAAGCCAGCTTACCACGGCAAAAAGGCGGGCAGAATCTATCCATCACAACTTTGTTGCCGGACATGACGGCCGGCTGTATCATCATCCCGGCGTTTATCAGAACAACCTGACTTATTCCGGCATCGCCCTTGGCTAATTCCTCGCAAATAATGCATTGGATCATATGGGACAAGCCGCCGCCTCCGCCGTACTCGGCGGGGTATCCGCCTGATTGTATCCGTAAATCAACAAGTTTTTGGTGTACGCTTTCCACTAGTTTGTAATCAGCGTCCATCTGTTTGGTAATGGGGATAATTTCTTTCTTGGTAAATTCTCTTATCGTATTTCTTATCTGCTTGTCTTCTTCACTCAGCAAATGCTCTAGGTGCATGGTTTAGCTCCTTTCATCAGGAAGATTAACGGTATACTCAAATTGACCTAAGAATAATAGAAAAAAGTATTCTTGTCAAAAAATACCATTGCATTCTATTGTCCCGCCAGGACGGGGACCTGGCAGAAATCCTCTGCATTCCCTTCTTTGCCATTCCAGGTTCCAGGGTCTATAATTTTACAGGAAAAAGATGGTCATCACCCATAGCTTTTAGAGACCGTAAATATCTAGCAAGGGAGTAACAAATGCAGGAACACATACCCACCTACGATGAAGCATTATCACTTCTAAAGGAATTTAACCAAAGTGAGAGTCTGTTGAAACATGCTTACTCGGTAGAAGGAGTGATGCGCTATATGGCACGGAAGAGAGGTGAGGAGGAGAAGTGGGGAATTATCGGGCTGGTGCATGACCTCGACTACGAGCGATTTCCCGAGCAACATTGTGGAAAAACGCGGGAGATACTGACGGAGCGGGGCTGGCCGGAGGAGTACATAAGAGCAATTATGTCTCACGGCTGGGGTATATGCAGTGATGTTGAACCTCAGAATGACATGGAAAAGATACTTTTTACCATAGACGAACTTACCGGGCTTATTACAGCGGTAGCCATTATCCGGCCGTCCAGGAGCGTAGCAGACTTGGAGGTGAAATCGGTAATGAAGAAATGGAAAGACAAAGCATTTGCTGCCGGTGTAAACCGTTCGGTGATTGAAAAAGGGACAGCGATGCTGGGGATAGAACTAAAGGATCTAATAACCGATGTCATCATGGGTATGCGCGAGGTCGCTGACCGGATAGGTCTGTAATAATTGCAATACTGTTACAGACGGTTCAAATCCACCCGCTACCACCATTACTATTCAGTTTCTTCAGCTGCAGGCTCACTTTTTGCTTCTTCCAGCTTTTCTTCCAGTTCTTCTAATTGCTGCCACATCCTGGGCGGTACGGAATGGGCTGGAAACCTGGCCTTCAGTTCGGAAATCTGTTTCTCAATTTCTTCAACTAGTTTTTTATTCAAGTTTTTTCTCATGAATATTTAAAGCCGGTTCAAATAACGCGATCCCAGCTACCAAAACACGACTATAACATTTCAGCGGGCTGGTATTACATTTCTTTGCCGTGGTATTTGAAGGACACTCTGACCTTAGCGCGGTAGTTCAGTACCTTGCCGTCCTCAATCTGCAAGTCCAGTTCTTCCACTTCCGCAATCCTTAAGTCCTTGAGCGTCTTGGCCGCTTGCTCAACCGCAGCCGATGCGGCTTTCTCCCAGGAATCGGGACTGGTACCTACCAATGTAATGATCTTATAAACGCTACTCGCCATGATGCACCTCCTATTTGATCTTGGTGAATAGAAATATGCCATAAATTCTCCAATAAATCAAGACGGCATCTGATGCCCTCGCCTATTAGATTAAATCAACCCGCTACGACTTAACTGAATTTTACGATAGTTTTATAATAGCCTCCTAGCTGACAACAAAGGTATAGTGATTAGTAGTACAACTATTGAGACTATCTGCGCCTGATGCAAACCGAACAGGAATGGCGTACCGTCCCGGATAAAGTCGATGCTTAACCGCCATACCGAGTACAGGGATAAAAACGAAGAAATAGCCTGCATCGGCTGCCGCCTACTTAAATCGACAGCCGCATTAGTTTGCGGGCGTTATCCTCGTATATCTTTTTTCGCACTTCATCGGTTATGTTCATCGCCGCAATAGCGTTGATGGTCTGCCGGTAATTGCGGTCGCCCCGTTCGGTGTCGCCCAGCGGGAAATCTATACCGAAGAGCAAGTGGTCTTCGCCGAAAAACTCCAGGCCGCACATGAGCGCCGATGGGTTGCCGTAGAGGGCGGTATCGGCGTAAAACATGTGGAAATAATCGATGGCATCCTTTTTCAGTGTCAGGTTTTCGCCGATGCGCCTTATTTGCAGGAACTGACGGATTCTCTCGGCATAGAACGGTATCATGCCGCCGCAATGGTGGGTAACGACTTTCAGTCCGGGGTACTTTTCCATTATGCCGCTGCATACCAGTCGCGCCATGGCGGTCGAGGTATCGTAAGGCCAGCCGAACATGCTGAAAATATTATATTTTGATTCTTTTTCTGTAAGATAATCCGGGTGGGTCGGTTTTCTCATGGGATGGATGACTATCGGCAGGTCGTATTCGGCCATCATTCCATAGAGCGGCAGGAACTCCGGCGCGTCGAGCGGCTTTTCATCCACCGGCGTGTGCAGGTAGACGCCGCGGAATTTCAAGTCATCGATCGCGTGCTGCGCTTCTTTCAGGGCGGCATCCACGTTGTTCATCGCGAGGGTGGCTAACGCGCCGCAGAAACGGGAAGGGTACTTGACGACCAGTTCCGCCATTTCTTCATCGGCCTGGATGGCCAGTTCGGCGGCCTTTTTCGGCCCGGCCACGTGCTCCACGGGAATCCGTCCGAGGGTCAGCACCTGCCGTAGCGGCTCGTATTTATCCATGATGCGGAACCTCTCGTCCAGGTTGTGCAGCGTCGGGTAGGGCGCTACCTGCCGGTCGTACAGTTCCGGCGCTACCTTGCGTAGTGCTTCGCTGTACTTGGGGGGGACGATGTGGGAATAAGCGTCAATCTTAAGTTCATAAGGCGGTCTCATATAAGTTCCTCCTCTGGATTATTGTGCAAATTATAACCCGGTTCGCGGCTCTATTTCAATAAAGCGGATGAAATATGTTAAGAAACCCCTGGACAAGTCATTGCTTCGGCACCAAGCCTGTGCCCCTGTTCAATAAACAGGGAGCGCTGGGCATAGGGCGGTGTGGAATAAGGGGCAAGCCTACAGCTTCTCCCTTTAGCAAAGTCCCGATTCACTGCGTTCATACGGGATTCCGTATGAGGAACGAATCGGAAGGAGATTGAGAGGGATTTTGAATTGCATGAATAATTCCTCTCCCCTTGAGGATTAAGGTGAGGGGGTGTGGGTGAACCCCGACAGCAGCCGGGAGGTGTGCCCGCCCGTTGTAGCCCTTCGGCGCGTAAGCGCGGCAATCTCTATCATGGCATAAAACTAAATCCCCAGAATATCAACAGTTTATGCTAAATAAAACAGGTGAAAAAAACTGAAATATGCTAAACTAAGGCAAACAAGATTATTACGGTATAGAGTACAAGATTTACGTTATCCCGTATGCTGTATTATGAGAATTTCGTTAAAGAGCAAATACATGTATATATCCAGGCATAAGAACCATCAAATAATCCGGAAGGAGATATCTAAACAGGATGTATTTCTATTTTTACCAGGTTATCATGATAGTATCTCTGGTTCTTTCACTGTTTGTAATCGGTATGCTTTGGCGCCGTCGGCATTACCCGGCAGCAGCCGCCATGACCGCGCTGGTTATTTCCATTTTTGTCTGGACGCTCGGTTACTTCCTGGAATCTCACAGCAGCACCCTGGAAAGACAATTATTATTTAACAACATCGGTTATCTCGGCTCCATGTCCGTGCCGGTGGCATGGTTTGTTTTTGCATTAAATTACTCCAGCGCCGGGAGATTGCTACGCGGCAGGAAAATCATATTCTTTTGTATCCTCCCTTTTATTTTCACTGTATTTATCTGGACAAATAATTTTCATCACCTGATGTGGTCGAATGAACACCTCGGCACATCCGGTGCATTCACCATAACCATCAAGACATACGGGCCGGTTTTCTGGGCCGCATTGGTTCATAACTACCTCTTAGTCCTCGCAGGCGGGATTGTTTTATTACGGAGGCTTTTTGTCGGGCCGCATTTATACGCCGGACAAGCTGTTTCTTTAATTGTCGCGGTATGCCTGCCTTGGGTCTGGAACATGCTTTATGTATTCGACATGGCTTCGCTGCCGCGTAAAGACCTCACACCGGCGATGTTTGCTGTTTCCGGGATAGCTTTAACCCTGGGATTAATGCGTTTTCATTTATTTAAAGCGGTACCTTTCGCCCGCGAGCTTATTATCCAGCAGTTGAAAGAAGGCGTGCTTGTATTCGACCGTCACAATACCCTGCTTGAGGCAAATTCGGCGGCGCTGAAAATACTTGGAGTGGATAAAAGCGTAATCGGAAAGCTGTTTGAAGGCCTGGTAGACGCGTCGAGGGTATTTGAACGTTTACAATCCACCGGCTTTACCCGCGAAGAGTTAACCCTGGCGGTATCCGGCGAAAAACGAATTTATGAACTGGAGAAGATGCCTGTCCTTAACCGTCAGGAGCAGCAAGCCGGCTGGCTGGCAATATTCTATGATATTACCGAACGCAAAAAGGCTGAAGAAACGGCGCCCGCGGACTTCAGTTTTTTATACGCCTGACTGGCGTTAGCGGCAAACTTATCCTGCAAACCTGCCTGGTACAGGGTAGCTCCGCAGCAGGGTTCTTCCTCAGCCAGGTAAGCCGGCTTGACGCCCAGATTACGGAGCACTTTTACTGCTGCCTCAAGCGGCGCGGCATCGCTTTCACCACCGCGGGAAATGACGCTGCTGTAGATTGCCGGTAAATTAATCCCCAATTTCTTCTGGAAGTGGGCAAAACGCATCGGCAGTTCGGAGCCGATGACGGTCTTATCAATACCGCGCACCAAAGATGAGAGCGCCTCCATTTGTCCGGCAAACTGGTAGCCGCAGCCCGCGAAAAACACCGTTTCATCACGAGCGGGCAGGTCAAGGCGCCGGGCCCACCTGGCGCGCTTTTCTTTATTAACACCCAGAATATTCTGTGTGGAAATAACATTATCGGCTAGATAAGTCAAACCGGGAGGTACCAGATTATGTTCCATTTAGTTTCAATTCACTCCAGCCTTTATGATACATCCTTAGCTGCAGTCAAGCAAGTAAACAGTATAAAAACAAGTTCATGTTTTTAATGATTTATTAATTTTTAAAATCATTTTTCAAATTCCTGTTTACTTCTATCGCTTTTCATGATAAAATACGCCTGATTACCCACTTGACCCCAGGTTACAAGGTGTACTATAGTGTGGGAAGAAAAATGTTGGTCAAGTGTTCAGGATATAATTATAGTACGAGAGGCTTGAAATGGCATCATTATTAGAAGTAAAGAACCTGGAAACCAGATTTAAGACCGAGGCTGGTATTGTTCGAGCCGTCGATAACGTGTCCTATCATATCGACGAGCAGGAAATCGTCGGCCTGGTAGGTGAAAGCGGCTGCGGCAAGTCCGTGAGCCAGCTTTCCGTGATGCAGCTTATCAGCGCTCCTGGGAAAATCGCCGGCGGAGAGGTACTCTTCGAAGGGCAAGATCTCCTCAAATATGAGGCAAACGGACCGGAAATGCGTTCCGTCCGCGGGGCGAGAATAGCCATGATTTTCCAGGAGCCGATGACCTCGCTCAACCCGGTGCTCACCATCGGCCAGCAGCTAACCGAGATGCTGGTACTCCACATGAAGATGAACGATGAAGCCGCCCGCAAGAGGGCCATCGAACTCATGAGCCTTGTCGGCATACCTGCCGCCGCCAACCGTATCGATGATTACCCCCATCACTTCTCCGGCGGTATGAGGCAAAGAGTCATGATAGCCATGGGGCTTTCCTGTAACCCCAAGATTCTCATTGCCGACGAACCCACCACCGCCCTCGATGTTACCACCCAGGCACAGCTCCTGGAATTAATGAAAGACATGGTCACACGCTTCCGCGCTTCACTGGTTATCGTCACCCACAACCTGGGCGTAGTTGCGCGTTATGCTCAGAGAATCTATATTATGTACGCCGGCCGCATTGTCGAAGAAGGCACTACCAAGGATATTTTCAAAAATCCGCGTCATCCTTATACTATAGGCCTCTTGAAATGCATACCCCGGCTCGATGAAGAAGAAGGCCGCAAGCTCGTCCCCATCGACGGTCTTCCGCCCAACCTTATCAGAATGCCCAAAACCTGCGCTTTCCTGCCCAGGTGCACAAGTAAAATAGATATCTGCACGAAGGAACCGTGGCCGGGTCTCACACCTATTGCCGGTGACCGTGAGCACTATGTCCGCTGTTATCTCAATAAGGAGAAATAAGGTGAATCAAAAATCAAATAACGAAGCCGTACTGGATATTAAAGACCTCAAGATGTATTTCCCGGTTACCCGCGGCCTGTTACGTAAACATGTGGCTGATGTTAAAGCCGTTGACGGCGTTAACTTCAAGCTAAAAAGGGGTGAAACGCTCGGGCTGGTGGGCGAGAGCGGCTGCGGCAAGACTACCATCGGACGGTGCGTCCTTGGTCTTTACCGCCCCACCGAAGGCAGTATCATGTTCGGAACCCAGGATATCGCCAAATTGCCGGAAAAGAACCTGCGCGAAATAAGAAAGAACATGGCGCTTATTTTCCAGGATCCTTATAGTTCTCTTGACCCGCGCCAGAGCGCCGGCAGCATCGTCGGGGAGCCGCTTAAAATCCACAAAATGGTTATGAACAAGGAAGAGTACAAAGATAAGATAGAACAGCTTTTCCGCGTTGTAGGCCTGGACCCCTCGATGACCGACCGTTTTCCGCATGAGTTCAGCGGCGGCCAGCGTCAGCGTATCGGCGTGGCCCGCGCCCTTGCCTGCAATCCCCAGGTTATTGTCTGCGATGAGCCCATTTCCGCCCTTGATGTCTCTATCCAGGCCCAGATTATCAACCTGCTGGAAGAGCTGCAAAGCAAGAGCGAGGGATTAAGCTACCTGTTTATCGCTCATGATCTTTCCGTCGTGCGTCATATAAGCGACCGCGTTGCCGTCATGTATCTCGGACACGTGGTTGAAATATGTAAATCACGCGTTCTTTATGAAAACCCCCTCCACCCCTATACCCGCGCTCTCCTTTCCGCCGTACCCATCGCCGACCCGGAAATCGAGGAAACACGTGAACGCATCATCCTGAAGGGTGAGGTTCCCTCCCCGCTTAATCCTCCTGCCGGCTGCGCCTTCCACCCGCGCTGCTTCATGGCCATTCCGGAATGCAGCCAGGCTGTCCCGCCGCTCCGTCCGACTGAAAGTTTTTTATCGGGTTCTATCAATGCTGTCCCACTCGTCGTATCGGCGAACCTTGGAGAACTTGTCGGCCCTGGAATGCTGGTCATGCCCTTTATAATACCGGCGTATGTCGATATGTTGAAAGCTGTTATAAAAAAAGGGCGTGCCGCATATGCTTGTATCTTCGATCAGGTACCTGCCGGCTGGAGGAAAGATGGATGTAACTCCGTCCACTCTATGGAACTGCCGTATGTGTTCGGGGATTGGGATGATACGACCGGCTGGTGGAAATCGGTCGGTATGATCGCACAGTCATCCGGCGCGAAAACGATGAATCCGGGTCTCACCGAACGTGACAGGACCGTCTCCGAAGCTATGATGAATTTTTGGTCGAATTTCGCTGGAACCGGAAAACCAAAAGCTAAGGGTACTCCGGACTGGCCGGAATACTCGGTAAAATCAGACGAGTACATGTATATCGGAGAAAAACTGGGGGTAAAATCCGGCTTTTCAAATGTAGCACAATAAAAACCGGAAAGTAAGAATAACAAAAAGAGTTTCATTAAAACCCGGGTATCTTTACCATTCCGTTAGACTATTTTTACGTCAGGAAGGTAACAAAGAAGTATTTGGGGACATCTGGAGAAAAGCACTACTGTAATACTAGAGTAAAAGAGGTGAAAAAAGTACTACCTTTTGATACCTCAGCTCCATTTAGCTTCAAAGAACTCCAACCTAAGTTATCAATAGACAGAATCCTATTCATCATAAAAATTTTGTGAACCGCTGTAATTCCGTGTAAAATGAATCTATTATTAAATCTGACAACGATAGAAGAAGATGACAAGCGTTACACCAAGTGATTCAAGAGCTTTTCTGACACGCCTTCACGTTAGAAAGTGGTTAAGATTTTTAGCTGTTATTGCCTCTGCCATACTGTTCTCAGCGGCATTTCCGCCTCATAATCTTGGTTGGGTAGCATGGTTCGCCCTAGTGCCGTTCTTTTTAGCCATTCATGGGATAAATAGGGTCCAAACGTACATAGTATCCGCAATCTGGTTCCTGTTATTTTCCGTATTTCTTGTCGACTACTACTTCTTGGTCCGTAGCCCTATTTTTATCCTCATAATAGTGACTGGTTTAACTTTCCAGATTGTCGTCGTGTCCGAACTGCAACTGCTTTCCTCGAAATACGGACGCTGGGGATGGCTGTTATTCTCTGGTTTATGGGTAGGCATCTGGTTCCTGATTGCATTTCTGGTGGGAATGGTATATCCGCTTTCCCCTGATTTACCATTCCCTTCATTTGCCAACACCCAGTGGTTGTATCCCGTAACATTACAGATACTTCCATTCGTAGGACAATTCGGTCTGGCTTTATTGGTAATACTGGTGAATAAGGGATTAGCTGAAATCGTGTTACGTAGAAGAACCAGGCAGATAATTTCACCACTGGCGATAATTGTAATATTACTGTTACTCAATATTGGATGGGGCACGTATTATCTTTCAGCAGATAACCCTATAAAAACGGTGGGTGTGGCGATTGTGCCTACCGGAGGCAATCTTGGGTCGGAGGGTGATGCCGCTACCATGACACGGGATTTTGTATCATATGCGGATAATAATCGTGTATTGCCGGATGGTTCCATTATTCCTGAAATTGGAATAATTGCCTGGGCCGAAATACCGGTCGGCGACATTAATGTTGAGGACACTAAAAACCCAGTGAGCGATTTGGCCGGGGAATTACAGCGATATCTTGTTGCGAATTTCTACGAAACCCAGGCGGATGGGACATACCTCAATGTCGCTGGTATCTTTGGTCCTGAAGGCATGCTTCTGGCCCAAAACGTCAAAAGGAAAATTCCCCCGGTTGTGGAAGGCAGTATAGCTGGTGAAAAAGGCGCGCCGATCGAGGTAGTTGCCACGCCTTGGGGACGAATGTCCACTCTTATTTGTTACGATACATTTTTCCCGGACGTGGTGCGTAAAGCTGCTGCTCAGGGTGTTGACTTTTTTGTTGTCCCGGCGAATCCACCTAGTGAGAGTGTTCCCCGTTTTACCGCATTACACCTGTCTCAGACCATATTTCGTGCAGTAGAAAACCGTACAGCGATTGTGCTTTCCTATTCGAATGGGATATCCGCTCTTATCGACAGCAACGGAAGGCTTCTATTACATGAGTCATTAAACCCGGAAATATATATGAAAAATAGTGTTGCCATGTCGGGGGCTTTACCAGTATGTTCCGGCGGGACTTTTTATTCCAGATGGGGAGACGCTTTTATCTGGGCTGTGTTGTTTGTAAGTATTGCTTACGCAATAGGAGCTAAGATTCGGCAAATTAGGAGAGGCAGCCAAATTGGGCAATAAATGGTGAGCGATATTATATTCACGTCACCTGGTTCAAAACTACCAGTTGCATTGAGAAACTGCTAGAAGTTTCATGTTTGACCATCTAGTATTAAGTGGCGGAAGAAGAAAATAGAATAAGACCCGGGCAATATTCCCGGGTCTTATTGACTACACTAATGTAGAATCTTTCTATTTCACCGTTACAGTCAGATCAAATGTCCACACGCCTTTTTCACCACCTTCCCACGGCCGGCTGTATTCAAAGTGCACAGTGGTTGTACCGGCATTTTGCGCCTGGAAGGTCCATTGTTCAGTCCCGGCAGCGCCAAGCACGTTGGTTTCTGCACCGAGTACCCACACCCCGGAGCCGGTGCCGTTTTTATTGTGGGGGAAGGGGATAAAGGCCAACGGCGCCGGGCGCTTTACCGAGGCCGAAGCGAAGCGAACTGGAGTTTTTATAGGGGATGGGTATAAAATAATGGGGAAACTGGTGGGGAAATAGGGCGCAGTAATGCAAGAGAGTAACAGCGCAATTGCGTAAATGCGCCACCGTCATCCCCGCGCAAGCGGGGATCCAGGGGAGAAAATGGGGTGGATTCCAGGGTCAAACCCGAGAATGACATTATAGTAAATTTATACAAGGAATAACAATATGCCATTAATCGTTCAAAAGTACGGCGGCTCCTCCGTGGCGGATGCCGAAAAGATTAAAAACGTAGCCCGGCGGATTGTCAGGACTAAAGAGGCCGGTAATAAAGTTGTGGTGGTTGTCTCCGCCATGGGCGATACCACCGACGATTTATTGAAACTGGCCGGACAGATTAACGGCTCCCCTGACAAGCGCGAACTGGATGTGCTGGTTTCTACCGGCGAGTTGGTTTCCGCCAGCCTGCTGACCATGGCGATTCACGGCATGGGCCATAAGGCTATCAGCTTGAGCGGCGCGCAGGCCGGCATCAGGACGGATACGGAATACCGCCAGGCGCGCATCAAGGACGTCGAGTCCCGGCGGGTGGTCAGCGAACTGGAAAAAGGGAACATCGTCATCGTAGCCGGTTTCCAGGGCATTACCGATGACATGGACGTTACCACACTGGGGCGGGGCGCCTCCGACTTGAGCGCGATAGCCATGGCGGCAGCCTTGAAAGCCGAACGCTGCGAGCGCTATACGGATACCGACGGTATTTACACCACCGACCCGCGCCTGCTTTCCGAGGCGCGTAAACTGCCTGAAATAAGTTACGAAGAGATGCTGGAGATGGTCACTTACGGTTTCAAGGCTATACAGCCGCGCGCCGTGGAACTGGCGGAGCTGTACAGCGTTCCCTTCCTGGTAGCTTCGAGCTTTAATGACAATCCCGGCACGTTAATTCACAAAGAGGTGTCTATGGAAATTCGCAATAAAGTCAGGGGCATTGCCCATGATACCGATGTAGCCACGATTACCATTGTCGGCGTTCCGGACCATCCCGGCATCGCAGCGGGGATATTCATGCCTCTGGCCGAGGCCGGCATCAGCGTCGATACCATCGTTCAGAACGCCAGCCTGGAAAAAATCACCGACCTTACATTTACCGTCGCGCAAAGCCAGCTTAAAGCCGCGATGGACGTCGTCGAGCCGATAGCTAAATCCGTCGGAGCCAGGAAATGCATCGGCGATCCCAAGTGGGGCAAGGTCAGCATCATCGGCACCGGCATGCAGAACGCGCCGGGTTACGCCGCCAGGATGTTCGATACGCTAAGCAAAGCCAATATCAACATCCAGCTGATAACGACTTCGGAGATCAGGATTACCTGCATTATCGAGGAGACAAAAGTAAAAGACGCGGTGAAAGCCCTGCACAAGGCATTCGAGTTGGACAAAGAGTAGACAAAAACCTTCTAAGTCTCCCTTTGCGAAAAGGAGACCGATTTGTTCTATTCCTGCAACAAAGTGGTTCCCGGAGACTCTCACATGCCTTAACCGGATTCCGTTCTAGGCCGGAATGACAGATGGTGAAATGCGCACGTGCGTTACTGCGCAGGTGCGGTAATCAACACCTGCTTAGTGTAAGCAAAGCCGGCCCCGCTTTGGAGTGTTCCGTTTATCGTCAGAAGGTAATTAATATTATCCGAGAATCCGCCGCCGATTAGGGTCTGCCTGACACTGATGTCGCTACCGGGGAGTAGGGGAGCGGCGGAAGTTACATCGAAGGTGAAGACAAAGGACGATAAACCGGGCGGACCGGCTCTTTCTATCCCTAAGTCAGCAGTCAAAGAAGCAACAGGTTCGGCGGAAACGTTCTTTAGGGTTATCTCTACTACCGGCCCACCGGGATTCCACAAAGGTTTGCCGTCGACATAAACCGGGTACGGACCCGATACGGATACTAAAGCGACCGGTTCCTCGCCGGCGGGCAGCGTGGTGGTTGGCGGAGGCGCGGTGGTTGTGGTAGTGCCCGGTTTGGTACTGCAGCCGGATACCGCTAAAACAGAGCCAAGTGCTAACAGGGTCGTAAATAACAGGAATTTATTCATCGTTACTTCCTTCCGGCTTTCAGCTGATGTTATTCTGAATATATATACGCTTCGGCTCAGAAAGGTATTACAACGCAATAGTTGACTGCACATGATAAAAAAAGAACGACAGCAGTAAAGATAAAGACTGTCGTTCTTTTAAACGCTTGATGATACCGGCAGGGATTAGACGGCTACAACCTCTTTTACTTCAGGGACTTCTTCTTTCAGGATGCGCTCGATGCCGTTTTTCAATGTCATTTGCGAGTGGGCGCAGCCGGCGCAGTGGCCGACGAGCCTGACTTTTACCGTGCCGCCTTCTATTCCTACCAGTTCAACATTACCGCCGTCTTTAACCAGGTACGGGCGGACTTTATCCAGTACTTCTTTAACTTTATCTTCCATGATTTTTCCTCCAGGCGGGGAACACACCCCACATTAAAATTTTAGCTTGTATTAATGCAATTTGTCAATCGATGATACGCAAATGAGACTTTCGGCACTTGTAACGCTTATCTCAATAAGGTAAAATATTAAGTTAAAATCACCTATTTTTCTTTAAACATCGATAATCTCAATTTCGTAATCCAGTATCTCTACATCGAATTGACTTTTCTCGACAAAGGCAAACACCTTGTCCAGCACCTGGTTGCTGAAACGCTTGTTGTTGCTGATGCAGCAGAATGCTATCGTGGCAAGCTGCCATGAATCGTTATCGCCGACCTCTGCGACAGCGACATGGAACCGGCTGCGAATCCGGCCGGTAATCGATTTCAACACCTGCCGTTTTCCCTTGAGGTCCATGTTTTCCGGAATGCGCAGGCTGACCTTGCCAACCCCGATGTTCATAGCCATATTATTAATCCTAATCTAACACCAGCCCGTACGAGTGTCAAACCGAAGAAAGGCTATGTAATCTGATTGTAACAAATCGATACTAAAATTAAAGGTGGAGTATATTCAGTGAACATGAGATGGGAGCGAATTCGTTTGCCTGTGATTCCATCCTTATGTTAATATAAAAACGTAATCCCCTATTTCCCCAAACACGGAAGGTTTAACATATGCATAAAATATTTCTCATTGATGTGACCAATCGGGACGGCGTGCAAACCGCAAAACTTGGGCTTTCCAAGCTGGAAAAAACGATGATTAACCTCTACCTGAATGAGATGGGTGTTTTTCAATCGGAATTCGGCTTCCCCACGACCCGCCATGAGACCAATTACCTTAAGGCCAACCTGGAACTGGCGGAGATGGGGGTTTTAAAGCCAATTCACCTTGGCGGATGGATCAGAGCTATTCCCGAAGACGTAGAGCTGGCGTACAAATACGTACCTAAAATCAAGGACCTGGCACTGTCCATCTCTACATCCGACCAGATGATCAACGGCAAGTTCCGGGGCAAGAAAACACATAAAGATATCATCAGCGACATGATAAAAGCCGCCGAAGCAGCCAAAGCTCACGGAGCGGAGATAATCGGGGTCAACGCTGAAGATGCTTCGCGGACGGATATAAATTACCTTATCGAGTTCGGGCTGGCCGCGAAAGAACACGGCGCCGCCAGGATAAGATACTGCGATACACTGGGCTATGATAATCCCTTTTCTATTTATGAAAATACCCGCAAGCTGGCGGAAAAAGTAGGTTTACCTATCGAGCTGCACTGCCATAACGACCTGGGCATGGCTGTGGCCAACTCTATCGCGGGGGCGATGGGCGTCATCGACGGCGGGCAGGACGCGTACATCAACACTACCATTAACGGCATCGGGGAAAGAGCGGGCAACGCCGACCTGATTGCGGTAATCCTGGCTGTATGCAAGTCAAAAGGCTTCAATGAAAAATACAAACTTGCCGGCGACATTAAACTTAAATGCGCTTCAAAAATAGCCAAGTTCGCCAGCTATGCCTTCGGCGTGCCGATACCGATTAACCAGCCGGGCGTAGGCGCAAACGCCTTCGCCCATGAGTCAGGAATACACGCCGACGGCGTTTTAAAAGACCCTGAAAATTACGAATTGTACGGGTATACGGAATTGGGGCGGGGCGAGCCTGAATTCGTCGAGACCGGCCGGCAAATCTGCACCGGGGAATACAGCGGTATCTCCGGGTTCAGTCATGTCATGGGCAACCTGAAAATGCCGATTGAATTCCCGGACCGGGAAAAAGCCAATGAGATACTGGAACTGGTGCGCTATGCTAACGTGGAATCGCAGTTACCGCTGGTGGAAGACCAGTTGATATTTATCGCCCAATATCCGGAAATAGCCAAGAAGCTGCTAACGCTGACGCCGCTGGCGTAACAGGGTATAGAGGATAGGAAAAGCTGTGGAACTTCCGGAAATCAAGCTCAAAGCCATCGGCACCGTCCGCAGCGAAATAAAGGAGCGGATAAAGGGCTATACCGCTACATCCACCGCAACTATCGAGATAGAGCCCGAACTGACGGAAGCGCTGGATAATCTCGACGAATTTTCACATATCATCGTGATTTTTTACGCCCATAAATCACGCCGTCCGTCGCCGGTGAAAGTGTACCCCCGTCATCATGCTCACACCCGCGAGGTAGGCGTCTTCGCCAGCCGCTCGCCGGACCGGCCCAATCCCATCGGCAAATCCACCGTCCGCCTGCTAAAGCGCGAGGGCAATATCCTTACCGTCGAGGGGCTGGACGCCATGGACGGCACGCCGGTACTTGATATCAAGCCTTATATCCCCGGAGAGGACTCCATAGAGAACGCAAAAGCGCCACCATGGACAAAACACTGAACGGTATACTCCTCAATATTTACCGGGAATTATTTAAACGCTTCGGCCCGCAGATTTGGTGGCCGGCAGAAGAACCATTCGAAGTAATCGTCGGCGCGATACTCACGCAGTCCACGGCATGGACCAACGTGGAAAAAGCCATCGCCAACCTTAAAGCCGCCGGGGCGCTTTCCCCCGCAGCATTACGGGACATCCCCAAAGAAAAACTGGCGGCGCTTATCCGCCCTTCCGGCTACTATAATGTTAAAGCGCAGAAACTTAAAGCGTTTGCGGAATGGTTCAGGGGGCAATACGGCGACAGCCTGCAAAAAATGTTCTCCGGCGATACCGCCGAGTTGCGCCGGGTACTACTGGATGTTTACGGCGTCGGCGAGGAAACCGCCGACTCAATAATTCTTTATGCCGGAAATAAGCCCGTTTTCGTCATCGATGCTTATACACGACGTATAATAGACAGAGTGGGGCTTGGGTTTCAAAAAAATACCCCAAGAAGTTCCCGGTCATCGGTACGGCGCCGGGGGTTATCGGCTGTATCCAGGCGACAGAAGTGATAAAATATCTAACGGGACTGGGCGAACTGCTGACCGGCAGGCTTTTAAACTACGATGGCCTGAGTATGAAATTTACCGAGTTTAAAATAAAAAAAGACCCAGGCTGCGCTCATTGCGGGAGAGCGCCGGGCGGGTAAGGAAACATGAGTGTCGACGTAGAATTTTCTTCGGTTTTTTCCAGGTACACCGGTAATAAGACGTTTGTCAAAACAGATGGTAAAACCGTAGGTGAGTGCCTGCACGACCTGGCACGTCAGTACCCGGAGTTCGGCAGCCTCATTCTGGATAAGAACGGAGATTTATCCGCAACATTCGATATCTTTATTAACGGTGAAAGCATTTACCCGAATGCGATGTCCCACCCCGTCAAAAACGGAGATAAATTTAACATCGTAATGCTTATCCACGGCGGATAAGGCTTATCCTCACGGATAAGGATTATCCACAACGGGAAAGGGTCAAGCCAGGGAACCTCTTAATAAGTAGCGCAATATTTGGAAGACAAAAATATCTTGATGCCACCATAGAGATTGGCAAGCTTGCGCGCAGGCACGCATCCCGACTACGCGGGACTCACCCTAGGGGACGACCCGGCACGACATGCCGTCCCGAAGCAATGAGTTGTTAAGAAGTTTCCTAGACTTTACTCCAATCCATTTCCAGTCTGCATTCCGGGCAGTCATGCTTCACCGGGACCTCTGCTTTGCAGTGCGGGCAGATGAACTTATCACCCAATTTAATAGGATGTTCATGCACTATTTTGCTTTTTTTAATCTTGGCCATCTTATTCCTCCCGGGGCTCTCATTCAATAGTCCGATGTATAAACGGCTACCTTACCAGCTCTTCCGTAATACGGTCCCAATCTACATGCTTTTTACAGGAAGGACAATCCTGGTGGACAGGCACCTCATGCTGGCATTCTTCACAAACATACTTATCTTCGACTTTTTTTACCCCGTAGCTTTTTTGTTGTTTTTTCTCTTCCATTTTTTCCTCCCGGTCAGATACGTTTTTTCCTGTTTCCTGGTAATAATTGTAGCAAATAGCAGATAACAAAAGTCTAACACGACCAGAGAAAAAGTGTCGTTTTTGTAAAATTATAGACGAGCGTTCAACCAGCGGCGCTTCTGTTCCACACGGGTTTCTTCGTCGGTAGTTTCATAGCCGGAGAGGAAATTATCACGAAAAACCTCAAAGGTATTATTAAGGATCGATTCTCTTATCTCACGCATCAACTTGCCGATAAAGCGGAGGTTGTGGACAGTGGCCAATCTTAAAGCCAGCAGTTCACCGGCGCGGAACAGATGGCTTAAATAGGCAGCGGAAAAAGTGCGGCAGGTATAGCAATCACAATCAGGGTCAACGGGTGTATCCTGTGTCCTGTAAGCGGCGTTACGGATATTAATACGCCCCCTGGCGGTAAAGAGAGCGCCGTTACGGGCGACGCGCGTCGGCAGCGCGCAATCGAACATATCGATACCGCGAGCGATTCCTTCAATCAAATCTTCCGGTGAGCCAACCCCCATAAGGTAACGCGGTTTATCCTTCGGCAGAGAACCAATAGTCTCCCCTATCATAGCCAACATGATTTCCTTGGGTTCTCCCACGCTTAAACCGCCGATGGCGTAGCCGGGAAAATCCATTTGCGCCAGGCACTGCGCAGATTGCCTTCTCATTTCAGGGAACATTCCCCCCTGGACGATGGCATAAAGCGCCTGGTCTTTTCTTTTATGCGCTTTAAGACACCTTTCCGCCCAGCGGTGAGTCCGTTCCATGGCCTGCCGGATTTTCTCTTTACTGTCGCCGTAGGCAGAACATTCATCCAGTACCATGATGACATCCGAACCAAGAATTTCCTGGTATCCCACTGCCAGTTCCGGTGTGAGAAAATGCTCGCTGCCATCAATATGAGAGCGGAAAGTGACACCATCATCATTTATTTTACGCAGGGGCGCCAGGCTGAACACCTGGTAGCCGCCGCTATCGGTCAGTATAGCGCCGTCCCAACCCATGAACCGGTGCAAGCCTCCCATTTTTTTTATAACCTCCATGCCCGGCCGCAGGTAGAGATGATAAGTATTAGCCAGTATCATGTTAAAACCGATTTGCTTAATATCCTCCGAGGTGAGGGTCTTGACGGTTGCCTGGCTGCCTACCGGCATGAAAGCGGGGGTCAGTACTGTACCGTGAGCGGTTAACAATTCACCGGCGCGGGCGCCGCCGGAAGTTTTTAATAAATGAAAGTGGTCTTTCAGCATCTTTGATTCGTTATTCATTTTTTAATTTTTATTATATTCCACGATTAATCAGCTTCAATTTTTCCCTTATTCGTTATAGATAGTCAACTTCATTATGCAGGTATTCGTTATTAACATTATGTAATATATCTTGTATTACTTACAATTAATAGAACAGACAATTTGTCTAGAGTATAAATGGATTTGAGAAGAATGTAAATAGATTTTTGTCCGTATTTTGCCACGGCTTATGCCAGCAGCCTGTTAGCTATAATACTGCGGTGCACTTCTGAAATGCCGACATAAATTTCGGTCATCTTGGCGTCCCGGTAAAGTCTTTCCAGGGGCAGCGATTTTACCGTGCCGAAAGAACCGTGTATCTGCATGGCCGTGCGTGTGACTTCCACCGCTACATACTTTGTCAGAAGTGTAGGTGATAAAGTCACGTCGGATGTAATCCGGAAATACATTGAGTATCAGAAACAAGAGGAAACCTCCTCGCAATTACATATATTCGATCAGTTATAGCGTATTGATGCCCCCCAGCTTGCTGGGGGGTACGTCACTTAAAGCAGCTTCAGCCGGGAGTGCGTTCCGGTAAGGCCTATCTGATGTCATAGCATCGTAAGTATCCGCGATAGCCAAAATCTTGGCTCCTAACGGGACCTCATCTCCCTTTATATTCTGGTTTGGTGTATTCCCGTCGTAACGGTCGTGATGATGTAGAATAATATCACTATGTTCGAATTTACCAGAGGCTTGACTATGCCGGAACCGATACTGGCATGGTTAAGTATATACCGATATTCGTTTTCTGTAAGATGGTCCGGTTTGTTCAATACTGTCCGGTCAATCCCGATTTTACCAATATCATGGAAAAGTGCCGCCCACCTGATATCATCCAATTCACTTTCAGATAACCCGATAGCTTTACCCAGCCGAACGGCTATCTCGGTTACGCGGCGGGAATGACCGGCGGTGTATCTGTCTTTTGCCTCCAGGGCAATAATCAATGATTCAATAGCACCAGAGAACACATGCCGTAACTCTGGTGTCTGCGTACCTTCGTCGAGAGACCCATGTTGCAGTTTAAATTCCGTTTCTAGTTTTTTCTTGGCCAGGACCGTTCTGATGGCTTCTAGTATCTGTTTCGGTTGAAAGGGCTTGGTAATATAATCTGCCGCGCCGTTTTTCAGGCATTCGACGATAATTGCAGGTTCTACAATAGCTGTGGCCATGATGACCGATGTCTCAGGGTAAGAGGCATTTATCTCCGGTAACAGGTCCTTCCCTGATTTTCCCGGCATTTTTATATCCAGTAAGACAATTTCGGTTGGCAGTTCTTTTAACGCCTGTATGGCTGTCGCTGCATTTTCGGCTTCGTAGCACGAAAATCCTTCACGTTTAAGGCTTTTGCGTATCGTCTTACGTACAAGTGGTTCATCATCTACAATCAGGACCGATGGTGTTAATGTTTTAGTAGTCATTTGATTCTCCTGGTCACGTTATTCAGTTATATACAGCCGGTTCACTTTTTTCAAGGGTAACTTCTTTCCTGTTGGTATATCTATCCCTACTATCATCATCCGGTGATACCGGAAGTTCGATTACGAACGTCGCTCCTTTACCTGATGAATGTCCAAGATAAATTTTACCACCGTGAGAGGTAACTATACCGAAACAGATGCTTAGACCCAGCCCGGTGCCTTTGCCTACTTCTTTAGTAGTAAAAAACGGCGTAAAAAGATTACCGACATTTTCCGGAGATACTCCTGGTCCATTATCGGTAAATGATATCTTTACATGCCCGTTTACCCGTGAGGCGCTTATCTTAAGAACGCCGCTCTTGTGCGCTTCAAGCATGGCCGATTCTGCATTCAAAATGATATTGAGAAAAACCTGCTGCATTTGGAAATAATCCGCCATAATTTCCGGAACGTCCGGGGCGAAACAGGTTTCTACCTTTATATTTCTTGTGTTCAACTCGTAAGACCGTAGTTTGAGAACATCCTCCACGATTTTACTAACGTGTATAAGTTCTCGTTTGGGAGCATGTTTTCTGGCGAAGGTCAACAAGTTTTTTACAATCGCGGCGCAACGTTCAGCTTCGGAGTTTATGTCATTAAGGTCTTCCTGCATTCCTTCTTCAACCTTATTTTCAAGAAGCATGCCGGATAGACCGATGATGGTAGTCAAGGGGTTATTCAACTCGTGTGCGACACCCGATGCTATTTCGCCGATAGAAGCTAGCCGGTCTGTCAGATACCACCGTTCCTGCTTCTCCCTTTCCTCAGTTATATCGTTCATAAAAACCAGGTATCTCTCACCCTGTATCTTCACAATACCGGTGGTAAAGGTGCGTAATTTCCCGCCCGCGGTTATTCTGAATTCCAGTGAAGTTTCTTTAATACCTGTATTCATCACTTTATTAAAGGCGTCTTCAAGTTCTTTTACCGGTACTGTTTTTCCGAGAGTCTTGTTTTTAATATCTGCTCCTGATAGGTTAAAAAGCTCCTGAAACTTCTGATTAGCCAACAGTAAACGGGTATAAGATCCAACAACTGCCACCGCGCTGGGGATTGTCGCGAACATCTGGTCTATGAGTCCACGCTGATATTGTAGTGTTTATTCAGCTTTCTTGCGTCCCGTAACATCTCTCAAGGTTGCCAGCCTGCCGATAATCTTGGCGCCTTCCTGAAGCGAGACCGCGCTAACCTCCATATATACAAGTTCGTCGTTATTCCGGTACATACCTACTTCAAAAGGTAGTACATCCTCACCATTCAGCCTCCTGGAAAAAGACCCAAAATAGTCCGCAAACTTCCCGCAGGGATAATTCCTGTAAGTTCATTTAAATTCTTTCCTATCAAATTTTCACGGTGAAGGCCGCCGATATTACTAACCTTGTGGTTGATATCGATGATGTTTCCTTTTTCGTCGATGAGCAGAATTATATCGTTAGCTGATTCGAAGATAGTGCGGTAGCGCTCTTCCGTTTTAAGCAGTTTCTCTTTCATTTTCCAGCTCTCGGTGATATCTTGGCCAATAACCTGGAAACCTGTTACCTTACCACGTTCCCGTATAGGCTCAGCTACCAGCGAAAGCCGGATTTTTTCCTTGTTCCTACATATCATATTTGGCTTTACTAGCGATAATATCTTTTAAAAATCCCAGTTCCCACAGGTTCTTTCCAATAAAATCATTGAATGATAAGCCTAATAGTTTAATTAAAAACGGATTCACGTCAAGAATTAGTCCTGTATCCGCATCAAGAATCAAAATGCCGTCCTTGGCTGCCTCAAAGAGCCGTCGATAACGCAGCTCGGAAATTTTAATGGTTTCTTCCCACCTCTTCCGCTCTGTAATATCCTCGGCGATATGAACGGAACCGGAAACATCTCCGTTTTCATCATACAATGGGGCGGTAGTGACCTTGAGATAAAGCCCCAGCTGTGTTTCAAATAACTCCCTGGTCACGGGCTTGAAGGTCTTTACCGTCTCCACGTGCGGACAATGTTCCACGGGGCATTCCAGGCCGTGTATCACGGAGTGGCATTTTTGGCCGATAAGTTCCTCCGGCTTCTTCCCGACGGCGTCAGCGTATGCCTTGTTCACCCTGAGCAGCCGGCAGTCTTTGTCCTGGATGGAGACCATATCGGTTATGGAATCGAATGTTTCACGCCATTCCTTGGCAATCTGCTGTTCTCTATCTCTCGCTTCCTTGTGCTCGACCATCTTGGCGCGGAGCAGCCTGTTGACTTCTTTTAGTTCACCGGTGCGTTCCTGGACGTTCATCTCCATTTCGTCGCGAGATTTACGGAGGGCCTCCAGCGCCTGTTTCTGCACGGTAATGTCAATGCCGGTTTCCATGATTAGTTGCGAGCCGTCCGCGGCTTTAAAGGGGAAATCGTAAATATAGTAGTTGTGTCCGTCCGGACCGAGCCATTCCCACTCAAGCGGGGCGTTTTTCTCCAGTACTTTATAAGTTTCGCACACCTCGCAGGGCTCGGCGCGGTTGAAAAGAAATTCGTAGCAGCGTTTGCCGTGAGATTCCCCGAAGCGCTCCCGGAAAAATTTATTGGCAAAAACCACGTGATAATCAGTGTTAAGCAGTATCATGTAACACGGCAGCGTCTCCAGGACGTCATTGAACTGCTGGCGTTCCGCCGTCACGTTTTTTTCAGCCTGCTCACGCAAAGTGATTTCTTTTTTTGCTTCCCCGGTTTTTTTACGGAGGTTGGATGAAAGGTAGCTTATAGTGAGACCGACGGCAAGGAATATCAATGAAACAGGCACCATCTCAATATCGAACGTAAAAAAGTCACCGGTCGAAAAGAAAAAGTAATTCCATGCCGCCATGCTTAGAACGCAGCAAAACACCGATGGGCCGAACCCGAAGAAAGTAGCCGTGACCACTATCGCAAGAATGTAGAGAGTCGGGACGTCGGCCGGAATGATATCCGGCAGCGCCAGATGCTTTAGCCATGTAGCCAGGGCTACCAGCCCTACCACGAGTGTATATTCCTGCCAGAGAAAAAGGCGGCGCGTTTTACCCGGTGTATTTACCATCTTCATCATAACCGTCCTGCTGGAAAATACTAAAGGCGCAAGGATATGATTAGTATAATAGAATCGAATATCGGTATCAAGTAATAAAAAACACGTTCCTGATAAAAGGAAGAGGCACAGCCGCGGCTGTGCCTCCGGAAAGCATAAAAACACGGGGGATTTATTATTTGTTAGCCATTGTCCCGATTTCCGCAAACGGTATTTTAACCTGCGGCAGAACAGGTTTGCCGTTTTCGCCCATGGTTATTGCGCCCGTAGGGCAAACGTAACTGCAGTCACCGCAGCCGATACAGCCTTCGCCCAGTTCGTAAGCGTAGAATGGGGCGGCGACCTGTTTATAAATGCCCCGGTTTACCAGGCAGATAGCTGATTTACCGATTATTTCCTGGCAGGCCCTGACGCAGAGCCCGCAGAGAATGCAGTTTTGGTCTCCCAGCGAAAAACGGGGTTTTTCCACGCCGTATTCCGCGGCCAGTTCCTGGATGGTCCTGGTATTTGGGCATCTCGCCAGGAGGAGTTCGATGATACCTTTGCGCAGCTTGCGTATCTTTTCAGTTCCGGTCTTGACGATAATGCCTTCTTTGGCCGGGTAAAGACAGGAGGCAACAAAACGGAAGCTCTTGCCGCCGTCCTCGCTAACCTCGACCGTGCAGAGGCGGCAGGCGCCGTACGGGCGGACGGCGCTGTTATGGCATAGCGCGGGAATATTGCCGATGCCGGGCATGCGCTGCAGGGCTTCAAAGATAGTCTGTCCGCCGGATACCATGATATTCTTGTCATCAACGATGAAATGAATCACACCGGTTTGTGCCGCATCGTTTATATCTACTGTTTCTTCGCTGCTAAGCCAGTACCTGGTCATAAACCACCTCCTGTTTCCTTACTGTTTCAATACCGCCCCGAATTTACATGAATCGTGGCATACACCGCACTTTATGCAGAGTTCCCGGTTAATCGTATGCGCCTGTTTTTTCTCTCCGCTTATCGCTTTGGCCGGGCAGTTGCGCGTTTGCCGGTCGCGCATAAAATGAACACCGAGTTGATTCCACTTGTGGCCGGTCTCCTAACCGGGTCACTGTGAGGTGCAATGGACGATCATTTTGAAGGTTATCTCACCGCACGCGACTGCAAACGCTACATCCCGCATGAGTTTGCCGTCCCGGTGGGCTGCGAACACATCGACATCGACTTTCGCTATGCGCCGCAGCGGGTGCAGGGGATCAAGAACCTGCTCATGCTGACTGTGTTCGATCCGCACGGGTTTAGGGGCGCGCGGCATCGCAGCGGAACGGCGCATGAAATACTGTTTTCGGACAGCTCTCGCTTAATCCCTTTCTAGGCAGTATATTGATAATCTGCTCCCAACTTCAATCTTGGAACTCATGCCAATCGGTCTCCCCTTCGTAAAGGGAGATATAGAGGGAATTTGTATAGCTGCTCGCGAATCTAAGCATGACGGAATACAGTTTTCGGACGAAGAAATCAGTCTTTGTCAGCCCACCCTTTGGCTCGTTCTACCGCCCGTTTCCAGTTGGCGTACAGTGATTCTCTCTCGTCGGCGGACATCCGGGGTTTAAAGCTCGCGGAGCTTTGCCACTGCTGCCCGATTTCATCAGTATTGCGCCACAGTCCTGTCGCTAGTCCCGCCAGGTAGGCCGCCCCCAGCGCCGTCGTCTCGGCTATCCGCGCCCGCTCTATGGGTATATCCAGTATATCTGCCTGGAACTGCATTAAAAGGTTATCCATGCTCGCGCCGCCGTCGACGCGCAGCACCGGTATCCGGCAGCAGGCATCGGCTTTCATTATCTCGATTACGTCGCGGGACTGGTAGGCTATTGATTCCAGAACCGCCCGCGCTATATGTCCCTTGTTGCTGCCGCGGGTAAGTCCCACTATCGTGCCGCGGGCATACATGTCCCAATAGGGAGCGCCCAGCCCCACAAAACCCGGGACAAAGTAAACGCCGCCGTTGTCCGGCACGGTTGCGGCTAGAGCTTCGACGTCGGAGGAATTTTTAATCAGCCCCAGCCCGTCGCGGAGCCACTGCACCGCCGCCCCGGTGATGAAGATGCTCCCTTCCAGGGCGTAAGTGACTTTATTTCCCAGCCCCCAGGCCAGCGTGGTTATCAGGCCGGTATCGGTAAAAACCGGGCTTTCGCCAATGTTCACGAGGACGAAGGAGCCGGTGCCGTAGGTGTTTTTAGTCATGCCTTTCTCGTAGCAAGCCTGCCCGAAGAGCGCCGCCTGCTGGTCTCCGGCTATGCCGGCGATGGGAATGCGGACTTTCTCAAAAATTCCGCCGGCGGTTTCGCCGTATATCCGGCTGGAGGGCATTACTTCCGGCAGCATCACTTCCGGTATGCGCAGCATGTCGAGGAGCTCTTTATCCCAGAGGAGCAATTTTATATTAAACAGCATCGTGCGGCTGGCGTTGCTGTAATCGGTTACATGGGCTTTGCGCCCGGTCAGGTTCCAGACCAGCCACGAATCGATGGTGCCGCAGAATAACTCCCCGCGTTCGGCGCGTTTCTGTCCGTCGGGGATATTATCCAGTATCCACCTTATCTTGGTGCCGGAAAAGTAGGCGTCGATGGGCAGCCCCGTCTTTTGCTTCACCATCGGCTCCAGCCCTTTTTTCTTAAGCTCTTCGCACAGCGCCGCTGTACGGCGGCACTGCCAGACGATGGCGTTGGCGACGGGTTTGCCGGTGGCGCGTTCCCAGACCACGACTGTCTCGCGCTGGTTGGTGATACCCAGTCCTTTGACCGCGGAAAAGGGCACGCCGGCTTTACCAACGGCCTCGCGCGCGATGGCGATACAGTTCTGCAGTATTTCTTCCGGGTCATGCTCCACCCAGCCCGGCTGCGGGAAAATCTGGCGCAGCTCACGGTAGGCGCGGGAGATTACCTGGCCGTTTTTGTCGAAGAGTAAAGCGGTGCTGCCGGTTGTTCCTTCATCTATAGCGAGAATATAGCTTTCTTTTGTCATTATCAGGCTCCTATCCTCTGTAACGCTGTCCCAAAGACGCCGCGGCGCGGTAGGCTTGTTTTTGTTTTTGTATTTCGGCGGCGTTCCAGCCCAGCAGGCCGGCCATTTCTCTCGCTGCCGTATCCACGGCATCCAGTCCTTGAGATTGGGACAGTCCCATAAAACTGCGCCGCAGCATAAAGTCGTTAACAGTCAGGGCTTCCTCTTCCAGGACGGCGTGCTTGATTTGCGCCAGTATATCGGGGGCGCCCGCAGAAATCGGACTTAACAGCCTTTTATCTTCGCGGGCATATTTCAACACTGATTTATAGCGCGAACCGTAAACCATCGTCAGGTGTGTTACGGTTTCCGGCGACAGTCCGGTTTCCTGCGCTGCTTTTACAATTTCTTCCCTGCTTACTGCCGGCGCTCCCGGCAGCGGCGTCTGCGCCGTATTGCAGGCGGCTTGCTTTTCCAGCTTCTTGCAGATTAAATCGACTGCTTCTTCAGCAATGCCGCGGTAAGCGGTATTTTTCCCGCCGATGATGGAGAGAAAACCTTTGATCCCGTCCTGCTGCTCATGGTCGACGAGCTTGTGCGCGCGGGAAGTGCTGGACTGGTTTTTACCCTTGGGCACGAGGGCCCTTAAACCGGCCATGGTGTAGTGGATGTCTTCCTTCTTGAAATCGGGGAAGTAGTGCTGCGTCTCGGATACCAGGTAATCTACATCCGCCTTATCGGCGTAAAGTTTATCCAGGTCGCCGGAATAATCGGTATCGGTTGTGCCGATTAGCGAGTAATTCAGCCATGGCACGACGAAGAAGAGGCGTCCGTCGCTTTTCGCGAAGAGCACCAGCGCATTATCGGATATTTTCCGGGTCAGCAGGTGAACGCCCTTGGTCTTGCGGATTTTAAAAGTGCGGTTGCACTCCAGGTTCTGGCAAATGAGGTCGGCCCAGGGTCCGCCGGTATTTATCACCAGGCGGCCGTTAGCCTGGTATTCTTCTCCCGTGAGCGCGTCTTTAACCTCTATGCCGCTCACTACGCCGTCTTTCTCGATGAGGTGACGTTTATCTTGTTAGCACCGATTTCCTTAAGGATAACGGTGAATTCGGTCTTTTCTTCAGCAACAGGGGCTGCGCCGGCTGCGGGTGCTGCCGCTGCCGCTACAGGAGCTGCCGCGCTTACGCCGAATTCTTTCTCCAGCGTCTTTACCAGTTCAGCCAGTTCCATGACATTCATCGTCTTGATGGCCGTCATTATCTCTTCAATAGCCGCTGATTTCTTCGCTTTAGGTTTCTTTTCTTCTTTTACTTCGGTGGCTTCTACTTTTACTTCTTCAGCCTGTACTTCTTCTGCCATTTTTATTTTCCCTCCATCTGTTGTATTCTACCCTGTAATACCTGCATAAAGCCCCTCATCGGAGCTGCCAGCACGTTAACTATGCCGTACATGGGACTCTGCATCCCAGCCAGCACCTGGCTGATCAAAACTGCCTTAGACGGCAGCTTGGCTAGTGTTTCAACTTCCCCAGCCGTTAGCGCCATATCCGGTAAAAAACCGCCCTGTATTTTCAGATTGGATTTTGCGGTGCGGATGTGATCGGTTAATACTTTCGCCGCTTCGTTGATTTCACCATATCCCAGGGCTACAGCCATGGGGCCTTTAAATGATTCTGATGTATGCGTTAATCCGGCGTTCTTTGCCGCGATAAGCGCCAGGGTATTCTTGACTACTTTGTATTCAACTTTCGCTTCTCTGAGTTTTTTCCGCAGGGCGTTCAGTTCGGCGGTGCTTATCCCGCGGTAGTCCGTCATAATGCCGATGCTGCACTTTGACAGGCTTTCCTGCAGCTCTTCTACGATTTTAACTTTCTTTTCTCTCGGCATAGCTTATACCTCCTGAAAACCACCTTTTCCCCACCCAAATAAAAAGTCCTTGAGCGCACAACCCAAGGACAAAACAAAATTCTTTTTGTTGTATCCTCGGCGGGCATTAATTAAGTCCCCTATAACAGGAACACCTGCTGTCTCAGGATTTTCTATTCAGTTGACGATTTATTATATCACAGGTATTTTATGAAGTAAAGATGCCCGGTATACGGCGCAATATTCATCTGGCTGAGTAACTCCCCGATTGAGTTTACATTCCCTTGTTTTTACAGGCTCAAGGTAACGGAACATTAAAGCCTGGCTTTGTAGACCCAATTTCCCACTTCTAATTTTATTTCAAGCATCCAGCTACCTTGTATGATATTCCGGCAGGCAGTATTTACAGCCGTCATAGCCGTCTTCCAAGGCATCATTCAGCACGTAATAGGCAACGATATTTCTCTCATTCATTTCATGGACATGCTCACAGCCCAGACGATGAACCTCGAGCGAGTCCGGGTTCTTATTGGCCACGAATGCCGCTAAAAGGCCGATTTTCGGCATTTCCTCAAATTTTACATTAGTGGCGATAATGGTCTCATCATCATAAACATCAAAGACGTCCAAATCCAGAGTTATCGGAGTGACTATTTTAGGAATATCCCTAGTTATTACGGCCGGGAAAAGGACTATTGGAGGTATGTGACTTTTAACGATATTTTTCACAAAGTCCAGGATGGTGTTAAGAACGGCAGCCAAAAGATGCTCATACCAGTCATTTCCCAGGGAAAGGCTGACATTAAAATCGTTGAGCTTCCCCATAATCCTGTTTTCATCGTCCAGATATACTTTGCCTTCGGCATAATTAAGGTTGACTTCCATGTCTTCAGATAAATCAAAAAATTTTGCGGTACTCGTACGCGAGGAAATGGTGATGTCATCTTCCCAGGGAGTCCAGCCGTCCGGGATGCAGGGGCTGGTATCGACTACCAATTTGGCCGTAACGGTGGCCCTTACCGTAGCGTAAACATGCACTTTAACCTTAAATTTTGAGAGTTTGAATATATTTCCGGCTTTAAGGTCGAATTCCGGTTTGCCGAACTCTACCCTGGCACCATAATCGATCCAAGCGCGGTCGACATGATAATCGGTTTCCAGGATACCCAGGGAAGCCATTGTAACGGCCAGGTTAAAGACAGGTGCTATGAAATTTAAAAAGTCCTCCACGGCGTCAATTTCCGCAGTTTTATCTTCTTCGATGCTCTTGGACCAGGTGGTGTTATCCCACCAGAAATTGAAGACCCGGTGCATTGCCTTTTCATTGATGCCCACAGCCAGGTCTTTCCCTTGAATAAAGTTAGCGACGTTGGATATATTGCCGCCGTTATATTTAAGAATATTGACGGCGCCGGCCAGTACGTCGTTCTGAAAGGTCTTTACCCCGCCCAACTCTATATCCATTTCATAGGCATCACCTTCCGGCATTTCCGGCAGTTCCTGCGAGTACAAAACCAGCGGAATATCAATGCCGGTGTACTGATCAGCAAGGTTTTCCCTGACGGCGATGCTAACAATATCATTAAATTTGCTCATAACTTTATGCGGCAGTTCATAGCTATCGTTAATTTCAATAGTGTCAACGGCAGCTTTAGCTAAATCTACAAAGAGACGGTTGTGGATTCTATCAAAAGAAAAATCCGCTTTAACGGAGAATGTTACATCAAATTCAAGCTGCAATCCGCCCAAAATAATAAACTCGGCCTCGGCATTTACCAGGAGCAGAACTTTTCCGTTCTCAACAAGGTTCACATTAGGCGGTTCTTTAAGGCTTACCTGGTACTTAATTTCTGTAAATTCCGTGAGCGCGTCCGGTATATCCTGGGAAGAAATCTTGTAGACCCCGTTTATCGTCAGGAATCCCTTGTAAAAGAGAATCCCGATATTTTGCTTACATATCGCTAAGCAAGGTCAGTAAGGAACAGAATGTTTCTACGTTTTTAGCTGTTCTTGATGCTGATATGATGCTTATCGTAGAAGAAATTGGAGCCAGCGGAGAGCTACGTATCAACTCACCCGTAGGTAAGAGGCTTCCCCTCTATTGCACTGCCTGCGGCAAGGTATTATTAACAGGGCTTTCTGATGAAGAGCGGAAAGCTTATTTTAAAAGAATTTCGCTGCAGCCGTACACCAATACAAGCATTACAGATATCCCCCGGCTTGAGAAAGAACTGGCGCTTATTAAAGCTGAAGGAGCTGCATATCATAAAGAAGAATACAGGCAGGGCGTATGGGTTGCAGCAGCACCTATAATCAACGGAAGTGAAAAAGTAATTGCTGCCGCTGCCGTTATTGTGCCTGTTTCGTATCTCGGTTTTGACAGTATCCAAAAGTATACTACCGCCATAAAAGGATGCGCGGGTGAAATATCCCAGGTTATCAGCCGTATTAGTTAAAAATTATTTCCTGATTTGCTTGTAATATTTGGACAAGCAATAGCGTATATTAAAATACCGGAGGGAATAGAAACATGCCAAGCGCCAAACAAAAAACCATTCACGAACAAGCCAGAGACACAAAGGTCTGTTACGAAGCCGATGTAGTTGTTGTCGGCGGTGGGCCGGGTGGACACTCCGCAGCAATCGCCGCGGCACGTAACGGCGCAAAAACAGTGCTGCTAGAGAGATACGGCCACCTCGGCGGCATGGCCACCGGAGGAATCGTAATACAGATACCTCATATGAGCGACGGCGGTAAAGACCCTATCATTGCCGGGCTTGCTATGGAATGGCTGGAGAGGCTGGATAAAATGGAAGATGGTGTCCTTCGGCCCCGGAACAAGGATATCGGCTCTAGTGATCCAAAGCTCCTGAAGAAGTGGAACCGTTTTATGGGCAACACCATTAACGGAAAGATAAAACACACGGCATGGGTGGACACAGAATTAACCAAATGTATGCTTAACGACATGGTTGAAGATGCAAAAATCAAGTTATTTCTCCATTCCTGGGGTACTCAGGCAATTGTTGAAGATGGTAAAGTTAAAGGTGTAATATTTGAAAGCAAATCCGGAAGACAGGCTGTACTTGGCAAGATCATAATTGATGGTACTGGAGACGGGGATCTATTGCCTTCAGCCGGAGTAGATTTTGACGCATATCTAGATTCTACCTCCAGAAGTTCCATGCTGGCGCTGGTTTTCCGTATTGGTAACTGCGATTACCAGAAATTATGTGACTTTAAAGAGGCTCAACCGGAAAAATGGCAGGAACTTGTAAATGGAATTGCGGATGCTGCCGGCACCCGTCTTCTGCCTTTACCAACACCGCGTAACGATGTTATGTGGGTCAATAACTGGATTCCGAACCTTAATTGCATGAATGTGGAAGACCTCACTACTCTGGAAGTAGAAATGCGAAAGATGATGCGTAAGGGTTTTGCTTATATGAAGAAAAACGTTCCTACCTTTGAAAATAGCTTTATCCTGGACACCGCGTCACAGACCGGCACACGCGGAGCCAGGCGGCTGGTAGGCGAATATGTTATTACTAAAGATGACTTCGCCGCCAGTAAGAAATTTGAAGATACCATAGCCGTATTTCCTCGTATGGGCCCGCCGACTGAAACAGCAGTTAAACACGTTTATATTCCGTACAGAGTGCTGGTTCCGGCAAAAGTAGAAGGATTCATGGTAGCCGGACGCAGTTTCTCTTCTGATTATTTTGCAAACAATATGGCTAACCTCATTCCGCATTGTATTGCTATGGGGCAGGCTGCCGGTACCGGAGCCGCTATGGCGGTGAATAAAGGTATCAGTGCCCGTAAAGTAGATTACAAGGCTTTACAGAAAACACTTCTGGAGCAGGGAGCAGCGCTGCCTGGTATAGCCGCGACTAAATCAAAATAATACATCAATAAATTATACTAACTTGAAAAAACAGAAGGAGGTGGCAAGCGTATAAACTAAAGGACACGGCATCTAATTAGAAAATATATCACCAAATTAAAGGAGGTATAAATACTAATGAGGAAAACACTGTTTGTCCTGTTATGCTTTGTAGTGGTGTTAAGCATGGTATTGGTTGCTTGCGGTGAAGAAAAACCGGCAACCACTACAGCGGCGCCTACCGCGACGACTACTGCGCCGACTACTACTGTTAAACCCACTGCCACTACAGTTGCTCCTACCGCTACCACCCCTTTAGGCGACCAGCACGGCGGCATATACCAAACTGCCCTGACCGTCGCTCCGGCAAGACCTATCGGATATCCGCCAGAAGCTGCACCGGATTCTTATACCGGCGCTGCTCCTGCTCTTGAAACTCTGACCAGGAACAAGCTTGATGGTTCTATTGAAGGTCTTCTTGCTACATCATGGAAAGTTGCCGAAGACGGAAAATCTGTTACCCTCACACTGAGAAAAAATGTAAAATTCCATGACGGTTCTGATTTCAACGCTGATGTTTGCAAATGGAATATGGACCTGGCTATCGCCGCCAAGCAATCCGGTGCGGCCGCATGGAAATCGATTGAAAAGGTTGATGACTATACAATCCGAATCAATCTCGAAAAATATGATAATACTGTATTGACTGGCTTGGCCAGCGGCGTCACACAGCAGATTTCCAAGGCATTCGTTGATAAGAACGGTATTGAAGCCGCGCATCTATAATATCCAGGTGTTTGGTACGGACTTGAACACAGATACCATAACATTTGCGCGGTCAGGTATTTATCCGGGAACTATCGCAGAGGACGTGGACAAAGAATGGCTGGTGAAGTACTTTAATAAAGTAGACTCTTCATTTCAGGTAAAGAAAGACCTTCGAGAAAAGCTTATTTTCGCCGTACATGACCTGGTAAGCGACCCACCTTATTCGCGTATGGACATCGTCTCGGTGCGTAACCTGCTCATATATTTTAGCGCTGATTTACAAAAAAGAATCATCCCGCTGCTTCATTATGCTCTTAATGAAAACGGTATCCTGTTCCTGGGCACCGCCGAAACGATCGGTGATGTTCCTGATTATTTTACTACCGTTGATAGCAAGTGGAGAATCTACAGGTCCATCAATAAGCAACAGAAAAATCACGTATTACTTCCCGGCCAACCAGCGTTACCCCAGGCAGATTCACTAAAACATACAGAGGTTCAAGACTTGCCTGCGGCCAAGCCTCCCATGGCTCAACCCCCTGACCGGTTGCTGCTGGAAGCCTTACCCCCTTCCGTCCTCGTGAATCACAAATACCATGTAATGTATACCCATGGCGATACCAGCAAGTATCTACGGCTGCCGGAAGGTAATCCGAGCATGAGCGTATTGGAGATGTCCAATCCTGATTTGCGGATAGCTCTGGCAACAGCCGTTCACGAAGCGTCCAGGGAAAGAAAAGTAACTATCCGTGAAGGCCTTAGCGTGAGGTACAAAAACCGCAGGCAACCGGTAAAGATAACGGTGCGCCCGCTAATCAAGATGGACGGTAGTTTGATTGTCACTTTTGAGGATGTAAGCCGCCCGAAGCGCCGTAAGCTGACAGGTGAGGCCACGCCGGAAACCAAGCATTATGATTTGGAACGGGAGCTTGAGGTATCCAGGGAAACCCTGCGTAATACCATTGAGGAAATGGATACGGCGAATGAAGAACTCCGGAGCACGAACGAAGAATATATGTCCGCCAATGAAGAGCTCAAAAGTGCTAATGAAGAACTGGAGACCTCGCGGGAAGAGCTAAGATCAGTCAATGAAGAGTTGACAACTATCAATACCGAACATGAAAAAACAATCGAAGAGCTAACCGCCGTAACAGACGATATGCATAACCTGCTTAATAGCACCGCTATCGCCACAATCTTCCTGGATGAGACCCTGCACATCAGGAGCTTTACCCCCGCTGCCACCGCACTCTTCAATTTCATAGATTTGGATGTGGGCCGCCCGTTACGAGATATATCTTCCCGCCTCAAAGCGGATGGTTTACCGCAGGCTGCCAGCCGGGTGCTGGACACCCTGATTCCCTCCGAGCATGAGGTCCAAACAGAAGATGGGCATTGGTACTCCATGAGGGTACACCCCTATCGAACCTCCGATAATTCTATTGAAGGAGTAGTAGCATCCTTCGTGGATATCAACCAGATAAAAATAGCCCTGGCCTACGCAGAAAGTATAATCGGCACTATAAGGGAGCCGCTGCTGGTGCTTAGTAAAAAACTAAAGATTGTATCGTCCAATTCCGCTTTCAGCAAGATGTTCGGAGTGAACAAAGCAGAAACCGAAGGACAATTTATCTATAACGTGGGTAACCACCAATGGGATATCCCGCAGCTAAGGCAATTACTGGATAGTGTCCTGAAGGAAGATAAAATATTTGAAGGTTACCGGGTGGAATACAAGGTCCCCGGTATCGGTCAACGAAAAATGCTGCTCAATGCGCGGCGTATTTATGATGGGTTGAGTACAACGCCAAATATTTTACTGGCTATTGAAGATATTACCGGCCGCCCGGGGATAGAGGCGTTCTCTGAAGCAAAAGAAAAGCGGAAGAAAGGCGCCAAATGAGTCCGGATAAATTTAGTGAACTACGCTTTAAAGCGGAAAAACAGGTCATTAAAAAAGACCTCCGGATTGAAAATATGGACCGGAGCGAACTGAGGAAAATGGCGCATGAACTTGCCGTGCACCAGGTAGAGCTTGAAATCCAGAACGAAGAGCTTAAACAATCTCGTACGGAAGCCGAAGCAGCCCGTGACCGGTATCTGGACCTTTTTGATTTTGCTCCCATTGGATATTTAACGCTGGATGAACGGGGGCATATAACAGACGCCAACCTTACCGCATGTCAGATACTGAAGGTGGAAAGACAAAGTCTCATAAAAACAAGCTTTACGAAATTCATTATCCCTGAAGAAGCCGATGTCTTTTATTTGTACCGTAAAAAGGTACAGGCAGCTGTCGCCCGCCAAACCCAGGAACAAACCATACGGAAATCTGATGGTACTTTGTTCAGTGCCCAGCTTGAGAGTATTAGTACCGGAAAAGGAAGCACCCGTATTGCGATTATTGATATAACCGAGCTTAAGAAAGTCTCCGGGCTAAAAGACGAATTTATCGGGATGGTTTCACATGAAATCAAGACGCCGCTGACAGTCATCATCGGCGCTCTCTCCACGGTTATGGCTGAAGGTGTTACACGGACCGAGGCACGGGAACTTCTTGATGATGCCGTCGCCCATGCTGACATTCTTGCCAGCATCGTAGATAATCTGCTGGAACTATCACGCTCTCAAGCCGACCGGCTGGTTCTACAAAAGGAACCTACAGATATCAGGGCGATAGCCCAGATTGTGGTAGAAAAACTGCGGGGTAAATCCTCGATACACCAGCTTGTTATCGATATTCCTACCGGATTGCCGATGGTCGAAGTCGAGCGTGATCCAGGCCGCCTTGAGGCTTTTCCTGACAGCCCAGGCCGAAACCCTGCTTGGCTTCATTAATACCGAGCTGTGGCGGCGCGGCTATTGTCCTGTTTGCGGGGGCAGTCCTGACCTGGCGTTTCTCGACAAGGAGCGGGGGGCCAGGTGGCTTTTATGCTCGCGGTGCGACGCTAAATGGCTCTTCCAGCGGCTGGAATGCCCTTACTGCGGCACGCAGGACCAGAACGCCCTGGCCTATTTCCCCGATGATAAAGGGCTTTACCGACTTTATGTCTGCGAGCGGTGCCGGCACTATTTAAAGGCGGTTGACCTGCGGCAGACCGGGGATGATGTCCTGCTGCCCCTGGAGCGTTTCCTTACCCTGGACCTCGATATTCAGGCTCAGAAAAACGGGTATATGCCGCCGGGGCAGTTCAGCGGAGGAACCGGGATTATGGAGGACGGTTAAAATAGACACGCAAGGGCAAATATCGATCGATGAACTCCGGGATGTAGAAATTTTTTCCGGACTCTCTGATGACGACCTAGGGCAAATAACGAAACACGGCTACCGCCGCAGTTATCTGGTTGGCGAGCATTGTACCATCCAGGGCATGACATCCGATGAACTGCAAATTTTGAATGACGGTAAAGTTACTATTGAAATGCGCGTCGAGGTTGCACCCTCTGCCCAGACACTCAGAATCGCTACCCTGACCAGGGGTGATATCCTGGATTTTTCCGCTTTTCTTGAACCTAACGCCCCTACTACCTCAGCGATATGTGTCGAGAAAGCCGAAACTATATGTATCAAGGCTAAAAATCTGGAATATATTTTCCAGGAAAGGTCATCAATAGAACATAAGATAATGAAAAATCTCGTTAAAATAATGGGCTCAAGGTATAGAGCCAGCCGGATACAGCTGGCGCGCCTTGTTGCCGAAATGGTCAAGCAAGAACAGAAATAAAAGTTCGGGTATTTATTTTAAGGAGGAGAGCTATGTTTCACATGGGAGCCTGGGAGATTGGACTTATCCTGCTGATTGTCCTGATCGTCTTTGGTGTAGGCAAGCTGCCGCAGATAGGTGGAGCTATCGGTAAGGGGATTCGACAGTTCCGTCAGGCACAGCATGGCGAAGACGCTGCCGAAGAAACAACGGAAACCAAGAAAATCGCCGATCAAAAAAGCTAAGACACAAAGCAAGAACTTAATATTAACTGAGGTTATAGAAACCTATGAGCGTGTGTGGCCGCAATTGTAATAAGGCCGTCACCAAGCGGGCCAGAGAGGTGAGTTGATGGGATTTTTTGGCATGGGTATGGGCGAAATCCTGCTGATCATGGTCATTGCCATCATAATATTTGGACCGGGAAGAATAGTCGATATCAGCCGGACGCTGGGGCGGATGATGCATAACCTGAAGAAAGCCACTTCCACGCTATCGACCCAGATAACCGGAGAGATAGAAGAGAAGAAAACGTCCGCCTCGGCCCAGGAAGCCCGGCCTTTAAACGAGCGGGAGACTAAATGAGCGATACCGGGAAGCAACCTATCCTCGGACATTTGCGGGAACTCAGGAGCCGCCTGATAAAGTGCGTCATCGCGGTGATATTGACGACTAGTATATCTTTTATCTTCGCCAAGCAGCTTTTCCATATCCTGATACTGCCGGCCGGCGACATTAACCTGATCTACGTAGAAATGACGGAGATGATCGGCACCTATATGCTGGTAGGCCTGGCCAGCGGGATCATACTGGCGATGCCTTATATTGTTTTGCAGTTCCTGATGTTTGTCTCGCCGGCACTCACCCGCAAGGAAAAGAAATATGTGTATTTGATACTGCCGTGGGTGGGGATGATGTTCATCGCCGGCGTCGTCTTCGGGTATTTTGTCCTGGTGCCCCCCGGCATGAGGTTCCTGACTACCTTCGGGAGCGATATCGCCACTCCCCAGATAAAGATCGGTAACTATATCTCGGTGGTTACCAGGCTGCTCCTGGCAATCGGACTGGTTTTTGAAATACCGGTCGTTTCCACTTTTATGGCCAGGCTCGGGGTTATCACACCGAAATGGCTGGCCGATAAGCGAAAGCCGGCGTTCATTCTGGCTTTAGTTCTGGCGGCGATCATCACGCCTACTTTTGACCCTGTTAATCAGATACTTGTAGCTGTTCCGCTAATTGTCCTCTACGAGATGAGTATCTGGTTGGCCAAACTTGTGCAGCGAAAGGCGGAACAGGGGGTTGTGCCGGTTTCCTCGCCGGTTTCATAGTTGAGGCACGCAGCGCCCGGATACGCAGGTAAAACCCGGGGGACAGTCGGAATCGATAGAGCATGACCGCTCCGGAAGTGCCCGCTTTAACAGGTTAGACGTTTTTCGGCTCTGGTACAACGCAGCACCGGCTCCCACCCAGACGAGTATCGGGGCACTGCAGCCCAGGAGCAATGCTGTACAAATATTACGAAAGATTTTCATTTTACCCCCCCCTTCAAATTACTTTAATGTGTAGTCGTGAGGGTTCTCGACTACTCTGTTTTTATCTTATCCTGCCTCACTGGCCATAACAACGGCACATGTATCCGCTCTTAAACAATAAACTACCTGTTTTTCTGTAAAAAATGACCTGTTTTTTGGCACCGATAAAAAGCGAAAGCTCTAACTTGAGGTTAGAGCTTTACGGTCAACCACGCGCCGGGTGCGGCTCTCTATGTATCCAGGCTTACCACTCCCTTGCGCATGGCATATTTGATCAGTTCCGTCCTAGGCTTTGCTTTAAAACTGTATCTGCGGTATAATTCCTTTTTGACACAACCTCTATCCATATATTTTCTTCGTAAAAAACTCAAGTGCGCGGTATTGCCGCGCCGGAAAGGAAGTTACATTATGGATAAAATCAAGCTTGATACCGGCTATATTTCCGGTTTAACGCAGGAAGAAAACGGCCGGGTAATAAATATCTACCGCGGCATCCCTTATGCCGCCCCGCCCGTCGGCAGCCTGCGCTGGCAGCCGCCGCAGCCCGCACCTAAGTGGACGGGAGTGCGCGAATGTACTGCTTACAGTATAATTGCTCCCCAATGCGGCGGACATATGCCCGGCGCGGCTGTAGATAAACCGGACCCGCGCCAGTTGATCCCCCAGAGTGAGGACTGCCTGTATTTAAACGTCCTCACCCCCGCCCAAAAAGCCTCTGAGAAACTACCGGTGATGGTCTGGATGCACGGCGGAGGATTCATCTTCGGCAGCGGCAACGAACCTCTCTCCAATCTTCTGCGTCTGCCGCAGCACGGCGTGGTGCTGGTTAATGTGAATATGCGCCTCGGGCCTCTCGGTCTGCTGGCGCACCGCCTGCTTTCGCAGGAATCGCACCAGGGTATCTCCGGCAACTATATGGTACAGGATATGCTGGCCTCGCTCCAGTGGGTGCGGCGTAATATCGCCGCGTTCGGCGGCGATCCCAAAAATATCACCATCTTCGGCGAATCAGGCGGCGGCGCAAAAGTCGTCACGCTGCTGGCTTCCCCGCTCGCTAAAGGGCTTTTCCACCGCGCCATCGCGGAAAGCGGCAGCCCGGAGGGAAAACCGCTGGCCGAGCTTGAAGCGATGGGTGATAAATTCTTCACGCGGCTGGGAGTGGATAAAGAAAAAGACCCTCTCAAAGCTGCCCGTGCCCTGCCGTGGAAGCGAATCATGGAAGTTGAAAACGAGCTTGTCCACGAGCTGCACGCTTACGGCCGCGGCGAGCTGTGGGATGTGGCGGTGGACGGCTGTATCTTACCGCATATCCCCCTCGATATTTTTAAAGCGGGCAAGCAAAATCCTGTTCCTTACATGCTCGTCGCTAACCTTGGGGAACTTTCTACCCCGCCGGGGGCATATCTCATTCCTCATTATCTGGCGGAGTTTTCCGGGGCTGTTAAAACGGGCGTCGATGTTCATGCCTGTATCTTCGACCAGGTGCCGTCGCAATGGAAGAAAGAAGGTTGTTTCTCATGCCACGCCATAGAGCTCGGCTACGTCTTCGGCGATTGGGATAACACCAGCGGTTTCTGGCCGGTAATGCTGGCAGGCATCGCCGGTTTAGCCGGGGCCAAATCTATTGACCCGGGACTGACGGATGACGACCGTAAAGTCTCTGAACTGATGATGCGTATCTGGACGCAGTACGCTAAAACCGGCAACCCGAGTGTCAAAGACATTATATACTGGCCGCCATGGAGTAAAGATACCGATAAGTACCTGTACATCGCGGAGCCGCTGCAGGTTAAACTGGGATACTCCAGGATTCAGAAAAAATAAAGGGGGGCATTATGGACGTAAAAGAGATGGAGAATAAAATCAAAGAGTTGGAGAAAAAAGTCGCCGTGCTGGATGACCTCGAAGGTATCAGGAAGCTGCAGAGGTCGTACGGATTTTACATCGAACACTGGATGTACGAAGAAATAATCGATTGCTTCTCTGACAGGCCCGATACAAGGCTGAACATCAACGTGGGCATTTTTGAAGGTAAAAAAGGCATCAGAAAATATTTCGAGGGTGAGAAAGCGCGCAGCGCCGACCCCGAGGTGCAGCACCAGGTAATGCAGCTTTCCGGCGTGGTGGATGTTGCGGAAGACGGTAAAACCGCAGAAGGTCGCTGGTACGGTTTTGGTATGGATTCCCTCCCCGTCGGTAAATACATCATCCAGAACCTGACCTGCGGCATCTATACCGCCAAATATATTAAAGATGACGGCAAATGGAAAATCCATCAACTCATGTGGAACCCCTCGATTTACGCGGACCCTTCTGTAGGATGGGTCAAACCGGAACGCCGCCCCGGTCCCGGAGAACCCCGCACCCCTGCGCCAATCCCCGATAAGCCGCGTGACGTTAACTCGATGTATCCTTCCGGGTACGTCCCGCCTTTCCACTACCGCCACCCTGTCACCGGTAAGGAAACCTCACCTAAAAAATACGGGGCGTCCAAACAATAAAGACTAAGTTTGCTCAATAATAAAGGAGAACATTATGGATTCAAAAGAAACGGATAAAAGGATTATTGAGCTGGAAAAGAAGGTGGCCGTTCTTGAAGATCTGCAGGCGATAATGAAGTTGCAGAGAACTTACGGCTTTTACCTGGAATATTGGATGTATGAAGAGATAATCGACTGCTTTTCCGATAGCCCGGATACGGAATTGAATATCATGGTAGGTATCTACCAGGGTAAAGAAAGCATACGCCGTTATTTCTCCGGTGAAAAAGCCCGCGCCGTGAACCCGGAAGTCCTGCATCTTATCATGCAGCTTTCCGGCGTCGTGGACATCGAGCCCGACGGCAAGATCGCCCGCGGCCGCTGGTACGGCTTCGGCGCTGTAGCGCTCCCCGCCGGCGGAGGCGTCATGCAGGACTTTACAGCCGGTATTTATACCGCCGAATATATTAAAGAAAACGGTAATTGGAAGATACACAAGCTAATGTGGAACCCTGCGTTCAACGCCCCGCCCGCGCTCGGCTGGGTCAAGCCGGAGAGGGTGATAAACATTACTGCTACCGCTGCTGCTTCGGATTGAAATATCCCGATTGCCATTTGCAGTGCGCAAAATACGTTGACTATGTGCTGAATACACCTTATACTGCTGCCGATGACGTCGCCGCTTTGATTATCGAACCGCAGCAGGGAGAAGGCGGCTATTTGATTCCGCCGCCGGGCTATCTGGAGATGCTGAAAAAGGCCTGTGAGAAAAAGGGTATTTTGTTTATTTCTGACGAGGTTCAGGCCGGAGCGGGCCGCAGCGGTAAAATGTGGTCGATAGAGCACAGCGATGTCGTGCCGGATATGCTCACCTGGGGCAAGGGTATGGGAGGCGACCTTCCCATGGCTGGCCTGACGTTGAGGGCTGACATCGCGGCTAAAATGCCGGAGTCTTCGCAGCCCGGTACATTTGCCGCCAATGCCCTTTCTTCCGTGGTGTGCATGACAAACATTGATATTCTGACCGATGATAATGACGATTTAATGGGGAGAACCGCCAGGCTCGGGGCGGAGGTTATCGCACAACTACAGGATGGCGCGAAAAAGACAAAGATCATCGGCGATGTTCGCGGTCGCGGCTTCTTCATCGGGGTTGAAATGGTGCAAGATAAAGAAACACGTGAGCCGCTTCCCCCGGATAAAATGGGAGCAATTCTCGGTGAGCTTCTTAACCGGGGAGTGCTCGTCGTACCGTGCGGGAGGTATCATAACGTTATACGTTTCATGCCTTCACTGATTATCACTCAGGAATATTTGGAAAAAGGTGTGGCAACTCTGCTGGATGTCTGTAAAAAATATTAACCTAAAACGTTTTTATAAGGCTGTTATTAGGGAATTGGGGTGGGATATCTGATAGCGGCAAACCAAAAGTACGGACGCTGGCAGACCTGGGGCTGGATAAGTTGTAATAAGTATAAGGAGCATTTCATGAAATCGACAAGTTCTTTAAAAGAAACTCTCCTTCCGGACCTGGTTATCAACAACGGGAAAATAATCACGGTTGACGATAAATTTTCTATTGCGCAGGCGGTGGCCGTTAAGAACGGGATAGTAGTAGCCGTGGGCACCAACGATGAAATCAAAGGCATCACGGGCAGCAAGGCGAAGGTGATTAATCTCAAAGGCAACACCATTTTGCCCGGTATGAATGACACTCATTGTCATATCTCCGATTGGGCCTTAACGAGGCCCCCCTTCATGTTGGATATAAGGTTTCCCAATGTTAAGTCGATAGCGGACATCGTCAAGATGGTCGCTGAAAAAGCCGGAAAAATTAAACCGGGGGAATGGATACTGGGGGAAGGGTGGGACGAAGGCTATCTGGCAGAATGTCTGGCCGACCATCACTGTATACCTTTCAGAGAAATGCTGGACAAAGTAGCGCCTGATAACCCCGTCGTGCTTACAGAATACTCGGGACATCGTATCTGGGTAAACAACCGGGCCCTTGAAAAAGCAAAAATTACCAGAGATACCCCGGACCCGGTAGGCGGCAGGATCGGCAGGTCTGCCGGAACCGGTGAACTTACAGGCCTGCTTTATGAAAAAGCCGCTATGCCGGTGAGAGAATCCATCCCACGCCCGACGTCAAAACAGCGAAAAGAAGCTTTAATTCAAGCGATGGCGGAGTTGAATTCGTTGGGCATTACCAGTTTTACAGATGCCGGCATCGACCGTGAAAAGTGGGCTTGCTATTGTGATGTTTATAACGAGAGTTTTAAAGAAAAGAAATGGACGTGCCGGGTAAACATGTTGCTGATGCTGGCCAGATTCGGAACTTCCGGCTTCGGCACCATAACCGAAGCGATGAAATATATCGGGGCCAGATACAACTTCGGCGATGACTGGTTGAAAATCGGCGGCGCCAAACTGGTCGCGGACGGCATCCCGCCGCTGAAGACCGCTTTTATGTACGAACCCTATGTCGATGGGACTTACGGGCTATTGGTGACAGAGGGTAACAACGTGGAGGAGCAGGAAAAACACTTGCGGGAGATGATTAAGCTGATTCATGCCAACCGTTTACAGGTTGGGATTCACTCCTGCGGTGAAAAAACTATCGATATCATCACCGACCAATATATGAAATGTATCGAGTCTGACCCCTGGGATGCCAGGCACTATGTCATCCATAGTGATTTTTCAATGCCCGAAACTATAAAGAAAATGGGGGAGTTCGAAAGGCGCACCGGCTACGGCCTTGGCTTGAACGTGCAATCATCTATCAAATGGACTATCTCCGATTTTATGGAGACCGTGGTTGGACCCAAGAGGGCAGGTTACCACTGGCCGTTACGGACAATGCTCGATAACGGCATCAGGGTGGCCAATAGCTCCGATGCCCCGGTAAGCTACCCCGATTGGAGGCAAGGAATCCAGGGGGCTGTACTGCGCGAATCGAAGGCTACTGGTAAACCAAGCGGGCCAGAGCAATGCATCACGATCCAGGAAGCTATACGTACCTATACCACCAACGGCGCCTGGCTGGACCATAAGGAGGATATCAAAGGTTCTATTGAAGCGAATAAATTGGCTGATTTTTGCGTTATAGATAACGATGTTCTTACCATTGATCCGCATAAAATCGTTGATTTGCAGATTCTCATGACCATCGCCGGCGGTAATATTGTCTATGATGCCGGAGCACTAAAATCTAGATGATAGTACCCATTAGAAAAATGTGTAATTAAAATGGCGGATTATTTGACCTAATTAAATTGGCTAGTTTTGTCCGGCTATTGAGTCCGGTTTTTTCAAAGATATTTTTTAAGTGATTTTGCACCTCTTCCGATCTGCTCCTGCTATCACGGCGCACACTCGCTCCGTCTTTGAAAGCAACTTTAAAAGCATTTTCTTCTCCAGTGCAAAATTGTGCATCAGGGATGATTAGCGCACTCGAATCTGTAATTCAAGTGCGCTAGCCAAACCTGGGTAAATGAACGATGTATGTTACTTAAAGGCGAAGTTGCTTTTCTTGGCGTGCTTGTCTACCAGCGCTCTGTAATCAGCAAGTATCTTGCTTCCGGCCAACCCTTTTTTATCTGTGTCCGCCGCCCATTTATCGGCCTGTCCAGCCTGGACTTTCTTGATGGCATCAAGGTCAGCCTGGCTGGCTTTAATTATGTGCAGGCCGTTTTTCTCGATTATCTCAGGAGTTATGGGGTATAAAGGCTGGTCTTTTGCATAGTAGATATCAATATTATTTTGAATGGAGTCCGGTATTAAGGAGAGGATAGTTTTCTGGTCTGCCGAAGAAATTTTATTCCAGGAATTTTTATTAACCAGTACTGCCTGCATGCGCCCGCCGAATGGATATTGTACGACGTATTTGGCGACTTCATAAAATTTAAAATCCATCATGGCTGAATAGGGAGCGCTATCCGCATCAATGGTACCCTTCTGCAATCCTTCATATTGCTCCGGAGGGGACATCGCAACCGGGACCGCTCCGAGACCAGCCAAGGTCTCTGCCACGAAACCCGATGCATTGATTTTTTTACCTTTTAAATCTGCGATCGAATTAATCGGCGTTCTTGAAATGAGATAATAATCAGCAACGAAGTTCAGCGAAAGTGGCAGTAAATCATAGCCGGCGTATTGAGATTTAAGCGGATCCTGGTTCATTAAATCCCAGAATGCCATGCTCTGCGCCCAGTAATCGGTGCCAAATCCAGGTAACTGCGCCACCATATCCAGGGGGAGTTTGCCCGGCTCCTGCGCCGCCGCAACGCCACCTATGTCTGCCACGCCTTTACTGGTAGCGTCAACAATCTGGTTTACCGGCGCCAGAGTCTGTCCGAAGAATATGTCAATTTTGACCCGTCCGTTAGTCTTTTCAGTAACTAACTCGCCCCATTTTGTGAAGAAAATAGTCAGGCCCCCTGAAGGAGGCGGTGGTACGTTTATGGGCGCCAAACTTAACGTAACCGGCTGGGTTGAAGTTGGTGTGGAAGTGTTGGTGCACGATACAATTCCAATCAATAAAGACAGGACTACTAAAAGACTTAAAACCGCAAGCGACCTTTTCAAAGATGTTCCTCCTATTCGTTATTTCTTATTACACACCTGGCTGGTTAAATCCGCTAAGCAATCCTCCTTTCAAGAACTTATTATTAATTCGCTAAAATAACTTGCATTACGGCTCGAAAAAGGATATGAACCAGATTAGCTAAATAGAACATCTTATATGAACATCGTAAGAGATAATAGAATATTATAACATACTTGTCAACCCTTATTTTTTAAGGGCTCAACCAGCGGGGAAAGACTGCCAGAGGTACCTGTTATTCAGGTGTATTTGAAGTGTCTGAAAAAGGAAGCATAAGTGCAGCTGTCAACCGGGTAACTGTTTTAGAGTCAAGCTTCAAATATTCCAAAGCTTTTTCCTTCACTAACTCTAAAAGAGACAATAGCTGCTGCTGCTCCTTTTTGGAAAGGAAACCCAGCGTATCGGCGGCGGAAGTATACAGGATTACATGATCGTAAACTTCACAACCCTTTTCTGTCAATTTAATCCGGATTATATGCTTATTACAAGAGTCCGGGGTCATGTCTACCAAGCCCTGTTTCTGCATTCTTCGAAGCAGGTTCAAGGTTGTATGAGGTTTGCGGAACAGCCAGCCCGAGATTTCCGTGGGAGTGGCTTTTTCCCCTATATTCTTTAACAGGATTAGCGCAGTGGCTTGTTCCGGCGTGATATCGTATTTCTTCAGGTCGGCTTCCCGGCATCTCTGAATGGCCTCGAAGGTGTGCTTGAACACCACGTACAATCTGTACAAGTCCCTGGTTTCTTCAAGACTTCGGAGATGTTCTTCCATGTTAACTCCAGGTATAAAATATCACTAGAATAATCTAAAATATGGTAGTACCTAAGAAATAGTATTACATAATCACAATCTTCTTTTCAAGAAGCACCGCTGGAATACATTGTGAAAAACTAGAATATCAGGATTGTTTAGCTGCGCGTTTTTTAAAAATGTTGTTAAAAAGTGTTTTGATTAATTTTTGCTAACACACGATATCAAATTATGTTTTTTACTTTTACCCAGGTTAGGGACATTATTACCGAAATTTCACGCTGTCTAAGCCCTATTTGTCGCTTTCGCGAGTTTTCTCAAAATTATGACCTTACCCTGAATTAACGCACCGGTGATCTTGCCACCCCCCGAAGATATATCACCGGCACCCCGTTTACACGGAGTCTTCACAATAGACAGGAAACTCAATAATGAAAGTTGAGCCTTTGCCCGGTTGGCTTTCAGCCCAAATTTTACCGCCGTGCTCGGATACTATTCCCAGGCAGATACTCAGGCTTAAACCGGTTCCTTTATCGGCACCCTTGGTGGTAAAGAACGGGGTAAACAGGTTTTTAATGTCTTCCGCGGGAATACCGGGGCCGTCATCGGTGAAAGAAACCCTCACATAATCCCCCGCCTTTTCCGTGACGATATTCAGCGTCCCTCTTTTGTGCGCCTGCAGCATGAAAAACTCGGCGTTGACGATGATGTTAAAAAACACCTGCTGCAACTGAGAATCGTTGCCGTAAACCAGCGGCAGGGCCATTGCTCGGCTGGCACGCCGGTCTCTGGTGGTTCCATGTCTTATTAGCCCTGGGGACTTTCGTCTACGTCGCCCTGTATAACTCCAAGCTGTTCCACATCGCCTGGGACACGCTCAACGTCTTTTTCCGGAACCTGGGGCCGAAGGGCGCGCTGACCAAACTGGATTTTGAAAAGAGCGAGCTTTTCGGCGTCGGTAAAATGGAGAATTTCACATGGAAACAGCTCCTCGACCTGGACGCCTGCACACGCTGCGGCCGCTGCCAGGATGCCTGCCCGGCTTATTTCAGCGGCAAGAAACTGAATCCAAAGCAGGTTATCCAGGACCTGAAAAACCACTTCTACGATGTTTATCCGAAGCTTACGTCGTTAAAGCCCGCCGAAACCCGTAAAGAGCTCGCCGGCGAAGTGATTACCGATGAGGTTGTTTGGGACTGCACCACCTGCCGCGCCTGCATGCAGGCCTGCCCGGTCTACATCGAGCACGTGGACAAGATTGTAGACCTGCGGCGCAACCTCGTGATGGAAAAGAGCCGCATGCCCGAAGCGGCGCAGGAAGCGCTCAAATGCCTCGGCACCCGCGGCCATCCTTACCGCGGCACGACTTCGACACGCACCAGCTGGTGTGAAGGATTTAATATAAAGACACTGGCAGAAGATAACAACCCTGAGATATTGTACTGGGTGGGCTGCAGCGCCGCCCTCGATGACCGCCATATCAAGGTGGCGCAGGCTACGGCTAAAGTCCTGCAGGCCGCCGGTGTCAAGTTCGGTATCCTCGGCGATGAAGAGGCGTGCTGCGGCGATCCTGCGCGCCGCCTGGGCGACGAGTATCTTTTCCAGACCCTCTGCCAGCAGAACATCGAGATCCTCAAGGGATATGGCGTGAAGAAGATCATGACCTACTGCCCGCACTGCTTCAACAGCTTCAAGAACGAGTATCCCCAGTTCGGCGGCGATTTCGAGGTTATCCACCATTCCCAGTTCATCGCCGGCCTAATGGCATCGGGCCGCCTGAAGGTTTCCAGGAAAGTCCTGCAAAAGGCCGCTTACCATGATTCCTGCTACCTGGGACGCTATAACGATGTTTATGAAGAACCCCGCGCCATCGTTAAAGCCCTGAGCGAAAACCAGGTCGAACTTCCGCGCCACGGGTCGAACAGTTTCTGCTGCGGGGGCGGGGGCGGCCATATGTGGATGGAGGAAGACCCGAACACGCGCATCAACGCGCGCCGCGTCGACGAGATTGTCACCTCCGGCGTCAGCTGCATGGCGACGGCCTGCCCGTACTGCCTGAACATGTTCGAGGACGGGCTCAAGGCCAGGCAGGCCGAAGAAACAATCAAGGTTAAAGACGTCAGCGAGATAGTGGCTGAGGCGTTAGAGTAAACGTATTTGTTAATTATGGAGCATATGCGTAATTGCGCATCAGCGCGGATGCTCTAAGGAAAATCCCTCTCTAACTCTCCCTAGGATTTCACCCTCACCCTACCCCCCTCAAGGGAGAGGGGCATATTGAAGGTGTTATCCTGGGGGAGAGGATGTTAGTGCGGTACATTTTTTACGTATATACGCTTTTTGCGCAGTTACGTTATTACGCATTTTCTCTTATGCGGTATTGCGTTTTTGCGCTTATGTAACGTCCACGCTATATATTCACGCCCGTGATTCTTCACAATATCCTTATTACCAGAGGAAGTCAATGCTTATTCAAGATTGCTTATGTTATAATCTGGTTTGAAATGAAAGGGAAATATTCTGATACTTTTTGTAAAATACTTCAATGTTCGGTCAAGCCCGCTTTGTATACGCCGGGCGAACCACACTTTTGGGACGACCCGTATATCTCAAAGAGTTTACTGAAATCACATTTAAACCCCGAAGACGATTCTGCCAGCCGCCGTCCTGAGACCATCGATAAAGAAGTACAAAACCTGTTATCATCCGGGGTTTTAAAGCGCGGTGATAAAGTGCTTGACCTGGGATGCGGGCCGGGACTCTATGCCAGCCGTCTGGCGGATAAAGGTATCGAGGTAACCGGAGTCGATATTTCAAAGAATTCGCTCAATTACGCAATTGCGCATGCTAAATCAAATGGATTCGATATCGACTACCGGCTATTGAATTTCCTCGATATCGATTTTTCCACTGAATTCGATGCTGTAATACAGGTTTACGGTGAATTCAATACTCTCTCTGATAAAAAAAGAGACGAGCTGCTTTTAAAGCTTCACACAGCGTTAAAACCAGGCGGTGTCTTGATATTTGATATTACTACCAGAGTACTTAGAAGCCGTTGCGGATTAAAAAACCACTGGTATTTCAGCGACGGGGGTTTCTGGCGCCCTGGCGAACACCTGGTTCTGGAGCAAGGATTTGATTATCCTGAGTACGATACATGGCTGGATCAATATATCGTCATTGACGGTGATGGTGTTAAAGTGTACAACAACTGGTTTCATGATTACACTCTGGAATCCATAACTCGGGCGCTCAAGAAAGCCGGTTTTAAAATCGTACAATTATGGAATGACCTCACGGGAATTCCTTATCAGGAAGGCGGAGACTGGATAGCTGTTGTTGCCCGGAGGACGTAGAATCAATAAATAGCGTGTTTGCGCAGTTGCGCATTTACGTCGCTGCGCCTATACGCCGTTGCGCTTATGCGCTTATGCGCGTGGCGGCAGCGCGACTACCGCCGTACCTGTAACCGTCTTTTCTCCCCGGGGATTTTCCGCCCAGATTTCCACGCGGACGAGGTTCTTATCGTTTTCGGTGTACTTTTTAGTCACCTGGCATGAAATTCGCCATGTTTTACCTGGTAGAGTACGCCGAGGCTATCGCCATGTCCGCCATTATTACCACCATTTTCCTGGGCGGCTGGAGAGGCCCGCTGCTGCCGCCGTGGCTCTGGTTCGTCGTCAAGATATTTATCGTCTTTTTCCTCATGGTCTGGGTCAGGACGACTCTCCCGCGCGTGCGCATCGACCAGATAATGACTTTAGCCTGGAAGTTCCTGCTCCCACTGGCCGTCATCAACCTCTTCGTCACAGCGGCGCAGGTGCTTATATGGCCGGACGCTCTGCCGTGGCTGGCGGTCGTAATCAATATAGCCATAATGATAATACTGGTAGTTTTATGGTCCAAATTTTTTAAATTGGGGTGGGGCCGTGTTGAAGTTTGAGCGTTACGGGCTGGGCATTTTAAAGGGCATGACGGTAACCATCCGGTACCTGTTCCGCCACCCCACCGTCAACCAGTACCCGGAACAGAGGCTGAACATATCGCGCCGGACACGCGGTAACGAGCTTATCTGGAGCCGCGAACGCTGCACCGGCTGCGGTACCTGCGCCAAGGCCTGCCCGCAGGGAGCCATAGAACTGGTGACAGATACCAATCTGAAAAATAATAAATACGATGTTACCACGTACCGCGTGGACACCGGCTACTGCATACAGTGCGGCCTGTGCGTTGAAGCGTGCCCCTTCGATGCTGTATTCATGGGCTATTCATATGAGCGCGCCAAATACCGGCGTAATGACCTCATCCAGGCTGACGACGCGCTGCTGGAATCCGAGGAGAGACCGGCCAGCGGTTATTACCACCCGGACATCGCCGCCGGATTACCGGAACAGACCCTGCTGCTGGATAAGATTACCGAGAAGAGGAAGCGCAAGTAATGGTCATGACGATTGCGTTCTGGGTCATGGCCGTAATAGTTGTGGCGGCAGCGCTGGGCGTGGTGTTCGTGCGCAATATTTTCCGCGCCGCCCTGATGCTGATTCTCTGCTTTATCACGGTGGCGGGGCTTTATATTACCCTCAGCGCGGATTTTCTAGCCGCGGTACAGATACTCGTCTATGTCGGCGCTATCTCGGTATTAATCATCCTGGCAATCATGATGACGAAAGAAGTCCAGAAGGGCAACCGCGCCAACAAAATGGGATGGCCCGCCGCTATCGTTACAGTGGTGCTGTTGGCAATCCTGGTTTACACGGCGCTGAATACACAATGGAATCTCGCCGCGGAAGCCCCGCTGACACCTACCACGGCGCCCCTGGCTGTTAAACTATTCGGCGGGAGCGGCTTTATCCTGCCGGTGGAAATCAGCGCGGCGCTGCTGCTGGCGGCGATAATCGGCGCAATAGTCATCACGAGGGAGAAGTAAAAAGTAGAGATTAGGGAGTAGGAGAACGAAATCTCCCTTGGTCCCTTCCTTCGGCAGGCTCAGGACAGGCACTTACCAAGGAGGGAGCGATTTGATAAAGGCAAAAGTTAAAAGTTTTGAAAAAGAGAAGGAAGTAACCGGGTGAACATCGGGCTTAATCATTATCTAATATTATCGGCGGTGCTTTTCTGCATCGGACTGTACGGCGCGCTGACGAGACGCAACGCCGTGGTCATCCTGATGTGCATCGAGATAATGCTTAACGCGGTGAACATCAGCCTGGTGGCATTTTCCGCCTATATCGTGCCGCTGCTGCTGACGGGGCAGGTCTTCGCCATTTTCGTTATCGTCGTGGCCGCCGCCGAAATAGCCGTAGGTCTGGCGATAGTGCTGGCCGTTTACCGCGGTCTGGCTGATATAGATACCAATAATATTAATTTACTGAAGTGGTAAGGGGGTTAAGTAACAAGCAGCAAAAAACAAGTAACAAGGAAGTGAAAAGAGGGAAATATTTAAGAGGGGACGAGGGGTTTGTTACTTGTCATTTGTAAGTTGATACTTATCAATTATGTGGGTAGAAGTAAAAAAGGCGAAAACGCTGGTCATGGCGGAGATGTGGAAGGAATGCTTCGAGGGAGAAGGCATTCCCACGCGCATTATGCCCCGTGAAGGCTTCCCTATCGGCCAGGAATTTGCCGAATATTCCGTTATGGTGCCGCAGGATAAAGAGCACGTAATCAAAGATATTTTAAGGAAACTATGATACCTGACAAATTAATCTGGCTCATCATGCTGCTGCCGCTGGGCGCGTTCATCGTGAACGGGCTGCTGCTGAGGCTTTTCGTCAACCGCAAATCCAAAGTTTACGGCTATATCGCCATCCTGGCCATCGGCGGCGCGGCAGCGTTATCCGTCTGGGCGCTGTACTCCCTGATGAGCCTGGAGAGCCCGGAAATAGTCATCACCGATATTAACTGGATAGTCATCGGTAATTTCAACTTCCACATCGGCCTTATTATGGACCAGCTTTCGGTGATAATGGCTGTCGTGGTTTCCATTGTTTCGCTCATGGTGCAGATATATTCGCTGGGTTACATGGCCCACGATGAAGCCGGGTACTACCGGTATTACACCTACATGTCCCTGTTCACCTTTTCCATGCTGGGACTGGTGCTATCCGATAATTTGCTCTTCACCTACGTTTTCTGGGAGATGGTCGGGCTGTGTTCCTATTTGCTCATCGGCTTCTGGTTCCATAAAAAATCCGCCGCCGACGCCGCCAAGAAAGCGTTTATCGTTACGCGCATCGGCGATTTCGGTTTCCTGGTGGGAATCCTGATTTTATTCGCCAATACCGGCACTTTCGATATTTACCAACTGCATGAAATGGCCGTTACCGGTGTCCTGGGAGGCGCGGCTCTGGATGAAACTGCGCTCCGAAGAATGGTTTGGAGACATGATGAATGCCTTCGTTGGTCTGATCATTATTGTTGTAGAACCATTCCCGCCGTAGCATTAGTCCACGTGCTGGCGCCGGTTTTTAATACCGAAACGTTGCCGACGGCAATTGAGAAGACCGTAACCGGTTGAGAAGAAGCAATAAAACCCGCGGATGTGGTGGGTGTGGGGGTTGGGGTTGTTGATGTTGCCGCAACTGTTGTGGTTACCTGCGGTGGCTTTGTTGCCGTGACAGCCGGTGAAGTCGTATTAGCCGGTGAGCTGGGAACGTTGGTTGTCGCCGGAGGTACAGTTTTAGATGTGCAGCTTAAAACAGCCGTAAAAATAAAGAAAGACAGGACTAAAATTATTAAAGCCCTGCCCGCTATCGATTTTTGTACTTTCACAGTTTAATAATACTGCCTGGCAATTAGAATTAAAGTAAGGGAAAGTAAGAAAACGGTTAAAACTAATGCCTCTACATTTCCAATAAATAGTGTAATACGTCCTTCGCCAATTGTCAATGAACCCGGAAAACGAGATTTAATTGTAATTCAAATGGCTGACTGCTTGCCGCTTGAAAAATTATACCGGGTTGACAAGCGTAACACTGTCTTCAAGATTTAATCAGCAAGCCGGATATTATTTGACCTGGAATGCTTGTCTCTTTGTCTATTATTTGATAATCTATGCTTGTGGCAGGGTTGCGCAGATAGCGCGCCCGTTGTTTTTCAAAGAAAGGATTTTTTCTCATGCCTATGGATAACATAGAATTGATACTCAGGATTCTGGAAAGTGAGAACCGGCTGGTTGAGCGAGCCGACCAGAAATCGATATCGTTGCTTTCGATACTCGGCGTATTCATGGTTTTTTTTATCGTCTACTATCGCGTCATCCCCGTAAATCCTTTAACCCTGGTAATGGTAATGCTGTACTTTATTTTTGCCATACTTTCCATTTACAACCTGATAATGGCCATTAAACCCAGGATACGTACCGAACAGGCCGATGCTAAAGCCGCCCCGGTCTGTGACCCTACCTTTTTTGGCGGCATCTGCCGCTTTGCCGACCACTCTTCCTATAAAGAAGCTCTCCAGGAAATGATGAAAGACGAATCTTCCGTTATGGAAACGTATTCGCGTGAAATTTATAATGTCGCCCTGATCAATTCAGAAAAATACAGGCATGTCAATAGAGGCGTTGTATTGGTCATATCTACTCTGGCTATAGAACTGGCCATTATCGTATACTTGTTTATTTTTTATATGGGAGAAGGAGCCGTGCCTCCCATCCTGAAATAAAAAGCCAGCGGAATCAACCGGCCGCATCCTCTTGTGAATTAATACCAGGAATAGCCTGCTTGGCTTGTTTGCACTAAAAAACAGACGGCAGGTATATCAGTCTATAACGACGCGCTTATAATCTGAAAGACGGCGCTGGCACTCCAGGCAGATGTCTGGAGTTTTCTCCTCGGTGACAAGTTGGTTTACCACCGTGGCCAGCCGGTCAGACATTTCAACCTGCGGCAGGATTACAAAATCAGCCCCGGCATCCCATAGCTTTTCGGCTGCGAGTATTCTTTCTGCCGTGACTATTACCCGCGCCGTCGGATTTACTCTCTTGATATAATTCAGGATAGATGTATTATTGGTACCCTTTAAAATTGTATCCGGAATACTGGAAACCACCAGTTTGGCTTTTTCCAGTCCGGCCTCGGTCAATGTGCCGGTATTGGCAAGGTCTCCGAACAGGCACTTGATGCCGCGCCGGTTTAACTCCTGGCAAACTTCAGGGTTAAAGTCAATCACCAGGATTTTATCTTTCATCGCCGGATCCTGTTCCTCCAGAGCCAGCAGCAGGGAACTGGCGATTTTATAAAACCCGAGGAATATTATGGGGTAGGCATGCTTCCCGCCGGCTTCAGGTTCTCCCTTTTCCGCTAACTGGATATCTTTAAATCCTATCTTCTTTAAAATAAGGTCGGAGATGAGATAGAGTTTATGGCTGTATGAAATCATATAAGTTGACGCAGTGAAAGTAATCATCAGTGTAAAGAGAACGATAGTCATGAGACTTTGGTCGATATGACCGAAGCTTACCCCGAGAGCGACGATTACCAGAGAGAATTCGCTTATCTGGGCGATATTTAATGGCGTCAGGAAGCTGATGCGGATACCCTTTTTCATGAAATAAAGCGGAAGGAACAGCGATATGAAACGGCTGACAATTAAAAATACCGAGGCCAGTAAAGATAAAAGGAAAATATTCAAACTCGGCGTGGTGATTTTTAAACCCAGTGAGACGAAGAATAAAATGAGGAAGAAAGACCGGATGTTGGTAACTCTGTCCGATATTTCTTCCCGGTAGGGCAGAGTGGAAAGCGTCACACCGGCAATGAGCGCGCCCATAGCCCGCGATAGTCCTGCAACATCGCCGGAAAACCATGACACCAGGAAACACCAGCCTAACGCCGTAACCACGATCAGTTCCGGGTTTTTGGCGATTTTTTTGAATAGCCCGGGGAGCACATAACGCCTCATGAGGAAACAGAAACCAACCAGGCCGATTCCCTTGAGAAGGGAAAACGCGATAACACCTATTTGAGGGTTATCCAGATTGGGTTGTATTGCCAGGAAAAGGATAGCCCAGATATCCTGAACGACTAGTATTCCCAGGGTGATTCTTCCCGGCAGTGTATCAAGCTCGAATTTTTCATAAAGAAGCTTGACGACGATCATAGTGCTGCTGAGAGAGAAGGTGACGGCAAGATAGATTTTTCTTTAATTCTGCCACATCCCGGGCTTTCTGTTTAATTATGTCCTCACCCAGCTTATTCAAATGCGTTGTGCTGTCTTCGATAGCCCTTTGTCCCAGTTCAGATGAGGAGTTTAAAGCATAACTCCCCAGGTCCCTGATATTCGTGTTAGTCATGTACCCTATCGCGCCCATCGATATTATCAACAATAACAGAAACGGGATGAGTATTTTTGTTGTGATGCTCCACTCAGACCAATTCAACACTTTTTTCATAAAGAGCTCGTAGAGAATAGGTAAATTATCCTGCTCAGCATACTATTAACGGTTCTTTCTTCTTATAAATAAACAACCAGCGGATTTAAACGTGCAGCAAATCATGGGACTTCTTCTTCAGACAGGTCGTCGAAAGAAAGCCAGCCTCTTTTTACACTCTGGAAAATAGCCTCAGTTCGAGAACCTACGCTTAATTTATGAAATATGCTGTTAATATGCCCCTGCACTGTGCGGATGCTTATACAAAGATTCTCGGCTATTTCTTTATTACTGGACCCTTTAGCGGCTAACTTTAGTACTTCCAGTTCTCGTTCGCTTAATTCAATCTCAGCGCTCTCTTCATGGGATTTAGCCGAGCTTACTATCGCGCGCTGTATGACCTTGCGGGCGATAGAAGGATGCAAAACCGATTCCCCGGAATAAACAGACCTTATGGCCTCCACTATCTCCGTACCTGATACATCTTTAAGAAGGTAGCCGGCTGCGCCGGCCTCAAGAAGCGCGAAGACATACTCATCATTATCATAAGCGGTAAGTATTAAAATCCCCGTAGACGGCAAGCGGGATTTAATCCGTTTTGTGACTTCTATGCCGCTAAGCTTTGGCATCGATATATCCAGGATTGCCACATCAGGCTTATTTTTCTCAATAACCTTGACGGCTTCTTCCCCGTCACTTGCTTCTCCAACTACCTCCATGTCCTCTTCTCTCTCCAGTAAAGTGCGTGTCCCCTCACGAACAACTGCGTGGTCGTCGGCAATAACAATTCTGATTTTATCCATCATTACTCCTTCGAATAAGTATAAAACACTTGATAGATACCTTCAACAGCATTCTAAACTATTTATTTATCCGTTTCTATCATGGGCAATAGGCCTCTGCACCTGCTCGACGGTAAGCACTTAGACCTGTTTTGGAAAAAATAAACAGGTCTAAATATGGATGCCAAACAGGTAATGCTGCTGATGGCAAGCCCGTGGGCAGATGATATGCTTAGAAGTGAATAAAGATAACTGCACTAAATGATTGAAGGAGGAAATTAATGGCTTCTCGTCTCGTCAAAAGAGGGGTTTTTGAGGAAATTGAAGGCGGAGAGAATGATGATCTCAAGTTCTTCAAAGAAATCCAGAATTCATTAACCCAACCAAAACCGGCGCCGTCTTTTGGAAATCCGGCGGCAGTAGGCCTGGGCGCATTCGGAGCAACCACCATACTACTGCAATTACATAATCTGGGGTTAGCAGGAACGGGTGTAGTAATGTGGCTGGCATTCTTCTTTGGGGGCCTGGCTCAATTTATCGCGGGTTTTCAGGAATTCCGAACAGGCAATAGTTTTGGCTCAGCGGCTTTTGTTACCTACGGAGCGTTCTGGATTGCGCTGGGTGGAATCTTCCTCTCAATGCAAATGGGGTATTTCAACATTACATCTGTTGATGTGGGATGGTTTTTGTTAGTGTTCACCGGCCTTACCCTGATTTATTTCATCGGTTCAATGAAACAAAACGGCGCTTTGGCCTGGGTATTCCTGACACTCTTTATCGGATTCGTTCTGCTTGATATTGGTCACCTTGTCCCCGGTGCGGAGATCTTCAACAAGATCGCTGCGGTGGAATTGATTGTATGCGCTCTCTGCGCCTGGTACTTGATGGCCCATGTAATATTGACTCCGCTTAAAATCAACGTACCTGCCGGCAAGGCATGGATTAAATAATAATTTACCGGAAATTTAGTAAATAATTCTTGAAAGGAGAAATGAAATGAAAATTAGAATACTGGTTCCGATGGATGGTACAAACATAGGGGAAGCAGTCCTTCCGCAACTGGAGAATCTGGTTTTGAATAATGTACCCCATACCGAAGCAGAGGTGGTTCTCCTTAAAGTCAACTCGTTAGTTAATTTCGATGTTCTGACTCATGATAAGAGAGCCCAGCTTCCTTACGCCGAAAGTGAGCAGAAGGAACTCAATGAAAAATCACTAAATTACCTGGAAGAAGTCGCTAAAAAAATGCGCGTCAAAGGTTTTAACGTATCGACCATGGTTAAAACCGGTATAGTAGCTGAAGAAATTGTAGGGGTTGCCCGTGAAATAAAAGCCAACCTCATCGCCATGGCTACTCATGGCCGGACTGGCATTGTGAAGTGGGCTATCGGGAGCACTGCGGATAAAGTCGTCAGGTTGGAAGGTAAAATACCGGTGTTTGCCGTGCAGGCTAATCAGAAAGAGGAAAGCTCCGTCATCACAATGGGCTCTTTACAGAGCATGGTCAAACACAGCTAAAATTGCGTGTCCCATTAATAATAAGCGCCCCCTCATCGCATTGGGGGGGCCCTTATTACTTCTTCACATAAAACTTACTTGATTCAAGCGACATTAGGATAGTTAGACTAAACTCGGTAAAACAATGCTATATCCCAGGTGGGCTAGCTACACTAAACAAAAAAGCGGCTGGATAATTCCAGCCGCTTTTCTTTACGCGTAAAATTTCTTTTTATACCCTGATGCAGGCGGAATCGTCTGTTGCCCGCGGCAAACTGATGCTCGTCCGGTCATGGATCTCCGGCAAGCTCAATCCCACGGAAGAAATGGCGAACAAGCTCAATAAATGCACCTTATGCATGACCTGCACGCAGAACTGTCCGGCCGGCACGAAGGTGGCCAATGTTATTACCGCCGCCCGCGCGGATAAAACAGCGCAGAAAGGTGTTCCCTTCCCGTATAACATCATCTACCGCTGGTTATTACCACGGCGGCGGCTCTTCGGCTACGCAGTACGTTTTGCCTCGTGGTTCCAGGGTATTTTCCTGCCCCGGTCGGAAGGCTCCATCCGGCACCTGTCCATGTTTCTCTCCGCCCTCGGCAAGGGGCGGCATATCCCGGAAATAGCGCCCAGGTTCCTGCGCCAGGCGGCGCCGGAAGTTAACCGCCCGCCCGAAGGCGTTCCTGTAAAATTCACCGTCGGCTATTTTACCGGCTGCATGACCGATTTTGTCTTTCCCGACCTGGGTCTGAAAATCATCAGCTTTCTCAATAAAAACGGCATCGAGGTCATCATGCCGCGCGGGCAGGGGTGCTGCGGCGCGCCGGTTTACCTGGGCGCGGGCGACTTTAAAACGGGGCGTAAAATGGCCGACGCCAATGTGAGGGCGTTTAAAGACCTCGAATATATCATTACCGACTGCGCTACCTGCGCCTCCGCCATGAAGGATTACGTGAAATTCCTCGCGGATACCGATGAAAGAAAACAGGCTTATGCCGAATATGCCGCTAAGATTAAAGATATTACCGAGTTCCTCGTCGATGTCGCCAAACTGCCTGATGCCGCCTACCGCGCCGCGCCGGAGTTCAAAGGCAAGACCGTGACCTGGCATGAACCCTGCCACCTGGGGCGCTATCTTGGCGTCAAGGAACAGCCCCGGCGCATACTGAAAGCGCTGGCCGGTATCAAATACGTGGAAATGGCGGAGGCCGACCGCTGCTGCGGGATGGCGGGGACTTTCAGCGTCTATTTTTACGATTTGTCAAAGCAGATTGCCGATAAAAAGGTCGCTAATATTAAAGCCAGCGGGGCGGATATCGTCGCTACGGATTGCCCCGGCTGCCAGATACAGCTTATAGATAGTCTCACGCGCCACGGCCTGCCGGTGCAGGTCAGGCACATCATGGAACTGCTGGAATAGACCTTCTTTAGTTACAACGGCCAGCCGATGTAGACTAAAGCCAAGATTGCGTGCGCGATCACGGACACCCAGAAAATCCACCAGATAGCGCAATGCAGTTTGAAGAATTTTTGGTACCATGGGCGCTGCATCAAGCCTTTTCCGATTTTTGAACCAGGCAGGCAGCGGCAGGAAAAGAATATCAACAGCCCCGCAACCAGGTTGATGATGCCGAGAATGAAGAGTATTCGGATCGCTATTAGAACGCCGGGCATAAGAATCCCCCTCGATGTTATCTGCTATTCAACGATGACCTTACCGGTCATATACGGGTGAGGAATACAGTAGTATTCGTACTCGCCCTTCTGGCTGAAAGTATAACTAAAGCTCTTATCTTTCCCGAACAAACCGCTGTCGAAAAGGGATGTACGAGAGGTCACAGTATGCGCCTCACCATCATTATTTGTCCAGGTAACCGTTGTACCGGCGGAAACTGTCAGCGCCGACGGTATATAAGCGTAGTTAGTTATTGCCACTGCCGCTGCGGCTCCGGGTGACTGGGTAGTTGTCGGCATCCCTGTAGCTGTCGGAGACATGGTGGTTGTTGGCGCAACAGTGGTTGTCGGCATCACCGTAGCCGTCGGAGACACGGTGGTAATCGGCGCCGTCGTCAAGATGGTTGTTGTTGTCGTCGCCGGAGTCTCTGAACCGCAAGACCCCGCAGCCAGTAAACCGGCAATAATAAAAAAACCCAACACTGCCCTGGAAAGTACTCTGTTCATTTTACCCCTTTATCGGGATTTGTCGGGAGGTTATTTGATGCGGGCTTCCACAGCCTTCCAATCGATGTTCTTGAAGAAAGCCGTGATATAATCAGCCCGCTTCAGGCCGTAGTCCACCATGTAGGCGTGCTCGAAAACGTCCATAATCAAAATTGGACGGCATCCGGCAAGGTGACCTACTTCATGCTCGTTAATCCACTGGTTGAACAGGCTGCCGGTCAAATTATCCTGGTACAGCACCGCCCAGCCGATGCCGCGCATCGCGCCGGTAGCCCGGAAATCCTGTTCCCAGGCTTCATAGGCGCCAAAGGTTTCCGCCAGCTTTTTCGCCAGCGCGCCCGCTTTATCCGGAGATGACTTGCCCCCCAGGTTTTCAAAATAGTACTCATGCAGGCGCATACCGTTAAACTCAAAGCCAAAGCGCCGCTTCAACTCGGCATATTCCGGAGAGGCCGTTTTGCCTTCTTTCAGGAGCGCAGCCAGGATGTCCGTCAGCTTATTGGTGTTAGTCACATAACCCTGGTAGAGCGTGAAATGATTGTTTAGCAGGGTCTGGCTGAAGCCCTCCATGCCGATGAGTTTACTATAGTCTTTAGCTGTGTAAGACATAATTTCCTCCTGATAAAAATATATCCCGGTTTGAATATTATTTTATTTTACCTAGAAACTCCTTGACCTGGTAGTCCCATTCCCGGGACTCTACGGATACCGTAGAGCCTTTATCCTTGGGAACCGCCGATACCGCCACGCCGCCTCCGCCCCCTTCCAGCCTCACAAAACCGGGGTCTTCCTCTTTAACGGTCAGTCCGTAGCCTTGCGGCCCGAAAAATTTTACGGCACGCTTGATGGCTTCTTCCGGGGTTATTCTAAATAAATATGAATCGATTATAGAGATTGCCAAGTCGACCCGATAAAATCGGGACTCCTCGCAATGACAGACTCCTTAATAGAAAAGAGAAAAATGCAAGAAATAATCCCCGGTATTTACTGGATTAAACTGCCGATGCTGGACGGTGACGAAGCGGGACTGGACTGGGTTAACGCCTATGTCATCAAAGGAACCGGCGGCTACCTGCTGGTGGATGCCGGCTGGAGCACCGCGGGCTCCTTCGCGGCGCTGAAAAACGGTATGATAAAAATCGGCGCCGATATTAAGGACATCTCACGGATAATCGTTACCCATGTTCACCCCGACCACTACGGCATGGCGGGGAGGATTAAGAAAATTTCCGGGGCCAGCCTCGCCATGCACCACATCGAAGAAGGATTCATAAATTCCAGGTACGTCTCCATGGACATGCTGATACACGAAATCGACCTGCTGCTGCTGGCCAACGGCGTGCCGCCGAAGATGATCAGTGCTTTAAGCCAGGCTACCGTAGGTTTACAGCAATACGTGGTCGTCGCCTATCCCGATATAATCCTGCACGACGGCCAAATCGTTTCTTCCGGTCCGTTCAATTTTAAAGTAATCTGGACGCCGGGGCATTCTTCCGGGCACATCTGCCTCTATGAGCCGGATAAAAAAATCATCATTTCCGGCGACCATGTCCTGCCTACTATAACCCCAAACGTCAGCGTCCATCCCCAGGCTATTGAAAACCCGCTGGGGCGGTACTTCGATTCGCTTAATGAACTTAAGCTGCTGGATGTCGAGCTTGCCCTGCCCGGCCATGAAAAACCATTTACGGGTTTCAGCAAACGCATTGAAAAAATCCTCAAACACCATATGCAGAGAAACGAAGAAATATTGAAAGCGCTGGGGAACGAACCGGGAACGAGTTTCAAAATAGCTCAAAATATAAAATGGGGAAGCCAGGGAACATGGCAGTCCTTACCGGACTTTCATAAAAGGATGGCAGTCCTGGAAACGCTGTCCCACCTGACGATGATGGCTGGCGAAGGCAGGGTAGAAAGGCTGCCCGGAGAGAATATCATGCTTTTCCGGAAGGCGGCGCCACACCGCGCCGTGCCGCACCAATAATATCCGACAGGCGCTTAATCCCCTCTTTTTCCAGGAATCTTTCAATTCCATCAAGGACATCCAGGGCGGCGCGCGGATTACGGTAACTGGCGGAACCAACCTGCACGGCAGCAGCGCCAGCCATGAGAAACTCCAGGGCGTCCGCGGCGGTGGCGATACCCCCCAACCCGATTATCGGGATGTCCACAGCCCCGGCTACTTCATAAACCAGCGCCAGCGCCAGGGGTTTTATCGCCGGGCCGGACAAACCGGCGGTGATGTTATTAAAAGCCGGACGTCTTTTTGATATATCTATTGACATGCCCCTGTAACTGTTAACAAGCGAGACAGCATCGGCGCCGGCTTTAGCCGCAGCAGCCGCTACGCGCACAATATCCGGTGTATTAGGGGTCAGCTTTACGATGACCGGCAGAGATGTAGCCGACCTCACCGCGTCAACCACCTCCGCGGCGGCGGCGGGGTCTGCACCGAATAAAGCGCAGCCCGCCTTGACGTTGGGACAACTTATATTGACCTCCAGGCCGCTGACGCCTTTGATACCATCCAGCGCTTTTGCCAGTTCTCCATATTCATCAGCGGTATCCCCGGCAATATTAACGATGACCGGCACGCGCCAGCCGGCCCATACGGGCGCCTTTTCATTTATTAACGCTTTGACCCCGATGTTTTGCAGGCCGATGGAGTTAAGCACACCGCCGGCTGTTTCTACCAGGCGCGGCTGCGGATTTCCTTCCCTCGGTTCCAGCGTGGTACCTTTGCAGATGATGGCTCCCAGCTTCTGGATATCCATAATCCGGCTGTATTCCATCCCGTACCCGAATGTTCCGGAAGCAGTCATCACCGGGTTAGCCAGGAGCAGTCCCTTTTTGTTTTTTGGAGCTAATTGAACGGATAAATCCAACGGCACTTTTCTCTCCCTCGGCAGGTTTCTGGCTCAAAGCTTACCAGAGTCCATCATGGTATTTCAAGTTGTTTGGGTGCCGGCACCCAGTTAAAGCAGGTGTATCCCCTGTTGATAAGGCACCTCAAGCAAGAATATCATTCTCTTAGGAATTATTATGAAATCACCTGTAACGACACCGGAAATTGCATCCTTCGGTTCTGAAGCCAAGAGGCTGCGCGCCGCCTGTTTTCTTACCCAGCAAAAACTGTCCGAACTTGCCTGTGTTCCCCGCGAACATGTAGATTGGCTGGAACACAATTATCCCGTCCCGCTAAACAGCAAAAGGCTCATTTTCCAGGAATTATGGGCTCTCCACAAAAAGAAGTGATGCCGCCAGGCACCACTTCTTATATTTTTCCCCGTATTTATCATTAACCTGTTCTTTAACTCTTCAATTACTGCCGAACAGATATCTTGTTTTCTTCAGCGGCATCAATGCAGGTTTACGTACTGGCTGACCCGGTTGGGGGTAATCCGTTCAACGGTTAACACCGGGCCGTCGGCAGGCTTAACCTCAAGCGTGAACCGGTGATAAGGCCCGATGCTGATATTACCGGTAGCCGGCACGGCAATCGTCACCTGGAACAGTTCGTTCGGGTCGAGTATATTATCAGCATTTATCTCGCTCAACCTTGTAAGCGTCCAGTTCATGGTCGGCACCAGGTTATTAGCATCCATATAGGAGATAACCAGCGGGCTGATATTTGCGGACGAAGGGCTGAAATCCACCGGGCTTCCGGATTCCGGGGCAGTTCTCCTCCCTGGCCTTATGTAGGCCGCGGCAGAGGCGGGTTACCGAGATGCGGTTACTACCTGGGTGATGCAGCGGCACCGGCGCGATGGCTTTACCGGTCATATGCAGGCCCTTCCTATTCCACAGAGTCTGCGCCCCCTTCTTCCGGTACGACCAAGGAAGAAGAACTCAATTACATGAAGAACCAGGCAGAGGCGATCAAAGGTCAACTGGAGGAAATTGAATCCAGGATGCATGACCTCGAAGCCGAAAAATAATTCCTATCCGTAATTCAGATAGGAGGTGGATATGCCGAACCTGGACGGGACAGGGCCGGAGGCGAAAGGCCCTTGAACGGGTTGCGGCCGAGGCCGCTGCATAATATCGACTTCAACCACGGAAAAAGAGCTTGATTTTTTAACAAATCAAGCAAGGGTATTACAGGCGCAACTTAAACTAATTAAAACCAGAATCAAGAAACTGAATCAAAACGTTATGGTATCAAAATAATAAGGAGGTGTACTATGCCAGGATTTGATGGTACCGGACCCAACGGAATGGGACCGATGACGGGAGGAGGTAGAGGTTTTTGTCACCCGACGAGGGCAGGTGTCAGACCACACGGTTTCAGGTTTTCTAACCGAGCGGCTTACACTTATCCGAGCTATGGGGTACATGGCTTCGGTTACTTTACACCAACCCGCGAGAAGGAACTGGAATTCTTAAAAAGTGAAGCCCAGGCCTTAAAAGACGAGCTAAAGAACCTCGAAAACGAAATAGAGAAGCTCTCCGTAGAGAAAGAATAAGGAGTTAATATGAAAATTGCAATTTCTGCTACCGGGCCAAACCTCGAGGCGGAAGTAGACCCGCGCTTTGGCAGATGCCAGTATTTTATTATCGTTGATCCGGCTACGATGGAGTTTGAAGCTGTTAACAACTCAAGCGCTTCAGCGTCCGGCGGTGCCGGTATTTCGGCAGCACAGAACATTATTAAAACAGGTGTTGAAGCTGTCCTTACCGGCAATTGCGGCCCAAATGCGCACGGGGTATTCGCAACATCAAAAGTCAAGATAATAACCGGCGTTTCCGGGAAAATAAAGGATGCCATCGCCGAATATAAACTTGGCACCTTTACATCAGCGCCGCAGGCAAATGTCCCTGACCACTACGGTATGGGAAATCAGGCTGGCGGCGGTAGCACTGGAATGGGGGGAGGAGTGGGCGGCGGGCGTGGTATGGGGAGAGGCATGGGTAGAGGAATGGGACGTGGCATGGGAATGGGTGGCGGCGGCGGGCAAGGGATGGGGGTCGGAATGATGCCTGCAAGTAACCCGGTACAATCGTCATCCAGCCCTGAACAAGAAATTGAGGTTTTAAAAAGCCAATCTCAAGCTCTGCTGGAACAAGCATCTCAAATTCAAAAACGCATCGAGGAATTAACTAAGAAAAAGTAACAATAGCGGTTATTCAGGAAGGTGGCGTTATGCCAAGAGGAGATGGAACAGGCCCTCCGCGCGATGCCTCACAAAGAGGGGGAAGGATGAAAGGCAACCGGCCTGGGGCCGGCCCCGGTGGTAATTGTGTCTGCCCAAAATGCGGCAGTAAAGTGCCCCACAAAACGGGGGTACCCTGTTATAACACTAATTGCCCTAAATGCGGGATAAAAATGGCAAGGGAATAATTACTTACTGAAAGTTAGATATGAGTTGAAGACGCCTTTTTTCGAATCGCTGGACAAGCTGGACCCAAAGCATGTTGACCTGGAGAGAGCGAGGAAGTCTTGGCGGGAAGAGTTAGAAGCAATAGACTTCTATCAGTAAAGAATTGACACTACACGAGATGCCTCTCTAAAGCAACTCCTGGCGCATAAGATGAATGAGGAAAAGGAACATACCGCCATGCTTATTGAGTGGATAAAAAAGAATGATCCGGTACAAGACAAGATGTTTAAAGAGCATGACTAAAGATTTGGAGTTGAAATGATAATTTCTATTGCCAGCGGTAAAGGGGGAACGGGCAAAACACTGGTGGCCACCAGCCTTGCCCTCTCTCTCAAAGATAGTTTCAAAGTGCAGCTTCTTGACTGCGATGTAGAAGAACCCAACGACCATATATTAGTCAAACCTTATATAACCCGCAGCGAAGCAGTTTCGATACCTGTCCCCGAGGTTGATAAAGAAAAATGCACACATTGCGGTAAATGCGCCGAGGTATGCGCCTACCATGCTATCGCCGTTATGGGGGATTATGTAATCACCTTTCCGGAATTATGCCATGGCTGCGGCGCATGCAGTTACCTTTGCCCGGAGAAAGCAATAACCGAAGTACCGAATAAGATCGGTATAATTGAAACAGGGCAGGCTGACGGGATTATTTTTGGACACGGTAAACTATCTATCGGCCAGCCGATGGCGCCGCCAGTTATCAGGAAAGTAAAAGACCTTATTGATAAAAATAACCTGGTGATTATAGATACTTCTCCGGGAACATCTTGCCCGGTAGTTGAAGCAATCAAAGGAAGTGACTTTTGTCTGCTAGTCACTGAACCTACACCCTTTGGTTTAAACGATCTTATCTTGGCGGTAGAGACAGTAAGACAGCTTGGAATCCCCTTGGGGGTTGTCCTTAACCGCGCCGGAGTAGGTGATAATAAGACCGAGCAGTATTGCCATAAAGAGAATATCCCGATACTGATGACGATTCCCATGGATAAGAACATCGCTAGTATTTATTCCCAGGGTATTCCACTGGTAGAAGGTATACCGGAGTACAGGAAAAACTTCATCAAGCTTTATGAAAAGATCGGAGACCGCACTTTTGTTTTTTCATCAAATGTTATGATTCGTTCTTTAGACCGGCTATTATCTCGCCTGAGGAATGGGAGTTGTTTTTAAAATTCCAACCCGCCCGGGGATTAAACTGAGTGTCTCGAATCTTGTACGATTGACACAGGTGTTAAGCATACCGAATGGCCTTTGGTTTACCCGGTAATTAGCGTCCAGTCTGGCCCGTAGCCCCGGAGACAGGTTTTCAAAATAAAATTTTGTCGTCATCATTGCCTTGTAACCTTCTTTCGAATATTATTTCAGCCAATGTGAATATACTTTACCTTTCTAAAAAACAAATAGGTGCTACCACCCAGTTTTGGAGATAAAACACTCAATTATTAGAATTAAACTGCAGCAAACGAACAGAAAATCCAATCATAAATAAACATTACACTTATGGAGTTGAAGACAGTATCCGCGTGGTGTCCGATAAAGATGACAACTCACTTTCCAATAAATTTATTTTATATATCAACTAAATATGATAAAATATACGAATAGTTGTCAATTGAGAGGCTGCGGAGATGGCAAAAAAAATCGGCTGGCTCTGGGGCTCGGATAAGAAAAAGGGAGTTCAACAAGATCACCTTCAGGAGGAGCCTCTACATATTGAGAAGGTTACCTGGGGTGATCTGACCTGGGTAAATGTTACTTCTCCTACCGAGCGGGAAACCGAATGGCTGGCAAAAGCCTACCAGTTCCATGAGTTAGCGCTCGATGATTGTCTTAGCCGCAAACAGATTTCGAAAATAGATGTTTTCCCCGGTTACCTTTTCTTTATTTTCCATTACCCTCTTTATGATAAAGCGACGCGCATTGCCAGTAAACGGCAATGGGCTGCTTTCATTGCGGAGAATCTGCTGGTAACGGTGCATACGGAGGAAATGAAAACGACAATGGCCCTTTTCCGCGATTGCATGGCTAATGAAAATACACGTAAAGAGTATTTTGAAGGCGGTTCAGGTTTCTTGCTCTACCGCATCCTGGACCGCGCCGTAGATTCCATTTTCCCGGTCATGGACAAAATACTAAGCCTGATCGAGGATGTCGAGGACGCTGTCTTTGATGAAGAAGTAGAGACAGCCAGGGAAATAAGTATTCTTAGGAGAGATATCATCACGCAGCGCGCGGTCTTTTTTCCAACGCGGACTATTTTTGTGGAAATGGAGAATAAGATAAAACGTTTTAGTAAAACAGATGTAACGGCTTATTACAATGACCTCATGGACCACATCAACCGGATATGTGATACGCTGGATGAAGCCAAAGAAATCATCGAGGTTTTTAGCGATACTGATTATACACTTGCCACGCATCGTATCAACCGGGTAGCGCGTATCCTGAATATACTGGCTGCAATCACACTGCCGTTCCTGGCGGTTTCCGGTATTTACGGGATGAATGTGGTCTTACCGGGGGGGCTGGAAGGCGGGAGTCTGAAAACATTTATCATATTGATAATTATCATGTTGATATCAGCCGGGGGTATGCTTTATATCTTCCACCGCCGGCGGTGGATTTAAATGATGAAGATATCCTACAGGCTGGTAATTATCATAGCTGTATTTATCACATGCCTTATTACCGCGAATGTAATTGCAGTCAAGATCATCAGCCTTGGTCCCGTGATACTGCCGGCGGCTATTTTTGTTTTTCCCTTGAGCTATATCTTCGGTGATATCCTTACCGAAGTCTACGGCTTCCATTTGGCGAGGAAAGTAATCTGGCTCGGTTTTCTCTGTAACCTGATTTTTGTCTTTTTCACCTGGGTCGGGCAGGTATTACCCGGTGCCGGATTCTGGGAAGGCCAGGACGCTTATGTAAGTATTTTAGGCTATACCCCGCGACTGCTGTTAGCATCGTTCGGAGGCTATCTTTTCGGGGAGTTCATCAACTCATTCGTTCTTTCAAAACTGAAGGTTATCACCGGTGGGCGCTGGCTGTGGAGCCGCACTATCGGCTCGACGGTTGTCGGCCAGGCGTTTGATACCTCGCTTTTTATCGTAATTGCTTTCTGGGGCACGCCTTCATTCGCGCCGATACTTATTTTCAATCACTGGTGGGCTAAAGTCCTCATTGAAGTTGCCGCCACTCCGGCTACATATGCCATCGTCAAGTGGTTGAAACAGAAAGAAGGCGTTGATACCTACGATTATAAGACCAGTTACAATCCTTTTGCGATTGCGGAATAGAGGTTATAATAATGAATATTCGGCTCCTGGGAGCGCACAAGATTGAAACTAAAACTACAAGATGCGCTTGCATTCTTATCGACGATATTTTGGCTATAGACTCCGGGGCGATTACGTCAAGACTATCCCTGAAAGCTCAGCAAAAAATCAAAGCTCTTTTGCTGACACACCGGCATTATGATCATGTTAAAGACCTCCCGATGCTGGCGATGAATTTTTTCCTGGGGGGAAAAAACCTGGATGTTTATACTATTAAATCGGTATCCGAAGATGTCCAGGGATATCTCTCAGACGGAGTATTGTATCCTGATTTCAGCAAAGAGCCTGCGGATAAACCGGCTTTAAGGTTCAATATTATACAACCGGGCGTTGAGGTAATCATCGAGGGATATACAATACTTCCATTGCCTGTGAATCACTCTGTGCCGTGTGTCGGCTACCAGGTCACCTCGCCAGCAGGTAAAAAACTGTTCTATACGGCGGATACCGGCCCCGGACTTTCAAAATGCTGGGAGCGGGTGTCTCCGGACTTGCTTATTATTGAAGTCAATTCAGCGTCTTTAGGGTTGGAGCCGGGCCAGCCGCCTTCGATGTAATGAACGCCCAGTTCATCCAGTTTCCGGGCAATATGCAGTTTATCCACGACGGAGAAAGAGACACCTTCGCTTTGGGCTCCGTCACGCAGAGTAGTATCGTATAATTGTACCTGTTTCATTCAGTCCCCCTACCGCGTATAAAAACATTTTGTCATTGCGAGGGCGAAGCCCGTGGCAATCTCTATCATTGGATTAAATTTAACAAAGAGATTGCCGCGCCTTCCCTTCGGGAATGGCTCGCAATGACAGGAATTAATTTCCTGCCACGTTGTCAGCGATGACATCGCCCATCTCTTTCGTGCCTAACTTCTTCATGCCTGCGCTCATTATATCATAGGTGCGATAGCCTTCTTTGATTACTTCTTCAACCGCAACTTCAATAGCGCGGGCTTCTTTTTCCAGGGCTAAAGAGTAACGGAACATCATGGCTACACTTAAGATAGTGGCGATTGGATTAGCTTCGTTCTTACCGGCATGCTTCGGCGCGCTGCCGTGAATCGGCTCATAAAAGCCCCTGATGCGCGAGCCTTCGGCGGGAATGCCGGCGATACTGGCGGAGGGCATCATGCCCATCGAGCCGGTCAAAGTGGAAGCCTCGTCGGTGATAATATCGCCGAATGTATTTTCGGTCACGATGACATCAAAGTAGGTGGGATTTTGTATCATGCGCATGGTGCAGGTGTCTACCAGCATATGGTCGAGCGCGATGTCAGGATATTCTTTAGAAATCTCCATAGTTACCTGACGCCACAGGCGTGACGACAGGAGCACGTTGGCCTTATCCACGGAGGTCAGCTTCTTGCGGCGTTTGCGGGCCAGCTCAAAGCCGACGCGGACAATACGCGCGATTTCCTGTTCCGAGTAAGCCATGGTATCTACAGCGCGGCGGCCGCGGGATGTTGTCCACTGGCGCTTGGGCTTGCCGAAGTACAGGCCGCCGGTGAGCTCGCGGACGACGACGAAATCAGTGCCTTTGACGATATTGGTCTTCAGCGGCGTGGCCTCTATCAGTTCAGGGAAGAGCTTGACCGGGCGGATGTTAGCAAAGGTGTCAAGAGCCTGCCTTAATCTTAACAGGCCGTCTTCCGGGTGGACTTTAGCCATCGGGTCGTCGTAACGCGGGTCGCCGACTGCGCCGAACAGTATAGCGTCCTGCTTCTTACACTTCTTGACGGTTTCTTCAGAAAGCGCGGTGCCTTCCGCGGCGATGGCGACGCCGCCGATTAGGCCGTAAATCAGTTCGAAGCTGTGCCCGAAGCGCTTGCCGACCGCCTCCATGACTTTAACACCTTCGGCAAGGACTTCCGGACCGATGCCGTCGCCGGGTAATACCGCTATTTTGAATTTCATTTTATTTCCTTTCTTTAAATCCCTCTCTAACTCTCCATTTACGAAAGGGAGAGGATGATTTTATTATACAGATAGCCTGAGTTTTCCCCTCACCTTAATCCGACTGCGAGTCGGCCCTCTCCCTCAAGGGGCGAGGAGACGAGGAAAGCCAGTTTAGTTCTTTTTGTTGCTAAGCAAAATCCCCTTTTAATTCCCCCTTTTTCAAAGGGGGAAAATGATTTGTCTTGGGCATTCGTTCAATTTATACCAGTCTTTTCTTAGTATATTCGACCAGGCCGCCGGCGGCAATCAGTTCACTCATGAAGGCCGGATATGGGGCGGCGGTAAAGGTTTTGCTGCTGGTAACGTTTTTAATCTTACCTTTGTCTAAATCTACTTCAAGAATATCACCGGTGTTAGTATTTTTAACAGCTTCCGGGCATTCCAGCAGCGGCAGGCCGATGTTGATGGCGTTGCGGAAGAAGATGCGCGCGAATGTTTCGGCGATGACACAGGAAACACCCGCCGCCTTGATAGCGATAGGCGCGTGTTCCCGCGAGGAGCCGCAGCCGAAGTTAGAGGTGGCCATGATGATATCGCCGGGTTTGACTGTTTTAATGAAATCTTTATCGATATCTTCCATGCAGTGCGCTGCCAGTTTGGCCGGTTCGGACACGTTAAGATAACGCGCCGGGATGATAACGTCCGTGTTGACATCTGCGCCGTATTTATAGACTTTACCCTTTAGAATCATGTTATTACCGAATCCTTCTCTCATCTCCCCTTACAGGGGAGACGATGGTATTATTTTGCCAATCTTCCCGCTGTAATTCATTCGATTGTCCCTCTTTCGCAAAGAGGGAGAAAGGAAGATTTTGTTTGTTTACCTTTTAGAATCATATTCATTAAATCCCTCTCTAACTCTCCCCTTACGAAGGGGAGAGGATGATTTCATATTACAGGTTATCTGCTGCAAATCTTGCGTTTATCCCACTTTCGGAAAGGGAGAAGGGTGATTTTGCTCCTTTATCTTTTAGAATCATTTGTTAATTCCTTAATACTTGAGTTTCTGACCGTGGATAACAAGTCCAGATTTCCAAGTAGTACGCTCATCGGGTGACAAATCCTGAAAAAGGTCAATGTTGCCGACAAGATTGAAACCAAGTCTTGCGTAAAGAATAAAGGCCTCTTCATTCCGGGCAACCGGACGTATTCCTAGCCAGCGTATGTTTCTTTTTTTAGCTTCAGGAATAACATACTGAATAAGCTTCGAACCTATTCCCTTATTCCTAAAGTTCACTGAAGTAACAACCGGTTCAATAACGCCTCCCTCTTCTTCTCCTATAGTCCTAAGCAGACCGGTTAAACCGATAACATTTCCATCAACTTCAGCTACGGGGCTTGGTGTGTCCGAACCGTAGCCATTAATGCACCCATCCATCGGAGCGAACACCGGTATTAATCATAGAAAACTTAGGGGCGGTTTATTCGGAGGGGGAATTAAATCAATACAGTTACCTAGAGCTAAACCCGAATTTGAATTGCGTAATATACCCTACCCAGAGCAAGTGAAAGATCAGATATCCCAGTGTTGTTTGAATTTTAATAGTTCTTATTATAATAGTTGTTTTATACAATATATTTGAAGAAAGGAGTCTTCAGCTTCAGCCATGGTATTCTGGATAAACAACCGGGCCGCCTTCGCGGGAAGGTAATATTACCGTTCCGGTACCGGGCATGGTGACTTCGCGCCTTTGATTCTCGCACCAGCAATCGATGTCAACGCAGTATCTGCCGTTATCAATATACTTTTTTTTAACTTTCCCCTTGCACCAGGTTATGTCACCTTCCTGGTTGAATCCCCGTACCTCCGCTCGCGACTTCCAGAGAAATCCGTCATCCCCCATCCAGTTTGTAAAAACCATATTGCGCCAGGCGTTTCTCTGGGCACCTGCATCGTGAATACGCGGCACTCCCCGGTCGGACTGGCTTTGACTATCAAACATAGAAGGACGGATATATATGTTTAAACCCGGATCGTAAACACCTTTATTATCATGGTGTTTTTCTGCGATAATGCGAAACAGGCGATCCGAGACACACGAAGGCGGATTCCCCTTACCAACAAACCAGGCAAGTTTCTCGCTCGCAGTGTAGGGACCGCGCACTACAGGAGGTAACTCCTGCCCTTCAGACACATCTTCCCAGTATCTGGTATCACTACCGCGCGGGACTTCCTCATCCTGGGCACGATAAATACCTTCTATTTCTTCTTTAGAATATTGCGGTATCTCTGCCGGCGCTTTTTCCGATGTTTGGCCGTTCCGGCCTCGTCCCGGCATAAAGATAACCCAGGACGTATAGCTGGCGGCAACATTACCCCCTTTACGTGTCAGGTCACCTTTCTCATAGACGATAACAAGCTGCCCGCCAAAACGGCTCGATTTAAGCTGGACATCCAGTGGATAAACCACATTTACTTCATATTCATCTCCCTCACAAACCGGCCGGAAATATTCCCATTCAAAACCGGATAAAAATCCGTGTATTCCCGGGGGGACACCTTCCGGGTGATGGGCATAGGTGATTGTTTCCAGGAAGGCCGGAGGTGCGACAAGACGACCGTGCGCAGTCTTGAGTGCGTAGTTCGGGTCACGGTACAGAGGATTAATATCCCCGATGCCATCGACAAAATGTTTTATCCCGTCGCGGGTAACCTGGGTATTAAAATATTCCTGGCGGTAATCCGGGTCCAGGTAGCTGAATTCATGATAAGTGTGTATCTGTCCAATCCTGGTCTTCATTTCTTCGGCAAATTTTTCAAGAGTATTTATGTCTGACATTTTTCTCCATATCCGGGACTTTGCACATCGGCCTTCGCGGCGAACCGATATTCGTCCCTCTTTAGTATTTTTAGCAGTGATAGCATTGTTTTTTCAAGATCGCCGGCAAATTCATGGATAACGGCCCGGCAACCGAGACTATTTCCAAGTTTTTTGCGGATATCCCTAAATTAGCTGGTATTACGGCATAGTATCTATGTTATAATCGTAATAAGTTATTATGATTACAGACATTGATCTGAAACTGATATCGGCTCTGGATGCTAATGGTCGAGCCAGCTACGCAGAGTTATCCCGATCACTGGGCATTAGTATCTCCACTATTTCAAAAAAAGTCAAATTTCTGCTTGATGACAAGGTAATAGAGATACAGGCAATACCAAATCCAAACCGTTTAGGACAGACCGCCCATGCTTTCATCGCCATAAGAACCTCCGTAAACAAACTGGAGGATGCCTGCAAGCGCCTGGCTGCTTTTCCAAGCATCGACCTCCTTGCAGCTATTTTCGGACGTTTTAATCTTTTCGCTTCCGTACAATTCTCGAACTGGGATGACCTGCACAATTTTATTTCTTCAAAGATTGCCGGGATCAATGGCATCACGGACATGGAAGTATTCTTCGCCAAAGAAAACAAGAAACGCTTTTACCGCATCCTGGGCTCCCATGACCATGAAAAGTCTGTCCTGAAAATAGATGATATCGACAGACAAATAATCAACGCCTTATGCACAGATGGCCGCTCCAGCGTTTCTTACCTGGCAAAAATGTTCGATCTTAGCATATCATCGGTGTCCAAAAGGTTATCTCATTTATTCGAAGAAAACGCCATCCGAGTCCAGGCGCATGTAGATTATAACAAAATCGGTTTTCGTGCCAGAGCCTTTGTTTTATTACGCGCCGATAACAATATGGTTGAAAATATCTGCAAGACCATCAATAATTTCACAGAAGTCCAGACAGTTATCACTCTAATAAACGGTTATGATATTTTCCTGGCAATAATATCCTATGATTCCGAGAGTCTTTATCAACTGGTGAACCAGAAGATAGCCGTTATTCCCGGCGTACTTAACGCCGAGGTCTGGATACGAGGGAAAAACTTCAAACGGTACTTCGGGCCTTTACCTGAAAAATAGCTTACCTCCAATCATAGACGTTATCTACCTCTGATATTCATTCTTCCACCGGTTACCAGGACTCAATACCAACCCAATTAACAGCGCTGAAGTTACCCGACCATCCGTTCACCAAATTCACTTTCCCAATGATAATCCCCCTAATAATTTACCTAACCCGGGAGTCCATTAAATCCGCCCGCTCCACAGAAAAATCATTTTTATTATAGTCTGATTTATCAACCAGGCTAATAAATATTTTTCACTTAGAACATTACCCCATTGACATTGTGAGTTAAAAACTGTATGGGAGAGGTAGCTGCAGGTCCGGCACAGCTTGCTAATACCAGCGCAAGCACCAACAAAAAAATAATGAGAACTCTTTTCACTATCATCACGAACCTCCTGCGACCTGCTAGTGGAGTAGTCCATAATTTAATTCTAGGAGGTGGATAATATATAAATCATAAAATCAGAAAGGGAAAGATTACAAAACTATGACATTTGAAATAACAAATTGCAGGAACAAACATTAGATACTTGTTTTAAAATGTCACTTAATGAGTGAATGCCACTCCGTAGTCTAATTGAACGTTCACTACACGATATTATTGTGTTTGTATTTTAACTGCGTACATTTAATTTACCGGCAAAGGTTTACCTAATCGCCGATTACCCGGGGCGCGCGAAGTAATAGCTACAGGTTCCGGCGCCTTTATGCGCGCATTTTCCGACTTTAATATCGGGCCGGAAAGTATCATCAAGCCGTCTTGATAACAAGAACGGTTGTCATGGAGAGTAATATAAAATTTTTCATATTTGATTACAGGTAGTTATTCGCGGTAGAGGCTGACACCTTCCTCCCCGCCGAACCAAAGATCGCCCGTATCATCACTGGCTACTACCCGGATTCTTCCCTCCGGCAGCCCATTGGCCGTGGTCATTACCTGCCAGGTATTGCCGTTAAACAGACAAACCCCTTTGTCCGTAATAACGCCCAGCTTACCATTATGGTCTGTAAATATTGTCTCGGCATTATTGCTGGCTAATCCATCATTTGCAGTGAAAGTCTGCCAGCTTGCGCCGTCTAAACGGCTGATACCACCTTTGTAAGCCGCTACCCATGTATTACCTGCATCGTCTTGCTTGATGTCTTTTATATAGGGTCGCGGTACCGCCTCACCCGGCCAGAACTCACCCTCCTTAAGGGTTTGCCATTTTATTCCATCGAAGCGGCACACATTGCCATTTCCGGTACCGAACCATAAACTACCCAAATCGTCCTCATATATCGCACTGATAGCTCCCCTGGCTAATCCATCCTCTTCAGAATAAACATTCCAGTTTTTGCCATCGAAACTGGTGACCGCTGAATGACGGCTGCTGAACCACACACCCCCCTGGCTGTCTACAAAAATCACGTCCACCGCCGAAAGCTCCGCATCGACAATGGTGAGATTCTGACAGTCTTTCATAGGATTGGGGCCGCCGATGGCAGGTGCGTCAGGGCTTACATTGGAGTATGAAGACCACCGCTGTCCATCGTAGTAGCTTACACCCCAGAAAGCGGAGACCCATACCCCGCCTTTTTCGTCCGCGGCCAGCGTGATAACATCATCGGAACATAGCCCGTTTTTAACAGTAAAGCTTTCCCACTTGTCACCATCAAAGCGGCTAACTCCGCTGACATAGCAGGTCACCCAGATATTGCCCCGGCTATCGCGTATAATTTCCCGGACGTTGTTGCTGCTTAATCCATCCTGAGTGTTATATTTACGCTGAATCCCGTTTTCCATGTCCATCCGGATAACGCCACCGGATGTGGCTGCCCAGAGTTCATTATTGGTCGACAGCAGTCCCAGTACCAGGTTATCGGTGGAAAAGGAGTTCAATTCACTCTCACTGACGGATGGAAGTTCAGTCGTCAGTGAGGATGCGGTAAAGGAAGACAGGTTCACGGCATATACAGCGCCGCCTGTTTGCGCGCTCCACGTATAAACTACATGATTACCGAAGATGACCGGCGATAACCAGATTTGCCAGTCTCCCGCGTTGGTAAGCCGGGTTTCCTTTTGAGTCTCCAGGTCATAGAGGTAGATGTCCGCGCTTGGTGCAACCCCGTTGATAATCACATCGTTGCTCGTATTTCCTCGGCTGGCGCGAGCGTCCGACCAGACTATTCTATCGCCGGAGATAGAAGGGACGCCGCTGGCATAGCTGCTGTGTGATACCTGTGTCTCCTGCCCGCTCTCCATGTCGTACATAAAGATATCGGCTTGGGGCCGGATATCATGGCGTATCCAGGTGACGCGGTTGCCATCGATATCGGGACACTGGTCAGGAAGGTGAGAGGTCGTAATCCGGCGTTCCTCGCCGGTTGCCAGGTCGTAAACATAAATCTCGCTGTTGTATCCGGGGAAGGTTTCCGGTTCGTCGACCATAACTATATCGGCGTGGCACATGTCGGTCCAGGCGATGTAATTTCCATTTATAACCGGAGGGTATTCGGCGGTGGTATTCGCTGTAATCCGCGTCTCCTTGCCTGTTTTCAGATCGTATGAATAGATATCGTAGAGTAACGGAAATTTTTCCGGCGCAGTATTACGCGCGTCCAGCCAGATTACCGTATCGCCATAAATCCGGGGAGACGTTTGCGCATTTTCCCCGGTGGTGAGCTGTTTTACTTCGCCGGTATCCAGGTCGAGCAAGAAAACGTCATAGTTCGGCGGCGGCTGTATTGAGGATGACAGCATGATTTTCATTGCTTCATCTTTATCCACGGTGGCAAAGACTACCTTGTTTTGATAAATAGAGGGAGTACCAGCCATGCGGTCTTCGGGAATTTGTAGTACTTGTTTTCGCTCAAGCGTCTTTAAGTTAACGGTCGTCAGGCAGTGCCCCGTTAATTTACCATCTTGATAAACATGTTCAAGACAGGCCAGAGTATCGCCCCAGACGCATTGCTGTCCAAAGTACAGATGCTCCCCGATTTTCAAACTCCCGGGGGCCATCCCGGTATTGAAACTGATATCGAACATATAATGCATTTTGGCCTGGATTTTCAGCTTCCTCGGGACGGAATCGCTGCGGTCGGTCTCATAATAGTTGATGTCTATGATATAAGTGCCTGGCGTTAATTCAATGTTGTAATGGGCGCCAACTACTACTCCGTACACTCGCCGCGCGAGTTCCGCGCAAGAGTGGACGAAGAGTTCGATTTCATGGTCACACCGCTGGTTTTCAACCTGCGCTTGAACTTCGAATCGAAAGCGTGGCGGATAGAGAAAGTTTTCGGCAGCCCCGAAGCCGACCAGGCGACCGGGCAGCTGATGAAAATCAACACGCTTTTCCCCTCCAAAAGCGAGGGCGGCGAGAACAAGGGCGGCATCGTCATCCTGAAGTTGCAGAAGACATCATCCTCAGCGGATAACAGGGTCTACCTGAAAGTCACCTACGAAGACCGCGACGGCCGGACTGACGGCGGTCAGGAAGTAATTAATCCTGAAGGCGCCGCCCCGGAATACTTCGCCAACAGCGGCATCCGCAAGGGCGTCCTGCTTACCCGGTACGCCGCGCTTTTACAGAACTGGACGATAGACGAGCGCACGTACGCATTTTGCAGTTATGTCTGGGAGCCGGCCGTCCGGGAGGACACGGGCATCGTTATCCCGCCCGACCCGTCATTGAGCCAGTGGGAGCGCACGTCCCTGCCGTTGACGGTGGCGGAGCAGTACCGGAATATCTTTAAAACGTTCGGGCAGTACTTTACGGATGAAATGCGCGCTATCGGCGATTTTGACCTTGAGCAGGAGCTTGATATCCTGGACAGGCTGGCCAAATAACAAAGGAATCCCTTCCCCCTTGCTTTAGCGCCGGGCTGCATGCACCTCGCGGTCCGGCGCTTTATTACTCAACCCTGTTAATGGACAAAAACCACTTTATATTCCTTCCTGGCTGCGGTACACTGATAAAAGAAATACGTTTTTATCCGGCTTTTCTCGCAGCCGCCTGTTGTTTGCTTAAACGAGGTAGTCAAACCAATAAAACGAATGCCCTGAATGATAAAGCTAAGTTAACATAAAGATAATACGAATATCAGCTTTACTTTGAATCTGGAGAATTATAAAAATAAATTATTAAAACGAATACGAATATAAATACGGAATTATACTGATAACGCGCGGCTGAATGTTATTCTGGAATGACAGGCACAATTTTAGACAAGAGCAATTGGAACTGATTTAACGTTAATCGCCTTGTTCCACTGTGCTGCTGCTTTTCTGAATGCCATCTGGCAGTTATGCCATTCCAGTTTAACCAGTTCCATGACCCATTTACGTCCTGATTCGTCTTCAGTCAGGGAATAAAAGCGGGTGTTATTCTCATTGCTGGCTTTTACTAACCCTTTAGTAATAAGCTGTACCAGCGCTCTCTCGATATCATATTCGCTGTCGTTTTCGTTTAGGGATTGAATCACTGCCAGCCGGTTAAACCGGGTGTTGGGGTGAGCGCCAAAAAAGCGTAAAAGCTCCAGGTAATAGCGGTTCTCGCTACGCTTTTCCGCGAGTTGATTAAAAGTATTCCGTTCTGTAATAACAGTATTTTCCATTTCTTTCTCCTTCCTGATTCTTGCTTCCGCTGCTGTTCATCTTTAGCTTACCGCAGGCAGGAACGCATGAAACAGTGAATAAAATCATCAATTAATGTCTTTGCCCATGATTCCCTGTACTGTGAAAAATGACATATATCATCTATATATACGTAAAAACATGAGCGTCATTACTGTTTTGAACCGGTAAACTTGTAAATACCTCAATATATAGAACGGAAAAACAGCTAAATAGTTTTTTACTTGAGGAATAACCTGGGGTAAATAAAATAAGAAAGGAGGTTTAAAAGGGGCATAAACAGAACACCTCCCTGATTTGAACCGGGGAGGTGTTTTTTTACTGGATAGTATTAATTACTTCTTTATTTTCTCACCGCCAGCCTTATCATTTTCCGCGCGTTATCTATCTTTTCCAGTTTACCCGCCAGCGCTATTATCTTCTCTGCGTTTTCCCGGCTGACGGTCTGCGAGAAATCCACCTGCACCATGAATTTCTTCTCCAGGGCGTCCCAGGACAGCGGATGCGGTATCTCGCCGGTGGCTTCGCGGACGTACTCGGAAAAAGTGCAGCCGTCCTTCAATGTTACTACTGTTTCCAGTCCGTTGTCTTTTTCCAGGTCGGGGGCCAGTTCAATCTTTTTAACCAGTTCCTGCACTTTCGGGTCGCGTATCTCTTTTTCCGTAAAATTTTCCAGGGTCACGCTTTTTTTGTAAAGCGCCGTGGCCGTGGAGTAGCGGTAGCTGAAAAGCGCGTCGCCGGTGGGGTAATCGCCCACCTTGTATGGCTTCATGTAGTGGGCGAAACGCATTGGTGGAGAAAGATGCACAACCACTTTTTCTATATCTTCAGTGGCGAAGTTATTATTGCGTGCCAGGTTCAAAGCCGCGTCGATAGTGGTGTGAGTAGGCCGCCCGCCGGGATACGGCTTGAAAAGCAGTTCAACATGGTAAAGACTGCCCAGGCCGCGTGTCAGTATTTCCGGATTTTCACAGCCGGACGTGAAATTGTTGTAATATCCGCTCTTACCGAAAAACGGGTCCGGGATACCTGTCCAGCCCGCTTTAGCCAGTTGTGCGGCGATGACGCCACTGCGGGCGGAAGTGCCCTGGCTTAGTTTAAAAGTGGTCGCTCCGGTGGAAAGGCCGCCCCCTGCCCCGGATATCATGTTAATCACGATACCGAAGGTGTTCTTGAGTTGCGTCAAATTCAGACCGAGCAGACGCCCGGCAATCGCCGCCGCGCCGAAAGCGGGCATCGTGCCCCAGGCGTCGAAAGTCGGCGATTTGCCGAGCCCTCCGCGGCCGGCCTCGCTCATTTTCCAGGGCTCGCTGGCCGCCGCGTAAATTCTCTCCGCGACATCATCGCCCGCAACCAACGCCGTAATTTCGTTTTCGGGCTGATAATCAATGTCCTTTCCCAGTTCACCTACAAGTCGCTGGAAAAGGCCTTCGGCAGCGGAGGGGTTTATCTCGCGGCGTGGCTGGGCACGCCGCTCCACGAACTGGGCCACGCTCTTTTCTGCGTGATATTCCGGCATAAAATAGAAGATATAAAGTTCTTCAAACCGGACAGGGTCAACGGCACGCTGGGTTACGTCTACCACACCTGGAACAAGAAAAATCCGTGGCATATCCTGGGTAATTTCTTCATCGGCATCGGGCCCATAATTCTAGGATGCATAGTGTTGTTCGGCCTGTTTTATATTTTAATTCCCGGCAGTTCCCAAGTATGGGACGTTATCCCGATACAATCCACCAGCCTTGACGGACAGTCCGCGCGGACCTATCTGGACGCCTGGAGCAATTCGGCGCTGGCTTTTATCAGGCTGATTTTCACCACAGATAACCTGGCAAGCTGGCGGTTCTGGATCTTTCTCTACCTGGCCATCTGCCTTTCAGCTAATATCCGTTTGAGCTGGTCCGACTTTAAGCATACGCTGTCAGGGCTGGGATGTTTTATCATCCCCTTTTTCCTTTTTAACCTTATCATGCTGCTTGTCAGTTCCGGCAGCGAGGCGCTTTTTCCGCTGGCGGCGGCATGGCTGGGGGCGGTCTACGGCATGCTGATACTCGCGTTAGTGATGTCACTGACGGGCTTTATCCTTATCTACATTATCGCGGCGGTATATTACCAGCTGCGCTACAGGATATTTTTAAAGCCGTTCTAACTACGCCGGAGTAATTTCCTTCACCAGTTCTGTAATTTCACCAATTTCTTCGAGGTTTAAAAAGGCTTTTACCGCCCGCTCCGTTTTTTCTTTCGGGAGCGCACGGGACGCATTATGCCGGAACTTCCCGATGAGCTCATCATCGCTTACCGCCACCGGCGTGCCGGCCGTCCATTTTGAAATCGCTTTATCCCCGGCGTATGTTTTACCACCGGATGTAACCTCACAGCGGGAGGGGGCTCCCGGTTGCCTGTTTTCCTCGAAAGTGACCTTATCCATGAACCGCAAGATATCAGGATTCGTCATCGTTGCCTTATCCACCCATTCGACACCGATAGGGACACGGTGCGCCGCCGCGGCGAACATGTAGCGCGGGTTGAACTGGGCATCGGCTATCGATTTTATTTCCTTATTTCCATACAGGGGATGGTCCATGCCTACACGCCCGTAAATATGGACTTTTTCAATCTCCTCAGCCTTGAGATTATGAGTTTCCACGATTTCATAAAAGCAGTCCAGCGCGGCATGAAACAGGGCGCAGCAGGGGTAGGGCTTATAGTGCATGCGGTAATTATAAAGCCATTCTTTTCCTAAATTGGCCGTAATCTTTTCCGGACGCCATCCCTGGTAGCCGGAGAAGTACCAGAAGCCGTTTTCCGCGTCGTCGAGCTGTGTAAGGTCGCCGGTATATCCCATTTCCGCGTACAGGGCCGCCGTTACCGCTCCCGTGCTCTGCCATCCCGGTACACCATACTTAACCGACCACCTTTGTCCGGCGGAGCCGTATCTGCCGTGGGTCAGGACTTTGCATAGGTGCCCGGCGATACCCAGAGCGTGTTCTGTTTTGTCTTTATCGAGCTTTAACAGGCGCGCTGCCCCGGCGGCGGCCCCGAAGTTTGAATAAGCGTTTCCGGTGCGCCGCGCCTTCAGGGGTAAAGGCGGCTGGGCTTCCTTCGGGTCGATGACCTGCCTGAGCACCGCCCGGGCTATTCTCGTTGAGATTTCCAGCCCTATCGCCGTCGCTAAAACGAGGTCTTTGCCGGATGCTCCGGCGCTTTCGGCCATTGCCAGAATCGCAGGGATGGTATACGAGGGCTCGTTACCGCCGGCAACCATGGCCGTAAAATCCAGCGTAAACATCAACTCGCCATTGACCATTGCCGCGGTCGGGAGGGAGACCTTATCACTCGTACCGATGACGGAAGCTTCCGGCGGCCCGCCGTATCTTTTCGCCAGGGACAAATTCATTTTCCCTTTATCGGTAGCTAATGCCCCCAGGGCGCAGCCGATGGAATCCATGAGCAGTAACTTGGTCTCGTGCGCAATCGGCGGCGGAAGCGCGTCCCATTTTGTATCGGCGGCAAATTCCGCCAGTTGCCTCATAATATTATCTCCGGGCATATTATTCCCCCTTTTAATGCAAGTACCCCGATTGTACCTCAAGCAGGTTTGACTGTAAAGATGAATAGAATTAAAATAGAGGTCATTATACATTCATCCATATTTGAGAAGGCGCAATGATAATCGCCAGGATCGAATGTATCCCTGGTCCAGTTCAAATACAAGACCGTTCACCCATTATCGTGGAATACAAAAAGAGGTAAATAATATCATGGCAGAACCGCTTGACGGTAAAGCAGTTGTTGCAGCGCTATCTGAAAACGTACTGGAAACGCGCTTCGAGGATATCGACCCGGCAGTCGTAGAAAACACGAAAAAACGCATCCTGGATGTTATCGGCTGCGCCATCGGCGGCGCGGCAGCTTCCGGCAATGACGCTTTAATAGAACTTATTAAAAGCTGGGGCGGCAAGAAAGAGGCCTCTATCCTCGCTTACGGCGTTAAAGCGCCCGCGCAGGACGCGGCCTGGGCCAACGCTATCCTTTGCCGCTCTTTCGACTGGGAGCCGCTTGTAGCTATTATCAACGGAAAAAGATACCCCGGCCATATCAGCGGCACGACCGTAGCCACGGGACTCACTGTGGAGGACTGCGAAGGAGACTGCGGCAATGAGCTGATTTGGGCGTTGGTTGCGGGCGATGATGTCGCGGAGTGAATTTACGCGGCGGAAAGCAGTTAATCACTTCAATTGTAGCAGGCTATGATGTTATGTTGCGTATCGGCTCTGCGGCGCGATTGATGATGGAACGCGGCTTCCACACCACCGGTGTTATCGGTCCGTTCGGTTCTGCAGCAGCAGCCTGCAGCGCTCAAGAGGCCGATTTGGATACCTCCATAAACGCGCTGGGGATAGCCGCCAGTGAGTGCGGAGGAATATCAGAATATACAAGGAGCGGAGGCTCTGTTAAAAGGCTCCACGCTGGCTTCGCGGCGCAGGCGGGAGTCAAGGCGGCACAACTGGCTGGCCTCGGCATCACCGGCCCCTCCACTGCGATTGAAGGCGAAAGGGGATTTTGTCAGGCTTACGCTGATAAATATTTCATTGAGGATATTAACGAAGGTCTGGGGAGTGAATTCAAGATTCTGGATGTAGCTATCAAACCCTATTGCTGTTGTTTCGCCCAGCATGCCGCAATTGATGCTACCTCCTTGATAATGGCTAATAACCATATTAAGCCTGATGACATTGCGAAGATATTTGTCAGGCAGAAGCACCGGGAAGCATCGGCAGTAGGTGTAATAGAAGAGCCCACCGATATCGTTTCGGTCCAGTTCAGCGGGCGGTTCGGTCTCGCCTTGAGATTAATAAGGGGGGGAAACCGGTTAACTGATTATTCTGAGGCAAATCTGAAAGACCACCTGATATTAGCCCAGGTCAACAAAGTGAAATGGATAATTGACGACGAATTGGAAAAAATGCCGCCCGAATCTAACGCGGCTAAAGTGACTATAATTATGAAAAACGGCAAAAAATACGAAGAAAGAGTGGACTATTCAAAAGGGACTATTCAGAATCCGATGAATCAAGCAGAAATACTGGACAAATTCAGAGGGCTGTCTTCTACCGTGCTGCCGGCGGCCCGTGTGAATAAAATTATCGAGGCCGTGGAAACTCTGGAAGACCTAGATGATGTGGGGAAACTTAGTTCGCTGCTGGTTGCCAAAGCTAACTAGCTGTAAAGCTAGTCTGTATATGGGATATATGCCCTAACAGTACACAATAACAGGGTGGCAGCCCTGGATATCGATAATATACAAAAAGTTAAAACAAAATAATAGAAAGTGAGATTGGTCGTATGAATAAAAACGTTGTAAAATTTTTGGGAGTCGGAGATCTCCTTATCGACCGGGAAGAGCCGGAAACAATATTCCGGCATGTCAGACAGACATTGCATGCAGCCGATATTTCCTTCGCCAATTCCGAGCAGACTTTTGCAGAGGGCGGCTATTTGATTCGCGGTCATGGCTCGAATTCTGAATCCAGAAACCTTCCGGCCGTAAAATCAGCCGGATTCGACATTATTTCAATGGCTAATAACCACACTCTAGACTGGGGACCGGAGGTATTGGTAGATACGCTGGTGAAAATGCAAGAAGCCTCCTTACCTTATGTAGGAGCAGGTAAAAACATCGAAGAAGCCCACCGTCCGGTAATACTCGAAAGGAACGGAACGAAAGTAGGATTTCTTGCTTATTCCAGCGTCCACCCGAAAGGGTATGAAGCCGAAAAGGACAAACCGGGTCTAGCCCAGGTACGTGTCTGGACCATCTACGAACAGACAGACTATCAGCCGGGGACACCTCCCCGGATTGTAACGATACCTTACAGCCAGGATATTCAAACAATGGTTGAGGATATTAAGAGTCTTAAAAAGCAGGCGGATGTGGTTATCGTCTCTACACATTGGGGACAGCATATTATCCCCAGGATAATTCCGATGTACTGCTTTGATATTGGGCATGCGGCCATTGATGCCGGGGCCGATATCGTCCTGGGCTGCCACACTCATATCTGCAAGGGGATAGAGATGTATCGGGGAAAGCCCATTTTTTATTCTACGGGTAACTTCGCTGCAGAAATTGGACCTTATCAGGTAAATAAGTGCGGAGGAAAGGTCGCTCATGAACTGGTAAAGAAGTACGGCCTCGTGCCTGATCCGGAGTGCCCAACATTTAATCTGCCAAGGGAATCCCGCCGCACGATGATAGTCAAAGCAATTATAGAGGACAGGGCAGTACGGCAGATATCTTATATACCATGTTTTGTTAATCGCAACTCCGAACCGGAAATAGTAACGCGCGATAATCCGCTTGGGCAGGAAGTATATAACTATATCGAGGAGATTTCCAGAAGTGAAAATCTGCCTGTAAGTTTCGCATGGGATGGTGACGAAGTACTTGTTTTACCAGCTGGAACTTAATTAACTTATGTGATTCACAGGGGCATTTTAATGAAAATGGTATCATGAATCAAGAAATAAATACCTGATCAGGATAAAGCGAATATTTTAAATCATCAGGAAATATAGGCGCCGGCAAGTTTCAGACCCGTTTTCCAGGTAAAAATGGCCATTTTGCCCTGTTTGATTGATTGAATCTTCCTTAACAAGGGTTTAATTCGAATCATTTACGGCTCCTCTGCACAAGTTGAAAAATGTCCAAGTTGAATCACAAACAGGTTTGATTTCCTGGCAATCGGAAATCAGAATAATCCTGGATGATTATAAACCTGCTAACCGCTCTATGTAGTAGCGGTTCACCCCCCACATGCGTTGGGAATACGCGTGTGCCGTTATCGAAGCGCCCGGGAGTATTTCCGGCTACTTGGTGACGAACTCTTGAATGATAATTTCAAGAAGGCTGTTGAACGTTAAAGGATCTTTTCTGAAAGGCGTCAAGTCCCCCCTTTCTTTTCAAGGTAAAATCAGTCAATCTTTTCTTCGTCCCCTAATAAGGACACAATGTGGCTATCTGACTCTCTTCCGATCTTTATTTATACCTTGAGTTAAGAACATCGTCCGATTCATGATTTTTGAACAAGAAAGGCAGGGTATTATTGTGCCCCAAGACATCATGTCCGGTATTGATGAGTTTTTCGAGACAGGTTGCTAGTTGTTCTTTTTCCATTAAAGATAAATCAACAAAAATCATTTCTATTGATTTCCTGGGTATGCTATTTGCGATGTTCCTAGCTTTCTCCGTAATAATTACTCTATATTTTCTATCATTATTTTGTTTTTCTTTCTTCACCAAATCAGATTCAGCCATCCTGTTTACGAGTGTGGATACGGAATTATGTTGTCTAACAATAATCGATGCTATTTCATCAAGGGTAGCTGAACCTTTATTGATCAAAAGCGCGTGTAAAATAGACATCTGCTCTATGGTTATACCATATTCCGACAGTTCCAATTCCCTTGCCCTGGCAACAAGCGACTTGGCGTGGTCTAGGAGTCCCCATAGATAAGCGTCGCTTAAGGTATCGTGACTCCTGAATTCCCGCTTTTCAATCATTTCCAACTCCAAATCAGGCAATATTCTATGGTACCATATTAGATACTTCAGATTATCATATTATCAAGTATGATATCATATTTGACAAATTTTTATTAGAGTGGTATTATTTGCGTAAAATATCGTGAGGAGGGATTTATGCGTTACCGAACGGCGTTATTTCCCATTCTGGTGATTATTCTTGTCATAAGCCTATTAGTTACAGGATGCGGTACTTCTGGCACCCCTACCACAACTACGCCCACTTCAACTGGCACTAATACAACTACTCCTACCCCTACTTCACCAACAGCTACAACCACGCCAACTTCTACTCCTACTCCTACAATTACCACTTCAACCGGCGGCATCTTAACGGTAATTTCACCTTATGCTCCTACTACCTGGGGTTACCCTGTTAAAGCCGGCGCAGGTTTTGCACCTGTCTTTGCATCCATACCAGTGTTTGAAAGTTTTATTGACGCTGATGTCAATGGCAATATTCGACCTGAACTAGCCACTTCTTGGGAAATCGCATCAGACCTGTCTTCCATTACCTTCGAACTGCGGCAAGGGGTGAAATTCCATGACGGTACTCCCTTTAATGCTGAAGCCGCCAAATGGAACCTGGATCTGTTCCTCGCCCGCGGTACCGGATCCCCGGTTGATTGGGAATCGGTCGAGGCCATAGGTGAATACACAATCCGCATAAACTTAAAAAACTTTAAAAATACCCAGCTTTCTAACATGACCTATGGTATGATCTCTCCAACAGCTGTTGAAGAGAACGGGACGGATTGGGCGGGGACGAACCCGGTCGGTACCGGACCTTTTAAATTCAAGAGTTTTCTGCCCAATACCTCCCTCGAATATGAAAGGTTTGATGATTACTGGGGAGATAAAGCGCTTGTTGATGGAATCGAATTTATTTACATTGTCGATACAACCACCGCGGGGATAGCGTTTAAGGCTGGTGATGCCCTAGTCTGGGAAGGTGCGGATGCTAAAACCGCATATTCATTAGACCAATACGGTTACGAGAGACTCTCCCGGCGTGGTCCCATCATGAACCTTATCCCTGATAGTGCTAACCCGGATTCGCCTTTTGCTATAAAAGAGGTGCGCGAAGCAGTTGAATATGCAATTGACCGCCAGGCAATTGTCGATACTTATGGTTACGGCGCGTGGGAAGCAGTCTACCAGCCTAATGTCCCCGAACAATTCGGGTATGTACCGGATTTAGCCAAACGCGAATATAATCCAGCTAGAGCCAGGGAATTACTTGAAGAAGCAGGCATTACGGGGGAACTCCATATCACCCTGATTACTTCAACCGCTTTTCCAATGGATCCGTTAGTTGCTATTCAGGATAATCTTGCTGACGTTGGCATAATAGCAACTATCGATCCCCAGTCGCCCTCTAAATGGGCAGAAACAAGAGCAACCGGTTGGAGTAATGGGCTCTTCTACGTAACCCATGGCGCGACGGACTATAATTACTGTGCTTACCTTGAGCGTTACCTCTTACCGACTAGCACTTTTGCGGGAAAGTCCATCGGATATCCGGAAGGTTGGGTGGAACTTATCACTCAAATGATGCTGGCTTCTGATCCTGATGAAATGGCCGAATTAGCCAAGCAGGCTGTCCGGATGGAAGTTGAGAACGTACTGGAAATCCCGCTCTGGGTTCAGGCTGAAGTGTATGTGGCTCACCCATCTGTACATGATATGGGTATCGGTACACACGGCGATGGCTTCTCCTGGAACACGAATAAAGTGTGGATAAGCGAATAACAACATTTGAATAATTTGTATCGGTAGTTTTTATACTACGATATACAAAATTCGGGCGATATACGGAAAAAAGAGGCTGTATATGCTAATTATCAAACTAGCACATACAGCCTCCTGTTTACGGTTCTTGAATCTTACCTATCCAGAAATAAGGCTTTTATGGCACCATACATCACAGGTCGGTTTATACAGGCAATATTTGTTATAATCATCATCACGTTTCTGGTGTTCTTGGTCATCCGTCTTTTGCCGGGCGATCCGATTCTTATTTATCTATCTTCACAGGATTTACAAAAGAGGTCAATGAACATATGCAACTTTTTGATGTAAATATCTTAGCTACCCCAAAAGAGACTTTTGGGCTTGTAGTGATAGAAGCGATGGCAAATGGTGTTTGTATGTGTGCAACCAACAAAGCTGGACCTCTTGAAATCATCGAAGATGGAGTGGATGGAGTGTTGTTTGAACGGAATAGTGATGATTTAGCAGATAAAATTAAAATGCTTTATGAAGATAAAGAACTAACCAAAAAACTCGCTCTTGCTGGACCAACCTAAAACGGATTCCCACCAGGTGCTTATCGACCTTGTTAAAGGCACGGCGGCTTTAGCGCCGCTGGGCGGAATAGGGGAAGACCTCGCCGGTTACAAAGGCTACGGCTATGCTACCGTAATTGAAATTCTCTCTGCGGCGCTGCAGGGAGGCTCGTTTCTGAAAGGGCTGCTCGGCTTCAGCCCGGAAGGTAAAGCGCAGCCTTACCACCTGGGGCATTTCTTCATCGTCATTAACATCAGCGCTTTTACGGAACTGGAAGCTTTCAAGAAAACCACCGGCGATATTTTAAGAGCCCTTCGCGCGTCAAAGAAAGCGCCGGGGCAGGAGCGCATTTATACCGCCGGGGAAAAAGAATACATGGCCTGGCTGGAGAGAAAAGATAAAGGCGTCCCCGTCAACGAACCTTTGCAGAAAGACATCCGCGCGCTGGTGAAAGAGCTTGGGCTTAAAGGGTATGAATTCCCGTTTTTGTAGAAGCTTACTTTTCTTTTGCCGACGAACTGATGCTTAAGTACCAGCTTGAGTCTTGATTTTAAAGGATACTTCGCTCCCCTTGTTAAAGGGGAATCAGAAGAGGATTTATTAACCCGGCGCGTTAGTGAAAGAGCTTGGGCTTAAAGGATACAAATTCCCGTTTTTATAGAAATTTGGATTTTTAATGCCGGAGGTTGTCAGTTCTCTATTATTAACAAGATTATTACGGGGGCGGAATAGTGGATTTTTGTGAACGTATATTAAAAACAGATACATTTTCCGACCAAATCGAGTGCAGTACAAAACTTTCTGTGCTTTTACCATTGAAACCTTTTACAGCAATGCCGATGATGGGGCCAGTGTCCAATGTGCGGGAGACTATATTGCCTGATTTGTCGTATCCACGGGCAAAGTAAGCAACCCAGTACTGCTTGTCTGACTTGTTTGTTATATTACCCGAAACTAGGAAACAGGGAGATCCGACCTTTGCTAATTCTGGTGAGGCGGACAAAGGATAGTAATCCCTGTCAAGAAATCCACCCTCCACCGTTAAATTATCAAAGCTGATATCCCCTTCAGGGTCATTATCGCAGGGCTCGACGATAATCTTGATATCTTCTACACGTATTGAGCTTGTCGTTACGGGGCTTGTTTTTGTTGGCTGGAGTGTAGTAGTAGTTGTTATTTCACGCGTTGGCGTAGAGCCCGTAATAATGCTGCAACCGATACTTATTACGAAAGCAATAAGCATGAGGCATAATAAAATAACGATGGGGAAAAATCGTTTCATTAGTACCTCCCAAACAAGCAGATATAGTTTACTTGAGGTGGTACTTCTTGGCAATGGCTTCCAGGCCGGGCATGCTTTTCTCCAGCAGCGCGTCGTCCACGCAGTAGACCAGCCGGAAATACCCGTGCATCCCGAATGCCACGCCGGGTACCGTCAGTACATGGTGGTCGTTCTGTAACTCGCGCACAAAGGCCACGTCATCGGGAATCGGGCACTTTGGGAAGATATAGAAAGCGCCTTCCGGCTTGTTGACCGTATACCCGAACTTCTTGAGGTTGTTGTAGATAAAATCGCGGTGGCGCTGGTATTCGCCCACGTTGATGGTGACGTCCTGGCAGTGTTTCACCACGTTCTGCATGAACGCCGGCGCGTTGATGAAGCCCAGCACGCGCGTGCAGAAGACCAGGCCCTTTATCATATCGTCGTGTTCGTTAGCGTCAGGGTGCAGCGCCACGTAGCCGATACGCTCGCCGGGTATTGAAAGGTCCTTGGAGTGGGATGTGCAGACCATGCTGTGCCGGTGGACCGAAAGCGGCGAGACATGTTTCAAGCCATCGTAGATAATCTTCTTATATGGTTCATCGCTGACGATGTAGATGTCATGGCCGTACTGTTTTTCCTTTTTCTGGAGCAGTTCGGCCATTTTTTGCATCAAATCGGCTTTATAGACCACGCCGGTGGGATTGTTGGGAGAACAAATAAGTATCGCTCTTGTCTTCGGCCCGATGTTCTTTTCCAGCACGTCCATTCGCGGGAGGAAATCGTCACCGGTCGGTACCGGTTTCACTACGCCGTCATGGTTTTCGATATAGTTGAAATAATCGACGAACCACGGCGTAAAAACGATAACCTCATCCCCTGCGTTGAGGATGGTTTTTAAAGCTACGTTAATAGCGCCCGCCGCCCCCACCGCCATGATGATGTCGTTTTGTGTCATCTTGACGCCGGTTTCTCTGGCCAGCGCCGCCGCCACGGCCGCTCGCGTATCCGGATAGCCGGCGTTGACCATGTAGCCGTGCATACCCTTCCACGGATGGTCCGCCAGGTCTTTTATCGCTTTTTTAAACTCCGGGGGCGGTTCCATGATGGGATTGCCGAGCGAAAGGTCGTAAACGTTCTCCGTGCCGAACTTCTGTTTCATGGCGATGCCTTCTTCGAACATCCGCCTTATCCAGGAACCCAGCTCCATGCCCTTTTTAGTTTTTTCCGATACGGACACTTTCTATTTCCTTTTTACCGATTTCAAACGCCTTGAAGTTGATTTCCCGCAGGTTTTCCGGCAGGAAACGTGAAATGCTTTCTTTCCAGATATCAATATTCAGCGGAGCGAAAGCCGCGAAACATCCCAGCATAAACAGGTTCAGCGTCCTGACATTGCCCAGCTTCTGGGCCTGCCCTGTCCCATCCACGAAGTAGACCTGGTCGGTCTGCCTTTTCAAAGCGGCGGCTACTTCCTGCTGCGCGGGGTACTTTTCCTGTCCTAGGCTGACGGATAGCGGCGGCTGCTCATAGATATTAACGATGGCGATGCCGCCCGGGCGGAGATAATGGCTCCAGCGTCCCGCCTCCAGGCTTTCAAAAGCAAGGATAAGACTGCTTGTAAGCATACGGTTTCAGGTACTATTTCACTCCCCTCCCGGGGTTCTTTTCACCTTTCCCTCACGGTACTGGTTCACTATCGGTCATCAAGGGTATTTAGCCTTACCCCGTGGTCAGGGTAGCTTCCCACAAGATTTCTCGTGTCCCGTGGTACTCAAGGACAGATTTAGGAGCCTACCCCTTTAGTTTACGGGACTCTCACCCTCTGCGGTGGCCCTTTCCAGGGACCTTTAACTAGGGTTGGGTTTGTAACTCCTTGACCTATTCCAGGTTCGGTCTTATCTGCCTTACGACACCCGGTAAACATAGGCCCTGACGCCGTTAGGTTTACCAGGTTTAGGCTCTTCCCCGTTCGTTCGCCACTACTAGGGGAATAAAAATGTCTTTCTATTTTCCTCGGGGTACTGAGATGTTTCACTTCCCCCGCTTACCTCCAACCGGCCTATGTGTTCAGCCGGCGGTATCCTTCTTTGGAAAGGATGGGTTGCCCCATTCGGAAATCCCCGGTTAAGCTTGCTAGACAGCAAACCGAGGCTTATCGCAGTCTTGCCACGTCCTTCTTCGGCCCTTGATGCCAAGGCATTCACCGTATGCCCTTAACGCTTGACCTACTTCAGGTTTGTTATTAGACAATTAATTATCCGAGTATTCAGTTTTTAAGGTTCGGAAGGCAAAAGAAAAGGTCTGGCGGTTTAGCCGCCAGACCGTTCTGTCTGGCTATTTACCACCAGTGTTTTTCTGCTATGTTTCTGCCTTCGTCATATGCAAATATAAGAATAACATAAGGCTGGAGCTTTGTCAACAAGGTTTTCAGGGTTTTTTCAGGAATTTTTCAGATGTTAATAAAAGCCTGATTTTTAATATCCAAAATATTTATTTTACAATCTCGCCATGACAGGGCAATACTATTATGCTATAATTTTTCATATCTTTTCTTTATAGACAGGAAACACAACGTTGATGCTAAAACAAAAAATTGCAGAACTCATCAAAAACGCCGCCGCGGAAGCGCAGAAGGCCGGTAAACTGCCGGATATCACTCTTCCGGAGATTTTTATTGAAAGGCCGCAAAAAGCAGGCTACGGTGATTACGCCTCCAGTATTGCTCTGAAACTCGCCCGCGCTGTCGGGAAAAAACCTTTAGACATCGCCCGGGAAATTGCCGCTTTCGTCAAACCATCGGAAGAAATTGCTTCTGTCACCGTTGCTCCGCCCGGATTTATCAATTTTACGCTCGATGGTAAATGGCTGGCGCGCCAGGTTGACTGCGTATTGGATGATGGTAAAAACTACGGAAGCATAGATACAGGTAACGGTAAATGCATGCAAATTGAGTTTGTCAGCATCAACCCTACCGGACCCCTGCACGTCGGCAATGGCCGCGGCGCTGTTCTGGGCAGTACCCTCTGCAACGTGATGACCGCCGCTGGTTATCAAGTCACGAAAGAGTATTATTTCAACGATGCCGGCAGCCAGATGAACGCTTTCCGTTTCTCTCTTTGGGCGCGTTACCGGCAGGAGCTTGGACTCGATGTAGAAATGCCCAGCGAAGGCTACATGGGCAACTATATGGTCGATCTTGCCGCGGAGATTATCGCGGAGGAAGGCAGCCGTTTCTTAAATCTCCCGGAGACTGAGGCAATTGACGAACTTGGCAAAATAGGGCTGGAGAAAATCCTTGAAAAAACACGCCGGGACCTGGAACTTCTGCATGTTGATTTTGATGTCTGGTTCAGTGAAAAAACTCTTTACAAGAACGGCCAGTTCGATAAAGTGATGGACATGCTGCGCAAAGGCGGCTTTATCGCGGAAAAAGAAGGCGCTACCTGGTTTGTTTCCACCGCCCTCGGCGAGGATAAAGATAACGTCGTCATTCGCGGTAACGGTTCGCCCACCTACTTCGCGGCGGATATTGCCTACCACTATAATAAATTTATTGAGCGCAAGTTCGATAGCGTCATCAATATCTGGGGCGCTGACCACCAGGGTCATGTCTCCCGTCTTAAAGCCGTTGTCGGCGCGCTGGGAATAGACCCGGGGCGTCTCCATATCATTATTCACCAGATGGTTACGCTGCGGCGCGGTGATGAGATAGTGAAAATCTCCAAGCGCAGCGGAGACATCGTCACCATGAGAGAACTGGTCGAAGAAGTGGGATTGGATGCCTGCCGCTTTTTCTTCCTCTCGCGCACCTCGGATGCGCAGATGGATTTTGACATGGAGCTGGCCAAGAAGCAGTCGGCGGAAAACCCGGTTTACTATATCCAGTATGCCCACGCGCGTATTGCCAGTATCCTCAAGGTAGCAGAAGAAAAGGGTGTATCCAGTGATGGCGGCGACGTTTCTTTGCTGACCGCCGAACCGGAACTCACCTTGATACGTAAAATGATGCTCCTGCCGGAAATCGTCGAGACGATTGCGCAAACGCTCGAGCCGCACCACCTGACCTATTACGCGCAGGAATTAGCCACGGCTTTCCATGTTTTTTATAAAGAATGCCGCGTAGTCACGGATGATGCAGCCATGACCGGGGCGCGCTTAAAGCTGGTTAAAGCCGCCAGGCTCGTGCTGGGACGTGCGCTCAGTCTCATGGGTATGAATGCCCCGGACAGCATGTAACATGTCTCTTGTCGTTGCGACATCCCCCAAGATGTTGCCCTTTCTATATTCCCCTCTGAGGGGAGAGAGCAGGATAAGGGTGAACCCCCGACCGCAGTCGGGAGGCGCTGTAATTCTGGAAATCTTTAATCACAATGTGGTCTTTAGGTGGAATACTCTTATTGGAGAATAGTTGGCTGTGACAATTATTTAGGAAACCTCTGAAAAAGGTATCAGCAGCCTTTTTGAAAATCGTTTGCCACGGTACGTGAGCTGGCTTTCAAGAAGGGCGATCTAAGCTTTCTGTCAGTCGCCGCGCTGAGTGCTCAGAACCTTCAAAAAGAAGGCTATGAGATGGCCTCCGAACAGGCCGGGACACTCTTACTTATGCCCTGCAGCGCTGTCAAGAGTTCGCCCTGGGCTAATGTGAATGTACGCCTGGCGGCATCATATGCCCTTAATCGGGAGGCTTTACGCGCATCCCTGGGTTTTGGTTTTGCCAAGGAAGCTTATCAGATTTACCCAAGCTTCGCCCAGACCGCGCTACCCGATCTTATTCCCACAAAACAAGACACGGCAAAAGCCAAGCAATTGCTCAAAGAAGCAGGGTATCCCAGTGGCTTCAAGACAGTGATGCATGTCTTCAAGCAGGTAATTCCTCCGACCCATCCTACCGCCATAGCTCCGATGCTCCAGGCTGTAGGCATCGATGTGACGGTAGACAACCCGGAAGCGGGTAAATATGCAACATACTACACGAGTGGTTGGGATGACGGTCTGCTACTCCATGCTATAATTGATAGCCGCAATTATGCCGGCGGTCTAACCAGTTATTTTGGTCATCCGGTCAATTTCACCAGCATTCAAACGCCCGCTGGGTGGCAGGCTGGAGTAGACGCCATGCAGGCCTCGAAAGAACCTGATCCGAAGTTGATTCAGAATGTTATAAGGCTTATGGTGGATGACATGACGTTTATACCTTACCTGGAAGAAACACGTGTTCAGTTCTATCAAAAAGGCGTTCATGATCCCGGTGCTCAAAATTATTCACTGGCATCTTTTATCAGCGAGGAAGCATGGCTTGATAAGAACCTTCGTAAATAAAAAGCAAGTATTGTTAAGCTCACCTGATTAAAACCAAGGAAGTACCATAGGTTAGCGTTAAAGAAAAAGAGAGCTTTTCAAGTCAGCCTGTCGAGCAGGCCAAGTTGGTGAGGCGGAATTTGGCCTGCTCCCGGCAATTTTAAGGCTTTTTTCAAAGAGATAAATGTAGATTTTAGCTCCTATATTCCAAAGTCTTTACGGTCGGATAAAGGTGGCAGCCCTGCCTCCTTCTTTTCGATTGGAACTTTGGTCCAAATAATCTCATGTAATAATGTTCTGACCATGAAAGGAGAAAATGAACAACGATAATTTTTCGTTCGAACAAGGAATGGATAATCCATCTCTCGGCAGCGGTTGTACCCAGGCTTTGATAACGGGCTTAACATCCCTTCAGGGCAATATGACCGGGCAGTGTGTAGACGGGCAGGCGGGCATGTGGCCGGGTTTTATCAAGTTATATGAAGGTAAAGGCAACCGATATCTGACAGTCGGCGGAGGCGGGGAGGAGGTATTCCCATTGTTAAACGAAAAAGGTATTGCATGTTCCCAGGGTTTGCGTATTACCAGGTTTCCACCGCTTCCTCCGGGGAAAACCGGGTTTATCTCCGCCGGAACGATAATGCAGGTTTGTAACAGCGCTGAAGATTATGTAAAAATGTGGACAGAAAATTATACAAGGCACGGCTCACCATGGGGCGGCAGGTGCAATCTGGTCGTTGACCCCAAAGTAGGTTACTGCCTGGAAGGCGCCAATTTCGTATACGATGACCCGGCGAACCACACTATCCATGGCCCAATGTACGATCAAATTTTTGCATCCGCTAACTTCTATATATCCAAAAGACTTAAGGTACTGGCTGAAGCGGGAATAGGCGTGGGTTATAATCGCGCTAAGCGGATGTGGCAACTGCTCGTCGATCGACAATATGATTCGAGCGTCATGCAGCCGAGAAACGGCGGTATTTCATTGACATATTTCATGAAATGCCTGAGAGATCACGGCAATGTAAAACCCGAGGACGGAAGGTTAAGTGCTTATGTCGCGGAGGAAAGAGGGGATAGTGCTCTATGTTGTCACGGCTTGAAGGATTACACTTCCAATGCCTTCATAGGCGTCTCCAGGCCAGACCATACAGATTTGTTTAGTTGTGAATGGATAACATCCAGCCAACCATGTATATCTCCATTCCTACCAATATATATAGGTGTGAATAGGATACCTAAAGCATTAGACACGACCGATGCGTATGAGCTTTTTGAAAAACTGCGGGCAGCCGTTGAGATTCATCCTGAATATCGAGATAAAGTTACCCGGCGTTGGTCAGTTTTCGAGATTCAGGCTATCGAGGAAAGTTGCCTATTAGAAAAGGCAGCTATTACTTTAATAGAAAAGAGGCAAACCACTGAGGTCAGGGAAATGTTGACTGTATTTGTCCAGAAAAAGTGCGACGAAGCTATGGCGATTTGTGAAAAAATATTGGAATTTCTAAACAACCTGCCGGTTCTCGATACAGTAGCTAAAACTATATCATAATGAATTAAGTATTTCAAAAGTAGTTTCATAGAAATAAAAGATGAGAAAAAATCTGTCTGTTTTATTGAATAATACATACATGAATTGTTATATAAAAGTATCTCAAATTTAAAATATGGAACACATCAAAGGCGTGAAATGCTCAAAGCTTTAACAATTTGTGTTGTTAATAAATAATAGATTTCTTCAAAGCCTCCTTTAATATAGTACCCTCATTGTAAGTAGTAGGCAATGAGGGTACATTTTTAGTAAATTGTTAAGTCACAAAAGCTTGATTTGTTCAATCTTGCCAAATACCTTACTAAATTCCAAGTCTATATCTTGATGCTAAATTCCAGTTCGAAAGTTCTTTTCTGAAAGGCGTCAAGTCCCCCCTTTCTTTTCAAGGTAAAATCAGTCAATCTTTTCTTCGTCCCCTAATAAGGACACAATGTGGCTATCTGACTGCTTCGGCCTGTGCGCCGCGCCAGATATTGCCTCCGCCTACGACGATCGCTACGCCGATACCTAGACTGGTTACTTGTTTGATTTGCCTTGCGATCTTGAGCAGGGTAGGGTTATCGATGCCATAACCTTTATTGCCGCTGAGGGCTTCGCCGCTAAGCTTGAGCAATACCCGCGTGTATTTCGCTTCTGGCATTATCTATTCCTGGCCAAGTTCGAACCTGGTGAAACGGCGTACTTTTATGTTCTCTCCTGTTTTGGATATGGTTTCGACGACGAGGTCTTTTATAGATTTTGTAGGGTCTTTGATAAAAGGCTGGGAAAGGAGGCATACTTCCACGGCTGCAGACTCGTCATCCTTGGGTTTATCATCTTCGGAAATATACTTGGGACCTAGAGCCGCAACCTGCATCGCTATATCGTGTGCCAGGCATTTAAAGTTATCGGTGCGGGCTACAAAATCGGTTTCGCAGTTGATTTCAACCAGTGCCCCGATTCGTCCTGCAGTGTGAATGTACGATTCTACCAGTCCCTGCATCGTGACGCGCTGGGCTTTTTTCTGAGCTTTAATAAGACCCTTTTCCTTTAATATCGCCAGGGCTTTATCTAAATCTCCTTCAGTAGTGGCAAGAGCGTTCCGGCAATCCATAACCCCGGCGCCGCATTGCTCTCTGAGTTCCTTTATCATTTGCGTGGTGATTTCCAAGTGATTCCTCCTTAGGCTTTATCAGGCGCAGCAGGCTGTGCTGCTTTATTTTTGTTGTCTTCCGCTGCTTCAGCTTCTCCGGCTGCTTTTTCCTCGATGACTTCGGGGGGAACGAGCGTTGCCAAGCCGGCCTTGCCTTCATTAACGGCATCCGCTACTTTACTGCAGATGAGCTTGATCGCGCGGATGGCGTCATCATTCGCCGGGATTGGGTGGTCGATTTCTTCTGGATTGCAGTTGGTGTCGACAATCGCCACTACCGGGACGCCCATGCGCTTGGCTTCGGCAAGGGCTATGCGTTCCTTGGTAGGATCGATGATGAACATTGCGCCGGGCAGCCTGGTCATTTCCTTAAAGCCGCCCATCTGCTTGTTCATTTTATCAATTTTCTCATTGAGTTTCTTGATTTCTTTCTTGGTCAAACGGCCGAACTCGCCCCTGGCTGATTGGTCTTCCATTCTCACCAGTTGGTCTATACGCGTCTGGATGGTGCTGAAGTTCGTAAGCATCCCGCCCAGCCAGCGCTGATTGACATAATACATGCCGCAGCGTACCGCTTCTTCCTGGATGGATTCCTGCGCCTGTTTCTTTGTGCCGACGAATAGTATCGTATCGCCGCTGGAGACTACTTCACGGATAAATGCGCAGGCTTTATCCAGCATGACAACGGTTTTTTCCAGGTCGATGATGTGGATGCCGTTGCGCTTTGTGAAGATATAGCTCTTCATCCTCGGGTGCCAGCGGCCGGTCTGATGGCCGAAGTGCGCTCCGGCCTCGAGTAGTTGCTTGATAGTTGCAGTATCTACCAATTTAATTAACCTCCCATAGTAAAATAATCATAAGAATCAGGAGATTCTATATTGGAATTATTATATCATAAACGACATATTATCGGCAATAGGGTTATGTTAAGAGTGCCGTCGTCTTGCGATTAGCTGTCTTTTTTGCTATGATTATAAGGGTAAAATTAGTGAATTGTGGCTTTTAGCTGGTGTAGATACGTATCGCTGATTTCCCTTAATTGTTAATAGAACTAATTATGGAATAAAGGAGATTTTCAATGGCACAAACAAAACGAGCTTGTATCGTTGGTGGAGGAACCAGTAAATTCGGGGTAAGGGCAGCAACTATTTTTGATATGCTGCAGGAAGCCGCTAACGCCATGTCCAAAGACATCCCGGGACTAAAGCCAAAGGATATTGACGGCCTGATTTTCGCATCCACTACGGCAGGAAGAAACTCCAACGCTCTTAATACAGCGCCTATCGTAGCCCATAGATTGGGAATTTATCCCAGCTCTATCTGTGTCAGAGTTGATACTCTGTGTTCTGGATCTAACACAGCCATCATTTTGGCTAAGGGTTTGATCGAGAGCGGAATCGCCGAGGTTGTCCTGGTCACCGGAACCGAGAAACTGAACCTGCCCCAGCGGTGGGAAAGCGTCTATATGAACCTTATAACCAACGACCATGATTGGGATTCAGCCATGGGACTAGCCGTCCCGCCTCCTTTCTTCGGGATGATTGCCCAGGCTCACGTGAAAAAATACGGGACTACCAAAGAGCAGATGGGGGCTGTAGCCGTAACAAATTATGCTTACGGGTTTGGTAACCCGAACGCGCAGTTCAGCGGGAAAAGCCTTACTCTTCAAGATTATCTGGGCGCGCGCACAGTGTGCGATCCGTTTGGACTGAATGATTGCTGCCCGGTAACCGACGGCGCTTCGGCCGTTATCATCGCCTCGGAAGAAAGAGCCAAAGCCATGACTGACCGACCGTTGGTCTATCTTCGCGGCACCGGACAGACAGCCACTCACGGCATGTCTGCCAACTGGCCCTCGGATACCCTGGCGGATTGGCCTCATCTGAAGAAAGCTGGTGAAATAGCCTACAAAGCCGCCCAGCTCACTCCCGAAGATATCGATGTAGCCCAGACCCACGATTGCTTCACGATTTCTGAAATCATCGAACTCGAAGAGCTTGGTTTCTGTAAAAAGGGGGAAGGCGGTGCTTTTGTCGCCTCCGGACAGGTCAAAGTAGACGGACAGACTCCTACCAATACCGATGGCGGTTTGCTGACCGTAGGCCATCCTTACGGAGCCACCGGTGCCCGTCAGGCCGTAGAAATCTGTAAACAGCTTCAAGGACGGGCTCGTATTCAAGCTCACATTCTCTTTAGCGTTTTTGAAAGCGTCCAATTCCGCGTGGTCGCCGCCGAAGTAGCGATGATATCCCTGGGCGATAATATTACCTTTTTTAACGATTACCGCGCCGACCATCGGGTTAGGGCTGACCTTACCCAGCCCGCGGCGCGCCAGCTTCAGCGCCAGCCGCATGAATTCCCGGTCGGAAGTTGAAATAGAATCCGTCATCGTGACTGCATTATAGCGTAAAAGGGGGACTTTTCACAAAGGGATATTAATGAAGAGAGGCCTGCCACGGTTTTTCAGCGGCGGCGTTGGCCCCGGCAATGCGCCCGAAAGCGATGCATTCGCCGAGGTTGCCCCCGCCCTGATAGACCATCCCCCAGACCGAGCCCAGCTCCCCGGCGGCGTAAAGCCTGGGGACAGGGGTATCGTCCGGGCGGAGTACCTGCGCCCGTTTATTTCGTTTTGGGCCGCCCTGCGTATTCGGACCGCCGGGCCACAGCTTCACCGCGTAATAAGGCGGGTTCTCGATGGGGGTCAGAGATTTTTGAGGCCGGTGGAAATCGATGTCCTCACCCTTCCGGCAAAGGCTGTTATATCTCTTCAGCGTCGCTTTAAGGACGGCAGCGCGCATTAGGTGGTCGTTATCTGCGTCAGCCCTGATTTTTTCGGCCAGCTCCCCGATACTGCCGGCTTTTAAAATCCAACCCCGTTCCAACTCTGAAAGGTTATCGGCGCTCCATGAAAATAGACTTGAGCCCGGTTTACCCTGGAGCTGCAGGCAGGCCCCGTGTTCGCTGGCCAGCGGTCCGCTCGCCATTCTTTTTTCATCGAAAATCCAGTAAAAAGGCACCCGGGGGTAAAGGAGGTCGTGATTAAAGGCGGTAAGGTCGTAACCGAAGGTGTGGAGATGGTACCTCTCGGTGGTGAACCGCCTGCCTGTTTTATCGACGAAGATGCTGAAAAGCGTGTGATGCCGGGTGGCGAATGCAACCGGGAACTCCGGGAACTTCATGACCGCGCGCCATGACGCCGCGTTCATGTGCCATAGCGCCGCCCCGGCCTCCAGGGACATATTGATTCCATCTCCGGTATTGGCGGGATTTCCGGTGAAATAGGCCGGGATACACCTCAGGTAGTTCTGCTTCATCCAGTCGTTGAATTCAAAACCGCCGCAGGTCAATATAACGCCCCGCCCCGCCCTGACAGCGATGGTCTTGCCTCCCCGCCGGGCGATGACGCCTTTAACCTCATTGCCTTCAGTGACCAGGTGTTCTCCGGCGGTCTCCCACAGGACTTCGATACCTCTTCTCTCTACGGCATCCGTGAGCAGTTTGAAAAAGACCGCGCCGGTCTTGACGCCTCCGACCGGCCTGGGGGTGTAAATATAGGAGCAGTCCGCGCCCGGTAATTCCGGGAAATCGCTGACCAATAAGCCGCCGTCCGCGGTGGATTGAGGGTTTTGGCCGGTCACGTTACTGGCGAAGTGGTTCATCTGTTCTTCAGAAGCCGACGTATCAGCCCCGATAGCGCGCATCCAGCGGCTGTTATCCGCCATGGATTCCGCTAAAACGGCAATCGTCTCTCCCCAACCGGCATCGATGGTCTCATGGGAAACTTTAATCATCGATTCGATGTAGAGCTTCGCCTTTTCAGGGTCGGGCGGGCAGAGCCAGTTGCCACCGGACATCCGCGTGTTTGGCGTATGGTTCGTTCGGACGGGAGTGTCGCGGGGCTGTTTTTCGAGGATGAGCACCTTGGCTCCTGCATCATGGGCGGTGATTGCTGCTGCTGCCCCCGCGCCGCCGTATCCCACAACTACTACATCAGCTTCTTTCGTCCATTCAGCCGGTATATCGTAAGCCATATCTCTCTCCTGCCCCGGGAAGTACGGGTCTTAGGCATTCCATTCATTAATGTATCTAAACGCCGATGTATTATAACACGGTGTACATTGAGGCAGGAAAGACACACTATGGTGACATTTTCTCAGAACACTTAACCGGTGACATAATCATAGAACATTAACACATCTTCATCGTCAGCTTGCGTAAATGAAGGTGATTTGATAAAATTAAAAGCTGGAACTTCTTTTCATGGGCCGTTAGCTCAGCTGGTAGAGCAGCAGACTTTTAATCTGCGGGTCGCAGGTTCGATCCCTGCACGGCTCACCATATTCACAAATCCCGACCCGAAGACCGGTTTTTCGGCGAGTCTGGGTGTCAAAACGCCGGGTCCAACGACACCCAGATTTTAGTCTTTTCGCATAAATTATTCAACAGGAAACCTTCCTTATTAAAAATCCCAGAGAGCATCGACGGACTCTGTCTCGTCAGAAACAGGCAATAGAGATAAAACATCTACCAGGTCTTGAGAATGTTTACGATGGGTTCTGCGTTCCGTCGCGGCCGGTGAAAAAGCGGTACAATTTAAATAAATATTTAAGGAGCTTATCATGACAGTTCAAGAACTTGAAGCTAAAATTAATAAACTGGAAAACCAGGTCAGGGAACTAAGGGATATTGAAGAAATAAAGAACCTGCAAAGAGCTTATGGATATTATTTGGAACACTTCATGTCAGATGAGGTGGTAGACTGCTTTTCCGATAGTCCTGACACTTTGTTAGATATCTTTATTGGCAAATTCAAAGGGAAAAAAGGGGTAAGAAAGTTCCTTGAAGGCCTGCTCACTAAAGAAGAACGGATGTCTCCGGAGTTGTTACACATGGTAATGCAGCTTTCGGGGATTGTTCACGTGGAACCTGATGGTAACACAGCCAAAGGTCGGTGGCATGGATGGGGGATCATCGCCATGCCAAGGGGTGGGGGCTTAGAGGAATTCTTCATTCATGGCATATATGAAATCAATAACTGATTTTTCAGTATCATAAAGCGCCGGGGACGATGTCAGCTTGGCTTTAGACCCCATCTTATACATCCAGACCCACCCGGAAGGATCAGGCGGCATGGGTGCAGACCTGTAAAAATAAAGAACTTTCCAGTATACGAGTATCTCGTTTTCCATAAGCCAGTTACGCTCTTTAATATCCATGGCATAAAGATTGCCGGATGAATCAGTGAAGTAAGCAAGGCCGTTATTAACCAGCGGAGAACAAGCGACATTGGAATGTGTCTCAAATTCCAGACGTACCTTACCGGTCCTGGCATTCAGGGTATAGCAATAGCCTTCCGCCGAACCGACGACAACGATACCTTCGGAGATGATGGGGGATGAGGTCACCTGGGTATCGGCATTAAATTTCCAGACCTGTTTACCGGTCACAGCATCCAGGGCATACAGGTAGTAGTCATCCGCGCCAACATACACGATGCCGTCGGCCACCGCCGCAGTCGACCTGACACTGTACTGTGTTTCAAAGGACCAGCGTTCTTTTCCCGTCAGGGCGTCCAGAGCATAAAATTTCCCGTCGTTCGAGCCGACATAGACCACTCCGCCGGTGATGATCGGTGAGGCTTCCACCCAGCTGCCGGTTTTAAAGTCCCAGACTTTTTCTCCGGTATCGGCCTTTAAAGCGTAGATATGGCCATCCCGGGAACCAAAATAAACGATTCCGCCCGCTACCGCCGGAGAGGAATGGACGCCGCTTTCAGTTTCAAAAGTCCATTTAATGTTGCCTTTGGGAAGAACACCGTCCGGGTTATCAACACCGGTGCGGTGTAAATCATGGCGGAACATGACCCATTCACCGCTCTTTGGCGTTGAACTCACTTCTTCGGGGACTTTCTGCAGCGTATCGGTGAACTGGTACAAGACGAAGAAAACCAGCAGCAGCAAGACAACACCGATGGAAACAAACGCGATAATCCGATTACGCTTGAGATTTGAAGACCTGCTGCGGTTTAATTCTTCAGTTGAAAAGACCATAAGACACTCTTACTTCATCTATATTAGAGCTTAGCTATGGTAATGTCAATTACAGTCCTATTACGACTTACCGAGCTCACTTACATCCAGATTGTGTTCCCAGGGACTCCGGGAAACATGCATCACCACGAAGGTACTCGTCCGGGTGATTTCCGGTATTTTAGCAATAACGCTCTTGACGAACTCATCAAAATCCGCCGGTGCGTGAAACATGAAGAGACCGATGATATCATAGGTGCCGGTACAGCCGCAAAGATAATATACGTTAGGGCTCTTGATCAGTTTCTCTTCAACCAGTTCAGCGGCGCCAACCTTCACTTCAATGCACATCATACACATGAAATTCAATCCCAGCTTAACGGGATTAGGCAAGGCGCTAATCTTCATTGTCTGGCTAGTCACCAGCGACCTGACGCGGTTGCGCACCGTGCCCTCCGAGACTTTAAGTTTCCGCCCGATTTCCCGGAAACTCTGGCGGGCATCATCCTGTAATTCCTTTATTATTTCTTGAGCAAGTTCATCAAGCATTGTTCTCCTCCTTATATTCTATGGAAATAATAATCAGAAAAATTATACGCAATATGACTTTTTAATGCAAATCAATAAATCGGTTGCGAAAGAATACCTTATCCACAGACAAGCAACATGATGTCTTACGTATTTAATGCTGCCGCGGCACTACGGCGCGGTCGACCCAGGATAAACAGAAAATCAAAATACACTTTACAAATCGGACGGTTACAGTTCACGACTTAATCATCACCAGCATCATTTTAAATCTGTTCAAGGCGCGTAAAGCGTGGGGCGCATTAGCCGGCATGATAATAATTTCTCCTTTTTTTACAGGGTGAGGATTACCGGAAATGGATATCTCCGCCTCGCCGTCAAGCAAGTGGACAAGGGCATCATAAGGCGCAGTGTGCTCACTGAGTCCCTGCCCTTTATCGAAAGCGAAAAGAGTCAGCGTGCCGGAGGGTTTATCGATGACGGTCCGGCTGACAATCGAGCCCGGCTGATATTCAACCATCCCAACCAGTTCCATCGCTTTTCCGCTGATATTTTCTATGTTCATCTTAGTTTCACCTTTTTGTTTTTTCATATAATAGCACAAATGCAGTATCAATGTATCTGTTTTGACCCGGGATATTTTTTAGGGCTATAATCACGTAACCGTTATAATTTCAAACAAAAGGAGAAATAAAAATGCCTGAACTGAAGTACGCGAAATATATTGTCACGGAGGACCTGCAGAAAGCGCCGTCCGCCGGATTTCTGAAAAGGCGGGAGGAACAGCGTAAATCCGGCAATTTCCTTGAAGCCACGCACATGCTTTCTTTGAGCGATGCCATCGCGAAAGGGGCACTGTACTGCGATACCGTCTGGCTCTGGCATAAGAACGGCACGCAGGGCGTGGCGACCGAAATTGCCCACACCCACGACTTCGACGAGATACTGGGTTTCATGGGCAGCAGCAGAGAAAATCCCAAGGACCTTAACGCGGAAATAGAGTTCTGGCTCGGGGACGAAAAATACATGATTACCCAAAGCTGCCTGATATTCGCGCCCCGGAACATACCCCACTGCCCGCTGGTTTTTCACAGGATAGACAGCCCGATTCTGTTTTTTACCGTGGGAAACGGCACCAGCTATACGAGGGCATCCGGAAGCGAAGAGTGAACACCCCCCAATCAAGCTGAGGGGTATCCAGCGAGGTCATTTATGACAACTTGTGGGAAGGGGAATAAGGCAGGGCATACCGCCCCATGGTTTGGTGAGCAGAGTGCGAAGCCGCGGCGAACCAAACCATTAAAAACAACTCCCCTTCCCGCGAGCGTTGCGCCAGCCGCGAGCAGGGGAAGGGGCAGGAGCAGGCAGAAACGCCGCGGCTTTTGCCAAAGATAATCCGATAGTAAAGATCGGGGCAGAACAAATCAAGGAACAGCAGGAAATAATTTCGAGCATCAACGGCAACGAGGACCCCGCCGATTTCACCCGAAAGGTACAGCAGTTAATGTGGGAGAAGGCAGGCGTCGTCAGGGACAAAGCAAACCTGCAGCAAGCGATATTGAGATTCGAACAGCTCCGGAAAGAGGCAGCCCGCAGGCTTTCGAGAGCCGATATATTCGCTTCGCTGGAAGCAATGAACCTGGTTTTAACCGCCGAGATGGTGGCGCGCGCAGCACTGGCCAGGGAGGAGACGCGGAGCGCCCACATACGCAGCGATTACCCGTTCGCCAGCGATAAATGGGTCAAGCACGTGAGCCTTACCCGGCACGGAGACGATATAAAAGTAAACACCGTGCCCGTAGTTAAAAGATAAAGATGATAAGCCAAATAGAAAAGGGCAGGTTATGAACCTGCCCCTACGTAAATAATGATAAAAACCTATTCCTCTATCGGGTTCAGGCCTGCTTCCAGACGGGCGTCGTTGATATGCAGGAGAACGGCTTTTTCCAGCGGCATGCAGGTAAACCCAAAGTCTTCTTTAGCGCGTTTCCCGCTCACGAGCCAGGGCAGTCCGTTTTTGCCTTCAGGGTCAGCCATCTGTTTTTTACCGAAGGTGATTTTAGCATCAGGAATGTATTTTTTAACGACCTCCGCTATATCGCGGGGGGAGGTTGCGGGACCGCCCACGTTATAGACCGGGTGGGGTGATGAAGGGGCTTTTATCAATATCCTGGTGAACTCCGCCAGGTCGTCCGCGGAAACCAGGGAACAAAGTCCTTTCCCATCCCCTTCCATCGTAAACGTTTTACCCACCGCGCAGTTCGAAGGTAAATCCGACCAGTATTGCGCGGGAGACCTGCCGCCGTGCCCGTACCCGATGGTAGGCCGCAGGCCGGTAAGGCTCATGTTGAACTGTCTGGCATACTCCCCGGCCATTATCTCGGCGTATTTTTTACAAACCGCATAAGAATGCGTCGGGTTGGTCTGGTCGTCCTCGGTCACTTCACGCATGCCGTACATTGCCTGCGGGCCGTAAACCGTTTCCGAGCTGGCATAGACAACGCGCCTTACACCCGTGATTTTAGCAGCCTCGAAGGCATTATTCATTCCAAGGACATTCACGCTGGTAATCAAACGCGGGTCGACGGCGGCATCCTGCCCTACCATAATGAAAGCCCAGTTAATAACGCGGTCGACAGCATACCGCTTCATAACATCGATAATATCTTCAATCTCCGCCACATTTCCCTTAACGAAGTGAAATTTACCCTTGTATTCCTCGATGGTTTTAAGAAACCACGCAGGCGGCGGCGTGATATCCATGGAAATGACGCTGGAAATATCTTTGTCTTTAAGCAGATAAAGGCAAGTCTTACGCCCGAAAAGCCCACTTCCACCCAGAACCAGAATATTCATAGTTTTCCTCCTGACTTATGTCATTTTTTCGCCGGACTCTTTAGCGAATAATGCCGCGCCCAGTGCGGTAACCAGCTGCGGCTGCTCCGGCACAATCAGTATTACTTTTAATACGTTCTCCAGCGCTTTTACCAGCCCGATATTCAATGCTCCCCCGCCGCAGACAGCGACACGCTCCTCGCTGCCTACCCTTTCAATCATCGTGTGTATCTTGTCAGCCATGGATTTATGCACGCCGGCAAGAATATCTTCCGCGGGGATTCCTTCCGCTACGCGCGATACCGCCTCCGATTCCCCGAAGACGGCGCAGGCAGTAGTAAACGCCACGGGATTTTGTGAATTAAGAGAAAGCGGGCCGATCTCAGGCAAGGGAATCTGCAGCACATTAGAAATGATTTCCAGGAAGAGCCCGGAGCCGCTGGCGCACTTTTCCGAGGTAATGAAGCCGGCTATCTGCCCGTTTTTACCAAGACGGATGACCTGTGCGGTCTGCGCCTCGATATCAATGACGGTCCTGACACCAGGAAACAGGTAAAACATACCTTTAGCGCAGCAGCGGATATCAGCGATGCTTTCATCAGCGCCGGCGACATTACCCGCTCCGCAGCCGGTCGCCACTGTATACTTTATGTCTTCTGCGGAAAGCCCGGCTTTTTCCAGCAATACGGCGGCAAGTTTTCCGGCGGCTGTTTTATAGTTAATGCCGGACGTAAGCAGACCATCCGCCATGATTCGGTTATCCCTGAGGATAACGCCTTTACTGGTGCCGGTGCCGATATCAATCCCCATGTAATAAGTCATATTTACATCAACTAGGTATAAAATTTGGCATCATCGAACCTGCGCTCGAGCCTGGGCACTTCTTCCCCGGCGGCAAGGGCTTTAAGAACAATTTCTTTTGCCATTAAAGCGGCGCCTGAAGCCCCGCTTAAAAGAGGCTCATCCGGCACCAGGACTTTACATCCCAGGTTTTCTTCCAGCGCTTTAACCACGCCGATATTCCTGGCTACTCCGCCGGTAAATACCACATCGGGTTCTATCTTGAAACGCCGGGCCATTTTAGCTACTTTTCCGGCGATGATATCATGCAAACCGGCGACGATATCTTCGATGGGGACGCCGTTGGATAGATGGATGGCGACCTCCTGCTGGATAAAGACAGTGCACGGGCTGGCAATCACCGCTTTATTTTTAGCGGTTAACGAAAGCGGCCCCAGGTCTTCCACTTTCAAGCCCAGCGTCCCGGCCAGGATTTCCAGGAACCGGCCCGTCCCGGCGGCGCATTTATCGTTCATCACAAAATCCTGCAGCTTGCCGTGCCTTATCTGCATTACCTTGGAATCCTGCCCGCCGATATCGATAGCGAGCCGGACACACCGACGGTGGCTGCCACAACGACAATAGATTCGAGTATTGTCAGGGGCGGTACCTTGAAACGTATCGTCGCTTCATCTCCCACCAATCTGGGCTATCCTCCGGGCGGCTCTACCGAGGTGACCACTCTTGAACGACTCTGTATAACGGACGTAAGGGGTCAACAGACCCCCAACCTGGCTGAATCGTGGGACATCGATGTGGCTAATAAAACCTTCACATGGCATATAAGGAAGGGCATCAAATTCACTGATGGCACGGTTTTCGATGCAAAAGCGCTGAAGTGGAACTTTGAAAAATACACTGCCGGCGGGCGCATGTATTACGGTGAAGCGATTGTTTCCTACGACATTGTCGATGATTATACACTCCGGATGAATCTGAAGGACATCAACAACCAGATGCTTTTCAACTGGGGATATGTCCAGATGATGTCGCCTACTGCCTTTGAAAAGAACGGCGAAGACTGGTGCCGCCAGAACCCGGTGGGCACGGCATCTTTTCTTCTGTCCGAGTTCAAACGAGATTCCGTATTAAAATTGACTAAAAATCCCAACTACTGGATTCCGGGATTGCCATACCTTGATAAACTGGAAATGAATGTGATACCGGATAACATGGTTGCCTCGGCGATGATGCAGACCGGTGACGCTGATATCTGGTTCACGACAGCCCAGTTTGCCGTAGAATTAGAGAAAAAAGGCTTTAATGTAAGATGGGAAGCTGGCGGCACGATGGATCTTATCCTCTTCGATTCCAAAGATCCGACGTCGCCATTTTCTAACAAGCTGGTCCGCGAGGCAGTGGAATACGCCATAGACCGCCCGGCGCTGGCCAAAAAGATTGGCTACGGTGTCTATGAACCGGCGACCCAGATGACATCAAAGGCTATTCCCGGTTATAACCCAGGATTTGACCCGCGGCCTTATAACCCTGAAAAGGCCAAACAACTTCTGAAAGAGGCAGGTTTCCCCGTCATCAAGACTACCCTGGTTACCAGTGCCGCTCGAGCTAATACCGCTACTGCCATAAAATCCTACCTGGCAGCCGTCGGTATTGACGTTGAAGTGAATATTCAAGATCAGTCCCTGTTCATCGCCACTACGTTCAGGAATGGCTGGAAAGGTCTCGCGCTGTCAGGCGCCGGTATAAGCCCCGAAGGCGGTTCAGTAATTACCTGGTTCGGAGCCAGTCCATCCACCTTACGTTCCGGGGTTGAATACAAGTCGCCCGAGTTCCTGGAGAAATGCGAGGCGATGTTGCACGTATATAACTACGACGAATTTCTTAAGGCTACCCAGGCAGTCATCAAACAAGCCAGCGATGATGCTATGGCGGTGCCTTTATTCCATTCCCACGGCGCAACCGTCTTTAATCAGTATGTGCATACTACTTTTGGAGTGACTTCTTCTTCTGACTATAATCCCCGGGAAGATTGGCTGGAACCCCGTAAATAATTGAACGGAACGCCGGATGGTTCATTCAAAATGAGGGTGAGCCATCCGGCTCTCTCGGCGATAAAAAGATAAACTACTCCGGATAACGGAGTAGCATAGTTATCTCTGCGCGACCCGGATGTTAGACACTATCTGAGGTTCAAAATGACTAATTTTATAGCCCGGCGGTTAATACAGGCACTATTTATACTTCTCTTGGTGACGCTGATTGTTTTCTTCGTCATGCGGCTGCTGCCCGGCGACCCGATACTCCTTTATGTATCACTCTCCGGAGACCTGCAGTCTATGCCCCCGGAACAGATTGATGTTTTAAGAGCTAAGTTCGGTCTGGATAAGCCCATTATGGAGCAGTACATCAACTGGGTAAAGAACATCGCCAGGCTCGACTTTGGTAAATCAATATATTGGCAAATCCCCGTCACCGACCTTTTAAAAGAGCGTATTCCCGTTACTCTCTATCTGGGTATCATTGCCATGACAATCGGCACGGTTTTCGGCCTCCTGGCGGGGATAGTTTCGGCCATCCGGCGCGGCGGCTGGGTAGATAAAACGGTCTTGCCTTTAACGTATCTGGGCATCTGTATTCCCGTTTTCTGGCTGGGTATATTGATGATTTACTTCTTCGGCTTAAAGCTGAGATGGCTCCCCCTGGCCGGCTTTACCTCTCCGTTTGATGACTTTGTCATAAGCCTGAAGCAAATTATTATGCCTATCATCTGCCTTTCGGTTTTTGGTTTAGCGGCTAATGCCCGCCAGATGCGTTCGAGTATGCTCGAGGTCGTGCGCCAGGACTACATACGCACTGCCTGGTCCAAAGGTCTTAGAGAGCGTTATATTATTTTAAAACACGCCATGAAAAATAGCCTTATTCCGGTTATCACCCTGATGGGCATCGGCATCGGTCACGTCTTCGGCGGCTCGGTGCTTGTTGAGCAGGTATTCGCCATACCCGGCATGGGCAGGCTCGCCGTTCAGGCTATTTTCGGTCAGGACTATATCGTCGTACAGGCCGTTACCTTTGTAACTGCGGTGACGATACTGGTGGCCAACCTGCTGGTCGATATTTCCTACGGCTTCCTGGACCCCAGAATAAGATACAGCTAGGAGAACCGTATTATGGTTACACAAGATACCCCTGTCACTGAGTTCGCTGAGAGCCCACCGCGCATCACCGAATGGCGGCGTTTCCGCCGGGTATTTTTTTCCCGCGGTATAGTCGTATTCGGGCTCGCTATTTTAATTCTGCTGTTTTTCGTCGCCATATTTGCCGCATTACTGGCTCCGTACGACCCCTATAACATGGATGGTGAATCTTTACAAAAACCGAGTGTAGCACACTGGCTCGGTACCGACCTGCTGGGCCGGGACGTCTTGAGCAGGCTCATCTACGGCTCGAGAGTTGCAATCATGGTCGGCCGGAAGACCTGAAAAGCCACTGTTGTTCGTGGCATCCGTATTGGGGCTGTCCCATAAAGCGCTGACAGAAGGTAAACTGAAACTTATAAAGAAACAGAATCTGACGGTTACATATCATGACCCATGTCTGCTGGGGCGTCTTTCTGAAAAATATGTACCCTGGAACGGGGAAATCCAAGCTTATGGCGTGCATGTGCCGCCCAAGCCTTGGCGGCGCGGTACCAACGGCGTTTATGAGGCTCCGAGGGAGATACTTAAATCCATTCCCGGGGTGAAATTAGTTGAGATGCCCAGGAATGCGGAAAACAGCTTCTGCTGCGGCGGCGGCGGCGGTGTGCCTGCAGTGTTCCCTGAATTTACAAAGTGGGCGGTTATGGAAAGGTTGGACGAAGCTGCCGGCACCGGAGCTACGGCAGTTGTTTCCGCCTGTCCTTTCTGCCAGGAGAATTTTAAGAAAACTTCAAACGAAGTACTTAAATATTTTGACATTACCGAGTTGGTGGCAAAATCCCTGTAATCCTGGAAAAGGAGATACCAACGATGAGCTTACCTTCAGATATCTACAGCGCCTTTGAGGATATCGTCGGGCCGGAAAATATCAGCGATAAAGATTATGTTATGGCCGCATACCGGCATGCCGGGCCTGGAGCGGGAGGACGCGAAAAATCGCCGGGTCCTGCGGCTGTACTGCTGCCCGGCAGCACGGAAGAAGTGCAGGCTATTATCAAGCTGTGCAACCGCCGGAATATTAAATACGCGGCACTGGTTTCGCTTTTTGCCGCAGGGCGCATTCTCCAGCCGGGAATGATTTTCCTTAATCTGCAACGGATGAACCGGATACTGGAAATAAATGAGACCGACCGCTACGCCGTCATCGAGCCCGGCGTCAGGCACGTGCAGCTTAAACCTGAACTGATGAAACGCGGTCTGAATTATCCTACGGCGTCTGTCGGCCCCGGCGGGTCTGTGCTCGCTAATTTCATCGCTTCCGGTGACCATCATATGCAGCACGGCGCGTCACGCGTTAACCGTTATCTTTTATCGGTGGAATGGGTGATGCCTAACGGTGAAGTTCTTAAAGTGGGTTCTATCGGTAATAACGCCGGCTGGTTTTGTCCGGACGGACCCGGCCCCAGCCTGCGCGGTCTTATAAAGGGTTGGAATGGGTGGAGTGGAAGCTTTGGCATTGTTACTAAAGTTGCTATCGGGCTGGATGTATTCCGGGGCCCGAAGATTATGCCGGGTGAAGGGCATAGCCCGGATTTTACCGTGCGTTTTCCCCTGGACAGGCACAAGGTTCATATTTTCAAATTCCCTGGTTATGATAAACTGCGCGACGCTATGATTGAGATGGGCAAAGCGGAAATAGGATTTGCAGTATTGAAATTCTTCTACGCAACAGAGTGCGCGCTGACGACTACCTCCGCCAACGAGTTCTTCGAGGTGTGGAACAGCGGCCTATACCAGCGTGATTTGCCCTTCGCTCTCTGGGTTTACCTGGCTACCTACAGCCCTGAAGAAATGCAATACGAAGAACGCGTCATGTGGGATATCGTAAAAGAATTTGACGGGCAGGCTGTGGACGAGTCTATCAGGAAAAAATATGACGATAACCTCGATCACATGTTCGTTATCGTCAGCAATTTGCAGCGTGTGCTGCGCCTCGGCGGTGGTTGGGCAGGAACTAAACTGGGCGGCGATTCTATCAGCCAGATGTTCGAAGTCGCCAAAACAATACCGGAATATATCAACGAGTTCATTGAAAAGAAATGGATTATCGATGCCCCGTACAACTACCAGGTTGTCCCGATGGAATACGGACACATGGCGCACATCGAGATGCTCAGTTTCTTTGATGTGACACAGCCCGGCCACCCTAATGTGATGATGCCCCTGATGCAGCGTTCCGCGGAGACGGATGTCAAGCATGGATTCCACACTGCCACACCCATGGCCGGCAATCCGGCTCACGGCCCGTTATATAGTAATTTCAATCTCTGGGTAGAAAAGATTAAAAAAGCTTTTGCACCCATGAATTAGTTATTGCCGTATACCGGAGCTTTCCAGGGAAAATCGATTTTCGGGAGAATGCGATGGACTTAAAAAATATGGAAACCCGTCTTAAAGAACTGGAAAAAGAGGTATCGAATCTAAAGGACCTGGAAGCTATATACCGTCTCCAGAAAATTTACGGTTTTTATCTCGAGCATTGGATGTATGAAGATATCATCGACATCTTTTCGGATAGCCCGGACACCGTCCTGGATTTGACCTATGGCGTTTTTCATGGAAAAGAAGGAGTACGGAAATATTTCAGCGGTATGCTCGAAATGACCCAACTCAAGGATTTTTTGCACCAGATGATGCAGCTATCCGGCGTAGTCGATGTTAATGCCGACGGCAAAACAGCCAGCGGACGCTGGTATGGTTTTGGGGTGGTAGTGATGCCCCGGCGTAACGGCTATTTCCAGGTATTAGCCAGCGGTATCTATACCTGCGAATACATTAAAGAAGAAGGCAAATGGAAGATATTTAAATTAATGTGGAATCCGATTTATAATGCCCCGAATGTCTCTATTGCCAGAGCGGATAAACCCCAGGTTACGATGTCCAGGGAAAATTCTCTGGTGACTAATCCTCCCAAATTCGATGAACCGCGTAAATTGAATACGCAGTATCCCACCGGCTACATTGTGCCGTTCCACTTTAAGCACCCGGTAACTGGCAAACAAAGCACTGATGCCAGGCGCAACGCAGCCCGTGAAAAGGATAAAAAATAAAGTTGGCGATCTCCAGGAGAAGAAAGATGGATTCAAAAGCTATGGAAGCCCGCATAAAACAACTGGAGGAACAGGTAGCCTCTTTTAAAGAACTGGCGGCAATATTCCCGCCGTCTCCCCTTCTTTTCTGGTGATGGAGCAGGCAGAGCTGGACCGCAGCCTTTACAGGTAGGTTGGCGGTTAACTACCTTTGCCTCATCCATTCCACTCTTCTTCTCCCGTATTTGCTCATATTGTGGAACTGCCCTGATAGTCTCACCATCTATAGATTCACTGTAATATCCGTGCCGACGTATGATCCCGCAGTCTGTCATGTCATTTACATCTTCGGGTGTAATCCAGAGAGATATGCCAGGATATTCCTCATTAACCCTCTATGCGAACTTATTGGGGCTAGTGATAATCACAGAAGTTTCCCATTTCTCAACCTTAGTTAAATAATTTGAGATGAGAGCCGTCTTGGGAAAACAACTGCGGGCAAAGATACTTTTAAAGAATGAATCTGTGTTACACTACTACCAACCCCCCGGGGTCGCCAAATAGCTTCAAAAACCCTGCCGGTAGTAGTCGCCGGGGATTAGTAGTCAGGATTTTGTAGTGTAAAAGGGAATAGTCAAGATCATACACGAGATTAATTCGACGCTTTTCTGGCAGCAGTTTTGGACAAATCTTCCAGAGTTCCCCATTTTAAAGCTTCGGTGGGACAGGTAGCCACGCAAACAGGTTTTTGTCCCGTCTCAATACGGTCCAGGCACATATCGCATTTACGCATTTTACCGTTTTCGTCAAATTGCGGAATGGCGAACGGGCAAGCTTCCAGGCAGGATCGGCATCCATTACACTTGTAATTATCCACAACAACGATGCCGTCTTCTTCCCGTTTGCTGATAGCTCCCTGGGGACAGGCTTCAACGCAGGCAGGTTCGATACAGTGCAAGCAGGAAACAGAACGGAATACCCTTCTAACGTCAGGGAAATTACCTTGAGTTAATTCTTCCACTCTTCTTAATTTTATTGTGCCGGCCTTGATGCCGTGCCACTGCTTGCAGGCCACTTCACAGGCGTAACACTTGATACATCTATCCGTATTATGGTAAATAAGGTACTGTTTTTTCGTCATCTATTCCCCTTCCACCCTACTGATTTTCACCAGTGTCTGTTTAGGCATCTGGGAATAAAACGTATCGAAATATTTTTCGTCTGAATTGTATAAATTATTCACTTCGGAGCCGCCATCGAACAAGGAGTATCCCGGCAGGTCAAGCTCTGCGCATGATTGCCACCAACCGCGCTTCGTCATCAGCACATCAGGCGCGATGCCTTGAAAATATTCAGCTTTGAAATTGCTCCAGCCGTGACGTGACTCGACTTTCACCCAGTCGCCGTTGCCGATACCATATTTCTGCGCAGTAGCAGGATTGATACGGACCCATGGATAAGGCTGGAGTTCCCTCAGATAAGCTATATCATGGAGATAACTGTGTTGACTGAGGCGATGCGCATGGACATCGCTAAGAATCAGGGGATATTCTCCTATCAGTTCCGGTGTTTGAGCAATACCCTCCGGGGGACCTTTGTATACGGGCAAATACGGCAATTCTCCGTTATTTGTATTGTTATCCTTCCCACCGATAAATTCGTTATAGCACTGCACCTTGCCGTGGGGAAGCTTTTTAAAGAGAGCGGAATATCTCCTGTATTGCGGCTCCGGTAACGGAGAAGTTCGCTTGATAAAGATGCCTCTCGGGCTTTTACGCAACTCTGCCAGTGTTATCCCGGAAGGCGCCAGCTGTTCGTTCAGGAGTGCTTCCATATCTCCGTTCCAGAAATCAGCTCCGTAGCCCATCCTGACCGCCAGGTCAAGGTAAAATTGCCAGTCCGACCGGGATTCACCCAAAGGCTCGGCGATTTTATTATAGATTCCAATCCAGGTGCCTTCCCGACGGTTCCTGACTTCAATCTGATCGTCTCGTTCATAATCGGTACAAGCCGGCAGCACAATGTCTGCGTAGTTCACATGAGAAGCCCAATTAACGTCCATGACAAAAAGAAATTCCAGTTTCTTTAAAGCCTCGGCTACTTTTTGCGGGTTCCTGGTAGCTGAGAATGGATTGGAGCAAGAAGCGTTCAGGACTCTTATCGGGTAAGGTTTACCGGTCAGAATACTCCTTAACCCTTTATAATAAGCCGAGGTAGGACCTCCATCCCAGTTGCCGGACTTTTGATACCAGACAGGAGATTCAGGAGCGACAAGTTTTTCCACCATATCCGGAGGGGCTTTTTCCGCCAGTGTACTTATGCGGTTGATATTGATAAGACCTGGACCGATTTGAGAACCGGCATAAAATCCGCCCGGGATGTCCAGGTTACCGGTAATAGCCGCAATGAGACAGATAGCCTGGACTGTTGCAGTGCCGTCACCTGCCTGGTCTCCGACCCCGTTCCCGATTTTAATAAATGACGGTTTTACAGTTCCGATTATCATGGCGGCTTCTTTTGTTTTTTCAGCGGGTATCCCGGTTATCGTTTCAGCCCATTCCGGGGTATTTTTTTGCACATGTTCCACCAGTTTATCAAAACCATAGCACCAGTTGGTAACAAAATCAGCATCATAAAGCTCTTCATTTATAATTACATTTAAAATCGCCAGGGCCAGGGCACAATCGGTGCCCGGCCTTACCGGCAGCCAGAGGCCGGCTTTAGCGCCGAGCGGCTCCAGCATCGGACGGATGTCTATCAGCTTCGTCCCTTTTTCAAGGGCGTTTAAAATTGCGTAAGGCTGGCCTTGATTTACGGAAGCGTTTTCACAGTTCGCGCCCCAGTTGACGATAAGCCTGGTTTTATTCCAATCGTCCGGAGCGGCGCTGCTAAAGCCGACGGTAGTTTTAGCGGCGGCTGCCCGGGGAGTGGCACAAATTGCGCTATGCAGGTAATTAGGACTACCGTGAACATTAAGAAAACGGCGACCTAAAGTACGTGTGTCGGTACAGGGCGCCAGCGCTTATATAAAAATCGCAGACGGCTGTTCCCGCTCGTGCGCTTTCTGCGCCATCCCTTTGATTAAAGGCCCCGCCGTCAGCCGCCCGGTGGAATCTGCCCTCGCCGAGGCGGCCGCACTGCAATCGCAAGGCATACGCGAGGTCGTCCTCATTGCCCAGAATACCACCGATTACGGCCGCGACCTTGGTTTAAAAGACGGCCTGGCCCACCTGCTTAAAAAAATGACCGCCGCCGCGCCGGAAATCGACTGGATACGCATCATGTATGCTTATCCCGGCTTTGTCACCGATGAACTGATAGAGGTCATGGCCGCGCGCAAACAGATCGTGCCTTACCTTGACCTGCCCCTCCAGCACGCCCACCCGTCGGTACTGCGCCGGATGGGCCGCCCGGCAAACATCGATTGGGTCTACAAGACATTGGGAAAAATGCGCCGGGCCATTCCCGATATTGCCCTGCGCAGCACTTTCATCGCCGGTTATCCCGGCGAGACGGAAGCTGAATTTCAAACCCTGCTTGATTTTGTTGCAGAAATACGCTTCGACAAGCTGGGCGCTCTAAAGTTTTCTTTCGAGCCGGGCACTCCCGCTGAGGCGCTCGGCGATTCCGTGCCGGACGAGGTCAAGGAAGAGCGCCTGAAACGCCTGATGGAAAAACAGCAGCCGATATCCCTGGAGCGCAACCGGACATTCGTCGGCCGGAAGCTGGATGTATTAATCGAAGGCGCGGGGGAGGGTATCTCCATCGGACGCAGCTACCGCGATGCTCCCAAGGTCGACGGGCTTGTCCTGGTCAAAGGTGAAATCCCCGCCGGGAAAATGGTTTCCGTGCGCATCGATAACGCCATGGTCTACGACCTGGGCGGTATAGCTGATTCTTAATAAAGCCGAATTAACATTGCCGTTTCACCGCTATCTCTAATCTCCTCCTGTCTTTTCACTTGTCTTTGACAACAAAACCATGATAAGCATACAATGCAGCCATCGACAGGTAAGGAGGGCTGAAAAAATGGCGACATTGCAGGAACTGCAGGGCAGAATCGAGCGGCTGGAGGATATCAAGGCGATTGAAAAACTCCAGCGAATCTACGGCTATTACCGCGACTATGCCGACTGGGACAAGATTGTCGACCTGTTTTCCGATAGCGCGGAATCAGTCGAGGTAGCTGACATGGGCGTTTACAAGGGCAAGGACGGCGTCAGGAGATTTTATCAGAAGCTACTCGGCGCGGAACCTCCCAGGCCGGGGATGCTTTCCCTGAAAATGCAGATCCAGGGAGTAATCACTGTCAAACCGGACGGCAAGACAGCATCGGGGCGGTGGTACGGGTGGGGCATGGAGGCCATGCCCGCTCTCTCCCTCCATCATGGGGAACTGCGCCAGACCTGGACCTTCGGCACTTATGAGAACGAGTACGTTAAAGAAAACGGGAAGTGGCTCATCAAGAAGCTTCTTTTCAGCCTCACTTTCCGCACGCCTTACGAGGACGGCTGGCTCAAGACACCTGTCATCGGGCAGAACGGGCCGAGCAACTCAGTGCCCCCGGACGCGCCTTCGACCAGCTACCACCCTTATCCCTCCCGTTTCCGGCTTCCGTTCCATTACAAGCACCCGATTACGGGTAAATGATTTGTCATTGCGAGTCCCGGCTTGTCGGGACGTGGCAATCTCTATCATTAACCTAAAACAGAGATTCAGATTCTCACGTCGTCCCGATTATGTTGTTACGACAAATCGTGACTCCTCAGAATAACAGGAAGGGTAAAAAAAGGAGGCTTATCATGGATTTAGCGGAACTGGAAAAACATGTAATTATGATGGAAGATATCCAGGAGATTGAAGATCTCCAGATGAAATACGGCTACTACTTCGAGACGCAGCAGAACGAGGAAATCGTCGAGCTGTTCTCCGGGGAAAATACCGAATCGGTAGAAATCACCGACCACGGCCTGTTTAAAGGTATAAAGGGCGTGAGAACGATGTACCTGGACTGGATTGACGGGCGTAAAAGCGCCACCGGCAAGTCCGGCCTGGCGTTGAACGGCGGCATGGTCAGCATCTTTCAGATCCAGGGCGTGGTGGAAGTAGCCCCGGACGGCAGGACCGCCAAAGCGCGCTGGAACTGCTGGGACCTGGAAGCGCGCCCGTGGAACAACCTGATGCGCAACTACTGGCTGCAAGGCTATTACGAGAACGAATACATCAAGGAAAACGGAAAATGGTATTTTAAAAAGCTGCACTGGAACGATACCTTCTGGACGCCTTACGATGACGGCTGGATGAAGACGCCGCTTTTAGGCAGCATGAGTGAACATCCTGTTATTAAAGCCGATGAACCGCCCACGGCTTTTCACCCGTATCCGTCAGGATATCATTTGCCTTACAGCTTTAAACACCCGGTGACGGGGGAATGACAAGCGAAGCATCAATAAAGTCTAAAGTAGCTCTCGTTCCCTGCGCGTCTTACGATGACGCTGAAGTGCTTACCGCGATGAAGTCCGGCCTGGAACTTCTCGGCGGGACAGGCGCTTTTGTCAAAGCCGGAGAGAAAATCGTTCTCAAGCCGAATGTGCTCATCGGCTCCGCACCGGATAAATGTGTCTGCACCCATCCAGCTGTTTTAAAAGCCGCGGGCAAGATGCTGTTGGAAACCGGCGCAGAAGTGACCTGCGGCGATTCTTCCGGTTTTGGCGGTAGCGGCTTGAACATGACGCTTTCCGGTCTCAAGCAGGTAGCAGATGAATTAGGCATTCCGCTAGCCGATTTTTCTCATGGCCGGGTTGTGATGCATAAAGAAGCACTTTTAAACCACCGTTTCACCATCGCCAACGGCGTCTTGGATGCCGACGGACTCATCATTTTATTCCCAGCGGAAGAAGCGCGCGGCCAGGCCCGCGGATACTACCGTAACCCCTGCTATAATAAGAGAAGCATTGGTGTGCCATCCAAAACCAAGCCATGGATCCTGCAGCATATATATTACCCAGTGCAACGGCGTTATCTCGCCGATAAACTGCATGGCGGCGGACATGACTTCCGGCGGCGGCCCGGCGCCGCCGAGGATCATCATGATAAAAAAGAGCAGCATGCCTACCCCCTGGGCGGAACGGGTGGAGGGGATAACCGCGCCGAGGAAAAGCCCGAAGCAGGTAAAACATACTGTGCCAAGCACGAACGCAACTGCCAACAGCCCGGGATTGACCGGCCAATGAGGGTCATAAGCTACTTTACCCAGTATCGTAACCAGTATACTGCCAGCTATAACGATAATAAAGCTTACCAACAGCTGTGAACCCAGTACCGCCCATACAGAAAAAGAAGAAGTACGAAAACGGCGCAGGACACCACGCTCGCGGTAACCGGCGAGATGCGTGGGTAACGCGACCGTGCCGAAAGCCATCATTATCAGGCCGTAATAGGAAGGCATATAATAGTCCATTGCGCCCACCCCGCGATAAACTTCCGGGCTGGGCGTATTCCCGAAAACTCCACCCATAACGAAAAGGAAAATGATGGGTAAAGCCAAAGTAAACACTACCGTGATAGGCTCTCGGAGAAACAATTTAATTTCCACCCAGGTCAGCTTAAATAACGTACGCAATTACTTATCTCAATCTCCGCCGGCACGACCGGTCAGTTTTAAAAAGACATCCTCAAGACTCGGCTGCTCCGCGCGTAAATCGGCGGGAATTATGCCGTGCTCCACCAGCGCCGCCGCTACCAGTACCAGCAGCGGCCCGCTCCCCTCTACCTCAACCCGCTGAGCCTTCACCGTTATCCTCTTAGCGCCGGGGACTTTCTCCAGCCAGGCAAGGTCGGTTTTCTCCGTTGTGAAAATAACGCGCACCTCACTGGTGTGCCGCGTAATGAGCCCCCGGGGGGAATCGGAGGCTATAATTTTACCATGGTCGACAATGGCAAGACGGTCGCAGAGATTTTCCGCCTCGTCCATGAAATGGGTGACGAGCACGACGGTGGTTCCCCTATCCCTTATCGCCCGGATAAGTTCCCAGGCCACCCTTCGGGCGGCGGGATCGAGGCCGGTAGTCATTTCATCAAGGAATACTATTTTGGGATTATTTACCAGCGCTAAGGCTATAAAAAGGCGCTGCTTTTGGCCGCCGGACAGGCTGCCGAAGCTGGCCTTGCGCTTTTCCGCCAGCCCCCATTGCTCAAGGAGAGTATGCCAGTCCAATGCTTCCGGCGCGACCGAGGCAAACAGGTCGAGGGCTTCCCAGACCTTAATCCTATCCGGCAAAGCCGACTCCTGGAGCTGGGAACCGATGCGCCGCCGCAGCGCCTGGGACTCACGGCGCGGGTCAAGACCAAGCACGCTTACACTTCCGGAATCATAATGTCTCAAACCCTGCAAACACTCTACCGCGGTTGTTTTACCGGCGCCGTTGGGACCGAGCAGACCGAATATCTCTCCCTCATTAACCTCGAAGGAAATATCCTCCACGGCCACGAATTTTCCGTAGGCTTTACGCAGGTTTTGAACCGAAATAATGGAGGACATCGAGTGTATTATAATAAACTCATAACAGCGGAAGCAAATAGTGATATATCTCCACTTAACGGCACCAGGAACATGGAACCATCCCCTTTCGTGCGGAAAGAGTAGACATTGACAATACCGTGGCAATATATGAAAATAGCAGCAATAATAAAAGCATTTAACTACAGATTCTGCTACTATTTATCAGTTGACAAATAAGGAGTTTATCTTCACTCATGAATACCGGTGATTTTGTTTCACTGCTCCCCCTGTGGATTATTTCGGTAATCGGGATTTGGTATTCCTTCCCTGTATGTATCTATCTGTTTCGTCCAAACGCAATCCGCTCTTACTTTAAAGATAATGACTCTACCGGGGTAATGGAACAAAAAGGAGTCAGAGACCTCGTAAAGAAATTGAAATCAATGAATTTCGAGTACCTGGGAGTAAAGGTGGAAGAACCTCCATTGTGGAAACGCTCACAGGAAGAGGTTACGTTAAAATCAGTCGAAGCGCGTGCTTTTGCTTCTATCGGCATTAAAAACAGGACGATAAAATATTACTTTTTTACACCGTTCAAAGAGGGGAAAATAGTCCTCACGGCAAATTCATCTTTTACGGAAGCTGATAATGACGAGATTATACAGTCCAGCGTAGCCGGGTATGAACCGAAAGAGATACTTGAAATACATAAAAAAAGCGTGGCCTCTTTCGTGAAAAGGGGTTTTACTCCTTATGAAGAGTACACGCGACAGTCAAGGATTGATGCCGCGAATCTGTACTATAACTCCAGGCTGTCGCGCAGGCAGTTACGTACCGCCGGCGCTATCAACTTCGTCTTCTTCCTGGTTTTTTGTTTCTTTTTAATTTTGCCCTTGCTTAAATAACACCACCGGCAGAAAAACCTTCCGGTCAGCCTCTAAATCTTGAAGCTCCATGCGCAGTGCCAGTCCCCCGGGTGAGGGTCAGGCGGGCATCCGGCACAAGACGTGCGAATCCTGACATCGATTCCTTCGGCAAACCGGGCATATTCCACATAACCGGCGGAACGGCACGGATATAAAGCCAATCCCCTCCGCTGCCTGGCCGCCTGGACTTTACATTTAGTCACCCTGAAAATAATCTCATTCTCGCCGGCATCGATGGTCTCATTCTCGACATTCAGGGAATACTGGCGGTACGCGAGCGCGGTTTTCAGGGATTTTAAACCGCCGTTTTCCGGCAAATGAAGCCTTTTTATCAACTATCGCCGGAAGCCTGCATCGTGTTCTGAGCCATCATCCCGAATGACATGGTAAAAATCCCCAACAGCGAGATACGCATATAGGCCGCCCCGGCCACTACCACATCAGATTCCAATTGCCATAACTCGAGTATCGATTCCGCGAATAAATGCCCCAGTACAGCGACCGTCAGGGAAAGCGCCGCGCCTATGACCAGCCCCTGCTGGGCGGCAAATCTGGCATTATCTGTCTCTCCGGCTCCCACAAAGCGGGCTACCAGCGCCCTTAAGCCGGTGAAAAGACCCATAATCAGGGAGTTGACCAGCATGACAATTATCGTGGCTACGCCGACGCCGGCCATTTGTGAAGAACCGAGCTTGCCAATCCAGATGGTATCGATAATAGGGCCCAGCATCATAACCGTGCTGCTAACGATTACCGGCCACGAAAGAGCCCACAAATTGCCGGAGATGCTGCCCTTGGTCCAGTCTTTTTTAATTACATTTATTTTACGTCTACTGCCATCGTCTTCGGTCATAAATAACAGCCTGCTCCCCGGGCACGATTGCGCATCGGCTCGATTTACAAAAGGCCGCCCGGCTGGTCTGCCGGATTGGCGAGCGCAACGCTCATAATTGGTGAATTCAGGAATATTATACCATAAAACGATATATCGGCAATAACACTGATATTTTGAAAAAGCAGTCCCAATGACGCAAATAACGATACTGCGTTATGAGACGGCGTTAGTGAACGGCGGCTTATTCCGACCTTAAAGCTTCAATAGGATTTAACCGGGAGGCATTCCAGGCGGGATAAAAGCCGAAAAACAGCCCTATGCCTACCGATACGGAAACAGCCATGACGATAATATCAGCGGTGACCACTGTGGTATAGATTTCCAGGTAATTTAGCGCAAATGCAACACTCCAGCCGATGATAACCCCGATAATACCACCGGCAAAACACAGTAAGGCCGCTTCAACAAGAAATTGTATCCTGATATCCCACTCCCGGGCTCCGAGCGCTTTACGGATACCTATTTCCCTGGTTCTTTCCAGCACGGAGACCAGCATGATATTCATCACGCCGATGCCGCCTACCAGCAGCGATATTGCCGCCACGGCGCCCAGCAGCAGCGTTAACTGGCCTGTGGTCTCAGAAAGCGTACTGGCGATCTCTTCCATGGATTGAATACGGAAGTCATCAGCGGCAGTAGCGGCCAGGTTATGGCGTGTACGGAGTAAGGCAGTGATATAGGCAACAACCTGCGGGGATTTAGATTCATCCGTTACCGTGAGGCTGACGGAGGATACTATTATGCCGCCTTGAGCGGTGCGTTGCATCGCTACCGTTTGCTGCATCGCGGTCAGCGGAATATAAACCGCGTCATCAGGCGAGCCGAACCCGGCGCCTTTGCTTTCCAGGACGCCGACAACGCGCACGATAATCTGTCCCATTCTCATCTGCTGGCCGATCGGGTCGTCCTCGCCGAAAAGAGTCTCGGCGACGTTGGAACCGATGACGGCATACTTGGCGCCATCCTCATAATCCTGCTGCGTAAAGAAAGAGCCCTGGGTTATTATTAAATTAGATACTTCAAAATACGCGGGCATGGCGCCGGTGACCTGGGAATTCATATTGTTGCTGCCCACAACCAGCTGCATGTTACTCGTGTTTAGCGGCGATATTGCTTTGATATTGTCCACCTGGTCTGAAATGGCGACAGCGTCTTCCAGTGTTAATGTCCGCGTAGCTCCGCCGGCACTCCTGACTCCACCTACCATTGAAGAACCGGGGCTTATGGTAATGAGGTTCGCACCCATGCTTTGAATATTGGCGAGGATATTGGCCGTCGTCCCTTTGCCGATAGCCATCAGTGCGATTACCGCAGCGACGCCGATAACGATGCCCAGCATGGTTAAAAAACTGCGCAATTTATGCGTGGTTATTCCAAGCCAAATCGTAGAGAATCTGTCTGCCCATTGTTTCATGTTCTTGTTCATGCTTTTTCCTCTGCCACAATCTCGCCGTCCTTGACGTGGATGATGCGCTGACAGCGATGGGCAACGCTGGCGTCATGGGTTACCACGAGTACGGTGATACCGCGCTCGGTGCTTAAAGCGGATAGTATTTTGATTATTTCTTCCCCGGAATGGCTGTCCAGTTGTCCGGTTGGTTCGTCTGCTAAGAACATGGGCGGATTTTTTACAATGGCGCGGGCGATAGCAACTCTTTGCTGTTCTCCGCCGGAAAGCTCCAGGGGGCGGTGCATTATCCGCGTTTCAAGGCCTACGCTGATGAGCGCTTGCCGGGCACGCTCACGATCGATACCGCCCGCATAGGTCATTCCCAGTTCTACATTGGCCAGGGCAGATAAGCGGGAAAGAAGATTAAAGGTCTGGAAGATGAAGCCGATTTTCTGGCCTCTCATGCGGGCCAGTTCGCCGCTGTTTAAACTACTGACTTCAACATCTTCAAAATAATACTTGCCGGAGGTCGGCTTATCCAGGCAGCCGAGGAGGTTGAGCAGAGTTGTTTTACCGGAACCGGAGGGACCCATAATCGCAACCAGTTCTCCTTTAGCGATTTCCATATTTATCCCTTTGAGTACTGTCAACTCCCGTTCGCCCATGGGATAAGTCTTGGTCAGACCTTCAACTTTTATCATCATCATACAAGACTACCTGCCAATGATAAATCCGCCTGCGGGCCTTTGCTGCTGCTGCGTGGAGGTGGACGAATTTGATGTTGTAGTAGTCTTTGATATCTGTATCTTTTCTCCCTCACTGAGTCCGCTGGTAATCTCGGTGTTCTGCCAGTCGGCCAATCCTATCTGCACTTCCCGTGTTTCCGTAGTGCCGTCGGATTTTAAAACCTGCACTGTCCGCTTGGTTCCCGCTTTGTGTGTTCCGGGAATTCTGCTTTAAGCTTTTCGTAGTAAGCGAGATTGCCGGTGGTGACCATCTCGATAATCTTTTTAGTTATCGCCTCGCCGGCGCCGGGGATTTCCTTCAACCTGTTTTCCTCGACAAGTTTATCCAGGGGCTCCCGGAGTTCCATGATGGAGCGCGCCGCTTTCTGGTAGGCTTTTATCTTAAATATGTTATCCTTCTTGAGCTTTAACATCTCCGCGATGTCTGTAAAAATATCGGCGATTTCAGCGTTGATCATAATCACCCACCCACTTTACCCGCTTGTTTTTACCTTGCAAGGCATTAACCAGCTTTCTATCCAGCGTCCAGAATTCGCAGTCTGCCAGTTCTGCTATTGCCAAATACTGCATATCATAAGTGCGTGGGAGGTTGTATATTTTTGCCAGTTCCCAGGCTCTGCGATAAATAGACATATCGGAGATGACGACAACCGGAATATCGGAATATAGTAAGAAAACCTCTTCACCTTCCCCGGCGGACAATCTTTTGAAAAAGACTTCCTCTCTCAAAACGGAAGTTACCTCTGAATGAAACATGGGTGGACATATCAATTTAATTTCGTCTTTTTGCCATTGTCTCCGCAGTGTATCGGCGCGGTCATCTTTCTCGATGCTTAAGAGCCAGGTTAACGCAAGGCTGGCATCAATGCAGACTTTGTCCAAGTTCATGCATCCTTCCCTCGCGAGACCTTCTCACTAAATCAGCGGCGTCAACCCCGGGATAACCGCGGGCTTTTAACTTTTTTCTGAATTGAATAGCCCGGTCCAGGAAATCCCCTTTTTCTATTAACTTGATTTTATTCATACGTTCCTCACGCATTTCTGTAACATCTTTTTCAACGTCAAAACCAACGCCTGTTCCGGCTTGTGTTTTTCCGCGAAATCTGTTCACGTGTTTCAGAAGGGTAATCTTGTTTCCTGTTGCCTGGGTGATTCCCGGTTCAGCCCTGTATGCAACGGCGGTTTCCCTGCAAAATACGGCAAGGTCCTGTTTTTTAATGAAAAGCTGGTTGCCGAGTTTTTGGGCGGGGAGCTTGCCTCCCCATATCCAGCGGCGGACAGTTTCCGCGTTACGGCCGCACTGATGGGCAGCTTCTCTAACATTTATTAAATCATCTGTATGATAAACCATAAAGTGCTCCTGATAGTGTAGTAGTCTACTACATCTTACTACTACACTAAATATTTGTCAAGAGCTATGCTCCGCAGCAGTGCTTGTATTTTTTACCGCTGCCGCAGGGACACGGTTCGTTGCGTCCTACCTTCTGTCCTCCGGCTGCCGCCGCCGCAGTCTTTGGCCTGGCGTCACCGTGAGAACCGACTCCCGCTTTTGCCATCGGCGATTGCGGCATTCTATTTTCTTTCTTTTCAATCCTCACGTGGAAAATCGTATGCGCCACGTCATGGCGGATAGTATCCAGCAAGGTCTGGAACTGCTGGTAGCCGGAGCTTTTATAAGCATCCACAGAACGCGTTTGGCGCAGGGTCTGCCAGCCTGCCTGGAGGCGCATGTGTTCCATCGCTGTCAGGTGCTCTACCCACAGCTTGTCCATAATCTGGATCATAACCAGGCGTTCTAAAAGACGCATAGGCTCGTCACCGGTCTCTTTTTCTTTAGTATCATAGAGCTTTTCTGCCAATCCGATGAGCTTGTCTTCTGCTTCTTTTTGCGTAAAGCCGGCAAGGTCGTCTTTTTCAAATCCGGGAGGCAGCGGCATGATGGCGATGGCTTCGGATGCGATGCTCTTGGCGTCCACGCCGGCTTCATAGCCGTTAGAAGCATGGGCGGACACAATTCCTCTCAATTCCTGCCGGACCATTTCCAGGATATTCGACTTGAGGTCGGCACCGCCGAGAATTTTACGGCGTTCCTGGTAAATAAGTTCGCGGTGCTTGTTAACCACGTCATCGTATTCGACGAGGTGTTTGCGCATATCGAAATGGTAGCCCTCGACGCGCTTTTGCACGTCGGTGATAGCGTTTGTAATCATCTTGTTCTCGATGGGGGTGTCTTCGTCCAGACCAACCCAGCCCATGACGGTCTTGATGCGGTCGCCGCCGAAGCGCCTCATAATATCGTCTTCCAGGGAAATAAAGAAGGAGGAATGACCCGGGTCGCCCTGGCGTCCGGCGCGTCCCCGGAGTTGGTTATCGATGCGCCGCGCCTCGTGGCGCTCCGTGCCGATGATGTGCAGCCCGCCGAGACGGATTATCTTATCATGTTTTTTATTCCATTCTTCGGGATTTGCGGCGCTTTCCGGGTTTCCTCCCAGGTAGATATCCACGCCGCGCCCGGCCATGTTGGTAGCTACCGTGACCGCCCCGGCCTCACCGGCGCGGGCGATGATGCTGGCTTCTTTCTCATGCTGCTTGGCGTTCAGCACCTGGCAGGTGATACCCTGCCGCTTGAGGATATCGCTTAAATGTTCCGATTTCTCGATGGATACGGTACCCACCAGCACCGGGATTTCACGCTCGTGGAGCTGTTTTATCTCCTTCGCTACCGCCCGGAACTTGCCCTCTTCACTCTTGTAAATGAGGTCTTGCGTATCTTCACGTATCATTGGTTTGTTGGTGGGAATCTCCGTCACTTCCAGCTTGTAAATCTTGAAAAACTCCTCGGCTTCGGTTAAAGCCGTGCCGGTCATGCCCCCTAGTTTTTCATACATTCGGAAATAGTTCTGGATGGTAATAGTGGCATAGGTCAGCGATTCCTGCTGAACCTTAACGCGTTCCTTGGCTTCAATAGCCTGGTGCAGTCCTTCGGAATACCGCCTTCCGTACATCTTGCGCCCGGTGAATTCATCGACGATGACTATTTCCTGGTTTTCCACTACGTACTCGCGGTCTCGATGGAATGCTGCCGGATATCATCGATAAGCCGGTAGGACATTATATATTCAGAGAAACATTTTCCAACGGCCGGATTTTTTCGCACACATTACTTTTTTTGATACTACTTACAGCCGGGGGATACTTTATATACCGGCGCTCTAAGAAATCATGGATGTTGATACTGGCGGCGGGGACTTTTGCGCATCTCGCTCTCGACATGATGTGGCAAACTCCGGCAACTTTTTTCTGGCCTCTGCTGGGTTTTCACTTCCCACAATACGGGATTGACAACTGGGCAAACAACATATGGGAAAGCCTTATTTCCAACCCATACCTTTATATTTCTGAAGCCGCAGGTCTGGCTGTTATTATCTGGTTCAGTATATGGCTTATATACCGGAAGAAAATACATTCTTTCGTCTTCCGAGGCAAGATATAATTGTTAAGCAATCTATGATGTACGTGTACCCACGGTAACCGTAAGATTTAGTTTAGAGTTGCCGCGTATCACTTCTATCACAGCAGTATCACCGGGACTTTTAAATTCGCCCAGGTATGATGTAAGATCAGCAATGTTCCTCATAGGGATGCCATCCATAGAAATAATGATATCCCCGGTCTGAATGCCTGCCGCGGACGCCGGCCCGCCGCCGGTGATGCTTCCCACGATAACACCGTTAGCGGTATCCAGTCCCTTATCCTTGATATTCTGGGGAGTAATATCTGATATTCCGGTACCTATCCATGGGTAGGCGAACGAGCCGGTGGCGATAATGGAATCAGCGACGCGCTTGGCTTTATTGGACGAAATAGCCCAGCTGATGCCGTCACCTTCAGTCGCTGCAATTCTGGCATCGACGATACCGATTACTTTACCATCGGAATTCAAGAGAGGCCCGCCTGAGTTACCGGGATTAACCGCCGCATCGAACTGAATAAAATTAGCTTTATATACATTTTCAACATCCACAAACCGATTTAATTGGCTGACAGCGCCTACCGTTACTGAATCACGGTTATCAAGCGAAAAGGGACTCCCGATAGCAATAACTGATTCTCCGATACGTATTTGGCTGGAATCCGCCATGGGCAGCGGTTCTGCGGACGGAATTGTGTCCACTCTCAACACCGCGATATCGCTATACTTGCAGAAACCGATTACATTAGCCAGAGATACTTTACCGTCATACATCATCACGTATATCGGTGACAGATTGTTTACGACGTGATAAGCAGTAATTATATGTCTGTTAGCGTCATAAATAAAACCTGAACCCAGGGATTGCCCGTCAGTAATCCTGACTGTAGCTTTAACAGCCTGCTGGTAGATACTAACGGAATCTATAAGAGAATTGGATAGTCCGGAAATACCAGATTCAGCGCCGGCGACTCGTTTGTCTAATGCAGATAAGTTGGATGATACGCCACCGATAGCCTGTTCAGCGTCCGAAAGACGAGTGGCAGCGGCAGATAAATCTGATTTTACAGCGGTAATGTCTCTAAAGGCTTCAGTCAATTTGTTTCCCAGGTCGCTTAATCCGGTTTCAGTTTGAGAGCGAAAAGCAGCCAGATCACCGCCGATTTTAGTAATGCGCGCCGTCTGTTCGCTCTCGTAGGCATCAAGACGATTATCAAGGTTAATAATTTGCCGGCCGAGTACTATGGAATAGTAGACGCTGCCCGCAGTGAGAATTACCAGGATTATCAGAATTCCGGTGACTACCTTGTTGTTCATTCAGGAAACTCCTTTTCATGAAAAGCTGTAATTAAAAACAGTTGCTTAATTCTAACTCCGGGAGCAGTGATACAGCAAATATTAAGACAGGATAAAAGGAAGGAGAATAGAAGGACATATCCTATGATTCAGCGGCCAGTTTTTTCCTGATAGCGGTCAGCTGCTGCAAATGGGATTTTTCTTCAGAGATTATCTTTTCCAGCGCCGGGACAACGCGCCGGGGCATAATATCTTTAATCGACTGATAAAATAGTATAGAGTCTTTTTCCGCACTGATACCTATCTCCACGGCCTTGATATCGCTGTCAGCCTGGGTTAATGTTTCACTCATTACGGCGTCATTTGCGAAAACAGCATCATCGATGAGCGCCTGGAGATAACTGGCATACTCGGAAGTTTCTATTTCCGGCGGTTTGTCGTTACTTATGGTGGAAAGCATATTTTGAAACAAGTTTAAGTGCGCGCGTTCCATTTCTACAAAATCATGAAAGATATCACGGGCTAAATCGTTATCTGTGGTCCTGGCCATAATATCGTAAAAGGTAATGCCGCTTCTTTCGATACCAATGGCGATGTTAATCAATTCGGAGGGTGTGAAAACGATAGACATAATAAACCTCCATGTTCTTAGTGGAGTATACGGGCTTTTTAGATTTCTATCATGATGTCTGCGCCTTCAACCTTGACCTTGTAAGATTTGACCGGCTTTGAAGAACTGAACGCTCTAAGCGCCGAGGATATGAGCCCCGAACCTTTAATCCAGCGGACATTGTGACCATCGGTGATATCAAATTGCGAACCATGGCGCGGGCAGGTGATAACAATGCCTTCCAGCGTACCGGCGGAAAGATCACCTGCCATATGGGGGCAGCGGTTATCTATTGCGAAATATTTATTCCCTGACATGGCAAGCATTATTTCCTTCCCCTGCACAATGACCTTTCTCTTGCTACCATCCTGTAAATCAGAAGTATTCGCGGCTTTTACATAAGCGCCCATATCACCTCCTTATTATATCCCCAGGAGATTATGAATCTTTTTGTTCCTGCTCTAGAAGGTCAGTAAATATACTCAAGTGATATTTTTCATTATCCCTTATGCGCCGAAACAAGGCTTTCAATCCGGGATCCTTTGTTTCTCCGGCAGCACGGTCATATTTTTCAGCCACATCTTTTTCGATAAGTACTTGTCAGTTCCCTGACCGATTTAAGAATTTGATTATCAGCTAATTTTAAAAAATCACCTGCGCCCGGTGGTAATATTTCTTCTGAAGGGCTCTCGAAAACACTACTTTCTACGACGATGAAACCTATGCCGCCTCTTGCTATCGCAGTATAAAAGGCCTTGACTCTCTCTGACACGGAACTCTTATTATCACCCAGAGTACTGTTAGCCGCGGTCTTAAACATCCGGTTCTTGATCTTGATATTACCTATCTGACCCGGCTCGAGCAACTTGGTAAATCTTGTCTTAGCTTCTTTAACCATCTGCCTTGTCACATATTTCCTGTACTCTCATTAATGTTTTAAAGAACCCGGGACTATATTCTTCCTCTGAGTCTGGGGTCAAGAGCGTCCCTCAAACCGTCTCCCACCATGTTGAAAGCGAATACTACTAACATAACAGCCAGACCGGGAGCAAAAGAAAGTATAGGATTGGAAAACAGGTAACGGTAACCATCAGTAACCATCGCGCCCCAGGCTGCTTTTGGTGGCTCTACGCCGACGCCAAGAAAACTTAGGCCGGCTTCCGCCAGAATCATTGTTCCCATTTGCATAGTCATCAAAACTATCATTGGGGGAAAACAATTAGGCAATAAATGACGCATCATAATGCGGAGATTACTGGCGCCCATGGCGCGGCTGACCACGATATAATCATTTTCCCTGATAGATAGAGTCTGCCCGCACATCATCCTGGCGTACATCGCCACTCCGCTGACGCCTAGAGCTACCACCACGTTTTTCAGTCCGCCGCCAAGCATAGCGGCAATAACCAGTACCAACACCATCATCGGGAGGGACATTAAAGCGTCTACACACCTCATAATAACGGCATAAGTCATGCGGCCGAAGTATCCGGCGATTAACCCCAGCGCCATACCGATGGTGCCGGCCATGATAATCGCGGTAATACCGACAATCAACGATACCTGTGCTCCGTAAATTACGCGGCTCAATGTATCGCGGCCAAGAGCGTCGGTTCCGAGAATGTGTTCTCGGGAAGGCTGGATTAAAATACTATCCAGGTCCTGCTTGTAAGGATCATACGGAGCAAGAAAAGGCGCAAAGATGGCCGCTATTATCAGAAGAAGGATGATGATAAGGCCGAATATCACTATTTTCCTGCCAAAGAAAACCCTGCGAAAGCGTTTAAATGCACTGATACCCGCCTTCGCTCTTGCGTCATTCGGCATTGTGTCAAGCTTTTCCGGCATAACCTGCTCCGTAATTACTCATACCGTATTCTTGGGTCAAACCAGCCATAAGAAATATCTACCAACAGGTTTACTATCACCACAATCAATCCAAACAATATTGTGCAACCCTGGACGACCGGATAGTCCTGGGCAAATACCGAGTCCACCATCAACCTGCCCATGCCGGGAATATTGAAAACCTTCTCAATCAGGACGGATCCGCCAAATATATGACTGATCTGCATGCCTGTTAATGTAATAACCGGAATTAGTCCGTTTTTCAGAATATGTTTTAAAACAACGATGCGTTCTCTTAACCCTTTAGACCAGGCGGTCCGGATATAATCCTGCTGGACTACCTCGAGAATGCTTGAACGTGTCTGACGGGTTACAGCGGCTAAAGCCGTAACAGCCATGCATGCAACCGGCATAATCAGCCTCTTTGTGCTCAGCCCGAAATCATCGAAGGGCGAAGTATAACCCATGGTCGGCAACCATTTCAAATAAAGACCGAACAGATAGACCATCAATATCCCCAGCCAAAAAATGGGAACACTGATACCAAAATTAGCCAATGAGGTTACGGCGGTATCCATACGCCCGCCTCGTCTTATGGCGCAAATCACACCGCTGGAAATGCCAATAATACTGGATAGAATTAAAGCCAATATGGCCAGGTGAGCTGTCACCGGAAAGCGTTCAGCGATAAGCGTGCTTACTTTAACTCCATATATTAAAGATATTCCAAAGTCACCATGTAATATACCGGAAATCCAGTGGATATACTGCTGGGGCAACGGTTTGTCCAGCCCAAATTGTACCTTAAGGGCCTGATAAGCTTCCTCGGATGTAATTTCAATCTCGTTCTTGGCAATATACAGAGAGAGGGGATCTCCGGGCAGTAAACGCATTAATAAAAATATGAGTATACTGACCACGCAAATTACGATTAGCGACTGAAGCAATCTTCGTATAACGTATGCTGCCATTTCTGACCTATTCTAACAGAGACCTTTCAAAGATTAACGCATATTATTTCTTACAGGTATATGTTGACCTTTTTCCTTCATTATTACAAACAACCGTTTGTGCTTTAAATTAAAAGAAATTTGATTCTTATGTATTTTAATCAGTCCAGGCATCCAACTCTGCGCGATAAGGGTCAACTTCCAATCGACATGGAACGTCTAAAATCATCGTTGAGCGCTTTTTAATAGTATATGGTTCCCATTCAGGGATACCCGGGTGACTGGGGTTCCCGTTACGCGCAAAAGCGCTCCAGGCTTTGCTCATTGATGCTGCTAACTCATGCTTATCAGGATGAGAACCGGTTAATGGTACATCATCTTCATTATTGAATACAAGAGACACGTCAAGAGCATGACATGCTTTATAAAGGTAATCTTGATAATCTGTTTCCCATGTCATGAGATACATGTAGACAGGGGCAGTCCCACCTGCAAGCTTGCGTTCGGCAATTTTAATACACCCCAACCTCCTATCTTCACTGATAATCCCGATAAACAATTCCCAGGGTGTAGCATCAGGCCGTGTCTTTCGGTAAACATTAAGTATGCGGTTCAGCTTATCGCCCAGCATGGGTTCCAACCGTTTGCTAACCTCTGATAAGGTCATGCTGCGTAACTGTGGATATCCTCCTAATGCACGAAGGAATACGCCGGTATCTTCATATCTTCAATGACCAGGGTGGCCGCGCCTATCAGGCAATAATTCCCGATTTCCGCATTATGTAAAATAGTGGCGTTGATGCCGACCATCACGTTGTTCCCGATCTTTTTGCAGTGGATGACCGCCGCGTGGGCAATATTGCAATAGTCCCCGATGAACGTATCTCCCTCGCCGGGCTTGCCGGAATGGACGATGGCGTTATCCTCGATGGCCGTATACCTCCCCACCACCACTTTCCCCGTATCGCCCCGCAGCACCGCCCCCGGCCAGATACTGGCGTGTTCCCCTATTTCCACATCCCCCACGATATATGCTGCCTCACTGACGAAAGCGGAAGCCGCGATACGCGGCGTTTTTCCGTTAACGCATCTAATCATGTATCACCTCATTGCACAACTCATTAACAACATCGTAACAAGTCGGTGATGGTAACGTCAATTTGGGATATCGTCCGGGATTATCCTTTTTTTGCGTTTATTATGAACTGTTTCCTAAAACTTCTGGCACTTGACGCAGAAATAAATACTGCCCCCCATGTAGGGTTGTTTGGTTATCATCCCGCCGCAGACCGGGCAGGGTTCATTTACGGTCGCCTGGCTGACCTTGGTCTTATAGCCTCCCGGCTCCCCGAACAGGTCTTTTTCTGTATCCCTGCCCCCCTGTTCCGCCATCTCTTTGAGTGTGGATTTTACCGAACGGAATAGCTGTTCTTTTTCACCCTCGGTACATTCGGCTATTTTTCTCTTAGGGTGTATTCGGGCGTTAAAAAGTATGTCCTGCAAAACGCCGTTCCCCAAGCCGGGTATCCTCTGTTTAGTCGCGAGGAACGCCTTGGCGCTCAATTTTTGAACATCTGGAGAACCGATAAGGCGGTCAAAATATGCCCGGTTAAACTCATCGGATAAAGGCGAAGGCTTGGTTCTGGCAACATCGTAATACCGATTCTGGTATTCATTTTTCTTGAAACAATGTAATATGCCATACATTTGAACAGCCCCGCTGATGGCCGTTCCATCCTCGAATTCAATGAGCATCTGGTGCTTCTGGGGGCGTTTTTCTTCCCGGGCATGAAACCTCAGGTTTACACCATCTCCAAATAACAATGCAGTATTGCCGGTATTGATTTCTACCATGCCTCCACAAGCTGTACATGTATCGATGGCCTTTCCGTGCAGTAAAGTATCGTAACCTTTAGGGTCGCCGCGGTAAAACGCGAACTTGTGCGGGGAGAACCCTGCGAGGACCTGCGCTATTTTCTTCCCCTTGATTGTATCTGTAAGCTGTTTTGCCAGGGTAACGGCTTCCGGTAACTCTATCATCGTCTTTTCTTCTCGCTGGTTACTTTACTATCTTGAATCGGAAAGTACAAGGAGTCTTGTTCCCGGTGGAAAGTGGTGTAGTTATAGCCGTACATGCCAGCTTCACCCCCAGCGCCGTCTGCAGGTGGTGCTTAAAGTGGCCGCCGCAGCAGTAACAATAGGTGATTGATACCGGTTCTTTAGCCATTATCAGGCATACGCATTTGTTGCCGTATTTTCCTGTAGTATCTCCCTGCGTAATAATATCGCCTTTTTCATCTATCCAGACCTCGCCGCAGATGTAGTGCAGGTCGTTGAGGGCTTTTACTCTGTCTTCCAGAGATTTGTGTTCCTGCGCAACTCTTAAACAAGACTTCTCTTTCTGTCCGGCAAGCAGGCAGGCGCAGCCTTCCCGGATGGCATAGCGGTTTTTTTCATCGATGAGATTATCCATCTTGAGCATGGCTCCCCGGAACCAATCAGCTATTTTTTCAGGTCTTGTCGTTTTGCCAATCTGTTCGCCGCCCTCCAGAATCTGGCCGGTAATTTCCTGGTCAATCTTCGCAACCTCCAGTTGTTCTGCCAGCTTTAAAACACGGCGATCCGTAGATTTTTTCATATCTGCTTCCTTAACTTTAAACCATTATCTTGAAACTAAACACACAACCAAGTTTTCCCCCGCTGGAAAGCGCCGAGGAATGTGTGGTGCAGTCCAGTTCCCGCCCCAGGGCTATTTGCAGGTGGTGTTTAACATGCCCGCCGCAGCAGTAACAGTAGGTAATCGGTAGCGGTTTTTCCGCCTGCGGCAGGCAGACGCAGCGGTAGTGTTCCTGCCCTTCCGGGTAAAAACGCACCAGGACTTCACCGTTTCCCTGTAAACTTACATGTCCCACATATTTTGCTGCGTTTATCACTTCTACTTTTTCTTCCAGAGAACGTTGTTCCGCGGCTATCTTCTGGGAAGTTTTCAACCGTTTCCCGCCCAGGCAGCAGGCGCAGCCCTCACGCACGGCTTTCCGGGTAGAAAAATCGATTAGTTTGTTCATGCGGAGCATTGCCCCCCTCATCCAATCGGCTTTTTCATTAGGGCTGGTCTTACGGAGTATCTCTTCCCCACCCTCCATAATCCGGGCGATTATCTGCGGGTCAATTTTCGCAACTTCCATCTGTTCTGCCAGCTTGCCGATGCGGTGATATTCGTAGTTTTTGATATCAACCATCTCTGTCCTCCAGAAAATCAGTCTTTATAATATATTATGGTAAAACAGTCCAGTCAAGAGACACTTCTATTATACTTATCTTTCGCTGACACCTGTGTGTCATATTAACAAAGCCCCATCAAATACTTTTACTTTTTTAGCTATAGTTTTGACTTTTAATCTTTGACTTTTGAGCTGTCTCCTTGTCCATATACGCTCAATTATGTTAAACTTTTCACGTATCAGGAGGTTTCACCAAATGAAAAAGCGCGTCTTTTCCGGCATTCAGTCTACGGGGAATATTCACATCGGCAACTACATCGGGGCAATCCGGCACTGGGCGGCCGATCAGGATATCTATGATAATATCTTCTGCATCGTTCGATGATTTCCGCGTGGTCGAAGAATTTTCCCGCGATTTTCGCCAGGTGAATCATCAGCACCGCGCCAAGGGCAAAGTTGGAAGCGACGACGATGCCGATTTTCTTGTCTTTGGCGAGTTTTTCCATCTCGGCCAGTTCACCGGCGGAAAAACCTGTCGTGCCGATGACCATGCTCACACCGAGTTCGGCGGCAATGCGCACGGCGGGCATGCAGGCTTTGGCAATGGTAAAATCCACCACTACGTCGGGCTTGCACCTGGTGAGGACAGACCTGAAATCGGTCGAGAAAGGAACCGTGCCGGCATTATCCGGCAGCGCCAGTTCCGGCGCAGACACTTTTACGTCTACCGCGCCGGCCAGCTTCATGCCCGGTTCCTGGCTGACCGCCCTGACAACTTCCTGGCCTACTCTCCCGGCTGCTCCATGTACAACGACACTAATCTTTTCCATAGCGGAACACCTCAAAATAAGAATGGGGTAAAATTAGTCACGCTTGAACGGAGGGCGGGAGCCGCCCTGTCTTGGCCGGCGGTCACCGCCGGAAAAATGAGGCCTGCCGCCGCCGGAACTGCTTTTTCTGAACGGATAGTCCGCCGAGGGCGCACCTTCGGATGTTCCTTCAGCGCCTTCTTTTTCAAATAAAGCGCGGCGGGAGAGGTTGATACGGCCTTTTTCATCGACATTGATTACTTTAACCATGACCTCATCGCCGACTTTGACGACATCTTCGACTTTGCCCACGCGGAAATCCGCCAGTTCGCTGATATGGACCATTCCCTCTTTGCCGGGGAGAATTTCCACCATCGCGCCGAAATCGAAAATACGGCTGACCTTGCCGGTAAATACTTCACCTATCTGCGCCTCGCGGGTGAGGCCTTCAATCATGGCAATAGCCTTTTGCGTGGATTCCATATCATTGGAACCGATGACTACCGTGCCGTCATCGCTGACGTCAACGGTCGCCTTGGTCTGCTCGATAATGGAGCGTATAGTCTTGCCGCCGGTGCCGATGACCGCCCCTATTTTGCCCGGGTCGATCTTAATCTTGGTCATCCGCGGCGCGTACTTCGACACTTCAGGCCTGGGATTACTGATGGCCTGGGCCATTTTATCCAGGATAAACAAGCGTCCGTCTTTAGCCTGGTAAAGCGTTTTTTCCACTACTTCCAGGGTGATGCCCTTGAGCTTGGTATCCATCTGGATGGCGGTGATGCCGTCACGCGTGCCGGCCACTTTAAAGTCCATATCGCCATTGAAGTCTTCAACGCCTTCGATATCGGTCAGAATAGCAAATCTGCCTGTATTATCGGTGACAAGTCCCATGGCTACCCCGGCAACGGGTTTTTTAACCGGTATACCGGCATCCATCAGGGACATGCTGCCCGCGCAAACGCTGGCCATCGAGGTGCTGCCGCTGGAGCTCAAAACCTCGGAAACCAGGCGGATAGTGTACGGGAACTCTTCATCGTTCGGCATCATGGGCAGCAGCGCGCGCTCGGCTAAAGCGCCGTGGCCGATTTCACGGCGACCTACAGCGCCGACCCGCCTGACCTCACCGGTGGAATAGCCGGGGAAGTTATAGTGATGTATGAAACGCTTGCTTTCTTCCAGTCCCAGTCCGTCGAGCATCTGCTCTTTACGGGTAGAACCAAGCGTGGTGATGGACATGACCTGGGTCTGACCGCGCGTGAACAGGCCGGAGCCGTGAGTACGCGGCAGAAGCCCTACTTCACAGGTTATGGGACGGATTTCCGTCAAGCCGCGCCCGCTGATACGGCGCCCTTTATTAAGCACATCCGCTCTGACACCGGCTTTCACACCGGCTTCAATCGCGGCGGCGATATCTTTTTCAGAGAATTTTTCCCCCAGGGTTTGCACGAGTTCCTGGGCCAGGGCATCCAGTTTCTGTTCGCGCTGTTCTTTATCCGCTACAGCCATGACCGCGCCGATTTTCTCATCGACGGTCTTAGTCAGGGCTGCCATTGCTTCCGCGTTGATTTTAGCTTCCGGAACGGACAGCTTGGGTTTGCCGACCGCGTTACGGAGCTGCTCCTGGAGTTGAATTATAGCCTGGTTAGCCTCATGGCCGAATTTAACGCCTTTGAGGACGATGTCTTCCGCTATTTCATTAGCGCCGGCTTCCACCATGATAACCTTGTCTTTTGTGCTGACGACAACCAGGTCGAGTTGGCTTTCATCCGCCAGTGCCATCCTGGGATTCAAAATAAATTCGCCGTTGATAAGGCCGACATTGACTGCCCCAACCGGTCCATCGAACGGGATTTCGGACATCGCTAACGCGGCGGAGGTCCCGATAACGGAAAGCGTATCCGGGTCGTTCTCCTGGTCGGCGGAAAGCACGGTCGTGACTACCTGGATTTCACTGTGCCAGGTCTTGGGAAGCAAAGGCCGTATGGGGCGGTCTGTCTGGCGGCAGGCTAATGTGGCTGCCTCGCTGGGACGCCCTTCCCGGCGGATAAAGCCGCCCGGTATTTTACCGGCGGCGTACAGTCTCTCTTCGTAATCGATAGTAAGAGGCAGGAAATCGACCCCTTCTCTTGCTTCACGATTGAAACACATGGTGACAAGGACTACCGTTTCGCCGTAGCGTACGATAACCGAGGAATCAGCCTGCTGTGCCAGTTTACCTGTTTCTATAGCAAGCGTGCGACCAGCAAGTTCGCAGCTAAAAGATTGTTGTTCCAATGAAATACTCCTTCAACCAATAGGCTCTTTTACTTACGCAGACCCAGCTTCTTGATAAGCTGGTTATACCGCCCCACATTCTCCCGGCTGAGATAAGATAAAAGCCTTCGCCTCTGCCCGACCAGCTGGAGTAAGCCCCGCTGTGTATGATGGTCATGGTGGGTCAGACGTATCCTCAATGTGTAAAAAATACATTAGGTCTTTTTTACTTGAAACTGATTCCGGACTGTTATGCGGCTTTCAGTGTTCTTTATGACAAAATCGGAAAAAAAATGGACATCGAGGTAATCCATATTGTGCAATACCTTGATCGTTTGATAAAGAGTGGCAAGCTCAAACTGACAAAGAAAGTCCCGATGACCGTTACCTACCACGACCCCTGCCATCTAGGCCGCCTAGGAGAGCCCTGGGTGCACTGGCAGGGTAAGGAAACCAAGGTCATGGGGCAAATGATCATCCATGATCCGCCAAAAAAGTTCCGCCGGGGCGCGGGAGGTATTTATGAGCCGCCTCGTGATATTCTGAAAAAAATCCCGGGATTAAACTTTGTTGAAATGTTCCGAATTAGAGAGTATGCGTGGTGCTGCGGGGCCGGCGGGGGCGTTATTGACGCTTATCCAGAATTTGCAACCTGGACAGGTAATCAAAGACTTAAGGAGGCTGAAGCCGTAGGTGCGGAAGCTATTATTACTGCATGCGGGTGGTGTAAACGAAACTTCATAGACGCGGCTAAAGATTCAGGTAATAAAATAGGCATTTACGATATCATCGAGTTGGTACAAAAGGCCGTGGAGTAGGAGGCATTACTTGAAACTAACAGGAGAAGAATATCAAGCTCTTGAAGCGGTAGTGGGGTTGGAGTACATCAATCAGGAACCGGTTATCATGGATACCTATAACCAGGTATGGGGAAACAAATTTTTCTTTGATGAGAAGCATTCGGTGCGTCCCGCGGCGGTGCTACTCCCCGCCAATACAGAAGAAGTGGCAGCAGCGGTTAAGGTATGTAATAAATACGGGATTTTGTTTAAAGCTTTTTCCTCCGGTTTTGAATACCTTTCACTGGCTTTGGTGAACAACAAAGGCATACTCTTCGACCTGCGACGCATGAACCGCATTATAGAAATCGATGAGAAAAATATGCGGACGGTTGTAGAGCCTTACGTTTCCATCTACAAGCTGCAGCTTGAGGCAGCTAAAAAAGGTCTCTTTACGGGCAGGATCGGAGTTGGCTACAGTGCTGGCGTTATTGCGGCAGAGTGCTGCCATCACGGCTGTCAGCATACGATGGTCTTTACTAGCGGCTACGGGCGCAACGTTCTCGGGGTCGAATGGGTGTTACCGACTGGAGAAATATTGAAATTAGGCGCCGGCGAGTCTAGCGGGGACCTTTTTTCCGCGGACGGCCCCGGGTTCAGTTTAAGAGGTATTTTAAGAGGCCGGACAGGCGCAAACGGCGGGCACGGCGTAATTACCAAAGCCTCCATCAAACTTTACCCGTGGTACGGCCCTACAAAATGGGAGCAGAAAAAGAAACCCGGCGAACCGCCTTCCTTTGGGCAGTTGGACAGCGTGCTGGACGGCTATAAAGTATTCGTTCCGTCTTTCACCAACCTCGATAATACACTTTCCGCTTCAGAGGAACTGTGCCGTGCCGAGATTCTTTACGCTTTCGGCATCGGCATCCTGGGCACAAGCCCTTTCAATGAGGGCAACGATGAAGAATGGGCGGCCATACAGGCGATGATGAAAAACCCGCCCAAAGAAACGGTCGGCTCTATCGGCAATTCGGTAGTGGCAGTAATCGCCGGGCAGTCCGCACGTGAGTTAGAATACAAAGAAAAATGCCTGCGTAGGATAACGGAAAAATGGGGTGGAATATTCTACGATAATCTGAATAACCCCCGGGCGTTAGCCCGCGCTTTTGCAGATATCATCTGGTCTTACGGCGTCAATCTCCGCGCTACCGGTGATTTCCTGCCGTCCTCATCCAGCCCTGACGGTTCCCCTGAAATGCTTAAAAAACTGGCTTTAAAAGAAGGCGAAGTCAAGAAACCCTACGAACAGGCAGGCGCTTTCCTGACACTGGGTTCCGGCGCACGTATGGTTTCCTGGCGGCCGGAAGAAAACCTTTCCATTGGCGCGCAGGGTATTTCTACTGCCCAGTACGATCCCTATGACCCCGCTTCTCTTAAAGCCGCCCGCGATTTCATCGATGAGCTTTTCGACCCACGCAGCAGCTTTAATCATTACGGAGTACCCTCACGCGGCGGCTGTCTGCAAATTGAGCCGGTAACCCATATCCACCAAAACTGGGGACCACTTTATGATAACTATGACAAGTGGGTCAAACAGATAAAGAAAATGCTTGACCCTAATACCGTTGGAGATTGGACGGCTTATATACCTCCGGAATATCCAGAGTATAAAAAGGACGGTAATTATGTCCTGCCGTCCTATGGCAAAGACGAGCAATTATGATACAAAGTATCGATTACAACAGAAGACCGTCAATAGATTGAAACAGTCGTGGTTTTTTTGAGATATCAAGAGATCTTGATTTCACATTCTGTGGCTTTTCCGAATTCCGGTTTTTAGCCGGATAACAAACATGGCTACCAGTATGCAGATAGCACCTGCTACCGCCCGTACCGTAAGTTGTTCGTGACCGAGTGTAACCGCAAAAACCCCGGCGAAGACGGGCTCAAAAGTCAAAATCACGGCAGTGTGTGTGGAAGATATAAGAGATTGTGCCCAGGTCTGCACGAGATAGGCCAGAGCCGTAGCCAGGATGGCTATGATACCGACGGCGATCCAGATGTGTATATCCGGCGGCATTACGATACCTCCCGGCAATGCGGTAATCAGACAGATGACGGCTACAATCCCCAGTTGAACAACAGCAAGGTTATATGAATCGTGTTTTACCGACCATTTCCCTAAGACCACAATATACAATGCAAAAAGTACAGCACATCCGAATATAAGCAATTCACCACGACCAAAAGACCATCCGTGCAGGCTTAAGAGCGCTAGACCAACTGTAGCTAGAACTACGGAAAGCCATGTTTTCCGGTTTATCCTGTCATGCAGGAGCAGCCAGGCGATGACTGGTGTGGCATGCATGCAGATCATGGTGCACTCACTGCTCTCCGGAACTTCTGTTTTCCGCAGAAATACTTGTAATAACCGAACGGTATGATTTAATTTCGGCCATCCTGGCGTAAGCCTGGGCCAGCACACTCTGCGGGCTTAAAGGTGAATTCCATGGTTGTATGATCAACAATGCCAGCAGGACTATCACCGCGGGTACGATTATCATAAGGCGTCTTCTCCACCCGCTGAAAAATTCATGGTGAACGCCGTTGGATTTTAATTTTATCCTGGACATCATAGCGGTCGTGATATCGGGTGCAGACGGCACACCCCGGAGCGTTTCCAAACGCCGGCGGACGTCCCGGTACCCCGCCAGCTTCTCACGGCAGTCCTTGCAGCCGGCCAGGTGGGTATCCGCCGTCGCGAGCTGTTCTACCGTAAGTTCGCCGTTGGCGTAGGCCGAAAGCAGTTCATCCATGTTTTTACACTTCATCTCAACTCACCTCCTCCGTGCCGTAGAGTCTTTTAAACTCTTGACTCCCTCTTGCTACCCTCTTGCGCACAGCTTCCTCCGATATCCCCAGGGTATTGGCGATTTCCCTGTATTTGAAACCCTCGACAAAATGGAGAACCATACATACCCTCTGCTCGTGAGGTATTCTGACCAGCGTATCTCTGACATCCGTCCTTTCTGCGATTGATTCAGACGGATCTTCGCCGGGACCTGCGATTGCCTTGTCCTTCTCCTCTTTTAAAGGCACGAAAGCGATTATACGCTTCCGGCGGAAGAATTGCCGCGTGTTGTTGGTGGCTATCTTGTAAAGCCAGGCTTTAAACGAAACTTTGACCTCATTATTTAGTATCCCTTTATATGCCCGGATAAATGTATCCTGCCTGAGGTCCAGGGCGGTTTCATAATTTCCGGTCAAACGGTAAAGATAGCGGAATATCGACGACTGGTAGCGCTCGAGAATAACGCCGAAGGAATCAACGTCGCCGCTCTTTACCAGTGATATAATCTGGCTGTCATCCAACGGGAGTTTACCTTTTTCCTCTCTATAATGTTTGATGCATGAAGATACTGAAACCGGACAGCTATCACAGAATATTTATGATATATCGTCACTTAATGGGACCTGTAGAAAAGTATCAAACGGAGAAGGTTTCCTGATTATAAGCTTCCGCCCCAGTCAAAGCAAGGAGCAGGCTTTTAACTTATCGCACGTTTTCGTATAATGACCTCAGGAGATAGTAATGTCTTCTGAGAAAAACATCTATGTCGGCACTTCAGGCTGGTCTTACCCTAAAGGGGAAGGCGCCTGGACCGGCTGTTTTTACCCCTCCGGCAAGATCAACGAGCTGGAGTTTTACGGCCAGTTCTTCAATACGGTGGAAATCAACTCCTCCTTTTACCGCCCGCCCAACCCCGGCTATGTTTACAACTGGGTAAAACGCGTTCCACCGGATTTCCGGTTCGCGGTCAAGCTGTGGCAGAAGTTCACCCACCCCGGGATGTACCGGGAAGCCACCGGGGAAGAAGCTGTAATATCTCAAGCGGATGTCGATATCTTTAACAAAAGCCTGGAGCCACTTGTAAAAAGCCGTAAGCTCGGCGCTTTGCTGGCGCAATTCCCGCCCAGCGTTAAAAACGATGCCTCCGGTCGGCAGATTTTAAGAGCGGTGGCGAACACGTTCGGGCAATACCCTCTGGCTGTAGAGCTGCGGGACCGCACCTGGACCGATGATCCCGCGACCGAAAAGCTGTTGAGGGGATTAAACATCGCCTGGGTACAGGTTGACGAACCGAAGTTCAGCACTTCTGCCTCAATGGAAGTCCCCCTGACGGCGGATATGGCTTACTTCCGCTTTCACGGGCGTAACGCCAAAGAATGGTGGACGGGTGACAGCGCCACCCGTTATCGGTACCTGTACTCGCCGGACGAGATAGGTGAACTGGCAGAGAGAGTGAAAAAAGCCGCCGCCGGCACAAAACTGCTCTTCGCTTTCTTTAACAACCACTGGAAAGCTTACGCGCCCCGCAACGCCAACGACATGAAGAAAGCGCTGGGACAAGTTTCCCAGCAGATTCCCCTGGGACTGGAGACCCTCCGTCACGAACAGGATACCGGAAGCGCCATCTCAAGGAGTATTACATGAAGCTCGGCATCGCGCTGACTGTCGTCGGACTGGCGGGCACGCTGCTGTTCTTCGCGGCGGCAGCCGACGTCGGCAACTGGGGCCTATATGCCGCCAACCCCTGGTTCCTGGTCGCCGGTGCGGCCTTTTTTATCGTCTTCCTTATCGGCTATTACCGTTTCCGGAAAGCCGTAAAAAAGAAAAGAGCTGACCGGGGTCTCCTGTGAGGGCCGGGCGGAGCGGTATAAAAATTATTTTCTATCCCGTATAATTGACGCGAGGACACCGCTACTTGAAGCGCTGTAGCTGCGGTAATGGGAAGAAACAGACATGCTGGATGAACTGGTCGTAAAAAACTTCGGCATTATTGAAGAAATAACCCTCAAACTTGCCCCCGGCCTTAATGTGATTACCGGCGAGACCGGCGCGGGCAAATCCCTCGTCGTCGACGCGGTTGAAGCGTTACTCTCCGGAAGCGCGCGGGAAGAAGATATCCGCCACGGCGCGGACGAAGCCAGGGTCGAGGGTATTTTCCGCCTGGCCGGTGGCCGGGGAACCGAACTGCTTAAGAGCCTGCTTACGGAAAAAGGACTGGAATCCGGCGAAGATACATTGATCATGAATTGCGATTTCCGGCGGCAGGGGCGCACCACGCCGCGGGTCAACCGCCACGCGGTATCGCGGTCGCTATTGCAGGATATCGGCAATGCTTTAGTTGATATCCACGGTCAGAGCGAACACATCTCGCTGTTGCGCAAGAGCCAGCACCTGGACTTCCTCGATGCCTATGCGCACACACTGGATATGAGGCACGAGTTCAGCCTGAAAGTATCAGCCCTCCACCAGATGGAGCGGGTTCAGAGGCTCATGAAAACAGCCCGTCTTTTACAGGGTTGCGTTTCTTCCCGTTTTAGCGGCTGCCTCGGGCGCAGCAGTATTAGACGCCGGCGAAGTTGTCCTGAATATCGAGGCTGTCACCGGTTCCGATGATTGGACCGGTATTTTATTAAAAGAGGACTGGCACATACTACAGTACGGCGCATCTTCCCGGTTTTCATAGCCGCAAGAAGAACATTTCATAATTGCCTCCATCAGGGGATGTAAGTTTTAAAAACCTTCTCTCCAGCAAGCGGTAAAGCTGGTTTTGCTAAAATCCGGTTATATATTGTCAGGATAATATTATAAAACATGACAATCGTAGAGATAAATAGGAATTTGGTAAGGCATACTCCTCGAACTGAATGATGGCATATATGTACGAATAATAAAGGGGCAGCACGTTGCTCTCCCCCTTGTAATTTTATACCGGGGCCTGCTCTATTTGCTTCCGTTGCCGTGTTTCTTGACGCTATTTGCCTCGGATTCCACTGTTTTTTCCAGCAGTTTTTCAACATCGATGTTGTTTCCGGCCATAATAAGTACATCTATGTGACTGACCACTTCATCAGCGCCGGGGTTGATAATCCCCTCTTTGCCCCTCTGTATCATTAAAACAACAGCTTCTTTTCCGGCTCCGGTGCCGAAACCGATATCCGAAAGCGTCTTTCCGACAAAATAAGGAGTGGCTTTGGCTTTGACAATGCCTGAACCGTTTTCCAGCGGGATGAACTCGACAACGCCTTTCATGGTCAGGATAGGGCCGGTGCGGGTGGCTGTATCCCGTTCAGGGAAGATAACCTTGTTTGCTCCGATGCTCTCCAGGATATCCCCATGCAGTTCATTATCCGCCCTGGCTACAATGTAGCGCACGCCAAGTTTCCGGAGTAAAATCGTGATCATGACGCTGTCCTGGATGGATGCTCCCACGGTCACCACAGCTACATCATAGGTGCTGATTCCCAGCTTCTGAAGTGCTGCCTCGCTCGTGGCGTCAGCCCGGACAGCGTGGGTTACCGAGGGGCTGATACCTTCAACCAGATCCGCTACTTTGTCTATAGCCAGTACTTCATAGCCCGCATCATGTAAAATAACTGCCAGACTTTTACCGAAAGTTCCCAATCCTATAACGGCTACCTGTTTACTCATGATATCCTCCTAACCGAGTCTGATAGGTTCATAAGGGTATTCTATAACCGTCGGCTGCTTGCGGCGGACAAGGAATGCCATTAAGGTAAGAGGACCCAGCCGGCCGGCGAACATGGTCATGATGATAATAAATCTCCCTCCGTATGATAAATCAGGCGTTATACCTGTTGATAGACCTACCGTCCCCAGAGCGGAAAACGTTTCAAAAAGGATTTCCTCCAGGGGAAATATCTCTGTTATCGAAAGTAAAGTTACAAATATCCCGGCGGCCCCTATATAGAGCACGAGAAGAGTAAGCGCCCGGTACACGGTCTGCCTGGTTAATTGCCTGCCGAACGCTTCGACATTATCTTTACCCCTGATTATATTTATGATAGTGATGGCGAGAACACCGAAAGTATTGACCTTTACGCCTCCGGCTACAGACCCGGCTGCCCCGCCGATACACATCTGGAACATAGTAGCGAAAAGAGAAAGCTGCGATAACGCCCCGATGTCAAAAGTAGAAAAGCCCGCAGTCCTGTTAGTGACTGATTGGAAGAAAGCATTCAGTAATTTCTGCGGAAAAGAAAGCGGGCCCAGGGTTTCCAGGCCGGAGTATTCCGCGACCATGTAAAATAACGTTCCCAGAACCAGTAAAGAACCGGTGACGGACAGGACGATTTTACTTTCAAATGACAATTTACCAAAGCGCCTGCGACCGGCTATATCCGCCAGGACATAGTATCCGGTGCTGCCGGAAAGAATCAGCACTACTGTGACCAGCAGAACTACTGCATCGCCACGGTAAGCGGAAAGGCTGCTGAAATTGCCGAAGATATCCATGCCGCAATTATTAAAGGCGGAAACGGCGTGAAATATCGCCGCTAATCCCGGGTTTGCAGTATTCCCGGCAGATGCCCAATGGATATATAGGATTACCGCCCCCACGGCTTCCGTAAGAAACACAAATAGAGCGACTTTCGTGACGATACCGAGCACTCCGCCGAGCTGGTCGAGCCCCATCGATTCGGAAATTACCAGCCTTTCTTTCAAGCCGAATCTGCCGCCGATGGCGAGGAGAAGGAAAGTGGCGCCTATTATGAAGCCGAGGCCGCCGATTTGAAACAGAAGCAGGAGTATTATCTGGCCGGAAGTGCTCCAGTAAGTCCCGGTGTCCACAACAACCAGACCTGTCACGCAAACTGCCGAAGTGGCGGTAAAGAGAGCGTCAACGGGGTGCGTCCATTGCCCGGAAGCGCTGGACACCGGCAGTACCAGCAGCATCGTCCCCAGTAATATGATAAGAATAAAACCATAACCCAGTAATAGCACGGATGAGAGCGGGTTGTTTGAGTGCGGTATCTTGAGTAACAGCCTTAGCGCCCGTTCTTTCGGTGTGCGGAAAACCAGTTGATTATCCCTGGAGTTATTCTGTTCATCCATAAGTATCTTGATGGCTCAGGGGTATAAGGAAGGTAGCTCAATTATAAACCGATAACACAGAGTGTGCAACCGTACGTTATTCCTATATACAAGATAAGTAACAATTAACTTGGCGTCAGAAACGACGGAACATCGAAAACACCATTTCAATAATATTAGCCTGATAATGTAACTGATATTCGGGATTTTTAATAATCGGGAGCGATAGAATACCTCATCGTAGATTGACACAAAAAATTTTAATCGAAATGTTAAACAATTAACAGGGAGAAAAAAATGGGCAAAGGGATTGACTACGGTTACGGTAAAACCAATAGGGATAAAAATAAAATTCAATCTGGAGACCGGCATGAACTCCGTCAGTCCCTGGACCAGTCCCAGGACCAAAGCCTGAATTACTGTCAAAGACTACCCTCAAGTTTAGAACTGCGACCAGAGCGACGTTATTCGTTTCCCGTTTTTTTATTTTTCAGTTTAAAGCTAAGTATCGGAAATCCGTAGCTGTTATTCGTTTCCAACTTTATGTTAATTCAGCTTCGGGGGTGCAGGTATTCGTTTCCAACTTTATGACAAATGGTTCCCGACCGGTGCCAGGCGACCAATATGCAGGTCAGGGTATAAAGTTATGTCAAATGTTCTCGCATTGACATTCTACAAGATGTTAAGGTACTTCCTATATCTTACTAGAAAGCAGGTAAAAAGAAAACGGAATCTTGTCGCGATGACCCCGCCCGTTTTCTGGCAGCTCTATACTTTAAAGGGCGGAGACATGCACTTTAATGTCCTTGGCAACAAACCCCTTATCCCCCAGGCCCACCTTGTAACTGACACTTTGTCCCTTTTTGAGCGCTTGAAACTTCACTCCCTGCAGCTGGCTGTAATGGAAAAATATATCCTTACCGCTATTACTGGAGACGAATCCATAACCTCGCTCTCCGTCTAATAGCCTTATAATCCCATTCGACATGACAATTCATCCCCCCGGGGCGGAGGTACCGCCCCGTTTGCCAGTACTTATTTACCCAGGGCTGATTCCTGCTTCTTCCGTATGGCGCGTCCGCCGTGTCCGTGCTTTACGTCCTTAAAAGCCTCTTTGTAGCTTTTTCGCTGAGATTGTTTTTCCGCTTTCCTTCCCATTTTCTTCCTTTATCACTAATAATCAGGATACTAATAGTCATCCGGTTCCGCGGCCTGACTCTCTATCCCATATTACCATATTTCCGCTATCTCCTGATAATCAGTTCTTCCTTTATGCCTTACATATAGTCCAGTACAAGCTGCCAATGACGCCAGTCGAACTCGCCCATTTCCATGATGCTCTGCCGCATCGGCTCTTCGCGTGTTAGCATGTAAAAGCTCACATCATTCTCGATTTTCAGAGCTAATACCCCTTCATCGACCATTTGCATCAGCGACTTCTCTACTTCCGGCTTGTTGTGATTATCGTCAATGGCATGGACAATTGCCAATTTACTGAACCGCCCGTTCGGGTGCGCCACGAAGAACCTTAACAGCGTCAGACAACAGTGATTGTTGATCAGTTTTTTAACCATCTGGCCAAGGCATAGCTGGGTATTCTGCCGTGTTGTTTCTGTTATCGCCATGGGACTCCTTTCGTCCTTTATAATTCAGTCCGGTTAGTTATAGGATTTTTTTACCGCGGTGGGTTTATGGGCCGGGAAAGCTGTATGCTGTCGCATATAAGAAGGCACATCCAGTTCATCTTCTTCGATGCCCTTAAGCAGCCGGGCAAGTTCCTTTTCGTTACTGGCGCTGGCCATCGCCTCACGGGTGACAAAGCCAGTAGCGATCAGGGTAAGCCGGACATCGTTTCCCAGATTCTGGTCCATGACAACCCCGAAAATCACATTAGCGTTGGGGTCGACCGCCTTCCGGATGACCTCGGCGGCATTATTGACTTCGTATAAGGTAAGGTTTGAGCCTGAAACGTTAAAAAGCACTCGCTTGGCGCCCTGCATCGATACATCCAGCAACGGGCTGGCAAGGGCCTGCTTGGCGGCATCGGTGGCGCGGTTCTGCCCCGTGCCCCGACCGATTGACATCCAGGCCGGGCCGGCGTCTTTCATGATTGTTTTCACATCCGCAAAATCCAGGTTAATCAAGCCGGGTACGGTAATGACCTCGGCAATTGCCTGTACGCCGTGATGGAGCACTTCGTCGGCCAGCCTGAAAGCGCCATCCACGCTCATCTTCTGGTCGCACAGGTCGAGCAGCCGGTCGTTGGGGATAATAATCAGTGTATCCACATGCTCCATGAGGGTATTGATGCCATCCTCGGCCGTCTTGTTGCGGTGCGTCCCCTCGAAAGTGAAGGGCTTGGTGACTACGGCAATGGTCAGCGCGCCGGTCTGTTTGGCTTGTTCGGCCACGACCGCCGCCGATCCCGTGCCGGTGCCGCCGCCCATGCCGGCGGCAATGAATATCATGTCCGCCCCGCTTACGGCATCCCGGATAGCATCACGGCTCTCATCGGCTGCTTTTTTACCGATGTTATGGTCGCCGCCGGCTCCCAAGCCGCGGGTGAGTTTCTCGCCTATCTGGACGCGCTGCATGGCTTCGGTGATTTCGAGATGCTGGGCATCCGTGTTCATGGCGATGAATTCCACGCCATGCAGCTGCTCACGTACCATTCTGGTGATGGCGTTGCACCCTGACCCTCCCAGCCCGATAACTTTAATCTTAGCTCCGCTGTTGACTGAACTAGCTCTTGCCATATTTATCCTCCATACCATTTAAAAATTATTACAAATAATGAACGCATTAATGAAAGAGCTTGAACATCCGCGTCAGCAGGCGGTGCAGGCCGCTGTCCTTAGCCGCGGGGGCTGTCGCTGACGAGCCCTGATTCTTCATCTGCCAAAGGAGCAGGCCTACGCCGGTTGCGTAAGCAGGATTATCCAAGGCATCTGATACGCCGGGCAGGCTGAAAGGCCTCCCGAGTCTCACCGGCATCCTGGTAACGCTTTCCCCGAGTTCCGCGATGCCGGGCAGGTTAGCACCGCCGCCCGTGATTACCAGGCCCGCAGGGATGAGTTTTTGGTAGTCCTGCTGCGGGAGTTCCAGAATGATCAACCGCAGCATCTCTTCGATACGCACGCGGATGATATCGGAGAGGTCCTGATAAGATATACTGTGCCCGTCCCCGGTAAGGGCGATGTCTTTGGGGAGGTTCGTCTCGTCCTGGGGCGTCACATCGCCATATTTCTTTTTCATTTCCTCGGCCAATTCGAAGGAGATTCCCAGGCCCACCGATAGTTCCCGCAGCTTTTCCGGCGATAATCCCAGCTTCCATAATTCATTCAGACCGCGCAATAAAGCGGCGGCATCACTGGAATCACCGCCCAGGCCGGATAACAACGGCAGTTCTTTTTTAATCTTTACTGTTACGTTTATTGTTATTCCTGTAATATTTTTTAACAGTTGTATTACTCTAATAACAAGGCTTTTATCAGCAGACCATACAGGATTGTTACATTGAAAAGTAGTTTCTTCAGCCGTTTCAAGATAAAGCGTGTCGCACAGGCTTAAAGTCTGGAGAACACCCGCAATCTCATGGTAGCCGTCAGGGCGCTTTCGCAGGACTTCCAGCGTAAGATTAATCTTGGCGGGCGCTTTAAGCGTGACCATATACGTAAATAATACCTTTGTAAAAATCCCTCTCTAACTCTCCCTTTTTCAAAGGGAGAGAATGATTGTTCAATTCCTGTATCATCGCTTTACTCAATCATCTTCCCTCTTTCGTAAAGAGGGACAGGAGGGAGATTTTATCCTCGCTTTGAGCGTCAGCACTTTATTTTACCACCATGTTATATGCCCGCCACAGGCTGCCCCACTCCTCAAGGGTGAATGTTTCCGCCCGGCGGATGGGATCGATGCCGGCTTTATTTAAAATATCCAACGCTTCGTTCTTGGGGATAGCCAGCCCCTTGGCCAGCGAGTTAGCTGACTGTTTGCGCGCCGAGGTAAAGCCCGCGCGCACAAGTTTGAAAAATCTTCCTTCGTCATCCACATCTACGGGAGGATGGGGGTAAACGTCTATTTTCAACACCGCCGAATCCACATTCGGTACCGGATAGAACGATGCGGCTGGTACGCGGGTAACGATTTCCGGCTTCCCGTAAAACTGTACGGCTATGCTTAAAACGCTCCGCTGTCCCGGTGCGGCCGCAATCACTTCGGCGACTTCTTTCTGCACCATGACCACGATTCTTTCCGGCTTGACAGAGGCTTCCAGGAAATGGCGGAGGACGGGTGAGGTGATATAATACGGCAGGTTAGCGACGACCTTGTACGGCTGAATAGCCTGCGGAAACCGGCCTCCCCGCAGCAGGACACCGGGGTCGGTGCCGAGCACGTCCTGGTTGATGACGACGACATTGGCGGGCAGCGTCCTTTGCAGAATCTCGGCGAGGCGGTTATCCAGTTCGATAGCGATGACCCAGCCGGCGCGTTTGGCCAGTTCCGCGGTCATGATTCCCAGTCCCGGCCCCACCTCGATAACGGTGTCTTGAGGGCTTAATTCGGCTGTTTCAAGAATAGTATTCAGTACCTGTTCATCGACGAGGAAATTCTGCCCCAGTCCCTTCTTAGCGCGGATGTCATACCGGCGCAGGAGCTTCCTGGTTTGTACGAGGAGAGAATCGGAGGCGTTCCCGGAAAGGTCTTTAACCATAAAAAAATAAGAGGCCGTGCACCCACCCTCGACTTTGCCTAATAGCTTGCCTTTGCCAGCCTGCTCCAGCCAGGTATACCTGCGGCACCCAGAATATACTATTTACCGCTGCTTCCTTTCGGACCTGACGGGGTTCATAGCCTTCTGCCGCGCAGGACCCGGCCTTCAACACTACTTAACACGGGCAGTCCCACCAGACGAAAGCCTCAAACAGGAATTCGACCCCGCTGTAGCGGATTGCGGGTACAGGGCACCGCTGGCTCCCCGTCTAGCACGACCTCACTAAAAGGTTATAGGGTATGGGAAAGTTTGTCAAGGCGGAGGACAAAGCAATTTAAAAGAGGAACCCATCCCTTTGTCCCTTCCCCTGCTCACGGCTAAGGCGGCGCTCGCGGGAAGGGAAATAATTTATAGTGGTTTGGCTCGTCCCGGTACCACGGGACTCTCCAAACCACGGGCAGTTGCCACCCCTATTCCCCCCTATCTGTTACAAGATTCAGGCCGGCATACCGATTGTTTTGCTTATGGCGGCAATGGACAAAGAGCGATTTTGTTTAAAGGGTGAGCGGTGGGTTGCGCTCGCGCTTCACCCACCCTACGGGACAACAACTTGTTTTATGCTAATTTAGTTAAAATACATCCAACTTTTTACGCTTAAATGATACTGCCTAAAAATGGCATAAGGCAAGATAATTTTGTCATAGTATGTGTTGTTGGGGGGCGGGGTAGTGTATAATATGTCCAAAGTGAAATGGGAGACCAGGATATGGGTAAAGATGAAGCCAAGCAGAAGATAGCAGAGTTAGTAACAAAATATGAAAAACTCACCCCGTCTGAAATAAAGAATTTCAATGAAGCTCAAACGAAGCAAGGTTTTATCGACCCTTTATTCAGGGCATTAGGCTGGGACTTTGAAGATATTAATGAGGTATCACCGGAAGAAAAAGCTTCCGGCGGACGGGTGGACTACGCCTTTAAGCTTAATAGTGTTTCTATATTCTTTATTGAAGCCAAGCCTTTAAAAGCCGACCTAACCAATATTGCATACATCAAGCAAGCCGTTACCTACGCTTACAATAAAGGCGTCACATGGGCATTACTTACGGATTTTGAGACTTTAGTAGTCTATGTAGCCCAGACTGGTAAACCTTTTATCTCTCTTACCTGTAACAAGTACCTCGATGCGTTCGATGACCTGTGGTTACTATCTAAAGAATCATTCCAGAACAACGCCCTTGCAGAAAAAGCAGAAAGATACGGCGCGCTTCCGCAACGGATGGGGATAGAACAAAGACTATTCAAACAGCTAAGGCAATGGCGTGAAGAATTATCTACCCAGCTTCATTCTTATAATAAAACTCTGAGCGTAAAGCAAATCGATGAGGTTATCCAACGGCTTTTTAACCGCCTGATTTTTATCCGCACCTGCGAAGACAGGGGGATAGAGGAAAGAGTATTACTAAGCGCAGTCCATGAATGGGTACGTATCAAGCGCAAGGGTGAACTGATAGAAAAACTGCGCGAGATATTCCTCTATTTTGATCTGGGTACGGTCGGTAGCATCAGCCAGACTGCCCGGCCGCATGCCATCTCCAAGGCTCAAAGTAACATCATACTCGCGCGCGATATCCAGCAAACGGTCATATTGCTCATAGAGAGGATTTTCACGTTCGTTATGCAGCATCCAGCCAACGAGGAAAGCGCCGCCCCGGGAAACTACGTCCGTGACCCTGCCCTGCTGCTTGAGACGGGCGATTGCCGCAAGGGTAATACCGCAGTGGACGGTTACAAAGTCCGTGCCGTCACGGGCATTATCCTCAATAGCAGCGAAGAGGTCGTCGGGGGTCATTTTAACTATTGCGCCGTGTTTCTCGATAGCCTCGATACCGGCCTGGTAAATCGGCACCGTGCCTATGGGCCGCGGGCTGGCGGCGATGATAGCTTTCCGGATGGCCGGAATATTACCGCCGGTGCTTAAATCCATGATGGTGTCCGCTCCCGCTTCCAGCGCTACCTTCACTTTTTCCAGTTCGGTGGATACATCACCGTAGTCAGAGGATGTGCCGATGTTGGCATTGACCTTGGTAGAAAGCCCTTTCCCAACACCACAGGCGACAAGCCCCGTATGATTAACATTAGCAGTAATGACTATTGTTCCCTGGGCGACACCCTGCCGGACAAACTCGGCTTCCACCCCCTCGACGCGAGCCACCGCCTTCATCTCTTTGGAAATTTTCCCCTGCCGGGCTGTTTCTAACTGCGTCATGACAATCACCCCCTTAAAATAATAAAACCAAGGGTTTAGGCTGAAAATTCAGAACCCCTGGTCTTGAAGTAAGACCGCTTCCCTACGCTCGGATTAACGAGGTCAGGTTCCAAGGGTCGTCCCCCGATTTAGCGCCTTTACCATTGGCGAATCGGGGGGCTCTCAGCCAGAGCGCCCCTAGCGGTTTTGTCTTTAAATAGTAGCACAAACAGGCATGAGAAGCAATGGACACAATCTCGATTTTCTATTTTTAAGGAAACAATTCACGAATGTTTACCCTCGAATTGTTTTTGGCTTTATGTTAAGTAAGGCCCTACTGTTGACGCCCGGTCTTTTTTGGGGACTACACACGTTTTCCATCCGGTGTCAACCACGAACTTTAAAGAGCAACCGGCTGTCGGGAACCCGGCAAATGGTACTATCTGCTTGGGTTGTTGTCTATCTCAAAATCCCCCTGTGTCCCCCTTTTTCAAAGGGGGAGCGGATGTGCCAGGCAACTATCTACAGGTTTATTCAGCCAAATACAAACAGAACCCGGCATATCATTTGTTGAGACATTTCCCAAAATATGCTACCCTTTAATCCAACGATAGGATTTGATTATATTGTCCACCAGAGATTACTCAACAGAAAGCTACAAGCCAAAGCCCGGGGACAAGACTTTCCGAGTATCACGCATCAAGCCCTGGAAGGTCCCTGTCCAGGCGATAACTAAAACCAAGTCCGGCGAGCCATCGCTGCTGACCCTGGTTTACGGCTTTGCGGCGATGATTGCGGCCGGGACCGTTTTACTGATGCTGCCGGTATCGAGCCGGTCAGCGGAATGGACATCATTCGTCGATGCACTATTCACAGCCACCTCCGGAGTTTGTGTTACCGGCCTCGTCGTCGTCGATACCCTGGATTACTGGAGTTTTTTCGGCCAGGCAGTGATTCTCGTCCTTATACAGCTTGGCGGGTTCGGTTTCATGACCAGCACCACGATTGCGCTTGTAGCCCTGGGACAGAGAATCGGGCTTCGTGAGAGGCTGCTCATCGGAGAATCCATCGGAATCGCCACGCTTGGCGGTTTAATAAGGATTGTCAGAGGTATGCTCATCTTTACATTGAGCGCAGAGATTATCGGCGCCGCAATATTCTATCTTCGTTTTTCCTCCGAGTTTCCATTCGATATGGCTATTTGGAATTCAGTCTTTCAGTCCGTGTCCGCTTTTAACAATGCCGGATTCGACCTCTTCGGCAGTTTTCGCAGTATAGTTGACTATCACGGTGATTACCTGGTGGTACTGACTACCGCAGCTCTCATTTTTCTCGGCGGTATCAGTTTCCTGGTAGTGCGTGATGCTTTGAAAAGCCGCAGTCTGAAAAAATTATCGCTGGACAGCAAGCTGGTGCTCTCCATCACCGCAATTCTGCTGCTTGCGGGAACGGTCATACTGCTGCTGACTGAGTATGCAAATCAGGGTACGCTCGGTCTGATGCCGGTGCACGAAAAACTCTTGAATGCTTTCTTCCAATCCGTTACGTCCCGCACCGCCGGATTCGCCACCCTGAATATAGGGAATATGACCGACTACGCACTGTTTTTCATCATGATTCTCATGTTCGTGGGAGGGGCTTCCGGTTCCGCTGCCGGAGGCGTTAAAGTCAACACGCTTGGGTTGGTATTTGCCACGATATGGAGTTCACTCAGGGGCCGGGAGCATCCGGGAGTTTTCGATAGAGAATTTATGAACCAGCAGGTCTTCCGCGCCCTAGCAGTTATCATAATTTCACTGGGAGTCGTTTCTCTTGTAATCTTTTTTCTGACCATAACCGAGGAGTTCCGTTTCCTGAACATCGCATTTGAGGCAGTCTCCGCCTTCGGAACCGTAGGTCTTTCTACGGGTATTACGCCCGACCTTTCGATACCAGGACGGCTGCTCATAACCGCCACGATGTTTGCAGGCAGGCTCGGTTCGCTTACTCTTGTGCTGGCCCTGGTAAAAAAGCAGCGGACATCCAAATATCGATATCCCATTGAAGTAGTCAGAATAGGATAGACGGGGGTAGAAAATGAAAAAACAAATCATCGTCATAGGGTTGGGCCGTTTCGGCGTTAGCCTAGCTGCAAACGCTTCTTTAATGGGCCATGACGTACTGGCACTCGATACCGATGAGCAGAAAGTACAGAATGCCTCTGGAAAGGCAACCCACACCGTCCAGGCTGACGCAACCAATGAAGCCGTGCTCATGGTCCCCTGAGCTTAAGCTATTCAGATTTACTGGCTTATCCCCAATTATCAAAGCTGATAGACCTTAACTGCGTCGAGGGGTGGAGTTTCACAGCCAAATGGACAGGTCCATCGCTGAATTCCATTTTCGATAGCGCCGGGGTAAGAAACGAAGGTAAAATCGCGATATTCTATACGGCAGATGTCCCTTCCGCAGGCTACACATCCCTATACTTGGGATATGTTCGCGACAATGATATCATCATCGGGATGAAACTTAAGGACGTCACTTTACCCGCGGAAAGAGGATTTCCTTTCCAGGTGGTGGCCGAAAGCAAATTCGGGTATAACTGGGCGAAATGGGTCACCAGGATAGAAATATCCGATAATACCGATTTTAAAGGTTACTGGGAGTTTTATGGTTACAACAATATTGCGGATATAAACGGACCCGCATTCGAGCTGGACCAACCCCAATAATCGTCACCCGGCTTGCGCAATACCCCGGTTTCACATAGAATAAGATAGCGCCGGTTGCATTAGACGGCGCCAGCCGAAGTGGCGGAATGGCAGACGCGACGGTCTCAAAAACCGTTGAGGGGCAACTCTCGTGCCGGTTCGAGTCCGGCCTTCGGCACCAGCCAACCTGATACTCTTCTTTCAAGGCTTTTCACATCCCAGGCAGTATAGTACAATTAAATTATAGATGGATATCTTTGTAATCGTACTGGAATCGGTGCTGGCGCTGCTGGGCATCGGCATCATAGGCTTCTTGATAACACGGCGCGGCATCATGCCGGAAAATATCCTTGCTTTTATGTCCCGGCTGGCAATCGATATCGCCCTACCCTGCATGGTGTTTTCCAGTATCATGATAAATTTCTCGCCGGAGGATTTACCCGGCTGGTGGCAGCTGCCGCTCTGGTGGGTTGTTTTCGCCGCGATATCCCTTGTTCTTACACTGGTAACCTCATTTATTTCCAAAAAAGAAACACGCGGCGAGTTCGCCATGAACTTGTTCTTTCAAAACGGCCTGTTCGTGCCCCTGGTACTCATCAGCGGCATCTTCGGGACAGACTCCCCTTATCTGCCGCAACTGTATATTTTCATAATCATTCACCCGGTGCTGTTTTTCAGCGGTTATCACCTGTTCCTGCGGAATAAAATCCGGCAAAAAGTAAAGTGGAGCCGCGTTTTTAATCCTATCCTTATCGCCACCATCCTGGCTATTGTCCTGCGGCTGCTGGGAGTTAATACATATATACCGGGATTTATCTATTCCATCCTGCAAAGCCTGGGCGCGATGGCGCTGCCGCTCATCATGCTCATTCTCGGCGGCAGTCTTTGCCTCGATTTCAACCAAAAAGGGAAGATATTTTACGGGGAAATTATAAAATTCGTGGCTGTAAAAAATATCATCTTCCCGTTAGCGTTCCTGGCGCTGTTCTTCACCTTCAAGCCTTCATATACTATCGCCCTGCTGTTCATCCTGCAAAGCGCCGTCCCGCCGATAACCAGCACCCCGATAATGACCGAACGCGCCGGGGGGAACAAATCCATTTCAAACCAGTTCGTACTCTCGAGTTTTATTTTCTCAATAGTGACAATCCCTGTCATTTTCTGGCTTTTCAGCCGGTATTTCCCTATGCCGTAATATATAAGGAAATATAACAGGTTTTATTTACATTTGATTGAAAATTTACCTTACCCCCTTTCCCCCTCTCCAAACCGTATAATGTGCCGGTTTATAATTTAATTGTTTGGAGAAGGGGGTTTTTGTCGAGAGGGGCTGACGCCCCTCTCCGCAGGCTACTCCCCTGTCTACGAAAATCTCCTTTTTTACCAAAGGAAAGAATCTCACCAAAGGTGAGTGATGAAAAATGAAAAAAAAGAGAAATATCCAATTTGATAACTGAAAGTAAAAAATTAATTAAAAATGAAATTGCCTGGAGCTTCTCTAAATGATATAGTATAAAAAAGCCTGAAAAGAATGCGTGCCGGCGCAGGAGGTGGATTTATATGAACATGGTGACGATAAAATGCCCCAAGTGCGGTGCGGAGGGTAAGCTTTCCCTGGTGGAAACCAGCTATGTCGGCCCGCGGCGCTGCTGGAAATGCCGCGAGCTCTTTACTATTACTATTATTAATAATCAGCTAAGAGATTCCGAACCACTAAGCGAAGAAGATTACGAGAAACAACTGGAGGCTAAAAAAGCCTCCGATAAGATGCGGAACTTTAGCGATTCATCAAGACAGCAGGATTCTGAAAAACCGGCGACTAAAAGTCCCCCGGACAGGTTCCGGACTTTTGTGCCGCTGGAGACTCCGGGCCAGGGAGAACCACCAAAACCGGCCTCCAAAAATCCTCCGGACAGGTTCCGGACTTTTATACCGCCCGCTACCTGATATTATTTCTTTCCCTTTTTATCCCGCTTTGCCTGTTCTTCCCGTTTTGCCTTAAGCTCGATGAGTTTAAAAACCGTCTTTGCCTTACCTGATAGAACGAAACTTTGCATTTTGGGGACCTCCCTGATACTTACTTAACCTCACTTATCTTAACAACCGGATATAAAAATCCGCGTAAAATTAATAAAGGCCGGATAAAAGCGGCCTAAAGAATTCATAAAGAAGTATGGGGCAAACATTAAGAACAAGCCTGCAGGCTGCTATTGACAACAGCGTTAAATAAGTATATAAATAGGCTACGGCAGCACTGGTTTAAGGAGGCAACAAAATGGCAAAAACAGAGGCGATACAACCCGGTTACTGTATTGCGATTCACCTTGTTCCTGATACTGCTCCGGAAGACTGCTATATCGGCATTGTCGATGTTGTTGACCAGCACGGGATATTGATGAATTTGGTCCACTGGGATGACAAGCTCGATATGATGGGCGGGTACTCGGAAAGCCTTTTCGTGCCCTGGGGTAACATCAACTCCATGCTTATCAGCACAGAAAAACAACCCACGCGCCGGTTCATGGAGGTGGCGACCACGCTCCCACACGGCCTTCATGACCAAGAGGGAATCGGCCTACCACCTTATTACTATTTTATCCCATTTTTAAGATACAAGAGGGAAGCCAAGGGTGAGGGTGAATTAAAATGTCAAAGGGGGATAGGAGGAGGATTCGTATCGGTAAATCAGTCCCAGTTACTCTCCCCACCGGAGAAAAGCGATTCGTTCGTATCCGGGGATAGGTCACTAGCCGAGGTTTGGCGAGCAGGGGCTAATGGAGTATTTCTTATTGGAAGTCTTGTTAGCAATCCCTTTTCCAGAGTCTGTCATACCACGCTCGCTTCTCCTCACCGCCGATTTTGCGGCACTTTGCAGTAGGATAAAAGCTCTGATGTCCCGGATGCCCTTTAAGTAGTCGCGGGCCATCGCCCGTGTCACTTTGCTTTATTGTCTGTAGAACGTAAGCCAAAATGGGATACAAATCAGGGCATAAAAACATATACTTGGAGGTTGCGCAGGCTCCTTAGAGATAGTAGACTGACTAAACAGTCAAAGGAGCGAGTTGTGTCCCAGGAAAAAAGATAAAGCTTATGCTGCTGAAGCGAGAACAGGGCAAACCGGGGAATTCATGCAGCAGGTTAGAGCAGCCGCCAGGCTAAAGTACACCCGGAGGAGAAGTCCGTGTCATGCTGGAGGGGTTTATTATTTGACGACTGATTCTAACCAAACTGGTGCCAATATTAATAATTGTCTAGTACACCGGTTATTATTATTGACTATTTTTTATCGCTTTATATGCGCCATCTTTTAAAATGGAAAAGTGAAATATGGGGGAATCAACTCGCTTTGTTATCAAAGGGCAGTGTTTCAGCCCTTTAGGGACAAAGATAAGGCTGCTCTTTGTTAAGATATATTTTTCATCTTCTAACCAGAACTCTATTTCCGCCCCTAATTTATAAGGGTCATCGGAATTGCTACCAAAAAATCCGATGATTTCATCGGTAGTGTGAGTGTGCGCTATGGATATATGAGAATTGGGCTTTAGATACCAGGCGCAATTCATTTGAAAAGCCCCGTCTACCACATTATTATCCATCCACAATACTCGGGTGGCAAATTTCGCGTATTCAGCAACTTTATCTGGTGAAAAGTTGGGTGTCTTTAATTCCTGGACAATAAGATGACTGTGTTTTAAATTACCCATGTTTTTTAACCTCCATAATTTTCTAGAGTTCAATGAGGCTGTTGTGTAAATTACCCAAGTAAAATTAATCACGAATCCTACGGGGATTCCAGATAGACTGAGTATCCTACCCCGATTAACGGTCGCTGCCCAAGTCTAACCCAACTTTTGAATACCCTTTCCAGAGAGCAAGTGCTCTCTGGAAACTGGATATACTTTAAGGGAAACTTACAGGTTTGGGCCCAGCGCTCATAAACAGAATCTGGCCGACCATGTAGCTGCAAACATCCGATGCCAGGAAGGCAATCATATTTCCCATGTCTTCCCCGGTGCAGAACCTCCCCAGGCCGAATCTCTTTTCGGCTTGGTTCTCTTCGTCTTCAGATAACATTTTGCCGCCCCTCCCCAGAACATTGAGCCCGGTGTTGCCTAAACCCGGATGTACTCCGTTAACTACTATTCCGTACTCAAGCAGTTCTCCTGCCATGGACCGCGTAAAGGAATCAACCCCGGCCTTCGATGCACCGTAAAGGCTGATGGTGGCAAGTCCCTGGCCGCCGGTAATATTAACAATCCTGCCGTATTTCCGGGCGATCATGTGGGGCACAACCGCCCGTGTCACGCTCATTGTTCCCCAGAGATTGACCTTTATTAGTCTATCGAATTCTTCTTTAGTGGTTTCAAGGAACGGTTTTAAAACGGTACTCGTGCCGGCATTATTTATCAGGATATCTATCTTTCCGTATTTAGCCAGGGTTGTTTTTACCATCGCATTGACATCGCCGGTATCGGACACATCAGCTTTGACGGCTGTTGCCTCATACCCTGCTGAGCGGATTTCAGCCACTGTCTGTTCAGCGCCATCAAGATTTACATCGGCCCCAATCACGCTGCATCCTTCCGCAGCCAGGGTTGCGGCAATACCCTTGCCAAAACCTATCTGGCTGCCGACACCTGTTACCAGTGCAACTTTACCTTTTAGCTTTAAATCCATCGATATCTCGTTTCTTTAACAGCCATGTCACAGGCATGGCCATGTCCCGGTATATGAATTTCTGTGTTCTTTATCTCTCGTAATCCATGCCCCAGGCCTTGAATGCCTTTTTATAAATATCCAGCTGGGGAAAATCAGGCCTCATCATTACAGCTTCGTCCGCAAAAATGGAATTTTCCTGGTATTCTTTGAGGTCTTCCAGCAGCAGGCTTATTTTTCCTGGCGGCACCGCGAATATCATTTCACCCACCGGGGTCAGGGCACGCGCGTATTCGCCCGGATCAGGCAGGACGACCATATACTTACCGGTCAGGATAGGGGTTACCACGGCGTACGAGCAGGAAGGCGGGAAATAGCCCCCGCCCACATACGGTCTTTCACTCTTCCTCAAGGCGAGCAGCATATCCCTGAGCCTGGTGGTATCGCAATAGATATTGATAACGTCCGGTATGAATTCAGCCGTGTTTAAAGGGGCTGAAAGGACGCCGATGTATTTACCGGGTTCAAAGCAATCATAATCCGGCCTGTTATTGAGAACTTTTTCATCCTTACTCATATGACCGTAAACCATGAGGGGAGCGAGGCACCAGTTATCTTCTTTAAGCATGGCTACGGTTGCCTTTTCCCGGCGGGACATTGCGTAAGCCTGGCATTGAGCCAGGTGATAATTGCGGTGTTTTTTAGGCCTCACAGCCGAGTCAGGTATATCAGACTCTTTTTCCAGCATTTTTATGGCGATAGGGGGATTATCCAGGCGCAACATTTTTTCCAGCTTATCTCCGTAAGTATTAAACTCGTTCACCGTAAATACCATCCTGTACGAAAAATACGACGCAACCGGTTTCTTTGCTGAAGAATGGACACGGAAAAGCCCGATAGCAAAGGTGATTATCAAGGCGGTGGGAACGGAGCCTTATTTTGAGTTGACTGAGGTTGAAGATACGCGCGACGAAGCGCTGGAAGACGAAGCCGGGGATATCTATGTGGACAGCCTCGAATTTGACGAATTTACACGCGAGCTTACTGCCACGCGCACGGGGGGGAAAGAACCGCTGGTGGTGGAGATACCGGGAGTGGAGGAAGCGCCTGTTGATGGGAAGAAATATGCAAGGTGCGACGGCGAATGGGTAGAAGATACGGACGAAGGCAGCGGGAGCGGGGAAGACGATGATGAATACAGGATTGAAGATATTGCCGTTGATTATATCGATATTGAAGCCGGAACAATTCAAACAAAAATACTCGATATAAAGGCTTCGTTTGCCTACATTATTCTGAGTGTGGTACTGCAAAGCGACGATACAATGGATGATATAGCCATTCAGATTAATGGTACGCCGGTAACCGGCCTCGATGCCATTGACGTGACCACAGCCATCAGCGACACAGAGGCAACTGCCGATAATATTGTGACTGCCGGCGACCAGGTGACGCTGGTTACAAGTGGCACCGACGGTGATCCAACCCTGCTCCGGGTAAAATTAAGAATACTGAGGGTGGTTAATCCTGTCGAAGACATACCTTTCGATTATAATGATGTGGAACCCGGGACCGTACAAACCTACATTCTGGATATGAAGGCCTCGTTTGCCTACATTATACTGAGCGCCGTGCTGCAAAGCGATGACACGATGGACGGTGTAGCTATTAAAATAGGCAGTACTGCTGTAGCCGGCCTGGATGCCATTGACGTAACCACAGCAATCGGCGATACTGCGGCAACGGCTGACAGAAGTGTGGCTATTGGCGATCAGGTTGCGCTTATTACCAGCGGCACCGATGGCGACCCGACATTGATACGTGGAAAATTAAGAATACAACGGATATGAGAATACTGTATCATGCGAAGAAAATATCTAAAAGTTTAAAATTAACTTTTGATGATATTGCAAATGCTGATATCCTTGTTGGTGATGCCTCAGATGTAGCAGATTGGAACACGTTTTTTGATTTGCCCACAAATGGTACTCCGTTTACTTCCGTAACAATTGAAGGAAATGTAGTGAAGTTATACGGAGGCAGTGGCATAACCATCAAAACAAATATGTTTTATTCCGGTGAATTCGAGCATTATGATCATTTATTAAAAATTGAGGATTATGCAGGTTGTATTGTTAAAATCAATGCCGGAGGATTTTCTAATTTATATTTTTTGACAGATTTATATTTACCTGAATGTACCGAAACAGGTGGCTATCGTGGAGCTATTGAGGGATGTCGGGTTTTGTTAAACCTTTATATGCCTAAATTAACAACTGTTGGAGATTATACATTTGAAGGTTGTTTGGCATTAACAGATTTATCTGGACTTCCAATAAATAGTTATACAGCACTGGGGGATAGTATATTTTCAAATTGTATTTCACTTCAATCTTCGACATTAATTTTCCCAAATTTAATTTCAGCAGGTATGTCTTGTTTTGGTTATTGTGATGGATTAATTTCAATAACAGATACAAATTTTCCAGCGTTAACAACGGCTGGATATATGTGTTTTTATAGAAATTCTTCATTGGTCACGGTTAATCTTACAAATCTTTATAATGTTGGGCAATATTGTTTTTGTGCTAATCCTGTACTTGAATCAATTAGTTTACCTGCTTTGGTAACAGGACCTTCTGAAGGATTAGTTGATGGTTGTCCTTTATTGACATCTGCATATTTACCTAATGTAGAATGGTTAGGAAATGGGGCATTTCAACAATGTCCATCAATGGTTGTATTTAATTTTCCTAAGCTTAAACATATTGATAATCAATGTTTCTATACGTGTTATGCAGCGGATACTTTCAATTTTCCTGCATTGGAAGAAATAATGGGAGTAAGTGTATTTTCAAGTTGTAATGCAACCCAGACGATGTATTTTCCATCGCTTATAAAAATAGGAAATTCAACAGGAAATGATTATGCGTTTAGCGGACTTTCTGGTGCAACAATTACATTAACTATTCCTCATGCAATTGAAACCGATGCAGATATAGTATATCTAAAAGCAAATAATACAGTAACGGTAGTTTATTCTGATTAAAATAAAAAGACAAAAGATAAAAGGCGAAAGACAAAAGTCTCCATTGAGCGAATAACTTTTATCTTTTTACTTTTATCTTTTATCTTAACTAAAACTGTCCTTTTATTACAAATCTCCACATTCCATCTTTGCTTCACGAAAAGTTACTCACCGGGTGACTACAGAGCAAAAGCCGCCCGCAGTCACCCGGTGAGTTTTCCTTAACTAAATAATTAGGCATGGCTACTTACGATAAATTTATCTATAATCTGCTACCCTATCAGGAAGGGAACGATGCTGATTTTGAATTTGACTTGTCGGATAATTTCCCGATTGCGCAGGTGAGCAATATCAGTTTTCAGGCGAGGGATGCAGGCGGAAGGTTGATTATGCCCGAAAAGTTACTCAGCACCGGATGCATAACCCTTAACGGACTATCTGTTTCAATACCGTTTTCAGCCGCCGAAATGAAAGGCAAACCGGGGAAACACACGTATGAAATTGATTTCCTGAACCTGGCGGGCGATCCGTTTGCCACCATTGGCGGCAGTTTCACAATCAATAAAGAAGTAAACAAGCGATGACTACAATAACCATAACTGCCCGCCCCCGCGTAAAATTCACCCTTGTCGAAAGCGGCATTGCCCTTGGCGCTCCGGGATTATCGGCTTATGAAATGTGGCTTGCTGAAGGCAATACGGGCACGGAACAGGAGTTTTTGGATAGTCTTGTTGGTGAACCGGGAACTGAAATAGAACTTCAGGTTTCGGGAGGAGGAAATCAGATGAAAAAAACGTTTGCACTGCTCTTGCTTCCGACAGTCGCAGGCGCTCATATAATCAAATCCATACTAAAGATGTCATCTCAAATTCCCTTCTGGCGTCATGCTCTCTCGGATACGAAGGGGATTGAGACGGCTCAAAGAATAGCCGCCGGAACGCTTGAACTGAACAAATCTGCGCCAGATGCACTTTATCCGGGGATAAGTTTAATGGCGGCGGCAATACTGCTTATCGCCCTGGCAGCGACAATGCAGATTTTCTGTAAGTCTGCGGTTGTACAGAAGCACACCGGCGGCGTTAAATTTATCCTGCTTTTGAGCGTCCTGGCATATTGGAGTATCTTTGGTTTAACGATTTTTAACTGGAGATTTGGCTGATAAAATGAAGTTATTGCGGCAGTTTTTTATTTACTTACACCGTATCTTTTTATAACATATATAGATAAACTTGGATTTGTTTGAAAATCATAAAAATATAGATAGCGTGAAGGGAAAGATTGGGTATGCCAACCAGAATAAGAATTATTATGGTTAGTATTATCATACTGCTCGGGGGAGCGTTATTCTCATATTGCGCGTTTTGTTATCCTGAAAATCCCGCATGTTCTACAGTACTTGCAAGCTCAAATGCAGGTTCTGCTTCAACAGGGAATAAAGAGCAGGATAAAACAGGTCAGAATAGCAAAACGCGTTCAGAGCGCAAGTCCCCCCCAAGAACGGGCGCTATATGATAATTTGAAATCAGACCATGGTGGCCATGGTCAAAAATGCCTGTGAGCGTATTCCTTACCCTGTCGGGATGATGCTAATAACGAATCGTGTTTTTCGAGCTGCCCTTATTTTAGGCAGGATTGATTTATGAAGCGATTATTGTTCTGTCTGGTGCTTTGGGCATATGGAGCCGTTATTGGGCGTGCGGCGAGTTTGCCGTATGAGAATGAATATGCTTTTGGCGTGGATGCTTCGTTTGTCAAACAAGCCATGGATCAAGGCCGCTCATTCAGAGATGTTAACGAGGTCAAGCCTCCGTTGCAGATTTTTTATGATCATGGTTATAACTGGGCGCGCGTTCACCTGTGCAATCCGCCGGTGCGCGGGATACCGCAGACACTCGAGTATGTTATTGCATCCGGTCAGCTCATCAAACAGCAGGGCATGAAATTTCTGCTGGACTTTATGTTCTCGAACAACTGGGCTAATCCGACAACACAGCCCATGCCCAGCGCCTGGGCGGATTTGAATCACGAGCAGCGTGTTAGTGCGGTGTATGAATTTTGCCGGGATTCGATAGCTTCACTGCGAGATGCCAATGCTCTGCCGGACATGGTGCAGGTGGGTAATGAGATTGGCAACGGCATTTTATGGCCCGATGGGCGCCTGCGGCCACTGACGGACAAAGCAAATGAGTGGTCGCATGTTGCGGATTACCTGAAAGCGGGAATCAAAGGCATTAAAGAGGCCGCCGGAAATCGACCGGTGAAAATAATGCTGCACGTCGATCATGGTGGTGACATTCCGTTAACACGGTGTTTTTTTGACAAGATGAACGAGTTCAAAGTGGAGTACGATGTGATTGGTTTCTCATTTTATCCATGGTCGCACGGAACCCTGCTTGATTTGCGTGATAATCTTCGCTTAACAGCGATGCGCTACGGCAAAGAGATAATCCTGGTGGAGACCGGATATTATTTTGAACCGAGCCGCGATTTGCGAAATGCGTTACCGCCGTTTCCGGAAACGCCGCAGGGACAGCGTCAGTGGCTGGAAGCCGTCAACGAGATTGTATTGAATATACCCAATGGTTTGGGAAAAGGTGTTTTCTGGTGGGAACCAATGATGCGGGGAAGGGGCTATTTTGACAGAAATGGAAATGTTCAGCCCATAATCCACGCTTTTGAAAAATATACGCGTCCTTCACGACGAGTTGACGGCCAGTCTCGGCTGCAATAATCACGCTTTCAGTTTTTCTGCGATTATTTCGGATGCTCGCTTTAGAGCTTCGTCGATTTTTTCGGGATTTTTGCCGCCCGCCTGCGCCATTTGAGGTCTCCCGCCGCCGCCGCCATCGACTATCGGAGCAATTGCTTTTACAATGTCACCTGCACTGAGTCCCTTTGCAACAAGGTCGTTTGTCATTCCTGAAATAAGCGTAACTTTGCCGTCTTCATCAAATCCGAGAACAATCGCTGCGGATTGTGCCTTCTTCTTGAGCATGTCAATCGCTTCTCTTGCCTGTTCGACTGTCACTCCGGATAATTTTCCAACAACGATAGAACTTTCGCCTATCTTTTGGCAATTATCAAGCAGCTCTCTTGCCTGAGATAAACTATCTGAACCTGATGCTTTTGATGCTGATTTGAGTTTTTTAGCAAGCTCTTTATTAGTCGCCACCAATTTCTCAACTCTGTCAACAAGCTCATCGGATGGTACTTTGAGCATCACGGAAAGTGTATCGACAATTTCGCTTGCCTTTTCGAGATAGCTGTTAAGCGCCGAGCCTGCGAGAGCAGTAATCCTGCGAACACCTGCTGAAACGCTTTCTTCCTTTATTATCTTGAAACCGCCTATGTCACCTATTTTGTCAACGTGCGTTCCGCCGCAGAATTCCTTGCTGAAAGCTGTGGCGAGGGCATCCTGCCCTCGTTCGTTAAGACATGGGCTGGAAGCCGGCGACACATCATCGCCGATGGCGACTACCCTGACTTCGTCACCATATTTTTCTCCGAATAATGCCATTGCGCCAAGCTCCTGCGCTTTCTCACGGGGTAATACAGCGGTTGTTACAGGCAAATCCTCGACAATCTTTTCCCTGATTAGTTCCTCGACCTTTTTTAATTCCTCGCTAGTGAGTGATTTAGGATATGTAAAATCGAATCGCAAATAATCAGGCCCGACAAAACTTCCCTGCTGAGCGACCGATTTTCCAAGCACATTCTGCAATGCCCACTGAAGCAGATGAGTAGCGAAAAGCTAATGGTTGGTGAAGGCCGCGGCTTCATATCGAACTTGATGCCGGCTTCTTTGAAAAGCGTGATGAACTGGTCATCCGCGTATTTGCCAAAGGTGACAAAGCGGGCTATCCTGGCGTTGACCAGCATCTTGGCACAGAGCACGCAGGGCGTATGGGTGCAGTAAACCGTGGCCCCCTCCAGGCTGACGCCGTGCAGCCCCGCCTGAATAATAACGTTCTGTTCCGCGTGGATGGCGCGGCAGATCTCTACCCGCGTACCGGAGGCGATGCCGTTTTCATCACGCAGGCAGCCCAACTCCAGGCAATCTTTAGCCCCCGCCGGCGCCCCGTTATAACCCGTCGTCAGGATATGCTTATCCCGTACCGCGATGGCGCCCATGTGGTGCCGCAAACAGGTGGAGCGTTCCCCTACCACCGAGGCTATTTTGAGGCAATATTCATCAAATTCCGGCCGTTGCGATAATGTCCGTTTTGCTATACCGATTGTTTTTTTAGGTGTCATTATCTTAACCTCGCGATTATCTGTTCTACGTGCTTCCTTAAAGCGCCCATGTCCGCATCATTGAGGATAGTGAAGTCCGCCATGCAGATAGGCCCACCCTTGTTCATATTCTGGATTTCAGCGTAATCCCGGCTCTTAGCCTGGTCGGGCGTCAGCGGGCGCACCTTGCGGCTGCCCAGCCTTTTATACCGGTCTGAAGGAGACGACCATACGCCCACCACATAGAATTGGCCGCCGTATTTTTCCTTGAGGACAAGGTACTCTTCCCAAGAATAAAGCCCGTCTACGACGACATTAGAGGATTGGAGGGCGGCATCGATCCGGGGGATACTCAATTTGGCATAAGCGGCCATGCCGTGTTCTTTACGCAGGCCTTCACGGACAGGACGCTCGTTTTCTTCCGTCAAAGGCAGGCCTTTAGCTTTAACCGCCTCGTCGGTAATATCTCCGAAGCGCACGGTGGTAAAACCTTTGGTGCTAAAGAACCACGCTACCTCGGATTTACCCGACCCCGTCATGCCAACAATCGATACTACTTTCATGATGGTTAATTATAAGGGGTTAACGGGGAAAGATACAAACACCAAGAAATCCCGATTCGCTTCGCTCATACGGGATGCCGGAGGAATAAGGGCGGCACAATAACCAAACCTCACCCCTTTTCCCCTTTGTCATTCCCGTGTAAACGGGGATCCATTTATAAAATTGCAACAATGTGAGAATCCGTTGGTGGATTCCCGCCTGCGCGGGAATGACAATGAAGAGGAAGCCTGTGCTATACTCTTTATTGAAATGGACAAACAGGACAAAATCAACCTTTCCTCAACCATCAACGACCAGTTATCATCCGGCATCATCGCCTTCATGAAAATGGTGGGGACTATCGCGGAAAAGCGTGGCATGCAATTATACCTGGTAGGCGGCGTGGTACGTGATCTGCTCCTGGAACGCCTCAATACCGACCTCGATTTTGTCGTCGAGGGAGACGGCATCAAGCTGGCGGAAGAAATAGCCTCTCTTATTCACGCTAAAATTACCACCCACCCGCGCTTCGGCACCGCGACGATAAAGTGGGAAAAAAGAAGCGCCGATTTTACGACCGCCCGCTCGGAAATTTATGCCCGCCCCGGCGCTTTACCGAAGGTTACGTTCAGCAGCATCAAAGACGATCTTGCCCGGCGTGATTTTACCATCAACGCCATGGCGGTGGCCATCAGTCCCGGCCGATTCGGGGAGCTTATCGATCCCTTTGACGGGCGGACGGACCTGGAGAAAAACCGGGTTTGCGTCCTCCATGATAAAAGCTTTACCGATGACGCCACGCGCATCTGGCGGGCAGTACGCTACGAACAGCGGCTGGACTTCCGCATCGAGCCGGTAACCACCCTGCTCATCGAGCGCGATCTGAACATGCTTAAGACCGTCAGCGGCGACCGCATCCGGCATGAACTGGAACTTGTTCTAAAGGAAGAAGAGCCGTAAAAAGCGCTCCGCCGTGCGGATGAACTGGGTATTTTAGAAAAGCTTAATCCCAACCTGAAAGCGGACAAGTGGCTCATGGAGAAATTCGCCGCTGCGCGCGACGCTAATGAAACTACTCTCCCCACCCCCCATCTCTATATGACTTTAATGTGCTACCGGCTGACCGGGGCGGAGGCAGAAAAAATGATTAACTACCTGCATCTTCCCAAAGCGGCGGCGCAGGTGTTACGAGATACACTGGCAATAAAAGACAGGATCAAGGAACTCTCTCTGGAAGGCCAATCCCCGAGTATTATCTATGATATTCTGAACGGCTATTGCCAAGCGGCGTATGAGGCGAATATGATAGCATCCGCTTCCCCGGTGGCGGCGGAACATATAGAACTGTACGAGCGGGTGCTGGTACACGTGCATCCCGCCCTCACCGGCGATGACCTTAAAAAACTGGGTGTCCCCCGCGGCCCCAGGATTAAAGAAACGCTCCAGAAACTACTAGAGGTAAAGCTGGATGGTCTGGTGGAAACAAAAGAGGAAGAGGAAATCTGGGTAAAAGAAAGGTTGCGCCCATGAGTCCGGAAATTGCTAAGAACAAAAAATATAGCCTGGTGGTAGTCGGGGGCGGAGGAAGCGGGCTGGCCGCCGCCGCCGCGGCCGCGGAAAACGGCCTTAAAAACATCGCTGTCCTGGAAAAGCGCGGCGCCACCGGCGGTTCTTCCGCCATGGCTTCCGGCATTTTTGGCGCGGAAAGCCAAGTACAAAAACGGCAGGCGATCATCGCGCGCAAAGATGACCTCTATCAGCGCATGATGGACTGGGCGCGCCAGTCCGTTAATCCGCGCCTCATCCGTGCCTATATTGAAAAATCCGCGGATACCGTCCGCTGGCTGGAAGATAAAGGACTGCGCTTTACCTGCGTGCCGCATTCCCCTATCGATAATCCTCTCACCTGGCATGTGCCGCGGGGCAACGGGGCGGACGGATCGCTTAAAAAAGTCGTTACAATACCGGTGATTGCCGTAGGCAGGCTCGACCCGGTTATCGGTGAAGAAGTGTTGCGTGAGGGCAAGGCGGATTTTATAGGTATGACCAGGCGCCTGCTGGCTGACCCTGAGCTGCCGAATAAGGTTGCTGCGGGTAAGTTTGAAGAAATCCGCCCGTGTACCGCCTGCCTGTTTTGTACTTCGCGGATACGCACGTATCAGCCCATCGCCTGCCAGGTAAACGCCGCTCTCGGCAATGAAGCAGAATATGTCATCAAACCGGCACAGAAGAAGAAAAAGGTCCTTATTATCGGCGGCGGCCCGGCGGGAATGGAGGCTGCCAGGGTATCTGCGATACGAGGACATAAAGTAGTCCTGTACGAAAAAGGTCACAAACTTGGAGGGCTGCTGCCGTTAGCTTCGATGGTAAAGGGACATGAAGGTGAATTCCTGATGGAATTCGTTCACTATCTGGAAAGACAGATCTCCATGCTGGGCGTCGACATCATGATTGGCAAGGAATTCAACCCTTCAGTTCTGAATAGAGTGAAGCCGGATGCCGTCATCGTGGCAGCGGGCGGTATTCCCACCATCCCGGATATACCCGGTATCAACAATAACAACGTTGTCAGCATACCCAAACTGCATGGCATGCTTAAGTTCTGGTTAAGGTACTTCAGCCCGATGACGCTGGGATGGCTGACCAAATACTGGATGCCGGTTGGTAAAAACGTGGTTATTATCGGCGGCGGCTTGCAGGGGTGCGAACTCGCTGAATTCCTGGTCAAGCACGGCAGAAAAGTAACCATCGTGGAATCGGCGGAAACGCTGGGCGAAGGAGTCCCGGAACGTAAGAAGCACCCTCTTTTTCGCTGGTTAAAGAAAAAGGGAGTGGTTATGATGGCTGGGGTTAAGTACGAGGAGATAACCGATAAAGGTCTGATCATCGTGACCAAAGAAGGTGAAAGGCGGACTCTCGAGGCGGACACCATCGTGCCCGCCGTGCCCCTGACGCCGAATAACAAGCTGTATGAAACCATAAAAGATAAGGTCGCGGAGGCATATATCATCGGCGATTGCGCCGAACCTAAAGTAATCATCGATGCTGTGGCAGCCGGTTACCGCGTAGCTATTACACTATAGCAATGTTGTATCTCTGGATCGACGATAAACAAATGACCACTTTCGAACTATTAGGTAAACTCAAAAACCTTTATCTGAAGGTAACAATTTAGTAGTCTGTGATAATTAAAGAATTCACGGGAATCGTTGACGATAACTGCTTTAGAAAGATTTATTAATTCTTATTCCGCAGATAAAATAGGATTTTAATATCAGAAAATGCTCCAAAGAGCTACCCTTTTGGTGGAGACGGGGGATTCTGTCTCTCCCTGACACAATATTTTTAAGTTTCATATAAGACTAATTCATTGCCTCCAAATTTTTCCAAGATTACAAATAGTATCTCCATGTTAGCATGTGAGTAAATTCCAAATATTCATTTATTACAGTAGGCAAATTCATCTATGAATTACTTGTTATACAATTATGGAATAATTACTTGATTGTATAATTAACCTATTGAATTATCCTGCTATTTGATTTATAATCCTATAAATAATAATTTATGGGGTATCATGTGGAAACAAGTATTTCATCTCAAGACACCAATAGCGCCTACATCGCAAAAATAAAAAGGGAACTCAAGAAAATCAACGTCTCGCGTATAGTCGCTTTTGCTGATGTTTTTAATCGCTACATAGTACTGCGGGCACAAGACGAAGGTTCTTTATTCCGGGCAAATGCTGTCGCGTCAATTATCACCAGAGGAGGAAGGATTACCCCCAGCCACCTGGCAAATCTTTTATTGCGCTCTCGTAACAGCATAAGCAAGCTATTAGAAGGACTGGAAAAACAAGGGCTGGTACGACGGTACCATCCGAAAGGTAACAATAGAACGGTATATGTAGAGGTTACTATGTTGGGTTTACAGTCGACTATTGAAAATTTGAAAAGTCTGGCTACCCTTGATGAGGAAATTCAATCCATCCTTGATGAAAAGGAGATTCAGACTTTAGTTGTCCTGTCACGGAAGTTAAGGTTGGGTTTGGTAAAAAAATTGGCGAATAATAATGGTCATCTATCCCGGCAGAAATCCTTAAGCTAGGATAACCTGCCCTTGAGAGAATTCTTATATAGAATAATACAATTCGCACCGGTATTAGCTTTAGGTTTTGAATAACGATATAAAGATGATTAAAGGAGGTGAGAAATAGGAAGAATACTCTAATTTTCTCATTGCATAATCAATCGGATATTAAGGAGGGAAAAGTGAATATCAAACTTACTGTGAGATTATTTTTCAGCTTATTCATGATTATTATTATGCTTTCTTTGGCCTCTTTTACCGGCTGTGCCACTGATACCACCACGGTGAAAACCGGTACTTCACCAGCCGGTACAGCGGCCACCACGACTCCAGCGGCCGGTACTCCCAAGTATGGTGGAACTCTCAAATACGCCGACCCCTTTTTCCCCGCGGCTAGTATCGGCTGGCCGGCAGATACAAACTGGGGAGGCCCTACCGCTTCTGTCTTTTTGGAAGCACTCCTGAAGCCTTTGCAGAATGGCACTGTGCAGCCCTGGCTGGCTACCAAATGGGAAGTAGCATCAGACCAGAAAAGTATTACTCTTACCTTAAGAGAAGGCGTTAAATTCCACGACGGATCAGATTTCAACGCCACCGTAGCGAAGTGGAATCTTGATAACGTTATTAATAGCAAAAGGGGTGATTTTTCGTATGTAACTTCAGTGGATATTCTTGACAACTATAAGGTCCGGCTGAACTTGAGCAGCTTCTCCAATTCCATGATCAACACTTTAGGGGATAGATACGCTTTTATGGTGTCTAAAAAAGCTTATGACGACCATGGTGGCGGTCAACAAGCAGAACAACTCCGTGGTCGTCTGCGACACGCCCGCGAAGATGCTTAACAACATCGCCCACTTCGACGCCGACACGCAGGGACAGTGAGATAAGCCGCCCGATAGCCTCGATTTGAGCCGCCGCGCAGCCGCCCGCTTTGCCGAGCAGGGCGAAGACTTCAAACATGCCTTTATCATCGGAGTTTACGGTAACATACAGATGCCCGCAGCCGGTATTGACGCATTCCGTAACGCCTGTCGTTATCTTGGCCCGCTTGCGCGGACTGCGCGCAGGAGCTTCTGCGGCTGTTTTTTCCTGTTTCTTGCCGGTGGTGAGCACCTGCGTGTCCCGGCTCCGGTCGCGGTAGATGGTAATGCCTTTTAATCCTTCCTCGTAGGCCAGCATGTAAGCGTGGGCGATGTCCTCGCGCGTAGCTGTCTGCGGGAAGTTGATGGTCTTGGAAACAGCATTATCCGTAGAGCGCTGAAAAGCGGCCTGCATTTTAACGTGCCACTCCGGGGTGATATCATGGGCGGTGACGAATACCATTTTTGTCCTGGCCGGTACGCCCTTGATATCGCCCAGGTGCTCGCCGTCGGCGAGTTTCTTCATCAGTTCTGCGGAGTAAAAGCCGCCGGCCCTGGCAGCTTCATCGAAATAAGGATTGCACTCGACGAACGGTGTGCCGTCGAGGACGGTCTTGGTGTAGCATAAAGCGAAAAGGGGCTCGATGCCGCTGGAACACCCTGCTATCATGCTTAAAGTGCCTGTCGGCGCTATAGTAGTGCGGGTGGCGTTGCGCACGTGGGGTTTGTCCGGGGCGTCGTAAATGCTGCCCTTGAATCCGGGGAACAGGCCGCGCTCTTTACCTAACTCTACGGAGGCTTTAATGGCTTCATCGTTGATAAACTTCATCACGTCCTCGGCGATTTTCAGCGCGTCGTCAGAGTCATACGGTATGCCCAGCATTACCAGCAGATCGGCAAAGCCCATGATGCCCAGGCCGATTTTCCGCGTCTTCTTCGTCATTTCTTCTATCTGTTTCAGCGGGAACGCGTTCACATCGATGACGTTATCCAGGAAGCGTACCCCTGTTTTGACCGTCTGCGCCAGTTTGGGGTAATTGATTACACACGCAGCATCTCTCTTTTTTACCATCCTGGCCAGGTTTATCGAGGCCAGGTTGCACGATTCATAGGGAAGAAGGGGCTGCTCTCCGCAGGGGTTCGTGCTTTCTATTTTTCCAAGGTGTGGAGTGGGGTTGGATTCGTTAATGCGGTCGATGAAGACGATGCCGGGGTCGCCCGAGCGCCACGCGTTATCGACGATTTTGTCGAAGACCTCTTTAGCATTGAGCGTTCCGGTAACTTGTTTAGTATGCGGGTTGACCAGGCCGTAGTCCTTTCCCTCCTTAACCGCCTCCATGAAATTGGCGGTCAAAGCTACGGAAAGATTGAAATTCGTCAGCGCCGTCATGCTTTGCTTGGCGTTGATGAACGTTAAAATATCGGGATGGTCGATGTTCAGGATGCCCATGTTGGCGCCGCGCCTTGTTCCCCCCTGCTTGGTGACATCAGTGACGGTATCGAAGGCGCGCATGAAGGAAACCGGGCCGCTGGCTACGCCCCCCGTAGAGCCTACCATATCGTTTTGCGGGCGCAGGCGTGAAAAAGAGAAGCCGGTGCCGCCGCCGCTCTTGTGAATCAGCGCGGTATATTTGACCGCATCGAAGATGGATTCCATGGAATCGTCTACCGGCAGGACGAAGCAGGCGGAAAGCTGCCCCAGTTCCCGTCCCGCGTTCATCAGGGTGGGGGAATTGGGGAGGAATTCCAGGTTGTTCATCAGCCGGAAGAAATCCTCCTCGATGGCTTTGACGTCGGCTTTGGGATTATAAATCAATTCCGCTCCGGCGATAGCGCGCGCCACGCGGCGGAAAAGCTGCTCCGGTGTTTCAGTCACCTTACCCTGCTTGTCTTTTTTCAAATAGCGCTTTTCCAATACTTGCCTGGCGGTATCTGTCAGTCCGGCGGCGGACGTTGTTTCTTTGATTACGGCGGGTTGTTCTTTCGTTTCAATTCCGGTTTCCATAGCTGGTTCGACCTCCTGTTTTTGTACTGGTTGTTCGGCGTTCAGGACTTCCATGACCATGGCTTCTATTTCTGCCTCGGTGGGAAGGCGCTGCTGGCGGCGGGCGCGCTTGTCCACCAGTTCTTCCATGCCCGGTAATGTGGGCAGATATTCCGTTTGCGCTTTTTCCAGCCGCTCGATGACCTGGGTTGTCAACCGTTCCACGAGCTTGCGGTCCCGTATGCCCATAGCCTCGGCATTAGCGAAGACGATGCGCGCTACCTGGCTGCGGTCGACAGGCGCCGGGTGTTTCTTGCTGTGCTGCCCTGCCATACTCACCTGCGTACCCTCCGCTTTGTCGTTACCGTCACCGGCAGCACCTCGGGTGGGATAAGGGGCAGCTGGTCGGCGGCCGGCGCCGCGGCATGCCCGGCCAGGCTGTCTACTTCCTGTTTAAGCTCCGTGATATCCGTAAAATCGCGGTAGACGCTGGCAAAACGTATATAGGCGATGTGGTCGAGCTTCTTCAGCTTGGCCATGACCATATCGCCGATGACAGCGCCGGGCACTTCCGCTTTTCCGGTCTGATAAAGCTCTCCTTCTATCTCATCCACGAGTTTATCTACAGCGTCAGAGGGCAGCGGCCTTTTCTCGCAGGCTTTGCGGATGCCCGTTAAAAGCTTTTCGCGGCGGAAATCCTCGCGGCGGCCGTCTTTCTTAATGACAAAAAGGCTGGCGCGCTCCAGGCGCTCGTAAGTGGTAAAACGCAGGTCGCACCGCAGGCACTGCCTCCGGCGGCGAATGCCGTCGTTCACGTCGCGCGAGTCGATTACTTTAGAATCGAAGTAGCCGCAAAAAGGACAGTTCAAATTCAAATCTCCACAATCTTTGGTATCAAGCGATATAATTTACCACTACAGGTAGTGTTTGTCAATACTCTTTCAAGAGTAAAATTTAAGAAAATGTTAACAAAAATGCCTGGACTTGAGATAACAGCGAAGTGAACTCGGACGGAAAAGAAGCGATGTCATCCGGCCGTGAAATCCGGTTAAAGTACTCGATAACAGCAGAAGACTGGGCAGGAAAGGTAATTGGCAACCGGAACAAGTCGGTTTGAACTGAAGAAACAGCGGGCAGAGTAGGTGACAATTGCATACCGACTGCGAGGAATAAGACAAGTGTATATTTAATTATCTTCGCCATGTACTTTTAAACTGCAGGTTAATTCCATTTTTAGGGTCTTTAGAGTAGTGATATTATTGACTGGATTTACGCTTTAGCTCTATTTTATTTATCGGTTCAAGTCCCATTTGTCTAATTTCAAATTCTATACCTGTAGCAAGTTCGTTTATCGCCTCGTTATTTTGTGGAATTCTTTTTCTCCACCCCTTAATGTTGCGGAAACGCATATCAAAACCAGAATAAGCCATAGCTGATAACTCTAAAATAACAAGACTTAAAATAAATAGTGTCTCAACCTTCATACTTGATATATTCACTATTCCAATAACCAGGCACGTGAAAAAGCTAACAATAAATAAGGCACATGTTACATTACTATAAATTTTTGTCTTTTTACTTTGAGCCTCCCAGGCAGCTATTGTATCCAACTTTTTCTCTTTTTTCATTCTTTCCCCTTTTACTGTTCATATAATATAGCACTAAAAATAAAATCCTTTCAATTTTTAAGAGAGAGGATATTTTATACGCAAACTTATGCAGTTGCAATTATCAGCCAATATGTTGATAATATGCACAAAGCTGATTTACACAGGAGGCCTTATATGGATGCCGGAGCGCTGGAAACGAGGTTAAAAACCCTGGAAAAGCAGGCGAAAACCGCGGATAAACTGAAAGCACAGGTAAAAAAGCTGGAAAAAGAGGTGCAAACCTTAAAAGACATCGAGGCAATCAACCGCCTGCAAAGGGCTTACGGCTATTACGTGGAGCACATGATGGGGCAGGAAATCATCGATTGCTTTTCCACGAGCGACGGCGTCTACCTGGAATGGATAGAGGGGCGCTATAACGGGCAGGCCGGCCTGCACAATTACTTCGCCAAGATGCGGGACACATTCAACCACGAGCTGCTGCACCAGGTAATCCAGGTATCGGGCATCGTTACCGTGGCGCAGGACGGGCTGAAAGCGCTGGGCCGGTGGTACGCCTTTGGCGGGGTGGCGATACCGATGGGGGATAAGGTGAGGGAAAACTGGGAGAACAGCATCTACGAGATGGATTATGTCAAAGAAGACGGCGTCTGGAAGATGCTGGGCATCAAGTGGAACATGAACTACTGGCTAAATCATTCCGCCGGGCTGGTGGCCAAAGACAGGCTGCTGACCGGGCCCGTCAATCCCCATGCCGGGACGATTCCCGCCGACGTTTTATACGATAACGACCCGCGCTATCCATCCGGCTATATTTTCCCTTTTCATTTCGCCCACCCCGTAACGGGTAAAACTACATCGGAGGCTAAACGGAACGCGACAATCGACTGGACAAAACACAGACTGGCCTGGAGAAAATAACCCACCTGCGCCAAGGCTTCGGTGGGCGAGTCATACCGGTGAACAAACTTAGGAAACAATGAATAAGTTCTTAGTGAGTGAAAACTGCAACTACATTTATATTTCGATAGAGAATGCCATACCTCTCAGATTTCACCCTCACCTTAGTCCTCTCCCCTCAAGGGAGAGGAAATGGAAGGGTAACATCGCGGTGGACAGCTCACAACGACTTTTTCAGAGGTTTCATAACAACTAACAAGAGGAGAGAAAAATGCAAAAGATCACCGATAACGTTTATGTGCAACTCGGCGTGGGGGCCTGCAATCACAGCTTTGTGGTAACAAGCGACGGCGTAGTCGCTATCGATACCCCGATGTCCGCCGCAGATTCCAGACAATGGGCAAAAGAGATAGCCAAACACGGCCCGCTGCGCTATTTAATTAACGGCGAAGGCCACCCCGACCACATCGCGGGGAACTGCTATCTCGGCGGCATTTTGGTAGCCCATGAAGGCGCACGGGAGACCATCCTCAAAACAGATGTCAACTCCATCAGGCAGATGCTGCAGAGAGACCCGAATGCCTCCAATATGGATGATTTCAAACTGCGCCCGCCGGACATTACACTTTCTGACAGGCTTACCATCTACCTGGGTAAACACACCTTTCAACTTTACGCCCTGCCGGGGCACAGCCCCAACCAGGTATCCGTCTATGTGCCGGAGGAGAAAGTAATTTTTACCTCGGATAACGTGGTGACCAGCATGCCCTTCTTCCGCGAGGCGGTGGCGTATGAGTGGATACAAAGCCTGGAATTCATCGACAAGCTGGACTTTAAAAAAGTCGTTTGCGGTCACGGCGAGGTACAGGACAAAAGCTACGTCCGGCAGATGATTAAAAAAATCCAGACATGGATTAATGCAGTAACGGACGCGATGAACAAAGGGATGACCCTGGAAGAAACGCAAAAGAAAATAGCCGCATCCGAAGAATTTGCCGTCTACACGAAAAACGCAACTCTGCCCGGCATGTTTAATACAAGCATTGCCGGTTTGTATAATTACCTGAAAAAGAAAGGATAAGAACCGGGGAAGTAGCAGGGCAAAATCCCTCTATATCTCCCTTTACGAAAGGGAGACTGATTGTGCTAAGTTAAGATTAATGTTGGGAGCGGATTATCAATAAATGATCTGGGCATGGATTCCCGTACCGATATATATGGGATTTTCAACTTACGCGGGAGTGATAAAAACTTCCTTAATCCCTCTTTGCGAAAGAGGGAGACGGGGGAAAAGGCGGGGGTACACAGCGCGGAGGTTTGACGAGCCACGTGCAAAGCCGGGGACTTTAAAATCCTCTTCTGCTTCCCTTTTGACAAGCAACTGTATTGATAACTAGTGACAAGGACCAATTAGTTGATGAGCAGAGTATTTCCATGTAGCATGGTTTTTAAGCATCACATTCAAAACGGGTTATGTTCCAGTTCAAGCCTCCGTCCGGGCTCATATATGTCCGGGCGCTATTGGAGCCGCCGGCAACTAAAGCGGTCTCCGGGTAATTGCCTGTAACTGTCAGCGCATTAAAATCCATATTCTCCAATCCGTACTTCTGGCCGGCGTTAAGATCGGCAGCGGTTGACGGTTCAGGTATTTCTGCGCTTTCTATTTTGTAAACATCTCCTTCTCCTGTCCCCGTAGCAACAGCGGCATAGAATACGCTGCTGCCTGAAGCTGAATTGGCGTTATAGCCCGCCGGAAAAGTAAGCGAGGCTGTAACTGCCGGGCATGGCACCGGAGGGGCGGCATTATCGCGGTTAAGTTTGGCGGGATTGAAAACAGCGCCCCAGCCGGACTCACCGATTTTACTGGTGATAATAGTGTCGTTTTCATCGGTTATCACCGCGATTATTTGCTGGTCGGCGGAATAGGACGGCGAAAAAGCCAGCGCGCACACGTCATAGTTGCCGATGCCGGTGTCTGTCCACGCGGGCACGATGCTTGTCTCGTCCAGAAAATAAACGCCGCCGTATTCGGCGCTGTCGGTATCGCACACAGCCGCGGCGACGATGCTTTTACCTGAACCTCCGGCATCTATCGAGGTTATTTCCTTGTTGCCGGTGCCCGCGCCTCCGGGATTGGCCGTCAGAGCCGCAAAGGTCTTGCCGCCGTTCAAAGACCGGTAAACCGCAGCGGTGGTAGCGTAATATATCCTTGCAGGGTCGTCGGGAGAGACCGCGATATCCACTATCGTGTGCTGGACATTGCCGGCAGCAGTCCATGTCAGCCCGCCGTCGGTAGATTTATACAGTGTATTCGATAGCCCGTGGACGGCGGCATACAGCGCGCCGTCGGCGGCCGCGGCCATGCAACTGATGTCTGAACCGGCTGCCAGCGCCCAATCGCCCGCATCGTTACCGGCGGGAATATCGACCCTGGTCCAGCGGAGCGGTTCCGCGGACGCAGAAAGCGGAGGCGCACAGCACACTAGTAAAATCAGTATGATAAGTGAGGAAAATGGTATTGTTAATGATGTTCTAAATGTGATATTATATACGAAGTTTCTTGGCATACGTCGAATTGTACTATAGCTAGCAATTCGTGTCAATATAAATACCGGGGTATTTCAGGTAAATCTGTTTTACTTGTGAGTATTTATACGGGTAACCTGTGACCGGGAGAAAAAGCATTATGAACCGTAGAGCTGATGGGACTGATGAAAGTGGAAAAAATATAAGCTACCGGGAAGCCTTCGATATTATCGGGGCGAATGTCTGGCCGAAGGGGGATGAAGAGCTTCCTCTTGATTTGTGCGCGGGGCGGGTTGTCGCTGCCGACCTGGTGGCGCGTAAGAGTCATCCTGGGGCAGATATCTCGTTAAAAGACGGTTTTGCTATAAAATCCAGGGATGTGGTCCGGGCTGACAAGCGTAAGCCGGTAAAACTTGAAGTGGTCGGCGCTGTCTCTATAGGCCGGAATTTTACCGGCCAGGTGAAAGATGGCGGCGCGGTAAAGATATCCGCCGGCGCGCTGGTGCCGGGAGGCGCAAATGCCGTAGTTACCTCTGAATTCTGTGATGAAACATCGCCGCGGGAAATCCTGGTAAAAACCGCTGCTCCTGAGGGATGCGGCATTTTATGTGCCGGCGGTGCTATTGAAGCCGGCTCGGTAATTGTCAGGAGTGGAGAAAGGCTCTCACTCGGTTATATTAGTTTAGTAGCCATGGCAGGCATAAGCAGGATAAAAGTACGGCGGCGGCCCCGCGTGGCAGCTATCAGCATCGGGGATCAAATAGCGGCTCCGGGAGAAAAACTGCACCCCGGGCAGCATTATGCCGGTAACCTTGTCACGATAGCTGCCTGGCTGGCGTCATTCGGTATTGCGTGTGAAACCGCCGTAATTGCGGATGATGAAGATGATATCAGGCAGGAACTGCAAAAACACCCTAAAAACGTAGATGCCGTCCTGACCATCGGCGGTACAAGGGAACCGCAGCGCAGCTTTGTCTTCGCGGTATTGAATAAACTGGGATGGCAGGAATTATTCAACCGTGTGCGTATGGAGCCGGGTGAGGACATCGTTTTCGGGATATGGGAGCACATGCCGGTATTTTGCCTGCCGGGCGATCCGGACGGTAACAGGATGGCTTTTTTACAGGTGGCCTTACCGGCGCTGCTGCGCATGAGCGGTGAAACGAGGCATCCCCTCCAGGCCGTTCCCGCCAGGCTTACCGAAGAAGTAAAAAGCCGCTATAAGAACTGGACTGGCTTCAGGTACGCCACAATTACTCTTGATACCGGCGGATGCTACACGGCGGCGCTTTATAAGAACAGGAGTAATTTGCAGACGATTGCCGGCGCCTCCGGCCTTATCTGTATCCCGGAAGGAAAAGAAACACTCCGCAGCGGTGAAGTAGTGCCGGTGCAGCTCCTCGCCTCCCGCCTCGACGATTTATAGACCGCCGCCTTTTCCCCACCCAAACTACAAACTACTCATCCTCACACTAACCCACCTATTCGTCATTGCGTCGTCACGACACGTCGTGCCGCGCCATCCCGATGTCCTTCCTTATCCCAAATCGGGAGGCGTGGCAATCTCTCACTTGGAACATCAAGAGATTTCAGACGCTTCAGCTCGCTAAAAAGCCCCAATAAAAAAGGGAGCCCCGGCAATTGCCGGGGCTCCCTGTCCTTCTAGCGAAGGTTGTCAATCATGCCAGAGGTTAGACGGAACGTCTTGTTCTGACAATCAGGACGATGACCGCTATCACTAGAATAGCGCCGATGATGATGATAGCCCATATGTAAGTAGTAGCGATTTCTTCTTCAGCCGGCGTAACCAGTGTGTAAGTCGGTGCAGGTGAAGGTTGCGGAATGGTGATTACAGGAGGCGGTACTACGGTAACGGTTACCGCGGGAGGTGCTGTGGTGGCGGGCATAGCAACCATAAAGTTGGCTACTGCTGACCAGTCGCCCTGTACCGCCGAAGGAACGCCGCAGGAGATAGCCGGCAACCAAACAGTAGTTGAGGTGTATTTAGGTGAGCAGTCCCCTGCTGGAAGTTAGTAACGTCAGCGTTTTCTACGGCCGGATACAGGCGCTGTGGAACGTGTGCGTGAAAGTCGACGAGGGGGAAATCGTCGCGCTCGTCGGTGCTAACGGTGCAGGCAAGACTACGCTCCTGCACACCATCTCAGGCGTCCTGCGGCCGGCGTCCGGCACAATTAATTTTCTGGGGAAGAAAATCGGCAACCTCCCGCCCCACACCATCGTGGAACTGGGCATCTCACATATCCCCGAGGGCAGGAAACTGTTCACGGAAATGACTGTCCAAGAGAACCTGGAGATGGGCGCGTATACTTCCCGCGCCTGGAAAATGAAACACGAGACCCTGGAACAAGTCTACCGGCTTTTCCCGTTATTGAAAGAACGCAGCCGGCAGATGGCGGTTACCTTGAGCGGCGGCGAACAGCAGATGCTGGCCATGGGCCGTGGTCTGATGTCAAGACCAAAGCTGTGCATCATCGACGAACCTTCCAACGGGCTGGCACCCCGGCTGGTAGCCGAAGTATTTCAAATAATAAAATCGCTCCGCGAACAGGGCATAACCATACTGCTCATCGAGCAGAACGTCCGGCAGACGCTGGAAATCGCCGACCGGGCCTGCATATTAGAAAACGGGAGAATCGTGCTGGAGGGTTGCTGTGCGGACCTTCTTCACAGCGAACATGTCAAGGAAGCCTATCTGGGACTGACAACAAGTGACAAGGAGGCGATAAAAATGGCAGATACAGGAAAGAAATTATCACCGGAAGAAAAACAGGAAGCGTTATTCCAGAGTTGGCTCACGCCTAAAGACCCGCAAGGGAACCCCCTGAAATTCCAGAGCCTGGAAGCAGAGAGACTATATAGGGCTCGGGTTACGAGGATAAAAGACGCCATCCAGATGAAGAAACTGCCGGACAGGGTGCCGGTTCTGGTGCTGCCCAGCTTTTTCCCCGTCTATAACGCCGGGATTACCCCGCGGGACGCGATGTATGACTACGGAAAGCTTACGGCCGCCTATAAGAAATTCCTGGCCGACTTTCAACCGGACGGGCATATAGGCGCGGATATGCCGGGCCCGGGCAAATTCTACGAGGCGCTCGACTACAAACTTTATTCCTGGCCGGGACACGGCGTACCAGCGGACCGTTCTTACCAGGCTAACGAAGGTGAGTACATGAAAGCGGACGAATACGACGCGCTGATACACGACCCGTCCAATTTCATGAGCAACATGTACTTTCCACGGGTCTTCGGCGCGCTGGATGCTTTCAAGATGCTCCCCACTGCCACCGGCATCCTCGAAATGTACGGGCTGGCTTATAATTTCATACCCTTCGGGCTGCCCCCGGTGCAAGCCGCTCTGAAGGCGCTGACAGATGCCGGTAACGAGGTCATGAAATGGCTGGGGGCCATCAGCGCGTGGAATTTCGAAACCACCGCGGCGGGATTTCCGAACATCATCGGCGGTTTCACCAAGGCGCCTTTCGACGTCATCGGCGATACTTTAAGAGGCACGCGGGGAATCATGCTGGACATGTACCGCCAGCCGGAAAAGCTGTTGGAGGCGATGGAAACGCTCGTGCCCCTAATGATAAAAATGGGCGCAGGCGCGGCGCAAATGAATGGGAAACCGCTGATTTTCATGCCTCTGCATAAAGGCGCCGACGGTTTTCTTTCTGACGCCCAGTTCAAAAAGTTCTACTGGCCTACTTTGAAAAAGGTGATGCTGGGATTGATTGATGAAGGCATAGTGCCGTTCCCGGCGGCGGAGGGTGGTTATAACGCGCGTTTGGATGCGGTGAAAGACCTGCCCAAAGGCAAAACCTTATGGATGATCGACCAGTCAGATATGGCAGAGGCGAAGAAAACGCTAGGGAAAGCTGCCTGCCTGGCTGGCAACGTTCCATCATCACTGTTGCGCCTGGGTACGCCGGAACAGGTTAAAGATTATGTCAAAAAGCTTATTGACGAATGCGCCGGGGGAGGCGGTTACATCGTGAGCAACGGGGCATTTTTCGACGAGGCAAAGGCAGAGAACGTCCACGCCATGGTCGATTTCACACGGGAATATGGCTTGTATAAATAGATTGCCTGAAACTAATATGCAAGCATGATACTACGGTTAGGTTTTCAAGTTAAAACAGGGGGCAGTGATGGTCAACTCAAAGAAAACCAAAAAGGAAATTATCACACGAGCGGAAAAAATAGCCGCGGCGCATGAAAAGAAATTCAAAGGCTGCGGCCAGTGCACATTCATGGCCATTATCGATGCCTTGCGCTGGGGAGGCATCGAGCTTATTTCAAAAGAAACGGAGGAAAAGCTGTTTCCGGGTATATCCATGCTGACGGCAGGTGTTTGCATGTCAGGAGAAGGCACCTGCGGGGCCGTCGCCAGCAGCGCGATGGCGCTAGGGCTAGCGTTAGGTCCTCCGATAGATAGCATAGATATGAGTGCGGCACGCCGGACCGCGGCCGCCATCCGTGGTTCACTCATGGCCAAATATGACAATGAATATGGCTCCATCCTGTGCAAAGACGTCCAGCGTAAATTTTTTGGTAAAGCCTGGGATCTTACCGATGACAAGATGGCACACGAATTCCTGGGGGTAACGAAGGGTTGCGTCATTCAACAGACAGCCGGGTGGACGACCGGGATAATCATCGACGAATTGGCGAAAATTAAATAGATATCTTTTTTACACCGTGCCGGCAACCTGATCATGAATCTGAAAACTTCTCGACCCACGTCATCGTGGAAGCCGGTTGATGTCAGAGAAGCATTGTACCGGGAAGACCCGGTTATCCTTTGTCGTGATAAGGAAAGAATTGAACTGACGCCTATTTTACCGGAGTCACTTAAGCTGCTTTCTCTGATGACACCATCTGATGTTCGCGATGACGAGGTGATAATCCGAAGTCGGCAAGTTCGTGATGGAGTTCGCCAGCGCCTATCCCGAGGCGGTGCGGGCCATCCTGGCCGCCGACCTGATCATCGCCGGGCCGGGCAGTCTTTTCACCAGCATTCTGCCCGTGGGTAATATCATCGGGCCGAATATCGGCGGCTGGATGGTCGAATCTTTCGGCTGGCGCTCTACTTTCTGGCTTAATATCCCTCTTAGCCTCATCGTCATCTTCGTCTCGATGAAGCTCATCAAATCCCGCCAGGGAGAGGGAGGGCGGCTCGACCTCCCCGGCACCGCCTATTTTACCGGAGGTTTGTCAGCTTTTCTCGTTGCGCTCAGCACCATCGGCAGCGCGCAAAGCGGAGGTTCATGGCTGATACCGGCCGCCTTGTTCATATTAGCGATAATTTTCATGGCGGCTTTTTACCGGCGTGAAAGCCGCGTTAAAAATCCCATGATCGACCTTACGTTCATCAAGACCAGCCCGTTCCTGGCGGCCAACGTTTTCAACCTTCTCTACGGCATGGCGATGCTGGGAGTAATGTCATTCATCCCGCTTTTTGCCACCTCGGTCTATAGTATGAGCACGCTGGCCAGCGGGATTATCCTCACGCCGCGCTCCGCGGGCATGCTGATCGCGTCCATTGTTACCAGCGTCCTGCTGCCTAAATGGGGATACCGAGGCCCCATGCTGGCGGGTACCATCGTCTGCGTATTATCTCTTGTTTTACTGGGACTCAGGCCTTCAGATATTACTGTTTTTGACGCCCATTTCAGCAGCGCGGTTGTCATCGGGGCAATTCTTTTTCTGGCGGGAGCGGGCATGGGTGTAATAGCTCCGGCGGCGAATAACGCATGCATCGACCTGCTGCCGGAACGCATCGGCACGATAACCGGCCTGCGCGGCATGTTCCGCCAGAGCGGCAGCGCGATAAGTATTGCCCTTACCGCGCTGATGCTGGAAGTAATCCCGGATATCAGCCGGGGCTTTACCGTGGTATTTTACGGACTGGCCGTAATCATGCTGATAGCCATACCCGTTATCTTCATGATGCCGAAATCAGCACGGGATTCAATGCCAGTTAAAAAGGCAGTGTAAGCCGCGTGCCGGGGCGCAGTTCTATACGCTTTGTATTTTCTTATCCCTGTTTTCTGACAACGAACAAGACATTCTCATCAAACCAACGTATCTGCTGCACGTTTTCAAACGAATTGCTGATCTTGCTTGTGAACTTGTCTATTGCCCTTGCCAGTTCATCCGGCTGATAAAGGGAGAAAGTAGAATAGTGATGAGATCTAGCCCTTGTTAATAGCTGATCGATATCCGACATCCGGTTATAGGTGAAGGATACGATTGATTCGAGCTCCAAATTAGAAGTCGCTTCAATCATTTGTTTCATCGTATCCATGGTATACAACCGGTTTTCTTTCCGGTGAAACCGGGGGAAATATTGTCCCCAGATATTTCTCTTGTTTTGTTCACGAAGCCTGGTATAGATAAAGAGGTAACCTTCATCTTTGATTATTCTCGCACTCTCATCCAGGAAATTCCGTAAATTAAAATGGTGAACTGCATTAAAAGTGCATACACAATCAAGAGCCTTATCAGGAAACGGCAAATCCTCCGCCATTGAACACATCGACTCAAAATTATAGATACTGTGTCTCTTTAAATACGAGTTCAAGGATTTAAGCATTTCCGCATTGGCATCCAGGCAGGTTAAACTAAGTTTTTCACCTAAATACCTGAATAATAGTAAATCGTACCTGCCGGCGCCGCAGCCTATATCAGCTGCATCAATGTGGGGTAATTTTTGAAGTTTGTTGGCAATTAAATCAATTGGTTCTGAATCGGTTTTTCTAAGGTCACGGTAGTCTCCTGCAATACCTGAAAAGTGATGATACATGGCTAGTGGCGCCTGGACGATGCCCTGCGTGTCGCTTATGACTCTTGCGCACATTTTATACCTCCTTATTAATACCCGGACTGATTCCTGTGAAAAATTGAGGAATGTGATTCCCCTGTATGAATGTAAACTTCCCCGACCTTACGGCCGGCGAGCTAAGTTCAGGAAGTTTAAAATTGAAAATTGTATAAGTAGAAAGGTATTTTAGCACCGTTCCGGTGCGACTTTGTCATTATGCAGATGTTTCCAGCATTTGTCAATAGTTTTTTTGCATAATTGTTGTATTGTTATTTAGAGAATACTGTACTTAAAAAGGGAGATCCCACCGGCAGCCGGCATTGTTTAAAAAGAACCCTTTGCCGAACTCCCGGGCAAGGCGGGCTGAAGCTTCAAAACCGGTGCAGTGAGAAACCCCCAGGTACTGCACTCCCAACGCTTTCAATTCCGCCGCCGTCCCGGACAGCCGTTCTTCATTAGCGTTGAGCAGGTGCGTCCCGCCGATGGCGGCGTAAATAAGTTCCTTGCCGGTCAGCTTTTGGGCGTGGCGCAGCGTGTTGATAATACCGCGGTGGGCGCAGCCCAAAATTATCACCAGACCGTATTCAGTATCGAGCACGAGAGCGAGATCGTCATTAAGCTCATCGGGGAGCATTTCGCCAGTTTTTTTATCGAAGAGGCCGCTGTCGATTTCCTCATATTTCGAAAGCATGGGAATCTCACCAGTAGTCAGGAAGTCCGGAGTAAAGCGAAAGGGCTCCCGGGTTAAGGTAAAGCGTGCGCCGAGGTCTTCCAGCAGCTCCCGGCTGAAGGGTACCCCGGCGTAATGCGCCGCCTTTTTACCGCGAATGCGGCCGTACTTGGAAGCCCAGATATCGGGATGGGCGATAATCTCTATTTCACGTCCGATTAGCTTCAAGATATCATGCAGCCCGCCGGTGTGGTCGTGGTGGCCGTGACTGAGCACGATTTTATCGATAGCCGCAAAATCTATATCAAGAAGCCGGGCGTTATGCACGGCGGCAATGCCCATGCCGGTATCGAACAGTATTTTCCTGCCGTCAGCTTCGATGAGCATGCTCAAACCCCACTCCGCGAGGTAACCCGGTTCGGCGGTATTTTCGCTTAATGTAGTTATTTTTATGTTCATACAAACCACTAGAACTCAATAGTCCCTTTTTCGAACAAATAAGTGCCGTTACCGACCCTATATCGATGCCGAGTTTCATAAAATAGACTGACTCCGATTAATGACAGACAGACTCCTATCATTATACCTGTGAGTGTTGGGCAAGTAAAATAGGGGAAAGTTAGTTCGGGCTCAAATTTGAAATTCTTGAGCGATAGTTTGCTTTAGTCATGGAGACGTGTAAAAACATGATTTCAGTGTCAGAGTATCTCAAGGAGTTTAAAAGGCTATCGTAAGGAACTAAGGACAGGGCGGCAAAACTAACGTTGGATTGGAGGAAAGAGACGCCCAGGAAGTTACGAAGGTGCGATGGAATACTAGAACTCAATAGTCCCTTTTTCGAACAAATAAGTGCCGTTACCGTTAGTAGCGTAGGTAATTTCGGCTATTCGCCCCAGTATTTGATATAATTCTTCTTTGCCTATCTCATTTTCTTCTTTCTCGTAATACGCGGCGATATCAAAGGTTGCTTGGATCAGCATATCAAAAACGGTCGATGCTTTAATAGGAAGCAATGTACCAAACATATGGGCTTGACCGCTAATCAGTGCATGACTCTGGTGAGAAACTATGTACACGAGTGCAAGATCTCTATCCCATTCAAAATTGAGGACACGTTGTGCCTCTCCAAATAGCACACTGAAGTAAAACATTTTTCTTTCTGGCGGTACTTCCTGCATTTTGGTTGCAGCATAGCGGTATTCTGTGGCAAGACGTTGCCTTAACTCTTTACGCATGTGAATACTCCTTTTCGTTTATTGGAGCGGTGGCAGGAAATTTGTCTTCGGGTATCGTCTTAAGGAAATCAATTATGCTATTTGCATCTATACTTTTGAACTCTTTGATAGATGAGACTGCAAAACGATGGTGTTCTTCTTCGCCAAAACTAGGTGGTGCAATATCATCACTCGTTAGATTGACTGTCCAATTAACTAACGTGCTGAATGGCACGAATCGTACCAATAACCCTACATCAAACGCCTTCGCCAGATCTTTCAGTGTTCCCAAAGTGTATTTCCCATAATTCGGGTTTTCCCATTCTGAAAGTAAAGGCTGTTTCCGCTTGTCGCCGAGCAATTTAGCCAAGTCCGTCTGTCTCAAGTGTTGACGGTCACGAAGCGAACGAATCTGAAAAGCAATCCCGACATTTATCTCTTCTTCAACGAATTGATGACGATACTCGGAGTCATTCAGACTTTGCCAGATTTGCTCACGCTTATCATCTATAGTCATGCTCTCTCCTATATCTTGCGGGGTTGTTTATCATTTGTGCGACTCTCTCCATGGCTGTTTGAACGGTGATATCTGTTTCCCATCTTCCCTTATGAAACCCCCAAGTTACAAGAAATACATTACGACCTTCTACTTTTCCTATTAGTCGATATTGTACCCTTTGTACTTTCTTCCGAATTTCTACGAAATGCTTCCATTCATTGTGTAGAGGCCATGTATAAGGGGCATGCCAAACGGAGTCTACTGACCCTGCGGGAGGAGAGGCTTCTAAATAAGGTATCATGCGATTAAAATATGCCTTTGCTTGCCTCCCCCCTCCATTAAGCCAGCCTTTTATGACGTTTGTTCCATCTCCGTCACTATCGACGTAATCGAAGAATTTGAATTCATTACCCATAATATCAGTTTTTTCTTATATTGTCAAGGGCGATTTGTGATACGGGCTTTCTACTGCATCGAAAAATACAGGTCCATAAGGATGTTCAGCGTTCTCATGGAGTTGCATAACGCCGTCGCGTCCGCTTTTGGGACTTGTACCGCGCGGAGCTTGTCTTCCAGTTCGTCAGCTATCCCCGATATCAGCTTGCGCAGGGTTTCCGTGTTTTCCTGGCTCTTCAGCGCGCTTACCTGTTTGACGATTTCCGGCCTGGCGACTGCTTTTAGCTGCGTGACGGCCATGTCCAGGTTCAGCTCTTTAAGGCCCTGCAGCACGCCCCGTACCTTTTTCCCCTGCGCCTGGCGCTGCTTTTCCCTGGCTTCGTGCTCTTCCTGCTGCCGCGTGAACTGGCGGGAAAGCCGCATCAGCTCTTCGAGTCCGCTTTCTTCTTCTTTCATGCCTTGCCGTCCGTTTACCACAGTATACACCCTTGGAGGCGGGGCGATAAAGGTCAACGGGTGTCTTAGTGGTTCTATTTGCATATCATTAATTATTCATACTCACCCCCTGTCCCCTCTCAAACAGATTTATGAATTATGCTCGAAATATCGTTTATTCGAGAGGGGACGATCATTAGAGAGGGGGCAAAGCCCCCTCTCTCTTTTCTTTCCCCCTCTCCTGCGGACAGGAGAGGGGGATCAAGGGGGTGAGGTACTTAAAAAGGATACAGGGGTGAGGTTAGCACGGACAACTAAAAGAAAACAGAACCATGTTACTCTTGTTACGCTTGTGACGTTAGGTGTTTCCACCCAGTCGATTTGGTGGTTGTCCCGCTATTCGCTTGAGGGGCTGCGGTCTTATGATTCGGAGTGATTTGGCCCGTTTCCCGGAGGGATAAATGGCGTTAGAAGCCCCGGAATATTTAGGCTATCGACGGCCGGAGACCCGGCTTTCCGGCCGGCCCCGCGTCGTCGCTTTTATCGGTTCGAGCGATAATGCGGCGATGGATACGCTGCTTTCCGGGCTGGCGGACGCTATATCCGCGGCTGACCGGCAAGTGGCTCTGATTGAGTCTCCGGAAAATGTTGCATTGATGGGCGGGACGGACAGCGCCGATTTTCTCCTCGTCGACCTTCCGTTCCGCCCCGGTCCCTTGGCCGGGTCCGTCCTGGCTGACTGCGACCTCGTTATCATAGCCGGCAGCTGTAAATTCGAGTTTCTTCCGGAAACGGAGAATATCGTTAAAGCGCTTCTGTATCTGGGGATCGATTCGGAGAAGGTCGCCGGTGTGGTGGTCGACCCCGATGGTATCCTGTCCAGCGAGTCGCTGTCCGGTCTCGGGTCGTACCTGGAATCTGTCCTGGGGATCTGATAAAATCAATATTTTTTGTACATCAAAATTAGAAAGAAAAAAAGTAATTCCCTAAATAATTAAGGCTGATTAGAAGAGTATTATTTAATTTCTTTAGCGTATTACGAGATGATTTTTTTCAATCAATAAATGTGAATTAACTGTTTATCTAAATTTATAAGTGAGGTTAATATGTCCTTAGAAATAATTAAGGAAAAAGTTGCTCAAGCCGTTGATATTTTAAATGAAAAAAATATTGATATGTGGGTTACATTTGTGCAGGAAACAAAGGTTTTAAAAGATCCGATTATGGGTCCGAAGTTAGTGGAATATCTTAACAGTCTAAATTTGTCCAGGAATACCAAGGAAATGTTTTCCATATGTCCCCATTATTCAGGATCTAGGATTGAAAAGCCATAAGCGGTTATAGTTTTTCAAGTAGTGTAATGGACATACCAGATAAATTACCGTAATATTTTAGAGGATTATTCCGGCGGTGAATAATTATTTAATGTTTAGTATGGTAAACGTTCGTGTTCCTATATTTTCAACTCTTATTTTCTTAAATATTCAATAACTTCCCTCAACCCTTCTTCAAGGTTGTATTCCGGGTTATAGCTGAACGTTTTACTTTTGGTGATGCTGGCAACGCTGTGTAAAATGTCTCCGGTTCTAATGTCTTTATAAACCGGCTTAATAGCACCGTTCTCTGTCAGGTGACAGATTAATTTTACCAAGTGGTTAACGGTTACCTTGGTAGCACTTCCAATATTAAAAATCCCGCTGGCATGGCTCTCTGCTGCCAATACATTAGCCCTGGCAACATCTTTTACAAAGGCAAAATCTCTTGTCTGTTTGCCATCTCCGAATATCATAGGTGGTTTTCCTGCCAGTGCCATCGTAATAAACAAGGGAATAGCGGCAGCGTAGGTAGAATGAGGGTCCTGGCGCGGGCCATATACGTTGAAGTAACGCAAAGAAACAGTTTCTAACCCGTAAATATCCTGAAATACATTACAATAATATTCTCCAGCTAGTTTAGCCACAGCATAGGGCGATAAAGGCTTAGGAATCATGTCCTCTGTTTTGGGAAGCACAGGAGAATCACCATAAACGGCGGCAGAGGAGGCATAAACCACTTTTTTAACCCTGTTATCCCGAGCGGCTACAAGCACATTTAAGGTACCAGTCAAATTGGTCATATGGGAAGCCTTTGGATTATTGACGCTGTGCGGTACACTGGCTATTGCGGCTTGATGAAAAACGTAGTCGGCGCCGGAAAACAACTTGCGCAATAAAGGTGAATTAGTAATACTGCCACGCACAAACTCGACATTCTTATTATTAAGTATTAACTCCAGATTTGGTAATTTCCCGGTTGAGAGATTATCAATAATGGTAACATGATAGCCTCGTTTGACCAGTTCCTCACAAATGTGTGAGCCGATAAATCCCGCACCACCGGTTACAACGGCTTTCCTCATATTATTTTATTGACCGGATTTTCTGGTTTTTCCAGCTTTTCACGGTTTTCTCCTTTTACAGAATAGATTCATCCGTATGTTATGCGTTATGCATATTATAACTTAGTCTGACGCCTGATTGTTAATACATTTAAGTTGGAACGCGGTCATGTGTGTGTCAAGTTCAGGTGAGAATCCAAATTGACAATTGAGCATCTTTTTTAGGCGGGATGAGTTTTGATTTATCCCCTTGCGATGGCAACGATTAGAACCAGGACAGCTAAAAGCCACCGGTAGTATACGAAAATATCAGTAGAATGCCGCTGGAGGAAGCGCAGCAGGTATTTTATGCATAGATAGCCGCTTACTACTGCGGTGATGAAACCAGCGGCGTAAACAAGCAAATCTGATTGTAACATGGTGCCGGAGGCCAGTTCATTACGAACATCCAGGATGCTGCTCAGTCCGGCGCCAAGGATAATCGGCGCGGAGAGTAAAAAGGAAAACCTTGCCGCTGTCTCCCGCTGCAGACCTAATGCCAGTCCCGCTGTTATGGTAGCGCCGGAACGGGACACACCGGGGAATATCGCCAGTGCCTGTGATAATCCTATGACGAGAGCGTCTTTCAGGGACATCTGGTTAATGCCTCGCACAGGCCGTGTTGTTCGTTCAGCAATAAAAAGTCCGGCTCCGAGAAGTGCGATAATAATTGCCATGGTAATCATTGCGCCCATCGCATGGTCAGCGCCGGGCTGGTGAAATAATTCTTCTATCGTGCTTTCGGCAAAATAACCAACCACTCCCCCGGGAATAGTGCCGATAATCAGAAACCATGCCTGTTTCCTGTCTGTATCCTGTCCAATCTTACGCTCGATGATACTGGCAATCGCGGCGCGTACCAGCCGCACCCAATCTTGCCAGAAAAAAGATAATATAGCGATGAACGTGCCAACATGCAGGACCAAATCAAAAGATATGCCAGGGTCATCCCAGCGGAAGAGCCATGGAATAATGATAAGGTGGGCTGAACTGGAAATTGGTATGAATTCGGTCAAACCCTGAACAAGCCCGAGAATCACAGCTTCAAATAAATTCAATAATGTTCCCCTGGTATTTTGATACTAGATAATTAGGTTATTCCAAGAATCTTAAATAGATTTATCTAAATTGTATCGCCTGAGATTATGGTCGTCAAGGGATTGCCTTTAATACCAGCCAGACCGTCAAATCAATACTGGGTTGCTTTTAAGGCTATACCCGGGATATAAGTTTCCAGCGTCTACTTTTGTGGGAGAGTAAAACCTGACTCGGGAACTGACCATTACCGGCACAGGTTGCTCCCGGCGTATTTCCTGTAAGACGGAATTCATACTTTCTTTTACATATTTCGTCCAGCTTACTTTATCCCGGTAGAGACCTGTGGCGGCTGTTTCAGGTTTTTTATGTGTTTTTACCGGTGTTTTTTCTATGCTGGCAGCGGAAATTGCAGATTGAGAATTAAGATGATAACGCTGTTTCAAGCGTTCGATGTTCAGCTCAATCTCATGATGTTCCAGGACTTTTTCCGCGAGAATGGTTGCCGTGTCTTCACGAAGGAGCGCTGCAAAGACGAGCGATGGTTGTCTTGCCTGCTCCGCTGGGCCCGGTGAATAAAAGCGCCATGCCGTTACGTAAAATACCGCAAGTATGAACGAACATTGCGGGGGGGGTGTTATCATACTTATGCTTGCAGGCAGTATAGTATGTTAATACGAGCAACCTGTTAAGGTGATTGATTTTTAAATCCGGATTGAGAAGAGGCCTTTCACCTTTGAGTTTAATTAATCGACGTGCCGGGTCATAATGACCGGACATTAATCTGTTAGAAGTTTTAAATCCTTTTCCATTTATGGGAATATACTTCATCTTAAAAACGGCGGGTTCCAGTTTTTCCAGAGGCAACCTGTTAGCAGCTTCCAATTCAACAGTAATATCCGGTGATTGTTCCGTTTCATATTCACAATATACTTTTTGCAGCCGTTCATACACATCACTATCTGAGCATTTCAATGCACAGGTAACATCGCCGAGTTGAATATGAAGTGTATTTTCAACTGGGACACAATCTTGATTCAGGCTTATTTGTTGCATATTGTTGGTTCCGTTTGATTGCTGCGCTGATATGTTTCCGATGCAATTACCGGTTTATTCCTTTAATTCTAATGATACATGCCTCTTGTTGAGTATTGGTTAACAAATAGTTAGAAAGCGGTAAGAATATTCATTGGGTTATTTTGAAGATTTATCATTTGTTTATATTCAAGGAGAATATATTTGCCATTTATTTACTCAACCTATCATATCTTTATAAGTAAGTAAATTGTTGAGGAGATAATATATGGCACTTTATGATGAGATAATGCCCATGCTGACTGTAAAAGATGTTGCACGTCTTCTACATGTTCATGTAAACACTGCCAGACGCTGGAGCGATCAGGGAATTTTAAAATCATATCGTATAACCCGCCGGGGTGACCGCAGGTTCAAGCAAGAGGATATTGCACGTTTCCTGGCTGAATACAATGATTTTAATATGAAAAAAGAGAATAATAAAGAGGAAGTAACTACGGTAGTTATTAACCGGACTCACTAGTTGTAATTCCGGGTTATTCTATTTCTGAATTAAATCCTTTTCCTTTAAATAAATGTGATATATTCCGGCCGGCCGCGGCGATGAAAACGAGTACTACCCAAAACGCCGCTCTTAATTCAGGAAATCTTTTTTCTGAGCCGCGGAACCTGGAAAGCACTGCAAATGTTTGATCCGGATGTTCCATCAATAAACTATAAAATATCTCAAAGGTTTCAGTCTTTATTTTTCCTTTTTCACATAATACCAGGTATTCATTATTTACCAGGAAATCAAGCAGCTTTAAACGGAATCCAGAAGGCTTTAATGCCTTGAAGGCAGAAGCCGGTATCTTCTCTCCAAAAATTTCCCGGCTTCTCTTCATGGCAAAAAATACAGACGCCTTAATTCCCCAGGAAACTGCAGACGATGTGATATAGCTCCAATCCAAGGAATCTCCGTTTTTAATCAGCAGCATCCTGATATCGCACAGGTACTTGAGTACTCCTTCGTTCTGCTTTGCGAAGTTGTTGGCTAAATAGAGGAATGTGTCTTCAGGTGAGAGCACCATAGTTGCAGCGTCTTGAATTTCCAGCTTTTGCGTTTTTCCCCATAATTCGTCATAGGGAATAGTTACAAGTTCAGGATTTTCCAACTCACGATGAAGTTCAATGCTGAATGGTAATTGACCGTTCTTGGCGTATGGAACTTCATGGAACGGATGATCCAATTCTTCTGTTGCGGGTGATTGGCGGTACCCCAACTCCGTAAGCAGAGAGTGTGCTGAAGCAAGATTTTCTGCGTTGACAAGAATATCGATATCAGCTACTGAACGCAGGCCTAAATTACCATATAATTGTTCTGCCAGGACGATGCCCTTTAAGGTAATCACAGGAATGCAGTGCCGGTTAAAGGCAGAAAGCACGCCGACTAATTCACCGGAAAGCAGAATATTCCTGCGGAGGTTGTTATAATAGTTGTTTTTTAAACTAACCGAATACGGCTGCGGTATCTGTTTTATGGTGTCGCTGACGATAAAGGAGTTGGCGATTAAAGGTGAAATACCGTGTACTTGAGCTAATTCAAGAAGGTATTTCCAATCGACACCACTATCAATGAGACGTGAAATCCGTTTTGATATTTCCGGGGTAATCCTGGATGTGCAGCAGAGAAGTAGAATTTCACCAGCGGCCCGCCTGCTGTGTGAGGTTGAATTAGAACTGGCTGTCGATATTGTCCGTTTGTCCCCAATTTCGTTCATATCTAGTACTGTATGAGGCTCCCTTCTCTCTTGGCCCTTTTTAAAGCTGCTCGGAAGGTAATGAAGGCAATAGGGACCAGCACCAGTGTAAAACCCAGCAGCACAAGCAGATCGACTCTGACATCGTATAATGAATAGCCCTTAAGCATGGCCAGTCTCATGGCGTCAAGGGCATAGGTCATCGGAAGGATGCGTGACAGAGGTGACAGCCAGTCAGGAAGCACGGAGATGGGGTAGTAGACGCCGGCCAATAACGAGGACAGGCCGCCGAATATCCAGGCTATCGGGTCCCCCTTTTTTATTACCAGCACTACAGCGGCAGACAGGATACCGATGCCGCTGAAGCTGGCGATAGACAGTAACAGGACGACAAACGCGGTAAGGAAATTAGCCTGGCTGACATTAAAACCGAAGATAAAAATCCCCAATATCAAATACAGGATAACGTTAATAGTAGTAAACAGGTACGGCCATAGAGATGATGAAACCAAGATCGAATTCAGGCGTGTAGGGCTGAGCAGCATTATTTCAAGTGTGCCTGTTGTCTGGCCTTCTCGGATACTGGAGGCAAAGCTGGAAAGGGATAAACTCAGGTACCCGGAGAAGGCGAGGCCGATGAGGACGAAGGAGAAATAGTCTCCGCCATATTGCTCCAGCTGCGGCACCAGGGCGCTGCCGAAAAGCCGCGATAAAAAGTAGAAAGATGCTACGCTGAAAAAGATGCTGAATATCTGGAGGGGAACGGGGTCGGCCTCTGCCCAGGGACTTAATACTTCAAATAACGCGCCTGACTTATCGGGAGCCATAATCAGTACCCTCCTTTGACTATATCGACATAGTTCGCGTACTTTATTTTACTGCTGTCCTGATGCAAGCTTGTCCTGGAGTGACGTTTTATTGTTTGTCATTGCGAGTCCCGAAGCAGTCGGGACGAAGCAATCCGTCTCTTTTTAGACCCTTGGATTCCCGACCTGAGCGGGAATCCATCTCCTTATTAAGCCGACTCGCAGTCGGATTAAGGTGAGGGGACCGCTATTCCCTATTTCCTCAACCCTCACCTAATACTTCGCGTAAACCGGAACAATGTTCTTATATTTGGCCACCAGCTTGTCCCAGTTCTTCGGCAGTTCGATCTTTTGTATCTGCTTCTTGCCCGGTGTTGCGCCCCCGCCCAGCAGATGGGCAATGAATGCTCCCGGTCCCCCGCCGACGACTATCCTTATAAAACGCGGGTCTTTGATTAATGGCACCATCTCCGCGTCATTTTCCGGCAGCCCTGCCAGGGCTTCCATCGTGCGGGTGTTAACGCCGGTACTCGCCTGGGCTTTCATCCTTGCCGCCGGGACCAGTTTGTGCTCCGCGATGTATTGCTTGACCTTTTCCTTGGTATATCCTTCACGCGCCAGGTTCTTAGCGTGAGGCGGCGTCATGACGATGTTGTATCTCATGCTGCGCGGCATGTTATCCACTATTGAACTCAGGATACTCTGCGCGTCGGAGCCGTAGGGCCAGTGCTGGTAATACGATTGCGGGAAAGAAACAGTGATGGTGCTGTCCTCTTTCTTGTAGCCGAGTTCCACGTGCAGCGGTTCCCACGGGCTTTCCTCCTCGTTTTCCGCGATGACGGCCGTATACTTCAGCGGGTTGCCCATGACGCCCATGTCCTCGACGCCCTTGCGCACGCCGCCGATATTTTTAACTATAAGCCCCATGGCGCGCCCGATGGCCGCGTTGGCGATGTTGCCGGGGCTGAACGCGCCGGAGCCGTTGTTGACGTTGATTTCATTGCGTATGGGGCCGTTGATGGTCCAGAAGGGAGCCCACGAGCCGGTACTGAACCCGAAAGTGGTGTAGCCCAGGAAACCGGGCTCCGATTCGAGTAAATTAATTGTGCCCGCGATTAATACCGGCAAATATGTAGGCAGGCAGCCCGCCATGACGGCATTGATAGCGATTTTCTCTATCGTGGCTTTGCCGTTGCGCGACTGTAATTTGCCTAGCAATTTTTCGGGCGGCAGGTCGGTGCCGGTCAGCATTTCGGCCACCGCTTCCTCGGTGGGGGGAATAATGGGGAGGCCGTCCGTCCAGCCCCGTCGATAGAAAAAGGTATTTACCTCGCCAAGGCTGCCCTTGAAAATAATGCGCTGGGGCTTTTCTATCTCTCTCGCCTTCGGGGACTTTTCCTCGGCGGTCAGAGGTTTCGTCAGCGCCGTGATGATGGCGTCCATCGCCCCGTCGATTCCGGCTTCGATGTCCGGTATTATGCTTGATTCGCAGGGGACGGTGGTGGGTACAATACGTAGAACCGGCATGGCCATGCCGCGTCCGGCTGATTCAGCATCATTGGCAAACCCGGTATTGACCAGGGAAACCGTGGGTTTGCCTCTTTCTTCTATGGTAACTGCGTCGTACACAAGGTACTTGGTGCAGGACCCTCAATCGCCGTATGAGGCGATGACCGCGTCCACCCCCTTGATCCATTTTTCGAAGTCGTCCTTGATATCCTGCGCGATGGATGTCTCGTTTGGTTTCAGGTTGGAGAACCAGCTGAACTGGATGGTGGGATACTTTTTCTTTAATCTGTCCGCCACTATTTTCAGCGAGGGCTCGGCGGCCCGCTTGCTGTTGCGCAGCAGTCCGATTTTCTTGCCTGCCAGGTCGGTGAGCCGCGGATTTATCCCTTTCCAGGGAACCGGGTCGGCCTCGGCCCAGGGGCTTAACACTTCATATGTGTTTCCTGATTTCTCTACCATGCGAACCTCCTCTATGATTTTTAAAAGCCGGTTACCTGCGACCGGTAAGAGAAAAGCGATGAAAGCGGGAATAATAGTCCCCGGGTTGGACGGAGTAGTGACGAGAATATCTATCCATATGTTTGAAAGAGGTCTCTATTTCCCTTATAACCATGATATGACTTCTATAGTTGCGGAATAACCTTTTATAATATACTTCGACTGGTCTTACAGCTTAAAAGCTCTATCTTGGCCATATCCTACACCCTTCAATTTCCTAAAGTCAATCATGCTGTTTCATAGCTTGAATGGTTTTCGTTCTGGCGCCGTTAAAGGTTGCTCTGTCCGGTCGATATCCCTGGTTTTCATCCGTGCTTCCTGCTGCTTTACACCCCATCCTTTAAAAAGGCTGAAAATCATTACCAGTGCCCGGGTTTGAATAAGATTGATAGTGTAATATATGATAGAGATATAATTGTAATTAGCGCCAAATACGAACAAAGGAGTTGAAATTGACTATGTTTGACTGGGATGTTGTCATCATAGGTGGGGGTCCTGCGGGGCTAACGGCGGGGCTGTACTTGAGCCGCGCCAACCGCCGTGTGCTTTTGCTGGATAAAGATACTGCCGGCGGATATATCAGGAACATCGAGCTTTTAGAAAACTATCCCGGTTTTGCCGGGGGTATTTCCGGGGCTGAACTCGCCTCCGCGATGGTGAATCAATCCACGAAATTTGGTTTAAACATAGAGAATGCCGAAGTTAACTCCCTGGAGATATTTTCCGGCACGCGGTATGTGGGCTGCGCCAAAGGGCAGGGATATACCACCAACATCGTGATTTTCACCGGCGGCTCGAAGAACAAGAAGCTGGGTGTCCCCGGCGAAGCGGAACTGCTGGGCAAAGGCGTCTTTGAATGCGCTTTATGCGATGGCGGCCACTTTGCGGATAAAGTTGTGGCGGTATGCGGCGGTGGAGACTCAGGCGTGACCGAGGAGCTTTACATGGCCAAAATCGCCTCTAAGGTGATTTTAATTGAAGCTATGCCGGGTAATCAACAGCCCGATGTACGTTACCATTACCGTCAAGAACCAGGGAAAGAGCCGTGCCCATAATATCGAGCTTAAATTCGGCATAGATACCATCCACCAGTTCAACACGATAGTAACAGAACTGGACGTTGGCAATACAACTACGAACACATTTATGTGGATGCCTCTTTACCCATCCTTTACCGTGCAGGCTTCCGCGGACACATCCGGTAAAATCAGGGAAATAAGTGAAACTAATAACTTTTTGTCCAAAAAAGTCACTGCAACCAAGGTCGTACCTTCCGCCGACCTTGTTGTCGAGACAATCGCCTGCATACCGTCCATGCCCGTAATCGGAGAGCAGGCGTCGGTCAGAATAACAGTCAAAAACAGGGGTACAGGCACAGCCGCCGCGTCCTATGCCACCGTCAATTTTGAAGGTAAAACGGTTGAAGACATTTTTATCGACAAGCTTGGCGCCGGAGCAACGCTGTCCAAAGATATTATCATACCTTTACAGGGTCTTGCTTATAAAGACGCCTACCGCGTTGAGGTTGTGCTCGACAAGGAAAATATAGTTCCGGAAACCGACGAGTTTAATAACCGGAAAGAATTACAGTTTTCGATTTCCGCGCCCGACCTGGTAATACAATCCGCACAATGGACGCCGGATGTTCCGGCAGCCGGGAATATAGTTACATTCGATTTAATTGTGAAAAACCAGGGCGACCTTACAGCCGGTGTGACTTATATTTCATACTACATCGACCAGGTTTTCATGGGAAAGCACCGTATTGAAAGCATGGAAACCGGCGCTGCCGTACATATGTCTTTTCCCTGGACGGCGCAAAAGGGGTCTTTCCAGTTTACCGCCTTTATCGATGAAGCCAGCACGGTAAATGAAAAAGATGAGTCAAATAATACCAAAATAATCGTGCTGCCCGCGCCGGACATCAGCGTCGATTTGTTGACATGGTGTCCGGGGGTCCCAGAAGAATTTACGCCGATTACTTTTACAGCGCGCGTCAGAAACCACGGCATCAGCAGGGCGCCGGTCACCGCGTTAGCCTGCAGCTATGACGGCGCCGAACCGATCTTCTTCGAGACAGGTGAAATCGGCCCCGGAGAAACGGTAAGCGTCGTCTTTACTTACGCATTCGTTTCCGGCGACCATACTCTTAAATTGACCGCCGATGGGTATAATACCATCACGGAAAATAATGAAACAAACAATGAAATTACAGCCGGTTTTAACGCGCTTTCTCTTTCAGGTACAGCGGTTCCTGATTCAACTAATACAGCAAATGTCACCAGCACAACGGCGCCGGTAAAAACCGCAGCGGCCAAGACGCCTGCCCCCCTTAAAACCGCGCCTCCGACAAATGCTTCTCAAGACATCACCTCCAACATTACCGATTCTCCGCCGGAATGGCAGACTATCCTGCAAAACAAGCTGCTAATCATCGGGGTGGCCGCCGCCGGTGTCGCAGCCATCGGTATACTGCTGTTTCTGCGCATGAGAGCCAAAAAGAAGCAGTCCCAGGCCGAATAACCTCTCTTAAGTTCTGAATATGTTCTTTATGGGTGGAACCCGAAAATTTCCTTATATTGTGCCAGAGATTGTCACGCCTGCGGCAAAATCCGCCTCATTCCTCCTTTAATAAAGGAGGACGTAAGATATGGCATTTTTAGAGGGGATGTTTCAGGTTTGAAAAGGAGACAGATTCTTCACTGCGTCGAGAAGGACAATTCAGTTATATCGTGACATAGATTCCCGCCTCCGATTCGCTCCGCTCATACGGAGCAGGTTGCGCGGGAATGACAAAAGAGGAGTTGACGCTTCCGTCCATGAGCGATAATATTTAAGTGAAGATATTTTGTGGAGAAACGTGACGTGACTGATTTAAACCAGAGAATTGCCGACCTGGCGCAGTGGATATTGGAATCTCATTATCCAGTGGTTTTCACCGGCGCCGGCCTTTCTACGGATTCCGGATTGAGGGACTTTAGAGGGCCGGACGGCCTGTGGACGAGGCGCGATAAAGGGCTTGCCACGCCGGAGCAGAAGTGGACGGAAGTAGAACCGAATGCCGGGCATACCGCCATTTACGAGCTTCAGCAGCTTGGGAAAATGGCCTTTCTCATCTCCCAGAACGTGGATAACCTGCATTTAAAGTCCGGCATCAAGCCGGAGCTGCTGGCGGAACTGCACGGCAATATGACCAAGGTGCGCTGCCTGCGGTGCGATTTTAAAATGGACAGGGTCGAAGGAGAGCGCACCTGCCCACTTTGCGGCGGCAAGCTGAAATCTACTATCGTGGATTTTGGCGACTCACTGCCGGAGAAAGATCTGATGGAATCCTATGAACATTCCGGCCGGTGCGACCTTTTTATCGTCATCGGTTCCAGCCTGGTGGTCAACCCGGCGGCACAGATGCCCGGGGTGGCCTTACAGGCCGGGGCGAAGCTGGTCATCATCAACCAGGGGGAGACACCTTATGACAGCCAAGCTCACCTGCGGTTTAGCGAGGGTATCGCCGAGGTGCTGCCGGCGGCGGTGGCGAGGCTGAAGGAGCTGATGTCCGGACGTTCATAAGATTATAAAGTCCAACGATTCGAGTTTATACCGGCAGGAACATTATCAGCCAGCTACCTGCAAACAGACTGACAAGATTCGCGGTTATCACATAAGCGAATGTCCGCCAGCGCCTGTGTTCTTTGACAAGGATCAAGAATGCCGCCGTTTCAACGATAAAGACGAGGAATTCCCCCCATATCAGCGATAAGACCAGGTAACTCTGCATGGGGGAGGTTGAAACCGTAAGCCAGACGTTTAAAAATCCTTGAGTAACGAGGTTGACGATCAGAAAGACCAGCCACGAGCGTTTCTGCCGGTAACCAAAAAGGAAAAATATCAAGCCTTCGATTAGCAGGGTCAAGACAACCCTTAAAGCCGTCAGGTTGAAAGAGCGGAAAAACGATTCCCCCGGAGTGAGGGTTTGCTTTTCCATGTCCAGAGTAAAAATATTATTGTAGCGCAGGGAAACGTTTAAAGCTACTTCGAATTGTTTAAATGGGAGAAGATTAATAATGCCCAAACTGACAATAGTCAGAAGAATAGCTACAATCCCAAAGAATAGAGTTAATGATTCGCCGCTCCACTTTTGTTTGTGAGTCCCAGAAATGCTATCACGAATCACAAATCCATCGCTAACTGCTAGGTCAAGAACTCGAATTGTTCCTCCGCATTTTGGGCATGGGTCTCTGTTGCTAGGTGATAACTCCGTACCACATATTCTACATTTATCCATAGTTTTTTGCCTCCTTTCCCCCTGGATTCCCGTTTTCACGGGAATGACCCACCTGCGCTAAAGCTTTGGTGGGCAGGCAGTGCAAAATCCCTCTCTAACTCTCCCTTTACAAAAGGGAGAGGATCTTGCCGTTAATGAAGTCTTCGCTACTCCCAGAACGACAATTACCCAGTGCTTACTCTTGTCACAATTCTCCAAACTACAAATTACAAACTACCAACTACTTCTTAAACCCACCTCGTCCTTTTGCTGAAGCTCTTGGCGGAAACGGGGTCGGGCAAATGCCTTTCTATCATGGAGGATTCCACCAGTTCCCAGAAGTACTCCCTGTCCGCGCCGGTGACCACCGCCTGCTCGTGCGCCTCGGAAAGCGCCACCGGGTAGCCGCCGCCGCGTTGACACTGGTCGTAGGTTAAAGCGTGGGTCAGGTTTAAAAGCCCCTCGTTTTCCGCCGCCCACTGCGGTATCTCCACGCGCGCTATCTCGCCGCCCGCTTTTAGGTAAAAGAAGTAGATGCGGTGTTCGCCGTAATGCTCCTTGACCACTTTTGAAGGGCTGATAAACAGCGCGGAACGTTCGCCGTCCGCCAGTAGTTCCATAAACAGGTCCCGGTCGCGCACGCCGGCCAGACCGTCGCAATCCCGTTCTTTGCCCGGCGGACAATACGTATCGCAGTCGGGGACGCTGTTCGGGCAGACGGCCACCCGTAACACGTTAACGACGTCCGTGCTGCGCGGGAAGCTGATGTAGCTGGCCAGCGAAAGCTGACGGTCGGCATTGAGTTTCTGCATCGCGCCCAGGCAGGGCATCAGTCCGTCGTGCAGTAAAGCGTCCCCGACGAATTCCGGGTAGGCTTCCAGTCCCCACAATATCAGCGTCCCGTCCAGCAGCGCCAAAGCGGCGCTGTCTTTGGGTAACGCGGCGGCTAAATCGGCCAGTTTTTTCAATTCTTCTATAGAGCGCTTGGCGCCCAGGAGATTTCCTTCTACCATCTGCTCGCGGCCGCCGCCCGGATGCGCTATCACGAGGTCTTTATCATCGGAATACAGCCGGGGAGTACTGGATAAAGCGGCGTCCGGCCTGCTGCCGTAGGTTAGCGTTACCGCGCCTATATTGATTAGAAAGCAGCGCGCCGTGCGGTGCCGGTCTACGTCGATGTGCGAGCCGTCCGTAGCCAGTACGGTGAAATCGGCGGGGGAGGGGGGTAAAGGATAGCGGTTCGAAATACTTTCCGTCAGTTCGGCCACCAGCCATGATGTTTTCCCGGCCTTGATTTTTTTCTTTAAATCTTCCAGGTCGATGCCCGGATTATTGGCCGTTTCCAATGCAAAGCGGAGCCGCCGCTCTCTTTCCGCGCGGCCGTCCCTGAGCCCGGCTATCATCGCGCCTACCTGCCCCGCTATTTTCGTTAAATCCAGTGACATACCGCTCCTTTGGCCCTAGTATATGACAATGCTAAAGCTAACTCAAGCGGAATTATCGAGACCTATGAAAAAGTCATTGCGAGCCATCACGATGTCCTTCTTTTCTCCAAATCGGGAGGCGTGGCAATCTCTATCATGGCATCAAAATAATTATGTCTTTTAGTATTGAGCTACTTATCAGAGCTTCCCCAACTACTAACTACCAATTACAAACTACTTGTTTCCCCCTTGACTCTCCCCTTGCGGGAGGCTCTATACTCTATCTGAAAGCTTTCAAAAACAACCATCAGGAGAACGTGAATGTTCAAAATCGGCGATTTCTCCCGGCTCTGCCGCATCTCGGTCAAAGCCCTGCGCTTTTACGATGAAATCGGTCTGCTGAAACCGGTCAGCGTAGACCAGTTCACCGGCTACCGCTATTACTCGGCGGAACAGCTCCCGCGGCTCAACTACATCTTCGCGCTGAAGGACACCGGTCTCTCTCTAGAGGAGATCGCGACTCTTATCGAAAACAGCCTGACCCCTTCGCAAATGCGCGATATCTTTATCCTCAAGCAGGCGGAGCTCCGCCAGAGACTTGCGGAAGAGCGAAAGCGGCTGGAGCAGGTGGAGAATTTGCTGAAACAAATTGAAAAGGAGGGTAAAATGCCCGACTACAAAATAGTCGTTAAAAAAGTTGAACCGCTAATGGTCGCCTCCATGCGCGGCATCCTGCCCAATTACGGGGAAGTAGGTCAATTCTATGGTGAAATATTCAAGCACCTGGCTAAGAAGATGATTTTCAAGCCCGCCGCTCCCACGATGCTTATCTGCCATGACGACGAATACAAGGAAAAAGACGTGGATGTTGAAGTGTGCGTGCCCATCAAGAAGTCCGTCCCCGGCTCGGATAAGGTGAAGGTCTACGAACTGCCGGAAATCGAGGCTGCCAGCATCATCCATAAAGGGTCTTACGAAAACTTCAGTGAGACCTACGGCGCTTTAATGAGCTGGATAGAGAAAAACGGATATGAGATTACCGGCCACGACCGTGAGTTGTACCTCACCTACGATGCTAATGACGGCTCCAAAAACGTCACCGAGATACAGTTCCCCGTAAAGAAAATCCAGGGCTAAGGAGGAATCTGGAAATGGCCAAAATAGACCTTAAAAAAGAACATAAAGCGCTGTATAATCCGCCCGCTAAAGAGGTAACGCTTATCGACGTGCCGGATATGAACTTTATCATGCTCGACGGGCAGGGCTCACCGGAAAGCGAACAGTACCAGCAGGCTATCGGAGCGCTTTACAGTATCGCCTACACGATAAAGTTCGATAAGAAAAAGGCCGAGGGCACGGATTATACCGTCATGGCGCTGGAAGGGCTCTGGTGGGCGGATGACTATCTGTAATCAGGATATACGGGTCTTCGATGACGGCTTCCATGCGCTCGGCATTGGTGACAAAGTAAGCGCTGGTGTAGCCGCGGTCGAACTGCATGCCTTCTACATATTCTATTTCATACTTGGTGCCCTTGGACTCTTCAACGGTAATGACGCCGTCCTTGCCGACTTTTTCCATGACTTCGGCCAGTAAGGTGCCGATTTCCTTGTCCTTGGCAACGATGGTGCCCACCTGGGCGATTTGCTCTTTGTCTTTAATTTCAGTAGAGGCCTTTTTCAGTGCCTCGACGACAGCAGCAGTAGCTTTCTGAATTCCCCTCTTTAAGGCTACGCTGTCAGCGCCGGCGGCGATGTTCTTGAAACCGGCGGTAACTATCGCGTGGGCCAGGATGGTGGAAGTGGTAGTGCCGTCGCCGCAAGCGTCGTTGGTCTTGCTGGACGCTTCTTTCACCAGCTGCACACCCATATTTTCAAAAGGATCCGGTAGCTCGATGTCCTTGGCGATTGTCACGCCGTCATCGATTACCGAGGGGGCTCCCCATTTCTTATCCAGCGCGACGGGATGGCCCTTGGGGCCCAGGGTAACTTTTACCACGTCCGCCAGGACATCGATGCCCTTCTTCAGGGCATGTCTTGCTTCTTCGCCGTATTTTATTTGTTTTGCCATTATTTTCCTCCTAAGTTTCCCTGTTTATTTGGCCTTTTTAGCCAGGATGTCGCTCTCGCGCAGAATCATTAAATCATCGCCGTCGACCTTGATTTCAGTTCCGCCGTATTTGGCGTAGAGGACTACATCGCCGACTTTAATGTCGAGCGGGATGCGCTTGCCGTCATCCGCTATCTTGCCGGGACCTACGGCCAGCACTTCGCCCTCCTGAGGTTTTTCTTTAGCTGTATCCGGCAGGTAAATCCCTGATTTGGTTTTTTCTTCCTTCTCGATGGGTTTTACCAGTACTCGGTCAGCCAGTGGTTGTAGTTTTACTGCCATTCCATGCCTCCTTCCTTATGATAAATGTTTATTCTCTACATATTTTAGCACTCTCCGACCGAGAGTGCTAACAACTTTTATAATAGCGCAGTTTATGATTCACCGCAACCCCATAGAGAGTTAACAAGAGTTTATCACGGCTATTAGCATATCATTATCTTCTATTATATCTCGTTTTCTTCATAATCTATTCTTGTTATCTCTTTTTATCATTGCTGTGAGTTCGGCGGCCGGGGAAAAATACTATCAAAATTACGTCTTTGACTGCCCGCTCCGCCTTCCCCTGCTTATAAACCAGATATGATTTATGCTATACTTCTAACGGAAAGGTACGCTTTAAAACCCATGACTCAAGACTCCAACTGGGAACCCAAAATCCTCGGCTTTTTATGCCGCTGGTGTAGCTACGCCGGAGCCGATTTAGCCGGAACTTCACGTAAAAAATACCCGGCAAATATCAGGATAATTAAAATTCCCTGCTCCGGGCGGATGGACCCATTGCTGGTTATCCGCGCCCTGCGCAGCGGTTTTGACGGCGTTCTCGTTTCCGGCTGCCACCCCGGCGATTGCCATTACCAGACCGGCAACTACCGCGCCCGCCGGAGAATCGCTGTCACGAAAAAATTCCTGGAGTTCATGGGTATCGAGCCGGAACGCTTCCAGGCCAGTTGGGTTTCCGCCTCCGAAGGCGGCAAGTTCGCCGAGGTCGTTGCGGAGATAACCGCCGACCTGAAAAAATTAGGCCCGAACAGGTTATTCGATGACAGATAAGATAGAAGAAAAACTGCGCGCTGTTGTCCGCGAGCTGCTGGAGCAGAAAAAAGTAGATTACATCGTGGGCTATGAGGCCGGCAGCCTCAAGTTTACTGATACTCCTTTGATTACTAAAGATAAGGAAGCCGCCGGGCGCCTGGTGGTCAATCCCTTCATTATTAATAATCTCAGCAATTTTCTCCCGGATATCAAAGGCAAGGCCGCTATCGTTACTAAATCATGTGATGCCCGCTCCCTCATCAGCCTTATCCAGGATAAACAGTTGGCGCGGGAAAACGTCTACATCATAGGCGTCCCGTGCGCGGGCGTTATCGATTTACCGAAGATAGAAAAACTCACCGGCAAAGACCGCGACGAAATAGATGACATCGCATTATCCGGCGATAAGGCCTTATCCGGCAATAAAGTCACCGTTACCATTGACGGCGTTAAAAAAGAATTTCCCGCAAAAGACGCGCTCAGGAACGACTGCCTCGGCTGCGATAAAGCCGTGCTAAAAGAGTACGATTTATTCCTCGGTGAAGAGACTGCCGCGGTAAGTAAAAACGAGTCCGGCGAAACCCTGGCTAAAGAACTCGAGGCTATGCCCCCGGCTCGGCGCTGGGAGTTCTGGAAAAACCAGTTCGAGAAGTGCATCCGTTGCTACGCCTGCCGCCAGGTCTGCCCTGCCTGTTACTGCAAGCGCTGTTTCGTGGAAGAGACCGAGCCGCAGTGGATTTCTCCCCTGCCTAAATGGCAGGACAACCTGCTTTTCCAGGTAACCCGCATGATACACATCGCGGGACGCTGTACCGATTGCGGGGCCTGCGAAAGCGCCTGCCCGGCGGGCATCCCGCTGCATACCCTGAGCAAAAAGATGGAAGATATCGTGCAGGAGCTGTTCGACTATAAATCCGGCATGGACAAGGACGCCCTGCCGCTGATGGCCGCTTACGAATCAAAAGAGGCGGACGACCTTATCAGGTAGAACCATGAAAAAGATAAATAAACAGGAAATCGGGAAAATCCTGGCGCAATGGCAGAAAGATTTTACCGTCTTTGTGCCTTCCAGGGAAAGCGGCGCCGCGGAAATGGCCGTCTGGGACGGCAAAGATACCGCTTTCCTCGACTGGTACCGCAACACAATCATTCCGCCCAAGGCCAATTTCCTTCAGAACATGGAAAAGCTGTTCGGCTGGAGTAAGGAAGGCAGCGCTTATAAACTGGAAACACCCCCTGCGGATACGAAAAAACAGATTATCTTCGGCATACGCCCCTGCGGACCGGGTAAAGGACATAGTTGCCGAGAGAGAGAGGCTCTTCGGCGAGTTGCAGAAGCTGAAGTTCTTGAAGGCTTTCCCCTCCCGGGCTAACTTTATTTTCTGCCCGGTTCTGAACGGGAAAGCGAGTGAGCTGCACCGGAGATTGCAGAATAAAGGCATCCTGGTGCGTTATTTTGATAACCCCCTTCTGAAGAACGGTATACGTGTCAGCGTCGGCAAACCGGAACACACAGATTCCCTGATCAAGGCTCTACACGAACTGGAATAGCAGGCCTTTTCCGTCATATTTTAACTGAATTTATCAACTCCTCTGCACCTTACTGTTAATTAAATTTCCTATTTCTAAATACACCTATTGACAAGTGTTATTTATATGTTATAATTATTAACAGTTAAGGCAAAACTACTGTATTAACTGTAATGAAAGAGAGTAACATGGAATCTACAGAAGTGATACTGGGTAGAATAATAGAGTTACAGCAGAAAAGCAACCTGTCCGATCAGCAAATGGCAAAAAAAATCGGCTGCAGCCGCCCGTTGTATCAGCGTACGCGCACAGGCAGAATACCGCTGGGAGGCAGATTCCTGAAAGGCGCCATGAAAATCCTGGCCTCTGAAACTACCGCCGGCAGGAAAGCTGTTTTAAAGCGCACCACAGCAGAAACCAATATCAACCTTTCAATCAATATCGACGGCACCGGGAAATATGAAATATCCACCGGTATCACTATTTTTGACCATTTTCTTTCACAACTGGCTAAACATGGATTATTTGACATAACTCTTAAAGCCAGCGGTGATGACCAGCATCACATCGTTGAAGATGTAGGTGTTACCCTGGGCAAGGCTTTTAATGAAGCTTTAGGTGATAAGAAGGGCATCGTTCGCATGGCGAATGTGGCTGTGCCCATGGATGAAACACTGGTTAACGTGGCTTTAGACATAGGAGGACGGGGATACTTTGTGCTGAATCTGCCGTTCACAGGCAACGATATGCCCGGTTTCTCCGCCGACCTCGTCCGGCATTTCCTGGAATCCTTCGCTATTGAAGCGCGGCTGAATCTGCACGCTTCAATAGTCTACGGCAGCAATGATCACCACAAAGCGGAAGCCCTGTTTAAAGCGCTGGGGCGGGCGCTGGACGCCGCCACAAAGATAGACAGCAGGATTACCGGTGAATTGCCAAGCACCAAAGGCTTGATAGAAAAGTAAGGCTTATTCAAGCAAGGCAAGTTTACGGTCTGTTAGCTTTTCATAGGCTGTAATATATCTTTTAGATGTCGCCTCGATGACTTCGGGAGGCAGTTCGGGGGCCGGGGGTTCCTGGTTCCAGCCCTGGTCTACCAGCCAATCGCGTACGGGTTGTTTATCATAGCTCGGCTGTGACTTGCCCTCTTTGTATTGCGCGGCATCCCAGAAACGTGATGAATCGGGGGTCAAAGCCTCATCGATTAATATCAGCTTGCCGTTATCGATGCCGAACTCGAACTTGGTATCAGCAATGATAATCCCTTTGGTCAAGGCATATTCATGGGCGGCTTGATAGACGGCCACGCTTTTCTCTTCCAATTCTTTGGCAACCCTCGCGCCGACTAATTTTACAATTTCAGCCCTGGTTATGGGTTCGTCATGACCGGTATCTGATTTATTCGTTGGCGTGAACAAGGTTTTCTCAAATTTTTGGCTTTCAAGCAGCCATTCAGGCATTTTATTGCCGCAAACGGTTCCTCTTTCTTTATATTCTTTCCATGCTGAACCTGCAAGATATCCGCGCACCACGCATTCCACCGGTATGCGCTTTACCTTCTTGACCACCATGGAACGACCACGCAGATAAGAAGGATAGTTAAAACGACTTTCTTTGGGCAAATAGGAATCGAGACCCTGGATATCATCGAGGGCCTCTGTCAAGTGATTCGGTATAATTGTGCTGGTGCGCCGGAACCAGAAAGCAGAAAGGCGGCTCAATACATGGCCCTTAAGCGGAATACCGTTGGGAAGTACTACGTCAAAAGCAGAGATACGGTCGGTCGCTACTATGAGCAGATGACTGCCGAGATTATAAGAATCCCTCACTTTACCGCGGATGAAAATAGGCAGAGGTAAATCTGTTTGCATTAATACCGATTGCATACTACTGTCCATTCCAGGTAACCTCCCCGGCGGGCGTACCGCCTGTTATTGCTACATTCTCTTGATTGGTCAAAAACTCAAGTTAAGGCTTAAGTTTCAGGAATAGTACCCTGCCATTGAGATTTGGTTAAACCCAATCGCAAGAATATTTCATCCACATGCTCCATGTAATGCTCATACTTGAAAACCGCCTCCAGTTCCTGCGCCGTTATAACCTTTGAAATCGCCGTATCGGCTTTAAGCAGAGACAGGAATGTCCGGTTTCCCTTCCAGCATTTCATGGCGTTTTTTTGCACCAGTTCATAAGCTTCCTGGCGTTTCAAACCTTTATCGATAAGCGCCAGCATGACTCTCTGGGAAAATACAAGCCCGCGTGTAAGCTCCATATTCTTTTTCATCTGGTGCGGGAAAACCTGTAATCTCCTCATTACCGAGGTAAACAAGGCAAGAATATAGTCCAGCGCCAGGCAGGCATCGGGCAAAATAATACGCTCATTGGATGAATGGCTGATATCGCGCTCATGCCATAAAGCGATATTTTCCATTGATGTCAGCGCGAAACCCCGTATTAACCGTGCCATGCCGCAGACCCTTTCCGTCAGTTCCGGATTACGCTTATGGGGCATCGCCGATGAGCCGGTAGAAACGAATCCGTTGCCGAAAGGTTCTTCGACCTCGTGGACCTCGGTTTTCTGGAGGCTCCTGATTTCCGTGGCGAATTTCTCCAGAGAACCGGCAATTATCGCCAGGGTGGTGACGTACTGCGCATGCCGGTCGCGCTGTAATACCTGGTTGGATATGGGCGCAGCATCCAGCCCCAGTTTACGGCAGGCTTTTTGCTCCACATCGGGTGGTACTGTAGCGTAAGTTCCCACCGCCCCCGATATTTTACCCACGGAAACTATCTTTTTTGCCTCCGTCTTAACCTGATCGGCTGCCTGGACAAACCAACCTCAGGTAACTACTATCTGGAGGACAGAGAAGTAAGCCGTTTCAGCGGTGGCGAACTGGCCCGGGTCAGGGGTGAGAAGATAGGTTTTATCTTCCAGACTTTTAACCTGCTATCCCGGCTCACCGCGTTGGCTAATGTGGAACTCGGTATGACATACACCGGCGGGGTTGACCGCCGGCGTGCCATAGAAGCCTTGTCTAAAGTTGGATTGTCTGACCGCATCCATCATCGCCCCGTTGAGCTTTCGGGAGGCGAACAACAGCGTGTCGCCATCGCCCGCGCTATCGTGAAAAACCCCGCTATATTCCTGGCGGATGAGCCTACCGGCCAGCTGGACAGCCACTCCGGCGAGGAAGTGATCTCCATCCTGACGTCTTTACATGCCGAGCACGGCATTACTCTCCTGTTGGTAACTCATGATAACAATATCGCCCACCGCTGCCAACGCATAATCCATATCAAGGACGGCGAGTTAGTTGGAGAAGAGACCCCATGAAAAACTGGCTTCGTCCTTTAGCCACTGTCTGGATCGGCTTAACCACGCATAAGCTGCGCAGTTTCTTGACCATGCTCGGCATCATTATCGGCGTGGCATCTGTAATCACCTTGATGTCCATCGGCAAGGGTTCGACAGCATCAATCCTTGCCAATATCGAGAGCATGGGAGCAAACCTGGTTACCATCAGCCCCGGGATGTCCCTGTCATTCGGCGGTGTCAGAGGCGCCGCCTCGAGCAGCACACTGACCCAGAATGACACGGAGGCTATAGCAAAACAGATATCCAATATATCTGCCGTAGCCCCTACCTCATCGAGCAATCTCCAGTTAATCGCCGGGACGGAAAACACGCAAACCCAGGTAATAGGAACCTCCACCGACTACCAGACGATGAACAACCTTAAAATCGCCAGCGGCAGCTTCTTTACAGAAGTGCAATATGAGCACGGTGCCAAGGTGGTGGTACTCGGCTACAATGTCGCTGAGACACTCTTTCCTGATACTACAATATCTCCGGTGGGCCAGAAAATACGCCTGGGCACCCAAGTCATCGTTACCGTCGTGGGCGTCCTAGAGAGCAAAGGGGGTTCTTTTAATTCTGTAGACAACAATGTGATAATCCCGCTGACACTCATGCAGAAATCGATATCCCAGTCAAAAAACACCAAAGGCGAAAAGACGGTGTCATCCATCATCGTCGCGCTGGTCGATACAGAAAAAAGCGACGAGACGGTCACAGACCTCACCGCTCTGCTCCGCGAGCGGCATAGCCTCGCCGCCGATGCGGACGACGACTTCAGAATTCAGTCCATGGCGGAGATGATTACCAATCTTGAGTCAACCTCAAGTACGATGACACTTCTTCTGGGAGCCATCGCCGCCATCGCATTGCTGGTAGGTGGTATCGGCGTGATGAACATCATGCTTGTTTCCGTACTGGAAAGGACCCGGGAGATAGGTATCCGCAAAGCATTAGGAGCCAGAGAGCGGGATATATGGATTCAGTTTCTCCTCGAAGCTGCTTCCTTGACATTTGCCGGCGGCATTATCGGGGTCGCCGTAGGCTGGGGAGCATCCATCGCTATCGATAAGCTAGGTTTTATGTCTACTATGGTAACGCCAGATATCGTTATCATGGCCGTTTCCGTTTCGGTTGCCATTGGTTTGTTCTTCGGTTTTTATCCGGCGTGGAACGCCTCCCGACTCAACCCCATTCAAGCATTAAGGTCTGAATAATGAAATAATAAATACCGTGTTATGATTTTCTGCTACCAGCTAAGAGAATTCGACCCCCTTTAACGAATTGGAAGTCCTTGAGAAGGTTCTGGTTCTACCTTTTATCCTGCACGACCCATATAACGTTTAACCCACAACTATTATGGGGATGAACGCATGGTGTATAACAGATAAAACAATTCATCTTATTGTGACTTTAGGTAATGAAAGGATGTATTGTACATTATGTTCCTCTCCATTGAATTATTAATAATAGTTCCTGACTAGATCATCATTGTTGATTTCATTGACAGATTTCTGGAACACTGCCTATACTTTAACTAGCGGGTATTTTTCAATACAGGCAGCCGCCTTAACATCGGGCGAATAAATTTCCCCCTTGACGGCAAAATACAAATTATTTCTTTTATCCTGTAATGAACTACCTGCCAGGAAAAAGATAGGCGGGAAACGAAAATGTTGAACAGTATGGGATTTATCTTCCACGGATATAAAAAAGAGAAAAAAGGTGCCGGAGAAGAGGCCAGCAAGGCAAGTGAGGGTACCGCGATGGCTAGCCCAGTAAAGCCGGAAAATACTAATAATCCGGGCGATCCTACAGCGGGGAATAAGCCAGGGACCCTCGGTGAGCTTAAAGCATCCGGTTATAAACCTTTATCCATAAGAGAAGAGATGAGGCGTAACCTCATCGCCTTGATAAAGGCAAAAAAGCCTATCTTTAATGGCATCATCGGCTTCGATAACACGGTAATCCCGCAGGTGGAAAACGCCGTGTTATCCGGCCAGAATATCATCTTCCTGGGTGAAAGAGGACAGGCTAAGTCCCGCGTTATGCGTCTCCTCGCAGGCTTACTTGACGAAGCTATTCCGGTCATCCGGGGTTGCGAAATTAACGATAATCCCTTCTCGCCGATATGTAAATCCTGCCGGGAAAAAGCAGCCAGGGAGGGAGACGCAACAGAGATTATCTGGCTATCAAGACAGGACAGGTACGGGGAAAAACTCGCCACACCGGATACAACCATCGCGGACCTCATCGGCGATGTCGACCCAATTAAGGTTGCCGAAGGACGGTATCTCTCCGATGAGCTGACCATGCACTACGGGATCATCCCGAGGACGAACCGCGGTATATTCTGTATCAACGAGCTTCCCGACCTGGCGGAAAGACTGCAGGTGGGTCTGTTCAACCTTTTGGAAGAAGCAGACATCCAGATAAAGGGCTACCGGGTAAGGCTGCCGCTGGATATCATCCTTGTTGCCAGCGCCAACCCCGAAGACTATACCAGCCGCGCGACTTATGGAACCCCCAGGTAAAGTTAAGTTCTAGCCCTTCCAGATCCTTGCCGTACATCCAGACCAGATTGTCCGCATTTCCCGGCCCGACTTTCATACCGTCTGAAGTTAACTTTTCATACTGCGCTCTTTCCTCGGGCGTTAATCTTTCCGGAGACGTTGAGAATGGTTTCAGTGGTTTGACAAGATGGTCATATTTATGACCGTACGTAAGAGTTTCCGGGGTGACTTTGATCTTTTTCTCCGAATAAGAAGATACCATCAACGGCCCTCTGCCGCTCCCGGCCGGCGCTGGCCGCCTAGGCTCCGCCTGCCTGGCCGCAACCCCGTCCCCCATCCAGGTCGTAGTGGGCTCGGCGCCCAGAGAAAATATCATAAAGCTATAGCCGATCGGATTGGTCACATCCTGGGTAATCGATGGGCAATGAGGCACCCCGGCCGGAACGATGACAACCGAGGGTTTATCAAAAGTATGTACTTCCAGCTCTTCACCAAGGCAGTAGGATGTTTTCGCACCCAGATATGCGACGTTGTCGGCGTCGAGGCCGACCCAAATTAAGGCTTCCGGATAAGGGTGTATGTGGGGGTCCATGCCAGGGTGCCAGTCGCCCAGACCGGTGTAGAAGCCCCAGGAAAAATTAAGCGGCAGCCCTTCCAGGTGCTCCTTGCCGTTCAGCCAGTAAATGCTGTCCGCGTTTCCCGTGTTTCTGAAACCGGCGCCGTCCCTCATCATCTGGGGTATCGTGGCTATGTTGAGAGGTTTGATCAGATGCTCGTATTTTCGCTTCGCCATTTTTATTTCCCTCCCTGGATTTTTGATGATTATTCCTTATTCTTGTACGGTTGATCGTTAGTATTAGTCTATGATCGTAGTTTTATAATCGCCGCCCAGGCCAATCGAATAGAACGCATAAGGCCGGTCGACCCATCTGACCACGACCGGATTGTGGGGTAGCCCTTTGGGACAGACGACGACGGTCGGTTTATCAAAGGTGTACCGCTCGTGTTCATGCCCCAGTTCTATTTCGATTTTCGCCCCCAGATAATCGATATCGTTCGGGTCAAGGCCGGCGAAGACCAGGACTTCATCCACGGGATGAGCGTGAGCACCGACGCCGCGGTGCCAGATTCCTGGTTTACTGTATAATCCCCAAATAAGGTTAAGGTATAGTCCCTCCAGGTCCATGCCGTAAAACCACGCCAGGTGGTCGGCGTTTCCCGGCCCCGATTTCTGTCCGCTCTTGGCCCTTATATCAAATCGGGCCCGTTGCTCCGGTGTCATCTCGTCCAGCGCCGGTTCCCCCCGCTGGATTACCATGCCTGTTTTCAGCGGTTTGATTAAGTGCATATATTTCCCCGTCGGTTTGGTCGGGTTCTTTTTCAGTCTTTTCTCCGCAGCATAAGAGGTCATTCCTATCTTCCTACCGTTCCTGGCCGCCGCTTCCTGCATTGCCTTCATCGTTTCTTTCGATACCCCCTCACCCATCCAGGTTGTCGTGGGTGTGCTGCCCAGGGACGCCAGGTAAAAACCGAAGCCCTTGGGGCTCCACACCCGCTTTGTCGTCAACGGGCAATGAGGCATACCGGCGGGAACCACGACAACGGTGGGCACATCGAATGTGTAGGCTTCCTGTTCTTCCCCCAGGCATATCTCGATTTCTGCCCCGAGGTAATTCAGGTTGGCCGAGTCGAGACCGACAAAGACAAGGCATTCAGGGTAGGGATGCGTGTGGGGGTCCTGTCCGGTGTGCCAGTCACCGATGCCGCTATAAAACCCCCAGGTAAAGTTGAGTTCCAGCCCCTCCAGGTGGTCTCTACCGTTCAGCCATACGATGCTATCGGCATTACCTGGACCGTTGGCAAAAGCACCTTTCGGCACTTTCAGGTGCTTCATTGCCTCTGTATCCATTCTGCCGACGCTCAATGGTTTGACCAGGTGTTCGTATATCCTTTTAGCCATTTGAGTTACTCTCCTCTGTTTATGGTTTTATGGTGGACCTTTCCCGATAGTATGGGTCAAACTTGTGAATTAACATTTTCGACATCATAGTTACTGGGGCAGGCGGTTGATAACCTTGGGAACTAAGGAGTCAGAGACGATTATAATCTTTTCTCACTGCTCAATCAATATTTTAGCTTCTTGCGATGCTACGAAAATTGTTACATTGAGTAGCGTATATCAAAGTTCTATTTTTTACCTTATCTGACCTACTTTTCAAATTGACAATTTCGCTGAGGCCAACAAAAAATCGGCCTCTTTTAGGCCGATTCCGGCGATTTTATCTTCGAAAACTGAATTTGGTGAGCCGTAGAGGACTCGAACCTCTAACCTGATGATTAAGAGTTAGGTTTTCAATTTTCGAAATTTCAAATAGCTTCCAAAGCTGAAATCGGCATAAATTATACTAAATTACTAACCAATCAGGTTTACATGGTTTAATAAATCAGATTGACAACCGCCCTAATAATACAAATAGCTCTGAATTTCCAGAGCCAATATTAAGTTATCACCAATCCTTATTTTTGTCAAGGGTTTCTCTATATATCGATAGATTATTGCAGATTGCACGAAATCCTTTATAAAGCATCGAAGAATAAATCGACTTTTACTTATTTGGTTTTATATCGAGTAGTTTGTAGGTTTTATATGAATATGACCCAGCAATCCTCTTAATCGTAAGATTACTAAACAACCCGGTAATATTTCATACGGGTCTAGGGCAGGAGTAGTAGGCCAGATTCTGATACCAAACCAATGAATCTGCTCTTTTTCCAATCGCATGGTATCTCAACAAAAAAATAATTCCTTTTTCATTCGATAGTTTCAGCATCAATAGAATGTCGTCTTGTGTCCGAACTCAATATTGCATTGTCACCTTCACCTTGTATCGGTGACTCCCAAGAGTTCAGGAAAGTTTTTCTTAAGTTCGTCCATACTTTGACAACAAATGCTGGACTCAGACAACTCGGCTTTAAGATGTCTTGACGAGCGCCATTATTTTATCTCTTCCTCCGGGATTCCCGGTCAGTTTCGTGTGTCTTCCCAGGAGGATAGTCCTCACAATCGCAATCGCCGGTGGCCATGTTGATGAGAACGCGATTTCTCCCTCCTAATATTGCTTCTATTACTCGGTTAATGGCGATTTCCTGATAGTAGCGGAGCGGTTTTCCAGCTACAGGAAGGCTGGGAGTGAGGAACTTCTTTTGCTGTTCATCATTCTTAATGCCTAGGGAAGGGTTCACGCGTTTCCATAGCTCCTCTGGGCTGGGGAAGTTCTCAATATCAGTTTCAAGCCCAGAAAGGAAGTTATGCGCAACGATGCCCTTACCGTTGGTGGCATAGGCAAACTTGAGGTCGAGCACCTGTGCATATTCCTTGGCTTGCTGAAGACCATCACGAGGATTCTTGTATTCCGCTTTTGCTTCAACGACTGCAATCATAAAGTCTGGCTTGTAGCGGAGAAGGTAGTCAGCTCTCTTTTGTGGACGGCGATAGATCTTTGTGCCAGCGACCATGATTCGACCATCTGTAAATGTACGCTGCTCATTTATCTGGTCATCATTCCAACCAGCTGCGTAGAGCTTAGGAGTAACGTATTTTCGACAAGTATCTGCTTCAGTACTCATTCTTATTAACAATCCATTAGCTATTTTGGCTCAGTACGAAGCTTTTATAGCTTCGTACTTCCCTTTAATTTGCGTTCAGTATATTCCAGAAATTCCTTAGCTTTCTTAATTAGTTGTTGAGTTTCTTTTTCCGTTACCAACCCTGGCTCATCATAGATCACGCGATGGCGTTTCTTTCTAGTCCGGTCGAAATAGTCAATGGTCTGTTTCATTGATTCATCCACTGCAATTTGCATGAATTGGAATGTGGCTTTATGAGACTCTGAACTGGCAGGACGATATCCTTTGAAGAACATATACGCTCTACAGGCTTGTAATACCGCGTTATAGGCAATAGAGAAAGACCAATCTAAACTTGAATCCTGGATTTTTTCTGCTTCAGCAAGATCACGTCTGGCAATATTCATAACCTTGACTATTTCTTCTTGAGTAGCCTGGAATGGGTGGATACTTCCTTCCCGGACCAAAATATCAATTGAAATCATGGTTCCCCTTCAATATCAGCTTCTTCTCTTCCAAAATGCGTTTAACAAAAGGATTGTTGTTTTTCAATCGCTTATTAAATTCAGCTTTACTCATCAGGGTATAGTTAATAACACGCCCCAGGTTCTTTTCTATTTGGGACACGAGTTCATGAAGTTCGTCCTCGTCAATTTCTCCCACCACAAAGAGATCAACATCACTTTTAGCTGTTTCCTCGTCCTTGGCCACAGACCCATATATAAAAGCAAGTTCAATCTGCTTTGAATCCTTCAATCTATCCGCCAGGTAATCTCCAAAACCAATAGTAGTATATATAATCTTCTTAAGTTCCGGATATATTGGGAATTCTTTGACCACGGAGTAATATTTGAGATTCCCGGCGTGCCGTGATTTTATCAGCCCGGCTTTCTCAAGGTAACCTAACTCTCTGCGAACGGCATTAAGAGGTTCTCCGATACGTCTTGAGATATCCCTGACATAGAATTCAGTGTCCGGATTAGTTAGAAGTAGCTTTAACAGGCTTCTCTTCGCTTTAGATGTTATTATGTATTCAAGCATTCTCTTATACCATGAACATCCTTTGTGCCCTATCGTATATCTTTAATGTTCATTTTGTCAAGACTAATCTGATAGAATCTATCTTCTAGCTGACCGAGAAAAGGAGGATTTCTGATATGAAACGGGATGATTTCCATATCAGCCAGATTATTATCAAAGACGCGAAGAGCACCATGTCGCCAACAGAATATGCGATTTGGAAGATTAATTGGGATAGATTCTGGGATAAACTAATAGGAGATGCCTATCAGCAAATTGCGGAAGACAAAAAGAAAGGCATTAAGTTCAAATCAACTCCTAAAAGTGAATTAATCAAAAGAAGTTTTGAGATAGCCGAAGAGTTAGGTATTAAATTGCCCGGCAGTTTCAGTAGATTTTTTTATGATGACGTCTATTTCATTAAAGGGCAATTAGAATACGAGCTCCGATTGAAAAACTGGGGAAAAGAGGGGTGCAAGGTCGTTTTTGAACCCCCCAGGTTGCCTAGCTCAGAAATAATCGCTAGAATAGTAGAAAGGGCGAAAGAACATAAAGCCCGGGGATTGAGATCCTTTAGGGACTGGGAAAAGAACAAACCTGTCGAATAGGCAACCGAAGCAAGCTAATCAAACGGAAACTCAGCCCTTATATATTGAACTACTTGGACTACCGGGCTGGATTTGAACGGTAGCGGCTCTGATGTCCATCGCAGCGATAGGCATCAATAGTTCGTCATGTTGTTCGGTATTGCTCGATGGAGGTTAATCTCAGACTTTTATCTCTTTAACTCGACCAACATGGCCGCCTTCTAAACGGACTTTTATACCATGGGGATGAACAGGTGATTTAGTCAAAACGTCTTTTACTATTCCTTCGGTTAGTTTTCCAGACCGCTGGTCTATTTTCAATACTATTAAGACTCGCAATCCCGGTCTTATGTTAATACGATCCGTGCCGTTCATATAGGTAATTCCATCTTTCCCATCATCGTACCATATCTGGGAGAGGAAGCCTTGCTGGTCTCAGAATGTTTCGTTTAGACGTACTACTTTTGTTCGACGGCTAGAGTACTAGCCTCAAATCACATTCCATCTTAGAGTGAAGTTGTCATTCTTGGAAGAAACCCGAAAATATGAGCCTTTGCTCACGCTCAAGATAAAGCTATGGTTTGCTACTAATTTGCTACTAAATTTATGCAACCATAGTTGGACATAATGGACATTTACGTATAAAATGGACACAAGCAAAATAGATACTTAGCTTTGGGAAGGTACTTACGCCAGTTTCCTAAACCGTGTGCCCGGGTTCGAGTCCCGGCAGGGGCGCCAGTTTTTGAAGCTAAATTAGCGCCATAGAATAGCTCGATGGGAGCCATTCCCCAAAAAAGCTAACGGATAGCTAACCGACAGTTTCAACAGGGTCATTTCTCCGTTCGGTTTTAAAGATATCATCAAGGCGTGCTGCCGCTTTTTCTTGAATACCAGGAGCAACATGGCTATAAGCTCCGAAGTCGCGGCGCTTGAGGAATTTTATCAACGCAGAGTTGAAGGAATCGAGATGCGGCGGCTTTCAAAGAAAGGACTGATGAAGCTGGAACCGGAAGTCAGCGGTGAAGGCGCATTACTTTTCCCTGAAGCAGGCGTGGTAGACGCCTGGGATTTAATGCGCTGTTTCCTGAGGATAGCGACGGAAAAAGAGGCTAATTTTGTATGTAAGACCGAAGTTACCGGGATTGAAAAAACCGGGGAAGACTATCGTGTTCATTACCGGGATTCTGATGGAGCCGGCAGCCTGAAAACCAGGGTCGTCGTTAACTGCGCGGGACTGAATGCGGATAAAGTAGCCGCCATGGCGGGAATCGATATAACAGAGAAGGGGTTCCATCATACTTTTTTCAAGGGGGAATACTACTCTGTTTGTCCCGATAAAGCCGGCAGGATAAAAAAACGGCTGGTTTATCCCGTGCCCCTCAGCGGCGGCGTAACCGGGATACATTCCGTACTGGATGTTGACGGCCGGGTTCGCCTGGGGCCGGATTTTTACCCGGTTGATAAAATCGATTATTCCATCGATGATTCCCGGAAGAAAATATTTTACAAAGGCATAAAAAGGCTGTTCCCCTTTATCGGCCCGGACGACATTGAACCTGAATCCGCGGGCATAATGCCCCGCATATATGGTAAAGAAGAAAAGTTCATTGAATTCCGCATCTGTAATGAAATTAAAAAAGGACAAAATGGCTTTATCAATCTGGAAGGCATAGGCTCACCTGGATTAACCGCTTCTCCGGCTATAGCCGGGTATGTTAGTAAATTGGTGGATGAAATACTAAACGATTAAATGGCAGCAGCGGGGGGATTCAAACTACCCGTTTTCTATTTGAAAATATCTTTGTTTATTTTACCGTCGGGGCCTGGGCCCTTATAAGTGTATTCCTTGCCGCCCATCGTCTTGGAAAACACCGGGGACTGCAGCAGCGCGGTAAATAAAACAGGCTGATTTAAAACGCGAAAATTCAGCGGGCAGTGTACCATCCCGGCCGGGATATAGACGATTGCCGGTTTATCGATTAAGTATTGCTCCCTCTCTTCCCCGAGAAATAAATCTATCTGCGCGTCGAAGCTGCTGAACCAATCGGCCGGATTATTGCCCAGGAAAATGAGATACTCGTCAGCGTTGTGGGTGTGAGGATCTTTTTCCAGGAAAATAGGTTTAATAAATAGCTGCCAGCCCATGTTTATTCCGGCGCCGGGTATCTGTTGCGATCCTCTGAAATAAGCTTGAGGCCTGGCGATAAAAGGTAAATCCATATTCTCTTTAAATCCGGAAAACACCAGTTGTTGATACTTATTATCGGCCATTTTATTCCTTCCCCTGGACTTTTAAACGATGATACAATAGAATGCTGTGAAGGTCAATAGAGTAAAAATAATAAATGAGGATGGCCTGTTAAGGCAGCGCGTAGACAGGATGATATCTTAGAAACTTCTGAACTAATTGCGTCGTCCCGATATTTCGGGACGTGCCATCTCCCGTGATGTCGCTCTTCCTCATTCCCTCTCCGTGTACGGAGAGGGCAAGGGTGAGGTCGGTTTCCTTCTTTTCTCCAATCGGGAGGTGTGGCAATCTCCATCATGGCTTCAAAAAATTTTGTCTTTAAATATTGAGACTACTTAGTCAGAGCTTCCCTTATTACTTTATAAACATTAAAATGTTGATGCAGAAATTATTCAAGAACAGGAGCTATTTTTTATGACCACACTAAATGAATACAAAGACTTCGGAGAAGAAATCGAGAAACTACTGGTTCTGAAGACATCGCCTCTTGCGGTGAAAATGCTGAAAAAGAAAGAAGATATCCCCGAAGGTGCCATGAGACCTAAAAAGGATTACGGATATCATATTGCCCAATGCCAGGCTTTCGCCATGTCCCGCCGGGGCAGGAAGGCTACCATCGCCATGTTGAAAGAAGACAATTGGTGCCCCGCGCCGGTATCAGCCTACGGGCTTGTTGAAACCCGTGAAAAAATCACCGGTTTTCCCGCGATGATTGAAAATGAGGAAGCAGACAGGGCTATTTGTGAAAAATCCCCTCAATTTGAATATGGGGAATACGTCGGAATCGTCTCTGCGCCTTTGAAGATGACCGGTTTTGAACCCGATATGGTGATGATATATTCTAATACCGCCCAGTTAAGAAGCCTGCTTCTTGCAGTAAAGTATAAAGAAGGAATCCTGGTATCTTCTGAATTCGACCCTCTCCGCTCCTGCGTTTTCGCGGTGATACCGGTTATCCGGAACGGACAATACCGTATTACGCTTCCTGATACCGGCGAACAATACCGTACCATGTCCGGAGAAGATGAGATTATTTTTTCACTTCCCGGGAATAAAATTGAAAGCCTTGTATTGGGATTAAGGCATTTTGAAGAAATGACGAAGGACCACGTCCACCGCTACAGCCATCTTGATTTTGATATGAGGCCGGATTTCCCGCAGCCCAGGCACTATATCGAGACGTTTAAAAAATGGGGGATACTATAGGGTACCAGCGGGTGTATTTGAGGTATTCCTTTTATCATTGTTATTTACAATGTAATGGATTATTATGCGGATGACAGTACCAGTAAATCAGCTTTTCCTTTAATTACGGGGAAGGATTAACCGATGGGAAACTTGAATTCCAGCCTGGTTACAAATATTCAAGGTTACTCAATCCACGATGGACCCGGTATAAGAACAGTGGTATTTTTAAAAGGGTGCAGTCTGGAATGCCGGTGGTGTGCCAATCCTGAATGTATTACACCGCGTCCGGAAATCGGGTTTATAAAAACGCTTTGTACCAGGTGCGGCAACTGTGCCGGAGTTTGCCCGCAAAATGCGCTGGATTTTGAACCTGGTAACTATCCCAGGATTAACCGCGAGCTTTGTACAGGTTGTGGTATTTGTGATTCAAAATGTTCTTATAAAGCTCTCTTGCTTTACGGCAAGCCGATGAATGCAGGGGAAATATTTGACATTGTTAATCGAGATAAAATATTTTATGAGGCGTCAGGAGGTGGGGTAACCGTTTCCGGCGGCATATGGGGGCTCGTGGTAACCGGGTAGGGCAGCGGGTAAGAAGCGCTGGGTTTAATCAGGACGCGCCGCGCCCTGGCAACTACTGAAGGCACTTTAAAATTAAAATCCGAGGCTTCGAATATCAATTCTTCCTCCTCAGGGAAACATGCAGGCTCTTCACGTTATTGCCCTCGGTTCCGGGTATCATGGCCAGCAGCGTGCGTTCTAGCAAATCCTGGAGTGATTGATTAACGGGTATGCGGGCGCCGTTCACCAACACCTCAACTTCACTTTCCTTATTCTGTGCTTTTACTATTTGTTCTATCAGGTCGGCGATGCCGCTTACGTCGCCGTGTTCTAGTTGTGGGACGTTAACCTCAAGCAGTTCGTCTGTGACCACCGCCAGCAGCAGCTTTGTATCTGTCAGTAGCTCTTTGCCTTGTTCGGCGCGGTGAATCTCGATTTTCGGGTAAGGGCTGCTCTTGAACCCTTCCGTCAGGATAATGTCATAGTCCCAGAGAATGAAGCTGGAAATCTCCTGCGGGTCGAAGAAATGGTCCATGTGCCGGAAAATGGCCAGGTGATCGAGAGAATTTATCGCCGAAAGCTCGCTGCCGGCCTGCGTAAAACGCCAGGTGTCTTTCTTGGACGTATCCAGGTCGTCCGCATGGTGTGAGTGCTTGATGATTGCCACCTTGCGTCCGCGCCGTTTCAGCTCGGCAATCAAATTTTCCAGCAGGGTCGTTTTGCCGGAGCTTGATTTACCCACAAATGAGATAATTGAATGCATTCCTGTTTCCTTAGTCCTTTTCTATCAGGTTTACTTCTTCATTCCAGTCCAGCATCAAGGCCTGGACGGTTTCGCCTTTTTGTACCATTTTCTTTTCTTCCGGAATAAGTACCAGCGCGTTTGCCAGCGCCATTGATTTTAAAATTCCTGAGCCTTGCGGCCCTGTCAGGCTGGCTTGATAGTGCCCGTTACGCCTGGCCACGATAGCCCGGTTATAAAGGCGCCGTCCGGAATCATTTTTAACGGAATCTTCTACCACTACTTCCACCGTGGGCTTGTTGATGTTCTTCTTCCCCATCATTTTTAGGAGCGCCGGTCGAACAAAAAGCTCGAAGCTTACCATGCAGCTCACGGCGTTGCCCGGCAGCCCCATGTGCGGTATATCTTTGGCAGCGCCCCTGATTTTTCCAAAAGCCAGCGGTTTCCCCGGCTTGACCTTGACCTGCCAGAAGACCATTTTGCCTTCTTTGGCAAGGATATCTCTTACCATGTCATAATCGCCCATGGATACCCCGCCGGTGGTCAGGAGAATATCTGCGTCCCTGGCCATTTCAAGCTTGCTCACCAGGGATTTTTCATCGTCCCGGGCTATGCCGAGTATCCGGGGTACGCAGCCGTACCGTTTCACCAGTGAAGCGATGCTGTAAAGATTGCTGTCATATATTTTACCTTCGCCGAGAGGCTGTCCCAGTTCTACCAGTTCGTTGCCGGTGGAAAAAATAGCTGCTACCGGCCGACGGATGACTTTAACCTGGGTATATCCCAGCGAAGCCAGCAAACCTATTTCAGCGGCGCGGATAACGCGTCCCGCTTTCAGCGCCACCGAACCCCTGGACACATCTTCACCGGCCTTCCTGATATTCAACCCGGGTTTAGCCTCGGCCAGGATTCCTATCTCTCTAACAGGGCTCCGGCGTTTTTCTTCATCGGTATTTTCAAACTGTACAACGGCGTCGGCGCCTTTGGGTATGGGCGCGCCGGTCATAATGCGTATGGCTGTGCCCTGCTTTACTACGCTGTGTGAAATAGTACCTGCAATGACGGTATCGATAACGCTCAGCTTTTTTGGCGAAGCTGCTCCGGCGCCTTTGGTATCCTCGGCGCGCACGGCGTAACCGTCCATGCCGGAATTATCCAGCGGCGGCACGTTTATAGCGGATACAATATTTTCTGCCAGTACCTGTCCCAGCGTATCCAGGATAGGAGTGGATTCCGTCTCCAGTACGGATACTTCATCGAGTATCTTTTGAATCGCTTCTTCTACGCTCAGCATTAGTCTGCAGCTCCTGCGGCTATTTTCTTCGCCAGTTCCAGTTCCTCTTTAGTGTTGATATTAAAAAAGCTCAGATGCTCCGGGTCTATTTTATCAATCTCTTCGGTTTCGACATATCTGACTTTAACATGTTTGATAAGCTCGATAATTACCTTCTTGCCTTCGTTCAAAATGGATTCGATAGGCGCAATGCAGCTTTTTGAATAAATAGCATGAAGCGGCTCGAGTTGTCCGTTAATCCGAGGCAGCACAAAATCATATCCCTCGCTGATTCCAATTAAATACTTTAATAAATTTATATTCACAAACGGCATGTCTGCCGCGCAAACAAGATTATAAAACGAATCCGAATTTACCAGCCCGGTATAAATTCCGCCTAAAGAGCCCTGGCCGGGGAGAATATCGGATACTACTTTTATTCTAGGGCGGTTCGCCAATTGGGGAAAGGTTCTCTCTTTCACCGTGACAATGATAATGCTTTTACTCAACGGGTCGATGCAGGAGATTACCTGTTCCAGTAAACTTGTGTTGCCGATGGTTTCCAGAACCTTGTCATGACCCAGACGGGTACTTTTACCGCCGGCAAGGATAATACTGCTTATATTCAATTCGCCTGCCTGTGTTTAAGAAACGTACCCCCCCTACATATATTATTTTACCATAGGGAGTCAATACACGATAGAGGGTAATTGTAACATTTGTTCTAATTACAGGAATAAACACTGCTTATAAATTTTCCTGGCAGTTCATTTTACAACGGAATATTCCGTAAATAATGATAAAAGAGATAATTTAGCAAACTATTATGCCGTGGTGTTAGAAGTAAACGATTTATCCCGGAGATGATGCCTGGTAAACGGGTATTCCCGGTCGGTATCATCGATAATTAAACTGCCGCCCGCCTGTCGAAGATAGTTAGCAGGTCATCGAATTTGCGGATAGTCAAATCAGCCTGCCTGGGCTCGTTTTCGCCGTAGCCGAAAAGCACGCCGATGGAGAGGCAGCCGTTCTCTCTTGCGGCTTCTATATCATGGATTCTATCTCCAACGCGGCTCCGCCCGCCAGGGTCCCGCCTATGAAACTTAGCACTAAGGTAATAAAGAATATCGATATCCTGTTTTTTTTCAACATACCTGCGACCTTTCAAAAAGCTTTTTTATTAAGGGTATAAACACGCCAAGCGAGAATGGCAAGCATGAACGATTTTTTGTTCCCTTGTTTTTTCCCAGAGCCGGACATACTATTAAGCCTATTCTTTTTAATTCGTATACCAGGTGGATGTCAACATGCAGAAATCCACTCAGACTATTTGAAGGAGCAAGGTTTGAATACGCGGGTTATCTTTATTATCGGTTTCGCCTTATTAATGTTGAGTCTGGCATGGGGGTGCACGAAACAGGGGGAGCCTGCCAAAGGCCAGAAGTCAAAACTTCTGACGAAAGAGCAGAGCAAGAAAGAATCAGGCAAGGAAGAGAAACACAACCGTATGTACGACGAACCTGATAACGAGATCCGGAATGTGTCAATGATTTTGAGACACCCTGGTTCAATAATTAGTGTATCTCTTTTAGGCTTTGCTCTCCCCTTTGATGGGAGGATTTATCCAGACGGCCTCGGGTAGGGGGAGAGCGGCTGGAACTTTTCGGACGAAGCGTTCCGGATGCAAGGCATAGGCAGCTTGAAGAACTTCTTGCCGAGAAGCAATCACGCTGTCGGCAAGGCCGTAATGAACCATCTCCGGAGTCAGTAAAGAAATGCCGTTATGGCGATGTTCAGTGTTATACCAATCAAAAAAGGTTCGACAAAATATCCGGCTATCTTCCAAGGAGCCGAATCGTTTGGGAAAGTCCGGTCGATATTTCAGGGTTTTGAACTGGCTTTCGGAGAACGGATTATCATTAGAGACATGTGGCCTACTATGCGTCTTGGTAACCCCTAGATCAGCCAGTAATAAGGCCACTGGTTTAGATTTCATAGAGGAGCCCCGGTCCGCATGGATCGTGAGCAGTCCGGGCACGATGCCTTGTTTGTCACAGGTTCCACGGATCAACCGTTCGGCCAGAGCGGCGCTTTCCCGGAGCGCCACCATCCAGCCGACGGCATAGCGGCTATAGATATCCAGGATGACATACAGGTAAAAATAGGTCCATTTCACCGGCCCCAAAAGCTTGGTGATGTCCCAGGACCACACCTGGTTGGGGCCGGTAGCCAACAGTTCGGGCTTGCGGTAAGGCGGGTGGCGCAGCTGATTACGTCGTTCTTTCACTTCGCCTTCCTGGTTCAGGAGGCGATACATGGTGCTGGGTGAACACAGATACGCCCCTTCGTCCAGGAGGGTGGCATAGACCTCCCGAGGGGCTTTATCCACAAATCGTTCCTGATGGAGAATATCAAGCACGGCCCGACGTTCTCCTTTGTCTAAAGCTCGATGATGCGGTAGAGGGAAATTTATCTGAGCCGGGGCTTTTTGGGGAGTAAGATGGCGATACAACGTGGCGCGGCTCAGCCCTAAAGCATCGCAGGCAGTCGTAATCCCCAGTTCCGAAGCAAACTGGGCGGCCGTCATGAGTCGTTCTCTTCTGATTCGGGCTGGCTCAGGGGGATCCCCAGGATCTCCGAGATTTTTTTTTGGAAATCGATGATCGCCTCGGCTTTTTTTAGACGACGAGCCAATCGCTCATTTTGGCGGCGTAATTGCTCGTTTTCCTGGATTAACGGGTCTTGCCGGTGAGCTTTGCGGCCCCGTTTTTTTGGACTAAGCGCCTCAATGGTGCCGTTATCTCTCTGCCGACGCCAAGTAGTGAGGTTAGAGGAATAGAGCCCCTCCCGACGCAAGAGGGCGCCTATCTGTCCGGACTCGCTCAAGGCGTCAACTTCTTGCAGAATGCGCAACTTATATTCTGCCGTAAACCGACGCCGTATGGGTTTTTCTAACACCTCAGGATTGGGAACGAGCACTGGCTGGCAGGGGTTGCTGGGAGCGGCCAGCTTATTGGCAGAGGCCCCTCCACTCCGACCAGGTTCGCTCCGCTCACCTGGTCTCCGTTCCGTGACCTCTGCCACCTTCTCCTCGTGGGGTGTTATCATCTTTGGTGGTCCGACTTCTTTCATTCTTTTCCCTCCCCGCCCTACAATAATTTATCACAGGGAGGATGTCTCATCTACATTGACACAGAGGGGTTTGCCCCTTTGATGGCATCCTGGATAGCTTGGTGTTGCCCTTAGTAACCGCGGAAGCCATGTCCATCTTCCTGGCGGAAGTAGCGCGACGTCACCCCGAGGAGTTTATTCTCATGTTTCTTGATGGCGCCGGCTGGCACCGCGCCCATGACCTTGTCATCCCAGAAAATATGAGGCTTGAGGCACTGCCGCCTTATAGCCCACAACTCAACCCTATGGAACATATCTGGGATGAAATACGAGAAAAGTGGTTCGCCAACGAAGTATTCGATAGCCTTGATGCCGTTGAAGATCGTCTCGTTGCGTCCTTAGTGGCTTTGGAACAAAATCAAAAATTGGTTGCCTCCACTACAGGATTTGATTGGATTATTAATTGTTAATTGATTGCAACTTAGTATTAATACATTAATAAATTCCTTACGGTCCCTATTTTTATCATTATAAATAGATCATAAGACATCCTATGGCTGCCAATTTGCTGCCCGATAAAATAGATCCGCGGCAACTTGCCTTCGATATTGATGGCGTGGTCGCTGATATTATGTCCACGTTTATTTCTATGGCACATGAACGGTATAATATTCATCATGTGCGGTATGAAGATATCGTGGAATTTGATCTAGTTAACTGCCTGCAGATGGATGAAGCCGTGGTTTGGGAGATACTGGATCTTTTGCTGAATCGTCCGGAAGAACTTGATATAGCCCCTTTCCCGGATGCGGTGCCGGTATTGACGCAGTTGGCTCAGGAACATCCCTTATTTTTTGTGACGGCCAGAGACAAGGCTGAACCTATTTTTACCTGGCTGATTAACACTCTGCCCCAGGTAGCCCCGGAAGACATTAACATTATCGCGACAGGCGATCCCGAGGCAAAATTGGCGTATCTTCAGGATCGTGAGATCGTGTATTTTGTCGAAGACAGATTGGAGACTTGTTTTCACCTGGCCCGTCATGGCATTCAACGGATCAGGTTTCTTTATTAATGCATCGATCAATGCTTTCGTTGCCACGGGGCAGAACTGCGTACACTCGCCCTCAATCAACTCATGCATAGCCTCGGCGGCACTAAGTGCACGACGATACGAATGGTCAGTGGTCATGGTGTCAAAAGCATCAGCGACTGCCACTAGACGGGCACCAATGGGGATATCGTTACCTTTAAGCCCTTCTGGATACCCCTTTCCGTCATACCTTTCGTGATGATGAAGGACGATCTCTCTCGCTTTTTCCATACTGGGAATTACCCCCAAGATGTCGGCTCCCCTTTTGGGGTGCTTATGGATGACGTATAATTCCTCAGCGGTTAGGGCATCAGGTTTACGTAGTATGCTCTCGTAAACGCTGATTTTCCCTATGTCGTGAAGCAGAGCGCCGCATTCAATTGCCTGGAGCTCCTCTGATGAAAAGGAGAGTGAACCAGCGGCCAACAAAGCATATTTCTTCACCCGCTGCGAATGACCCAAAGAGTAGAGATCTCTAGCATCAGTGGCTCTGACCAAGCCCTCGATAGCACTCTTGTAGCCATCCAACACTATTTGGCTTCGCTCGATATTGGTAATGGCTGTAGCCACTATTGAGACCAGTAGTACGATGGCTTCTGTTGATGCCAATCGCGTCAAGACTCGTAAATCTCGATCATTGAATGCGCTACCGTCATTTTTATTAAGCACCTCTATGACACCAATAGCCTTTCGCCTTCTTACCACTGGTGCTGTCAAGATTGACTTTGTGGTGAAACCAGTAGCCCTGTCTATGTCTCTATTGAAGCGCTTATCTCTGGGCACATCATTTATGATCAATGGCGTACGGTGATTGGCGACCCAGCCGACAATTCCCGAGTTAAGGTCTAGCCTCATCTGTTTAAGCTTATCTGCGGCTATGCCTCCAGCAGATTGTACGTAGAGCAATCTTTTCTTCCAGTCAACAAGACATAACGATGAGGCTGAAGCCCGTAGTGCACGCTGAGTTATGGTTAGAACTTCTTCGAGTAGCTTTGATACTTCTGAAATAGAGTTTGTTTTTTCGGCGATATCGTAAAGTAATTCTAGCCTCTTTGTGCATTCTTCAATCTCCATATTAATGCCATTAATGCCCCCCGAAGTTTCTTGAGGTTTTGTTACCGTTTCTCGTCTCATCATCACAGTCCTCCCTTCCCTACAATTTCCGGCATTTTAGCATCCGCTTGTCAGCCGAAGGTACTAGTACTATATCTAGCATCATAAAAATGTCGTAAATCAAGCATAAAGAAAGCCACCAATTATATAAACTCTCCATAAATATTGTTTCATGGCCGGAAGCTAATAATGCTTCGGACTTGAAAACGATTGCTGACTTCAGGACGGATCACTAGGAAACTGGGCAGGGCTCTTTGTTCAGCCGCGAGAACTCTGCCGGAAGGCAGGGTACCCAGTCGCCCCCATACTGGCGCTGGTTCTACGGCTATTGTTAACCAGCAGAAGCTTGACCTCAATGTACGTGATACCGCTATTGGGTTCTGGTTCAAGGGACTAGATGGCACCCACCTATCATTGTCCAAGGTAGTCGCCAATAAACCATTTGTACTCTAGCTCTGCCATTACTTAATCCTTAAGCACGCGGATTTTGTGAGGAATGCGCGGAAAACGTGGTGGGCCTGTCTATTAGAAGCTATAATTAAAGACTGCCTCTCCGATAACAAGGGCAAAGAGCATAGAAGAAAGAAATCCCTTCAGATAGAAACAACTGAAAAATCAAAAGAACCGGACTTAAAGACGGAAAACTATAAATGTTATTGTTAGTGTTACCAAGCGTTGACTTTTAACCGTCTTGTTCAATTGACGCTAAGTTGTGAATCAAGTTCAAGATGCCCTATCAAAGGCAACTCACTTTAATTCAGGCAGCTTGTCCAGGTCTTTCTTTGCGGAGAGAATACCCTCCCACAAGTCCCCGGTTTTTATTAGCCTGGTCGGCACTGTCATCAGAGTTAAATCGGTAGGGTAAACCTTGCCGAGTTCTTCCCATCGCAGAGGTGTAGACACGGGGGCGCCCCGCACGGGGCGGGGGGAGTAAATGGAGGCAAGCGTTTTGCCCCGCACGTTCTGTCCGTAATCCACAAATATCTTACCCTTGCGTTTTTCCTGCGCCCACTCGGTAGTTATTTCCCTGGGGTACTTCCGGACGAGGAATTTGCCGATTATTTCCGCCGTGGAGCGCACCGATTTGTAGTCGAAGCGGCGTATGATGGGAACATGAATATGGAGGCCTGTCTTGCCGGACGTTTTCACAAACGCGTTAAGTTCAAGCTCATCGAGTGTATTTTTCAGTCGTAAGGCTATATCGCATACAGCGTCGAAACCTGCGCGGTTTAACTCGGGCTCAGCGCCGGGAGTCTCCTTTCCGGAATAAATATAGGGGTCCAGGTCGAAGATGATAAAATCAGGATAATCGAGAAGATAGTCCGTGCTTTTACCCTCAGGCATATCCGGCGCCGCGCTTACCCTGGAAAACCAGGAGTGAAGCTCGATATTTGCCACCTGACCAAGCCAGATGAGCGACGCCAGGTTGTCACAGATAAGATACTCGCTTTTTGAACCCTTTTCCTCGGTAATATCTATTTTACGAACAAACTCAGGGACGGGATGGCCCCAGTGTTTCTGATAAAAATGTTCTCCATTTATGCCGTTGGGATACCGGCTTAACGTGAGCGGACGGTCTTTAAGGTGCGGTAGTATATAAGGCGATACTTCCGCAAGATACTTAAGGAAATCCCGCTTGGTGAAACCCGGAAGGCCGGTTGCGGAAGGCCAGAGTAACTTATCCATGTTGGTAAGGCTGATTTTGTGGCCTTCGACTTCAATATTGAAATCATTTTCAGGGTTTTGCAATTGCGCCGTGACGGCATCGTTTTTTCCGGACGCAGCCTGCGGAGCCGGTTCTTTCACCCGGCTGTTACGTTTTATTTTCACGGGCGGTTTATTTGCCGCTGCGACAGTCTCCATCCTGCGGATTTCATCCGGAGATTTATCCTCGCGGAGTCGGAGAAAAACAGGAGCGCGGAGACGTCCGTCATTCGTCCGCTCGGCGTGCCCCCGCCCCATGCTGATTATCGTCTTTTCCCGGAGATTGATAGATATGTTCCATTCATACTTACCCTGTTCTATGGTCAGCAGCGCGGTGGCGATTGCCGTTTCCCCTTCTATCGAGTAACCGAGATGCGTTTGCTTGATTGTTCCGCCCTGCGACAGTATCTCCTGTACCCTCGGGTCGGCACCGGCAATCTCGAGAACTCTCTGCTCGTCATCCGGCTGGAAATCAGGAACACGTATGATATTGGTTACGATTTTTTTCTTCACGTTCACTTCGGCGGCGGCTGTCCTTGTCTCGGTTTTTACCAGCACGACCAGCACGTCTCCCTCCGCGCCGATTACCATGGTCGTTACCTCGACTTCTTCGATTTGCTCATCATCGAAAAACGCCTGCACTTCAGGGCTGTTGCGCGCAATGGTTGCGGCTGAAGCAGCGGGCGTCCGGAATTCCCAGGGTTGGGTGGCCAGCATGACGGCGATGACGGCTATTGAAACAGCCGTGGTGATGACCGGTCGCAGCCAGCGCCTGTAGGCTTTGACGGGAAAAGCCCCGCCTGCCTTGATTTTAGACAATGTAGTTCCACGGATATCCGAAATTATCGGCATTTCCTTTAACGATGAAATCAGCCGGCCCGCTGTCTCAAACTCACCTAACGTGTCCCGGCAGTCCGGGCAGCATTCCAGGTGTTCTTCGATAAACTCTTTCTGCGTCCTGTTAAGCTCGCCGTCGGCATAAGCCGAAAGGAGTTCCTCTAAATCCCGGCATCTCATTCCGTGCCACCTCCTCCTTGGTTATACGTCTCGATGAACAATTTCCTGCCTCTCGCTACGCGTTTGCGCACGGCTTCTTCCGATATACCAAGCGTTAATGCGATTTCCCTATACTTAAATCCTTCCACGAAGTGCAGCACAACGCAGGTTCGCTGGTCATAAGGGAGCTTGCGTAAAGATTCCTGGATGGCAGTTATCTTTCCCTGGCGATCCGCCTGATTTTCCGCAGCGGCGATATCATGTTCCCTTTCCGTGAAAGGAATGAAGAACAGCAATTTCTTCCGCCGGTAGTGTTGTAAGGCGTTGTTGGTGGCGATGCGGTATAACCACGCCTTAAAGGAAAGTTCGGCGTCGGTTTTTAAAATACCTTTATACGCTTTAATGAATGTATCCTGGGCCAGGTCTTTAGCCATCTCGTAGTCCCCCGTCAACCGGTAAAGATAGCGAATTATAGGCGTTTGATAGCGCTCTACTATTTCAGCGAAGGCGTCTGTTTCGCCGGCTTGGACCAGGGCTATAATTTGTGTCTCTTCTAACAACCGGGAATTCCTTTCATGCTTCTATATATTACAATGCGTAAGAAAGCCAAAACCGGACAGGATAGTGAGAAAATATAAAAAAATTTCTTGAGGATTACATCGCCACTCTATGGTATCGGTAGGATACTGTCAATCTGGTGGGGATAAAACATATTCGTCGTATGCTTCTATATTTGATGCCGTAAAACGGTTGGGCGAGGCGGGGAGGAGTATATCTTATCTTTTTGAGGTAGTTGATAAGAACCGACTGTTTAAAACCGATGGAAAGACTTTTGGAAGTTATGCCTATTGAATAAAATGGCGACGCAGAGGACTCCAACACAATCTGCCGAACCTCTGACCATCCCGATGTTGCCGGGATGCTCTAACCAGTAAAAAGGTAAATATGAGCGAGGGTTTTTATAACTATCGGGATTGATAGTGGGCGTTGGCGTACAATATCAAGAACCTTTGAACTTTCCTTCAGCTTGAATTCGTAATTGTTCACTTTTGAAGGGTAAATCAAGGCTTCAGCATGTCTTGTGAGTCACTTTTCAAGCGATTGTTAAGCCGGTTGCACAATTTACTAGAATGTGACATTCCGATAAATATGTATGGTATTATATGCAGTATTAGCTCCCCCGATTATTTGGGAACCACGGTTATAGTGGCAGTCGCTCTCCCATATTCTTCGTAATCAGGTGACTTTTCTTCAAGATCACTATGCCTTCCCAGTGCGATACTCGTGATCGTATAAGTAACAGGATTTCCATAAATGCGTCAAAAGATTTCCCGATCAAGTAACTCCGTCAGAAGACGCCGATTTGGGATCAGGTAGTAGATGACTGTGACGCTTATAAGTAATTCATGGGTAATCAGAACAATGCTATGGTTCCCGGACCTTTGAAACTGAAAGGTCTCTGGAAATCACATAAATTGACGGAAAGTCGATTACGATAAAAATGGAGGATGATAATCCAGTCCAAGCATACCGCGTACTTTATCTTCAAGTTTTGTTAGGTATAGCATCAATGATTTCTTTTCTTCATTGGATAGAGCCGAAAATGCCATGGTAATAGAATTTGTGGGCATTTTTTCAAATAGTTCGCGTCCTTTAGGCGTGATTGATATTTGATATTTTCTGTCATCGGACGTTTTGGCCCTTTCTATTAAACGATTCCTTTCCATTCGTCTTATGATAATAGAAACAGAATTGTGTTTTCTCAGGACATGAGAAGCAATTTCATTGATTGTCAAAGCATGTCCCGCCTCGTACAGGATACGCAGGACATGTGATTGTTCGCGGGTCAAGCCGTACCGGGTAAGTTCGATTGTTCTCGCTCTGGCGATATGCTCCATCGTATCAGCGAAAAATCCCCAGATCGAGTAGTCGTTTATCAGTCCCTTATTTACTTTAGGGGGTTTTCTATCCATATTCATCCTCCCATGATTACTCTCCAACAAGTATAGCAAATTCAGCTTACATTTTAGAATAATGTGCCGCAGGCTATCAAATCTTGCTGTCTTTTGTTGCTTCCCGATAGATTATTAACAATTAATTAATAATGTACTTCTCCCTTAGCTTGGCGATTTCTGCGCTCGTATACCCAATTTCTTTGATAACTGCCTCGGTATCCTGTCCGAAGCGCGGCGCCGGCATTTTATTTATTTCTTTGGTATTGCTGAGTTTCGCCGGATTTGCCATCACTTTGATTTTGCCGTGTTTCGGATGTTCGAGAGATGTGAAAAAGTTGTTTGCTTGCGCCTGCGGGTCGTTTATCACTTCAGGAAGCGTTTGTATCGGTGCCGGGGAAATAGGTATTGATATACTTTAAAGCAACCTGGGAAACAGCAATGCGCCCATCCAGTTTACGAAACCACCTGTCCAAATACCACTTGGCCAGGGGTGAGAACATCGTATACCAGGGTCTACCTCCGCTGGCATGAAAAGTCCCGACCATCGGCGTACGTTTCAGCCTGAGTACCGTAGTGCACAGCATGGGCATCAGAGGCTCGTGGAGATGGCAGATATCGAATTTTTCCCGCTCGAACACCTCCTTTATCTGGGATTCCAGGCGGATGGAGGTGGTAATCCGCGCTATCGAACCGCTGACCGGGATAGGTCTCGGCGTGCCTATGCGGATAAACCGGCCGCCGAGGGTATAAGCAGCTTTGGAAGCCGGGGCTATTATCTTAACCTCGTGCCCCAACCGCGTGAACTGCTGCTCCAGACAGGAAATATGAGAGCCCACTCCGCTCGGATGGGCAAAATCGTAAGGTGATACCAGCGCAATTTTCATTAATTGTTATTCAGGCGTTTGTTTTTCCACTGGACGGGAGGAGTCTTCGTGAAATGGGGTGATGGTGCCGTCGGATTTCTCTTCCAGCCGCGGTCTATGGCGAGCTTGCAGTCCCTGATGTGGTCGGTGACGACGCCGTTAATTTTTCCCATTTATCCTTTTATGGCCCATTCAATAAAAATAATGCCGGTTAGAATTGAACAGAAAATAGTTCTATATCTGATGACGGTTTGAATATACCCTTTTTAGATACAAGCTGTCAAGATTTAGAGACTGTTCAGCTTTAATATAACCGTTTTATAAATAACGCTGGCAAGATTTAACGTTACATGCTACAATAGCTGCAATAAAGGAACATGTGAATGTAACGGAAGAAATGATGGAAGAGACATATGAAGGTCACCGGAAAAGACTAAGGGAGAAGTTCCTGAAATCAGGTTTAAGCGGCTTTCACGATTATGAAATAATCGAGCTGCTGTTAAGCCTGGGCACACCGCGAAAAGACTGTAAAGCCGCGGCTAAAGAGGCAATCAAGCGTTTTCAAACGCTCCGCGGTGTACTGGACGCGCCGTCTGAGGAACTCCAGGAAATCAGCGGCATCGGCGCGCACAGCGCTTTTGGCATCAAACTGGTGCAGGAGGTCGCCCGCGAGTTCCTCAAGGCGAAAATTATTGACAAGCCTTTCTACAAGTCATCACGGGAAGTATTCGATTACCTGTATCACTCAATGCGAGACCTGCGTAAAGAGGTCTTTAAAGTGGTTTATCTTAATAGCCAGAACCAGATTATCGATACAATCGACCTTTCCGAAGGCACGGTTAACAGCAGCGCAGTAGCGCCTCGTGATGTAGTCGAAGGAGCCGTGAAAAGCAATGCCACAGCCATGATCTTTGTTCATAACCACCCCTCCGGCAATCCGGAGCCGAGCACCAATGATAAGGGACTGACACGTGAGCTTGTCTTTGTGGGCAGGATAATGCGTATAAAAGTGCTGGACCATATCGTCATAGGGGATAACCGATACTACAGTTTTGCCGGAGAAGGATTAATCGAAGAATACGAGACGGATTTTCTAAACCTGATGCTGCGCGGCACTGCCGAGGCGCGGAAACGGTTTTACAGCGCCAGGGAATCCGGCACAGGGCTTCATAAAAAATTAATATAAGTTTATAAAAATGACATAAAATATCTATTGACAGCAGTGTTATCAGGATTAGATAATAAATAATAAACGCGTAATTTGACAAATACGAAAAACATATTCTAAGAAAGAACAGCATAATATCAATAATATACAGATAACATTCTACAATCGGTACCCCTAAAAAGAAGGTTAGCGCCAAGTTGGCAACGAGAGATAGAGATACAGGGATAAGTATCATCGGTGCAATACCCCAGGGTACGCAGATATGCCTACTGTACAACACGAAATCCGACTATTTCAAGACTATTGCTCAATTTTTCCTTGCCGGCCTGAATAATAACGAACTCTGTATCCTGATTCATGCGAAAGACAGCGGCATAGAAGAAACAAGCATAGCCGATATTCCGGAACTGGCCGCTTTAATTCCGTATTTGAAAAAGGGCCAACTGGAGCTGCATAACGAAACTATATCAACTTTAGAAGATGGACCTCATGATTACACCAAATCCATTGCCTCTCTGATCAGCAAAGTAAACGAAGCCGTCGACAAGGGTTACGAGGGTTTAAGGGTTGCCGGCGAAGTTGCAGGAAGAGGCAGAGAGGCGTGGCTTGAATCCATCCAGGCAAGGATAGAAGGGGCAAAGCACTTTAAGGAAGCCCCTATCCTTGGGCTTAGCGCTTACCCCCTGAATAGATTGGGCGTAAGTGACATAATTACTTTAGCCAACATTATCCCGTTCGTTTTCATCAGGTATAAAGGCAAACTATCGCGCGTTGAGGATTTTGAAGACCGCCTGCGATGGGATACGTTCAGCATTGGCAGAACAGGGCGCTTTTCAATCATGCAAAGATTAATGAAAATAGGACATGAAAAACAGGTGTACCTTGATAATGCGGCGTTTATTTTACTGGCGACCAACGCGACCGGCAATGTTACTCATATCAATAATAAGGGTTGCGAGGTCATGAAATACACGAAAAACGAAATTATCGGCAAGAACTGGTTTGATAATTTTGTGCCGCCGAGAATGAGAGAAGAAATCCACTCTAATGTTAGAAAACTGTTATCCGGAGAGAAAAAGGGAGTGGCGTATTACGAAGCCCTGGTTTTAACTAAAAGCGGGGAAGAGAGACTGATTGCCTGGTACACAACGATGATTAGGGATTACCGCGGCAATATAACAAGCGTTTATAATACCGGTATGGACATTACGGAGCGAAAACAGGAAGAGCAGAGATCTAGAATACTCTTGCGGCCAAACCCGGACGATAGCTTGACGCCATTACAGGAAAAATATATCAGCGCCGGCTTCCATGAATTCAATGAGAAGGAAATCATCGAACTATTTTTCAGTTTAAACCTGCCCCTGGATGTTGCCGACAAAGACAAGGTCCCTGGTAAATTTATTATCAGCCGGGCTCGGTGCAGGGTCTCCGGAAGGATGGTTATGGACAAAGATTAGTGAATCGATGTTAAGCCGGAATCCTTCATCGTCCTTGCCTTTTGCGCCCTCACCGCGTTTTGCCAGTTCTAAACCAAGGTTATTGAACGCAGGATGCAGGGCATCCTGGGCAAGCACGTAATGCATGGCATCCGCCATTTGCGCGGCGGTTTCACCCCGCGCGCCACCGTAAGTCATAGCTAAAGCCAGGGAGATGCTGTAAGGCGAATAGAAGATATTACCGTCTTCTTCTTTTAAAAGCCGGTAAAGATCTAAGGCAAACTCACCGTTGCCCTCGACCAGTGCCCCCATGTCAGAAGCGCTGACGACAGGTGCGGTGATGCGCGGCTTGTTAGATTTTACCTCTTCCGCTGAAACCGGCTGCGAGCAACCGATAGCGCCAGCCATTATCACCACAGCCAGCAGACTGAATAAGATACTTTTCACATTAATACCTCCCTGGATAAATGTTCCGTTATAAGTATAAAACGGAAAACGGGGGCGTTAGATAGGACTTTATTCTCATTTTAATGGTGAATAATTGCGGATCCGGATATATTAACTGCGGCGGTTAGAGGCGATATCCCTTAACCGTTCCGAGTAGGTAAGCCGTTTTTTTCTTAGCCTGATATTCTGCGGCGTGACCTCAACGAGTTCATCTTTATTGATAAAATCAATGGCCTGCTCCAGGCTCATTATCACCGGAGGGGTCAATCTTACGGCGATATCCTGCGTAGACGAGCGAATATTGGTCTTCTTTTTTTCCTTGCAGACGTTAATAGGTATATCCTGCGAACGGGTATTCATACCCACAATCATGCCTTCATAGACGAGCGTTCCCGGATCGATGAAGGTATCACCCCGCCCCTGGGCAATATTGAGACCGTAAGTTATAGCGGCGCCCCCCTCCGAGGCTACCAGTACCCCCATGCGGTTGGAGACAATTTCTCCCCGCCACGGCTCCCAGCCTATAAAGATGGTATTCATTATGCCTGCGCCGCGGGTGGCGGTCAGGAAAGAGCCGCGAAAACCGATGAGGCCCTTGGTGGGGACATGAAATTTTAAATAGGCATTATCGCCGTCATTACGCATATCCACGAGCCTGGCCTGCCGGGCGCTCAGCATCTCGGTCAATACCCCGATATAGCCGGATTTAGTTTCAATACTCAATTCTTCCACGGGCTCCAAGCGCTTGCCGTCAATAACCTTGGTAATGGCCTCGGGCTTGGATACTTCAATTTCATAACCTTCACGGCGCATGGTTTCTATCAGGATAGCCAGGTGCAGTTCGCCCCTCCCTTTGACCAAAAAGGTATCAGGACTGTCCGAATCCTGTACGCGGAGACTGAGATTGGTTTTCAGTTCTCTGTAAAGCCGTTCCCGCAATTGGCGCGTGGTTCCGTAGCGCCCCTCCCTGCCGCCTATCGGGGAAGTATTAACGCCGAAGGTCATTTCTACCGTGGGCTCACCGATATCGATGCGCGGCAGTGCCTCCGGGTTTTCAGGGCAGGCGATGGTGTCACCGATCGAAACACCGTCAATGCCGGTCACCGCGACGATATCACCTGCCTCGGCGGAATCCACTTTTACTCGTTCCAGCCCGAGGTGGGAAAATACTTCACTGATTTGAAAATTCACCAGGTTTCCATCGGCGCCGATGCAAATAACGGAATCACGGGGGGTTATCTTGCCCCTCCATATCCTGCCGATGGCTATTTGCCCCTTGTGATTATCATAGTCCAGGTTAGAAACAAGCATTTGGAAAGGCCCACTCTCAATCTGCGGCGGCGGAACTCTTTCCAGGATGGTTTCAAAAAGCGGGCTGACGTCTGTACCTATAGTACCCATCTCTTTGACAACCGTGCCTTCTTTGCCGCTGGCATACAGTACCGGAAAATCAAGCTGGTCGTCACTGGTAGCCATCTCCAGGAACAGATCCTGAGTAAGGCTGAGCACCTCGGCAATCCGCGCGTGTTCCCGGTCTATTTTGTTAATGACCACGATAGGCTTCAGGCCGTGTTTGAGGGCCTGGGCAAGGACGTACTTGGTTTGCGGCATCGGCCCTTCCACAGAATCTACCAGGAGCAGGCATCCGTCCGCCATATTGATAACCCGTTCTACCTCGCCGCTGAAGTCTGCATGCCCGGGAGTATCGATAATATTGATTTTAAAGCCGCGGTACATGACAGCGGTATTCTTGGCCATGATGGTGATGCCTTTTTCCCGTTCCAGGTCATTATGGTCCATAATCAACTCGCCTACCTGCTGATTCTCACGGAAGACATGGCTCTGCTTGAGCAAGGCATCCACCAGTGTAGTCTTGCCGTGGTCTACATGGGCGATGATTGCGACATTTCTAATATCATTACGATAGTTCATTTTTTATATCCTGAATTGAAGATTTTTTGGAATAACAGGCTCAGCTTCACACTCTTGGATTGGAATTGAGGCAGGCGAACGTTGTTTTTCTTGCCTGCAGATGATCGAGGCGCATAAATCTCAACAGTGAAGCTAGCGAAGGGGCGGAATTCGGTAGCGGTGAAGATAACGGCATTCACCGGGCCAGCGCTTTTTTGAAAACAGCCGCGTAGGCTTGTTGGGATGACTTTGATGAATTGTTGTTCCGATTCTAAAGATAATCACTTATCTTATTATATCATATATCGGGACAGGAAGAGCCAGTCTTAAATTCAGGCATGATAACGGAACAAAACCCCAAAATAATATATTATATCTGAGACAAGTTAATATTCTTGACAATCAGGCACGATAGCCGTAGACTAATTTACAGTATTCTCAATAAGATACTATTTTTAAGTACTGAAGTCAGCCTTTTTTATTTGACATATTCGGTGTTTAGGGCCAAAATATGGAAGCCGAAATAATTCGTGATGTTATCATCGCTATCGTTGCGGCAGCGATATTGGGCTATTTATGCCACTGGCTGCGTCAACCCGTAATTCTGGGTTATATCATCGCGGGTATTATCATCGGGCCTCATCTGGGGCTCAAATGGGTGAGCAACCCTGAAGCCATCGATTTTAGTTCCGAACTGGGTTTGATTGCGCTGTTGTTCCTGGTCGGGCTGGAACTGGACATCAAGAAAATCGTCCAGTCCGGTAAAGTCATTTTTATTGACACCCTAAGCTCTTTCCCCTGCCTACACAAGGCTTGGGCAGGTAGGCATCGAGAGAAAGGGATTCTTTGTGCAATTCAAAATCCCTCTCAATCTCCCCCGTATCAAGTCCCGATTCAGCCAACTTCATCGGTGAGGGAGGGTGGAAGCTGGACTCATACGGGATGGCGACAATGTCGCTCATACGGGGCAGGCTCTTTGACATTTTATTCACCCTCACCCTTGGCTTCCCTCTACTATCAAGGGAGAGGGGAATAAGGAAGGGGCGATATTTTACAGGGGGAGAAGCTGCCACCCTGTGCCCAAAGCTCCCTGTTTTTGAACAGTGGCCCAGGTGTGTTGTACTTTTATTTTCTCTCCCCTGCCTACGCGAATCCTCCTACGCGAAACGCTTCGGTGGACAAGCGCTACGGCAGGTTAAACCTCAAGGGAGAAGAAAATACGGAAGGGCGAAATCGTGGGGGACGACGCAGCACGACCTGTCGTGCCGATGCAATGACTTGTTCAGAGGTTTCTTAGTCGTTCAGGGGATTTCCACCCGCCGGAGCTCGAATACCACCGGGTTATCCGGGTCAGGGCAGGCAACACGTGATTTACCAGGGTCTTTTTCCCAGGGGAACGCGCCACCGAACTGTAATACCTCCGCGAAGGGAAAAAGCGAATAGAGAGCCCAGGGGCATAGGCCCGTAGGCGTTTTAACGGGGTCGATGATAAATTCGTCACCGAGTTTATGCCCGGCTTCACATGAGCCTTTTTGAGATACCACCCGGGCGACTATCCTGGTCATTTAACGCTTCCCCGCAAGGTGTTTAGCGGTTAATTGGACGCCTGTAATGTCCAGGAAATGGCGGTCTCCCCGGGTTTCCTTCCGGCTCGATGTAATCTCCAGCCGCTTTTTGAACACCGGTCCATCGATAACGAGCGAGTGGAATTCACCGGCCTCACCGCAGGGCGTGACGTTTTCAGGAAGTGAATCCAGGAAATCTCTATCGATTACTTTACCGAGCGTTTTCGGGCCGAAGAATTCGGCTTTTACAGCGACAATAACCGCGATAAAACCCGCCCCTATAAACTCTTCCATCAGCTTACGCTGGTTATCCAACCATAACGGCAGGTAAGGCGTTATGCCGGTTTCCCGGCAAACAGCTTCAATCCACTCCAGGTGGGCATTAAAATCGATGTCGCCGAAGATACCACCCTCAATCCCCTCCTGCTTAAAGGCATGGAGCATCTTTACAAACTGAAGGCGGTAGTTATCGCCGGTGGTGGGCTGCTGAACAATGGAAATTCCCAATGCTTCAGCCTGTGTCCGGATTACGGCTGCGGATATGCCGTGGCTGCAGGAGCGTAATCCGTCCGCGCTTACCGTATTGGCCAGATAGCGCACATCCAGTCCTTCAGAAAGCGCCCGATTGAGAGCGAGGCAGCAATCTTTACCGCCACTCCAAGACGCAAACACCTTTTTCATGTCAACTCCTTATATCTTAGGTAATATTTGATTTGGTGTCTCTTACCTATCCCCTTTTTCCCCTTTCCAACCGGAGCATTTACAATCAACCAGAAATATTTTCAGGTTGGAAAGGGGAGCTAAAAGGAGAGGGGCTGCGCCCCTCTCCGCAGGCTACTCCCTCATTATAATTACGAATATTTTTTATAACGGGTAAGTTTAAACAAAGTTTACAATTGATACACATAAGCAACCATTAGCAAACGGCACTATATTTTAAGATGCGAGACGTCGTTCAGAAGAGTGAGGAAACTTATCTGAGGATAGGTTTCCACAATACTCAGAGAGGCGTAATCGATACGCCATTTCAGCCAATTCTCGATGCCCAGTCCCAGAAGACGGCAAACCAGGAGCCGCAGCGGGCCGCCGTGGGCGACAACGGCAACGGTTGATTCCGGTCTAACCAGGGCAAGTTTCTCCATGAATCCAAGCACACGCAGGTCAAGCTGTTCCAGGCTCTCTCCACCGGGGAAAGACACTGTTTTCCCCTGGGCCAGCTCTTTACCAAGGGCAGGGAACTTCTGCGATATTTCATTAAAAGTAAGCCCTTCTGCAAATCCGAAACTGCATTCACACAATTCTTTCAAGGCGAAGATTTTTAGTTTTTGCCGGGAGGCAACCATTTCCGCGGTCTCTATCGCGCGCAGCAGGGTACTGGAATAAACGACATCGATTTTCGTCTGCGCCAGCCTGTCTCCAAGCTGTTCAGCCTGTTTGACGCCGACATCGCTCAACTCAATATCCGTCTTGCCCCAGAACCTGTCTTCGGCGTGAAGCTTGGGCTGGCCATGTCTTATCAGAAGCAGTTTTGCCATAAAACTCCCGGTTATCTAGCCAAAAGGCTATTTTACCCCGCTTGAATTCTGAATATATACCAACAGCGTAAAAATAATTATTCTTCTTTCCCGGCGCGTCTTTTTAACCATAACTGGGGATAGGCTGAAGTAATGCGTTTAAGAGATTCTATTTTGTCCCTGATATTCCCGGGAAGAGAGCTGTCAGCCAGTAGCTGTTTCAGGCGGGACTGGTCGAGTCCGGTCACTTTTTCCCAAAGTCCTAGCGGCTCCAGCACCTTCATGACCTCATCCTCAGGGAAACCGGCCCTTTCCACCAGTTTATATGTTGCCTCGTGCTCACCGCCGAAAACCCGGTTAAGCCCTTCCTGACAACAATATTCTACAATCAATTGTTTTGCTTCTTCAAGCTGGGCTTCCATATCTTTAATCAAGGCCTGCAAACCGACGTACCGTTCAACGGCATCAGCGGCGGCAATGCCCGGTAACGGCGTCTGCGTACCAGACGGCGTCTGTGCGGCAGACAGCGTCTGTGCGGCAGACGGCGCGGCAGAGGCGGCCGCTTCGGCGGCAGCAGTAATGTATTGGTGACGGTAGTAGGGACAGCGTTCTGCAAAGTCACAGGGGCAAAACTCATTTTCCAAAGCCGGGAATTTCCCCTGCTCGATATTTTCCGCGGTTTCCACTATCAGCCGCCGCGTTTGTTCTATCTGCTCCCTTCCGCGGGGCGGGCAATTGCATGGGGTATTGGAGCGGAGATGATAAAGCGTCAGCCTTTCTACAGGCAGCCGCCAGGTGCGTTCGGCGGCCATCTGGTAAATGGTCAGCGAAAGCCCGGAGCCATTCTCTTCCGGAACTATTGACAAATTGATTATGATATGTTACGATATATCGTAATAAAAGAGGAGGGGACTAAGCATGTTTAAAAGGCCGTTTTCCCATTTTCCACCCCACCGGCGGATATTTGAGAAAGGCGATTTAAAGTATATCGTCCTCGACCTTTTAAAAGACAAACCCAGCCACGGCTACGAGATAATGCGCGCCATGGAGGAATCTTTCCACGGTTTTTATACACCCAGCGCCGGCAGCGTCTACCCTACCTTACAGATGCTCGAAGACATGGGCTATGTAGGCTTTCTGGAGCGGGACGGCAAGAAAGTTTATACGATTACCGAAGAAGGCAAAAAATTCCTCGATGAAAGCACGGATACCATCGAAAGAATAAAAAACCAGATGAAAGACTGGTGGGGCCCGCAAAAATCCGAAGACTTTCACGGCGCAATGCAGGAACTCGGCAGTTTATGGCGGCTTATCGGCCGCCGGACAGCCCGCCCGGCAGCCGAAAAATGGACTCGTATCAGAAACGTTATCGCCCAAGCCCGCCAGGACATCGAAGACATCCTGGGTAAAGACTGAATCTCCCCCTGCTAGCGATAATTTATTGAAGATTTCCCGGCGCGGTTACTTTTTTATCTTAATTTGTTCACCGGGTTTAGGCGCTCCGCCCAGGGCAGCGGAACAGGCATCGGCATAGCGCCAGGAAGTCCGGTAGTCCATATTATAAATCGAGTTGCAGGTCACTTTAACCAGCGCCGTAGCTTCAGAACGCATACCGCCGATTTTTTTGGCCAGTTCCCTGGCTCCGTCCATCAGTTTCCCCGCAGGATAGACATGATTTGCCAGGTTGATACGGTGGGCTTCTTTGCCATCGATAAAGTCAGAGGTGCATATCATTTCAATAGCTTTGGCTACCCCTATGCGCCGCGATAAATTGGTAGTGATGGCTGCGCCGCCGATACCGCCCATATTCTTCATGTGTAAATCACCGATTTGCGCGGTTTCCGAGGCAACGATAATATCACAGGCTAAAGCCAGTTCCAACCCGCCGGCGGAACACACGCCGTCAATAGCAGCTATCGTAATCTTGGGGCACCGGGCGACAATTTCCCAGAAAGCGCCGTCGCCTCTTCTCTCGCCGGTAGTAATCGCCTGCATTGCTTCAAGCAGAGGTAAAGGAGGCAGAAAACCTCCTTCCATAATGTCCTTGAGGTCAGCGCCGGCGCAGAAACAAGGCCGTCCGTCCAACCTCGGCGCCCCGGTGATAACCAGCACGTTAATTTCTTTACTGTCATAAATCTCTTCGATAACTTTTTCAATTTCCTCAACCGTCTTTTTCCCTATGGCGTTAAGGCGCTCCGGACGGTTCATGGTAATTACGGCATAGCCTTCACCTTTTTCATATTTTATTGCTTCGTACGGCATAACATTTCCTCCTTATTTTTAAAGTAAATACCGAGCTCGTATCAAGCAGACTGTATCTTAATATATGGCGACAGGTTATCTTGCGGCTCAACAAAACCGGAACAAATCCGTACTCAAGTAGCGGTCGCCGCGGTCAGCGAGGATAGTGACAATAACACCTTTTTTCATTTTCCCGGCTACTTTTAAAGCGCCGGCTATTGCCGCCCCGCTGGACATGCCGCAAAAAACACCTTCTCTCGAGGCCAGCATCCTGGTTTTCTCGAAAGCGTCTTCGTCCTTAATGGTAATTTTCTCATCGAGGGCTTTTTCGTTATAAATCTTAGGGACGATACTTTCTTTCATATTTTTCAGGCCCTGGAGCTTGTTGCCAATGGTAGGCTCAACACCAACGATTTTGAGCCCCGGGATTTTCTCTTTCAAATAGCTGCCGGTGCCGATCAATGTACCCGACGTACCCATGGCAGCCACGAAGATATCTACATGACCTCCGGACTGGCGGAATATTTCCGGACCGGTAGTCTCATAATGTGAAAGGAGGTTATTGGGATTATCGAACTGATTGGGCATGAAATATCTGCCCGGTTCGGCTTTTAAAGCGGCATGCGCCCGGCGGATGGCGCCATCGGTGGCCTCTTTGGACGGTGTAAGCACAACCTCGGCGCCAAAAGCCTTTAAAATAAGCTGCCTTTCCACGCTGACGCTTTCCGGCATGAACAGCTTGACCTTATAGCCTTTGACGGCGGCTATCATGGCGATGGCGATACCGGTGTTTCCGGAAGTCGGTTCGACGATGGTTTGACCCGGGGCAAGCGCGCCGGACTCCTCGGCTTTTTTTATCATGTAATAGGCCGGGCGGTCTTTAATGGAACCACCGGGATTATTACCTTCCAGCTTGGCGTAAATCTTTACAGCCGGATTGATGTCCAGGTGTACTAATTGCACAAACGGTGTATTGCCAATGGCTTCCAGAACGCCCAGTTTTTCAATTTTCATAATTCAACAGCCGCTTATTCTTCAATCTTCAGACATTCCGATGTTATTCACTAATTCCCGGCACGGGAAAGCGCCGGCAGATTTGAGCTACTTCCTGTCTGACTTCTTCAATAATATTCTGGTCGTCAACATGCCGGATGACTTTAACAATCAGCCCGGTAATGAGCTTCATTTCCTCTTTGCCAAAACCGCGCGTGGTGGCCGCGGGCGTACCGAACCTGATGCCGCTGGTCACAAACGCAGAACGTTTATCAAACGGAATAGTATTATGGTTGGCTACAATTCCGGCCGCATTAAGCGATTTCTCAGCCTGGCGCCCGGTTACTCCGGTTTCAGTCAGGTCTACGAGAACCAGGTGATTATCCGTGCCGCCGGATACCAGGCGCATTCCCTGTTTCTGTAATTCGACAGCCAAAGTTTGCGCGTTTACCAGGATAGCTTTCTGATACTCAGCAAATGCAGGCTGCATTGCTTCAAGAAATGTCACCGCTTTACCGGCTACAGAATGCATCAGCGGCTTACCCTGCATTTCAGGGAAAACAGCCGAATCGATAGCTTTAGCATACTTGGCTCTACACAATATTAATCCGCCGCTGGTACCGCGCAGAGTTTTGTGCGTGGTTGTGGTGACTACATCAGCTGCATTTTCATAAAAAATACTAGTATCAAAACCTTTGACAAACCCGACTTGAGAAAACAAATCTTTAGCTTTCTGTGTATTATAGGGGTAACCTGTAACATTAGGGTTATAAAACCATTTTTCAGACACAGCGAATTGATTCGTCATCGGCAAGCCAGACCCGCAGGCTTTGTTAATGGCCTCTTTGTCTATTGCGTAGCTGATTGCCTGGCGAACTTTAAGATCGTAATACGGGGAATCAGGATTGGCGCTATCGAAGGCAAGTCCCCTTACTGACGAAGGAGTTCTATAGACTTTAAACTTGCCGGAAGCGTCCATACTATCGGCATCTTTAGCGGAAGGTGACCTTATCGCGTGCGACTCTCCAGCCTGGAATGATGCCAAAGCAGTCACTGAATCTGCTATATAGACAAATTCTATACCATCAAGATAAGGCTTGCCTGCCTGCCAGTAATCGGTGAATTTTTGATATTTAAGCGAAACGGAGCGTTCATAGCTGGCAAACTTAAAAGGCCCGGTGCCCACAGGGTGGGTCATAGCTTCTTCCTTGCTCATAGATTGAAGGGCAGTCGGTGAAACCATCATTCCGTTACGGGCTGATGTTAAGTCAAGCAACAGTGTAGGGGTAATTGAACTAAGGTTGATTTTTAACGTGTAATCATCTACAACCTCTATGGACGAAACCGTGGGAAGCAAGCCTTGTCCTGCCGCTTTAATCATATCCAGGCAGTACTTTGCAGCCTGGGCATTGAAGATAGTACCATCGTGGAATTTAACCCCTTTTCTCAAGTTGAAAGTCAGCGATTTGTAGTCAGAACTGTATTGCCAGGTAGTAGCTAGCAGGGGCATAATCTCTCCCTTGCCCTGGCCATCTAAAGTAACAAGAGTCTCGACTACAGGTTCGGCGTATATCTGGTCGCCAACAGTCATCGGTGGATACCCGATGTCGGAAAAAACAATAGTAGCTATTATTTTCAAGGTTCCACCGGTTTGAGGCGCTGCTGTGGTGGCTGTCGGAGTTGATACGGAAGTAGCAGCGGGTTTGGTAGTCGTCGGGCTAACTACTGTAGTAGTTTTTTGTATAGTAGTCGTGGTGGCGGGTGCAGACGTGGTTGTTGAGGTGGAGCAACTGGTAAAGATTAAACATCCGATTAAAATAGCGGCAAATAAAACGAGATGACACATTTTCATTTTTAGCTCGTTCCTCCTTCAACTAATTTACTGTAAATTGCTCGCCTTTATTTTTTTATTCTCCACATCCCTCAAATATGAATTAGTATGAAAGGCGATTTACATGCACAAGGTTAACTCTTAAACATGCTTCACTAATAATAGGTGTGCCTGTAAATGCTGTCAAAAGTTTCCCATTGTGTGGGAATACTTTCTATTTTTTTATTACCATCTTCGAAATGTCCGCTTTAGCTTATTCTTTTTGGTATCTGCAAACAGCCGGCATACTGCGTTCATGTACCAGACATAGATTGCAGTAACGACACCTCTGTATTTCTTTTTCCCTGCCTTCCTGAGCCTTAAGAGCCCAGTCCGGGTCGCTTAATAAAGCACGTAACATGCCTATCATGTCAGCCCTGTTTTCCTGCAAGAGCTCCTCCGCCAGTTTAGGATGGGGAATCTTGCCCACGGCTACCACCGGTACAGGATAACCTGCTTTCCTGAGGGTTCTCCTGAGGTCCTCTGCAAGGTAAGCATTTACGGCGTCAGGCATCCAGGCAACAGGGTGGACTCTATAAGCGGCATAGGGCAGGCCGGGATTTAGGTCGCGCTTGAGCATCGGGATATAGCTTTTCTGGATGCTGTCCCTGGCGGAAATAAAGCCAGCCGAAGTGTTCAAGAAGTCCATCCCCAATTCGGCGAATTTCCGTGCGATAATCCGGGTATGCGTCAGGCTATTTCCCTCGGGCAGAAAATCATCGGCGCCTAATCTTACACCCAGGGGGAATTTGTCTCCGACGGATTGTCGAATAGCCTGGAAAACTTCTATAGGGTATTTCATCCTGTGCTCGGTGTCTCCGCCATATTCGTCCGTCCTTATGTTCCAGTGACGGGACAGGAATTCCGGCATTATTGTGCTGTGGCAGCATTTAAATTCGATAGCGTCCACGCCTGCCTTGACGGCTCGAAGTGCACCACGGGCGGTGGCTTCTTTTTCCCGTTTCATTTCTTCAAGAGTGGCATCTTCCGGAGCGGGTATCTTGCCTTCTTTAGCAATCCAGACGAAGAACTGCGCGCAGACCTTGGCTCCTGCCCCGTGAATGCGCTCGACTACTCTCTGGAAACTTGGCAGGTGCTTATCCTGGGAGAGCCGTACCATAAGAAATGGGCTGGGCATATCTCCCCCGTTTACCCCGATGATAATCATGCCGGCTCCACCCTTGGCCCGCCTCACCAGGAAATCAGCCTGGGTTGCCGAAATATAACCGTCTTCCTTACCGCCGGAAGCAGCACAACCGCCGACAGTCATGACGACGCGGTTCTTCAACGTCATACCTTTGATAGTAATGGGAGAAAACAACATGGGAAAAGCCATTCTCTATTCCTCCTTTTATTAACTCTGCACGCGACTCTGAGATATTAACAACTTATGTTATTGCGAGTGTAACCGTTAATAGAATTCGCGGCTATCTATTTTCTAGAGCATATAACATGACTGGTTTCGTTCTCTTAACGCATATTCATGCCACGTTGTTCGGGGTGACAATTCTTTGAACAACGGGGCAGTTTTCACTTATCCATGGCAATAAATACCGGAAAAAAATATCTAGTCTGGTTGTTCGGCGGGCTCTTTCCCGGGATGGAGCTTTTGCCACTTGTTAAGCAATGCTTTACGAGTTTCCTTACGATCTGAGTCAGGAACACAGCAAAACACCGGACAAACCCCGGCACATCTGGGCGACTTAAACCAACCTACGCACTCTGTGCATTTATCAGGATCGATAATGTAAATTATCTCTCCGTAATAGGTTTCACCCGCTTTAATCGCCCCGTTCTTACACTCAGGCTTACAAGCTCCGCAAGCAATGCATTCCTCAGTTATCTTATACGACTTTTGTCTCTGGCCGGCTTTGGACCCCGCTGGCAGACCTGCCAGGTCTGCGGCCGACCAGCAGACGGCGGGATGTTATGATCAAGAGAAGCATCCAGGGGATTGGACTCGGTCTCAATGTGTGCCGGATTCTGGTAGAGGCTCACGGCGGGCAAATATGGGTGGAATCCAGGAAGGGTAAAGGCTCGACCTTTTTCTTTACTATTCCTCTCTCCAAGTAGGCTGGTTTCCTGCCTGACCGTCATTCTCCGCTGCATCTAGTATCTCATGTATTTTGTTTATCAATTCATCCGGTTTAAAAGGTTTGGAAATAAAACCGTTAGCGCCCTCTTGAACTGCTGTTTTACCGATATCGTTACGGGCGGTGAAAACAATGACCGGCAACTTCGAGAAAGTGCGCAGCTCCACCAGGATATCAAATCCGGTAATAGGGGTCATGAAAACATCCAGAAGCATGATATCAGGTTTCATGGATTCGATAAGCGGCAGAACTTCCTCTCCGTTCGTGGTGGTAATAACTTCATACCCGGCAAGAGTCAGGTTAATTTTAACAAACCGGATTACACCAGGTTCATCATCAACGACAAGGACACTCCGTTTAGCGCTCATTTCCCTATTTTACCTTGTTTGTCAAGAACGCTCAAGCGGTAAATTATCAGTATTAGTAATGACTTAAACTACGCGAGAAACAAATAGAGCGTAAAACGATTGACGGCGGAGATAAAGGGGTATAGCATAAGGTTATAGCCGGAGTTTGAAAATGGGAAAAAAGACAACGACACAAAACAGTGCGGAAAAACTACGCCTGCAAGCTGAAAAACTGCTTGAGAGTAAAACCGGAAAATCGGTGATGTCCAACGATGACATGTATAAGCTGTCACATGATCTGGCAGTACATCAAATTGAACTTGAAATGCAGGCCGAAGAACTGCGCGGGACCCAAATAGACCTGGAGAAATCACGCAACAAGTACGTCGAGTTATTCGATTTCGCCCCATTAGGGTATTTCACACTGAATCACAACAATATGATAATAGAAGCCAACCTTACCGCTGCCAGGCTGTTAAATGTTGAAAGGCGCACCCTGGTGAAATCCAAGTTTACCAGGTTCATTGCTCCGGAATCACAGGATCTCTTTTATACAGTCTACCGTAAAGACTTCAGTTCCGGGGAGAAAAGGAGCTGCGAGCTTAATATGTGCCGTAAAGACGGCACTAACTTTCCCGCAGCGCTGGAAGGCGTTGCCAGGCCTGACGAGGAGGGAAATTTAACCAGGCGCCTGATAGTGGTAACGGACATATCAGAACGTAAACAAATAGAAGACTCCCTTTTTCAAAGCGAGGAACAATTCAGAAATATATTCGAGAATTCACCAATAGGTATCGAACTCTTTGACGATAAAGGTGCGTTCATAACCTGCAATAAGGCCTGTCTTAAAATTCTCGGCGTTACCAGTATCCGCAAAATGAAGGGCGTCCAACTCTTTAACAACCCGAATATCCCTGACACTTTTAAAGATATGTTACGCCGGAGAGAAACAGTCAAATACGAATCACCATATGATTTTGAAAAGGTAAAACGCATCAAGCTTTATAAAACCGATAAATCCGGAGTGATTCAACTTTTCACGGTTATAGATCCATTATTTGCCGCCAAACATAAGTTCACCGGTTATCTCATACAGGTCCAGGATATAACCGAGCGTAAAAAGCATCAAGATTACATTTTAAAATCAAGGGAAGAGTTTAAAGTCCAGGTAAAACAACGTACGGCCGAACTGGAGCTTTCCAATAAAGAACTACGCTTATTAGCTTCACGTTTGACGCTGGCCGAAGAACATGAACGGCGTAGAATCGCTCAAATATTCCACGATGGGATCGGCCAGACCCTGTCCCTATGCAGCATTCAATTAGGCAGACTTATACACTTTTCAGATTCTGATGCTCTTACCCAGCGTTTGAAGGAAATCCAGGATAATATAAAAGGCATTTTAAGTGAAACCCGTCTGTTTATTTTTGAAATAAGTCCGGCTGTGCTTTATGATTTTGGGCTGGAGGTAGCGCTGGAAAGACTTGCCTCGGTCCTGGCCCAGAAACACAATATTATTATCACCTACCAGGATGATAGCAAACTGAAGTATCTTGATGAAGATATCCGTATCATGCTTTTCCAAATGACGCGTGAATTGCTGGCTAACGTTATAAAACATGCGAAAGCTCACAACATAGAGGTTAGTACAGTTAAACGGGGCCGTACGATACGTATTTCCGTCCAGGATGACGGTACCGGATTTGACACTAAAATAATAAAAAACAGGAATTCAAAGGGGTTGGGGCTATTCAGCATTAACGAGCGGCTCATTCAAATAGGTGGTTCGGCCAAAGTAGAGTCTAATATTGGACGGGGTACACTGATTACGATCACCGCCCCCTTAAAATAAGTAGCAAGGGAAAAATCTATCTCACCGATTATCAATCTCGAAGTCTGACGGAGACGTGTACCATTTTCATGGTGTCTTAACCGGACCGAAGCGCCTTAATGAAATCTATTCCTGGGTAAAAGGGGTTTCATTAGGGATGATACCCCGGCGTTGGGCAAAACGGATCAAATCCGCACGCGAATGTAGGCTAAGTTTATGCATTAACTTGGAGCGGTGGGCATCAACCGTCCGCGAACTGATAAAAAGCTTCTCTGAAATATCACTGCTGGTCATTCCCTGTGCGACCATCTGCAGCACTTCCCTCTCGCGGGCGCTTAGAGTATCGAATGGATTCTGAATGCCGTTTGTCGTCTTTTGCGCGTACATTTCAATCGCTCTTTCGGAAAGGGATGAGCCTAGATAGTGTTTACCTTTAATTACTTCGTTAATGGCATGCAACAAATCTTCAGCGGAAGAATCTTTAAGAACATAAGCTTTAGCGCCGGCGCGGAGCGCTTCAATCACATAACTCTCATCAGAATACATCGAGAGGATGATAATCCCGACTTTGGGAAACTGTTTTGTCACCCGCCGTGCTACTTCAAGACCGTTCATATTGCCCATCATCAGGTCACAAAGCAGTACGTCCGGTTTCATTTTTTCCACAAGCTGAATCGCCTCCAGACCATCGGAGGCTTCCCCTACTACTTTAAAGTCAGATTCCATTTCAAGGAACATTCGCAACCCCTGGCGCACAACAGCATGATCATCTGCGATCAAGATGCAAAACTCGTTTATTGAAAACAAGAAAAAAGACTGGGATGAATACCGTACCCAGGTTACCGAATACGAATTGAAAAAATATCTGCCAATAATGTAACTGGAGGATAAGCCGCATTGACCAAGTGGCTTGATACCCGCCATTTGCGCCTGGGTATGGCGCAGATTAACACCACGGTGGGAGATTTTCCCGGCAATCAGCGGAAAATACTGAAAGCGATTGAAGAGGCAAAGGCTGCGGGCGCGGACCTGCTGACGTTCCCGGAACTGGCCGTATGCGGCTATCCGCCTGAAGACCTCCTCTTTAAACCGCAGTTCATCGCAGAGAACCTGAAATCCCTGGATAAAATCATTGAGGCTTCCACTGGTATCGCGCTGGTTGTCGGCTTTGTCGATGCCGGCCAGGACATTTTTAACGCGGCCGCCGTCATCCACGACGGCAGGCTTGTTCACGCTTACCATAAGACCTATTTGCCTAACTACGGCGTCTTCGATGAGAACCGCTATTTCAGAGCGGGAGACCAATCGCCGACATATTCTTTTAGCGGCATTAAAATCGGCGTTAATATCTGCGAGGACATCTGGTACGAGTCCGGCCCCGCCACCATGCAGGCTTACGCCGGGGCTGACGTCATCATCAATATCAGCGCTTCACCTTATCACCTGGATAAAGCGCGCTTCCGCGAGAGGATGATCGCCGCCCGCGCGGCGGATAATGTGGCCATTATAGCATTCAATAACCTGGTGGGCGGTCAGGATGAGTTGGTATTCGACGGAAACAGCCTTGTGGTAGACGAGAAAGGACAGCTTATCGCCCGGGGCAAACAGTTCCAGGAAGACCTTATCCTTACCGACCTCGACATCGAAAGCGTATTCCGTGCGCGCTTGCACGACCCCCGGCGGCGCAAGATAAAACGCCAGCGCCGGGAACCTTCTCAGGAGCAAAAGGAACCCGATGCGATTCTTATTACCGAAGCGCCGTTAAAAACCGATAAACCGCCGATATCTCCGCGCCGGATTGAGACTGCGGACAGCATCGCCGAGGTTTATGAAGCGCTGGTGCTGGGCACGCGCGACTACGTACGGAAGAACGGCTATAAAAAGGTGTTAATCGGCCTCTCCGGCGGCATCGATTCCACGCTGGTCGCAGTCATCGCGGCGGACGCATTAGGCAAGTCAAATGTAGTCTGCGTGGCTATGCCTTCCCGCTACTCATCGCCCGGCAGCCTGGCTGATGCCGCTCTTTTAAGCAAAAACCTTGGTATCCAGATGCTGCAAATTCCCATCGAACAGGTTTTTAAAGCCTACCTGGAGACCCTGTCCGATTCCTTTAAGGGTACGGAACCGGGCATCGCCGAGGAGAATATCCAGGCGCGCATCCGGGGTAACTTTTTGATGGCTCTTTCAAACAAGTTCGGCTGGATAGTACTGACTACCGGGAATAAAAGTGAATACGCCACCGGCTATACTACTCTTTACGGCGATATGGCCGGCGGTTTCGCCGTTATCAAGGATGTACCCAAAACCATGGTCTACAAGCTGGCGGCTTACCGGAATGAAAAGGCCGGAATGAAGCTCATCCCGGACACTATTTTTGAGAAACCGCCTTCCGCCGAGCTGCGTCCCGACCAGAAAGACTCGGATTCTCTGCCGCCGTATGAGGTGCTCGACCCCATTTTAACCGCTTATGTGGAAGAGGATAAAAGCATTGAGCAAATCGTAGCCGCAGGCTGCGATGAAAAAATAGTCCGGAGGGCAGCGCGGCTCGTGGACATGAGCGAATACAAACGGCGGCAAGCCCCGCCCGGCGTCAAGATAACACCGCGCGCGTTCGGGCGAGACAGGCGGCTGCCCATCACCAACCTGTTTAACAGAGATTGAAACCCGCCAATCTCTTCACTGTATCCTAAACTGCTTAAATCCTGCTTCTGATATTCCTTTGTTACCTCCGGAAGATCCCACCTTTAGTCTTTTATATCCATAAGTACCAAGCATCCGGGGAACTAAAATACCATGGTTTTCCGAATTTTCCGGATATATTATTAGGATGGTGCTATATTCTTATATTGTTTAACCGGGTAGAAACATCGGAGGAAACGATAGTGGTAGAGATACACGAGAACTTGCAGCAGGAACAAGGTGTTATCACGTATTCTCTCGATGAATACCGCGCCAAACTGGAAGAAATAATTCTAAAGGAAAACAGCAAATTCCGCTTGCTGGCAGAACAACAAGCTAAAGAAATCATCGATGAAGCCCGGCAGAAAGCTGATAGTATAATCGCCCAGGGCCAGAAAAAAACCTCGGAGTATATCGGGGCCAGCGAGCAGAAAGCTGCGCAGATAGTCAGTGATAGTTATAAAAAAGCAGAAAGCATAGTTAATGAACAGAAACTAAAAGCATTATCCGAACAGGAAGAAATTCTCAACCGAACCCGTAAAGACGCCGCGGATATAATGGAAAAAGCTAACCAGGAAGCCCAGCGTATCATTACCCAGGCTGAAGAAAATATAAAAAAAGAAGCTAAAAGCCGGGTGAAAACAGAGGCTGAAAAGATAGTTACCAAAGCGCGGGCAGAATCCGAATCGATCATCGCCGAAGCTCGTAAGGAAGCTGCTTCAATCATTTCCAGCAGTAGAAAAGAAGCTGACCAGCAAGCTCATGATACAATCGATAAATTGAAACAAGAAGCAGATTCGCTGATAAAAACAGAAATTGAAAAATGCTCGGCAGAAACCAGGGCGCGGTCCAGCCAGATATATACGGAAGCAAAGAATAACGCCGAAAAACTGATAAATGACATCGTAAATAACAGTAAACACGTACATACTTTAATATCGGGGAGTATAATAAACACCGATAAAATAATCGGCAAAGCAAAAGATGACCTGCAAGCAGAGCTCGGCGACCTGGAAAAACGCATTTCGGAAATGCAAACCAAACTCGAACTAATAACAGGTGGATTCACCATTAATAAAGGAACCCCTGTAAATGAAAATGCTGCTCCGGAAAACAAAAAGGTAAAAGATAGTTTCTGGCTGGTAATTAAATGTGAAAAATCTGCGGCAGGTATCGGTGAAAACGGGTATTTTAAAGGGGAGATAGAACTGAAGGCGCTGGCGCCTTTCAATATGGAGAGCTTAAAAATCTCTTTAGGCACGGCGTGCAGGGCGTCCTCGGAGACGCTGACGATAATCGGCAGGCTCATCAGCGAGAGCATGATGGCGGCGGTCAGTCCGCACAGCCCGGTGTTCAGGTTAAACGCGCTTTGCACCAGGGGCGACAGGAGCGCCAGGCCGATAAATCCCATCATCACCGAGGGAATTCCGGCCAGTATCTCCACAATGGGTTTTACAATGTCGCTGACCCTGGGGGGGGCCACTTCGGATAAATAGGCGGCGCAAGCCACCCCGATGGGCACGGCTACCGCTGTTGAAATAACAGTAATCATTAAAGTGGATATCATGAACGGAGCGATGCCGAACGTAGGCGGGTCGGATATGGGATACCACCTGGTGCCGAACAGGAATTCCCAGGGCGGTGTATCGGCAAAAATAGGCAGCCCTTCTTTTAGCAAAATGAAGATAATCCCCAGCAGGACTACTATTGCCAGCATCCCTGCCAGGAATATCCAGCCTTCGATGATTCTTTCGCCCAACCGCAGCCGCCGCTTCAGTCCCGGGTTCGAGGCTGCAGCGGCGGTGGGGGCAACATTCTGTTGCTGCATTACTTTTCTATTTTACCTCTATTTGGCAAGCGGTACGAAACCAGAATCCAGCACAACCTTTTGTCCGGCATCGGACAGGCAGTAATCGATGTAAGCCTTGATGACTCCGCTCGGAGCTCCGTTGGTGTAGTAGAGTAAGGGCCGGGACACAGGATAGGTGTTATCCAGAGCTGTAGCTACGCTGGGTTTGACCGCGGCATCACCGGCAGTTTTCTTTATACCCAATGCCTTCACTGTATCATTTACATAACCCAGCCCGGCGTAGAATATTACGTTTACATTGCTGGCTGCCTGGGATACGCCTTCTTCAGTCGAGGGCAGCAGCAGCACCTTGTTGCCGTATTCCAGTTTCGTGTCCTTGGTGGGTAAACCATCCATCTGGATTACATGCTCTTTAAAGAACGCGTGGGTTCCCGAATTGGTATCGCGCGCTATGACCACGATTGTTGCGTCATTGCCGTCGAGCTCTTTCCAGTTGGTGATTTTACCGGTGTAAATCGCAGAAAGCTGGGCGATAGTCAGTTCAGAGACCGGATTTTTAGGATTCACAATGACCGATAATGCGTCGGATGCGACCTTAATTTCATAAGGATTAACACCCTTGGCCTTGGCCTGTTCTATTTCGCTGGATTTAATCAAACGTGATGACTGGCAGATGTCCGTAGTGCTATCGATCAGTGAGGCAATTCCAACGCCGGAGCCGGGGCCGCTGACGGCGATGCTGACCTTGTTATTGGCCTTCATGAAGTCTTCCGCCCAGACCGAACTCAAGGGAGTGACCGTGTTGGAGCCGATAATCTTGAATGAGCCGGTGAGTGAGGGAGTTGTCGCGGCCGGTGTTGTAGTTGTCGTGCCGGTGCCGCAGCCAGCGAATACAAGGGCCAGGAGCGTTATCAACGACAGGGGTAAGAACCATTTTATAACAGATTTATTCAACTTGTTTTCTCCTTATTCTTCCTTTTTATCGTTCTAGTTGTATACCGGCGCCATTTCCTCCGGGAACTGCGCCTCCGTGTAACGGCCTTTAAATGCCTCCGGGTGCCCGGCGAGCAGATGCAGGACTGCCTCTGCCGTGGCTATGTTAGTTGCCAGCGGGATACCATGGGCATCGCATACGCGGAGCAGGGCAGAGACATCCGGCTCATGCGGATGAGCGGTGAGCGGGTCACGCAAGAATATGACCGCGTCGATGTCTTCGTTAGCTACCATCGCGCCGATTTGCTGGTCGCCGCCCATCGGACCGCTCTGCATCAGGGTTACCGGCAACCTTGTCCTGCCCATTATGAGCTGTCCCGTGCTCCGGGTAGCCAGCAGGGTAACTTTGGCCAGTTCCTCCTTGTGGGCTTTCACCAGCTGCACCATGTCCTCTTTCTTGGTGTCATGGGCAATAAGAGCCAGAGTGAATTTTTTCATTTTTCACCCCCTTTCAATCTAATCGAGCCTTTCGCATCGAGTTCTTTAATCAGCGTTGCCACTTTTACTTTGATGTTGTCCCTGATTTCCAGGACCCTGTCCAGTGTTTTACCCTCCGGGTCTTCAATCCCCCAGTCTTTCATGGGGACAATGCGGGCGGGGCATAATTTTTCTACGCCGCAGCCCATCGTAATCACTTTATCAGCGCTTTTCACCATTTCCAGGGTGAGCAGTTTTGGTTGACGACGGCTGATATCCAGGCCTGCTTCCCGCATCACCCGGACTACGGTGGGATTTATTTTTAAAGCAGGCTGCGTTCCGGCGGAGAAAGCGGCAGCTTTATCTCCCGCCAGATTATTGAACAGCGCTTCCGCCATCTGGCTGCGGCCGGAGTTGTTAACGCATACGAAGAGGACCTTTTTCTTATCCATCTAATAACACTATAGAGTATGGAGTTTAAGAGCACTTTAAGGGAATGTTAAAACCATGTTAAATTTGAACGCCGTATCCTTAGAATACGAGCTTGAACAGCCACGTAAAGACATATCCCAGGATAAGGCAGGCAGGGAATGTGATAATCCAGGTGAAGACAATCTGACGGCTCATAGTCCAGTTTACGGCGGAAAGCCGGCGTGTAGCGCCTACCCCCATTATCGCGGTTCCGATAGTGTGGGTAGTAGAAACCGGTATCCCGAACCGTGAGGCCAGCAGAATTGCGGTACTCGCGGCGGTTTCAGCGGCAAAGCCGTTGACCGGTTCCAGCCTTGTAATCTTGAGCCCCATGGTGCGGATAATACGCCAGCCTCCAAGGCCTGTGCCGAGAGCCATTACAATCCCGCATAGAAATACGACCCAGAGCGGAATGTGAAAACTGGAAAAAACACCCCCCAGGAATAATGCAAGGGAGAAAACACCCATGAATTTTTGCCCGTCGTTGGAACCGTGACTGAAGGCCATGAAGCCAGCCGATAATATTTGCAGTTTTCCAAAGAGGCGGCTTGCCTTGCCGCGATTGACGTTACGGAAAAGCCAGCTTATAGCCACCATAATCACAAAAGCAAGCCCAAAACCCAGCAAAGTAGACATCCCAAGTCCGATAAGAACTTTGCGCCAGCCTTCCCAGAGGAGTACAGAAGGTCCAGATCGGAAGCCGATAGATGTAATTCGTGCGGTATGTGCTTTAACGTCTGCCCTGGGCGTGAAGTGAACTTTAAAGAAATCAGCGGTTCGATGGCCGGTAACGTGCAGAATGACATATTGATAGGCGATTACCAGAATTGCTATACCGGTTATTCTACTGATGACATTATGCGGTATAGTTCTGCTTCCGGCGGTCTTGCCACTCAATTACTTGTCACCGCTTTGGAAACAGGTCGTATTGACGGCGCGCTTGTTACCAGGATGCGCAAGGACTACCCTCTGATACCGGAGCCTTTTATCGCGCGCACAAAAGAAGAAATCATCGAGGCTGCTCGGTCTAAATACTGTCCTGTGCCTGCCAATATAGCTCTAAAGACAATCATAAAAGAAAAAGGGCATTTTGCCGTGGTTGGGCTGCCCTGCCACATGCACGGGATAAGAAAAGCTGAGCAGTTCAATCCTTCCCTTAAAGACAAAATAGTCCTGCACATCGGTATTATCTGCGGCCATTGCCCTAACTTCTGGAGCACCAGGATATTTCTGAGCAGGACGGGTATTCCCGTGGACGAAGTATCGCAAATAAACTATCGTGGCGAAGGTTGGCCGGGAAATGTGGTAGTCAATAAAAAAGACGGGGGCCGTTATCCCCTGCCTCTATCGTCCTATTACAGCGTTTACGGTATGCCCTTTTATCAACCGGCAAGATGCCTGGTGTGCTGTGACATGATGGCGGAACTTGCTGACCTGTCATGTGGTGACGCCTGGGGAGAGTATAACGATGATAAGCAGGGACGCTCGATACTGATTGTCCGGTCACCTTCCGGTAAGAGTATGGTAGATTGCGCTTTAGATAATGGCGCAGTCGAATTAACACCGGCGGATGCAGCACTGGTAAAACGTTCACAAAGAAATGCCTTATACGAAAAAAAGAAACTGGTCAAAGCGCATATGGCGTTATCACGCATAAACCCTGATTACAAGACTAATCTGCTCGAGCCGGATGTTTCTGACTATCTATTGGCCGCCGTTATTCAACTCTGTCACTTGTTTTCAACAAATAGCGTGCTGCGTTTTATATTAAAACGGCTGTCTCTTAAATCGCTAAATCGTTCTCAATTACCCTATGCCATTATCATGCCCAGGCAGATAATCGGATTTCAAAGGTGGATGAAACCGTGAAAATAGGAATTGTTACATTGTATGACGCGCCAAATTACGGGGCATTCTTACAGGCATATGCCTTACAGGAAATCCTTGAGGGAATGGGACATCATGTTGAGTTTTTACCTTTCCGCAACATAGAACCACCGGAATATATCATATGGACGCTTAATTATGGGCGAATTCTATTTAATCTTATTAATCTCAGGATGATGATCTATCAATTTAGACGCCGCAGAGCAATTAAAAAGTGCCTCTCGAAACTAAATATCGCCGGGAATACTTCGCAATACTATGACGCTGTTATCCTGGGGAGTGATGAGATCTGGAATTTAAAGAGTGTCACGTTCAACCATTATCCGGAATATTTTGGTAATGGAATTAACACCGGTAATCTTATTGCCTATGCTCCTGATTGCGGCAATACGCCGATACAACAGCTCTCGGCGGATGAAAACGCGGTTAAGGGTCTTAACCGGATAAACAGGATATCCGCCAGGTCAAAGCACACGGCTGACGCTGTAAAGACGATAACGGGAAAAAGCGTGCCTATTGTCCTTGACCCCGCTCTGTTGTTGGGGGACTTCTTCATAAAAACAAAAAAATCGAAATAACGTGCGTTGAATCAGAACGGAAAAGAAAATGGGCAAATACGATAAATTGTTTCATACCGTCAACCCGGAGAAATTCCGCAGCGGCGGCCCGGAAGACCTTAAAAAATTCCCGGATATGTATCACTTTGACTACCGCGACAACGTGGACGCCCCTCACTTTATCGAGGGCAGTTTCGCCCGCAGCGCCGGTAAAGTCAGCCATGTCGGTGGCATATCGGAATTCCCCCAGCCAACTATCTACTACAGCTCCTTCTACCGCTCCGACCACCGCCGCCAGTTCCCCAACAGCCATCCCGTCATTGAAACCACCAGCCTGATATCCATTGACCCGGGACATCCCGGCGCTTTAGGCGGGACGTTCTGGCACTGGATGGGAGAAGGCGAAGATGCGGAAGCCCATATCATCGATAAACCTGCCACTCTCCTTGTCCCGCAGGACACGGTGCACCTTCCGCAGTATTGCCAGGAGTTGCATGCGCCCGTTATGAATATTGTCGTGCTGGACTCGCCTATCTTCCAGTTCATGCCCTCGCGCCGTATCCTTCCCCCCGGTTTTGAAAACGTCGACCAGCCGGGCTGGACGCCGCCCATGTCCAACGCCGGCCGGGGCAAATATGATTACTGTTACAGCGCTGTGGACGTCGCCGGCCTGCCGTCTTATCCTGCCCACAAGGGGAAAATCAACCGCGTCATGTACTTCGACCGCAATGTCAACATCGCCGCCCCTCACTGCATGGACATGTACCTGGTACATGGAGCGGGAGCCGGATTCGGTCTCGGCGACGCTAAAATGGTTCCCGATTGGCCCGACGGCCGTTCCGACGAGTTCTCTTCCTACGAACCTCTAAAGCCGCACGTCCATGCCTGCGCCCAGACTTACAGCTTTATCGGCACCGACCTGCAGCACCTGGATGATTTGGGCGGAACCGTCGAGTTCTGGCTCGGCGAGGGTAAAGACGCGGAAAAGCATACCATAACCGGCGCGGCGACTATCCTTATTCCCAAGGACGTCGTGCACTTGCCGATGTATATTAAAGAAGTGCACCGGCCTTTCGTGATTGCCGTCATCCTCGATTCGCCTGTATGGTCCGGCTGCTGGTCGCTGGAGTTCCCGGGCGGGTTTAAAGATTAGGGATTCTCTGGAAAAATATTAAGAATACATTCAACTAATACTATATCTTTATAGGGCATGATACTACTTGGATTGTAATGATGTTTTTAGTTCATTATACGCTGGAAGGAATAGATCGTAGTATTTTAAATCACAACTATATACCAGCTTATAAACATATCTATCGCTACGCAGATAGGTGTAAAGTACTTGACGTTTATCCTCAGTATTATGCTGAAATGCTAATTCATAAATAACATGCAGTCCTTCAGAGAAGAAAATGCTTTTAAAGTTGCTTTCAAAGGCGGAGCGATTGTGCGCCGTGATAGCAGGAGAATTCATCCTGATAATGACGCTGCTCACCACGGAAGACGTATTTATGCGATACGTCTTTAACAGTCCGATACACGGCAACTTCGAACTCCAGCCTATGCTGCTTATCGGCGTTGTTTACCTGGCTACGGCCAGCGTGCAGTCGCGCAGAGGGCACATATCACTTGATTTAATCACCTCGCATGTATCGGGCCCAAGTAAATTAGCCTTGACCCTGTTCAGTGATATTATTTTCCTCACTTTTACGGCGCTGATTACCTGGCAATTCGCTTTGGCCAGCTGGCAGGCCTGGGTCATCGGGGATTATTTTAAGGGACTGGTCCACTTTCCGCTCTGGCCGCCTTATCTGGTTATTACTTTCGGTTCCGCCTTGCTCAGCCTGCGCCTGGTAGAAGGTATCGTCGATAATCAGCTATGGCGTAAAACATCGCAAATTTCAGCTTCCGGACGATACATTCGCGTCGCCCTGGTAGCTGTCTCTATAATCCTGTTATTAGCTGGTACTCTGGTCTCCCTGAATGCCCAACTGCAACCTCAGCTTGTCGGCTGGCTTGCCATCGGCCTGTTTTTACTTTTATTGTGCGTGGGAACGCCTGTCACCGCCTCTATGGGACTGGTTACCATCATTGGTTTTTGGCTGTTAAGAGGTGGTACCGCCGCCCTGGGGATAGCGGCAAATATCCCGTTCTCGGCGGTTGGACAATATTCCATGACGGTAATGCCCCTTTTCCTGATTATGGGTTCCTTCGCTGCCTTGGCAGGCTTTGCCGAAGCAGGTTTTAATCTTGCTAAACGCTGGCTGGAACCTATCCCCGGCGGTATCATTCACGCTACGGTAATCGGGGCCACTGCCTTCGGCGCGGCCAGCGGCTCAGGCGCGGCCACCGTCGCCGTTCTGTCTAAGGTAGCCATACCTGAAATGCTGAAGCAGGGCATAAAAAAGGGAATGGCGATAGGAGTTGTAGCTTCGGCGGCTACCCTGGACATCATGATTCCTCCCAGTACGACGTTTGTGATGTACGCCATGATGACGGGAAATTCCGTCGGCCAGCTCCTGATGGCAGGTGTCATCCCCGGTCTGATCGGTGCTGGAGTAATCATGGCGATGATAGCCGTCAGGTGCTGGCTTGACCCCACGCAGTCAGGCCAGGGCTCGCCCATCCGGACGTCATGGAGGATAAGATTTTCCAGTATCCCGCGCGCCTGGGGTCTGGTATTTATTGCGGTCGTCGTTATGGGTGGACTTTACACCGGTGTTTTTACACCCACGGAAGCAGGCTCTATCGGCGCTTTTGCCGCATTCGTTGCTGTTCTGGTATTAAGAAAAGGAAATATTAAAAACGTAGGAAATATCCTTCTTGAATCCGGAGGACTGACCGCTCAGATACTGTTTATTCTGCTGGCCGGCACGATGTTCAGCTACATTATGGCAGTGACTAAACTGCCTGCCGGATTCGCGGAGTGGGTAATTGGTCTTAATGCGCCTCCGATTATGATAATCGTTGTTATAATGTTTGTTTATTTCCTCCTGGGAACCGCCCTGGATGATATAACCGTGATGATCGCCACCCTCCCCATAATATATCCCATCGTTATCCAGTTAGGGTTCAGTCCTATATGGTTCGGAGTCTTGATGGTACAGAATATTGAAATCGGCGTTATCAGCCCTCCTTATGGTGTAAATTTGTTTATCATGAAAGGCATAATGGGGGAAAACACCTCTATGGGAGAAATCTTCCGTTCAGTTATGTGGTTTATCGTGCCGCTCGTGGTGACGATGGCTATCTACATTGCCTTCCCGCAGGTAGCATTGTGGCTGCCGAACATGATGTTAAAATAGTTCTTCAAATTGATAAAAAATATAAGTAAACTATGAGATACTAAAATATAAGGGATGTTTTCCATGAGCGTACCAAACGATACAAAATAAAGCCCGTGACCGGTGAGCTAAGGAATCAACGTCAGACCTGTAATTAACAAGATATTAAAAAGAGTTTTAAGGAGGAATTAAAATGGCAGAATCCAAATACGGAAAGTACATCATTACCGATTACAAAGAACGCATTTACAAAAATGCCTGGGCGCCCACGTATAAACCTCAGGATAAGACCAAATTATTACGTTTGGATCAAGATATCGTGGAAGGGGCTAAAATGTTCGTTGAGTGCTCCTGGTTTTGGCCGGCAATGGTAGAAAATGAATCATTGGAACGTTCATCAAAGCCCCACTCTCATGACTATGATGAAATAATCGGAATGGTAGGTACTAATCCCGATGATCTTTATGATCTAAGCGGCGAATGCGAACTGACTTTAAACGGAGAAAAAAACATTGTGACTAATAGCAGCCTTATATATCTTCCTGCCGGATTTGAACACGGTCCATTCCGGGAAGTCACAATGGCCCGTCCCATATTTCAATTTGAATGCGGATTGAGTGGAAGACACACTTAAACATCCCTAGCTATCGATTTTCCCCGGAATTCAAATGTAAGGAGCAAGAGCTATGGCAACCAGGTATAGTAAATATATTATTACTCATTGCGTAAATCCTGGACAAAGGCGCGAATGGTCGCCGGCATATAATCCTCAGGATAGAACTAAAATATTGAGTTTAGATGAAGAGGTCGTAACAGGGGCTAAATTATTCGCAAGCGCCGTCTGGTTCTGGCCGGCGATGATGAAAACAGCAATCTCGGAAAGGTCGACCAAGCCTCATGTCCATACTTATGACGAGGTATTAGGGCTCATCGGGACAAACCCGGAAAACCCTGCCGATTTATGTGGTGAGACTGAAATAATCCTGGGCGGAGAAAAACATCTTGTCAATAAAAGCGCCCTTATCTATATTCCTGCCGGACTGGAACATGGTCCGTTCAGGGAAACAAGGATAGATAGACCGATAATTCACTTCGAATGCAGAAGTAGCGGCAAACACTATTAAACGAGTCTTGAAGACATTGATTATGTATAAAAATATTTGGAGATGAAAAATATGACTGGAACCAAATACGGCAAATATATTATTACCGGTTACAAATCTACACAAAAAAAACAGGCCTGGTCGGCTACTTATAAACCCGGGGGGCACAGGTAAGAACACGCCTGATGGTCCCGTATCAGGCAGATATTTATTAGGTAAATTCTCGCCCAACACGTTTACAAGAAAAGCGGAACCCACCATTCCAGAGTCAGTCTCCTGAAACACCGTATGACCGTAAAGATTACCGTATTCAGCGTTCCTCATCTCGGCCCCGGCCCTATACGCGGCCGCAACTCCATCTCCCGTACCAGCCGACCAGAAACGCCTGACCTTGTAACCGCAGCTGCCGTTAGCCAGTATGGTGGCTTTAGCCTTAAAAATATAGAAGCGGCCATCGATGATATTGAAACCGGCTGCGCCGACCACGCGGTTGCCCTGTTTTAGAAGATCGACCACATGAACTTTGTCCATTATCCTGGTCCCCAATTTTTTAGCTTGGGCGCGCATGGGCAACATCATGTCAATATCAATAAAAGTGGCTGACCATTCCGGGGCCCAGGCTGAGCCGCCCATGATAACCGGCTTGCCATCCGGAGTCCTGGCAAGTTTGCAGCCCCATTCTTCGAACCGTTGAATTGCCCTGGGGGTTTCATAAACATAAGTAGTGAGCAATTCCTGGTCTCCTAAATAGAAGCCGGAGTTGCGTACCTGGAATTCAATAAATTTTTCGCCATTATTGTCAGGTCCCAGGAAAGATAAAATCCCGCCTATTTTAGTTGCTTTGCCGGCCCAGCCGGTTGTTTGTTTTTCAACAATTAAAACACTAATTTCCGGATTTTCCTCTTTTGCTTTAATTGCCGCCGCGAGACCGCCAACACCGCCGCCTACTATCAACACATCCGTAGATATGATTTCGCCCAAATCTTCTAACTTAGCCATATGTCTCCTTTAATTCAAATACTAATAGTAAGATGACCGTAAAGGCGCCGGTATGTTTGGAATTACTTCAATGCTCTGTGTCGGGCAAATAACCTCGCAAGCCAGGCACCAGACACAGTCTTCAGTATAAGCGGCGATTGGCTTCTTGTTTTCTTCATCCCAGCGGATTACGTCCAGGAAACAGGCATTCATGCACGATTTACATCCTTTACAGGTTTCACGGTCGATTTTTATTTCTTTTACCCAGGTTTTCGGCACGCTATCCATTTTCAAGCTCTCCTTTATATGTAGATAATGCGGGACCCTTCTTTTTTGATTTTTAATGAGCATTTACGGTTGATAGCCGGGTCGGGAACAGCCTGCCAGATACCCCATAATGCCGGCAGGAAAGCCTTGAACGTACTGACTTCAGAAACATTATGCACCGGCCAACCACCGCCGGAGGGTGTTTTTCCGCTCGGATGAGGCATATTTTTTAAATCAGTCGGGAAAGGAGGCCTGCCGCCGCCTGCGGACGGCCCGCTGCCGGGAGGTGGCGTCGGCGCTCCGTGCATGCAGGAACGCATTTTACATCCACCGGGAATAGCTTCCCACTGGTGAGAAAGCATCACCCTGGCTTTGGTACCGGGCTGAGCGCCTGTCGAACCAGCCGCGAGAAGGTGTTCATAAGTCCAGAAGTCTTTTTGTTCTTCCGTTCCTATATTGGGGTCTACCCACTCGATGCGCAGATTCATGACCGGTCCGAAATCTATGCTTTCCGTGGCGATCTGAACCGCGCCGATGTGGCCGCCCAGTGGCGGCTTGACTTCCCATTTGAAGCCTTTATGTTCGTCCGGACACCATAGTTCATAGCCTTTTTCCATGTTTACCCACCACCAGTCGATCATCTCGGCAGTTACGCCGGGTATAATATGATCGACAACCAACCATCCCGCCGGATACTTGTTTTCTTCCATGAAAAAACCTCCTATTAAAAATGTGTTTTGTTATTTATGTGTATTTACGGACAGTATCTGTTAAAGCCTGGACATTTTCCGGTTTTGCTTCATCGGGTATTCCTACGCTGGCATCAATTATCAACCCGCCCTTATCTGCAAAGATTTCAATCAGTTGTCTTACATCGTTTTCCACTTGGTGAGGAGTGCCGGTGCACATCAGTGATGAAGGTACGTTTCCCCAAAAACAGGTAATATCTCCCAATATTCTTTTGGCTTCCCGGCGATCTACATCCTGGTAATGCATAACGAACTTCTTAGGGGGTAATTCCTGGAAATAATTCAATCTTGGAGTGTAGTCACCTTCCGTGTAGACGATAGGCATTATTCCGGCTTCAATCAAACCCATGATTAATGCCTTGAGGCACGGCCAGTAGAATCTGGCAAATTGTGCATCGGACATAAAACCAGCCGAGCCGCGGTGCAGATAAATTACGGCGCTGTTAACTTTACTTTGTTTGGCCATCGATATTGCGGCATATATGGTAGAAGGGATTAACATATCAATAGTTGCTAACAATTTGCCCGGTACCTGGTACATGTCTAAAGAAGAGCCTCGTATGCCGCGCAGGCAATCTGAAATCCAATCAAAAGCACAAAAGACGTGAGCCCCTACAATGGAAGGATAGCCGAGTTGCATCATCTCGATGCTATAATTTGCGATGAGTTGATTATTCTTATTGGATTCCCGGCCTAGTTCCTGCATTCTAGCCAGAAAATCCTGAAGGCCAAGTTGATTGATGATTCCCCCCATGAAACCGGGCAAAGTATAGGGGTCTGAAAGCGGGAGCAAGGAAATCTTAGCTCCCAATTGTAATAGTCGGCTAAAAGGTTCCATGGTCGTTGCAACCCGCGGCCAAAGTTTTTGTACGGCAAATATATTGGGATTAGCCAGCATTTCGTCATATTCGCTTTGCAGCATGTATTCTTTTTCTACCCACTGGAAAGGTAAATCATCCCGCAGGCCCCCACCCGGCCATTTAACCTGCTGTACACCTAATAGCTCCCAGGGCCTGGCGGCTACTACCGCTGCCACCGGGGGTGCGGCATCCCAATCATGTTCGATTGTCACCGTTTTGATAGCCTGTAATCGTTTGTCCCACTGGTACATGGCGTCTTTATTAGATATTCCTTTAACTCTGTTCGGATAGTAATGGAGATTCACAGGAGCCACCGGGACACGGTCAGGTTTCTTTAAATTGAAAGCGTCATCAATGCGTTTCTGGCGGGCTAGGAAAGATGGTGATTGTTGAAATATTGACATTTCCATCCCGATTACCTCACTTGACAAACCATTGTGGATTCGTTATTATTGCATATTTTTAAAGGTTTGTCTCGCTCCGGCTACGCATCCCGACTTGTCGGGACCAAACCTTGGGGCGGTATGCCCCGCCTTATCCCCCCTCGTTACCACTAATTACTCATCCGCACCAACACTCTAAACTCACCCTCGGCTCCACCCGTCATTCCCGCGAAACCTGCCCCGCATGAGCAGAGCGAATCTGGGGCGGGAATCCATGGCCCGGATGTATGCTTAAATGACGCTGGACAATAGCAAATCATCCTCCCTCCTTGTCAAGGAGGGATAAGAGGGAGATTTCGACCTGCCTGCCCACCGAAGCGTTTCGCGTAGGCGGGTTATCGTAGGTGGGCCATTCCCGCGAAAGCGGGAATCCATGTCTGGTTTATCCGCTGTTTCTGTCCTTGCTGCCAGCCATCTTACTCCCTTTTTTATCCTTTTGTCTTAATAGGATGCAGTGTACCGCATTATCCGCCATGACAAGCCGTCCTATTTTTTCTTTTTTACCGGCTTCGCTGATTTGTTGGGAATTTTCTTATAATTGGCGGTGAAAAAGAGGTTGGAGAAAATGATGGGCTTTTTGGGGTTGTTTATCTTGACGAATTTCAACGGGCAGTGATACATACCGGCCGGGATAAAGACGCAGGTGGATTCCGTAAAAGTGAATTTTTCCAGTTTCTTGCCGTCTTTGCTCAGCGTCAGTTCGACAATGCCGCCGAGGTCGGGGAGTTTGGTAGTATCGCCGCCGGTAAAGAACAGGAACTGGTCGAAGTCGTGGGCGTGGTTTTCGGCCACCATTTCAAAGGGCAGGCTGACGGGTGTAAAGTTAATCTGGAACTCGCGGTTGCCGAAGTCTTTACCGCTGGTGAGAACGAGACTGGGGAAGGAAATTTCCGGGTGGGTACCCTTTTTGGTCGACGCCGTTTTTTTAATATATTTTGCCAGTGTTGATGCTGCCATGTGACTGCCTCCTTTAAATAATTTGCATTATTATATAACTTATTGTAGGGAATAGGGAAACGGGAAGAAAGAAGCTGAACTGAGTTCCCGCAATCATGAACCGGGATTTTAAGCGTACCTGGCTTTCAGTTCATTATATAGTTCCATGTTTTCCGTCAGCATTTCACGGATAGGCAGGTGGAACGGGCATTTCTCCTCGCATTCACCGCACTTAAGGCAGGTGGCTACTTTAGCCATCGCCCCCTCGAACATGCCTCCCTTGAGCGTTCTTTCCGGCGGCATGCGCTTTATGAAGGAAGGGAAGGTCATCACCATGGAGATGGGTATTTCCTGCGGACAGGGGCGGCAGTAGTCGCAGCGGCGGCAGAACCGCGTGCCGAGTTCATCTTTTATCTGCTGCATCTTTTTCCGCTCGGCGGCGGTCATTTTTCCACCGCTTTCGTAGATGCGGACGATTTCTTCTATTTCCGCCGGTTTCTCGATGCCCGGTATCGTCAGGATATCCGGGAACTGCAGCAGGTATTTGAAAGCGATGGTCGCGTTATCGAGCATACCGCCGGCCAGCGGTTTCATGACGATAAAACCGACGTCATGTTTGCGGCACAGCGGCAGCAGTTCATCAGCCGGCTCGGAAGTTATGAAGTTAAAGGGGAAAAGAATGGTTTCAAAACGGTCAGACTTGACGATTTCCTTGGCGGTGTCCATCTGGTGGGAACTGGCGCCGATATGCCTGATTTTACCGGCTTTCCTGGCATCTTCGAAGACCTGCATCAGGCCGCTTTCAGGGTCGAGGATTTTCTTTAATGTATCCTTATCGCCGATTTGATGAAACTGGTAGAGGTCGATGTAATCCGTTCCGAGGCGCTTTAGACTCATATCGAGGTGTTTTTGAATGTCTTCCGGCACGCGTGCGCCGCTCTTGGTGGCGATAATAATATCGCCGCGCTTGCGGCCTTTTATCGCTTTTCCGACGCGTTCCTCGCTGGTAGTGTACGCGTTAGCGGTATCGATATAGTTAAGTCCGAGGTCGAGACAGCGCTTTATCACGGCGACGGCGTCATCATCGTTCAGCCGCTGGATAGGTATTCCCCCGAACCCCAGCCGCGTTACCATCAGTCCGGTCTTGCCCAGTCTTATCTTTTCCATGCTATGCCCTTTTATATTAAAATCTATTTTATTAACCCTATCGCCTAAACCCTAAACCCTTTACCCTATGCCCTATTTACCCTTTACCAATCCGTGCTTTCATCACTTGGTAAAACTCTTCGGGCGTTTTGCCGATAGACAGCTCTTCCATCGGGCACATGCCCTTGCCGTCATCGCGGATGATGTACGGGACGGTTTTATCGAAGTGATACTTTACGCCGCGTTCTTCCAGCGTCTTGACAGCCAGTTCACTGCCCAGCGGGCTGTAAACCTCGCTGGCGTTAGCTCGAATAGCCAGTAAAGCGGCGGCGTTGCCGATGACTTTATCGTAAATAGTGACGGTCTGGCAGATAGCGCCGTAAGCGCCGAGGTAGTCCAGCAGGGGCACCAGGCGGTCTTTCTTCGATGTGAAGGCCAGCATACCGCCCGTGTAGATACGCAGGGTATCTTCGCTGGCTAAAAAGTCTTTATAAAGGTCGGCGGGCAATTGTCTCTCCTGTAGATAGTGCCTATCCTGATGGTAGGGTTTCCTTAATGATATCCAGCGCCCGGTTAAAAGTCAAAAAGTAATTTGTAAGAATAATAAAATCGAAAAAGAAGAATGGAGAACCATCAAATAAATAACCATACCGTTGAAAAACGGTATCCAGGTAATCCGGCGCAGTCGAATGAGGTGGTAGTGAAGGGAGAAGCCTCCAGCTTGCCGGGGGTACGTCATTCCGCGCGCATTTGCAAAAATCTTGTTTGATTCTGGAATAAGTGATAACATTTAATGAAAACATTTAATGACAACATTTAATGAAAACATTTAATGAAAACACCGGATGACATCGTAAAGATACTGAATAAGGCAGATTGCGGAGGTCTTTAAATGCAAAACCATGCCAGGACAGGGGGAATTTTATCCATCATTTCCGGGGTGTTCGGGATTTTGGGTTTATTCGTATTTATCCTGGTTGCCGCCGTGATGATGTTCATGCCCAGTGAAATCAACCTTCAAGAATACGGGCTGACGGAAGGATTATTGGCAATCGTGGCAGTAATGTATATTGTTTTAGGTGTTATTTGGTATGGGTGGCGGCGGACGTATGGGTGTTGGAGGTATGGGTGGTGGAGGTATGGGTGGAATGATGTTCCCGGCGCCGGAAGTAAATGAGAACCTCGCTTCATTGAACAGTTTCCCGGGTCGAGACCAATCGTATATTCTGGCGTTTTTGAAGACGCTCTCGGATGGTTATTTCCAGAGATAGTGGAAGACAGTAAATCGGTGGGGCTGGGCGAGTGCGATTGACTGAATCATCAACCCGCGCCAGCCCCCGCAATGTTCGCATTCAAGGCAGGAAAGCTGATGGTCTTCAGCGCCCGGTGTTTGCCAGACGCCAGCTCAACGTCCATCTCAATTTGGGGTAACGTAACCAGTGGTCAGGCCTTTATCGGGACATCCCCTGTCAAAATCATAGGCAGGTAGTAACACCCCGGAACGAGATTTGGAGAGGAGACTTTGGTAATATCAGTATGTAAAACAGGATTCAACCTGCATGTAAATGGGGAGCTACAAATGTTTGTAGTTCCCCATTCGGTTTTCATTCATGCAATAGTATTTTATTAATTAACGTATAATTCTACCGCGTTGTTTAATCAGGTAACAAATAGTACCCGATGACACGCGGTCACTTTCACTCATTTCGTTACCTTATTACACTCTATAAAAATGTCATAATTTTGTTATATTACGAAGTTTGATTTTATAACTATTCTATGCCAATAAGGATAGAATAGGTTCAAATTGGTCAAGTATGTTTTGTCCTCATTTTACGGATGAGATATGTGTTTCTTAACGGGTTTGATACAGAGCAAAACGGGAAAGGTGGTCATTGAACCTTTTAAGAAAATGAGCCTTAACCTGTTAGGTATTGCACAGGAATAATAGGGGTGAAACAGGTAAAGTTTGAAAAAGATTTATTGGAGGCTTGTCCCTTCTGCTGCTGTTATTGCCGCAGCTCTGAACGTGATTATTTCCTGGCGAATGCCAGCTCAGCCGCGAACAAGCCGCAAAAACAACATTATTACTATGAATAACCTAATGCACTGTATGTCACGTCGCCAAAGGTATCCATGTTCGAACATTCGGCGTGATTACCTCGATATGAGATATAGATCAGTTATTTTTGTGGGTTACCCTTATACAAGCGTGCAGCTTTGCATTTAATATCGATATCGTTCAATTCGGACTTAGCACTCGTTATTCAGCAAAATTATTGGGGGGAACTATGGACGTAGAAAGTCCTGGGGACGAAGCTAGCCAGGTCCCTGCAGAAAGACGAAATGTGTTGAGGGAATCTGCAAAATGGTTGTGGCGGCTATTCGGTTCGGTCCGCCTCGCTCTTATTCTGGTACTTATCATTGCCGGATTAAGCCTGCTGGGAGCGATCACTCCGCTTAATATATTCGACTCCATATTCTTTGCTGTTCCCGGTACGATGCTAATGATCAACATCTTCGTATGCAGTCTGAATCGCTGGAATTCAATCAAATTGGCCATCCGCGGAGGTGAGGTTACCCAACCGGAGAGCTTCTTTAAAACGGGTAAAGAGCTAAAAGGAATTCACCTGAAACATACAGAAGCAGGCGGTGCAGCGGAGGAAGTTCTTCGCAGTCACGGATACCGGGTACGCAAATCGTCCGCCGGGGATATCTGCATTGCCGCGGATACGAACCGGTATTACCGCCTGGGGACGTACCTCAGCCACCTCAGCCTTATCCTGTTCGTCTTAGCATTCATATTCGGATCCCATTTTGGATTTCGCGATACCAATTTTCGGGTAACCGAGGGGGAGACAAAGCAGGTAGGCCATGATACTAACCTGTCAATGAAGCTTGTTTCATTCGTCTACGAGTTGTATGACAACGGCATGCCTAAGGACTACCGCAGCCAGGTTGTTTTATATGAAAACGGGCAACAGGTACAGGAAGCCTTGATACGAGTTAACCAGCCGCTCTACTACAAAGGTACGCGTTTTTACCAGTCATTCTTTGGTAACGCGGCGAAGATGCAGGTCCGAAACGACAAAGGCCAGATCATTTTTGACGATAGTGTTACGATGTCTACTCTACCCGAAAGCCCACAATATTTTCAGGGCTATTTTAACCTCCCGCAGGAAGGAGTCGTAATTCGTTTGATTGCTTCCTCCGATGCAGATGACCCCATGATACCCGCCGGTAAACTGGCCGTGGGTATAATAAAAAATAACCAGCAAACAGATATTATGCTTGTGCAGCAAGGCGTGCCGGTTGTAGTAAGCGGCCTGGAATTTAATCCCGGGGAAATATTGGAGTATTCAGGGTTTCAAGTGAGCCAGGACCCCACCAACGCACTTATCTGGATTGCTTCAAGCATGTTTATCCTTGGTATCTGCGCCGTTTTTTATTTTCCCCACCGGCAGTTGTGGGCGCTGGTCCAAACAGAACAAGGAGGAAGCCGCATTTTAATACGCTACCTGGGCAGGGCGGATTCCGATGGCGCGGCAGAAGTAAATAAATTAATGAATGAAATTAAAGGCAAGTTACCGCCTGATAAAAAATAGGGCTTATAGGAGGAAGTATGGCCGCTCTGGAGAGTTTTTCGCTATATGCATCGTTAGTCAGTACCGTGCTGGCTATTATATTTGCTATCCTGCTTTTTGCGGGTAGCCGCAAGGTGTTGGCATTAAAAGGACAGCCTGAAAAGGTGCCATCACGAAGCATCTGGAAAATTTTGGTAACCGTGGCTTCGACGCTGGCCTTTGTTTTTTTAACTCTTGTAATCATCGCAAGGTGGATTGAAATCGGGCACGGGCCGTTCTCGAACATGTATGAGTTTGCGGTAGCATTTGCCTGGGGCACGATGGCCATGGGCTTCTTCTTCCAGAGGCGGTACAAAACCGGAGCTTTTCTAAACATCGGCCTGCTGATAGCTCTCTTATTGTTGATTTTCGCGGTTGTGAAACATGTCCTGCCCCAACCGCTGGTACCAGCCTTGCAGCAGAGCACACTGCTGTCCGTACATGTGGCCTCAGCGGTGGTAGCTTACGGCACATTGACCATAGGATTTGGCGCTGCTGTATTGTTTTTAATCCAGCGTAACAGGAATTCAGTCCTGCTGCCGGCTAAAGAAGTACTTGAAGTTGTAAGCTATCAATCGGTTCTCATCGGTTTTCCATTCCTGACGGCACTTATAGTGCTGGACCAAAGGTCTCGGGGCAGGCGGCGATCATCACATCGGGCATAAAGCCGCGGAAGAAACCCGTGACGAGCTTAGAGAAGTTGTTTCCGGCTCCGACATGGTTTTCGTGACCGCCGGCATGGGCGGCGGCACCGGCACCGGCTCGATTTCAGTAGTATCTGAAATAGCCAAGCAAAGCGGCGCGCTTACCATCGCCGTGGTAACCAAGCCCTTCGCTTTTGAAGGCACCCGCCGCATGCAGAACGCCGAAGAGGGAATTGAAGAGCTTGTCGATAAAGTCGATACGCTAATCATTATCCCGAACGACCGTTTGCTGACCCTTTGCGACCACAAGACAGGAGTCGACAGCGCTTTTAAACTGGCGGACGATGTCCTCAGGCACGGCGTCCAGGCCATCGCTGAAGTAATCACCACGCCCGGCATGATCAACCTGGATTTTGCCGATGTGAAAGCAATTATGAAAGATGCCGGCCCGGCATGGATGTCCATCGGTAAAGGCTCCGGCCAGAACCGCGCCATAGACGCCGCAAAAGAAGCGCTGGCCAGCCCGCTGCTCGATGTTGCCATCACCGGCTCAAAGGCCGTCCTTTTCAACGTGGTCGGCAGCAACAGCCTCACGCTGTTCGAGGTCAACCAGGCAGCCGAAGTAATCAAGCAGGCCGTAGATCCGGATGCAAATATAATCTTTGGCGTGTCTAATGACGGCAAACAGGAAAATGAAGTAACAATCACCCTGATTGCTACCGGTTTCCAGGCCAAACTGGGAATGGGCAAGGTAAACGAAGAAGAAGTGCAATTAAACAATATCCTCAAGAACATGAAGACCGAAGAGGAACTGGACATGCCTTCATTCCTGCGCCGGCCGCTTTTCAGCCGCCGGAGAGATATCGCGCCGCCCGCGGGCAATGTAATACGCGAACCGGTAAAACATCAGCGGCATTTCATGTAGGTTTAAAGCAGGGCTAGCTTAAAATAATAGTATCAGGGCAAGCAAATACCATTCTTCCCCGCTGGAAGGATAGAGTAACGACTGATAGATAAGAGGCTGCGGGTTTAAAAACCCGCGGCCTTTCTATTTGACAACTCCGCCGGCTCCCCGTTATCCTGATACTGGCTAACTTATCACAAAATCTTCTTAATGGTATTGATAGTTATATATGCGAGTCATTGCAGGGGAAGCCAAAGGACATCATCTAAAATTCCCTAAAGGAACAAAGACCCGTCCGGCCACGGACCTGGTACGCGGGGCTATCTTTTCCATGCTGGCAAATATTGCCGAAAGCTGGGATGAAGTACTTGATTTATTTTCCGGCAGCGGCGCCTTGGGCATCGAGGCATTGAGCCGCGGCGCAGGATGGGTGGACTTTGTTGAACTTGAGCCCAGGTGTTGTGGTATAATCAAGGAGAATCTGGATAATACAAAGCTGGCTTCACAAGCCAAGGTTTATTGCTGCAACGTCGTTAAAGCAATTTCTTTTCTTAACAAGGAGTACGATATTATATTAATGGACCCCCCCTATACGAACCGGAAAATCGGTGATTTTATCAGCCAGGTAGCGAATTCCAGGCTGGTTGGCGATAAAACTACCATTGTGATAACACACTCGCCCCATTTAACCCTTAGCCAGAGTTATGAACCGATAACCATGATAAAAGAACACCGCCACGGTGACAGCTGCATTTCCATTTACCGGAAGGAGATAAGGCCTTGATTACCGCTCTATATGCAGGCAGTTTCGACCCGATAACCAACGGTCATCTCGATATTGCCACCAGGGCATCGAACATTTTTGACAAGGTTATCCTGGGGATATTCGCTACGCCGGATAAGCGCCTGACCTTCACCACTGAAGAACGGGTGGAGATGGCAACAAAAGCCGTGGCTCATCTGGAAAAGGTGGAGGTGCGGTCATATTCCACCATCACCATAGATTTCGCTAAAGAAATCGGCGCCAAGGTTATGGTGCGCGGCCTGAGAATGGTCGGTGATTTTGAGTGGGAATTTGAGATGGCGATGATGAACCGCCTTTTATCCAACGATGTCGAGCTCATCTGTTTCATGGCCAGCCAGCAATACCAGTTTCTAAGCGCCAGCCTGATTAAAGAAGTTGCGGGTCTTGGCGGTGATATCAGCACGCTTGTCCCCGCTCACGTCGTCGAAGCGCTTAAAAAGAAAGGCTTCAAACCTTCCCATAAATAGAATATTTCTGGTTTTTAACCACTCGTTTTCAAGCATTCATAAAAAATCAGGAGGAAAATTGAATGGCTTACAAGATCTCGGACGAATGCATCAGCTGCGGAGCCTGCGAACCGGAATGCCCGGTACAGGCAATCAGCGAGGGAGAGACGTCTTACAAAATCGACCCGGATAAATGCGTCGAATGCGTAGGACATTTTGATTCTTCCCGATGCGCGGAAGTCTGCCCGGTAGGCGCCCCGATACCCGACCCCGCCCATCCCAGGAAATAATAACCTGGTTCCAGTACTTGAAATAGTGAGAGACGGGTCCTTTTACGCGACAATTAAAAAGGGCCCGCCTCATGTTTGTATTTACTGCGTTAACAACCGGCACATATACCGGACATTGCGCGCCGGAGCATATTTTTAATCGGCTTTATTCAAAGAACGAGCGTACTGAATCGAATTCGGCGGGCAGCAACCCTATTACAATCGGGAATCCATTAATCAGCACCCCGGCCAGTATGGAATCCTCGAAGGTAGCGCCGAAACCCAGGAATTTAATCCACATCGTCAATAAAGCGCCGCAAAACACAAACCCCATGAAAAATCCCAGGACTGCGCCGCCCAGGTGGTCTATCCACCCCAACAGTATCTTGGAGAGAGCCCAATGCACCAGCTTGGCCGCAATAGTCGCGATAATCAGCACGGCAATCAGGATTAAAGCGAAGACCACTGCTTTTGCTACACCCGGATTGGAAATGATTGTTACCGAAAAACTACAATAACGATATCCAGCCAGTTCATCGGCACTTCCTCCATACAAGTTTCTCAAATTCTACTACTCGTAATGAAGGGCGTCAATAGGATTAAGCCGCGCGGCGCGCATCGCCGGGTACACACCGGATACCAAACCGATGAAAACCGATACGACGATGGACAGCAAGACGATATCCGCCGTCACCACGGAGTTGATGCTGTAGCCCAACGCCTCTGAGAAAGTAGAGACCAGCCAGGACACGCCCCACCCCCCGATTATCCCCACAACGCCGCCGGAAAGGCTAAGCATAGCGGCCTCCAGCAGGAACTGGAGCAAGATGTCACGGCGCTTGGCGCCCACGGCTTTGCGGATACCTATTTCCCGCGTGCGCTCCGTTACCGAGACGAGCATAATGTTCATGATGCCGATGCTGCCCACGATGAGTGAAATGCTGGCGATAGCCCCCAGGACGATGGTTAAAATACCCGTGACCTGCTGTATCATGCCCAGCATCTGCTCCTGGGTCATGATGGTGAAGTCCTCTCTTCCTTCCTCTGTGATGCGGTGAAGTTTCATCAACAGGTCGGAAATATCCGCAGAGACGACATCGGCCATATCAGGGCTCTCAATCGAAACAGCCAGCTGCTGGATAGCGTCTTCTCCGCGGATTGTTTTACCGGGGAACAATCTTCCCGTATAGGTAGTGACGGGAATAACAATGACAGAATCCATGCTGATACCCATCATCTGGCCGCCCTGTTTCTCCAGTTCCCCGATGACGGCAAACTGCCGTCCGTTTATCTTGACTTTTTCACCTATGGAACTCTTATCGGGGAAGAGGTCGCGCGCGACAGTATCACCCAGCACCACCACCATATCCCGGGCAGCCACGTTTCTTTCAGAAATAAACTGGCCTTCAGCAATCGGATAGTTTAAGGCGGTCATGAATTCCGGCGTCGTCGCCTCGACAATGCCGAGGGTGCTGTCAGAACCAGCGGCTACTTCAACGTAGTTTTCAATTGTTGGAACCGCCGCAATGACCCCGGGAACACGTTCGGCTATCTCTTCGGCATCGCTCATGGTAAAGCTGTACGTCGGGCTGGCCATGGACATCATTCCTTCAACACCGGGCGTCTTTGAAGTCAGGTATATCAAATTGGTGCCCATGTCCGTAATAGAAGAAGTGATGGACGCTTCCGCACCCCGCCCTACGGACATTAATGTTATCACCGAACCCACGCCGATGATGACACCAAGCATGGTCAGCGCGGAGCGGAGCTTGTTAGCGTTCAACGATCTTAACGCAATAATAAAGGACTCGATTATTTTCACAGTTTAACTCCTGGTCTGTTCCGGCAGGTCGCATGTTTTCGACCCGGTGAGTTTATCCTCGATAATTTGCCCGTCAAGCAGCCGCACGATACGCTTGGCCTGGGCGGCGATATCCATCTCATGCGTTACCATTACAATAGTGATACCATCGCGGTTAAGCTGGCAAAAAATGGAAATAATATCCAGGGAAGCTTTGGTATCCAGGTTGCCGGTAGGTTCATCCGCTAAAATCAAAGCAGGATTATTTATCAAGGCCCGGGCAATGGCGACACGCTGCTGTTCGCCGCCGGAAAGCTCCGACGGTTTATGATTGGCGCGTTCCTTTAGCCCTACTCTCTCCAGCGCATCCAAAGCGCGCTTGCGCTTTTGCCCGGTCCCGCCGTAGACAAGCGGCAGTTCCACGTTGGCCAGCGCAATAGTGCGCGGCAGCAGATTGTAGCTCTGGAAGACGAAACCTATCTTGCTGTTTCTCATCTCCGCCAGCTTGTTATCATTAAGCTGGCTGACATCTTCACCTTCCAGCAAATACTTGCCTGAGGTAGGCTGGTCCAAAAAACCCATGATGTTCATCAGCGTGGATTTCCCGGAACCGGAAGCTCCTACAAGCGCCACCATCTCACCCGCCTGCACGTTAAGGCTTACTTCCTTAAGCGCCGGAACTTCTATCTTGCCCATTTGATAGGTTTTGCTAATTTTTTCCAGTTGGATCATATCTTTAATCTGTGTCATATTCATCAACCATACCTAGAATAGGCTGGAGGCTGCCGATTTTGTTTTTATCTCGACGATGACAGTCTCGCCTTCTGAAAGACCGCTGATAATTTCTGCCTTTAATCCGTCATCCAGACCAACGGTAACAACTCTTTCCTCTGTTTTTTTCTCGTCAATTTGTACCTTGACCACCGATTGTTTCTGACTATTGGTAGTTATCGCCCTTGAAGATACAATAAGAACTCAATCTTGGGGTTCTTTAGTGCTCTAATGTAAGAATTACTATCATTCCAGCAGGTTATCCAACACGGAGAGTCGGTCCATATCATGTGAACTTCAGAGCAACCTTTTACCGGATACTCATATTTCACAAACTGGTTTTCAAGCGGTTCCCGCGATAGAGTTGTGCCGTACCAACTGAGTGGTGGATTGAGAATAGCCTCGTGGATAAGATCTTTAGGAATTATTTGCTTCGGCAAATCCCCTGTGGCAGTACTTCCATCAGAAACTGGCCTAAATTGTCTCCCCTGATGGGCATACGTTGCTCTTATGTCCACGATGGACTTGGGCATAGGCTGACGCTGGTGTAGCCCCCATTCAATCATTTTTACCTGATTGTAACCGGGCTTGCCCAATCCCTGCATCGCCAGCAACAGAATCTCGAGCCTTCCGGGTTCCGTCGAATACTGGCCCCTGATACCAGGGCCTCCGTTACCGTGCGCTATGGAGGTACGCTTAGATGCCCATTGTCTTGCCAGGGCTTTAATAGTCCACTCTGGTACACCTGTAATCTCCGAAGCCCATGCAGGTGTCTTGGCGATCCCATCTTCTTTCCCCAAAACGTACGGCTCGAATTTTTCAAACCCGAAGGTATGTGTAGCTACGTATCCCTTGTCGTAAGTCTCTTCGGTAATCCAGATATAGGCGATAGCCAGATGCAAAGCAGCATCTGTATTGGGTTTAACTGGTATCCATTTATCAGCGTGCACTGCCGCTCCATAGTTTAAATCCGGGCAGATATATAAGCTTTTTATGCCGAGTTCCTTCCACCAGTAACACATGCGACTTGCCATTTGCCCGTCAAATCCCCAGGGTGTCGTCTCCGGATCACACCCCCAGAATAATATCATTTCGGTATTTTGAGAGATATCGAGCATGACGTTAGTCACCGGTATCTGCTGCCCTACAGGCTCCATTCCCCAGACATGCTTGCCGCCCCAGTACCAACCTTCCCAACTATCGGTGTTTCTTGTTTGTAGAGTATAACCGCCTAATAATTCCAGTAGTCTCTTGTTACAGCCGTGCGGACCATGCACCACCTTTGTTTCCCCGTGTCCATCCGACTGGGATAGTATTGCATAAGGCCCATATTTTTCATTTACTCTTTTTATCTCATCCGTGATAATTCCCAAAGCTTCATCCCAAGAAATCCTGATGTAGCCGCTCTTCCCCCTGTTCTGGACATTTCTGTTGCCGCCAGGGTCCCAATCAATTCTTTTTAACGGATAAAGCACCCGGTTAGGAGAATAGATTCTTTTTTTATAGGCTAAGCTGTATGGTGCTACCAAAGCTTTCATTCCTGGTTCAAAGACCTTCCCACGCGCTTCCATTTTCCATGGATTGAATTTTTCTTTATTATATTTCCAATCAAAATGTAATGGCCTTATCCTGATTATTTTCCCGTTTTTAATATCTACCCTGACCGGGTTACCATCAGTCGAAAAACCGCTAAAACAAAGGCCCTTTGGTACAGATTTTTCCTCCCCTTTCTTGCCGTATAAATTCTTTTTACTTGAGATAATTTCTTTTGCTCCCATTTTTCTCCTTTCAACATAATATCGCCGCTTTTTACCTGATAATATCTTTATTGGAGCTTTTCTTCCACTCAAGTACAAAGATTTTTGCCCTTGACCTTACCCCTGAATTAGCGCACTGATGATTGGAGTCCCACAGCTATATTTCAGCATACTCCTTAGAGATAGCTCCTTTCAATGAACTGTGCGGTCTGACCTCATAATAATCTCTCCGCCATTCTTCTATGACGCTCCGCGTATGATTAAGACTGATAAATCAGTTCGTGTTCAAGCACTCATCGCGCAACTTACCATTGAAGCTTTCAACATAAGCATTCTCAATTGGCTTTACCGGCTGGCTGAAATCCAGTGTCACCTTGTTCTCATAAGCCCATTTGTCCAGATCCTTCGACATGAATTCCGGTGTATTGTCGACTTTGATAAAACATGGTGCGCCGCGTAAGGGGTTGATCTGTTTCTCAAAAACTGGACCATTTTGGAAAACAAACTATTCAATCAAACAAATGTCGATCAAATATAGGCAGAAATGCCAGTACTGAAATCATCAGAGCCAATGAGGCTGAGAGATAGAATACCATGGACAATCCAATCCACTACCCAGAAATCCTGAAGTAATGGGGCCGGCAAACATCCCGATGTTTCTTCAATTGTAACTTTTATAGTAGATTGTGACATTTGGTGATTTCACATATAACTGGTTTGCCCCTTTTTCCTATTCTAAAAATTTGACTTCGAGAGCCTGCCTCTGTTTTAAAAAATTACGAAATATACGGTATGATGGAGTTCGACCATCGAGCCTGTCTCAAAATATCTAAAAATTAGCTACTACAAAGCTAGACCATTTTAAGTTCCAAAGCCGACTGTCTTACTTCTGAGACAGGCTCCATCACCCATCTCCACCAGAAACAACGATGAGCCTTCGAGAGGCTCGTTTAAGATACGGATTTTGGATTCTTTCCTGGAAGCCGCCACCTGGAAGACAGGTTTAAAAGGCGGCTTCTGCTTTATAGGGATGATTGACTTGGTCTTCTTAGCATCGACATACACTGCATATCAGGGATATAAACCGGGCGTCTGCTGAGGTAATTTTTAAAACATACCGGTCTGATATCCTTGATAAAAAACTTAATAATCTTATTCCACCCAAATCAATTGTGGGCGAAGTGATTTCTGAAAATATGCCTCCGCAAACAGCACTCATTACAGGGGAAGGAGTCCAAAAAGTATTTCGGTATAATGGTAACCCCCATTGCAGGCAAGCACTCTGTCACCGGGAGACTTGTAATCTTCCACGATGATACCAAGCGAAGGGAAGCGGAACAGCGAACCGCGGAAAAAGCCCGTTTGGAAGCGGAACTCAAGACGCGCAGGAGATGCAGGATGTCCTTACCGAATCCAGCGAACGCCTGATGGCCCTATCAGAAGAATCACCTGTAATGATATGTAATGTTGATTTGCCCGGTCATGTCAACTATGTGAATAAAAAGTTCGGATCCGTCACGGGTTATCCACGTGAAGATATTCTAGGTAAAGATGTTTTTAGCCGGGATATATGGGATGATTCTACTATTTCCTTGATCAAAGAACGGATTCATACCAGAATTCTTTTGGCGTTATGCATTTCAGAATCAAAGTTGTTTTCCACCGCCTGGAACCAGATCCCGTCATCGACATACCAGAAATGAGCAATACTCAGCAACAGCTCCTCGAGCTCTTCCCGGTCAGCCCCCGCAAGAAATGCGTCAAGACTCTCACCTTTTAGTCTCTTGCCTATTTCATCGTACAATAAAAAAAGCGCCCGTTCGCAAACGATATCATCCGCGGCGATGGCTTTATCCAGCCCGAGCTGGTGCTCCGTCTCCCGGAACCATATCCCGTAATGCAGTGTATGCAGGTGAATCGATTCAAGGATCAGGCCGGTTAACGTCTGCCTGTCAAGTGCGGCCAGTGATTGTTTCATGCGCCGGTTTCTTTACTAATCAAATTTTTCAGCTTCCCTATTATCTCACCCAGCGGCACAATCTCGAACGCTTTTTCGGAACGCTTTTTGAATTCCACGCTGTCTTTCTCTAAAGTGCGGGCGCTGACCGTCACACGGTAAGGGATACCGATTAAATCAGCGTCGTTGAACTTTACGCCGGGCGATTCTTCGCGGTCGTCGAAAAGCACTTCGAATCCTGCCGCCTGCAGGTCGTTATAAAGCTTTTCCGCCGCCTCCGCCACCTTTGAACCGGCCCGGTACAGCGGGCAGAGATATACCTGGTAAGGCGCAATTGGCACCGGCCAGATAATGCCCTTGTCGTCGTGGTTCTGCTCGACGGCTGCCGCCATGAGACGGCTGACGCCCATGCCGTAGCAGCCCATTATCATAGGATGGGAGACGCCTTTTTCATCGGCATATACTGCGTTAAAGGCGGGGCTGTAGCGCGTCAGTAATTTAAAGATATGCCCTACCTCGATACCCCGCACCGATGTAAGCGCCCCGCCGCAGCCGGCGCAATTGTCCCCGGCGCGCGCTGTAGCAATGTCCGCCACGATGTCCGCCTGGAAATCGCGCGGGTAGTTCACATTCTTAATGTGCGTATCCGGCTTGTTGCCGCCGGCAACAAGATTCGTTGATGCAGCAACCGAATCATCGGCGGCGACCTTAAAACCTTTCAGTCCCACGGGCGACGCCGCCCCCGCGACAACGCCCGCTTCCCTGACTTCAGCGTCGGTTGCCAGGCGCAGCTCGGTGCAGTGCAGCTGGTTCTTCAGTTTTATCTCGTTGACCTCTAAATCGCCGCGGATGACGGCGAATACAAACTGCCCGTCGGCGCTGTAAAAGACCGCTTTAAGCGTTTGACTGGAAGGCACTTTAAGGAAACCGGCTACTTCTTCGATGGACTTCATGCCGGGCGTGGCAACCGGCTCCATCGGCAGCGGCTGCCCGTTATCGACGCGCGCTTTTTCGCTGACCGCTTTTTCCCTGTTGGCGGCATAATTACAGCCGGGACAGTGTATGACCTCGTCCTCGCCGCTTTCCGCGATGACCATGAACTCGCGGGAATCCTTCCCGCCGATTGCGCCGCTGTCCGCTTCCACCATCATGGTAGGCAGGCCGCAGCGCTTGAAAACATTCTTATATGCTTCAACCATCCTCTGATAGCAGGCATCCAGTCCCGCTTCGTCAACATCGAAGGAGTAAGCGTCTTTCATAATAAACTCACGCCCGCGCATCAGTCCCGCCCTCGGCCTCGGCTCGTCCCGGAATTTTACCTGTATCTGGTACATGAGCTTCGGCAGGTCGCGGTAGCTCTGAACATAGCGCGCGGCCAGCATGGTAATAACTTCCTCGTGAGTGGGCCCGAGCACATACCGATGGTCGCGCCGGTCATTGAGGTTAAAAAGGACATCGACGGTCTGGTCGCGGCCGCTCTGCTGCCAGATTTCCAGTGGCTGGAGCACCGGCATGACTACTTCCTGTCCGCCGGCCCTGTCCATTTCCTCCCGTACGATGTTCTCTATCTTTTTCAACGCCCGCAGTCCCAGCGGCAGGTAGGAATATATCCCAGCCGCCAGCTGGTTAATCATCCCCGCCCTGACCAGCAGGCTGTGGCTGACGGTATCCGCATCGGCGGGGGCTTCCCGCGTTGTCTTGGTTAACAGCTTGGTGATACGCACTCTTAACTCCTCTAGTAAATTTGGGTAGCCAGCGCTTTTATCTTGGCCTTAAGATTATTTATCTCTGTTTCCTGGGCAGTGCGCAGCTCCACCAGCTTGGCATACAGGGCATCATTGCCTGAGGACATCGCCTTGTTCGCCTCTGTGTTGAGCTGGTTTCTGAACACTACACGGATATTATGTTCCTTGACCCAGTCGTTATTGGCTTTCAAATCAGCGGGGCTTTTAAACGTCCACCCCATATAGTAATAGGGGTTTTCACTTCTCTTGTAGACGCTCCCGCTGGTGGCTTCCAGCGCCAGCAGGTCATTATTATCGACTGTTGCCAGCACCCAGGCGTGGTTGCTCAGGAAAATATCGTTTATCAGGGTGTCTTTATTCCCCACGACGACAACAGCGTTGATGCCCTTCGCTTTAAGCATGTTCCACACTTCAGACGCCATGTCCGAGCAGATGAAGAGGTCATAGGTGCTGTAGACATGGGTTTCATCATAATTCTTGACGATTTTTGTCGCCGTTTCCGCGAGAGTGGCGCCGGTAAGGGTGCCCTGCGCTTTCAGAGTGTTGACCTGGCTTTCCAGGTCTTTAACCTTTTGCTGCGCCGCGAGCAGTTGGCCTTCGGCGTTGGCTTTTTCAGCCTGGAGCGAACTTACGTTCGTCTGCGCCAGGGACAATTGCGACTGCAGACCCGCGACCTGGTTGTTAACCTGGTCGTATTGCGCCTGGGAGATGCCGGTTGTCTGGCAGCCGGAGAGCACGATAGACGCCAGTATTACTACCGTGATTAGTGATAATAAAAGTCTTTTTTGCATTTACGAACTCCTAATCCCTCTCACTCTCCCTTTTAAAAAGGGAGACGATATTATTTTATACGCAAATAATAATTCTTTTATAACTCATTTGTCCCCCTTTGAAAAATGGGGATACAAGGAGGATTTAAAGCGCCCCTTTTTCATACCCCGTTTTATCTTGCCCATTTTTCAAGTAAAAGTTACCAGAAATAAAGCCATCGTGAAAATCCTTAATAATGACGCCGAGAACTTAAAAATATATTTTCAAAATTGTTATCCAACGGAAATTTAGCAAAGGGATTTAAAACAATTTTAAAATCAATGTCAAACTCTTTCTTAGGGCTTTACCGGCTCTAAGGTGGATATCCATCTGCCCGGCGGTGTTCTCCAGGGCATCTGGAACGGCAATAACGAGGTTGTGATTGGCGGTCCGGCGGAAATTGTATATGAAGGAAATTGGCCTGTTCGAGGTACTGTAAATGAAGATAGCCCGGCGCATGGAAAGTATCCAGCCTTATCTGTTTGTCGAAATAAATAAAAAAATAGCGGAGAAACGGTCTAAAGGCGAAGAAGTTATCAACTTTACTGCCGGCGACCCCGACCTTGCCACTCCTCCGCATATAATTGAAAAACTTTGTAAAGCGGCACATGACCCGGTTAACCACCACTACCCGGAATCAGCCGGATTGCCGGAATTGCGCCGCGCCATGGCGGATTGGTATCAAAAACGCTTCAATGTTCCCCTCGACCCGGATACGGAAGTCCTGCCGCTTATCGGTTCCAAGGAGGGTATCGGGCACATCGCTTTTTGCTTCATTGATCCCGGTGATGTCGCCTTGATACCGGACCCCGGCTACCCGGTCTACTCATTCGGCACACAAATGGCCGGGGGGAGGCCTTACTACCTGGCGCTTACGGAAGAAAACGGCTTCTTGCCGGATTTCCGGGGTATAAAAAACTTCATCCTGGATAAAACACGTTTGTTGTGGATAAACTATCCCAATAATCCCACCGGCACTGTAGCCGGCCTGGACTTTTTTAACCGGGTCGTAGAGTTCGCTAAACAATACAATATTCTCGTTTGCCATGATGGGCCGTATACCGAGGTTTCTTATGATGATTACCTGCCGCCCAGTTTTCTCCAGGCGGAAGGTGCTAAAGATACCGGCATCGAGTTTCATTCTTTTTCTAAGACCTATAATATGACCGGCTGGCGTATCGGCATGGCGGTCGGTAACGCCACTGCCATCGGCGCTTTAAAAACCTTTAAGTCCAATATCGATTCCGGAATTCCTATGGCTGTCCAGCGTATGGCTATTGAGGCTTTTAATGGGCCCCAGGCCTGCATCGGCGAACATAACGCCGTTTACCAGAGACGCCGCGACCTTATCTGCGAAGTGCTGACTAAAATCGGCCTCAAGGTAAACGTTCCCAAAGCCAGTCTGTACGTTTGGGCTAAAGTGCCGGACGGTTACAATTCGGTGGATTTTACCGCCGAACTGCTTGACCAGATAGGTATAGCGGTCACCCCGGGGGCGGGCTACGGACACGCCGGTGAGGGCTACATCAGGTTATCCTTGACCATTCCTGATCCTTCTCTGGTTAAAGGGCTTTCGCGGCTTTCCGGATGGCGTAATACACGGCGGTTGGTTTCCAAGAAATAGCTTTAACATTATATATAAACACAGGAGAATAGTATCGCCAGGACAACTATCTCTACTAATACCAGCGAAAAGGCGCTGCTCATCGCCGTGGCGCTTAAAAAAAGTCACGGTAAAAAAGCCGCCGATGACTCTATCGGAGAACTGGCCCGTCTCGCTGACTCCGCAGGAGCAAAAGTCGTCGGCAGGATTATTCAGCAGATGGATGCGCCGTCGCACGATTATTACATCGGTTCCGGCAAGCTCCAGGAAATCCAGGCTTTAAAAGAAACCACCGATTATAACGTTGTCATTTTCGATGACGAGCTTAAACCTCTCCAGCAGAAGAACCTGGAAGACGCCCTGAAAGTAAAAGTTATCGACCGCGCCGCGCTTATCCTCGATATCTTCGCCAAACGCGCCCAGACCCACGAAGGCCGCCTCCAGGTAGAGTTGGCCCAGCACCAGTACCTTCTTCCGCGGCTGGCGGGACAATGGCAGCATCTGGAAAGGCTGGGAGGCGGTATCGGCACCCGCGGCCCCGGCGAATCCCAGTTGGAAACAGACCGCCGCATCATACGCCGCAAGATACAGCGCCTGGAAGAACAAACGGAAGAAATCAGGCAGCGGCGGGCGCAATACCGCCGGAAACGCCGCCAAAGCGGCATCCCGGTTGTCGCCCTTGTCGGTTATACCAACGCCGGAAAAAGTACCCTGCTTAATGCCCTCTGCAAAGCGGATGTCCTGGCGGATGACCGTCTTTTTGCTACGCTGGACCCCACCACCCGGCGGCTGACATTGCCGGATAATACCACCGTACTCCTTTCTGATACAGTAGGTTTTATACGCAAACTTCCGCCGGCATTGATCAAGGCTTTCCGGGCAACACTGGAGGAACTGGACGAAGCCGACCTGCTGCTGCACGTCGTTGATGTAGCCTCCGGGGACGCTTCTGAACAGCACCATACGGTCGAAAAAATTCTCGATGAAATGGAACTGGGGAATAAACCTTGTGTTACCGTATTGAATAAAATCGATTTGTACCTGGCAAAAGTGGCTTCGCCGCCGGGTACTAACGTTACCTGGGATGAGAAAGCGGCGCAGGAATATTTCCAGGCCCGGGATATGGACGCAGTGGAGAATACGGTGCACGTCTCGGCGGTTAAAGGCTGGGGACTGGAAAAATTGAAAGAGATAATTGCCGCGACCGTACGCGGCGTTAATCAATTACCTTAATATGGAAATCGGACTTGTTTTTGCGCTGTTCTCAGCGTTAAGCTTTTCCGTTGGTATGGTTATCGTCCGCCGTGCCTCCGCTGACGCCGGAGAATCTTTCAGTGCCACGGCATTGAGTATTTTCATCGGTTTACCGTTTTTCGCTATCGCCATCTTAATCAGCGGAGAGTGGAACGCTCTTATTCATGTTTCCGTTAAAATTTTAGGGCTGCTGGCCGCGGTTGGGGTTGTCCACTTTATTGCCGGACGGTTGCTGGCATATAGCTCTTTTCGCCTTATCGGTGCTAATCGTGCGACGCCTTTTATCCAGGCCAGTCCGATATGTACCATAATATTAAGCCTGATTTTCCTGGATGAGCCGCTTACCGGATTCATCGCCCTGGGCGCGCTATTCATGCTGGCGGGAGCTTATCTGATTACCCGTGAGAAAAACAGCGTCTCCGGTGAGGTAAAGAAGAAGTTTACCCGGGATGAAGTTAAAGGAATACTGTTAGCGCTGGGGGCGGCTGTTTGCTGGGGTATTACTCCGGTGTTGATTAAACCGGCGGTCACGGAAATCGGCTCTGCTGCTTCAGGCACCATGATTGCTTATTTTACTGCATCGATTATTATTGCGTTGATGATGTTAAAAAACTCGAGATTTTCCGGTCTTAAAAAATTGCCTTTCGACCAGCCCATAGCGGCTGACACGCCCATAAGTGGGCTTCATACCGACAACGCTGCAAAATCCAGCCGGCTGGCGGATGCTGCCGCCGGTATCCGACCCTAGAGCGCCGCAGGCCTCCCCTGCCGCCACAGCGACCGCCGAGCCGCCGCTGGAGCCGCCCGGCACTCTATTTAAGTCCCAGGGGTTATGCGTCGTGAAAAGAGCCGAGTTCTCCGTAGAAGACCCCATAGCGAACTCGTCAAGGTTGGCCTTGCCAACCATCACCATGCCTGCCGCGTTGAGCTTTTCCACCACCGTGGCATTATAAGGGGGGATAAAATTTTCTAGCATTTTCGAAGAGCAGGTTGTCCTGATACCCCGCGTGCACATATTGTCCTTGATGATTAAAGGCACACCGGTCAACGGGCCGCCTTTGCCCTCCGCAATGCGCTTATCGGCCTGCTGCGCTTGTTCCAATGCCGGTGTACCGGTCACGGTAACCAGCGCCTTAACCTTCGGCTCTACCTGTTTAACGCGTTCGAGGCAGGATTGCGTCAGTTCAACGGAAGATATCTTTTTACTTTTCAGCAGCTTATAAGCTTCATGGATAGTAATGCGACTTATTTCAGACATTAAAATACTCCTCAGTTACCAACCTTGCCCACCGGCATTATGTAAAGCGGTTCTTCTTCAGGAGACAAACCCAGCACCTTCCTGACTATATTGTCATCGAAGGCGCCGATAGCCACGGTACCCATTTCAAGAGATACCGCCTGGAGATAGATATTTTGCGAGACGTGCCCGGCCTCCATGTGCACGTACCTGTAGCTCCTGTCACCGTAGTGTTTCATTATTTCGTTATAAACGGCTGTAATAACAATATCGGCGGGAGCTTCTTTAACTTCCGACTGGCTCGTTCTAGCCAGAGCGTTCCGCGAGTCGCCATCGAGGGTCTTGACGAGTGAATGAGAGGCAGGGACATACAGATAAACCCCGGGCGGCAGCCCTTCCACATCACCGATGACCACGTACACCTTGATGGGATACAGAGCCCCCGCCGAGGGAGCCGTCCGCTTACCTTCCGAACTGGTAATCCCCTGGGCCGACCATAAAATCTGCCCTACCTGAGCCAGGGTTAAAGCGCCTTGACTATAACTTCTCACCGTCCGCCTCTGCAGCAGCGCTTCTTCAATAGAGATATCGCTATCAACTAAAGGCGCGGGTAAAGTAACCATAACGTTTTCCGGCGTCGATGATACTTCCGCTTTTTCACAGGCGGCTGGAATAACAAGCAATATTGAAATTAATATCAAAGCCACGGAACATTTAACAAGATTCATATGGATACCTCCGGGGTTATTTCCATTTCCGTAAAGCGCCGGCAAACTCCTCAGCCTCCCGAACGCTTAAAAGCACCGAGTATTTTTCAGTGGTCGGGATATAGACAATGCGGGAGCGGTCAGTAATAAACAAGAGAGCTTTTTCCTTGTTCCGAAGCTTGAACCAGCCCGCAGAATAACCAGGAAAACCGGCGCCGTTCATACGCCACGAGGGCTGGTATTCTTTTTCGATGTCCAGATTGATTACCCTGACACCGCCAATATCGATTTTTCCCCAGGGTATAGTCCGGCCGTAAATTCCCGGCCCGATACGCAATCCCTGGACGGTAAGGGTAAAGGCGGCATGCCGCGCCTGATAGCCAAACGATGCGAACAGCCCGATGAGGCCCAGAGAGATAACCGAGGTTATAGCGACACTTGCTGCATGGTAGTCAGACTCGATTAGCGTTACCAGAAAAATAATCGCGATAAATATCCCGAAACCCCAGAGGAATATAAAAACCCCTGAAGACGCCGGGATAATGCTGTATTTGTTATCCATTTTCACACCTGAACCACTAACAATTATTCTTCCAGCACCGGCTTGACCTTAAAAGAATCACCATCCCGCGCCGGAGCATTGGCCATGACATCATCCGGAGTTAAAGAAGGCCGGATAACATCATCCCGCATCACGCTTCTCAGTTCCACCGATTGCGCCGTAGGAGGAACACCTTCCGTATCAACCTGCTGCAGCACCTGGAAATGCTCGAGGAGATTGGAAAGCTGATCACTCATGCGCGTAATTTCATCTTCAGTTAAAGCGACCCGGGCCAAGCGGGCGATGTGCAGGACTTCTTCACGGCTTAATTTCATAAATTTACCCCCGGAAAACAGAAAAATGGAACGTAATTTCCCGCCAATTATAACATTTGCCTGCAGAGACGGGCAAACGAAGATAGAGAAATTAGGGATTAGGGGATAGAGTATAGGGATAAGTTAAAAGTCGATACGTCCGGACAATGCGCAATCTGCCGCCCGGGTTACCGCCTGCGAAAAAGGACAAAAGTCGCAATCCGAACAAAAAAGCTATATAATATAATAAGTAAACTAATTTAGAAAGAAAGGAGGTGAGAGAGAATGGAAAGAGTAATGATATTTATAGACGGGAGTAACCTTTATCACTCCCTAAAAAATCATTTCAACCGGACCGACCTGGACATCGGTAGATTTTGTAACAAGCTTATTTTTAAAAGACAGCTAATCAGAATCTATTATTACAACGCCAGAGTCGGGCAAAAACAGGAGCCTGAACTTTATAAACAACAGGAAGCGTTTTTTAACGGCGTTAAATCGATACCTTATACGGAGCTTCGACTGGGACGCCTGGTCTACACAAACTGGCCTTCAGTGCCGCCTTATGAAAAAGGCACCGATGTTCAACTGGCTACGGACATGTTGACCCACAGCTATAAGAATAACTACGATGTGGCGATACTTGTAGCCGGAGATAATGACTATGCCGGCGCCGTGCAAGCTGTAAAAGACAACGGCAAGCACGTCGAGGTTGCGTTATTCGGCAAGCAGGGCACTTCCCAGGAACTGAGAAACGTAGCCGACAGGGTTATCCCTATTAACGTACGGATTCTTAAAGACTGCTGGAAATAGAAGAAGTAAATCCATCCCTCTAACCCCCCTCCCCTTGCAAAGGGAAGGGGGAAGCGGGTTTTCAGATGAAATTTGACGTCAGGCGCACAGATAAAAGGGGCGGGCCGCGTGAAGAAGGCGCCATCGTTAAAGACTGGGGCGGAAGGTTGCCCGTCGCCCTGATTTACCCGAACTCCTATTTCCTGGGGATGTCCAACCTGGGGATTCACGCCATCTACAAGCTCCTGAACAGCCAATCGGAGGCCCCCGTCAGCGCCATCCACAGTTGATTCACGAACCCAACGGGACCCATGAGGGCCAGCCAGGCCAGCGCGCCGATGAAGGGCGGGATCAGGTACGGCAGGAGAAGGGCGGTGCGGAAGAAGCGCCGTCCCGGCAGGTTCGTGCGGCAGACCGCGAACGCCAGGACCGTCCCCACCGCCCCCCCCAGGGCTGTGGCCCAGAGCGACACGTACAGGCTGTTCCACAGGACACGCCAGGTATCAGTCTCCCCCAGGACGGCGAGGAGGTTCGCCAGCGTCGGCTGGCCGGCCCGGCTGAAGCCCTGCCAGACTAAGACCAGGGACGGGTAAATCACGGCTCCCAGGAGGATCACCCCCACGGGAACCCCCATGAGCATGCTGGAAACGGTCGCGTGACGCACTACTTCAGCTCGAAGAGTTGCCGGTACTTGGCTTTCAGTTCTTCGCGGTTCTTGCCGATGTACGCCTGGTCGGTCAGTACGACGTCCAGCTTCTCCGACGGCATCCCCGCGGGGCCCTGCAGGCCCGGGAGGACCGGAACGTACCCCTGCTTCAGGTTCAGGGGTAAAATGACACAGGATAATAGTAACCTGGTTTCAACGGAAACATCTTTGGTCGGCGACAGGGAAGCTATCAGTCATTTCAAACAAGCCCTTGCTTCAGGCAAACACTGGTATCTCGCGCTGCTGGAATCCATGGGTCTCTGGTCCAGTGCCAGTGAAGATTATCATGAACGCAACTACCGCTACCTCATCGATGGAGAGGCCTTCGACTGGCTGCTGCTGGCGGAACGTCTTTGTGAAACTGTTGACGGGTTCCTGCCGGAGGATGAAAAAAACGCTCTGCTATTTCACGGCATACCTCCGCTGGCGCTTAATTCCATGGAAGTCAAACAGCTCATCGGCGATAAAAAGTACGGCCAGTACCTCAACTACTTTTACGGTATCACCGTAGAAGAGGCTTTATCCCTGGCCGTCCACGAAGAGATCTTAAAAGAAAAGACGGCGCGGGTTCTTGACAGGACAAGCGAATCTACCGATGAGCTTTACCTCAGGATATACGATGTCTCGCGAGGTGAACTTTTAACGCAGTTCCGGCGTGACAAAGGCTATCAGGATTTAAAATCCACCAGTCTGACCGAGCTTAAAGAGTTCACCTACTGGCTTTTTAAGTACCGGTTGAAACGCTGTGAAAAAGCCAAGATTGCCAGCGATACGAAAAAGGCGCTGACCTACCTGAAAAAACACTGGCAGAAAAAAGGCGCCGCCAGACTGCTCGCCGCCGATATCAATCCTGTATTCCCGGTTTAAGACGACCGTACTGATTTTCTATTCGTTCTTCGTGCCTTCCGGGGCGCGCACCATCAGCACCGGCATGCGTGAGCCGTGCAGAACTTTATCTGTAATACTGCCGAAGGCCGCGCGGCGCCACCCTGACCTGCCGTGCGTTGACATGGCAATCAGGTCCGCGTTAACCTGATCGGCAGCTTTTAGTATTTCCTCAGCAGCATTGCCGGATTTAACAATAATACTGACCTCAATATTCTCGCTCTTGAGATTTTCCCCTGTTTTTTCAAGATATTCGGTAACCCTGTTCTTGATAATGTTCAATTCCTCTTCCGTATAGGAGACCGGAGCACTTGCCTCCCCCACCACCACCCAGTGCCGCAGCAATGTTATTACCCCTATGAGGGTAACCTTGATTTTTGATCCCGGAGGACGGTTTTCCGCCATCAACCTGATAACCGGCAGGGCCGCTTCGCCTACTTTGGATCCGTCCAGAGGTAAAACCACTCGTTCAAACATTGCGTCACCTCCTATAGTCCTGTATTTTTCTTGTTAAGCTTCTCCAGTTTGTCTTTCAAAGTATAGAGTTTTTGTCTTTCCTTTTCAATAACCGCCGGGGGCGCTTTGGCCAGGAACGATTCATCCTTGAGCCTACCTTCCAGGCGGTCAGCTTCGGTCCGGGTTTGTGTAATCTCTTTTTCTATCTTTTTCTTTTCCGCCTCCATGTCCACCATGCTGGCCATAGGGATAACGACGGTCGCGGCAGCCAGCGGCAGCACCAGCGTCCTGGCATCTGCCTTTTCCACAGGCTCGCCTTCCCTGAAGTCGACGGGGTTAGCGCGCGCCAGTGTTTTCACAGCCCCGGTATAACGGGAAACCTTGGTATGGCGGGAAGCATCGGTGTATATTTTAGCTTCGATCCAGCGGGTGGTGTCCACTTTATGCTCCGCACGGACGTTGCGTATCGCGCGCACTATTTCCACCACCACCCCTATTTCTTCTTCGGCGGCAGGGTCAATCATCAATTCATCCACTTCCGGATATGATGCCACCATGATAGATTCGCCGGTTATCCATTTAGCCTGTTTTTTCAGGTTGTGCCAGAGATCCTCGGTGATGAAAGGCATAAAAGGATGCAGTAACCGTAGCGCTTTCTCCAGGACATGCACGAGCACCGGCAATGGCGAGTTATCATTTGCCTGCAGCCTTATCTTGGCCATCTCGATATACCAGTCGCAGTACTCACCCCAGAGGAAATCATGTATCTGCCGCTGCGCTTCTCCGAACTGAAACTCTTCCATCAACTTGGTGACTTCGCTAACAGTCCGGTTCAGCCGTGAAAGAATCCAGCGGTCTTCCGTGGGAAGTTTACCTCCAACTGATACATCATTTATATCGGCGGTACCGATACTCCGGAGGACAAAGCGCGTGGCATTCCAGAGCTTGTTAGCGAAGTTGCGGCTGGATTCCATTTTTTCCATTGACAGCCGCGAATCGTTGCCGGGGGAAGTGCCGGTAGTTAAAGCAAAGCGTAATGCGTCCGTGCCGTATGTCTTCATCATGTCCAGCGGGTCGACGACGTTACCTTTGGACTTGCTCATCTTATCGCCGGTTTCATCACGTATCAGGCCGTGCAGGTAAACCGTATGGAAAGGTATTTTACCCGTATTTTCAATACCCAGCATAATCATCCTGGCTACCCAGAAAAAAAGGATGTCATAGCCTGTTTCCATGACTGATGTTGGGTAAAAATAGCGCATGTCTTCAGTATCGTCCGGCCACCCCAGTGTAGAATGAGGCCAGAGCCCGGAACTGAACCATGTATCCAGCGTGTCCGGATCCTGATCGATGCGGGTCGAGCCGCACTTTGCGCAGGCTGACGGAGTATCCACCGCTACCGTTATTCCATTACAGTCCCACTCTTTCACTCCACGACGCTCTTCCTATCTGAAGAAAATAACCGGGGAAAAATTAAAAGACCTCTATGCAGAGAGAGATGATATTTTGCTTAATTCATATAAGAAGGCCAAACAAGGGTATTGAAAAGACTCTCTCAGATGAATATCGGGAGTTCTGTGTATCGTCCCCTTTGGCGGCGACGGGGATACAATAAGCAGAACTTTTAAACTATCTTTCGCACTCATATTCTAATGGTATTTATCCCACGTTCCAGACAAATGTTGCCCAACAAAATATTTTTAAATGTTACCACTGGACTAACATCGGCATCAACGTTTACCTCTAGGTATAGCTATATTGAAGGTAAGTGATACGCTTTATCGAGGAAATAGTCGCAATAACATTCTAGACTTAAATCTCGAAATATGTTTTTACTAGGCTGAAAGAGAGCACCAGTCCGAACGGAGAGACGGAGAGGGAGACTGAAAGTTAATCTATTGGCATTTTTCAGCCCTGGTTCATTAGCCGTTGAGTTTTTATTGTTTAAGCGGCTTTAAAAGATATTCTAATCCGTTAACTTTTATTTCATACATTGCCGATAATTGCATACCGATTTTCCCAGGAGGGAAACCTTTCTGGTGAAACCAGACTAGATATGGTTCAGGCAGGTCACAAAGGAAGCGGTCTTTGTATTTTCCGAAAGGCATGCGCGTACCAGCTAATTCAACCAATGCCTGTGGATTCATATCAGGTGCGCCTTTATCTTGTTCCATTTTTATCTGGCAACTTCCAGCATCAAATATTAACGGCTGATTACCGCTTTACTTATCAGAGTTATGAGCGCATCGATGGATAAACGTTCTTTGGTTTTAGCCAGGAAACCGCTTTTATGGGCAAATTCAATTTCCGGGCAGTTTGAAATTAAAGAGAAATCCACGGGCGTACCGTCATAACGATAGAGGCGCCAGCCTTCATCACGCCGATCAAGCGATATGACGATATCCGGCGGATTATCATCCAGCCGGCGAAATTCTTCCAATCCAAAGGATTCCCTGGTCTCTCCAATCATGGCAGGTACACCAGCAATGACTAATCTGCGGCTGGTTTTCCAGAAGTCAATCTGTTTTTTAAGTCGGCGGGCATCCTCAATAAGGCGGGTACCAAACGACCTTAATAACGGCAGTGAGGCTTGAGGTTCGGAGGCGAACCTGCCTACCAGCCAGTTTTCCACCGGATTGCGGTTTACCAGGTCATCACCGGCCTGATATTTCTCAGAACTCCTGACCGGACCAATGCGGTCGACACTGTCTTTAAAATGCCACCAGGGCATCACGGACAGAGAGGTTAAAAGCCCCAGGTAATCAGCCACCAGGACAAACGCGGCCGGACAGTCCAGCGACTGGTGGTGGTCAAAATTACGTTTCTCCGGCTCATGCCGGCTGCCGGTATCCACCACCCACACGCCAGGGTCATCTAACTCAACTTGTAAAGGCTCTCTCCGCTCGACCTTGAATTCTGCATCAGGATATACAGCTAAAATCAGGCTGATGGCAGTCACTTCATCAAAATGGGCGCTGCCGGGATGAGTGATGATCAATTGTATATTCATTATTGCTTTCAATTATCCTTCTGATTCTTTAATTTGAGCATCCTTTTGCATTGATAGGATAATACGTTTGCGCTGCCGGTCAATTTCCAGGACGGTGACTTCAACTTTTTGTTGTATCTTAACGACATCACCGGGTCTTTTAACAAAATGGTCGGCCAATTTGCTGATATGCACCAGCCCGTCCTGGTGGACCCCGATATCCACAAAAGCCCCAAAGTTGGTGACATTGGTAACGATCCCGGGGAGTTTCATACCCGTTATCAGCTGATCGATGCTGTTTATCCCCGCGGTGAAGTTAAAAACCTCAAATTGTTCCCGTGGGTCGCGGCCCGGCTTTTTAAGCTCCTCAACAATATCAGAAAGAGTAGGCAGTCCGGTGGTTTCATTAACGTATTTCTCCAGGGTGATTTTCTGCCGTAACGCTTCGTTTTGCATCAGTTCCCGGACGGAGCAATTCAAATCCCCGGCCATGCGGCTGACAAGGGCATAGTTCTCCGGATGAATAGCGCTGGAATCCAGCGGATTTTCAGAATCGCGGATGCGGAGGAATCCCGCCGCCTGTTCAAACGCTTTCGGCCCCAGGCGGGGTACCTTTTTTAATTCCTTGCGACTTTTAAACGACCCATTCTGATTGCGGTATTCAATTATATTTTCCCCCAGGGCGGGCCCGATTCCGGACACATAGGTTAATATCTGCTTGCTGGCAGTATTGACCTCTACCCCCACTTTGTTAACACAACTCATCACCACATCATCCAGGTTTTGTTTGAGCTTATTCTGGTCTACATCATGCTGGTATTGACCCACGCCGATAGACTTGGGATCGATCTTTACCAGTTCTGCCAAAGGGTCCATCAATCTCCGTCCGATGGATATTGCTCCCCTGACGGTGATATCATAATAAGGAAATTCCTCCCGGGCGGCTTCCGATGCTGAATAGATGGAAGCCCCGCTTTCATTTACCATGACCACGGCGACCGAACCCGGCAGGTTAAGTCCCCGGATAAAAGCTTCCGTCTCACGGCCGGCGGTGCCGTTACCTATTGCAATAGCTTCGACCTTGAATTGCTGCACCATTTCGCGGAGGACTTTCCCGGCTTCATCTGCCTGCCTGGCAGAAAGAGTGGGGTAAATTGTGGTATTATGGAGCAATTTACCCTGCGAATCAAGACAGACAACTTTGCACCCGGTGCGGAAGCCTGGGTCGATCGCCAGTACGTTTTTTGAGCCTAAAGGTGGTGACATAAGCAGTTCATGCAGGTTCTGACCGAATACCCGGATAGCCTCCGTGTCCGCGCGTATCTTAGCCGCCTGCCGGACATCGGTCTCGATGGAAGGTGCCAGCAGCCTTTTATAGCTATCCTCCATAGCCGTGATAACCTGATTCGAGGCAGGACTCTGGCCTTTCACAAAATTCCGGGATAGTATCGATAAAGCCTTCTCATCAGGAGGACGGATGGAAAGTTGAAGGTATTCTTCAGTTTCTCCCCTGAATGCAGCCAGTACCCGGTGACTGGGCATCCTGTTTACCGTTTCCTTTAGTTCGAAGTAGTCGCGGTATTTGGCGCCTGCCTCCTCCTTCCCCTTCACTACGGTGGATTGAAGCAGTCCTTCCATGTGAAAAAGCCGTCGCAGAAGATAATGGGGATAATAGAGAGCGTAACCGCGACGCGGTTGCCTATATCGAAACCGGGAAAAAATACGGCGTTATTCTTATAGAACGGGTGCTGGCGCTGGAATATGAATACTATCCCTTTGAATACGCTTTTTATACCGATTGTGAGAAAGCCTGGAAGGAATACAAGATTAAAATCGTTGCTTTCAACGCGGAAGTAGAAAGATACAACAGGGAAACAGGAAGCCGGGTTTTTATCATCGGTACTCCGGAGGCAGAAAGAATGCTTGCCTGGAAAGAGACGCTGCTGGCGGCAGAAAGTGAATTAAAGTCTCTTAAAGCGCAGGCCGGAGACAGCTGGATAGAATCCGAATACTCGTCATTTTTGGTAAAAAGTGTTAATATGCACTGGTGAATGTCCGGGCAGACAAGTTAAAGGAACGGGAAAAGTGAAAGGGAAATTAATCCGGTCGATATTCTGGATAACGGTCGCTGTTTTCTTTGCCGTTATCTTAAATACGTTCATACCCATATTTTTAAAATCTGAGTTTTCTATTTTGATTAATTTACCCGCCTGGATATTATTGATGGCTCTGGGTATTGCGCTGATAGTTCTTACGCTGAAGAAAAAAACAAGCGGGAAATCAAGGGTGTTTTTACTGCTGACGGGAGCCTCCGCCGCAGGATTCCTGGTTTTTGTTATCCTTCATAACCTGGTAAGCGCCCTTTTTAATTATGAAGAGGCGGTTTTATTCATCATAGCGGTAATAATATGCCCTGTTGCCTTCCTGACCGGTGCCATCGGCACTGTAACACTCGCGATAAAATACAGGGAGGCAGGGCGTTCCAACCAATATAGTTCAGGAGGCGAGTCCAATTAATATATTAGTAATCGGCAGCGGCGCGCGGGAACATACGCTTACGTGGAAGATAGCCCGGAGTCCCAGGGTTAAAAATCTTTATACCGCTCCCGGTAATGCCGGCATGGCGCGCATATCGCAAACGCTGGATATCAAGGACACCGATGTAGAAGGCCTGCTTAAAGCGGCGAAAGAGCAAAAAATCGATGTTACCGTGGTCGGGCCGGAAGCACCGCTGGCCGCCGGCGTCGTCGATAGATTTCAACAGGCCGGAATGCTTGTTTTCGGCCCTTCTAAAGCCGCCGCTGAGATTGAGTGGAGCAAAGTGTTTTCAGGACAACTTATGCAGAAACACGGCATACCAGGTGCCGCAAGCCCATCCTTTAATAATTACGAAGCAGCGGAAGAATATATCAAGAAACAAAAACCGCCCTATGTTATCAAGGCCGACGGCCTGGCGGCAGGCAAAGGCGTCATCATTACCGAATCACGGGAAGAAGCGCTCAAGTCCCTCTCTGACATGATGCAGGGGAAATCCCTCGGGGCATCCGGCAGTCGCGTGGTCATCCAGGAATATCTTACCGGCCGGGAAATGAGCTTTTTTGTATTTACCGACGGGAAAACCGTAGTTCCCACGGTGCCCGCCTGCGATTACAAGCGCATCTTCGACGGTGACAAAGGACCGAACACCGGCGGTATGGGCAGCTATACTCCCCCGCCGTTTTATAACGCGGAACTGGGTAATATTATCATGAAAACCATTATGCAGCCCACTATCGCGGCTCTCGCGGACGAAGGCAGGCTTTTTAAAGGCACGCTTTACGGGGGTCTTTTTATCACCGCTAATAATATTCCTAAAGTAATCGAGTTTAATTGCCGCCTGGGCGACCCGGAGACACAGGTTGTTCTGCCCAGGTTAAAAACCGACCTGCTGGACATCATCCTGGCGGTATTGGATAATAGACTGGATAAAATAAAAATAGAGTTTCGTGATGAAGCCTGCGTCGCTGTGGCGATGGCCTCCGGCGGATATCCCGGCAGCTATAAGACTGGTTTCCCCATTAGAGGCCTGGATGATGTGGATAAAGACATCATGGTATTCCACGCCGGGACAAAATTGGGCAATGATAAAGAAGTATTGACCAGCGGCGGCCGTATCCTGACTGTTGCCGCCTCAGGGAAAAACCTGGCGGAAGCCCGTGAAAAGGTGTATAAAAATATCACAAGGATTAAATTTGAAGGGGCTTATTACAGGAAGGATATTGCGTTATTCAAGTAGTATTGTCCAGTCATTGCGAGCCATCCGCCACAGGCGGAGGCGTGGCAATCTCATCGATAAATCAACCACAATCTAAGAGATTGCCACGTCGCTGCCGGTTCAACCGGCGCTCCTCGCAATGACGGCGAGTATGATGTGAGGTATATATGAAACCGCTTGTTGCCGTAGTAATGGGTTCAAAATCGGATACTGAAACACTCCAGCCGGGGCTGGAGATTTTAGCAAAGCTCGGCATTGAATACGAAGTAAATATTATTTCCGCCCACCGCACGCCGGAAAAGGCCCGGCAATACGCCTCTTCGGCAAAGGAACGCGGTATTGAGGTCATTATTGCGGCCGCCGGCATGGCTGCCCATTTACCCGGCGTCCTGGCAAGCTGGACTACCCTGCCTGTCATCGGCGTGCCCCTGTCCGGTTCGGAACTAAAGGGCGCTGACGCGCTGTTTTCCATCGTCCAGATGCCGGCCGGCATACCGGTCGCCTGCATGGCTATCGGCAGCGCCGGGGTCAAGAACGCCGCTTATTTTGCCGCCGAGATTCTCGGTTTAAAACATGATAAAATAGGAGAGGCTTACGCGAAATACCGTCGTGAGCTTCAAGCTTAAGAAGAGACAAAGGAGAGGTTAATGATAGAGCGGTATTCCCGGCCTGAGATGAAAAGGGTATGGGCTGACGAAAATAAATTCACCAAATGGCTGGATATCGAGATAGCTGTCTGTGATGCGTGGACGGAGCGGGGAAATATTCCCCGGAATGCCATGTCCAAGATAAAGCTGGCCAAGTGCAACCTGAAACGCATGGATGAAATCCTGCAGGAAACCCGTCATGACATGACTGCCTTTCTCGGTTCGGTAGCGGAAAGCCTCGGCGATGAATCTCGTTTCATGCATCTTGGCCTGACTTCATCCGATGTCATGGACACAGCTACCAGCCTTCAACTCGTTGAAGCGGCTGATATACTGCTGCAGGATATTAAAGAACTCACTGCCGTCCTTGCGCAGAGGGCCATAGAGCATAAATACACGATGATGATCGGCCGTACTCACGGCGTCCATGCCGAGCCGATAACTTTCGGTTTGAAATTAGGACTGTGGGTGGAAGAAATGCGGCTGTCTTTGTGGTTAATTTTCTACGTAATAATTTTTCTTGTGATTGTCACGGTGGGTATCAACTTAATACAAGCGCACTACGTAATAACTGGGTTTGTTGTTATTTGCATCGCCTATTTTCAAATAGCAGCCGGTATAGGTTGGCAACTCGGGGGGAACATACTTAGACCTGCTTTCGATAGACTTAATATTTTCCAACCCAAAGTAGAATTTCCAGATGAATTTAAAAATAAAGGCTGGGGACTGTAATTCCTTTTATTCATGCAAATCAACAGGTGATTTTACAAGGGGCAGTACAAAAGCCCCCCTCTGTTTTTAATCCTCCTCTGCTCCTCCCTTACAGGGAGGACGAAGTATATTGGCTCATTTAGTATTCGTATCATGACCCTTTGATGTTACCTAATCTTCTTCTGGTTCCCCTTTGACATTTTATTCACCCTCACCCCCGTATCAAGTCCCGATTCATCCAGCTTTATAGGTGGGGGTGTGAAGCTGGACTCATACGGGATGGCGATAAGGTCGCTCATACGGGGCAGGCTCTTGCGAAGGAGGGATGAAGAAATAATTCCAACCAGAATAGAAATGATATGACCAATCATGCTCTCTCTTTGCAAGGGGAAAGTTAGAGAGGGATTTTGGGTTTTAAGTATTCTGAAATACTTTATTATCCTTAAGATTTACTTCTGTCAGGTGATAGAGATTGCCACGCCTCCCGATTCGCTATGGCTCATCGGGATGGCTCGCAATGACGTTCTAAATCCTAAACGGGTTTCTCTTTTGTTTCTTTCTGCTTAAGCTCTGCTTTTCTTTTTTTGTAACCCAACGTACTATTACATAAGGCAATCATGCTCTCCCCAGAGAGAGGTTTGTGTTAAGATATCAGACCTTAAAGTTTTCCCCGCTAATTAATTAACGGAGGCACATCCTTCGCTGCTTCCTCGGTCGAGCTGGGCTTAGTCTCGGCAACACCCTGTTTCATTTTGATATTCTCGGCAACACCAACCGACTTCGTATAGTAGTCCGTGACTTTTTCTACTTCTTTAAGCCCGGAGAAGATGAGAGTCAAATCTATGAGCCCCTTGTTGAAAGGATAATCGCCATATCTAATCGTGGCGTCAGGGGCTAAAGTGCGCATGCGCTCCCCAAGGTACTTCACCAGATCGATGTTCATTTCCTCCGCCGGGGCTGAAACCATGTACAGCGCTTTCGTTGCCGATTTGGTATCACAGCTCAGAGAAAGTTCGCTGAGAGCTATTTCCATTACCTTGTTGCCATGGTTCTCGATTTCATCCCAGGGAAGCGTAATCAAACGCAGATTCACCCCACCATAACCCAGTACCGTCCAGCCGGACAGGCTCTGCAATATGCCTCCGGCATCGAGAACGTGAACGCCGATACGCTTTCTCTTTGTTTCTTCCCCCGCGCATAACAGGCTGAAAAACGGGTCGGCGATTAATTTGTTGGTTTTCGCTATGTTGCTGGCCAGGGAAAAACCCTTTGCCGCATATCTCTGATTATCAATTAAAAATACCGCGTCGGACACAGCGTAGATAGATTTAAGGCAAACCGCCGTATTCAGAATTATTTTTTCGTCAATCGTCTCTTCGTGTTCAAACGGTAAAATAATTACCGTGTACACAGGCTTGTCTATAAAACGCTCTTTGATTATCTTTGTCAGCACCGGAATACCCCCGGCGCCGGTTCCCCCGGCCGCCCCCGCGATAAGCAAGAACGCATCTGTTTCCGGGAAGCGCTTTGTCTTTCTAAGGACATCGACGATTTTATAACCGTCTTCTTTAAATATTTGAGCGCCAAGGTCAGCAAGTCCCCCGGTGCCGTGATTTTTTGTCCTGGCTTCACCAATCACAATACGATGGTCTTTATTAGATTTGATAAATTGCAGCCCGACCATGGCGGCGGCATCCGTGTCTACGGCATAAGTATCCGTGATTACATTGGCGCCGCGCTCCCTTTTAGCCCTGTTGCCAAGATGGGTAAACTCATCCGCGATACGGTTGCCGCACTGTCCCAGACCGATAATCATTAATTTCATTTTCTCTACCTCCTATTTATGCCGGGTGCTGTTATTATATTATCCATCTTAATACTTTGCAACAGATAGGATAGTAAAATCCTACTTGTCTCCCCCTTTAACAAGGGGCGACAATCCATCGGGGAAAAAAGTGATTTTGAGACATAAGGCAATCTTCCTCTCCCTTTGGAAAAGGGAGAGTTAGAGAGGGATTTTGATTTGACCTCTGACTTTTGATTTTACCCTCACCCCTCCTCCCCCTTGCCTAAATATGTAAAATCCCTTAAACTCATTCCATGAGCAAATCGGACGCTAAAACCGTCTTCGTCTGTAAAGAGTGCGGCAAGGAAAGCTCCAAGTGGCTGGGTAAATGCCCCGACTGCAATGCCTGGAACACTTTCGTGGAGTTTGCGGCGGTAGCTAAAACAGCTTCCTTGCGCATTACCTCACCTTTATCCCCGCCCCAGGAACTTTCGTCAGTCAGCGTTGAAGCGCACGACCGCACCCCTTTACCCATCGCGGAGTTCAACCGCGTCCTCGGCGGCGGGATAGTGGCGGGGTCTTTAGTCCTCATCAGCGGCGACCCCGGCATCGGCAAGTCGACGCTACTTTTACAGGCGTCAGCCTCGATAGCGCGTAAGGACAGCCGCGTGGTCTATGTCACCGGCGAGGAAACCGCCCATCAAATCAAGCTCCGCGCCGATAGATTGAAACTCGGCGGCGAGGGGCTTTACATCATGGCGGGCACCGACCTCACCGCCGCTTTAGAGCAGGCGGAAGCGGCCGCGCCGTCGCTTTTAGTAATAGATTCCATTCAAACGGTTTATCTGCCCGAAATCGAAGCCGCGGCGGGCAACATCAGCCAGGTGCGGGAATGCACTATGCGCCTGATGCAGTGGGCCAAGACGCGCGGCGTGCCGGTCTTTATCTCCGGCCACGTCACCAAGGAAGGCGCGATAGCCGGACCCAAGGTGCTGGAGCACATCGTCGACGTCGTTCTCTATCTTGAAGGCGAGCAGTTCAGCGCTTTCCGGCTGCTGCGCTGTGTGAAAAACCGCTTCGGCTCGACGAACGAGGTTGGCGTTTTCGAGATGAAAGAACAGGGCATGATAGAGGTGGACAACCCCTCTAAAGCATTCCTTTCCCAGCGCGGTAACGAGACGATTGGCTCGGTCGTGGTGCCGACGCTCGAAGGCAGCCGCCCGCTTTTATTGTAAGCGGCTGGCAACTGGCGCCGCTGCTGGTCGTGGCGGCTTTCTTCATTATGCTGTATAGTCCTTTCATATTAAAGCGTCCATGGCCGGAATGGGCGGCGGGTGCCGGGCTTGGTATACTGCCGATATTGGGGCTTTAATTCGTCCAGACAGGTGTTTATACATGGCAGGCAGTTGTCGCGGCAATACCATCGTTTTTCCTGGTGCATAATCTTCTTTTATTCAACGAGTTTCCTGATACGGATGCGGATGTCAAAGCTAACCGTAAAACGCTGCCGCTGACCATAGGTAAAAAGAAGGCGGCAATATTTTATACGGTTGTAGCTGTAGCTGTGTATGTCTGGATATTTGCATGGGCGATGGCGCGGGTCATGCCTGTATGGACATTGCTGGCTCTACTGACGATTCCGATAACGATTAAAGCCATCAACGGCGTCTTGCACAATGACGATCCGACAAAACTAATGCCGGGAATGGCCGCCAATGTCATGACGGTATTGGCGACCCAGTTTTTATTAGCTTTGGGGTACATTTTAGGACGAATATTGTAATATATGAGCAATTCCGACCTTATCCGTAGTCCGCAGCCCCTGCACGGCATGTTTACCGCGGTTCCTCCGCGATATGATTTAATCAATCGTATTATCACTCTGGGGCAGGATAAACGCTGGCGCAAACAGGCTGCCCTGGCCTGCATGGAAGGGAAACCGGCACATGTCCTCGACCTGGGATGCGGCACCGGCGACCTGGCGATAAATATTGCCCGGCTGGCAGGAAAGGACGTACAAATAACCGGCATTGACTTCAGTCTGCCAATGCTGGAGATTGCCAGGCGTAAAACTGCCGAAGCAAAAATCACAGCGAGTATTGCTTTTATTAACGGCGAAGCTACCAAGCTGCCTTTCCCCGACGGTTATTTCGATTGTGTAGGAATTTCTTTCGCTTTTCGCAACCTGACGTATAAAAATCCGCTGTGTGAACTGCACCTGGGCGAAGTAGCCCGAGTGCTGCAGCAAGGCGGACGTTATGTCATCGTTGAATCAAGCCAGCCGAAGAACCGTTTAATAAGGGCATGCAATCACCTCTATCTGCGTACCTTCGTTAAATGGGTAGGAATTATGTTATCCGGCAACCGCAGCGCTTATGCCTACCTTGCCAAATCAGCGGCAGACTATTATTCACCGGACGAAGTCAGGGAAATGCTGCTGAAGGCCGGTTTTAGGGATGTCACTTACCGTCCCCTGTTTTTCGGCGCTGCCGGCATACATGTCGCTACCAGGTAAGTCTATACCTGGTGTTCAATACAATATTCCCGCAGGGTATTCAGAGAAGCAAAAAAGTCGCGCATCATTACGCTCACCGGATACATGCCCCTCTCAGTGACATTCAATATGCCGTCACCTTTCACCAGGCCGCAGGTTTTCAGAAAAGCGAATTCGAGGTTAAGTTTTTTTATATCAGGGTCGCTGAAACGGCGGCGGAAAGCTTCCATATCCAGCTTCAGGCCGAAGAGCTTGGTCAGCAGATAATAGCGCAGGTTTTCTTTTTCCGAAAGACGGCGCCAGCTTACGACGGGAAGCCGGAGGCTGCCGGTCAATTCATGATAACGGTCGAGGGAGAAGGTATTTACGAAAAAATTTCCCTGTACAATGCTGACCGAACCGGCTCCGATGCCGATGTAGTCGTCGTCTTCAACGATGTATTCGTCAATCATACGCTGGCCGCGGGAGAAGCACCACGCCGTAGAAGCGGTATAGCCGCCTCGGTAGAACTGCTGTAACACGATATCGTAAAATTCCTTTTCGCGCGAGTTGTCCACGCGGTTAAAACGGCGCTCCAGTGCGTCTTTCTTATGCGGCGAGGCCATGAGCGGGTAGAAAGTTGCCTGGTCAATACCTAATTCTTTGAAAGCAGCGACGTCAGACTGGAACTGCGTAATGGTCTGGCCGGGGAAATTAAAGACAAAATCGACATTTAAAGTATCGAACTGTCCTTCAGCTGCGAGCAGGCGTTTTTTCACTTCGTCCGCCGGGCCGTTACTTCGCCCCATCGTTTTCAGAACAGACTCGTCAAAGCTCTGCACGCCGATAGAAAGGCGGTTGATACCGATGTCTTTTAACCGGCGGATATTCTCATCCGTTAGTTCGCGGGGGGTGGTCTCCAGAGAGACTTGCTTTATGGGGCATTGTTTTTGAAGGTAGGTGATGAACGTTGACAGTTCATCCATGAGAATGGTGGGCGTGCCGCCGCCAAAATAGACGCTGGAAAAGGTAAATCCTCGCTCCAGGTACATATCAAGCTCGGTTTTAAGATCGGAAAAGTAACGGCGTGCGAGGTTTTCATCAAAGAGGTAGCGGTTAAAGCAGCAGAACGGGCAAAGCGCACGGCAGAAAGGGACATGGACGTAAAGCGAAAGGCCTTTACTTTTACCCAGCTTTTCGCTGCTGATAAGTGAAAAGTCGACCGGCGGGTTTAGCTGGCGGAATTTCCGGCCTTCACGCCGGGTGATGAAGCTGAGTATTTCCGGTATCATACCTTAAAAATATACCATACGAGGCTCGAATTAAGCGAACGGGGATTATCGCGGTAGGCTTTCTGCAAGGTCTTCGCGGCTGGACATGGCGGCAACGGCGTCCAGAAAGTCTTTCAGGGTTTCGCTATTGGCTCGGAGCTCTCTCAGCTCTTCGCCGATGGGACTGACGGAGGTGGGACCATCGGCATAAGCGCCGTGAAAGGCGAAATATGCCTGGTTCAACTTGCGGATATAGTAGCCGTTATCCTCAAGGTATTGGCGTTTTTCTGCCATGAACTTTTCCGCTTCATCGACTTCGCCTCTGGCAAGGTAGTCATCCACGGCCAGTCTTATCTCCCTCATTTCTTTATTGAAGTCAAAAGACGGTTCTCCCGGCGGGGGTTCAGGAGTGGTCATTAACTCCGGCGGCGCATAGTATTTTTCATACACCATCGCCCCGATTTCCCGTCCGACGATATCGGCAACGGTCTCGTTCATCGTGGAGACATCGTAATCCTGGCGGATGCCCAATGTATCCAGCAGCTTAACGAATCCCAGGGGAGTAAAAGCCAGGTAAAGGTGTAGCCATTCATGGGCGGCGGTATCGACGATGAACCGGATATCAGCATTATCGGTGATAAAGCTGGGAAAGGTTGAAAGACCGCCGAGGTTATCGACCAGGGCGGAATAGCCCAGTGCCTCGATTTCAGATTCGATGTACTCCATATCAGCCACGTCTTTTAGGAGGGGCGTTAAGTTCAATAATTCCTTTCTTTGATTCGGGATGATTAATTAAGAAAGCCTCAAACTCACTATCATCTAATTGTAATTCGGTTACAATACCCTCAATTTTGACTTGTATTTTACAGTTTCCACCGGCAAGATACCCCATTTTTTGTGGTAGTCCCAACCAGTTAATAAAAAGTTGGGAAGCTTCCCTTTCCCAATATTTTGCTTTTATTGTTCCATTTTCTTCTGTAAAACACACAAATCTCATTATGTTACCAGTGTCGAGCATTCTTGGTATAGCCTTCCATTGGGGCGTAATGGTTTCTCCAGCGTAAGAACTATGGCACAATAAGATTTTCCCGGTCATTGACAAACTTATTGCGTATTTACCAATTTCACGCATTCGTGTTTTCATTACATCGGTGAAATCCTTGAGTAGAAGGTTAACATCTTTCTTCTTTGACCTGCGTTTTATATCTAGCGAAAGTTTAATCCATTCTTTTTGAATTTCTCGCATCTTCAAATCCCCAATACCAATATCTTGGGCTTTGGGAAGTCCCATATGGCATCCTCCCATGCGTTGGTTATAAAGGAACTTTACGCGTAGAAATATAATTTGTCAATAAACTAAATGTAGAGGTTTAAGACGTAAGCTTTCGCCTCCACTCCTCTATTAATGCCATGATTCAGGTGTATAAAAAGACATCCTCGCGCAGAACTTTGAGGTTGTTTTAACTTTTAACTTTTTTTAGAGTTTAGAGTTTATTCTTTTATTACTTGTTTACTTCCTTGTTACTTGTTACTTGGTAGTTGTTACTTTCCCCCTATACCCTATACCCTATACCCTCCATCCTGTTATAATTCAGGTATGAAAGATATCCTCGCAGAACTTAATCCCGCCCAGAAAGAAGCCGTCGAAGCTATCAACGGCCCTGTGCTGATATTGGCCGGGCCGGGCAGCGGCAAGACCCGCGTCATTACCCACCGCGTCGCCTACCTCATGAAGGTGGTTGGCGTTAAAGCCTATAACATCCTCGCCGTGACTTTTACCAATAAAGCCGCCCGCGAGATGGAGTCCCGCCTTAATGCGCTCGTCGGCGAGCAGGTTAAAAACCTGACGCTCGGCACTTTCCACGCCATCTGCGCCCGTATCTTAAGGCGCGACGGTCAGGCCATCGGTATCGACCCCAAGTTCGTTATTTATGATGACGACGACCAGATAAGCCTGCTTAAGAAAAGCCTCCAGCAGTTGAGCCTCGACCCCAAGCAGTTTGCCCCGCGCGCATTGCAGTCGGTCATTTCCAACGCCAAGAGCCAGATGCTTACCCCGGCGGACTTTTCGCGGAGGGGCCGCAGCTATTTCGAGGAGGTGACCCAGCGCGTCTATGAGCGCTATGAAAAACTCCTCACCGCGAGCAGCGCTCTCGATTTCGACGACCTGCTGGGCAAGGTGGTGGAGCTTTTCCGTAAAAGCCCGGAAACGCTGCAGAGATACCAGAACCGCTACATACACATCCAGGTGGATGAATTCCAGGATACCAACCTCGTCCAGTACGAGCTGGTGAAACAGCTTGCCGGCAAGTACCGCAATATCTGCGTCGTCGGCGACCCCGACCAGTCGATATATTCCTGGCGCTCCGCCGATGTGCGCAATATCCTGAATTTCGAGAAAGACTTCCCCGACGCTAAAGTCGTCCTGCTGGAGCAGAATTACCGCTCCACCAAGCTGATTTTAAAAGCGGCGTCCGGCGTCATCTCGGCCAACCGCCAGCGCAAGGAAAAGGGACTCTGGACGGAAAACGAGGAAGGTGTGCCGGTCTCCGTCATCGAGACCTATACCGAGCAGGAAGAAGCTCAGTACGTGGTCAACGAAATCGATAATTTAGTGCGGCGCGGCGAAGTAAAACCCGGCGACTGCGCTGTCATGTACCGCACCAACGCCCAGTCCCGCGTGCTGGAAGAGGCCTTCATGCGCTACGGGACGCCTTACAAGCTGGTGGCGGGCACGCGCTTTTACGAGCGCCGCGAGGTCAAGGACGTCATTGCCTACCTGCGGCTTATCCAGAACCCACTCGATTCCGTCAGCCTGCTGCGTATCATCAATGTGCCGCAGCGCGGCATCGGCCAGCAGAGCCTCGACGAGCTCACCCGGTGGGCCGGGTCGCGGGGCGTTACCGAGTACCGCGCATTACAGCTATTGGCGGAAGCAAAGGACACCGGGGCGGAGCTTCCCTTCACCGCGCGGACGGTTAAAGCGCTGACGGGCTTTGCCGTGATGCTGGAAGACATGATTGCCCGGAAACCGGAACTGAACACGGTCGAGCTTTTCGACCTGTTAATCGATAAGACAGGCTACAAGAAATACCTTGAAGTCATGCCCGACGGCGAGGAGCGCTGGGAGAACATCCTGGAGCTGCGCGGGGTGGCGCAGGACTACCGCGATATGCCCCCGCAGGATGGGTTAACCGCTTTCCTCGAAAGCGTGGCGCTGGTCTCGGACGTCGACAGCCTCGTCGACAAGAGCGATACGGTCACGCTGATAACGCTGCACCAGGCCAAGGGACTGGAGTTCCCGGTGGTGTTCATCATCGGCATGGAGGACGGCATACTGCCGCACTTCAGGTCTATCGACGACCCCCAGCAGCTCGAAGAGGAGCGGCGTCTCTGTTATGTGGGCATCACGCGGGGCGGCAAGCGCGTTTACCTCGTGCGGGCGTTCCGCCGTCACCTGATGGGCGCGAGCACGGTCAACCGTCCCTCGCGGTTTCTAAAGGACATTCCCTCGCAGTTGATTGCTAAAAACACCACCGAAGAAACCGGAGCCGGGCTGGCTGTTAAGATGGACAGCAAACAGGAGCCGCTGATACCCGTGGATTTGCCGGAGTTCAAAGCCGGCGAACACGTTAGACACGGGGTATTCGGGGAGGGGGTAGTGGTCAGTTACCAGAAAAAGGGCCGTGACGCCGAGGTTGCCGTAGCCTTCGACGGGGCGGGGGTAAAGCGCTTTTTAGTGAGCTTTGCCAAGCTGGAGAGGGTGTAGGCGTAAACTCAAAACTCAAAGCTCAAAAGCTTGCCCCGGGCTTGAACCTGGGTCAAAGCCTTAACTCAAAGGTCAAAACCGGCGGCTGAATTTGCCTTATTCGTTTTGTAAAACAGACTTTTTTTTATTTTTTCCATTTTGTAGCTAAACACGATAAAAACGAATAAAATTCAGCTTCAATTCGTTCCGGTATTTTGATTCGTTTTTTGTTGATTCAGCTATGATTGTATGCGTAAGCTTTTGCTCATTCTCAATTCGATGCTTAAACATAATTTGTCCTGGAGGTATTCTCCATCTTAATCAAGACAGTTGCTCCCCCGAGTGGGAGGAAAGACAAGGGTGAGGGTTCAATACTTCCCTTACTCCCTTCTTCATCTTGTCCTCTTCTTTTAAGAAGAGAACCTCCCCCCTTGTGGGAGAGAATTAAAAGGTTAGGGTGACGCTCTTAGCACACTCGGGAGGCGTGCCTGAGCGCTGTAGCGCTTCGGCGCGCAAGCGTGGCAATCTCCCACGATATCGTTCTTCCTTGCTCCCCTCTCCCTTGAGGGGAGAGGGTTAGGCCCTGCCCCGTATGAGCGACCTTGTCGCCATCCCGTATGAGTCCAGCTTCACACCCCCATTGATGAAGCTGGCTGAATCGGGACTTGATACGGGGGTGAGGGTGAATTCCGGCTACAATCAATATTACAGGATAAAGACGGTTCCTTGTTTCACCCATTGAGCTACTTATTCAGAGCTTCCCTGAATACTCAATGGCGCTTATACTATAAAACGAAGATAACACAATAGAGGTATACCACCGCCCCCGCAAAAACAATGCTGTCCATCCTGTCTAATAGACCGCCGTGACCGGGCATAATAGTGCCGGAGTCTTTTACACCGGTATTCCTCTTTAACAGGGATTCAGCCAGGTCGCCCAGTTGCCCGAAGACGCTTATAAGTATGCTGAGTACCGCAGCTTGTATCGGGTTAAGAGGAAGTTGTAAAGGTGAGTTCAACGTAAAAAAGAGGCCGATTATCAACGCCCCGCAAACCCCGGCAATTGTGCCTTCCCATGTTTTCCCCGGGCTGATAGCCGGGGCTAGTTTGTGCCTGCCAAAAGCCTTGCCTATGAAGTATGCGGTAATATCCGAGGCGAAGGTGGCGAAAAACACCAGGTAAAGCCAGTCCCTCCCTGCGTCGAGCCTTAGAGAAACCAGTAGCCCCATTAGCCACCCGATATATAATGTGCCCCCGAGCATCCATGCCCATTGGTGAAAAACGCCTTCTTTGACCGGCAGGAATATCAACAATGTTAAAGAAACTATGAGTCCGGCGGAAATTAGTATCGGGAGTGTAAAAGCATTATTCAGGTGTGGTTGAACTATGAAAAGTAGTGTCCATATTGCGCCGAAAATAGTTAGAGGTTTGTTTTTGGAGACGCCTGTAAGCCGGAAGAATTCGTAAACGGCTAATAATCCCCATATTGCCGCCAGCACCGTAAGTAAAGGAAACGGGAATTCCGGCTGGGTAAACCACACGGCAAGTATTACGATAGGAAGTGCGCATAGAGAAGTAATAATTCTTTTACTGAGCATATCGCCTTCGCTTACAATCCGCCGAATCTACGGTGTCTCTGGCTATAAGTCTCCAGGGCTTTTTCAAGCTCTTCTTCGTTGAAATCCGGCCAGAAAACAGGCGTAAAATAATATTCGCTGTAGGCTGCCTGCCAGATTAGAAAATTACTGGTGCGTATCTCGCCGCCCGTCCTGATAACCATGTCTGCATCCGGCATGTCGGCGGAATAAAGATATTTCCCGAATGATTCTTCGTCCAGGCTTTCGACCTGCTCTCCGGTGGCGGTAAATTTACGTATTGCATCGATTATTTCGGCTCGCCCCCCGTAATTAAACGCGAAAGCTACTGTCATTACTTTATTTTTGGCAGTAAGTTTTTGTATTTGGTTGATGGATTTCTGCAGTTTCTGCGGTAATTCACCAAGACGTCCGATGTGCATAATCCTGACGCCTTTTTTATGAAAATCCCGGGCTTCCTTGGAGAGGACATTCTCCAATAGATGAAAAATACCGTTTACTTCTTCCTGTGGTCGGTTCCAGTTTTCCGTGGAAAAAGCGTAAAGCGTTACATAACTAATGCCGCGTTTCATAAGGCATCCCAATATCGGGACGATATTTTTTACACCCGCGCGGTGGCCTTCAACGCGTGATAGACCGCGCTGTTCGGCCCATCTGCCGTTACCGTCCATAATAAACGCAACATGACGTGGAAGATTGAGAGTATTTTCCATACTTATCCGGTTAAGCCCTGGCGGCCGATTTGAATTGTAAGGCAGGTAGAGCTGTTGAGCTAGACCTCAAGGAGTTCCCGCTCTTTATCCTTGCCGAGTTTTTCCACTTCGGCAATGAACGCGTCTGTGATTTTTTGAACCTGGGTCTGGGCGCGCTTGTTCTCATCCTGGGAAATTGCCTTGTCTTTTTCCATCTTCTTCAGATTATCCAGTGCTTCATGGCGGAGATTGCGTAGTGAAACCCGTCTTTCTTCAACTTTACGGTTAACTATCTTGATCAGGTCTCTACGCCTTTCTTCGCTGAGAGGCGGAATAGCCAGCCTGATAATATTGCCGTCGTTGGAAGGATTGATGCCCAGGTCTGACTTGAGAATCGCTTTTTCAATGGAATGGATGCAGCTTTTATCCCATGGCTGGATGATTAGCATCCTGGCTTCCGGCGCTGAGATACCGGCTATTTGTATCAGAGGGGTTGGTACGCCGGCGTAATCTACTTTAATGTGTTCCACCAGCGCAGGCGATGCATGACCGGTGCGTATGGTGGCCAGGTCGTTATGAAAGGCCTTGGCTGTGTTTTTCATTTTCTCTTCAAGTGATTTAAATACATCATTAACCATATTAACCCTCACCTGTCACTAAAGTACCTATGGCCTTACCGAGAACAGCTTTTATTATACCGTCTTTTGCATCAAAGTCAAAGACGATTATCGGCAGCTTGTTGTCCATGCAGAGAGATAATGCTGTGGAATCCATGACCTTAAGGCGCTTGTTCAATGCTTCCTGGTGAGTAATAGTGGTAAATTTCTTTGCCTTCGGATTCTTACGCGGATCAGCCGAGTAAACGCCGTCAACGCCGTTAACGGCTTTGAGGAGAACGTCGGCACGGATTTCGATGGCGCGCAACGCTCCGGCTGTATCTGTTGTCACATAGGGGTTGCCTGTCCCCGCGGCGAAGATAACAACCCTGCCTTTTTCCAGGTGATGGACGGCTTTTTTCTGGTTGTAAGGCTCGACCGCGCGGCTGATATCCAGGGCTGATTGCGTTCGGGCTTCTAGACCTGCTTTTTCCAGCGCATCTTGCAGAGCTAATGCGTTAATGACTGTAGCCAGCATCCCTGCGTAATCTGCGGATACGCGGTCCATGCCGTCAGCTTCGGCCTGTGCCCCGCGCCAGATATTCCCTTATGAAAAGCGGCATAGTCCCGGAGCAGAGGCCGGTGTGCTTATCCTGGATTTCCCGGCCTCCGCTCCTCTGGTTCGTATTTAGTTGATTTTATTCCAGGCCGCTCGTTTCTAAGCCGGGCCTGATTCCGAGAATCACCGGAACATCAACCTGCTTATCCTCGCGGAGCACGGTCAATGTCGCCGTCTCTCCGGCTTTACCGGAACGGGCCAGGAAGGTAATGAGATCGCCTGAGCTTTTAACTGTCTGGCCGTTGTACGCGATAACCACATCCCCGCCGATGAATATCTGCTGACCGTTGACGGTTATTTGTTTGTCGCTGCCCTTCAGACCCGCCTTATCGCCAGGGCCGCCGCCGGTCACATTCTCTATCAGGACGCCGCGCTGTCCGGAAGGCAGGTTCATCGCGCTGGCGATTTCCGGCGTTACGGATATCAGGGACAGCCCCAGGTAGGGATGGTCATAATGACCGGTCGAGATCAGCGCCGGGACGACCTGCTGCACGATATTTGAAGGAATAGCGAAACCTACCCCGGCGTTCGACCCCGACGTCGTAGCGATAGAAGATGTCACCCCGATTACCTTGCCGTCAAGATCCAGCAAGACCCCGCCGGAATTGCCCGGGTTGATGGACGCGTCGGTTTGTATTATGTCCGGAATGCTGTAAGACGCGCCGAGCGCATTCTCGTTAGCCGGCAGCACCCTGCCCAGCCCGCTGACGATACCCGTGGTCATCGTGCTCTGCAGACCGAAGGGATTACCGATGGCGATGGCTGTCTGCCCCACTTTAAGCTGGGATGAATCCGCCATTTCCACTGGTTTGATCTGGTCGTCGGGCATATCCACCTTGATCACGGCCAGATCGCTGTCGGCATCGGCGCCGACCAGTCTACCCGGAACAGTGGTTCCGTCGTAAAAAGTTACGGATATGTTATCCGCGTTTTCAACCACATGGTTATTGGTTACGATATGTCCCTTGTCATCCCACAGGAAGCCGGAACCAAGCCCCTGGGTGTATTGCTGCCCGGGATCTGAAAATGAAAACCCGGGGATTTGAAAGTCGGGGTTAACGGTCACGTTTTCCAGGACATTTATATTGACCACTGACGGATTGACCCGGGTATATATATTTTCCAGGATAACTTCGGTATTCGTTAACGCGCTGAGCGTCGTTGTGGCGGGTATGGTTGAAGTGCCGGTTGAAACGCAGCTGCCAAACACCAGCAGGGAAATCAGCAGCACCGGAAAAAGCAAGACATTTTTAAATTTCATGGTAACCTCCCTATATACTAATATTCTAATTACAGAATATTTAGAAATTATAAATTGCTGACGCGAAATATTACAAAATCATGACAAAACCATGAAGAGTTCTGGTGCTGGATTAACATAATCGGTCGAATACTTAACATAAGGCTGGAAACAATTCGTATCTGCCCGGCTTTGAATTGTTTCCTTAAAATGGAGAATCACCGGTTATTGTCAGCCCTTTAAAACGGGGAGTGGCGGCTCTTACTAAAAGTAAAACCTGAACCCCTGTGCGGAAGGCTCAAAGCCGATTGACTTGTAGAACTTGTGGGCCCGTTCCCGGCGGTTATCGCTGGTGAGTATAATCTTGTAGCATCCGGCCTCTTTAGCTAAGGATTTTACGGCATCCATCATCAGCTTGCCGATGCCCTTGCTCCGGCACTTTTCATCCACGACCACGTATTCCACCACAGCAAACGGCGAGGTGCCGTGCGCAAAGCCCTGGAGGATGTTCAGCATTAAAGTACCGACTACCTGGCCGTCGTCTTCGGCGGCCAGTAAAGTGCAGCCGGCGTACTCGCTCATCTTACGGAAGACTTCCCGGCACTTATCGAGAGGGGCAGCTTTATAGTCATCCGGCTCGAAGGAGAGCTGCCGGTATAGTTCCAGTATTTGAGGAATGTCTTTTTCCAGCGCATGCCTGACGGTTAGCATATATTTAACTGAAAATCGTTTTCCGCACGACGGTTTCCTCTCTGCGTTTGCCTATGGAAATAAGGCTTGCCGGACAGCCGGTGATTTCCTCCAGTTTCTTGATATACCGCCGCGCGTTCCGGGGCAGGTCTTTGAATTGGCGCGCGCCGCTGGTCGGTTTTTCCCAGCCGGGCAGCTCTTCATAGACGGGCTGGCATTTTTCCAGCGCCGAGGCGCTGGCCGGGAAGTAATCGATTGTTTTACCATCCAGTTTATAAGCGGTGCATACCTTTAAGCTAGGCAGAACATCGAGGATATCGAGGCGGGTAATGATTATCGAAGAATACCCGTTAACGCGGGCGCTCAACCGGGCGGCTACGCCGTCGAACCAGCCGCAGCTCCGGGGACGTCCGCTGACAGTGCCGAATTCATGACCGCGTTCCTGTATCAGCTTGCCCGTTTCGTCGTTCAACTGCGTCGGCATCGGCCCGGCGCCTACGCGGGTCTGGAAGGCTTTAAACACTCCCAGGATGTGGTTGAGCTTATTGGGGCTTATACCCGCCCCGAGGCAGGCCCCGCCGGCCATCGGTGAAGAAGATGTGTTGAAGGGATAAGTGCCGAAATCGGGATCCAGGAGAACGCCCTGGGCGCCTTCCAGCAGCACATGCTCTCCACGCTGGATAGCGTCTGCCAGCATGATTGAGGTATCGCGGATTCTCGGCGCCAGCACTTTGGCGTATTCGCTGTACTGGTTGAAAATCTCTTCCAGGGAAACGGGCGGTTTCCCGTATATCCTGGTGATGACTTGATTTTTATTATTAAGCGCTTGTGCCAGCCTCTCTTTAAAATAGGCCATGTCCAGGAGGTCGCCGGCGCGGAGGCCTATGCGGGATACCTTATCGGCGTAGGTGGGGCCAATGCCCTTGAGCGTAGTGCCGATAGCTTTGTCCCCGAGAGCTTCTTCCTCGAATTTTTCAATCAGCATGTGGTAAGGCATAATCAGGTGGGCGCGGTCGCTGATATATAGCCGCGAGGTATCGATGCCGCGTGATTTGAGCGTATTCAATTCCCTGAGCAAAGTGGCAGGATTAACTACAACGCCGTTCCCGATGACGCAGGTAGTGCCGGGGTAAAAAATCCCCGACGGAACGAGCTGAAGAGCGAATTCTCCTTGCGGATTAACCACCGTATGCCCGGCATTATCGCCGCCGGAGAAGCGCACCACGTACTTCGCTCTCTCGGCCAGCATGTCCACCATTTTACCTTTGCCTTCATCACCCCATTGGGCCCCGATTATCGCAGCAACCGTCATTTTTCCCTCCTTGGCAAAACCCATCCATTCTACCTAAAAGGGCTTTCAGCAAGCTGAAGTTCGAGCGCGGCGTTCACCGGGTCCAGCGCGTTCCGGTAACCGAGGCGGCCGGTAGAATTCACACGTCTACTGCCACTGTTGCCGTGCTGCCTAAAGCAGAAGAAGTAGATATCGATATTAATATGGATGATTTAAGAATAGATATATTTCATAGCGGCGGTGCTGGCGGTCAGAATGTCAACAAGGTGTCTTCAGCGATTCGTATTACCCATTTTCCTACCGGGATGGTGGTTATCTGCCAGGATGAACGGTCACAATTACAAAACAAGATAAAAGCTTTTTCAGTGCTGAGAACTCGATTGATGGATATGGAAAGACGGAAGCAGGAAGAAGCTATTATTTCAGATAGACGCTCACAGGTCGGCACTGGTGAACGATCTGAAAAAATACGCACCTACAACTATCCCCAGGACCGTATCTCTGACCACCGTATTGAAGTTGCCTTTCATAATCTGCCGAAAATAATGGATGGAACACTGGATGAGCTTATCGATGCTTTAGCCAATTCAGAACAGGCCAGAAAGCTGGGGGGACAGGCGGATTGAACTTCTGCCAGGCATTAGTCACTGCCCGGGAATCTTTAATTGATATCGATGAAGCATCGCTGGAAGGTGAAATTCTTCTTAGACATGTACTCGGCATTAGCCGTGCCCGTTTGTATTCACACCTGGAAGTTACGTTAAATCAAGTTCAGGAAAAAGCCTTAAAGCAGGCATTAGAAAGACGTCTGAGAGGTGAACCGTCTGCGTATATCACTGGACACCGTGAATTTTATGGGCTGGATTTCATCGTCAACTCTAACGTTCTCATTCCTAGGCCTGAGACGGAGCTTCTCGTAGAAAAAATAATTGAAGCAGTAAAAAAATATAAGATAAACACTATTGCCGATATCGGTACCGGCAGCGGAGCGATTGCGGTCAGCCTCGCGGTAAATTTACCGGGGGCTAAAGTTTATGCTACCGATATATCTTCTAAAGCGTTGGAAGTTGCGGAGCAAAACTGCAAGAAGCATAATGTAGATGATCGGATTGTTCTTTTACATGGTAATTTACTGGAACCTTTAATAAAGAATGTAGATATAGTTACTGCCAATCTGCCGTATGTCCGGAAATCAGATTTACAGGCGCAAAAAGAATTAGGTTATGAGCCGCAGGAAGCGCTGGATGGAGGCAGGGATGGCCTGGATGTTATACGAAATTTCTGTAAACAGGCTGGAGAAAAGCGCAATTTGTTCAAATCCCTCTTTCTAGAAATAGGCATGGGACAGTCAAAACAGGTTATCGCGATATTATCGGAAATATATCCTGAAGGTTCAATCGAAGTATACCGGGATATGGCTGGAATAGAACGCATTGTGAGCTTGAGTTTGACACAGACACTTAAATTTTGATAAATTAATCTTGGTTTTTCTCTTCAGTAAACAATATTAATCCGGAAGGAATTGATGATGAATATAATCGTTTTTGTTAAACAAGTCATAGACCCGGAGGCGCCGCCCAGCACTTTTAAAATCGACAGCGCAAGTAATAAAGCCGAAATGCGCGGAGCTCCACCCGTACTGGATCCGTACGGCCAATACGCGGTGGAAGCATCTTTGAAAATCAAAGAAGCTAAAGGCGCCAGGGTTACAATAATAAGTCTTGGAAGCGGATTGATGAGAGATGTGGTGAAAAAACCGCTGGCAATGGGCGCTGATGAGTTGATATTATTGGAAGATGAAGCATTTACCAACGGAGATAGCTGGTCTACTGCTGAAGCGTTAGCCGCGGCAGTAAGAAAAACAGGACAGTTCGATATTATTCTGTGCGGCCGTGAATCATCTGATACCAATGCCGGTCAGACCGGCGCTATTGTTGCCGGTATTTTGGGGTTACCTTGCGTTATACTGGCGCGTAAAATTGAAGTTTCCGGGAGTAAAGCTGTTATAGAAAAAGTAACTTCTTCAGGCTTCGATGTTGTTGAAGTTCCCTTACCTGCTGTTATAACCGTCAGTAATGAAGTCGGCGAACCTCGTTATCCTACAATAAAAGGTATTATGGCGGCCAAGAAAGTCCAGCCTATTGTATGGAAACCTGCTGACATAGGGCTTGATACATCAAAAACCGGCGCAGCCGGAAAGCGTTTAAAAATCCAGAAGCTGTTTCAGCCTGTGAATGAAGGCAAATGTGAATTTGCTGCCGGAGAGACGCCGGAAGAACAAGCAGCAAATCTGGCGTTAAAATTACGTGAAGCTAAAGCACTGTAATTATTAACGAGTTCTTAACAATTACATTTTATGATAGGAGTATTATGACAGATTATAAAGGCATAGCGGTTTTTTGTGAAATTAAAGATGGAAAGCTATTACCCATTGCCGCAGAAGGTCTGGGCGCCGGCAGGAAACTGGCCGACTCACTGGGGCAAGACCTCTCGGCAATTGTCATCGGCAGTGGCGTTGCCGGGATCGCGCCTTCGGCTATAACCTTCGGAGCATCGAAAGTCTACTCGATTGATGCTCCTGTGTTTAAGGACTATAACGCAGATGCCTATGTAAAGGCCCTTGAAAAAGCAGCCACACAAATCATGCCTGCTGTCATTATCATGGGACAGACAGATACTGGTCGAGACCTTGCTCCCAGGCTTGCTTTTAAACTGGGAACGGCTGCGACTATGGATTGTGTTGACCTGTCTATCGACCCGGTATCGAAACGGCTCTTACAGACCAAGCCTGTTTATGGCGGAAACGCTCAGGCCATATTTATTACGGATACGGATCCGCAAATAGTTACGATACGTACCAAGGCCATGACGGCTCCGGCGCCTGATAATTTGAGAAAAGGTGAAGTAATAGATGTTTCTGTTGATGTAGAGGAAACAGATATACGCACTAAAGTAGTGAACCGGGTGGTGGAAGAGGTTGCCGGTATCAAACTGGAAGACGCGCAGGTTGTTGTGGTAGGCGGCAGAGGCATAGGAGGAGCAGACGGGTTTAAACAACTGGAAGAACTGGCGAAATTACTTAAAGGAGCAGTAGGAGCCAGCCGTCCGCCATGTGATAACGGTTGGATACCTGATACCGTTCAGATTGGTCTTACCGGAAAGATAATAGCGCCGGAATTATACATCGCGATAGCTATCTCAGGTTCCAGCCAGCATATGAGCGGGTGTTCCGGATCAAAGACTATAGTAGCAATCAATAAAGATAAAGAGGCGAATATTTTCCGGCATGCGCGTTTCGGCGTCGTCGGTGATTGGAAAAAAGTGTTACCGGCCTTTAACACCCGTGGCTGGAAAACGATTGTCTCCTTGCCGATATCGTCCTGCCGGCTAACACTACCTTTGAAGTGGATGATATTGTCATGAACACCATGCATGGTACAGATATTTCCAGTGTCATGCTACAGAAACAAGCCATCACGCCCGTCGGCGAGTCTAAAAGCGATTACGAGATTGTCCTTGAGATAGCCGGGAAACTGGGTAAATATGACGAAATTACGCAGGGCAAATCAACAGATGAATGGATCAAGCACTGTTTTAATACCATGGGAATGCAGGAATTGATAGACTGGGAAAAATTTAGTGACAAGGAGTATTTTTTATTCCCCACTGACCCGGACTGGGAAAAATACCCGGCTGGAATGATCGGATTTTACCGGGACCCTGTAAATAATCCCTTACCCACGCCTTCCGGCAAGCTGGAGTTCTATTCTGCGAGATTGGCCGAACACTTCCCCGGCGATGATGAAAGGCCCCCTTTGCCGCACTGGATTGAAAAGAGCGGCACCCATGATGAAAGGCAATCCGGCAAAAGGGCCAGGAAATATCCCTTGCTTATCGTTTCGAATCATCCCAGGTGGAGAATGCATACCCAGTGCGATGATATCTCGTGGATAAGGGAAATCCCTACCTGCAAGATCAGGGGTTGGGACGGCTATCTCTACGAACCGGTCTGGATTAATCCCGCCGATGCCGAAAAGAGAGGCATCAAGACCGGCGATATTGTAAAAATACATAATGAAAGGGGTATCGTCCTCGGCGGCGCTTATATCACGGAAAGAATAATGTCCGGAGTGGTGTTACAGGATCACGGCGCCAGGTGCGACTGGATAATCCCGGGGGAACTCGATCGGGGCGGCGCTAATAATCTTATTTCACCGGGCGGTCTGACCTCCAGAAATTGTGGGGGAGAAGTCACAAGCGGATTTCTGGTCGAAGTTGAAAAGGTCGCCGTGGCTCAAATGGAAGAGTGGAAAAGACTATTTCCCGAAGTATTCGCAAGGGAATATGACCCTTCGTCTGGGCTGCTATTTAATGGTTGGGTTGAGGGTAGAATGAAATAAATATTCAGGAGGGGTTCGACATTTTAATAATTATTTTCGAAGTATGAATTCTGCGTATTGATATAAGTTGTTTTAGGCCGAAAGCTCGATCTCGTCGTGTTAGAAAGGATCAGTGTATGAGCCCAGTTAAGGTGTCCAAGCCAGGTGAATATAGCGGTTACTCGGAGAAGATATACTCTGAAGTGGTCCGGACTTCTCGTTATCTTTATATCAGGGGTAATAATTTAGCAATAGATATCTATCGCCCGTCTAAGAATGGTATCGTAGTTGAAGAACCGTACCCTGCTATATTACAGAACAAACGTTACCAACGAAGAGGACCATGGACCGACTTTGCTTTGATTAACGACTGGGTCGAACACGGTTATATAGTTGCGGTACTTGATCCGAGAGGCGCCGGTGCTTCTTTTGGTTATCGGCTAGGCGACTGGAGCTGGGAGGAAGCCCTCGACGCGCGGGAGGTGATTGAATGGCTGGCATCGCGACCTTATTGCAGCGGAAAGGTCGGCATGTGGGGTTTTTCTTACATGGCTAATATCCAGTATCTTATTGCTGCTACCAGGCCTCCGCATTTAAAAGCAATTATCCTCGATAAAGATGATGTTGATCAATTCTTCCGCTGTCCTAACGGCGTAGTCTGGACGCCTCCGGATGCACCCTCGGCGATACAAAAACCACTAGATATGGCCGGCCTGAAAGCGCAACCTCCCCAAAATGTGGATGAAGATCCAAATGGGATTATGCTGACCGCAGCGGTTAAGGAACATGAAGCTAATGTCTATTCAGACCAGGTTTGGAGTCCCGGCGACACCTTCCGAAACCAGTACAAATCCGAGATTAAAAACATGAACTTTATCTCGCAAAGCGCCATTACTTATACCGATGATATTAAAGCTTCGGGTGTTGCAATTTACAATGTAGCCGGCTGGCACGACGCAGGAATTGCGCACGCAATGGCTGCCTTAAAGCTGTGGGGCAGTAAGGTAATCATCGGCCCGTGGGCACATCGTGACCCGATGGATGATATAGTAAAAAGAGAGCATTTGAGATGGTTCGACTATCACCTCAAGGATATACAAAACGGGATTATCCAGGAACCGCCGGTACACTATTTTACATTTAATATGCCTAAAGGCAAGGAATGGCAATTCGCCTCTGATATGCCTTTGCCCGGACGGCAAATGATAAAATATTATTTAGGCAAAGGACCAACCGGGACATCGGCTTCGGCCAATGACGGTACCCTGAGCGGGTTTCTTCCCATTGTCTCCAGTATAAAGGATGACTATGGGGTGGACTATTCGATAAAGATCTTCGAGGAAGGGGGGGTAGACAAGTTCAAGGAGAATGAGCGAAGGTGGAACGGGGATATGGAAAAGAGCACCGATTCCAAGGGGTTGACTTACACTTCTGAACCGCTCGAAGCCAGCCAGTGCATAACGGGGATTCCCGTGGTACACCTGTGGGTATCTTCCACCGATACTGATGGCTATTTCTTTGCTTTCCTGGAAGAAGTTGATGGAAAAACCAATATATCTCATTACATCACCAGCGGCATGATCAAAGCCTCTTGCAGGGCTGTTTCCATCAAGTATCCCTGGACCGATCTGGGAATCCCTTACCACCGGTGCTATGATATTGATTCCCAGTTGCTGGTGCCTGACAAGCCGGAAGAATTAGAATTTGATTTTTACCCAACATCATATGTTTTCCGGCGGGGAAACCGCATTAGAGTCACCATTATCTGCTCGTTACAGAGTAATTATGCCGGTATGATCAAGGATCCTCCTCCCCAAATAAGCATTCATTGCGACCCAGTTCATTTATCTTATGTTGAACTGCCCTTTAGCCTGGCGATTACCAGAAGGAGAACACCGAAAACAGAAATTTAGTAAAAATGGTTGGGTTTTACCCTTTATCAAATCTTGCCTTCGAGTAGTCAGAAAAAGATGTGCTCACGAGTATATTATCCATGAGTTGAAACAATCTGATGAAGAGGATTGTCAAGCAAGGTGGATTCTTTTTCCTGGTTGATTTCCAGGTTCCATTACCCGGGAATATGAAGGCTGTATATGTAAGAGCTATAGAATCTATTGCTGGCGGGTCTCCCTATCAGATCTCAAAAGATTATCTGAATTGCCTACAATAAAATGCGATCCAGACTTCCAATTTTATCTAGGTCTTCTATTGGTATGTCACTTTTACCTATTCCTTCTTATTACCGAGGGGGATTATTTTCTGAAGATGTCCCTTTCCGATCGGCTTACCCACTGATTTTCCTCTAACCAAGATGATTTAAACTGGTTAAAATCGTTCAATATACATCGTATACCTAGGTAGAAGGTATGTCAATCTCTTTCTGCTTGATTGGGGAAAATATTTCAACTCTAGTCCTCGCCGGGGACGGGCGATAAACGTGCTCTTGAAATTTCACCTTATGTATTTTTGTTCAATGCAGATGGGATTGCACAAAAGTCAGAAATGTTGGGTCACAAAATAAGCTTTTCGGGATATTTACTGCCCAGAATGAAAGGGAAGTTCGCCAAATTGTTCCACAGTTTCCTGTTCGCGGCTCAAAATATCTTGACACCATGGAAGGTTATCACGAGAACTCTGGCATCATTGCCGTTGGTATATGGAGTAAAAAAGAAAAATATCTACATCGGGATAAACGTTCACATTCTGGTGAATTTGTTAGATCTGGTAATAGGAGTTGCATTTATTGTTAAGATGACGTGAAATCCCCGATAATTCGTCGTTAACAATGGAATTTCTGGTCAAATAAAGAGGTCAATAATTTGATCAAGCACAACAGGTCAACTATCAGGGATATTCAAGTGAAAAGTACAAAAACAGTGAAGGAAGCGTATGCCTTTTTAACCCGTCCCTTGTCTCACAAAACCTTAATCTACTTCACGAAGTTTGTAATGCGTAATATTTGCATTTGGATGTTAGAGCGGAGGTAGTAAGATTTGTATATTATGAAAAACAACTTAATTCAAACAGAACCTGACAGTAGCCAGATGAAAGCATTGTTGACAAAATCAAACAATTCATTATAGAATTTCTCGATATTGATATCCAACACGATATTTAAAAAGTAAGATCGCTCGCAATAGAATAATTGAATGGCAAGACATAGTACACCTTCTGTCATACCAGTACGATGGCAGGTCAGAGGGGGTGATACATGGTGCGATAAAGCCGGTGCATAGATTCGCTATTATTCTATGAAGGAGATATGGGAGAATGATGAAAAAAATTCTAATCATAGCTCTGGCAGTCATCTTGCTATCAAGCGTCATTTTTATCAGTTGTGGTAAATCCGAGCCCGGCACTTCCACAACAGCCCCGATGACAACAAAGCCGGCTACTACCTCCGGCGGTCCTGTTTATGGCGGTAAATTCGTCATGGTGCGTAATACCGGCATAACAGAAATCGGCGCGCCCATGGATTTGAAAAGCGGCACCGGCGCTTCGACCTTTCCGCTCTGGACACCTGTCGCCGAAACTTTATTCATCGTGGATGCCGCCGACCGGATAGTCCCCTTACTGGCCGAGTCAGTGGACGTATCGGCAGACGGTTTATCCATCACCTTTAAGCTGAGAAAAAGCGTCAAGTTCCACGATGGCACGGATTTCAATGCCGAAGCCGTGAAATATAACCTGGAAGCTGCAAAAGCGTCTAAAGTCGGCGGTTCAGCTCCTTTGGACAACATTAAATCTTACGAAATCATCGATAACAACACCATTAAAATCAACCTTAATAAGTTTGACGCCACCTTTTTGATGAGCCTGGCTCAATCCGGTATCGGCGTCATGTTATCGCCCACAGCACTAGCCAAACCGACGACGCCGGAAAATGCCGGTAAAGATCACCTGGTAGGCACCGGGCCTTTCATGTTTGACAGCTGGTCTCTCAACCAGTATATCCGTATGAAAAAGAATCCCAACTACTGGCAGCCCGGTAAACCCTACCTCGATGAGATTGAAATCCGCAATATGCCGGATTACACCACTTCAGTCATGGCTTTCAAAGCCGGGGAAGTGGACATGGTAGAAAGCATCGACCCCGCCCAATATAACGAATTGAAAACGCAAGGTTATGCCGTCGACATTCCAAAAGGTCTGGCTTTCGTCTTTAGCTTCCGGACTGCCAATGCCGATCCTAATTCACCTTTCTCTAAGAAAGAGGTACGGGAAGCCTTGTGGTATTCCGTTGACCGGGAAAACCTGGTTTTTGGCCTGGGCAAAGGCACTTATAATGTAGCGGAACAATTAGCCGCGCCGCAGCAGGGGTGGTATATCAATGGTTATCCCGATCGAAAATATAATGTGGACAAAGCCAAGCAGCTGATGACCCAGGCTGGATATCCAAATGGTTTCAAGACGGTTTTGCATGGTGATGTCCGGGGACGTCAGGACGACCTGGTTGCCCTGCAGACTTACTTCGGTAAGATCGGCATAGAATGCACTCTGGATGTAGCCGATGTTGCTCGCTCGAGCACATTCAGCACCCAGGGTTTTGACGGCATCTTCCAGCCTGGTTTCCCCAACTGGTCTTCTTTTTCCAGCTGGATGAACACATGGCTTAGCCCTACAGCAACATACCCCTCCATGAAGTTCCCGGATAACTGGACGACATCCTGGCAGGCTGCCAGGTCTGAGCCTGATTACGATAAACGGATGGCCAAAATGCAGGCCCTCCTTAAGATAGTATATGATGATGCGCTGGTAATTCCCTGGATGTGGGATGCTCCGCGCTACGTTCTCAACTCCAAAGTTCACGACCTGAAATGGGATGCCGTGGACATCAATGGATACTTCGACCCGGTCAGTGTCTGGAAAGCGAAATAAATATTAGCCGTCACAGCAGTTACCTGATATGAAAGGAAGTATCTCCGTCCCCGGGGCGACGAAAAAACCGGGGCGGAGTCCTTTCAGTTCCTGATATAAGGGTGCACCGGTAGAAAATCCAAGGGGATAAGTATCGTATCCACGACTTGCGTTTCCGTCCTGACATGGACGGCGGTATGTGTGATTGATATAAAGCGACCCAAGAACAATCCTTTAATGGCAAGTGTATAACAAAGGATAATTGCTATCCCGAACGGGAACTGGATTGAGTTGTCAGAATAGAGAGCCTTTTAAGCAGTTGAATCATCCCTTCGGGGAGGGTAAGAAATGACCACGTACATCGTGCGCCGGTTATTAATAGGGGTGATTATCCTCTTGCTGGTTACCATACTGGTTTTTCTGGCGATGCGATTGTTACCCGGTGACCCATTGATCATCTTTATTTCTCAGAGCCAGGTTGAGATGTACTCCCCCGAGCGACTGGCAGAGCTGCGTCAGGAATATGGCCTGGATAAATCTCTTCCCATGCAGTATTTCAACTGGCTAGGCAATATACTGCTGGGAAATATGGGCAAATCCATCGTTCTTGGCCAGGACGTGGGTTATTTGATATCCACCAGGCTGCCAGTTACCATTTATTTCGGTGCCATGGCATTTATCGCCCGTCACAACCGTAATTGTACTCCAGGTTCCGTTTGTATATGTTTCTTATGTGTATTGATTAGGGACTTCCTTTAAATTTGCCCGTTATAACCAATTTTGTACCTATAATGCGGAGTAGTCTGCGGAGAGGCGCGCAGCCCTTGGTTCTGTAGTAAACACGGTATTTGCCATGCCTCGGGCTTAAGCGGAAAACTTATAGTAGCTTCTATCTTGTCAGTTTGAAGGACATAGTCCCAGAGGTCAAAATCTGACAGTTTTTTCGGTCTATCCATCAGGATTGGAACCGGAACCGCTTCCGGCGTGCCCTTTGTCGTAATCTCCAGGTTCAAGGTGATGATTGCCGCCACTCACTATCGGTAAGCTCGTCAAGCCTACCGTTAAACTTTTCCCTGATTTCCTGCAAACTGGTTACCACTTCAGTCTCACGTCCCAGTTGCACCAGTAAACCGGTGACACATTCTTGACGTTTCAGTTTCTTCGAATAAATCCTGAGGAAGAGCGGTTATACGGGCGGTTTCATCATAGGCATTTTCCACCAAAGCTAAACCGAATAATATCGGCGCTCTCTTTAATATTTCTCTACCTATAGAAGTGATAACCGTCTGGTAGCCGTATTGCACTGAGTAACGGTGCGCGGAGAGCGCACCCTGATGTTTACCCAGACCTGTGGTCATCATTTTCATTAAACCATTTTCGATATCACCGGAGAACTCTGTATGCGGCTTTATTCGGTTGACCTCTACAATACCATCAGCCTCTCTATCCAGGTAAACGGGGAAACCCTCTGGAGTACGGGTAAGTACCACCACATTCATCTGAGATTTAACGGGGCAGCCCATAGAATCTTCAGTTATTCCCAGCACTCTCAATAAGCCAGTGTGACCATCAGGAGTGGCACCACCATGACTTCCCATGCTGGGAACAATAAAAGGTTGCGCTCCATACAGCTTTAGCTTGGATATTAAAGTTGCCAATATTAGTGAATTGTTGGCTATCCCCCGGTAACTGCCGTGATAGCTATATGCATACCTGGTTTTATTTTCCCCAGGATATTAAGACGGTGCATTTCATTAAGCACCGTGCCTCGAATATCATCTATTTTGGACGATTTTATAATCCTTCTAGCAAGAAACATTTTGCTATAGTTCATAATACGATTTCATCCTGGCAGGTATCATTTCTACGTCTCGCGTTAAAGATTAGCAGTCACTACTAGATAACAGGCCCGAGGGTGAAGATATTGGGAAAGTTACCGTAATTCAGTATCTCGGCTTTGGTCTGCTTGCCTGAAGCGACGGCGAGGATTTCCTGGTAAAGCCTTTGCCCTGCGCGGGTGATGCTGTCGCCGGCATTGTCGGCAGGTGCAACAAAAAGGTCAATGTGTTCGGCCAGCCGCTGGTAAGTGCCGGGGTTGCCGGTAACTTTGATGACTGGCACGAAAGGGAAGCCCTGTGGTGCGCCCAGGCCGGTGGTGAAGACGATAACCTGAGCTCCGGCAGCGGCTGGGGCGGTGAGAAACTCCGGTTCCCTCCCCGGCGTGTCAACGATGAAAAGTCCCTTGCCCAGGGGTCGCTCACCGTATTCATAGACTTCCTGTATGGGCTTGGTACCCCCCTTGACGATAGCACCGAGAGATTTTTCTTCGATGGTGGTCAGTCCCCCGGCGATGGTGCCTGAAGTGGGCTGGCCACCCCTCATGTCAGCACCCATGGCGATAGCTCTTTGCTCCATGCGTGCCACGATACCCTTGATTTTCCGCGCAACTTCGGGTGTGGCCGCACGGCGGATGAGGATATGCTCTGCTCCGATAAACTCGGTGGTCTCGCCGAAGATACAGGAGCCGCCGTTGTCTATGAGCATGTCGCAGGCTTGACCGGTCGCCGGGTTGGCCGCTAGCCCCGAGGTGGTATCGGAAGCACCGCACTTTATGCCCATCAGCAGTTCTGAGTCGTCGCAAGTCTCCCGTTTGGCTTTGGCTGCTTCGGCAGCCATGGCTTCTGCATGGCGGGTGCCTTCAACAATCGCAGCGGTGGCGCCGCCCAGTTTCTGTATGACAATCTTGACCAGGTGTTTGCCTGTTTGGCTGATGCCTGCGGCGATGTCGTCGGCCGATACCGACTCACAGCCCAGACTGACCAGCAGCACTGCCGCCAGGTTGGGGTGTTGCCCCAGCGATATGAGGGTACGAGTGGTGATATCGAGGTCGGGCTTGGTCTGGCAGCAGCCCTGGCCGTGCATGAAAGTGGCGCAGCCGGTTACCTTTTGCGCTATGGCCCAGGTTATGTCATTGGCACAGCTCACCGTCGAGATGATGCCGACGAAGTTACGCGTGCCGACGGCGCCGTTATTGCGGCGGAAGCCCATGAAGGTCATTTTTCACCCCCGGCAAGGTCACCCCGCCCGCGGGCACTGGCCACGTTGTGAACGTGGACATAGTCTCCCTGCATGATGTCGGTGGTGGCCAGGCCGATGACCTCGCCGTATTTGATTACCGGAGAGCCGAAAACAATGCCGGTAAGGCTGAATTTGTGGCCGAAGGGAACGGCACCCACAAGCGTAATCAGCACCGTCTTGTAAGCAGTGTTTATCTCCACCCCTTCCCCCGCTTTCAGGTCGGCCAGAGCGGTGGCTACGTTGTCGTTGGAATTGAAGATAACCGCTTTTTGCATCAATTTATTACTTATCATTTTTTATATTTATAAAGTTAAGTTTTAAAAATTACCATATAAATTATTACCCTGCCAATGTCTTTAACTGGCGGGCTTATAATTCTTTTTTGTTATTGCACCGAAATGTATAAAAGGCCTATCGACCTTCAAGTCTTTAAGAGGGCAATGTTTTACTCCTTTGGGGATAAAGATAACGCAGCTTTTATTCAGAATATATTTTTCGTCTTCTATCCAGAACTCGATTTCACCGCCCAGGTCGCTCGGGTTTTTCCAATCAATACCGATCCAGCCCAAGACCTCACTAAAATCATGAACATGAGGTTCTAAGTCTTGTTTTTTATCCGAGACTCCCAGTACCCAGTTAAATCCCATATGAAAAGACCCTTTAACAATCTCATCTTCCAATCTTAAAATTTGTTTAAGTCTTGTTAATCTCTCAGGATTCTCCGCAGCTTTTTTTTTCTCTTCCTCAGAGACTATTAAATCTTCCACAATATATTTTTTATATTTTAATCCTGCCATCCGGCACCTCCAAATTTATTTATCTAACAGATCGGCAACATTCGATTTATTTTTCAATAATGTTATGCAGGTAGATGCCTCCCGTTCCCATAGCAGTATGGAATATGGGGATTTTGCTGAAGTGAATACACATTTGCTGGCAGCGATTGGTAAATTTGAAGGTAATCCTTTCATGCCGGTTACTATTGTTATGGTGTGCACACCATAACAATAGTTATGCCGGAAACTTTATTATGCCGAGTAGAACTTTTCTTACAGAGATAGCGGTCTGAATATGCCTGTTTTTACACACCACTACCCGGCATAATTATAGGCCTTGTAGAAAATCTAAAAGACGATCATCTGGTCGATACCGAGTTCCTTTTATCCCAAATGATGAGGTCTTCCCCAATATCTTTTCCTTCATTTTGAGGTCGGCATGTATATATATCTGGGTCGTATCTACTGATTCATGACCAAGCCACAGAGCAATTACAAATTGGTCGACACCATGTTGCAACAAATCCATAGCCGCAGTATGCCTAAGCATATGTGGTGAAACCCTTTTTTGCCTTAACGAAGTACACTTTTGTTTAGCCGCGTTAACATGTTTAGTCAGTATGTACTCAATTCCATCTCTGCTGAGAGCTGTGCCACGAGCATTGATAAACAATGGCTCCGAAGGTTCACAATTGCGCTCACGCAACCAGGAACGCATAATTATCACAGACTCTTTATGTAAAGGTGTACAGCGTTCTTTTCTGCCTTTTCCCTTACAGCGAACATGAGCCCCATTATCCAAAACAACATCTTGGCAGTTGAGTCCGATTATTTCTGAGACTCGCAAACCGGTTTGGGCTGCCAGGAGTATAATTGCTCGATCTCGGCGACCCAACCACTTCCTTTGGTCAGGCTCGGCCAATATCGCTTCGACTTCATCGTGTGTTAAAAATTCAACTGTCTTTTTAGCACAACGCTTGGTTGGTATTGCTAATACACGCTGGATCAAATCACTGTATTGAGGCTCATTTAAAGCAAGGTATTTAAAAAATGAATGAATGGCGGCCAGTCGTGCATTTCTGGTTCGCGCACTATTACTGTGTTTCAATTCACGATCATCTAAAAAAGAGACTATGAAGGAGGCATTTAGATCTTTTATAGTCAGTTTCGATGGAGCCTTCTTTAGCTTTTCTTTAGCGAATTTCAAGAGCAGACTAAAGGTGTCACGGTAGCTGGCTATTGTATTGGGACTTGCTTGAAGCTGACGCATCAGACGATCTGTAAAAAACGCCTCTAACATTGCAGGAAACTCTGGATTTTTCTTCATTAATTAATCCTTTCTGCCGTCCGTTCAGCGGCCAGTTTTAATAGTTCAGGTGTAGCAGTCATATACCAATAGGTATTATTTAAACGTTGATGACCAAGGTACGTAGCTAATTGAGGTAAAAGTTTTTCGACATTCCTGTCTTGTTGATACCAGTTCAGCACCATGTTGACAGCGAAGGTATGCCTAAAATCATGTATGCGAGGACAAGGTTTGCTTGATGGTTGCCGTATTCCGGTCTGATATGAAAGCTTGTAGAAGTTGCGACGTACCGTATCTGCTGTCGCTCTTATACCAGCCTCTGATACAAAGAAACCAGCAGTTTGTGGATTTGGATACACTTTGTTCCTGAATAGTTCATAATCCTGAAGCGCTTTTACTGTAGAAGGATGTATGGGGACTAATCGTCTCCTACCAAGTTTAGCTTTTTTGACAAGCAAAACACCTTCATTCAAATTAACATCCTCCCGATCAAGACCTACTATTTCACCAATTCGCATTCCAGTTACAATCAGTAAACCGAAAATAGTTGCCAAAGTCGATGCTCTAAGACCAGTTTTAGAAGGTAATTTTTTGGCAGCTTTTATTAACATTAACATCTGCCGTTCTGTGTATATATAAGGTGTAGTCCTTTTGTTCCTAAACGGAAGTAGCTCTTGTGTCGGAACCTCTGTTCGAGGGTCCATAGAACTATAATAACGAGCAAATAGTCTTACAGTACATAACCGTTTTGCCCAATAGGGAGGTCGACACTTATCAGGCAGGCAAGCCCATCTTATAGCCAATTCTTGTGTAATAACGGTTGCTTTATGCTTTTCCAAGTAATCGGCAAATTGGAGCAGCAAACGTTCAGAATAATCCAACTTATACCCAAAAGCTCTGCGTCCTTGTAGATATTTCATGATAGCTTTTTTGATTATACTCATGGTATTATCTCCGGCCAAGGCCTGGTGGTTTCTCTTAAACTTTTCAAATCAACCTTGGCATAGATTCTCGTTGCCTCTATAGAACGATGCCTCAATATTTCAGCAATTTCCACCATCATAGCACCTTCTTGAAGCATCCGAGTGGCTAAGCTATGACGCAATAGGTGAACTCCTTGATGTGGTGGTGACAAACCTGCTTTTTTGCAGGCGCGTTTAACTACGTTGGATAAATATTCAAGCTTCTTTATTGGAGCTTTTACACTAACAAACAGTGCTCTCGTATTACATTTTGGTCTGGCTTTTTTCAGATACATTGCAATGGCTCTCCCCACATCTTGTGGGATTGGTAATTCGTCTTTATATCCACCTTTGCCATAAATCGTAATAACACTTGATTTCCAATTAATATCATCTAAAGTTAGTCTGGCTATTTCCTTACTGCGTAAGCCTAAACGTGCCATTAGAATTAACAAAGCATAATCACGGATCCCAAGCGGCCGGGTTTGATCACAGCTATATAATAATTTATTAACATCTTTGGTTGGCAAGTACTTTGGTAGCTCTACTTGGGGGCGGTTAGCTATGAAATAATTAAAATCTCCAAGCTGTTCATCAAATACCATCGGTTGTGCAGTCCTATCTAACGTGGCAAGTTCCATAAACAGATTGTGCATATAAAACCCCACTTCTTTTTCATCCTGTCTTAATATGAAGACCAGCTCAAGACCACAGCCCTTCTGTTCGACCTGCCATCCCGATGACTGAAGTATTCCGGTTAATGTTCTTACAACTATTGGAATCGCATCCGAGAGGAAATGATTTATCTTTTCATTTCTATCCTGCATTTGATTGCCTTTCGATTAAAAGTGTTTTTAAGTTCGTATCTACTATCTGATAATTCAAGAGCTTAACCACTTCTGAAATCTCAATCTGGCTCTAATGTCCAGGCATTGGTCCCATCGGATCAGGTCCCATGAATTCAGGCATCATAAAGGAATCCATCATGTACAAATCTTCCTGAATAAAATCCATCTCCTCTTCCTGAGGTATCGGGCCTTGAGTTAGTTCATCCATAGCTTGGTTAATCTCATCAGCTGCCAAGCTGTTATCATACCCGCCTGGTTCACAAATGGTGCTCATATCAGCCATTACCTCATCTATTCTCGCCTCCTGGTCCATGAATCAAAGCAGATGGAACGCTTGATTATACATGGGTGGACCGGATGAGCGCCTATAACATCGATCCGGACCAGATTTTGGCATTCCGCACCCAGGGACATTTACAGGGAGGTGAAAAATGAAAAAGAAATATTTATTTTCGTTTCTAAGTGTATTTGTTCTATTCTTAATGACGGCAGTGTTGTTTTGCGGCTGCGGGGAAGTTGCCGAGATTGGTTCCGGTATTGCAGCGGCAGGCGGCGTTATCACTTCCAGCCAGGCGGATTCAATTACACGCAGCGCGAAAGCAGTCGAGAAGACTCAGCAGGAACTGACACCTGAACAGGAGTATTATGTCGGTCGGGCAGTTGTTGCAAGTGTCGTAAAGACATACCAGCCCCTGGATAGAACCCAACCGAATATTTATCTTAATCTGCTCGGCCAGTCATTGGCAATTTTCTCCAATCGTCCTGAAACATTCGGAGGCTATCATTTTCTGCTGCTCGATTCAGACGAAATTAATGCTTTTGCCGCACCGGGCGGATTAATTCTTGTAACTCGCGGGATGTTGAAATGCTGCAACAATGAAGATGAGCTTGCGGCAGTTCTGGCGCATGAGATTTGTCATGTTGAGTTGAAACACGGTCTTAAAGCAATCAAACAGGGACGCATGACAGAAGCATTAACGATTCTTGCCGCGGAGTCTGCCAAGCAGATGGGCGGCGAGAAACTGGCATCTTTAACAGAAAATTTCGAGGCATCTGTAGGTGATATTGTGATGACACTCACAACCAGCGGCTACTCGCGCGAGCAGGAACGTGATGCGGACGCCGCGGCTGTGAAGCTCCTGCAGCGTGCCGGTTATCCGGAGGCAGCTATGATTACTATGCTGCAGCGAATGGATGAACGCATATCTCATTCAGGAGGACCTGGCTTTGCAAAGACACATCCTTCAGCCCAAAGCCGCGTTGATTCACTGAATAAAGTTATCTCGAATGCGAAATTTGCCCCTGATACAGTCAGACAAGAACGCTTCCTGGTCGCAATGCAGCCGATTATGACTGGTAACTAAAAGCCCGCATTCAAAAGGATAGTATGTCTATAACTGGTTTGAAATATTTGCGTGGAATCTTGATCGGTCTGTTTGCCGGTGTAACAGCGTTGATTTTATGGCAGTTGTGCTGGCTGGAATCGTGGGAAGCTCCGACATGGACATGGCGAGCCAGATTCTTTTCCCAAAGAGAGAGTCCTTCGCCCCAGGTCAAATTAATTCTGCTGGACCAGGCCAGTTTGGATTGGGCACAGCGTGAAAATGACTGGGGTTGGCCATGGCCTCGCGAAGTTTATGGTGCGCTTGTATCTTTCTGTAAGCGCGGCGGAGCAAAGGTGCTTTCCATGGACATGCTTTTTACCGAACCGTCTGTCTATGGCGTACCGGATGATGAATCGCTCGGAGAAGCCATGAAAACCGGTGTACCGACAACGTTGGGAGTCCAGCCCGGCGGCAGTCAAAGTACATGGCCGCAATTCGTGCCGCGCCTTGATTTGAAAATTCACTTGCCGGATATTATGGAATCTGAAAATATGCTGTTCCCGGTAAAAGAGATAGCATCTGGCGCCGCGTCTTTTGGACATGTCAAAGGTACTCCTGATAAGGATGGTGTATATCGTCGAATAACACCCTTTTGTCGATTTGACAATACAAATATTCCTTCGCTTGGTCTGTCATCATGGCTGACAATAAATAAGGACTCAAATTCTATTTCAATATCAAAAAATAAAATCAGCTTAGGTAATAAAACAATCCAGGCAGATAAAAATGGAAATGTAATTCTGCGTTTTCGGGGTAATAGTGATTTGTCTCAGGCTGTTTCAGCGGCTGCGGTCATCCAGTCAGAGCTTCGGCTGCGTGATGGTGAAGTCCCTTCATTGTCACCGGAGATATTCAGGGATTGTTACGTATTTTTGGGATGCAGCGCTCCTGCTCTTCTGGATTTACGCCCTGTTCCAGTCAATCCGAAATGTCCCGGTGTGGTCTTGCATACAACATTTCTGGATAATCTTCTGACCGATTCATTCATTTCTGAGACATCCATGTCGCTTGTTATATTGGGAGTAATGATAACGTCCATAGCCGCTGCTTTATCTTTAACATTTGGGGGCAGATGGTGGCAAACGGGTTTGTTTTCCATTATATGGCTTGGAGTGCCGGTCATCGTCGGTTTTGCCGCATATGCAAAAGGACTCTGGTGGCCGGTCGTGGCGCAAGAAAGTGGTGCAGCAATCAGCATCGTCGGTACTCTGGCTATAAACTATCTGGTTGAAGGACGTCAGAAAACTTTTATCAAACAGGCATTCAGGCATTATTTGAGCAGTGATGTAATCGAGAAAATCATCCGCGACCCATCTCATCTGCAGCTCGGAGGCGAGAAGAGAGAATTGACTATCATGTTCACGGATTTGGCGGGATTCTCGACTTTTTCTGAGAAACTGGACCCTGTTGAGCTGACCGGCCTGCTCAACGATTATCTTACTGAGATGACAGACATCATCATGGCTGAAGGCGGTACGCTGGATAAATATGAGGGCGATGCAATAATTGCTTTCTGGAATGCCCCGCTGGAACAATCGGACCACGCTATACGTGCCTGCCGTGCAGTGCTGCAATGCCAAAGGCGTTTGGCTGAACTTCGAGAAGTGTATAAAAAACGCACAGGGACAATTCTTCGAATGAGAGCAGGTTTGAACACCGGGGAAGTTGTTGTAGGCAATATGGGCTCGCACAAACGCTTCAATTATACAATTCTTGGAGATGCGGCGAATCTCGCATCTCGCCTCGAAGGTGCAAATAAGGCTTTTGGTACGGAAACAATGATTTCTGAAAATACATGGCGTCTCGTATCAGCCCAGTTCCGCGGGCGAAAACTCGCTGACCTTCGTGTAGTCGGCAGGAAAAATGCGGTTCCTGTATATGAACTCACAGGGTATATGACGGAAACCGCGCCGGAGGGATGGGAAACGTTTTCTACAGGCTTGAAACATTTTAACAAAGGCGAATTTAAAGAGGCGATAACAGCTTTCTCGCAATTGCCTGAAGACCCAGCGGCGAAACATTATATTCGCCGCTGTGAACAATTATGTAACAATCCTCCTTCTTCATGGGATGGAGTATGGGAGCTAACGGAGAAATAAGTATGCGACTTTTTATCGGCGGAATGCGCGGTAGCCGGCCATGCACCGGCGGCTCCTTTGAGGAATTTGGAGGCGACACATCATCGCTGTTACTTATCGGCTCACAGAACGAACGGATTATCCTTGATGCCGGAACGTAGGAGTAATCCACGCCCTTTTCGGCCTTGGGAATAAGTCCGTAGCAAAAGTCGTTTTCCTGCGTGGCCTTTTCCCCGTACCAGCCCTTGAGCAGGCTGGCCAGATACTTTGGCTTGTTCTGCCACCAGTTGGCGCTTTTAGGATCTTTAGTAACCGGGGTATTGGCCTTGTTGTAATCGGCCAGGGTCTGCCAGTCATCGATAGGCACACCAATGTAACCGGGCAGAATGTGGTAAAGCAGGGCGTGGTCGGTGGAGCCCTGAACATTCGGCTCTCCGCGCAGGGCATTTACACCGCCGCCGGGGATACCCATATTGCCCAGCAGCAACTGGATCATACAGGCCGAACGGATGTTCTGAACACCTACTGTATGCTGGGTCCAGCCCAGGGCATACATTACTGTTCCGGCTTTGGTGCCTGTACCTGTTGCGCTGTAAGCTTCGTAAACCTTGAGAAGGTTCTCCTTTGACACGCCGGTAATGCTTGAAACCTTGTCAAGGCTGTAGCGCGAATAGTGCTGTTTCAGCAACTGAAAAACGCAGCGCGGGTCCTGAAGGCTCTTGTCTTTTTTCGGCACGCCCGCCTCATCCATATCAAATGACCATGTTTTGGTGTCGTATTTCCTGGCAGTTGCGTCAAAACCGCTGAAAAGGCCGTCCTGGAACGCAAAGTCTTTGTTCACAATAAAAGCGGCATTGGTGTATTCGACAACATAATCCTTAAAGTACTTTTCGTTCTCTATGATATACTTGATCATCCCGCCCAGAAAGGCGATATCGGTTCCCGATCGAAGAGGTACATGAAAGTTGGACCGGGCCGAGGTGCGGGAAAATTTGGGATCTACGTGGATGACCACGGCGCCTTTATCCTTGGCGCGCAGAACCCATTTGAAAGAGATGGGGTGATGCTCGGCAGCATTGCTGCCCATGATGAGAAACGCATCAGCGTTTTTAAGATCGATCCAGTGATTCGTCATTGCCCCGCGTCCGAACGACTCTCCCAGAGCCGCAACAGTGGGACTATGTCAGGTACGCGCCTGGTGGTCGATGTGAACGATGCCAAGGCCGCGGGCCATCTGATGAGCTATAGCACACTCCTCGTTGTCGGCATGCGATGTGCCGATGAAGAACATCGAATCAAGCCGGTTGACCGTCTTACCCTTGTCGTCTTTGAGGAGCAGGTCTTTGTCGCGGACCTTCTTGACGCGGGCGGCGATCTGTTCGAGCGTCCATTCCCAGGTTTTTTCCTCCCACTTGGCGCTCCCCGGCGCCCGGTACATGGGTTTTGTCAGGCGGTGCTTGTTGCTGGTCATGGTGAGCATGGACGCTCCCTTGGCGCAAAGCGCACCTTCGTTGATGGGATATTCGGGATCCCCCTCTGTGCTGACCAGTTTGCCGTCCTTCACGTGGGCGATGATGTGGCAGCTCACGGAACAGAACGGACAGACAGTAACTACCTCCTTGGCGCCCGCGATCTTGAGGGTGGCGGTGTACGCCTGGACAGGCTTGACATCGACGCCCAGTTGCAGGAGGGAAAGGCCTAAAGCGCCAGTCCCCGTAACCTGCAGGAATTCTCGCCGGTTGTAATCCATGCTTGCCTCCTTTTGGTTGAATATGTTGAAAATGATAATGGCCGATACAGCAATCACTTACGCGACCTGTGGTATATGATCCCCGGAAATATTCAATTCAATATTTTACATTTATAAGCTTTGTGTTGACGGAATCAGACGTTCCGGAACGGAATCTCATAGCTACTCGTCTGGTTTCGCGATTTCAGACAGAATTTATGCTGTCATGCCATTTTGAAAACGACCTGAGATGCGTGGACAGTTTATCCAACCGGAGGGGAAAGTCAACAATAAAATCAAAAATATGTAAAGATTTTAATATGTTATATCTAACATAATAAGATTTGGCTGCAGGCAGGTGATTTAAACTCCCACTCTCGTGCAGGGGAGTTATCGCTGTTTCGGTTCACGGTTTCTTTGAAGATTCCTCGGTGTGATGAGCGCAGGCATCTTCAAAACTAAGGGTATTGCCGGACATCAGGGCGCGGCTTCGGGCAAGGGCATATTGTTCGACTTCTGCGTACCACTGTCCAAACCTGGTGGTCAGCATTTCCCCCGCCGGGGTCAACTGATATCCGGACCTGTTCCCCCCTTTTTTTTCTATGAGTGTAATGCCCAGCACTTTTTCGGTTTGCTTGATTTTTCCCCAGGCCGCCCGGTAAGACATCCCCAGATGATCTGCGGCAGCCTTGAGCGATAGTCCCGAACGGATGCACTCGAGAAGCCTCTGTCGTCCCAGTCCGAATAATACCCCCTTTTCGGTTTCCAGCCACAGATGCAACCTCATAATCGGCTGATCGAATGTGGAAAGTTCAGCAGTACTGCCCGGTAACGGAGCTTTCGATACGGCAGTGGTGTTACACGCCATGCCGTCACTGAGAACCCCGGAAGAGCATCCTTCCGGATATTTTTCAGGGTCAGGCAGCATTTGATTGATATTTTTATTGATAATGCGCTGCTTTTTCATGCTGGCAGTATAGGAAGACGGATTTTGTGTGTCAAGATGATTCTGGCCGCAACATATTGGCTGTTAACGATCGTTGTGTGAGTAATTTATCGCATTTGATAAATCGGCTTACCTTACTTTATTATTAATTTACCCGCCATGAAGGTCATTTTTAGAAGCATTCAGGCAGACCTGCGCTGTGCGCCTAAAATTAGTTTCGCCGATTCTTCGAATTCTCAAAGCTATATGCCTGGATCTATTCATCCCAGAAGTATTAAAGTCACGGAAAAAGCGGTCGTCATTGACGGGGAGTTGACAACATATAGCATCCATGATGTAAAGGGACCCTACCATCCTATGGAGCGTTGAGCGGGTCCCGGAAACGGCCGGAACTCTCCCGGGGAAGATCCTGCGTGACGCAGGGCTGATTAGAATCTATTCTGGAGAAATGTGAACTGATATGAGCGAGGTAAATACCTATCTGAACTTTATCGACGGAAAATGGACGGCGCCCCGTTCGGGGCAGTATTATCCTGACTGCAACCCTGCCGACGAAATGGATATCGTCGGGAACTTCCCGCTATCTGATCAGGAAGATGCCGACGCTGCGGTGGAAAGCGCCCACAGGGCTTTCAGGGGCTGGAGCCGGATGCTGCCCGTGGAAAGAGAGCAATATATCGTCCGGTTTGTGACACTTCTGGAGCATAACCGGCAGCGGATCGGCGAGGCCCTGTGCCGCGAAGAGGGCAAAACCCTCAAGGAGGCTTTAGAGGAACCCGCTCGCGGCGTTGCCCCATTTGTTTTTGACAACTTGCACCAACAAAGTTAACATACGGTTATGAGCAAAGAGCAAAACCTAACTATCTCGAAAACAATAAAGAGTTATAACTCAAAGACCAAACTCGAATCCGCCTATGCAGAAATGGCTCAAGACAAAGAACGTGAAAAGGAAGCTCTTGAGTGGATTGAATATTTGTTACAGGATTTTAGTTAACTTTTTTCACGCACGGGTAAATAAAAGACAAGAGAAAAACTCAGCCTTTTGGAAGGGATGAATTAATTGGGTGGAAAAACCATAAAAGCCACCAATTGTCTTATTATAATTGGGTTATTCCTGGCGCTTCTTTTTACTTTTAGCTGTGAACCAACCGTAACCCACTACGACCTGGGATTATATACTTCCACCATGGCAAGACATGAATTAGCTTTCGAGAATTACTGGTCTTTTACGAGAGATAGCTCTGCTATAGAGTCAACGCCTGTTTACATATCGGTGATACCAACTGCAGAATCGCCTTTACCTAATAAATGGGAGTATACTTCTCCTCTAGTAACCGAAAAGATTGATTTTTCCAGTAATTATTTAGTTTTTGCATCTATGGGGTTTCGTGGTGTAACCGGCCCGAAAATAACGGTTCAAAACATCTGGCAAGAACAAACGACTATATATATTCAAGCTCTTTTTGATGAAGCCGGACCAACTTATTTAGCTTTGACTTCTGAACCGACCGCGGTGGTAAAAGTTAGCAAAGAGAAAATGGCTCAAGCCGGCCAAATTACTTTCATTCTTGTTGACCAAAATGGAAATACCAAAGCTACTACCACCAGCGAGATTCCAAAGTAGCACAACTCGCCCCGGTTTTATTATTAAAACCCTCTCTCATCTCTCCATTCGCCTCAGTCAAAACAAGATCTTTATTAGAAGGAGAGGTCGATACCGTAAAATGGTTAATGATTCACGATGGATTCCCGCCCCCGATTCGTTTTACTCATACGAGGAGTCTGCGAGGGAGTGACAACTTGTGGGAGGAAATGGAAACCAATACCCCAAGATGAAATTATTCAGTTCACCATGGATTCCCGTTTTCACGGGAATGACAACTTATGCCGGAGTTACCTAGCGCTCTTACCTAGCGCACTTATTGCGCTCATCTTATGGCAAGTGTTAAAATAGATTAAAAGCACTCTCGTCCCCAGAGGTAAGGATGTTCACCGGAATTGTCGAAGAGGTTGGGAGTATTGTCTCCATCGGTCCGTCCGGACTGACTGTCGCGGCTGATAAAGCCCTGCAAGGACTGCAACTGGGCGGTTCTGTCGCTGTGAACGGCGCCTGCCTGACGGTGACCGCTTTCGATAATAAATCCTTCTCTGTAAACGTCATGCAAGAGACATTTATTAAAACTAACCTCGGTTCACTCAAGCCGGGAAGCAAAGTCAACCTTGAAAGGCCGATGGTACTAGGCGGGGAGCTGGGCGGGCACCTCGTGCAGGGGCACGTGGACGGGACGGGCAAAGTAACCTCGGTAATTAAAGAAAGCGGCGCGGTGCGCATCCGGTTCGAGGCTGCACCGGAACTGATGCGCTATATTGTCACCAAAGGCTTCATTACCGTGGACGGCGCCAGCCTGACCGTCACAGAAAAAGACAGCCGCTCATTGGGCGTGTCTATTGTTGATTTTACCCGGCAGAACACCATCCTGGCGGATAAAAAATTCGGGGATGTGGTTAACCTGGAAGCGGATATCATCGGCAAATACGTGGCCGAGTTTTTAAAGCCCCAGGATAAAGGCATTACAGCGGAATATTTAAAGGAACACGGTTTCCCGGTAGGTTGATAACTATATAGGGTTAACCCTGTGTTTTCACCCTCACCCTAACCCTCTCCCCTCAAGGGAGAGGGGATGAAGAAAGTAAAACGAACAACCAGAAATAAATCCGGAAAAAGGTACAAGCAAGGAGTATAACAAATGGCTTTAGCATCGATTCCAGAAGCAATTGAAGATATCAAGGCAGGCAAGTTCGTCATCGTCGTGGACGACGAAGACAGGGAAAATGAAGGCGACCTGGTCATGGCCGCCGATAAGGTCACACCGGATGCTGTCAATTTCATGGCCGTCCATGCCCGCGGGCTTATCTGCATGCCGTGCTGCGGCCAGCGGCTGGACGAACTCAAAGTGCCCATGATGGTCGTCAATAACACCGCCAAGCTCGGTACCGCCTTTACCGTATCCTGCGAGGCCAGGGAAGGCACGAGTACCGGTATCTCCACCGCGGACAGGGCCCGCACAGTGCAGGCAATCATCGACCCGAAGACGAAGCCGGAAGACCTGGTTTATCCCGGCCACATGTTCCCCCTGCGCGCCCGGGACGGCGGCGTCCTGGTACGAACCGGGCAGACCGAAGCTACCGTAGATTTAGCCAGGATGGCCGGCCTTTACCCGGCCGGCGTCTGCTGCGAAATAATGAACGAAGACGGCACCATGTCACGGCTGCCCCAGCTTGAAGTATTCGCTAAAAAACACGGCTTGAAAATCATCAGCGTCGCCGACCTCATAGCCTACCGCTTCCGGCACGAAACGCTGGTGACCCGCGTGGCCGAGGCCAAGCTGCCGACGCCTTTCGGGAATTTTAAAGTCATCGCCTACAAAAGCCACACCGACCCCGATGAGCACGTGGCCATGGTCATGGGCAACGTGGCTACCGATGAGCCGGTACTGGTGCGCGTGCACAGCCAGTGCCTCACCGGCGATGTTTTCCACAGCCTGCGCTGCGATTGCGGTGAACAGCTTGAAATAGCCATGAAACGGGTGGCGGCGGAGGGGCGGGGCGTCGTCCTGTACATGAGACAGGAAGGCCGGGGTATCGGCATCCATAACAAGATAAAAGCTTACGCTCTCCAGGATAAAGGAATGGATACCATCGAAGCTAATATATCGCTCGGCTTCAAACCCGACCAGCGCGACTACGGCGTCGGCGCGCAGATACTGGTCGACCTGGGCATCCGTAATATGAAGCTAATGACTAATAACCCCAAGAAGACGAGCGCTTTCGCGAGTTTTGGATTAAAGATAACGGAACAAATCCCCATCACGACGAAGCCCACCAAGGAAAACCGCCGCTACCTGCGTACCAAGCAGGAAAAAATGGGGCATCTTTTAAATGTATTGGACACGGACTGCGATAATTAGTTATTATAATTATACTTAATAACCAAGGAGATTACGATGGGCAAAACATATGAGGGCAATCTACTGGGGAAGGGACTGAAAATCGGGGTGGTTGTCGCGCGGTTTAACGAGTTCTTCAGCCAGAAGCTGCTTGATGGATTGTACCCGCAAAAGTCCCGGACTTGATCGCGATCCCGTTTTGGTACATGGTAAAGATGTCGCCGTTTCTTACCACCGCCAGGTGTATCCAGACGCCTGTTGCCGGAACTATACCGGTGTTATGAATAACCGCATTGTCCCAGCCGATACCCCGGGCTGAAGTACTTAGAAAACTAAGCTGGTTGTTACCCTCTAGATAAAAAATCCAACCTGACTCGGCGTCGTTGCCCCTTCTATCCAGCATGAACTGATACCCTACATCATTTGCGGTAAAATAAAACCATCCATCGATCGTAAAATCTTCGAACCCAAAATCAAAATCTGTGTTATTTGGAACAGTTAAATAATCTCCCTGGCCATCAAAAGAACCGGAGGCTGTGCCGAATTTTTTCTCAGCTGTGTCGATATGAGCATTACCGCTTGAAGACAGGTCCTTTCCCGTTTCGTCGGTAAAGACGAAGGAATCAACACTGGGGGACGGTTCGATGGAAGCATTGGATCCGAAGTTGAAATAGTTGTTTATATCAACACTGCCGTTTTCATCCAACCGGTCTTTCAGCCGGTAGGGCGTTTTCACGATCTGGAATTCCTTACCCGAATAAATTACGTCATCGGCGTTGACAGGGGTTTGTTTTGTGTCATTGTAAAAAAGAATAATCGCCACGGGCATTTCCCAATACGGGGTTATGATCAAGGGCTTTTGATAGCCTGTCTCAAAAGAAAAATTGTAAAAATTCATATTTACCACGCTGGCCATTTGTATCGTATGGAAATAATTAGGGCCATACGGCGTCATCAAAACATAGTTGCTAAATTGCCCGCTTTGTTGCTTATAATCAACAAGATCTTCGGTATAGTAGCTGCTGTCGCCGTAGTATTTTTTTATGTATGAGACCCCGCTATAAGCGGTTATACATAGAGATAGGGCGACCACTCCGTACAAGGCATACTTCCATCGGCCATTGATTATTCTTCCAGAGTAAAAAATGGCCGCATATACAAATAAAAATATTACCGGCAAAAACATGGTGTATGCTTTGTAGTATTGATAATTATTGTTTTTATCCAGGAAACCGGTCTTTAAAAAAATAAGCGCGATAAAGATTATTGATCCCAGCCAGAATGATCGGTAGTATTTGTTACTTGAAAACAGGTAGCGCACTGCCGCCGCAACAATGAAAAGACTGCCAAAAAACGCGATGAGAACTTCTATGGTGTTTCTTTGAACTAATGCCGGCTGGCTGCCATGGGCATATATATCCGTCCAGCCTAAAATCTCCGGTAATGTTGCCCATTGCGGTTGCCACCATCCGCCCTGGCTTATATTTCCCAGGTGAACAAAGAGGTTGTTTTTATAAAACAGGGCTAAATTCCACGTCAGGGGCGCTATCAGGATAAAAGCCAGCAGGGCGCCAAGACCAAAAATGAACACCCAGGCTTTTGGCGTTTTGCGGGCCTGCACCAGGTCCATGACCAGGATGATAAAACAGACAATACCCAGGATAATGAACGCCTCGGTCCAGATCGACAGAAGCGCCGCGCTGAGAAATCCTGTAAAAACAACCTGTTTTGTCCGGTCCCAGTTGTTTTTACATGTACTATTCTCGCGGATATCGTAGAGATATAACAGCAGCAGGAAGAAGACGGGTATGGCCATGACCTCCGCATACGAACCTTCATAATATATGTTCAACAGGTTACTGTTTAGTGCCAGCACTGCGGTAAGCAGTAAAGAAATATACCACCGTGTTTTGATAATGGTCCGGCAGGCATGATATGCCAGCCCCAGCAGCATCGCCCAGGAAAAGACCAGTAACACGAAGTCCAGCCTGTAAACGCTATCCTGACCGGTCGCCCACGTCATATTCGCCAGGACGGTGGGGTAGCCCCACCTGAGTGCCTTTAGAAGAAACTCGGTGCTGCAATGCAAGTCGAATCGCAGCAGCTGGAAATTAGCATTTTTGGCTTCTTCCAGGTCCTCTATTCCCGTTACTGCTTTAAGGTCTTCGGCAATGCTTGAAAGGGTCTCCCCCTCGACCAGGCTTTGCGCTGCCCCGGCATATCCTACTGAATCGGGGCCTGTCCGCAGGGGAGTCGTAAAATTGCCCTCCCTCACCCCCGGCAGGATGATCAGGGATAAAATGCCCAGCAATAAAATGCTGATCGGGAGGGCTTTAAGCAGGGTATTTATTGCGGGTCTGAATCTCTTGAAGGATATTTTTTCCCTGATATTGGCCCGCCGCAGCACGAATATGTTCAAACCTGTCGCAATAATCAGGCTGAATATCATCGTCCACGTTATGGCGGTGTTTGTCGCCATGATCCATGAGCCGATAATTACCAGCAGGAATAATCCAAATCCGGGTGAAACGAGCGCGTATAAATACGGCTTCTTGAAAGAATCCGGGGTGATTAAGGCAAATATGCCAAAGCCCAGATATGATAAAATAACGTAGCTATATATTATTAACAGTATGTTTTCTAACATTTGTCACACTATACTATTTGATCTCAACCAAAAGGCTGTCCGTTGTATTGCCTCTTCCAGTGAGGTCCAGCTTTCCAGCTTGAGTTCGCCGCGGGCGCGTTCGATAGACGGCACATACCGCTGCCGCAGCTGCGAAGCCTTCTCTTGACGGGCAATGATTACCTCGCTGTGCGGGGCGATTTCCCGGCGGATTATATCGGCAAGTTCTGAAATACTTACGCTTCTATCCGAGCCGACGTTGTAGGGATGGCAGGATTGTCCGTTTATTAAAATAGTCCAGAGCCAGATCGCCAGGTCCGCCGCGTAGAGATACGAACGTATCGGTGAACCGTCGCCATTCACCAGTATTTGGCCGCCCCGGACCGCATCTCGAATGAAGTTGCCCATTGCGTAGTGGATATCCATAGGCAAATACGGGCCTACCTGGGCAAAGCATCGGGCAATTTTAGTTTCCAGCTCAAAATGATGCGCATACAGGCGGCACAGTACCTCCGCCGACCACTTTCCCTCGCCGTAGGCGCTATCCAGGTCCATGGGGTCCGGGGCTCCGATATAATCCTCGGAGATATGTGTCATCCCGGGCGGCTGCCGGCCATACACCGCGCCGGAGCTTGTCAGCAAGAACTTGCGTGTCCCGTGAGTGCGGGCGAACTCCAGGGTACGCCGGGTTCCCTCGACGATCGTCCCGAACATCAATAATGGGTCCTCCTGGTTGAGTTTGGCGCTGGCCTCGGTAGCCGCATGAACCACGAAACGGAATTCGCCTCTTGGAAACTTGAAATACCGCACATCTCCTCGGATCAGGTGGACCGATGGATGGTTCGCCAGATAATTTTCGAGAGTTTGAGGAATTAAAACATCCATTTGATTATAAGCCCACAAATGGTTTGCTAGTTTTTGTCGTAAATCATCATGTGTCTTTAAATATTCATCTGACTTTTTATTAACCTCTTCAATTTTACTATGGTCGTTAATAACCATAAATCACGCCACAATGTTAATACCTTTAAAACTCGCTCCGTCCCTCAAGCGCCCTCGTCAGCGTAACGTCGTCGGCGTACTCCAGTTCCGTACCGAAGGGCAGGCCGCGCGCCAGCCGCGTTACCTTGATGTTGAGGGGGGTGATAACCCGCGAAAGGTACATGGCCGTCTGCTCGCCTTCCATGTTGGTGTTGGTGCCCAGGATAACTTCTTTTACTTTACCGTCTTGCAGCCGGGCAAGCAGTTCCCTGATGCGTATATCGCCGGCGCCGACGCCTTCGGTAGGGGAGATAGCGCCGTGGAGGACGTGGTAAAGTCCCTTGTATACTCCCGTGTGTTCCAGGGCGATGATGTCCTGCGGCTGCTCCACGATGCAAAGCTGCGTCGTATCGCGCTGCGCATTGCGGCAGAGGGGACAGGGGTCTTCTTCCGTTACGTTGCAGCAGACGGAGCAGAGGTTGATTTTTTGTTTTAAAGTCAAAAGCGCCTCGGCGAGGGCTTTGGCTTGCTGTTCGTCGGAACGCAGGAGGTAAAAAGTAATGCGCTGGGCGCTCTTGGGCCCGATGCCCGGCAGCTTGGAAAACTCCTGTACCAGTTTGCCTATAACGTCCGTCGCCGGAACGAGTTCATGTTTCATTTTTTTTCAATACTCAAAATATAAAGCTATATCGTCATTGCGAGCCATTAGCAGCGAAGTCGCTAAGGCGAAGCAATCTCACAGTTCATCAAATAAATCGCGCCATTCATGGTTCATTGAATTTACAAGGGCGATTTTGTCTTTCCTTGAGCCTCCTTTGATCTGCTTTTCTCTAAGGGTGGCGCTTTCAATATCTTCAGCTACTTCATAATATACAAGTTTGTCAACGTTATATCTCTTGGTAAAACCTTGAGTAATTTTATCTTTGTGTTCATGTGTTCTGCGAATGAGGTCGTTCGTTACTCCGGTATATAGCACTTTATTCCACTTGTTGGTTAATATATACACATACGATTGTTTTACCATTATTATGAGATTGCTTCGCCTCCCGATTCGCTATTGCTCATCGGGATGGCTCGCAATGACGAGTAAATGTTTAGCTTTGACTTTTAACTTTTGAGTTTTCAGTTAACATCCTAAGTTAACCCCGGAATCTTCAATCCCCCCGTCAGTCCGCCCATCTTTTTGGCGGCGGCGTCCTGCGCCATGGCCTGCGCCTCTTTCACGGCGGTCAGTATCAGGTCTTCGAGCATTTCAACATCTTCTTTGTTCACCACTTCCGGTGAAATTTTTACCGATTGTATTGCCTGCTGCCCGTTCATTACGACCTTTACAGCGCCGCCGCCGGAGCTGGCTTCCACATTAAGTGTCGCCAGTTCCTCCTGCGCTTTAAGAAGCTGCGCCTGGAGCTTCTGTGCCTGCTGCATCATGAATTTGTTCATTTCCCCTCCGTGTCGATTACCTGGGCGCCCATGTTCAGCGCCGCTTTTACGAGGTGGTTGTCCTCGTGTTCGTAAACACAGCGCACCTTGCATGACTTTCCCAGGAAATTGCTGACGATTTTATCGGCTGTCTTCTGGTTTTCCAGTGTGTCCATTTTTTCTTTGAGATACGGGTGGCTGACGGAAACGATGAGTATATCGCTTTCGATTGATACGAGCCGGGAACTCCTAAGCACTGCGGCGGCCGGCGTCCTGGCCATCCCGTTAGGCGATTCGTTGATAATTTTTCTCCACTGCGCCTTTAGCTGTTCTATCGGACTGCCCGCGGCGAGCGCGTTATCGATATGAGGCGTAACTTTAGGAGGATTAACAGCCGCGGGTCTTACTGCCGGCGGCGCTGTTTCAGTCATTTTCTTTTCCGGCGCGGGCGCGGCGGCGCCGTATACGGCGGAAACGGGATTTGCTTTATAGGCCGGGGGAGGCGGCTGCGCCGCTGCCGGATTGGTCTTTTTCACCGCCGGTTCCGGTTCCGCTTTATGTGTATGTTCGATTTTTTCTTCATCGGGCAGGGTGCTGTCCACCAGCGCCAGTTCCAGCGGCAGGGTGGAATAATTATCCAGGCTGAGGTCGAGCTGGCTGAAGCGTTTTACCGCTTTAAGCACCTGGTTAATGGTAGCTTTAGCGGCCAGTTCTTTGAGTTCTTTAATATCATCGGCGGTAAGCTCCAGGGTATCGGCGGAGCCGGTCTTGACCAGGAGCAGCAGCCGCAGGTATTCCACTATATCGCGGTCGAACTGGCGCAAATCCAGGCCGTCGTTGTTAACATGGCTGATGGTGGCCATGCCGGAAGCCGTATCCCTGGCGATGATTTGTTTCACCAGTTCCTTGCAGCGCTGGTCGCCGGAGATGCCGAGCATAGCCTGCACCTGCGCGAATGAAACGTCGTTGCCGTACTGGGTATTAAGCTGCTGGAGAAGGTTGAGGGCATCGCGCATGCTGCCGGTAGCAGCTTTGGCGATGAGCTTGAGTCCTTCCGCATCTACTTTAATATTTTCACCCTGGCAAACGCGTAATAGCACGTTTACCGTATTAGCCTGGGTATGGCGGTGGAAATCAAAACGCTGGCAGCGCGAAAGGATGGTCGGCAGGAGCTTATGCGCTTCGGTCGTGGCCAGGATAAAGATAACGTGCGGCGGCGGCTCCTCCAGCGTTTTAAGTAAAGCGTTCGAGGCTTCCTTGGTGAGCATGTGGACTTCATCGATGATGTAGACCTTGCGGCGCGCCTGGTTGGGCGCGTAGTTGACCTTTTCCCGCAGGTCGCGGATTTCATCGATGCCGCGGTTGCTGGCGGCGTCCACTTCGATGACGTCCAGCGCCCGTCCTTCGGTAATCGCTTCGCACATGGCGCATTTATTGCACGGTTCGCCTTTGCCGCTGGTCAGGCAGTTGATGGCCTTGGCCAGGTAGCGGGCGGTGGTCGTTTTGCCTGTGCCGCGCGGCCCGCAGAAAAGGTAAGCGTGTGAAACACGCTCATTGGCCAGGGCATTGAGCAGCGTCTGGGTGACATGCTCCTGCCCGGCAATCTCGGAGAGCGATTGCGGCCGCCACTTGCGATAAAATACTTGAGAAGCCATTACGGGTCTATTATACCCTAAAAAGGATTATTACCCAAGAAGAAAATATAAGTATCAAATATCAAAAAGATAAAATTAGCCGCCAAAACCCGTGTAAATGGTAAAAAAACAGATATTTTGACCTTAACCTCTATTAAGAAGAAAGCAGTTATCACTGGTCACGGTATGTTTAAAAAACTTGTGATAATCGGCAGTTCAACAGGTGGGCCGCGGGCGTTAATGCAGGTGGTTCCCAATCTCCCGGAAGATATCCCGGCAGCTATTTTGATAGTCCAGCATATGCCTCCGGTTTTCACCAGGTCTCTTGCGGAAAGACTCCACCTTTCGTCTGCCATCCAGGTGGCTGAAGCTAAAGATGGAGACGAACTTAAAAGAGGCCTGGCGCTGATGGCGCCCGGGGATTACCACATGACGGTAAATGAAAACGGCAGGATATGCCTTAACCAGGAGCCTACTGTATTGGGAGTACGGCCTTCCATAGATATCACTATGAGAGCGGTAGCCGGGATTTATAAAAAGAAGATACTGGGTGTTGTACTGACCGGCATGGGTACGGACGGCACCCTGGGGTCTTCGGTAATTAAGGCCGTCGGCGGCAGGATACTGGCCCAGGATGAAGCGACCAGTGCTGTTTACGGAATGCCCGCGAGCGTAGCTCAGGCGGGATGCGTTGATAAAGTATTACCACTGTCAGAAATAGCGGGTGAAATCGCCCGGGAATGCGGTTGCGTGGAGTAGACATATGAATCAGGAAGAATATATCTATGTAAAAAAGAAAGTGCGCGAATTAACTAAATTCGACCTTGAACACTATGCCAGCAATCAGATGATGCGGCGGCTGGATAGTTTTATTTCCCGCTCCAAGACGGCGAACGTAACGGATTACTTCAAGCTGTTGGAAAAAGATGTTACGGAACTGGAAAAATTACAGGACTTTTTAACCATTCATGTTTCTGAGTTCTTCCGAGATGCCGCGCACTTTCACGTCCTGCAGGAAAAAGTGTTACCGGAACTGTTGCGGCAGAATAAAAGGCTCAATATCTGGAGCGCCGGCTGCTCCAACGGGTCCGAACCGTATTCCGTAGCTATGATTCTGGCAAACCTTGCCCCTTATATGAATCACCGCATACTTGCTACTGATATTGATACCGATATTCTTAAGAAGGCCGCGGCCGGAGGGCCTTATAAACCCGCCGATGTAAAAAATGTGGCCCAATGCTTCGGCTTGAAATATTTAACCTTCAATGAAGACGGTTACCGGGTAAAAGAAGCATTGCGTAAGAAAGTAACCTTCCGTCAGCATGATTTAACCCGGGATCCCTTTGAAGGAGCTTTTGACCTGATAATGTGCCGGAACGTGGTAATTTACTTTTCTGAAGAAGCCAAGAAAAAACTGAAAGAAAAATTTCACAATTCTTTAAAGATAAACGGAGTTCTTTTCATCGGTGGTACTGAAACGATGTTGGATGCAGCCGAACTCGGATTCCAGAGACTATTTGCCTGTTTTTACCAGAAGACCACTGATATTTTGAATAAGCCCAGGACAGCGGCTGTCACCACAAGATAGGGGTGAAACATGAGACGCATGACTTTGAAATATGCTAAGCCGGGTATGGTGGTTGAACTGCCGGTATATGACAACTTCGGCAGTCTGCTGCTTCCGCAGCACAAAGAACTGGACAAAAACAGCATCGCTCTAATGACGTCCAAGGGTGTGCCGGAGATTTTCGTGCGGGATTACCGCGTCATGGATATCCTGGTGGCGCCCCTTTATTCCCCGCAGTCGGAAGGCGTCCTGGCCAATGCCTTCAGGCAGGTGGTTCAGAAGAAGATGAGCGGCGCGGCTGTCGATGCTGCCGGGATAACACGCGTATTTGAAGCTGTCAACCAGATGGTCCGTGACATGTCCCTGAACATTCTCGGCGATACTAATGTGTCATGTAATATTTCTGCCCAGGATTACGTATATCTCCAGCCTGTTAAAACCGCCGGCCTGGCGATGACGCTCGGCCAGATAGTAAAGCTGCCGGAAAATGCCATGGCTTTTCTTGGCATGGCGGCTGTTTTCAAGGACATCGGGCTCGACCCTGCTATTATCGATAAAGTGGATTCTATCGCTGAAGGCTGCACTCCCAGGATGCAGGGACACCCGGTGGCCGGTTATAAGTTCCTGCTGCAATACCCTCTTACCGCCAAAGAAATCGCTGAAGCAGTTTTGCAGCATCATGAGAACTGGAGCGGCTCAGGTTATGCCCAGGGACTGAAAGCGGCGGAAATTTCACTGTTAGCGCGCATCATCGCCATCGCTGACGTTTTTGTCGACCTGATGGCTGTCAGGCCGGGCAGAGGCAAATACATGCCTCATGAGGCCATCGAGTATATTATGGCCGGCAGCGGCGACCAGTTCGATCCGCAACTGGTGGAAGCATTTGTGAGACAAATACCTTCATATCCTACCGGGCTGGTGGTTCATCTGAATACCGGGGAGATCGGTATTATTTCTTCACCCAAGCGCGGCTACGTTGCCAGGCCTATCGTGCGTATCTGTTCCACCGCGGAAAAAGGTGTTTTAAGAGAGCCGTTCGACATGGACTTATCTATAGCCAAATACCAGCGTAAACTTATAACTCAAGTTCTGGAGTATGATTAGTGTCCCCGGAAGAAAAAGTACTCTCCCAGGCTGATATCGATGCCCTGGTATCTAGGGTGCCGTCGAAACCGGCAGCGCCAAAGCCGGCCGCGCCCGCAGTTGCTTCGCCAGCAGTTGCTGCGCCCGCAACTGCTGCACCAAAAGTGGTGCCTGCGCCCGCGCCGGCACCAACCGTAACGGCTGCACCTGGGCCGGTCGCTGTTCAACCGGAAAAACAGGGGATTGAACTGGGCCCGATGCGGGATGGAACAGCCAGGTATGAAAAATATACGTCCAACGAAGTCAGTAACCTGCAACACACGGTTGCTGACCTGGCAAGGCAGGTTGCCAAGATGACGAATGCTATGCAAAGGCTTGAAAAAGCCGAAGAAAAAGTTACGGAGATATACTCATTACTAAAACTAAACCCGGAAGCCACGGAAACCCTCGGCGGAAAGCTTGAAGGAATACATGCCCGTGTTGAAGAATTAGCCCGGCATTATTCTGATTACCAGAACGAGTTCCAATGCGCCCATTGTCATTCCTCGCAGATGATGGCTTTGCACGTAAAATGCACCAGTTGCGGTGAGGAAGCCTGGATGGGCTGGTGGCCTGAAGGAAACAAGAAAAAATAGGGCTTTTCCGGTGAATGCCTTCTTTTAGCACGGCGCCATTTCTCTCTTTTTCCTCAATTCCATTCCAATAATATTTACTGCAACTTTCACCGCGTAATTTACTACCTTTAAAGAGCAGCCGGATTGTTTTCGAGAAACCCATGAGGTTGATGAAATCATTAATGTTATAATCCCACTAATTCCCCATTTCATAACAAAACTTCAGAATCTTTTCTACGGAGGTCTATCGTGGCAAATCAAAATAGTATTTACGATAAACTAGCGGAAAAATATAAACTTGTTGGCGACGCACATTTCATGGAATTCCTTACCATGCTGCTGACGCCCGAAGAAGGGGAATTCCTCCTAGAACTGTCCAAAGCCAAAACCCCGGCGGAAGTTGCGCAGAGCTTTAATATCGATGAGAAAACCGCCGCCGCCAAGATGGATAACCTTACCCGCCGCGGTCTGCTCTTCCGGGGCAAGACGCAGTACCTGGCGTGGCCGGACGCACACCAGTTCAGGGCGCGGGTGATGTTCGCCAGCGAAGAATATACCCATCCCGGGATGGTAGAGCACCGCAGCCGGGACGAGCGCTACACTTCCTCGCCTTATGCGGAGATAAACGGCTGGTTTAAGATGTTCGAAAGAACCGGGAAGCCGCTCATCAGGATTATGCCGGCACTCAAGGCCATCGCCGCCAATCCGGATATCAAACCGGAGCAGGTACTGTGGTACGAAAATATAGCGGAGATGTTTAAGAGGGCGGACAAGATAGGCGTGGTGACCTGCGATTGCCGCCGTATCTACGAGAGATGCGGCAAGCCGGAGTTGACCTGTTTCCATCTCGGGAACATGGTCGACTATGAGGTAGGCCGGGGCAGCCGTATGAAAAGAATCACGGCAGAAGAAGCAATAAAAATTGCTGACGAATGCGAAACGGCAGGACTGATACATAACGCTTTCAACAGCGCCGCGCTTCCCGGCGTCCTGTGTAACTGCTGCAGCGACTGCTGCTCGACATTTGAACCGGCGATACAATCAGGCCGGCTACATGAAATCATCGCGCCCAGCCGATACCAGGCATTAGTGAACCAGGACCTCTGCAAAGGGTGCCAACAATGTTTAAAGCGCTGCCCCTTTGGGGCGATAGAGATGGTCGCAGTCGAAAGCTCGGATAAACCGAAGGCCATGGTGAATAAAGAGAAATGCCTTGGTTGCGGAGTATGCGTTGTGGGGTGCAAGCAGAAAGCGATGACGTTTCAAATCGTCCGGCCGCCGGATTTTATTCCGCCCAAGCCCGAAATCGGGCGGCCGCTGGTATACAGCGTTTTATAGCGACCAAGTAATCAGAGGAGGCGGTTTATGAGACAATTAGAAGGGAAAGTCGCTATAGTAACCGGCGCCAGCCGGGGCATTGGCAAGGCGATATCAATCGGGCTGGCGGAACAGGGCGCGAACCTGGTGCTGGCTGCGCGGACTGTTGCCGACCTGGAAGAAACGAAAAAAGCCGTGATGAAACACTGCGTCAAGGCAGAAGCTATCCCGACCGACGTCACCAGCGAAGAAGACATCGAAAAGATGTTTGCCAGGACAATGGAAGTCTTCGGGAGGCTCGATATACTGGTGAATAACGCGGGCGTATTTATCAATGAACCTATCGAACAGATGTCCACCAAGACATGGGACTGGGTGATAGGCGTCGAATTGCGCGCGCCGTTCATCTGCACGCGGGCGGCTTTCCGCATCATGAAGAAGCAGGGAGGCGGGCGCATTATCAATATCGGTAGTATTTCCGCGCAGCGTGTGCGGCCAAATACCGCGCCTTATAATAGCGCCAAATTCGGGCTGGTAGGTTTAACTCATACTACCGCTCTGGAAGGCCGTCCGTACGGCATTACCTGCGGCTGCCTGCATCCGGGCATTACGGGAGACCTTGTAAAGAATGCCGCCAAGCCGAAACCCGACCCGATGATGTCTTATGAAGCCACAGCCGCGACGGCGGTGTATATGGCGTGCCAGCCGCCGGACGTCAATATCCTGGAAGTCATACAGTTGCCCAGAGAACAGCCTTACCTGGGAAGAGGATGAAACAAAAACATGGATTCTATAGTTGTTTTAAGTAAATCCGTCCCGAGTTTGCCGCCGACCATTTTTATCATTACCTTACGGATATCTGATCTCTAGTTCAATTGCTTGCCCCGTGACATCTACTCTAAGATATCTCTTTTTACGCACTCGGGAAGTATCCTGGAACATGAGCTTTTGAATTTAAGAAATAACGTGTTTTGCATGCTCTTTTTCCGGGTTGCTAACACATCCGCACATATTAAATATTAATTACATTTTTAAAAAAGTATATGCTCAGCTAACAAGTATGCTTGCCTATCGAAGATTTATCAGGTAAAATAAACCCGCCTATCAACATCCCTGAAAGGAATCATATCATGTGGACAAAAGAAAGCTTACATGACCTGGTTAAAGAAAAACTATCGGACTATTTGTTTATCGTGGTTTCCAACCGGGAACCGTATATCCATACTTATTCAGGCAAACAAATCAATGTCCAGGTGCCTGCCAGCGGTCTCACTACTGCCTTAGACCCGGTGATGCAGGCTTGCGGCGGAACATGGATCGCCTTTGGCGGCGGCAGCGCTGATAAAAAAGTGGTAGACAAGAATGGAAAGGTAAGTGTCCCTCCTGAAGACCCCAAGTATTCTCTCAAACGTGTCTGGCTCAATAAAGAGGATGAAAAAGGCTATTATTACGGCTTTTCCAATGAAGCCCTGTGGCCTTTGTGCCACATTGCTTACACCCGTCCGATTTTCAGGGAAACCGATTGGATTACCTACAAAAAGGTCAATGAGAAATTTGCCCGCGCTGTCCTGGAAGAAGTTGGAAATCAAAAGGCTTTCGTCTTTATTCAGGATTATCACCTGACACTGGTTTCACGCTATATTAAGAAGAAAAATCCAAGTATTATCACCGCCCAGTTCTGGCATATACCCTGGCCTAATCCTGAAGCCTTCCGAATTTGTCCCTGGCAAGATGATATTCTCAAAGGGCTTTTAGGGAATGACCTTTTGGGTTTCCATATACGCTATCATTGCAATAACTTTATGGATACCATTGAACGTTCAATTGAAGCCAAGGTCGACTGGGATCATTATGAAGTGACACTTGAAGGAGAAAAAACTGCGGTGCGCCCCTTCCCCATCAGTATCGATTATGATGATATTTCACAGGATGCCCAGAAAAAAGAGGTGGATGAAGAAATAACAAGACTGAAAAAGAAGCTGGGACTTAAAGATGAGTTGATCGGAGTCGGCTTCGACCGCATCGATTATACCAAGGGCATACCCGACAGGTTCCGGGCGGTGGCCCGTTTCTTCGAGAAGTATCCGAAGTACCGCAGCAAAATGGTATTTATCCAGGGCGGAGTCCACAGCAGGGAGCAGCTGGATACATATAAGGCATTAAATACAGAAATTGAAAGGTACGCTGGAGGTAGCCCTCTTGCCTATCCATGGAGTGTCTTCCGAGACTTCGGCGTAAGTTCTAAGTTCATAATCTGCCCTCGTCTTTGCATATGGTGAAAAAGCATTACTTGTAATGCCGTGTTCCCGCATCTCTATGGCCACCGCTTTTGTCAGCCCCACCACCCCCGCATTTGCAGTGCAATACTCTGCGTGCTTGATTACATCGCCGAGGAATGCGCGTGACGTGCAGTTGAGAATACGTCCCCATTTTTGTTTCATCATGTAGGGGACGGCGTGGCGTATCGTGTTGAAATATCCCTTGGGTTTGATGGTCGTCACTTTATCCCAGAGATCTTCCGTCATCTTTTCCAGCGGGCTGAATCCAAACCCCCCGGCGACATTCACCAGTATATCTATCTTGCCGAAGCTCTCGACCGCGGTATTTATAAGTTTCTCGGCAGTGTCAAAATCTGATATATCGCCAAAGAAAGCGATGGCCTCACCGCCGGCTTCCCTTATCGCTTTAGCCGTTGTTTCAGCGTCGCCGTTAATTGCTTCTGTTTCTTTTCGGAAAGATTCTCTTTTCTGCTTATCGAGTTTGTCTAGCTGTGCCTCGGTCAGCATAGCAAGGCCGGTGGATTTCGGCTTCCGGTTGTTTGTGACTACCCTGGCGCCTTCCTTGGCCAGTCCCATGGCGATTGCCCTCCCGATGCCCTGTCCGGAGCCGGTAACTACTGCTGTTTTGCCCTTTAATAATTCACTCATATTCGCACCATCTTTCTGTTTAAAATATTAATTCCCCGTGAATGACGGCGATTATCTCTTTACCGTATTTGTTTACCCTTCTCTCCCCGAAGCCTTTCACAGCCGTCAGGTCTCGCGGTATATTCGGGCGCAGTTTGATTATCTCTTTAAGGGTTGAATTCCGCGCGATAATGAACGGTGCCACGTTTTCCTCTGTGGATTTACGGGTTCTCCATGCTGACAGCATGTTATAAATGACCTGCTCTGTGCTGTCGAGTACCGGTTCCTCGATACGGATGGAAGATGTATCTTCGGTCACTGTTTCCTCGGTATGGGTGGAAGATGTATCTTCAGTTATCGTTTCCTCGGTGGGGAGTTCGGATTGCGGGATTTCCTCCCTCTTTATACTTGTCAGCCTGGTCTCCAGCGCTTTTTGCTGCATCGCCAGTGTAAGGTCGCTGCGTGTTCTTTCCAGTACGCCGCGCAGCATATCTGTCGTGCGGCGTAGGCCGCCTGTGATGGCATCCGGGAAATCAATGGTCACAAGGACGCTGTAAATATCATCCATGACCGTTAGAAGTTCTTCGCCCCGGGAAAGGTCTCCCTTGCGCATCGAATCGAGCATGTAGCGCCGTATTTCGCTTGCGGCCTCGGCCATGCCGTTAAGATAAGCCGCTGTATCTATGTTCAGTTCGTGCGGGCTTGGCAGCGGTTTGCCCATGACTATAGCCAGTGTGACATTCGCCTCGGCGTATTCTTTCTGGGCGTCTCTGACGGCTCCCGTGCTGCTGAGTTCCGTAAACGCCTCAACCGCTTTTATCGCCGCTGTCAGGTGGGTTTGTGCGCTGATAAGCAGTTCGCCGGCCATTTTGTATGCCTGCCGGTGCACTGCGCGTATGGCGTTACCGCTGCAGCGGATAACCTCGCGGCATAAGGGCAGCATTTTCTCCCTGGCCGCGTCTCTGGCTGCCAGGTCTTGCCTTGCCTGCTGGGATATTATATCCAGGTTATTCATGTTAGGCTCCTTTAATAATCTCTGCCAATTGACGGCTCGCTTTTTCAACATCATCGGCGCCCATGACGGCGCTGATAACCGCCGCCGCATCGGCTCCGGCTTTTATCACCGACTTCAGATTATCCTGGTTGATGCCGCCGACAGCTACCAGCGGCAGGTCCAGGGCTCGTCTGATACTCTTTAATGCCTCGGTGCCGATTTCTCTGGTATCTTCCTTGGAATCGGTTGGAAATATGGCCCCTACGCCGAGGTAATCAGCGCCGTCGTCTTTAGCTTTTTTTGCTTCGGCTAATGTTCTCGCCGAGCAGCCCAGTATTTTATCTACGGGCAGCAGACGGCGGGCGATATCTGCCGGCAGGTCGTCCTGTCCTATGTGCAGGCCGTCAGCCCCTGAACCCAGCGCTACTTCCATGCTGTCGTTAACAATGAAAAGAGCGCCTTTTTCTGCGCAAATATCGCGTAACTCCGATGCTGAACAAAGGAATTCTTTAACGCTGTGCTTCTTATCCCGCAGTTGTATTGTTGTCGCTCCGCCTTTGATAGCTTGTGCGGCGATGTCGGTAAGCTTGCGTCCCTTCGCAAATTCAGGGTCGATGATGACGTATAATCCGCTCAGTCGTTTAAGCTTATCCTGCCGTAGTACGAGAGATAATAATTCTTTTTCGATGGTATACAGTTCGAAGCGGGCTTGTTTATAATAGTTGGTTTCCAGGTTAAGTTCAGGACCGCGGGCTATTTCTTCCATCACCCGCAGTGATTCCTGCACGCGGCGGGCATTGGCCGATATGATACCGGCGGTATCGCGCTGTTTGTTTTCACCCGGCACTTCCATCTCCGCGCCGATGTCTACCGATGCGTCGCGGCCGTGAATAAGCTGTGATTGCAGTTTGGAATCAACTTTAACGAGTTTGTGTCTCATGTTTTTCAGCTGTTGTGTTAATTTGGCCTCATCAAGGGAAAAACGGGCGTATTCTTCAAGAACACGCAGCCCCTCGCCGATGCGGTTCAGGCTGGCATCGATGATACGGAGAATATCGCGGGAAATTGGTTTCATATTATTTCACCTCGGTGGTAAATTCTATCATAAAGCATGATGTAAAGAAAAATCTGTCTTAATCAGCATCGCCGACGGCGTTTTCGATTTGTTCGATGCGTTCGACTTGTCCGCGGCTGTTCATCTCTATTGCGATAACGTCGATACGCCATGACTCAGGGAAACTGTCATGGTTTTGCCGGTAGTAAGCGGCGGTGTTTCTTAGGTGCTCCATCTTGGTCGGGGTGATTGATTCCTCCGGGCTTCCGAAATTATGGCCTTTCTTGGTCCTGACTTCCACGAATACCAGCGTATTCCCTTGCTGTGCTATGATATCTACTTCGCCACTGGGGCAGCGGAAATTACGTTCTACCAGTTTATAGCCTTTTTTATTCAGAAAATCGCATGCCAGTTGTTCGCCGCGCTCTTCCGATCTAAGCCGTAACCCGGATACTCATTATCCATTTCAATCACCAGGTGGTCGCGGTAGACTTTGGCGATAATCGAGGCGCAGGCAATTGAAAAACAAAGGCTGTCGCCGTCGGTGACGCCTTTTTGCGGCAGCATTAGCTCGTGTAGCCGCACGTAATCGATGAGTACGAATTGGGGTTGTGGATTGAGATGCTGCACTGCGTCTATCATCGCCATGCAGGTCGCTCTCCCTATGCCGACGCTGTCGATAATATCACTCGGTATTGAACCGATACTGAAAGCTATAGCGGATTCGCATATGCAAGGATTAAGGTATTCTCGCTCTTCCGGCGTGAGTTGTTTACTGTCCCTGACCTTGGCTTTCCACCTGGATTTTATTTTTTCCGGCATGATAACGGCAGCCGCTACTACCGGCCCCATTAAAGCGCCCCGCCCCACCTCGTCCACTCCCGCAATGAGTGAAAACCCATCCGCGCGTAGCGCTTTTTCCTCGGTTAAAGTAGGTTTTTGACGGGCATTCGGCATGCAAACACCTTACGAACCTCTGAATAAGTCATCGCGTCCCCACGATATCGCCCTTTCCTTATTCCCCTCTCCCTTGAGGGGAGAGGGTTAGGGTGAGGGTGAAAAGCGAATCGGGAGGCGTGGTTTACCCGCCGTAGCTCTTGCCCACCGAAACTTCAGTGTAGGTGGGTTAGCGCAGGCGTGGCAATCTCTATCATGGCATTAAAATAGTCATATTTTATAATATAGAGCTAATTATTCAGAGTCTCCCTCACTTTGATAATAATGTGCTTATTTTCTCTCGGATGATTCCTGCAATATGCTCTATGCTTTGTGTCCCGTCGATTACCAGCCAGCGCCCGGGTTCTGCTTTTGCCAGTTGCAGGAAACCTTCCCGGACCCGGCGGTGGAAATTAACTTTTTCGGTGTGAAAGCGGTCGGGTGTTTCATCTTCTTTACGTCACCACCCAATCACTACGAGTGACCGGAGGTGATATATTGGTTTCGTGCAAGAGATCCCAACCCCGGTAGTAGCCAACGACTGTTATGCTCTTTCCCTGATAAAACAAGGGGTCAGCTATGACAAGTCCGAGTATCTTAGTTAGTACGGGCAGTTTTCTAACGATTATATGCTAAGCTCATATTCTTCATACGTATCCTTAGAGTATTCGTCGGTCAACCCTGGCTCAGTGAGCATCATGCGGTTCGATAGCTCTGACTGTATAAGTTCGATCATACAGGTAGCCCTGCCTGCCCAGACACAGGTCACATCTTTAGGACAACGGCTATCTTCTGTTACTTCTTTAAACTTTATTTTCAGGTTCTCTCCGCTAACCACCCCATATTGCCCCACGGATAAAGAGAACTCCTCATTTAGGTGAACTTGGATTTCGTCGGAACCACAGCCAGATAGATTCATAACGGTGGCTAGAAAAGCCATTAAATACAGACTATACTTCCACACTTGCTTTTTCCTGCAATAACCTTGTACCTAAAGCCCCAAAGAACGGTTTCGGCAAGAATTATATCATAGCTATGCTGATTTCATAAACCCTACCTAATGCAATTAGGCTACTTGTCTTTCGCCGTGGTGCGTGAGGCTCAACAAGAGGAGTCAGTTTTGCTTTCTCTGCAATGTTCATCTTGAAGGCCTTGGCGTGAACAAGAAACTAGCCTTTAAACCAGCATTCACCGGGCATAGTGTTGTCAACCGTTTTCCGCTACCATTCATTAGATTAATCAATCAGCACTAATATACCTGCCCCATGCCCCCCTGAGAGGTTTTTGTTCCAGGGATACAGGGTGTATACTTATACCAGATTGGTGCTACTCTGCACAGTTTACCCCCACAGTTAAAATGGGAAATGCCGGGAAAGTTGTTATCAAACTAAAAATAAGGAGGCGTAAAATGCCAAGGAAAGATGGGACTGGACCAGCTGGAAGTGGACCACGTGATGGAGTAGGTAAGATAGTAGGTGGAAAAGGGCGGAAGAGCACGCAAAAAGGCCAAGGAGCCAAGACCGGTGGCAAAAAAGGTGGATGCAAGTAGACCGGAACATCAACCTAGACTTCTTCCCCCGTGGTTAGCCTAGCAAGGGGCCGAATGTGTAATCGCCGGTGGTATGGGTATGAATGCTCAGGACCTTTTTATGAACCATGGTATTAAGGTGGCCGTAGGTGCGCGCTGGAGAGTGACCCGGGAAAGGCTGTTCTGGCTCATCTAAACGGTAGCCTTAGTACTGGTGGTAGTAACATTTGTGACCACTGGTGCAACTACTTACCAAGAAACAGGAGAAAAATATATGCCAACAAAGGAGCAGGTAATTGAAAGTCTTGAAGCCATTTTGGTGCCCGCCGCCAAACGCAGCATAGTCGGACTGAACCTAGTGCGCGGGATAACCATTTCAGACGGGAAAGTGAAGATTGACCTAGCATCCACCGGGTTAATACCGGGAGTACAGGACTGGATTAAGACTAAGGCCAGAGAAGCTATTGAGAAGTTGACCGAAGTAAAAGAGGTAACGGTCGAGTATAGCGATGCCAAGGCAATGGAAGATGCTAACGGCTTTGCCAGGATTACCGGGCCTTGTGGGGATACGATGGAAATCTGGATCAAGGTCAATGATGATATCATTATCAAATCCAATTTCATAACTGATGGCTGTGACACCGCCATCGCCTCCGTCAGCATGATTACCGAACTGGCCAGAGGTAAAAACATCGCTGAAGCCCAAAGAATCAGCGAGCAAGACGTCCTCACTGCTCTGGGAGGTTTACCCGATAAAAGTAAGCATTGTGCTCTTCTTTCAGCAAATACTCTGAAAGCAGCTATAAAAGACTACATCGCATTGAAAATATCGTAGTTTCCGGGATTTTTTTCGGAGTGCAATTCTGTTCCATATTCGGGGAATATAATGCCAACATCGCTACACAGTCCACTCTTTTTATAAGTTCTCTTCGGAACTTGCTAGATTTGAGATCCTGGGTCTATAGAATATTACTCACGCTCAAGAGGCTGGACTTCTTCCTCAAAATAGCGATGAAAACATCCTGGCAACTGGTGATAATCAATAGTCGCTATCGCTTCTGAAAAATCCAGAGAATTGTACGTATTCCAGAACAGGAGCACCTTGTCTCTTAAACTTGATTTCTTCCCGTCATCAATAAGAGCGGCAAATGCCTTCCCTGTGTAAGTTCCCTCCAGCTTGATTACACCATACCTCTCCATATCAGCTACCGCTTCCATTCCATCTTTAGTAAAAAGGGCATATTGCTTGCCGAAAAAGCCGTGTCTAATATCTACATCTTGTTCGGAAAACTCAAGCCGCGGGAAGGACGGATCCAACGAGGAAAGTAGAGAGTTCGTCTTGTTCATGAGCTTAATCATTCCTTTTACGTTAACGAAGTTATCACTGTTTACCCTGACAGCGATTACTCTAGTCTTGCTGTTTATTGCCCTGAGTCCAAGTATTAGCCCAGCCGCTGTGCCCATGGAACCCGAGGCAACGTAAATATAATCAGGCTCGGGTATTTCCTTTCTCAATATTTGTCCTTTGAGTTCAAATGCAGCATTAACGTAACCTACGGCGCCGAGGCGTGAAGACTCGCCCATTGGGATAACTTTGGGTAACCTCCCTCTTTTCAATCCGTGCAGGAGAAACTGGTAAAGGACTGGTGGAGCAGCGAATGGCATGGCAAATCGAATCTTTGAGCATAGGTGGAGTTCAGCCCCACAATGGTAACTTTTGAGAAGATTATAGCGGACGTAGTGGGCATTAGGCTGAGGTACCAGCATCGAAATGTTCTTTAGTCCCATTTGCCTTGCATAGATGGCTGTAGCCAGGGCATGGTTTGAACCGGCACCACCAAAAGTTATAACTTCCTTTGCCCCTGATCGTAAAACATCGCCTAAGGTGAACTCCAGCTTTCGTGGCTTATTGCCGCCGTAAAGTCTACCACTCAGGTCATCGCGTTTTATATAGAGATTATCGACTCCTAACTCCATACCTAACCGCTGCAGCTTTTGTACGGGAGTTGGGAATTCACCAAGAGCTATGTAAGGAAGTTTTTCTTTTAGCGCAGGATACTGCTTAAATAACGGAATCATTCTGTCCTTTTTCACGGGGAGATTTCTCCCGGGGATTAACCTGTATCACCTGCATTTCGTATTTCAAAGTCAGGTTCTTAAGATACAACATAAATCGAACTCTTTTCCCTTTTAAAAGTTGTTTTTCCGATTCAGACCGAAGCTTTCTAAAATCCGCGGTCTCCAGGAAACGCCTGAGGGTTTCCAATTTTTCTTCCGCTTCGCTATTGCGTGTATTACCCTCAAGCAACATTTGCGTTAGTTCAGCATGCCTTTGTTTAGCAATAGTTTCAACACAGTGGTCAAGGTCTGGAACCAGTTCAATACTTAGCAATTATATCCTTGCTCCTCTCTTCAAATAAAAGATTACAACAGGCTCGAAAATAAGTCTAGATATTCAGCAGCACTTGACAAGTCCATACTAAGGATTATAATATATTAATGAATCTATATGCAAAATAAAATTATATGGCATACATACTCATAATATGAGGTGAGAATTAATGGGAAGACGGCAATTGTGGCGAAGGGTTAGTTCCATACCGGTGGTTAACTATTTCAAGCCTGCCGGGGCACCGATGACTGCGCTTGAGGAAATACAGCTTCTTGTGGAAGAAGCCGAGGCAATCCGTCTTAAGGATTTGGAGAGACTGGAGCAGGAACAATGCGCCGCGAAGATGAATATTTCCCAGAGTACCTTTTCCCGTCTGCTGGATTCTGCCCGGCAGAAAATTGCCGATGCGCTGCTAAACGGTAAGGCGATACGCATTGAAGGCGGTAATTATGAAATGGCAGTGCGCCGTTTCCGGTGTTTGAAGGGGCATGAATGGGAAGTACCTTTTGAGACTATGATATCTGCCCCACCCGAGAATTGCCCGGAATGCGAAACGCCGAGCATCATGCCCTTATTTCCTCCCGGCATGAATCGCGGTGGCCGCGGCCGGGGCAGACACTTCGGAGGAGGGCTACCTGAGTAATGTCCACTATGAAGATTCTTGATGATTTAGTTTCAACACTGAATATGGAACCAGTAGTGAAAGATATACGCCAGGGGTTGTTTCATACCGGAGTGCTGACTGATAGATGCGGATTGGCGGCGACCCTTCCGCGGGATGCTCTCCTCCAAGAGCACCCTTCGGTGAGAGAGCCCGGCGATCTTCTGCAAAAAAGCACCCCGGATATTGTCCGTATGGCTTACTCTGATATTATTACCGAAGCGGCTATAGGCATGGCTGCTATCAATTCGCTTCTTGAGGTAGATGAAAACCGCTGCCTTAATCTTAATGCCGGTAATCTTATTACCGAGAGAGGAGCGGGTAAAAAGGTAGTTATCGTGGGACATTTCCCGTTTATACCTAACCTCCGTAAATCCGCGAAAGAACTCCGGGTAATTGAGAAAAATCCCCAAGAAGGTGATTTTACCGAGAAAGATGCCGGAGTCTTTATTCCCCAAGCGGACGTCGTTGGCATAACCGGAACCACTTTTACCAACCATACCTTGGAGCAATTGCTGGAATACAGTCTCCTTAAGTCTATTTTATACATTATACTCGGATTATTTGCCCTGGTCTTGTTTTTTACCAGAGTTAAAGTCATGAGGTCGAGATGCAGGTCTGCCTTGCTTCCGTAAATATTAACATTAGCGATATTTCTAGGTGAATTCCACCCCATATATATCGTCCCGGTAGCGTTATATCCGTCCAGAAGTACCCATAAGGCGTCAGTATGCAGCCATTCATAATCAGTCAACTTCCTGGCAATTACCGCCTTAACATCTAGTCTATGCAGGAACGCCTGGGCTAAATACAGCGGGTGAGGCAGCGATTCGCCAAACGCGCCTCCGGGTAGACAGTGAGACCAATGGTTTTTATCCAGAATCCATGCTTCACTGCTGATACCGGGATATATTATGTCTACTGCAACCAAATCCCCTATTTCTCCCTTTTCTACAAGAGAAACAGCTTTTTTTACTACCGGATTAAACAAGCTGCTGTGGGTGACGAATATCCTGGTTCCATTCTTTTCCGAGGCGGCTATCATAGCATCAGCTTCTTTCAGGTTTAATGCCATCGGCTTTTCAATTACTACATGGCAACCATGCCCGATTGCTTCCATGGCAACCGAATAATGCGCTTGAGGAGGTACGCAGATATCTACCAGGTCTAGATGCTCCTTTTCCAGCATATCGATTGCGTTTTTGTAAGACCTCGTTTCAGGCCCTACTTTTCGGGCAGTTATTTCAGCGAATTCAGTGTTTTTATCGCACACGGCTTTAATTTGTACACTCTTCTGTTTGCGCCATCCAGTAACATGTACCTTATTTGTTATGTAACCACAACCAATAATGCCCACACTTAATGATTCCATTTCCACGTAACTCCTAAAGTAAAATATTACGCGTAGTACACCGGCCAGCAATGCTCACTGATTTATCACCGGTAATCCGTCCAGTTCGGTAAATATCCTGCGTCCCTGGAGAAAATACTGCTTAATAATGCTGCTTTTTACCATTAGACGGGTTATTTCAGAGTCCTTTACCTTTCTCGTTTTTTGTATTTCTTTCCTCTCTCGTATCATGATATGTCCGTGTGTCAGAATATAGCCGAAGGATTTCAATATAGCTTTCGCCCAGTCAGTATCTAATCTAACTACCGCGTAACCAAGGTTAATAAAATCGAAGCATAGTCTTGCAGGAAAGTATTTGACGAGATTAAGCGTAGAATAATTCCTGAAGAGAGTCAGCAGATTGTTGCGCTGGTTTAAATATCTTTTGCCGGGATTATTTGCGGCCCCCCAATAATGGAACACAACGGCATCCGGTACACACAAGATACGGTATCCGGCCAGCCGGATTCTCCAGCATAGATCTATTTCTTCAAAATATGCACCGAAACTATCATTCAGTAAACCGGTTTGGGCAAGAGTGCTCTTCCGGAGAAATATCGCCGGGCCTCCCGCCCAGAATACTTCACGTGAATCATCATATTGCCCTTTATCCTGCTCAATAGTATCAAAGACCCTACCCCGGCAGACTGTATATCCAAAACGGTCAAAGTAACCGCCTGAGGCGCCGTTATAATCGAATTTCTCACGGTCGCGGAGGGATTTCAGCTTGGGCTGCAGTGCGCCAATCGAAGGGTCTTGTTCCGCTACCTTCACCAGTTCAGTGAGCCAGTCCGGCTCAACTTCGGTATCATTATTTAAAAGAACGAAGTAATCAGCATCTCCATCCGCAGCCATGACCTGGTTGTTTGCTTTTACAAAACCCAGGTTATCCTTGTTTTCTATTAATGCTACATAGTCCATATAACCGCTGCGTATGATTTCCAAACTGCGGTCGCTTGAGGCATTATCAACTAAAATCACACGGTAATTTTTATATGTGGTTTTTTTAAGCGTATCAAGACAGTTTTTCAAGAACTTCTCGCCATTATAGTTCAAGACAATGACATCTACTTTAGGTTGTTTCATGCGTATAGTCCAACTCCGCAAGATTATTCAATCGACATTATAAGCATCGGGTTATAAAAGAACACTCTTCTTTTATCGTGATGCACTCTGCCTGGTCTGCTGCCAAATTTTAAACAGTCCTACGGCATGGGCAGCAGCGATTCCCGGTATCTTGCTGAATTTATACACCTGGGTAACCCCGGCGCTGCGTTGACGGTGATGAACAGGAAATTCATAAATGGAAAATCCTTTACGCATACTCCTGGCAACAAATTCCCACCAAAATCCCTGCTTAAGCGTCCCAAGATCATGTACAAGAGCTTCAATCACGTGCCGTTTTACTAATATAAAGGGGCAACTGGGATCATGTAATTTAGTGCCGAAAAGAATCCGATGCCATAAACGAAAAGTCCCCGACATAATACGGCGAAAGATCGTATCGGAGCGGTCCACCCGCCATCCGATGATGACATCGTATTTATCACGCAATTCCCAAAATTGTTTAAAATCACGCGGTTCACACTGACCATCAGAGTCAAGACACAAAACAAAAGGCGCGGTGGAGTGTTTGTAGCCATCGATAACGGCTTTGGAATACCCCCTGCGCCCGTCTACAAGATCCAGCATCATAGGCAGATGTTTACTGGTTGCCTTGAGGACTTCTTTTGTATTATCTTTGCTGCCGTCCTCACAAATAATAAATTGTAGTGAGGCCATCGGAGCGACGATATTATATATTTCATCGAGAGTTTCAGCAATACTTTCACCTTCCTGGTATACCGGGAGTACGATTTGCAACTGGTTACCCGTGATTTCTAATGTAGAAACAGTCATACATGCCCCCTTAATGAATCGTTTTTAAGGAATTACCGTTCCATTAACAAACGCGCCAGATTATCTTTTACGTATGTCTTATTATGCGTTTTTGTATACCATTCGATAGTCTTCTTAAAACCATCGTAATAATCCACCTCGGGTTCGTATTTTAGTATTTTTTTTGTTCGGGTTAAATCCGCAGCCCGTGATGCTACACCTTGCGGTTTTGCGGTATCATGAAATACCTTCTTGGGGTGCCAGTTCATTATGTTAAATACTATTTCCGCTGCTTTGTTCATAGTTATCCTGTCATCACGGCCCGCGTTGATAGGCGAACCGTCTTCTATTTTTTCTGCGGCCAGTATCATACAGTTCACAATATCCTGAACATAAGTGAAATTCCTGTCCTGTTCGCCTGTTCCCCATATTTCATACGGGTCCATATTACAGAATGCCTTGGCAATAAGAGCGATGATGGCGTGAGTTTCATTCTCACGCGGGCCGTACGCCGTAAAAATGCGTGTTGCGGCTGTTTTCATGCCGTATTGGCGATGGTAAGCTTGTAATGCCATTTCCCACTTTGCGGATAAAGTGGTGGCGGTATGCGGCGGTGGAGACTCAGGCGTGACCGAGGCGCTTTACATGGCCAAAATCGCCTCTAAGGTGATTTTAATTGAAGCTATGCCGGCCTTGAATGCCACGGCTATTCTCCAGGACAGGGTCAAAGCCCAGCCGAAGATTGAAGTCCGCTGCGGCATGAAAGTGGCGGCCATAACCGGCGCTGAAAAAGTAGATGGAATAGAGTTGCTGGATGAAAAAGGAAAAAAAACCGCGTTAAAAATCGATGGAGTACTGGTACACATCGGGCTGGAGCCGAACACCGGCTACCTGGACGGCATCGTGCCTCTCGACGAACACGGCCAGATAATCGTCGACGCGAAAATGGAAACGGAAGTGCCTTACGTTTTAGCGGCGGGGGATATCCGGAGCGGCTCACCGCGGCAGGTGGTCACGGCGGTAGGGGATGGGGCGATAGCGGCTATTACCACGCAGAGATTGTTGCAGGAGGAAGGATAAACCAGAAACGCCCCGGTTTTTACTTGACTAACCTGGGGTTACTATAGGTATTATATTTGATGAAAGCGAAAAACGGGAGCGGATGAGTCCCGGTGGGCTTCGCGGACTTCAACTCCGTTGGGGGGCAGTAGACCTGTCTTCGGTGGGTTCGACTCCCATGCGCTCCCGCCAGATTGGCGCTTAACGCTGGATCGGCTTAAAATTACCCCAAAATAACTCAAACCGTTCTGACCTTTTATCTCTCTCCACCATCGCCGGGTAACCCAGTCCCTCACAGTCATAATATCTATACCCTTTAATAACGCATAATTTAGCAGATTTAATACTTATGTTATAATTCCCTGCCTGATTTTATAACAATTAAACGTATCGGACATTAAAATTAGAATAATCAACGGATAAGGAGAGATAAAATGACACCTGTGAAAGCGACACCAGCTAAAAAACAAGCCCCGAAGAAAACCAGGAAAGTCGCCAAAGGAGACTCTTATGTTTGCGGAGTCTGTGGTCTGGCGGTAACGGTTGACGCATGTGGTTTTGCGGAAGCCAGTGAAATCATTTGCTGCGGAAAAGCTATGAAACCGAAGGCCAAAGCTAAGTAGTGTATCAAAAATTATTCTTAGGAACTCTATAATGGTTAATACGATTGTAGATATTCGATTATACAATACCTGGTATGATTTCAAGAAGAACCTCCAGGCAAGGACAGGCGTTCTTGTACTGAATGATTTATGGCTTAAAATAAAACCGAAAAAGCCCTTGCCCTGGTCTGAACTCGAAATGGAAAATATAGCGAAATTAATTAGAGAGTAATATTTATATAGATAGGGCTTAATTATGGCCGAATCAGAAAAAGTGCGGATATCATGTCAACATTATTGGGTTATCGAGACACCCAATTCAGCCATGAGTTTGGGCAGATGTAAATTCTGCGGAGAAACTAAAGAATTTATAAATAGCATGGCCCAATTTGGATACAATCCTCGTGAAAAAAGACCTGGTATCAGGAATTAATATTAATAATAATAATATCAATCAATAGTTGTGCGCCATTCCTTGAGCTACCTTCTTGCTCATTGGGCCCCTTCGCTGTTTGCGCAAAACCTTTAATTACGCCTTCGTTTACTTCTTATTGTTGAACGATTTCCGGCCAAACCGCCTTCGAGCAATTTAGTCCGACTTAATCGACACCCATTAATGCGAGGCCTGGAACGATAGCATGAATAATTACCAGTACTAATTATTTTATTCTCGCCATTACGAACAAGTACTCAGCTATTACTATTTTCCCATTTCATGTTCAAAAATTCAGCTATATAATTTGTTTACAAGACCTGGTAATGATAGACAAAGAGGAGATGCTCATGACAATTGCGGACGCTGTGGTATGCGATGTAACGAAGAGAGCGCTGAGGCCGGGCACTAGCCGTCTTCTGAAAGAGGTCATTACCAATAAGCATTACCTGGCGTTGTTACGGTTTTTTACGATGCGTCTTTCCGGCCGTTTTGCCTATTCGATTGTCATCCAGGCTATGGATGATGACGGCGCACAGTCTGAAATAGAGGACGCTCTGGACATGCTTGTGAGCGACGGCGCTGTCGATACGAGTATCGAAAATGGTATCTGCTACTACCGATTGACCCATGAAGAGCCGACACGCCACCTGGTCATTAATCTGGCTGAGTTTGACTGGCATCAGTTCCAGAGACTTGAACACTATTATGTTGCCGAGCGGTCGATAACCGACCGGGAAGCCTCAATATGTTGAACTCACCAGATAAGTAATGTGTCATTTTCAGCGTGTATATGCTTTAGCCTCAACAACAATCATATTCTTGGAATCAGCCGTAACCTGACCGACAATCGCAGCTTTCGTTACTCCGGCTTTGTGTAGAGCTGTCAACATTTGTTGCGCTTTATCATCAGCCACGGATATGAGTAAACCTCCCGAGGTCTGGGGGTCGAAGAGAATATCCATCTGAAACTGGCTGACGTCGGGCTTGAATTCTACCATAGGCTTGCGGAAATCCCGGTTGCGGTATAAACCGCCCGGTATCATTCCCATTGCCGCAAGTTCCTCGGCTTCCGGAAAGACGGGTACCGCCCCGGCATCAATGTTAACACCTGCTTTGGTATTTTCAATCATCTCGGCAATATGCCCCAGTAATCCAAACCCGGTAATATCGGTACAGGCATTAACGCCAACCTCCTGCATCACTTCCGAGGCTTTTCGGTTAAGAGTGGACATGGATTGGGATATAAGATCGATTGCCTCCTTCCCGGCCATTTCAGCTTTGGCCGCGGTGCTGATAATTCCGGTTCCCAGGGGCTTTGTCAGTATCAGCCTGTCACCCGGTTTAGAGCCTTCTTTCCGGAGCACCTTGTTCGGGTTTATAGTGCCGGTGACAGAAAGCCCGTATTTAAGCTCCTGGTCGTCAACGCTGTGTCCGCCTACGAGTACCACTCCTGCCTCACGCATCTTTTCGAGCCCGCCCAGCAGGATTTCCCTCATTATGGATGCGTCCATGGTTTGAATTGGAAAGCAGACGATGTTCATGGCGGTTATGGGCTTACCGCCCATCGCATATACGTCGCTCAAGGAATTAGCGACTGCTATCTGCCCGAAGGTAAATGGATCATCCACGATAGGCGTAAAAAAGTCTACCGTCTGGATGATGGCCAGTTCATCGGTCAGTTTATAGACGCCGGCATCTTCCACTCTCTCCATCCCTACGATAAGATTCGGATGAGTCGTCAGAGGAAGGCCCTCTAATATTTTATTGAGGTCCGCCGGACCCAGCTTACCAGCTCAACCCGCGCCGCGCACGGTCTGGGTAAGACGGATTTTTTTTAATTCGTCGTTGCGCGGTATGGGTTTTATCTTCGGCCTGCCGGTGTCGGACCTCGATCGACTCCCGGAGAAGGCTTATCACCTGATGGGCGATGCCTTTGGCATCCAGACCGTATTTAGAGCGTAAAATGGCCTGGGTCCCGTGCTCGACAAACTCATCTTTAATGCCGATGCTTTTCAGGGATACATCACACCGCCCGGACTCTGCCAGCGCTCTGGCGACGCCGTTACCGAACCCACCGGCCAGCACGTTTTCCTCAACTGTGACAATCCGCTTGATCCGGTCGGCCAGGTTATTGATAAGAGTCGTATCAAGAGGTTTGACAAACCGGGCATTGACCACGGTCGCCTCGATTCCCTCCTTCGCCAGTTCATTGGCCGCCTCCAGTGATGGAGCTACCGAGGCACCTATCGCCAGGATAGTCACATCGTCGCCATGTCTGAGGATTTCGCTCTTGCCGATAGGTATCTCATGAAGCTCTTTGTCCAGCGGCACTCCCAATCCCGGACTCCGGGGGTACCGTACGGCCATGGGTCTTCCCAGCTTTATCGCGGTGAACAGTAAATGCTGGAGCTCGTTTTCATCCTTTGGCGCCGCCACAACTAATTGAGGGATTAATGTTAGATAAGATAGGTCAAAGGTACCCTGGTGTGTCTTGCCATCGTCGCCGACGATGCCTCCACGGTCAATGGCAAAGACCACCGGCAGGTTTTGAAGGCAGATATCGTGAATGACCTGGTCGAAGGCGCGCTGAAGGAAGGTCGAGTATATCGCCACGACCGGAAGGTAGCCCTGCGTTGCCATGCCCGCAGCGAAAGTAACCGCATGTTGTTCGCAAATACCCACATCGAAAACGCGCCGGGGGAACTCGGCTTCGACGACGCTCAGGCAGTTGCCTTCGGGCATGGCGGGTGTCACTACAATGAGACGCGGCTCCTCGCGGGCCAAACGGAGCATCGTCTGGGCGAAGACCTCGCTGTAGGTCGCTATCTTGCCGTTACTGCTCCCTTTAGCCGGGACACCGTGAAAATAGACGGCATTCGTCTCTGCGGGAGAATGTCCTTTACCCTTGGTGGTGATAACATGGATAAGCACCGGCCTTACGGTGTAATCCTTGGCCTTGGTAAGTACCGTCTCAAGTTCACGGATATCGTGTCCGTCAATTGGCCCGACATAGGTGAAGCCCAGCGCTTCCCAAATTGGTGTGGGCGTGAAAAAATCTTTGAATCTCGCCTCAATTCGCTGGCTGAGCCTCCATATTTTTTTACCAAGGGGTAAAGCGATAATAATCTTCTCGCTGGTTCTTTTTGCCTTGCCGATAGGCTGATTAAAGCGTACCCTACCCAGCAATTTGGCCACGGCGCCTACGGTTGGTGAAATAGACATGCCGTTATCATTCAATATGACTATAAGTTTCGTGCCGAGGTGACCCGCATGGTTCATTGCTTCGTAAGCCATTCCCGCGGTAATGGCACCATCGCCGATAACGGCGACTACATTGTAATCATCGCCGGCGAGGTCGCGGGCAACGGCCATCCCGAGAGCAGCGGAAACCGAAGTGCTGGCGTGCCCGGCGCCGAACGGATCGTGTTCACTCTCGTCACGGCTGGTAAAGCCCGATATCCCACCGTACTGGCGCAGGGTGTTAAACTGGCCGCGGCGTCCGGTAAGAAGTTTATGAACATAGCTCTGGTGTCCTACGTCCCAGACGATTTTGTCGCGGGGACTATCGAAAACCCGATGAAGAGCTATCGTTAGTTCAACGACGCCGAGGTTAGAAGCTAAATGGCCACCGGTTGTTGTTACCGTATCGATGATTTCGCGCCGGATTTCGGCAGCCAGGTCTTCCAGCTGGACCAGCGATAGTCCTTTCAGATCAGCGGGACTATTTATATTATCAAGGAGTCTCGACATTACATTTTTAAAGAATACTGGGTAATCGCCAAACATAATGCTAGCCCACCTACAATTTAAAGTCAAGCTGCACGCCCGATCACGGATCCATTTACAGATAGCTTGACGGTAACATTCCGTATTTGTTACACTCACGGAAGGGTTTTAGACATGGATCCTGTTGATATCCTGAAGGTAATAGGCACGGCGGCTTTACCAATATCAGAACTCCGCGGTGCCATTCCTCTCGCGTACGGAGTTTTTCATTTCCCCTGGTATTACGCCTACTTGTTCGGCGTTATCGGCAATCTGATACCTGTTCCGTTTATCCTGCTACTAATGAAAAAGATCGTTCCCCTGTTGAGCCGGGTGCGGTTTTTCGATAGACTGATGCAATGGTATTTCACCTGGACTAAGCGCAGGTCAAAATCCATTGAGCGTTACGGATGGCTTGGTCTGACTTTGTTTGTTGCCATCCCTTTGCCCGTAACGGGTGCCTGGACAGGTTCCATATTAGCCGTATTGCTCGGACTTCGATTCAAGTATGCTTTTTCCGCGGTGTTCGTGGGAGTGATTATCGCCGGAATAATCGTTACATGTGCGACCGTCCTCGGCTGGTCAGTAGCCAACATATTTACCACATAATCTGTTTTAGCCTATTATGCATAGCCATTACGTTGCCGAAAAGCTACATCGGATATTGACCTTACCGCTGTATTCATGCTAAATTCTTGATGCAGTTAGTAAGTCCCTGTAGCTCAGCTGGATAGAGCGGCTGCCTTCTAAGCAGCGGGTCGAGCGTTCGAATCGCTCCAGGGACGCTAAAAACCTCATTTTAATCTAATATTGCCTCAGAAACGTCTTCATGGACCATTACTGCCGGAATGAGTTGTTATGCCTCATGCTGATGAGCGACCAATATCTTTTCTCACATTATTATTACCTGAACTATACCCCATTCTTACTTGCTGATAGAATAATATTGTAGTGGCAATGTCTAGACAAAATCAGGGCGGGGAGCTCTTGTTTTTATTCGCGCCGGCCTTCTCTACTATTAGGGAATACACAAGGAAAAAGAGCATTAAAGGGTAAAAATATTTAGTATCGGAAACAATCGTGGCTATTTTTATAGAATTCCAGGGGTTATCCGGTTCTGGGAAAACGGCCTTGGCCGGTAAAGCGGTCCAATATCTTAAAGCCCACGGGCTTAACGTAATTTGCCGCGGCTGCGGTAACACGTTGTTATATGAATATTTCCGAAAAAGACCGCCGGAGTATGGTGGAATAAAGTGGTTTATTCTAAAGCGTTTTTTCAAGGGGGCCCCTCATTTCCTCTCCAAGCACCTGGCATACATGTTTTATAATTTTTCGCTGATGAACCTCGTTTGCCGGTTTGAAGCACGTAATCCACAGTTAACAGAGATGATGCATCGGGGTATAGAGAGCAACTATCATTCCGAGCAGGGAAAACAGTGGGCTTTAAAGTTGATTTCGCGCAATTTTCGGTCACTACGCCCTTTCCAGGCACTGAGCTGTATGATATTTACATGCGTAACAGGAAAGAAGCAATATCCTGGGATAGCTTTATATACGCAGGTACGGATAATCCTACGATGCCGGTATTCGAAAGCGATAAATTGACACGTGAAGACCTGAAAAAATGGCTGCAGCAAGCTCACCGCGATTTTTACCTGCGCCCTGCCTATATCTGGCAGCGTTTGCGACGGTGTACATCCTGGAATGAAATCAGGATGAATCTTAAGGGTCTGGGAATGCTGCGAAGAAGCGTCTAAGGTTCGCTTTGCGCCCAGCGCCGCGTATCAGCATATTTCATGAAGTCAAGCTTTTCCAGCTTCTTGAAATTGTGGCGGGCGTCAATCCAGCGCATTGTGCCGGAACGGCCCCGCATCGCAATAGATTGTGTAAAGGCTCCGCCGCTAAAGTAGCGCACGCCTTTTAACAGGTTGCTGGAGCTGACTCCGGTCGCAGCAAAGAATACATCATCAGAGGAAATCAAATCTTCTGTGGTATAGACTTTCTTCAAGTCCTCACCTTTATCGATGGCCAATTGCTTTTCTTTCTCATCGCGCGGCCAGCCCTTACACTGGATGGCTCCGCCAATACAGCGTATCGCGGCGGCGGAAAGAACGCCTTCCGTTGTACCGCCGACGCCCATCAGGATATCGACATCGGTTTCCGGTAATGCGGCATCGATAGCCGCAGAAATATCGCCATCGGAGATTAGCTTTACCCTGGCACCGGCCTGGCGGATATCATCCAGCAGTTTCTCATGGCGCGGGCGGTCGAGCACAACAACTGTTATCTCGGATATTTTTTTATTTTTAGCAGCAGCTACTCTTCTGATATTTTCGGCTGCCGGTGCATCGATATCGATGACATCTTTAGCTTGTTCGTCCGTAACTATCTTGTTCATATAAACCAGACAGCGAGGACAATGCATTGTGCCCCTGGCAGAAAGCGCGACGACGGATATAGCGCCGGGAAGGCCGAGGGCCGTCATCCTCGTTCCATCAATCGGGTCTACGGCTATGTCTACTTTTGGTTCCGAACCATCGCCGATTTTTTCCCCGATGTAAAGCATAGGAGCTTCGTCCTTTTCCCCTTCCCCTATAACCACAATACCGTCCATTCTCACGAAGCCTAATACGTTCCTCATAGCTTCTACCGCGGAATGATCGACGAGATTTTTATCGCCTTTTCCCATGTAACGGGCCGCAGACATGGCGGCCGCCTCGGTAACCCGAACCAGTTCCATTGCGATATTACGTTCCATTGGCTTAGAGGACGATGTCTTAGTCATAATATTATGTCAAAACCCCCTTTTTTATTAAGGCTCGTTCATGGTCGGGGCGAGAGGATTCGAACCTCCGACCTCAGCGTCCCAAACGCTGCGCGCTAAACCAGCTGCGCTACGCCCCGTCTAATAAAGTATATGCTGTGCATCAGCCTGAGTGCAACCTGTAATGCTTTCAGTTGTTACTAAAGCTATCCCTTAATTTTGAATGGAAATTGCAGGTAAAGGGCTATTTATTATTATTCCAACTACTTCTTCGAGGGTGGCGGCGCAATACCTGATGTTTTCCGTCGGTGATTTGTGAACAAGGATTATTGAAATTTTCTTGTCATTTCGCGCCATTAGATATAAAACTCCTGATACATGCTCAAATAAAAAGAGGGGCTTTCGCCCCTCTTTGAGTGTCAGTTTGTGCCTGAATATTTAGTCTCTGCAGTTAGGACATACATCATAATCAGTTATGGGTGTGCCTGATATCCTGGCTATATATTCGATCTGTTTAACCGGCGCCCAGTACTCTCCGCAGACAGAACATTTCTGCATCTTGAATTTAATTTCATTATGCGGCCAGGTAACTTTGCGTGTGCCGTTCTTGTCTTCCACGGTGATGGCGCCTGTCGGACAGCTGTAAGCGCAGGAGCCGCAACCGATGCAATCAGCGGACATATTTTCTCCGAAGGGCGTTGTAATAGCCCTTTCAACACCGCGCTTGGAAAGGCTGATGGCTGAAACACCAACGACTTCTTCGCAGGTACGGGCGCAATTAGCGCAAAGGATGCATTTATTGTTGCCGGTCTGTTCGGTAAGCCGCCCGCCGGTCACGCCGTATTCTTTCGCGAGCGCCTGAATGACATCGGAGTCAGGGCAACGCGCCAGAAGAAGCTCGATAAGCATCTTGCGGATTTTCAGAATCTTTTCCGTGTTTGTCTGGACGGATAACCCCTCTTCCACCTGGTAAAGACACGAAGTCACCATACGCTCACGGCCTTTAGCGGTCTTGATTTCCACCAGGCAAAGGCGGCACGCCCCATAAGGAGCGACAGCTTCATTCTCGCATAGCGTGGGTATATTGATATTATTTTGCCGGGCGGCCTCCAGTATTGTAGCGCCTTCCGGTGCGGTGATGTTTCGTCCGTTAATTGTAATCTTAGCCATCTAACTGATTCCTTCGTTAACTTAGATTTATTCAGGTTATACTTTTTATTTTACGACCGGTGTACCCATTTTACAGACTCCGGCGGGGCATTTATGCTCATTGATATGAGCTTCATATTCTGACCGGAAGTGGCGCAGTGTGCTCATGACCGGGTTAGGAGCTGAAGCGCCCAGTTGGCACAGAGCAGCATCAACCAGAGTAGCGCAGATTTCTTCAAGAAGACCGATGTCCTCATTTTTGCCTGCTCCCTGTGTAATGCGTGTAAGAATTTCATTCATATTCCGCAGACCTTCACGGCATGGCAGACACTTCCCGCAAGATTCGCCTTCAAGGAAATTGGTATAATACCGGGCCATGTCAACCATACAGGTCTTATCATCCATGACGATCATGCCGCCGGAACCCATCATCGAACCGGCCTTGGTCAATTCATCATAATCTACCGGCATATCAAGCATACTCTCCGGGATAACGCCGCCGGAAGGACCGCCGGTCTGTACCGCCTTGAATTTCCTTCCTTTGGGGATGCCGCCGCCGATATCGAAGACGATCTCTTTAAGTGTGGTGCCCATTGGAACTTCGACAAGACCTGTGTTGGTAATATTTCCTACCAGGGAGAATATCTTGGTGCCCTTGCTGCCCCTGGTGCCTATCCGGCTGTACCAATCGGCTCCTTTATTGATAATGAGCGGCACATTCGCCCATGTCTCGACGTTGTTAAGATTGGTGGGTTTACCCCAGAGTCCCTGCTCTGAAGTGTGAATGTATTTAGCGCGCGGTTCGCCTACTTTACCTTCAAGTGAGGCCATGAGTGCTGTAGATTCGCCGCAGATGAAAGCGCCGCCGCCCCGCTGAATTTTAATTGTAAAATCGAACCCAACCAATGTTTCATACGCTCTGGTCATGCCAACATAAAACATCCTGCGTATGGCGTCCTCGTTCTCTCTTTTATCCATCTCCGTGTATGCAGCTCTGGATAGGTCCGGGAATAATACAACCATATCTACTTCACCTCCTTTTACGCTATGAACCGTTCCAAGAATACAGCTTGGCTCCTCCCGCAGGGCATTAACCCCCTGATTTTCAAGTACCGATAACGGATAAATAAGACCACTCGAACGGGATTTTAAAATATTATCCCGTAACCATTGTGTGTCTCTGTTTAGTGCGGCGTTGATCGCCCCCGGTGATAACACTTCATGGAGGACCTCGCGGGTGGTATGAATTCCCATAGCGCAATCCTCAACAGCCTTGGTCAAAACTTTAATGGCTTCCTTACCATCCTTTTTAATCAAACCGGTTTCCCCTACCCTGACAAACTGTGCCCACTTCAAAAACTGAGGCACGCTCCAATACGATTTGTCCGACTCGGATTCAGACAGGAAATTATTTAAAAGATCAACTGAGGACACGCCCTGGGATCTGTAAAACGGATTCCAATCGTACCGCCTCCTTCTATACGGATTATGGAAGGGGATTCCTTTATCTCTTAATATTTTTTTTAGCGGTTCCAGCATGTATGAGCATGAAGCCAGGAACATAACATTTTTATTTTTCCGGTTCGGTCGTAGAGATGGCTGCTTAATATATTCCAGAGCGTACTCCAGAACCTCATCAGGATGCTTGTAATGACTGTCGCTGAACATGACTTCTCCTTCCACCGGTTCAAGATCGTCATCCATGCGCGGACGATATTCTTTCGGTTCTCTGATGGAAACTTTTTCAATAACCCGACCGGCAATTTGTAAAATTTTAGCAGGCACCCGCCATGACTGCTTTAGGATCGTCTTGAATTCTTTAGACACTGGTGGATTAATCAGGGCTTCCGGGTCCGAACCCAGCCAACTGTATAGAGTCTGGTCGTCATCACCGCACATAACGAACCAGTCCATTGACATTCCCCACAACCGGATCAGCTTGAATTGAACCGGCGTGAAGTCCTGGGCCTCGTCCAGGAACATGACTGCTGGACTGTTGGGAGCTATGGGAAATTCTTCGAGCGCATTTTCAATCAGATCATCAAAGTCAATAACTCCCAGCTCTTTTTTAAATCCGTCCCAGGCTTTCCTGAAACTTTGCAGGCTTATTTTCCATGTGTTCTGCGGTACCAGCCGGGCTTTGAGCACCTGAATTTCAGACATTAATTGATCACCCTCGACCTGAGATTCAAACGAATCATAATCTTCCAGGTCCCTGCCAGATCCTGACAACGCCCACCGGGGATACTCCTCATTCCATTTTTTAATATGCTTGACTGCCAGATCCGGCTGCCCGAATGCATGGTAGCAGATACTGTGAAGCGTACCAACATTCTTTTCATTGACCTGAATATCCCGGCCCGCGATTTCTTTTGCCGCCGCCCGCGTGAATGATGTTACCATCACCTTGTCAGGCCCGTACTTTTCAATTGCTCTTGGGATATGCCTTCGGGCAAGCACCCGGGTCTTCCCGGTTCCGGGAGGTCCGTATATGTAGTACTGTTTCATCTACTTATTTTCTATTTCCCTGAAATTCAGTATTTTTTTAATCACTGTCATTTTATTAATCATCCGGTCAGCGCACATGCGACATATTTTAACTGGAGAATCTGTTGTGATGTACGACGAATCCCAGATGTACGCTGCAGGGTGCTTTCCACAGCATTCGCATTTAATTGTTTTCTTTTTTTCCATTGATCATCTCCATTTTTTTTAAGATACGCCTGGTATCGGCTGTTTCTTTTTTAAAACAGTCCCTCAGATCATCCAAACTCATACTGCAATTCAAGTATTCGTCTATGCATACTTGCAGGCGGCGCAAAATTCTGGAAAGTTCGTAAGCCGAATTGGTATTTCTAATAGCGCATGGGTTGTTGTAATAAGGTTTCATTCTTTTTTCATCCATTATCTTCCCCTTTGTGATAGACTATCTCCGGCATGGGCAAAACCCAATGATTTCGTAGTTTCTTCAGTGTAATAGCCCGGTCAACCTCAAATTTAACACCCTTCGATTCTTCCCATCCAGGCAGGCATAAAACATGCACTTCCTCGCAGCAATCCAAAATCCATAAGTCCTGTGCCAGCCAAAATTTATGATCGCACGGGTTCGCCTTACAATATTTTGAAATCGGATACGAATGGGATATCGGGCTGAATACACAATAGCCCTTATCCATAAGCTCCGCTGCCTTCCGGTTTACAGCCTTGAACCGTAGATACATTATTAGATTCCTGATGATCGGTAACTTCTGCCACCATCTTGTTGGAGAGAATGGCGCTGCTAAATAAATTTGTTTCAATTCCACAACCCCCGTATAATTACTCTATCTTTTGCACCCCTATCGTATTTGGAACCCGATACGTTGACCGGGAAGTCCTCTCATTGTTATCCAGTAAAATATTAAACTTTACATTGACACATCCCAATCGTCTGACCAGTACCCCTAATTTTTTTACGGAAATATCCGAACTTCTCTTCATCTTGGCCCACACATGGAAATTCTCCAAAAAAAAATACCAGTGATCCTCATGGCGAAACGGTTTTTTAGACATTGCGGCGCTTTGCAAATCGGATTTATGAGAACCTTCCAGATAATCTTCCAGCCAGTATCTTACAGCGCCTTTGTCGCTGGCTTCTTCACCGACTTCTTTTATATTCTGTTCCGCCAGATTTAATAATTGCTGAATATGATTGTCCCACTCGCGTGGCTGAAACCGGGTAATTACCTTGCCGGTAGCAGCGGCGATCTTATTTCTAAACTGAGACTGCGATGTAAAATGATTGATCTTTAACGTAATTTCCTCGATCTTGCCGTTGTACTCGATATGGATAATGTAATCAGGGTCCTCACATAGATATTTCTCGATCTTTAATATCTTGACACCCATCCGAATGCTGACATCTTTCCTGAGTTTTTCTTCCGGGGAGTCCTCAACTGTCGGGTTCAGTTCCTCCGATAACTGAAGATTCGCCATATCTTGATGGGTCTCGAACGACTCTGAGATTGCCTGATCCCTGGCATTGATAACCGTCCGGGCATAGTACTGAATGTTTTTTATTTTAAGATCATGGCCATGGTGTTCTCTGTGGGCAATTAAAAGATCCACAATCTCCTGCGGTTTCCAGTTCGCCTGCGCCGCAAACATTGCCAGCGCCATATCATACCCGCTTGGGCTGGTGTCAGTCAGATCCCCGGTTCTCTGATTTTCCCACGTAGCCTGGAACTTCGGGAAGATCGCCCACAGTTGCGCGAACTTACTCGGGGGTGGCTGTCGCCTACATTAAAAATCCCCGGCCTTCCCCCTCCAGTCATTGCGAGCCATTGAGCCAGAAGGGCGAAAGGCGTGGCAATCTCATGTTCTTGTCAAAATGAGATTCGGGACTGTCCGCAAGCTACTCCCATTATATAAATACGATTGACAGTAACTGTAGCTTGCTTTATAATTGCGGAAAAGTATAAAGCGTTACAAATAACATGATGAAAATGTCAGATGAATTAGTCACAATCTATAGATTCCGCGGCTCAGCGGAAGCACATATCTGGAAAGACAGAATAAAATCCGAAGGAATTCCTTGTGTTTTAATCCATGATACCGGTTACACCAGGACTTTCGAACTACAGGTGAGAGAGAAAGATACCGAAAAAGCCTTAGAAATACTTAAAGACGTGCCACCGACTTTAATAAAACCTACTAAGTTTAAACATAGATTGATAGGCTTATCCTTCGGGTGTTTATTTATTGCCCTCGGTATATTCAGGTACTATAATAATTATCCCGATAAGCTTGGAAGTTATGTATTTATCGTACTTGGAATAATTTGTCTGGGTTTATTTTTTTATTCACTCAAATTCAAATGAAGTTGACCTTAGAAACATACAAATTAGTCCCCACCCCTGAAAAGGCCAAAGTTTTAACCTGGCAATCGTATCAACACTACAGATGAATTGTAAACTGGCACTCGTCCGCCCCTGATATCGCCGTCTTTCCAAGCTCCACCTTCACTTTTCTCCCCAGTATTCCCTCCCAGTATTTCTCCACGAACCCGCGCGAACAATGGCAGTAGGTCGGCGAGGCTGTCACGCCTTCCGGCAGCGCACGCATCAGGGCGCAATAACACCGCATGCCCCGGCCGAAAGTGTGCGGCGTATAATACTGGATTAACACATTGCCTTTCTTCTCAAAGCGGAACCCTTTCGGTGGTTTGTTTATTTCAGCGTTTAAAAAGGTTTTTTCATCAGAAAATTTCTTGCGCCGCGCTTTAGCGGCCTCCATCGGCCGGCTGTTACGTGCAATGCAGTTATGGCCGCACGTCGTCATGATTTGCTCGCGCATTTCCGGCGGAATTTTGGCATCCAGTTTGTCTATCGCTTCTTTCACCCAGAGCGCCACTGTTTCCGGGCTGGAAGCGGCGGATGCTTTATCGCTGCCTTCCATAACCTTTTTACTCACCGCTGCACCGGCAAACTGTTCTATTCTTCCCCCGATTTCTTCTATCTGCCCGGCTGTTTTACTGGTCATCATCCACCTCCTGTACCGAATAGGCAAGCATGATTATAGAACATATATTCTATTTTGTCAAGACCTGTCTCTATTAAAAAGTTAAATCCCCGGCCTTTCTCCTTTAATCATTGCGAGTCCTGGAATGTCACTCTTCTGCTGTCCTCCCCCTTGTGGCAGAGGACTAAAAGGAGAGGGGGAAGCTCCAGTAAAGTCGGGAGGCGCGGCAATCTCATTACATGGTTATAACAAAATTTCGGATTCTTCCCAAGCTATTTCCCATTAAAAAATCCCCGGCTTTTCATGGCCGGGGATTTTTATTCCGGGTTTTTAAATTTTTTTATTTCTTTTTACCGTCAATTATGTCCGGCGGACGCACCCGGTTTGGTAAAATAATCAGCGTGATAATTGAGCTTGCCACCATGATAAACGCCCCGATTAACAGCGCCTCCCTGGCACCCGCCGTAAAAGCCAGGTTTGTCTGGTCGATGATCAGCTGTGAAAGCTGCGGGATGGGAATATTCTGCGCGGCGATGTGCGCCCCCTGGATGCTCCCTCTTATTGCCTCCAGGGCTTGAGCCGGAAGCTGGGCAGGCCATTGCACCGCATTTACATTGGCTAAATAGGTAGAATTCCCAATCGTCCCCAGCACGGCTACCCCCAGCGCCGCCCCCACCTGCCGCGTCGTGTTATTCATTGCCGACCCCACGCCGGACTGGCTCACCGGTATGGAACCCATGACGGAGTTCGTAGCAGGGCTCATCGTAAAACCCATTCCCAGTGAGCTTAGACACATGGCGATGACGATTTTTCCGTAGCTGGCATCGACTGCCGCGATAGAGGCAAAGTAAAAGAAGCCGATGCCCGTTACCAGAATTCCCAGGCCGACGGTGTATTTTGTGCCTATCCAGCCGGCTACCTTCGCTGATATCATGGCGGCAAAAAAAGATGTAACAGCCATCGGCAGGAGCCTTATCCCTGCTTCGAGCGGGGTATAACCCTGCACGGACTGAAGGAATTGTCCCATGAAAAAGAATGAGCCCATCAGTCCGAAGAAGACCAGTGTCATGGCCACATTGGCGCCCGTGAATGACATATTTTTGAAAAGATGCAGCGGCAGCATCGCATTCCTGGATTTTAGTTCCCAGATGAAAAAGGCCGTCAACAGTACGGCTGCCGCGCCGAAGGAGTAAAGGACATATGTATCGGCCCAGCCGTCCATGCCAGCCTTTATTATGGCATAGACCAGGGCAAACAATCCGGCAATAGAAAGTATCGTACCGAGGTAATCGATCTTGCGCGGGTTTTCTGACCTGGAATTACCGATGAAAATACCCATACCGATAATCCCGACGGCAATTACCGGGATGTTGATGTAAAATACCGAGCTCCAGTGATAACTATCCAGCAGCCAGCCGCCTACCAGCGGCCCGATGCCCATTCCCAGGCTGAATACGGCCGCCCATATCGCGATGGCCTGGGCACGTTCTTTAGAATCGCGGAAGGTCGCGGTTAAAATCGATAGCGTGGCGGGCGTTATCATCGCCCCGCTGACACCCATCAAACCCCGCATAACGATAAGCATCATTGTTGATTTTGACAGCGCCGCCCCAAGCGAAAAAAGAGCGAACAGAATCAATCCAACCGTTAAGGTTGGCTTACGCCCCAGCCGGTCGCCGAGATAACCCATCGTCAGCAGGACTCCGGCGAATGCCAGCACATAAGCATCGATAATCCACTGGAGCTGGCTGGCGCTGGAACCCAGGTCTCCGGCAATCGAAGGCAAAGCCAGGTTTAACACTGAATTATCCAGGGAAATAACCAGCAGCGCAACACCCATAAAAGCGAGCGCAATCCATCTCTGGCGGTACCTCTTGGTCTGTTCAGACATGAAATTCTCCGTTTCTATTATTGTTACCAGATACATATTACTATATGTGATGACACGTTTACATTTTCCGGCCATGACAAAATCAGGGACTTTCTATAGACTGCTCCCCAACAAAAATCCCCGGCCTTTCTCCTTTAGTCATTGCGGGCCCCGGTCTGTACCTTCCATATTTCCTCTCCCCTTGAGGGAGAGGATTAAGGTGAGGGGTAAAAATCCAGCGTAGTCGGGGAGGCGTGCCTGCGCGCTGTAGCGCTTCGGCGCGGAACCATTTTTACCGGTTATACCACTTTCTTTAACGACCACGTTAAAATTGACCTTGTTACGCAGCACTTAAAGGGCAAGCAAGCTCAGATATTACATCTGATAACCTATACCCTGAGTGCCGTATTAATTGCGGTAATGGCATGGCAGGCGATACAGGGAGCGATTTACTACTGGCAGGCTAAATTTCTCTACGGAAGCACTTCTTTAAAGCTGCCCATCGCTCCTTTTGAAGGAATAGCGGGTTTAGCTTTAGTTATTACATTCATCATTCTCGTTAAGGAAACGGTTAGCAGGATCAAGGGGGCCATTGAGGCTCAATTTAAATGGAAACACTGGTTGGCCGTCGGGCTTACGCTGTTCGTTTTTATCAGCCTTTCAATATATATCATGACAGCACATCTGGGTTTAAACCCATCCCTGATAGGCATTATCGGTATGCTGGTGTTTTTTATATTGCTGCTGACAGGTATGCCCGTGCCGTTTGTTCTCATTCTAATCAGCCTGGTTTTTATTAGCAGCATACGTGGAGTTCAGGTCGGGCTTATAACTATCCGTTCGGATATATTTATTTCGTTAGCCCAGTATTCATGGTATGCCGCCCTGTCATTTATTCTTGCTGGTTTTTTGTTTTTTGTCTCTAAATTCGGCGAAGATATATTCAACACAGCCTGCAAGTGGGTAGGCCATACACGCGGCGGATTAGCAATAACTACCATACTAGGTTCGGCCGCCATGTCATCGATAGTTGGTGAGCCCATGTCGCCTACCGCCACGATGTCAGCCGTAGCCGTCCCGGAAATGAGAAAGGCGAAATACGATGAGAGCCTTATTGCCGGTTCGCTGGTGACGGGCGCGTCTTTAGGGCCTGTTATTCCGCCCAGCATCCCGTTTATCATATATGGTACTCTTTCCGGAGTTTCCATAGGCAGCTTGTTTCTGGGTGGTTATGTAACCGGTGCCATAATGGTAGTGGCTTTAATCCTTGCAATTTACCTCTGGTGCGTTATCGCACCCAGGGCAGGGGCCAAAGGACCGTATGCTTCTTTGCGGGAGAAAATCAATTCATTGCCTTTATCCGCTCCGCTTTTATTCGTATTCCTGACAATTATTGTGGGTATTTACCTCGGTTTTATGACGCCAACCGAAGGCGGAGCCGTTGCGGTTATGGTCGTGTTGATACTCGGCGGGTTTTTGCGGCGCTTTAACTGGAAAAAGCTCGCCACTGCTTTTCAAACGGCCGAACGTGTAATCGGAATGGTCTTTCCGCTGGTTGTCGGTTCGACCATCTTTACCAAATTTATGGTCTGGGCTAAATTTTCTACTGTCGCTCATGATTATCTGGTCGGTCTTAGTCTGTCGCCTATAGCGATCAGCGGCATTATCTTAATAGTTTTCATAGTATTAGGGTGTTTTTTAGACGCTCTCACTTTAATGCTAATCGGTGTGCCGATTGTTCATCCAATAGTAGTTGCTCTTGGGGCTGACCCTGTATGGTTCGGAGTATTATTATCGTTGGCTATTAACATTGGTGTAATTACGCCTCCTTACGGATTAAATTTGTTTGTGCTGCATTCAGTTACTGACATGAAACTTACTCACATATTCCGTGGTGCTCTGATACTTCTTATACCATTGTTAGCCTCTATGGCTCTGGTGTATTATATACCCGCAATATTGACATGGATTTCAAAATAAGTACGATGGATACCTGTTAGTGCAATTCTGTTAAAATGCAAGGGAAGTGAGCCGTTCTCGTGATGGTTCACGGGCGGAATCAAGCTTGTGCGGTTGAATCTTGCCGGTATTGGTATCTGGAGGGAAGCTAATGGAAAAAGGTAAAGACAGTTATTCCTTCAAATTGGGTGATTTGGAATGTCTGGCTGTCAGCGATACGAAGTCTCCGATGGATCTGAACATGCTTTTTTCGCCGGTAAAACCCCGGCAAATGGAACGGATGCTTCGTAAACATGATGTTCCCGCCGGAGAAATAATGGAAGTGATTTGCTTGCTCATAAGAATGAGGAAGCGCATTATTCTGATAGACACCGGTTGGGGGGCTGGGTGGCAGCCTGGGTCAGGATGTCTTGTACCTGTTTTGCGCGCTAACGGGATACAACCCGGGGATATCGATACGGTAATTATTTCACACGGACACCCGGATCACATCGGGGGCAACACCGATAGTCAAGGCAAAGCCTCTTTTCCAAACGCGCGCTATGTTATGCACATCAGGGAATGGGAGTTCTGGACTTCAGGGCCGGAACAAACGGTAACCGACCCCAATATGATTGCCTATGTTCAAAAGAACATGGTGCCTCTCAAAGACCGGTTTGAACTCGTTGATGACAATATTGAAATTGCCCCCGGTATTAAATTCATTAGTGCACCGGGGCATTCTCCATTCCATTGTATGCTGGAAATATCATCGAACGCGGAGAAACTCCTTTATATCAGCGACATGATGCATCACCCGGTACAGGTCCCGTGTCCCGATTTTTATGTCTTCGCTGATTCTAATCACGAACAGGCTATCCGTACCAGGAAGGACATTATCCAAAAGGCGTCTTCAACCGGCATTTTGATATTTGCCTGCCATTTCCCTTTCCCTGGCCTGGGTCACATCATGCGGAAAGATGACGCGTTCCTTTGGCAGCCTGTAAAGACAGAGAAGTAATTTATGCCCGGTGCTACCCTGAATGGTGTCCCAAGATTAAGCTGTTTTAAAAACCCGCTGCTAATCCTCCAGTAAATGCATCAGCTCCGTGACATCCGGTAATTGATTGGTTGGATATACCTTGGCGAATACGACCTTTTGTGATTCATCGATGATGATGTTCGCCCTCTCGGAAAATCCATCGGCCTCTCGAAACAGGCCGTACGCTTTAGCGACTTCTCCATGAGGCCAAAAATCGGCCAGCATCCTGGTGTTCTTAATGCCCATTGAATCCCCCCAGGCTTTATTGGAAGGTACCGAATCTACCCCCAGCCCAAAGGCGATTGTATTATGTTTCTCAAAAAAATCGAAATTGTGTTCCAGAGATATCATCTGTTCGTGGCAGACCGGTGTCCATGCCAGGGGCCGGAAAGAGAGTATTATCTTCTTGCCGGTGAACTTGCTTAGCTTAACGACTTTTCCCTTTTGGTCTTTAAGTGTAAAATCAGGAGCCTGATTGCCGATAGAAATCATGATAACCTCCTTTAAAAGGATTTCTACTGGTAAGGATAGGGAAGGAGGACAATAATGTCAACCCCGATACGTAAGAGACCCCGGATGCAAATAATACCTGAGAAACCTCTGAACAAGTCATTGCGGGCATAATACTTGAAAAAAGTTGGTAGATAGCTATAGATTAAACGTAAAAAGTTAAAAGGGTTTAACTTTGTACCGGAGATGGATACTGCTTAGTGATTCTCAAAGATGTGCTTGATGTTTTCCGCGATCCTGGCGGCGCTGGTTTTTAGTTCCTTGACGACGGATTTTTCTCTTTCTTTAAGGCGGTTTTCCGGTCCCAACGCGCTAAGGGACAACGGCAGGCTGTAATTGAATACAGGGACGGAGATACAGGTTACACCGTTGATCCATTCCCCACGGCTGATGCCGTGTCCCTGCTGCTTTATTTCCTTTATTTGCGCCATCAAGACTGCTTTATCAATCACTGTGCGTTCCGTCTGCCGGGTAATGGTGAAGCTATCCAGCGCTGCCTTAAGCTGTTTATCATTGAGTATGGAAAGCAGTACCTTGAACGATGCCCCGGCCCGTAGCGGCCCGGTTATCCGGTTTTCCTGGCTTACTTTAAGTTGATGGGGGCTGGTAACCTCGTGAAGGGAAAAAGCCTGGGCGCCTATCATGATATCCAGCGTAATCGTTTCTTCCGATACCTCGCAAAGGTGCCTCATTTCATCGTGGGCGTGCATGATGAGGTATTCATGAGTGGTGACTGGATTGGAGGTAAGACGCGTCAGCAGTGGGCCCAGGTAATAACGCCGGTTGATAGTATCCTGTACCACCAGGCGGGACTGCTCCAGGAGCTTGAGGACGCGGTGGACCGTGGATTTCCCCAGGTTACACTCCCTGGCGATGTCCGTCAGCGCATGAACATCATTGCCGATGCAGACCAGTACGCTCGTAGCATGGGCGATAGAGCCCGTTAATTTATCTATATTATCAAGATTATCCAGCGTCACGTGCCTATTATAACACACAACAGAATATGCCTGTTCATGCCTTGGTGGCAGCTAATGAAAACCAGATATCCGCACTGATGGACCAATAAGGCGACATATTATATTAAGGTAAGAAATACGGGCTTTCTGGGTATATCCGCGACCCGCTTTACTTCTGTATGTAATTATAGAGAATCCTGTTACCCGTCATCCTCGGGTACAGGGGGATCCGGTATCGGACAAAACAACACTTGAAATTGATAAATAGATTCTAATTTAAGAAAAGCAAAAGTATCGTGTAGTTTAATAAAGTATAGACGAAATGGAGCGGGAGACGGGATTCGAACCCGCGACTTTTTGCTTGGGAAGCAAACATTCTACCACTGAATTACTCCCGCTTGAGACGCTATAATTTTATCCCAAAAGAGCAGGGTTGTAAAGAAACGGTTATAATAACAAAAGGTAGGGCAGGGTGGGGCGGGGGTATTGAGTTAGTGGTAGTATTTGACATTGGTAGTATTGGTATTATTTTTCCACCCCTTTACTCTTAACCCTCACCTCTCAAGTTTCAGTATTTCAGCGGATGTATAACAGGAAGTTTTTTTCTACACTGTATATTAAGTACAATATTTGACTTTTCTTTGCTACATTGCTACAATCGCCATGAGCGATTTGTCTTGATAGAAATTCAGGACATATTGTCATATACTCTAGAAATACCAAAATAAACTTAGGAGGAGTAAGGTATGGCTCAGGATTTCATCAATTTGTTGGCTGATCTTAAGGAGGAAGAAGTAATTGCTTTGACGAAGAAGCGTCTTGCAGACAAAGAAGACCCTCTCAAGATCATGGAAGACGCCCGCAAGGGTATGGAAATTGTCGGCAAGCGTTTTGCCGGCGGTGAATATTTCCTTCCGGAACTGGTCTTCTCCGGCGAACTGCTCACGCAGGTCACCAATATCGTGAAACCCCATCTCACCGGCAGCACCAAAGTAAAGAAAATCGGCAAGGTCGTCATCGGCACGGTAGCCGGCGATATCCACGATATCGGTTTGAACATCGTTGAGTTCATGCTCGATGTCAACGGCTATGAAGTCACCAACCTCGGCGTTGACGTTCCGGTAGAGAAATTCGTACAGGCGATGAAAGATACCAAGGCGCCGGTACTCGGCTTGAGCGGCTTCCTTACCCCCGCTTTCGACGCCATGAAAGAAACCGTAGAAGCGCTGGACAAAGCCGGCCTGCGGAAGAACATGAAGATCATGATCGGCGGCGGCCAGATGGACGATGAAGTCCGCAAGTATGCCAAGGCTGACGCCTTCGGTAAAGACGCTATGGCTGCGGTAAGCCTGACCAACGGCTGGTATGGTGTAAAGTAAGATGGATAAGGCATGGGCGGAGCTATCTTGGCAAGAAAAGCGGGAAAAACGCTTCCAACGCTGGCTCTCTCCGCCAGGTGTCTCTTTCGCCAATTCGCAGGCGGAGAAAGTCTACAAAGAAAGAGTAACCAGGTTTATCAAAGCCTTTACTCTCCAAAAGCCGGACCGGGTGCCCGTGATATTACCATCAATGGGTTTGTATGCGGCCAGATACGCCGGTACCAATCTCGCGACGGTCATGTATGACTATGACGAGCTTAAGCGCGCCTGGCGTAAGGTGCTGCATGATTTTGCCGATGCGGACAGCTACGTTCCACCCATCCTCGTACCGCCGGGTCCACCGCTCGAGACAATGGACTATAAGCTGTACAAGTGGCCTGGGCATGGGCTTTCCACTTCTACGCTTTCCTATCAGGCGGTAGAAGGCGAATACATGAAACCCGATGAGTATGACGCTCTTATCCGCGACCCATCGGACTTCTGGTTGCGCACTTATATGCCGAGGGTCTTCGGGGCGCTAAAAGGGTTTACCAACCTGCCCGCATGGACGGCTTTTCAAGAAATCGTCACCGCAGACTTCCTGTCTTTTGCTAATCCGGAAGTCCAGGCCGGCCTGAACGCCCTTATGAAGGCTGGTATGGAAACCCTTAAATGGATTATGGCGGTCGGTGAGGTAGCCGCAGAAGCAACGGCGATGGGGTTCCCGGGTGTGATGAGCGCCCTGGCTAAAGCCCCGTTCGATACCATCGGTGATACGCTTCGCGGTACGCAGGGCGTGATGATGGACATGTTCCAGCGGCCGCAAAAACTCCATGAGGCGATGGAGAGAATCGTGCCGATTGCCATCAATAATGCAGTATCTACAGTAGCCACAGCGGCGGCGCCTATAGTAATGATGCCGCTGCATAAAGGCGCGGACACTTTCATGTCTGTGAAACAGTACGAGACGTTCTACTGGCCTACCTTTAAAAAAGTGGTCATGGCATTTGTTAATGAAGGCATTGTACCCATCCTCTTCGCCGAAGGCAGTTATAATAAACGGCTCGATATCATCGGCGACTTCCCCAAAGGGGCGGTTGCCTGGTACTTCGACCAGACGGATATCTTCGAGGCTAAGAAGAAAATTGGCGACAGGTGTTGCATCATGGGCAATGTGCCCACCTCGCTGATTATGACGGGTACGCCCCAGCAAGTGAAGGAACATTGCCGGAAACTCATCGAGGTCTGCGGTAAAGCACCGAAACTTCAGTGTAGGTGGGTTAGCGCAGGCAGGCAATCTCTATCACGGCATTAGAATAATCATGTTTTAAAATATATAGCTGCTTATTCAGAGCTACCTTAGTCTGCCTGTCCATAACTTGTTTGTCGTTATTGATAGGAGGCTGTCCGAAAAGGCTGAATTGTCATGTTGAGCGCAGCGAAACATCTCGGTGTGGGGTGGAATTAGCTTAATTTCAACACCACCCCGAGATACCTCAGTCGCTCCGCTCCTGCAATATGACAGTTTTCGGACAGCCTCTGCTGAATAATCTGTCCGCCCCCGCTCGGATTATATCTAATGGATTATATCCATTGTCCATTCGATTGACCTGATGAGTTTTTGTTGTTATTATTCTATAGGCAGGTAAAAAGAGGTCGGCATGAACAGGTGGGCCGCGGCGCTAAGGTTGACTGGTATTGGTTTCTACATCGCTGCGTGTATCTTGCTTTGTATTTTGGGTGGCCTCTGGCTGGATAACAGATTCGATAAAAGCCCGTTATTTGTATTGGCAGGGTTGTTATTGGGACTGGCATTAGCGGGCTACGGGGTATATCGCATGATACGTCCGCTTATGGATAACCGCCGGGAAAAGGAGCATAGCTAATGGCTGAGCGCAAGCGACGCTTTTTAGGCTGCTCTTTACCTGTATTAATTATCATATTGATAGTTGTCCTGGCCCTGCTTATCATCGGCTTTCTTTCCGGTGGCATCGGGCAAAAGCTGCTGGAAAAATACGAAATTAATCTGAATTTACCTTCATGGCTCATAGCGGAATCTCCTGCACCCCATCTCCCCGCTTCGACGCTTTTCCATGTTTTCGGACTTCCGATTACTAATACGATTATTGCAGGTTGGATAACCATCGTTTTTCTGGTGTTGGTTAGCTGGCTTATCACCCGCCGGATGCAGCTTGTGCCTAGGCGTCCGCAAGCTGTCTTCGAGTTTGCCCTAGGCTGGATATTTGATTTCTGCGTCAGCGTCGCCGGTAAAGAAAATGGAAGAAAATTTTTCCCGGTTGTATGCACTATTTTCCTCTTCGTAATTTTTAATGCATGGTTAAGCCTTATTCCTGGCTTTGCTTCGATTTTGATACACATTCACGGGCATGAATATGAGCTATTACGCGGCGCCAACACGGATGTAAATACCCCGTTGGCAATAGCATTTGTTTCTTTTATCTTTGTGGCGTATTACGGTTTAACCACCATCAAACTGAAATGGGTGGGGCAATATTTTAATTTCGGGCCCTTCTTTCACAGTATCGGTAATATATTCAAAGGCAAGTTCAATTTCATGGATATCCTTTCCGGTGTGGTTAATGCCGGTGTCGGATTGCTGGAACTACTAAGCATGTTTATTCGTATCATCAGTTTTACCTTCCGTCTCTTCGGCAACATGACGGCGGGTGAAATTCTAATAATGGTGGCTGCTTTCCTGCTTCCTTTGGCCATAAGCTGGGCAGTCTATGGGCTGGAGTTACTGGTAGGATTTATACAGGCGCTGGTATTCAGCGGGCTCACTCTTGCCTTCGCGTCCATGGCAGTTACCTCGCATGAAGAAGAAGCGCATTAAAGATTGTTATTTGAAATTTTGAAATAGGTTAGGAGGAATAATCATGGATCCAGAAGCGGTCAAAATGTTAGCGGCAGGACTCGCTATCGGCCTCGGCGCTATAGGCCCGGGGATCGGCATCGGTATTCTGGGATACGGCGCGATGCAGGGTCTGGCGCGTAATCCGGAAGCCCGCGGGCCCATCATGACCAACATGCTAATCGCCGTAGCAATGGCGGAAGCCATCGGCATTTATGCCTTCGTTATCGCCATCATCCTGGCAATATTATAGGTTGTCCGGTTGACGATTGAGAGGAGAAATAACATGGAAGAAAGTGGAGTGCCGACATTCATCATGGTTATCGCGGCGGCAGCTATGGTCGTCGGTGTGATGGTCGGGCTGGCAGCTGTTACCTGGCTTTTAATGCTGCGCTAGTTTGGCTACCCAAGCCCGGTAAAGTGTTTTTTACTGAACGGGCGACACTGGAGGGCATTTATGGAAGGACTTGGAATTAATTGGCCTGTATTAATCACGCAGGTGGTGTCTTTTGTCATCTTGCTGGTGCTTTTGCGCCTGTTCGCTTATAAGCCTGTCATGCGTATGATGGACGAGCGCTCAAAGCGCATCAGGGAAAGCATGGACCATGCGGAATCGGTCAAGCAGGCGTCCCAGCGCGCTGAAGAACAGGTCAGGCAGCGCCTTGAAGAAGCCAGTCGTGAAGGCCAGGAACGGCTTGCCCGCGCTTTAAAAGCAGGCGAGGAAGTCAAGCAAAAAGCGCAGGCCGACGCCCGTAAAGAGGCCGAAGTTTTAATTCAGCGGGCGCGCTCTGAAATAAGGCAGGAGCGTGATGACGCTATCGGCGATGTGCGCCGTGAATTCGCTGATTTAACGGTGCTGGCGGCGGGCAAGGTCATTGAAAAAACATTAGACAAAGAGCAGCACCGTGAGCTCATTGATAAAGTGCTGGAAGAAAGTTCTGTACAGAAGAAGGAATAAATTTAACTTGTCATTCTGAGCGTAGCGAAGAATCCCGGTGTGGGGATAAAAATTGTCCCGGCGATAATATTTACTCCGTTCAGAATAATACTGGTGTAGCAGGAACTGATTATGACCAGGAAGTTTAATGCCCGGCGTTACGCCCGGGCGGTATATGAAATAGCGCTGGAAACTCAAACGCTGGAAAGCTGGCAGGCTGACCTGCAGAAAATTGTCGGCGTTATAAGTAACGCGGAGTTTTTAGCGGCTATGGAAAGTCCCAAAATCCGGTTCGATAAGAAGTCACAGCTGCTGGCGGCGCGTTTGGACGGCGTAAGTCCGCTTGGTTTAAACCTGGCGCGTTTGCTGGTTGTGAAAAACGGCATCGGTATGATAAGTGAAATTACCGCGGAATATGAGCGCTTAATGGACGCTTATCACGGTATCCTGAAGGCGCAGGTGGTGACCGCTGTGCCTATCGATGACAGGGACAGGGAAAAACTGGCCGAAAACATCGGCGCTTTAATCGACTCTAAAGTAATTATCGAGTCGGAGGTAGACCCCGGCATTCTCGGCGGCGTCGTCGCTCATGTGGGCGGCAAACTGCTGGACGGCAGCACCCGCACCAGGCTGGCGGCGCTGAAAAGGGCGCTGGAAGGTTCCGGCGGTAAAAGTTAAACCAGGGAAAATAGCAAAATTGTGTGGCCAAAGGAGGTAGCCGGGATGGCAACCAGAGGCGAAGATATTGTATCTATTTTAAAACAGCAGATTCAGCAGTTCGGCACGGCCGTGACCATGGTGGATGTCGGTACTGTAATCGAGGTTGGTGACGGCATCGCCCGCATTCACGGGCTTGCTTCATCGATGTATCCGGCAGATTAAAGAGTGCTTTCTGTTCCAGGTCACAGCGCTTCAGTTCCTCGTCCGCCGGTATTACCGCGGCAGGTGTCAAACCCAGCCTCGCCATCTCCTCTTTGAGTAACGGGTCGATTGCGCCGGGGACGAGATTTATTATTATCGATTCTCTTTTAACGTTAAGCTTGAGTTCTTTTACCAGGTCGCGGACCCGGGCTACTGCTCTTAGACCTTTGACCGAGTGGTCGGAGACCAGGAGCAGTTCATCGATATTCTGCGTGGTGCGGCGGCTCAGGTGCTCCATTCCGGCCTCATTATCCATGACGACGTAGTTGTAGTTATTCGACCACTGGTCGATAAGCTTGCGTATGACGGTGTTAGGATAGCAATAACAGTCCGGGCCTTCGCCCCGGCCCATCGTTATCAGGTCGAGGTTTTTACTTTCTGTTATCGCCGTATTGAGCTGGTACTCAAGATAACCTTCCTTGGTCATGCCGGCAGGGATTTTAAGCTTCTCACCCTGGAACTCGTTTAATAGCCGGCCGACTGTTTGCCTTGCTTCCAGTCCCAGGTTTTCCGCCAGGTTGGAATTAGGGTCGGCATCAACGGCCAGTACTGTCCCCAGGTCATTCCGCAGCAGATAGCGGATTACAAGGCTTGCTACAGAAGTTTTCCCCGTACCGCCTTTACCGGCAACTGCGATGTTGATGCTCAATATGTTTCCTTTTTTACTTTAATTGTCATTGCGAGGCCGAAGGGCTGTGGCAATCTCTATCTTCGGTTCAACCATCTCCTCTCCCCTTGTGGGAGAGGACTAAGGTGAGGGGTAATCAATGCCGTTCACCATCACCTTGGTCTCTCCCATCGAGAGCGAGGAGTAATTATGTTTTTAACTTACGTCGTGCAAACCATGAATTTTACCGGTCTTCACATCCACGTCGACCTTCTTAAACGCCGGATCGGAACCGGTGGCAGGCATCAGGCTGATATCGCCGGCCATCGGGCAGAGGAACTTCGCGCCGGAGTAAATTAGTACGTCGCGGATGGGCAGCGTCCAGCCCTTCGGCACGCCTTTAAGGTTCGGTTCGTGGGTCAATGAAAGGTGGGTCTTGACCATCATCGTGGCGTACTGGTCGTATTTCGGGTCGGCTTCGAAGGCTTTGGCTTTCTCGGCTGCGGCGGCGGACCAGGATACACCGTCGGCGCCGTAAACGACTTTAGCGATTTTTTCAACGCGCTGTCTTAATTTCATTTCGTTCGGATAGAGGAAGTGGAAATCGTTCTTCTCTTTGCAGGCGTCTTTCACGGCATCGGCCAGTTCCAGTGCCCCGGCGCCGCCGTTGGCATAATGGGTGGATACGGCGCAGCGGGCTCCGGCTGCCTCGGCCGCCTTGCGGATAGCGGCGATTTCTTCCGCCGCATCGGTCGGGAAGCTGTTGATGCAAACCACCGGGTTGATGCCGGCGGCGCGGATGATGTTGATATGGTGCACCAGGTTTGCGCAACCCTTTTCCACCAGGCCCGGGTTGGATTTCTTGTAATCGTCGGGAATCGGTACGCCGGGGGTCACTTTGGGGCCGCCGCCGTGCATCTTCAGGGAGCGTACGGTAGCGACGAGCACGGATACATTGGGCTTGAGGCCGCTGTAGCGGCATTTTACGTTCCAGAATTTCTCGAAGCCGATGTCCGAGGCGAAACCGCTCTCGGTGACATGATAATCGAACATCTTGAGGCCGATACGGTCGGCGATAATGGATGATTGGCCGATAGCGATGTTGGCGAAAGGCCCGGCGTGTACGAAGCAGGGCTGGTATTCCGCGGTGGAGCAGAGGGTGGGGTTGATGGTATTTTTCATCCAGGCGGTCATAGCGCCGGCCACTTTCAGGTCTTCACAGGTCACGGGCTTGCCTTTTTTATCATAGGCTACGGTAATGTCGCCGAGCCGCTTGCGCAGGTCGGCTAGGTCGGTAATGATGGAAAGGATGGCCATGAGCTCGGAGCTGACGGCAATGCCGAATTTGCTCTGCATCATATAGCCGTCCGTTTTTTGCGTGCCCATGCCGATGATGATATTGCGCAGGGACTGGGCGCAGAAGTCCATAATCCAGCCCATTTCTACGCGCAGGGGGTCGATATCGAGCCGCTTCATGTGGCTTAAGCGGTCAAGCTGTTCATCGGTATAATTGCGTTCATGCTGCATCCTGGCGGTTACAGCGACCATGGCCAGGTTATGAGCGTTCATAATATCGTTGATATCGCCGGTGAGGCCGAGTGAAAACTCGGTGTGGGGGATAAGGAGGGCGTTGCCGCCGCCTGCTGCAGTGCCTTTGACGTTCATCGTCGGGCCGCCTGAAGGCTGCCGGATAGCGCCGCCGGCGTTTTCTTTCTGGTAGCCGAGACCTTCTATAAGTCCCATGGTGGTGGTCGTCTTGCCTTCACCCAGGGGCGTGGGGGTTACGGCCGTAACCTCGATGTACTTGCCGTCCGGTTTATCCTTAAGCCGTTCCATTACTTTCAGGAAGTCTACTTTCCCGACTTTCCCGTAAGCAAGCATTTCATCTTTTTTAAGTCCGAGTTTTTCATGCCACTCTTTTGGAGTGGGCCTGTGTTCGCAAGCTGCTTCCGCAATTTGCCAGTCTGCCATCTTTGATACGTCGTAAGCCACAAATGCCTCCTTAAATTATTATAGTTAGTGCTTTACGTAATATCTTCCGTGTTTGTACGCTAATTTATTCCGGTAATATACCGGCTGCCGGTCGGCTTGTTTAATGCCTTTCCACCCGCTCTAGCCTATTATCCGGCTCCCGGATGTGAGTTTCTTGTAAATATCCCTGATTTCTTTAACCGTCTGCGGCACGGATGCGAACAACGGTTTAGCGGCCAGGTCGGCTTCGGTTATAGCAGGGTCGTAAGATATAAAACCGAGTATTTCAATACCGGGCAGGCTTTGTTCGATGAACCCCCGGTCGGATGAATTCCTTATCTTGTTCCCGACCACAGCAATGCTTACTATGCCGAGGTCATGGGCCAGCTTGAAAATAGTCTGAGCGGTTTCGATGCTCCTGCGTCCCGGTTCCACCACGATTATCAGCTTGTCGACGGCTTTAACGGTGCCGCGGGAAAGATGCTCGATGCCCGCTTCCATGTCCATGATAACCACTTCGTCCCTCTGGAGGAGCAGGTGACCGAGCAGCGCTTGCAGTAAAGAGCCTTCGGCGCAATAACAGCCGGTGCCGCCCCTCTTGATTCGCCCCATCACCATCAGTCTAATATTATCCAGTTTAACGGAGTACTCATCAGGCAGGTCGTCCACCCTGGGATTCAACTTGAAAAAAGCGCCGGATTGTCCCGGCCGGACGCCTACACGCTCTTCGATAAGGTCGCTGAGTTCTGCTATAGGGGTTATTTTTTCGGGGTGGGGAAAGCCGAGTATGGCATGTTTGCATCCCCGCCGCTCTTTCCGGCATCGCCGCGGCGGTCATGCTGGGTGTAGGCAGGGCAATCGGCGAGACGATGACCGTTTTAATGGTCGCCGGCGGCGCTTTAGCCGTCCCTGTATCGCCAACCGATCCCATGACCACCATGACCGCGGCAATCGCTTCCGGCATCGGTAACGCCGTCCGCGGCGGCCTCCAGTACCAGGCCCTGTTTGCTGTAGGCCTGATACTGTTTGTTTTAACGCTGGCCGTGAATATCATCGCCGAAAGAGTGCTGGAGCGGCAGAAAAAGAAATTCGCAAGGTAGCTGATTAAATGAAAACCAGGGTGATAAATTCACGCAATATAACCCAGCGCACCGCATTTATATTCCTCGCGCTGGCTACAGCTATTACCGTGGCTCCCGTCCTGTTTATTATCATTTACACTATTGTTAAAGGCGGCGGCGCGATAAGTTGGGATTTTATCGTCCAGTTTCCGTCGCAGGCTGGTAAAGCCGGAGGTATCTTGCCTGCTATAGTCGGCACTTTTTACCTGATGCTGGGCACCCTGGTCGTCGCTTTACCAATCGGGGTACTGGCGGGGATTTATCTTACGGAATACGCGCGGGACAACTGGCTGACCCGTTTAATCAATTTAGCGATTATTAATTTAGCCGGCGTTCCCAGCATCGTCTTCGGGCTTTTTGGCCTGAGCGTGTTCGTGCTGGCATTACACTTCGGGTTGTCGCTGCTGGCCGCCAGCCTTACTTTAGCCGCGCAGGCGCTGGCCATGGTAATTACTACGTCCAGAGAAGCCATTTTAGCTGTGCCGCAGGAATACCGCGCGGGCAGCCTGGCCATCGGTGTAACGCGGTGGCAGACCATCCGGCATATTGTACTGCCGCAGGCATTTCCGGGTATTATCACCGGCGCGGTGCTGGCAATAAGCCGGGCCGCCGGGGAAACCGCGCCGATACTGGTGGTGGGGGCCGCTTTCCTGCTGCCCAAACTGCCTCAGTCACCTTTAGACCAGTTCATGGCGCTGCCTTATCACCTTTATACAGTGGCCGCTCACGTGCCCAATATGCCCAAAGAAACAGTATGGGGCGTAGCGCTGGTGCTGCTGGTAGTCGTACTCTCCTTTGACATTTTAGCAGCAGGTATCAGGATTAAAACGAGACAGAGGAAATAGTTATGAGCATTAATATTAACATACCGGATATATCCGGCAGACCGGCGGAAACATGCGTCACCAAGCTTAAAGCGGAGCACGTTAATCTTTTTTACGGATCTTTTCAGGCCTTGAGGAACATTACACTGGATATCCCGTCATGTTCTATTACCGCTATTATCGGGCCGTCAGGCTGCGGTAAATCTTCCATGCTGCGTCTCTTCAACCGCATGAACGACCTTATACACGGCACCAGGGTGGAAGGCAATGTGGAACTGGACGGCATTCCCGTTTATGACACAAAAATCGATGTTGTCGAGCTAAGGAAAAGGGTAGGCATGGTTTTCCAGAAACCAAACCCTTTTCCGATGTCCGTTTTTGATAATGTGGCCTTCGGCCCGAGACGGCACGGCATGAAAATCCGCGGCGAGCTTGAGGAAATCGTCGAAAAAAGCCTGCACCGGGCCGCGCTCTGGGATGAAGTCAAGGATAAAATGAATCAGTCCGGGCTGGCGCTTTCCGGCGGTCAGCAGCAGCGTCTCTGCATCGCGCGCGTGCTGGCGGTTGAGCCGGAAGTCATCCTGATGGATGAACCGTGCAGCGCCCTCGACCCCATTGCCACACTAAAAATCGAGGACTTGATGCAAACCCTGGCGCAGGACTACACTATCATCATCGTTACCCACAATATGCAGCAGGCGGCCAGGGTATCCAATACGGCAGCCTTTATGATGATGGAACCCGACCGGGCCGGGACGCTGGTGGAATACGGCCCGACAGCGCAGTTATTTACCAACCCGAAAGATAAACGAACTGAAGATTATATTACCGGACGCTTTGGATAAAGCTGAGGAGGCCGATATGGAAACGAGAACCGCGTTTCACAAGAAATTAAGAGAAATCCAGGACGATATCCTGGCAATGGGCAGCATGGTGAGTAAAGCCATTTCACGCTCTATCGAAGCGCTCAAGAACCGCGACCTGGATTTAGCCCAGCAAGTGATTACAGATGATAAAAAGATAGACCATAAACGTTTTGAAATTGAGGAAAAGTGCGTGGAGCTTATTGCCACCCAGCAGCCGATGGCCAGCGACCTGCGCACTATCCTGGCCGTGCTTAATATACTTTCTGAAGTAGAGCGCATCGGCGATTATGCCGAAGGCATAGGCAAGATTGCGATTATGATTGGCAACGAGCCTCCTTTAAAGCCGCTTATCGATATTCCCCGCATGGCGGAGCAGACGGTAGACATGCTGCGCCGCAGCCTGGACGCCTTTGTTAACCGGGATGCCGCGGCGGCAAGGCAAATCGTGACTGAAGATGATACCATCGACCATCTGTACGACCAGGTGTTCAGAGAACTGCTCACTTTCATGGCCGAGGACCCCAAGACCATTACCCGGGCTACCAGGCTTATCTGGGTAGCGCATAACCTGGAGCGCGCCGCCGACAGAGTCACCAATATCTGCGAACGGGTAGTCTTCGTGGTAACCGGCAAAATGGAGGAAATAGGCGCTTCCAAGTATTAAAAACAGCTAAAAAGCAAGATTTGTTTTACAATTACTCATTTCGTGACATGGTAGATATTCCAATTCAGTAGCAAACCGGAAACCTTTTGTTACAGTCGATACTCCCACTCTGACCGGTTTCTGAAGACAAATCTACCGGTCTAAAAAATCCGCAGAACCGGGATATAGGAACCAGTAATCTCCCATCCACACCGATACCACGAAAGAGTATCCCGTCCCGTCACCAGGCTGTGGCTCATTGATTTTGACCGTAGCTTGAAGGTATGAGCCTGCTGCGATAACTTCCTGGACGGTCCAATAATCAGTCAACGGTTTATCTCGCATGAGGGAAAGTCCTGCTTTAAGGCGTTCCTCAATGACCTCCACATTTTTCTCAGCTGTAATTTGATCGCTATAGGCCAGAATGAAAGTAACCAGGGTATCTTCACCGTTCTTGCGTAAAGTCATCGCCATCTGATTATAAGGATTGAGATTGCCGGGGCCTATGTATAACTTAAGCCTGTTTTGGCCCAATCCCTGTGACATCTCTTCAAATGGCCGGCCTTCTGTATTTAAGATGTATGCACAGCCCACATCTCCCAATGAATTAGCCAGATCGGTAATTCCACCGGTCTGATAAGCCATGCTGGTATTATCATGATAGGCTTTAATTACCGCTTGAATGGCCGTTTTAGCCTCTCCCACTTCGTCATTGAGCAGCAGATGGTCATCCCTCCGGTCAGCTATTACTATGAGATTCATTGAATAGTATTTTGTTATGTCATACTCTATTCTTATATTCTAACTACGGATTAAACAAATGTCTTTCTTTTCAATCCTCCTTACTGTTTCATAACTAACGTTATATTCTTTTGCCAATTCTCTTAGACTGCGCTTTCCATGTTTTTGGAATATTTCTCCTCGCTGTAATGCCGACAACTTCATTGTTGAAATACGGATTTCATTGATTGTTGGACACAGTATTTCTACAATGTAGGCAGGTTGCACACGAGAATCCGGTGCCCCCCCCGGGTCGCCATTAGTAGGCACTTTGGCAATAGCAGGCTTTTTGAAGCTATATTCGATAGTCACGTCCTGGCCGTGAATCTCTATCCTTTCGATAAAGTGTGTCAGCGCGGCTTTCAGCTCCCGCTGACCTGCGGTCTCTCCCAGGGTTGATAGCTGGTCAAGCAACCGGACTAATAAAGCCAGGAAGGTTATAAGCCTGGAATGGGGAGTTCAACTCTACTCAGTCCCCACCATAGAATACCCATTGTCAGCGTAACACCGTATCTTTTAGCCTAAATAGCCGCCGATGGAGGAAAATTGGTGGTAAGAAGTGGATGAAACCATCGAAGACTCGCGGAAGGACTATAATGAGGTCAGGCCACATAGCTCATTGAAAGGAAGTACGCCGAAGGAGTATGCTGAAACCGCGACCGGACTCTAGACGGTATACTAAATCCGGGGTAAGGTCAAAATCGGGTCCCATAAGCCTGACTCTGCTAGTGTGACTCTACCCTTCGATACCAAAATAGAAGTGAGGTGATTTGTGACGCAAGAACAAAAACCTAAGAAAAAGAAACTCAGTCTAATGTCTGTCCTGGGAAATCCCGGCAAGGCCGTGGCTCAACTGATGGAAGATCCCGAGATAATAGCAAAACTTCCCGAAGTACTGGCCAAATGCCCACCGGCAGCGATGCAAGTGCTGGCCTGCAGCATCGCACCATATCTTCCCCCAACAAAAATCGGGGTCGGCGAGGTTACCCGGGACACCGCTGATATTCCACACCCTATACTTCAAGAAAAAATCGTAAATACCGATAATGCAATTCCTAAAGAAGCCACTACCATCACCGGCAATGTCGATGGACTGTCCGACATTAGAAAACAGCTCATCCAACTCTCTACCTCAATAAAGGCTATTCAGGATAATTTACCGGCACAAATACAGGCCCAGGTTTCCACAATCATCAAGGCAGAGCTCGAGGTGTTTCAAAAACAGGTTGAAGCCGAAAAACAAGAGCTAATAGCATCAAATCAGTTATTGCAGGGTTCTGGGAAGCAGAGCGAGAACGGAGGCCGAGGGCGGCAGCCATGAGCGGATATACTGGGTTGAGCCTGGGGTAAGTTTAACAACTTACCCGGGCATCCCTGAAACAAACTGAGTAATTGTTAATTCACCCAAGATTATTTGGTACTGTCCCGTTTGATTTGACATTATGGTTTGTCATCTTTATAATAACTTCTCGAAGTCTATATATTACGTGGGTACAAACTACAGGATATCTTCTGTGATTGTTACTGCAATCAAAGCATTTTGGACAGTTGGCAAGCCTGGAGACTAATCGAATAGAAGTCTAAGTTAATAAATTGAAGGAGACGCCAATGTCTATTTCAAGAACAACAGAAATCAAATCATCTTCTACACTTAGTTTTGATGACGCAATGAAAAAAGGGATTGCTCGAGCTCTAAAGACTCTCAAAAATGTTAGAGGAGCCTGGATCGAGAATCAGGAAGTTCTACTCGATGAAAAGGGCAAAATATCCGAATATCGAGTGCAGATGAGGATAACATTTATTCTTGAGGAATAATTTGCTAACCGACCTGCCCAAACAGTTGTAGCACCCGCTTACAGAGCAACCCTGGCCTGGAATGCCGAGGATATTATCGATATATACCGTTCGCAGTTCCAAAAGGGCGAGCCGTGCCCCAATATGGACGAGCCTAACCACCATCCTATATATCACGGGCAAAGCGTTCTATTTGCTGACAAGGTGCTCAAGGGTGGGAAGGTTATCGGCATCTCTTCAGGACGCGCTTACAGCTGCTACTTCCAGGAGATGATTTCACTGTGCTCAATTGATGTGAAATATAGCGCCATCGGCACCGATGTTATCGTGGTATAGGGCGTCCCCGGGACGCGCCAGAAGGAAATCCGGGCAAAAGTGGCGAGATTCGCGTATCTGAAAGAGGAACGCAATTCGGAAGCAGACGTAAGTAAAATCCCGCACGCTGCTAAGAAATAATCCTCCTCAATTGGCGAAGTAAAGCCGGATTGATATAAACGTTAACCCGGCTTTGTTTCTCGCTTGCCAACAAAGATTATGCGCCTACTATAAATATTAACCAGTTGAGTGGTCTCCGGGCTGTAATTCCGGCTGAACTCTAGAGGTGAAGTATCGTGCGCGGTACGGCTCGGAGTCCCTCGAAAACTTAAAAAAGGTCTAATAGTAAATAAATTAGGATGGAATTAGTTACTTAAAATCATTTTGATTAACTTATAACGACGCCAGCGTTTAAGTCCGTGATGGTTGTTTAGCAGTTACTTAAGTCTGCTGAAATATCCTTCAAGTGAGTTTTTTGTATTAGGGATATTTAGTTCAGGGTAGTTTTTATAGTTGAACAAATACGGCAGATTTGAGCGTAGACTGCTGTAAGCGGCTCGTAAACGCCTATGGGTATACCTCCAGTGTTTTCCATCCTCCGGGTAGGTACACTCAAGAAGAAACGGCCTCCATTTATCACGCCATTTTTCAAGTTCTTCTCCAAAAGATTGTTCATTCTGTTGGGTAAGGGAATTAGCCACGAATTTAAGTTCCAGGCCGGCTTGAGTTTTAGGTTTGTCTGTTAAGTATCTTTGAATAATTTGTTGCTGATGATACTGGCAGTGACCTTCCCCCTTTTTTGCTGTATTTTTGCCCATATCTTTATTTGACAGCTATATTTCACCCTGTTATTCTATCCAAGGAACTTAAGCTATAGAGAGCGGGAGAAAGGAACAAAAGATGGCTGTCCAGAAGGATACGATCGTCAGCACCAAATCCGGTAAAGTTGAGGGGAGCTATGAAGGGGGGCAATACATCTTTAAAGGGCTCCCGTATGCTGCTCCCCCGGTGGGCGATTTACGATGGATGCCGCCCCGGCCTGTTAAACCATGGAAAGGTATCCGCCCGGCGAAACACTTCGGGCCGATAGCCCCGCAAAACACCATGCCGGGTGGATTCATAATGCAGGCGCCCCAGGCGCAATCGGAAGACTGCCTGTTCCTGAATATCTGGACGCCGGGGCCAGATGATGCCAAACGCCCGGTAATGGTCTGGATACACGGCGGGGCTTTTATCATGGGATCCAGCTCCGACTCGATGTATGATAGCGATAAGTTGCTCAAACGCGGCAATATCGTACTCGTTTCCATCAATTACCGGCGGAGGGGAGAACAGATACTGGCTGAAGGTGATACTACGGATGTTCTTTACTTCGTGGGGGAAGGTGTGGTCAAGGTCTTTAAAACTTCTGCTGACGGCAAGGAGCAGATTCTGCGAATCATTCGCCCCGGTGATTCTTTTAACGATGTCCCGGTATTAAACGGGGGCGTTAGCCTGGTCAGCGCCGCCGCTATGAGTCTGGTTACGCTTTACGCCATTAAGAAATCCGACCTTGAAAAAGTCATGCGGGACCACCCTCAGATTGCTTTAAATATCATTAAAGTGCTTTCTCAAAGGGTTGAGGAATTGATATCTTTGGTGGAAGACCTGTCTTTTCGCCACGTCAACGGGCGTGTTGCTAAGGTGTTATTGGAATACGCAGGTGATAAAACCGGTGACAGGCCGCGCCTTACCCAGCAGGAAATGGCTGCGATGATCGGCACCGCCCGTGAAATGGTCGGTCGTTCGCTTAAAAGCCTGGAAGGCGCAGGCGCTATCAGGATGGAGCGCAATAAAATTATTATCACCAATCAGCGAGCTCTCCGGGAAACAGCGGGCATCGATTGATGAGATAAACGTCGCAGACAATTGTGTTTTTAAGGAACATAATATGAAACTAGGGATAGTACAATGAAAGAAATGCCGGTAATCGATCAGGGAAAATGCCAGCACTGTGGGCTTTGTGTTGCCGTTTGTGCCTGCGGCGCTTTGACGTTGGTGGAGAATACCGTCAAAGCGGTTAAAGTGGATGATTGCCGGTGGTGCACACTCTGCGAACTTGTTTGTCCCAGCGGCGCCATTACCTGTCCTTTTGAAATAATCTTCGAAGAAGATATTCTCAAAGACAACCAGGCCTGAACGCGGCCTGGCTTTCCACCTTATCCGCCTAATCCTCTTTTTCTTTGTCGGCTTTTCATAATATCTTAATACTATTATCGTATTATTATGGGACAAAAGTCGCAGAATTAGCTGTTTGTATAAGATAAAATGGCATCATGGACGGTTGTAAGGAGGTGCATGATGAGCAGCAAAGTAAAAGAAAAAGATAATGCACAGGTTCAAAGCGAGCCTTGCCGTCACTTTTGGGTTATCGAATCTGCCAACGGGCCGATGAGCCGGGGCAAATGTAAATATTGCGGCATAAAAAAAGAGTTTTATAACGCTTTCCCGGAGTTCAACCCGTTAAGGAAAGGTAATAATCCGTTCAACCTGCCCAGAATGAATGAAGTGAAAGTGGAAAATAACAGGAAATCTTAAGTGCTGGAGTGAGTGTTATGGATGTAAAAATATATACTACGCCTACGTGAGGATACTGTCATCAAGCCAAGAGTTTTCTTGGCCAGCTTGGCGTCAAATACATTGAATATGATGTTTCACGTGATGAGACGGCCGCGGAAGAAATGGTTAAAGTGAGCGGCCAAATGGGTGTGCCGGTTCTCGTTATCGGCGGTCAGGTCGTGGTCGGCTTTGACCGCGGACGTATCCAGGAACTGCTTTCGACCGATAAAATCCATTTTGGGCTGAAGGTAGCCGATGCCGACCGTGTAGCGCAGAAACACGGGGAGATTCCGGTCTTCGGAGCTGTTATCGGCGAGGTGGCGAGTGGCTCGCTGGGTGAAAAAGCGGGGCTTAAACCGGGCGATATTATTACTGAAATCAGCAGCAACCGCATCAGCAACGCCGCTGATGTTCAAAAAGCGTTGGGCGAACTTAAACCCGGCAGCATCATGACCGTCCGCTTTCTGCGGGATGGTGAAACCCATAAATCTGAGATAGTTATTTAAAGCGCCTGTCTTACGCCGGGCGGAATGCTATTTCGTCCGGTGTGACGCGTTCCACGTATAATTTTACCCCATCGATGGTTATATCGCGGCGGTTTTTAGGAAAATACAGGTTCCACGCGTACCCTTGGTGATTGCCGCTTTTTTTCTGGGCGATGGAATACACATCATCGGATACCATGCCGGCGTAGATGATGTGGTCTGCGCCGAACGCTAGATGAAAATCCTCTCCTGCTTTCAGCACTATCGGTTGCTCTTTATCATCGAGTGTGTTCGTCATAAATCAGGCTTCCTTCTTCATGTTATCGCGACGCCGTACTATCACCTTGTCCCCTATTTCTATGGCCATCAGGTCCTCGCCCATCTCCAGCGGGCCTGCATAGGTCTTGCGCGTTTGTGGGATTAAGTCTTTTTCCGTGGAGGAAACCGGAATAATATGAGTGTATACGGCCAGCTTGGGCTGCGCTTTGGAGAATACTTCCCCCGCCTGTTCCGGCGTTGTGTGGTGCGCTATAACCGCCTCCAATGCCTCGGTATTTCTCCCGGCACGCGCCCGCATGAGATCGGCTGATATTACTTCGTGTATGATTACGTCGGCCCCTTGCGCGTGCTCGATAAGGTGTTCCGAGAAGCGCGTATCTCCTGAAATAACTGCCGAGCGTCCCGCGTAGTCGATGCGGTACCCGAAGGCAGGACTTATCGGCGCGTGGTCCACCTCGATGGCGGTCACCTTGACGCCGTTGCGCTCGTAAATCACCCCTTCCGCAATATCTTCCGCCAGGACGACCACGCCTTCCGGGGGAGTACGGTCGTCATACAGCCGGATGCGGATATCGTACTGGTAGGCCAGTTCCAGGTAGGTCATCATCGCTTTGGTGCCCCTCGGCCCCCATACATGCAAAGGCGTCTCCGGACGGCCGGTCAGCCATCCCGTCAGCCACACGTCGGGTAGTCCCACGGTATGGTCGGAATGCAGGTGCGTGAGAAACATGGCGCGCAGTTTTTTCATCGGGGTCTTAAGTTGGTACAGGCGTTGCATTGACCCCCGCCCCGCGTCGAATAAAAGTATCTCTCCCCCCGCTTCGATAAGCGTACTCGGGCCGAACCTCTCCATGACGGGTGTCGGTACTCCGGTTCCCAGCAGCGTTATGCGGATATCCCAATCGTTTGCAGCCCTGTTTTTTTCAGCCATGTTTCACCTTTCTTCTTTTTTTACTTGACAGCATATTATCATCACTTCTCTTGAGTGTCAAACTCTAATAATGACGGTTTTATTTACTATTAGTTTTGCTCCGATACTCCAGTTTGGCTAAACAACTAAGAAACCTCTATACAAGTCATTGCGCCGTTTTGCTAATATCTACTTTCATCTTGTCCTCTTCTCTTGGGAAGAATCCCTATCCCATTTTGGGAAGGCAGGGTTGTACTACCTTAATGCGGTGTTTTCGGTTAGTTTATAAGCATGGGTTGCCGGAGCAGATAAAATATATTCTCTGTCGTCTCCCTTTGTAAAAGAGCCTGCCCCGTACCGCGATACGGGGGAGAGTGAGAAGGATTCGGTAATGTGGCCTAATTGTAAAAATATTAGGGTGGAATCAATCATTTAAAACCATCTCAATTAGTTTGTAACGCCGCCAGCGTTTGAGTCCATGATGATTATTTAAGGCCTCGATTATCTCTATTGACATGGAATATTCTTTCCGGCTTAGCTCCAGGTTGCCCGCGCCAAACGGGTCGAATTTAAGCCCGGTATATCCCTTCTGAATGACCTTTTTAGCGGCCTCTGCGAACGCGTCCGGAGACCTGTCGACTCTATACCAGCCGTTAGCATACGCCGGTATTTTTTGAACCGGCTTATCGCCGGACAGCACCTTTCCCCCCAGAAGCTTGTAAACGGGCAGCCCTGCCTTTTTTCCGATGCAATCCCAGCAGGCAATTTCCAGCATGGAAAAAGCGGTAATAGCCACACTGCCTGCTTTATCAAAATCCAGTAAGGTGTATTTTTGGTACAAGCCTTCGATATCGAAAGCGTCATGGCCGATAAAGTGATGCTTCGTTTCCCTGAGCAGTTCCAGAACGGAATTCGTTCTGCCGAGGACCCGCGCTTCGCCGATGCCGGCTATACCTTCATCGGTATCCAGTACCAGATAAGTCAAATTTCTCCACGGTGTACTTACGACATAGGTGCGGTAACCTGTAATTTTCATAGAAAAATATCCTCCTTAGCGCCCCCGCATAACGAACCCTGATGGCGGGTCGATTATCAATCAGCCTGTCTGAACAGTAACAGGAGTGGAATCGAAGGGAATGCGTCTTACGTAATTCACAAGGTCGGCGCCCATACCGTCAAAATGTAACTGGATTTTTTCATTATTTTGAAAGACGCCCATGCTCCCGTAAGATAATTTCATCGTTCCAAAATAATGAATGTGAACATCCCCTGCTACCCGGAATTGAGGAAATTTAAAATGATGATCTTCCAGGTTAGCCAGCGAGTGACTCATGTTATAATCGCCGGTATAAATCTCCCCGGAATCGTAAATTACCGCGTCCCCCCGGTATATCCGGCAGTGACCCCTGATATCATGAAAAGACTGGTCTGTGATTAATTCAGGGCCGATAGAGCACGTACGCAATTTTGACGCCGCCAGCCACAGGTAATTACCCTTTTCCGTGATATGGTCCGACCATTCATTACCGATAGTAAAACCGAGGCGGTAAGGAATTTGATTATCACCGATGATGTAGCACCCGGCTATTTCAGGCTCCTCTCCGCAGTCCTCGGAGAAAGACGGAATATCCAGAAAATCGTTATAGCCTCTCAGTATTATTCCGGTGCCTTTATAAAACCACTCGGGCTGGATTCCCCTTTTACTCGATTCGGGTTTTCCACCTTCCAGTCCCATCTCAAACATCTTCTGGGAATCTGTTTTCTGCTCTGATTTAGCGGCCGTCCCGGCCGTCGTCGTCCCGGCCGTCGAAGACATTAAATCCTTCTGGTGCATCTCATGGCGCTGCGACGCGCTGCCGATATGGGTCAGCCCGGTCCCGGTTACCATGCAATGCGCGGGGTCAGGATGATCGAGCGGCGGGAGTATCCACATTTTTTCCCCGGGACGGCGGGCCAACAACTCGCTGTAATCAAGACGTGCCGCATTCTCACGGTAAGCAGAACCATTAATATGTTCTTCCAGGGTTTTACCGGAACGCCGCGCCTCGATAAATATGTTGTACGTGCTGTCCCAAAAAGGGTTTACGCTCGTCAGATCAAAAACCAAGCTCTCTTCTATAAGGCCGACCCGGCGGCCTGCATCAGAAACCATAAACTGTATTAGTCTCATCCTTTATCCCATTTACTGTAATATATTTTTAATAGCAGGTGCCTGCCCGGGATTTGTATACTCATCCATTCCCGGTAAAAGAACAGATTCATTGTATCACAGAAAAATTAAAGATATCTATTTACAAAAACCTGGATTGTAAAAATGATAGAAGGATTAAATATGTTGAAGCTATGGTCGGGGCGGGCAGATTTGAACTGCCGACCTTCTGAACCCCATTCAGACGCGCTAACCAAGCTGCGCTACGCCCCGATAAGACGCTGTTCCGGAACTGAAACAACCTAATAATTTTAAGTTAGATAAGCCTGAATGTCAAACGGGTTGAAAGAATACGTTAAAGGGATAACATAAGTTATAAATCCCTGAAACAGGAAACAAATCACGAGTGACCAGCTATAAATTATTTCATACGTTATGTTAAATGGTGTTTAGTGCCCCGTACATAGTCCGGGAAAGAGCAAGATGCCTGGCGCTGCTTCCTGATGGTATAATGTAATTAGCCTGTTTCGGGGAGGTATTGGCATCTCATCATCTTTGAAGATTGAGGAAATCACTCTCGACACCTCCCGGATTAAGGACTTTACCGATTTTCCCTGGCAGCTCTACCGTAACGATCCCTGCTGGACTCCACCACTCCAAGGCGACATGCTCGGTAACCGTCTACTCGGTCTGGTCGGTCTGCTGACCCGGGCGCACCCCTACCATCAGCATGCCGAGGTTACTCATTTCCTGGCCTCGCGGGATGGAAAACCTGTCGGCAGAATCTCGGCGGCGATTAACAAGAGATTCAACGACCACTATGATGCGCGCATCGGATTCTTCGGGTTTTTTGAAGTTATCCAGGATTATGAAGTCGCCAGGGCTTTACTGGACCAGGCCCGGGCATGGGTAAAAAGCCGCGGGATGACCGTCCTGCGCGGCCCGGGTGAATATTCCAATGCTACCCACGAGCGGCAGGGCATACTGATAGACGGATTCCAATATCCCCCCACCGTAGAATTAACCCATAACCCCCCTTTTTACGGTGAATTCCTGGAGCGGTACAGATTCGGCAAGGCCAAGGATTATCACGCTTACATATTCGACGTACAAATCCCTACTCCTCCCCGGCTGGCGAGACTTTGCGGTTGCGAATGATGCGGCGAGACCTACAATGCTCTGGAATGCGGCTTGGAACCGGGCTCATCTGAGCGAGCCACGGAGAAAGGGAGCTACAGAGATATGAATAGCGCAACGATCAAGCGTCGGGAGTTCCTCAGATGGGCGGCAGGAGCGGCTGCCTTCATTCCGATGTCCAGCTTGAGCAGTGCGGCACAGGCAAAGGACACGGCCGGTCCGGCCCCGGTGCGGGCGATCACCCGGGGGCCCAAGTTCCACTGGTTCGGGTACTATGACAAGCTCCAGGTCGATCCGACGGGCCGGTGTGTACTCGGGATGGAAGTCGATTTCGAACACCGCAGTCCCCGGGCGGACGACACGATTCGGGTCGGCATGGTCGATCTGCAGGACAATGACCGGTGGATCGAGTTGGGCACAAGCCGGGCCTGGAACTGGCAGCAGGGCTGCATGCTCCAATGGCGGCCGGGCCACGACGGCGAGGTGATCTGGAACGACCGCCAGGAAGGGCAGTTCGTCAGCTACATCCTCGACGTGCGGTCCGGGAAGAAACGGATGCTGCCGCATCCGGTCTATGCCCTGAGTTCCGATGGCCGCTGGGCGGTGAGCACGGACTTCCGGCGGCTCAACGACACCCGGCCGGGGTATGGATACGCCGGAGAAAAAGGTCAGCGAGTTTAGCCATGAGGCGAAACAAATTCTCCTCCACTATCCGTACCCTGGTAACGTCCGGGAATTGCGAAATATCGTGGTACAGCCGGTGGGTATGACAGGTTATACCACTTTAATTGAGCCTGTGAATTCAATAATAATAATTCATAAGTTTCCGGGGCAGGAGAAAAATCTGGATTCGCTGAAGGATATTCTTCCTACTTTCTGGGCTTTACTCAAATCTTCCATCGGAGTGAAATCAACCGCAGGTTATTACGATTGGCTGGAAGTAGACGGTTCAATTAACCAGAAATATGCCAGTATCGAATATATCAATGCCGATAATTGGGGATCTCTGACGTTATGGGCCACAACTTATATCACGGAATTTTCAATGCCTGCCGAAGAGACTAAAAATGATATTAATAATGCTATAAGAGATAGCGGTATTTATATTAATAAAATCGTAACCGATATTCAGAACCTCTTTTTTATTATTTTTACGGTACTGCTGATTATCGCTGTTGGTATAACCTTGTTATTGTTAAAAGTAATTACTAATCCTATCCAGGCTCTACGGGAAGGCGCGGAAGCGATAGGGAAAGGAAACCTGGATTACAAGCTGGAAGTAAAAAGGAAAGATGAGCTCGGCGATCTCGCTGATTCATTTAACAAGATGGCTTCCGAGTTGAAGAGTTACACCGAGCAGTTGAAGAGTACCGCCGCTGAAAACATTGAAAAGGAAAGAAAAATCCAGGAGAATCTTCGCATCTATATGAGAAAGGTGGGACAGGCGCAGGAAGCCGAGCGTAAAAGGATATCCCGAGAGTTGCATGATGATACAATCCAGTCCCTGGTAGTCGTATCCAGAAAGCTCGATGATTTATCTAAAGGACATACCGATGTTTCGGCACCGGATATTAGAGAAGAAGTGCGGAAAATAATTGAAGGGGTACGTTTTTTTAGCCAGGAACTCAGGCCTTCCATCCTTGATGATCTCGGTCTTATCCCGGCGGTTAAATGGCTGGCTTCAAACCTGGAAAAGAACTATGGAATGGAGGTAACAACGGAGATATCCGGTGAGCAGCGCCAGCTTCAATCGGAATCAGAATTAATGTTGTTCCGCATTATTCAGGAAGGGCTGGCTAATGCGGGCAAGCATTCCGGGGCAAGCAAAGTATCGATTAAGCTTGATTTTTCTGAAAATAGTATCAAGGTCATTATTCGTGACAATGGTCAAGGCCTTAAAGCTCCGCTTAAAATAGGAGAACTGGCCAGGATCGGCAAGCTTGGGTTGCTGGGGATCAGGGAAAGAACGCAACTGCTGGGCGGGACTTTTAACATTGAAAGCCAGCCTGGCGAGGGCACAACTTTTACTGTCGATGTGCCTTTGTAGCGGCCTGCATAGTCAGCTTCTGATTATATACTAATCCGACCCTTACCGGTCGGGGTATTATTCTGCACGAGCTACTCTCGGCTTCTACGCAGGTGCAATTCCTCGACCGCGATGAACCGCGTATCAGGGCAAGTAAATAGATTTAAAGCCTGTTTGCTGATAAATCGCGGCGGGTTGGAATTCATTAAAAACTGGCGGCGGCTTCCACATATTATAAATGGAAGCCGCCGCTAATCTTATACTATCTTACGGGCTAATCCCAAAGAACTACTTAACTCTAATAAGCAGTACCGGAATTTCGCTAATGTGTAAAACCTTGTCCGCCACACTCCCTATCGCCCAACGCTTGACCCCGGAGTATCCATGAGTGGACATAGCGATGACGTTAGCGCCGATTGACTGGGACACTTTTACGATTTCATCGGCAGCATGACCGACAGTAACCAGCGTCTTAACGTCAATTTGCTTCGCCCGGAGAGTTTCAGCTACTTTTTCCAGATATTCCAGTGATTTTTGTGTAATCTGTTTCAGGTCTTTTTCACTGTAGGGTATCTGGGCTAATTCTTCCGGCGTCAAAACGTTATAGGTCAGGTTGGATATAACCTGCAATAAAGTTACCTCTATCTTGGTTTTAGGCGCCATCCTCATTGCCAGATCTACAACATTAGGCAGAGCCGCTTCAGCAACTTTAGAACCATCCAGTGGCACAAGTATCTTTTCGTACATTTCCTTCTCCTTAAACCTGCGTTGCGACGCCGCCCTTTCTTGTCAACATAGAGACAACTACGAGCGTCACAAAACTTAGCGGTATCGATATGATAGCCGGCTGGCTGATAGGCATGGGGGCACTGGCTGCCGGCAGGTTGAATACCTGGACAAATGTGTCAGGAGACAGGATGATCATGACAAGAGAGGCTATTAGACCAACAGATATTGAGGCGATAACGCCTTTGGCAGTAGTCTTTTTCCAGAACAATATCATGATAATGGCGGGGAGGTTAGCCGACGCGGCGATGGTAAATGCCCACCCGACAAGGAAAGATACATTCATATGCTTAAAGGCGATACCGAGCGCCATGGCAATGATGCCGACGACGATAGCCGTCATTCTGCCGACAAAGACCATTTTATTCTCGCTCAACTGGATTTTCATGAATTTATGAACGAGGTCGTTAGCTACAGCGCCGGACGCGGCGACGATAAGACCGCTGACCGTGCCGAGAATGGTGGAGAACGCTATAGCGCAAATGATCGCGAAGATTCCCAAACCGAAGGAACGCGCTAAAAGCGGCGCGGACATATTGTCATTGGTGAGATCAAGCACACCGTGCGTCATCGCGCCCAGACCCATGTAAAGGGTCAGCAGGTAGAATAAACCGATGGCCGCCACAGCCACAATGGTAGACTTGCGGGCAAAGGCAGGGCTGGGAACGGTATAGTAACGGATAAGGATATGGGGAAGGGCCGCCGTGCCCAGGAAGAGGGAAAGGAGCAGGGATATAAAGTTAACTCTATCCGCTGTGGTGGCTCCCTTGGCAGGGTCGATCTTGAACTTCAAACCGGGAACCAGCACGTCCGCGCCTTTGGTGACAACCTGGTAATATACGGTTGCCTGGCTGTCTCCATCGGTCAGTTTCTGTGAACCCCAACGGACCACTGTGCCTTCTTTTATTACCTTGATGAAAGAAAACGGATCGACGGAACCGGTTTCCGTATTCGGCTGTCCGTCTATTTCACTAAGATTACCAACCTGGTAAAACAACCCTTCTTCTTTCGGGGCGCCGTTATAGAGAACCGGGCTGCCCGGACGGGTTACTATTGATTGAGCTTCCTTGAGAACATTCTCAGCTGCTTCTAATTTCCAATAGTTGACAAGGCCGTCTTTTTCAACTTTAACAAAGGTCTTGCCGCCGGCGGTAACTTCGCCCAGTTTCTTATAATTTGGGTCAGCCAGGGTTATACTGCCGGGGACCGCGCTGGAAAGTTGTATCGTGGCCAAATCATGGTATGGAGTTTCGTTGGCAAAATACTCAACCGAGAGGTCGGGGATGAGATTTTCCTGGAAGGCCGCTAACTGGTTGTGAAGGCTGCCGCTTTCAGCCTCTTGCTTAAAAGCTTCGATAATCAGGTCGCGAATCATGTGCGCCAGCCGGGCCATGCGTTGGGCAAGCTCATGCGGCGTGCCGACCTTCTCGGCCTGATGGTCAAGAAAAGTGGTTATGAGATCGGCAACTGCCTGAATCCCGTCCTTTTCACGCTTGATTTTGCCGTCTTTGGTTGGTGTGCCCAGACGAGCCGACAGACGTTTCTCACCATCCATGTACCAGCGGAATTCAAGGTAATCCGTCAGGATAAGATTGGTTAGGGAATTCAAATAGCGTTTTAGCTGGTCCGTCTTCTCCGTTTCGTCGAGGCTTTTACCAATATCCTTAGCCTCGATATAGCCGATTGTTGTCGAGCCTTTCCTGATGACAAAGTCAGGAGCGCCGCATTTTATATGTTTGGGTTCATTGGTGGCGCTGACTCCCGACAAAAGACTTTCGATTAAAGCCTGAAGTGCTGCACGGTGGGTATGCTCGGTAGCATCATCCATCGCCAGCTTTTTCTCAATGTCTTTAAGGTAATCTTGATATGGCTTAATGGTATCATTTGCCACTAGCTCAGCACCTCCATTTGGTGATGCTGATTATCTTACCACAATACAGCTTTATTCACCATACATAATTGAACGGGCTTTCCTTCTTCGGTTCCTCCGGCCGCAGTACTTTCAGGTGCAAATCCCGTCCAACATTAGCTTAAAATGAGAGTGCCGAAAAAAGCCTGTCCGAACAGTGATTTCTTGTTCCGGCGGACCGGATTTTTCAAAATCCCGCCATCTTCACTTTTCAGTCACTTTTTCAGGTCATAATTACCTCATTTTTCTGGCTAACCTTAGCCATTTCAGCCATATTCTTTGCCATTTACCCGGCCGCCGGCGACTCAAGATAGTAATTGTTCGGCTTCCCCCATAGTAATTTCACCATCCGCTTGATATTGCAAACGGTAGTAGCTAACAGAGTATGTATCCCGGCCCTGCCTAACCCGCGGTAACGGCACCTCCGTAGTCCGCAATACCGGGTCAGATCGGCCATCTTCTGCTCGATTTTGTATCGATTACGATAAGCCTGTTTTCCTTCCTCGGTTGCCATTCTTTCCCTCGCCATTCGATAGTAGGGCTCATAATAGCTGATGTATACTCTTCTTCCCGCTTTATTCTTTACGCATTTGATTTTTAACGGGCAGGCATTGCATAAACTTGGCTTGAACTGGAAGGCGTAACCCGGCTTGTTATTATACAGGATTTCTCTGTAACAGTTGGTCGAGATATGTCCGGCCGGGCACATCAGCTTGTTGTTCTCAGGGTCATACAGGAAATCATCGACGGTGAAATAACCGGTGTTCCGGTGGTTGACCTGCTTTGATAAGCCGATATTTGCGATGGTCTCGTTGTCAGCCAGTGATTCCAGATTCTCTCCCCAATCATAGGCTTTGTCAGCGGTGAGTTCTTGCGGTTTAAGAGAATGGGCTTCTTCCTGCTCCTTCAAGAGCGGTTTTAGTTGGCTGCCGTCCGTAGCGTTGGCCGGGGTGGTCTCCACTCCGGTAATGATACCTGTCTCTTCCTCCATAACGATATGTGCCTTGTAACCCGGCCAGGTTGTGCTTGCTTTCTTCCCCTGCCTGGCATCCGGGTCCACCGGGCTGACGAGTTTATCTTTGGCACCCTTCTCCCTATCGGCAACTGCCTTTTCCAGCAGCCCCAGGTCTTTTTGGAGTTCCTCAGTCGGCTTAATTCGCTTCCTTTTTAGCTCTTTCGTCACGCCGTCCAGCAATCTACCGGCAGCTTCAACCTCTCTCCGAAGTCCTTCTTCTGTGGATGCAAACTTTACATTTTCAGCGTTCGCCAGCTCTCTCAGCCCCAGACTTTCCGCTACCCTCGCATCCTGCTTATCGATGGTCTTGAGCACATTCTCCCGGCATTTCCTTACCAGCCCGGCAATGCTGCTTACGCTGATATTAGCCCTGATATGTGTCGAGTCCATTATCTGCCGGCTACCCTTTACCAGTCCCTTATCGATGCATTGCCGGACGATCTGGTCCAGGACTGCCTGGAATTTCTCTTCTCCAAGTCTTTGAGCCCGGAAATAAGAAACGGTGGTGTAGTCGGGCACCTCGGTATCAACAGCCAGACCCAGGAAATACTTGTAAGCCAGATTCAGGCGGGCATTCTCAACGACCTGTCTATCAGAATCTCCGTAAATATACTGCAATAGGCACAACCGGAGCATGAACTCCGGGGCTTCCGCCGGCCGGCCGATATCTGGGTGGTACCTGTCATTAAGCACCTGGCCCACAAAAGAAAAATCGACCACCTGGTTTATCTTGCGGAGCAGGTGGTCAACAGGAACGATACGGTCATACAGATAGCTGCCGTAGAACGATTCTTGAGGTGATTTCGGCTTGAGCATGAGCACCTCCTACTGGTTTACTACCTGTATTTTATCATGCATTTAGCCTCATATCACGCGTGGGACAGCTTTGTTTTCTACAGTCTGCAAAGACGACTTTTTCGGCAGTCTCAAATTGTTACGATTGGGCGAACATTGGGATCACTGTTCAACTGTAGGTATACATATATTGAACATCAAGGTTCAACTAGGGTTGAACTCTACCTGAAACACGATTGACTACTTTGCTATATTTATTCCCGCAAATACGTTTCCCAGCTATCTATCTCCCAACTTATGATATTCCATCTGGTATCTTTTTCGGGGGGGCAGGTCACTACTGAAGCTCATATTGTCAAAATAAAAGTTTTTAATTTCCAGCGCCTGAGATATTACAATTTCTTCCCCAATAGAACATATTCTTTGCCGGAAGCAGCATTGAATCGCTTTACCAAATTATGAGGTTGGATATTTCTTTCCAGTATCCAGGAAGCTTCAGCCGTCTGATATCCTTTCTTCAACAGGTTCTGCATCAAGTGAGAACCCATCATCGAGCCGACTCCTTTTGTTTTCCAGCCAGGCATTACCCCGATTGAGATGATTCGAGCGCGGTTTATCTTATCACCCTTAAAAGCTTGATATAGGTCTGGAAGACAGATCAGCAGACCAACTGCATTTCCTTTCTTGTCCTCCGCGATGATTACCAATTCATCGTCAAGGAATGGCAAGAATGTCTGCACCATTTCCCTGTCTTCCTCTAATGTTCTGGAAATGTACTGGTTCGTGCCCGTGAATATGGAGTTTTGCAGTCTGTTGAAGATAGCCAGTTCCTGCGGTAACCGGTTTCGATCAGACTCCCGGGTGGTGAAACCAGGTAATTTAATTTCGGCTCGTTTTACTGTTTCCCTAGTGAAATTAAACGTGTGTAATTTTAACCGCACTTCATAGCCGCTTTGTTGGAATATACTCAGATAATACGGGGGATTATCGGTATCCTCGACACATTGACCCGGGCATCCTCTTTCGAAGCGGGTGAGGTAGACATGATTGCCGGCGACCTTACCAAAGTGGAGTATGACCTTCAGCAAAAAGGATTTCAGATTAACAAGGGTTTTCTATCAATTGCCTTATTGATACCTGACAGCGCAAATCCCAACTCACCGTTTTCTAAGGTTAAAGTCCGTCAAGCACTCGACTACGCTATCGACCGGGACTCAATCGTTAAATCTTTAGGTTACGGATTATGGGCGGCAACCGACCAGTATGCTGTTCCCGGAACCCCTGCCTATGTCAAAGACCTGACGCCTCGCGCTTATAATCCTGATAAGGCGAAACAGTTACTGTCCGAGGCAGGCTATGCTAATGGTTTCTCAACTACAATGACGGGGAGCTCAACAGTAACTAATAAAGATTATATAACGGCCGTACAGAATTACTTTAGTAAGGTTGGCATCACCTCCGAAGTAAAACTGCTGGATAATGCCACGTTTAATGAGATGATTACAAAAGGATGGACTGGTTTAGCGGCACAACCGAAGTCGGTGAATGCGAATATGAATGTAGGCCTAAATTCTCATTTCTCAAAAAATACAGTCAATCACCCTGTTTTAGACAAGACGGATGAATTCCAGGCACTCTATCAAGCTTCAGCAGCTTCCAGTACATACGATCCTGCCCTTGTACAAAAAGTGATTCGTTATATGTATGACAATGCTATGATCAACTGTGTTTATGCCATTTCACGTGGTTATATTTTCCGTCCCTATTTACATGACCTTGACCTGAATAATAATGCCAATTTCATGATTTGGGGAACTGCTACCGCGTGGAGAGATAAATAGCGTTGCCTTAAAAATGGCAATATACGCAGAATATTTCTGTATATATTAAATCAAGTGGATTGAGAATGGGAAAAGGTCAATAAGGCGGCTTCATAATTAGACCTTTTCCCGTTACTCACAAATAGAATACCGAGAATATTAATTAATAGAATATCTTCGATACTCCGATACAATTAATTAGCTCAGATATAAGTCTTGTAATAAAAGTATAATAATTATGACAACATATATTATTCGAAGGCTTATCCAGGCTGCCTTCACACTTTTTTTGGTTACTCTCATCGTGTTCCTGGCCATGCATATATTGCCAGGTGATCCTGTTTATATGTTGTTAAGTTCGGATGAAGTAAATACAATCACGGAAGAACAACTTCAGACTTTACGGCATGAACATGGATTGGATAGACCTATCATTGTACAATACTTCGATTGGATGGGAGGAATACTTCGCGGAGACTTCGGCGTTTCAATATTTTTTAGTGGCCGTTCACCTTTAACACTTATTGCCAGCAGTTTACCGATAACATTTAATTTAAGTATTTTATCTTTTGTCATTAGTCTGATTATAGGAATTCCAGCCGGGATAATCTGTGCTATCCGCAGGGGAACCTGGACAGACACGATAGTTACAGTGCTAGCAAATATCGGCATTACTGTGCCGATATTTTGGCTCGGCACCATGCTTATTTTTATTTTTTCGCTACAATTACCATGGCTGCCAGTCCAGGGTTACACTTCGCCTTTTGAGGACCTGGCAAAGAATATACGCCAGATTATCATGCCGGTCTTTTGTTTGGCCATCTTCCCGATATCCTCAATAACACGCCAGACACGTTCCAGTATGCTTGAGATCATGAACCAGGATTATATTCGCACTGCCCGGTCTAAGGGTCTTAGAGAATTAATGATCGTGTCAAGACATGCGCTGAAAAACGCTCTCATCCCTGTAGTAACGTTATCTGGCATGGGGCTCAGTCACATCATTGGCGGCTCGGTCTTAATTGAGACGGTGTTCAATATTCAAGGAGTAGGTCGTTTACTAATTAACGCTGTCTTTTCCCATGATTATCCGGTGGTGCAAGGTTTTATTTTCTTTATTTCCATTATAGTCTTATTAGTAAATTTGTTGGTGGATATATCTTATGGCTGGTTCGACCCCAGAATCAGGTACGGATAAAGAGGCAAGTCAATGACAGCCAGTGAATTAATACCTGAATTTAAAACCCAGGCCGTGGAACGCTCAAGTGATTTACGCCGTTTCTTGCGCGTTTTGTTCAGTCGCGGACTGGTAATTTTCGGCATTGTGATTATACTGATTGTCATTATTACCGCCCTCTTTGCCCCTTTATTAGCCCCCTACGACCCCTACGACCAGGACCTCTCCAAGTCCCTTGTGGAACCTTCCCCTGAACACTGGCTTGGTACCGACGCCCTGGGCAGGGATACTTTAAGTCGACTGATCTTCGGTTCGCGAAACTCGCTCATGGTCGGGGTGATAGCACTGGGTATCGCTGCGGTCATTGGTATCACCTTGGGGCTTCTCGCTGGTTTTCTCGGCGGTTGGGTTTACGCCATTATTATGAGATTCGTCGATGCCCTCATGTGCTTTCCCATGATCCTTCTTGCCCTTGTCATCGCCTCCCTCCTCGGCGGTGGCTTGAAAAACGTGATGATCGCCCTCGGCATCGCCATGCTGCCGGGCTACGCCAGACTCATGTGTGGACAGGTTCTTTCCATCAAGGAAAACGATTATGTACTGGCATCCAATTCCGGAGGAGCTGGCAAACTGAGAATTATGTTGAGCCATATCCTGCCAAACTGCTTCCCTCCCCTTATTGTCCTTATGACCATGCAGATCGGAGCGGCCATCCTTGGTGAAGCAGGCCTAAGCTTTCTTGGCATTGGCATCGATCCCCCGGCGGCAGCCTGGGGTCTGATGGTGAATGATGGCCGCAACTACCTGCGTTCCAATCCTATACTTTCCTTCGCACCCGGAATTGCTATCATGCTCGTCGTTTTCGCTTTTAATATGATCGGTGACGGTCTGAGGGATGCTCTCGATCCCAGGCTTAGAGGAGTGTTATAGATTCGATAAGTTACCCGGAAGTAAAAATTGGTGACTTGACAGGGTTGATACTGGTATCTATTTATAAAGGAGGGACTGCATGTCTAAACTCAAGTATCAAAAATACATCGTTGATACCGTAAATATTCCCGAGGCTTATGAGAAAATGCACGGTCGCCGGCCCGGCCAGGATAAAAACCGTATAGCATGGCTGGATGAAAGTGTTATCAAGGGCGCCTTTTATCTCGCCGCCCGGTGGTATACGGAACCCATGGGCGACCGCAATGAGAACCATTGCCATGATTTCGATGAAGTACTGGCGTTCTTCGGCAGCGATTGGAAAAACCCCGGCGAATTGAACGGGGAAATAGAGCTCTGGCTGGAAGATGAAAAGTACATCCTGACCAAAAGCTGCGTGGTCTTTGTCCCCAAAGGTTTGAAGCATCTCCCGCTAAGAGTACTGAAAGTCGACCGCCCCATTATGCATTTCAGCACAGCGCCTGAAAGTAAATACACCCGAAGTTGATTTATATATTGCTCCACTATTAACTCGTTTATTGAAAACAAGAAAAAAGACTGGGATGAATACCGTACCCAGGTTACCGAATACGAATTGAAAAAATATCTGCCAATAATGTAACTGGAGCTGAACAGATTGTAAAAAAGTTGCTCGGGACTTAAGATAATCAACCTGAAAAAGTACGGCTTTACCGTAAAAAGAGCGATAAAGCCGCACTGAAGCAACCTTGGTCAATTCTCTGTGCCTCGTCACGCTCGCCGACCGTAAGGTCGGGGAATTTACCAAATATATAGGGAAACCTTGTTTTAGAGAGTATGATTGAGAATAGATAGCAAAAATCTGATGCTGCTTATTGCAAACCATCGCAAACATGCCCGAATACTTTATTCCATGTTTGCTTAGAGTTAATCTAACTGGTAGAATATAGTTGGTGGGAGTTGGCTCTATATTCTATCAATCCTGCTGTTTCCAGCTTACAAATTCATGCAGTTGCATGTCTTTATCAATTGATAGGAGGTGTGCATATGAATGAATCCGATCAATGCGCCAAAGCTGCGGAAAAGCATCTTTATGGCTGCGCCGGATGAACCTTGCCTTACCATTAGTCTAAAGGCATGTCTCCGGTGCCCATAGCCGAAAAGCCCCTGCTTCAATACCGTTTACTATATTGCTTTGTTGCATAAAGTAAAACGTTTTATGTCATTGAGACTTTATCCATTAGCGGAGTAATCTGGCAGAAAGAAATAAGTATTTGAAATCTGGCTGAGAGGTATTGTATTAAGACCTGAAATTACGAAATATCATGAAATCTACAGACGATTATTTTAGTATATCGCATATAGTAGAGCTGATTCTATTAGCTTTGCTGTCCTGCGGGTTCGCTGAAACCGGCAGGAATTGTAATGTAACAGCGTGTTCTAAATCTGGTAACCTGAGAGGCAATAAAGAAATTCCGGTGGAAAATGGCAATGAGACTGATGACTACTTTTCAACCGAAGATGGTACTCTCCCGCGAAGAAGTAACGCGCGGCCTGCGCGCGCTTACATGGGAGGGTATTGCTTCTACCGGCTTTTCCAGCTTGACCACCAGTACTTTTTTGGTTGCTTTCGCTCTGGCGCTGGGTGCTGACAATTTTCAGATTGGCGTCCTGGCGAGCCTCCCTTTTATTACCGACCTGCTCCAGCTGCCTGCCGTATGGCTTGTTGAAAAAGTCCGGCGCCGAAAAGCTATCGTTTTAATCCCGTGGCTTGTTTCCCAACTGGTCTGGATTCCTATAGCGTTCATCCCTGTTGTAATGAACATACCCGGTAAGGGAGCCATTTCCATGCTGTTGGGATTAATGGCCGTCCGGGGCGTTCTTAATTCGTTAGCCAACTGCGGCTGGAGCAGTTGGCTGCGTGATTTAGTGCCCCAGCACATACTGGGACGTTATTTTGCACGGCGTGAATCCCTGGCAACGGCCCTTGCTGTGGTACTGGGTCTGAGCGCCGGATATTTTCTTGATCGCTGGGGATTAGGACAGAATGAGGCTTTCGGTTATTCCCTGGTGTTCATCACCGGGTTGGTATTTTTTGGACTTTCCAGCCCGGCGCTGATGGCGTTTATCCCGGAACCGATGATGCCGCCGGTAACCGGTACTAGTCCTTCTTTTTCAACAACACTTACCGCCCCGTTACGGGAGAAAAACTATCGGCATTTCATGAAATTCCTGTTGTTCTGGGGTTTTGCAGTAAATACAGCTTTACCTTTCTTTGCGGTATTTATGCTTCAGCAGTTAAAACTATCGGTTTTTGCGGTGATTACACTCACTATGATAAGCGAGGTGTTCACTGTTATCTCTCTCCGTTTTTGGGGGCCGCTAGCTGATAGAATCGGCAGTAAAGTGGTATTATATATAAGTGTATTCCTCTTCTTGTTAGTGCTGGCAGGATGGACGATTATCGCCGCGCTGGGACATCACACTTTTATCATTCCAATGCTTGTAATACTGCATATTATTATTGGAATATCTGCTGCAGGCATTACACTTACCGTGGGGACTCTAAGTTTCAAACTGGCTCCGTACGGCCGGGCGACGCCTTATCTTGCGGGTGCTTCTCTGGCTGACAGCGCGGGTACCGGAATTGGTGCGCTTGCCGGAGGTCTGTTAGCTGATTGGCTGAACGGATATCAGGTCCTTTTCGGCATATCTTTTCTAATTGGATTGATTACTATTAGAACACTTCACGCTATAAATGAAACGGGAGCGACTCGAAGGGAAGCTGTAATACCGTCACTGATAGCAGAAATGTACCGGCGTTCCCACTGGTTAAACCATGTTCTTGATACGGTCTACCTGCGCGTATTTACGTCTGATTTCTTTAGAATCGTATTGGCAGCGAATGAGGTTACTAATAAACCTTTCAGTCTTTTTGGTAATGCGAATGGAAAGGTTGCCCCAATAGTAAATACTCCCTTACGAAAGTTGGAAAGGAAGCCTCCCCCTATGGAGTATACGAGTCCTTATATTTTCAATTATGGACGATACACATGTGCTGTATGGCAAAATGATTTAAACATGAAAAGTCTGCAAAATAATCCCTAAATACACGAAAAAATCCCCGGTATTAGTAATGCCTGATAAATCAATCTTTAAGAGTTGATGATGTCCATCGGGATTTCTCCCGGTGTTTTTTTGCATCGTTAAGCGGATTACAGTATCATGGTCATCAAAGAGCTGTTTTTTAGCAATAAAGTGTATTAAACAGTAGGCGCGCGTTATCCGGGATATAAAAACTTGACATAAATACCTGATATGCGGGGAGGTATTCTTATGTATGGCTTGGCAGGAAAAATACTACGTATTAACTTGAGCGATTCAAAAATATCGACTTTTTCTACCGCGCTTTATGCCGAGCAATATCTTGGCGGGAGAGGTCTTGCCTCAAGAATTTACTGGGAAGAGATTTTACCGATGGTAAAATCTTTAGATCCTGGGAACAAGCTGATTTTTGTTAACGGCCTGATGGTAGGGACGGGAGCCCAGGCCTCCACCGTCATGGCCGTAGCAGGTAAATCGCCCAGCGCTTATCCGGAAGGCTATTGTTATGGGTTTTTCGCCGGTCATGTCGGCGCTGAGTTGAAAAACGCGGGCTATGACGGCTTGATTATCGAAGGGTGCGCCGCAGAACAGGTGTATGTCTGGATTGAGGACCGGAAGGTGGAGATCCGCAGCGCTGCTGCGCTGTGGGGTAAAAGCGCTTATGCCTCCGGCGCGGCATTGGAAAAAGCGCATGGCCGTGATGTTCAGTGGATGACTATCGGCGTTTCCGGTGAAAGAAAGGTACGTACCTCTGTGGTTTTAGCTTCTCATGATTCAACCCTGTCTTGCGGTTTCGCGGCGGTAATGGGCTCTAAAAATCTTAAGGCAATAGCTGTTAAGGGAAGCGGAGAAGTATCCGTCGCTGACAGGGAGAAACTCGTTGAACTGACCCGTTATTCGCACCGCATCAGCAAGCGGGTTCACATGGCTATCCCGCCGCAGATTGCGCGTTCGGAATGAAACGGTTTTTTAAATTTTGAACACCTATATCAATAATTTTTGTTTTCAGCTATGAATATTGCACGGATTTCATTAAAATAAATACTGATTATATCTGTTATAATTACAGTGTGTCCTTTGATATAGCGCTATACATTCATGTGCCTTTTTGCCGCCGGAAATGCCCTTACTGTTCCTTTGTTTCCTTTGACTATCGTGAGGATGATATCCCACAGTACATTAAAGCTTTAAAAAAGGAATTGGAATTAAAGGCGGCAGGAGAACATATTTGCAGTATTTATTTTGGCGGAGGAACGCCGAGTTTGCTGCCTGCCGCGGAAATAGGTGGTCTTCTCTCCGTCATAAACACGAATTTTGTCGTGGATAAGACTGTGGAGATAACTATGGAAGTAAATCCCGGCACCGTTGACGATGATTACCTTCACACTGTCAGGAAATTTGGTGTGAACCGGCTAAGCCTGGGTGTGCAGAGCCTGAATGAACGTGAACTGGTATTACTGGGGCGTATCCATACCGCGGGACAGGCTAAAGACGTTGTGCGTTCTGCCCACGGCGCCGGGTTTGATAATTTGAACCTCGACCTTATCTATGGGTTACCGGGTCAGGTTTTAAGCGACTTTCAGTGTTCACTGGATGAAGCTGTCGCGCTGGAACCGGAACATCTTTCTCTCTATGCGCTGACTCTTGAAGAAGACACGCTGATGTGGAGTGCCGTCAGCCAGGGATTATTACCTGTGCCTGACCCTGACCGCAGCGCTGACCTCTATGAGATGGCTGATGACAGGCTGGCGGCTAACGGCTATAAACATTATGAGATATCCAATTGGGCGCGGCCCGGACGCGAATGCCTCCATAATCTTGTTTACTGGCGGAATCATCCCTATCTTGGAGTGGGACTGGCTGCCCATTCCTGCTTGAATGGACACCGGCTGGCTAATACAAAAAATCTGGATAAATACCTGGCCGGTTATTCGGGGGATGCTCCGCCGGCGCCTGAAATGGATGAAGAGATTAGCCCGCAACTGGAACTGGCTGAGACCGTCATTCTTGGCCTGCGCCTGGTTGATGGCATCAACGCCGATGATATTGATAGACGGTTTGGGATAGATATATTCGAACACTACCGGAAGCAGATAGAAGAAATGATTGCCGCAGGACTTATGGAAAAGGATAACAGGATACTTAAACTTACTCGTCGTGGATTGCTCATGAGCAACGAGGTATTCTGGCGTTTTCTGCCCGGATGAAGTAATCTGGTAAAATAGATAGGAGCCTTAGTAAAAAAGGGTATTTAATATGGAACAGGCCTTAACCAGGAATTTTTGTATCATCGCCCACATCGACCATGGAAAATCGACTCTGGCTGACCGTCTTATCGATTTGACCGGCACCATGAGGCATGAAGATATCGTCGAACAGGTAATGGACAGCATGGAACTGGAAAGGGAACGCGGTATTACTATTAAAGCCAAGGCTGTCCGCTTGCATTATAAAGCCGCTGACGGTAAAATCTACCGCCTCAACCTCGTCGATACGCCGGGACACGTCGATTTCTCTTACGAAGTATCTCGTACGCTGGTCGCCTGTGAAGGCGCTGTGCTGGTTATAGATGCCACGCAGGGAATCCAGGCGCAGACACTGGCCAACACTTACCTCGCTATGGAACACAACCTGGAGGTAATTCCGGTTATTAATAAAATCGACCTGCCCGGCAGTGAACCTGAGCGTGTCATGGAAGAGATTGAAAACGTGCTGGGGTATAAACCTTCTGAAACGCTGCGTATCAGTGCCAAGACAGGGCAGGGTGTACCCCCGCTGCTGGAAGAAATAGTCCGGCGCATTCCCCCGCCCAAAGGCGATGCCTCAAAGCCGCTGCGGGCGCTTATTTTTGATTCCCGTTATGACGCTTACAAGGGTGTTATCGCCTACCTGCGCGTGGTAGATGGCCGCATCGCCAAAGAAGACAGGCTGCGCCTGATGAGCAACAACACCGAGATTGAAGTGCTTGAAGTAGGTTATTTTGCGCCCCAGCCCTGTCCGGCTGAAGACCTTTCGGCGGGGGACGTCGGCTATATTGCCACGGGGTTGAAAAGCGTGGTGGAGTGCCGCGTCGGTGATACTATTACTTCGCTTAATGCGGATGTTACCGAGCCTCTTATCGGCTATCATCTTCCCAAGCCGATGGTATTTGCCGGTATCTACACTACCCAGGCAGAGGATTTCAGGTACTTGCGTGAAGCTATTGAAAAACTGAATTTAAACGATGCCTCTCTCACTTACGAACCGGAGTCCAGCCCGGTTCTCGGCTACGGCTTTCGCTGCGGGTTTCTCGGCCTGCTGCACCTGGATATCGTGCGTGAACGACTGGAAAGAGAATTCTCGCTGGCGCTCGTGGTTACCGCTCCCAGCGTTACGTTTAATATAACGAAGACCAGTGGCCAGCTAATAACCATCAATAATCCCGCCCAGTTCCCGGAACCTACAGAAATCGAGAAGATAGAAGAACCATGGGTCAAAATATCGATTATTACTCCCTCGACGTTCATCGGGCCCCTGATGGAACTCCTTTCAGAATCCGAGGGTGTGTATAAGCATACGGAATACCTCGGGCAGAACCAGGCCGTAGGGGAACTCGGACAGCGTGTCCGGCTGGAGTATGAAATGCCCCTGCGCTGTATGCTGACCACTTTCTACGACCAGATGAAGAGCCGCAGCCGCGGCTTCGCTTCGCTGGATTACGAGTTAATCGGTTTCCGGGAAGCTAAACTGGTCAAACTCGATGTTCTGGTGAACGACATGCCCGTGGACGCTTTCAGCCGCATCGTTCCCCCGGAAAAGGCTCACGAAATTGGTAAGGTGATGGTCGCCAAACTCAAGGAAGTCATCCCGCGCCAGCTTTTTAAAGTACCGCTCCAGGCTGCTGTCGGCAGCCGGGTTGTCGCCCGCCAGGATATAGCCGCCAGGCGGAAGGACGTTCTCGCCAAGTGCTACGGCGGCGACATTACCCGCAAGCGCAAGCTGCTGGAAAAGCAGAAAGAGGGCAAAAAGAAGATGAAGTCCATCGGGCGGGTGGAAGTGCCCAAGGAAGCGTTCCTGGATGTGCTCAAGCTGGGGTAGAGAGATGGCCTCTTCTTAAAAGAAGAGGGAGTAGTACAAGGGGTAATCCTTCGACAGGCTCAGGATGAGCGGATGGGTGTTACCCTCACCCTTGGCTTCCCTCCCACTCGGGGGAGAGGGTGAAGCGGTAGAAGGGGGTAAGGGGAAGTCACAATCACCCTCACCTTTGCATTCCTCTCCCGTCAAGGGAGAGGGCCTCTTCTTGAAAGAAGAGGTTAAGAGGAAGGATAGCTTTAGTTCGTTTTGTCAAAACACTGTTTTAAAAAAGGAAACAATTTGAAGCTAATAAGGGTGAGGTTGGATGTCAATAATGGACACCAAACCAATCACGCTGCAACTATGCCGGCGTAGTAGTTTTGTAAATAAGCAACCGGCGAAAGAAAACCTAATCGCCTCGATTTCACCCAGCATCTTATCGTCACCGAAGAGCACGCCGGGGTAGTTCATTACCTCCCCCAGCCCTATACAGTTGCGGTAGCGCAATATCTTCTTGATTTCCTCCGGGCCGATTGATGCTCCCGCTGTTTCAAGGTGTGTCGCCGGGACGCAGGATGGCGCCATCAGGAACAGGTCCAGCGGCAGGCGGCGGGCGCTGTCCAGCACGTATTTTATGCCTGCCAGCCCGCATACATTGGCGATTTCATGCAGGTCGGTTACAATGGCCGAGGTGCCGTGAGGCACTACCGCGCGGGCGTACTGGCCTGCGTCCAGCATCGAGCTTTCCAGGTGAACGTGCCCGTTGATGAGGCCGGGCGCTATATACCTGCCTTTTAAATCTATAGTCTCTTTGGCTTCATGATAATCGCCGATGCCGGCAATCCTGCCCCCGCTGACAGCCACATTTCCTGTTTCGATTTCCCCGTTGAAGGTGTTGATTACATTAGCGCCGGTCAACAGCAGGTCGGCGGGGGCGTTCCCTTTGGCAGCGGCGATTAATCGTTTTGTCTCTTCTAACTGCGTCATAATTCACCCCCCTCGATAAATTTAACAAAGGCGGGTATATCGCTTAAATCTGTCAATATACAGGTGGGCGACTCAGCCTGGAGTACGTTTTTGTCAACGTTACCGGTGCAGACGGCAATGGTCTTAATTCCAGCCTTCTTACCGGCAGAGATATCGTGAGGGGAATCGCCGATAAGAAATATATTTTCATCTAAAAGAGAGCCGTGATTTAAATTACGCGCCCGTTCGATGCCTATCCGCACCAAGTCGGCACGATTTTCGCTGTCCGAACCGAAGCCACCCAGCGAAAAATACTTTTCAAAACCGCAACGCTTCAGCTTCATATAGGCCGCTGCTTCCATGTTGCCCGTTTCCAATCCCAGGATGATATCTTTCCTGGTGTTCAACAAAGGCAGGAGCTGCGTCACGCCGGGCATGATGCGGAACGGGCGCCGGTCAAGTTCGCGGGGAAGCAGTTCAAGATAACGTTCGGCTATCCTCTCAAGTTCTCCGCCTTTAATCGGCCTGCCCAGCAATGCCAGCGCAACGTCTTTAAAAATACCGAGGTCGGTCCTTCCGCCGAAAGGGACATTCTGCTGCGGGTTATCGATACCAAAGATATCGCTGAAAGCTTTATTCATGGCTTCCCGCGTGGCGTCATCTACCAGCATCAGCGTGCCGTCGATATCAAAGAGGAGCAGTGTTTTCTTCATCCCTCTTTCACCCCGATATACAGCAGGTGCCGTGAAGCTCCGATAATCGTTTTCTCCGTGCTCAATGAGAAGAACAGGTCAAGCCATAAACGTCTTTGTTCACCCTGGAGTTTATTGTAACTTTCATCATCGGCGGATATTGCCGGTTCAATACCTGCTAAAACCAGCTTTTTGAAACCAGCATTTTTATGGAGCGGCATCAGTTCTTTTGCCGTCGCGAAGTATCCCCGGAATTCAAAATCCGCCACATTCGCATCTTTTCCTTTGGTAAGAACTGACTTTAAATCAACCTGCCGTTCGATATAATGAGGAATATTCTTCATTACATCACCCCAGATGCCGTACCGGCTGATAAAGCTGGAAAATATCTTTCCGCCCGGCTTTAACTTCTTATGGGCTTCTCCAAGCGCCGTTTTACGGTTTTCTTCCTCAACGAGGTGATAGAGCGGCCCCATCATCAGCACAGCATCGAAGAGCGCGTTGCCTGCTTTTGAAAGGTCGCGCGCGTCTGCTACCATGCAGGTTACTTTTTTCTCAAGTTGTTCTTCAGCGACCCTTTTCCGGCAAACTCCCAGTAATTTTGGTGAAAGGTCGACGGCTGTGACATCATAACCGCGCCTCGCTAACGGAATGGTGTAGGCGCCGGTGGCCGCGCCTATTTCCAGTATATTGCCTCCGGGAGGGAGGTATTTATCTAGATAACGCCAGGTAACGTCGCGTTCCAGTTGGTGTCTTTCCAGCCGGACTTTTTCCTTGTCTGCATAGTTGTCGTAAAAAGCCTGGATATTTTTTACATTATCCGGCATTACTTTTCATCCTCAAGGTAGCAGATGTCTGGCAGATTGCGGTACTTCTCATCGCAGTCTATCCCGTAACCGACGATGAATTTATCCGGCACCGTCATGCCCAGGTAATCTATCTTTACCGGAACGAGCCTTCTCGAAGGTTTATCGATCAATGCGCACAGTTGTAATGAGGCCGGCCTCTTCTTTTTAAGATAATCCATCAGGAGTGACAGCGTAAGGCCGGTATCGATGATGTCTTCCACTACCAGCACGTGCCTGTTTTTAACCTGGGTGCGCAAGCCCCGTACCATGTTAACCTTACCGGATGATTCTTTGCCGCCGCCGTAGCTGGAACACCGGATAAATTCTACCTCCAGCGGGAAGTCCAGCGCGCGTATCAGGTCGGCCGTGAACACGAATGACCCCTTCAAAACCCCGATGATGAGGGGGTTTTTGTCCTTGTAATCGCGGGTAATGTCCGTGGCCAGCCGTTTGACGGCGGCTTTAATATCCGCCCGGGGAAATAATTTGTGCAGTTTAGACGGGGAACTCATGTCTGGATTATAGGATAATTCAGGATATGTGTCTACAGGTATAGTTGAAATCCGGAACTGGAGTAATTATTATAAAGCGGGAATCATCCGGTCAAATTAACAGGTAAGGAGGCCCAATATGCTGCTTAAAGACAAAGTTGCTATCATCACCGGGGGCGCTAAAGGAATGGGACGCGGCATGGCTGTAAAATTCGCCGAGGAAGGCTGCGCCGTAGCCATCGCCGATATCGCTGTTAAAGAAGCCGAGGACGCTGTTGCTGAAATTGAAATGAAAGGCGGCAAAGCTATCGCTGTCAGGTGCGATGTTACCGATATCAGGCAGGTAGCCGATACCGTCGCCCGGGTAATCGAGAAATTCGGCAAGATAGACATCCTGGTCAATAACGCCGGCGCTATCGCCGCTCATACCCCGTGGAAGATTTAACCGGGGAAGCCTGGGATAAAGTCCTTGCCTTGAACCTGAAAAGCGATTTTCTTTTCTGTAAATACGTTGTGCCGTACATGAAAAAGCAAAGGTCCGGCAAGATAATCAATCTCTCTTCCATCGGCGCTGTCCAGCCCCCCGCTCATGAGATTCATTACAATACCGCCAAGGCTGGCGTTATCGGCTTCACCAATGACCTGGCTAACGCGCTGGCGCCTTTTAATATCAACGTCAACTGCATGCTGCCGGGGCCGGTGCGGACGAACTTCTATGACGCCAGGGTCGCTGTAATGACGGAAGAAGAAAGAAACGCTTTTTTCACAAGACTGGGTAAAAAGGTGCCGCTCGGCAGGGTAGGCATGCCGGAAGACATGGCTAACGCCGCTTTGTTCCTGGCTTCAGAGCTTTCCAGCTATATTACCGGGCACGCTCTCCCGGTCGCTGGCGGACTGCCTCTTCAACCGCTGCCCCCTCCGGCGTAAAGTTCAGCGACGTGTCAATCTCTATCTTATTTCTTGGCACCCATCTTTAGACCAACAATAAACGTCATCCCCGCGTAAGCGGGGATCCATCCCTTTTCAGTATTGCTTTTTCTAGCGATCCTGATATTGCTATCACAGAATCAATGGTTTCTGATTTAAGGCCAATTGTTTCAATTGAAATAAAGGGAGGAATAGATGTATCAAATATTCACAACAGGATAGGGGAGGCAGAAAAAAGTCATCAGAAAGCAAAAGCCCGAGGTTTTTTTGAATTCTGGACTATCATAGCTGCTGAAGTAGACGTTAGCAAAGCTAACCAAGAGTCACCTACAAGTAGCAGATTCTTTCACCTTTCACAATTGCGCAATACATCAAGTTCTGAATATAATACATTTTGTCATTTAGTACAATCAGTTGTTGGTATTAAAAATAAATAACCCCCCCAACTTACCATACTCTCTTAATACTTACCATAACATTGGGAACAATTACTCGTAATCAGCTTTGAATTGTTTCCTTAAATCGGCCTTTTTCATGCCTGGAATTTTATGCTTCTTGCTTGTTTAGTATTTAGTGCTTCGTGCTTAGGGTTTTTCCCCACCTGCGCTTTGCCCCACCTCTCTTGATGAATTGCGCTTTTAGCTTTATACTAGGCTTTAGGGTGAAATATGCCTGAAAACAAAGTCCTCATTGTTGAAGATGACCCTAACCTGCTGGAGACTCTTAAATACAATCTCCTTAAAGAAGGCTATGATGCAGTCACTGCCGCCGACGGCGCGCAGGCGGTAGAGATTGCCCGGCGGGAAAAGCCTGACCTTATTATCCTGGATATCATGCTCCCGAAGATGAACGGTTTCGAGGTATGCCGGATTCTCCGTAAAGAAATGAAAACTCCCATCATGATGCTGACTGCCAGGGCCGATGAAACGGATAAAATTGTCGGACTTGAAATTGGCGCGGACGACTATGTTACCAAGCCGTTCAGTATCCGGGAACTCCTCGCCCGGGTACACGCGATGCTCCGGCGCGCCAAGATGACGGCAGCGCCGGTGGATGATACGGCATCGATAAAAACCGGCAACCTGGAAGTCGATACTGCCCGTCACCGCGCTTCTATATCGGGAGCGCCCTTGGAACTATCGCCGAAAGAGTTTGATATGCTGGCTTTCCTTGTTAAAAACAAGGGATTGGTCTTTACCCGGGAACAGTTGTTGGAGAAAGTCTGGGGCTATGACTTCGCCGGGGATACCCGCACCGTTGACGTGCATATCCGCTGGTTACGGCAAAAAATAGAAAAAGACCCCGCTCATCCTGAATACTTCGTGACCGTCCGCGGCACCGGTTATAAATTGGAGGGTTAGACTTGCGCAGTTTCCAATGGCGTATCGCTATCCCGATAATCATTCTTATCGTTGCCATTATGGGAATCCTGGGAATTTACCTCACTGGTTATGTCAGGGACTCCCAGCTTGATAACCTGCGGTTTCACCTTAAGCAGGAAGCCTTGATTACGGCGGAAGCCGCCCTGCCGCTGTTACGTTCCGGTGACTCTCCGGACTCCCTGGCCAAGGAACTCGGAAATGCTATCGATAGCCGCATTACTATAATTGCCCCGGACGGCACCGTTCTCGGTGATTCCATTGAAGAGCCTGGTAAAATGGAAAACCACTCAACCCGTCCCGAAGTAAAAGATGCGCTGGCTTCAGGTCTCGGGGAGAGCACCCGCTACAGCACGACAACCAACAAGCAAATGATGTATGTCGCTGTGCCTGTCACCGGCGAGGGTAAGATATATGGAATATCCAGGGTAGCGCTTCCTTTGACGACGGTTAACAGCTCGGTAAACCATGTAACGCGCACCATCATCCTGGCAACCGTCATCATTACCATACTGGCGGTACTGGCAATATGGCTTATCGCCAGGACGACGACAAGACCGATACGGCGGCTCACCAGGGCGGCGCAAAGAATCGCCGCCGGTCAACTGGGACAAAAGATCGCAATATCTACCAAAGATGAGATCGGGCAGCTCGCCCATGCCTTTAATAATATGTCCGCTAATCTTAAAACCACGGTGGATGACATCTCCACCGAAAAAACGAAGCTTGCGAATATTCTTGCCAATATGGCGGACGGCGTTATCATGACGGATGCCGATGGCAACATTATCCTGGCTAACCCGGCCGCGGGCAACCTCTTCGGATTTAAAGAAGCCGATGCGGTTAACAAACCCGTCATCGAGATAGTGCACGACCATGAAGTCGATGAAATCTTAAAACAATGCCTTAAAACCGGCAAACAGCAAAGCACGCAATTTGAGGCTGAAGTCACTAGACGATTTTTACGAGCCATCGCCTTGCCCCTACAGCACCATGGGCGGTTATACGAAGTGCTGGTGCTGCTTCAAGACCTAACCGAGCTAAAAAATCTGCAGACTATGCGGCGCGATATCGTGGGGAATATTTCCCACGAATTGAGGACGCCTATCGCCGGCATTAAGGCCATGGTTGAAACTCTCCAGAATGGGGCGGTCGATAACAGGGAAACGGCGCAGGACTTCCTCTCCCGCATACAGGGTGAAGTCGACCGCCTGACACAGATGGTAGCCGAAATAACCCAGCTCTCCCGTATCGAAACCGGTCGCGCCGAACTGAGAATGCAGCCGGTTAATCTCAATACATTGATTGAAGAAGTATTAACGGAAATGAGCCCCCTTGCGGAAAAGCAGCAAATCACCCTGGATAAAGAACTCACCGCGAACTTACCCGCCGTGCCGGCGGATAAGGACAGAATTCGTCAGACCATTATCAACCTGGTGCATAACGGCATCAAGTTCAACAAGACTGCCGGAAAAGTGACCGTCTTCACCACGTATAATGATAACTCCGTCACCGTCAGCATTACCGATACGGGAACCGGTATCTCTAAAGAGGATTTACCCCGGGTCTTCGAGCGGTTCTACAAATCTGATAAAGCGCGCACCGGCGGTGGCAGCGGGTTGGGGCTGGCCATCGCCAAGCATACCATACAGGCGCACGGCGGCGATATCCGCGTCCATAGCGCTGAAGGTAAAGGGTCCACTTTCACTTTCAGTCTTCCCCGCTCTTAGACCCCCTCGCTTCCCCACGCATAATCCCACCAAAAATTTAACAAAACCTTAACATAGTCTTAAACCTCCCTTAACGTTGCCGTGACTAAAATTAGCTGATGAGTTTTGGTTTGTTTTTAGTGCTGCTTTTGGTCCTCGGAGCTGAATTCCTTAACGGTCTGACGGATGCAGCCAACTCGATTGCCACGGTGGTAGGCACGCGGGTACTTTCTCCCATGAAAGCCGTTATCATGGCGGCCGTGCTTAATATGGCAGGTGTGCTTATCACGGGAACAGCCGTGGCTACGACAATAGGCACGGGAATTGTAAGTCCGGACGTAATTACGCTAGAAGTATTAGGGGCGGCCATGCTCACAATCATGGTCTGGACGACTATTGCCTGGTATTTCGGTATCCCTACCTCTGAAACACATGAGCTCTCTTCCGATCTGGACAACGCTGACTATGTGGTCAGGATAGAAATGTCCGGGTACCAGGCAAAGACTGTCAAGGCCAGGACGGCTAAAGATACCTATATCGGCGAAATCGTTTTAAAGAAGTGAGAATAACATGGCAGGCATAGTTTCCTACGGGGCTTATGTCCCTTTTTACAGGTTGAGCCGGGCGGAAATAGCGCGCGCGTGGGGTGCGGCTGCTTCCCCTGGTGAAAGGGCGGTTGCTAATTATGACGAGGACAGCCTCACGATGGCTGTGGCGGCTGCCAGGGATTGTCTGAAAGGCATTGACCGCAGGAGTGTTGGCGGATTGTACTTTGCTTCGACTACCGCTCCCTATAAAGAAAAGCAGACCGCTGCTACTATTGCCGCTGTATTGGGGCTGTCGCCGGAAGCCGTAACCATGGACTTTTCCGGTTCGCTAAGATGCGGCTGCAGTGCTTTAAAAGCCGCCGCGGACGCTGTAAATGGCGGAAGTGTAGACAACATCCTCGTATGCGCCGCCGACATGCGCCTGGGTTATCCGATGGGTCCTCTGGAAATGACTTTCGGGGATGGCGCGGCCGCTTTGCTGGTCGGCAGGAAACAGGCTGTTGCGGAAATAAAAGATTTTTCCACAAGATATTACGAGATTCAGGATACCTGGCGCTCGGATAAAGATACTTTTGTCCGTTCGGCGGAAGACCGTTTCGCCATGGAAGAAGGCTACGTCGAAGTGATGACCGTCGGTCTAGCTTCTTTTTTAAAGACCTCCGGCCTTTCCGCTAAGGACTTTTCCAAGATTACGCTTAACTCGCCCAATCAGCGGCAGTTGCGGACCGTGGCGCAGAAGCTGGGATTCGATGAGAAAAAGCAGGTCCAGGATACCTTGCATTCTGCTGTGGGTGATACCGGCAGCGCTATGTCGCTGATGAATTTGGTAGCGGTACTGGAACAGTCCGGTGCCGGTGAAAAAATTCTGCTTGCCGCTTACGGCAACGGCTGTGATGCCTTTATCCTGGAAACAACTGCGTATATCACCGGTGTTAAAGACCGGCGCGGCGTCGCCAGGCATTTGGCGGCCAAAAGCATGATAATGAATTATAACAGGTATTTAAAGTGGCGTGACCTTATCACCGTACAGCCTGCGGCGCGTCCCCCTCTGGAACTCCGCCAGCCTTCACCGGCGGCGCAGTGGCGTGAAGTCGGCCGGGAGATGTGTCTTACAGGCTCAAAGTGTAAGCAGTGCGGCACGCCCCAGTATCCGCCGCAGCGCATTTGCGTCAACTGTCATGCCAAAGACCAGTTTGAACTATACAGCTTTGCGGATGTTCCGGCCAGGGTATTTTCCTTTTCTCATGACTATGTCATGGCCACTGTAGACCCGCCGGTTACGGTAACGTTCGTCGACTTTGAAGGCGGCGGTAGATTAATGTGTGATATGACCGACCGCGAGCCGGCGGCGATTAAAGTCGGCACGCCTTTAGAGATGACTTTCCGCAGATTATACTATGTTGGCGGGATTTATAACTACTGGTGGAAATGCCAGCCGGTAAGATGTTAACATAACGTTTATTAAAGCGCGGGAAATTGATTGGATGCTTAGAAACGCGGATTCCCTTATTTGGGGTGGGGTTTCATAGCAGGTTTGGCGAGCGGTGGCGAGCCAAACCTCATAAAAAGAACTCCCCTTCCCGTCCCGGCTTGTCGGGACAAGGGAAGGGGTCGGGGGATGGGTACCTTACCTGTCATTCTGAAGGAGTGTAACGACTGAAGAATCTCGTACCATGTCATTGCTTCCCCGTGAGCACGGGGAAAATATAATTTAGGAACAATTAATGGATAGTATTAAAGATAGAGTAGCCATTGTTGGAATGGGTTGCGTTAAGTTCGGTGAGAACTGGGGCCAGAGCCTGGAAGATATGATTATCGACGCGGCTTACGAAGCCTACCAGGACGCGGGCATTGACCCGAAGGATATCCAGGCAGCCTGGTGGGGGAGTGTTTTTGCGGGTGAGACGGGCCAGATACTTGCCACCCCTCTCAAGCTTTCGTTTATCCCGGTCACTCATGTAGAAAACGCCTGTGCCACCGGCTCGGAAGCTATAAGGGCGGCTTGTTACGCTGTAGCCGCCGGTATCTATGATGTTGTGCTGGCTGTCGGGGCGGAAAAGCTGAAGGACACCGGGTATTCCGGTCTCCCGCAGACGCGTCCCATCGCTACCTGGAGCTACCGTTTGACCACGCAGACACCCGCCGCGGTATTCGCCATGATGGCTAACGGTTATTTCGCCAAATACGGCCTCAGCCATGAAGAAGGAAAAAAACTGCTGGCCCATATTGCCGTAAAAAATCATTATAACGGCTCGCTCAACCCCAAGGCGCATTTCCAGAAAGAAATTACTTTTGACCAGGCCGTCAACGCTCCTATGGTGGCTTATCCCCTCGGTCTGTATGATTGTTGCGGTGTGAGCGATGGTGCGGCGGCGGCTGTCATTGTCCGGGCTGACCTCGCCAAGAAGTTCCGCCCCGACCCCATTTATATCAAATCGGTTCAGATTTGCCAGGGCCCGCGTGAAGGCTGGCTCAGCCAGAAGTATGATTTCGCCCATGTTGAAGAAACCTATCGCGGCGGTATCGCCGCTTATAAAGAAGCGGGTATCAAGGACCCGCGTAAGGAAATCAGCATCGCTGAGGTTCACGACTGTTTTTCCATCACCGAGTTGACCATCATGGAAGACCTGCAGTTCAGTCCCCGCGGCCGCGTTAAAGATGATATCGAAGCCGGGACGTATTTGCTTAAGGGCGCGCTGCCTGTCAATACCGACGGCGGTCTTAAGTGCTTCGGGCATCCCATCGGCGCAACTGGTCTCCGCATGCTTTATGAGGTCTACAAGCAGCTCCAGGGTAAGGCTGATGTACGCCAGGTGAAAAATCCGCGCCTCGGCCTGACCCATAACCAGGGCGGCGAACCCGGCGCGGCCACGGTCAGCGTCTTAATCGCCGGCAATGAAAAAGGTTAATTTTTACAGGGGAGTATTATGAGCGAAGAAAAAGTACTGCGTAAAGTTATTATTACCGCTGCTATCACCGGGCAGGGCGCTACGCCGATTATGTCGGAGTTTCTTCCTCTCACCCCCAAACAAATCGCCGATGATGCCGTCAAGGCCTACGAGGCCGGTGCGGCTGTTGTCCACATCCATGCTCGCAAGGCGGAAAACGGTGAGCCTACGCCGAGCCTGCCTGTTTTCCGGGAGATTGTCACGGATATTAAACAGAGATGCAATGTTGTCATTAATATCACTACCGGAGGCGCCGGTACTCCCGCCGAGAGGATAAAAGTCGTGCCTGAATTCAAGCCGGTTGGTGTATATGTCGTGCTCAATTGCCAGGTGCTGTTAAAGTCGCCGTCGGTTGTGCATTCGAAATAATATTGAACCGGCGGAGAATTAGCGTCGGTTGCGGTGGAGGCGGTCATTGTTATTGAATAGGGATCCACTGCTGTCGGGACTGTTGCCCAGGTCATCGGGTCGGGCGTTGGTGGGTCGGTATCACACCTACCTGCGGAGCGGCAAGCCCCACTCCGTTTGCCTGCTGCATTGTTTCAATCATATTATCTATGAGGCGCTGAATCGAACTATCAATACCGGGGACCCTTTTAGCATGTTGTTTAAGAACGGGGTTATCAGGGAAATGACACATTTGTAAGATCGCCATAAGTTCTCACCCCTCCCCGGGAACAGAAATATTGCTATTCCGCTTACGGCCGACGATTATCGTAAATCCGGCTTCCGGGTAATAGCCACTTTTCGGCTCTTCTATCAGCTTCACATTACCCGGCTCCTGAAAAAGCGTTGAAATCATACTATTACCCATAAAACCAGCTTTGAATAATAGCTTAACTAATTCACTGCAATTATAAAAATTCGCATGTTTATAAAATCTGTGTCCTTCTTCTTTCTTCCGCCGGTATAATTTACCCCAGGGGCTATCCTTTAGTACCAGTCCTAATACTACCTTGCCGCCCGGCATCAGAATACGTTTGGCTTCCTTTAAAACCTGCAATGGCGATTCCAGGAAACAAAGGGTAACGATAAAGAATATCGTGCCGAATGATTGCTCTTTGAAAATTTTGTCTTCTCCCCGGCCGATAGACGCATTTATGCCACGGCTTTTTGCTATTTCTACCAGTTTACCGGAGGGATCAATGCCGGTTTCTATCCCCAGAGCCCGGGCAAAACGCCCGCTGCCGACTCCTATTTCAAGGAATGGTTTTGGCAGCGAGGGAAGTAAGGTTTGGAATGCATGGACTTCATTTGAGAAAATAAGGCTGCCATCGCTATCAAACCAGGCATCATATTCTTGCGCCAATTCATCGAAGGGAGAGCGAGTGGCGGCATTTGTCCCTTCTAACACAGGTTCCTCATCAGGATATTCAGTTGAGGACATCTTATTTCCTTTCATTAAATCCCGCCGGACTTAAAGCGTATCGGGAGGTTTACGCCAATTACCGACCTCCCATCGCGCTTATTCGTTAGAGACAGCTTTTTAGGGATTTATTGTACGCCGGTCCATTTTTTAGCTAGCGCCACTGCCTCCATCGCATTCTTGCCGTAGGCATCTGCTTTGGCATATTTCCTGATTTCATCATTCATCTGGCCGCCGCCGATCATGATCTTGATCTTATCTCTCAATCCGGCAGTTTCTATAGCTTCTACAGTTGTTTTCATCGCATCAAAGGCGGGAGTAAGGAAGCCACTCAAGCCGAGTATCGGTGCCTTAGTATCTTTGACCGCCTGAATAAATTTCTCAACAGGAACATCAACGCCAAGGTTGGTGACCTCAAAACCGTTAACATCCAGCATGAATTCAACAATATTGAGGCCGATGTCATGGATGTCACCGGCAACCGTGCCGATGACAACCTTTCCGAGTTTTTTCGTAGTAACCGTCTGTTTCAGGCGGGGTTTAACCAGGTCGTTTACCTGCTTGAGGAGCTCGCCGGAGAAGACCAGTTCCGGCAGGAAGTATTCACTGGAGGCAAAGCGTTGACCAACAATTTCCATACCTTTACGGCATTCCTCCAGTATTTTCAGCGGATCTTCACCGGCATTAAGCCTTTCTTTTACAAGTTTTATTACTTCTTCGTCTTTCAAATCGGCTAATAGGTTCGCTAAATCCCCAGACATATTATCCCTCCCGGTTATTTTGTTCAAGATATTATTAACATCACCAGTAGTGATGCTTACCTCCTGATACCTTTCCTCGCGTAGAACTTTTTCCCCTGGTATTCCAATTCCACCAGCTTTTCATCCACGATCAGTCTCTGTACGGTCTCCCATCCGGAATCCAGCCGGTTTAACAGCTCGGCAACGGCGTCTTCCCTCATGGGGTGGACGGCGGTAATACTTAGCAGGTCATCGGTTGCATCACCGGTCGACGTAAAGGTATTTCCTTCATATCCTGTCAGATATTCAACCTTGTTCAACTTTTTACTAAAAACCTGGTATGTGTTATTGAGGGTTTGCCCGTTCGGCGGTGCTACTTGTTCTGCCGGAGGCCTTGTTGGCATAGAAAGATAGGACCTGGCCGGCTTGAGTCCTGCAATAAAGCCGGCTATGGCACTGGCTTCTCCAGCCTCATCGTTGAAGCCTTTGACGAGCATGGTTTCCGTGGTTAGCTCGCCGGTAAAAACCCTGGCGAAATCAGCCATTCCTTCCAGGACATTATCAAGCTTTATGTATTTGTAAGGCCTATTGATTCTATGCCATACTTTTGGAGTAACCGCATCTACTTTCAGGGATACCCAATCCGCTTTTAGTAAATCACGGCGGACATCTTCATACCATAAAAGCGATGAGTTGGTGATAACGGCGATCTTGATCCCAATATCCTGCAGAAGGTCTATCTCTTTGCCGAGATTTATATCCAGAGTCGGTTCGCCGTCAGGCACAAAAGCCAGGTAGTCAACAGGTTCATTATTTTCCCTAAGCTGCCTGATCTTGTCATTAACACTGCGGGCGAGTTCCAGAGGTTGGTAGAAAACTTTTCTCTTGATATCCATGTCCGACGTGCGTCCCAACTGGCAATAAACACAGGAGTAGGTGCAGTTTTTAGGCGGGATGTTATTTATTCCTAAACTATGGCCTAAGCGCCTTGATGGAACGGGTCCATAAACAACGGGTATGGTCATTGAACTACCTTTGCCATTTTTTACTTTCCACCGTTGTAATTACCAGCCGAAGATCTAAGTTCAATTATATGTTCGCAGTATAAGTCGCCTTTGGGGATGGATACTATTAGATTTAATCCATCATTGCCGAATTTCCGGCAGATGAAATCATAATTACTTTTTAGTCTGGCATACAGGCCATTGACCGCGCTGCGGTAAGTCTCTTCTAAAGTGCGTTCATCTATGTTTGGCATCTCACTCTTTATTCGGTAATTTATTCAGGCCACTGCTGCCTTCTCACAACTCATAATAATCTTGGAATTCTATCATTTATCCCTGGTACCTCCGATAGAGTTTTTTCCATGGGTCTCTTCTTGCGATGAGGCAATCACTTATTGCTTTCTTGAGAGTATTTGCTGCCAGGAGAGCGCAATGCTGGCTTTCTTCCGGCATACCTCCGAGGGCGTCCAGGATATCTTTCTGGCTTATCTTTGCAGCTTCACCAATACTTTTACCATGGGCTAATGTGGTCATCATACTGCCGGAGGTAATACTGGTACCGCAGCCATCAGTCATGAAAGAAATATCAGAAATCTTATCATTCCTTACATTTAACCAGACTTCCATGGTATCACCGCACGGTCCGGTTATTTTGGCGTAACCATCAGCGTTTTCTATGGTACCCATGTTCCTGGGATGTAAGGCATGATTAATTAGTTTTTCAGTATAGAGTTTGTGGTTATCCGCAGTATTTGTGTCAAAAAGGCCTTCGGGTTCCGGGGATATCATTAGACTCCTTTATTTTTTGGTTATGTTTTTAACGATTGGAGTAAAGAATCGCCAAGTCTGGTCACGACATCACTACCGTATCGTTCGATATTGCCTTCATCGCAGAGTTTAACCAGCTCCGGGTCTATCGGTGTGGAAAGCGTGGACGGAACCTGAACGGATGAAACGCTGGTGGGGACCGAAGGCATTCACTACGCCTGTGGCAGAAATTGACCTGCGCTTGGGGGGCAAGTCCTTCAGTTGTTTACGGTCCCCGGAAGGCAAAGACTACTGCGGCACTGGAGTATACAGGGAAATCATCAAACCCAGACGTCTTGTGGTGACAGATTCCTTTGCTGACGAAAAAGGGAATGTAGTTCCGGCATCCCATTACGGAATGAGCAAAGACTGGCCTGTGGAACTGCTGATAACCGTCACCTTTGAAGAACAGGATAGTAAAACGAAGCTAACTTTAAAGCACGGCAACATCGCGGGCGTGCCGGCGGCAGACTTCGACGGAATGAAACAGGGCTGGAACGAATCTTTCGATAAACTTGCGGAACACTTGGAGAAAGAGCGCTCTACGCCGAACTTCAATTCCATCATGATAGGTTCAACGCAGCCAAAAGTTCTGGCTGAGTATTATGAAAAAATCTTTGGGAGGGCTACCGATTGGGCTGAAGACAACTGGTATGGATGGCAGATAGGAAATACACACCTGACTATCGGGAGGTACCCGGAGGTTGGGGGAAAACCGAAAGAGCCGGAAAGGATAATACTCAATTTGAATCGGAAGATGTTAAAGGAGCATTTAAAAGGATTAAAAGCCGGGAACGAAAGTAATAAAGGAACCCTGCGAAACAGACAGCGCCTGGATAGCCGCCTTCGCCGATCCTGACGGCAACTATTTTCAATTGATGTCGCCGTGGGATATTGATTAGAAAAAACAATAAATAAAACGGGAGGAGATGGGAAAAATGAAATATGTTGACGGATTTTTAATACCGATGCCCAAGGAGAATTTGCCCGCTTACCGCAAGATGGCTGAGGAGGCCGGCAAGATCTGGAAAAAATACGGCGCGCTAGAATACATTGAGTGCGTCGGGGAAGACCTCAACCCGGATGTGCCGGCAGAAATGAAGGGAGTGACTTTCCCGCAGATGGCGGGCGCCAAGCCCGGTGAGACCGTAGTCTTTTCCTACATCCTTTTCAATTCGCGGCAGCATCGCGACGAGGTCAACGCGAAGGTGATGAAGGAGATGGAAGCCGAGGCGAATAAGCCGGAAAACAAGGACAAGCCCATGCCGTTCGATATGAAACGGGCGGCCTACGGCGGTTTTGAGGTTATCGTTGAGGCATAGAATCGTTTGGAAGCGGCGATCAAGAGAAAGGAGGGACAATGGCGGAGGTAAAAATACTGACCAAACACCCTTTGGGCAAACATGGAGTTAATGTTAGTAAGGAAACGTACGAATTGTTCAAAAAGGCGATATTATCAGCTTTGCGGGGTGGCGAGCTAACGCATCCGGAGTTAATCGGCAAACTCGATAACACATTAAGAAACAGTTTTTCAGGCAGTATTGGTTGGTACGCCGAGACCATGAAACTGGATTTGGAAGCGAGGGGAGTAATCGAAAGGACCAAATCAAAACCACAACGCTACCGGTTGAAATAATAACATTTGAGAGACAACGTAATATGATAAAACACTTCGAAAAACAAGGATTGTAACTTAAAGCGAAATGTTTACCAGTACTATCGATGACCCGGCTCTATTTTACACTTCCAGCTTTTTTATGAAATCTACTTGAAATTCTCCGTATCCCGATTCCGTAAAAAATTGGCGCGCTCTATTGTTAACAGCCAACACCCTGACTTTAATATTTGATGCTCCTTGCCGGCGGGCAAGTTCCTCGGCGTGCTCCAATAAAAGTCTGCCCAAACCATGACGGCAGTGGTTCTCCTCAACAAATAACTCCTATATCATTGCGTAATAAACCATATACTCATCAGGTTCAACAGGCAGGTCGTTGGTCAACACAGTCACAAATCCGACCACCCTGCCGTCTTCTTCGCAGACAAATACTTTTCCCGAGTGTTTCCGACAGCGTTTCATCATCCGTTGGAAGTACCTATTGCTATTTCGTTCCGGGGGGGGTAATACGGGTCTTGCGCTCTTTCAAAATCCTGCAATCCTATCAGAAGACCAAAAAGGGCTTTTTTACACCGGGGTTCATACGGTCGTATCAGTTCGGCTATAAAAGATCGGGAAGCGATTTCATTTCCACTATGGTTTATTCTGGTGGTATTTAATGTTAAGATTGTTAGTAACTAAGATAATTATAAAAAGACACTTTACCCTCATTTTATCATGACCTAACGGGTTTATTCATCCGGGGCGTCTGTAAATTACAGGGGGCTAATAATGAGAAGGCTCGGAGTGCGCGGTCAAAGATGGTTGAAGGCTTTTCATGTCTTTTTCGCCAGTGTATGGGTAGGGGCTATTGCCGGCTCGATGACAATTATTCTTGTCGCTAAATTTACTAATGCCGGGGAACTTCATTTCTTTTACGCCGCGGCGGTTGAAGTGGGGAGCCTGGTAATACCCTTATTATCTGTTTTGACATTTATTACCGGGGCACTGATTTGCTGGTTAACCGCCTGGGGATTTTTCAAATACTGGTCGGTCGTATTTCAAATTGGTGCCTGGGTTTTAGTGTTCCTGCTTGCCATAGCTTGGCTGGATCCGGCGCTTGCCGCCGCAAGACATATTTCCGGGACGGAAGGGCTGCTTGCCCGGCAGAATGGGGAATTTCTAAGAGTATCAAATTTAGCCGTAAGTATTATAATAGTAAATTTCATAACTCTTACGATTACCGTATTCGTAGCTGTTATTAAACCCTGGGGAAGAACGGGAAAAGCCAAAGCATAACCAGGGACTTTCAATATTATTTTTCATAAACGTCATATTCTTGTAATATTTCACAACTGGATTTTATGACATTTTCATTGTTTCCTGTCTAAAATAAAAACAGAGTATTTTGTCATTATTTGCATAAACTTACTTATCGATTATCGCTATTAAAATATCATATAGAGGTGAGGAAAGGCCGGTTTTGATTGGCCGACCGAATACTAAGAAACAGGAGGAGATAAAATGGCTGAAAAAAAATTAGGAGGTTTCTCTAACGAGGAGCGGGCAGCGATGAGAGAACGCGCCCAGGAACTGGCCGCGGGTGAGGAAAAAGGGGAAAGTGCTGTACTCGCGAAGATCGCCGAGATGCCGGAACCTGATCAGACCATGGCAAAGCGGATCCATGAGATTATCAAGGCCAGCGCGCCGGCTCTTTCACCAAGAACCTGGTACGGTATGCCCGCCTATGCTGACAAAGACGGCAAGGTCATTTGCTTCTTCCAGAGCGCTCACAGGTTTAAATCCAGGTACGCGACATTCGGTTTCAACGACGCGGCGCGCCTTGATGAAGGCCGCCTGTGGCCGACCGCCTTCGCGCTTAAGGAGTTGACTGCCGCTGAAGAGGCAATAATTAGCGCGCTGGTGAAGAAAGCTGTGAGCTAAACACTGAGTTCGCCCGAATTCAGGAACGGAGAAACAGATTGCTTCGAAGATGACTGGACAGCATTTTTACGCTTCTACCGGGAGTAATAGTTATCCGTTCTATTTTTGCCTATACCATCAAATTCCTCGACGCTCTTCCGATCTAATCAATTGCTGGCAGACGCCGGCCGGGCATTTTTTATCATTAATGTGCGCCAGGTATTCGTCTTTAAAATATCTCAGCGTGCTGAGGACAGGATTGGCTGCCGAGCGCCCCAGCGCGCAGAGGGCGCCGTCATGGAGGATTTCACCGAGGTCGGTCATGGTGTCCAGGTCTTCCGGCACGCCTTCGCCGCGGGTAATCCGGTTGAGAATCTCGCTCAACTTGGAAAGGCCTTCGCGGCAGGGGGTGCATTTGCCGCAGGACTCACCTTTTAAAAACTCGATGAAATAACGGGCGATATCCACCATGCAGTTGTCTTCATCAAGGACAATCATGCCGCCGGAACCCATCATCGAGCCGAGTTTTGCCAACTCGTCAAAATCTACAGGAGTATCCAGGTATTGCTCGGGGATACAGCCGCCCGAGGGGCCGCCGGCCTGTACCGCTTTAAACCTTTTACCGCCGGGGATGCCGCCGCCGATGCCGTATATCATTTGCCGCAAGGTCACGCCCATGGGTATTTCCACCAGCCCGGAGTTGTTTATCTTTCCCACCAGCGAGAATACCATGGTGCCTTTGCTGCCGGCTGTGCCGATTTTTGAAAACCAGTCGGCGCCTTTATTGATTATCAGGGGCACGGTTGCCCAGGTCTTGACGTTGTTCAGCAGGCTTGGCCTGTCCCAGAGGCCTTTTTCCGACATGTGGACGTATTTGGCCCTCGGTTCGCCCACATTGCCTTCCAGAGAGGCTATCAGGGCGCTGGACTCGCCGCAGACAAAAGCGCCGCCTCCCTTATTAATGGTAATTTTAAAATTGAATCCCGATCCGAGGATGTTATCCCCCAGAAGCCCGTATTCCATAGCCTGGTTAATGGCTGTCCGTGCATGCTCCACGGCCAGCGGATACTCGTTACGCACGTAGATATAGCCCTGGTGCGAGTTGATGGCGAACGCGCCGATAATCATGCCTTCGATAACGCTGTGGGGATTCCCCTCGAGGATGCTGCGGTCCTGGTAAGAACCGGGGTCACCTTCATCGGCGTTACAGAGTACGTACTTAATGTCGCCTTGTTCAACGCGGCAGGATTGCCATTTACGCCCGGTGGGGAACCCGCCGCCGCCCCGCCCGCGCAGGCCGGAACGGGTTATTTCATCTACAATCTTGTCCGGGGTAAATTGCGAAAGGGCTTTGCTCAAGGCGGTGTAACCGCCGTTGGCGATATACTGTTCGATGCTGGTGGGGTCTATCTCGCCGTTAGCGCCAAGGAGCAGGCGCGTCTGACTTTTATAGAAAGGCACGTCAGGCTCATGGGTTATTTGCTCGCCGGTAGCCGGGTCTACGTAGAGCAGCCGTTTGATTACCTCGCCGCCGAGGACGGTTTTGGCGATAATTTCCGGGACATCCTCCGGCTTGACCTTCTGGTAAAATATCTTTTTAGGGCCGATGATGACCAGCGGGCCGCGCTCGCAGAAACCGTGGCAGCCCGTTTCCTTGAATTCTACTTTTACCTGGAGTTCCTGTTTTTCAATCTCTTCCTCGAACGCCACGGCCACCGCTTCAGCGCCGGAGGCGCGGCAGCCGGTACCGCCGCAGACGGATATGGAAAGAAGCTGGTCGTTACGGTTATCTATAATAGCCCGGCGCATCTGCTCCAGCTCTTTGACGTTTTTAATTGTTTTATCCAGCAGTTTCCGCGCTTCTTCTACCATTTTCAGCCTTCCTTGCGCCTATTCGTACTTTTTAAGAATTTTCTCAAGTTTTTCCGGGTTTACCTGGCTTTCATATTTCCCATCGATAACGACCACCGGCCCCAGGGCGCAGCAGCCCAGGCAGTTGGCGGTTTCCAGTGTGAATCTCTCGTCTTTAGTGGTTTCACCCGGTTTCAGACCGAAGTCCCGCTGCATTTTATCAACCAGCCTCTGTCCGCCTTTAACATGGCACGCCGTGCCGAGACAAACGGTAATGGTATGCCGGCCGCGCGGCTTGAGGCTGAAAGCCTGGAAGAAAGTGGCCACACTGAAAACCTGGCTCAAGGGAATACCCAGCTTCTGGCTGATTTTAATCATCACATCCTGCGGGATATAGTTGAACTCTGCCTGGACGTCCTGCAGCAGGGAAATCAGTTGTTCTTTCTTGTCGATATAACTATCAACAAGAGTTTCTACTTTTGAGGCTTTACCGGCAATTAGCGCCTGAACCGAGGAAATATCCAGAGAAGCGTCCACCTTTATACCTCCTGAAAGAACTTGCTGATTAAAGCATAGTGACTTTTGTATTGCCGTGCCATCCGTAGTGACACGCTTATTCTCCACCAATATCACTTAAGACCGAGAGTGTTTTCCGCCGGGGGATGCGAACAACACGCGGTTTTAAATACAATTTGATTGAAGAATATTTACGCAGGTGAAAAAGGCAGAAAATATCATGTATACATGAATCACCTGTTTTTGATATGATGTATATTAGGATAAGTGTATGGATGAAATAACTATTATCCTTTGTGAAGACCACCTTATAACGCGGCAGGGGATCCGGCGGCTGCTTGAAGATGAGCAGGGTTTGACTATTATCGGGGAGGCCAGCAACGGTGAAGAGGTAGTCGAGATGGTAACGGAACTCAAGCCGGATGTAGTGGTCATGGATATTGCCATGCCCAAGCTTAACGGCATCGAAGCCACGCGGGAAATCAAGCTTATCCATCCCCGGACGGGCATACTAATCCTCAGCGCTTACGACGATGATGAATATGTGTTCGCGCTGCTCAAGGCAGGCGCGGCCGGTTATTTGCTGAAAAGCGTGGGCGGAGACGAACTCGTACGTGCTATCAAGGCGATTCACAACGGCGAGCCTGTGCTCGACCCCGGTATTGCCAAGAAAGTGCTCAACTTCTTTAAACTGCCGGAAAAAGTGCCAGCGATGGAACCTGACTCCGGGCAGCTTACCGGACGCGAACTGGACATTATCAAGCTGGCGGCCAGGGGATTGACAAACAAGGATATCGCGGAAAAACTTCATCTCAGCTACCGCACAGTCGAAGGCCATATGCGGGGTATCTTTAACAAGCTGGGTATCGGCTCCCGTACCGAAGCTGTCCTCTACGGCCTGAAAAACGGCTGGTTTACGCTGGAAGATTTGACATAGTTTCTATTTATATCATTTTATCAGATGGTAATTGATATGCCGTTAAGTTCAAAAATACTTTCACAAATCATCGACGGTTCCGCAATACCTTATTTTGTAATCAATAAAGAGCATCTCGTTACGCACTGGAATAAAGCGATGGAGGCTCTCTCTTCGAGGAAGCGGGAAGAAGTCATTGGAACGGAGAATCACTGGAAGTTCTTCTATGATGAAAAGAGGCCGTCTATGGCGGATCTCATCGTCGATAATGCCAGCAGCTGGGATATCAAGATATACTATCGCGATAAATTCAGGGAATACCCGCTTATAGAAGGCGCTTATGAAGCCGAGGATTATTTTCCGGATCTCGGCGACGAGGGGATGTGGCTGCATTTTACAGCGAGCCCCATTAGAGATGAAGAGGGAAAGCTGATTCCGGCCCAGCGCAATCGATGGATTATCCGGGGTGATAACCAGGCTATCCAGCGCTTTAGGGCCGACTGTAATTAAAGTTACGGAACTGATGCTCCCGGAAACCGACGTGATGTTGGCGCTCCCTTCGGCCAGGCTCTGTGCCAGGCCGGTATGCAGGCCGATGGTACAGACTGCGGTATTGCTGCTTGTCCAGGTTGCGGAAGTGGTAATATTGGCCGTCGAGCTATCGGTAAAAGTGCCGGTGGCGGAGAATTGCTGTCCGCGGCCTTTAGCTATGGTGGGGTTGAATGGAGTGATAGCTATGGAAGTCAGCTCTTTCAGCGTGGTAAAGTTGGCGGTGCTGCCGTAAACCGTTACACTACCGCTGGCCGCCTTGGCTTTGAAATAGTAGGTTGTGCTGGGTAATAGACCGGTCAAATCGGCGCTAAAAACGCCCGGCTGGTTTTTAAGCTGGAAGGGAGTTTCACTGAGCGTATCGGAGGTAGTCCCCCACATGAAGGAGATATTGGCCGAGCTATAATCCCCAAGCGTCAGGCTGCCGTTTAATACTGCTGAAGAGGGCGTTACGACAGTCGCCGCGTTGGTGGTAGCTGTCGGCGCTGTCAGGGCGGGGACGGCGCCCATATCCAGCCGCCCGCTGCCGTAGATATTGTCCTTACCGGCCGCTCCGAGGGGCACCGCCCGCCCTTCAAGAAACGCCTGTATCTGGTCTGGAGTATAAGCCGGATAGCGCTGTTTCACCAGCGCCGCCGCGGCGGCCGCATGGGGGGCTGAAGCAGAAGTGCCGTAAAAAGGATTAAGTGTAGCATTACTCACACCATCAGGGGCTGTCAGGTCGGGCTTAATCCGGCCGTCCTTGGTAGGTCCTTGCGAACTAAACACTTCGATTGTAGTTGGATTGTTCCAGGGTACAGCCCCAATTGTCATAGCATTGGCCGAATCCGCTGGGACTGACAAACTGCTCGATGTTGTTTGGTATTCCAAATTATGGTTCGTAGAAAATAAATGGAAATTCACAGCTCTGGTAGCGTCGTATTTTTTTACGGCTATGTGATAGACGCCGGTGTATGTAGCGGCATAACTGAAGAATTCGAATGGATTATCATTGCCATCTTGGACATTTTCAGACCCCCAGATAACACTGAGACTATTGTCAAGCAGATATAAGTCATAATCGTTTGCAGAGGCTCCCCAAGTATCATCCCAATTGAGCCTCGCAGTAATTATTTGTCCGTTACTTACACTTAACGTATTGGTCTCATCCCCGCCAGGAACAAATTCGTGCCAACCGAATGATGGGTTTACCGTGTCAATGAAGTTACCTTGCCAGTGCATTTGCGCGTAATTACCTGCCGATTGTGACCAAAGGATATTAGCTGATCTGGCATTTGCCACGATATTACATATGATACCACTGCCGTCACCTGGGCCGTATCCGGGCCATGCCATGGAGCATGAAATTACTTTAACTCCTTGGGTAATCATCCAAGTCACAGCGTCGCCAAACTCTACCTCGCTGGCAAAACTCGCTAAATAAAACTGGGCGCCTGGGGCGACGTCGTAGATAATCTCAGTGCAGGCTGTACCGTGTGTCGATGAACCTTGTCCGATACTGGATGACCAGGAAGCATCTACTGCAGCCGGAACTTCTCCCTGGCTCTGGCGCAAAGCATAATTTGCAAAGCCCCCGTCAAGGATACCTATTTTTACTCCGGCCCCGTTATAGCCGGCTGCTTGCCAGTCGTCGGCGTTGATTAACCCTACGCCCTCGCTGGTGACCGTATTTATAACGGGGTGTTGCGGCAGCCGCACTAGGCGGACATCAGATAATGCCGCTAGTGTCGTTAACCAGGCCATTGGGACGGTCGCCTGGAGCATGTTTTCATAGCTGGTTTCAATAGTCGCATTAGCGCCCACCGCCATTTCAACGGCATCAACCTTCCCTGGTAGACACTCAATAACCACTCGTGCCATCTCAGCGGAGACATCCCCGGACTTTTCCAGCAAGGTTGGCGCCATAGTGGCATTGGCCGAGACCAGCCGGTTAAGCTGTGAGTCAAGCTTGGGATTACCTTTTATGGGTGGTTTGAAAGACTCAATTGTTATTTTGGGGTCGTCATCAGCGGCAGCCGCCGGTTCCGCGCCAATAGGAAGGCCGCTGCCCAGGAGTATGGTTATAATAACTAATATACTAAAAAGTGTTTTCATCCGGGATATCATAGCATTTCTCCTCCATGAAGAAGTTGATAGCAACAATATTTTATCAGTATTACACCGGGACTATTATTCGTTAATTTAACATCGGCACTGGCTTGGCTTCCCAGAGATAGTGAAAGAATACTGATACAGCCAAACAGGCTTATAAATATGATAAGTCTCAAGTTTTACCTCATAAAAACACTACCAATTTTAAATCCATTGTAGATTATAGTTACGAATGTAACAGATGTCAACCTGCATTTAGCCGTTATTAGCTGGTATTAAGTAGGAATTAAGTACTAATAAATAAAAATTAATAGGGATGAACATGATTAATACCAGTGTAATTTACCAACTGTTATAAGCATGCAATCACCCGTGCTGCAGGTATTTGCAGAAAATCCAGCCTTGTTTCATGGGGAGCCTGACTTTCCCTGTCTCCACCGGAGATAACGATGAGCCATCAAAAGGCTCATTGATAATACGGATATCAGACTCTTTGCTGGAAGTCGCCACCTGGAAGACAGGGGAAATGGCTGCTTCGGTTTATCGCGATGATTGATTTCTTCTTGCCGGCATCAAGCATGGTCAGCAACAGTTTTTTCTTCCTGATTAGCCTTAGACCATTATCGGGGCAGGTCATTACCTTTGGAGGAATTATTGAAGTTATTTATTTATCTCGGATAATCCTTTGATCAAGGCGTATCTCTTATCCACCATTTGCTGGAAATTACTGATTTCTGTCTCTTTCATGTGAGAGAATTTGCCGATTAGTTTGATGAAATCTTGTATCGGTTTACGGTTCGTAACTTCCTGGGTAAGGCGGAAATCCCCATTTTCAGCTTCCCAGAGGGGGTAATAATTCGTTCTCACGGCCGTTCGGCATACCTCTATCATCAGGTCGGATTTTATGCGCCAGCCCATGACGCAGGGGGCGAAAACGTGAAGATAAACGAATCCCTCTTCCTTCTTTTCTTTAGCCTTCGCAAGTTTTTTTGCAAAATCATCGAGATTGCTGAGAGTGGCAGTGGCTACGTAAGATGCTCCGTGCATGGCCATAAGCAAAGGCACGTTCTTTGACGGTGTCGGTTTGCCCTGACTGGCAACACCGACGGGCGTAGTACTGGTTGAAGCATTTAAAGGAGTAGTGCTGCTTCTCTGATAACCGGTATTCATGTAGCCTTCATTGTCATAGGTGATATAAATAATGTGTTCGTTTCTTTCAGCAGCGCCGCTTAAAGGTTGGAAACCTATGTCAGCGGAACACCCAACCCCGTTAAACCAGACAATAGTAGTATTCTTTCCTATTCTCTTATAATACCGGGAAATTCCCGTAGCAGTAGAAGCGACCCCGGTCATCAGGCAAGGGGTACCGGATTATAACCGGGCTTACAGAAGTATAAACGGATTCCGGGCAAGGTTGAAAGATTTTCCGCCTTTATTTATAAGACCGCGCTGTTCTTAGGTTTGTTTCCCAGCTTAAGCCGCTGCAGAACACACGGCGGAACATACTTGCTGACCACACCTTCCCAACCTTCAGGCCCGATGAGCCCCCGGACGACGCTGGAACTGATTTCTATCATTTCCCTGGGCGGTAACAGGAAAACGGTCACTATTTCAGAATTAAGATGACGGTTAACGTAACTAATAGACTTCTCATATTCGTAATCGGTGGTGCTCCTTATTCCTCTTAAAATGAACTTGGCGCCAATACTCTCCGCGTACTTGATGAGAAATTTGTTTTGATATTTATCGATAGTGACATTGTCGTATCCTTCTATTGATTCCCGGAGCATTTCAATCCTGTCTTTTACAGAGAAGTGGCACTTCTTATCCGGGTTTGTGCCAACAGCTACGATGAGTTTATCGAAAAGACCGGCGCCTGACTTTATCATCCATAAGTGACCCACGGTAACCGGGTCGAATGTACCGGCATATACCGCGATACGATTCTGTTTCTTCATATTTCTCCCCACGGCAGCGATTTTACCTGTTCTGAATAGACTGATATATATTATATCGCTTTCGCGGTACGGCTGCCATTGGCGGCAGCGTCTATAGTCAAAGCGCCGGTTATGCGGGAATGAAAAGTAACTACCGCGCCCCCTCTGTCCTTGACACATGGTACTGAATTATATGAAACTATTATGAAAGAGTTGCCGGATTATGCCTCACCGGGAGGTTTACCGGCGGCTGCGCAGAGCCCGGGGTGACTACCCGGTGCCGTGGCGGCCGGCTCACCGCGCGGCCGGTGCGCCCTGGAGAGGAAGCCGGAAAGACTGTAAGGAGAAATTGATATGACAAATAAAACGGAAAACACATCAACGGATACACCACGGGTATACGGCTATGCCGGTAAAATACTCCGGGTTAACTTAACCGCCGGCAAGTGTATTGGCGAGCAGCTCGATGAAGCTGTGTTGCGGAAATATATCGGCGGGGCGGCCCTGGGCATTAAATATATTTATGATGAAGTCCCCCCTGAATTGGATTGGTCGTCTCCGGAAAACCGGCTGTTTTTGGGTACCGGACCTCTGGGAGGAACGCGTATCGGCGGTTCCGGTTCTATCTGTGTCGTAACCAAGGGCGCAATGACCAACGGGATAGGCAGCACACAGGCTAACGGATTTTTCGGGGCGTTCCTGCGGTTTAACGGGTACGATGCCATCATCTTCCAGGGAGCAGCGCCAAAATGGAGCTACCTCCATATTCATGACGGCAAGGCGGAACTTAAAGACGCCAGCCACCTTCTTGGGAAATCCACCATGGATACGGAAACGGCGCTTAAACAGGAATTGAATAAAACAGAAAGGCAGGCTAGTGTTTTCAGCATCGGCCCCGCCGGCGAAAACATGGTCAGGTTTGCCTGCATGGTAGCGGACGGCGGACATGTCGCCTCGCATAACGGAGTCGGCGCAGTAATGGGTTCCAAGAAGATCAAAGCCGTCGTTGTCGACCGTGGCACACAGGCCGTTCCCCTTAAAGACAGGGATACCCTGGCAAGCGTAGCCAAAGACCTGCTGGCTAACGCCCTGACTGACAAAATGAATGCCATGACCCACAAAGAAGGCACTGTCGGCGGTGTAGTTTTCAGCACGCCGATGGGCATGGTGCCGGTGAAAAATTACTCTACCAATGTCTTTGACATCGCTCCGGAAAAACTGGAGATGTATTCCGCTAAGTATATCCGTGAAACCTTTGACGCCAAACCGAGCCCCTGCTGGGCGTGCACCGCCCTTCATTGCCACATGATGAAAATTCCGGAAGGTAAATATAAAGGCCGTATCATAGAGGAACCTGAATACGAAGGCATGGCTGCCTGCAGCTCTCTGATGGGTATCACCAACGTGTTACATACAGTTGTACTCACCAGCGAGATCGACCGCCTTGGTATCGATATGAACGAGACCGGCTGGCTGATGGCCTGGGTAATGGAATGCTATGAAAAAGGCCTCCTGACTAAAAAAGATACCGGCGGCCTGGAAATGAACTGGGGAAACAGCGATGCAATCATTGAAATGTTGAATAAAACAGCCCGGCGCGAAGGATTCGGAAACATCCTGGCTGAAGGCGTTATGCGCGCGGCAAGGCATGTCGGCGGTGAAGCCGCCCGGTTGCCCATCCACACCATGAAAGGCAATACACCCCGGAGCCACGACCATAGAGTCATGTGGCAGGAGATGTTCGATACCTGCGTCTCCAATACCGGCACACTGGAAAGCCATTCCGCGGCGCCTTTGAAACAACTTGGGTTGTCTCCGGTCTATGAAAAATTCGATCCTGAAGTGATATCCACGGTTGTGGCAAAAATAAAAGGGGCCATGGTATTCGAGGATTCCCTGGTGACCTGCCGCTTCAACACCATCAACGCTGTTGATATTCTTTGCCGGGCGGTAAACGCGGCTACCGGCTGGGACATGGACCTGGCGGAAGCCATGCAGATAGGCCGGAGGGCTGTTAACCTGGCCAGGTTGTATAACCTGCGCGCCGGAATCAGCGCGGAACTCGATGCCCCGTCGGAAAGGTACGGCTCGACACTTTCGGACGGTCCCTTTGCCGGGAAAGGCATAATACTCCACTGGGATAAAATGCTTCGCAATTATTATAAACTCATGGGCTGGGACGAAAAAACGGGCAAACCGCTGCCGGAAACGCTTAAGGCGCTGGATATCGAACCTGTGGCAATGTAATTACGGATATAGCCTGTAAAAAAGACCTGCGCATAACGAGGACGGGGGACTTTCAACCTTCGGCCGGCGGTTTATGCTAACAGCCAGTCACAGTAGAGAACCGTAGTTCTAACCTGCGGTGTATCGGATTCCGCTCCTTATTTTACGGCTAAAACAATATTAACAGATTCCAGGTAATGATGGCGACGTAGACTGCCAGCAGTATTGAAGTGAAAGCTATTGAAACCATGGGTTTCCGCCTGTAAATGCTCCACAAACAAATTGCCACCAGTATCCCGCCGCACACTTTATAGAAGATAAGCTGGTTTTGCGCCACCCAGTATTCCATGAAAGGGTTGCCTTCCCGGGCCAATCCGGTGCGGATAAGGTACATCGTGATGATGCCGTCGGCAACGATGGCGGCAAATAAAGAGCCGATGAGTATCCTTATCTGATAACCCCTGGCGTGAATATTCTCTGATATAGCTTTCATAAACCGGTCACGTAAAACCCGCAGATAATAACACTGCTACCCTGGTGATATCCTACATTAACGCAAATATAAATTAAATACCACCAAGTTACCCTTTATTGTTTTCAATGGCTTTCCCTGATTATCGTATCAGAGGTATTTAATAGAGACACTCTCCAGAGACACTCTATTGTGTTTGGGATTCCGGTATTTTTATCTGCCGGTGTGTCTGCACTCGATTAACCGGTATAACTAACATCTCTCTTCCCAACCAGGCTTTACTTCAAAACTGTATAAGAGCTTAAAAATCAGATATCTCAAGACATCGTTCAGGGAAAGAAGATACTTGAGTCGATAGGTGTAAAACAGCCATGAATAACGAAACAGATACGATAGACAAACAGGTCGCCGTCCTGATGCAGGGTTCGGAATTCGGCGATGACCAAATTAAAGAAATGATGACCAAGGAATTAAAACAGCGCCTCCTTGACGCAAAAAAAGAAGGACGTCCGCTCAGGGTCTATTGCGGCTATGACGTTACAGCTCCCGACCTTCACCTCGGACATACGATAACAATACGCAAACTTCGGCAGTTTCAGGACTACGGACATGAAGTTACCTTTCTCATCGGCACTTTTACAACGCTTATCGGTGACCCGAGCGACCGTGATGAAGCCCGTGCGATGGCATTGGAGGAACTTGTCAAGAAAAATGCAAAGACTTATTCCGACCAAGCTTTTAAAATTCTAGATAGAGAAAAAACAGCTGTGCGCTATAATTACGACTGGCTGAGCAAGCTTACTTTCATGGATGTCATAGGCATGGCATCCTGTTTTACGGTACAACAGTTCATGGCGCGGGACAGAATACGAGCCCGTCTTGATAAAAATGATCCAATCTGGCTGCGCGAGTTTCTATACCCACTAGCCCAGGGATATGACGCCGTGCATCTTAAATGCGATGTACAACTCGGAGCTTCCGAGCAGCTATTTAACCTGATGGCGGGACGGCGTCTTCAAGAATTTTACGGGCAAAAACCTCTGGTATGTCTGACATTCCCAGTACTGGTGGGAACCGACGGCGTCAACAGAATGAGTAAAAGCCGCGGCAACTACATCGGAATCGCCGAGCCCCCGGAAAATATTTACGGTAAGACAATGTCTATCCCAGATGGCATAATGGTTCATTATTATGAATTGTTAACCGGCGTTACACCGGAGGAACTGGCAGAAATCAAGTGTCAAATGGAAAGCGGCGCTAACCCGATGGCGCTGAAAAAGCGCCTGGCTAAAACGCTGGTTACCCAATTTTACAGCGAAAAGGACGCCGCGGAAGCGGAAGCACATTTTGAAAAGACAGTCCAGAAAAAAGAGATACCAGACGAGATAAAGGAATATAAATTAAATAGCGATATTACCATCAGCCGTTTGCTGGTAGATGCAGGTCTAGTTACAAGCCACAGCGAGGCTATGCGCCTTATTGCACAGGGGGGAGTCAGCATCGACGGGGTAAAGGTAATAGATATTAATCAGCATATCGGGAAAAATGTTATTATTAAAGCAGGTAAACGTCGTTATTTAAAAACCATTTGATGTGTAATTATGGGGGATTAAATCCTCCTTGTATCCCCCTTTTACAAAGGGGGACAAACGGGATGAATAAAGATAATAAAAATGGAACAATCCTGTATTTATGTAAACTAATAGCACTGGAGTAAACGCAGACAATCCAACTGAAGTAAAATTTATAAGGAGAAAAGCATGGCACAATTACGTATCCCGGGACCCACACCCTGCCCGCCTGAAGTATTGCAGGCATCAGCACGCCAGATGTTTAACCATCGCGGCGCGGAATTTCACAAGCTGCTCACCGACGTAACAGCAAAGATGAAACAGGTCTTTCAGACGAAGAACGACCTTTATTTGTTAACCGGCTCGGGTACGGGCGGCCTCGAGGCCGCTGTTGTAAATGTGCTTTCCCCTAAAGATAAAATTCTTTCCGTAACCATCGGCGTATTCGGCGACCGCTGGGCGAACATCGCCAAGACATTCGGGGCCGAACCGATATTACTAAAAAGCGAATGGGGCAAACCGGCCGACCCGGACGCCATCAAGAAAGCGATAAAAGACAATCCGGATTTGAAGGCAGTATTCGTCACCCATAACGAGACGTCTACCGGCGTCACCAACGACCTGGAAGCAATCAGCAAGGTAGTCAAAGACGCGGGCAAATTACTCGTCGTGGACGCGATAAGCAGCATGTCATCTATCGACCTGCCGGTGGATAAGTGGGGGTGCGACGTGGTCATCACAGGTTCACAAAAGGGCTGGATGGTTCCGCCCGGCATGGCGATGGTCAGCGTCAGCGAGGAAGCCTGGAAAGCTTTCGCACAGGCAAAGATGCCCCGGTTCTACTGGGACTTCGGAAAGGCCAAGAGCTACCTGGAAAAGGCCGAGAACCCGTGGACGCCAGCGGTATCTATCGTGGTGGCGTTCGACGTTGCCCTCGATATGATTCTGAAAGAAGGACTGCAGAACGTTTTCGCACGGCATGCACGTATAGCCAAGATGATGCGCGACGGCGTCAAAGCGATGGGGCTACCTCCTTTCGTGGAAGAAAAGTATGCCTCGAATACGGTTACGGCGGTCTCAATTCCGGCGGGACTGGACGGCAAAAAATTCCGGCAAATACTGCAATCAGAATACGAAATCGTGCTGACCGGCGGACAGCAGACACTCGACGGAAAGATATTCCGCATCGGACACATGGGTTTTGTGAGCGAAAAAGAAATCAAAGAGCTGCTGGCGGCGATGAAAACCACTCTGCCAAAAGCCGGTTTTAAAGGATAAAAAATAGAGTCGTGAGGGTAATACCCCTCACCTCAGTCCTCTCCCTCAAGGGGAGAGGAGGAATAATAAAGATGACTTTACTTGATAGAGCGTAAACTAAGGTTGCCACACATCCTACTTATGCCACACTTCGGAGGATGGCTGGCAATGACATTATAAGAAGGTAAATAATATGGCAGATAAAAAGAAAAAAGTACTGATTACCGACTCTATCTCAGAGGAAGGCATAGCAATACTGCGTAAAGAAGCCGACGTGGATGTGAAGGTCGGGTTAAAGGCGGAAGAGATAATAGCCTGCATCGGCAATTACGATGCCCTGATGGTACGAAGCCAGACCAAAGTCACGCCCGAAATCATCGAAGCCGGTAAAAAGCTACAGGTAATCGCGCGGGCAGGAGTCGGCATAGATAACGTCGACGTCAACGCGGCCACCCGCTGCGGCGTGATCGTAGTGAATGCGCCCACAGGTAATACAGTTTCCGCCGCCGAGCATTCCGTAGCGTTAATGCTGGCGCTGGCCCGCAACATCCCGCAGGCTAATGCCCTGCTCAAGACAGGGGTCTGGAAGCGCGAGAAATTCACCGGCACCGAACTGCGCGGCAAGACGCTGGGCATTGTCGGCCTGGGGAACGTCGGGTCAGAAGTAGCCAAGCGCGCCAAGAGCTTCGAGATGAAACTGATAGGCATCGACCCGCTGGTATCGGCGGATTTCGCTAATAAAATCGGCGTTACGCTGGTCGATAAAAACCAATTGCTAAAGGAATCCGACTTTATCACCCTGCACATTCCCTTAATCCCGCAGACACGCGGTTATATCGGTGAGAAAGAACTGGCAATGATGAAACCGACAGCGCGCATCATCAACTGCGCCCGCGGGGGACTTATAGACGAAGCGGCGCTGGTAAAAGCAATCAACGAGAAAAAACTGGCCGGCGCAGCCATTGACGTCTTCGAGAAAGAACCCTGCACGGAAAGCATCCTCTTCGGCGTGGATAATATCATCGTTACACCGCACCTCGGCGCATCAACGGCAAGTATTTCTCAAATCCCGTGAGGCTGCAGCGCGAGAAATAGCGGTGGCTGACAGCTATATCCTTTTCGACATCGATACAGCTGAAGATTATACCGCTTTACTTGAGCGTTACCGCCGCTACGAATTGCCTACAGACGAAGAGTGCGAGGTAATATTAAAAACAATTTGCAGGATAAAGCCGGAAAGAATCCGGCACTGCTATAAAACAGCCGAAGTTGCCGCAGATATCAGCCGGGCGCTCAATAACGCCGGTCAACCGGTGGATACAGAGCTAGTCAGGATATCAGCTATCCTGCACGACCTCGCCAAGGAGCAACCGAAACATGATACGACCGGGGGGCAAATACTGCGTGAGATGGGTTTTAAGAAGGTGGGCGAAATCGTAGCCGTACACTCTATTTTAACCAATAGCGAGACGACACCATCCATAGAAGCAAAAATAGTCTTTCTGGCAGATAAATTCGTCGGGGGCGAGAAAATCGTCTCCATCGAGGAAAGGTACGATAACCGACGCCGCAGCCTGCCGCCGGAAAGAGCAAAACTGGTTAGAGAACGCATGGCAGTGGCGCTGCAGGTAAAAAAAGAACTTGAAACTTTAATCGGCCATCCGCTGGAAAAGGTCATTACGGGATTCGAAGAATAAAAGCCTGACAGGAACTAATCCAGGCACCGGTCATCTAGGAAACGAAAACCGTGTTACCGGTCTGGGAAATATCATAACCGCCGATGCCTTCAACGATCTTTTTAAACTCTTCACTGACAATTATATCCAGCATGGTCCTCAGGCGCTTGCTGCGGTAGACAGGCATCGGTATGACCAAATCATACCGTTCCCGGAACAGGGGTAAAAATCCCAGGTTACAGCTTTTAGCAGCCGCTTCTATTCCCAGGCCTGCATCGGCTTTTCCCTGGGCGATAGAGGAAGCTACGGCAACGTGCGTGTCTACTTCGACGCCGTACCCCTTTATTTTGGAGGAGGAAATTCCCCGCTGTTTTAGCTGCAGGTCAAGCAATACTCTTGTACCCGAACCTCTCTGGCGATTAACGAAAACCACGTTCGGACGCTGTAAATCATCGAGAGAGATAATTTTTTGAGGATTTCCGGAGGCGAACATCAAGCCCTGCACGCGGTAAGCAAGGTTGACGATAGCCAATTCCCTTCCCGGCAACACCCTTTTAATGAAAGGATAATTGTATTCGCCTGTTTCTTCATCCAGCAGGTGGGTGCCGGCCATATCAGCCCTGTCTTCCTGCAAAGCGATGAGTCCCGCCAGGCTGCCGGAGTGAGTGATATCAATCTGCAGGTCTTTTTCACGATGGCGCAGAAGGTCGAGGAGTATATTCAAGGCCAGGTCATGGCTGCCGACAAACCGCATCACATTTTTGTTCTTTATCAACACAGGTTTTTGCACAACCTCACCGGAAGCGGTCTTCCTCTCTTCACGCCACCGTTCCAGGCTCAAATAAAAAGCCGACTCGAGTTCTTCCGGGCTGTAACCGCGGCTTAAAGTTTTTACAATATCATCATTAACATTTTCCAAAAGTTTTTTCTGACGTGTTAGGTTTACAGCCGGGACTTCACCTTTCGAGTTCACGGTTGTGCCTCCGCCGCGCCTGGACGTTACTATCTGTTCCTGTTCCAGTTCCAGGTAAGCGCGGCATACCGTGTTAGGATTGACTTTAAGCGCCTGGGCCAGCTGCCTGATGGAAGGCAATCGTTCTCCGGGTTTAACCTGCCCGGTGGCGATGTTCTGACGCAGCCTGTCGGCTACCTGCTGATAAAGAGGGGTCGAGGAATTATAGTCTAATTTAATTTCCATCTTGTCCGACCTGTTTTCCGAGCGAATAAGAAAGTATAACAGATTCTTAAAATGAAAGTAAATTCCGTATAGCCCGGTCCAAATTCGCAGTTTAATCGGAGCCTAATAACGAATATTTCATATCCGGGGGATGTGATGCCACCTTACAGCCTTCCGGAGTTTATTCAATTCATCCCTGTGCGCGTTTCAAGTTGTAACATTGCCCCTGCTGCTCGCTTTCTGGTAAAATTGAGGCATCAGTTCAGCGTCCGGAGGTCACCAGGATACGATTATGAGTGAGGCAAACGTAGATTCCAGAAAAATAATTCATATTACGATCGACGGGAAAAAGGTTGAAGCTGCTGAAGGGATGACGGTGCTGGAAGCTGCCATCAAGGGCGGCATTTATATCCCGAGACTCTGCTATGACCCCGACCTTAAACCATACGGCGGATGCCGTCTTTGCGTTGTGGAAATCGAAGGCATGAGGGGCCTGCCTACCTCCTGCACAACGCCGGTAACGGAAGGCATGAAAATCCATACCGAAACAACCGCCGTCAACCAGTCCCGGAGAATCACGATCGAACTGATAATGGCCAATCACCACGGCGACTGCCTCACGTGCGCCAAGAACACGCACTGCGAACTCCAGGAAGTCGCCCGCTTTGTAGGCATAGACGAAAAACACTTTGAGCGGCTGCGTAAACCCAAAGCTACCGCCGCCATAGATGACAGCAACCCGGCTTATGTCCGGGACATGAATAAATGCATCCTCTGCGCCAAGTGCGTGCGCGCCTGCCATGAAATCACCGGCATCGACGCACTGGACATTGGCTACCGGGGTAATGAAGCAACAATTATCACCTTCGGGAATAAACCTATTATCGATTCCCGCTGCGAAACCTGCGGCGAATGCGTCACCCGATGCCCTACCGGCGCGCTGACGTTCCGGGAATGCCGCGAGATAACGCGCGAAGTGGCCACCACGTGCCCCTACTGTGCCGTCGGCTGCCAGACTTTCCTCGGCATACGCGGCAATGAAATCGTAAGCGTCAGGGGCAACAAGGAAGGCCCTTCCAATAAAGGACAACTCTGTGTTAAAGGCCGTTTTGGCGTTGTCGATTTCGTGCATCATGAAACACGCCTGAAAACCCCGCTCATCAAGAGAAACGGGAAATTTGAAAAAGCGACGTGGGATGAAGCACTGGATTTAGTAGCCAGCAAACTGAAGACCTATAAAAGCGAAGAGATCGGCGTGGTTTCCTCCGCCCGCAGCACCAACGAAGCCAGCTATGTAATGCAGAAATTCGGACGGGCGGTACTCGGCACCAACAACATCGACCACTGCGCCCGCCTCTGACATGCTCCTACTGTGGCCGGTCTGGCCACCACATTCGGCAGCGGCGCGATGACCAATAACATCGATGATTTTGGCAACGCGAAGTGCATCTTTGCCATCGGCACCAATACTGCTGAAGCGCACCCGGTACTGGCCATGAAAATCCGCCGGACAGTGCGATTTAACGGCGCTAAACTTATCGTCGCCAACCCGATGGAAGTCGACTTCGTCCGCGATGCCGACCTCTGGATAAGGCATAACTACGGCACGGACGTCGCCCTGATGATGGGCATGTGCCGGGTTATCCTGGATGAAGGGCTTCACGACGCCGCGTTCGTCGCGGAACGCTGTGAGAACTTCGAGGCTTTCAAAGAAGCTCTGGAGGCTTTCCCGCTGGATAAAGTATCGGAAATCACCGGCGTTCCCCCCGATGTTATCGTTAAGGCCGCCCAGAGCAGAAGATTGACATTTTGGGGAATTATGCCCATTGCGAGGGAACATAAGCGACCGCAACAATCTCCATCATTGGTTTAAACAGTCTTTGAGATTGCCACGCCTCCCGATTCGCTAAGGCTCATCAGGATGGCTCGCAATGACATTATTAGGAAGCGGGTTTAAAAACGCCCCTACATTGTTAAAAGAATATTCAACAGGCAAACTACGGTATCATCACAGGCAAGTCCGGCATGGCAGTTGTCATCCATGTAGTGCTGTCTTTACCGACGTGATACATATCCCCTACCATGGTAAACGGCGCTTTATAACCTTTGCACCTGACCATGGGATGCACGGCATAAACCTCTCCAGGGAGAATAGTCCATTCCATAAAATCTTTTTCGTGGGGGCCGGCGGTGATATAAGGCGCATCACCGTAAGCGACGCCTACGGCATGACCCAGCTTATCGCACTCGAACCCGTATTCGTCCACGAGGTCTTCAATCATCTGTCCGGCATCGGTAATTTCCATCCCCGGGCGGAATTCCTCGATAATCATCCGCCTCATCTCTCCCCACAATTCAAACATTTTCTTATAAATGCCCCTGGGCTCTTCCCACCAGTAGCTTCGTATCATTTGCGCGCCGTAGCCCTGGTTGCGTGTAAACTCGGGAGAATACACTACGGCATTCGGTTTGCGGATGACGGCCGGGCTCGGGCGGTTGGGGTAAGTAGCTTCCGGCTGGGAATGAATTAAAATAATCCTGTCACCTACGCCGTGGGTATCCAGGACATTAATAGATTCACGGGTTGCTTCCAGTTCCGTCAATCCGTCTTTAAGGTTGAGTAAGAAAGTGTAATGCGCAAGGTCAGAAATCCCAATGGCTTTCTGCATCACGGCTAATTCCTCGTCGCTCTTAGGACCGCGGATTTCACCGAAGAGGCGGTGAACTTCAACGAGTTGAACTTTAGGACATAACTCAAGGAACTGCTGCTGGTCGAAGACCGGCCACCAGCGGTAGCTGTCCACGCCGATACGGCTGTTTTGCAGTTTCAATTCTTTAATTAATTTTGCGGCGTCCACCGGCGGATTAACCGAAAGACGAACATTTTCCGCCGGTATCCAACCGCTCATACCCGCTACTTTCTCCGGTGTCAGACCGCTGTTAGTAGGCACCAGGAAAACCGGCTCACCCCTGGAGGGGAAAACGACCATGTTCATCTTGGTGCCCCACATTTTGGTCAGATAATGTACGGGTACGCCAAGCTGGCTGCCTCCGTAAACAATAAGCGCGGAAAGACCAGCTTTTTGAAGCGCTTTCTGTAACAGCCCATAGCGGCGTTCTTTTTCCTTCAAGCTCAATTCCGGTTTCACTGTTAATACAGCCATCTTACTCCCTCCATATTATCTTGTTCTGTATTCTTATATATATTTCGTATTGGGGCTTTACAGCTTTTATATTATAGCCCTACTCAGCTAAATATAAAAGCTTTTTTGAAAAGTAACTACAGTACTGGTATAATCAAACCCGTATATCATTAATATTTACAGGAAAGGACGGTTTGTTTAATGACGGACAAGCAGTGGAAAGACATGACCCCGGAGGAAAAGAGAGCACAGCGTTTTAAATGGTATCAAGAGCCGGAAGGAGTCACATTCGTCAGCGCGGAAGCAGCCAGGAATTATAAAATAAGGGCGCAGCGTATGACAGATGTTTATCACGTCAGAGAGCCGGACAGGGTGCCTGTTACATTGCCTGTAGGAGCGACGCCGGCTTCCCTGTACGGTAATGATGTCTATACCTGCATGTACGATTACGATAAAGCGGCGGAAACCTGGGATAAATTTAACCAGGATTTCAAGGACGCCGACGGCATGGCCAGCCCGGCAATGATAATGGCCGGAAAAGTCTATGACCTGCTCGATTACAAGCTCTACAAATGGCCGGGACACGGACTTTCCAGAGACGCTACGGGGATTCAGTTCGTCGAAGGGGAGTACATGAAAGCGGATGAGTATGACGATCTCATTTTAAATCCCTCCGATTTCTGGATGAGAACCTACATGCCCCGGACATTCGGAGCATTTGAGTCATGGACGGCCCTGCCTGTATTTTCCAGCATTATCGAAGGACCCGGCGCGCATTTTGCGCCTTATGGGAGGCCGGATGTACAGGCATCATTAAAGACCCTTATAGATGTGGGTAACGAACTGGCCAGACACACAAAAGCAATCGGCGCTTACAGCCGTAAAATTCTTGAATCCGGTTTTCCGGCAGCGCGTGGGGGACTTGCCAAGGCTCCGTTCGATACTATCGGCGATACGCTCCGCGGCACCAACGGTATCATCTTCGACATGTACCGCCAGCCGGACAAGCTTCTTGAAGCAATTGAAGTTATCACGAAACTTACCATTAAAGCGGCGATAAATTCGACTAACGCTGCCAAAGGGCTGGTAGTGATGTTCCCACTTCACAAAGGCGCCGACGGCTGGATGTCCGATAAGCAATTCCAGACATTCTACTGGCCTTCACTAAAAAAGGTCATCAACGCTTTGAACGATGAAGGCATCATGGTTACACTTTTCGCGGAGGGGTCTTTCAACACACGACTCGATCTGGTTAATGAGTTTCCCAAAGGATGCGTTCACTGGCTCTTCGACCGAACTGACATGGCCAAAGCGAAAAACATCCTCGGCAGCAAATGCTGCATCTCCGGTAACGTACCGTCATCGTTAATGATAATGGGAACGCCTGAAGAAGTTAAAACTTATTGCCGTAAGCTTATAGAGGACTGCAGCAAAGGCGGCGGTTATATCCTGGCTGGGGGCGCGCAGGTTGATCAAGGCAAACCGGCAAACTTCCGCGCCATGCTGGAAGCCGCACGGGAATACGGGGTGTACAAAAAGTAGAAGATTCTGTCTTTCTTTGCTTAAATATAACTGTCCGCTGCTGGTCTGAGAAAAAGAATAAGCCTAATGAAGTTGGCGCTTGATAGGATTTCAGGGAGGTACTGAAAAGAAAGTAACTGGTTAGCCAAAAATATAGAATATTTAGTGGGACAGGGTGACTAAACCGGCTTGTCGATCGATTTAACGGGAACACTGCTTTGGGCTTTCGTTAAACAATCATGGAGTTCCAGAAGGATAGCTTTTAGTTCATCTCTTACAACCCGGTATTCTTTTTCAATCGCTTTGTTGCTTTTTCCTTTGTTCATGGCACTCCTATCCGAAAATCAGGTTATCTTACATTTTTTGGTTCTAATCGACTTCTTTTTCAAGGATAACGGTTATAATATAAAACCATGAGGCCGGGGAGAAGGGGGCAAATGCCCCCTTCTTTTTTACAATCTCTTTTCAAGATAGCCTGGAATCTAAAACATTTATCACAAAACAAGCCAATTATCTAATATTCCTGACAGTAATGGTAACGATTTCGGTATCGCTCAGGACACCATCGGTTACTATTAAGGTCACACGATAAGTCCCGGACTGAGTGTAGGAAGGCTTCCAGGAAAAAGTCCTTGTATACGGATTAAAGGTGGCTCCTGATGGCAGGTTAACAGCCGAGTAAGTCAGCCTGTCGCGGTCCGGATCGGTGGCGAAAACACTAAAGAAGCAGCGGCATTGAAAGTCGCAGACCTTCCTTCGCCAGGGCAGTCTGGAGTTCACCGTAAGTCACCCCCGGTTCGATGACCGCGACGCGGTTCCGCCGGTTGACATCGATGATTTTCTTCATACCGCTAAGGTCGATAATCACTGCCCCGGATACCGCCGGCAGAGTATCACCATGAAAATGGGGCGGGCCGGAGCTTACCGGCACCACGGGTGTACCGGTCTGGTTAGCCCACTGGATTATCTTTTGGACTTTGCCCGCGTCCTTCGGTCTTACCACGCAGGCAGGTTTTACTCCCCGCCCGAAACTCTGGTCGCTGGAATAGCTTTCCAGGATTCCGGGGTCATCTAAAACATTTTCCGGGCTGACTAAGGCTTTTAATTCTGATTTTGGGTCTCTCATAACAATGCCCCCTTTTTCACTTTTTCATGAGACTTGAGTTTCAATAAAGCTGCACCAGCCGTTTCACGCACAGATTTAACATCATCCTGCAGGGCTTTTTCAAGTTGTGGTATGGCTTTGCTGTCACCTAGATACCCTAAAGAAGAAGCGGCTATTATCCGGACGTTTGCACTGATGTCGCTTAAAGCTTTAAGCAATGTTTCTACCGCCCGCTTATCGCCTATCAGGCCGAGTGAAGAAGCCGCAATTGCCCGCAAGCATTCGTCATCTTCTTTCATTTGATTCATTAAAGGAATGACCGCTTTTTCGATATGCAGTTCACCGAGTGCCAGAGCCGCGTTGCGTTTTACCCGGTTATCCGGGTTTTCCAGTGCCTGGAGCAAGACCGGGGCGGCTTCACGGCCTCTGATTGTTCCCAGCATTTTTACAACCGCAGCATGCAGCTCTTTTTTATCCTGGTTCCGGAGAATCTCTTCCAGGTATGGGATAGCCGGCTGGCATTTTAAATCACCCAGAGATAAAATGGCGGCCCGGGATACGAGGAGGTTCTCATCCAGCAGGGCTTCAATAAGCGGCGGGATAGATTCCTCCCCGGGAATTCTGCTCAGGGCGATGGCTGCGCACCCTCTCAGCCAATCTATCTCGTTCTTATTCTCCAGTATTCTAATCAAATGTCCGGCCGCATTTTTATCCTTTGTTTTACCCAGAGCAATAATACTGGAAGCCCGGATCCCGGGGTCCGGGTTATTCAAGTCATCGATATAATTGCTCAGGTCCATGTGTCTCCCTTTAGGTCGTTGGAGAATAAAGTAACGAATAATTATGTTTTTGCAGATTCATGGAAATACGGTTGGCGCTGGCGGTAATTACAGGCAGCATCTCGGGAATCCTGGGTTTAAAACGTGATTCTACCCCTAAAACGGATAATGCCGCCGGTAAATAATAACCTCGGATGGCCGCTGAAATGCCTACAGCCCCGGCGATTCGTTCGCCCCTGCTGATATCATACCCCTGCTCTCGTATCCGGGTTAACTGCGACAGTATCTTGTTTTTCACGAGTTCACGATTATTATTCGCATCTTCTCGCTCAATGTAATTCATTGCCAGGTTTAATTCTCGCTTATCAAGTTGTGAAAGCAATACTTTTATCGCCGCTCCCTGGATATCCAGACTGGGTAAATCATAATTATCATCATAAACCCTGATGTTATGGACGCCCGGTATCGTGTGTAATCTAATATTCCGGACGCCGACGAGGATGTCCAAAACAACCGTCTCCCCGCAGATTTTTGAAAGGTTATTCATCTCATCAGCGGATAATGTTATCAAATTAAGATGAGTAGTTTTCGGGTTTCCCACGAGGCGGTTTACCAGGTATCCCAGGAAATATTTCCGGTGAAGAGGGTCGCGAATCACCATGTTTGATTTTTCAAGAGCTGTAAGCAATCTGCTTGCCGTAGATTTACTGAGTTCGCAGTGCTCTGCAATCTCGGTTACGGAATGCTTTCCGTCGCTCAAGCATGTAAGAATATTCGCGGCGCGGAAAATTGACTTGTAGGCAGTCTGTGTATCTGAAATAGATTTTAATTTCATTCTATGCAACTATTATTTTATAATTTGCAATAATTTTAACACAAACAATGAGAAAATGGAAATTCCTGTAAATCATATAAAAAACAGGGGAAACGGAAGTTGGTTTTTATTAAGAATACATTACATACTGAGAGTCATCCCGATGAAGCAGCGATATCATTCTGCCGTTAGTGCCCTGTGCCGTCAATACACCGTTTTTAGATTAAATCTTCTCTTTACTCTCTCACCCGGAATGGGTTTGGAGTATACCGGTATCTTTTTCTCGCCAAATAGTTACACTATCTTGACGGCCGCCGGACTAAAAGTCCTCAAACACAAGACGCACTTGCCGTATTCTTTTTTAACCGCAACCCTTCTATTGAGGCCGGGGGATACGGGCGTACATCGGGACTTCACCTTTGGGCAGCAGCTCTCTTAAAAGCGGGTACAATCCGCCCGCATCAAGTATTTCCAAAAGGAAGTCAGGATACGGATCGAACTTCATTGTTATCCCGGTGGTAAGATTTTTAACTATCCCGGTCTTAAGATTCGCTTCAAGCTCATCGCCCTGTTTTACTTTACTCTTAATGCCCGGCAGTTCGATTACAGGCAAGCCGATGTGAACTGCATTCCTGAGAAAGTTACGGTTCGTAGATTCGCATATCACCGCCGATACCCCGCAGGCTTTTATCGCCAGGGGAGCTGTTTCATGGTCGTGACCGTATCCCACATTCAAGCCGGCGATGATGAAATCACCTTCTTTAACCTTCTTGGGGAATTCGGGGTCAATGTTGACCATGCAGTATTTGCCGTAGTCTTTTTCGTTCTTAGGCCGGCCTTCACCCTTGGTGAGTTCAATGGGATAGATGTCAAAATCGACGTCAAGAATATCCCCGAAAACCCAGGCCTTGCCTTTAAGTTTCTTGGTATCTAACATTTTAATTACCTCGCAAATATTTTCTCGGGTCGGCTATTTTCCCTTCGATAGCGGAAGCCGCGACGGTGGCCGGATTCCCCAGGTAAATCTGGGCATCGTGATGTCCGGAACGCCCCGGGTAATTACATGTGCCGGTGCAGATGCAAACGTCTTCCGCAATCAGCGGGGTGATAAAACCGCCGCACATGCCGCAGCAGGGCAGGGGAACTTCACATCCGGCATCGGCGAATATTTCCAGAATCCCTTCGCGCGCCGCTTGCTTGATAACTTCATTCGAACCGGGAGTGATGCTTAACCGCACGTCCGGGTGAATCGTTTTACCTTTCAGCACCCTGGCCGCAATCCGCATATCATCTATCCGGGAATTAAAACACGTGCCGATATACGCCCGGCTGATTTTTATATCCGTATATTCTGTGACGGGTTTAACGGTCCACCGCAGCGGGGGCGCAACGACCTGGGGTTCCAGCGACGTTACGTCGAAAGTGAACGTCTTCTCATATTTAGCGTCAGGGTCGCTTACCAGCGGCTCAAACGGTTTATCACAACGGGACTTGACGTAGTCTATCGTTCTCTGGTCGGGGGGAACAATGCCCGTTTTAGCGCCGGCATGCAGCGCGTCATTACATATAGCGAAGCGTCCGTCCATGCTCATGGCGTCGATCACCGGGCCTGTCCATTCGAGGATTTTATACGGCGCGATATTCCCATTATCGCTAGGATTGAAAAGGATTGCCTGCTTCTCGACCCGCGTTCTGTTTTCCCGGAAGACGATTATATTGTAATTGAAGCTTTGCGGGATGTTCTATCGAATGAGCAGTAAGGACAGTGTTGCTGACGGTATTATCATCGGCGCTATATAATGGTCTGTTTATAAAAATAGTTAAAAGACATGAGAGCAAGAAGATGGATATCATATACTTCGCTCCGGGCATTGGTTTTTTAGCCGATAAATATGACCCATATTACTTTTTATTTTCAGGGTACAGGGTGCTGATATGTATGTAATCGGGACCGCGGGACACATCGACCACGGCAAGTCACAATTGGTCATCGCCTTGACTGGCATTGACCCCGACCGTCTCCGCGAGGAAAAGGAAAGGGGCATGACCATTGACTTGGGTTTTGCCTGGCTAACTCTGCCCGGCGGCAAGGAAGTTGGCATCGTCGATGTGCCGGGCCACGAACGGCTTATAAAAAATATGCTGGCCGGTGTCGGCGGTATCGACCTGGCGCTCATCATAATTGCCGCCAATGAAGGGGTGATGCCGCAAACCAGGGAACACCTGGCGATTCTCGACCTGCTCGAGATAACTAAAGGTATTGTGGTGATTACCAAGAAAGACCTGGTTGATGATGAGTACCTGGGGGTGGTTAACCTGGAAATAGAGGACTTGTTATCGACCACTTCTCTGGCGGGGTCTCCGATCGCGGCGGTTTCATCCGTCACCGGCGAAGGTATTCCCGAGCTTAAAAAGCTCATGGATGAAACACTGAACTCCCTGGAACCGAAGAAAGATATCGGGCGTCCCAGGCTGCCGATAGACCGGGTATTTACTATCGCCGGGGCGGGTACTATCGTAACAGGCACGCTTGTGGAAGGATGTCTTGTGACAGGGCAGGAAGTGGAAATAATGCCTTCCGGGCTAAAGTCTCGCATAAGGGCATTGCAGACACACAAAGCCCGCGTTGAAACTGCCACGCCGGGCAGCCGTGTAGGCGTTAATCTGGTAGGAATTGCTACAGAAAATATAAAGCGCGGCGATGTGCTTACCCGGCCCGGATGGCTGAAGCCGACAACTTTAATAACTGTAAATCTCAAGTTGATACCTTACCTCACCCGTCCTTTACCCCACGGTGCTGAAATAGGATTCTATACAGGCACGGCTGAAGTGATGGCCAGGGTACGCTTGCTGGGCGGCGATGAATTGAAACCGGGAGAAACGGGTTGGTGCCAGCTTGTACTGGATCGGCCGACGGCGTTGACCATCGGCGACCATTTTATTATCCGTTCACCAATGGAAACGATTGGCGGCGGAAGAATTTATGAGTCATACCCTAAGCGGTACCGCCGCTTCAGACAAGAAATACTTGATACTCTGGCAGTCAAGGCTAAGGGTACCGGTGATGAAGTTATCCAGGCGCTGCTCGACGCGAAAAGCCCGCTGGAAATGGCCGCCTTGGTCGCTCAGAGCAATATACAGGAACCGGAAGTCAAAGAGATATTGGATTCTCTCATCCAGCAGGGAAGAGCAGTCGTAGTACGTCAAGCCAAGAGCGTCATGTACTTTTCTGCTTCGGGGTGGGACGCTTTAAAGAGGAAGGTAATACAGGCGCTTAATGAGTATCACCAGAAATTTCCCGCCCGGCCTGGTATTCCCGTGGTGGAAATGGGCAGCCGGCTGAAAATCGGCGACCGTTATCAGGTCATCATCCAGCATTTAGTTGATGAAGGAACGATAATCAGGGACCTGGGAACGGTAAGGCTTCCATCGTTCCAGATTACACTTACACCTGTTCAGCAGGGCAAAATCGATACTTTTCTAAAAGCGCTGGAACAGCAGCCGTATACCCCGCCCACTGATACTGTTCTTGAGCCTGATTTACTAAATCTGCTCGTTTCACAAAAAAAGGTTGTCAAATTGACCGAGGATATAGTCTTTTCGGCGGCGGCCTACGACCGGGCTGTGGAGACACTGGTTAATTATATCAAGGCAAAAGGCAAGGTCACGGTGGGTGAAGTGCGGGATATGTTCGTGACCAGCCGTAAATATGCGCTGGCGCTTTTGGAATACCTGGACCGTATCAAGTTAACCCGGAGGGTAGGCGATGACAGAGTGCTGGTTTAAGCGCCTTGCCGTTGACCTCCCTCTGAAGATGGTGGAATGATTAATAGAAATCGTTAACAGGAGGAACTCATGTCATACCTGAAATATGCTGACCGCCTTATTTCTGACGTTGGTTTCGAGGCAACTCATGTGATGAAGGTCGACCGGAACCGGCTTTCCGACTTCATGTCCGTGGATTGCACCTGGTTCTGGCGCAGCCAGCCCAACCAGGTTGTCGACGGCGTCCGGATTAGTGATGAAAACCAGGTCATCGGCCTGGTGGGCGCTTACCCGGAAGACCCGTTCAGCCTCGGCGGCGAGATGACCGTCTGGGTTGACGGTAAAAAGAATATCCTTAATAAAAGCAGTTTAATCTTTGTCCCCGCGGGCGTTCCTTTCGGCCCCGTGCAAATCAACCACATGGAACACCCGATATTTTATACCTTTATGGGCGTTCTCCCCGACCCCAAAGAAAAGCGCGACCCGAATCTGCCCCGGTACACTATCGTCTCCGAGACCAAGGAGAAATCCGTGCCGCCTCCGGCCACCGGCAAGAGGACGCTTAAAGCTACTCGCCTGCTCCACATGGAAGACGATATGGCCAAAGGCTCGTTCTATGTCGATTTCGTCTGGTTCTATGAAGGCTACGGCCAGGCTCCGGCGGAACCCCACGACCATGAATTTCCTGAACTTATCGTCATGACCGGATGCGACCCGGAACATCCTTACGATGTCGGCGGCACTTTCAGCGTTACGCTGGCAGATGAAACTCATTATATCAATAAGAGTACACTGGTCTGCATTCCCGCCCACGTGATGCATTGCCCCTGGAAATTCCTCGAGGTCAAGAAACCCACCCTGGCCTTTTCCGCCATGCCTTCCGGGATGTACTACAGCTCTGAAAAGGGCAAGTGGTAAAAAGAGAGCCGGAGAGCATTAAAAGCTTTTACGTTAAAGCAAGTCAAATTGGTAGTATAATAGCTAAGAAAACTCAGAACAAGTCATTGCGAGCCATTGAGCCAGAAAGGCGAAAGGCGTGGCAATCTCTATCATAGCATTAAAAATAGTCATGCCTTAAAATTTAAAATCTACTTATTCAGAGCTTCCCAAATTTTTATTTAAAACTGGAAACCGTAATGTCATCTGATGTAGATATAGTAATCATAGGTGCTGGGGTTGTCGGATTAGCTGTCGCGGCTGAATTGGCCCGGGAAAAAAGAGCGGTATTTATTCTTGAAAAGAATGAGACCTTCGGCAGGGAAACCAGCAGTCGCAACAGCGGCACGATCCATACCGGTATCATGAGCCCTTCAGGCTCTTTAAACTCCCGGCTCTGTCTGGCCGGAAACCGTCTTATTTATGAGATATGTGACAAATGCGGTGTTAATTACCGTAAGACCGGTAAACTAATCGTTGCCTGTAATGCCTCCGAAGTCGCGGCGCTTGAGGAATTTTATCAACGCCGAGTTGAAGGAACTGGAGCGCTGACTGCATCGATAAAGAGAGCAAGACATCTCGCTTTACTGCCGTTCGTGCCGTCACATATCCGCAGGACCGGGGGAGTAGGGTTAAAAAGCTAACGCTGACGGATGTAAAGGTTACTCTTTTATCGACTTCTGAAAATATTTTTATCGTTATATGGAGTTAAAGTGCCAAAAAGAACCTATCAGCCTAAAAAGAAACCGAGGGTGCGTGAACACGGCTTTATGAAAAGAATGAGCACGCGCGGCGGCCGTGATGTTCTCAAAACCAGAAGACAAAAGGGACGTAAAAAATTAACCGTCGTCTAAGGACGGCCTTAATTCGCCCGGACGGATTATCATTGAGGGCAGAAACGACTTTAACGGGAAAAACGCAATTTAAGCTTGTTTATGATAAAGGCAGGTCCTGGGCAGCCAGGGAAATAGTTCTCAAGACTTTGCCCAACGGGCTTGACAATACCAGGTACGGTTTAACGGTAAGCCGGCATGTTGGTAAAGCGGTAATCAGGAATAAGATAAAAAGGCGGCTGCGAGAAATACTAAGGCAGGAAAACCTGCCTGCAGGATGGGATATAATTATCATTGCCCGCAATCCGGCCGCGAGCGCTGGTTATAGCACTCTTGGAAAATCAGTAGATAAATTATTAAACAGGGCCGGACTCGTATTGGGGGAACATGAAGGCAATAGCCCTGGGACTGATTAGGCTTTATCAAAACACGCTTTCACAAGTAATGCCTCCGTCCTGCCGTTTTGTGCCGAGTTGTTCTCATTATACCCACGAAGCTATTATCAAGTATGGTATTGTTAAAGGAATATATCTGGGTATCAAGCGTATTGCGCGTTGTCATCCGCTGAATCCCGGCGGATATGACCCCGTGCCGTAGACCTGAGGAGAAAATTGAGTTCTAAAATAAAAATGAATGTCATTCGTATCGTCTTTCTGGCAGTGATAATAATCGCTGTAGGAATTACTTCTATTGGCTGTATCAGTGGTAATGTCGCCATCGGGTGGTCGGGAGGAGAAGTTGCCGATAATACGCTGTATGTAGGTTCCAGGGAAGGCAAACTGGTATCTGTGAACCTGGTTGATGGCATCCGGCAATGGTCGGAAACCATTAAAGCTCCATCGCAGGGAGGCCTTTTTGGCTGCGGGATGAGTCTGGGCAGCTGCGGTTCAGGCTCAAGCGGTATCGCGATATATGGAACACCCGCAGTATCTGATGGTCTGGTATATATGGCCGGTTATAACGGTAAGATATACGCTTATAATGCCGGTACGCTGGCTTCCCGTTGGGTCTATCCGCGTGAAGGGTATATGAAACCGTTTATTGGCGGTTTGGTCATTGATAATGGCAAGCTATATATTGGCTGCGCCGATGGTAAAGTTTATGCTTTTGATGCCGCGACGGGAGATAAACTCTGGGAGTTTACCACCGGAGGAAAAATATGGGCTACCCCCGCGGTCAGCGGCGGAACGCTCTATATCGGCTCTTTCGATAAAAATCTATACGCCCTGAACATCGCCGATGGTTCTGAAAAATGGAGATTCCCCACGGAAGGCACCATTATGGCCGCGCCTTTAATTGAAAATGACACCATCTACTTTGGCGCGCAGGACCTTAACTTTTATGCCCTGAATGCGGATGACGGTAAAGAAAAATGGCATGTTACCGCGGAAAACTGGTTTTGGTCTAAGCCGGTTTTGGTGAATAACATGATTTATGCTGGCTGTCTTGATGGTAATATTTATGTTCTTAATGCTGACAATGGAGAGAAGAAAGCTGTCCTGGATGTCAATAGTCCGGTCGCTTCAAGCCCCGTTGTTATCGGTGAATCGGTTATCTTCGCCACGAGAAAAGGCGTTTTATATACTGTCAATACTATTTCTAATGAAGCTAAAGTACTTGCTGATCTTGAGATGGAAGTGAACGGACCTCTAACAGCTAATAATGATATTGTTTATGTCCATACACAGGACGTAGCTTTACAGGTTGTCAATGCTGTGAGTGGCGCTGTGTTATCGCCCGTTTCTTTAAAATCCAATGATTGAGGTTTAACCCGCATTGAATATTTGGGAATTAATTATACAACAGCCGGTTACAAACGTTTTGATTGTAATGGCTCACTATCTGGGTGATAATTTCGGGCTGGCTATTATAGCTCTCACCATTATTATCAACCTCGCCATGCTGCCGCTGACACTGAAACAGATACACTCATCCAAAGCAATGCAGGATATACAGCCTAAGATGGCTGAAATCCAGAAAAAATACTCCCGGGATAGGCAGAAACTTGCCCAGGAGCAGATGAGGATTTACAAAGAAGCCGGCATCAAGCCCGCCGGATGTGCTGTCGGTATGTTCGTCCAGATGCCCGTCTGGATTGCGCTTTATCAGTCAATCATGCTTGCCCTTGCGGTTGTACCGGAAGGGCTTCTGAATTTAGCAAAATACCTTTATTCATGGTCGGCTGTTTTCGATGCCATGCCGTTGAACCCTGTATTTATCGGCATCGACCTTTCGCAGATGGGACAGTATTCATGGCCGAATATGGTTTTAGCTGTTTTAGTCGGCGCCACAATGTGGATACAGCAAAAAATGTCGATGACGGTATCTTCTGACCCCCGGCAGGCCCAGCAGGCTCAAATGATGCTCTGGATGATGCCGCTGTTCTTTACCTGGTTTGCCTTCTCTTTCCCCAGCGGCCTGGCGCTTTATTGGGTGGTTAATAGTGTTATCCGGATTATTATTCAATACCGCAGCACTGGCTGGGGCGGTTTGAAACGCCAGCCTAAACCAAAAGAACCTGAGAAAAAGTATGTAAAATTTCAGGACAAAGATAAAGAAGAAACAGTTATTGAAAATCGGACCTCTGCTGACATTGTTTTACCTGATAGTGAAACCTTGAAAATGCAGATGTTAAGGTCAAATAAGAATAGATTCCAACCAGGCAAAGACAGGTCTCAGCATCGTCCCAAAAAGTGAGACCATTTTCATAAAGGGGCTGAATGATTATGGAGATGCCGGAAAAACAGACGGAAATATTTGATGCGGCCAAAAAAGTACTGGAAGAACTCCTGCAGCTCTTGGATTTACCCTCCAGGGTAACCATATCTGACGAGTTTACCGTCAACGGTGAAAATGACAATAATGCGTCTATTGGTTTGAATATTGAAGGTGATGATCTTGGGATTCTCATCGGACGCAGAGGACAGACCATGGTATCCCTGCAGTATATCATCCGGATTATTATGTCTCACAAGATGGATGTCAAGATACCCATTGTCCTTGATGTTGAAGGCTATAAACAGCGTCGTTGTGAAGGACTGAGAGCGCTGGCTAAAAAATTGGCCGACCAGGTCAGGGTCAGAAGCGTCTCTTTTACAATGGAACCGATGTCGGCCTTTGAACGGCGCGTGATACACCTTGCCTTGGCTGAGCATCCCCATGTCACCACGGAAAGCACTGGCGAAGGAGAAAACCGTAAAGTGGTCATTCTTCCCAAAAACAAGCGCCGCTATTATTTTTCTATTTGGGTCATTGCCCGTCACATACGTTTTTTTACTCCAGGTTCCGTTTGTATATGGTTCTTATGTGTATTGATTAGGGAATTCCTTTAAATTTGCCCTCCCTTGATGGGAGAGGGTTAGGGTGAGGGTGAGGGTGATTCATTGCTTTAATAGCCTCTCCGGTTCTGATAACCAAGGACGGCTCTGTCCCTATAAAACTGTAGCGCGCCAGCCTTTCGCCCCCCTCCACGCTCTCCAGCAGGAAGGAATACTTCCCCCGCGCTATTTTCAGGTACGCTGATACCGGCGTATCCATATCGGCCGTGATTTCCCGGTAGACCGGTACCAGGTTGCCCTGCTTGTGCAGTTTCTTCACTTCTTCCAGTGTCGGATGATACATATTTCTCCCTTGGGTCACCTTAAAAAAAGGCAATAAAAAACCCCACCCTTAACGGGGCGGGGGTCAATAGTTCCGCGGTGCCACCCTTTTTAACCCCGATTCTTATCGGGGCCTTCTCTGCGGGTACGGTCATGATTTCGGAAGACGATACCCCGGGATTTGTTAACGCTTCCCTTGCGGCATTTCCTAATTCCCTCTCTCGCTCACCCTGAGCCTGTCGAAGGGTTCGGATTGCGGCTCCCAGGTCCATTCGGTTCCCGCGCTGGCGCCGGCTCCCACCATTACCGGCTCTCTCTGTCCCCGCTCTGGAGCTTACTACTCCTGTTCTTAGCCTTTACATAATTCAGATGTTAGCAGTCTATCATGATAAAAAATGTTTGTCAAGAGATTGAAAGGCGGTGGGTATAGGAAAGTAGGGTGGGTGAGTAAAACGTAACCCACCAAAATACCTTTTTCCCCGTTTAGCTTGAGCTTATCGAAGGTGTTCCATCAGGTTGTCATTCCCGCGTAGGCGGGAATCCATAATAAGCCTTCTCACTACCTTAGGGTATTGACGTCCCTCTTTCGTAAAGAGGGACAAGAGGGAGATTTTGATCTGTCTTTCCCGCGAAAGCGGGAATCCATGGCTGGTTACCCTGGCCGAGACGCTTTTTTAACATACCTCCAGCGCAGACCGGAATCCATTTTAATCCTTTTACCCAGCTTAAAATTTTAACTTATTGCTTTAACCTTTGACTTTTAAATTTTGACATTAACCTTAACCCAGGACAAAATACAATTTACAGACTTCTCAGTATCATCTATAATGAGTACTAACTGCTGAAAACTGACCCCTGACAGCTTTATTAACAAAGAAGCTAACTTAACATAAACCACGAAACGGACGCTAGCTAGGCCTTGAGCCTGAACATATAAAAAATATTCAAAAAACGAATATCGAATCTCTGAACGGGTTTGTCCCCCCTTAACCCTTAACCCTTAAACCTTTCCCATCTTTAACTTTTAACCTGCCTGCCAGCCGTAGCCTCGTGCGTAGGCTGGTGGTTTTAACCTTTGACTTTTAAGTTTTAAGCTATCCTTTACCCCTCTTATTCCCAGTGGAACGGCACCATCTTCAGGTCCGGGTAGGGATGATACGATGTCGGCGGCTCATCGGAAAGCGGCGAACGCCCGGCGCTGACCACCGGTATATCCACCCAGCCTCCCTCTATGGGCGAACGGAAATCGAGGCTCATGAACATCTTGCTGAACTTCCATTTCCCGTTTTCCTTCACGAACTCGTTCTCATAAACCCCATGTCCCAGCACAGACCTCGGTTCCCCGTCAACCGGCCACGCCTGTATCATTATCAGGTACCACCTTCCTTTGGCTGTCTTGCCGTCCTCCGCCACGTTGATGACGCCCTGGTGCTGCTGGTGGATGACCATCCTCCCGTGCGGCAATTCCTTCAGGTCAGCCGTCTCCTGCCCGTGAGAGGATATATACTTGAGGAAAAACTTGCGTATCCCCTCTTTCCCCTTGAATACACCGCGGTCCGATATCTCGATCGACTCCGCGTTATCCGAGAACATGTCGAGTACTTTCTCGTTCTGCCCGTAATCCAGGTAATAACCGTATATTTTTTCCAATTTATCTATCTCTAGAATATCTTCCACGCGCTGCAGTCTTTTTTCCATTTCTTGTATATCCATGCTCATCCTCCTGTTATTTTATATTATTTTAATTATATTCGGACACTTATTGCAATAATATGTGTACACTTTACATAAATGCAAGCTGTCGTTTGACACGTCAGCCTCAAAACGATTAATATTAGATAGTAGTATTCCAACTAATTTTCAGAAAGGAGTTTACGCATGGCTAAAAGCAACGAGGAGATGGTCCTTTCTACCCTTTGGTCGGCCGGCTGCGGATCGCATGGCGGCTGCGGCTGCGAAATTTTTGTCCAGGACGGCAAAGTTACCCGGGTGGAAGGTGACCCTAATCATCCCTTCAATCAGGGGCGTCTCTGCGCCAAGGGGCTCGCCATTTCTCAGTACATGTATCATCCCCAGCGCGTTACCCATCCATTAAAGAGGGTAGGTGAGAGGGGAGAAGGAAAATGGAAGCAGATTACCTGGGATGAAGCCTATGATACGATTGAGAAAAAATTAAAAGAAATCCGTGAAAAAAATGGTGCGGAATCGGTTATTTTCTGCCAGGGTACCGGCCGCGATATCGGCGGCGCGATTACCTTTCTGATGTATGCTTACGGCAGTCCCAACTGGGTGCAGGTCGGCCTCGCCGGTCATGCCTGCTACACGCCGCGCCTCGGCGCAATGTTCGCCACTCACGGTAATTATGCCGTTGCGGATTGTTCCCAGTTCCTTGAAAAACGCTTTGAGGACCCGGAATATAAAGTGCCCAAGTACATTATTATCTGGGCGCAGAATCCCTCCGCCGGTTGTCATGATGGTTTTTACGGACATTGGATTATCGATTGCATGAAGCGGGGCTCCAAGCTCATCGTCATTGACCCGCGCACCAACTGGTTCACCTCCCGCGCCGATGTTCACCTGCAGATTCGCCCCGGGACGGACGGCGCTCTTGCCCTTGCTATGCTTAATGTAATTATCAATGAAGGCCTTTATGATAAAGCCTTTGTAGAGAAGTGGTGCTACGGTTTCGATAAGGTGGCTGAGCGGGTGAAGGATTTCACTCCTGAAAAAGCCGAGTCGATAACGGGGGTGCTTGCGGAGAAGATCCGCGAAGCGGCAAGGATGTACGCAACCATCAAGCCAAGCCAGATATTCCACACCAACGGCCTTGAGGAGCAGGCCAACTGCACCCCGGCCCTGCAATCGCGCTATATTTTGGCGGCGATAACCGGCAATATCGATGTGCCGGGCGGCGATGTGATGATGGAGCCCCATCCTACCTACCGCCTCGATAAGGAATTCGAGCTGACCGACATGCTCAAGCCGGAGCAGAGGGCGAAGCTCATCGGCGGGGAGCGCTTCAAGTTGTACTCCTGGCCGACGTTCGATATTCTGGAGAAGAACATAAACCGGGTGCGGGAGCGTCCGCTGTCGAGCGCGTGGGTCACCGGACTGGCGCACGCGCCGCTGGTGTATCGCGCCATGCTGACGGGCAAGCCCTATCCGGTGAGGGCCATGCTCACCGTAGCCAAGAACCAGCTGCTGACGCTTCCCAACGCAAAGTTGATTTACGATGCGCTGATGAGCCTCGACCTGCATGTCGCGATAGATACGTTTATGACGCCGACGTGCCGCATCGCCGACTATGTTTTCCCCGCCGCGTGCGGCTTTGAGAATGAACGAATGGCGGGCTTTATTCTGCCAGAAGTAGATGAAAAGCAGGACGAACGGAGTCACCGAGAATGTTATCAGTCCCAGTCTTAAATTCATACCCAGCATTACGGCGATGATGGTCACCAGGCTGACGATTTCACCGATGTGCCAGAAAATGCCGTTATCGAGGTAATCACCTATCTCTCCTGCGTCATCCTGGGCGCGGGACATAACCCGTCCCGCTTCGTTATGGTCGAAAAAGCTGATGGAAAGGCGCTGTAAATGGCTGAAGATTTCCCGCCGCAGGCGCAGTAAAACGCCTACGCCTATCGCTGCCTCGGCGCGTATCTGCCCGAAGTACGCCAGGAAGTTGAGCGCGGCGTTGCCCAGGAAAAACAGGATGGCTGTATTTAATCCGGTCAGGTCGCCCGCTGTAATGTAATTATTAATCGCTATACCGACCAGGTAGGGGCTCGCTACGATAGTGGCAGTATAAAGCAGAGTTGACATAATAGTGACAATGACGGCTTTTTTGTGGTACGCGAAGTATTTAGCCATCCGTCCCACGATGCGCAGGTCGTAAGTCTTGCCGAAGACGATGTCGTCCGTATCGCTGAGACGGCTTTTAGCATTCTTGCGCCCTGTTGCCGGGGCTGCCTTCTCTTCTTTAACGGGCAGGGGAGCGGGCATTGATCCGGCTGAATCCTGTGTTGTTTCTTCGGCACTCCAGCCGTCCTGGTACTGAAACTGGAGGCTGTAAAGGCGGCTGTAATAGCCGTCGCGGGCGATAAGTTCGCGGTGTTTGCCCCGCTCTACTATTTTGCCGTCCTCCAGCACCAGGATGAGGTCGGCCATCTGTACCGAGCGCAATCTCTGGGCAATGATGAACGTTGTCCGCCCCGCCAGCAGTTCGTTCAGCGCTTGCCGTAAAAGATATTCGGTCTCCATGTCCACGCTGGAAGTAACATCGTCCATGATGATGATGCGGGGATTGAGCAGTATGGTGCGGGCTATAGCCAGCCGCTGTTTCTGTCCGCCGGAAAGCGTGATGCCGCGTTCGCCCACCCATGTCTCGTAACCCTCCGGCAGGCCGGTAATAAAATCATGAAGCTGCGCTACTTTCGCCGCCGCTTTGATTTGTTCTAAAGTCGCGTCCGGTTTCCCGTAGCAGATGTTTTCCCGTATCGTCGCTGAAAACAGGAATGTGTCCTGGTGCACGATGCCCACGTTCCGGCGCAGCGATTCCAGCGTTACGTCGCGTATGTCCGTATCGTCAATGGTGATGCGTCCCGATGTCACATCGTAAAATCGCGGCAGTAGGTTGGCTACCGTCGATTTACCGCTCCCGCTCGCGCCTACGAGGGCAATAATTTGCCCCGGTTCAGCCTCGAAGGTTATATCCTTCAATGTCTCATCCTCGGAATTGTAACTGAAAGTGACGTTTTCAAAGCGTACTTTGCCCTTTATGCCGTTGAGTTCCCGTGCGCCGGGGTGTTCCGTTACGGCTGATGCTTCGTCCAGCACCTCGAAGACGCGGCGTCCGGACGCCAGCGCCCTCGAATAGAGCATCGTCAGCCACCCCAGCATCCTTACCGGCATGTTGAGCATGATGACGTAGAGCAGGAACTCGGCCATTTGCCCCTGGGTAATCACGCCGGTCACGACCAGCCTGCCACCGTACCAGAGAATTCCCGCCATCGAAAGCAGCAGGGCTAAGCTCATTGCCGGGCTGTTGAAAGCGTGAATGTTATTGGTTTTCATCTCCAGGCGGTAGTTTTCCTCGGCCTGCCGTGAATATCTTTCAATTTCAAAATCTTCTCGCGCGAAGGCGCGCACTACTTTGGCGCCTACAAGGCTTTCCTGGATGTATGTTCCCATCACTCCCAGCCCCTGCTGGATTTTTGCGTAGATATCCCGGAGCTTTATGCTGACATATGTTGTCTGGAATGAAACAAGCGGCACGACGCAGAGACTGATGAGCGCCAGTCGCCAGTTTAGCGTTAGAAGCACGGCGGCGATCGCCGCCAGCAGCACCGCGAAGTAGATGCCGCGCAGCAGGGCAAAACCTACGAACATACGAACCCCTTCCACGTCTGAAGTAGCGCGGGACATCAATTGCCCTGTCTGCGAGCGGTCGTGGAAAGCGTAGCTCAGCTTCTGGAGGCGGTCGTAGAACATTTTTCGCAGGTCGTAAGCCACCCGCTGTGAAAGCGACTCGCTCAGGTAGGTCTGCCCGTAGTTGAGTATGCCGCGCAGGATGCCCGCTATGCCGATGCCGGCCGCCGTGAGCACTACCAGGTGCACCGCGCTTGAACCCAGCGCCAGGTCGATAGCCCGCCCGGTGAGTTTGGGTATCGCCATGGATAGTGCTGCCCCTGCAAACAGCGAGAGATAAGACAGGGCTGCCAGTCCTTTATATTTCAGGAATAGACGGGTTATCCGGGTGAAAATATGCATAAAGACGTTCCTGGCACCATGTTAAGAAACCTCTGAAAAAGTCATTGCGAGCCATCCCGATGTCCTCCTTTATCCCAAATCGGGAGGCGTGGCAATCTCTATCATTGCATTAAAACAGTCATATCTTCAAGTATAGAGCTATTTATTCAGACCATCCTGAGCATAAAGCTGCCTGTGGACGTTATAGAAAGAAGGATTTCCTCTTTGTTTTCATGGTCTTTTTACCAGTTGACGTTATATACTGTTTTATAGGAACAGATACATTGATAACATTCGAGCATATACTCCATGACTGAAAGACTGAAAAAACAACTGCTTATCGCTGCCGGAACGATATCCGCTGCCATTGGGATAATCGGGATTATTATACCGATATTGCCCACTACGCCTTTTTTGCTTCTGGCGGCGGCCTGTTACCTGCGGAGTTCGGAGCGGTTTTACCGCTGGCTGATAAACAATCGGTTGTTCGGTACATATATCAGGGGTTATATGGAAGGCAGGGGAATGCCGCTGAAGACAAAGATTATCACGCTCGTTCTCTTGTGGACAGGTATTGGAATTTCAATTGCCGTTGGTACCCAAAGTCTTGTTGTCAGGATAATCCTTGGGGTTGTAGCGGTTGGCGTTACGCTGCATATTATTTTAATAAAAGTTAAAAAATGACCGCGCGACCTGCTTTGATTATCACTTGATTTTCTCCACCTTAAGCATATTGGTGGAGCCGGCCTCGCCTATGGGCACTCCTGCGGTTATAATGATGGATTCCCCGGACCGGGCATAGCCTAGTTCTTTCGCCAGTTTTGCGCCCACGGAAAACACCTCGTCGACGGATAAGAGATTGGATATGAGGTAAGGGCGTATGCCCCAGTAAAGCAGCAGTTTCCCCTCGACTATAAGGTTCCGCGTCAGCGCCAGCACCGGTACGCTGGGGCGGTACTTTGAAACGCGTATCGCCGTGCTGCCGGATTCCGTTAATGCCACTATTGCCGCCGCTCCCAGCCAGTGCGCCGTCTGGCAGGCGCTGTAGGCTATAAGCTCGTCGGTCTGGCGTCCCAGCCAGCTGCGTCTTTCTGAAAGTATTTGCTCGTACCCTATTTCCTTTTCCGTCACCCGGGCGATCTTGACCATCATTTTCACCGATTGGGCCGGGTATTTACCTATTGAAGTCTCGGCGGAAAGCATGGTGGCGTCGGTGCCATCTCCGGGCACAATGCCCAGGTCTTCGCCGATGATGACACTGCGGCAGCGCTGCGATTCCAGGTTTAACACAGCGTAAAATTCACCGGTATGATAATGCACGTAAACACCCTGACCGGCCTCGATACCGCGCGGAATCCAGTAAAGACGGTGCAGCCCCATGACATGATCGATGCGGAGCATGGCGGCGCTGCGCATGTGATGCCTGATGTAATCCCTGACATAGCGGTAGCCCTGCGCCCTGATCTTTTCCGGGTGGAGAGGCGGAAAGCCCCAGTTCTGCCCGGTAGTAAAGACCGGGTCCGGCGGCGCTCCCGTGCTGATGTCTTTAGCGAAGATGTCACGGTAACGCCACACATCATAGCCGTCAGGGTGGACACCGAGAGGCAAATCGAAATACAGGCTTACGCCTTTCCGCCGGGCATTATCCGCCGCTTCCCCTATCTGACAGTGCGCCTGCCACTGCGCGTACAGGTTGTAGTTTTTAACGGCTTCATCACCGTCATTGTCCTGTAAATTTCCGTCTCTCAAATGTTCCGGCCATGCCCCCCATGGTTTGCCCTGTTTTTCCATGACCGCACGGAAACGCGCGTAATCTTCGACCAGCGGAGTCTCCCGGATAAAGCTTTGAAATTCTTCATGACGCGTCCCTCCGGCGGCTTTCAGGTGTTGTACACACCGCTCCATGACGCGGCGCTTTAAGGACATGATACAGCGGTAATCTACCTGTTCCCTGCTTCTCAGACTGTTAATTTCCGCGGCGAAAGACCGCGCCATTTCCTGTGCTTGAGGGCATGAAACAAGCTCCGGAACCTTATTTATATCAACATAGAACTCATTCCAGAGCAGGCGGCTGACCGGCGCGTAAGGGCTGGGGTCGTACGGATTATCGAGAAAAGCAGGCAGCAGCGGCAGCGTTCCGACAACACTTCCGCCCTCGCCCGCTGTCCAGTCGGCCAGCGCGTTTAAACCGGAGTAATCACCGCTGCCCCAGTCGCTTCCGGTCTTGAGGGCATAGAGCGGCAGGAAAGTGCCCCAGTTACGCGCGGTACCGATATCTGCCGGGGAATAGGCTGAACGCTGCGCGCAGATAATCAGGGTTTCACAGGATTTGCCGCTCCCGTGAAGTATTAGTTTGTGGTATCCGAAAGGCAATCTTTGCGGCAGCGTTAATTTCCTGACTACGTACTTGAAGTTTTCTGCTTCTCCGCTTTCGATCACGGGTAATTCATTTACCGGGAATTGCCATTCCAGGCTTTCGCCGGATTCCAGTTCCAGTCGCGCATCACGGGTTTTTTCAGAAATACCGGCAGGAAGAGTCAACTTTATCAAAGGCCTCGCGCCGTTCCAGGCAACCGTGACCGGTTCGATGATTTTACGGCGTTTTGCCAGTTCGGCTTCACGGATAGCGGCGGGCACATCGTTCATAGAAGCGACCGGGGCGCCGAGTTCTTTCAGCACCGCCAGCAGGCTATCCGCTGAAGCATAATGCATGATGTTACGCATACCGAAATACCGGGTTTGCACATTATACAGGCCGGCAAGCCGGAACAGCCGGCGAATGTTTTTCATATTATGCTATTTTAACACACCCCGGCGTATAAATAACGTTTAAAAGAAAGGGTAACATTTGAATTTGGTGTCTTACCTTTCCCCCTTTTTACCTTTCCAGCCAGAGGCATTTTACAGCCAAACAGAAATATCTACGGGTTGGAAAGGGGAGTTTGAAGGAGAGGGGATTGTAAACGCAACTGGCGCCCGTTGAAACTGATTTTTTGAATAAGGTCATGGGACTTTGCGAACGTACAGGTAGTGTAATACTTCACCGACTTTAAATGATTAAATGCTATTGTCTTTAGTACAGAACCCCTCCGTTGTTAATACATTTGTCTGAAACATGGATATTTTTAGCTTTCGAGGGTTTCCCTTTTAGTTCCAAGTAGTATTTTTTATGTTAATTTCAAGGGCTATTCTCCCTTACTTATCCGTGGTAGTCCGCTAATCATCACCGGCGCTGCCTGTTCCCGGGGTTGCCCCCCACTGAAAGGCGTGAGGCCACCGGGCTGTGTTAAACGGAATAGATGTATGGCAGATGTTACAGGCATTTGCTACATCAGGGTTAATGCCGCCGTGTTTCTCGAGAAATTCATCCATTTCGTTTGCCCCCTTTGACGTGCCATGGCATGCCCCGCAAGACCCTATTGACTTTGCCGCGCCCTGGTATTGCAGAGCCTGGTAGTTGTCTGAAAGGATGCTCGTCGGAACCATCGCGTGGGGGCTTGAGTGACAACTGGCACAATAGACTCCCCCATGACCGGCGGCGTTGCGATACAACGTGTCCTGCGTATCGACTTCGGCTACATTTGCGTGGCAGGAGACACACTTCGGTTCATCAACCCAGGGAACTCTTCCTTCATTTATGGAACTTGACACCCGCGCAAGGTCACCATGGCAGGTGATGCAATTGCCATCGGCGGTGGTATGCGCCAGGCTCCTGGAGCAGTGGGTTATCGCGCCGGGATGACAGTCATTGCAGCTCGGCTGGGGTGAGACCGCCGCGTGAAAGCCGTGTATGGCATCCGAGAGATACTTTATTTCACTGCTCTTCGGTGTACCCAGAGCGGGGTCACCGTGACAGCTCGCGCAGAGCACCGGCGCCTGGCTGACAAGCTCTGTTCCGGCATTTATGTCATGCTTTTGCAGGACGTCCTGAAACGGGTCAGCCCCGTGACACTTGATACAGTTGATTTCATCGGACACGGGAACGGTGGCATCGGTCTGGGCAATGATATTTCCTGCCGGGTTCTTTACTATTATCTGGGCAACCTGATACGGGTTCCAGTTTCCATCATCGTTAATGGGTGTCACAGGGATGCCGACTGCCTCAAAATGGTCTGCCTTTACCCCCATTAATCCGGAAAGCCCATTATGTACATCAGGGTCCGCAAGATTCAAGCCGGTATTTTTAGCCGGGGCAACCCCGAAGAGCTTCATGGCGTTGTCCCAGAATTGCCCAAAATCCGCTTTGCCGTAAGAGTAGGTGTTATTAATGATCTTATATTCAACAGTTAATCCTGAAGTCACTACTTGCGGCGGATTGCCTCTCTTGATGACCTGCGCCCAGATATTATTGTATGGCGGTAGTAACACCGCTTCATCGTAGGTAGGATTAACGCAGTGCATCCCCAGGTCATTCCAGGCAAAGACAACGTATTCCGTTTTGTTCAAGGTTGTCCGGGAACCGATGAGGGGGGAAGGTAGCTTGATTGTAGGTATGGCTGGGGTCACGGGTGTCAGAGAGGGATTCGTAGTAGTTGAGGAAGAAGTCATAATTGAAGTAGTGGGAGTGAGAACAGGCTCCGACGTAGCAGGACTTGCTTTGCAGGATGACAGAATCAGTATCCCCGCTGCCATTATGGATAAAGCATATAGCAACATCCCGGTTTTGGTATAACGGTGTTTTATGTTCATGGTTCAAAGACCCTTTCTTATATCTATCTTGGACACAATCGATTCATCAACGCAAAGAAGCTGGTTTTTTAGTTCCGCCCGGCAATCCTCCAGGGCTGGCTGAGGCTATGGCCCTGCTTCTGAAAGATAACGGTAAAAGATTATCACTGAGGGAGTCGGGCATCACCTCGCTCGAACAAGACGGTGGACTACCGGCGAGCCGTCTGGTCGGCGATAAAAAATAACATCCCCTATTCCCACGGAGGTGCCATTATGCGGCTCAACGAGGATGATATCCCCGGTTTTAATAAATGGGTGCATACTCCGGCCATGTGCCTGGAACCGCAGCAGGCCGCCGCGGTCGAGTAGTTCCTGACTCAACTCAAGAAAATTCTCTTGATCGGTATTCAATTCCTTGTCCGGCTTCTTATATAAGGATTTGAAGACGAAGCTGGTTGCCGCTCCAGGATAATCGCTTCACGATTTTCCTATTGCTAAGTGTATCGACGGCACGTTAGGTATCAGTAAACAATTGGTGAGAATTCGGTAATAACCGTTTTAGGATAATTTGGAGCCGGCCGAATGATAGACGGTTAGATTATTAACGACGCCGGTCTTCCCGCCGCCTTTCGCCAAGCCTTTGTATCTGCCTGATCAGCACATAGATGGCGAATATCGTGATCAAAAGAGAGGCGGCGATTTCTATCCAGAGGATAACCGAATTCTCCTCGATGAAGTAGACAGCTCCATTGACAGCGATGAGTATCATCTGGATCAGCCAGGCTATCGCCAGGGCGATAAGCAGCATCTGGCTCGATAAAACCGCTAATGCAGACCTTAGCCTGCGGCGCATGGTCGGCTGGCCGTCTTTTACCATAATGTCCCTTGTTATAGGATAATACAATAAATCGCTTCAGATGACAATAGGGGCAACGATGAGTGACTTTATTTTGGCTAGCTTAAAAGAGCCGAATTGGATATTTTCTGGCCGGTGATTTTGTGCCCGATGCCGTCGTACAAGAATCCCGCCTGTATCATCTCCTCGGGATTATAGAAGTTACAGGTGTCTATGATGACAGGGCGGGTCATCAGAGAAGCTATTTTTCTTAAGTTCAGTTCTTTGAATTCATCCCATTCTGTGACCAGAATCAAGGCATCACTGCCGCTGGCCACGTTATAGGCATCCTCGCAATAAGTTACCGCGGGCATAATTCTGGCTGCTTCCTCCATGGCTACCGGGTCATAGGCTTTTACCCGACAGCCGTTATCTTGCAGGATCCTTACTACTTCCACAGAACGCGCTTCCAACATATCATTGGATCCAGGATTGAAAGCAAGCCCAAGAATGCCAATAGTCTTGTCCTGGAGAGAGCCCACCAGGTAGCGAAGTTTCTCGACCACGACACGGGGCTGCCGCTGGTTGACCCGCTGAACCGCGTGCATCAGGGGGAGAGGTACCCGGTAGGTCTCCGCCATGTAGATAAGCCCTCTTACGTCCCTGGGTAGCGAGCTTCCCCCCCATCCCAGGCCGGCGTTCATATCACCGGTGTCGCGGCGCGGTTCCAGGCTGGCAATCTCGGCTACTTTCTTGACGTCGACGCCGCACTCGTCGCACAGTAACGCAATTTCATTAATAAAACTTAATTTGGTAGCCTGGAACGTATTGGAAACGTACTTCGACATTTCCGCTGTCTTACTATCGCAGGTTATCAAAGGAGAGTGAAGACCAGAATAGAGCGCCGCCACCGCGGCGATGCATTCCTGATCGTTTCCCCCCACCACAACTCGACTGGGCTTCATAAAATCGTTTACCGCCATCCCCTCTCTGAGGAATTCGGGGTTGGAAATCACGGAAAAACGATGACCGTTCCGGCTATGTTCAGCGATGATATCCGTAACCATATCAGCGGTACCCACCGGTACCGTGCTTTTTAGAACGACGATGAGTGGCCCGTCAGCCGCCTCGGCGATGCTCTTGGTGGCATTACGGACCCATTTTAAATCAGGTTTACCGTTACGCCCGGACGGCGTTCCCACGGCAATAAAGATAAAGTCGGTATGTCGCAGACCTTCAACGAAGCTGGGCGCTACGTTGATCTTACGATCTTCCAGGTTTCGTTTCCAAAGCTCAACCAGGCCGGGCTCATTTACATCTAGTCGACCGTTTTCCAGGCCAGCGCGCTTTTTGGGATCGGTTTCAATCACCGTTATCTTGTTGCCCAGTTCCGCCAAACAGGCAGCGGTAACCAGGCAGGCAAAGCCCGCCCCGATGATACTGACGTTTTTCTTATCCGTCCGGCTCTTGATCGTCATCGCCAAATCTTATCCATTCGCAGCTGCCACGGTGTGATATTAATCATCGACACAATGTACACCTTCATCATATTCTAAAGCAGTTAGAACAATGTCGGAGGCAAGTCGGAAAACGGTTAGAATATGGTCATTTATGTCATTAATTGCGGCAAAAACCCATGCTTTTTCCGAGGACAAGGACGGGTGAAATCGAGATGATAAAAGGTTAGAATGAAGTAATAATTGGGTGATAATCCGGTTAGAGGCTAAATAGCCTTGTTGACTTATGCCGGGATATTGATTTATAATTCACCACGCCCTAATTACGGTAGGAAATCAGTATAAAATTGGGGGGAAATGGGAGGAAAAGTTACGTTGACTTTTACCGGTTAGCATATTAAGCTTAAATATAAAGCTATTTCAGTAACCCAAAAGTACCATGACTATTTCCTGAGTTTTGGGTTTTGCAGGATAGCCGGAGCGAGGCCAAACTACGTATGAGAGAAAAAATACTGCTCATTGAAGACGATGTCGAATTCCTAAATCTTACCCGCACCTGGCTGCATAACGCGGGATTCGAAGTGTTTACAGCCGGCGATGGCGTCGAAGGCATGCGGAGGGTTTATTCAAGTCGCCCTGATATCGTGGTACTGGACGCCAACATACCCAAGATGGACGGATGGGAAGTCTGCCGGCGCATACGGGACATGAGCGATATCCCCGTTTTGATGGTGACAGTCAACGGGCAGAAGTCAGACAAGCTTAAGGGTTTCACCTTGGGCGCCGACGACTATCTTCCTAAACCCGTGGATTTTCACGAGTTGATCGCCCGGGTCCAGGCTATCCTGCGCCGGACCAGGACGAACACGCGCGATAACAAGCCCAGCACTTTCAATAACGGCGACATCGAGGTCGACTGGGGCAGCCGCCAAGTCTGGGTCAGGGGAGAACGCGTCAAGTTATCGCCAACGGAATTTAAAATCATGTCATGCCTCATCAAGAGCCGCGGCTGGATCGTCACCCACGAACAGCTCCTGGAGAAAGCCTGGGGCCCCAACTATATCGGTGATAAATCGTTCGTAAAGCTATATATCAGATATCTCCGCCAGAAAATCGAACAAGACCCGCATAAGCCGCAGATAATAATGACCGAACGTGGCGTGGGGTATTACTTCGCGATGCAAAATGAAGATACGGGAAGTGTGGGAGGTTAGCCGGATGCAAAAAAACCCCTCGTCCCTGAATCAGCTAGAGGTAACCCGGCCTGCCAACCCGGCGAACATACAGGCTAAAGCCCTCCCCGCGGACAGTGCCAATGTCCCGGTACCGGGTATCTATGAAGATAAAAATAGACTGCCGGTAATGTATGAAGCCGCTCCGGGCACGACGACGGTTAAACCACCCAAAGCCGAGACCAATACCATTTCAGTACTGTGGCATGAACTGATCACGCCGCTTACAGTAATTAAAGGTTATGCTTCCACCCTGCTGCAGCTCGAAGAGGCGATTACCGACGAACAGAAACAGCAGTACCTGCGGGGCATCGAACAAATATACGCTGCTACCTCCGGCGCCAACAGCGGGTTTTCCATCAGCCGGGACATGGGCGTAACCTGGAATCAGATCAGCCTGATAGACACTTCCATCGATGTAATAGTGGATTTTGCGCCTTCACCTGGGTATACGCAGGATAATACGATTTTCATGCTCACTTTCGGTAACGGACACAGCCTCTGGCGCAGCTGTAACGGGGGACTGAGATGGGAAAGAATCCTTACCTACAATCTAGTTAATGTAAACACTCTTAAGCTTATAGGCCTGCCGCCCGGCTACGGCGGCGACTGCCGGACTATTTTCCTTGCCGGAGAAAGCAACGGCAATCCCGCCGTCTGGCAATCAACCGATGACGGACAAAGCTACCGCTGCCGCCCTACTCACGACCCCATTACCGGAAACGCTTTTCCAATAGATGCCTGGGCTATTGTAGATGAGAATTCTTTTCTCATAGGCAGCTATAACGGAAGTAGCGGACTGGTATACCTGACAACGAACAGCGGCTTTACCTACACCGAAGGCACGCCGGCAGGGACTCAATCTCTCAACTCCCTGGTAATCTCACCGGTTTTCCAGCGGGATGGCGTGATTCTGGTTGGGAATACCAACGGCTGGGTATATCTTTCCACTGATAACAATACCTCATTCCACCCCTTACCCGGAAATGCCGTGTCCCCTCCTTTGACAGGCTTAGTCACTGCCGCTTTCGACCCACAATTTGACAGGAACCACATTGTTTATGCCGCCAGCGACAGTCCTGATGGGAGCATTCACCGTTTTAATACCGCGTCCGGGCGCGAATGGGTGAATATCGATTCTAATCTACCCGCCGGCGCAACGATTAACCGCCTTGCCATCGGCGAAGAAGGCACTCTTTATGCCGCAAATTCCCTGGCTGACGGCGGTATGGAACGCTGTATTTATCCCGCGGCTACCGCTAATATGACTTTCGAACGCGTTACGGGCAGCCTGCCTTCCGGCGCGAGGCTATACGGTCTCTGGCAGTGCGGCCATTACCTGTGGTCAACCGATATCACAGGTACCAGCCTGCTGACTTTTCATGATACCCTGACCGCTCCGATAGTCCAGGTTTCCCCCGGTAATAAAGCAACCGGTCTCGGTAATATCAACAATCATACGATAAGAAATATTATGCTCGACTGGGATACACTGTCAGGCGCGACCGGCTACCAATGGCAATGCGATTTTACTTCCGAATTCGCGGGAACTTCCGGCTCGCTGGAAGATACTACTTCAGCCAGTTCCATACGTCTGCCGGCTCTGGAACCGGCTACTACCTACCACTGGCGCGTGCGGGCCAGTACGCCTTTGCTCAGTACATGGTCGGAGGAACAATCTTTCACAACCAGCCTCGATACCGAGGCGATAGTCCTGAAACCGGAAAGCCCGATTCCAGGCGCTAAAACTGTGCCTTTAAAACCATCTTTCCAGTGGACGGCCATCACGGGGGCTTCAGCCTACGAACTCATGGTTTCCGATAACACTGATTTCAATAACCCGATTATTGACCGCACAGGACAATATGCCATACCAACCAATGCCTGGCAATGCGATGTCAGCCTTAATTATAATACTTCTTATTACTGGAAAATCCGGGCGTTAAACGACAGCACGCACGGTTACTGGAGTTCGACCGGCTTGTTCACGACCGAACCGGAGCCTGTACCGGATTTACCTTTGATAATCCCTACCAGTAATCCCGGTACGATATCCACAGGAATTCCCGATGTGCCCGAAGTACCGCTGCCGGTTCTTCCGGTCCAGAACCAGGAAAAACCTGAAACCACCATCCTGCCGCCCCAAAATACCAGCGCCTTTCCGGATTTCAACCAGCTTGTAAGCCTGCCGGCATGGATCATCTACCTCATATGCGTTTTGGTGTCCGCCGTCATCTTATCGCTGTTCATCATATTGGTAATGGTAGTCATAAGACGACGCTGATTTGACTAGCCCCGGTTAAAGCATTACACTTTTCTTAAGATTTAAACTTATGGAGGAAGAGTATGCCGCTGGTAACTATAAACATATTAGAGGGAAGAACCGTTGAACAAAAGCGCGGTATGGCTAAGGACGTGACCGCCGCAATCGTAAAAAATATCGGGTGCCCGGCAACCGCAGTGACGATTACCATCGTGGATTTAAAAAAGGAAAATATCTCCGCGGGCGGTATTTTATTCTGCGATAATAAATAAGTATTTTCGGAGGCTCATTTGAAAGTATTAGGGATTATGGGCAGCCCGAGGATAAAGGGCAACACCGACCTGCTGCTGGATGAGGCGCTCAAGGGGGCGCAGAGCAAAGGGGCGGAAGTGGAAAAGATAACGGCATCGAATCTCAAGATAAGCCCTTGCCGGGAAATTTACGCCTGCCTTAACGACGGCAAGTGCCCGATGCATGATGACATGGATGATGTTTACGAGAAGTTACTGGCCGCTGATGTCGTTATTGCAGCTACACCCATATTCTTTTATACGGTCAGCGCCCAGCTTATGCCGTTAATCAGCCGCTGCCAGGCTTTCTGGGCGCGTAAATATGTCTTGAAGAACCTTAACATACCAATGAAAAAAGGGGCGTTCATCGCCGTAGGCGCAACCAAAGGAGCAAAGCTCTTCGACGGGCCGAAGCTGACGATAAGTTACTTTTTTAAAGCAATTAACGCCGATTATTCCGATGAACTTCTGATTCGGGGCGTCGATAAGAAAGGCGAGATTAAAGACCATCCTGACTATCTCGCCGCCGCCTTCGAACTGGGAAAAAAGCTGGCTTCCGACTAACCTTCTTTGCACTCGCCACGGATGCTGATGGTAACATCCCGGAACGGTACGACATTGCCGCTGGCAAGAATGGCCTGTTTGGCCATGTGCACCAGGCCGGAGCAGCAGGGAACTTCCATATGCAATACCGTCAGGCTTTTAATACCTGATTTCCCCAGTATTTCATTTAATTTGCGCTGGTGAGCATCAAAATCGTCCAGCTTGGGGCAAGCTACAACCAGAGCCGTGTTCTCCCCGAGGAAATCCCGGTGAAAAGCGGCATAGGCAAAAGGCACGCAATGGGCCGCCAGCACCAGATCCGCTCCCTTTAAGAACGGCGCTGTCGGCGGGACGAGAGTAAGCTGAACCGGCCAGTGACCGAGGCGCGACTCAATAGCGGCCTGCGGTTTTGGCGCTTCAGATGTTTCTATTTCTTTGGTGAACCGCGCGATATTGGCGGAAGGACAGCCGCAGGGTGTCTTTTCCTCCACCTTTTCTTCCTGTAGATACTCCTCTACCGCCGCCTCATCGAACTCCTCCGCTTCCCTCTCTTCAATCGTTATCGCGCCCTGCGGGCAGTTCAGACAGTTGCCGAGGCCGTCGCAGTACTTTTCGCTGACAAGTTTAGCTTTGCCGCCCACTATTTTAAGCGCGCCTTCAGCGCAAGAAATAATGCAGACACCGCAGCCGTTACATTTTTCTTCGTCTATTCTAACTATTTTTCTGTTTGTCTTTACGGTCATTTTTAACTCCCTTCGGCGCACGGTCAACAAATTCAGGCCACATTCTCATGCACATTCCGGACATACTACAGCCTTTACGGCAGGTAATGCACTGGTTATAAGCGCTTTTCTCTTTTTTAACGTCAGAGGGTTGGGAGAGGGTGAATTCCGACTTCGCTCGGGAGGTAGGGCAAACCCTATCTGAATTTATCTCTTGATTGGGGATTACTCGCAATGTTGGAAGAAGGATATTAAGGGGGGCACTATGTTTGAGCCTGTCGGTAGCCGGGTAAGCTTTCCGCAAATGGAGGAGAAAATCCTCGCTTTCTGGAAAGAAAAGGATGTTTTTAAACGCAGCGTTGATGGCAGGAAAGGCGGCGCGCGCTTTACCTTCTATGAAGGGCCTCCCTTTGCTAACGGGAACCCTGGCATTCATCATGTGCTGGCAAGGGTATTCAAGGATATTATCGTCCGCTACAAAGTGATGAAAGGCTATTATATTCCGCGCATTGCCGGATGGGATACCCATGGCCTGCCTGTAGAACTGGAAATAGAAAAGCAGCTTGGTTTTTCCGGTAAAGACCAGATTGAAAAGTACGGCGTTGAAGAGTTCAATAAACGCTGCCGGGAAAGTGTCTTTAAATACCTTAAAGAATGGAACAGCCTGACGGAACGCATCGCTTACTGGGTTGATCTGGATAATGCCTACAAGACTATGGATAACGGCTATATTGAATCTGTCTGGTGGGCGCTCAAGCAAATGTGGGATAAAGGCTATGTTTACCAGGGCTATAAAGTAACCCCGCATTGCCCCCGCTGCGGTACCTCTTTAAGCTCGCACGAAGTGGCGCAAGGCTATAAAGACGATACTGAAGACCCATCGGTTTACATAAAGTTCAAGGTTTCAGAGAAAGTTGAGGCTCTTCCTTCCGATAAACCGGTCTATCTTCTCGCCTGGACGACCACTCCCTGGACGCTGCCGGGCAATACCGCTTTAGCTGTATCTCCGGATGCTGAATATGCTGTGCTGCAGGGGGGTAGTGATTATCTGGTCATGGCCGCGAAACTGGTTGACATAGTCAAACCGGAAGGCTATCAACTGGTTAATAAGTTGTCTGGCAAAAGCCTTGTCGGAATCAAGTACGAACCGCTTTTCAATCCTCATATCTATGGTATTGACCGGTTGAAATTTCAGGAAAATGGTTCATTACAGGTTCAGAATCCTGAAAACGATTTGAATTACAGTGTTATCAGCGGCGACTTCGTTACCATGGAAGACGGTACCGGTATCGTCCATATTGCCCCGGCCTTCGGTGAGGTAGACCATGATGCCGGCAAAACCTGGAAACTGGATTTCGTCCAGCAGGTTGATATGCAGGGCAAAATCACCGGCAGTTACGCGTTTTCTGGGAAATTCGTCAAAGCCGCTGACCCGTTGATTATTGAAGACCTCAAAAACAGGGGACTGTTGTTAAGGAGCGGCAAGATACGCCACACTTATCCCTTCTGCTGGCGCTGTGATGCTCCTCTGCTCTACTATGCCAAGCAAACATGGTATATACGCACTACAGCGGTCAAGGAAGCCCTTATTGCCGGCAATGAAGAGATTAACTGGTACCCCGAGCATATCAAGCACGGGCGCTTTGGTGACTGGCTCAAAAATAATATCGATTGGGCCTTTGCCCGCGAGCGCTACTGGGGTTCGCCGCTGCCCATCTGGCGTTGTGAAAAGTGCGGCGCTTTCGAGTGTGTCGGCAGCGTATCTGAATTGAAAAATAAGCCCGGCTCCAGCGGTCTGAAAGAGCCGCTTGACCTGCATCGTCCTTACATGGATGACGTAACTTTCAAATGTACTAAGTGCGGCGGCGGGATGAAACGCACGCCGGAAGTGATGGACTGCTGGTTTGACTCCGGCTCGATGCCTTTTGCCCAGCTCCATTACCCCAACGAAAACAGGGAACTTTTTGATAATGAGGTGAAACAGGCGGATTTTATCTGTGAAGCCATCGACCAGACGCGCGGCTGGTTTTACAGTCTCCATGCCGTTTCAACACTGGTTTTTAACCGTATCGCATTCAAGAACTGTATCTGTCTTGAACTTGTCCAGGATTCTAAGGGCAAGAAAATGAGCAAGAGCCGCGGCAATATTGTCGACCCTGTTAAAATAGTGTCCCGGTACGGTGCTGACGCTTTGCGCTGGTACCTCTATACCGCATCGCCGCCCGGCAGTCCGCGCCAGTTCGATGAGAAAAAACTGAGTGAAACATCGCGCAGCTTCCTTACAACTCTCTGGAACGTCTACTCGTTCTTTATCATGTATGCTAATATTGATAAATATCAGCCGGAGCCGGAAGCGTTTCCCGCGCCTGAAGCCGAACTTGACCGCTGGATTATCTCTGAACTGAACCAGCTCATCAAAGAAGTCACGTCGTCTCTGGACGGCTATAATCCCACCGATGCGGGACGTAAAATACAGAGCTTTGTTGACGGCCTGTCGAATTGGTACGTCCGGCGCAGCCGCCGCCGCTTTTGGAAGAGTGAAAATGACGCTGATAAGATATCGGGTTACAACACGCTTTATACCTGCCTGGTGACGCTGTCTAAGCTCATGGCGCCGTTTGCCCCTTTCATCGCTGATGAACTTTATCGTAACCTTGTAAGCTCTGTTCAGCCGGGCGCGCCGGAAAGCGTCCATCTTGCTGATTTCCCGGCTGTGGACGAAACTAAAATAGATAAACAGCTTGCGGATGATAATCGTCTGGCCATGAGGGTCTGCAGCATGGGACGGGCCGCCCGTAGCAAGACCGGCATCAAGGTTCGGCAGCCGTTGGAGACACTCTATATCGGCTTTTCATCTGATTGGGAAAAGCGTGCCATGGAAAGACTTGAACCCCTGATTCTAGAAGAGCTCAACGTCAAGACCATTGACTTTGAAACGGTAGAAAGGGTTGCCGGCCTGGAAATGTCCGGTTATTCGGTCATTGCAGAGGGTAAGAACAGCGTCGCTATCTCTAAGGAGATTACGATGGAACTGGAAGCTGAAGGCTTCGCCCGGGAAATTGTTCACCGCGTTCAGACCATGCGCCGTAATGCCGGTTATGAAATCGCCGACCATATCCTGCTTTATTACGATGGCGCTGCCTACCTGGTCCAGTCCATTTCCGCCTTCGCGGACTATATCCGGCAGGAAACGCTGGCTGATGATCTTGATGAGGGCATTCCTGAAGACGTTGATGCCAGTGAAGAATTCAAGCTTGGTGGCGTAAATATATATGTTGGCGTAAAAAAAGTAAAGTAAAAAAGCTCATCGTAGCCTAGGACTTGTCGAATGTCGGGGGGTAAAAAGATTTATTAATAATGTAGGGGCAGGTTTGAAACCCGCCCCCCTTATATCGTTCTTCCGCATCTCCTCTTCTTTTAAGAAGAGGCCCTCTCCCCTTGAGGGAGAGGATTAAGGTGAGGGGGTATCTTCAGTAAAAGTTACAATGGGATTGATACGAAAGTGAACCTATAACTAGGTCGGGATGCGTGGTAATCTCTACTATGACATTAAAATAGTTATGTCTTTAAATGTTGAGCTACTTATTCAAAGCTTCCTTATGTGATGCAACTGCCTGGATGAATTCCAAAAACCTGGAAACGTGTTATTATCGCGGCGTTTCTATCGGCGTTACCGTCGCGGTGCCTTGATTGTTGCCGCGCCAGTACTTTATCTCGCATGGTTGGCCGATTTTACACGAGTTTATAACGCGGGTGAAATTGGCCACATCGGTAACTTCCTGGCCGTTGAGGCTGACTTATCAGGGTAGTTATGCTGCCTCAGAATGACTGGAATACCCCTCACCTCAATCCTCTCCCACCAGGCGAGAGGAAAAGAAATGCGATTCTTAGTCACTTCGTTCCTAAGAATAATACATAATTTATATCGGTCTGATGATGGCGCGGCAGGGTGCGGCATCCAGCTTGTGAAAGCGGAGCGGCACGGCTAAAAGCTCGTAATTACCGGGTTTGACGCCTTTGAGATTTACCTCTTCGAGTATAGATACGCCTCCGTTGAGGAACAACTTATGCACGAGGCGGTTATCTTCCCGCGTTGCATAACCGCCTACGGTAATATAATCGATACCAACGAGCTGCACTTTCTTATCGACTAACAACTGCGCGGCTTCATTGGAAATATACACATACGGCGTCGTGAATTTATCGGAATCATAAACATGGGAGGAGTTTTTAGTTTTAAAGAGAATGCGCTCCCCGGCCCGGATATTATAAGGCTCCAGTTCGGCGGGCTTAATCGAATCGGTATCTTTTATTTCAATAACGCGCGCCGGCCCGATGAATGTTTCCAGCGGTAAGGCGTCTATAGTCGTCCCGTCAACGAAAAAGTGGCGCGGGGCATCTATATGCGTGCCGGTATGGGAAATCATGGTTAATTGCGACATGGTGACCGCGTCGCCTTTAGCCGGGTCGCGGACAAGCCTGACGGTCACCCGCGGGTCATTCGGCCCCCCTACCATTCCCTCGTATATCGGCAGCGAAATATCGATCCATTCTGATTTAGCTTTTACCATAACGCCTCCCTGTTTTTGAAATTTTCCTGACCTTTTCAATTTTGGGGCTCTTTACTTTATTATTAAGCCTTTTATACAGGCCGGATGAGAGCGCGGCAGGGTGCGGCATCGCCTTTGCGGAAGCGCAGCGGCACGGCGTTAAGTTCATAACGGCCGGGCTTGACGCCTTTTAGATTTACTTCTTCCATTATAGCAATGCCGGCGTCCAGGAATATCTTGTGCACCGTCATGTTAGCTTCCCGGCTTTCAGACCCGCCTACCGTGATGTAGTCAATGCCCACCATCTTGATTTTTTTACCGACCAGGAATTGTGCGGCCTCGATAGTGATGGAAATATAAGGCGTGGGAAAAAATTCACCGTCAAATACCCATGAGGAGTTCTTGGTCTTAAAAAGAAGGCGGTCACCAGGGCGGATATCGTAATCTTTAAGCTCGGCGGATTTTACCGCATCGGGGTCTTTTATCTCGATAACCTGGGCAGGGCCGATAAACGTATCGAGCGGCAGTTCATCTACACCGGCGCTTCCGGGGAAAAAGTGAAGCGGAGCATCGATATGGGTGCCGGAGTGGCAGCTCATGGTTACCTGGGACATGGTGACCGGGTCGCCTTTTGCCGGGTCGCGTAATAGCTTGAATTCTACCCTGGGATCTTTCGGCCCGCCGATCATGCCGGCGTAAATCGGGAGGGAGATATCTATCCAGTTCGATTTTGCCACTGCGCCTCCTTGATCAATATGTCAATTACTTATTAATCCGGTATCTATCCCGGCCTTCTTCATACAAATCACGGCCGTGAATATCATTGATAACGGTCACCGGAAAGTCTTTCACTTCCAGCCGCAGGACGGCTTCCGGGCCAAGGTCGGCATAAGCTACGACTTCAGATTTAACGATGCTTTTGGAGAGTAAAGCGCCGGCTCCGCCAACCGCCGCCATATAGACCGCCTTGTATTGCCTGATAGCTTCTTTAACATCAGCGGAACGCGGACCTTTACCGATCATCCCTTTAAGCCCGGCGGCCAGTAGAGGGGGCGTGTACGCGTCGAGGCGGGTGCTGGTTGTCGGCCCGGCGGAACCGATGACGCGGCCGGGCGGCGCCGGGGAAGGGCCGACGTAATACAGCGTCTGATCTTTCATATAAAACGGCGGAACCTGTCCCTGTTCGAGTTCCTCGATTATCCTTTTATGCGCGGCGTCACGGGCGGTATAGATAACACCAGTCAGCAGCAGTCTATCCCCTGCCCTGAGGTCAGAGACAATTTTTTCATTTAGCGGCAGTTTTATTCTTTTAGTCATAGTGTATTCCCGGTATCCGTAACGGAACGGTTACCCTTCTTCGCTTATGTCAGAAAATTTTTACGCTATTACGATGTTCGCAGAGTTTTTACTTCTTCAATTCAATTACGAATTGCTTGGCATATTCTTTTACCCGCTCGATTTCGCCTTCTTGAAGTGGTCCCTTCCACCCCAACACAACGGACTTCAAAGCCGGGAGTGTTTGTTTCATCTGCTTCTCTTTGAGATTTTCAGCAATCTTTTCAGCGGCGCTGCCTTCCTTCCTCTCAATATTCTCAGGATTTTCAGTACCGAAGGCAAGGAAAAGCTTGTTCATCCATTCTTTACTTTTTATCTTGCCTAAAAAACCTTTGACTGTAAAGCTCATTGTGCCAAATTTGGTTGGAGAGCCGATAGCCAGAAAATCATAGTCCTTTGCGCTTAGCTTCTTTACATCCTTGACATAGAAAGTATCGGCTTCTATTCCAGACTCTTTCAACGTTTGTGAAATTGTTTCTGCAATTGTCCTGGTGTTTCCATAGGAAGTGTCAAAAACAACTATCCCTTTCATTATTAGGATACCTCGCATTGAATTACAATTATTAAATTTACACAAACATCATAATGTTTTTCTGCCGGTTTTAATTTGAAATTACAGTATCGCTTCTCTATGCCGGGCGCTGTGACACAGGAGGTTAACCGCCACCGGCAAGCCGGTAATATGAGCAGGAAAGCTTTCCGCGTGCACGGCCAGGGATGTAATCCTCCCGCCGTAACCCATCGGGCCGATGCCAAGATTGTTAACCTCTTTTAAAATCTCCGCCTCAAGTCCTGCGGTTTCCACGTCCGGACTCGGTTCGCCGATTTTCCTCAATAAGGCGTGCTTGGCCATGAATACTGCTTTTTCTGCCGTGCCGCCTATACCCACCCCGATAATCAGCGGAGGACAGGGGCGGCTCCAGGCTTCATCCACAGTTTTTACGACGAACTCCACCACTCCCTTTTTCCCCGCCGCCGGCAGGAGCATGCCCAGCCGGCTCATACTTTCAGCGCCGCCTCCTTTAGGCAAAACGGCAATCTTTATTTTATCGCCGGGAACAATTTCAGTGTGAATAACCGCGGGGGTGTTATCGCCGGTATTAGTCCGGGCGGAAAAAGGACGGGAGACAATCGAGTTTCTTAAATAGCCTTCTTTATAGGCGCGGCGCACGCCCGCGTTCACGGCGGCATTCAAGTCACCGTCAATGATATGGACTTCCTGCCCTATTTCCAGGTAAACCACGGCCGTCCCGCAGTCCTGGCAAAGCGGAATCCTTTCAGCGGCAGCGATGCGGGCGTTTTCCATGATAGTATCGATGACTTCGCGCCCAAGATGGGATTCTTCATTACGGTAGGCTTTTTCAAGGGCTGCCAGTACGTCGCTATCCAGTTCATAGTTGGCCTGTTTGAGAAGACCGGCTACGGAATCAGCAACGGCATCGGCGCTAATCTGGCGCATTTTCTTTATTACCCTTCTGCGGCTGGGCCAGTAATTTTCTCAGCTCTATAATCATCTCCGGGACATCGATCTTCATCGGGCACCGCTCCCGGCAGCGCCCGCAGGTCGCCAACCTTCCCCCGTTCGAAGGCAAACACAAGGTCTTTATCTTCGAGAATGCGGACCTGCTTTCGATAGATGCGGCCAACCGCCTGCTGAAGACTTTAGAAGAACCGGTCCCCAACGTGACCTTTTTACTGCTGACCGTGAATGATAAACTCCTGCCGCTGACGGTGGTTTCCCGCTGTCAAAGGCTGGAACTCGCGCCGATGTCCGTAGCCGCGGAAACGGCGGCGCTTATAGAGAAAAAAGGGCTGGAACCGCAGCGCGCCAGTCTGCTGGCTGGGCTTTCCCACGGCTGCCCGGGATGGGCGCTGGACGCGGCGGGAAATGACAGCATTTTGGAGCAGCGCACTGAAGAACTCGACGGGATTATGAAGGTAATCAAAGGCGATTATGAAGAGCGTTTTACTTACGTGGGCCGGCTGGCGGCGCGCTTTAGCCAGGACCGCGGCGCGGTCTACCGCACGCTCGACGCGTGGCGCGATTTCTGGCGCGACATCATGCTGCAAAAGCTGGGCCGCGATGATATGATAATTAACATCGACCGCAAAACGGAACTGGCCGAATTGGCCGGGGAATTCCCGCTGGGACAAATCAAGGGCGCTATCGAAAGCATCCGGGCCTGCGCGAGACAACTGCAGCAGAACACTAACTCGCGGCTGGCGCTGGAAGTTTTAATGCTGGATATACCGATTAAGAAAGGGGGTCAACAGGCCGTCTCCGTATCAACTTCTTCTCCCTTCCGCGGAATATGATAGGAAATACGAAAGACGACCTGACATTTTATGCCGAACATAGCAGGAATACGCTTTAAAAGGGCCGGTAAGGTCTATTACTTCGATGCCAAGGATATCGAACTGAAGGCCGGCGACCTGGCCGTCGTCAAGACAAGCCGGGGTACGGAAATGGGGACGGTTGTCATCGCCCCGGGACAGGTAACCACCACGGGTAATGAAGAACCTTTAAGCCCGGTCATACGCAAAGGCACGCCCGAGGACATCGCCAAAACAAAAGAACTAGAAGAGAAGGCGAAAGAAGCTATGGTTGTTTGCGCTAAGTTGGTCGCCGAGCTTAACCTGACGATGAAGCTGCTTTCCGCCGAGTTCAGCCTCGATAACGCGCGCCTGACGTTCCTCTTTAGCGCCGAGGAGAGGGTGGATTTCCGCGAGCTGGTGCGCAGGTTGACCGGCCAGTTCAAGATGAGGGTGGAACTACGCCAGGTGGGAAGCCGCGATGAAGCCAAGCTGCTGGGCGCTTACGGGCGCTGCGGCCGCCAGTTATGCTGCGCCGCTTTCCTGACCGAGTTCAGCCCGGTTTCTATCAAGATGGCCAAAGACCAGGACCTGCCGCTTAACCCGATGAAGATTTCCGGCGCGTGCGGCCGACTGATGTGCTGTCTCTCTTACGAGGGCGAAATGTACCGCGCCATGAAGGCTAAGATGCCCAAGATAGGGCAGCGCGTTAACACCCGCATGGGTGAGGCCACGGTAGTGGGGAATAATCCGCTCAAGGAAATGGTGCTGCTGGAACTGGATACCGAGGCGCGAGTAGAACTGCCCCTCGCGGAAGTTTCTTACTAGCAGAGCTTTCAGCGGTCGGCAGTCAGCTTTCAGTCCTCCCCTTATCCCCGATGATACCTGTTAGCTGACGGCTTACCGGTAAAAATACTTCTGCCACTCGTCGCGGTGGCGCATGTACTGGTGGGGTATCACAAACATGCTGTGGCCGTTTGGGGGAGCAGGCTGATTTATCAGCTTCATGTTGGCCTCTTTAGGCGTCCTCCCCGCTTTCCGCCGGTTGCACTCCGCGCACGCGCTCACAACGTTTTCCCAGGTATGCTGTCCGCCGCGGAAGCGCGGCATCACGTGGTCGAGCGTCAGGTGGCGGCTCTGTTCCCCGCAGTACTGGCAAGTGTATTTATCGCGGTTGAAAATCTCGTAGCGGGACATCTTTCTATCGCGCCGGGGACGCCGTACCATCTGGCCGAGGCGGATAACGGAAGGGATGGGGACGGTATTGCCGATGGTGTGGAGGTATCCGAGGCCGTCCTCCAGCATCTCCGCCTTGCCCTGGAAGATTAAGACGACAGCCCGGCGGGCGCGGCAGACGGCAAGCGGCTCATAGCTCTGGTTGAGGACCAGTACCGGATGATTAACGTTCATGACGGTAAACTCGCTGCGTACCATGGCTTGGTACACCGTATCTAATTAGATAAGCCTAAGCCTATTCTAATACAAAGCAAAAGCGCGTGCAAGGCAACATAGCCCCAAAAGCCAAAATGAGGAAACAATTCAAAGCTGATTACGAGTAATTGTTTCCAATGTTATGTTAAGTATTAAGAAGATTATGGTAAGTCTGGGGGGATATTAGATAAATCAGACAGTGCATGTTCGCAATTATCTTTTACCTTCATTTGACTCCACAACCGCTTTGATTACCAAGGCACCAGTACCTTAATAGAAAACAAACAATATGATGAAAAACTATCCGAATGTTTGACACGAAAAATTGATTGTCATAGAGTGACCTCAGAAAATGTGAAGAGTTTTTCCTCACCCGGATGATTACAGAGACGGTAAGCTAATTATTTTGGATTATTTTGTCCAGTTTTGGCGGCGTTGCGTATTATATTAATTAGAGGGGTATTTATTTGCGAGAAGATGCTCAAATCCTTGCACTGATAAGGGGCGGAGATGCAGCGGCTTTTACTGAGATTATCGAGCGTTACGAGATGCCCATCCAGCGCTACCTTTATCGTTTGACCGGGGATTATGAAATAGCCCGGGACTTGGCGCAGGATACTTTCCTACAAGCCTACGAGGGCATTTTAAAAAGTGCAGCCGATATTTCGCTAAAGCCCTGGTTATACAAGATTGCCACTAATAATCTTCACAGAAATCACCGCCGGAAAAAATTAATCTCTTTTATCCCTTTAGAGAATCTTAAAACAGACACATTAAAGACAGAAAGCCACCTGGATATCGATGAAAAGATGGAAATCCAAAAAACTCTGCTTATGATTCCTGAAGAACAGAGGGTATGTCTGGCATTAAACATTGTCGAGGGATTTAAATGCCGGGAGGTGGCCGCCACCTTAGGCATCTCCGAGGCTTCCGTGTATAAGAGACTGGAACGGGGAATACAGCTATTCCGGAAGCTGTACGGAGGGGTAAAGAAAAATGAACTGTAAAGAATGTGAAGGTTTATTCTTACTCTATACAGTCAATGAGCTTTCACCCGATCAAAGGACATCTGTTGAGAATCATCTAAAAGGTTGCACCTCCTGTCGGGCGTCTCTGGATGAATACATAAAAGCGAAGCGGCAAATCGCTGCCCTTCGTGAGATACCGGACATGACTGATATATCCGTCGCGACCATGGCGATAATCAGCGTTCGGCCCTCGCCCTCCAGAATTGGTTGGTATTGGGGTCGGAAGAAACTAGCTCTCATAGCTATTTCTCTGATCGTAATTCTGGTTACTTTAATTGCGCTTTCTCCCTGGAACTTTTTTCCTGGAAACGATATCGTTATGGCTAAAGCTTCAGAGGCAGTTGCCAGGATACAATCATACCAGGCTATTTTTACAATGACGACGACTATGGGGGGACAGACCAGCAGCCAGACATCCCGATGGGACTACCAAAGTCCGGATCACTGGCATGAGGTAGTAAGATATAAAAAAATTTTGAAAAGAACGAATATCGAATAAAGAGGGATTTTCTTGACGTCGCCTGAAAAGACTAAAGTAAAAACCATCAACCGCCTCAAGTCCATGTATGCCCTCCGCGCTGAAGTGGATAAGATGTACGCCGCCGGAGAGGATGCCACCGCCACCGGTAAGCCCGTCGCTTGGGTCATGCTGGGGCAGTGGGCCGAGCCTATTCTCACCGCCATGGACGTGATTTCCATTTACCCGGAAAACTACGGCAGCGTTTGCGCCGCGGGCGGTAAAGCCGCCCCTTATTTAGAAATATCAGACGCTGAAGGTTTCCCCTCCCACGTCTGCGGCTACGCCCGCAACTGCTTCGGGTACTCGGCTAAGATGAAAGAACTCGGTGGGGTCATTCCGCCGGAAGCCCCCATGGGCGGTATGCCCCGGCCCAATTTATTAGTTGCCTCTTCGGAAATCTGCGATGCCCGCTTTAAGTGGTTCCAGGCTCTCGGCAGGTACTTCGATGCCCCCATCTGGACGATAGAGAGCCCTTATCCCGGCCTTAGAGAAAGCATCGAACCCGGCACCGACGAGCGCAGCGTCAAGTTCCTTATTTCGCAATTAAGGGAATTCGTTACCTTTCTGGAGCAGTTGTTCGGCCGTAAAATTAATTGGGACAAGCTGGACGAGGTAGCCCGCGGCCTGGCCGGCATTAACCGCCTGCGCTGGGAAATCAACCGGGCGCGCTGTGCCCACCCCGGCCCCATGCACTCCAAGGACCTCTGGAGTTCCATCACCGCCGCTTTTTTCCGCGGCTCGGAGTCCAAGGCGATACTCGATGGCTTCGGGAAGATGCTGGAAGAAGTGAAACAGCGTGCGGAGACAGGTGTTTCCGCCCTCAATGTGCCGGAAAAGTTCAGGCTGTCCTTCGACGGCCTGCCGCCGTGGCACAGCCTCGATATCTTCGACAAGCTCGCGGCCCGGGGCTGGAACTTCGTTATCGAAAGCAACTACCGGCCTTATACGCCGAATAATATCGATTTATCGAAATACGCCGACCCCCTGGAAAGATATGTCCGCGAGCGCTTTCAAAGCACGAACAACATTCTCGACGTGGAATATGAACCGGAAGAAGCAGCCTCCATCCGTGACGAGATAAAGCGCACCGGCAACTCCACTATTCTGCAAATCAAGCATGTCCGTGACTGCCAGTGCGACGGCATGGTCATCCACATTCTGCTCTCCTGCCGCTCAGCCTCGCTCCCCCTGCCCGCCATGCAGCAGAAAGCCCAGGATTTGCTTAAAGTGCCCGCGCTGGTGCTGGAAGGCGATATGGTCAACGCCAGCCTTTTCGATCCCGCGGAAGTTCTTAAAAAAGCAGAGGCCTTTGAAGAGACGATGTCCTATTATAAACAATTGAGGAAAGAGGCCGGCATGCCATGGTGAAACAACGTTTTTTCGCTTTCTCTCCCTTTGCGGGTGAATGCAGGAATATACTATAGGCTGTGTTATTAGTGATTTTAAAAATATGAGGTGCCGGATTACTTGAAATCGTATTCTCTGTCGTCTCCCTTTGTAAAAGGGAGAGCGAGAAGGATTCGGCAATGTACATTAACTTCCTCTCCCTTTGGGGGAGATGGCCGGCTCGCAGTCGGATTAAAGTGAGTGGTAAATCCTTTCCCCCTTTCTAAAAGGGGGAATCCAAGGGGGATTTTGTATTGCACCTTGCCGGCACCGCGAAGAGGATGTGTTCCTTATTCACACGATGACAGAAAATCTCTTTAAGAACGAGGATTTTAAACAGTGACTACAAGCACACTACACGGTCTGGCCCAAGCCGCTGCCGTTAGCCGGGACAGGGCGCAGAGAGTTTTGGAGCTCAAAAGCGGAGGGAAGAAAATATTCGGCTACCTGTGCATCTATCCCGTGCTGGAAATGCTCACCGCCTTCGATATCGTTCCCTTCCGCCTTTTCGGCGATATCAACGAGCCGGTCACTAAGGCCAACAACTATTTGCCGACCGTCGTTTGCCCCTTTATCCGCAGCTACCTCGATTTAGGACTGAAGGGGAGGTACGATTTCCTCGACGGCATTATCACCAGCCATATTTGCGACGTGGGCGCGGGCGTTCCCGCTATCTGGAACTATGCTGTCAAGACGAAATTTACCTATCACATCGATACCCCGCATACCATGCGGGAAAGCGCGCAGGAATATCACCGCCATTTGATGGATTCTTTCCGGGCGTCGCTGGAGGAATACACCGGTAGGAAACTGGAACCGGCGAAACTCGTTGAGGCTGTCAAAAAGCACAACGAACAGCGTGCCCTGGTCCGCGCGCTTTACGATTTGAAAAAGCCCGACCCGCCGCTTGTCTCCGGCGCGGAAACCATCAGGGTGATAAAAGCTGTGCAGAGCCTGCCGGTAGATGAGGGCAACGCGCTGCTCCGTGAAGTCATCGATGAAGTGAAAGCGCGCAGTACCGGCCCGGCGAAAAAGGCAGGACGCTTGATGATATGGGGCAGCATCCTGGATAATACGCTGCTGGTGGAAATGATTGAAAGCCTTGATGCTAACGTAGTGATGGACGATACCTGCGTCGGTTCCCGCCCGTTCTTCAATGATGTGAAGATAACGCCTGATCCCCTGGACGGACTCGCCGCGCATTATTTGAACCATATCAAGTGCCCCCGCACCTTCACGGCGGACTATTTTGCTCATCAGAAAGACCATGTCAGCGACCTGAAACGCAGGTACGGCTACCTTGGTGATTACGCCCGCGACTGGAAAGTTAACGGTGTCATCCTGGAAGCGCTGAAATACTGTGACACTCACGGTTATGAAGTTCCTTCCGTCAAAGACTATTTCCAGGAAATCGACCTGCCGACTATCTACCTGGAGCATGATTATACCCCGGGCATGATCGCGCCGCTGAAAACCCGCGTGCAGGGTTTCCTTGAAATTATCGCCTGACCTCAATAGTCGATAGTTTGCGGATAGCCCTCCCTCGTTGTCATCCCCGCGAAAGCGGGGATCCATGTCTGATCTGTAGAGCCTTGAGCTTGTGCACAGGTACCATTTTGTTTTTGATTCTGGGGTGGGGAAAAGGTGGGGCCCACTTCCCGAAGTTTGTTGAGTCCCGTGCGAAGCCGGGACGAGACAAACATTTAAAAACACTCTCCCTTCCCCGAGTCGTGAGGCGAGAAGGGAAGGGTAGGGGATGGGTTCCATATTTGTTTCGTCCTGCGTGATGACATTTGGTCAGAATCCCGTTATAATTCAGACAGCGCGGTCATAATTTCAGGAGGTGCTTACCATTTACTTCGCAGGTATTGACCTCGGCTCCACCATGACCAAGGTCGTGCTTATGGATGAAAGTGAGCGCTACGTCGCGTCTGTGGTTAAGCATACCGGCGCGGAACATCGCCGCCTGGCCGGGCAGGTTATGCAGGAAGTCCTTAAAAAGTCCCGCGTGGCTATCGATGATATTGCCTGCATTGTCGCCACCGGCTACGGCCGCATTAACGTTCCCTTTGCCGACCGCCATTTCACCGAGCTGACCTGCCATGCGCGGGGAGTCGCCAAGCTGTTTCCCAATGTCCGGCTCGCTATCGATATCGGCGGGCAGGATTCCAAGGTAATGCAGATAAGGCACGGCAAGCTGCAGGATTTTGTGATGAACGATAAATGCGCCGCGATAAAGCAACCTATCGGGCTGCAATAAACCTTCGCGATGACCATATATATGAGCGCGGCACTGGATAGCATCCGCGCCAGCCTCGGCACAGAGCTTAGCTAATCCTACGCCTTCTTCACGGGTGGTAGCCTGCGGGTGGTTATATTCCTCTATATTCAGCAAACAGGTGACAGTGAAATCAGGTCCGCAGCGCTTTTTGACACCTTTAATAATATCCGTCATATAGCGAGCGCGGTTTTCCAATGACTGGGGGCCGTATTCATCCTCGCGCCGGTTCCAGATGCGCGAAAAGAAGGTGTTAATCTGGTGGCAGGTACCGCCGTTAATTTCCACTCCGTCGAACCCGGCTTTCCAGGCGCGCTCAGCCGCCTTGATCCACATCTCCTCGGCTTCTTTCATTTCATCATGGGTCATGGCCCGCGGCACCATAAAGTCAGGCCCCGGCAACTCTTCCTGTGTTAAGGCGGAAGCGGCCTTGGTATCGCGGACGGGTATCAAGCCCGTTGGATTCCAGGGACCGGCATGCTGAAACTGTACCATGATAGGACAGCCCTGGGCATGGACAGCCTTGGCAAGCTCGGCATAGCTGGGGATGTACTTATCATCGCTCAAGCGGAATTGACAATCAAGGTGCTGGCAAGCCAGCGGAAACTCAACACCGCAGGACTCAACAATGAGTAATCCTATGCCACCCTTAGCCAGAGCTTCGTAATAAGCGATAGCTCTATCGCCAACAAAACCGTCTCGTTCGATGAACGATGTCCCGTTAGCAGTTTTAATAAACCGGTTTTTTGTTTTTATTTTACCTATCTGCCCGGGAGAGAGTAAGTGAGGATATTTTTTTAATGCGTCCAAAGTAGTCCTCCTATTGATTTTTCAGGATTATCCGATACAGTTATTCTTTTTTATTTTGATGATGCGATAAATTCATCCACGGCGCGCATGGCCGGCTGGAGCACATTTAACGTGGCTTTTAAATATGTCTTCTCTTCCGATTCCAAATCCAATTCAACTACTTCGTGAATGCCTCCGCTGCCCAGTACCAACGGCACGCCCATGCTTAGTTTGTTAAGTCCGTATTCACCATCCAGAACAGCAGAGGAAGGTATAACCTCATTAGTATTATCGACAATCGCGGTAACCAGCGTCTTCATGCCTGCCGCTGAAGTAATACCAGCAGTACGGCCGGTTTTCAGCTCTTCGTAGGTTCGCAGGATATCCGGCACACGAGCGCGGATTTTTTGCTTCACGGCATCGTCCAGTTTAACAGGTTCTCCATTTATCTGCGCTGAACTGAAAACGAGCACCTGGCTTTCGCCGTGCTCGCCCATAACGAATGCCTCGACATCAGAGGATATGTGCCCGAGCGCCTCGCCTAGAAACATGCGGAACCGGATTGAATCGTTAGAGGTGTAACCAATTACCTTATGCCGGTCAAAGCCGGTAAAGCGATACATGGCGTAGTTAAGAGGGTCAACGGGATTTGTCGCTGTGATAACAATAGCATCCTGGCAATACTGCTTTATTTGGGCAGCAATATCCTTGATGATTGAAAGGTTCTTGGGGAGCATTTCCATGCGGGAAGCTATTAAGCCCTGGGCAGCGCCCGCGGTTACGATAACGATATTAGAATCACCCATATCGCTGAAATCACCGGCCCGCAGCGAAACGCCCATATCAGCAGCGGCGACACCGGTATCCATAGCGAGATGTACCACCAAATTTTGCTTGTAAGGATCTATGAGGACAATCTCATCAGCCAGTCCTCCAAGCGCCAGTTCAACAGCGACATTAGACCCAACATACCCGGCAGCTCCAATAATACTTATCTTCATGGATTTGTTCACCTCCGGTAAAATGATTGATGAAGCAGCTTGATATCAGACACCGGTATTTTCTTACCCGGCCGGTTTATACAATGGAATTATTTTTCTGAATACACATTCTGCGATTCTATTATTAACATAAACATCCTAATAAAGCAATACAAGATATCTGATACTTATATTAACCCGGTTAATACCACTTCTGCCGGTGATATGATATTATAAGGTAGTGTAATTTAGAGTAGAACGTCAATCATACGGTTAAAAAACAAAGATGATACCTGCGTTAAATCCCAATGATTTGATAATATTTTATATCGCCGCCAGGGAAAAGAGCCTAAGCTCAGCGGCGGATAAGGTACACCTCACCCAGCCTGCTATAACTTACCACATCCAATCATTGGAAAAATACACAAGGGTAAAGTTACTGGAATTCAAGAGAAGAAGCGTCACCCTCACACCTCACGGTAAAGAACTGTTTAAATATGCCGAGGGTATTTACCAGCGGCTTATCGATGCTGAGCGATATATCAAGTTCATCAGGGAATCCAATCTACGAATTGGAATAGCCAGCGTATACGATACATTCGTCGGACCGTTATTGTATACAATGTTCGGAGAACCGAGTCACGAGATAAAACTAACGGTAAAAAGCGGCAACGCTTTTGATATGGTACAGGATGTGCTGGATTCAACTCTCGACCTTGCTATCGTCCCGCGGTTTGACTACGCCGGAGATAAGCTTAACCATATCCAGGTTTCCTATCCGGAAAAAGTAGTATGTTTTGCGGCATCCAGCCAGATTCTTCCGGACGAACCGCTGGGATGGAATGATTTACTCAAATATCCTTTAGTGTCAGGCCCAGAAACATCCGTTATCCGTAAAATTATATTTGATAAATTCAGGGAAGAAGGCCTTGAAGAGCCCTCTCTGGCGGCAGAGATGGGAACCGTGGAATGGTGTAAAACACTGGTGGAAAACGGTAAAGGGCTTAGCTTTACCCTTGGTAGAGATATTGAAAAGCAGGTAATTGAAGGGCGTTTCAAGCTGGTGGCCTTAAAAGAGTATCTTTATATTACAGCGGAAGCAATAACCCGCCCCGATATATCCAATCCCGTAATAGATAAATTTACCACCATGATTAAAAAAGCTTTCAATTTCCCAGACAACCAGTAAAACGACGTCTTGATTATCGGCTTAAAAATCCCTTTCCTCATTACAATAGCATACCTATAAAAAGTGTTCTCCGTATAGTATTACCGTGTTCTGAATTATCTACGCTTGAATAACGCTGGTGTTATTACCAAGACTTCATGGGAAGAGTACGATTGTTGCTTGTGGCAGGTATTGTCTTCTGTGTTCCCCTGTTTTGCTGCTGGATACCGGGTGCCTGGCGCGGAGAACGTGAGGCGGTGGAAGAACCACCATCAATGTAATCGTAGTGAAAGTATGAACCTACTATGACTGCTGCGATAAGTACGGGAATGTAAAGTTTACAGGGAATCCGTGTAATTACCAGCGCGCAAACGACCGCTACCGGAAATAGTCCCGGCAGGTAAAAACGGGCGAACCTTATCAAAGAGCTGTTTTCTCCAAGATATTCGGCGGTAAACTCATACATAAGATAGAGACCGAATACGGAGATAAACCACCCTATTAAAACTAGCAAGATATCCAAGGGAAGCTCAACATCCAGACTACCCCAGACGCCAGACCGAATGTTTTGCTTACGCCCGGACATGATTTTCTGCCAAAGTACTATACAAATCCCGGGAATTCCGATAACCAATAACGGATATCCCCAGAACAACGCTGACGGAGCGCTTTTAAGATTATCCATGATTATCCGGAGAGGTACTGATGCGCCTGCTGCAAACGCTCCCGATCTCTGCGCTCGGCTTCGGCGAGGCGAAGCTCCAGGTTCAAACGCCGAAGCTCGGCTTTTACTCGGATGATTTGTTCCTTGATTTCCATCGCCTCGAACCGCTGGGGAGTATCAAGATAAATCACTTCCGGCCACATCTTTAAAGTGTGATAAGCCTTGGTGGCGAATTTTACGGGGACTCCCGGAGGAGCGCTTTCCTCCAGCCAGAATACGGCCTCGGAGAGCTTACCGTAATAGGTGGGCCTGGAGACCGGCCAGCCCATGTTTTTATATTTTTCGTAGGTATTCTCGAATTCGTCCTGCCCCATGTGAAACTGGATGTGGTGGATGCCCTGCCCGAATTTCTGGAGGAAATCTCCCATCCTGCCACTGGTACTACGCGGAGTGAATATCGCCATAGCCAGCGGGCGTGTCTTCAGCCAGTAACCGTCAACCGTTTCCGAATCATCTTTCAGACCTTTTAACTTTATCACCTCAGCGATGTTATTTGTGCCAATCAATTTTAAATAGGTCTTTAAAGTTGCGTCCGCGTCTTTAACGACAATGTTAATACTTGCCAGTTCCATATAACGTACTCCTCTCTTACAAGACCATGTTTCACGGTAACAGCGCCATGATGTTCATTTATATTATAAGAGTAGACTGCGTCAATTGACAAATTACAGGTAAAAAGGTATGATTTATATCGGATAATTCAATGTTCTAGATAGAAGGAGGACATCAATGGACCTGGGCTTAAAAGGTAAAACTGCAATTGTCACCGGAGGCGCCTCTAACATCGGCAGAGGTATTTCTCTTGTCTTAGGTGCGGAAGGCGCAAACGTCGTCATTGCCGACCTCGATGAGAAACAGGCGACGAAAACGGCCGATGACATTAAAGCCGCCGGCGGTACAGCCATGGCTGTAAAAACGGATATCACCAAGCTAGATAATGTTGAAGCCATGGTAAAAAAGGCAATCGACCAATACGGTAAAGTAGATATCCTGGTTAACAACGCCGGCTGGGATGATTTCTTTTTCTTCGTAGACACCACACCTGAATTCTGGGACAAGGTCATTAAAATCAATTATGTTGGCATGATGAATTGCTGCAAAGCCGTGTTACGCCCGATGATTGCGCAAAAATCCGGGTCTATCGTCAGTATCAGTTCGGATTCTTCACGCGTCGGCGGACCCAGGGAATCGGTCTATTCCGGCTGCAAGGGCGCCATCAATTCTATCAGCAAGACACTCGCGCGCGAGAACGGCCGTTTCGGTATAAGGGTGAATGTAGTCAGCCCCGGCGCGACTCCGCCCAAACAGGAAGACATCGGCGAGATGAGCATGCATTACAACAGGCCGGGACCTGCCTCATCCCCCGAGGCGCAGAAAGAAATGGCGAGATTATATCCTATCGGACGCATCGGCACTCCAAAAGATATCGGCAATGCCGTTGCCTTTCTTTCTTCCGACGCTGCCAGCTTTATTACCGGGCAGGTCATCAGCGTCAGCGGCGGCTACAGCATGGTTGGATAAAACACATTTTAATTAAGGAGCATATCAAATATGGCATGGACAAATGAATGGACTAAAGTAGAAGGTTTCTGCACCGACCAGACGATTTACGAGAAAAAGTACTTCAAAATGGGCGGCGTATCCCGCATCACCCTGGCCAACACGAACCCGAAGGGACTGAACTTCATCAGCCCGCGCGGCATGAGTGAAATGTGCGCCTGCCTGCGGGAATCCCGGCTGGATGACAGCATCGGCTGTATTATCCTGACCGGCGCCGGAGACAAGTCTTTCTGCGCGGGCGGCGACCTGCGTGAAGAAGGCTCCGAGAAAAAACCGAACGATTTCCAGCAGATGACCGATGTGCACATGAACCTGAGACTGGCCATGAAGCCGGTAATCGCGGTAGTGAAAGGTTATGCAATCGGCGCAGGGAACCATTATGCTTATCACTGCGATCTAACCATCGCGGCAGATAATGCCATCTTCGGCCAAGTGGGTCCGAAAGTAGGCAGCCCGGCCAGCGGCACGGATGTTTCTTACCTGGCACGCATCGTAGGGCAAAAACGCGCCCGCGAAATGTGGATGCTTTGCCGCCGCTATACCGCCCAGCAGGCCCTGGCGTGGGGGCTGATCAACTTCGTCTTCCCGCTGGACAAGATTGACGAAGAAGTGGAAAATATCTGCCTGGAACTCCTGGAGAAAGTACCTACCTGTCTCAAGGTAGTCAAGGCCAGCTTTGAAGAAGAACTGGAAGAGATGCCTCATCACACGCTGGACTACTACCCCACCCTCATTAACCCGACATATTTCGGCGGTACGGAAATGAGAGAATCCATGCAGGCTTTCATGGAAAAGAGAACGCCTGACTGGGGTAAAGTAAGAGGCAGGCCGGCTGATTTCAAATCCGATAAATAAATAGCTAACAGTCTTCAGTTAACCGCGGCGCCCCCGGGATTTCCGGGGGCGCTTCTTTTTGAGTAACTCTTCAGGATTTGGATTATCAGGCTTTAATGTTGTATTCTATGAATTAACCAATACAATAATCCAGGGAAGGCCGGACGGCCGGAAAGAGCGGTATATGCAATACAAGAATCTGGGTAAAACAGGGCTTAAAGTCTCCAGGATCTGCCTGGGGACGATGACCTACGGCGACCAGGTGGATGAAAAAACGGCGATAAGCCTGATAGACAAGGCTTACGATTCCGGCGTCAACTTCTTCGATACGGCGAACGCATACGTTCAGGGAAAGTCCGAGGAAGTAGTGGGCAAGGCACTGCATAACAAGCGGCAAAATATAGTGCTGGCCACTAAGGTATCAATACCAGTGGGCAAGGGCGTTAACGATAGAGGACTGTCACGCTATCACATCTTGAGGGAAGTAGAGAACAGCCTGCGCCGGCTGAACACTGATTGCATCGATATTTATTACGCGCACATGCCGGACCATGAGACCCCGCTGGAAGAAACGATACGGGCGATGGATGACCTCGTGCGTTCCGGCAAGGTACGCTACGCGGCTTGCTCCAACTTCCAGGCGTGGCGGCTCTGTAAGTCGCTGTGGATAAGCGACGTCCGCAACCTGGCGCGGTTCGATTGCGTACAGCCGCCCTATAACCTGCTTACCCGGGACGTTGAAAGCGAATTGCTGCCCCTGTGCGCCAGCGAAGGAGTAGGAGTATGCGTTTTTAACCCGCTGGCGGCCGGACTGCTTACCGGCAAGCACGACCCGAACAAACCCCCGGCAAAAGGAACACGCTTCGATTTAGCCAAAGGATACTACCAGCGATACTGGAACGACCTTAACTTTAAAGCGCTGTCCAGCCTGATGCAGACAGCTAAGGTACACGACCGGAGCATGGCACAATTCGCCCTAGCGTGGGTATTGAACAACACGGCGGTAACATCAGCCATCTGCAGCGCCACTTCCATGAAACAACTGGAGGAAAACCTGGGAGCCACGGAAGTAACGCTATCGCCGGAAGAACTGGCCGCCTGTGACGAAGTATGGCTGCAGCTAAGGCCGCCAAGATTCTCTTACGGAAGGTAAGAGTAAAAGACGCGTTATAAAACAAGAAACCGCCTCCCGTATTCACAAGATTCCGAAAGAGTTGGTTTCTCTATATCAAATATAATAATGCTTGGCGCAGCGTGTATTTTTATTTTTGGACTGTGTGTCAGATTTTGACCTCTGGGACTATGTTCTTGTAACGGACAAGATTGAAGCCACTATCAGTTTCCCGCTTAAGCCCGAAGCAATGGCTGATATTGTGTTTACAGAACCAGGGGCTGCGCCCCTCTCCGCAGGCTACTCCGCATTATCAATACAAGAATTTTCATAAAGGGCCAGTTTAAAGGAAGTTCATAATCAATACACATAAGCAACAATATGCAGACGGAATACAAGCAAATTATTTGACGGACTTTCACATAAAAATGTAAGATGGGTCAGAACCATTCAATTAATTTCGTACCTGCGGATAAAGCATCCTGCATAACCAGCCACAAAGGAGATAATCATGTCAAGAATCATCGTTTGCGTCAAGGTGGTCACCGATCCCGAAGCTCCGGCTTCCACTTTTAAAATCGATCCTGCCGGGCTCAAAGTGCTCCCCGCTCCGGGAGTGCCGCCGGTTCTGAATCCCTACGATGAAAACGCCCTGGAAGCCGCTCTTAAAATCAAGGAGAGCACCGGGGCCAAAATAACCGTCATCAGCGCCGGAAAAAGCATACCCAAAGCAATCATCAAGAAGAGCGTAGCTGTAGGCGCCGATGACCTTATTCTCATCGAAGACCCGGTGCTGGAGGATATCGACAGTTACACCACCGCCAGCCTGCTGGCCGCCGCTATCAGGAAATCCGGCGAATACGACCTTATCCTGACGGGACGGATGGCCTCTGACACTAACGCAGGACAGGTGGGTACTGCGCTGGCAGAAATACTCGGTATTCCCGGCGTCACCGTAGCGCGGAAAATAGAAATTAAAGATAATAAAGCGCAAATCGAGCGCGTATGTAATGATGGTTATGAGGCAGTAGAGGTTGCCCTGCCATGCCTGGTGACGGTCAGTAATGAAATCGGCGAACTGCGCACGGCCAGTATCAAGGGACTCATGGCCGCCCAGAAACAGCCGTTCACTGCCCTGAAACTCAGCGACCTGGCGGCGGGGATGCCAAAGAACCGCCAGAAATCAATGAAGCTGTTTATACCGGAAAGAAAAGGCCAGTGCGAATTTATTACCGGCGAGACCCCGGAAGAATCAGGCGCCAACCTGGCGATGAAAATGCGGGAAGACGGTAAACTGGGAGGGAAATGAGACCCTCGGATAAAATAGACTGCCTCTCTTTACCCTGTTCCAACGCCGATAAAAGCAGCTACGCTGTACCGCCTGTTGAAATAAAAGCGGAAAGTATCAGAGTACTTATGATAACGGAGGCTCCCCCTAACGATAAGGCGGACTATTTTTACGCGCCGGGCAACCCGTTCTATTTACAGACTACCATCCAGGCTTTTAAAGACGCCGGGGCGGACGTATCTTCGATGCAGGATATAATCGATCTCGGTTTTTATATCACAACGGCGGTAAAATGCGGCAAGACACAATACGCCATCCCCCTGGAAACGATGCAAAACTGCTCCCGGCTGCTGGAGCAGGAAATCGCGCTGTTCCCAAACATTAAAGCGTTCATGCTCATGGGCGATGTGGCGATTAAGATAATGAACGATATCTGGAAAAAGCAGACCGGAAAGAAAGTGATACCGCCCGGCTCGACGTACAAGATAAGAAGTAAGGAATACTATTATAAAGATATAAGAGTACTCCCCTCTTACACTCCGGCGGGAAAAAACTTTTTGATCGAAAAAACAAAGCGCAAAATGGTCGCCGAGGACATCAGGGAGGCGTTAATATGCCTGAAATGACGGGGTACTGCGGTTACAGATGCAGCTTTTGCCTGATTTATAGAGAGAATTTAAAGAAAAGAAAGCCGGATAATCCTTAAAAACATCCAATCACCGTTTTTATTCACTACTGAATCCCCATAAATACCACGTTCAGGGTATTGCATTACCGCAGTTCTGCATGCTATATTCTTGGAGTATACAACCACCGCTATATCGTATAACGAACACATAGCATTATGTAAAATACACCTTTAAACCTTTGATACAGGAGGCCGTTAATGGAGAAGAAATGGGAAGAAATGACGACTGATGAAAAACATCAGTCCCTGGCGCAGCGATGGCTATCGCCGGATGCGAAATACGTCAGCCCTAAAGCGGAAAAAGAATACAAAGCCAGGGTACAGAGATTTCTGGACGCAATTTACATGAAAGAACCGGACAGGGTGCCGTGTTTCCCGATGATGGGGTTCTTCGGGGCCTACTACGGCGGCATCACACCCCGGCAGGCTATGTACGACTACGACAAGCTTTTCAACTCCTACCGGAAGATGATACTAGACTTCCAGCCCGACGCCCACGGCGGCGTGGCCACCGCGCCCCCCGGCCGGTGTTATGATATCCTCGATTACAAGCTGTACGCGTGGCCGGGTCACGGCGTGCCGGAGGACGCGTCCTATCAGGCCCTCGAAGGCGAGTACATGAAAGCCGACGAGTACGATTCGCTCATCAATGATCCGACTAATTATTTCATGAGCACTTATTTTCCGCGTATCTTCGGGACGCTGGACTCTTTTAAATCAATTACGCCGCTAACCAACATCATGGAAATGTACGGCGGTTTTACCGGCGCAGCGCTCTCTTCCTGGGGCCTACCGGCTGTACAGGAAGCGCTTAAAAAGCTCATGGAAGCCGGCACCGAAGCCTTGAAATGGATGCAGGTATTAATCAAGTACGGCGGCGAGATGACCGCCAACGGCTTCCCGGGGTTCTTCGGCGGGGGTACCAAGGCGCCTTTCGATATGCTGGGCGACACGCTACGCGGCACCAAGGGCATGATTATCGACATGTACCGCCAGCCCAAGAAAGTCCTGCGGGCTTGCGAACAAGTGACACCGATACTCGTGAAAATGGGCGTCAACGCCGCCAAAGCCAACGGCAACCCGGTAGTTTTCATACCGCTGCATAAAGGCGCCGACGGATTTATGAACGACACACAGTTCAAGAATTTCTACTGGCCGTCTCTGAAAGCGCTGCTCGAAGGTTTGGTGGCCGAGGGCTGCGTGCCATTCCCATGGGCGGAAGGCGGCTATAACACAAGATTGAATTACATCGGCGATGTGCCGAAGGGCAAAGTGGTCTGGGGATTCGATACGACCGACATGGCCAAAGCGAAGGCGGCGCTGAAGGACAAGTCCTGCGTGGCCGGTAACATGCCGATAGCGCAACTGGCAGTCGGCAATCCCACGGTAATTAAAGAGACAATTAAAAAGCTCTGCGAAACCTGCATGCCTGGCGGCGGCTACATTATGATGAGCGGCGCGGTAATAGAAAACCTGCCCCCGGCAAACATCCACGCGATGATTGACGCGACCAAGGAATACGGCGTCTACAAAAAATAGACTGCTTTAGTTGATAAACAGTGAGGGGAGGCCTAAAAACCTCCCCTTATATTTTTATTCGCGGTATGAGATTGCCGCGCCGCCCTATTCGCTAAGAGCGTTACCCTCACCCTTGGTCACTCTCCCATCGAGAGAGAGGAATTATTTCTCCAACCTGGATTCCCGTCCCGATAAATGCGGGATTTTCAATTTTCACGGGAATGACGGGGGGAAGAAACGATACAATATTAGGCTCGTAATGACGGCGCCGTTATCTAAAGCATCACCGTGCCGCCGTCGACATAGAGCACCTGCCCGGTAATAAAATCAGAGGCGGCAGATGCGAAGAAAACCGCCGCGCCCAGCATATGGATCAATTCTGCAAATGGCTGAGCAGTTGAATATAAAAGGTGATGCCGTAATATAAGCATTAGACTGTTGGGGTGATGGGAGAACCGGGATGGTAGATAGAAGAGAAGAACAAATAGAAGAAAAAAGAGAAGAACAGCGGCAGTATATAAAAGATTCTAAAAAACCGGAGTCAAAGCCTGAAGTTTGCCCCAAATGCGGAGGCAAGAAAGTTACTTCCTGTCCCGGTGGTAAAAGTCTCAAGGCAATACCGGGAATCTGGTGGATTTGTGACGAATGCAATCATCAGTGGTAGGTACGAACTTTAAAATTCATTAATACTAATGGTTCTTTGTCCAGCAGAAAATTGATTATTAATGAAATGAATATTTTAAGGTTGCCCTGATTGTTTAATCGGCAAGTCTAGAGCAGAATGGGCAATAGATTTGCTGGTAAAAACTAGGGCTTTGCTTCACACGTTTGCAAATGGAGTTCTTTCGTTATATACTTAACATATAGTTCCAGTTTAGGTTAATGCAAACTTCTTAGAATACTTTCATATTGATATCAAGTATTGGATGACCCGAGCTCTAACTAAATTATAGGAGAGGAGGTCATCCAATGAGTTTTCAGGACAAGAATCTAACCTGTTCAGATTGCAGCAAGGAATTTATATTCACTGTTGAAGAACAGGAGCAGTTCCAGACCAGAGGCTATACTAACGAGCCTAAACGTTGCCCGGAATGCCGTCAGGCAAGAAAATCAGAACGTAATACCAGCGGCGGTAATAGTTACAGCAACAATAACAGTAACTATGGTTACTCGCCCGCCCGCCAGATGTTTCCGGCAGTATGTTCCGATTGCGGTAAAGCAACTTCAGTACCTTTTGAGCCCCGTCAGGGCCGACCGGTCTATTGCAGCGATTGCTATCGTAAAGTAAGAGTAAACAGGTAGAAATATCTGCAATTGGTGAAATTCGCAGGCCGAAGAAAAACCGGCCTGCGAATATATCAGGAGACCAGGATTTCCCGGAAAGGAGTCATCAATGATAACCAGACAAACCAAGCGTAAAATAGGATTTGGCGAACAGGACGAGGATTTTATCAGGAAACTGGCTGGGGATATCGGTTGTCATTACTCCAAGGCTAATGAGCGTACTTATAACTTGAATAAATATAAATCTGATGTTCAATGTGAAAAAGGTGTTTTCGCCTGGGTTCATAAGGAAGATATCAGCTGTTTCTGGGTCGCGACGAGGAAGATCTGGGTTGAACAGGCAAGGGCCAAAGTAATGTCCGGTAAAAAGGCAACTGGAATCAATTGTTTTCCCAAAGATATACAACATGCTGAAGATAGTGTCGCCTTCAATACCGGGGATGAATATCAAAAGACGGTAAGAGTATTAAAACTCATCAGTAAAGCAGTTTAGTATCGTATATCAGAAAACAAATTATTCTTTTTTACACACGAGCAATCCGGTCAACCTGTTGACGTCATCGACTTGTTCCAGGTTCTCAATTATATCGAGGATTTTCTCCGCGTTAATTTCAGATATAGTTTTTGAAAAAGCAACATTTCCCCGGAATTTTGTAATAATATCATCTTTACTTAAAGGCTTGTGTAAAGCATTACCTCTGGCGCATTCTTTGTAGGTGTGGTACTCACGCCCGTCTTTCATCCTGACAGTAACCTCGGCGGCCTCGATTTTATCGGGTGGGATATTACCTGTGATATCTACTTTCCTGGCAAGATCGCCGACCTGGGGATCGAGTATGAATTCTTCGGTAAGATGCTCCGGCTTGACGCTCTTTCTAACAAGCGCGTTCGCCGCGTGATAACGCAGGCTGAATATCGCTGTGCCTTGTGGAAATTCCCCAATTACAAATGGTTTGTTTAACGGAGAATCATAGTGCATCGGGGCTACATTAATCGTGATGCCTGTGATATCGTTAATCGTTATTTCTTCACATAACGAAAGTTCTAAAGCGCAATCGATCGTTGCATGGATAAAACGGCAACTAGGGTAAGGTTTAAAGGTGCAATCACCATAGAATTCTTTTCCCAGGTTCCCGGTTAAAAATGAGGGGTCGTATTCTTTACAGTAAAGAGCAAAGTACCCGTATTTGCCCAGCAGAGGGTCGCTGCCCCCGGTCCATCCCCTGGCTGCCAGCTCTGCTGCGATGATACCGTCACGCGAAGCCAGTCCCTGTGCCAGTTTAAAGCAGTGAGCGGCCTCTTGAATAGGATGAAAGCTCCCGGCTAACTGGTTCAGCACAATACCGAAAGCGTTGATAATCTGGCGCTCAGTCAATCCTGACAGCCTGCCGGCTATTGCCGCGGCACCAAACTTATTCACAGTTCCCGGGGTATCCCATCCCTGGGAGATAGAACGAGTGGACGCGGCGCTAATGCGGGTGGTAAGGTCATCGCCGAGAATCATAGCGGTAAGCATTTCTTTACCGCTGCGGTGCTGCCATTCCGCTACGGTTAAAGCTGTAGGCACATTAGTTTCGGCTATATGCGCCCAGACGGGCTTTTCACCGATATAGGGCGTGATTACGCCGTAATCGAAAGACCTGGCCATGATGCTGTTAATCATGGCGGCGTTGCCTGCCGGGACTTTACCCCCATGTATCAAGACCGTGGCTTCTTTATTCCCGCCCCATTTCATTATCAGGTCTCTCATCTCTGCGCAGCCTCCGCCGTTAGCCCCGCCGATGAGACAGCCGATGATATCGATAAGACGCTTTTTAGCCTCTTCAATCGTTGCTTCATCAAACGCTTTCAAATCGGTACGGACTACGTTCGCGGCTAATTCATCGATTATCATCGTCGGTTCTCCCTTTTCAGTGTACCTTACCCTTCAATGTCGCATTCGAAGCCGTAGGATTCGATTAGCTGTTTAGCTTCCTGAAGCTGTTCTGAGGTCTGGGTATCAAGTTCTTCAAGCTGGTATTCCCTGTCAAGCATCTGGTACTTGCCTATTCCGAACTTGTGATACGGCAGAAGATTGACTTTAACAGGCTTCTTGACATTATCGGCAACAAGCTCCGCGATTTTCCGGAGTTCGTCCTCGGTATCGTTGATACCAGGAATAAGCGGGATGCGTATTATCAGTGGAATACCGCTGGCCGCGACTGTCCTCAGGTTACGGATAATCGCCTCGTTAGGAGCTTGTGTCCATTTAAGGTGATCATTGGAATCAGCAAGTTTAATATCAAAAAGCACCTGGGATAAATAAGGCAGTACCTTATTCAGTGCGTCGGTCTTGGCCAGACCGCAGGTCTCTATACAGGTTTCAATTCCGTTATCACGGCAGAGCTTAAATAGCGCGGCGACAAAATCTGGTTGAAAAAGCGGCTCGCCGCCGGACACGGTTACACCGCCCCCTGAACCGCGGTAAAATTCTGCGTCTTTCCTGACTTGCTGGAATACCTCCGCGGCGGTCATCGTTACCCCGTACATTTTTAAGGCGCCTTGCGGACAGGCGTCTACACAGCGGGCACAGCTTTTACAGAGTTGACGGTCGATGAATATACCATTTTCATCCGTTGAGATAGCTTTTTGCGGACAAACATCCGTACATCGGCCGCATCTTATGCAAAGAGAATCCCGGTGAGCTACTTCAGGCTTGGAATTTTGCGATTCCGGATTCGAACACCAGGCGCAGCGAAGGGGACAGCCTTTCAGAAAGACAGTCGTCCTTATCCCCGTACGTGTGGCGATCGGCACAGGTTAAGGGAAGTATATATGTCAGACAAATTGCTGGAAGGCGTAAAAGTAATAGCTTTTGAGCAGGTTGTGGGCGTGCCTGCATCCACCGCCGTTTTAGCCGACTGGGGCGCCGACGTTATTAAAATCGAGCCGACCTGGGGCGATTGGCAGAGGAGCCTCGTCAGCTTTAACCGGGGGCCGCTGCTGCTCCATTTAGAAAAGGGAGACATTGAGCTCCATTTCGAGTTTTTGAACCGGAGCAAGCGGAGCGTTGCACTAAACCTGCGGTCTGAAAAAGGCAGGGAAGTACTTCTTAAGCTTCTTGAAAGTGCCGATATTTTTGCTACTAACTATTCTATGGATGTGTTGCAGAAATTTGGACTGGACTATGCCAGCCTCAAAGAAAAGTATCCGGGTTTGATTCATTTTGCGCTTACAGGGTATGGGTCAAAAGGCCCCAAGGCTAATGACCGAGGTTATGATTATGTCGCCGCCTGGTCATATGGAGGTCTAATGGACCTAGTAAGCTCCGGCCCGGAGAATCCTCCTCCAATATCGCGCCCGGGTATGATGGATATTGCGGCATCAGCCCATATCACGAGCGGATTACTCGCTGCCCTTTACTATAAACAAAAGACAGGCAAGGGGCAGGGACTGGAGCTTTCTTTGTACCATACGGCAGCCTGGACACTGGGGTTGGATATTCAAACCGCTCTTTACGGTCACCCTCAACCCAAGTGGGACCGAAAAAAAGCACCTAATCCGATGTATACCTCGTATAAATGCAAAGACAGGTGGTGCATGATGTGCCATCCCACCCAGGAGTATTGGGCTCCATTTTGTAGGGCCATCGGCAAGCTGGAGTGGATAAATGATCCCCGCTATAATACCATGGAAAAACGTGAACAGCACGCGGAAGAACAGGTGTCTTTGCTGGATGAGATAATGGCTTCAAAAACCTGGGCGGAATGGGAGAAGGAATTCAGGGCTAATGACCTTATCGTCAGCGGCAATCAGACTATCGCTGAAATTATCAACGACGAGCAGGCCACCGTGAACAATTTCTTTACAGACATTGAGCACCCAATAGTGGGTAAAGCCCGGCTTTTAAACAGCCCGGTTCAATTCAGTGGAACACCGTCCCGGATTACCAGTGTTGCGCCGCAGTTGGGCGCTCATACCGAAGAGGTATTATTAGAGGCTGGTTATACCTGGGAAGATTTGGATGAATTGAAACAGCAAAAAGTCATCCCTTAGCCCGGGAAAATATAAGGATAAAAATATGAGGTTAAAAGATAAAGTTGCTTTGGTCACGGGCGCCAGCCGCGGCATTGGGCGCGGTATCGCGCTTGCTCTAGCCGGGGAGGGGGCCGATGTTGCCCTTAATTGCTCGTCTTCCGTAGATGAGGCCGGGAAAACAGCTGGGGAAATAGAGAAACTCGGACGGCGCGCGGTGGTCATCCGGGCTGACGTCGCCGATAAAGTCGCGGTGGAGAGAATGGTTAGAGAGGTAATTACGCAATTTGGCAAAATTGATATTTTGGTAAATAACGCCGGTATGGCCACGGTCGGGCATTCGGAAGACCTGGCAGAAGATATTTGGCGGCGGGGTATCGACGTCATGCTGACAGGGGTTTTCTTCTGTAGTCAAGCAGCAGGTAAGGAAATGATTAAACAAAAGAGCGGTAAAATCATCAATATCGCGTCTGTCAACGGCATTGAGGCTTTTCCTGAAAGGGCATGCTATTGCAGCGCAAAAGCCGGGGTAATGGCTTTAACCAAGGTACTCGGCTGCGAGTGGGCGAGGTTTAACATAAACGTAAATGCTGTTGCTCCCGGCTACGTGGAAACAGACCTGGTCAGAAATCTGGCATCTCAAGGTACTCTGGATGTCAATGAGCTGGCAGGCAGGACTCCTAATGGAAAATTGGCCAGCAGTGATGACATTGCCAATACCGTAGTATTTTTAGCATCCGAAGATTCAAAACATATCGTGGGACAAACAATTGTCGTGGACGGCGGTTGGACCGCTTACGGTTACTTGGAATCATGGCTAAAAAAGACAGGAAAATGAACTGGGCAAAGTCGGGGTTCTCACACACTAGGTCGTAGGCTCCCCGGGTGGCGCCGATCTGGCCGGTGTTGAAAGCAGCATTGATAACGAATAGTGTATTCATTACTTCTCCTTTTTCGGGTATAGTTACCCTCTCAATATTTGGAAATTGGACTTCAAGTCCTTGAACCTGGTTATGTGCAGGCAGGAATAGTGTGACCTGAAGTTGTCTATTGGGCTTTCCCAGAAGCCGCCGTGGAAGTCTAACAGGTAGTGCCAGTTACCCTGGTATTCCTGTTCACGTACAGCTACAAGGTAGTCAGTGAATATTCTGGCGGCTGCCTACTTATTTCCCCATAACAAAATAACACCGGGAATATAGTTCTGGTCACTCCTTAGCTTGATAGGATGCCATTCCAGTTGAAGCCGTTGGAGCTTTAGGGTACAGAGCCAGTTCCCTTATGTAGCGGAATGGCTGAAACAAAAGCCGTAATATCTATTGTTCCTGCCTGTAATTAACCATAGAACTCTGACCGGTTAAAAACGGCTAACTGAACAATCTGGTAAATTGTGCAACCGGGCTAACATTAGCTTGTTTTGTTCAAGGGACACTAAGCGTTCTGCTTGGCTACAAGAAAATCGTTGCAGGAAGCAGACAACTGTACGGTTTTTTTGTGATGTTTTGCTATTCCGTTTGCTATTCTTTTTTTGCAGCCATCAGTCACCATTAAGCGTAATTAATTAAATTTTTATGGTGATAAAAGGTGACTTTTTGAGGCTAAAAGCGTCTGGAATCGCACATTCCTAAACCGCGTGTCGGGCGTTCGAGTCGCCCCTAGGGTACCATTTTTTCGAGGATGAAATCTACCTAATCTGAGTGTATTTATTTGCGGGATTACTTGTTTTTGCCGGTCCTGTATTCTTTAATAGCTTCGCTTAATAGAAAAAGTCCGTAACACAGCGTCACCGAAAACAAAAGCAGAAAAATAATGTTCATTACAATTGTTCCTCTTCTAAAATTAAACTGATGTTATAGACATTAGATAATAGTACTTAAGTAACGAATTATTTTGATTATATACCCTGGCAGCGTAATGTCAATATCAGAAACCTCACTATTCCCCCCGACTTTCCTGAAAACCGGGTATTGACATCCGGGGTAAAACGTGATAAGAATTAAGATGAAGGTCGAATCGGCACTAACCAGTACGAGGGAGGTGTACCATGAGACTTCAGAAGTATTTAAGGGTGTGGATATTTCCCAGTTAATGCCCTGCTTCATGGCAGGGCGGGTGGAACTCAAGCTCGACTCGTTTATTTGAGCTTGGAGCAGGTCTCTAGACTCTGATACGGTTGTGATAACCGCAAGTGAGCCGGGGTTGAGAAGGTTACTCAAGGAGGGTATTGAAACATATACCCTCCTTTTCTTTTGACTTTATCCGGTTTTGGAAAAGATGTCACTCTTCCTTAATCCCTCTTCTTGAAAGAAGAGGCCCTCTCGATGGGAGAGGGCAGGGAGACGGTGGGACTTAGCGAATCAGGAGGTGTGGCAATCTCTGTCATGGCATTAAAATAGCTATTATGTCGGTAATCCCCCCGGGAGAATGGTAAATTAAAACAAGAAAATTAGAGCACAAGGAGGATTACCGTTGAGCTACCGACTTAACAGCCGCCGCCGGCAGCAGTTGTCCTCGCCTTCGAGAGAGAATTACGACTCTCTCACATCAACGCCACGTTACGCCAGCCGCGCGGCCAGGATATAGATGCCGGGTGCGGTCAGTTACGTAGCCGGTATATTAAAAATTCAGTTAACCGCAAATAAACAGATTAAGGATACAACACAAGAGATGTCTCATCAAACAATCATGTGGATAGCCTTCGGGATATTGGTGCCGGTCGTGCTGGCAATCGATCTCGGCGTGCTTCAGCGTAAAGCGCATGCTATTAAAACTAGAGAAGCGCTGATCTGGACCGCCTGTTACCTGGCATTAGCTTTGATTTTTGCCGGTGTTATCTATTTTATGCTATCGCCTGACAAATCTTTTATGTTTATAACGGGCTATATAGTAGAGTTATCCCTGAGTATGGACAATCTGTTCGTTTTCCTGCTCATCTTTTCCACCTTCGTTGTTCCATCAAATTATCAGCACCGGGTTCTTTTCTGGGGAATTATTGGCGCTGTCATCATGCGCGCTATATTTATCGCATCCGGGCTGGTACTTTTAGAAAAACTGGAATGGATAATATATATCTTCGGAGCTTTCCTTGTTTATACAGGTCTAAAAATAGCATTTAAAAAAGACGGTGAAGTAGATCTTAAGAAAAATCCTATCCTTAAACTTTGCTGCCGCTACCTGCCGATGACAGATACTTATCATGAAGGAAAGTTTTTTATCAGGGAGAAAGGGCGTATTATAGGGACACCGCTTTTCCTGGTGCTTGTAGTTGTTGAAACAACCGATATCGTATTTGCCGTAGATTCTATTCCTGCAATTCTTTCAATAACCCGTGATTCCTTTATTGTATATACATCGAACATCTTCGCTATCCTTGGTTTGCGTTCACTGTATTTTGCCCTGGCAGGAGCTACTAACAAACTCGCTTATCTCAATTACGGTTTGGCCGCTATACTTACTCTTCTTGGTATTAAAATGCTGGGCTCTGCCTTCTTTCATATTCCGGTGGCATTATCGCTCGGCACAATAATAGGAATACTGATTATTTCCGCTGTCGCTTCATTATTATGGCCGCCTAAAAAGAAAAAAGATATCCTGCATTAATCTTTCAGGGAGAACAAACATGAATGAGAAGAAAGTTAACAGGGAGAGCTGGGGCAAGAAGCTCCGAGGCCAATTCTTGTCCGGTATTCTCGTTGTTGTACCTATTGCCGCCAGTGTTCTGATACTTGTCTGGCTTTTTAACACAATCGATAGTGTTTTACAACCGCTGATCAGAGCTATCTTCGGTAATAGCATTCCTGGAGTCGGATTTGCGACTACGATAATACTAATTTACATCATAGGTGCGGTTGCCAGAAATGTTATCGGAAAGAGGATAATTCAATACGGTGAATCTCTGCTGTCTAAAGTACCGATATTCCGCCAGTTGTCCAGCGGTATCCGGCAGATACTGGAGAGCTTTACCGCGCCGAACAAGACCGGTTTTATGCAAGTGGTCCTGGTAGAGTTCCCAAAAGAAGGGATGAAGGCAATAGGTTTTATTACTAATGAAATCAAGGACACAACCGGCGAGAAGCTTCTCAGCGTTCTTATCCCCACCTCACCCAATCCCACTACCGGCTTCCTGCAAATTGTGAAGGAAAAAGATATCATCCGCACTCAAATAACGGTTGACGAAGCTTTAAAGATGATTGTCTCAGCCGGCCGAATGACTCCCGATGAAGTACGAAACAAGATTCAGATTTCTTCTCCGTAAGGGATGGTTGAAATATTAAAAGAACAATTCGTGCTTATTTTACCCGGGATATTACGCTTTAAATATCACTTTTTTAAATAGTTCATCGAATGTTGCAATCCATTTCAGCTTGAGCTCATCATTCCATGCCGGATCAAAATTCGGAAATTTATCAATAAGCTTTATCAGTATGGCAGAGTTTTCCGGTAACTCTGCCGCAATTTGTGGAATATATTTGTCTTGTGGAATTTTTTTTATTTGTGGAACACTATAACTACGGTCATTTTTGAGAGAGGTCTTTTTGGTAATTGCCCTGGTCCCGGAGCCGTTATTTGCTGACCTGGTATGCCGGATAATATGCGGCGATATTGTCATACCGGCATCGCCTGCCATAGCGATAAAAAACTTGACGCACTTTCTTTTTACGTCATCGGTAAGGTTATAGGTGCTGCAAAATCCTTCTTCCAATTGAGCATAAGTAGCGTTGGCAAGATCAAGATTACTTTTCAATACAAAACTAAACGCAGCAGTAGTTATCCCTCGTACCAATTGCGCCCTTCGTTCGCCTTCAGCAGGCACCAGGAGCTTTAACTGTTCTGTCGGTTTGCCGTTAGCATCTACGAGATCCAGAAAGCGCATTGCCGCCATAAGCTGCGGCCCAGTGCTCCCGGATAAAATACTGCTCCAATAGCTGCGGTCGATACGCTGCGGTGTGCCCTGTTGATGAAGCCTTTCTACGAAGTTGTGGAAAGTGCGATAGGATACATAAGGCGGTAAATGTTTTCGGCCTTTTTCCATTGTCATAGCATACCCTCTTTTATCGTCCCCATTATATTCCATAATTACGGAACATACAAGATTTTTACATGAATATTTCGCATATTATTTTATGGAATTAATGCGAACGCGTATGGAATTGGAAAGGACAGTTTTTGGAGTCTGCCTGCAAGACATTATAGTATTAGTCATCCTCTTGAAAAACAAGGGGAATAAACCTTAGCCCAAAATAAAAAGGAGGAATTGATTAATGGGAACCCCTATCGAGTACCAAAAGCTTATGACGGAGATCGTCTACATCAACCTGCCCGGCCCTGAAGAACCGGCTCCGAACATGACCGGCGGAGAGCTGCTTCACGGTTTCCTGGCGGAACTGCACCGGATATCCCAGCCGGAGATGCGCGAACACATCTTATCTCTGTGCAACAAGTGGAATGTCCGTTTCCGTGACTCAAAATCAAAATAGTTCATTTTCAAGCATAATATTAGTAATCACTGGTAGGAGTCCCGGATAAACGGGACCAAGGAGGACAAAATGAAGAGGGAGAGAATTGGCGCCATCGATGTAGGGACAACAAAAGTCTGTACTATCATGGCGGATATTGTTAATAAGGAAGGACTGCGTGTCCTGGGCGTAGGTATCACGCCGTCGCATGGGCTGCACAAAGGCCTGGTGGTCGACGTGAAAGAAGCACGGGAATCTATCAGACAGTCAGTACGTATGGCCGAGCAAATGGCCGGACGCAAAATGGAATCAGCTTATGTCGGTGTTACCGGCCGGCATGTAAAGGCTGAAAATACACGCGGTTCTGTAGCCATCACGCGCAATAACCAGATAGTTAATACCGATGACCTCAAGCGCGTGCTGAGCGTTGCCCGCAGCGTTAAAGTCCCCTCTGAACAAAAAGTCCTTCATATAATACCGCGAGGCTACGCAGTCGATGGACAAACAGGGGTACAAAACCCGGTTGGTTTGCACGGTTTCAGGCTGGATGTGGAAACCCACATCATTACCGCAGCCATAACCTCGATGCAGAACCTGACCAAGTGCATCCGCGGCGTCGGAGTAGAAGTTGATGACCTGGTCATGGAACCGCTGGCGAGTGCTGAAGCCGTCCTATCTCCGGAAGAGAAACAGGACGGCGTGCTGCTGGCGGATATCGGCGGCGGCACTACGGACCTTGCCCTTTTTAAAGCACCGCCACGCTAGATGTGAGCGACGCCTCTTTGTTCAGCAGGGGCAAGGCAATAATAATCGATAGGGAACTGATGATAGTCGAAAGCGTCGATGCCGCCATTAATCAGATTATTGTGAAACGCGGCATGGGAGGCACTTCCGCCCCCAGCCATGACAAGCAACAAACGATTTATGTGTTCAATGACAATCCCTGGGCCTGGAGATTTTTCCCGATTATATTCGGCACTATCGGCATCGTCCTCTTTTATTTTCTCTGCCGCAAGCTGGATATGCCGCGGGACGTTTCTTCCATCGCCGCTTTTCTGCTGGCATTCGAGAACATGACCTTTCTCATGGCCAGTGTCGCCATGCTGGATGTGTTCTGCGGTACCATCATGATTGCCGGTTTCCTGCTTTACGTGAGCCGCCGGTACATCAATTCGGGCATAGCAATCGGTTTAAGCGGACTGGCCAAGCTTAACGGCGCCCTGGCCGGACCGGTGGTTTTTATCCACTGGATATTCTCGCGGCGGAAACGTTCCTGGTGGTTTATTCTTACCGCCTTTTTCGCGGCAGTTACCTTCGTGGAGCTGATGATACCGCTGGATTATGTTATCAGCCATAATTTTACCTCAATGGCGGACCCGCTGCAGCGCGTCAAGACCATGCTCAGCATGACGGGGAGCCTTACCTTTGAGAATGTCAATCATCCTTCCATGAGCCATCCATGGGACTGGCTTATCTTCTGGAGGCCGATGGCTTTCTGGATAATGCCGCATTACACCGCCGCCATCAGCTTTACCGTCTGGGCACTCGCCGTACCATCTTTCGGTTATTGTATCTATAAAGCGGTGAAAAAGAGCGAGGCGGGGCTCTTCGGGGCGGCATGGTTTTTCGGCACATACCTGCTGGCAATAGTTCTAAGCATTATCACGGACAGGGTTTCTTATATCTTTTATTTTTACCCGGTGATAGGGTCGCTCTGCATCGGTATAGCGCTGTTCCTGGGCGACATGCTGGAGTTTTTCCGCAGCCGGTGGTACGGTAAGCTCAGGTGGGTAACGTTTTCCGTGGTTATAGCGGTTTTGTTCCTGCACCTAGCTTCTTTTTTGATACTTTCGCCGCTGGTACCGGTGGACTTCCTGGCGATTTATAACAGTATCTCGGCTAAAATCAGTGGATTCTTCGGGTCGCTGTAATCTAAAGGCGGTGATAAATAACTCCCGCTTTTCCCGGCTGGCGGGGCTGGTAGTATTTGCTGCTTGTTTCATGCCGCAGGGAAATCTCAGCCTTCACTTGTTGATATCGCGGCGTTAGCTGCTTCCGGTTCCGGCTGTAAAGCGCTATCGTAATCTATCAATGTATAAATAAAAAGTATTACCGCTGTCATTTCCATGGACTCTTCCACCGTCGTTAACAGGCTGTACACCACATTGAAGCTTGGATTATCGAAGAAGAAAAACCCGCTCACAATTTCCATCCCTATCGCCCCGCCGGTATAAATCACTGCCGAAAGAGCGAACAGCAACTTGTGCCGCCGGGGAAAGCGAAGATAAAATTTCCACAGAAAAATAATGATTATTATACCAACCGCAATTCCCAAAATAACCCATGGGAAGCGCAGCCACGTTAAATCGAAAGGTAGGCGGGGAAGAAAAGCTATCAGGATTTTCCCGATGGTCTCGTGGATGGTAGAGGACTCGTCTATCGACAGGTACAGAAAAAAGATTGACAGAAACAGCCAGTATTTCCCATCTTTGTCGTTCCTTGCTTTACCGGTGTAGAAGATACTAAACAGCAACGCCGCAGAAATAAGCAGGTTTACCACGGAAAAATAGGTTGGCAAGTTGTGTTCCAGGTTAAAAATAAACAAATCCAAAAGCCCATGCATAGAGCCGTGACCTGTGATGCCGGAAACAACTATTACCAGTAGATTACAGGTAAAAAGCGTACAAAAAATGATTGTCAGTATCTTGGGTAATTTCTTTAATGTCTGTATTGTTATACTATCATCCTTGCTTCGGCTTACGAGGTATAATGATTACTCTAGCTCAACCGCCGGGGTGAATTAAAGGGTTATTCTGACTTTTAGTATGATTCCGCGCCTGGACCCCAACCCCTTTGACACAATATTATACATAAAGCTGGGTTGATTAGCAAAGGTTCCCTGCATTTCTTTATAGTATTTCCCCCTACTTTTTACCGTCTCTATAATTGTTAATTTTATGGTGTTATAATGGGCTTAAAGGGTGGTGAAACTATGCGTGAAGCGATGCATTACGAAAAACTGCCCGGTTCCGGGGTAAAGTGCGGCACCTGCCAATGGCGCTGCCGTATCAATCCGTCCAAATCCGGCGCCTGCGGCATGTACCGGAACGAAAACGGCACGCTTTTCAACCTGAATTACGGCCTCGTCTCTTCCATGGCCGCCGACCCAATCGAAAAAAAGCCCCTTTTCCATTTCCACCCGGGCACGCTGTGTTTTTCACTGGGAACGCTGGGCTGCAACTTCCGGTGCAAGCACTGCCAGAACTGGGAGATTTCCACGGCGGAAAGCGCCTATTTGATGAGCAGCTGCCGGGAGCTTTTACCAGAAGCTTCCGTTGAATTGGCTAAAAAACACCATTGTCAGGGCATGGCCTGGACATATAACGAGCCCGCCGTCTGGTTCGAGCATACCTTTGATTCGGCAAAGCTGGCTAAAGCTAACGGACTTTATACCGTCTATGTCACTAACGGCTACGCTACCCCGGAAGCGCTGGATTCCATCGGCCCTTACCTGGACGCGTGGCGCGTCGATATAAAAGGTTTCTCAGACGAGTTTTATAAAAGCGTGCCCGGCGTGCCGCGCTGGCGGGAAATACTGGAAGTTACCAGGCGCGCCAAGGACAAATGGGGCATGCATGTAGAAGTGGTGACCAATATCATCCCCACGAAGAACGATGACGATGCGCAGCTTGAGGGCATCGCGCGCTGGATACATGACGAACTCGGTGAGCTTACGCCATGGCATGTGACCCGCTTTCACCCCATGCATAACCTGACTTACCTGCCGCCCACGCCGCAAAAGACCATCGACCGGGCGTGCGACATAGGGAAAAAGGCGGGGCTGAAATTCATCTATGCCGGCAACGTCCCCGGCCACGAAAGCGAGAGCACCCGCTGTTATAGTTGCGGCAAGGTCGTGGTGAAACGCTGGGGCTATGAAACCGAGGTCACCGGCTTGAACGGCTCGAAGTGCCTGTATTGCGGCGCGGAGCTGAATTTCCGGTAAAACTGACACTATTATCGGTTGTCATTCCCGCGCAGGCTCCCGTACTTGTGATACGGGCGGAATCCAGCGACAGGTACGCAATGTAGATGCTATTAAAAGTGGATTCTGGCTTCGCCAGAATGACAAATACTATGATTCTCAACCTCCAAGGAGGCTTAAAATGATTAGGAATCCGTGTGTCGCGGGGTATTTTTATCCCGGTAAAGCGTCTGAACTCAGAGCAAAATTATCCAAACTGGTGGATATAAAAGCGCCTAAAGAAAATGTCCTCGGCCTGCTGGCGCCGCACGCCGGCTACCAGTATTCCGGCGCGGTTACCGGCGCTACCGTCTCCAGGGTAAAGTTCAAGGACACTTTTATCATCATCGGGCCTTCTCACAGCGGGCAGGGGAAGCCTTTCAGCGTCATGACCGGGGGGACATGGCGGACGCCGCTGGGCGATGTGGAAATCGACGGCGAACTGGCGCGGGAAATCGTTAACGGGTCTGAACGTTAAACCGCAAGTGCTCGATTCGTTTATTGCGCAAAACGGCTTTTCTCTGCTCACCCGTAACGACGCGGAAGACGAATTCCTGAGCCAGCAGAGCGTCAGGCTGAACCAGGAATACTATGCCTCCCTGGGTGATAAAAAAGCGTTCGTGATGTCTTACGGCAAGGATATCATGATTTTAAAGGTCGTCGGCTATGCCGAGGCCATCACGGAATACTATAAAATCAATGACCTGCGGGCGCATATCTGGATTGTCCACCAGCGGTTCCCCACCAAGGGGCGGGTTTGGCATCCGGGAGGCGCTCACCCCTTCGGCGCGATGAATACCGCGCTGGTGCATAACGGCGACTTCGCGAACTACCATTCGGTTGGTGAATACCTGGCGCAGCGCCATATCTACCCGCAATTCCTGACCGATACAGAGGTATCCGTGCAGCTTTTTGACTTGCTCAACCGGACCTATCACTATCCGCTGGAATATATTATAGAATCGCTGGCCCCGACTTCCGAACTGGACTTCGACCGCCTGCCGAAAGAAAAGCAGCGTATCTACCGGGCAATCCAGGCGACGCAAATTCACAGTTCGCCGGACGGCCCCTGGTTTTTCATCATCGCCCGGAATATACCGGAGGCAAAGAAATTTCAACTGATGGGCATTACAGATACGGCGATGCTGCGGCCTCAGGTATTTGCTTTCTGCGACGGCGAGGTGCAGGTAGGTTTAATCTGCTCCGAGAAACAGGCCATCGACGCTACCCTTTTAAGCATGTCGCGGGATGATAACCGCATCTGCCCCGTGGCCGACAAGTACTGGAACGCCAGGGGCGGCAGTTATACGGACGGCGGCTCGTTTATATTTAACCTGGAGCGGAACGCATCCGGGAAAATGCGGCTGACCTGCGCCGATAAATTCGGCGTGCCGGTACAATTACCGGCCGGAAACGAGGTATGCAAACTGTCCGAAGGCATTAAATTACCGCATGCCAATAACGGTAATATTGAAAACAGTATCCATAAGCTCTTTGATACCGGCAGTAATAAGGTGTATGAATATATAACTAAAAATCTGCCCGCGTGGTCATTGAACGAGTTTCACCTGGCCTGTGAAGCAGTCAAGGCGCTGGCCGAAGACCCGGACAAAACAGCAGACGCAATTGAGATATTAACGCGCCTTAATGACCGCCGGTACGCTACCGGAACCAATAAGCGCAAACACATACTACAAATCGTGCGGGAAACACTGCACGAATTATTCGGCGGGCTGCCCGGATTGGCGGAATCGGCACCGGGGGCTTACCGTCTTATCGATTACACGTCACGGGAATCATTAAGAGAACCGCTCACCGGCGAGACAACCCTGGTTATAGATACCAAAGGATTTCCGCCGGAAGGCAATGATTGCGACGCCTCTCTCCTGATGGACGCCTATTTCAAGGGATGGCGGCGCTTTATCAGCTTTAATTGCGCCGGGCAGCGGTTCATCGGGTGCGGCCTAGGGCCCGACACCCATGATGTGACTATCGATGTTTACGACAGCTCCGGCGACTACACGGCTTCCGGGATAGACGGGCTTACCATCACTATACACGGCAATGCCCAGGACCAGCTGGGACAGATTATAAAATCCGGCAAGCTGGTCATACACGGCGATACCGGCCAGACATTCCTGTACGGGGCCAAAGGCGGCTCTATCTATGTGATGGGCAATGCCGCGGGCCGGCCTCTCATCAATTCAGTCGGCAAACCCAGGGTAGTTATTAACGGCACCTGCCTCGACTTTTTGGCGGAGTCATTCATGGCCGGGGATGTTTTTAAAGACGGCGGCTTCGTCATCCTGAACGGTATAGCGTTCAATGACCAGGGGCAGACAGTACCGCTGAAGGAACCGTATGCCGGCAGTAACCTGTTCTCGCTGGCTTCAGGCGGGGCGCTTTATATCCGCGACCCGGGGAAACAGGTTGTCGAACAGCAGTTGAACGGGGGACAAATACTGCCGCTGACCGGAGAAGACTGGGATATTATCCTGCCCTACCTTGAAGAAAATGAGCGCCTGTTCGGTATCAAAGTCGAGGATCTTTTAACCGTAGACGGAGCAAAGCGCAAGCCGGAGGAAGTCTACCGCAAGATTGCGCCTGCCCAGGCGTCAGCCGCTCACGCGGCCGCGCAGATGGCGGCGGCCGCACATGCGGCGCTGCCATCGAAAAAGGTCGAACATGAAAAATCAAAGGGAATATTTGTTTTTGATTAAGAGTTAAACGATATGACAATTAGAATTAAAAAACAGCCAGCCGCCGAAAGCCTTATCCGCAAGGTGGAAAAGAAGGCAGAGGTAAGTCTGAATAAATGTTACCAGTGCAAGAAGTGCTCGGTGGGATGCCCGGTAGCCGACCGGACGGGCTCTGCGCCCTCGGAAATCATACGGCGGCTGCAGCTCGGCGCGGGGGACGAACTGCTGCAAACCGACCTTATCTGGACGTGTTTATCCTGCGATACCTGTTACGCGCGCTGCCCGAACGAGATAAATTTTGCCGCCGTTATCGACGCTCTGCGTGCCATAGCGCTGGAAAAGGGCTCAGCGAAGCCGGAAGGCAATCCGCCGTTGTTCAACCGCCTGTTCCTGGACACGGTGAAAACTTACGGCCGCGCTTATGACCTGCGGATGATAGCCTTATACAAAATGGGAACCGGCAATATCATGGCGGACACAGATAAATTCCCCACGATGCTAAAGAAGGGTAAAATGGCGCTCCTGCCGCCATCAGGGGCGGACAAGCGCACGGTGCGCCGCATTTTCAACCATTTATCAGAAAACAAAGGAACCGAGAAATGAAATACGCCTATTATCCCGGATGCTCCTCCCACTCCACCGCGCGCGATATGCACGAGTCCAGCGTCGCCGTAGCCAAAGCGCTCGGCATCGAACTCGCGGAAATAGACGGGTGGACCTGCTGCGGGGCCAGCGCCGCACACCAGACCGACCGCGCCCTGGCGGCTTCCCTGGCGGCGGCCAACCTCGTCCTGGCCAAGGGGATGGGGCTGGACATGGTGGTCAACTGCGCCGCCTGCTATAACCGCTCAAAAGTCGCCAATTATGAAGTAGCCAACTCCCCGGCAATGCGCGAGAGCGTGGGGAAAGCGCTGGGGCAGCCCTATGACGGCTCTGTCCCTGTACGCCACTTTGTCGAAGTACTTACAAAGGATATCGGCGCACAAAAGCTCCGTAAGAGTCTCAAACAGTCCCTGAACGGGCTCAAAACAGCCTGCTATTACGGCTGCTACCTGCTGCGTCCGCCGGAAGCCACACATTTCGATGACCCGGAAAATCCCACCATCATGGAAAACCTCGTGGAGGCAATGGGCGGAGAAAGCCTGGAATGGCCGGGCAAGGTGGACTGCTGCGGAGGCGGGCTTAACCTGACGCGGACGGATATAACCGTCCAGCGCTCCGGGGCGATTATCGATATGGCTCAAGCCGCGGGCGCGGAATGTATCGTGGTGGCCTGCCCGATGTGCCAGAGCAGCCTTGATTTGCGGCAAAAAGATATTGAAAAGGCGACCGGGAAAAGCTACAACATGCCCATTGTCTATATTACCCAGCTTCTCGGTCTTTGCCTGGGAATCACACCAAAGGAGCTCGGATTCGACCGGCTGATGGTGCCGCCAACGGCGGTAATTAAAGCCGTTGGAACAGCAGTATTATAAATATATCCGGAAGGTTACAAAATGGACGGAAAAGATATAAAAAAAACAGCCGTGAAGCCCTCCAGCTCGATGGGGTCGAAGAACTGGGCCAGGTCCATAATTGACTCGATCCCGAGCGTTTCCAGCTGCGGAACGGCCTCGGGGGGCATAACCGCGAGCTTACTTACCGGCAAGGAAGTTCGGTGGGCACATTTGATTACACGGTTAACCTGAAGCCGAACACGCTCTTTGATGAAGCGGTATTGAAGCCTCCCGCGCCGGTTATATCCAGCACAACCATCGGCCCCGGAGACACGCTTTTCCTCCGCCTTGTCGACAATATGGATATGAGCTTTTCCTATCAATTCAAATCAGACAAACCGGCCCGGCAAAGAGCTGTCACGGCAGAAATTTACGCCACCATTGAAATTCCAAGTAAATGGTCGAAGACCATGACCCTCGTCCCGGCTTTCCAGGAAAGCGGTGATTTCACTGTTATCTTCCCGCTGGATCTGAAACAAATAACCCAGATAGCTAATACTATACAGCAGGAAACAGGGATCAGTTCCGCGCCTTATAACCTGGTTATTTCCGCCAATGTTTCCACAACCGCTGAAACTGATTACGGAACGATAAAAGATGGCTTGACTTATACTATTGGAACAACGCTAAGCGAAGCGGTGCTGAACTGGGGTGAACTGAGGCAGTCCAAACCCGGATCTATCACAAAGACAGAGACCGTCGAGAACGAGCAGCGGTTTCTCTGGTTACCCCCGGCCAGCGCGAAAACCTTCTTTCCTATAGCGGCCGGCCTCTTTGGCGTTTTATTTATTGGCGCAATCGTCATGTACTTCCTGTCCAGGGCCGGCAGGACTACAAGCATTGACCACCGGGCACAGCAAGCGGCCAGAAAATATAAAGATTTGATTGTAGAGGTAAACGATTTGCCGGATGTTAAACAGGGTGAGGCGGTAGTAAGACTAGACTCACTGGATGATTTAGCGAAAGCTGCCGAGGGGCTATTCAAACCGGTGCTCCATAAAGCAGAAGGACAAAAACATACTTACTGCGTCCTGGATACTGCCATACGCTACGAATATCACCGGGGTTAAAAGAACTTACTAATAGCGCTAAAGTGTCCATAATGGAAAAGTCCTGGGCATATCTTCAACCCTGCATTTAGCCCAGTATTAAAAAAACCTTGCACAGCAAAACGGCTACGGGAATATCTGTATAGGAAAAACCGTTCGAAAGCCGGTATTTTAAACCGCAGCTTATCCAATGGATGTCTCCATCAAGAGTTGTAATAATTTAACCTACTTTGTGACACTCCGCATAAAAACTACGCCTTACCTGGATTGCTATCGACTTTATATTGAGATATTTTACACTCTGTACGCATTCACATGCCGGCAGCGCCTGGGAATAAGCAATGACCGCATTGTCTTCCACGTTTGACACGTTCCGGTGCTTCATGTTAACTTGAAATCGAGGTGCAAACATGGCTATAAAACCGGAAAAACAGCGAGAAATCATCGAGAAATTCTCGAAGCGCAGATTCACGGTAAACGTGCTGCTTTACATCGCGCTTTTTTGCATGGCTTTTATTTTTACCTCCAGGTTCATCCAGGGCGTGTCTTTGACCGGGCTGGGAAATGCCGTGGAGGTAGGGATGGCGATGGGCATCCTCACCGGGGCTTTGATATGGGCGCTCATCATATGGCGCTGTCCCAACTGCCGGAAGTTCATAGGCGTTAAAGTGAAACCTAAGGTCTGCCAGAAATGCGGCGCCAAATTGCTGGAGATAGGCAAGTAGCGGGATTGGATTAGGGAAGGAAAATACAACACCGATACGCCGGTAGTGGCAAAGAGCAATATAGATTTCAGCTTTCGCTGGAGTGACAGGTAAATCCGCCTCTTTTCCTCCCTTACAAGTGACGCAACTACCGAATCCTCAGCGGATAAACGAGACATGGATTCCCGTTTTCACGGGAATGACCCACCTACGCTAAAGCTTCGGTGGGCATGCAAAAAGTTTGTGTGTGGGTGAGGATGAGTAGTTTGGAATTTGGGAAGGCAGGCGTCAACGGAATGACGGCGGCTGGTACTGGCTTCGCCGTTTTAAGTTTGACACTCCCTGCATGTTCGTGATAATTTAGACCATCGGCAAGGCCGCATCCGCAAATAAAGAAAGGACCCCAGTATGACCGTTACCGCAGACCCCCGCGAGCACACCGTCAAGGCATTTATTAAGCGTAAAACCGAATCGAGCATCCTGCTTTACCTGGCATTTTTCTTTATCTTCATCGGAATTATCGCCATCAGGTACTCCGGCGTCAGTTTCATCGGGCTGGATTCAAAAATAGAACTCGCGCTGGGAGCGGGCATAGGCATAGCGCTGATGGCGATCACCTACTACCGCTGGCGCTGCCCGGCCTGCGGGAAGCTCCTCGGCCTTAAGATGGAACTTAAAGCGTGCCCCCACTGTAAAGCGGAACTGGCTCCTTACTGGAAGCCGGATAACCCGCAGCGCGTCATAGCCGCTTACAGCCGTAAAAAAACAACCAGGTCTTTCCTGTACGCGCTGCTGATCATCGGGGCTTTCTTCGCTCTCACTGTAATAGGAAGAAGCCAGCCGATTCAGTACAGCGTGTTGTATTTTGTCCTGGGCGCTATCGCCGTGGCCTTTGGCATCAGCGAAATCCTCGTCTGGCGCTGTCCAAACTGCAAAAGCCACCTTGGCAGAGGCTGGAATCCCGGCGCCTGTCCCCGGTGCAATACCCAGCTGCGCAAATAAAAAGACGCGGGCAGGATATGCCTTTTGAAGCTGTTTTCACAATAACGAGATGACTTAAGTACGGTTTCCAGTTAACGTTAAAAGTTATATACTCATAATACAATCATGAAAAAGAACCAGTTGATTAACTCTGCTTTGCGCACCGCGGCGGCGCTTTTAGTAATGGTGACGCTCTCGTTCACCGGCGCGTCTCCGGCGCTGGCATTGGACCTTAACCCGGCCGACTATTTTAAGTTCAACTTCGAGCCTACCGCCTTCGATAAATCAACAGTCTCCGCCGGAGATGTCTTCTACGCCGTCATTAAAGGCAGCGCCGACTGCACGCAAGACCTGCCCCTCCCGATTACCGAGATATCCATAAAATCACAGGTGGTCGCCCGTCCTGTCAGCGGCGGCGCCGACCTGCTGCTTAACCCGGAATACGTCATCGGCATCAATCCCCTGCCCAACAAAGCAGGCGAATCTTTCGAGATAAACCAGGCAGTCAACCTGCAGTTCCCCGCCGGAGCCGCACCCGGCAATTACGTTGCCATCGCTCTGCTGACCGAAGCTAAAGTAAATATAAAAGTGCTATTTACCAACACCACACTTGACGTTACCGGCTCTTTCCCGGCGGAAACTCTGATGGGCGCGGTAAGATACGCCGTCCCCTCTACAGCGCCCGCAACCACACCGCCTGCCGCCGGAACGGTTACACCGGTGACAGCGCCGGCAATCACCCTACCTCCGTCGGCTACACTGAATCCCGGCAATATAAACGCCGCAACAACGGAAAATTTCCCCCTCACAACGATTGTCATCATCGGTTTGATCGTGGTAATAGTTATCCTGCTTATCATTGTTATTTTTCTCCTGCGCGGGCGCGGGAACTAAACTCAGAAATCCATGGTCTCCCCCTTTTCTTCAGGGGTTAACCTCCTCTTAAAATACATACTGCCTTTATCCCCTTATTCCCCTCCCCGCGATAAAATCGATATATAACCTGGAAAACGGGAGGCATGATGTTAACGCAATTCCTGCTGCTCGGAATACAAAGAAGGGCAATAATAGCTAACTCCACTACAGCGCCCTTGCCGACGATGACACGCTCGACACTGGCTTTTACGTTATTTGCTGCCTCGGCTATTTTCCGTACGATTACTTCTTCCATCTCTCTAACACAGCTTTCTATTTTTCCGCTAATTATAACAGCTAGAAACCGTATATGTCACGCAGGCCATAATTTGTTAATAATATCTTAATTATCAAAGTCAATCATTAACACCATCATTAACTAATTATTAACACTAATCATTAACGCTATTGACAAGCTGTCACGGCATATAATAGAATATGTGAACATTTTACCTGGAGAGTAAAAGACCAATGCATACCATAACCCCTCAAGCGAACAGGTTTAATAACGCTGCCCGGCGCGGCGTTATGCCGGGGGCTTGGTGTGCCTTCTGTTCAATGACTACTTAAATACGCTTTTCAGGACAGAACACTCTCAAGCCTGGGTGAAAAACCCCGGGCTTGATTATTTTAAAAATAAAATATATGACATCTAACAGCCAGGATGCCTCCGGGCATCAGATACATAACCATCAATCAAGGCAAAAAGTAAGAAACAGCCTGAAACTATCTATCCTGGACGGCAGCGCTTACGCCGCTATGCTGGGTTTCACGCAGAACTTTACTACCCCCTTTGCCCTGGTGCTGCAAGCCACCAGCATGCAAATCGGCCTGCTTTCGAGTATCCCCGGTTTTGCTACCGCGTTCACGCAGCTGGCTGCGCCCGGTCTGGCGGAACGTGCCGGCAACCGTAAGCGCATGATAATGACGGCGGCGTTCATTCACGCCCTGATGTGGCTGCCCGTTTTTCTTGTCCCTTATTTATTCCGCCCTGTAGGGGTATGGTGGCTCATCGGGCTGGTTACCATTTGCTTCGTTATTGATTCCATGTCTTTTCCCCCCTGGGGCAGCATGATGGCGGACCTGGTGCCGGAAGAACTGAGGGGCCGGTATTTCGGCTTTCGCGGCAGGATTGCGGTTTTTATCACGCTGATTCTCTCTCTCCTCGCCGGCGGCATACTCCAGATTTTATCCGGCAAAGTGTTCGTCGGTTTTGCTATTCTTTTCGGCGGGGCGTCGGTCTTCCGTCTTCTCTCGTTTTTCTTCCTCTCAAGGATGTACGAGCCTCCCGTCACCCGTGAAAAGGATAACGCGCCCGGTGTGATGCAAATCGTCAGGACCATGGGAACATCTAATCTGGGCAAATACATGATATATATCGCCCTGATATACTTCGGCATGATGTTGTCCGGCCCGTTTTTCTCCGTCTTCATGCTCCGCGACCTGCACTTTAATTACCTGACGTATACCATCGTCACGTCTGCCAGCATCGTAGCCAACCTGTTTTTCCTGCCCTTCTGGGGCCGCCGGGCAGACCGGGCGGGCAACCTGAAAATCGTCCGGATAACCTCGTGGCTGATGCCTGTGGTACCGCTGCTCTGGCTGGTCAGCGCCAACCCGGTATACCTTGTTTTTGCAAATATCGTCAGCGGTTTTACCTGGTCTGGATTTAACCTGGCGTCCGTCAATTTTGTCTTTGACGCCTCTGAACCGGGTAACCGGACAAAACAGATAGCGGTCTTCAACTCATTTATATGGCTCGCGATTTGTGTCGGTTCGCTTGCCGGCGGCTATCTTATTCCGCACCTTCCGCATTTCCTCGGCTATCAAATGCGCGCCCTGTTTACTCTCTCCGGGGTCGTGAGGGGCATTATCGTGATCCTGCTGCTCCGCACCATTATCGAGGTGCGGCGTGTGCCCGGATTAAGCGCCTTCAATGTCCTCTTCCACCGGCCGGGTCTTAAAGAAAGGGTTAAAAATATAGAAGAAGAAAAATAACCCGATCCGATTAAAGTGATAAAAATTACATTCAAATTTACTAGCTGCTGCTAAGATACAGGATATAGACACCGTTTATATAACGTATTCCGGTTTAGGAGTGAGGCGGTAGCATGGCAGTAGATTTTAATATCATGGTGGGTGGAGAGGCGGGACAGGGCGTGCAGTCTGTGGGCATGATACTGGCAAAAACCTTTGCCTGCGGCGAATTGCACGTCTTTGCCGACCAGGACTACGAGAGCCGCGTCAGGGGCGGGCATAACTTTTTCCGCGTCAGGATAAAAGACAGAGAAGTGCTTGCCATTTCTCCTGAACTCGATGTTCTGGTGGCCTTGAATGAAGAGACTCTGGCGTTGCATAAAAACGAGTTAAAAACCGGGGGCGTCATTATCTACGACGGAGGACAGATACAAGCTCCGGCTGACAGTAAAAAATATATCGATATCCCGCTTATAAAGCTGGCCGAAGATACTGTAAAAAATAAGCTCATGGCTAACACCGTGGCCGCCGGCGCGGTTTTTGGACTTCTTAACAGCGATTTTGATTTGCTGTCATTCATCCTGAAAAGCGAGTTTGCGCGGCACGGGGAAAAGACTATCACCGATAATATTACCGCGGCCTGGGCCGGATACAATCTTGCCCGGGAACACAACTCCGGTCTCCGGCTTCCATCACTGCCCCAAAAAATCGGGAACATGCACCGGTTGATACTCAACGGAAACGAAGCGCTGTGTCTCGGCGCTATGGCCGGCGGCTGCAAGTTCCTCGCCGGTTATCCCATGACGCCTTCAAGCTCCATCCTGGAATACATGGCCGATAAAGGCCGCCAGTACGGCGTCGTCGCTTTACACGTGGAAGACGAAATATCAGCCATGAATATGGCCGTGGGAGCAGGTTACACGGGCGTCAGGGCGATGGTAGCGACATCGGGCGGGGGTTTCGCCCTCATGGTCGAAGCCCTGGCGCTGGCAGGCATGACCGAAACTCCGGTAGTAGCGGTACTGGGACAGCGCCCCGGCCCGGCTACAGGTCTGCCCACCCGGACTGAGCAGGCGGAGCTCTTTTTCTCACTTCACGCCGGACACGGTGAGTTCCCCCGGGCGGTACTGGCTCCGTCTACCGCTGAAGAAGCCTTTTACGCCGCCGTCAAGGCCTTCAACCTCGCTGAAAAGTATCAGACGCCGGTGATTATCCTTACCGACCATCATTTGGCCTCCTCTTATACCACCGTCAATAAATTCGACTTAACCCAGATTAAAATCGAGCGAGGCCGGCTTCTTTCCGATAAAGACCTCGAAGGTATTGCGGATTACCGGAGACATCTTGTCAATAATTGCGGCATTTCACCGCGGGCGCTGCCGGGACAGGGTAAAGCGTTGGTGGTGACCGACTCCGACGAGCACGATGAAGCCGGACATATGATTGAGGACGCCGCTACCCGCAAAGCGCAGGTTGAAAAAAGACTGCGCAAGTTAACCGGTCTCCGCCGGGAGATCGCCAGGCCGGGGTTACACACTTCCAGGAACGCCAATACTACTCTCATCGGCTGGGGCAGCACTTACGGCGCTATCCGGGAAGCCGCCGCTATGCTCAGGAAAGACGGCCTGCCGGTCAGTACCCTTCACCTGAGCGAAATTTGGCCCTTCCCGGCGGCAGCAGTGACCGCGGCACTTAAAAAAACAAAGCAAAACATCGTCGTCGAAGGTAACGCCACGGCGCAATTAGCCGGTTTAATCCGGCGTGAAACCGGCATACAGATTGATGCAACGATATTGAAATACGACGGGCGCCCCTTCTCTCCGGAAGAGATAGTAAACCGCATGCGTAAAGAGGTCAAGGTATGGTAACGCTTAATGACTACAAGTCTGAAGTACCCATCGCCTGGTGCCCGGGCTGCGGCAACTTCGGCATCCGCCCGGCCCAGTGCTGGTACCCTTTGAGTAAAATAAGACGCCTTTCAGAAACAGTTCCCGGCTGTCTTAATTGAGCCGTCCTCTCAAGGTTAAAACCGCCCGAATTCGGCAGCACCGGAAGCACCTTGCCCTTGAACCCTAATTGCCTTGCAAGCATAACATCGCGCTGGCATTCACAGGCGTAATATTCACATCTCTCCAGAACGTCTTTAATTCTATCCACATGTTCGGAAAGGCGGCCGAAAAGATAGATGTCACTGCCCCAGTTGGTCGCAATCCATGGAGGGAATTGACTTGTGCAGGATTTTTTCACATCTGATACCAGATAGCCGCCGGATTGAAATTCCAAAGAGTGAATGATATCCGGTTTTAGTCTCTTGATGAGCCTTCTTAATTGACCTGAACGATAGTTATGCCAACGTGAACACTGTAATGCCATCCTGAATACGTAAGCTACATATTGAGAAATGGAAGGTACGATTACAGGTAATCCTTTGATTCTGACAGTACGGTTGCGAACATCCTGTTTTCCGTAAAAAGAATGGTGGACTGTAGCATTCATCAGTTCAGGATTTACCTGCCCGATATCGATGCTCGGGAAAAGGTGAATATCCCAGTTCTGACCATCCAGCTGGTTTATCCATCGGGCAGTATGAACACTATCGGACATGGCGACGAAAAGGATACGCATCGATTTTCCTCAGCCGGATTTATTAGTCAGCCTGGCGTCTCTCCACAACCAGCGCCTGGAAAAAAGCTCCGTAAACAGGGTAGTCGGTATCCAGTATATCACATATAAAGGAGAACTCTTTAAGGCGAGCCGTATATACTTCAGGAAAGATGATGCGGCGCCTTTTCGCAGGTGATGAAAACCTGTTTTCAAGTATCCATCTGCAAGTAGATTCCGCCGCAGTCCCGGTTTCATGCCTGCTTCCTGTTTTACCGTGTATTCTAATATATTTGTTATACCGGTTATCTGGGCTTGTGAATCGGTTGCCGCACTTTCTCCTCCAACCCTAACCTTCGCTAAAACTTCATTGATACCAAGGATGCAGGAATTTCGTGCGATTTGTGTCCATAGGATTATATCTTCTCCGATGGTAATCCCTTCTTTAAAGCATAGTCCGTTTTTAAGCGCTTCCCGGCGGAGCATGACCGTCGGTGTAGCGATAGGACATCTTCGGATAATTTTAGGGTATACACTGCCGGAAAACCTGCCTGATTTCATTTCTTTGATATAGTTGCCGCCGTAATCGACATACTGGTAGGAAGTATGCGATAGTAAAATCTCCGGCCGCTTTTCCATTGCCTCAAATTGCTTTGCGAGTTTATCCGGCAGGAAAAGGTCATCCGAATCCAGGAAAGCTATATATTTGCCCCGGGTCAGGCTGATACCGTGATTTCGCGCGTTAGAACGTCCGCGGTTTTGTTGGTATACGTATACAATCTTGTCTGAAAGCGCGGTTACTGTCTTTCGCGTATTATCTGTCGACCCGTCATCCACCACGATTATCTCAAAATCCCGGTATGTCTGTTTTAGTACGCTTTCTATCGCTTCCTTGACCATTGTGGCCCGGTTGTAGGTTGCGATAATTACGCTGACCGTCGGCGATTTATTGTTTTGATTTAACATTATTCTTTTTCAATTTCTGTGTTGGAGTAATAACCCATTTATATATGTTGCGGCGGATTAGTAACCAGTAGGGATATATCTGGAACGGCCAGTATTTTAATGACCGGGAAACAAACTTTCGTCCTATCGCCCGCCACTGTGGTTGTAATATTATTGCCCGCCCGTAGTTAAGACAAAATCGCGCCGCCCCTCTGTGCAGGAAAATACTGCTTACATCACGGTCTTCTTTGAAAATCTTATTAACATAATATGTCAGGGCGTTAAAAATCTTAAATGGGTCCTGCCCCTCCAGAGCGTTACCGGAGTGAGTCCTGACTTTGCACAAGGGTTCGCCTATCGCTAGAACCTGGCACACTTTAGCTGCCCGCCGCCACATGTCAGTGTCTTCAAATCGCTCCATTTTTTCGTCGAATCCGCCCAGTTTAGCCAGAACTTCAGCCCGAATCATCACAGTTGGCAATAGGACAGTGACAGGGTAGAAAAAAGCTACTTCCCGGTAAATTCGCCCCGATGATGTCGCTTTATAAACAATTGAAGTTTCATTCCCCTTTTCGTCGATGCATATCGCTGACGTGTAAACCATCCCGTAATCCAGTTCCTTTTCCAGGAGAGCGACCTGTTTCTCAAGTTTGTTTGGCAGGTAGAGGTCATCTGAATCGAGGAACCCGATATATTTACCCCGTGCAAGCTTGATTGCCTCATTGCGCGCATGAGAACGTCCCTGGTTTTGTTGATAGACATATACGATCTTATCTGAAAGAGCAATCACGGTTTCTCTGGTATTATCGGTCGAACCGTCATCCACGACGATGATCTCGAAATCCTGGTAAGTTTGCTCCAGTATGCTCTTGATTGCTTCCTTGATTAGCGATGCCCGGTTGTACGTTGGAATGACAATGCTGACTGTTGGCATTTTTCTCTTTTACCCTAATGTTTTTCTTTTCCAAATATCCGGCCGATAAGACGCCATCCCCTTGATAACACCTTGTAAATGGGTTTGGGGATATTCCTGATAAAAATGATGAGAAAATAGCCGCAGTACATTTTAATAATTGGCGGATAAAATAACAGAGCTGCTATGTAGTATTTTATAGCTAGCCGATATAAGGAACCTGCCGAGACACCTGCTACCCAGTAAGCCCACGCGAATGCTTGTGCGCGTACTTTAATCACTTCCTTCGGTATATCGGGGTTTGTGTAGAATCTCCTGACCAGTTGTATGTGCTCATCCGCCATGGCTCTTCCCTTGGCTGAAACAGATGCGGAATCCGGATGCACGCGGAAGGTTGCAAGCGTTTTGGGAATACGAGCGAATTTGCCGTACAGTCCCAGCCGCAGCCAGAACTCAAAATCAGCTACGTATTTAAACTCAGGGTCACGCCCGCCTGCAAGTTCAATTACGTTGCGTCTGATGAAGGCTCCCGGACCCGGTGAGCAATGATGGCGCCTGACCATAAAAAGATAATCGTATTCGGGCACCTGGATATGTCCGGTGATTTTAGAATCCGGACCGATGTAATTCCAATCCGGATAAGCTACGATAATGCCGGGATTCGCTTGCATAAAAGATACCGCTGTGCTTACTGCCCCTGGGAGCAGAGGGTCGTCTGAATTGACTACGGCGATTATTTCACCGTGTGCCATCTTAAAACCTTTATTAACTGTCCCGGTTTCTCCCATATTCGTTTGGCTTTCCCACGTCAGTCGTCCGCTATATTTCTCCAGGACATCTTTTGTGTTATCTTTGGAGCCGTCATCCAGCACGATGTATTCAATATTTGGATAGTCCTGTAATAGTATACTCTGGATCGTCTCGTCCAGGTATGCTGCCCGGTTATATGCCGGTGTGATGATGGTAACCAGGGGCAATTGCGGGTTATTTTCTTTGCTTTGGAAGTTTTTAATCGCCCAAAAAGCACCCGCAGTTGGATTAAGTTGCTCACCTTTGCTGTTTTTCAAGTAATAAGCTGCAGACGCATAGATAGCCCAGGAGCGGTCAAAATCATCAGGTGACCAGCCTGATTTATGTACTTGCCGCTTACTATCGTGTAATCCCCGGTCATCTTCATCACCCGGCTCAAAGTCTTGCGGCACAAAGCCGAGCTAACCCTTCTTTTAAAGCGTCCAGGAATATCTGCTGCGTGCCGGGGATAACGATGCAGCGCACGCCTTTAGCCACTTTACGGCCTTTTAGAATCTGCGCGGCAATGCGCAGGTCTTCAATGCGCCCGTTAGTGCAGCTGCCGATGACCGACTGGTCGATTTTAATATTGCCCAGCTTGCTGACCGGCTTCGTATTAGACGGCAGGTGCGGCAGCGATACCTGGGGTTCCATTTTGGAGACATCAAACTCGATAGCTTTAGCGTAAGCGGCGTCAGGGTCGGATTCGTAAACGGTGTATTTACGCTTAGCCCTGGGTTTAACGTAAGCCAGCGTCTTCTCGTCGACTCTAAAGAGGCCGGCCTTGCCGCCCGCCTCAATGGCCATGTTAGCCATCGTCAGTCGCCCTTCCACGGACAAAGCATCAATGGCTTCGCCGGTAAACTCCATCGCCGCGTATAAAGCGCCGTCGACGCCGATTTGGCCGATGGTATAGAGAATCAGGTCTTTACCGCTTAGCCACTTCGGTAGTTTACCGTTATAGACGAACTTGATAGATTGCGGCACTTTCATCCAGATATCGCCGGTAGCCATAGCCATGGCGATATCCGTCGAGCCCATGCCGGTGGCGAAAGCGCCTACCGCGCCGTAGGTGCAGGTGTGCGAGTCCGCGCCGATGACGACATCACCGGGAAGCACAAGCCCCTGCTCCGGCAGGAGAGCGTGTTCGATACCCATTTCGCCGACGTCATAGAACTTTATCCCCTGTTCCGCGCAAAATTCCCGCATCTCTTTGGCCTGCTCGGCGGAAGCGATGTCTTTGTTGGGCACGAAATGATCGGCCACCATGACGATTTTCTTTGGGTCAAAGACTTTTTTCACGCCCAGGCGTTTAAATTCACGGATAGCGATGGGCGCAGTGATGTCATTAGACAAGACCATATCAACCCGGGGATTGATATATTCACCCGGGGCAACCTGTTTTTTCCCGCTGTGGTCGGCTAATATTTTTTCAGCTATATTCAAGACAGTGCTCCTTTAAATCCTTCTCGGCTCTCTCCCGTATCGCGGTACGGGGCAGGCTCTTTAACAAGGGAGACGATGTATCTTACTATATTTTATCTTGTCTTTGTATCCTGCAGGTAAAATCCCTTTTTAATTCCCCCTTTTACAAAGAGGAAAGATGATTACATGTATTTCTTTTCCTCTTACCTCAATCCTCTCTCGCAAGGGCAGAGGAAGCTCTTATCTTGGTGCTGTTTTTCCGGCGGCCAGCAGGCGGTTAAGAGCGTTGATGTAAGCCTTGGCGCTGGAAACGATGATATCGGTATCAGCGCCGCGCCCGGTATAGGTGATGCCGTTGCTTTCTATCCTGATAAGCACTTCGCCGATAGCGTCGATGCCTTCCGTCACCGATTTTACGGTAAATTCGGTTAGCGTATTGGGCACTTTAACGCACAGGTTAATGGCTTTGTAGACTGCGTCTACCGGCCCGGTGCCGAGTGACGCGCCTTCAATAATAGATTTTCCGCCGGGGCCGATGAGCCTGACGCCGGCCATGGGGAGACCCTGGTCGCCGCAAGTCACCTGGACGCGTCCAAGGTGATAATCCTCGGAAACCGTGCGGCGCTCTTCCGCCACCAGGGATTCGATATCGCGGTCGGTAATATCTTTTTTCTTATCCGCCAGTTCTTTAAAAGCGGCGAATGCGCGGACGAAGTTATCATCGTTCAGGCTGTAACCAAGTTCCGCGAGACGCTCCTTGAAAGCGTGACGCCCGCTGGTCTTGCCCAGCACAATGCCGCTTGAAGGAATGCCCACAGTCTTGGGGTCCATGATTTCATAAGTGGATGATTTTTTAATCAAGCCGTCAACATGCAGTCCGGAAGAATGGCGGAAAGCGTTGCCGCCGACGATGGCCTTGTTCGGCTGCACCGGAAAGCCTGTAAGTTCGCTGACGAGACGGCTGGTGCGGTATATCTGTGTAGTATCGATTGACGTTTCCAGGTTAAAATAATCAGCGCGGGTTTTGATGCCCATGACGATTTCTTCCAGGGCGGCGTTGCCCGCTCGTTCACCGATGCCGTTAATCGTGCCTTCGACCTGCCGCGCGCCGTGTTTTACCGCTTCCAGGCTATTAGCCACCGCCAGGCCGAGGTCGTTATGACAATGGACGCTGACAACAGCTTTATCGATATTGGGCACGTTTGAAAAGACGCCGTCGATAAGTGCGCCGAACTGGGGAGGCATAGCGTAGCCGACGGTATCCGGTACATTGACCGTAGTTGCGCCGGCATCGATAACCGCTTTTAAAAGCTGATAGACAAATTGAGGCTCGGTACGGCTGGCGTCCATGGCGGAAAACTCGATATTACTCGTGTATTTCCGGGCATGTTTGACCGTATCGATGGACATCTGGAGAATTTGTTCCCGGCTCTTCTTGAGCTGATAGAACAGGTGAATGTCTGAAGATGACAGGACGATATGGATACGCGGATCAGCCGCTCCTTTAATAGCTTCCCAGCTATCGTCGACTGCCTTGATGCTGGCATGCATCAGCGCGCATATCGAAGGCTGGCGGATATCCTGCGCAATGAGCCTGACGGCTTCAAAATCACCGGGAGAAGTAACCGGAAAACCGGCTTCTATGACGTCTACGCCCAGTTTTTCCAGTTGATGGGCGATTTCCAGCTTTTCCTGTATATTGAGGGTTCCCCCCGCCGCCTGTTCCCCATCCCGCAGTGTGGTATCAAAAAAAATAACCTTGTCCATTTATATATGTTCCTCCAATGAGAATTAATTTAAGACGCTACCGATTTATCCCCTCTCCTTAAATCAGAGAGGGGCCGGTAAGGATGAGATCGATTCTCACTGGTTTAGAACTTATATCGTACGACATGGTTAATAATTTATTATAAACGATTTATGCAAAGTTGTCCAGAGGGGTTGGCCAGTTTATTAGAGGCCATGTTTTTTCTTGATAGCCTCGATGGTGGTCAGATGTTCGTTCAAATGTTCGCCTAACATGCGGATAATCTGACCGAATCTGATTATTTTTGTCTTTTTACTTGAGGCATCAGGATAGGTAACATACTTTCCCCAGGCATCGGGGAAAAGCTTGGCGAGTTCTGAGATAACGTTCCGATGTGCTTTTAAAAGCGCCAGTGAGTTCTGAATAGGTCGCCTATCAAATGCTAAAGCCTTTGCCCAGGCCTCGTTGCCGGGAAAACCACCCGGATGGATAAGCACACCGGAATTTGCCAGAGCTTTTTTCAGGACCATCGACCAGGCATCACCGTCTTCTGAAACATGATGAACGATTTGCCGGATGGTCCATTCGACAGGAGCGATAGAGTAATCAAGCTCTTTTTCGGAGAGACCGTTAACGGCTTTTTCCAGCTTTTCCGCTCCGCTTGTAAAGAGTGCCAGCGTCTCTTTTTGTACCCTGGTCAATTTTGGCATGTCTTGTTCTCCTGGCATTGTATGAAGGTTGATTTTCCCGCACAATATCATGTTTAACTAAATGCTTCATAGAATCGGTAAGGATGATAAGTTTTCTCAACGCTTCGTTAACAGCAGCAGAGTCAGGAAATGATTTTGCTATGTCTGGTTCGAGGATAATTACGTTTGAACTTTCCTTGAGCAGCCATTGATAATATTTTCCACGGACGGCTTGAGAATAATCTAAGTTGTATTCAGGACGCATATCAGAACCTAATACACCTCATCATGAGTACCAATGGTCTCAAGCAGGATGACCTCAGTATTTTCTTCCTTTACTAATTTATAGAACACAATCGCCCGCATTAATTTGTTTTACCGTTTTTAACTACTTTATTTTAACCACATTTGATGCACTTTTTTAGACATACCAATTGGGATAATTAAATCCACGTCTGAATACAAGCTATTTTCCTGTCACTTTATCATAATTTATTTACTATTAGACCTTTTTTCTAATAATATTATTAACTATCACGTACGTGTTTCAGATAAATAAGACTCAATGCGTCTTGCGGACACGATGCTACACATGTCAGGCATCGAATACAGGCATACCGCCGACTGGGGTTAATGGATATTTTCTGATAACTGCTACCTAGGTCTGCCAGACCTACAGGGCAAAGATCATCACAAATACCGCATTGTGTACATTTCGCGTCATCCCGCTTTATCTTAAACACACTGAAACAATTCATAATACCCATAGAAAAAGCATATGGACAGCCGAAACGGCACAGCGGACGCAGGCGTTTATAATTAAATCCCAAGCGGCTGAACTCATAAATAGTACCGAACGGACATATCCAGCTACAAAAAGCCCGCCCCACGAAAAGAGAGGATAACAGCGTTAATATTAAAATCGCCGCGATTACGTAATACCAGCCGAAAACAACCAGAAAGTAAAACAGGGGATAGGACATCAATAGAGACACCATCTGAATAATCCTGCGGGCCAGCTTTATGCGATAATTCGGGGTACTAGCAAACGTCGTATTTTTATTTTCCCCAAACGTCATATTCATGGATAATTCCTATCATAGTCTAGCTATTGTATTTCATTCAGGTTGTGTTTTAGAACACAATCGCCCAAATTGACTCCCAGGGATTTCGCTATTAAGGGGCACTTTGCTCTCAGTAAGAAGAAGATATTACCGGTCTCTCCTTCAAGAGATTCATAGTTACCCTGTCCCTTAGAAATGATGATATCAGCCGAGCGATAAAGCTGCTTTAGTTCTGCGGAACATTCGGAGAGCACGGTAGCCGGAGCATCAGAACCGCTGGAAACAACCCGCGCTATTCTGTTCATACCGACAGCCAGGGCATCATCCATGGTTGCATCGTTTATCACCGGACTATCTCTGACTACGAAGTAAGTGTCGAGCTTCCTGACACGGTTAATCTCTTCAATAAACAGGCGGTCAAATACAATTTCACCCGCGTTGTCTCCAAGATATAGAATTCGTTGGCAGGTATTAAGACTTTCCCGAAACCCGTCGTATTCATTAATTTTCAAAGGAAGAGGACTTACCGCAACATTAATCAGACTTTCAACGCTGCCGTAATCGAATTTGGGGCCCATGTCCATCGAGTTCCCGGCTATTGCCAGTCGGCAGGCGGTGAACAGCCTGTCTTCCGAATCCTGTAAGATTTGTTGGAGGCGGGGATAGATCGCCAGGACAGCGCGGTTAGCTTCTGCTTTTACCTGGTGAAAAGGGTCTTTGTTGCCTGTAACTTTAGCGATCATAAGGTAAGTCTGCCGCGCCAGTTCCGGCGGCTTTAAATCCAATGGCAACTCTGGAATCATCTTAGCAACGGCATCGATGACCTGCCGTTGCGCTGTCTCATCTCCGGTTGCCGCTCTCGCCGCTCTAAGCGCCTGATTTAAAAAGCAAGGTAAACAATCAAGGTACGTTTTCAAATCTTCCTAATCACTTTCACACTGCCCTTTTTTGCCTGATTTTCTCAATGCGATCAATAAGGTTATCTGCCTTTTGCTTTAACGAACCAACCGTAAGTGCCAACTCTTCTTTTGGTACCGCTGCAAGTTCAACAATAGCGCCCCGGGGACATAACCCCAAACATAACCGGCACTGGTTGCATAACCTGTGATTTATCTGCGCCAGTCTATTAATAATTGAGATAGCCTGCCGCGGGCAGTTTTCGGCGCAGCGCCCGCAGCCGATACATAAATTTGCCTGTACTTTTATCATTTTACTCACTAATCCCGTATGTTAGATATCCGGTTTTGTTTTTTCAGCTTGTTCAATTTTATACAGTTTCCCATCATCTTCAATATGGTCTACGTATAAAACGCCGTTAAGATGGTCAATCTCGTGCTCCAGGGCTTCAGCCATCAGGCCGGTGCCCTTGATTCTCATTACCTTACCGTGTCGATCCATCCCTTTTACCGTCACCTCGGCTGACCGCTTTATCTCACCATAGTACCCGGGTACGCTCAAGCATCCTTCGGTGACTTCCTGCTCTCCAGAACTTTTTACGATCTCCGGATTGATAATGACTTGTGGCTCTTCACCTGGCATCTGTAAGACGATAACGCGTAAGGACTTTCCAATCTGCGGCGCCGCAAGCCCGACGCCGTTAGCGGACTGCATCGTCTCAATCATGTTATCGATGAGACGTTGAACCGAAGTATCGATACTGGATACCTTCTTGGCCTTTTGCCTTAAAACATTATCAACCGGTAATCTACATATCGGCAGGACTGTCATGGACTTTTTACCTCCCTCGTGAAACAGGAATGGTTTTTTCTCTCTTGACCCCGATTAATATTGTGAATCCGGCGTCAGGATAATAACCTCCCTTCGGTTCTTCCAAAAGCTTTACATCCCCCGGCTTCTGCATAAGTGTGGAAATCATGTCCTCACCCATAAAACCTGCCCTGAACATTAACTTCACCACTTCGTTACAGCTATAGAAATTGGCATATTTGTAAAAACGGTGCCCTTCATCTTTCTTTTGCTGATAAAACTTACCCCAGGGGCTATCCTTTAGTACGAGTCCTAATACTATTTTACCATCAGGCTTTAGGATACGGTTGGCCTCTTTTAAAACCTGTAACGGAGATTCTAAAAAACATAGGGTAACGATGAGGAATACCGTACCGAATGATTGCTCTTGGAATATTTTATCTTCTCCCCGCCCAATAGACGCATTTATGCCACGGCTCTTTGCTATTTTTACCAGTTTGCCGGAGGGATCAATGCCGGTTTCAATCCCTAGAGCCCGGGCAAAACGCCCGCTGCCAACACCTATTTCAAGGAATGGATTTGGTAAAGATGGTAGCAGAGTTTCAAATGCATGAAATTCATTCAAGAAAATCAGGCTGCCATCGCCATCGAACCAGGAGTCATATTCTTGCGCCAATTCATCAAAGGGAGAGCGAGCAGCGTCGTTTAACCCTTCGGACATAGTTTTTCCATCAGGATATTCAGTTGATGTCATCTTGGTTCCTTTCAAAATATTCCAAGGCCGAGCCGAAAGCATACCGGGTTGTTGATGTTAATTACAGACTTCCCATCACGTTTTTTAGCCATCAGCAAGTTAATTTATGGATTATTTTGCGATGATCCATTTTTTAGCTAGTGCTACTGCCTCCATAGCATTCTTACCGTATGCATCTGCTTTAGCATATTTCCTTATTTCATCATTCATCTGGCCGCCGCCAATCATGATCTTGATCTTATCTCTCAATCCTGCAACTTCTAATGCCTCTACAGTTGTTTTCATAGCATCAAACGCGGGCGTAAGAAATCCACTTAAACCAACTATCGGTGCCTTGGTATCTTTGACTGCCTGGATAAATTTCTCAACAGGAACATCTACACCAAGGTTTGTGACCTCAAATCCGTTAACATCCAGCATAAAATCAACAATATTAAGGCCGATATCATGGATATCGCCGGCAACCGTGCCAATGACAACCTTTCCGAGTTTTTTTGTAGCAACCGTCTGTTTCAGGCGGGGTTTAACCAGATCGTTTATTTGCCTGAGGAGCTCACCGGAATAGACCAGTTCCGGCAGGAAGTATTCACCGGATGCAAAGCGTTGACCAACAATGAAGACCAGTTCGTGAAATACGAGTACCCGGCTAAGGGCTGCTCTGAAATACATATGATATGGACTGATACTCCGGCCTTGATGACCTGCTGGAACGACTCCAATTATACCGCTAAAGGGTATCAGAACCCGAAGATTGAATTTATGCTGGCGCAGCATCCCTGGGTGGAAAACGACTGCCAGTTCGCCGATATTATCCTGCCGGTGACCACTAAGTTTGAAAACGATGATATCGGCATTGACAACTTTACCGCTGAATACGGCACCCTCTACCTCGACCAGAAATGCATCGAGCCTCGCGGCGAATCGCGCAGCGATTATGAGGTCGTCTGCGCTATCGCGGAAAAACTGGACCTGTGTGACGAGTACACCGGCGGTAAGACCGTCGATGAATGGATAAGGCACGGTTTTGAAGAATGCGGTATCAAGCACCTGGTAACCTGGAAAGAGTTTAAAGAGAAAGGCCACTTTGTCATTCCCAATGACCCTGACTGGCAGAAATACGAAGTCGGCCTGCGGAAATTTGCTGATGACCCGGAAAATAATCCTCTTTCTACGCCCACCGGTAAGCTCGAATATTACTCTGAAAGGCTCGCGAAAAATTTCCCGGATGATAAGGAAAGACCGCCCGTTCCGCACTGGATTGAAAGAGGCGAAACCCATGATGAAAGGCTTTCCGGCGACCGGGCGAAAAAATACCCCTTCCTTTGCCTGTCTAACCATCCGCGCTGGCGGGTCCATTCACAACATGATGATATGCAGTGGCTCCGGGAAATCCAGACCTGTAAAATTATCGGGCCGGACGGATACGCTTACCAGACGATGTGGATTAACCCCTCTGATGCCGCTAAAAAAGGTATTAAGACCGGCGATGTCGTTAAAGTGTTTAATGAAAGGGGCGGTGTGCTTCTCGGCGCGTATGTCAATGAAAGAATAATGCCCGGCGTTATCTACGTCGACCACGGCGCCAGGTATGATGCTATCGTCCCCGGTGAACTGGATAGGGGCGGCGCCATCAACACCATCACCCCGCGTAAAACGGTTTCGAAGAACGCCACGGGAATGGTTTCGGGCGGATTCCTTCTTGATGTTGAACGTGTTAACATCGATGAACTACAAAAGCAGTACCCGGAAGTTTTTAAACAGCCTTATAACCGCAGTTCCGGGCTGACGCTTGAGAGAATGTTCGCGCAAGATAAATAATATTGATTCTGGAGGATATACTATGCCGGAGCAGGAATTTATCCAGTGTACGGTAGGCGGTCCGGTTAAAGTAACCGTCAAGGACGGAATTATAACCCGCATGCGTCCTATTGTCTTTAATGATAAAGAAGACGCGCCTTCCTGGGTCATTGAAGCCCGGGGCAGGAAATTTACCCCGCCCCGCAAGACTACCCTCCAAAGTTATGAAGTCCCGGAAAGAACCCGTGTCTACGCCGAGAACCGGATTAAATACCCGTTGCGGCGCAAGCACTTCGATCCCAACGGTGAGCGGCATCCCGAACTGCGCGGTAAGGACGAATACGTCCGCATTTCCTGGGATGAAGCCCTGGATACCGTTGCCGGTGAAATAAAGCGTATTAGAGAGACCTATGGCCCCGCGGCCATTACCGCCATGACCTCTTCTCACCATAACTGGGGTTTCTTTCATTACAAGCTCGGCCCGCTGGGTCGCTTCTTCAACATTTTAGGCTACACTACCCTTTTTGATAACCCGGACAGCTGGGAAGGCTGGCAGTGGGGCGCCGTACATACCTGGGGTTTCTGGTGGCGCCTCGGTCACTGCGAGCAGTCCGAACTATTACAGGATGCGTTAAAAAATACAGAGCAGATTATCTACTGGTCGGTGGACCCCAACAGCACTTCCTATATGTATAGCGGCCAGGACAACCTTATCTGGCGCCAGTGGATGAAAGAACTTGGCATTAATTTCGTCGTCATTGACCCGTACTGCAACTGCACTGCCGGCACTATGGGAGACAAGTGGATTGCCCCCCGCCCCGGCACTGATGCCGCCCTCGCGGAAGCTATCGGCTACGTCTGGCTCAAAGATGATACCTATGATAAATTCTTCATCGAAAACCGTACTTACGGCTTCGAAGAATGGAAAAAACACATTCTTGGGCAAGGTGAAGATAAAACGCCCAGGACGCCGGAATGGGCGGCTAAAATCTGCGGTATTCCCGCCCATGATATTAAAGCCCTGGCCCGTCAGTGGGCTGCTAAGAAGACCATGCTGGCTGTCGGGAGCATCTTCGGCGCGACAGGCGCCTGCCGCGAGGCATATGCCACCGAGTGGTGCCGGTTATGCGTATTGCTGATGGCTATGCAGGGCTTCGGCAAGCCCGGCGTGAACTTCTGGGGCGGCACCGCCGGCGCGGCCCCGGTTGACTACCGCTTCAAGTTTCCCGGTTACTCTGATAACGGCTGGGACGCTTTCGGCGTCGTCGCCAAACATTCATATTTCCCGTTTGATAACCCTGTCACGCAAAAAGCCTACCGTCTGCTGCTGCCGGAAATCGTCATGAACCCGCCGGTCAGCTGGATTGGCGAGGGCTTCTGCGGTAACGAGGTTGACCAGCAGTTCCGGCGCTTTACCTGCCCCGAGCCCGGTCCCAACGGCGCGCCCATCAAGATGATTCATCGCCACGGCGGCTCCTTCATCAGCACGATGACGGAAACCAACCGCTGGGTGCAGATGTACCAGCATAAGAACCTGGAATTTGTGGTGATGCAGGACTGCCACTGGCAGAGCGAGACCAACTTCGGCGATATCATCCTTCCCGCCTCTACCAACTTCGAGCATACCGACCTTTCCGAGTGGGGCGCCGCCGGAGGCTATGGCTGCAACGACTTCAACAGTAATTTCCGTGTGATTATCTATCAGCAGCAATGCATTGAGCCTCTCTGGGAATCCAAGCCCGATTATGAGATTTATACCCTCCTGGCTGACCGGCTCGGCTTCAAGGATAAATATACCGAGGGTAACTCCTTTGAAGACTGGAATAAATTGGTATACGAATACTCCGACGTGAAAAAGTACATCTCCTACGAGGACTTGAAGAAGAAGGGCTACTTCGTCGTACCGGCGATGCCCGCAGACGAAGAGCCTCTGGTATCCTTCCGCTGGTTCTATGAAGGCAAGCCCAACAACCTGAACTCGGAACCCAAGAATATGCAAATCGGTACTGACCGCGCTCACCTGCTCGGTACGCCCAGCGGTAAGGTTGAGTTCGTCGCCCAGACCCTCCAAAAATTCGACCCCGATGATAAAGAGAGACCGCCCATGCCTCGCTATATCCCCTCATGGGAAGGCTATAACACTAAAAAACTGACTAAGAATTATCCCTTGCAGTTGATAAGTCCGCACCCCCGCTTTTCTTATCACACGCATAATGACAACAAGAGCCACTGGCTGGACGATATTCCGCAGCACCGTATTAAGATTAACGGTTACGCTTACTGGACGATACGTATTAACCCTGCTGACGCCGCCGTTCGGAGCATCCATGACGGTGATCTGGTCAAGGTTTATAACGGTAGGGGCGCTGTACTCTGCGCGGCCCACGTCACCGAGCGTATGCGTCCCGGTACTGTACACTCCTACGAAGCGGGCGCCAAGTACGACCCGCTCGAACCGGGCAAGCCCGGCAGCATCGATAGGGGTGGTTGTATCAATCTTCTGACACCGTCCAGGATGGTATCCAAAAACGCCCCAGGCGAAGCTAACAACTCCTGCCTGGTGGAAATCTGCAAGTGGGAGGCCTAAGTTAGATGACCAAGTACGGAATGATAATAGACACAAGTAAGTGCACCGGCTGCTACATGGTAAAGAAATAGAAGTTGAGAAAGGCCTCACCGTCCTTCAGGCGGCGCAGGCTGCCGGTATCTATATCCCCACCCTCTGCTACCACCCGGATTTACAGCCCTACGGCGGCTGCCGCCTCTGCATTGTCGAGATTGAAAAAATGCGCGGCCTGCCTACCTCCTGCACAACGCCCGCCGATAACGGCATGGTTGTAAAAACCGGCACTGACCAGCTCAAGAATTTAAGGCTTTCCATATTACAATTGATTCTCTCCGAGCATCCTCACGCCTGTCTTGACTGTGAGCGGCGCGAACGCTGTAAACCGGATGATGTCTGCCTGCGCAACGTAGCCGTCAACGAGCGCTGTGTTACCTGCCCGTCCAACGGCCATTGTGAACTGCAGGACCTGTCTGATTACCTCGGCTTTAAAGGAATGACCATTCCTTATAACTATAAGAAATTGCCTGTGAACTATGAACGTGAGCCGCTTATACGCCGCGATTATAATCTCTGCATCCTCTGCGGACGCTGTGTTCAGATGTGCGCTGACGTCAGGGGCATCGGCGCTATCAGCTTCTCGCGGCGCGGTTTTGATTCCGTTGTCAGCACCGCGTTTGACAGGCCGCTGCAGGATTCTAACTGCCGCTTCTGCGGCGCCTGCGTCGAGGTTTGTCCCACCGGCGCGCTAATGGATACTGCCGCGGCTGAAAAGCCCGGGATTGATTGGGAAGAGGCTGCTGTGCCTTGCCGCCATGCCTGCCCGGCCGGCATCAACGTACCGCTTTACGTTTACCTGGCGGGGGAAGGTAAGTTCCAGGAATCGCTGGCTGTCGTCCGGGAAAAAGTTCCCTTCCCCGGGGTGCTGGGACGCGTTTGTATCCATCCCTGTGAAGAAGCATGCCGCCGCGGCGCTTTAAACGACCCCATTTCCATCAAATTCTTAAAACGCTTTGTGTCTGACCGCGATGCCGGTTTGTGGCAGTCCCGCTCTCGTAAATCACCTCCTACCGGCAAGAAAGTGGCTGTCGTCGGCTCCGGACCGGCCGGATTAACCGTCGGTTACTATCTGGCTAAAGCGGGTCATACCGTGACTGTTTTTGAGCAATTTTCCGTGGCCGGCGGTATGATGCGCGTGGGGATACCGGACTACCGGCTGCCTCCTGATGTCCTCGAAAAAGAAATCGATGTGATTAAACAGGCCGGTGTTGAGATTAAACTGAATACGAAAATCGAATCCGTCGATGCATTGAAAAACGAAGGTTATAACGCCGTCTTTTTGGCGCCCGGCGCGCACCACGGCCAGACGCTGGGCGTGGAAGGCGAAAATCTGCCCGGTGTTTTTGATGGTGCTTCTTTCCTGAGAGACGTTAACCTGGGTAAAAAGGTGAATCTGGGTAATAAAGTTGCGGTCATCGGCGCCGGCAACGTCGCTATCGATAGCGCCCGCGTGGCGCTCCGCACCGGCGCGAAAGACGTCACCATTGTTTACCGGCGTACCAGGGCGGAGATGCCCGCCGCGCCGGAAGAAGTTGAAGCCGCCCTTGAGGAAGGGATAAAAATCGAGTTCCTTACCAGCCATTTGAAAGTCACGAAGAAAAACGATAAACTCGTGCTTAACTGCAGCCGCAACCAGCTTGGCGAGCCTGATGCCAGCGGCAGGCGCCGTCCGGTAGCTATCAAGGGCAGCGAGTTTGATACTGAATATGATTCGATTATCGCCGCGATAGGTCAGATACCGGATATCCCCGCCGGGTTCAAGGTCAAGACCGGGAGGAACAGCATCCAGGCAGAAGCGGGCACAATGGCCACGGATATCAGTGGCGTCTGGGCCGGCGGCGATGCCGTTTCCGGCACTGATTCTGTTGCTCTTTCGGTTATCCGGGCTATCGCCCACGGGCGGAATGCCGCTTCATCTATCGATAAATTCCTCGGCGGCAGCGGAAATATCGAAGAGGAGTTGACCGGCGAAAGGGGCATCGGTTCCTGTGCCGGGAGAACTTCGGACGATTTCGCGTCGCAAAAGCGCGCTAAGATGCCGTGCCTCCCGCCTGAAAAAGTTAAAGATAACTTCACCGAGGTTGAGCTTGGTTTTGAAAAAGATGCAGCCGTGTCCGAAGGTATGCGCTGCTTCCAGTGCGGCTTCCGTTACCAGATAACAAAACCGCCGAGCCCTCCTAAAGGTAACTAATAGCATCCTCATACCCTGTTAAAAAAAAATACGCGGCCTGGTTTTTACGGGAAGGCTGAAATGATGCAAAGCTCTGCTGCCAGGAAGAACAGCATTCTCATTATTGCCACGCTTTCATCGTTCATTGTCCCGTTCCTTGTATCCTCTATTAATGTCGCCTTGCCCCAAATGACCGCCGAGTTCCACATGGAAGCCGTGGTCATGACCTGGGTGAATACTATCTATTTCCTGGCGATTGCCATGGTGCAGGTCCCCATGGGGCGTCTGTCCGATATTCACGGCCGTAAGAAAATATATTTGGTAGGACTGGTGATATCCCTGGCGGCGGCGCTGGCGGGAGCCTTTGCCGGTTCTGTCCCGGTTTTACTTGTCAGCCGGGCATTTCAGGGTATCGGAGCCGGTATGATGGGCAATACCATCATCGCGATAATAACCTCGGTATTCCCTTCCGAGGAAAGAGGCAAAGCGCTGGGCATCAGCATGGCGGGGACTTACGGCGGTCTCATCTTTGGCCCGCTCATTGGCGGCTTCTTGACTTACCGGTTCGGCTGGCAGAGCATTTTTATCGCCAGCGCGGGTCTGAGTTCATTGCCATTATTACTTGCTCTCTTGACCTTGAAGGGCGAATGGCGCGAGGCGAAAGGCGAAAAATTCGACTTTCCCGGGTCGGTTCTATACGGCGCGTCCATCGCTATGTTCATATATGGTTTTTCATCTCTCCCCGGGGTTATCAGCGGCGTTTTCCTGGCGGTGGGAGCGGCGGGTCTTTTCTGCTTTGCGAAAAGGGAATTAAAAGCAGCCAGCCCGATATTGGATTTACGCCTTTTTAAAAACAACCGGACTTTCCTTTTTTCTAACATGGCCACCCTGGTTAACTACCTTGCCACCTTCGCTGTTACCTTTCTCCTTAGCCTTTATCTCCAGTATATCAAAGGATTTTCTCCCCAGGAAGCCGGGCTGGTGATGATTGCATCTTCCATCCCCATGACTATCGTGACGCCGCTGGCCGGAAGGCTTTCGGACAGGATTGATCCGAGAAAGGTAGCCGCCGCCGGTATGACCTTAGGCTGCGTCGCGCTGGTGATGCTCGTTTTCCTGGGTAACGACACGTCCCTCTGGTACGTTATCCTTGCTCTGGTAATATACGGCACAGGTATCGGTTTCTTTTCCTCGCCGAATACCAACGCTATTATGGGGTCGGTGGAAAAGAAAGTGCTCGGCGTGGCTTCCGGTACTATCGGGACGATGCGCACCACCGGTATGATGTTGAGCCTGGGTATTATGATGATACTGTTTGCCGTCTATATCGGCCCGCAGGAAATAGAGCCGGTCTTTTATCCCCTGTTCCTGACCAGTGTAAAAGTCGGCTTTATCGTTTTTACCGTGCTCGGCATCGGCGGTGTACTGGCGCAGTGGTTCGGCCGTGAAAAAGCCTGATTCAGACTGTCAGTGCGTCGTCCCCCATGATGTCGTCCTTTCCCTATTTCCATCTCCCTCGAGGGGTCAGGGTGAGCGTTAAACTCTGTCTTTAGCTATATTAAAGGGTCATGACAGTTCATTTTAAATGAAGCTTAATACATCGTTCCCCTTGTATGTTAGAAAAGTAATAGAATTAAGAACAGGGAGACAGACCGATTTCCCCTTGGTGGTAAACGCCGTTGACAAGCGTGGTAATACCCAAGCTCGTCCCCAAGCAGAATCCTGCCCCTTCCGATTAATAGACCGATTGAGTAATACTGTCATTGCGAGGGCGAACCCCGAAGCAATCCGCTATAATTATTTTGTTATGCAGCGGATTGTTTCACCGCACTCGCAATGACATTGCTTTTTTTAGAGAGGTAAATATGATAAACATCACGGATAAACCAATATCACCGGAAGAAGTCATTAAAGAAGCAAAAACATCGGGCAGCGGCTGCGTGGTTACTTACGTCGGCCTTATCCGTGATAACTCCCATGAAAAACAGGTGCTTTCCGTTGAATACACCGATGCCGATGGTAAAGCCGAAGCAGGACTGCGCAAAATCGCTGATGAGATATTGAAAAAATTCCCCGTGAACTCCGTCGCTATCTGCCACCGTGTGGGCAAGCTGAAGGTGGGGGATATCAACTTCGTGGTCGCTATCGGGGCCGCTCACCGCGGCGAGGGCTTCGCGGCCAGCCAGTACGCCGTCGACCGGTTTAAAGAAAGCCTGCCTACGGTGAAAATTGAAACCTACCGCGACGGCAGCGTTCATAAAGCCTGATTAAACGGAGGAGAAATTATGAAACCGATAGGGCCGTTGATGAGGGAACACAGGCTTATCGAGCGTATGATTGCTCAACTAAACGTGAATGTGCTGCGCCTTGGCGAAGATGAGAAAAATGTCTCCATCTTTGTCAACTCGGCGGTAGACTTTTTCCGTACGTATGCTGACAGAACGCATCATGGCAAAGAGGAAGACATCTTGTTCAAGCGCCTGGCTGAAAAGAAGATGCCGCCGGAATTGATTAAGATTATGGAAGCGCTCGTCCAGGAGCATGCACAGGCCAGGAAAATGGTCGGGCAGCTGTTTGATGCCGGTTTGGCCTATCGGCCTGGTAATGTTGATGCGATAAAAGCAATTAAAGTGCTGATACAAAAGCTGTCCGCTTTCTACCCGGTGCATATTGAAAAAGAGGATAAACGCTTTTTTTATCCGGCCCAGGAATATTTGACTAAAGATGAACAGGATGCCATGCTCGGGGAATTCTGGGAATTCGACCGTAATATGATTCACGAAAAATACCGGAAAGCAGTTGAAGTCCTGGAGAACGGCTAACAGGTTTCTTTTAGCGGTTTATATATCTCGCTTCAAAACGAACTCCGCCAGGCTGTATAACGATTGTCGGCTGTCTGTCCTGGGCAGGGATTTCAGGTTACGGCAGGCTTTTTCGCAATACTCGGACGCCATTTCATAGCATTTATCGATGATACCGGAATTCCGCACCATTTCTATCGCCCTGGTTACGTATTTGGGGTCTCTGGTCTCGAATGCCTTCTTTACCGGGTTGTCTTCAGGATAGCTTTCTGTCAGCATGATTGCCGGCAGCGTTAACGTGCCCTGGATTAAATCCGACCCGACCGGCTTGCCCATGGCTTCCTCGGTGCTGGTAAAATCCAGTATGTCATCCACTATCTGGAAGGCAATGCCTACGTTATCGGCAAAGTCTTTCATTACTGTTACACCTTCTTCTGTGGCATGGCTCAGGATTGCGCCGGATTGTGTTGACAGGGAGAACAGTGACGCTGTCTTGCCGTAGATGCGGCGGAAATATTCCTCGCGGCTCTGGTTAACGTTGAACGCCCCGCGGAACTGGTTGATTTCACCGCTGGAGATTATGCCCAGCGTCTGTGAAAAGAGTTTGATGACGCGCGGTGTCTGCGTGTCCGCTACAAACTCACCGGCCTTGGCGAAGAGGTAGTCCCCCATGAGTATCGCTATTTCATCCCCGAAGATACTGTTGATTGTAGCCTGTCCGCGGCGCGTGGCGGCGTTATCGATGGCGTCATCATGCACCAGCGTTGCCGTATGCATCAGTTCTACGGAAGCTGCCATCGGCAGCAGGTATTCGAAGTTATATTTGAAACACTTGCCGGAAAGCAGCGTAAGCGCCGGCCTCAGCGCTTTGCCGGTTTCTCTGACAAGGTGACTCAACTGCTCCGAGAGCCACTGATAATCGATATGGCTGATGGATGCCAGCGTCTTTTTAACTTTAACCAGGTCTTCTTTTACCGGGGCGTAAATATCATTAAGTTCCAAGGCGTTTCATCTCCTCTTCGATGATACTGTCATCCAATTTTTTAAAGAGGGGCATGGGTTGACATAAAGATTGCCCCGGCTTTACCGCTTGCGGCTGCCAGCCGTAATCTTCAACCTTTCCGGCAAACCCCAGGTATTCATGCACTTTTTGCGAGCTGAAGGGCAAGAACGGCGACAGCATTGTTTTCAGCCGGGATATAACATTAATCGCGGCATATAGTGATGTAGCCGCTGCCTGCTTATCTTCCTTGATTTTCTTCCACGGCGCTTTTCCGTCGAGATACTGGTTGGACTGCTGCGCCAGCGCCATGGCCGCGCCGATAGCCTGCCTGAAACTGCACCGTGAAATGGACTCCCCGACTTTTTCGAGAACAGCATCGGCGCTTTCGATGAGGCTTTTATCGGTCTCGTCCAGGGCGCCCGGTTCCGGTACTTTCCCGTCAAAATTCTTATAGGTAAATGTCAGCACCCGGTTGACCAGGTTGCCGTAAGTTGCCACCAGTTCATTATTATTGCGCTGGACGAATCCGCTCCATGAGAAGTCGGCATCACCGTTTTCCGGCATATTGATTGATAACGCGTAACGCAGCGGGTCGGGGTCATATCGTGTAAGAAAATCAGGCGCCCAGATAGCCCAGTTATGACTCTTGGAACTCTTCTTGCTTTCTATGGTTAGAAACTCATTGGCCGGCACATCGTAGGGCAGGTTCAACCCGCCGTAACCCATGAGCATCGCCGGCCAGTTCATGGTATGAAAGACGATGTTATCCTTGCCGATGAAATAATAAGGTTTGGTTTGTTCGTTTTGCCAGAATGGACGCCATTTTTCAGGATCGCCCTGGATTTGCGCCCACTCCTTGCTGGCTGAAAGGTACCCGATGATATTTTCAAACCAGACATAAAAGCGTTTATTCTCAAAGCCTGCCACAGGGACTTTAATGCCCCAGTCGATATCGCGGGTTATCGCCCGGTCATTCAGCCCTTCCTTGAGAAAACCAATGGTAAAATTCTGTACGTTGGAGCGCCAGTGAGCCTTGGATCGTACCCATTCCAGCAGTTTATCATTGAAAGCGCTCAGCTTGAAGAAGAAATGTTCCGTTTCACGGAATTCCGGCGGTGTGCCGCAATGGCGGCAGTGAGGATTTTTTAATTCGGCGGCGTTGAGCGGCTTACCGCACTGGTCGCACTGGTCGCCGCGCGCTCCTGTATCACCGCAATGGGGACAGATGCCCTCTACATAGCGGTCGGGAAGAAAGCGTCCGCACTTGGGGCAATAAGGCTGGGAAGTGCTGGATTTATAAATATAGCCGTTTTTAAACAGGGTTTGGAACATGTCCTGGGTTACAGCGGCATGATTCTCCGTTCCTGTGGAAGTATATAAATCCCATGAAATACCGAGCTTTTGCCAGCAGTCTAAAAACTCCTGGTGATAGTGGTCGGCGATTTCCGTGGGTGTTTTCCCTTCCTGTTCTGCCCTGATAGTTATCGGCGTGCCGTGGCGGTCTGACCCGGATACCATTAATACCTCATTGCCTTTAAGGCGGTGATAACGGGCAAAGATATCCGCGGGCAGAATAGCTCCGGCTACATGTCCCAGGTGCAGCAGGCCGTTGGCGTAAGGCCACCCCACCCCGATGAAAATTCGTTCAGTCATTTTTCTTTCTATGGGCAGGTTTAAAATATGCCCAGTTCATGCAATATCATTTTCCCCCTTTACCAAAGGGGGAATTAAAAGGGGATTTTGTTTCTAAATTAATAATTACTCATCTCTCTTTTTCTCTCATTCCTTGTTACTTGCCTGCCCACCGAAGCCCTGGCGCAGGTGGGTTACTTGTCATTTGTTACTTAATCCCCAACCATGCACTCCTTCCCCCTATCTGCTATACTTCTCACGGTAATCGCTTAATCATCAAGGGGCCAGGGGAATGCATGAGGATTGGGACCCGGATCACCTCTATGAAATCGTCGAATATAAAGAAACGGCCGGCCCGTTTAACGCTGATTGCGCCTTCTGCGCCGGGACAGGCGTGCACCCTGCCAGCATGAAATCGCTTGCTTTTGAGCGTTGCCCCGCCTGCCGGGGACAGGGCATCATACGCTTTACCCTCAGCCGCGGCGACTATGACATATGCCCCCAGTGTAGTGGGAGCGGTAAAGACACCGCGTCAGCCACGCCGAGCCCCTGCCGCGCCTGTCAAGGCGCTGGCATCGTTGAGAAGAAACAGCAATCGGTTTAAGCCAGCCGCCCCTTCCGCAGCAGCTCCATCGAGGAGATAGTGGGGATATGGTCGGGAGGCCTGACCAGCTCTAATGTCACCGCCTGTTTGGGGCATTTCACCACGCACGCGCCGCATCCCAGGCAGTTCTCATTGATAATTAACGATTTCTGCTTTTTAGAGCCGGGCACGGGCACCATCTTTATCGCGTCGAACTTGCAGCGCTTGAAGCAAGTCTGGCAGCCGGTGCAAAGGTCCTGGTCCACTACGGCGCGGTAACGGCTGGGCGATATTATTTCACTGGCGACGCCCTTACCGCGGTTGACACAGGGATTAATGACCATGCAGCAGTCCTGGCAGCAGTTGCAGAACAGGTCCCCCTGCGAGGTGTTAAGGGGTATATGCACCATCCCCAAGTCTTCACATTCGTCGACAATAGCCATAGCTTCTTCGAAGGTCAAATCTCTCGGCGGCTTGATGAAATCGGCCGGCGCGCGCACTCGGTTTTCCACCGCGCGGAATTGTACCTGGATGCAGGTTTCAATGGGGCTATCGCATTTTCGCCACAGCCCGCGGCAGCCGCACATCATAACGCTTATCCGCTCTGACCTTTTAAGCACCTGCTCCATGTCTTCATACCAGAGGATTTGCTCCGGTTTGACCTTCGGGCTGGCCCGCAGCGCCTTGTAAGCCGGCACAACCCGGTGCGCCCCGGGCGACCCGGTCGCTTTCCTCTTGAGAAATCCGTCCAGGATTATATCCCGCCACTCCGCGAAGAAGAAATCACCCCAGAGGGGATAAACTTTCGCTTTCAGGTCTTTGTTAATCCAGCCGATGGCGCCGTGGTGGAACATTACTATGTTCGCCGGGGCCATATAGCGGTCATTGACCCTGCGGATTACCTGCCGTTTTTACATGTCATCGAGCTTTGGCTGCAGAGTCTTGATATCGGTATTTATATTCCCGGCGATTTCCGCCGCGGTCATCAGGGCAGGCGCGTTCCACAGGATTTCCGCTTCTTCAGTCGTCATCATGGCTTCGAGTATCTTTGCAAAGCGCACCGAACCGGAGGCGCCCATTCTTGTTGAAAGTCTATCGAATACGGTATTTTTATCCGGCATTTCTATCCTCCCATGTTCGCTGGTTTATTTTATGACTAAATAGAAAATAACTCAAATGCGCTTCCTCACTATTTTTGCTATACTCTTTTTCCAAAAAACATAATTTATTATTACATTGAAATTATCTGCTATAATATATCTACTGTATTCAGGTATTTTTAATTCCCCGGTTGGAGAGAACAATGGAAAAAATAAAATTCGGATACTACCAGGAAGATGATATGTGGGTTGGATGGCTGGAAGAATACCCGGATTACCGCACGCAGGGTTCCAGTCTGGACGAGTTGAAAGAAAACCTAAAAGACGTCTATCAGGAAATCATTGACAATTTCACTCCCCCCTTTTCCCGTTTCCTCACCCTTCAGGGAAGATGAATAACTCTATTTTTTTATTCATTTTCTAAGCATTCCGATGCAAGCTTGTTCCGTACTCGATACGGGATCGGAATCCAGTGGTTATAAATCAGGTTTATTTACCCATTAAATTGCTCAAACACATTCTACCTGGATACCGGCTTTTGCCGGTATGGTTTCATATTTCTTTTTGCTTTTTAGGGTTTAGTATTTAGAATTTAGAGTTTCCCCTTCCTTCCCTCATCTTGTTTTGTTATATTATGTCCGGTTGTTTTTCACCCTTCAGCTTCAAACTATTACGTTACGTCATGGTTTTGTTAACATAACCCTGGAAACAATTCGTATCTGACCGGCTTTGAATTGTTTCCTGTTTTCGGGCTTTTGCGCCTGCCGGGTATCTGCTATACTCTTAGGTACTATGAATCTGGCTGAGCGTGTCTTAAAGGGTGACGTCCGGGCAGCCGCGCGCCTTATCTCCCTTATCGAGGACGAGGCGCCGGAAGCCGTTAAAGAGATGGAGAGCCTTTATCCCCGCACGGGCAAGGCCTACATCATCGGCGTGACGGGCGCGCCGGGCGTGGGCAAGAGCACCCTCACCGATAACCTCATCGGCGCTTTCCGTAAAAAGGACATGAGCGTCGGCGCTATCGCCATCGACCCCACCAGCGCGCTCACCGGCGGCGCTATCTTGGGAGACAGGATACGGATGCAGCGGCACAGCGCCGACCCGGGTGTCTTTATCCGCAGTTTGGCCACGCGGGGTTGGGAAGGCGGGCTGGCTAAAGCGGCCCTCGGCGCGGCGCATGTCATGGACGCCATGGGCAAAGACATCATCATCGTGGAAACGGTCGGTTCCGGGCAGGTGGAAATCGATATCATCAAAGCGGCGGACACTACCCTGCTGGTGCTGGCCCCCGGCGCGGGCGATGAAATCCAGACGATGAAAGCGGGCATCCTGGAATCGGCGGACATCCTCGCCGTCAATAAAGCCGATAAAGAAGGGGCGGACAGGCTGAAATCCGACCTCGCCATGATGCAGTCGATGCAGGTAAAGCGTACCGTCGGCTGGCTGCCACCCATTATCCCTACCGAAGCCGTTAACGATAAAGGCACGGACGAGATTATCAATCATATTCTAAAGCACCGCGAGTACCTCGAACAAAGCGGCGGGATGCCCTTGCGCCGCAGGGAAAGAGCCAGGCTGGAGCTGCTGGAAACCGTTGAGGGGCTGATAAAAGACACCGTTCATGAACTGGACGGCAGCCAATACCTCGAAGGTTTAATCGATAGTATGCTCAAAGGCGCGCTAAATCCCCAAAAAGCGGCGCGGGAAATAGCCAAACGCGTCACGGACAGGTTCCATAAAAAAATATGATGATATGAGGAACCTATCCCCCATCCCCTTCCCTTCTCGCCTTTGGCTCGGGGAAGGGGTGATTGTTTTTATGGGGTTTGTCTCGCCCCGGCTTCGCACGGTGCTCACCAAACCCCCGGGCATTGAACCCCACCTTTACCCCCTCCACATGATAGCTAACCGCTGATAGCTGAAAGCAATATAAAATGCATCGTCTTCCCTGTAAAGGGAGGGCAGAGAGGGATTTCTCCGCCATTCCCGGCTTGATTGGGAATCCAACGGCAGTATAATTGATGAACACTATCCTGGATTCCCGCTGGAGTTTATCCCGATAAAATCGGGACGGGAATGACAAATATTACACCAGCAGCGCTGTTTCCAGGCGCTTTACTAACGTAGAATCCGCGCCGTTTTCTTTCAAATAGCTTTCGGCAGAGCCGTATTCTTTCTTAAGCTCATCCAGTAATAAAGCCATCGCTTCCGGCGCAGCTTCCCAGAAAAAAGCCGGCACGCGCGTGACCATCCCGGCGGTTTCCGGCTTGCTGCTCCTGTATCCTGTGCAGAGGCAGGGGCAGTCGCAACCGTCACGCCTTTCCCTGATAAGGCTGTCTGGGTTGCCGCCGCCCTGGTAATTGTTGGCGCTACTTCACTTTCCTGACCACAGCCAATCGCTCCAGCCAGCAGGATTACCAGTAGTACACCAAAAAGTAACCTCTTCATTTACACACCTCCAAATAATACAGGTTTCAATATACAATACGTTTGAAATGGAAAAGGATTACATCAAAACAAAGATATTTATCAGGAGCAACAATAACTATGGAACCATTGAATAAACAGCTTAATATTTGAAGATATAATTATATTAATGCCATGATAGAGATTGCCTGCCTGCGCTAAAGCTACGGCGGGTAAACCACGCCTCCCGATTTGAAGTAAAGGAGTACATCGGGATGGCTCGCAATGACATATCGTGCCGAAGCAATGACTTGTTCAGAGGTTTTTTATAAAAAGAGAGGGGGCTTTTCAGCCCCCTCTTCATGTCTGTAGTTACATTATTTAGTCTTTTTTCTCCGGCGCCACCAGGCAAAGTAAAGAATAACAAGGATAACAATCCAGACCGGGCTGAAAATACCGATCCAGGTTAGAAGGTCAACCATGAAACGCATGAAGCCCACAAAGCCGTTCCAGGCGCTGCGGGCGGTATTGCCGGCCTCCCAGCCGGAGAGAACGGTAATATAATTATCCCGCTTTAAAGAAGTAGTATAGCCGTGGTCGTCGGTGATTTTAAGTGAGACGGTGTAAGTGCCGCTCTGCTTGTAAGCGTGCTGCGGCGCTCCCTGGGTGCTGGTCTGTCCGTCACCGAAATCCCACTCATAGCTGTAAGGCTGAAAGCCGCCGGTAAGCGTGGGCACAAAATAAATTTTCGTTCCCTGTTTGATATTCCGGGCGGTAGCATTGAATTCAATGGTAAGCTTGGACTGTTCCAGGCCAATCTGGAGTAATGCCAGGGAGGCGCTCTGCTCAAGGTACTGCATGCGGCCTTTTATCTGCTCGATTTCGCTCCTGGTGCTGACAAGCTCTTTCTGGACTTCAAGTATTTCCGTGACATTGCCCGCCTGGGCCATGAGGGCTAAAAGCTGCGCTTCAGCCGCCTGGAGATTGCGTAATTTAGCATCCAGGTCAGTATATTCTTCAGTCACATCCTGCCCGGAGGTATTTTCCGCTTTGACATCTTCCGCCATGGCCTTTAAAGCTGTGAGAGCTTCATCAAAGCGGGCGGATAACACCCTGATGCTGATATTGCCGTACAGGCGGCTCTGACTTTCCTGGATATTAGATTCAACGACATAGCCGCCGAAATTTCCGGCGAGTTCAGCAATTTGCTTAACGGCTTCAGCGATATCTTTCACCACCAACTGCATCGAGCCATTGCGGATAATCATTCGCTGGGCGGAAGCTTCCAGGTCAAAACCATATGAAACAGCTTGCGAAGGTGAAGGAGCTGTGGTCATTGAGGGGGCAATTATTACCGGGTCCGGCGCTGCCGACGCGGAACTACTTGAACCTCTGTCAAAAAGCCACGAAAGAGGACTACTAACAGACTCTTCCGCGGGCGGGACCAGCGTATAAGTAGGAGCAGGTACAACAAAATTTGCACCAGAAGACGACATTGTTTTGGGTGCGACGATTACCGGAGACGGAACGTAGTTGTCCGATTCGCTGCCGCAGCCAACCGCTCCGGCAAGCAAGATTACCAGCAGTAATCCAAAGAGCATTTTTTTCATAATAACCTCCCGGTAATTGACTATTACATTATACTATACGCCGGAGAATTGAAAGGGTTACATGAAAATACAATAATATTTTATGTTTTCCGATTGACAAGCATTTACAGGTATTGCAGCCACGCATGTTTTTAAAAAAATTGTTCATGGTGTATTATCCACAATACCACGGCAGCATCAAGCAGTTCCGAGCAACACATGAAACTACGCTCTTGATAATTTTGTGACTTTTTCGTAATTTCTGTTACTTTTTCTGTGATTCTTTTGTTACTACTTTTAGTTATTATTCAGGTAAACACAGTTGGAATATTCATGAACATCGTATGTTACGAATATTATACTAATAATGTAACTTATTCAAATCCAATTTGTTACTTTAATAAAGACTGTTTCCATGCCAACCGCAAATAACTATGAAGGAAGTAAAAATCAACGGGCAGATTCAGCTACCGTAATCGCTGGAGAGAGGTAAAATATGAAATCCACAGGAAAAAAACACAACGCGACAGGCAGAGGCCCAAACCCCTTGGGCAGAATAAGAAAGACCGAATCCCGTTACCCGACATACGACACAATGGACGCGATAGCTCACGGCGTGCAGGCACGCCTGGATGAAAGAACCAGTTTTTCACGGAGAGTAACCGACGAAACAGTTAATACCGCCCGGGCTCTGGGGGTATCTAATATGACAATCGAAAGGTGGGCGATGCAACGTCTCAACCGCCTGGCGCTGGAGACAGAAAGGTTGCTACAAATCAAAAATCTCCTGGAAAGATCCAGACGGGATACACCACTCAAGCAAATCACGATGCATGTTTAAAGACAGTTCAATTTTACATTCAAATGATGAAAGCAACAATCCACCTGATTTGAATATCAGGGCTCATCAGAGTAGAAAGCAACGCCAATAGTACCGGTACCGCAGGCATAGCCCATCACCGGGCTAAATTCTGAAAGCCAAAGTTCAGTACAATCGAACTCAGCAGCTATGCGTTCTTTTAATTTTTCCGCTTCTTCAAGGGCATAGGCGTGGGTCACAGCAATATGCGCGGGACCGTTACCTAACTGTTCCCGCATCATCTGAAGCATTCTCTCGACGCCCTGCTTCCGGCTGCGCACCATGCTTTTAAAGTGTACCTCCCCGGCAATAGACAATATCGGTTTAATATCAAGCGCCGAGCCCAGAGTGGAAGCTATTTTAGGTATACGCCCGGAGCGATAGACGTGCCGTATGGTATCCAGGAGAATTAAAGCTTTTACCTTAGATTTCACTTCTTCCGCCGCCCGGATAACACCGGGGAGGTCTTTGCCGTCAGCGGCGGCGCGGGCGGCGGCCAAGGCTATCATTCCTTCAGAAGGAGTGGCCGATTCCGAGTTCATAAGTTCGATAGTTATCCCGGGCAATTCGGTTTGGGCAAGTTCTTTAGCTTCAAAAGCGGCGTTATAAAGAGTGCTGAGCTTAATCGAGAGGGTGACGCATAGTATATTTGAAGAAATACCGCTGGCTTTACGGAAAGTCTCAAGACATTCCATCGGGGAAGGCGTAGAAGTGTTGAATGAATCCGGGTCATCCTGAAACATCTTATACGCTTCATTGGGCGTAATATCCACCCAGTCTCTATAAGCTTTACCACGGATAATCAGATTAACAGGGATAATGGCGATTTTATATTTTTCCGCCAGTTCACGGTTAAGGCAGGCTACACTATCGGTAACGACAGCGACTTTTTTCATCGGTCTGCCTCCTCGATTTTATTTTCCCTGTTAACATCGTCCGGGACACTACATTGGAGCGCAATGGCAATGAAACTAAAAACCAAACCGGGTAATTTACGCCCATACTAACAAAGATGATGTGCGTTTGCAAGTGACGGGGAAACCAACTTGTGACAGTCTCGATAAAAATGTTAGAGTATTGGTGAATTAATCCGCTTGAAACCGGGCTTTTCACGGGGGAGTGCCGGAACTGGCAGACGGGCTGGACTTAGGATCCAGTGCAGCAATGCGTGGGGGTTCGAGTCCCCCCTTCCCCACTTGAAGTTAGACCCCCATTCCTGACCGGCGTCAGGACGGGGGGTACGGGCTGGAGACGACGGAGGGGCGAAAATTCCTGCAGGTCTTTACAAAGCTGTTGCTGCCACCGTGCCCAATAACGGCGGAGTTTATTTTGTACCTGCCTTCGCGGGTCTCGGTGCACCCTACTGGGACATGTATGCCCGGGGAACTATCGTCGGTCTTACGCGAGGTAGCAATAAGGGGCACATCGCGCGGGCGGTTGAGGAATCTATTGCGTATCAGGCGCGCGACGTTATTGAGACGATGAAAACCGCGATACACAGCCCGATTCCGATGTTGCGTGTCGATGGCGGGGGTAGTGCTGATAAATTTTTAATGCAGTTCCAGGCAGACGTTCTTGGTATACCTATTCAACGGGCTCAGATAACCGAAATCACGGCACTGGGAGCGGCTTATCTGGCCGGTTTGGCTGTTGAGGTTTGGCAAGGTACGGAGGAAATCGGGAAACAGTGGCACAGTACCGCAACATTTGAACCACAGATAAGTGCGGATGAGAGGGATACTTTGTATCACCACTGGAAACGGGCTGTAGCGAGAGCGCAAGGATGGGAAGAACACTAAAATACTTATTAGGATCTTATTTTCTGCTCAATCCGGCAGCTAATATAGGGGATGGTCGCCGCGATGGCCGTAAAACAAAATATCTCACCACGGAAGGTTGAATATCATCTTCTTCAACGGAAAACTAATCAAGCAGGGAGCGGTTTTGCCGGGTATTTAAGTAACTTAACAGAAAGTGCTCGCTAAGAAGTTGTCCTCCGCCAGCTTGAAGATATGGGAGTTTCACAAGCTGTATTGAATACTCTTTGTGTAAATGGGCCTAGGAATTTTTTCGAGGGTGTATAGGGTGTTTTTGTTCACCGGTAATATCCTAGTATGACTAGACCATAGCAGGAGAGAAAGATGATCAGTACCAGAGTCGGCTACCTGCCTCCTCTGAAACCGCCACCCGGCTGCTGAAGCACCGTGTTTGGGTGACCCTCATTTTTCACAACTTCCAACGCCTTTGTCACTATCGCCAGTTTTTCATCTGGATCCAATATAGCGTGAAGCCGCATTTTACCTCTAGAGTTCAGATATCCTCTGGCGAATTCGTGGTAAGTACGAATATCAACATTTGTCAGTTCTGCTTCACCTAATGCCCTCAAATATGTGACGAGAGTCTTGTTGAAAGTCACCAGAAGAGTCTTCTCACCCGAATCCTTTTTAGCCAGATATGCAGCTCTAAGAATGGCGATAATTGTTTTCCCGCTGCCAGCAGTTCCCAACACGACGACGTGTCCCTCTGCCGGTAAATATAAAACCTCTCTCTGCCGGCCGATTAGGTTCGGTAAACTCATACCCGGTTCCCAGTTTTTGTTAATGCTTTTTTATTTCATTATTCATAATTAATCCACCTTGTCAAAGAAGTACAAGCCATCTGATAGCGAAGTCACAATTCATTTATTGTGTTTTAGCTACCTCACTCCCTCAAATGGAATGTCAAGAATTCTTTATTTGATGGTGAGAGTCTTTTTAGGTCCCCTTTTTAAAATAACGATTCTCAAGATACACTTAATGAGCATTAACTGTCTTTTTAGCACCAAATAAGCCCATTAATGAGCATGTAAGCCTCGTACCTTTGTTGTGTGTTATATTTTTCGGTAAATCGAGCCTAGTGGCATCCTCTAGGTGGCATTTAAAGTAACATTTTGCCATTATAAATTTCTTTAGTCTACAGCATTCGACCTCTTTAACCCCGGAACAGTCCGCCGGCGGGGCTTATCCAAGAAGAGACGCTCGACCATCTTCTTCATTTGAGTCTTCTCCGTTGATGACTTCAGCGTCGTCAACCAAATCGTCGTAAAGATGACCGGGGATGTGGACCTCGTCGGGATCTACCTTTATCTTCCAGAGCTCTTATAGTAATTATTTCAGCGTTTTTACACAAAAAGACGAATTGTTATTTCTGTTATAACCACCACACGTCCATCCGGTGTTTGTATGATGGTGAGTAGGTAACTTTTTGAAGGCTAAGTTATTATTGACTGACTCTTGGCGTGTTTTCGCCACCAAGCGAAATAAAAAACACAGCCAGCTAAGACCAGACCGCCGCCGGAAACGCCCCGAATCAGTTGCACCTTCGTTTTAGAAGGTTGGCTTATTTCGCCGACCGAACCAGCTTTAGTCGTTGTTTCAGTGACTTCGGGGCAAAAATGGATTGTGTAACATCATCGATTTCTGGCTTTCCATTATTTTTAGTGTTTTCAAACCGTCTAATCGCCTCTTTCAGAAATTTAGGAGCCAGCCCTAGATAAACGGTGGTTGTTGCTAGGTCACAATGACCAAGAAGTTCTTGAACCGCTCGTATATTCGCGCCTCTTTCAATTAACCTTGTGGCGAAGGCACGCATCAAGTCCACATATCCACTCAGAAGTATTAACGGAATACCTGAAGAGATTACTTGTTCGACGTATTGGAACTTCACTCGATTCGGAAGTTCAACCGCTATCACATCAAGTTTCATTTCTTCTTCTTCTTCCGTTCATCTATTTATATTTATTACTCCGTTTCATTAAAGTAGCCAAATAAGCAACATTTACACAACTTGATGACACATTTTGCATTCCTCCTCAAATTCAGGCTATCAGGGGAGATCATCTTCTTGAAGACATAAAAGCAATCGCCGAGAAATCTGACCAATTTGCAGTCAAATGCGATAGAATTTCATGTAGCGGTTTCGTAAACCGCGGGTCGTAGGTTCGAATCCTATCGCTGGCTCCAGGCAGGCCATCAGGTCCCGGTAGAATTATCGGGACTATTCTTTTTTAGCTGCCGGCTGGTTCCGGTCCCACTTCGGTGTGTTGCCGATGGTGAAGCAGAGCACCGGCGTCTGGATGTTCTTGAACTCGATCGGGCAGTGGCTCAGGCCTTTGGGCACGAACACCAGCGAGCTCTGCTTGAGCATGTGTTTTTCTTCACCCAGCATGATGGACACGTCGCCGCCCACGGCTCGCGGATTGTCGCGGTCCGCCGGGTAGCCGACTATCCCTATCATCTCGTCGAAGTTGTGCGCGTGCGGCTCCGGGGCCATGGTCATCTCGCCGCTCCATATCCAGACGAAGTCCACGTAGAACGACCCCGGCGCTACGTCCTCGTTCAGTGAGACTACCTGCGTCGTCCTGGCCGTCCGTTTAGGCGGCGGTGGGGGCGGCCGGTCCGCCGGTGAGCTCGGCCAGTGCGGCGCCGGCTCGGTGATGATATAGCGCGCGTATCTCGATCCGTTTTTGTCGGGGGGCGGCGGTGTGAATGCCGGCGGCGTTTTTTCTGCCGCCGCCGGTTGTCCGGTTCTCTCGGAGACTCGACCGTACCGGCTTATCGGCGCCAGCGTAAAGAAAAAGACCGGGCGGTTGACCTCCCGGAACGTCAGCGGGCAGTGCTTCATGCCCGCCGGGACGTGCACCAGGCAGCTCTTGGTAAGGAAATGCGTCTCGTCCCCGAGGATGATTTCCATCCTGGCGCCGAGCTCTTTCGGGTTATCCGGGTCGCTGCTGATGAATCCTATCACCTCGTCGAAGGCGTGTACGTGCGGCTCTTCCGTCGTGCCGGATGTCGTCTTTCCCTCCCATAGCCAGATACACTCCATGTAAAAAGAGGCCCCCTTGACCCTGGTGTCATCCATCCAGAGCAGCCGCAGGAGCTTGACGGTGGACGTTATCGGGCTTTTCTTCATCATTTCCTGTATCCGGGCCATCTCCTGCGGCGTGTATTCGCGGGTGTCCTTGACGATGTTTTTAGCGTAGCGTAGTGCGGTCATCCTTCTCCCTTCATGATTAGGGCTGACGCTATGATACTACCTTTGGGGAAAAATGAGCAAGTTGGGCATTATATACACCTCACCCCCTTGATCCCCCTCTCCTTTCAAGGAGAGGGGGAGAAAAGAAAAGAGGGGCGTGCAGTTCCCACTTATTATGTCATCTTTTACGTTTGGCGGTTTAATATAACAGCCGGAATCGTTATTGCCGCGCTGCTGCTAAAAAGCACCTTCGCCATCACCGGCTTGCGCCGCGCGGCACAAAAAATCAGAGACCTTTTAAAGGAAGAAAATCTTGGTAAAACGCGTTTTGAATTACGCGCACTGGTCAGCCGCGATACATCAAAACTTTCCAAGCCGCAATTAGCCTCGGCGGCAGTGGAATCGGTAGCGGAGGGACTGTGTGACAGCCTCGTAGCGCCGATGTTCTTTTTCCTGCTGCTGGGCGTGCCGGGGGCGGTGGGCTACCGCGTGGTCAACACCTTTGACGCGATGATTGGCTACCACGGCAAGTACGAATACCTGGGCAAGTTCGCCGCGCGTCTGGACGATGTCCTGAACTACATACCGGCGCGTATCTCACTATTGCTGCTGGTCATGGCTGCGGCGTTCAGGAAAAGCGGACGCCGGGCATGGCAGACCGCCCGCCGCGAACACACCCGTACGGAAAGCCCCAACGCGGGCTGGACGATTGCGGCAATGGCCGGAGCTCTAGACACACGGCTGGAGAAAACGGGACACTATGTTTTCATGGAAAACGGTTCCGCCCCTTCTATTAAGACCATCGATAACGCCGTCAGGATTTTTTTGACTGCGTCATTTATCTGGGTAGTGATTTGCCTGCTGGAGGAGGTGATACGCTTTGCCGTTACAGCCTAAAAAACACATCGCTGCGCTCAAGGCCTGCGCTCACGGCGGCCTGATTTACGATGAGCTAAAGACACTGGGCATTAACCCTGATGATATCCTTGATTTCAGTGTTTCGACCAACCCGTTCATGCCTCCGCCGGGAATAAAAGAGAGGATGAAGAGCTTTTCAATAGAGAGATACCCGGATTCCTGTTCCACCCAGCTCGTATCGCGGCTGGCGGAGAAGTTGCTCATTCCCAGAGAAAATATCTTTATCGGCGCCGGCACTACCGAAATCATCAGGCTTATAGCTTTAGCCTATTTCCGGCAAAATGACCCTGTTCTTATTTTAGAACCTACTTACGGCGAATATGAGGTAGCCTGCCGCATCGCCGGGGCGCGCGCGGTAAAATTCCGCGCCCTGGAAGAAAACGGTTTTATGCCCGATATAGAAGAATTAACTGAAATAATCCGCAAGCGCCAGCCGCGGGCGGTTTTTATCTGTAATCCCAATAACCCTACCGGTAAATATCTTCCGCGCGCAGCTATCGAAAAAGTTATTCGAGAATTAGGAGATACCCTGCTGGTGCTAGATGAGGCATATGTGCCTTTCGCAGCTAACAGATGGAACTCCCTCGACCTTATTAAACGCGGTAACGTCATCATCATGCGCTCGATGACCAAGGACTACGGCCTGCCCGGTCTGCGCCTCGGCTACGCCGTCGGCGGGAGGGAACTCATCGAAACTCTGCGGATAGTCGCGCCGCCGTGGAACGTCAACGTAATCGCCCAGAAAACAGGCGTTGCCGTTATGAAGAGAGAAGAATATCTCCAGCAGAGCCTGCTAAAGGTACAGGATTCCATGAAATACCTTACCGGAGAAATATCACAACTCGGCTTTAGCATCATACAGTCAGACACGCACTACTTTTTAGTTAAAGTGGGCAATGCAACAGAATACCGCCGCGCATTACTGAAATACGGCATCATGGTCAGGGATTGCACATCCTTCGACCTGCCGGATTATGTGCGCATTTCCACACGCACCAGGCCCGAATGCGAAAAATTAATCAAGGCGATGAAAATAATACTAGAGGAGAATAATGAACACACTTAGCCGTACAATCAAAGCCATTAAGCTGCTCGACCCGGAAGCTATGGCTGCAGCGCGCGCGCGACAGGAGCAGCTAACCAAACCGGCCGGCAGCCTCGGCAGGCTGGAAGAAATATCTATTCAAATTGCCGGCATTCAGCATAAAGCACGCCCGGTAATCGAGAGAAAAGCAATGATAACCATGGCCGGCGACCACGGCATTATCGCGGAAAACATCGGCAACTGGCCGCAGGAAGTCACCGCCCAGATGGTGGAAAATTTCCTGCGGGGCGGCGCCGGCATTAATGTACTCGCGCGGCAGGCACGTGCGAGAATTATATTTGTCGATATGGGTGTCGCCTGCGACCTGAAACCTCATCAATTGCTCATGGTCAGGAAAATTGCCAAAGGTACAAATAATATCTGCGCCGGACCGGCAATGACCGAAGCTCAGGCAATCCAGGCTTTGGAAACCGGCATCAATATTGTCACTGCCGAGGCGAAGATGGGACTGGATATCATCGGGACGGGTGACATGGGCATATGCAATACCGCGGCATCGAGCGCGGTCTTTGCCGCCCTTACCGGGCTGCCGGCGGATAAAGTTACCGGACGAGGCACCGGCCTGACCGATGAGCAACTCACACACAAGATCGACTGCATCCGCAGGGCGCTGGAGCGCAACAAACCAGACAAATCCAACCCGGTGGATGTCCTGGCAAAGGTCGGAGGTTTTGAAATCGGCGGTCTGGCAGGGGTGATGCTGGGAGCTGCGGCTAACGGTATTCCGGTAATCATCGACGGTTTTATTTCCGGGGCGGCAGCGCTTATCGCTACAAGCCTCGCTCCGCAGCTTAAGGATTATCTCATCGCCGGACATGTCTCGGCTGAAGCGGGACACGCGGCTATGTTAAAATATATGGGTTTGAAACCGGTATTGAGCCTGGAAATGCGCCTTGGAGAAGGCACCGGCGCAGCATTGGCGCTGTACATCGCCGAGGCAGCGGTGCGTACGCTAAATGAAATGGCAACTTTCGCTGAGGCAGGAGTATCCGAAGAAGAGGGGGGTTAAGTAATTCTCCCTTATTCCCTCCTTACAAAGGAGGGAGACAGATTCAGGACATGCTAGAAACAAAGGCCGATAAGAACATCATGAAAAGTAAGAAAGGGAATTAACGATAGTGAGCTTTCTGGCCGCCTTACAGCTTTTAACGAGCATACCTTTTAAGATAAAGAAAGAGTTGTCACCGTCGCAGTTGGGGAAAGCCACGGCATGGTTCCCGGTGGTGGGGCTGCTTATCGGGTTTGTCCTGGCCCTGGTGAACTGGGCGCTTTCGCTTTTCCTACCGGCCTCGGTAGTTAACGCGCTGGTCATCGTAACGCTGGTGCTGCTCACCGGCGCGATGCACCTTGACGGCTTTGCCGATACCTGCGACGGCATGGCCGGGCATAAACCCGCCGAAGAGCGATGGGCGGTCATGCACGACAGCCGCAATGGCGCTTTCGGGGTGGTGGGGATAGTCCTGCTGCTTCTGGTGAAATACATTTCTCTAAGTAATATCCCGGCGCAGTACATGACCGCGGCGCTGGTATTCATGCCGGTGGTCAGCCGCTGGGCGATGGTCTACGCCATCTTTGCCTTCCGCTACGCCCGCCCGGAAGGGTTCGGCAAAGCGTATAAAGAGGCTACACGCTGGCCGCAGTTCACCATCGCCACCATATTCACGCTGGTGATGGTGTTTTTCATCATGTTTATCTGGCTGGGGATAATCGGCATCATCACTTTCCTCGGCATCGTGGTATGCACCACCCTGATTGCGCTGCATTTCCGGCGGAAATTAGCGGGGCAGACCGGAGACACATACGGAGCGATAAACGAGTCGTCCGAGGTAATAGCACTGATATTAATCATACTGTTAAATACTATCGGGACGGGTTTAATAATATAAAATGACTACTAAAAAAGCCAAAGTCATAATGATACAGGGCACGGCTTCATCTGTGGGGAAAAGTATTATTGTGAGCGCTTTGTGCCGTATCTTCAAACAGGACGGCAATAGAGTAGCTCCCTTCAAGGCGCAGAACATGGCGCTTACCCCGTCACGATCAAGGATGAAATAACTATCGTCGAGCAGGAATGGCAGAGATTTAATGATAGAGACGTGAATTTTTACGTTCCTGACTATATCAAAGAAGTAATTGCCGAGATTACCCACCTGGCACGGAAGAGCCCGGATATCGGCCAGCGCTCCGGCGTTAGCGTGAGGGTCTCGATTGCCAACATGGAGACGGTGGTTTCCAATGCTATCCGGCGGGCCATCACACTGGGTGAAAAGCTGGCGGTGCCGCGCATCAGTGATCTTCCTTATATCGTCGCCTCCACCACCGGCAAGGTGGAGATGGAAGGCTTCGAGGAAAAGAACGAGCAGAAGATTATTGACGACCTCACTAAAAAAGCGGTACTCATGGTATTCAACCGGTATTTTCAGTTTGACGAACTTGACCCCATCGTCGAGCAGTTCAACGGCGGATTCAACGCCGAAACCTCGGAAAATATGAGCGCGAAATCTTATGTGCGCTACGTGAGAGAGATACCCGGCATGGCGAAAGCAGTAAAAAAGATGACCGACACGGAAACGCCGGAGATAATGGCATCAGTGGTGGAGTTCATCCTGGAAGGCGCGCATCTCAATAAAAGGCTAAACAAGACAAAGGTCGAAGGCAAGACGGTTTATAAGAAGTAAAAATGGAAAATAACCTTTATTCCGAATGGGACGGCTCGCAGAATATCTTCGAGCCGGATGCCGATGCCCTGATGCAGGAGCTGCAAAAGAACCTGATGTACGACGGCGACCTGGCCGAAGCCCTGCGTATGATGCAGCGCAACGGCCTCACCGATAGACTGGGGAGACGATTGCCCAGCCTGAAGGAACTCATGCAGAGGTTGCGCCAGCGGCGGCAGGAACACCTGGGGAAATACAAGTTGAACTCCATGATGGAAGACATACGCAAGAGGCTGGACGATATTATCAGTGCCGAGCGGCAGGGCATACAGCTGCGGCTGGATGAAGCCAGGAAAAAAGCGGCCGACGGCAGCCAGGACCTCAACCAGGAAATGCAGGAAAGACTGCTTAAAAACCTGGAAGAACGTGCCTCGCAAAACATGGAAAAGCTGGAAATCCTGCCCAAAGATGTCGGCGGCCGGATAAAAGACCTGAACCAATACGATTTCATGGATGGAGAGGCCAGGCGGCAGTTCCAGGAGCTCATGGAAATGCTCAAAAGAAACGCCATGTCTTCTTTCGCCAGGGAGATGACGCAGAGGCTCAAAAACATGGACGCCAATTCCCTCGCCGCCATGAGGCATTTCATGGAAGCCATCAACCAGATGCTGGAGGCGCGGAGGCGGGGAGAGGAACCGGATTTCGAGGGGTTCATGAGGCAGTTCGGAGATTTCTTCGGTGATAATCCCCCCAAAAACCTCGATGAGCTGATCGAACGCCTGCAGCAACAGATTGCCCAGGCGCAGGCATTGATGGAGAGCCTTTCCCCGGCGGACAGGCAGGAGCTCCAGGACCTGATAGATTCCATGCTGGATGAGACCACCAAATATGAGATGGCCAAGATGATGGCCAACATGGAATCCCTGTATCCCGGCTGGCTGGACCCTCGGAGCTATAATTTTTCCGGGCAAGAATCGCTCTCCTATTCCGAGGCCCTGAAGCTGATGGAGCACCTCCAGAAAATGGATAAACTCGAAGAGCAGTTCCAGGATTCCCGGCATTACGATTCCCTGGACGAGATCGATGAAAAGCTGGTCAAGGAACTATTGGGCGACAACGCATCGGAAGAGTTGAAAAGGATGCGCGAAATCACCAAAATGCTTGAAGAAGCCGGCTACATTCGCAAGAAACGCGGGGAGTATGAGTTAACGCCGCGCGGCATGAGGAAAATCGGGGAAAAAGCCCTGAACACGGTCTTCGCCAGCTTAAAGAAAGACCGCAGCGGCTCGCATAACATCAGGCAGCGCGGCACCGGCGGCGAAAGGACCGATGAAACGAAGAGGTACGAGTTCGGGGATGACTTCGATTTACATCTTCAAAAGACCTTAACCAACGCCCTGCTGCGGCGGCCGCAGGTACCGGTAAAAATGGATGTTCAAGACTTCGAAGTCTTCCGGAGGGAACAACTGACCCGCTCCGCCACGGTCATCCTGCTGGATATGAGCCTGTCGATGCGGATGGGCGGGAATTTTGAAGCGGCCAAAATCGTCTCCATCGCGCTTAACTCCTTAATCACCGACAAGTTTCCTAAAGACAGCCTTTATCTCCTGGGCTTCTCGGCCGTTGCCCGGCGCATGACCCCGGAAGAGCTGACCTATATCAGCTGGGACGATTTTACACCTTATACCAATATGCAGCTCGGGTTTATACTCGCCAGGAAACTGCTGGAAAAAGACCGCAGCGCTAACAAACAAATAATCATGATTTCCGATGGCCAGCCCACCGCGCATGTTGAAAACGGGCAGATTGTTTTTCAACTGCCGACTACCCAACGGTGCATTGATGTAACACTAAGGGAAGTGAATAACTGCACCCGCGCGGGTATCGTCATTAATACCTTCATGCTGCCGAGCCGGGACATTTTCAACACGTTTGTAGACAGGATGTCGCGCCTGAACCACGGGCGGGTTTTTTTTACCGAACCCGGTGACCTCGGCAAGTACATTATTGTTGATTATATCAATAATAAAAAGACGAGAATTTAGGGTTACGATCTCTAATTTTCCGGGATTTCAAGACTATCGCTATGTCTCGACATCATAGGAAGAAGGGACAAATGGTGAGAACCCGGGGGTGGGGGGACTGGTATTTTCGCCGGGTAGATGAGAACCTTTCGATTCTCGATGTCGTGAAGTTCGGCACCATCGATTTTAAGCTCGCCGGACTCTTGTGGCTCTTAATGGAGCACCGGGCGTCGGTAATCGTGGCCGCCGGGCCTACCTGGGCCGGAAAAACCACGCTGTTTCATGCCATGCTGGACTTTCTCCGTCCGGAAATAGAGCAGGTATCTTTACATGGCTATGAGGAAGATTTCAAGTCATTAGGAAGTGAAAAGCCGGAAAATACCTATCTCATCACCGAAGAAATCAGCAACCACAGCTACGAATACCTCTGGGGCTACCAGGTCATTAAAGCGTTTGAATGTCTACCCAGGGGTTATGCCATAGGAGGCACAACGCATGCCCGCAACATCAGGGAAGTCGCCCAAGTGCTCAATGCTCTCGGAGTACCTTTAGCGCTTATAGCCGGTCTCGGCGCCGTCATCACTCTGCAGGTTGCGCGCGGTAAATATTATGATGATGAACCGATCCGCTATGTAGATACGGTAAGTACCGTCAATCTTACCAAAGAAGGTCTGGTCGCTCAAATTCTGGCCACGCGGCATTTACCGGATGAAAAATTTATTTATGCCCCGGAGCAGGACTTACACAGTATTCTGTTCAATAAGTTCGCGGTCAAATACGAATCGATATCTTCCGAAATAGAGACGCGCGGTCAGTTCTTAAGCCAGCTTTGCGTAAAAGGAACATGTTCCCGCGAACAGGTAAGAAAGGCGATTTCAGAGTTCTACCAGTCACAGCTTCCGTGAGGAATGCCTACTATATTCTCTGACGTTCCGTGCAACATACTGTCAGTCGGGGAGGTACTCATCCGTCCTCTTTAATACGTATAATTGCAGTTATACGTCATTTACAGATTGCACATTCCTGACATTTGTGCAATCTCAGCCCATTGAACAAAAATACAAATTGAGATACATCAAGAACTAGCTCGTTTCTGAAACCCCCGGGGGCGGGTGAGGAATTGAAAACTAAAAAGAAAAGCTTCCCTTATTGGGAGGCTTTGGAGTGAACCCCTAAGACTGGACGCTTGAGGTTTGGAGGGTTTGGCAGGGTCGAGAGCCCTATAATAAGGGCAAGGGAGGGACCTGCCATGAGTTTACCTTCTGTCAGCGCTTTTTGGATGACCTCGGTGATATGCAGGACTTCAATATCCATATCTACAAAACGCGGATAACCGCCGCGGAAGGTGCCGTAGCACTCAGCGCAGGAGGTTATTAGAGTCTTGATGCCCTGTTTCTTAAATACAGCCATATTCTGCTCCGCCGCTTTACGGAATGCTTCCGTCTGCCCTGTACGCCAGAGGACGGTACCGCAGCAGTATTCTTCAGAACCGAGCACTTTATAATCTATACCGGAAGCATCCAGGATTTTAAGGGTATTAACTGCTATTTCCGGATATTTATAAGCAGCGGCGCAGCCCGCAAAATAGGCCACACTTGAATCTGCAGAAAGTTTATTCTTTTTCGGCATCCAATCAAAACGCTTATCATGTGATTTACCGTAAATATTATGTGTCTGATCTATTTTTCCGGCAATCTCTTTGTGCTGAAGAAGACCCTGTCCGTCTTCCACGCACTTAGCCCTGAGAGCCAGGATTGTATCCAGCACTTCCATGTCACGGATAGATTTGCAGTTGACGTCACAGGCGCCGCAGGTCAAACAAGTATAAATAAGCTCTATAAGTCCGCCTTCGTACTTTAGTCTTCCCTCCAGGATTTCCTGCGCAATATTAATCAGCCCCTGTCCGGAATACGCATCGAATCCGTACCGGAGATGAATGGGGCAAACTTCAGAATACTTCCAGCTCCTCATTTTAGGTCCGAGAAGCCACTTGCACTGCCCGCAGTGATTGCAGGAGGTCATTGTATATAAAAAGTCTTTCAAGCTCTCCATAGCCCGGCTCCTAAAAACACAATTTGCCCGGATTTAGTATGTTATGAGGATCGAAGATACCTTTCAGTTTTTTCAATGCCGCAACCTGTTCGGGATAGCGGGCATATACCATCTTCGCCCACGGTCCGTAAGGACGGCTGAAAAATGCCCCGCTGTTCAAAAGAGCCGCCGAGGCATCCGAAAACAGCTTGCCGGTTTCTTCACTACCTGTTTTATCATTCTCATCATAGAAAAAATTGAATTCACAGTGGCATCCCCTCCCCTGTACCATCGGCTGGATGTATCCGCCGATGTCTTCCTTTGGATAGCGGTGCTTACCGGCTGCCTTTTGCATGACCGCGGTAAATTCAGCCGCCCGGCTTAACGTACTTAAAAAGAATATGTCACGGCAAGCGCCTTTATAGCGTAATTTCCAATAAGTCTCGCCGGGACATGGGCCGGAAAGAAGCTCTGGTATCAGGTTTTCCATTCCCGCCGCGCCCGGCAGCTCGGTCAGCGGTTTCACACCGGCCCCGGCGCAAATCTCGTGGAGATATTTCTCCATTACTGTAATTCTTTCCTCAGGCCGCCGCTTATACCCGGCAAGGCACATGATGAGCGTCCACGGCGGCAGGTCTTTCTTGAGCTTTTTAAAATCGTCCGGCCAACTGCTTGCCAGCACAGAGGCCAAATTGACGTTATTTAACGCAAGGCACTCATCCACGACTCTTTTACGCAGAAGCTGGTTCATAACATCGGCAAGTACCTTGATATCCTTATGCGGAATGAAATACATTTTCTGCATTGAAGGCAGTATCTCCACTTTGGTAATCGCCCAGGTAACAAGTCCCATCGTACCCTGCGCGCCGGAAATAAACCGGAAATAATCCACGGCGCCGGGTCCCCAGGGGTTTACCTTATCCGCTTTCAGTGTTTCCAGCGTGCCGGGGCCGGAGGCTGAACCTGTGCGGAACTCTTCACCCGTGCCGTAAATCACTTCCAACGTCAGCAGGGGGTCGATAAAATCATACTGGTACTTTGGAATGATGACCGGCTCTCTCTCCAACCGGCTGGCAACCACGGATTTGTTAGCACGCGGCAGGAGCGGCGATACGAGTTTCAAGCCCTGTTTTTTAAGTTCAGGCACCAGCTCGCCGAAAGTGACGCCGGGCTCAATCCATGCATACCTATCAGGAATATTAATCTGCCTTATTTTGTTCATGTGACTGAAATCGACAATAATTCCGCCTTTTTCGGGCAGGGCGCCATCATGAAAGCGGGGCAGACCGGAACTGACCGGCACGAGCGGCGTTCCTGATTCCACGGCCAGCTTGACTACAGACTGGACTTCTTCTTTACTACCGGGATAGATGACCATAAAAGGCCGGGATTTACTGCCGCTTATATCCGGTGTGTACTTCTCCAGTACTTCAGGTCTGTCTGAAATTTCGTCAGGCTGTAATATTGCCTGCAGGCGGTATTTCAATTCTAGGGAAGATTCAGGCTTGTTCACCATAAAGCCTCCAGGATGAAAATTAAAGCTTCGTGGAAATAGTATCATACAGCTTGATGTTTCTGCAATATTATTAAAAAAGTATTTTGTATATTGAAGCAAAGCTGATTAAAGCCAGACCCCAGGTACCATTATTATCATCCCTATACGGGCAAGGGATTGCCTTGGCGCCTGTAACTGGATTACAATCTTAACAAGCGTTCTGTATAAAGGAGAAAGCCCATGACGAAAAAGAGCTATCCTGTTACCTACCCCGAACCCGTACCAGCCAATTCCCGCCTTAAGAAGAACATCTTTGTTCCAATGCGCGACGGCGTGAAAATCGCGGTGGATGTATACCTCCCCGTCAAAGGGAAAGGTCCGTGGCCGGTCATTCTAGCGTATTCTCCTTTTCAAAAAGAGCGTTTCTTCGAGAGCGCCAAACCGGCTTTCTACTGCGACCATGGGTATGTCTGCGTACAGGCAGCTGAAAGAGGCAGCGGCCTTAACGAAGGACAATTTACTTTTCAGAGTCCCCAGTCCGCCCGCGATGGGTACGACATTATCGAATGGATAGCTAAACAGCCGTGGTGCACCGGAAATGTCGGCATGCTGGGAGCTTCCGGTTACGGCGTGGCGCAGTGGATAACGGCACCCCTTAACCCTCCTCACCTTAAAGCGCTGGCGGCGCTGGCTACCACGGATAATTACCGGGGGCTTTGTTATCCGGGAGGAGTGCTCCGTAAACCTTTCGTTCTCAATATGATCTCAGGCCTAATGAATGCCGCTATCTGGCCGGGCCCGGTAACCGGTAAAGAAGAACCCATGAACATCGTCAGCGGATTACTGGCCAATACCGAAGACGGCCCATTCTGGTGGGAGCACGGCTGCGGCTGGAAAACGATGTCCCGCATCAAGGCCCCGGTTCTGAATATCGTTAACGTACCCAACCGCCTGCACGCTATCTATCACCTGCGCTCTTATAACGAAATCAGGTCGCCGAAAAAGCTGATAGTCACGCCGTGGACTAACGAGAACTACCAGCCTTGGATATTTGAGACGACAGCCTTTAACCTGCATATTTTAAGATGGTTCGATCACTGGCTGAAGGGTATAAATACGGGTATCATGGACGAACCGGAAGTTGCCGTCTTCGACAGCGGCACAGGCAACTGGCGCTATGAGAATGATTATCCGCTGGCGCGTACCCGCTGGACAAAGTATTATCTTCACAACCTTACTATTCTCAGCAGCGTTCAGCCGGGGAAAAAAGAAAAACCGGATGTCTATCATAACGTCAGCCTGAATGCCGCCCTGATGGCTTCTTACGGTTTAAAATTTAGCGTTTCTAAAGAGAACGAGCCGTTTTTTGTCAGCTATCTTTCGGACCCGTTGGAAGAAGACCTTAAAATATGCGGGCCGGTCAGCTTTACCCTTTACGCTGAAACTGCGGAAGAAATCACGTCGGACTGGTCGTTCTTTATTAAAATGGGAGAGATGGTGCCGAACGGCGTACCGCTTAATCCCGTAATCGGACAGCCGGAAATAAAGCCCGAAGCAAATGATGCCTTCACTCCTCAAAACGTCCAGATATGGAGTTGGGGCTCGCTCAAGTGCAAGTTCCGCGAGGTGGATGATGCCAAAATAGAAGAAACCTGTCAGGATTATCTGATTATATCCTACCAAGAATCACAATCATAAAAGAAAAAAACAGTTACTATTAGAGACATCTCAAAGGGAAAGTTAATGTATATTTATCTCATACAATGATTTACAGAAAAGGAGGTAGATGTTCGCTATGGAGAAAAAATTGACTATAAGGATTGGAAGTAAGGCTCCTGACTTCATCTTAGATGATCATAATGAAAAAGCGTTCAAACTCTCTGATTTCAAAGGAAAAAAAATACTGTTATCGTTCCATCCACTCGCATGGACCTCAGTCTGTGCACAACAGATGCAATCATTAGAAGAAAACAAAAAATATTTTGATAAAACCAACACGATAGCGGTCGGTGTCAGCGTTGACACCACTCCTTCCAAAAAAGCATGGGCACAACATCTCGGGATAAAAAACACGCGACTCCTCTCTGATTTCTGGCCACATGGAGCTGTCGCCCAACAGTATGGGATCTTCAGAGAAGACGATGGTATATCAGAGCGAGCAAATATCATCGTTGATGAAAAACAAAATATCTCCTTTATTAAAATACTCTCTTACTGAGAAATACTTCATTCTCGCCTAGCTTATTGATGAATGATCCGGCGGGTATCTTTTTTTGACTGTTTATTCCTCCTTTTCTCGACATTAAATATGATTTCATTTGGGGGGGGCAGGTCAGAATTAATCGCCTTCTTAATATAATCATTCTGAATTTTAATAAATTATTTAGAATTTTGATAACAATGTTTACCGTTTATTTTTAAGGGTTAAAGTAACATAACAACACGACTTGTATAATTCTGAATGTCAATTAAGTATCGATGAGAAACAACCATTGACAAATAGAATCACCAAGAAAAAGAAGCGTTTTACTTTAGGCCTAGCGACAGCATTGATTGTCGGTCTGATATGCTGCCTACTGAGTTATTTTCAGTTTTTTTATACTCTAGACCAGCAAAGTAATGATCTTCTCTATAAGGGACAGTCAAATTTTCCATCAGACAACTCTCAAAAAATAGTAATCGTTGCTATAGATGATGCAAGTTTAGCGGAACTGGGCCGCTTCTCATCGTGGCCAAGAACCATATACACCGAGTTGGTAAATAACCTGAATAGGAATGAAGCGCGCATAATTGCCTTCGATATTTTATTCTCTGAGACATCGCCTGATGATGAAGGGCTAGCAGCGGCCATTAAATCGGCCGGAAATGTGATTTTACCTTATGCCGGTACTACCGAATCAAACGAAACAGGTGAGATAGAATCTATCAGGCCCTTAAAAATATTTGAAGAAAGCGCTCTCGGCATCGGCCATGCTTACATGATTCCGGATGACGACGGCGTGGTAAGAAAATTACCTATTCTTATACAGCAAGATGAACGGTATGAAGCATCATTGGCGCTAACAACTATCTCAAAATATCTCAGAAGAACTCAGGTTTATGATTCTCAACCAAATGGAAAATATATTATAACTGCCGGCAGAGAAATACCTTTACAGGATTATGGAATGCAGATTAACTATACCAATAATCCTACCTCTAAGGGATTTGTAACTGTATCAATCGTTGATGTCTTGAGCGGAAAAGCTTCCCAAGATATTTTTAAAGATAAGATAGTACTTGTAGGGATCACCGCTCTTGGTTTTGGTGATACATACTGGACGCCGATGGGTCAGGCATTAAGTGGAGTCGAAATACATGCGCACGCAATGTATACCATTCTAAGCGGACGCTTTCTCAAGCCAGCCTCTTCTCCAGTCATGTACGTTTCAATAATGCTCCTGGCTTTTATCTGCGGATTAGTTGTATTGCGTTTTCAAGTTATCTGGTCGGCATTATCAACAGTGTTTCTTTGCATAACGTATTTTATATCAGCATTCTATTTTTTTGATCGAGGTCTGTTGCTAGATATATTCTATCCTCCGCTGTCTCTGGTTTTAGTTTTTGTCGGTGTTACTCTTTATAACGTAACCTTGGAACGACTTGAAAAGGGAGAGATAACCAGGACTTTCGGCAGATATGTATCGCCATCGGTAGCTACTAAAATCTTGAACACAGTCAATGAAGGATCTTTGGAGTTGGGAGGTAAGGAATGTCCGGTTACTGTGCTATTTGCGGATGCCCGTAATTATACTGGTTTTTGTGAAAAGACAGGCCCCCAATTGCTGGTCAGCACATTGAATCGTTATCTTTCGGTGATTATCGAGGCTATATCTAAACACAATGGCATTGTTAATAAGTTCGGCGGCGATAGTATTATGGCTGTTTGGAATGCTCCGATTACCTGCACTGAGCACGCTTTATCTGCTGTTAGAGCTGCCGTAAAAGCACAAGAGGAAATAAGTATTTTACAGGCGAACACACCAAATCTACCCAAAATGGAGTTCGGCATCGGTGTTAATAGCGGCGTGGCTGTAGTCGGTAATATGGGCTCTCTGGACCGGTTGGAATACTCTCTTATCGGAGATACTGTAAACACTGCTGCCAGGCTGTCTGCGCTAGCGCCAGGCGGAAGGGTGTGGATTGGCGCTAAAACATTCGAGTATGTAATAAATCAATTCGAGGTGGTACCGCTAGGGCATTTGACGCTGAAGGGTAAGGGAGAACTAGTTTCTGCCTATGAAGTGTCTCTCAGCATACAATCGATATCCAGTCAATCACAGCTATGGCCTGCAAAAACCCTTAAAGCCCTCGTTTAAGATATAATTCCTTTCTTCAATCTATCCCATGCATTTTTTCTATTTCCACATTATTTATCATTTGTTTACATATTTGTGTGTAAAATTTATTTTTTATTAAGCATTACAGAAGTACTATGACTATATAAAAATAAGTACCATTACCTGAGGCAAATGGACGGTGAAAAACGAAAAATGAATATCAAAGCTAAACAACCAGAAAATATATCGCCTTTAACACGGTCGGTTAACAAAAGAGCACGATTCTGGCAGTTTATTATCGGGCATAAAAAGGCGTATCTTATAGTATCGCTCGCATTATTGATTGCTATCGGCGTTTCATCTTTTGGAGTCCATTCAATACAACCGTCTTATGCGTTTAGTTCAAAATGCACCCTGAATATAATAAATGGAAGCGTAGATATAACCGTCCCCGGTAATATTGAAACGCAACCGGGCATAAACGGCATGACGCTGGATGTCGGCGATAGAGTAAAGACCTCACCGGATTCCGCGGCGCTACTCACTTTCTTCGATGGTAGCACTCTCACGCTGCAACCGAATACTGACATAGAAATCGAGCAGCTCGAACTCGATGCCAATCAACAAACAATCACGATCGTATTAAAACAATGGACAGGGAATACCTGGAGCCACGTAGTAAAAATGGCCGACCTTGGTTCCCATTACGAGATTAAGACTCCCTCCGCGGTCGCCCTGGTACGCGGTACTCAATTTTTGGTTGAAGTTGATGAGATTGGAGCAACTATAGTTTCGACTGCTGAAGGCCTGGTAAGTGTCAGCGCCCAGGGGACGGAAATATTCCTGCCGGTAGGTCAACAAACCAACGTTGAGCCGGGGACATCTCCATCCGATCCGACATCCATTGATATTTCCGAATATGTTAAAGCACAAGAAAAACTCCTGAATGGAGCTTTACATTCCCAATCAAATTCTTTTAAAGATTCTATAAATGATAACCCGGATTTTAATAACAAACAGAAAAACTCTAATGACAAACAGTCTCAAGTGACCGTTAAAGATAGTGGCAGCGGCAAGAATAATAGCATTGGAAATGCCGGAAATCAAGCTGTAAAAAGCAATCAGAGCCAGAATAACAGCCAGGATAACGGCAATAACAATGGAAATGCTAACGGCCAGAACGAAGATAACGGCAATAACAATGGAAATGCTAACGGCCAGAACGAAGATAACGGCAATAACGTAATCTTCGCTTTTTCCGTCTGGGACATCATCGCAAGCACGCCGCCGGTCTTTTCTTTGGCGTTTTGGGTGATGATCTTACGGGGGAGGAAATTTTTCCAGTTGTCGGGGTCTCGCACGTCGATTCCCCGGTACCGGTAGGGAATATTCTCACAAAAATTCTGCCCCATCAGATGGACGCCGTAGATAATCGGCATCATGGGGGCTAAAAGCGCCGGGCAGATACGCCCGGTAAAGCGTTCGCCGTCATAGTAGAACTCATCACCGATTTTATAGTTAAAGTGGCAGGGAAATTCCTTTTCATCCCCTTCGAATTTTAGAAGTTTGCATCTTACTTTATACATTATTACCTCCCTGTGGTTTAGTAATTTTTATTTTATAAAGCCCCTAGCAGATTTTCATCGCTTAAGTAGTCTATCACATCTTGCTTTTTAGACGCCACGGGCAGTACCAGGTGCGATTGATATTCTTTATTCCGGTAAATCTTGTGAAGCGTGGTCTTGCTGCTGCACAGGTGGGGATGATAATGAATCGTCATTTCCGGGTCACGCGGCGATTCCATGCTTTCAATTTCCAGTTTGATGCGGTGACCTGCCCGGAAAACGTTGGTAAGTTTACCGAGTGATATGCTGTATTCATTGATTTCACCGGGGACAACCGGTTCCGCTTTGGTATGTTTATGATAGGGAGCGTAATCTGTTGATTTCTCCAGATCCAGGGCACGGTGCGATGCCTTGAGATAGCCTTTGGCCAGCCTCGTCTCCGAACCGGAAGTCCCAACGTCTGATAGTTTGACTATCCAGTTGGTATCGCCCTGATCAATCGAGGCAAACATCTTGAAAGCGGCCGGGCCGATTACCTCCATATCTTCCGGCAGCGGCGGGCTGATATATTTCACCGAGTCCCGTTTGCTCGAAAGATAAAGCGGCTGCTGGAGGAAGCAGTCCGGCTCAGGCTGGTACATCTCGGGAGCGAAAGCCAGCCCTTCCCAGCGCCGCAGGTAGCAGTTTACCCATTCGGTATTCGGCAGCGGCCATTCTTCAGCATACCGCCACTGGTTGATTCCCTGGATGAATATCCTTATCTTTGGTTCGTTCATGAGCCCGGTATCTTTGCCTTTAAGCCAATGGTCGTACCACCTGATTATCAATTCCAGGTCTTCGCGCCAGGGGCGCTCTTCCGGGCCGTTGGGCTTGACCATGATTTTCTTAATGGTATCGAGGCCGGTATACACATCCCAGTAACCTCCGGCTTCGTGAGCGCATTTTCCTATGACATAGACGGGTATCTTTATTTTGTGCAGGTGCGGGGCAAGGGACCTCTCCTTCCAGAATGGTCCATCCAGAGGATTCATCACCATATCGAAGAAGCTGGGATTTTTATACGGGTAATTCAGAAGATGATACAGGTTGGGCCAATACTTGATATCCGTGTGTTCGAGAAGTTCCTGCCGTCTCCTCTCGAACTCTTCCGGGGGCAGATTCTTCATCATCTGTGACACGGCGTTCTTCGGCGCGAAACCGCTCGTTCCATGGCGGCCGTCCCACAACCCGTATAAGAACAGGCTCAATACACCCCCTGAGTAAGCAAAGTCCCGGTACATGTCCGCGCCCACATGCGAGACAAAGATGGCTTTCAGGTGCGGAGGCTGTTCGATGGCAACCTTGAGCTGTATCTTTCCATAGTAGGAGTAACCTATCATACCCACGTTACCGTCACACCACGGCTGTTGGGCAATCCATTCCACCAGGTCATAGCCGTCCTTACCTTCCTGCGGCGACCACATCCCGGTAAATTCACCCTCTGATTTGCCAATTCCTCTTAAATCACCGATGATATGAACATAGCCCCTGGGCACGATATCTCCGGTATCTCCGGCTTCTATATTGCCGTCCCAGACGGGACTTTTAAAAAGCGGCTGCGGGGGTATTAACTCTTCCTGGAGTTCCTTGCCGTAACCGCCGATGGCCAGCAGAGCCGGGAATTTACCCCCGGCATCTGGCCGGTAGATATTCACGGCCAGACGAACTCCATCACGCATCGGCACAAAGATGTCCTTTTCTGTTTTGATACCGTAGCGAGGCTGACTGATCAATGAACGCCAATTATTATTCATTATCCCTCCTTACCGAACTCTGTCTGGATTATTGTAATACTTTTCAGACTATATTTCATCAAAGCTGTCCAGCGTTCGTGTTCTCCATCCTTAACCCGTTTATGGTATGATTAGAATAAACATTTGTATCTGAAAAACGCTGTGAAAATCGAGGAAGAAACACGATGATCAAGAATTTTAAAACCATCGCCGCAACGCTGGCGGTGATAGTGATAACCGCGATCTGCAGTACCGGCTGTAATTTTATACCGGTCGAGATATCAAAGGCCGAGCCGGGCATAGACACGATCAAAGAAGCATGGGATATTATTTCCAGGGAATATGTTGAATCTTCCAAGATAGATACCGCCAATATGACCCGCGCCGCCATCAGCGGCATTATCGAGACTCTGGATGACCCTTACACCACTTACCTGACGCCTGAGGAATTCAAAATCAGCCAGAGCGGTATCTCCGGCGAGTTTGACGGCATTGGCGCGGTAGTAGGCGAAAGAGATGGAAACCTGGTTATCGTTTATCCTTTTACTGATTCTCCGGCGGAAAAGGCCGGCATCAGGTCCGGCGATATCATCAAGGCTGTCAACGGCGAATCGACAATCGGCATGAGTGTTGATTTAGCCGTGAGCAAGATAAGGGGACCTAAAGGCACCACGGTCGTACTTACAATTCTTCACGAGGGTGAAAACGAGCCGGTGGAAATCACGGTCACACGGAACAAGATAGAAATAGACAGCGTCAACTATGAAATGCGCGGAGACATCGCTTATATCAATATTCTCCAGTTCACCGAGCGCACAGAAGAAGAATTCGCGCCGGTTATCCGTCAATTGAAAGATGCTAACGCCAAAGGAATAATCCTGGATTTACGCGGCAATCCCGGGGGACTATTAAGTACGGTTGTCGATGTAGCCAGCCATTTCATACCGGAAGGCATCATAGTGAAAGTAAAAAGCAACAAGGGCGTCATTGAAACCGAAAACGCCAGGAAAGGCATGGTTACCACCGACCTGCCTGTAGTGGTGCTGGTGGATGAGTTCAGCGCCAGCGGCAGCGAGGTGTTATCAGGCGCTTTACAGGACCACAACCGGGCGCTGATAGCCGGAAATGTAACGTACGGCAAAGGAAGCGTGAACTACCTGTACCAGCTCAGCGACGGTTCCGGCCTGTATATAACTTCATCCCGCTGGCTGACGCCTGACGGACGTTTGATCGAGGGCCAGGGCATCGAACCGGATGTAAAACTGGAACTCCTTGATGACGAAGCAATCGAGTGGGCAATTGACTATTTACACAACGGATTACATTAACAGGAAAAGCATGATATGGAAGAGAATCTTGCCTTAAAAATAAAACAGGCTATTTTATCTCTCATACAGGGAGATATTACACGCCAGGCTACAGACGCTATCGTCAACGCCGCCAACTCCGGGCTGATGGGCGGCGGCGGCGTAGACGGCGCCATACACCGCGCCGGCGGCCCGGCGATACTGGAGGAGTGTAAAAAAATCGTCGCAGAGCACGGGCGGCTGCCGGCGGGACAGGCGGTCATTACCACCGCCGGTAATATGAAGTCAAAACACATTATCCATACCGTGGGACCGATATGGAGCGGCGGCAATCACGGCGAACCGGGACTATTGGCCAGCGCCTATCGTGAAAGCCTGAAGCTGGCGGCGGGAAATAAACTGGCCAGTGTCTCTTTCCCGTCTATCAGCACCGGCGTCTACGGATATCCGGTGGACAAAGCCGCCGTAATAGCGATTGATGAAGTAATATCATTTCTATCTGCGCCAACTTCAATCAAAGACTTGGTCTTCTTCAGTTTCCCCGGGTATGTAAACTTGAGAGGGTCACTTGGGGGCAAGTTAGAGACAAGGCACTTTAGCCGTGAAGTTTCTTATATGTATCCAGATACCTTTGAAGCATCAAAGGCCATCTATATTGATGGTAGAATTTTTGAGCAGACTGACCCAATGCGGCTCGTTTCTCCGTATTATGATATAGTTCTAATATCCTAGATGCCAGTTCAGATGCATTTCCGGGGGGATAATACAATAAACAATTATCATCACACAGGGCTTTTAGACCAGGCAAATCGGTGGATACTGTCGCTTTTCCGAGGGCAAAATACTCAAGGATTTTATTAGGAGTGCCGACATCATCAATCATTGGTGCTACACATACATCAGCCTGTACGATGTAGGATGAGACTTTATCATAAGGAACGTAGTCAGTAAAAGATAAACATGACTCTATTCCGATCTCCCGGGACATTTGCTGCAAGCGAGGCAGGAATTCTCCATTTCCAACAATAAACACTTTTAATTCGGGAATATCTTTGAGAAGCATCGGGATGGCTTCAATCATTGTTTGTATTCCGTATCTTTTTAAAATCGTGCTGACGATTGTAATCGTAAAGTGGTGATTATTGCCTTCATTATTGGCCGGTTCAAGATTAAAGACCGATTCATCAGGGACGTTTAAAATCAAGGTTGTTTTACTATTCGGAATTCCAAAATCGTCAACTGCTTGCTTGTGTACCACAACATCGGTGAAAATCACGTGATCAGCATAATGAAGTACCATTTTCGTGACGAAATTAATAATTCTTGTAAATATGTGTTTACGACTAAGCCCGAAACTGGTGGCAAATAATGATTCTGTCTTCTCGAACATATTAAAAATAACTTTGCTGCCCAGAAGTTTAGGGAAGAGCGTTGCAAACACAAGAAAATCCGGCACATTGCAGACTTCTATAACGTCAAATCGTTGTTTAATGGAATACCTAGCTAGATGGAAGGATACCAGCGTAAAAAAAGCAAAATAGTCAACCAGGTACCAAAAGATATTATTACGATGGTAGGAAAAGTAAACGCGGTGGATATTGATGCCATTTTGATTCTCATTTTTTTCCTGGTTCTTATCTCCGACGCAAATAACGTCTACTTTGTAGCCGTTACGGTTAAGATTCTCAGCGTTTCGGCGGAGATTTCTTTGCTGCGGGTAATATTTTTGCCTGATAATGCAAACTCTTTTTGGTTTAGTTTGGTCTTTGTTCATAGATACCCTTCCCACCGAATAGTCATCAAGCTAAATTTCATTTTCTGGATGCTTGTTACTGCAACACAATTATTACCTTATTGTTGTTTAGGCGTGTGCGATTCGGTTTATTATTTCTCAACGATCTCAGTCTCAGTTGAGGCGCCCATTGTTTTTATTTTACTAATGATCCATTTAGTGTTCCATAAAGCCCAGGCTATGAATATCCCGAATATAGCTCCTGCCATAAGAGTGTTTCTAGCTTTAGCCCGCGTTGGCAGAACAGGAAAAGGCGCAGAGGGGTTACTGGCCACAAGATAGTCGGTTTCTAATGAATTGATGTTTCCACCCACCAATGAACCTAAATTTCCTGTCAGAGTCGACAGTCTGGTATTTAAATTGTTGACTTTATTCTGGGCAATACTGATGTTTAAATCGGAAGACAGACGATCATAGCCTAACTGATTTTCCAGATCTTCAAGTTCCTTCTTGGCTTGAATAAGGGCCAGGGAAGTCTTACCGAACTGCGATTCTATATTATTCCCCTCCGAAATATCTTCCGCATTCATTATTTGTTGATATAACTGGGTTAACTTCGTAGTCAAAGCAGTTTGTTGAGTGGTAAAGGTAGCAATTTTTATTTGGAGAATCTGGTAATCAAGGCTTGTAGGTACCTGGCTGGTTTGGGCCGATTTAGCTTGGATATCGCTTAGTTCTTTTCTTGTATCTGACAGAGCTCTGGCGGTCAATGCAACAGATTGTAATGAATTGATATATTCTTGGCTTGAGTTATTTGCAATAGTTACTATAGATGCCATTGATCTATCGAGTTCAGCCTGCAATACCCTGACCTTCGCCTCCAGAATCATTATGGAAGCATCATCAGTGGTATTATTACTTATATTATAGGATTTTTGAAGAACTTCCATCTGAAGTCTTGCTTCTGCAGCTTGAACGTTAACAAGGTTCAGTTGCTTTAACGTGTTATCATACTCAAGCTGAAGATCTCCGAGAGTCTGTACTGATATTTGAGTTATTTGATTGTTTAGCACTAGTTGAAATGCATCTACTTTTGCTTTGAGAATAATAATGTCCGGATTTGTGCTGGCAATATTATTTTGTTTAAGTTTATTTAACTCCGCTTGAGCTTCATAAAGAGCGGTTTTAACTGATTCTATAGCATTTAACGTAGCACTATAGTCTTTTTCTAATTTTTCTTTTTCTTCTGCTATGAGATAGGCGCTAAAATTTTGGGGAACCAGTTCTGCCAGAGTGGCCGCTTGTTTCTCCGTAGGAGCTGTTACTGTTATTCTAATGACCGGGATTTCAGTCCTGGCGTTATATGAGGAAGTTATACTCTTAGCAAGATTGTCAACATTAGCTGAAAAATCAGGCATCTGCTGGCTCAGCTTCTGGCTAAGAAATTCGAAGAACGGCAGGCTAAGTGATTTCGCAGAGTAATATTCTGCTCTTTGTTGTAGAGTAAGAAGAGGGGTATATTCCGAACCTGGACTCACTACCTGGATATTGACTCGACTCTCATATGGGCCGTCAGGTACCATCCCTAAAATACCTAGAAGCCCCGTGGTTGTGTTATCTGTTGGATTTGTCGAGGAATCACCAATGAGCGCAGGACTATATAGCCAATAGGCAAATGCAATGACTATCCCCACAATTAAACCGAAGCTTAAAATTATAACAGATCGCCAGGTTAAAAGCGGTTTCATGGTTATTTTTTTAGGAGACTTGCTATTATCAATTTCTGATAAAGTTTCTACGCTATTCCCGGAATCTTTCTTTTTATATTTTTCCAATTTCCCGGTCACTTCCATTTTGGGTTCTTTACTATCTCTATTCTCTTCCATTTCATTTCTTTCCTCAATAACCTTTTACCTTTTGAAGACCGCTAAAGCCAACGTAGAATCGACTGTTCAAACGACCAACGGCTACTTTTTAACCGGACTTGGCAAATTCCCTGATGCAGCCGCATATATAATCGATTTCAATATTTTTCAACTCAGGGTACATAGGCAGAGATAGTATCTCGCTGGTAATCCTTTCAGTAACCGGTAGTGAAACTTTTATTCCTCCGGCGGCAAGCCATGCGTCCTGCTGGTGAATTGGTACAGGGTAATGTATGCCAGTACTGATTTCTTTGCTTTCAAGCCAATTCTTAAGCTCATCGCGCTTCTGGGTTCTTATAACATACACGTAATACACATGTTTGGCCCATGGCATTTCCTTAGGCTTGATGATTGAAGATGGGAGGCCTGAGTTATAGAGCTGGGCGAGGTTTCTTCGTTTTTCAATCCAACTATCAAGATGCGGCATCTTGACTTTCAGAACCGCAGCCTGGATCTCATCAAGTCGGCCGTTGATTCCCATCATGCTGTGATAATACTTGGCCGACTGGCCATGGTCACGAATCATACGGCAACGCTTGGCGATCTCAGGATCCGAAGTAGTAATAATACCGCTCTCGCCATAAGCCCCCAGATTCTTGGTAAAATAGAAGCTGAAGCAGCCCACATCCCCTAGCGAACCAGCCCGCTTACCCTTGTACTCAGCGCCGTGTGCCTGACAGGCGTCTTCAATGACTTTGAGCTTATGTTTATGCGCCAGAGCCAGGATAGGATCCATATCAGCAGTCTGTCCGAAAAGGTGGACCGGTAGAATGGCTTTGGTGCGGGGTGTAATGGCTTTTTCCACCAGGGCCGGGTCCATGTTAGAAAGATTTAAAAATCAAGGACTTCATAATCCCTGAAGAGGGAGTCATTGGAGCGGATGGGGTGGGTGGAGGGATTTGAACCCTCGATCTTCAGGGCCACAACCTGACGCCTTAGACCACTGGGCTACACCCACCGCGTGCAACCTATTAATTATAGCGGAAACGGGGGTGTTCGTACAATCAGCCCGGGTGTTATTTCTCCGGTATTTTAAGAACTCCGTCAACATCTTCCATATCGTACCACCACTTGTACCTCTTGTCCTGCCTGCCGTAGCCCCATACATCATCCATTTTTACAATAAAATTATCCAGAGCCGGGGTCTTTCTGACCATCCACCGTATAATGTCATGCGTCCAGCCTCCCGGTTTATTCCAGGGGCAGACTTTTATACAGCGTCCGCAAGACGAGCCATGGGGATTGATAATACGGAACTTGCTGCATTGCTCGGCGTTAAAATGCCAGGTCTCATAGCCGTTATACATAACCTTACCGCCGGAAGGAATGGCCCTGGCATGACATTCCAAAGCGCATTTCAGGCACTTATCGCAAAACTCCTGCAGTCCGAAGTCAACCGGCTTATCCGGTTCCAGCGGTAAATCCGTTGTCACCACAGCGGCTTTAAAACGTGAACCTAGAAAAGGATTCAACACGATGCCCGCCCGGCTCATCTCACCGATTCCAGCCAGCAGTAAAAGAGGCGGCACCACCACCTGGTAGTTCATGGCGTGGTGCGCCCGCGCTGGGTATCCCAGCCTCCGGATATAATCTGCCATGACGCAGGATATCAAGGCGGTATTTGAATAACCTATGAAACTCTGCGAGCCTGAAATCCAGTCGTCTCCGTTAGAACCCAGCATCGTCTCGTAGTTCTGGTCGACAACGACCACAATGGCGTTTTTATGCGCGAGTTTGATCTCTTCTCCATTCTTGTCGCGGCTGTACACAGCGTATTGGGGCAGCGCGCAGATACCTACGATATCGGCGCGCAAAAAATATCCCAATTGTTTGATATGACGGCTCATTGACGCAGGGTCACCAGGAAGGGGCGCTTTTTCCCTGGCAATATTTCCATCGACCGATTGTGCCAGGGGTGCCATCATCCGGGTAAAGGAAGCTCCGAGGGGGAATTTGGAGACGAAACGCGCCACCTCGCGCTGTGCCACCGGACCGAAATCGCCGCGCCTGGCGCGGGCAAAACCGTGTTCTCTCTCGTCAAACCTTGATACGTTATCGGTGATTTTAGTTGTGGGTTTCTCGACCCTTTTCAGCTTATCCATCGGGTAGAGACCGGGTTTGCTTCTCCGCGAGGTCGTCTTTCCGGCGGTATTTTTCACCATTTCGTTTTTCCTCCTTTTCAGGAAGGATATTTTTTATTTCTCGCTGAACTCTACGACAGTCACACCTTCCCCTCCGCCATCATAGTCCCCGCCGCGGAAAGATTTTACCAGGGGGTGTTTTTTTAGCTCCCGCCTTACCGTTTCCCTGAGCGTTCCCGTGCCTTTACCGTGGATAATGCGCACCCGGCTGTATCCGGCAATATAGGTATCATGCAGAAAAAGGTCCAGTTTGGGCAGAATTTCCTCCACAGTCATATGGCGGAGGCGCAGCTCATCAGGGGAGGGTGGGCCGAAATAGTCTTTATTTCTCACGGTTAGTCGAGTTAATTATAGCATGGTTGCAGGCCGAAAGCTTACTGGTATTTCCTGAAAACAAGTACCGAGTTATGTCCCCCGAAGCCGAAGGAGTTGGAGACGGCAGTTGTTACATTCGCTTTACGCGCCTTGTTGGGTACGTAATCCAGGTCGCATTCGGGGTCGGGGTGGGTGAGGTTTATCGTCGGCGGGAGTATGCCATGCTGCATTGCTAATATGGTAATTACCGCCTCGATGCTGCCCGCCGCGCCGAGCAGATGGCCTATCATCGACTTGCTGGCTGAAATGGGTACCTTCTTCGCGTATTCGCCGAAGACTTTTTTAATCACGTTGGTCTCGGTGCGATCATTCAAAAGCGTGGCCGTGCCGTGGGCGTTGATATAGTCTACCTCTTCAGGCCGGACGCTGCCTCTTTCCAGTGCCAGGCGTAGCGCACGTGCCGCGCTGTTGCCCTCCGGTAGAGGCTGGATGAGATGAAACGCATCGCTGGTCGCGCCGTAGCCGACGAGTTCCGCCAAAATGGGAGCACCGCGTTCCAATGCGTGTTTTTCTTCTTCCAGGATTACTATCGCAGAGCCTTCTCCCATCACGAAACCATTGCGTTTCGCATCGAAGGGACGGCAGGCTTCCTGCGGTATATCGTTTTTAGCGGAAAGCGCCCTGATGTTGCTGAAAGTTGCGATGACGATAGGCATCAGGGGAGCCTCGGCGCCCCCGGCGATCATTATCTTCGCTTCCCCCAGGCGGATGGCGTTGTATGCCTGACCGATGGCATCGGAACCGCTGGAACAGGCTGACGAGGGGGAGTAGTTAATGCCCATTGCCCCGGTTAACAGCGAGACCTGCACCGAAGCAGCGTCACCACTCATCGTCGGGCCGAGGATCGGACTGACATAACCCGGACCTTTTTCCGTCAGTATCTTCCACTCACGGGAGATAGAAAGCAGTCCGCAGACGCTGTTGCCGATGATAACGCCGCAATCGGAAGCGTTAGCGGCATTAATTGTTAATTTGGCGGATTCCATCGCCTGGAAAGTGGAGGCAACCGCGAACTGCGTAAACCGGTCCATCCGCTGCGCCTGTTTACGGCTGACGTACTGTACCACGTCGAAGTTTTTAACCTCGGCGCCGATTTTTGTTTCAAAATTGGCAGTATCGAAGGATGTTATATAGCCGACGCCTGATTTTCCGGCTATAAGGGCAGTCCACATATCGGTCGTGTTAAGGCCTACCGGGCTGACAATGCCCATGCCGGTAACTACTACCCTGGGTAGATGGTTTTTCCTGACCGGTATCATATGCGGGCTATTATTCATGCTTGATATAACGCGCGTTATCTGGCGTTATGGATAGTATAGCAGTTTGCTGGGCACGGATACAACGTAATAAATGTAGATTATTTTTGAGTAAAGACCAGCGTGCCTTCAGTACCGGTTATCGTTAGTGTCTGAGCTTCGATATTAAAAGTCTGTGCCGAGCCCAGGATTTTCGCGTACCTGGTTTCCTGGTTCATCAACGGCTCGGGGCCTGCCATCAATGTCATCATAAGGGAATCCATGGTAAGCTTGTTTCCGTCTACATTATATTGGCCGCTGATCAAATTCACTCCGGCGTTTCCGCTTACCGTCTTATCGGCGCTTTTAAATTCCAGCCAGACCTCTGCGTCCGGTAAGACAGGTGTCAGGCTGTTCGCATTTCCATAAGATTTGAGTATCCATCGAACGCCCTCAAGTTTGGGTGACTCCTGAGTACCGGAGCAGCCGGCAACTCCCATCGTAATAGTGATTAAAAGTAAACCAAGCCCTGCAAGAACGATTTTATGGATGTACTTCATGTAGCCCCCTATTTTATTTTACGTTTATTATAACGTCCGGTCTTCAATAAAGATGTCATTTCAGTCACGAATTTTCGTAATAGTAGAACTTGTGTTTTAAAATTTGGCCGTGGTAAAATGACATTTGGAGGTATGCAATATGCCATCCGATTCTATCATCGTCAAAGGCGCCCGCGAACACAATTTAAAGAACATCGATGTAATCATACCACGCGATAAGCTGGTGGTCATTACCGGCGTTTCCGGCTCCGGTAAGAGTTCGCTGGCTTTCGATACTATTTACGCTGAAGGACAGCGCCGCTACGTGGAGTCGCTTTCCGCTTACGCCCGCCAGTTCCTCGGCCGCATGGAGAAGCCCGATGTCGATTATGTGGAAGGGCTGAGCCCGGCGATATCTATCGACCAGAAAGGCCCGAGCAAGAACCCCCGTTCGACGGTAGGCACCGTCACGGAAATATACGATTATCTCCGCCTGCTCTTCGCGCGCGTCGGGCACCCGCATTGTCCGCAGTGCGGTCCGATCTATTTCCGTATAGCGATACCGTACTGGAGCACTTTCGGCATCCGCGCAATGTCGGCAAGATTGAAAATCCCGATGGGAAAGCCATGGAAGGCAGCCCTGCCTGCGGCGACATGGTGGGCGTGTACATTAAAGTAGACCCGGATAAAAAAACAATCTCGGATATCAAGTTCGAGTCCTATGGATGCGCTTCCAATATCGCCACGGGGTCCATTATTACCGAACTTGCCAAAGGGAAAACGCTTGAAGAAGCTAAAAAAATTACCTGGCAGCAAGCTTCGGAGGCTCTCGGTGGGCTGCCCAAGATTAAAGCGCATTGTTCGGTGCTGGCTATAGAAGGCCTGCGCTCCGCGATTCAAAACTATGAGGAGCGGCACGGGCTGGCCAAGCAGCAAGAGCCGACCACGCCGGAAATTATAAAACGGCGCTTAAAAAAAGTGATGAATCCTATCTCCGGGCTGGACGTTGTGCGCACGAATTTGATTAAGGAACTCGAACTCAAGGATGGTATAGTACGTGTGGTTATCGACCTGCCGGGGAACCATCAGTTTGCCCCGGCGATTAAGGAAGAAATAACCGAGAAAATCGAGCCGCTGTGGGATATTAATAAAGTGACCGTTGAATTTACCGAATAAAAGAGGAAAAAGCCTGTCTCACGTCCCCTTACAAAGGAGAGAGGATGATAGTACAAACCTAGAATCATTGGTTTATGCGGATCTTTCCCTCTTTCGTAAAGAGGGAACAAGGGAGATTTAAAATCCCCCTCTCCATATTATGAGAGGGGGATTTTTTTATTTAATAAATCAATCCTCGCGGTAGTATTCCATGCCGAGGTGCGTGATTTGTTCCTCACCCATCAACCATCTCAGCGTGTTCTTCAGTTTCGTTTGCTGGATAAATAAATCATGTTCCGGGTATACCGAGGCAGCGTGCTGCGGACTCTTAAAGTAGAAGGACAGCCATTCCTGTATGCCGCCCAACCCCGCCCGTTTCGCCAGGTCCATGAGGAGAACTAAATCCAGCACCAGCGGCGCGGCCAGGGTGGAATCGGAACATAAAAAGTTGATCTTTATCTGCATGCGGCGTCCCAGCCATCCGAAGATATCGATGTTATCCCAGCCTTCCTTGTTATCCCCGCGGGGCGGATAGTATTCGATGCGGATTTTATGGAACGAATTTCCGTACAGGTCGGGGTACATTTTGGGCTGGAAAATATACTCCAGGCTGCCGAGTTTCGATTCTTCTTTCGTCTTGAAGTTCTCAGGCTCATCGAGTACCTCGCCGTCGCGGTTGCCCAGGATATTCGTCGAGAACCAGCCGTCCATGCCGAGCATCCTTGCTTTCAACATCGGGGCGATAACCGTCTTGACGAGCGTCTGGCCGGTTTTAAAGTCCTTGCCGCAAATGGGGATGTTTTTATCTTTAGCCATATTTTCGAGGGCCGGAATATCCGCCGTAAGCCCCGGCGCGCCGTTGGCGAACGGGATGCCTTCCAGCAGGGCGGCATAAGCATAAATCATGGACGGGGCTATTTTATCATCGTTTTCCTTGAGACCTTTAATAAAATTATCGAGAGTCTTGTGAACTTTCGTTTGAGTAATGAATTTTTCGGTAGATGCGCACCATATCATGACCAGCCGGTCGCATTTATTCGCCGCTTTAAAGTTACGGATGTCTTCACGAAGGGCTTCGACGAACGCGAATTTTGTTTTTGCCTTTTTAATATTCGTGCCTTTAATGCGCTTGCAGTAACTGCTGTCGAAGACGGCCGGCATGGGTTTAATGGTTTTAAGATATTTCGCAATGGGCTCGATGTGCTGCTCTTTATTCAGCACCCCGCACTTTACGGCGGCTTCATAAGCGTTATCCGGGATAGGGTCCCAGGCTCCGAAAACCATCTGGTCGAGGCCTGCCAGCGGCACAAAGTCCTTGATTAACGGCGTATTGTTTTCCGTTCTCTTGCCCAGCCGGATGGTGGCCATTTGCGTGACCGACCCGAAAGGCTTGCCCGTGCCCTTCCTTACATGTTCCACGCCTGCTATGAAGGTGGAACTGACCGCGCCGAGTCCGACGATTAATACGCCGAGCTTTCCCTTGGCCGGAGCGATTACCGGCAGCTCTTTGGTGACGAAGTCGTTAGGCTCGAGGTTGATACCCTTCTCGCGGGCGAGTTTTAACAGCGGCTTATGCCACTGCGATGGTATCATGCCGGTCTTTGCCCAGTGCTGTACCGTACTCTGGCGCTTTTTCAGGAGATTGGCGAGCGATGACTGTCCGCCGAAGCGGGTGATGATTTGTTCTGCGGAATTATTTTTATTATTCATGCTGGCAAGTATAACGAAAAAATCGTTATTTGTCAACTGCGCAGAACAAAATCCCTTTCACCCTCCCCCGGATATAGTCTCCATGAACGCTGGATTACTGTGAAGGTGAATTGTATCCCCCGGTGTCATTGCGAGCCATCTCGATGTCCTCCTTTATTCCAAATAGGGAGGCGCGGCAATCTCCATCAATGTTTAATTAGTAACTATGATTTACCAATAACAGTTCAGTCTCCGCCAGGAGTTATTTGGCGGTGGTAATTACGCAGGTTTTACCGTCGGTCTTTACGGTAATCGTGCCGTGGGTATCCGTACCGTACACCTTGGTGCCTGCCATGTTTAATACATTGATAGTCTCCGCGTGCGGGTGCCCGTAAGAATTGCCGGTACCGGCGCAGTAGATGGCGACTTCCGGTTTGACGGCGGACAGAAACTCCGGGGATGAAGAATAGCGCGAGCCGTGATGGGCTATTTTCAGGATATCTACATCTGACAGGGAAGAAAGCATATCGGACTCTGCTTCGCTGTCTGCGTCACCGGTGAAAAGAAACTTAACGCTGCCGTAAACCATGCTCACGACGATAGAACTACCGTTAGCGTCACCGCTGAACGACTGCGCCGGGTGCAGCACCTGTAGAGTTAAAGTCCCAGCTTGAATAAAATTACCCCGCTCTGCCCGGTGAATGACGGCCTGCTCCGTGTTGACCACGTTCATAAATTCGGCGAAGGTCTTGGTCGAGGCGTTTTCTCCGTTGAGCCAGATATCCCTGACAGAGAAATATTCCAGGACGGGTATCAGCCCGCCGATGTGGTCGGTGTGGGAATGGGTGGCAATCATCACCTCTATCGGACCGTCAATGTAATTTTTAATATAGTCTGCCGCGCCGGAGTTTTTCTCCCCGGCGTCGATAAGTATTTCTGTAGAACCTGAGTCAATGAGGATGGCATCCCCCTGTCCGACATCGATAAAGTGGACGGTCATCGATGGTGTGGGGGTAGTTGCCGTCCTGGGGATTATTCCGCAGGATAAAGAAAAGAATACGATGAGAACTAAAAGCGGGAGAGAGAGCGCGGTGAATTTGTTCATGTGGTAATTTGATTTTATTATGCCGGTTCGACCAGTGTCAAAGAATGGGTTTTTCTATTTATGGTAGAATATCAAAAAAGCGTCAAGAAAACGGAGGATTTATGGAGATTAACAATCTGCTCAAAACCGGCCTGGAAAGCGTTAAAAGAACGGTTGACAGGACTCTGGACGGCCTGTCGAGTGAAGAAATCAGCTGGCATCCGCGGCCGGATGCTAATTCCATCGGCCTGATACTGTTTCACATGGCGCGTTCTGAAGACTCCTTCGTAAACCGGATGGCCCGGGGTAAAACCCAGCTCTGGGAAACAGGAAAATGGCATGAGAAACTCAACAAGGGGCTCGATGATGGCGGAGCGCATTATACGGCGGAACAGGTGGCGGGGTTTGTCGTCCCCGATATGAAGTCATTATTAGCGTATGCAGATGTTGTGAGAAAACAAACCCTCGATTACCTGGTGGCGGTAAAACCGGCAGAACTGGACAGGGAAGTAATCATGCCTCAGATGGGCCCGGTCAAACGCCCGCCCACCTCCGTTGGCAATATCCTGATGATGAATGTCACCCACCTTGCGGGGCACGCCGGTGATATTTCCTATATCCGGGGGCTTAAGCGAGGGATGGATAAATAATTTTATTCCACTGGTAACAAATTGCCGTGCGGTTCTGCTCGCAGGCACGCATGGTCATGAACGGGATCATCCCCATGATAAACGGAATATTGCCTTCCAGCGCCAGTCCTGCCGCGATACCGGCCAGGTTTTGCTCCGCCACGCCGACATCGATATATCTATCCGGGATTGCTTTTTTGAATTCTTTCAACGCGCCGCCCGTATCGGCCGTCAGCGCCCAGACATTGTTATACTTTCGGCCCAGTTCAAGTATGGTATCACCCATGACTGACCTGGCCGATAAAAACTCGCCGAAGTTGAAAGTAACTTTCATTATGATGCGCTCCTTACCTCAGCCCAGGCGGCATCAACCTCGGCTACGGCTTTGTCCATATCTGCCTTACTCAGCGCTCCGGCATGCCAGCCGATATCTTTTTCCATGAAGGAAACACCTTTACCTTTTATTGTATGACATATAAGGGCGGTCGGTTTGTTGCCGGTTACAGGTGGTAAATTATCCAGTGCATCGATAATCTGCGCCATATTATGACCGTCCAGTTCGACTACGTTCCAGTTGAAGGCTTTCCATTTATCGGCATAGGGGTCGAGATGCATGTATTCACCGTCGAAGCTTGTCATCATCTGTTTATTCCGGTCGATAATACCAATCAAATTGCCCAGGTGATAAGAACCGGCGGTATTGGCGGCTTCCCAGACCTCGCCTTCGCAGGACTCACCGTCGCCCATCATGCAGAATACACGGTGGTCTTCCTTCCTCTGCCTTGCGGAAAATGCCATTCCCACTGCCATCGCCAGTCCCTGTCCCAGTGAACCGGATGAACATTCCACGCCGGGAAGTTGTATTTTACAGGGATGCATGCCGTAGGCGCTGTCCAGCCGGCCGTATGTTTTAACAATTTTATCGTAGTCAAAATAGCCTCTCAAAGCCATGGCGATGTACATGCAGACCGCGCCGTGCCCCTTGCTAAGGAGAAAACGGTCTCTTTTAGGATTCTGGATGTCTTGAGGATCTACTTTCAAGCCGTGATGATAAAGACCTATCAGGATGTCTGTCATCGAGAGGTCTCCCCCGATGTGTACTATTCCGTTATAATTACCGCAAAGATAGAGCAACTTTTTACGCATTTCATACGCCAGTTCCTGAAGGCGTCTTACTTCTTTTGGATCAGCCATAAAAATATCCTCTTTTCTCTCCCTTATCATTCTGATCCCGACATGTCGGAACGATATAGTCGGGACGACGTGAGAATCTGTTTCGTAGTGTAATTCATTCAAGGCTGAATCAGTATCTTAATCGGCTTTCTTGTTTCGTGCAGCTCGAAGGCCTTTTTAATATCTTTCAGGGGCATAATATCGGTCATAAGCGAGTTGATATCCAGCTTGGGCAGTAAAGTTAAAGCCCGCTGGAAGGAATAGGGAGAGACAAAGACCGAACGGAGCGTGAGTTCCTTGGCGTACATCTTGAAGGGCGGCACGCCTATTTCCGCTTCCGGGGGATATACGGCAGCCCAGACAACCGTGCCGCACTTACCCGCCAGCGCTATAGCTTGTTTAGCCTCTTTAAGGTCGCTGCTGGCTTCGATTACAACATCGAAACCGCGCCCTTCGGTCAGCTTTTGCCCGATTTTTTCCAGGTCGTCTTCGGGAGAAGCCGTCACGTCCGCGCCCAGCTTTTTTGCCACCTCCCGTTTTCCCGCCACCGGCTCGGAAACCATGACGCGCGCCGCTCCTGCCTTGAGCGCCATCTGGAGGCACAGCAGGCCGATTGGCCCCGCGCCGGAGATAAATACTGTGCTGCCGGGTTTGATACCGGCTATATCGATAGCATGTACGGCAACAGCTACCGGTTCGAGGAAACAGCCGACCTCCAGACTTATATCGTCCGGCAAAGCGTAAATTGCGCTTTCAGGATAGACGGCATATTCGGCAAAGGAGCCGGAAGCGCGCTTTGCATTAGTACAGAAATGCTCCATCTTGTTGCGGCAGTAATAACAGGCGCCGCACGAACCCTTAAAATCGCAGGCAACTCTCTGTCCGACCTTATAATTTTTAATATTTTTACCCACAGCGAATATAGTGCCGGAGGCTTCATGTCCCAGCATTTGAGCCTTCTGGTAAGCCTCTCTAGGTATCAGTCCGAAGCGCCCCTCGATGTTTTCCGGGTCGGTGCCGCAGAGGCCGCAATACGCAATTTTTACTTTAACTTCATCCGGCCCCGGCTGCGGTTCCGGCCAGTCCTCAACCGCGAGGTTATTTAATCCTATTCCTCTTAATATTGCTGCTTTCATTGTTTATTCTCCTTATTTTAACTGCCTTAGTTCGGTGACGATGCCGCCGTGAATGTCCGTATCGAAGTAGGCGAAACCGCCCTTATCAGCGACGGCGCTGGTCAGCACTTTAACGCCCTGCGCGGCCAGCTTTTTAATGTCTTTTTCCAGGTTATCGGTGAGGTAGCCGATGTGGTGCAGGCTTTCACCGTGTTCGTCCAGGAATTCCTGCAGTAATGACGGTCCGCCGCTGGGCTGCAGCAGTTCCAGTTCCCCGTTGCCGAGTTGCGCGTTGCTGATTTTCACTTTCCATGCGGCGGGTTTGCCATGCAGTTCGCCGTTGAACGACACCTCAATCCATTTTTTACCGCCCGGCATCCCGAACGGCCCGATACCCAGGGAGGTTAAAAACCCGATGGTTTTATCCATGTCCTTGACGATAACGCCGACGTGGTGGTAGTGCTTGTTATTGAAAGGTGAATTTCCCGGTGTTATTTGCGGCATATTGTACCTCCAAGAAGTGCTATATGGAATATCCACTAATGAACTTACATCGTTTCAGGGGAGAATGTCAATCGGGGATACATTTATAGGCTCTGATTATGTGCAGCAGCCCGCCTATGAAGGAAAACGATGCGATCGGCAAATAATATTGTATATAATGGTTGGTCAACCAGGATGCAGAAAAAAGCAGCCCTCCGGCGATTATCAGTAATATACCTCCCGCGAGGGGACGATAGAACGCAAGTAACGCGAAAATAAAAGCAAACGGCGTATAAAAAAGGCCGGTTCCCAGCCCCGCCGGCCACTTTAATGTAAATACCAGTACCATGATTATTACCTAGCACAGCGGAGCCGCGAAAGATATTACTATCGCGGTAATGTTAAGGATTGAATAAAGTTTGCTCACGCTTTAGCCGCGCTCAAATACATTAAAATCCCCCCACATACCGCCGCGTTGAGCGATTCCGCTTTTTCCCGCGCGATGGGGATGCGCACGCGGTAGTCGGCTGTTTCAAGCAGGCCGGGGGATAATCCGGCAGCTTCGTTGCCCAGCGCCAGTATAATTTTATTCCGGTGTAAAACCTCCGGCTTGTCCGTACCGTCAAGCTCCGCGGCGGCAAGTTTGTAACCTTTCGCCCGCAGTGCTTTCACAAGCTCAATATATTGCGGGGTTACTCTAATCCATAAGGACTTTACAGCCCCGGCGGTTGCCTGCACTACCTTCGGCGAAAACGGGTCGGCGCACTTACCGCTAAAGATAATCCCTGAAAAATCAAAGGCGGCGGCGGAGCGGATAAGCGTACCGGTATTTCCCGGGTCCTGGATATCTTCCAGCAGCAGGATGCGGTCGCCCGCGTCGGCAGGCGGGTGGGTGGTGTAAGTATTTTCCGGCAGTTTCACTACCGCGGCGACGCCCTGCGGCGATTGCGTATTGCTGATATAGCTGAACCGGCTGGCGGAAATGATGCGTACAGGATATTTACGGAATTCAAGGGGCGGTTCTTGAGACGCAATAATCTCGATAACGGCTTCCGGGTGAGTGCCCAATATCTGTGAAATGGCCTTTTCACCCTCTACCAGGAAAGCGCCGGCGTCCTGGCGGGCTTTTTTCCCGGCCAGTTCCCGGTACCACTTTAGCGGTTTCTGCGGCGCGGTCATTTTCTCTTCACTTATCTCGCTTAACCTGTTTTATTATAGAACAATTCTTGGTCTAATGGTAAATAAATTAGGGTAAAACAGGGGAAAATTAGCTTGCGTCCAATCGTGAGATTTATTATCCTAATTGGTATGTCTAAAAAAAGTGCGTCCAGGACGCCAAGGGCATCAAGATTTTCCGCTCCGAAGTCACGACGGATGAATACGGCATGGCTAAACTGGAACTGCCCATTTCCAGCGAACCTAACCTCGGCGTGTGGAAAATAAACGTAAAAACAGAAAAATCAAACAACCAGCTCGATGTGCGGGTGGAAGAATATGTCCTGCCCAAATATGAAATTACGGTCGAGCTTCCCAAGGAATGGTTCTTAATCAACGAGCCCATCAAGGGCAAAATCAAGGCGGAATACAGCTTCGGGAAGCCGGTCACCGGCGAACTGAAAATCGAAGCTCTGAAATATGTCGGGAAGTGGCAGACCTACAGCACTTTCACGAAAGCTATCGACGGCGAAGTGGAATTCGAACTGCCGGCAGCCAGTTATGTAACGGGCACACCCGCGGGCGGCGGACAGGGCAATGTCCAGCTTAATGTGACCGTGGAAGAAAAATCCACCGGCTACGTGGAAAAAACCAGCCGCCTGCTCACGGTGGCGCAATCGTCCATGAACCTGCAACTGATACCGGACAGCACGGTATTCAAGCCCGGACTGCCTTTCGGTATTCTCGTGGTTACGGAAACTCCGGATAACAGGCCGGTCGACGCTAAAGTGGACGTGACCGTTACATACAGCAATAGCAAGTTTGAAACCATCAAGACGGACAAGCAGACACTCCAGACCACCAAAGGCAAAGCGATTCTGAATATCACACCGCCGGAGAACGCCATTGCGCTGTCAATCGAAGCTTTTGAACTGACCCCTGTGTCTTCGGTGCAGCCCGCGCAGGCATCCAAAGTCCTGCAGGCCGGGTACTCTCCTTCCAGCAATTTCATCCACCTGGAGCAAACGAGCGAGGGCACGCCGAACATAGGGCAGAAGATAGTTTTTAACGTTAACGCCACCAGCGAAGCGGCAAATTTCTATTATGAGGTCATCGCGCGCGGCAAGGTGGTTTTCTCCGGTTACACAAAGAATAAAGAAATTTCCATCACTACAACCCCGCTGATGGCCCCGACATCAAAACTGCTCGTGTATCAAATCCTGCCCAACAGCGAAGTCGCGGCCGATTACCTGCCTTTCAATGTCACGGCGGCTTACCCGCAGAAAGTCACGGCGGAGTTCAGCGAAACCGAAGTCACCCCGGCAGAACAAGTGCAGATTAACATCACCACAGAAGGAAAGGCAAAAGTAGGCATAGCCGTCGTGGACAAATCAGTATTTATCCTGGCCGAAAACCGGATGAACCTGCAGCAAGTCTTTAATGAACTGGAACGGCTTTACATGGACCCGCAGGCGGAAATCCACGAGGTTTCTTTCTATCCGACCACCACCACCGTAGGCGCGGAGGATGTTTTCAAGAATGCCGGCGTGGCGGTAATGACTAACAACACAGTTCCGGCGGGCAAAGATTACAAGGCGGAAGGCAGCGGCAGTTTCCTGCAAAAGATAGTCCGCTTCTTCGGCGGACAAAACGAAGGCCGAGAGTTCCTGGCGATGGGAGATAAAGCAGTACCGGCGGCAGTACCGGCGCCTGCAATTACCATTCCCCCCAGCACCTCCACCCCCGGCCAACTGGCGGAAGTACAAAGGGTAAGGCAATTCTTCCCGGAAACATGGCTCTGGCTTGACTTGACCACCGATTCCAGCGGTAAAACCAGCGAAAAAGTCACCGTGCCGGATTCCATCACCACCTGGATGCTGCGCGCCGTGGCAATCTCCAAGGATAAGGGGTTGGGCGTGGCGGAAGACAGTCTCACGGTTTTCCAGCCGTTCTTCCTGACCATCGACCTGCCGTATTCAGCTATCAGGGGCGAAGAATTCCCGGTGCAGGTGGCAATCTATAACTACCTCGATGAGAAACAAAGCGTCCAGGTAGACATCGAGAAAAGCGCCTGGTTCGACCTGCTGGACGAAGAGACCAGGACAATTGAAATCGGCCCCAATGACATCGGGGGCGCTAAATTCATGATAAGGCCTACTAAAATTGGAACCGCCAACGAAGTTAAAATCACAGCGCGGAGTTCCAAGGCGGCGGATGCCGTCATCAAGACAATCATCATCGAGCCTGAAGGCGTGGCCAGGGAAATCGTGGACAACCTGGCGCTATCGGCCGGTTTAAGCAAGACAATAGATACTTTCATCCCTGAAATCGTGGTCAGCGATTCCGGCAGGGCTTATATCGCAGTCACTTCCAGCTTCCTGACCCAGACCATCGACGGGCTGGACGCGCTGCTGCAGATGCCCTTCGGCTGCGGCGAGCAGAACATGATAGCCTTCGCTCCCGATGTTTATATCACCAAGTACCTGCGCGACAGCGGCCAGCTTAAGCCCGAAATCATGGCCAAGGCTGAAAAACTGATGATTACCGGCTACCAGCGGGAACTCACCTACCGCCGCACCGACGGCTCGTTTTCCGCTTTCGGAATGAGCGATAAAGAGGGAAGCCTCTGGCTAACCGCTTTCGTCCTGAAGTGTTTCTCACAGGCAAAAGACATTATCTACATCGATGACAGCGTGCTGAACAGCGCCGCAAAGTGGATTACGTCACATCAAAACAGCGACGGCTCTTTCGACGCGGTTGGTTTCGTCCATCACCAGGAAATGCTCGGCGGTCTGAAAGGCAAGGACGCTCTGACGGCGTATACCGCCATCGCCCTGATGGAAGCGGGTGAAAAGGCTGCCAGCGGCAAAGCCATTACGTATCTGGAAGGCCAATTAAGTGAAATGACCGACCCGTACGCCGTCGCCATCACAACGTATGCCATGGAGCTTGCCCAGAGCGCAAAACGCGAGGACGCCTACAAGAAACTGATGTCCATGGCGAAAGAGGACGAAAACGGCCTGTACTGGGGCAGCGATATCGTAGAACCTGAACCGGTGACTAAAGAAGGCCGGATGATGCCCCCGTTCCAGCCGGGTATCAACCGCAGCGCCAGCATCGAGACGACCGCATATGCCACGCTGGCCCTGGTAAAACACGGCGATGCCCTGAACGCATCGAGGTCTTCCAAGTGGCTGGTCTCCAAGCGGAACGCATACGGCGGCTACGGCTCCACGCAGGACACAGTGGTAACCCTCCAGGCGCTGACGGAATACGCGACTAACGCCCGTTCGGATGCCGACCTGACGGTTACGCTGAAGGGCGCCGGCATCGATAGGAAATTGACCATCGACAAGAGCAACTTCGACGTGCTCCAGATTGTGGAAGTGCCGGTGAACGCCCAGATTGAAATGACGGTGGCGGGCAAAGGCGATGCCATCGGGCAGGTAGTCAGGAGATTCAACGAGCCCGCGGCGGATACGGAACCGGCGGCGCAAATGCTCAAGATAGACGTGCAATACGATACCACCGAGGTTGAAGTCAACGACCTTGTAAAAGTATCGGTGAACGTGGCATTCAATCCCCTGCCGGAACTTAAAATCTCCGAAGCCGGGATGATAGTGCTGGATGTATCGGTGCCGACAGGCTTTGCGCCGGTGACGGATTCCATTGTTGCCGTGACTAAAAAACTACCGAACATCAAGCGCTATGACATCGCCGGGCGCAAGGTCATCTTCTACGTGGAGAACATGAAACCCGGCGAGAGCATCGCCTTCGATTTCCAGGTCAAAGCCCAATACCCTGTTAAAGCCAAGGGCGTGACATCAACCGCTTACTCCTACTATAAACCCGACATTAAAGGCGAGACACTGGGAGCGGCGGTAACGGTAAAGTAAAAACGTAACAATATACATGGAGGAGGAGGGGGATTTTTATCCGGCTCCTCCTCCATTACTTTATCCGGCTGAATTCAGCTACCAATTGATTCAAAGTTTATGTTAAGTTTTAAACCCTTCCTTAGATTTGAAAGATAGGAAAAACAAAAAGCCCACTTAAGTCAGAAGGCTTGATTTGTCACGATAGAAGGGTTAGAGGAATCCGGAGAATGGGTTCCCAGGATATAATCTTCTGTCATGCGGTCCGTTGTTTGCAACTTTCGATGGCTATGAAACCAGCATCTTTTGAATAACCCACAGCAGGTTGTTCAATATCATAAACATCCCGCCCCGGCGGCTGAAAAAGGCTTGAACTGTTGTACGGAGTGACCGATAGTAACGATGCAGCAGGGGTACGCGGGTATGCCGAAGTATTGACTGGAGAAAATTATCCTTGCATACTTTTCATTAGTGTCAGTGCTAGCAGAGAAAGCTGTACCGGTGAAGGTAACGCTATCGCCGATTTTACCCGAGGTGACTGATAAAGATACATCTGCCGCAAAAACCGGCGCGGCCGGAATTACTGCCGTCAGTATTGTTAGTAAGACTATCATCCCTAGATATCTAAGTAATTTTTGTTTTTTCATATGTACCTCCCCTTTATATAACGTAAGACTCCTTGAAAAGTTTCCGGTTTTGTTAATTTTATATTTGATTTGTTAAGATATTATTAATTTGTCTTACCAGCCTTAAATTCTTAATATATCAGCCTTCTCCTGGCTCCCCGGCTAGGATTATAAGTTCCGGCAAAGTTGTCCAGGGTGTCCTTATTTATCAGCCAGGTGTTATGAAATTTTTGCGCCGGTATATCACCCTGGCGGCACAGTCTCTTTACCGTCTCAGGATGTATCTTCAAGCGGCGGCTGGCTTCATTTACGTTAAGATAGTCTTCCCAGACCGGCATAGTATACTCTTAACAATTTATTAACAAATATTGCTTTAACAAAGCAATTACTATCAATATCGTAAATCTGCCAGCTTTATTTGTCAAGTCATTCCGTTAACAAATTATACGTTTTTATTTCAAATGTATTACATCTGGTTTTTATATTGGAATATTTTGATATTGTCAAGACTCCTTTTACTTGGAATATCCGTAAGTATCGGTACGAAAATTGGACAAATATGCGTTGACATATTAGAACATACGTGCTAATCTTTGGCTGTTTGGTGTTTGAGGTGCGCTATGGATGTATTGCTGTATGAGATTTGCGGTGCTGGCTCGGAACTGGAAAACGAAAATAAAGAACAGATGCAGGAAGATTTGCTTCCTGAGTATTGCCGTTATCAAGATGAAGGCTGCGAATACGCCGAATCTTGCCTGGAATGCCCTTATATAAAATGTCTTTACGATGAACCCAGGGGCAGACAGCGCTGGTTGAAGGAATTACGCGAAAAGGAGATCAACCGGCTTTATGAAACCGGCCGGAATATCAAAGAAATCGCAGCCATTTTCGATGTCAGTGCGAGGACGGTAAAAAGGGCTCTGAACACCTACGAAGACAGGAAACGGGGAGTATAACTATAACCGGAATAAATGTTACAGGAGATAAGTATGAATGAGAATGTGATGTCACAATTAGCGCGCCTGGATGGTCAAAGGATTAAAGGATATAAGGAATTACTGGACTTTTATTACGGAAGGCAGTGGGAAGGGCGGGAAAGACGCGGTGAAAGACGCCTGACCTTTAATTACGCCAAGGTCTTTATTGAAAAAGTGACTTCTTATTTAATGTCCGATATCAGCTTTACGGCAGACGCTTTGGAGGATACTGAAAAAGCCATGGATGGCGCCAGGAGGTCGGAGGCGGCTGTTTATCAGGTCTATGCTGATAATCACCTCGAGCAGCTTGACCTTGAAACGGAAATTGATTGCGCGGTGATGGGCGACGCCTGCTATAAAGTAACCTGGGATATCGCCCAAAAAAGGGTAAGAATTACGGCGCCGGACGTCCAGGGTATTTACGCCTGGTGTGCCGGAGATGATATTTCACATGTGTGGCGGGTGGCTTCGCGCTACCGGCTTTCAGCGGAGGAAGCCGAACTGTTGTATAGTATCAAACCGGCAAACAAAACGGCCAATATCGTAGAGATCTGGACGGACAGTTGCTTCGAACTTTACCTCGATAATGTTTTAGTGGAAGCCAAGCCTAACCCTTACGGCTTTATACCGTTCATTATTTTTCCCAACCTGCGTGAACCGAAAAAATTCTGGGGTGTTTCCGACCTGCCTCAGATCGTAGAGTCGCAGCGGGAACTGAACCGGGCAATGAGCCAGTTATCGCGGATACTGGAATTATCCGGCAATCCCATCGCTGTCCTGGAAAATGTGGAAGAGTCAGAAGATATTGCCGTCAAGCCCGGCGCGGTGTGGAATGTGCCGGAAGACGCAAAAGCGTATTTACTGGACCTGCTGCAGGGCGGCGGCGTCAATCTGCATATAAACTATATCGATACGCTTTACCGGACGCTGCACGACCTGTCCGAGTCACCGCGCTCGGCATTTGGCGGTATGGGGCAAAACCTCTCCGGCGTGGCGATGGAAATGGATTTACAGCCCCTTCTCCAGAAAGTCAGGCGGAAAAGGATTATCCGCTCGACAGTTTATAACCGGCGCAACGAAATGATCCTGGCTTTGTTGAAAAAGTACCGGGGCGAGGAATTCGGAAATAACCGTTTACGCGTCATCTGGGGGCAGGTGCTTCCCAAAGATGTAGAAAGAAAGATTAACACGGAGCAGGTCATGGTACAGACGGGGATACATTCCCGGCGTACCGCCATGGATGAAGTGGGGGTGCGTGACCCGGATATTGAATTCAAGCGGTGGCTGGAAGAAAGGGAGTTAATTCTCAAGATGAATCAGGAGCTTAATGCCAGGACGAGGCGGAATGGAGCGAGAGAGAGCGCTGTGAATTCCCGCGCGGACGGTATTGAAGAATAATCAAGAGGAGAAAAATAGTCATGAAAAACGAACCGGAAAAGAAAAGCGAAGTTGAGTTACCGGATGGCAAGCCGGAACATCCCGAACAGAAAAACGCAGTTCCCGGGCAGGAACCGGAATCGGCCGGGGCGACTATCTCCGGGTTGGAGCAGGCATTGGCCGGTAAAGACAGCGAGATTGGCGCTTTGCATAAATCCCTGGATGAAGTTAAAGGAACAACGTTAGAGCTTGCCGAACGGCTCTCGCTGGCGGTATCGGCTTACCGTGAAATGGTCGTGCGGGCGAATCCTGCCGTACTGGCTGAAATGATCACCGGTGATTCAATCGAAGGGATTAACGAATCGCTGAAAAATGCCAGGGCAATCATGGAGAAAGCCAGGCGGGAAATTGAAGCGGACGCCGCACGGGCTAAGGTGCCTGCCGGTGCCCCGCAGCGTGTACAGCCCGATATGTCCGCCCTTTCGGCGCATGAAAAAATCCAGTTTGGGCTGGGAAAGTAGAAGGTTAATCCCGAAAGCTGGAAATAGCTTATCCAAGAATAATAAATATCCGGAAAAAACAGGAAAGAAAACAGGAGGTAATTAAATATGGCTTTAACACTTACAGAAGCATCAAAACTCTCAAACGATATGCTGGTGCAGGGGGTTGTGGAAACCATCGTCAAGGACTCGCCGGTTCTGCAAAGGCTTCCCTTTATTGAAATCGTGGGTAACGGACTGACTTACAACCGGGAAAACACGCTGCCGGACATCGATTTCTATGACGTCGGCGACACATGGGCGGAATCAACATCGACCTTCACCCAGGTAACGGCTAATCTGAAAATCATGGGCGGGGATGCCGATGTGGACAATTTCCTCAAGGCGACCCGCAGTAACATCCAGGACCTGGAAGCGGCCATTATCGAACTGAAAGCCAAGGCGCTGAAGAACAAGTTCGAGGAGATGTTCATTTACGGTAATACCGCTGCCAATGCCAAGCAGTTCGATGGATTAAGAAAAATCATTAATACCGGGACGGCGGGGGCGCAGGTCATCGCGATGGGCACCAGCGGTGCGGCGCTGACACTGGATAAACTGGATGAGCTTATCGACGCCGTTAAAGGCGGAAAACCGGATATGCTGCTTATGAGCCGGCGTTCACGGCGCAAGATTAACGCGCTGGTCAGGGCGGCTGGTGGCATGTCTGAAACGGAACAGGACAGATGGGGCAACTTCATGCAGCTCTGGGATAGCGTGCCTATCGGCGTGAACGACTGGATACTGGATACTCATGTCGTCAGCGGCGGCGTGGAAACCGCCACTACCGGCGGCACCTGTTCAGCCATTTATGCAGTGCAATTCGGGGAGGGAGCACTCAGCGGTTTGACCAGCCCGGGATTCCTTCATGCTGAACCAAACCATGCTACATGGAAATACTCTGCTCATCAACTAATTGGTCCTTGTCACTAGTTATCAATACAGTTGCTTGTCAAAGGGGAAGCAGAAGAGGATTTGTCATTCCCGCGAAAGCTGGAATCCGTATTGATACAACAAAAGATATAGGCCTGCACTGGCATCCTCTCCCTTTCGTAAAGGGAGAGTTAGAGAGGGATTTAGGTGTATTCGTTATACCCCGAATCTTGCCGCATCCTTGATGCCGCTGAATCCCCCGCCCCGCACACACCCTGCCGTGCAGGCGCATAAATCCAGGCCGTATTTTTGGTAAATACCGGCGGCCTTTTCATAAAGTTTCAGCATCCTGTCGGCGCTTGGCGGCTGCATATCTTCATAAACTGCCCCGGTAGCCGGACTGTGCGGCACCAGGAACGTCATTACGCCCAGTGAGGCCGCTGTCTCGACTCCTCTTATTAACGAAGCGTCATCCTCGCCTATTCCCACCACAGCCACTGTCGCGACCTCGTTCCTGCCGAAGGTGTCCAGCGCTATTTTCCAGTTATCCATGTATTCGCTGAAAGGTATCTTTCCCTTGGCCGGCATGATTTCCGGGCTCAAATCCCGGTCGAAGCATTCGATGTTAATAGAAATCGACCTCACTCCGTTCGCCCTGGCTTCCTGGAGCAGCGATGTAAATAATGCGTGGTCGAGGAGCGGCTCGGTTTCTATCATCATCGGGAATTTTACTTGCTTGTTTATCAGTTCGGCTGTCTTTACAAGGTTGGCTAGCCCCCGGTCCGTGATATCGAGTGTAGCCGTGGTCATGGACATGTGTTTCACCGCGCCTTCAGTGTAACCTGCTACAGCCGCCTCGGCAACCTGCTCCGCCTGCTTTGAGGCTGCTGCGTTCCACCAGTACTGGACGGCGCAGAATTTGCATGCCTGGCCGTTTTGCTGGTAGATACATCGCTGGTCTACCACCGAGCGTAAATGCCCCGGCCCTACGATGACGGCTATCTTGTGCATCGGGACATTGCCGCTGGTAAGCTGGTCGTAAAATCTGGGGCGCGGGATGAATTTCACGCTCGAATATTTGTTGCCGTTTTTCTTAACCTCGAAGTTGCCGGGATTTGTCTCTATCAGTTCGAATGGTGAGGTCGCGCCGCGCTTGCCGTTAACGATGAAGACGGGGATAAGCTCGCCGTCGCCTTTAGGTGATTCCAGGCACACGACGAGGCGCCCGGTGCTCACCGCCGGGGCGTTATAGTGCTTTTCCAGCCGTGCCGCTAGCTCTGGCGCTATGCGGAGCCCCTTTTCCTGTAGTTCTGCTTTTATCCTGGTGACGGAAATAGTCTTTGTCATTGTTTCCTCGCCGTTTCTATGTACATATCGAATTTTATAAAATCCGTGCCGATCCGGTAATCCTTTAACCCGGAACGGCTGATGATGTCTTTAATTTCCGGGATGGTGTAGCTGGCCATGATAGCCTTGGGCCAGTTCTGGCGGTGGCGCCTGTTCATAAAAAGTAAAAGCAGCCGGATGAAGGTTTCCCAGAACAGGTTGCCGTAGACCCGCCGGTTATCCCGTATTATCACCGTACCCCTGTCTCCGGCAACGCGCCGCGCCTCTCTGAAGACTTTTTCCGGGTGAAACCAGTGGTGCAAGGAAGCGTAGCTCATGACGAGGTCGAATGAACCGTCGGGAAAGGGGATAGCGTCGGCGTTAGCCAGGATAAAATCGATTTTATCTGCTACTCCGGCCCGGGCTGCGTTTTCCCTCGCTAGTTCCAGCATATCATTGGATACATCGATAGCTGTGATTTTGAAATTACTGTTTTTAACCTTCGCCAGTTCTATCGCCAGCCGTCCGCTCCCTGTCCCTATGTCCAGCACCTTTCCCCTGCGTATACCGCGCCGCAGTATTTTCCAGGCGAAGTATTTATACTCCGGCATCATGTAATACCGCGCGCCCTTGTCATACTGGTTCACTGCGTGGGTTCCTTTTATCGGTTCGTACTGTAAAGGAATTCTTTCTACCATAGTAATCACTTAAATACTAAAATAAGAAACCCTGAACAAGTCAATGCGTCGTCCCGATTTATCAGGACGCGCCATCCCGATGTCCTCCTTTACGCCAAATCGGGAGGCGTGGCAATCTCTATCATGGCATTAAAATAGTCATATCTTCAAATATTGAGCTACTTATTCAGAGTTTCCAAAGACATTACATCCTAATGATACACCATGATGCTCAAAATTACTGCCGCCGATATCACCAGCCGGAAGGTTGACAGCGTGCTCCATGCCTGGTGCATCTTCGTCTTATCGAGCGATGACTGTGAAAATGCCCGGCACTGGAACAGCGTAAAAAGTCCGTAAGCCGTCGCCGGGACAATATACAGCCAGCTTAGCGGCGTGAGCAGCGGCATCAGGGCGCTCATGATAAAAAGCAGCGCTGTAAATACCAGTGTCAGCCGTGCCGTTTTTTGCGCGGATGGTCTGGAAAACAATAACGGGGTGACTATCTCCGGCTTGCCTTCGCTGTCATACCTGATGTTTAAAACATAATGCGCCATGATATGTGCGGATTGCCATACCACGCCGAGCAGGTAAAGATACCACGGCAGGAAGGTGGTGAACACGGTATCGGGCGCAAGGCAGGCCCACCCGCAGAGAAATATCAGTCCTTCAATCAAAGGTAGTGAAAGATAGCCTATTTTATCCCGTAAATGGGTTGAATACAAAGAACCAAGGATAATTGCCGCTAACAGGATAAAAAAGGCCGTGGGATTAAAAAAAATCCAGCATAACGCCAGGGCTGCGGCGTAGCTGGCAACGGATATTACCAGAGCCCACCCGGCCTTTACCCGTCCGCTGGGAATGCCGCGCTGCGGCCACATGGTACTGTCGCGCTCGCGGTCGGCATAGCGGTTAAAAATATTCACCCCGGCTGCTGCTAAAGCCCCGGTGAAAAACCCTGCCAGGCATAGTTGCCACGACGGCAGGCCGCGGATGCTGAGGATTGCCGCGCTGGCGGCGTTAATCGGCGTCAGGACCAAAAACAGGGGGCGTGCCAGCGTCAGGTAGCCGGTAAGTCTTTCTTTAAAGGTGTACTTTTTACGGACGGCTAAATCAGACCCGAAATCGGCTCGGAAAAATTTGGCAAGGTTCATTCACTCATGCTCCGGGCAGAAAGAGGGAACTTGTAAAATTACCCAACCCGGTAAACAATACCGAAGCCGCCCGTCGGGTAGTTCCATGTGAGCGAACCCTGGTCGCAGACGATCCTGCAGGTGCCGCATTCGAGGCACCCCTCCCATGCGAAGACCACTTCCCCTTCGTTAAGCGTGTAGTTTTCTACCGGGCAAACGCGCGTGCAGGCTTTATGAGGGCACTTGCGGCAAATTTCCTGGTTAATCTCGATGTGAGGTTTTTTATCTACGTGGAAAAGGTTTAATGCCAGCTTATCATCCATTTTCATAAGAATGAAAAACCTCCCTTCACCATCCTCCAGATAAAGCTGAGGACCGGGAACCTGGACTTGGAAACGCGGCGCAGGTTCTTGATGAAATCTTTAATCATCTGCCATTCCTGCGTGCGCTTGGGCATTTCTTTTACTGTAAAGAAATCTACCGCCGCCTGTGTTATCACGTCGAAGTACGGCCCGAAGAACTCCGGGTTCTTCTCCGCGAACAGGTTCATCTTGCGGTAGCGCTTCAGGTCTTTCATGAAGAAGCTCTCATTTAAAAGCTGCTCGTAGCGGGACAGGGATTTTGCCGAATAGTCTTTATTTTTGCGCGCTTCGAGGAATGCCTTGGCGGCGGCTTCCCCGGAAGCCATCGCGAAGTTCGTCCCCTCGTAGTGCAGTGACGCATTCAGGAAGCGGGCGGCGTCCCCGGCTATCATCAACCCGTCGGTAAAATACTGCGGCGTGGCGTCATATCCGCCGTCCGGCGCCAGGTGTGCCTGGTATTCCACGGTCTTCCCGTCCTTGATGTATTTTCTCACAAAAGGATGCTCTTTGAATTGCTCGAAGATTTCCGGGGCTTTCAATCCGCTTTCTACCAGCGGGTCTACTGCCAGCCATGTTACTAGCGAAAGTGATTCCAGGTTGGTATAGATATTCATCCTCTTTTTGGGATTAACCGGGGGCAGACTGAGGGGAATCAATTCAATCTTCGTAATTTTCATTTCTCTCTCCTTTTATTTTCTTGTTTTATTTCATGACTGCCAGGTCAATAATTTTCTGTATGTTATCAATCTTTTCCAAATTTTCTACCATCTCGATTATCTTTTCCGCGTTATGCCTACTTACCTTCTTAGAAAACTCTACCTGGTTCATAAATTTTTCAATCAAACCTTCCCTGGATAGCGGATTAGAGGGGTCTCCCACTGCCGTTTTCAGATATTCGGAATATTTGCGCCCGTCCTTCATCCTCACTTCGAGTTCGACGCCTTCCGGCCTATCCAACGTCTCCAGAGTTACCCGCTTAATCAGCGTCTGGGTCTGCGGATTACGAATAACCTCTTCAGTAAAATTACTTCCCGTAGACGACCGGGTGGATAAGCCGTTCGCGACAGCATACACAAAACTGAAAAGAGCATCACCCGTCGGATAATTTCCCACCTTATAAGGCTTGGTATAATGCGCCGCTGTAGCGATGCCCGGCGAAGTACGGTAAACAGCTTTTTTAACGTCACCAGGTTTTATATCGTATTTTTTAGCCATCGTGATAGCGAGTTGAGTTGCGGCATTGGTCGGTCTGCCGCCGGGCCAGGGTTTGAAGACCTGCTCCACGTAGTACTTCCTGCCCAGGTCTTTGGTTATCATATCAGGCCGGGTGATTCCGCCTGTAAAAGTGTTATAGTAGCTGGTGAGCGGGTCAGAGATACCGATCCATCCTCCCTTTGCCAGTTGAGCGGCGTTTATACCGCTCCTGGCGGCTGTTCCCTGGCTCAGTTTAAAGGTGTTAGCGCCTTCCCACAGGCCGCCGCCGGCGCCGGCCATCATGTTAACGGCGATGCCGAAAGCATTCTTCATCTGAAATTCCGTTAATCCTAATATCCTTCCGGCAATAGCGGCGGCTCCGAATGTGGTCTTGGTACCCCATTCATCGAATCCTCCAACCCTCTTTAAAGAGCCCGCCGGATTTCTTCCAGGGTGACCGCCGCCGGAACCAATCTGCACCCTGGCTACAAGGTCATCACCCGCCACGAGAGCAGTAATCAGCTCTTTGCCGCTGATGCCTTTACTCGCGCCCACGGTAACGGCCGTCAGCACGGTTGTCTCACTGTTATGACTGGCATGGCGTTCGCCGCCGTCCATAATAATAACCAGCGGACCCCAGTCAAAAGAGCGGCCAAAGATACAATTGACCATAGCTGCAACATCAACGGGCGCTTTACAGCCATATCCCAGCAGGGTGGCATCTCCCTTTCCTCCATGGTTCCCGGCCATTTCCGCCAGCACGGCATTACCCGGCGCATTTGAACCGCCGATGCCGCATCCAATCATATCGAGAATTCTTCTCCTGGTGTTGTCTATTACAGCCGGGGCGAGGGACTCAAAACGCGTATCGAGAACATTGGCGGACAACGCTTCGATAGTCTTTGGGCCATTAAAATTCTCGGTAGTCAATATCGCTCCCCCTTTTTAATCAAACACCATTCTTTAATTCGACAAAGGCCGGAATGCCGGCATGGGTTGAAATTTAAAGCCCGATTCAGTTACAAGATATTTTTAAAATTATCGTTGATTATGCCGATTATACACCTTGTCATCAAAGCTAAACAAGACCTGTAAGGGTACTATTTGCTTTTGGTGTTACCTATCCCCTTTGTCCCCTTTCCAACCGGAGGCATTTACGACAAACATAAATATTTCAGGGTTGGAAAGGGGAGTTAGAATGAGAGTCCCGATAAATCGGGATCTCCGCAGGCTACTCCGCATTATAAATACAAAATTTTATTAACGAGCAACTATAAAGGAAATTCATAATCAAAACACTTAAGTATCCAAATGCAAACGGAACCTCTTTAAAAATCCCCGGAACAGTAATAATTGTAATACCAAAAAAATAATTTATTACTGGAAACAGTGATTATAATATATCAATGCAAAACGAAGAATCCGTGCCCTTTATAGCAGACACGGATTCTTAATAGTATCGTTTCTTTAAAGAAAACCTTCTTTAAACTTTAGCCATAGAGAAACCCGGCAGCAGCATACCCTGCGCCAGCAGTCGGTCCTGGACTTCGCTGACATTTACGTTACGGGCTTCCACCCCGTCTTTGACCGCCACCGCCGCCGCTACCCCTGCCGCCTCACCGAGGGCGATGCAGTGGGGGATAAGGTTAAACTGGTTGTTAATCATCTGGTCCGATGCGAATGCGCGGCAGGCCACCAGCAGCCCGTCTACATCGCGCGGCACCAGGCAGCGGTAAGGCATATAGATGTAGGGATTCTCACCCTGTTTCAAGCTGGCAGGGAAGACGGAGATGGTATCTTTAAAGACCTCTCCGCTGGCTTTATCTTTCTCGGTGACCATGTATTCGCCGATGATGCGGCGTGCGCCCCTGGTCCCGAGCTGCGGGCTGGTAAGAACTACGAAACAATGCTCGAAGCCGGGGACGTATTTCTTGTAAAATTCGTAGGTGGCCATCATCTTCTTGCGCCCTTCAAACTCTACCCGGGTAAGTTCCTCTACGTCTGTCTGGCTGGAAGCGGCCCAGCGGGGGTGCATCCAGACCACGCTGTCCTGGTCTTTCAGGTTGCTCTTGATATAGGAGGGATGGGCCCCGGCTTTAGCGGCCGCCGCCATCAGTTCGGCATATTTCTCGGGGTTCGAATACTTGAAATCTTCGGCTTTCTTCAGGTCGACGTTGGCAATCCACCAGCACAGCGAAAGATGGGCGATTCTTATCTTGGGGTCTATCCTGTCATCAAACTCCGCCCCGGCGGAAGGAAACAAGTCACCGTCACCGGTGGAATCGATGATAACTTTCCCCAGTATCGCCTGGCGGCCCGACTTGCTCTCGAAGATAACACCCTTGACCTTGCCGTCTTCCATGACAGACTCGGTGCCCCAGGCATGCAGGTAGGTCTTGACTTTGGCTTCCTCGACCATCACGTTAATTTCGTATTTCATCATCTCGGCGTCGATGAGCGCGCTGTCGATAATGGCCCCGTCATGGAGATAGAAAAACGCCTTGTTCCGGTAGTAGTCGACGGTCTTCTTGTCTGTCTTACCAAGGTCTTCGATCTTCGGAGAAGCAGACGCGTCGCGTTTTTCCAGCCGATCTATCCATTCGCGGCAAATGCCACCAAACTGACGTTTGCCATAAACGTCGCTCAGGTTCGGGATGATAGTCACCAACCCTCCGGTAGCCATGCCTCCGAGGTGTCCGTACCTTTCCACCAGCACGGTATCGGCGCCGTTCCTGGCGGCGGCCAAAGCCGCGCCGACTCCACCCGGCCCGCCGCCCACCACGACGACATCAGCTTCCCGGCACACTTTTATGTCGCGCGCTTTTTCCCTGATTGTTTTTACCTGATCCGTTGCCATAATCACTTCTCCTTTACTGTAAATAATACTAATATTTCAGGCTAACCTAAGGCTATTTTTCTTCACTGGTGACGCGATGAACTTCACCCGTCGCCTTGTTCTTCCAGTAGCCGCGCTGCTGCAGCGGCCAGTTAAACTTAATCGCACCCTCGATGTTGCATGCGCCGACGCAGGAACCGCAGTACCAGCACTCTTCAGGGTGGAGGATAATGGGCGATTTACCCTTTTCAGGATTGGGGATATAGACATCCACCGGGCAGACCTCGACGCAGAGGTTGCAGCCCTTGCATTTATCCGTAAATATCACGGGGCGGCTGGGAGTCGCCACGTTAGGTAAAGCGTATATTTTTTTAGTCATTTTACTTTCTCCTTTTTAACTCGGTTTTTCAATTTCCTCACCCTCACCCTAACCCTCTCCCCTCGAGGGAAATAGGAAGGTTACGATATCCTTCACTGCGTTCAGGATGATATTCAATACTTATTTCCCCTTATACACGCCGGCATAGTCTTTATTGTATTTTTCGTAATTCTCTTTCATATTACCCCAATAGCCGTGCGGGCGCTCACCGATTTTCAGCTTATTATTCTCCAGCTTCATCGTTAAATGCTTGTTCCATTCCGGCGGGTCAATCTGCGGGTAATCGATGCGGTCAAACGACAGGAACTTGCTTTATCGGTGCGTTGTTTTTCACAAAATCATAAATCCTGTCCGTACCTTTACTCACGGCCCGCACCAATCCGGCTCTGACAATTTCTCCTTCGTGAAAGGTTAATAGAGGCATGACATGTAAGACGCTTGATGCTACGGCGATAGTTTTATTGACACGTCCGCTCCGTGCCAGATATTTCATGGTTTCAAACAAACCAAACATGCGGACTTCCCGGACGGCTGCTTCTGCCTCGTTGACCACCTCCGCCATATTTTCACCAGCTTGCGCAGCCGCGGCGGCCGCCTTCACCACTAACGCCAAACCACCGGAATTGAGACCGGAATCTATAATTTCAATTGGGCAATCGCTTTTCAGTGTTTTCCTGGCGATATTCGCCGAGTTATAAGTCCCGCTTATCTTCGATGAGATATGTATGGAAACTATACCGCCCTTATTTTCGCAATACTCTTTGAACACCCTGGTAAAATCTTCCGGATTTGGTTGGGAAGAAGCCGGATGGTGCGGTGAAGCAGCCAGCATCGCATAGAACTCGTCCTTGGTAATATCGACTCCATCGCGGTAGGTCTTCTCCCCAAAACGTAAGTATATAGGCACGACCCTGATACCAAATTCTTTAGTCATTCCTTCCGGCATATCTGAAGTACTGTCTGTTATTACCTGTACGTTCATTTTCTACTCCCCCTTGCGTCAGCGATAATGACCCTGCTATTGGTAAAGTCATCTCTGCAAAGAGAAAAACATCAATTTCCCTAAATGAAAAACTACTATCCAATCCCGTCATGCTTCACCGGCATCTTCCTTATTCAGACCGTCTATAAGCGACAGCATTTCTTCGGTCCCGGGTATGTCTGACATCGACTCTCCCAGGTGGGTGTATCTTATCTGCCCATTTTTATCAACCAATATGCTGGCCGGCATACGTCCCAGCTTGAACAGTTTAACCTGCTGGCCGTAGGTGTCAGCTATAACATGTTTCGGGTCGGCAATTCCGGTAAAAGGCATTTGATGTTCGTCCCACCATTCTTTAAACTCTTTGCCGCCTTCAGGACCGATGGCAATAATTTCAGTATTACGGTCTACAAATTGCTGATAATCCCGGCGCAACTGCGCCATATGCCTGCGGCAGTAGGGTCACTGGAAACCGCGGTTAAAAACCAGCATCACATTCTCTTTGCCTCTGTATTCAGACAGCTTGATGCTGCGGCCCCCGGTATCGACGGCGGTAAAGTCCGGAGCGATTTTATACTGTTTTTTATCGGTCATAATCAGCTTCTTTCAATTACAGAACCAGAATGTTAGCGAAGACCAGCCAGGCTAAAAGAGATTTAGCTGAAAGGCTCAAAATAATATATACCTTCTCGCCGAACAGGTAATCTTTCCAGGGGCCGGCCTGCTTATATTGCAGTACCATGTTGACGGCAAAGCTATTGAAGAATACGAAGTATGAAGCGATGATGCCGTAAACGAATCCGGGCGGCGAAGCGCTAACCCCCGGGGATATCATATAGATTACTATAGCTATCCAGGGAACAATCCCGGCAAAGCTGCCGTACCAGAAAGGTATCCAGCTTGGTTTACCGGGCTGCTCGTATTTTTCCTGTATACCGCCGAAGAGAATCATGGTGGCGTTGATGCCGAAAATGGACATCAGCGCGGCGACATCGGTAATACCGCAGATTTGCGATATTAAAGTTATCATGATTGACGAACTGAAGAAATATTCTATCCAGCGCCCGTAGTTGCGATTCTGGAGCAGGTTGCGTTTATACCATGGAAAGACCATGGGCGACGCGATCAGCAGCAGAGCGGCGGCCGATATTGCCATGAAGGTAAAAACACCCCACCCGGTTTGAATACTCCAGATGGTCTGGAGAGCGGGCGGAGTACCCGGCATCCCCTGCAGGAAGGTGGCGGTTACCGGGATGGAGAAGTTGTTGGTGAGGACGGCCATCAGTACCGCCTGCACCGCCAATATCAGACCGATGACGATGTTCCAGACACGTAAACGCCCGAGTTTCTTTTCAACGGACCGGTCAACAGCCATAAATACCTCCTAATGATAATCATTCCTGATTTAATAGTATATACGGAAAAATGCAATAGTCAATATTATTATGTCATTTTCCGGTGAATTTGTAATAATTTTGTTATAATTGGTGAAAGGCCGTAACATATAATAGAAAAAGTAAAGTATTCAATGGATAATCAACCCGGGTCACAAAATACTGGAAAAAACCGTATTTTTTACGGCTGGTATATCGTTGCGGCGTCCTGGCTGATGTTTTTCCTTACCAATGCGGTATCAGTGGGTATTTTTTTCAAGCCGATTCTCGAAGAATTCCAGGTAGACCGGGCGACTCTTTCCGTAGTGTACACCCTGGCTGTTTTGGTTTATGCCGCCGCCAGTCCATTCATCGGCCGCTTGATCGACCGCTTCGGCCCAAGGTTGATGCTTTTAATCTGCGCGGTGACGCAAACCGCCAGCAGCATGGTAAACGGGCTGGCTTCCAGCCTGTGGCACCTCTTCATCGGCCGGATTCTCTTCGATATAAAGTCGCTGCAAGCCGGACAGGTGCTGATTAACCGGTGGTTTTTTAAAAACCGCGGCCGGGCCCAGGGCATCGCCGCAACTGGCGTACCGCTCGGCGCGCTGATACTTGCTCCTTTGTCCCAATACCTGATAATTACCTGGGGCTGGCGGGAGACAATGTTCTTCTGGGCCGGCATTTTCTTAATAGTCCTTCTGCCGCTGGCTTTTTTCATACGCAACAATCCCAAAGAGAAAGGCTATCTCCCCGACGGCGAATCCGCCGGCGGAGAAAATGCCGCCGCCGTACCGGATAAACCCGGAAAAGGAAAATCCGGGGACATTGCTACAAGGCAGACAGAGGGATATAGCCTGGGCGGCGCAGTAAAAACGTCTTCTTTCTGGCTCATTTCAGCCACCCAGCTTATCTGCGGCATCGGCTGCGGGTTTATGATGACCCATATCGTTATTTTTGCCACGGATATGGGCTATTCCGAGATGGTCGGGGCCACCCTGATAAGCGTGCAGGGAGGTTTAAACCTCGCCGGGGTACTGCTGACCGGGCATATTTCAGACAGATACGCCCGCAACAGGGTGCTGGCTTTAACCCACGTTATCCGCAGCCTGGCTTTTTTCACAGCGGTGATTTTCATCCTGCGCGGCGGCGGTTCACTGTGGATGCTTTACTTTGCCATGGTGTTATTCGGCCTGGGCTGGTTTACCACGTCACCGCTTTCGTCCGGGCTGGCGGCGGACCTTTTCGGAGGAAGGCGCCTGGGCACGATAATCGGAGTATTGATGTCCTGCCACACCGTCGGGATGGCGGTGGGTTCTTATGCCGGAGGCATCACCTTCGAGCTTACCGGGAGCTATTTCCCGTTATTTATTATCCAGGCCGCGCTCGAACTCATAGCTGCAGGTTGCGCCTTCCTGATAAAATTTAGGCATAGCCCTATTGCATATTCAAAAAACTAAGTATATAATACTGACTGGTGGTTTTCAGTCCAAGGTTATCATGCATGCAAGGAAATTACTTTAACCTGAACCAACTACGGATGACCTTAGCTCTAACCAACTATTTTAGAAAGGAGGTCATCCGTTGAGTTTTCAGGACAAGCAACTTACATGTGCTGATTGTGGAACAACATTCACTTTCAGCGCGGCAGAGCAGGAATTCTTCCAGTCCAAAGGCTACACCAATGAGCCCAAACGGTGCCCTACCTGCCGGCAGTCTAGAAAAGCCGAGCGGTATGGTTCCGGCGGCGGCGGCGGCGGCGGCAGAGCCCGCCAAATGTTCCCCGCGGTTTGCGCTCAGTGCGGTAAAGAAACGGAAGTACCTTTCGAGCCTCGTGAAGGCCGACCGGTATACTGCAGCGATTGCTTTAGCAAGACAAGATCCAGCCGGTAATTACCGGGGTTTCTTAAAATAAAGCAAAAATACAGGCCAGTGCGTACAGGTTAGACGTACCGCTGGCCTGTTATTTTTTGGAAGTAACAAATGACAAGCAGCAAGTAACAAGGAAATGAGAAATTTTTTAAGGTTAAAAGGATGAAATCGTGAGATTTGGATATTTGAACGTTATGGCGAACGGCATTGGCGAGGATGTTTTGAATAGCCCGTTTGAAGTAAACCGGGTGAGCAGTGACGTACAAACTTTTTTCCCCGGTATTAAGTTGTTTTCTCATCCTGGTGATATTGACCGGGGTCTTACCTGCAATCGTAATAAGCTCGCTTTTATTTTTCTTCAGGGCTTCCGCCAGGCGGATGATGACGGCGCGGGTGGGGGGCGGCATAACGCCGTTTTCTATCTTGCTAAGATAAGTGGCGTCAATGCCGGCCCCGGCCGCCAGCTGCTGCTGGGTCAGCCCGGCTTTTCTCCGGTATTCTTTGATCTTAAGGCCGAATTCCCGCCGGGCGCGGCTTTTCAAGACCCCGGCGATATCGGCGGGGACCCTCCCTGAAAGACGGCAGAGCTCGTCCCCATCGGCACCGAGGGTTAAAGCCAGACGGGAAACCACCGCTTCGCTGGGGGGAGGCAGCTGGCCGTTTTCCAGCTTACTGATATAAGTGAAGTCGACGAAGGTCCTGGCGGCCAGCCCGCGTAACGAAAGGCCGGCGTGCCGCCTCAGCTCACGGAGCCGGCTGCCGAACCTTGCCGCATCATTCGTTCCATAGTTCCGATTTGCCATAATTAACCATTATAATGCCAGTTGAGCACTTCGTCAAGCACTTTTGTCCATTTTTGAGGCACAAAACTGCCTCTGTTGAGTCGAATATCATGTCGATATTGTGCCATTTGTCACTTTTACCGGGTATTATAACGAGACCCCGGCCACGATGCCGCCAGCTTTGCAGTTTCCCCGGTTTTGAACCGCCGATCCTGCGGGGCCGGACAAAAAACCAAAGTGTGATAAAATTGTGACCCGGCGTCCGGCCGATACTGTTCGCGGACAACTGTCACAGCCTCAAGGTTTTTAGGGCTTTCCCCTAACTCCACGACGTTAATCCTGCATCAAAGCTAAAGAATTTCAAAATTGTAAGGAAAATGTGACGACATACGAACCATGCGATATTGACAATTGTCCTGTTCTGTCATAATATGTGTCTAAAAGGCATCTTCAGGGGCAACGTTACAAAGGCATGTGCCTAACGCTTTATATCAAGCACCGGCTATGGCAAATCTAAGACTAAAGGTGAAAAGACTGAGGAAAAAAAGAAAGTGGACGCAAGAGGACCTTGCGCATGAAATAGGCGTAAGTCTCTCTACGGTACAACGCTGGGAGAGACAAGGCGGCAAACCCATCCGTATCGTCGCCCGGGAATTGAACCGTCTGTTTACGGAGGCTTTGATAAAATAAGCCGCCGGAACCGTAAAAGGTTCAAATGTCCCTCCGGCTTCTTGATATTCCGGTTATAACATTTTTATGGGAGTGAGCAGACTCTTGGAGAAAAAAACAGGATCTTCGTTCTGGCAAGACCGCCCCACTTTTGTGACCGGCGGCACAGGGTTACTCGGGGGATGGCTATTACGCCGTCTGCTGGACCTGGGGGCGGATATCGTCTGCCTGGTACGCGACTGGGTGCCGCAAAGCGAGATGATCCACGCCCGGCTCGCCGACCGGGTCAAGGTAGTCCGCGGCGATGTGTGCGACCAGCCGCTGCTGGAACGGATATTGGGGGAGGATGAGATCCATACCGTTTTCCACCTGGCGGCCCAGACTATCGTCAGCACGGCTAACCGCAATCCCGTCTCGACTTTTAACACGAATATCCGGGGCACCTGGGCATTGCTGGAGGCCTGCCGCCGGAGTCCGACGGTCCGCAGTATCGTCATTGCATCGTCGGATAAGGCCTACGGCGACCAGGAAAAGCTGCCCTATGACGAGGACACGCCGATGCAGGGCCGTTATCCTTACGATGTGAGCAAGTCATGCGCCGACCTGCTGACCCAATCGTACGCTAATACCTATAAGCTCCCGGCAGCAATTACCCGCTGCGGGAATTTCTACGGCGGCGGCGATTTGAACTGGAACCGCGTCGTCCCGGGGACCATCCGTTCGATAGTACGCGGGCAACGACCCATCATACGCTCCGACGGCAAGTACGTGCGAGATTATTTCTATATCGAAGACGGCGCCGCGGCTTACATTCTGCTGGCGGAGCAACTGGCACAAAATACCGATGTATCCGGCCAGGCATTTAACTTCTCGAACGAGACACCGATATCCGTCCTGGAACTAGTGGAACGGATAATATCGTTGATGGGAACGCGGCTCCAGCCGGTCATCCGCAACGAAGTCAGCCATGAAATCCTGAAGCAATATTTAAATGCCGGCAAAGCCCATCATCTACTTGGCTGGCTTCCGATTTATTCCCTGGATGAGGGACTAAAGCGAACGATCTCCTGGTATCAGGAGTTTTTTCAACGGAAGTAACCGGGAAATTGGTCGATATGACAGTAACTTATAAAGAATTTTATAGACAGGCGGAGCTCTCACGTGGGTAATGCAATTCCGGTGGTAATCCTGTGCGGAGGAATGGGCACACGGCTAGCGGAAATGACCGAGGTCCGCCCCAAGCCCCTGGTCGAGGTGGGGGGACGGCCTATTTTATGGCACATTATGAAACACTACTGCCGCTACGGCTTCACGGAGTTCGCCCTGGCGCTGGGATACAAGGGCGACCAGATCAAGCGTTATTTCCTCGAATACAGTTCCTTGAATCGCGACTTCACGGTATCGCTCAGAGACGGCCAGACCCATCCGTACAACAATAACGGAGAGGAAGAGTGGCAAGTCCACCTGGTGGATACCGGCCAGGGAACCGCGACCGGCGGAAGACTAAAGAGACTGGAACACATCATCGGGAAAAGCACTTTCATGATGACCTACGGCGACGGCGTCAGCGATGTGAACTTAACCGACCTGCTGGATTTTCACCGGAAACATAAGAGCCTGGTTACCTTAACGGCCGTGAGGCCACAGGCCCGGTTCGGGTCGCTGGAAATTGACGGAGACATGATCCGGCGTTTTACCGAGAAGTCGCAATTGCATGAGGGCTGGATAAACGGAGGATTTTTTATCATCGAGCCCGAAGCACTGCAATATATCGAGGGGGACGTGGGGTGGGAACAGTCGCCCCTGGAGCGTCTGGCTAAAGAAGGGCGGATATGCGCCTACAAACACGAGGGGTTCTGGCAGTGCATGGACACCATCCGCGATCTACGATACCTGGAATCGCTCTGGGAGGGGGGAAATGCTCCCTGGAAAACCTGGTAGGGCCCGAACAGGGGTATGGGGAGAGATTCAAATGTGGGACGAAAAAGACGCCTTCCATAAAAAAGAACAGGGCGAAAAATGGTGGTGGGAAAGCGCGCGCCGGGAAATCGTGCAGGGGCGCATGAAAGAAATTATCACCGGCGATATGAATATATTGGAAATCGGGGCCGGTTACGGCGGCATGACGGGTATGTTATCCGGTTTTGGCACGGTCAATGCCATTGAGCCGTACGCCGATGCGGCATCATATTTACAGTCGAATTTAAAAGTAAGCACTTATCAGGGCACCTTCGAGTCGTTTACCGGGGCAGAAAGCTATGACCTGGTAACATGCTTTGATGTGCTGGAGCACATTGAAGACGACAAGAGGGCACTAATAAAGATGGCAGCGCTGGTTAACGATCAGGGTTACCTGGTTTTGACCGTGCCGGCCTACAAATTTCTCTGGAACAGACACGATGAGATAAACCATCATTACAGACGATACAGCAAGAAAGAACTGATAAGAAAAATCCCGCGCGGTCTACAAATCAAAAAGGTCTCGTATTTCAATACACTCCTGTTTCCCATGGCGATACTTGATAAACTGGTGCTTTCCAGGAACAAGAGGTCCTCTTCATTCAATCCAAACCCGGCGGTTAACGGCATCCTTTACAGAATATTCTCGGCGGAAAAGACCATCCTGCGGTTCTTAGATTTTCCGTTTGGCGTAAGTATCCTATTGATAGCCCAGAAGCAATATGCGAGTTGATAATAAAGACCTGGAACATATCCTCGAACACACTTCTCAACTCTGGGAGGAGGTTCGAGGTCAAAACGTTTTCATAACCGGCGGCACCGGCTACTTCGGCTGCTGGCTACTGGAGAGTTTTACCCGGATAAATGACCGCCTTAACCTTGGCGCCAAAAGATCGGAAGAGCACACGAGATACTGTAACCGCGGGCATAACAATAAATGCAACCGTGCGCGCAGCCGGAAGTCAGGTTGATTGTCGGCATATGTGACAGGCAGGCAAGACTAGACGGGGTGAGAACAGCTGATCTGCGGTCAGTTTGAATTATCTTCATTATATTTACTCATCACCGATTGCTCAAGTCTTTTTCGCCGGTCTCTTGGGCTTTGCCTCAAAAAGTCTGACAACTCGTTCTTTTAGATACCGCTGAACATATGAGTTAACAGTGCCATCGGGATAAATAATGCGGTTCCCGATAAGAGGCTTCATCTTTTTCTCTAAAACCCAATCAGCCAGTGGAATGTCCGCTTTTTCTTTTAGTTCAGTAAGAGAAAACCACGTGTTTTCCCAAAGCCAGTCCCAGACTTCCCTTTCGGAATCACCCGGCTGCTCGGTCGCTTGTTCTTCCCACGTTATATCGATGATCGGCCAGGTAATAATTATTTTGATAAATTCAGGATTATCCGCTACTAGAAGTACAACCTCCGGCTTTTCATTTTGTTTGAAATACGCTAGCTTTACGGTAAAGATATCTTCCGCCATGAAACCTTCCTATAAAACACAATTACATCGGCCACGATTGTTTTCGAGTCCACAATTTTTCCATAAGGTTTCTTCTTCCAGGCATAAAGCAATTTTCAGGTCGGGACAAATATCCCTGGCAATATTAACAATATAATTGTACATCTCGGCTCTAAGTGATGCAGGATACCGGCTGCGGCCATCGGGAGATACGCCCTTTTGAATATTTGTTGAAACAGGATTACGTGAGCCTAATTTACTTTCCATTAACGCGCGCGCTGCCTTATAGCTGCATATTCCGCCGAGAGTGAATCGTTGCAACGGTACGCTCTTTATCAGATATCGGGTAACCTCTGCATATATTTTCTGCCAGCCTTCAATAGGTATTATAGGCATCATCACCGCCCGGACGGGATAACCGGCTGAAGCCGCCTTTAACATTGATGCCACCCGTTCTTCAACACCAGGAACATTTTCTTCAAAGATACGGGCTACCTCGGGCGGGTTTACGCTCCAGGATAGAATCGTGTGTCCCTTGTGTTCCAGTTTCAACAGCCGGTCAACATCGGCGCTTTTGGTAAGCAGAGTCATACGCGCGTAAGGATGTTCCGCGAAGAAAGGCACCATGACCGTGGAGTAAGCAGTCAAGGGGTCCAAGGCCAAAGCGTCCTGTAGTTTACCGAGGTAAAAAGCCGTAGGTCTACCTAGACGTCTGGTTATAATATCAATCTCACCTAACATCTCAGGCAGATTCACATATATCTTTACGGTGGGAGAAAACTTCACGCCCTGGGTTCCGGCAAGATAACAATATTTGCACCCGTAAGGGCAGAAGCCGTAAGGAGAAAAGTGCCAGTAATTAGGGCACGTATTGCCTGCCTCCTCACTAAAACGCACGGCTGATTTTAACTCGCCGAAGACCAGAGTGCTTTTTCCGGCACGGTGCAGCGCCAACATGTCATTTTCAGGAAGTTGTATCCGGTTATGGGGTGTATCGTAGCACTTAATAATCTCGGCTTCAGGGTAGAGATTGCAGATTCGTTCAACGAATGTCCTCCGCTCGATAGTCGTCGTGCTGTTCTTCGCAAGGTAGATACGGGAAACCTGAAAATGACCTGGGCGAGTTGGATCATAGTCGTTAGGAAGAGCCGGCGTCGAGCTTTTAAAGAAGCTGATTTGGTGCAAATTGTTTTTCACGATATCTTAACTGACTTGCTCCTGGTCAGACTTTCCCAGCGTTTAATAATAACATCGCAATAGGCCGGGTTTAATTCCATTAAATACGCTTTCCTGGATAATTTCTCTGCCGCAATCAGTGTCGTACCAGAACCCCCGAAAGGCTCAAAAACACTCGCCCGGTTACCGCTATAGGCTTGCATAGAACGATACGGAATTTCCACCGGGCAAACCGCAGGATGCCCGAATTGCTCCACCTGGTTGGTTACGGCCGGTATTTCCCATACATCAGTATGACACTTCATCATATAATCCCGGCCCTCGCGCGTCATCTTTGGCATATCGCCAGGTTTCTGATAGACCAGTAACGCTTCCCATTCAAATGCGGGATAATAGTAGGAATTACGCTGTATATGAAAATTCCTCGGTATGGCATAATTAGCGCCCGTCTTTTTCCAGATGATATTGTCAATGAATTCAAACCCACAATCTTCGAAAAGAATAGAGTGGTGGCTAACATGGTTATGGTTAGCAGTACATCCATTCCCAATATTCCAAACGCAAATACCACCTGCTTTTAAAATATCGTGGCCGTTATGGATGATTTTTTTCATGTCACTAAGATATGACGAATATTCATCCCAATGAGAAAAAGGATTATTATTGAAACATGGAGGACCGCCAATAGATATGATCTATTACTTGGTATTCAACAAGCCGTTTTATTGAATCTTCATTCCTTGAATCCCCACAGAGCAATCGATGATTTCCTAAAATATAAAGGTCTCCAGGCTGGGTTATTGGCGAGGCTTCATTGACTTCGGGTAGTGTGTTTTCCTCATCATTTTCATTCAGGATAAATCGTCTAAGCTCCTCGTCACTAAAACCCATGCTTCTGATATCAATATCTTCTGCCCGCAGTTCTTCCAACACCTCCCTAAGCTTAGGAAAATCCCAGTCGGCAATCTCGGCGGTTTTATTATCGGCAACAGCGAAAGCCTGCCGTTTAGCATCGGTCATCTCGACAGTGATTACCGGGACTACTTCCAGGCCAAGTTTTTGAGCTGCTTTCCATCTTGTATGCCCGGCAATAATAGTAAAATCCTGGTCGCATAAAATGGGCACATTAAAGCCGAACGAGCGAATACTTACAGCTACAGCGTCTACCGCATGGTCATTTAGCCTCGGATTATCTTCCCAGGGATGTAACTTGTTTGTTTCTACTTCTATAACTTGAAGCATAATGCTAACTCAATACACTAGAAATAATTGTGGAAACTCTGGGCCTCTAACAGAACTTATGTTCTATTATATTATCCAAGGTTTGTATTGTCAAGAGCGTTTTGTCGCCCGCGTTTTATCATCGATGAACTTGTGTCCAGCTTCAATCAGAAACCAGTAATTGTTGCAGGCTCAGTATCAGCCCTTTCTTCTCGAAGAAAAGTTCGGAATCCTTCCAATGCGGGCTACCAAAGCAAAAACAACCCACTGTTTTGAAGCTAAATTGGCTTGACAGGGGGTTTCTTTTTTAGGTTTTGCTACTAATTTTGCTACTAAATTGTTTCAAACATAAATGGATATAATGGAAATTTACGTACAGAGTTGATGTTGGATGAATTTTCACTTTAGCTATAAAAGCTTAATATATAAGCACTCATAACCAGGAGGTCGTTGGTTTAAATCTAACCCCCGCAACCAAGCTAATAATGAAGCTATCGGAGATTATCCGGGGGCTTTTCTCCAATAATGGCCTGCACAGTTTTTGGGGTGAGGGTCAAAATGCCGGTAACTTTAACTCAGTAGTTGTTACCACTTTCGGGGGCGGATCAGGTTTCTTTATTAATGCATCGATATCCAGGTTGTCAATGACCTGATTTATTACTCTAACCGGATGGTTCGGATCGATCATGTCTTCCAGCGAAGGTGGAAGAAGTAAAATCTGGTTGGGACTGTAATCTTTAAAGACTACCTTTGTTCTATTACTTTTTTGCATACCTCAAGTTATATAACCTGAGGTTCTTGGAAGGGGGAGGCATCCCCCTTCTTTTCATTAGTTATCAACAACTTAGATGTTCTTTTCGCGCGTAGGCAAACCGGAAATGGTGCGAACTGCAGCCTTTTTGGTGGCGCCAACAAGGCTGCGTGTAGCGGGCGGACAAAAAGGCTGAAGTTGGCATTTCCGGACTCCTTTTCTTTGGTTCATTTCTTTTGGAGGAGCAAAAGAAATGAACATTATTTAATAAGAAAGGGTGCCCCTTTTGAGACACCCTCTTTTATTTTGAAGTTTTGAATTTCTCTTCATCTTCCGGGATTTCAAAATAGATCGGAGTTCCCGGCTTCAGAACATCGTCAATAATTACGAACTTGTCATTTGCATCACCCAGCTTCACTGCCTGCCTTATTCGCATTTCCCTGGAATTGGGTGGCAAGAATCCGTTTATAGTATTGGAAGATGCTGATATAAATTCGGCCCTTCCCAAGGCAATAAACGGCGCTTACTTCAACACAGGTATGATATGCGGCGCACCCGGCAGGTTTTATATACATGAAAAGCTTTACGGTGAATTCGTGGATAGATTCGTTGCCGAATCAAAGAAGATAGTGGCTGGCGATCCCGGAGATAAAAATACTTTTATGGGGCCTGTGGTAAGCGCGGAACACCGTGACAGAGTGGAAAATTACATCAAGATAGGGATTAAGGACGGCGCCAAACTGGTACTTGGAGGCAATCGTCCCACTGAACCTCCGCTGAACAAAGGCTATTATATGGTGCCGACCGTTTTCACCGATGTTACCCAGACAATGAGAATAGCCAGAGAAGAAATTTTCGGGCCGGTGGCATGTTTCCTGAGATTCTCTTCAGAAGAAGAGGTGCTAAAAATGGCCAACGATACTATCTACGGCTTAACGGCCTCTGTATGGACCAGGAATTTAGCTAAAGGCAAGATGTTCGCCAGAGAGATACAATCCGGTACCGTTTCGATTAATAACCATGCCAGCGGCTCAACCTGGGGAGGGTATAAACAAAGCGGCTTCGGTAAGACTAACGGTATTCCCGGTCAGGAAGAATTCACCCAGGTAAAAGTTATAAATATCGATTGAGGTAAATAATTGTTAAGGCTAAAAGCCGGGAGAGTTAGACCTTCCCCCCGGACGCGGCATCGCGTTCAAGACCCCGTTTTAAATGCTATTTTTATTGGGACCCATATAACTTAAAACAGGTTTGACGATTAGAACCTATATGATTATTATGTTGATATTCTATATCTATCTCGATATCTATATTATCATGGTTAGTTCTTAATAAGTTAATACAACAATAATAATTGTGATAAATCGGGAAACAATAAGACAGTAGTATAAAAATAGGAGGTGCATAAATATACAAAATATTCGTTACCTGGCAGTGATACCAATCCTTTCTTAATTATTATCAATTGAAATTACGGAAAAGGAGGTTAAGTGAAAATATTATCAATCCGGCTCATGATTCTATTGGTACCAATCATTATCTGTTCACTTATTTTTGCAGGCTGTTCATCAACCACAACAACCACTTCAGCCGCTCCTGCGTAAGAAATAATCTATAAATATGGGTATGACACCCCACCTACCACCGGTCTGGGTGTTCCGGCCGAATACTTCGCCAAGGAAATCAACTCCAAATTAGCCGGAAAAATACAGATACAGACCTATCCCGCCGGCTCTCTGTCATCCATGGGGACCGCCATCGATAACCTCAGACATGGTGTAGCCGATATTTATGTTATTTCGTTCGGCGCGCAAATCGCGAACTTCCCTTTGATGAACTTCACCAGTTTGCCTGCGCTTAATTTCTATCCGGATACGGAAAAGGATATGAAAGCGGAAACTGATACACTGCGCGCCATTATCGATAAATATGCCGGGCCCAAGACAGAATTAAAAGGCCTGAAGTTGATATGGAGTGATACTTACAGCACCGCAGTATTAATGGGCAAGAAGCAGATCAAAGTTCCTGCGGATATGGTCAACGTGAAAATCGGCTGCGACGGTATGAGACAGGATGTGGTTAAAACAATCGGCGGAGTTCCGGTCTTTACCATCCCGCCACAGATGTATCAGCAGTTACAGACCAATGTGGTTAGCGGCGTACTGGCCTCCTGGGGCGCAGCACTCGACTGGCAGCTTCAAGAACAGGTAAATTACATTCTTGATTTCAGCTTTGGCGGCTCCCAGATGGCGGTTATTATGAATGAGGCATCATATAACAAGATGTCCGCCGCTGACAAGAAGATTTTTGATGAGGTATGCATGGCGGCTGAAGCGGTTAACCGCCAGTTTGTTGCAAAACAAATCATAGAAGCCAAGGACAAATTTGCCAAAGCCGGTGTACAGATATACCAGCCTACCGATGCTGAAAAAGCGGCCTGGATGGATAAATACAAGACAGTCTGGCAAACATATCTGGATAATAACAAGGGTTATTCAGACGCCCAGGACGTTTTCAACCACTGGAAGAAAGCGGTAGAAACTCCGAGATAGAAGTGTACCGAAGAGTAGAGTTTCATTGATGGAAACGGTAAGAACCTTTGCCGGAATAACCAAGAAAATTAATGAAACGTAAAATGCTAAAGCCAACAGGATCGAGTAAATAGATTGCGGGTGGAGCGGTAGTTAATCTTTGTTAGTCTCCACCCGCGGTCAATGTGTTACTTCCAGATTGATGCAAACTAAGACAGGCTAAACTGGGAGGCGATTTTATGAGCGCAGCTTCAAATAAAGAGTCCCGGGTACCGCATCAAAAACTGAAGGTTAAAATTGGCCGGATACCCGGGATAATGGATACCCGGCTGGGACAGACAAACCGGTTCATGGTTTACATTGCGGCGGTCGGTTTATTTGGAATGATGGCTATCACTGTGATTGATGTCATCGGCCGGTATGCTTTTAACAGTCCTTTAATGGGAGCCTATGAACTGGTAGGCTATCTGATGGCTATTGCCGGCCCCTGGGCTATCGGCTATTCTCAAATCCAAAAAGGACATATCCGGGTCGATTTTATTCTCAATCGCCTTCCACCAAAAGTTCAGGAGATTATAACCGGTATTGCCTATTTAATCGGAGTAATCGCCTTTTCCGTGTTGTGCTGGCGCATGATAGTATTGGCGCAGTATTACAACAGCCTCACGCACGGCAACACCACTGATACCATGAGAATTCCCATCTCACCCTTTGTTATCATTGTGGCTATCGGCCTGGGAATGCTTGCGCTGGTACTCCTTTTTGACATGGTACATGCTTTCGCCGAGGTGAAAAAGAAATGAGCCCAGCAGTTGCCGGAATAATCGGTTTTTGCGTGATGATCGCCCTGGTCTTACTCAGTGTCAATGTCTCTTTTGCAATCATCATTTCAGGCTTCGTCGGCCTTTTGTTAGTGATGCCCATGGAACAGGTTTTATACAGCATCTCTACCATTACCTTCGAAAGGGCCACAGCCTACGATTTTACAGTTATACCTCTCTTCATGTTAATGAGCTCTTTTATCGCTTTCACGAATATCGGCTCGGAAGCCTATGACATGGCCAAGGCCTGGTTAGGACAGTACCGGGGCGGGCTGGCCATGGCTACAGTCGGCGCCTGCGGACTGTTTGCCGCCTGTACCGGGACCAGCATGGCCGGGGCAATTGCCATGGGGAAAATTTCCTATCCGGAAATGCAACGCTATGGTTACAAAGACAGACTTTCCCTGGGGTCTATTGCCGCCGGGTCTACCCTGGGAATCATGATCCCGCCCAGCATGGGATTCATTATTATCGGCATACTGACCCAGATCTCTATCGGCAAACTCTTTATTGCCGGGATTTTACCAGGTATCCTGCAGATAGTATTATACATAATTACAATTTACGTAATTTGCAGGTTGAAACCAGAATGGGGACCTGCGGGTCCCAGAACCTCCGTCAAACAAAAAGTGCTTTCCTTCCGTTTGACCTGGCCGGTGGTTATCCTGTTTATTCTTATTATAGGCGGAATGTACGGCGGCATCTTCTCTGCAACTGAAGCGGGCGCTATAGGGGCCTTCGGAGCCTTTGTAATCGCTATTATTAGAAAACAAATGACCCGTAAAAAATTTACGGAATGTTTGCTGGATTCAGCCCAGACTACCGGCATGATTTTCTGTATCGTCGTGGGCGCTTTTATTTTCAAACAGTTTCTGGCAGTCACCCGTATTCCCTTCGAATTCAGTACCTGGATCGCTGCCGCAGGTATCAGTAAATACCTTGTGCTGTTACTTCTAGTGGTGGTGTATTTCATCATGGGTTGTGTTTTTGATATTTATGCCATCATTGTGATGACAGTGCCAATCATTTTCCCGGTTATAGAGGCATTGGGATTTAATCCAATATGGTTTGCCGTGATCATGGTAAAAATTATGGAAATGGGAGACTATTCTCCACCATTTGGATTTAACCTGTTCGCCCTTTCAGGAACCATAAAAGGAATTCCGATTACAGAATTATACCGCGGTGTGACACCGTTCCTGGTGGCTGATTCCCCAGCCAATCAAGAAGCTTTCCGAACTTCTATTCGAGAAGAAACAACTTCTGCCAGCACTTCGGGAGTTGCTCTGTTCGATATCTACTGCTCATCACTATTAGACAAATGTTCCATCAGATGTTAGAGCTGGATAAGTCCCTGAAGTTATGATATCTATTGGCCATCAGGCTAGGTATCCTCGCATCTCCCTTGATATGTGTTCTAGTCTGCTTCTGGCTCCGTCTATTAAGGGGAATGAAAAAGCAAAAGAAAAACCTCCCCAAATGGGGAGGTTTACTACATAGGATTGGAGCTTAACGCTCATTGCGCTTATAATTGGACTTTTACTTTATTACTATAGGCGGGCTTTTCTTACGCGATCCACTTCCGCTTGACATTGCGCAAGCTTAATAAAAACAGCCCTATACAGAATACTCCTATGACAATAAAGTCTAGTGTGAACGACATGATATGATCTCCATTTATTGCTCCATGTAAAATATCGACTCCATATGTCACCGGTAATACATATGAAATCCAGCGGATAAATATAGGTAGCGACAAGATAGGGAAGAACAATCCACACAGGAACATCATCGGGAAACGGAAGAAGTTTGAGAAAGTCTGAGCTTCAAACACTTCGCTTGCAGATACTGAGATAAAAAGACCCAGGAAAGTTGATACAATTCCAATGAGAATAACAGCCGGTATAACTAGATGCCAAGCAATTCCCGACATGTCTGTTAGAAATGCCGCGATTATTATGGGAACAAATGCATTGACGATACCGAAGAGGATAGCCCCAGAGGTCTTGGCTAACATGAGCAATTCCAGAGAGATAGGTGCGAGAAGCAGCCTGTCGAATGATCGATTTCGCCTCTCAAAAGTGAGGGTTACCGATAGCAGCGAAGTAGTGCCAAATAGTATGGAGATAGTCACCACGCCCGGCAAGAGTTGTAATACGCTCTCTACCCCTAGTCCTGATCTAATAAAAAACATTCCCGTCCAGGCTAGTGGAAAGATAATACCCCAACTGATGTTGGGTGGTTTAAGGTAATAAGCCCGCATATCTTTAAAAAAGATGCTTGAGAAAGCAATCCAGCTTTTCATTGATTCCCTCCACCTCCAGCTTTTTCCTTCTCCCTACGCATCAATCCGGCTTCTATTCCTGTAATCTGGACGAAGACATCCTCAAGTGATGGAGTGTGCCTTCGGGCTTCAGCAACTTGAATATTGCGTTCTTCTAAGAATCTAACCAATGGGCCAACATAAACCGGTTCAGTTGATTCGATACGTATCTGATTGGGGGTAATAGTTTGGAATTGGTACTGCGGGAAGGCTAGGGCTATTGTTCCGGTCAGATTATCTCCCCAATTGGAAACAGAAAAAATAAGCACGTGTTTACCCTTGACAGGTTGAAGAAGATCCGCTGTACGGTCGGTTCGGACAATTTTACCATTAACAATAAAGGCGATTCGCTCGCACAGTCGCTCAGCTTCTTCAATGTAATGTGTAGTGAGAAAGATCGTAGTTCCTTTACTATGGAGACCCGCAATTATCTGTCTTACCTGGCGGGCACTGGCTACATCAATTCCCGTAGTAGGCTCATCAAGAAACAGTATTGGAGGTTGGTGAATAATGCCAGCTGCGAAAGTAAGTTTGCGTTTCATCCCTTTCGAGTAGCCGGCAAATTTGCGATCGGCAGCATCAGTAAGACCGAAAATCTCTAAAAGCTCTCTCGCACGCTTTTGACGTTCGATTTTACCTATTCCATATAGTGCCGCACAGAAGCAGAGGTTATCGAAACCACTTAATTCGGGATAAAGATTGCTCTCATCAGGAACGATACCGGTCAGGTGCTGAGCTGCTTTAGGATTACGGGTACAGTCTATACCTCCGATATTAATGTTACCTGCATCCAGCCTGGCCAGGCCGGTTAGCATGTTAATAGTAGTAGTTTTACCAGCACCATTAGGTCCAAGAAAACCAAATAGTTCGCCCTTGTTAACCTGAAAACTGATGCCATCTACAGCAAGTACGTCACCGAATCGTTTGCTGAGGTTGGATACTTGTACGGCTAATGTACTAACCAAATTTTATTCTCCTGATTGAGCAGAGCTCTTTAAATTGATTTTCTTCTTTTTAATAGGGAGAGCGATAGATATTTGCTGCTGAGCTTGAATCAATGCTTCCTCATTAAGGAAATAGTGAATACGGTAACCACGCCTTTCACCTTTTACTAGTCCGGCAGACTTCAGTAATCTAAGATGCTGCGAAATTGCCGATTGCGTCACACCTAATTGATAAGCTAGAGCGTTCACGCAAAGAGCATTTGGTTCTTTCTGTTGAGAAAGCAGCCTTAGCAGCTTTAGTCGCGTGGGATCAGAGAGTGCGCCGAAAAGAGTTGCCTGTTTATCAATATTATCCATATTTAAATACTCTCTGAACTTTATAAGTATTCTCTAATAAGCTTATTTTAACATATTCTTATTTGTCAACGAAAAGTATAATACATAAATATGGCATACAACGGATAGCTAACAAGATAAATTGGGGTATAAATCACACGGTCTGTTACTAAGGTGACATTCTAATAAACAATGGTTCGTATTACTCGGAAAATCCTGGAACAGTCACGATCACTCAGATAGTTACTTAACAATAAAGTAGAGTGAGTCGTTCCAGTAAAAAACAGATATAGTACTATTGTTGTAAACTCAACTAAAAACACCCAAGCTGGCAGTTGTGAATCTTGAAGTCCCGGGAACTCATTTCATTTGCTATAGTTATCGGTTTGAGTTTATATTGCGTGGCCAGTTCAAATACCTCGGCGCAATTGAGTGAACCTTTTGTTTTTAGTAATTCAATAATATTTAGTAACTTTTTATCAGCACTTACATGGGTTACTAGAGTATATGGAGTTTTTTCTATTTTAAAGCAACCAAGCTGACAATTTGTTACACGGATTCCAAGTCTATCAGCGAAGTTTCCTAAAACAATTCTGGGTATATTGTATTTTTTTGCTATTCCCCAGGCGACAGGGCACGATAAATACCCATCTTTTAATGATGCTTTCACCGCGCTTTCCAGTTCCGAAAGTGATTCTTTCGATAGATTGCCGGGGTTTTCTTGTATCTTTATCCTTGCTTTTTTCTTTTTCCGGTCAACTTCGTTAAAATCCCGCATTTTTTCCTTTATAACCGTTTATTACAGTAAATAACTATTTCTTACCATTAAGAACGTATTTTCTCAAACGGTAATAGTAGTCCCTGCTTTATTAAAAAAGTAACTCTCTCTGAATTCCTGGGATAGAAGGCCGGCTGCAGGCAGGTCCGTGCAGTGACACAAACCGAGTTTTTGAACATTAAGCTCTCTCAAAGCAGCGATCGTCTGCCATAAGCGTTCTTCAGAAACGCCCATCAGGTGAGACCCTCCGATCACGGTGTGTATTTTCTCTATACCGGTCAGTTTTCTGGCATGATATAGAGTATTTATTATGCCGCGGTGAGCGCAACCCAAGATTACCACCAGACCATCATCCGTTTTTATCGTGATAGCCAGGTCATCCAAGAGCTTATCAGGCTCCAAACCTGAATCTTCCTTGATGAATAAGCCCTCATCTATCTGTTCATAGTCGGTTAGCATCGGGACTTCTCCGGTGGTAATGATATCATCGGTGATTTTAACAGAATCCTTTGATAACTTGAAGCGGGCTCCGAGGCTTTCCAGCTCTCTTTGCTGGAACGGGATCCCGATATATTGTTCCGGTTTATCCTTGCGCCGCGAGTATTTTGGCTGCCAGATATCCGGATGGGCAATTACTTCCACTTCTTTACCGATTTTCCTTAGTACATTACGTAACCCGCCGGTATGGTCGTAATGGCCGTGGCTTAAGACTATTTTAGTGATTTTAGTGAGATCCTTTTTAAGCGAGTCAGCATTATAACAGGCAGAAATACTTTTCCCCGTATCAAGGAGAATAGCCGTATCATCTGTCTCTACCAGGATGCTTAATCCCCACTCACCTAGGAAATCGCCTATACCAGCGGTATTTTCACTTAAGGTGGTAATACGTATTGTCATCTTACTCTCTTCTTAATGTATATATTTCACAGCCAGCATAATAGTAATCCCGGCAAGAAAGACAAGGAAACAGGCCAGCGGCGGCGTTTTCTCAAGTGTCGTCACTATTCCATCCGGCACAACAACGGGGGCAAAGACAATTACTGTTACCGTTGGCAGCGCGTCTGCCTCGGCGCAGTTTACAGTAACTCCACCCTCAACAACTACTCCTCCTGCAAGCAAAGCAGTATTAAGCATTAACCAGACAGGCCATACCGTCGGTTCAGATATCGGCATTGGCGGAGCAGGTTTTACACCGGGCGCTACCGTGACAATTAAGTACGATAACACCCAGGTGGCTACGGTTCTTGTGGGAACCAACGGCACCTTCGTTTCACCGTTCTTTAAAGCGCCACCCAGCGCTAAAGGCGATCATACGATAACCGCAACCGACGGCGTTAATACCGCCACGGCTGTTTTTACCATGGAATCTACCATGCCCAAAGTGCCACCGCCTAAGGAACCGAAGGATGGCGCCAAAGCCAAATCCCCGGTGACGTTCGACTGGGATGACGTTCTCGATGACAGCGCACCGGTCACTTATCAACTGCAGATTGCAACGGACAAGAACTTTACTGCCGCTTCACTGGTACTGGATAAATCAGGCATAGCTAGTTCCAGCTACATAATGTCAGAACTAGAAGAGCTGAAACTGGCCGGTGTCGATACACCGTACTACTGGAGAGTCCAGGCATTTGATGCCGCGTCTAATCCCAGCGGCTGGACAGGAGCCGGCACGTTTTATGTCTCCGGCCCGTTCACGTTCCCGGATTGGGGCATCTACGTTGGCGCGGCGGCCGGAGCCATAATCTTCTTCCTCCTCGGCATGTGGATAGGCCGGCGCACCGCTTTCATGTATTAAGTAAAAAACCTTATCACCTTACAACGCCTCCCCCCGGCACCTGCCTCACGGGGGGAGGTTTTTTATCCCCGGTGTTTTCTAAAGATAAAGAAGAGGGTTAAAAGCCCCCCTTTTTATTACTCTTCGACTGTTACTCGATACTTACTTTTTGTGTATGCTTTATACTACCGCCCGGTCTAACTTTCCCCAGTATCAAGTAAGGGGCAGACTTTTTACAAAAAAAAGAATGGTAATCATAAGGCACAACTATAATTACTTTTTTAAAGGTCTCAAAATAGCGCGGCTGGGCCCGGCATCGCCGTGGTACATGAGCAGCGGCAGGCAGAGCAATTCGTACTCGCCGGGAGGTACTTCCCCAAGGGCGCAATCTTCGAGAATATAGACGCCGGCCTGGAGAAATATCGTGTGCGTCCGGGTAAGGCTTCCCTGCTCTTTAAAGCTGCCGATGGTGATATTATCCAGGCCAACCATCCGGACTTTCTTTTCAGCAAGGTATTCCGCGGCGGGGATATCGAAGTAGACATAGTCCTCGACGAACGTTTCGCTGGTGTAGGTCAATGGCGAGTTGCGTGTCTTAAAAAGCAACCGTTCACCTTTCTTGATGTTATATTTTTCAATCTCGGCAACTCTTATTTTCTGCTTGTCTTTAATCTCGATAACGCGCGCCGGGCCGATGGTCGCATCGAGCGGCATATCGCTGATGGTGCTGCCGCCCGGAATAAAATGCAGCGGCGCATCGATATGCGTGCCGGTGTGCGATATCATTTCCATCATGGACATGGTGACTTTTGCTCCCAGCGCTACGTCGCTAAGACGGTAAACCTTAAACGGGGTAGGGTCGGTGGGAAATTTGGTCATGTTTTGCTTGAGCGGTATGGAGATATCATACCAGCCCTTTGGTACTTTAACTGCCATGGAGAGCCTCCTTAATAAAAATAAGCAAATTTCAAGGAACAAGTTTCAAGGAAATAGTAAGTGATAAATCAACAAGTGTCAAACCCTCTCCATAATGCATCTCTTCGTTGTTATCTGCCAGTTGTTACTTGTTACTTACATGGTTAACTATTATCTTGCCCCAGGCGGCGGCGCGTTCCTCCTCGCCATCCACCAGCGCCAGACCCTTGCCCTTGCTTACATAGAACGGTTCCGCCGGCGCGACCAGGTTAGCGCCTTTTCCTTTCAAATCGTCGTGGATACGACCGGCAGCATATCCGAAAAGCTTTACTAATTTTGTGGTCAGCCTCGTATCGAAAGCGGCGGCGTTTTTATTCTTCAGCACGCCTTTCGGGATACTATCGAGGAACGCTTTCATGGCCGCGGTGTGCCTCCCGCCCTGAGTGGGAGAACCAATAAACACCAAATCGTAAGAACCAGCTTCCGCCGCTTTAGCATCCCCTGCTTTCACCACCTTTACCTCTCCACCAATTCCCTGCGCAATACTATTGGCGATTTTTTCCGTGTTGCCGTAGAACGAGTCATAAATAATGATTGCTTTCATAAGCACCTCCCTGGTAGTATTCGATTTACCAGTGTACTCTAAAAAAGTCCATTGAACAAGCGCCCGGTTAAAGTAGCGAATATTTATAAATCTCCGTATAATAAGTAATCAAACCCGGTTGTTTTTTAAAGGAGTTCACAGATGAGAAAACGCATGAGCGACAGGATCGACCCTGAAATCGCGGGCCCGTTTAAAGCGCAGCAGAGCATGGGTGGAGGTCCGCTGGATTTGCATGATATCCAGGCAGCCCGCGCCGCCGCAGACCGCATGATGTCCGCGATGAAAGAGCGGCAGCCGGAGATTAAGGGCGTCAACGCGATAGATAATCTGGTGCCGGGCCCTGCAGACGCGCCCGATGTAGCCGTCAGGATTTACAGGCCGGAAAAGCATCACGGCTTACTGCCTGCCCTGCTATGGATTCACGGGGGCGGCTACATGTTCGGGTCAATCGAGCATGAAGATATGTTGGCGAAGCAACTCGCCATAGCAGCGGATTGCGTTGTAATGTCGGTCGAATACCGGTTGGCGCCGGAATGTCCTTTCCCCGGCCCGGTCGAGGACTGCTACGCCGCGTTAATGTGGCTCGCGGCGCATACGAAGGAACTGGAGGTCGACCCGGCGCGTATCGCTATCGGCGGGGCGAGCGCGGGGGGCGGGCTGGCCGCAGGTTTAGCGCTGCTGGCCCGCGACCACAAGGAAGTCAATGTCATATTCCAGTTACTAATTTACCCGATGCTGGATGACTGCAACACCGCCCCGGCCGGCGCGAACTTGCCGGATACACTGCTCTGGAGACGGGAGGATAACTTCATAGGGTGGCAGTCATACCTGGGTTGTAAACCGGGGGGAAAAGGCGTCTCTCCATATGCTTCGGCCTTTAGAGCTGCCGATTTAACAGGCCTGCCGCCCGCTTACATTACAGTTGGGGAGATAGACCTTTTCCGGAATGAAAGCGTGCTGTACGCGCAGCGGCTCATTGAGGCGTGCGTGCCGACCGACCTGCATGTTTATGCGGGGGCCTTCCACGCTTTCGACGGGATAGCGCCGGAGGCGAGCGTTTCACGGCGGTTCACCGCCGATTACCAGCAGGCGCTGAAACACGCGCTGCACCGGTAATGCTGGAAAAATTCAAAGGTTAAAAGCTAATCCTTCGACAGGCTCAGGGTAAGCGGATGCAGCATACCTGTTATCATTTGGCTAATTCCGGATTCAAGATGTAGTGATATATTTCCGAGCCGCTGCCGGAGGGCGTGACGCATGATATCTCGATATCGAAGGCGGGTTCGGCAAAAGCATCAGGGAAATTAAACGTAATCGTCTTATCAACCTGTCTCAAGTTAGAGCTGTTAGTCCAGACGGCTTCGCCCTTTGTCTGCTTGTTAAAGATAACGGTCATACTTTCGGTAAAAGAAGCGGTGGTTGCAGTATCGTAACCCGGGATTAGCTGCAGCTTGATAGTAATCTGGTCTCCGGGGCTAATACCGGAAGGAGGACTCGACCAGAATCCGGTGGAACTCATCATCCCGCTATACCTGGTCGGGGTGCCGCCCCAGCCTATAGCAGCGCTGAACTGGCCGCTTCCCGGACCCAGCACGGCGCTGCCGACGATGATCTTGAATGAGTTATTAAAAAATTCCTTTGTATCCGCGGTAACACTTTTAACCACTGGCTTGCCTGATTCCAGAATATACTTTTTTACGCTAAGATCAATGCCGAATTTTTCTTTAAGTATCTTAGCGTATTCTTCGGGGCCGTCGGTGGAATACCAGGCTTTAATCAGGCTCACGATGTCATTAGCACTGATCTCCTTATCGTTGGCTCTGTCAACGGCCTGCCCCGTATGACAATCGGGGAGAGGGGGACAAGGGGGTGAGGTCGGGGAAGGGTTAGTTCAGAGGTTCATTTACAGCCCCTCTTTCTTATAAAGCCTGCCCCGCTCCGCGTATTCCTTTGAGGCCTCATCCACCCATTTTAGCTGTTCCTCGGTGGCCCGGCCCTTGATTTTCCCCGGCACGCCTACCATGAAGGAATAATCCGGAACTTCCATGTCCTGTCCCACCACGCACCCCGCGCCGATGATGCAGTTATCGCCGATAACGGCGCCGGGTAAAATGGTGGCATTCATACCGATGAGGACGCGGCTGCCTATCTCCTTGGCGTGGATTACAGCGCCGTGGCCTATCTGCACGTTATCCCCGATGAAGACGTCCAGGTTCGGCGCCCGCCCGGAATGGATAACGCTGTTATCCTGGATTGACGTGTTGCTTCCGATGATTATCCGGCCGGTATCGCCGCGGATGACCGTCCCCGGCCAGATATTGGTATGTTCTCCTATTTCTACGTCACCGATAATGTATGCCGCCTCGCTTACAAAGGCGCTCTCCGCTATCTGCGGTTTTTCACCATTCAAACTTCTTATCATTTTTACCTCTTTGAAAGGTGGATTCGTTTTTTAGTTTTTTTATTTTTCGGTTTTAGCTTTGGAGTGAAGCTGATTCGTTTGTCTATTCGTTTTATTGGTTTTTTTAGAGATATCAGTCCGGCTAACGCTGTCCATCTTTTATCCGCCTGTCTGCTATTAACTTTAGCTTAAAAAGCAATATCTGACAACCGGATAATGTCCCCTTTTTAAAGCTACCGAATCTCAGGCTTTTCTAGACATTATTTTTGTCTTTGCCTGCCCGCCGAAGTTCTTGTGCAGGTGGATGAGCACAGTCGGTGTTTTTAGCTTTGATTTTTGACTTCTCCTTGTCCCCCCGTTCGCGTTTATGCTACACTTTTCTCTGTCAGGAGGGTTCCATGAAAAAACGCGTTTTTTCCGGCATTCAACCAACGGGCAATATCCACATCGGCAATTACCTTGGGGCTACCCGGCACTGGGCGGCCAAACAGGATATGTACGATAATATTTTCTGCATCGTCGACCTGCACGCTATCACCGTCCCGCAGGACCCGAAGACGCTGGCAGCCAAGATACGAGAGGTCACCGGCCTGCTTTTAGCCGCCGGCATCGATGAAAAGAAATCGGTTGTTTTTTTGCAGTCGCATGTCCATGAGCACTCGGAACTGGCCTGGATTATGAATTGCTTTATCCCGATGGGCTGGATGCAGCGCATGACCCAGTTTAAAGAAAAGTCGGCCAAGCAGAAGGAGCAGGTGAGCACCGGGCTTTTCGATTATCCCGCCCTGATGGCCGCCGATATCCTCCTCTATAAAACCGATTGCGTTCCCGTTGGGGAAGACCAGAAACAGCACGTCGAGCTGGCGCGTGATGCCGCCCAGCGCTTTAATAACATCTACGGCGAGACCTTTACGCTGCCGGAGCCTCTCATCGCGGAAGTGGGCGCGCGCATTATGGGACTGGACGACCCCACGAAGAAAATGAGCAAGAGCGAAAGCGCCCCGGCTCATGCAATCAATCTGCTTGACCCGCCGGACGTTATCCGGAAAAAGATTATGCGCGCCACCACTGATTCACTGACCACCGTCGTTTTCGACCCTGCCCGCCCCGGCATTTATAACCTGATGACTATTTACCAGACATTGACCGGCGAGAACAAGAAAGACATTGAAGCAAAATTCGAAGGCAAAGGCTACGGCGACTTTAAGAAAGCTTTAGCCGAAGTCGTCGTCGAGAGCATGAGACCGCTCCAGGAACGCTATAAAGCCCTCACCGCCGACCCCACCCACATCGACAGCATCCTGAAGGCCGGCGCGGAAAAAGCGCGCCCGTTTGCGGCCAAAACGTTAGCTGAAGTGCAGAAGAAGATAGGGCTGGGATAACACCCCTTGTCATTGCGAGTCCTCACGCTTCGCTCAGGGTAAACTCCGCGAAGCAATCCGCCCAGAAGAATATCTGTTATAAACTATTTGTCATTCCCGCATAAGCGGGAATCCATGTGCGACAAGATGGACACTGGCTGAAATACACACGCGGCGCCATCTCCTTTGTAAGAAGAACCTATCCCCTGCCCCTTCCCCTTCTCGTGGTGGTTTTCACTTACCACTCGCGGGAAGGGATTTATTATTTATGAGGTTTGTCTCGCGCCGGTTTCACACGGCGCTCACCCAAACCTCCGGGCGGTGTACCTCCCGTTTTCTCCCAGCCACAGATATAACAAGGAAATGTTGTTTTATTGTCCGTCATTCCCGCGTTGGCGGGAATCCATGCGGGTGTGGCGTGAGTGGAATACTGGGGAAGTACACAAAAGAATAGGGCTGGGATAAAAGTGCACAAGGGGGAACTCAAAAGTTAAAAGTCAAAGGTCAAAACCACAAATCAAAGGTCAAATCTGACAGGGTTGATATATTGCATTAAAAGATCATTTTTAAGAAAAGCGAAAATACTATACTAAATACGAAATCAGGGTGAGGGAAAAAAGTAAAGAGGCGTGCTATTTCGGGAATATTTTTCGCTCTCTGATTAGCCACTTGGCCTCCACTTTTATTAAATTAGCAGATTCTGTTTTACAAATTGGAGACAATAATGTATGATGAGATATGAAACATATTGCATATACAATAAATAACATATCAAATCCTGATGAAAGGAGAAACACCTTGTCACTTAAGCATGCTATCCTGGGATTTTTAAATATGAAACCGTTTTCCGGATATGACCTCTGGAAATTATTTAACGGTTCAGTTAATAACTATTGGTCTGCGACACACACTCAAATATATAAGGCTCTTTCCGAACTGGCGGAAGAAAAAATGGTTGAAGTTGAAGTTATCCAACAGGAATCTGCCCCGAATAAAAAAATATATCACCTGGTTGGGTTGGGGAAAAAAGAACTGATAGCCTGGTTAAAAACACCTCTTTCATTACCGCCTGTGAGGGATAAGTTTCTCGTCCAATTTTCTTTTTCTGATGCGCTGGATGACAGGGATATTATTCGCAATATCGAATCATATATTAAAAGAGTTGAAGAAAAATTAAATAATCTGAAATCAGGTCATTATACTGATTATTTGAAATTTGCCCGCAGCAAACGGGAAAAATTCCTGTGGGAAAACACTTTAAAACACGGTATCCAGAGTTACGAAAATGAATTACGTTGGCTCAAAGGATGCTTGCGCGGCTTTAAAAAGTCATTCACTGGCTCAGATAAAAAATAAATGTAATAAAAACAGGGAAGAACAATGAGAAAAACAACCAGTAATATTTTACTCGTAATCGGAGTCCTTTTTATCATTAATGCCCTATTCGGCAGATACCTGGTTTTACCGGGGTACCTTGCGTCTTTAGAGAATGGAAGCGGTGCTAACGGCGCTATAGCGTCAAATGTTGAAACCTGGCAAATAATCAGATATTTGTTATGGGCGTATTCATTTAAACTCGGGATATTTTTTATAACAATCGGCGCATTCTTGAAAACACGGATTAGCAAGAAACTGCTCGCGCTTTTTATCCTGGGAGGTCTTGTATATATCGGGCTGGCTTATGTTACTATTCCCGGGCCGTTTTCTCTTTTCTTCGGAATCGGCGGCGGTATTATGACTGTGCTGATAATCATATTAATTCAGCGATTAGCAGCGGAACGTGAAAATCCTGTTATTAATACCGAAACAGCCGTCGATTTTAAAATCATCGGTTATTTTTTCTTTGCCATGGCTACATACAATCTCTGTCCATTACTCGGTGTAAAATGTTTCGCTCTCGAACCTGAAAAAATGATTGCATATGGACTTCAATCTCAGGCTGCTTCATTTGCTTCTCATGTTTTAATCGAATTAGTACTGGGGTGGATATTCGTCTTTTTAAGTCATTTTCCTCAATTAGTGATTGCCGCTAAAAGAAAATCAACAATCCGGTAGTTGATAATTCGAAATGGAGTGGGGAAGAGCCTCTCCATTCCGTTTTATATTATCCCCCGTTTTAATATTCTTTTCGCTCTCCTTTACCAGGGTAGACGGTAGCATTATTCACATCCGGCATTTTGCCCGACCCAAATCATTTTCCCCTCTAGCGGCGTAAAAGACTTTTAGTTCCTTACCGTTAGCTTTAGGCCTGATGTGGGAGGCTATGGCTTCCTGTACGATGTTGTTGACCGCGGCTGTCGGCAGTCTTTTTTGCCTTTCTTCAAATACATGACGGACCTGGGGCATTATCGTCTCCACTCCCTGTCCTGATTTAGCAGAAGTATATAATATCGGTGCAAAAGAAGCAAATTTAAAATTTCTCCTGATACTTTTGTTCCATCCCGTGACATCTTTTTCTTCAATCAGGTCCCACTTGTTAACGATGATAATAATACCCTTGGCGGCCTCCTGGATATATCCGGCGACATGCGCATCCTGGGCGGTTGACATCTCGGTTGCGTCCAGCACTAGCAGTACGATGTCAGACCGGTCTATAGCCCGCAATGTCCGCGCCACGCTGTATTTTTCTATCCCCGCTTCCACTTTTCCCCGCCGCCTGATTCCAGCCGTGTCAATAAGTAGCACACTTTGTCCCTGAAAGTCAAGTCTTGTATCTATAGCATCCCTGGTAGTGCCCGGAATTTCATCCACTATCGAGCGGGTTTCACCGGCAAGGCTGTTCAGCAGCATCGACTTGCCGACGTTGGGACGTCCGGCAATGGCGACTTTGATTGTGTCCGGTTCCTCCGGAGCCGGCGGAGCGGATGGAAGCAGGCTGGCGATTTTATCCAGCATTTCGGCAATACTGCGGCCGTGGTGGGCGCTGACGGGAAAAGGCTCGCCGAATCCCAGTTCATAAAACTCCAGGGCTTCGGTCTCCAGTTTCTGATTATCGGCTTTGTTCGCCACGATAAGAATCGGTTTACTCGTCTTGCGGAGAACGTCGGCTATTTCCTGGTCGGCGGGGGTTACCCCGGCTTTAGCGTCGACGAGGAAAAGGATGAGGTCGGCTTCTGCGATGGCGGTTTCCACCTGCGCTTTTACGCCGCGGGCGATGGATGTTCCCGGAGCTATTTCCAGTCCGCCCGTATCTATTAATGTGAATTCTGCGCCCTGCCAGGCAGCGTCAGCTATATTGCGGTCGCGGGTGGTGCCCGGCAGGTCTTCGACGATTGCCTGCGGCTTCCCCACGATGCGGTTGAGCAATGTGGACTTGCCGGTATTAGGCCGGCCTACAATGGCGACAACGGATTTTATCATATCTTTTTATTCCTTGTTTTAACTGTTTGGGTAATTCCGATTCCGAGCACAGCCAGCCCTAATATCAGGGTTGAAGAGACGGCCATGACCGTAAAAATACCTGGGGTTGATTCTATTGTCATATAAGGTGAGATTCCTTCACGTAGAACACTCTCAGGCACCGTTACAGTATATCCGTTCAGATAGCCTCCCGCTACAATAAAGCAGGAAAAGAACACTATCAATGCACCCAGGACTATTTGTGTAATAGCCAGTTTCATGCTACTTGTTCCTTGCCATAAGCAGTCGGGTAGTCCCGGTACCGACGATTCCGAGACTGGCCAGTAAGCCTAAAAAAGGTCGAAACGCGCCCATCGTGAAAAACGGGTACGCATTTATCACCCGGATTGTTATACCCCTACTATCTTCCGTCCAGCGCATGGTGTTGTATTCTGCATACCCGAATTCAAAGATAAAAAAAGCGGCAGCGGCGGCGATTGTGCCCAGCGCTATCTGCAGTATTTGCAGTTTATAACCGGATATAGCTGGATTGAACAGGAACACCAAGCTGATGGCTGAAATCCCGATAGCCGCAACGAGCAATAAAACGGAACTTGCCAGGGAGGTAAAAAATTGAAACGGATTGTCATAAATAATAAATTGTCCTACCAGTTGTTTATCAGATTCGTTCCATGTACCGGCAAAAACAAGGGCATTCCTGATGGGAAACATACGGTTAATAACAATACAGGCGCATATTATTAGAATAATACCTAAGGCTATTTGTGTCACAGCTAATTTCATATATATATATTCTACCACACGTAAAAAAAGGCAAAATCGCAATGGGGAGAATTCAATGAATTTACAGCTACCTGTAATCGGCCGAGCCTATTTCCAGGCCGCCCAGCAGGTCCATCAGCAGGGCTTTCAGCATGTGCATCTTGTTTTCCGACTGTTCAAAGACGACGGATTGAGGGCCGTCCATGACATCATCGGTTACTTCCTCGCCGCGGTGGGCGGGCAGGTCGTGCATGAAGATAGCGTCCTGTTTGGCTAAAGATAAGAGATGGTTGTCTACGCAATATCCTTTAAATACCTGGCGGCGCTTTTCCATTTCGCTTTCCTGCCCCATACTCGTCCAGACATCGGTATAAACAATGTCCGCGCCTTTAACGGCTTCGCGCGGTTCTTCGGTAAAGAATATGGAACAGCCGCTTTCAGCGGCATAATCGCTGGCAAGCGCCAGGGTTTTTCCTTTGATGGCGTAGCCGGGAGGGCAGGCCATGCGGAAATTAATCCCGCATAAAGCGGTTGCCAGTATCAGGCTGTTGGCTACATTATTGCCGTCGCCGATGTAAGCGAGCGTCAGCCCTTCGAAGCCGTCCTTCTTTTCATAAATCGTAAGCAAGTCCGCCATGGCCTGGCAGGGGTGTTCCACGTCGGAGAGGGAGTTGATTACCGGCACGCGGGAGTACCCGGCCAGTTCTTCCAGCGTCTGGTGTGAGAAGGTGCGCGCCGCTATGCAATCGACATAGCCGCTTAATACGCGGGCGACATCGGCGGTGGATTCACGTTTTCCAAGTCCAACTTCGGCGGGTGAAAGGTAGAAACACTGCCCGCCGATCTGGCGCATGGCAACCTCGAAGCTGGCGCGGTGCCGCAGCGAAGGTTTTTCAAAGAGAAGAGCCAGGATTTTTTCATTTAGCCTCGTGCTCCAACCTTCATCTTTCATGGCTATAGCGGCGGAAATAAACCTTCGTATATCCTCGGCGGTAAGGTCAGAAATGGATAGGAAATCTTTGCTCTTCAAAATCAACCTCCTGTACGCAAACAGTATATCATGAAAATAGGGTTGAGGGTAGAGGGAGGGAGGGTTAAGGGAAAGCTCAAAAATCAAAGCTCAAAAGTCAAAAACACAAATCAAATGTTAAAAATGAATTTGGGGAAATCGGTGATATTTATAAATTCAAATAACAGATTTGATTTATTATCTGAGTTTTTAAGATTTTATTTGACACACGTTCGAACAACTGGTTAATATGCAATCATCGGCAGGTGTTTACATCGACGCATTGGAGGTGTAATTATGGCGAGCGAGAAATTCACCATTAACGGCGACCAGGTTGTAGAAAAAGTAAAACAGCTAATCCACGAAGGCAACATCAGGCGCGTGCGCCTGATACACGAGGGAAAAGTGCTAATCGAGTTGCCGCTTTCCATCGGCGCGCCGGTAGCGGTAATAGGCATAGTCTGGATGCCGGTGCTGGCAGCCATAGGGGCGGCGGCCGCGTTATTGACTGAGTGCACGCTGGAAGTGGAAAAGATAGACAAGAAGTAGCGATGCATGGTGTAAAATATGCCTCAATTAGTTAAAGGTGGGAAGTATGTCTACGGTTTATCCGGGATAAGTTCTGATGGCATTGTTATTATACCCCCGGAAGCGATGAAGGAGTATAAGTTTTTCGCAGGTGAAAAAGTAATCGTTATAAACGGCAGCCGTACATCGGGTGGTTTTGGGTTGACTAAAAAGAGCTTGTTAGAAAAGTCCAAATTGAATGTCATGGGGGAGAATCTCCCAGGACTAATGAATTTTCAGTTGCCTGAAGCGGAACTAGTAGCCAGCGGGAGACGGCTGTTTTGCTGGATGACAATTAGCGATGGCGGTAGCATTCGTATTCCATCGGAAGCGCTCTCCGGTTACGGATTAAAGCCGGGAAATCCCCTTGCAGTGGGAAGGGGTAGCTACCTCTCTCTCGCTTTTATTGCGCGCGGACCCATTTTGGGAGAAGCACTGAAGCATCCGGAACTGGAGATATTCGGAGGATAAATGACAGAAATAATCCTGATACGCCATGGCGAAACACAGTGGAACGCATCGGAAACCTTCCGCGGGCGAGCTGATATAGATTTGAACGAGACGGGTATTTGCCAGTCAGAGCTGCTGGGGAAATACCTGAGCGCGGAGAAAATCGATAGGATTTACTCCAGCCCGCTGAAAAGGGCGGTAAAGACCGCGGAGGCGATTGCCGGGTGACTGAAGCCCACGGAAGTGATATGGCCGCTCTGGCGCATGCCGAGCAGGTTGCCCGCGCCGCGAATTTCCAGGTCTTTCATAGCAATGCTGTAGCCCGCGCCCAGTTCCGTCGCCTCGTAAATAGTGCGCAGGCGCTTATGCGCGATGGGCGTGAGGCGCTTTTCTTTGTCGTATAAAAAATAGGTGTAGGCGAGGTTAGCGCCCCTGCCCACTCTGCCGCGCAACTGGTAAAGCTGGGTCAGGCCGAATTTGTCCGCCTTATTGATAATTATCGTGTTGGCGTTGGGCATATCCAGCCCGGATTCGATAATCGTGGTGCAGACCAGCACGTCGATTTTATCCTGCGTGAAAGCGGTCATCACTTTTTCCAGTTCGTCTTCCGGCATCTGGCCGTGCCCGATGCCTATGCGCGCCTCCGGCACGAGCTCCCTTAATTTAGCCGCTATCATGTTAATGCTCTGCACGCGGTTATGCAGGAAAAAGACCTGCCCGTTGCGCTCCATTTCCCGTAAAATGGCCTCGCGCACAAGGTGGTCGTTATATTCGGCGACATAGGTTTTCACCGGCAGGCGCGCCTCGGGCGGTGTTTCCATCGTACTCATATCGCGCACGCCCACCAGCGACATGTGGAGGGTGCGGGGAATGGGGGTGGCGCTCAAGGTCAGGACGTCTACTTCCTGCCGAATCTTTTTCAGGTGCTCTTTGTGATTGACGCCGAAGCGCTGCTCCTCGTCGATGATGAGCAGGCCGAGGTTTTTAAAGGAAATATCCTTCTGTATCAGGCGGTGCGTGCCGATGCAGATATCCACCGCGCCCGTCGCCAGTTTTTCAACGATGGTTTTTTGCTCCGAGGGGGAGCGAAAACGGCTTAAAACATCCACCTTGACCGGGAAGGCTTCCAGCCGCTCGGAGAAAGTGGCGTAATGCTGCTGCGCTAAAACGGTGGTGGGCACGAGCACGGCCACCTGCTTCCCGTCCATTACCGCCTTGAAAGCGGCCCGGATGGCTATTTCCGTCTTGCCGTAACCCACATCCCCGCAGACGAGGCGGTCCATCGGGCGGGGCTTTTCCATGTCCTCTTTGACTTCCCGGATGGCGTCGAGCTGGTCGGATGTCTCGACATAAGGGAAAGCGGATTCCAGTTCCTGCTGCCAGAGCGTATCGCGGGAGAAAGCCACGCCCGGCACGACCTCGCGGGAGGCGTAGAGTTCCAGCAGTTCCAGCGCGAGCACATCCGCCGCTTCTTTAGCGCGCTGGCGGGTCTTGTTCCATTCCTGCGTACCCAGGCGGCTCAATGAAGGCGTGCGGTCTCCGGCTCCTACGTAGCGGTTGACCCTGTCTATCTGGTCGGTGGGGACGTAAAGCGTATCGCCGCCGGCGTACTGCAGGACGAGGTATTCTTTTTCGGTTCCTCCGGCCTGCATGGTGGTTACGCGTATGAATTTCCCTATGCCGTGTTCGATGTGGACGACATAATCTTCCGGGACAAAATCTATCGTGAGCTTGTGATGCGCCGCCGGGCGTTTTTTCACCAGCCTGCGCTGCTTGACGAAGCCGAAAATCTCGGCGTCGGTGAACAGGTAAGTCTCGCCACCCATGACCCATCCTTCCGGCAGAGAGCCGAGCGCCAACGCCAGCGCGCCGGGCGGCGGGAGCTGTTCGATTGTTTCAACCGGCGAGACGATAATATCCTCTTCTATCAGCAGTTCGGACAGGCGGCTGGCCTGGTGGCTGATGACGATAATGCGTTTGTGCTTTCCGAGCAGTTCCTTTGTTTTTTTCAGGAACACGGGCAGTTTCCCGGCGTAATCGGGCGCGGTAATAAAGTCCAGCGGTTCCTCGGTTCCCCAGGCGTTCAAGCTTAACCCGGATTGTTTTTTCAGTCCTTCGCCCAGTTCTTCCCAGGTAAAATACGGCCGGGGGAAATTGCGCGGCAGTTCCCCGCGCTCGATTTTTTCAGAGCGCAATCGTTCTGCCTCGTCTTGGAAAGCGGCGGCGGTTTCCTCGATGACCGGAGGTTCGTCGAGGATGATTAAAGCGCCTTCAGGAAAATAGTCGAGCAGTTTGCCGCTGTTAAAGAGCGGAGCGTAAAATTCGGCTTCACGGGTAAAGCGTCCGGACAGCAGCGCCTCGATGTCGCTTTTTAACTGTTGTTTTACTTCCGCCGCGCAGCCGGTCAGGTCGAGGCTGCTTAAAGCTTCTTCCAGCAGCACCTTGTCCAGCCGCCTCGGGGCTAGTAATTCCGCCGCCGGTCCGTAGTCCACGGAAACAAGTTTTCTGGAAGAGCGCTGGGTGGCTGAATCGAAGCTGCGGATGCTATCGATACTATCCCCGAAAAACTCGAGCCTGGCAGGCATTTCGCTGGCGGGCGGGTAGATATCGATGATGCCGCCGCGGTGGCTCATTGCTCCCGGCGCTTCTACCGTATTTTCCAGGCGGTAGCCGGCCTCTTCCAGCGTTTTGAGCAGGCGGAACGGTTCAATAGTGGTTCCAAGCGTCAGCGTGCCGCAGGCCGAAGTGAAATCTTTAACGGGGGTAGTGCGGGACATCAGCGCCGCCGCGGACGCGACTACCAGGGGAGGCGCGGCATCCGGGTCCCGGGAGGCCTTGACCAGCGCGGAAAGCACGTTAATGCGTTCTATCTCGGTGGTGGTATCGGAGACAAGCCTTTCATATGGTAATACTTCAGGTTCCGGGAAGAGCATTATTTCCCCGCCCGGATACCAGGTTAAAAGCTGCTCGTGGAGCTTTTTAGCGTTTTCCGGCTGGGCTGTGACAACCAGCATGGGGGAGTTCAGGTCGCGGTAAAGCGCCGCAGCAAGATAAGGCCGGGCGGCATCGAGCGCCACCACCGCCTTATTTCCCCGCCCCTTTAACCCGTCCAGCAGACGGCGGTAGGCAGGCATCCCTTCGATTAATGATAACAGCCGGTTTAAGTCGGTCATGATTTTTACCAAATACCTTTAGGGCTCGTACTTCACCGGGAGAGGTACAGCCCTGCCTAGATTGTAACATAATATAGGAAATAAGTCTGCCTTGTCCGGCAGGCGGATGATTGCTATAATGGAGCAGACCGTGCTTTCTAAATATATGAGCAAGAGCCGCGGAAAAACCGTTATTACAGGATTACCTTACCACAGGATTGTGGTCAAGCTGGGCACGAGCCTGCTGACCGGCGGCGGCAACCGCCTGGATGAAGCGGTGATGTCCGGCCTGGTCGACCAGGTGGCGCGGCTGCATGAACAGGGCATCGAACTGATTTTAGTATCCTCGGGCGCTATCGCCTCGGGGCGGCATAAGCTCGGTGTATCCAAAGGACTCAAGGGAGCGCCATCAAAACAAGTACTGGCGGCGGTGGGGCAAAGCGGCCTGATGCATACCTATGAGATTTTGTTTGCCAAACGTAATGTTGTCGTGGCACAGGCGCTTTTAACCAAGTCCGACCTCGCCGACCGGCACGGCTATCTTAACGCCCGCAACACCCTCCTGGCGCTGATGGAATTGGGGGTGATCTGTATCGTCAATGAGAACGATATCGTATCTCTCGATGAAATAAAAGAGGCCAAATTCGGCGATAATGATAACCTTTCGGCGATGGTGTCTAACCTTGTAGATGCCGATATGCTGATGCTGCTGACCGATATCGGCGGCCTGTATACGGCAGACCCCCATATAGACCCCTCCGCCTGCCTTATCCCGGAAGTAAAGAAAATCGATACCGGCATCAAGAAGCTGGGGGCGGCGCCGACGAGCAACGTGGGCACGGGCGGTATGATAACCAAGATAGAAGCTGCGGAAAAGGCCGCTGACGCGGGAGTGCGGGTGGTTATCGCCTGCGGGCGCGAGCCGGATATTATCTTTCGGCTGGCTTCCGGTGAGCCTCTCGGCACGCATTTCCTGCCCACTAGCACGAAAATAGAAAGCCGCAAACGCTGGATGATTTCCGGCCTGTGCACGCGGGGCAAGCTGGTTGTGGATGCCGGAGCCGCGCAGGCCCTGAAAAAACAAAACCGCAGCCTCCTGGCCGCCGGTATCCTGAAAGCAGAAGGCAGGTTCGGGCGCGGTGATATCGTCGCGATTTATGACACAGAGGGAGCGCATCTCGGCTGCGGTATTACCAGCTACAGTTCCGGCGATATCGGAGTAATAAAGGGATCACGCTCGGAGAGTATTGCCGGGCTGCTTAGTGTTGACTACGGCCCGGAGGTGGTGCACCGCAATAATGCACATGGATACGCGCGGGGTTGCCTATTGGCTGGCCGTAGCCGGGGCCGGATACTTCGCTTTCCATACAGCGGTACTGGACGCTATCGTCTGGGCGGCGCTGTTCAAGTAATTTATCTTACCGGTGTGTGGTGCTGGTAAAGAAAGCTAAGTATAAAATTATAAAGTAAACAGACTGGGAAAACTCTGAACAAGTCATTGCGTCGTCCCCCATGATGTCGTCCTTCCCTATTTTCCTCTCCCCTTGCGGGAGAGGAATAAAAGGTGAGGGGTAAAAATCCCGCGTAGTCGGGAGGCGTGGCCTGCGCGCTGAGGCTGGTATAAAGTCCGCCTTGATGCCCGGCTTTACTTCCGGCTAAAAAAGTGAGCCGTGAAAACGTTATTACTCCCATCGGTGAGTGGGACTACTATCATGCTTGTCTCTAATATCTTACTGTTCTTGATGTTCTTGAGTCTGACATTAAGGCTGCCCGCCTCCATTCTCTTGGAAGCGTTTTCGTAGGCGGAGGTAAATGCCGGCCGGTCTTCTTCGATAACATCGGACAGAGGTGTTTCTACCTTGGCCCATTCTTCGGCGGACTCGTAGCCGAGCATTTCGGCGAAATTCTTGTTGCAGACTTTATGGGTGTCATCCTGGTAAATATATATGGCCTGCCATGATTTATCGAAAACAGGTTGCAGCCTAACCGCCATTTCTATTACCGTTTCCTCAAGATGATGCTTTTTTACACTCATTTTAGTCATTATTATGTCTCCTTCGACGTGGATATGTATTAATTATAAGCGAAAGAACATTGAATAGTCATTAAATCATTGACAAACAAGTGAAGTTTTTATGACAAATAGTAATCCGCAGGGATTTTAATGTCCCTCTGCTTTGACATGCCGCAATCCAGTATCTATACTTAAAATGTCAGCATCCGGCTGTCAGAATATTGTCATTCCCGGCTAAACGGTAATCCAGCCCCTTTACCCCCCTGGATTCCCGCCGGAGTTTACCCCGTACTTGATACGGGGCGGGAATGACGGAATAAACGAGGTAGTAAATCCATGAATGTACCCGCGCCGCTTACGCCTGAAAACACCGTCATTATCGCCATCGATTTCCAGGAAAGGCTTTTCCCCGTCATGAACGCTAAAGAAAAGCTCCTGCAAAACGTCGTCAAGCTCATAAAAGGGGCTAAAGCGCTGGAGGTTCCGGTCATCGTCCCCGAGCAGTACCCCAAAGGCCTCGGCCCGACCATCCCGGAAATAAAAGAGCTTCTTCCCGGTATGAAACCCGTTGAAAAAGTGTGTTTCTCCTGCTGCGATAACGATGCCTTCAACCAGGCGCTGGCGGCCTTAAACCGCAAGCAGGTGCTCATTGCCGGCATCGAGGCTCACATCTGTGTGTATCAGACGGCCGCGGCCCTGGCGCGCCAGGGCTATGAAGTCCAGGTTGTGACCGACTGCGTTTCCTCGCGCGAGCCGGAAAATAAAGCGGTCGCAATACAAAAGATGGGCGCGCTCGGCATCCTGCCTTCTTCTACGGAGATGGTGCTGTTCGAGATGCTTAAGGTAGCCCAGGGCGACAAATTCAAGCAGATTAGCAGCATTGTAAAATAATAGTTTTTCTGTGATTGCGTCGGCACGATACGTCGTGACGCGCCATCCCCCATGATATCGCTCTTAATTCCCCTTCTCTGCCAGCGGAGAGGGGGCCAGGGGGTGAGGTCTATACTTCACTCTGTTTTCCTTTCCTTGTGGGAGAAGCGGCCAATGTCCGATTAAAGTGCGGTGTTATCGGTGATTTTATAAACATGGGTTGCCGGAGCAGATGAAATTATGTTCTCTGTCGTCTCCCTTTGTAAAAGGGAGAGTGAGAAGGATTCGGTAATGATGAAGTTGTCTGAATCGGGACTTGATACGGGGGAGATTGAGAGGGATTTTGAATTGCACAAAGAAATCTGTTCGTTCCCCCTTTAACTAAGGGGGAATACAAGGGGGATTTTGTATTTGCCCCGAATGAGCGACTTTGTCATCATCTCTTATGACAAACGAATTAATTTATGAATCAATTAAAACATACTGCCATTAACTTTAAGCTGGAAGAAATAGATTCCCGCCTGATGGTGCCGGACTCCTCCGGCGCTTTCCGGGAGCAAAAGATACGCGTGCAGCGCCGCTATGACCCGCTCACCGGGCGTTCCTGCCGCATTGTGCCTTTTAACCTGGACAGGATAGTCAAGACGGATTTACCAACCCTGGAAAAAAGGTCTAAAGAGCTTCCCTGTCCCTTCTGCCCGCCCCTCGTCGACCGTATTATACCGCGCTTCCCGCCCGATGTTGTCCCCGGGGGCGTTATCCGGCGGGGCAAAGCGTTTGCCTTCCCCAATACCGGCCCTTATGATATCGGCAGCGCCGTCATCGTGTTTTCCGGTGAACACTTTGTGCCGCTGGCGGACTTCACGCTGGAAACCGTGCAGGACGCCCTGCTCGCGGCGCAGGAATACGTAAAATGCCTGCACCGCGCCGATACCGCCATCAGGCACCATTTCATCGCCTGGAACTATATGCCGCCTTCCGGAGGCAGCCTTGTCCACCCGCATTTGCAGGGCAACGCCGGCCGGAAACCTACCAATTTTCAAAAGCTGCTGCTGGATGCTTCCCGGCGGTACTACCGCAGGAACGGAACCAACTACTGGAGCGACCTGCTGGAACAGGAACGGCTGACGGGTGAAAGATACATCGGGCAAATCGGCAATACGCAGTGGCTCACCTCCTTTGCGCCTCGCGGACGCTTGTCCGATGTTTTGGTGCTTTTCCCCGGGAAAGCCTCGGTGCTGGAACTGGCGGAAAGCGACCTGCATGATTTTGCCGCCGGTCTTTTAAAAGTGTTCGGCTATATCAGTGAACTTAACCTCGTAAGCTTTAATATGTCCACCTATTCAGGGTCGGAAAGCGGCCGGTTCTGGACGCAGGCGCGGATTACCCCGCGCGGCCAGCTCCTCTATTCGCCCATTGAAACGAGCGACCAGTTTTACTACCAGTTGATGCACGACGAAAATGTGTGTATCCTGTCACCGGAAACATCCTGCCGGAGAATAAAAACCCGGTTTAACGTCTGAATGCGCAGGCCTGCGCTGTGAAAATGATACGGAAATGAACTCCGCTTGTCGCCTGTTTATTTGACAATCCGAAAACGTTATTGTCAAATGATAGTGCAATATCAATATTAACGTTGCGATAGAACTGCCCAATCATTCACTGGTGGTAAATAAAAACAACAAAATTTGTTGCATCTGAAGAAAAACTGTCGGTAATGAAGAGCGAAGCGGTACGAAAACTTTCAAGATTGGCTGACGTAGCGGGAGCCTGGTTATTTTTATCCCTTGCTAAATTACAAATTGTCCGGCAGATAAAACCTGAATATCCGCATGGATTCGAAGAAAAATTTATCGAAATTATGAAAGATCGAGACGTCGTGCCTATGCTTATTACTAATCATGAAAGCCTGGCAGACGTAATATCAATTGCGTTAATTTCAAATAAACTTACCGGACTTGTGAATAAAGCACGAGGAGTTGATGACTCACTTGGGAAAATGATATTAAATGATTTAAAAGAAGCATACGCCGGAAATCTTCTTGGAGAGCGGCCCGCAGAAAAAAAAGCCTTTCCCGGTTTTGTTCTGACAATTGCCAAATCCCTGGAGGCGGGAGGAAAAGGACAGGGAGAATTTATAGAAGAACTTACCAGGCAACTCCGGTCCTGGCTTCGCGATAACTCCGTACAAACTGATGGATATGTACGAAAAAAAGATGAGGAAAAATATCATTTATCCCGGACAAATATGGGATATCTCAGAAGATTTATAAATAGTATCGAAAACGGAGAAGGACGCGCTATGTTCCCGCAAGCATCTGTGGAAAGTGGAAGAATGCTCATGGAAAATAACAACGGCAATGATATTTTAGATGGAAATCTAAAATTAAATAAGAAAATGTCAAAATTTGCTCAAGGCGCACTTAAAGGACTTTCTCTTATCGCAAAAGAGCTTGTGCGATCCACTCTCCCGGAAGAAACATACTTAAGTCTTGGGAAGATTATAAAAGATAACACATTCCCTATTAAAGGCGCTCAAAAATTTGATGAAGAAGTCAGGTTTGATGAAATTTTAAAAATTACCCACGATATAATCTCCATTTTCAGTTCTTCCTCGAGCGCTCTGAGTATACCACCATTGAAAGCGACACCTCCCTGGAAAACAACCGGCGGACGTATATCCCTGCCTGAGCCGACATCGCTCAAATAATTGCTTACCAAAGTCCGGCAGAGCCCATAAATGATATCATCGATATTGTAACCTGTTTGCTGCTTATGTACCATATCTGATTCAGCAAAGACAGTACAACGGCCGGAAATGCGCACTTTACCGCTGCCGAGCAGCGCCCGCCTCGACAACTCTTCAATAGTCATGTGGAGACGGGCGGCCTGGTGGTCCAGAAAGCTGCCGGTACCCGCAGCGCAGACCGTGTTCATACCAAAATCCACCACCATCCCATCGCTGATAAGGATAAGCTTGCTGTCCTGCCCGCCAATTTCAATGACGGTCTTTACGCCGGGAATGGCATGGACGGCAGCAACAGCCTGACAAGTTATTTCATTTTTAATCAAATCAGCACCGATAATGGCCCCGGCAAGATAACGCGCACTGCCGGTTGCCGCGACGCCGCGAATTTCAACATCGGCGGGCAGTTCACGGCGTATCCGCCGCAGTCCATGCTGCACAGCCACCACAGGGGCACCTGCCGTAGGCAAGTAAAGACCGGCAACGAGTTCATCCGATGCATTTAATGCTGCAAGTTTGGTCGTGACTGAACCCACGTCTATACCCAGATAGGCTTGCATTTATAGTTTTCCTTATTTTACCATTACGAGGACGAAGCATGTAGCAATTAGTCTTAAAGGAATTGCAGATTGCTTCACTCCGCCCTTAATGATAAATGTGTTTTCTTTTTTTATTTCTTCCGGAATTCAGCCTGGACTTTATTAAGCGTTTCCGGGCTGAAGAGAAGGTCGGCGGCGGTCATGGCCATAGCCTTAGCGGCATCCAGCATACAGACCAAAGCGTCTTCCGTTGCCGCAACCTTTGCAAAATCACGGGTGTGTATGGGGATAGAATCCGGGGCTATCGCCACGGTGGGGTGGATTGTCGGGCAAAGCCGGCTGACATTGCCCACATCGGTGCTGCCGCTTGACCTGGGGCTGTCCCCGATTGAAATACTGCGCTCAAGCTCTTCCATATTTTCTTTAAATAACTGCCCCAGCGCCACATTATTTTTCATGGCCGCGTAACGCACTTCATCCCAGCGGTATTTTAATTCCGCACCTGTGGCGGCAGCAGCGCCGGTGAAACAGCCAATTACCCTCTCTCTAAGATCATCAAGATACTTATCTTCAACAGCGCGTACCATAAAAGTAGCGGCGGTATGCGACGGAACGATATTAGCCGCTTCACCGCCATCCGTGATAATTCCGTGAATGCGCGATGTTTCTTTAACATGCTGCCTCAGCGCATCGATGGCATTAAAAGCTAAAATCATAGCCGAGAGGGCATTAATACCGGCCTCAGGTTCGGCGGCGGCGTGGGCTGCCCGGCCAAAATATTCGATATACAGGTTCTGGCAGGCAAGAGCGTTCATCAATACATGATGACCTCCACCCGGGTGCGTTATCATGGCGGCATCCACGCCGGTAAAAGCCCCTCTTTCCGCCATTATCGCTTTACCGCCGGCTAATTCCTCACCGGGGGTACCGAAAACTATTACGCTGCCACCCAAATCGTCTACAGCTTTACGCACCGCCACACCGGCGGCGAGGGAGCTTGCAGCAATTAAATTATGGCCGCAGGCATGACCAAGCTTTGGTAATGCGTCATATTCCGCGAGGAAGGCAATGACCGGTTTTCCTTTACCGTATTCAGCACGGAAGGCCGTTGGTAAATTACAGATGCCCTGTTCAACGCTGAACCCAGCCCGCTCAAGATATTCCGTCAGCCAGGCCGAAGCCTGTTCTTCTTTCATTGCCGTCTCCGGATTTTCGTGCAGTTTCAGACTCAATTCACGCAGCTGTTGATGGCTGGAGTCGATATCCCTAACAATCGCTTTTTTTAATTCCGTAATATCCATCATCTTTCCATTATCAGAGAAACATATAACTTCCCAATTTAATATTATAGCGTTAACAGCGGCTAAAGACAAAGAAGAGAAAAGCATATTCAACAAATTAATGATTCTGTCTTGCATCTTGAAAAAGAGAGTGTTATAATGAGCTTGGCCACGATAAGAATAGCTTTGATTGAAGTGGGTAAAATCCCACTTTTTTATTATGTTACTAAAAATATCGGAGGTTTTCGTCCGAAATGAAGAGCGATTTTCTGCTCGCCATAACACAGCTTTCGGCGGAGAAAAACCTGCCAAAAGATGTAGTATTAACCGCCGTAGAATCGGCGCTGGTATCGGCGTATAAAAAAGAGGACTTTTCTGCTACTCAAAACATTAGCGTCAAGATCAATCCGAATACGGGCAAAGTTGAAGTGTACGCTGAAAAAATCGTGGCCGAGAAACCTGCCAACAAGCTTCTTGAAATAACCCTGGCCGAGGCTAAGAAAATCAAATCCGATGCAAAAATCGGCGATGCCATAATGGTAGAATCCACTCCGGCTAACGCCGGGCGTATTGCCGCCCAGACAGCCAAGCAGGTTATCCTGCAGCGGCTTCATGAAGCCGAGCACAGCGCAATCTTTGAAGAATATGCGGATAAAGAAGGCGAGGTAGTCAGCGGCATAGTCCAGCGGTTCGAGGCCGGGCAGGTAAATGTCGACCTCGGCAGGACAGAAGCCATACTGCCTCCTTCAGAGCAAGTACGCAGCGAACGGTACCGCATCGGCCAGCGGCTTAAGGTCGTCCTTTTACAGGTAGCGCGCACGGCAAAAGGCCCCAAGGTAATCGTTTCCCGCTCTCATCCAGAGTTGCTGCGCCGCCTATTCGAGCTCGAGGTGCCGGAAGTATATAACGGCACAGTAGAAATAAAGTCTATTGCCCGCGAAGCCGGCTTCAGGAGCAAGATAGCGGTAGCGGCCAAACAGGAAGGAATAGACCCGGTAGGCTGCTGTGTCGGCCTGCGGGGCATCAGAATACAGAATATCGTCAGCGAGTTGAGCGGGGAAAAAATCGACGTCGTCCAATGGAACCCTGAGCCTTCCGCCTTCATTGCCAACGCGCTCAGCCCTGCCCACATCGTGAGCGTGGAACTGAATAAAGCAGACCAGGCCGCGACGGTCATTGTCCCGGACAAGCAATTATCACTGGCTATCGGGAAAGAAGGACAAAACGCCAGGCTGGCGGCCAAGCTAACCGGCTACCGAATAGATATTAAGAGCGCTTCTGCGGCTGAAATTGGTAAAATAGATGTAACAAAAGCAGCCGTGAAAGAGAAGGCGCCCAAAGAGGCGGCGCCCAAAGAGGCGGCGCCCAAAGAGTCAGCGCCGGAAGAGGCGCTCATCCCCACGCCAGCCGCGGAAGAAATCCCGGCTGAAATGCTGGCAGTACCAGCACCGGCCGCAGCCAAACCGTCAGATGAAGAAGAGATAGTACCCGAAGAAGAAGCCGAACCGGCCGCAGAAGAGCTAATCATTGCGCCGCCGATTCCCATGGAACTGCAAGAGGCCGGAGGCAAATCCAAACTAAGATTTGCAGAAGATATTATGGCGCCGCGCCGGGCCAGAATCGAACCGAAATCCAAGAAGAAAAAGAAAAGCTCTCATGCCAAGGACACTGGTGATGATACCGTGAAAGCCAGAGGAAAAGCCCGCCGCGACTATATAAACATAGGAGATGAAGAGGAAGATTTGTAGCCCGGGTACCGGTACATCCCGGCGGGTTCCTCAGAGAACCTGCGTAGCCTGCCGGCAGGTAAAAGCCAAGCTTGAACTGGTACGCCTGGTAAAGAATAGCCAGGGCGAGATCCAGATAGATAACAGGGGGAAAATGGATGGGAGGGGGGCATATCTCTGCCCTACGCCGGAATGCCTGGAAAAAGCGCTGTCCGGCGCACATATAGAACATGCATTAAAATGCCGCATCACTCCCAACAACCGGGAGCGGCTGATTAAAAGCGGACAGGAACTCCTGAAGGAGCTAAGTGGTAAAAACCAGTAAACCGGAAAATGTAAATCACCGCGCAGCGGAAAAACCGGCCGCGGAACCCGCGACGGCCAGTGTCCCGTTGATCGATATCCCGCGCTCGATAGGCGTCAGGCAACTGGCCGACCTCCTGGAAGTGGATTCCATCCTCGTTATCAAGCAATTGATGCGGAACGGCATCATGGCAAACATCAATCAAATATTAGATTTTGAAACGGCATCCAATATAGTTGCCGGTTTTACTTCCGGCAGGTAGTATTCCGATTTTAATCTCTTCAATAGACCTTCCTCTGTAATCTTTTGCAAGTTCTATGAATTTGCTGCAAATTTCTTTATTTTCCCTCCCCATACCTCGGTGATAAGCCGTGGGTAGTCGAGCAGCTTTCCTTCGTTAAATAGAAAGTAAGAACTAAGGCGATACTCGGTAGGACTAAGGCCATCCGGATCATCTCGCGCGCGCACGTAGTTTTTAATACCCATCCTGCCGCCGCCCCTGGTATGGTCGTTCCTTTTCCTGTTGAGCAGTAAATGTACCCTGGCCACCACCTCGCGGTTGCTGGGCGGCCTGATGATACAGGCATCCGCTCCCAGCTCCAGCATCTCCACCACCTCATCCCGGCTGCCGATAGCGATCAGCGGCAGATAGCTTGCCTGGCGCAGACGCAGGCAGGCGTTTTCTCCATTCACGGGCGGCAGGTCGGTACTGGCGATGACCAAATCCGGACGCGTCTCCCATATCTTTTCCAGTCCATCGGCAGCATCAGCCGCTTCAACTACCTCAAAACCCGCTTCCGCCAATGCCTGTGCCGCCTTTGCAGAAAGCGAACGATCTTTTTCTACAACAAGAATGACAGCCTTTTTCATCGCGTCCCCTTCTTGAAATCGGCTTAAATCTACCACACCAGCGTGGAAATACAGGTGGATAAAGTGCCTGTGATGGTGGAAATCGGTGCCTTTTTGGTGGCAAATTGGTTCCGAATTGACGAATTGAGCCTGCGGAAAAAAAGAAAGAAGCGGTACAATATTAAAAAATGGGAACTTTGGCGCAACCGTTGCGCTATTGGTAGAGTTTAGGCGACAGGCCGGACGAAACGGTACCCTATCCCCCGTTCAGAGAGAAGCATCCGGGGATTCTCCGGATCCGGCTCAAGCTTGCAGCGGAGGCGGTAAATATATTTCTTGATAAACGTATAGTCGGAGATATACTCGGAACCCCATACCTTTTCCAGCAAAAGACTGTGGGGAAGCACTCTGCCCTCATTCCTGGCCAGTTCCAATAGCAAGCCGTATTCGTGCGGGGTAAGCTTGACCGGCTGGCCGGAAAGTAAAACATTACGCGTGCCGAAATTTATAGTTAACTTACCGGCGGAAAATATGTGGTCGAATTTAACGCCGAATCCGTTCGTGCGGCGGAAAAGCGCGCTTGCCCGGGCGATGAGTTCGATAGGGCTGAACGGCTTGGGAATAAAGTCATCCGCCCCCGCCTCCAGCACCATTGCCCGGTCTATATCGCTTTCCCCCTCTATTAAAATGAGCAGAAGAACATTTGACAAATGGCGAATTTTATTGATAAGTTCAACAGCGTTTATGTCAGGAAGAGATGAGGATATGATTACCAGGTCCGGCTCCTCGGTCTCCAGCAAGTTAATCCCTTCCAGCCCCCTGGACGAAGAAATAAATCCGGCCTCAGGATATCGTACTGCCAGGCAAAAGGCGATATCTTTGATAATCCGCTTTTCTTCCTCGATTATCAGGACCTTCATTGTAACATCCCGTCTTTCTTACTTATGTTTCTCTCTCCGGCATTTTACCTTCGAACACATATAATGTCCCTGCGCGCACAACCTAGCTATTATAATGGCCAGTTGCGTAATGTGTCAAGTAAATTAACTTAACGTTACTTAACTTTTCCTCCCAACATTAGTACTTTTTTCCCATGACTAAATGACCATTTTAATATGTGGAATTGATTAACGTATTTTACCCCGTCGCCTGGAAAATTACCCTAAAGGACATTGACATTACTCTTACGCACATGATACGCTACTTATAAGTTTACATTAATTACAAATGTTAAATTGGAAAACATTAAGACACATATGTTACTACCGGTTATTTACACCCTCATCGGCAAGTTCTCAATGATTGTTTATGCGCTGCTATTGCGGTTCATGATAAAATGGAATCATGAGTACAAGACATATTCCTTTCGCATCCTTCCTGAAGGAGGTGATGCGGCGACGTAAACGGCTGCCGAGCCAAATGGCCGGAGACCTGGGTATCAGCCATGCGACGGTGAGCCGCTGGCTTTCAGGCGATGATATTCCCAATACAAGCTCCTGTCGCAAACTGGCGGCATATAGTGGTGAACCCTTGGAAAAAGTTCTCGCCATCGCCGGGCATTTACCGATGGTAGCTAAGAAGACATCAGGAGAATGGCCGGAATTCCGGGAATATGCCCGTCTGAAATACCCTGACGAGCTTGATGAAGACCTGATAACCATGATCGAAGACCTCATCGAACGCCGCAGAACGAAGCAGTATGAAGGAAGAAATAGAAAGTTGGGAAAATGAGCTTTGGACGTACACAAACACAGGTGATGGTGTAAGATGCCCTCACTCTGATTCTTGTGAGCTGGAAAAAGAGAAGGTAGGCTGTTTTAACACCGAAGAAGAAAGAGAAAAAACCCGGAAGATACACTTGTTAGTCGATAATGATGATATTGATTTTACGGACTATAATAAAATCGACCTGAGATTTTCGGAGTGTACTAAACAGGGCAAAATATTCGAACTGGTAATAAGACTGGCACAAAAGTTCCGAAGCAAGAATTGGCATGATTCCATTCCTGTACCCGATAACCTTATTTTAAAGGATTACAACAATCTCCCGATAGAAATACGCTATATACGGTTAAAAGTTAATCATGGTGCCGTTTGGCGGTTGTATAATAGCTGGGTGATTCATCTAAATAGCAGCGATTCATTAGCCAGGCAGCGGTTCACCGTATATCATGAGATCTTCCATATCCTGGCGCATTGTCAAGGTAACCCTGTATTTAAACGGGCAAACGGCGGAGAGGTAAGCTATAACGAGGTTTTAGCCGATCACTTTGCCGCCAATATTCTCCTGCCGCATGATCTTGTTGTAACAAAATGGTCAGAGATTAAAAATATTGATAAGATGGCAGAAATATTTATCGTGCCCAAGCCTGTGATGTGGGGCACTCTGCGGATGAACAGATTAATATAGTTAAGTTTTCTAACACCTTTTGGCACTGAATTGAAAGAACCTTTTAATAAACTCTCCCTGCACTATAGTGGTCAAGGAAAAACGGACAGTCTAATAAGATTCTCTGTTTAATTGTTCATGTTCGTTGGTGCTGTAGAATTCCGTTGAGGAATGAAACTGTTCCTTATTGTAATACATCTCATATCACATTATCGAGTTCGACCAAACCGTTCGTCGTTCGAGAATATGTGCAAGTATGAGCGCACCGCTCGAAGAGTCATCGGATCATGAAGCATAAGGCTTTCCCGCGCTCCTTCTTGGATTGGATTGAGGTTGATGAATTCCGGCGAAATTTATTTACCCCTGGCCGGATGATTCCTCGACACAGATAGTGGGAGTTTTACCTATTGTACCCGATGTCCCACTCTACTGGACTCGAACTAATGTCGGAAGGCGCTGAGCACATAATATTAACGTTAATAATAAAAGAGCGTATAATGGTGAAAGTAACTCTGATGCTGGAAATCGATGAGCAATTGGATACGTTGATGCCCGGAGCATGGTTAGAATGTCCCTTCCCACGCATGACTGATACCCATCAAAGTATTGAGACCATCATACGATGAAACAACAAGATAAATCACCTGAAATCGAAATCAATGAGGAATTCCGCCGCGCAATCGATGTCCTGGAGAACAGCGAAAGGAGTATCTTTATCACCGGCCGGGCGGGCACCGGCAAGTCCACACTGCTCAATTACTTCCGGAATAATACCCGGAAAAAAGTTGCTGTCCTGGCGCCCACCGGCGTCGCCGCGCTCAATATCAAAGGGCAGACCATCCATTCCTTCTTCAGATTCAAGCCGGGCATCACCCCCAATCGCGTTAAAAAAGCCCGCTCGGGCAACAGTATTTATCACAAGCTCGATATCATCGTCATCGATGAAATCTCGATGGTACGGGCCGACCTGCTGGACTGCGTCGACCGGTTCCTGCGGCTCAACGGTCCTGAAGCCGATAAGCCTTTCGGCGGCATACAAATAGCCTTCATCGGCGACCTTTACCAACTGCCGCCAGTGGTTACTTCCACGGAGAAAGAAGTGTTCCAGTCGCTTTATGAGACACCATATTTATTTTTTAGGACCCAGGAAGCTTTCTGTGATGCCTCTGCTGTCTTTGTATCCAAGCTGTAGTTTATGTTTTGTTTTGTCCACGAGGCAAGATTAAATACAACTTTAAACATGTCATCTTCTCCTTTTGCCAGCTGGTTTCGTTAAGTCGCACAGGCTCTTACCCCGTGCGAGGGACGGGGCATCTTATCGGCAGACTTTCGAATTGCCAGTCACTTTTTCTGCAGATTCTCGACTTCCTGAAGTGAAAAATCCCGGAGCGGGGTAGGGTTTTTACCATTCCGCCCCGGGATTCTTCTCTTACCGTTTTGGTTAAGGTTTTATTATTTAGGCTAACGCTTTAGGATACGTCATGCAGGCCGTGTATCTTGCCGGTCTTTACATCCACGTCTACCTTCTTGAACGCCGGATCGGAACCGGTGGCGGGCATCAGGCTGATATCGCCGGCCATCGGGCAGAGGAATTTGGCGCCGGAATAGATGAGGACATCGCGGATAGGCAGCGTCCAGTTCTTTGGTACGCCCTTGAGGTTCGGGTCATGGGAGAGGGAAAGGTGGGTCTTGACCATCATTGTGCCGTAATCGTCATACTTCGGGTCGGCTTCAAAGGCTTTGGCTTTCTCGGCCGCGGTAGCGGACCAGCTTACGCCGTCGGCGCCGTAGACTACCTTGGCGATCTTTTCTACGCGCTGTCTCAATTTCATCTCATTGGGATACAGGAAGTGGAAATCATTCTTCACTTTGCAGGCTTCTTTTACGGAATCTGCCAGTTCCTGGGCGCCGGCGCCGCCGTTGGCATAGTGGGTGGATACGGCGCAGCGGGCTCCGGCAGCTTCAGCTGCCTTACGGATAATGGCGATCTCTTCCTTGGTATCGGTGGGGAAGCTGTTGATGCAGACCACCGGGTTGATGCCGGAAGCGCGGATGATATTGATGTGGTGCACCAAGTTGGCGCAGCCTTTTTCTACAAATTCCGGCGCAGATTTCTTATAGGCGTCGGGCAGGGGTACGCCGGGGGTAACTTTGGGGCCGCCGCCGTGCATTTTAAGGGAGCGGACGGTGGCGACGAGTACGGACACATTAGGTTTGAGCCCGCTGTAGCGGCACTTGACGTTCCAGAATTTCTCGAAGCCGATATCTGATGCGAAACCGGACTCGGTTACATGATAATCGAACATCTTGAGGCCGATCCGGTCGGCGATAATGGATGATTGGCCGATGGCGATATTGGCGAAAGGCCCGGCATGGACGAAGCAGGGCTGGTATTCCGCGGTGGAGCAGAGGGTAGGGTTGATGGTGTTCTTCATCCAGGCGGTCATGGCGCCGGCCACTTTCAGATCTTCCGTGGTAACCGGCTTGCCCTTTTTATCATAGGCAACGGTGATTTCACCAAGCCGCTTGCGCAGGTCGGCGAGGTCGGTAACGATGGAAAGGATGGCCATGAGTTCGGAGCTGACGGCGATGCCGAATTTGCTCTGCATCATATAGCCGTCGGTCTTCTGGGAGCCCATGCCGATGATGATATTGCGCAAGGCCTGGGCGCAGTAGTCCATGATCCAGCCCATTTCCACGCGCAGGGGGTCGATGTCCAGGCGGCGCATATGGGAAAGACGGGCGAGCTGATCGTCATCATAGTTGCGTTCGTGCTGCATCCTGGAGGTCAGGGCGACCATGGCCAGGTTGTGGGCGTTCATAATATCGTTGATATCTCCGGTAAGACCGAGCGAGAACTCGGTATGAGGAATAAGCAGGGCGTTGCCGCCGCCGGCCGCCGTGCCTTTAACGTTCATCGTCGGACCGCCTGAAGGCTGGCGGATAGCGCCGCCGGCGTTTTCCTTCTGGTAGCCGAGGCCTTCGATAAGGCCCATGGTGGTGGTGGTTTTACCTTCACCGAGCGGAGTGGGGGTAACGGCGGTTACTTCGATGTATTTGCCGTCTGGTTTGTTCTTGAGCCGTTCCATTACCTTAAGAAAGTCTACTTTGCCCACTTTCCCGTAAGCCAGCATTTCGTCTTTCTTAAGCCCCAGTTTTTCCTGCCACTCTTGCGGAGTGGGCATGTGTTCGCAGGCAGCTTCGGCTATTTGCCAGTCCGCCATCTTGGATACATCGTAAGCCACTATTTTATCCTCCTGATTTTATTCCTGTTTTTTGCCTTTGGTATTTATTATTAAGCTGTCCGGCCGGGCAGGCGCATCCAGCGTAATTCACCATTCGTCTTAAGTTGGTGGAGAAATAACCGTCTGAACCAGAGGTGGTATCCACTAAACCAGGAACTATTATTTCTATTTTATTGTAGCTTACCTCCAATAAAAAGGGCAACAAGAGAAAAGCTTATGGCTTTTATTAAAAGTCCTATATCTTTAGGGCAATTACGCCGGGTTTTTCTACCTCACCCTCTTGGGAGCCTGTTTTGCCGGGATGCAAAGCATGATGCTCAACTGCTGGGAGAGCATTAACCGGTCATACATATCTGGTGTATCCATTACTTTACCATCAACCAGGCGGTCCAGGATGCTATCCATTGTAAGTGTAGTTTCTTTGTTCTTGTTCCGCTTTATAGACATCTTTTTGTCTCCTTCCTGTGGTTACTTATCTATTTTGATTTTACGGGAAAGGCGGCAACATAGAATCGGTTAATACACTGTTGTTGAATCCGCTGATATACCTAATCGGGATGGCGCTTTTTACGTAAGTTCCGCTTGAATCCAGGCTTTAATACCGGCCTTACCGGAATGATGCCCATTTGCTGGTACATGTCAAAGCGGTCATATTGTTCCCACGTTTCTGCTATTTTACCATCCTGAAAACGGTCGAGGATGCTGCCTGTCATGGACACTTTTTTGCGTGTTGGCGCAACTGGGCCGCTTTGCACAGTAAAGGTAAACGTACAAAGTGTGCGGGTAGCCACCATGTCTCCTTCCGCCAGGATGTCTTCGATAGTCACGTGGATGTCAGGGGAGGCGGCGCGCAGTCTGGAAATGAATGTTTTATACCCGTCTATACCTTTAATCTCCGCCCCGCCCGGGCCGTGGTAGACAAAGCCTACCGCCAGGCACCCATCCAACACATCCATTTTCCCCTGGTTCAGTACTTCCTCTACGATCCTTTGTTCCTTGGCCTTGTTGGCTTTTATTGACATAACGCTTGCTCCTTAACGGTATTCATGTGAAGTTCTCTGATTATAGTCCAATGTATTTTCCCATCAATCCGTCTTAACGCTGTTTTCAAATTAGCTGTTATGCTTAATTGCATGTTTTGATATGGTTATGCAGCTTTTTGGTAAAAAGTGGGATACAAGGGGATGAGGTTGAACAATAACGAGGTAAAACAACTACAAGAAAAAAACGGTGGGGTGGGGTTATTTGAAATTTGTCCGCCTTTGGCGGATTGGTATTTATTCTATAATGATGTCCAGACTGTTCAGTAAAGTGATCACCTCGGGATAAGAAAAGCGGGTTTTTTTTAGGGTATTGGCGCGGGGGTCGATGGAATAGTTCTTCGCGCCCTTGAAATCCGCCCCAGAAAGATTCGTTTTCATGAACCGTGTCTTTTCAAAATTGGAGTTCTTGAAATCCCCGCCGGAAAGGTCCGCTTCCGTAAAATCGGCATCGATGACCTCACACCCGGTCATCTTTAGCTTGGGGATCTTCATAAAGCGGAAGTTAGAATAGTTAAGCTGGCAATCCTTGAGTGTGATTTCACGGAACATCTGCGCTTTCGTCCAGTCTATACCGATGGTCTTGCAGTTCTTAAAGGTTACGCCATCGAACCGGCTGTTCATAGGGATAACAGCGCTTAAAACGCAATCATTAAACTTGCATCCGGAGAACCTGACGCCAGCGAGCCTGGTACTGATAAAACTGCAGCCCTCAAACGTACATTCTTCAAAAGTTATAGAACTGACGGCCTCATCGGCAAGCTCAAGGCGCGCAAAGGCTTGCTGGTAATAGTTCTCTTCGGTAAAGGTTTTTCCTTGAAACATGTCCATGATTGACCACATTATAGTACGGCAAGAAGTGCGCAGCAAACCGTAGGGGCGAGTCACTGACTCGCCCTCTCGCCTTTCATCTCATCGCCTCTGTTTTACTTGATTTCAGAAGTGCAGTGCGGGCAGCGGGTGGCTTTTACCGGGATAGCCGTGGCGCAGAATGGGCAGTCTTTGGTAACAGGAGCGGCGGCAATCGCCTCTTTTGCCTTTTTGGCGTCCATGGCTTTCCGGGCTTTATTCACCGCTTTTACGATCATGAAAATAGCTAAAGCAATGATGAAAAAAGCGATGATAGTATTGATGAACAGCCCGTAGTTCCAGGTGACGGCGCCAGCCGCCTGGGCATCTGCGAGGGTTGCATGCTGGAAAACCGCCTGCGCTTTCCTGTTTCCGTCATCAGGCGCGCCAGGGAAGCTGCCGGCCCCGGTTATCCGGTACTCGTAAAAATGAACTGCGAGGATGGCTTTAAAGATACCCATGCCCGGCATGGATTTCCACGGCGTCGAACCCGGCCTGCACCGCCATTTTTACCGCCCTGCCGAAGTCCTCCCGCACCCGCCCGATATCTTCTTCATTCATCGCGCGGCAGACGCTGTACCGGAAGAGGCAAAACTTGCGGGAAGGGCCGATAGGAGTCTTTCCGATGGCAAACCTGTTGGCGAAGAAACCGCAATGCCCCAATTGTATCGAGGCGGCGGCGCCCTCCCGGTGCACGGCATCCGTGAGCCGTTTCAAAGCGGGGACAATCTCTTCCCGCATCCACATCTCATGTTCGAAGGCCACTCCATCCGCAGATACGGCGCAATAAGACACGGTGGTCATGCCGATGCCGCCGGCGGCGACTTTCCTGTGATGTTCGATTAATGCTTCGCCGGGCGCAGCGTACGCACACATCCCCTCGAAACAACCGGACCTGATAGTGCGGTTGCGCAGTTCCATGCTGCCTATTTTCCCGGGGGTAAAAACCTTTATTTTGCTTTTATCTGCCGTACTTTGCACCGTTAAGAATTCCTTTGTTATTATCCAGCTAAAACTTAATTAAATACATTCTAGTACACATCCCGCCGCTATTCTAGCAAACCGCCAATCCAGCGGGCGTCCTGCGCTTATCCGGCGGGTTATTTGTAAAAAGAATGACCCCGTTTCCTTGACTTTTCCGCCCGTTTTTAATACACTCATTCTGGCCTATGATAAAAATTACGGTATGGAAAAAGGATAATGTTTTTGCCCGTTAAACAGGGGCAATCCTTCCGTCACATCAGACTAAATTTTATTTTTTCTTTTACAGTTCCCTCTCCAGAACCAAAGTTACATTTAGCCCCGCTTAGGTTCAGGATTTCTGAAGCACATTTTACCTTCTTAAAGGAGAATTAATATGGTAAAACTACATTTGATGCCCCAGGAGCATAAATTCTTCGACCTGTTTGAAGAAAGCGCTAAAAACACTTCCAAAGCAGCCAAATCCCTGAAAGACATGCTCGATACCTGGCAATTTATCGACAGCCATGTGGCTGAAATAACCGAGATGGAACACGCCGGCGATACCATCACCCATCAGGTTATTTCCATGCTGCACCGCACTTTCGTGACGCCTTTCGACCGGGAGGATATCGCCCTCCTGGCGCACACGATGGATGACATCATCGATTTCATCCATGCCTCGGCCGATGCCATGTTTATCTACAAGATAACAAGTCCCACGCAAAGGGCTAAAGAACTGGCCGATGTCATCGTCCAGGGCGCGGCGGAAATGGAAAAGGCCGTGGCCGGCCTGCGCAAGAAATCCGAGTTCAAGAACATGCTCGAACACTGTGTAGAAATGAACCGGCTGGAAAACGTGGCCGACCGCATCTACCGCGCCGCCATCGGCGAGCTTTTTGAAAACAACTCCGATATAGCTACGGTTATTAAATGGCGTGAAATTTACGAGCACCTGGAAAGCGCCACCGACCGCTGTGAAGATGTAGCCAACGTCCTTGAAGGGGTAGCCCTCAAGCATGCCTGAAGTTGCATACTCCCGGCTGCAGCCTGGAACACTGCCGCCGGGTTAACGGGATTAAAGTTTTATTTCACGCGGTTTGACGCGGCACTTTTCCGCTGCGATAATCGCCTTGACTTCGGCTGCGGCTTTGTCCAGTTCATTATGCCGGTTTATTACTATATAATCGAAGATAGGCAGCATATCCATTTCTTTCCGGGCGGTTTCCAGGCGCAGTTCAAGTTCCGCCGGGCTTTCCGTGCGGCGTTCCTTGAGCCGCGGCGCGCAATCTTCTATCGAAGGAGGCGCCAGGAAGATAAACACCGCCTGGGGAACGATTTTCTTATAAGTGGCGGCACCCTGGACATCAACCTTGATAATGACGTCTTTGCCGCTTTCCAGGGCTTTTTTCACCGGTTCCCGGGGCGCGCCGTAGCGGTTGCCGTAAACGGCAGCCCATTCCAGCATTTGACCGGCGTCAATCATCGCCTGGAAATTTTCCGGTGAAACAAAGGTGTAATGCACGCCGTCTTTTTCATTATGGCGGCGCGGCCTGGTAGTGACCGTGATGATGGTTTCCGGCGGCCGCGCGCATTTTTTAAGTTCGTTCAATACCGAATCTTTGCCCGCTCCGGAAAGGCCGGAAAGGATGATAAGTAAGGGCTTTCCCTGTGGATTAAGCCCGGAGGTTTTATTGGAGCTCATCGGTACCGTCGCCCTGTTCCTGTTTTACCGGCGCACCGCTGCGTCCCGACTGGAGACGGCTGGAAATTGTTTCCGGCGCCAGCGCCGCCAGGATAATATGCCCGCTGTCGGTGAAAATAACCGCCTTGGTCCTCCTGCCGGATGTCATATCGATTACCTTGCCGCTATTCCTGCCCTCGTGGATAATGCGCTTGGTGGGCGCGGAATTCGGTGAAGCTATCGCAATTGCCCTGCTCATAGCCAGAATATTCCCGAACCCTATGTGAACCAGCTCGATGCTCATTATATTCACCCCTTACTATTTTACACAGGACTAAATCATTTAGTTAAACCGGAGGACCGGATAATCAATCCGCCCCGCGGTTTGCTGCAAATAATATTGCCGGCGTTATAGCTGCATAAATAGAAAGCGCGCCGGCCCGGATGGTATTTTTCTGAAAAAGCCCTTCAATAACCTATCACTTGTCTCTGTGCTTGTCAAGGGCGTATAACCCGTAAAAGGCGGCTCTTTCCCGGGCATTCCTACGGATTTTATACCAATATTCCTACAATAAACCTGACCGGGGGCTTTTTTTATGGCAAAGGTTGTGTTATAATGTCTTTTGTATCAGGGTAGAGCTTTAACAAATCAATAGTTTTTTTATCGTGACTTGCCTCTTGGTGGTTAGAGCGGAGTGGCACCACCCGTTCCCATCCCGAACACGGAAGTGAAACGCTCCAGCGCAGACGATACTGAGGGGGGAACCCTTTGTGGAAAATATGCCACTGCCAGGAGGTTTAGTTTTTTCTAGCCTGATGATACATTATAGACATTTCTTTTATTGAGATTGTTTGGCAAGCAGCAATACACCTGTTATTGCAAAGCAATCTCCAACGGATACAATAACAACGTCAGAGATTGCCTCGCTCCCGGAAAACCGGGGTCCCGCAATAGCGGGTTCAACAACTACGCTTTAGTCCCTGCTTGCTTAACTCTCAATGGTGGTATAATATTAAAGTAGAGGTGTATTTAAAAACAGGTATTCCGGGGGGAATATATGGCAAGCAGATTTGAAAAATTTTCAGAAAGAGCCCGCCGCGTCCTCACAATAGCCCAGGAAGAGGCTCGCAGCCTTAACCATAGCTACATCGGAACCGAGCATATTTTGCTCGGCCTCGTCCGCGAGGAAGAAGGCGTAGCGGCGCGCGTCCTGACCAACCTCGGCATCGGTCTCAGCAAAGTGCGTTCCGCGGTGGAGTTTATCATCGGCCGGGGGGATAAGCCCGGCACCGGAGAAACCGGCCTTACCCCAAGAGCCAAGAAAGTCATTGAACTGGCGATCGATGAAGCGCGCCAGATGGGACATAATTATATCGGCACGGAACACCTGCTGCTCGGCCTCCTCCGTGAAGGCGAAGGCGTGGCTTCCAGCGTGCTGGACAGCTTCGGCATTACGCTGGAGAGAGCCCGGGCTGAAGTATCCCACATTTTAACGCAAAGCACCCCCTCATCCTCCTCGCCCCGTACCAGGGCGACCCGCTCATCCAGCCGCACACCGGCGCTCGACCAGCTCGGCACCGACCTTACCGAGCAGGCCCGCAAGGGCAAACTCGACCCGGTCATCGGGCGGCACAAGGAAATCGAGCGCGTCATCCAGATTTTAAGCCGGCGCACCAAGAACAATCCCGCGCTCATCGGTGAACCGGGAGTGGGCAAGACGGCCATCGTCGAAGGGCTGGCCCACCGCATCGTAGCCGGTGACGTTCCCGAGACTCTGCAGGACAAGCGGCTGATAGCCCTGGACATGGGCTCGCTGGTAGCGGGCACCAAGTACCGCGGCGAGTTCGAGGAAAGATTAAAGAAAATCGTTGATGAAATAAAAACGGCCGGCAACTGCGTAATATTCATCGACGAATTCCACACCATGGTGGGCGCCGGCGCCGCTGAAGGCGCTGTTGACGCTGCCAATATCCTAGCTTTGATTTTCTTTGCCAGTTCGGTTTTTGTAAGGTGGTTGTCTTCGACGCATTCGACGTAATCGTAGTAGTCTCTTATTTCCAGAGATGACATAATAGTATTCAAATAAGATATGGAAGCGTTGGTATACTGTGCCAGCTTGTAGCCCCTTTGGCGCAGTATTTTCAGGGTTTTTTTCACGCCGGGGTAAGTTTGCGCCATTTCATGAAATATTTCATCATTTTCCGCGCGGACTCTTTCCCGGATTTCTTCGGTGGAAATAGGGCTGTTTAGCGGGGTGATGAACTCGTATACGCTGCCTTTGATTGACGCCGTGGTAACACCGAAGAACCGGTTGATTTCTCCGGGGCTGAAAGTTACCGGCCACCCCAGCTTGGTAAAAGCCCGCTTTATCGATTCATAGAAAGGCAGAAGAGATGGGAGAATTGTCCCGTCCATATCGAAGATGATGAGTTCGATGTCTTTAGGATTTATCATGAACAATTATATTCTAACATAGATATAACGCCACGGGTGAACATGCGGCCCTTCCTCGCCGTGGTTTTCCGGTTCTTCCATGATGCCTGTTTCCAGGATTTTCATCGCGTTAAAGTGAGCTTGCAGGTCGGCGGCGGTGAAATAATGCACCGGCCTTCCCGGCTTGCTTTCAAAGGTGGTTTTTTCGGTTTCCGCGCCCTTGCCGTAACCGGGGTCTTTTTCCGACATAACAGAGAAGAACATAAGGCCGTTAACTGCGAGCCGGTCGGCGCTTTGCCGGATAAGGGTTTTTCTATCCTGCTCGCGGAAAAGGTGCAGGACACTATGACAGTAGACCGCATCGAATTTTTCAGCGAGGAAAGACATGTCCAGGACGGAGGCATTGTAGAAACTGGATTGCGGGTCGAAAACCTTTGCCATATTACAAGCCGAAGGTGAAATTTCAACGCCGGTCATATCCAAACCGGAGGCGGAAAATAGCCGTGTGTTTCTCCCGTAGCCCGAACCCGGCACGAGAATTTTTTTCACTCCGGCCTGCCGGAAAAATTCCTGTGCATGTACGGCCGTCCGGCTGGGCGCATTTCCCCAAATTTTACCTTCGGTCTGATAACGGCTCTCCCAGTACGTCTTCATGTTAAAGCGAATATTTCAACATGATTATCTGCGCGCTGGCCGGGAGCTTGCCCGCTTTAACCTCGATTTCACTGCTTTCGGCGCGTTTAACATTATTCTTCCCCTTGAGAAATTCATCCTCTTTTTTAATAGGGATGCTGATTTTTTCCGTCAGGTAGTGCATGGGTAAAATGATTTTAGGTTTAAGCTGCCCGATGACTTTATCGGCTTCCGGCGGCTCAACGGTAAAGAAACCGCCCACCGGTATCATCAGCACGTCCACCTGGCCGATGGCCTTTACCTGTTCGTCCGTGAGCAGGTGTCCCAGGTCGCCGCAGTGGCAAATTTTCACGCCTTCAATATCCAGGCAGAAAATAATATTCGCTCCTCGTTTAGAGCCCCCGGCCTCATCGTGAGCTGCGGCTACGCCCTTGATTTTAACGTTCTTGTCTTTAATGCCTTCAGCCTCTCCGGCTTTATCCAGCACCAGCGGGTTTCCCTTAATAGGGTCGGTATGATTATGGTCGCTGTGGCCGTGGCTCACGGTCACGATGTCCGCGGCTTCGGAGAACTCTGTGTGCCTGTGCCGCTCGCCGGATTGGTACGGGTCAGTGACTATCCGTGTACCGGAATCGGCGGTGATGAGAAATGCGGAGTGGGCCAGCCATTTGATTTTCATTTAACGCCTCCTTGCCTCAGAATTTGTTAAGTCATTGCGAGCGTAGCGAAGCAATCCGTTTTATAACTTGTTCGATTGCTTCGCCGTCGTATATCTCGTTCGGACCGTTATTCTTCCGCCATCTTCAATACCAGGTTCACCAGTGTGCGCACCGGGTTGCCGGTAGCGCCTTTAACCTGGTATCCTTTATCTTTATCGGTCTCGCTGGTGCCGGCGATGTCCATATGCACCCAGGGGGTATCGTCGACGAACTCGGCGAGGAACTTGGCCGCGGTAATGGCTCCGGCGTACTTACCGCCCACATTCTGTATGTCCGCGATCTCGCTCTTAATCATCTCTCCGTATTCTTCGAACATCGGAAACAGCCAGGCGCGCTCGCCTGCTTCATTGCCCGCGGCAATGAGCTTATCGACCAGCGGCTGGTTGTTGGAAAAAGCCCCGGTGACAAAAGTGCCCAGGGTTGCCCGGCAGGAACCGGTCAGCGTGGCAATATCGATGATAGCCCTGGCATCCAGTTTCCGGGCGTAACTTAAAGCGTCGGCCAGTATCAGGCGGCCCTCGGCGTCTGTGTTGAGCACTTCGATTGTCTTGCCGTTCATCGCCTTGATGATATCGCCGGGTTTCTGGGCGGTGCCGCTGGGCATATTCTCTGTAGCCGGTGCGATGGCGGTGACGTTAATAGCCGGTTTAAGTTGGGCGATTGCGCCGATGGCGGCGATGACGGAAGCCGCTCCGGCCATATCGGTCTTCATTTCGTGCATGTCGGTGGAAGGTTTGATACTTATGCCGCCGGTATCGAACGTGATGCCCTTGCCGACCAGCGCAATATCAACGTCTTTGGTATTCTTGCCTTTATAAGTCATGATGATGAACCGCGGAGGCTGCTGGCTCCCCTGGGCGACGCCCAGCAAACCACCCATGCCCAATGAAGCCATCTGCTTTTTTTCCAGCACTTCAATTTTAAGACCGTTGTCTGTTGCGATTTTCCGGGCGGCCTCGGCCAGGTCGGCCGGAGTTAAAAAGTTGGACGGCTCGTTAACGAGGTTGCGTGTCCAGTTCACGGCATTGGCGATTATTTCCGCTTGTTTGACGGCTTTGTCTATCGCGCTTTTATCTTTTCCGATAATCGCGAACTCCTTGACCTCGGTATATGTATCGTCTTTCTTGGTTTTATGCTTGCGGAAATCATAAAGGCCGAGCATCGCGCCCTCGGTCATAGACTGGACGGCTTTATCATTCTTGATACCGTTAACCCCCGCCCCCAGTAAGCCGCTGGCAATACGGTCGACGCCTTTTTGACGCAGGTAGCGGCATACCTCGCCGACTGCGCATCGTATTTTTTCTGTTGTAATGTCGGTTTTTTTACCCAGGCCGACGATGACGAAACGGGTGGCAGCCGCTTTACCCGCGCAGTGCAGTAGCGTAATTTCATTCAGTTTGCCTTTAATATCGCCCTTTTTAATCAGGCGGGTAACCAGCCCATCGAGGGCGGCATCCACCGCTGCGGTATCGCCTTCCGGCTTCTTGGTGTTCTCATAATAACCCGTGATGATAGCGCCGGTTTCTATTTTGCTGATATCACCGGCGGTAACCTTGATTTCCATGTATTGTGCTCCTTTCAAGCAGACATCTTTGATACAACCGCTTATGATTATAAATGGTTTTAAGCGGTTTGGCTAGGCAGATATAAAAAGTACTATTTACATAATATCGATACTTGTCATAGAATTGTTCCAGATGATTAAATTTAATATAGTCTGTCCGGCTTTGCTGCTGGCGGCGCTCCTGTTTTTCATGTCTTGCCAAACTGGAACCCCGCCGTCACCAATCCCCGCTACAATACCTGCCACTACATTATCTCAGACTATAGGTCCTCCAACTTCAATTATACCAACTGCATTGCCTTCCACTGCGCCTGCTCCATCTCAACTGCCCGGCCCGAATCCGGTCAAGCTGGGCACAACGGAGAAAAATGTGACCTACGGTGTTGCCGATAATGTATCTTTAAAAATGGATATTTATTATCCGCAAACCGCCGCGGGAGCTTTACCTGTGGTCATGTATGTCCACGGCGGCGGCTGGACGGGTGGCGATAAAACAGCCGGCGCCGGCGCCAATGAAATACCGGAAATGATAAAACGAGGTTATCTTGTTGTCTCGGTTAATTACCGGCTGGCCCCGCAATATAAATTCCCCGCCATGATTGAAGACGTCAAATGCGCGGTGCGGTACCTGAGAGCTACAGCCTCTGACTACGGCCTCGATCCCGATAAAATAGGGGTCTGGGGCGGCAGCGCGGGTGGGCACCTGGTCGCTTTGCTCGGTACTGCCGATGCGAGTGCCGGTTTTGAAGGTTCGAGCGGTTACCTTGATCAGTCCAGTCGCGTGCGGGCGGTGGTGGATTTTTTTGGCCCGGCGGAGCTGAATATCATGTTCCGGGGGCATCAGGTTGATGTCATGGAAAACGCGTTCGGCGTGACTGATTCCGAATCGCAGGTTTTAAAGGTTAAATTTCTTGCCTTTATTATCAACAAGGTATTTCGTACCGGTTGTAGTCAATGTTATCACCTCCACCTTGAGTTCTGTCTATTATTATATGCACTTTTATTACAGAATAATCAATACAATTTTTCCTATTCTCTATACCCTCAACCCTAATCCCTACTCCCTTAACCCCCGTTTGTTATTCCCCAGCCGCTTTCTCTATAATATTCAGTGAAAGAGCCTCGCTTCTATATGCAAAGTAAAACTGCCACACCTGAAACCGACCAGCCCGCCTACGGCTGGATAATCGTGGCTGCCTGCGCCCTGATGATTTTCATCACCTACGGCCTCATCTATTGTTACAGTGTTTTCTTCAAGCCGCTGGCGGAAACTTTCCAGTGGGACCGGTCATCGACATCGATGATATATTCGCTGGCGGTGCTCATCCGGGCGTTCACCGGCATCGGCACCGGCTGGCTGGCCGATAAGTACGGGGCGCGCAAAATCATGATTGTCTGCGGGCTGTTGATGGGTGTGGGCTATTTGCTGTCCAGCCAAATCACGACGCTCTGGCAGTTTTTCCTCACCTACGCCGTCATCGAGGCCATCGGGATGAGCGGGACATGGGGCATCTGCACGACGCTGCCGTCCCGCTGGTTCGACCGCAACCGCGGTTTGGCGCTGGGCATCGTCACCGCCGGTTCCGGGTTCGGCACGCTGCTGATTGTGCCTGCGGTGGAGAGGTTGGTCAACGCCTTCGACTGGTCGCAGGCCTTCGTAGTCTGCGGCATCGCGGCCGGGGTTTTAATGGTCGTTCCCGCGCTGTTTTTAAAGAATCCGCCGCGTTACGCGGCCGCGCCGGAGCCCGCGTCCGTTCCCCGAGACGGCAACCCTGTGGCCGCTGCCTTGCGTGATTCACGCATGTGGCTCATCATCATCGCGTTCCTGTTCTTTTTCTTCGGGGTGCAAATCATCATCATCCACATCGTCAATTACGCCACGGATGTCGGCATCGACCCGCTGGTAGCGGCCACGTTCGTCAGCGTCATCGGGCTGGTCAGCATTTTCAGCCGTATTTTCACCGGCGTTATCGCGGAGAAAATCGGCCTGTACTTGAGCCTGGCCATCACCTGCGTGGCGCTGGCGGCGGTCTTCGTGCTGCTGATGTTCACCCGGTCGGTATGGGCTTTCTATGTGTGCGCGGTGATATTCGGCATCCCCTACGGGGGAGAAACGACGCTGATACCGCTGGCCATCGGCCGTTTTTTCGGCACGCGCCACATGACCACGCTGATGGGCATCGGCTTGTTCGGTATCAACATCGGTGGAGCGTCGGGCGCGTGGCTGGCAGGCTGGATTTTCGATAAAACGGAAAGCTACAACGGGGCGTTCATCGCCGGGGCGGCCTGCGCTGTAATATCCATCGCGGCGGTGCTGCTGCTTAAACTGCAGGACAAACATAAAAAAATATCCTTGCAGGTTAAGGTGTGAGCGCTAAAAGCTGTGCGCTTACTGCCGACCGCAATTCTGTGACATTAATTACAGAAATTTCCCGGGATTTATTGTAAATTACAGTTGGGAAGTGTTTTATTTTTGGGAGAGACTATCATGGCTATGATAAAAAACACTCAAAAGGCTTTTTGGGTATTAACACCCCCTGTCGAGGAAGGCCCGTACTATAAAATCGGCTCCCCGGCGCGTAATAGTATCGCGGAGCCGGGCACTCCCGGCGCGAAATTGATTCTCGAAGGGCGGGTGCTGGACACGAACGGGCGTCCGCTGTCCCGCGCCTGGCTTGATTTCTGGCACGCCGACGGCCTCGGCAGTTACGACAATGAAGGCTTTAACCTGCGGGGGCACCAGTTCACGGACCGGGATGGACGCTACCGGCTGGAAACAGTCAGATCTTACCAGTATTCATTCCGCTCGCCCCATATCCACGTGAAGGTCCGCACCCGCGACGGCTCTTCATTCCTCACCACCCAGCTTTATTTTCCCGGAGAAAAACGCAACGAAACAGACCCCTTGTTTCAAAATCTCACGGTAATGGATGTTACAGACACGCCGGAAGGCCAGAAAGCTACTTTTGATTTTGTGGTAGAAACGGGGTAAAGCGGTCAGTCATTGCGAGCCATTGAGCCAGAACGGCGAAAGGCGTGGCAATCTCTATCTAAAATATTCACCTATGCTAAAAAATATTAACTGCGCTCTTTCGCTTCTTGCGCAGGGTCACATTTGCGATGGATAACTCGATTTTTAGTTATCCTTTCATAGTCGATGAACTTGGAACCTGGTTCTGCAAGAGCAGGCTGATGGTCAAGGTTCCATGGGTTGTCTGGCTCGCTTCCTTTGCTACAGATTGCACATATTCCACCTTGTTGGCCTAGCAACCAATCACGATATTTTTTACGCCGAATTCTTAAGATATTACCGCCGGTTGCGAGTGTTCGACTAGCATATAAAGGTAAACGGACCTCATAATAACTTACTGACTTTTGTGTGACTGCATTGCTTGGTACTTGTAAGACCCATTCATCTTTATTTTCGTCGAATGTTGGTTTTGTATTTTGAATTGAAAGACTCGCTTTTGGAAGTTTTCCTTTTAGCCATGCTCATCCTCCCTGACCTCATAAATTCACTAAATCCTAAAGTCACAAAACAAAAGAATTAACTGACAGAAGATAGCTATAATGGGAGTGGATGAATAAAGAGATTACTTCCGGTACTTTTTCACAAACCGCCCGATGCGCTTTAAAGCTTCCTCTATGTCAGCCATGGAAGTGGCGTAGCAGCAGCGCACGTAGCCCTCGCCGCACTTGCCAAAGGCCGAACCGGGCACCACGGCTACCTTCTCCTCTTTAAGCAGACCTTCGGAAAATTCCTCCGATGTCATGCCGGTGCAGGTAATTGAAGGGAATGCGTAAAAAGCGCCCTTCGGCTCGAAACAGCTCATGCCGATATCGCGTAATCCTTTAACGATGACTTTCCGCCGCTGGTTGTAGTCTGCCACCATTTCCACCACGTCCTTCTCTCCTGTCTTAAAAGCCTCGATGGCGGCCACCTGGGCCGGGGTAGGGGCGCTCATTATCGTGTACTGGTGTATCTTGGTCATGGCGGCGATGATTTCCGCCGGGGCCATGGCGTATCCCACCCGCCAGCCGGTCATGGCGTAAGCCTTGGAAAAGCCGCCCAGTAAAATCGTGTAGTCTTTCATCCCGGGCAGGCTGGCAAAACAGGTATGCTCGGTGCCGTAATTCAGACGGGCGTATATTTCATCGGAAATAACAATGAGGTTCCGCCGCCTGGCCAGGTCGGCGATGGCTTCCAGCTTCTCGCGCGGCATGACGGCGCCCGTTGGATTGGAAGGATAGCCGATGAGGATGGCGCGCGTTCTCGATGTTATTCTGGACTCGATGTCGGCGGCATCCACCTCGAAGCCGCTTTTTTCGTAGGTCGGCACCATTACCGGCACGCCTTCAGCCAGGATAACACAGGAGTCATAGGCCACGTAATGCGGGTCGGTCATGATTACTTCGTCGCCGGGATTCAGGATAGCCCGCATGGTCAGGTCGAGGGCTTCGCTGACGCCTACAGTAATCAGCATTTCGCCGTAAGGATTATAATCCAGGCCGTATTTTTCCTTGTGGTATTTAGCCGTTAACTCGCGCAGTTCGGGTATGCCGGAGTTGGATGTATACATCGTATAACCATTTTCCAGGCTTTTTACCGCGGCTTCGCAGATGTGCCAGGGCGTAGCGTAATCGGGCTCGCCGACGCCCAGCGAGATAACGCCTTCGATGGACGCCAGCAGGTCGAAGAACTTGCGTATTCCGGAGGGCGACAGCTTGTTGGCCCGGTCCGAAATTATCTTCTTATACTTGATTTTTTGAATAGTTTTTTCTGCTGACATATATGACTCCTGACCCGTAAAACCGGTTTAGAGGATTACTGATTGGCGTTTCGCCGTCTCGCCGCCCCCCATTACCTCCCCGTCTTCCTTGTAGCGTTTCAGCACGAACTGCGTGACTGTTTCATGCACCCCTTCGATATGTGAAAGCTGCTGCGATACGAAGTCCGCTATCTCGCGGTTCGTTTTACCCACTACCAGCGCATGCAGATCGTAAGTCCCGGATATTAAGTAGACCGAGCGCGTCTGCGGGAAGCGTCCTATACGCTCGGCAATAGCGTCGAAGCCGACGTCTTTTTGCGGTGCGACCCTGACTTCGATTAATGCCCATACCTGGTCGTCGCCTGCTTTTTCCCAGTTGATAACCGTCTTGTATTTAAGGATGGTGCGGTCTTTCTCCGCCTGTGCGATAAGCTTGTTGCTTCTGTTTACGGCAACGAAGACCTGATCGGCAAAGTATTTGCCGGGGCCATCGAAAACAAGACAATCAAACGTGAAGAACTATTCATTATGTCTAAGGTATGGAATGATAAGCACGGCAAGGGTGATGTGCTGTTATCCTGTGCTAAAAGTTTGAAAGATTTACAACTGGATTATCTCGACACCTATTTCGTGCACTGGCCGTTTCCGAACTACCACGCTCCCGGGTGCGACAAAGACGCCCGCAATCCCGACTCGAAGCCTTTCTCTGCCGACTGCTTCATGGCTACTTGGCGTCAGATGGAAAAGTTGGTCGATATGGGCCTGGTGAAAAATATCGGCATGTCCAGCATGACTATACCCAAGCTTGATGCAGTATTACCGCTGTGCCGTATTAAACCTGCTTTGATCGAGATAGAACTCCATCCGAGCTTCCAACAGCCGGAACTGTTCCATTACTGTATTGAGCGCGACATTCAGGTAGTAAGTTTCTGCCCTATCGGTTCGCCCAATCGTCCCGACCGTGACAAAACTAAAGACGACGTCGTCGACCTGGAGATACCGGAACTTGTCGAAATCGCCAAAGCACATCACGTGCATCCTGCGATCATCTGCCTGAAATGGGCTGTACAGCGCGGCCAAATCGCCATTCCTTTTTCTATCCATGAATTTAACTACGTGAGCAACTTGCGCAGCACAATTGAAGACCCTCTTACCGATGCCGAGATGGAATTACTCGAAGGCATCGATAAAAACTGTCGTTTAATCAAAGGGCAGGTATTCCTCTGGGAAGGTGCGAAAAGCTGGGAAGACCTTTGGGATCTGGACGGTAAAATCACAAAGTAAAAGAGGATTATCAATAAGTTGGAGGAGATACAGCTAAGAGCGTATCTAAGAATAGCGCTGTAAAGAAAACAACGTGAGTAAGGTATACCTGCAACACTATTATTGCCAAGTGCACTATTTATAACGGGTAGGTTATCATTCCTGTCTGATAAACATGGAAACGGAACAACCAGAGATACTCAGGCATGATACGAAAGGGCAAGAAGTATTTGATCATGAATAGGATAACCAAAGCGGCGGATCTAAGCACCTGGCACAAGTGGGACGGTGGTGAGGTAGTGTTTCTTTCGAAATAGGACCTGGAGGCTCATACAGAAAACTTAAGCGCTTTTTACGTCTAGTAGAATCTATGAAATCAGATACAGGAAATGGTACAATTTAACTACACATGAATTTTTCAAAACAAACGATAGTCGATTTGCCGTACGGCACATCATTTCTTAAAGTTTCGATACCCGCTAATAATCTTGTTTCCATCCTGAAAAGGAAGGAAAGCCACCAGCTTGACGATGAGATAGAAGCTATTCGAGGGGGACTTAAAAATCCTATCAACAGCCCCCCGCTGGGCTCACTTCCTGGGAAAAACGATAAAGTGGTGATTATTACCACAGACAATACAAGAGCCTGTCCCGACAGCATACTCCTGCCACCCATTCTAGAAGCAATCGAACCAGTAGTACCGCGGCGTAACATCACGATTGTCGTGGCACTGGGTCTGCATCAACCCCTCAGTGAAAAGGAGATGCTGAAAAAGTTAGGGCGTAATATCGTGGAAAACTACAGGACCATCAACCACGATGTTAATGATGTGGTTTCTCTAGGAACGACATCACGGGAAACACCGATAGAGATTTTTAAAAAGGTAGCTGAAGCAGATATTAAAATAAGTACCGGATTCATCGAGCCGCATTTTTTTGCCGGCTTTTCCGGAGGAAGAAAGAGCATAGCCCCCGGCGTCTCCAGCGAAAGGGCCATATGCCATAATCATTCTTACTCGATGCTTAAGGATAAGAATGCCCGTGCAGGTGTTCTTCACGGTAATCCGGTTCACGAGGATATGATTGAACAGGCGAAAATGGCGGGACTGAATTTTATTGTTAACGTGCTCCTTAATGAAAAAGGGGAAATCACGGATGTATTTGCCGGAGACCCGGTGATTGCCCATGAACAAGGTTGTGAACTGGAAAAGCATCTGGCTACGGCCTGCATTGATCATCAGGTTGATATTTCTATCGTGACCTGCGGCGGAGCACCTCTGGATATTGATCTCTACCAGACTTGCAAGGCAATTGATACCGCGGCACAGATTACAAAAAGCGGTGGAATTATTATCGTAGCTGCCCGATGTGACGCCGGTATAGGTCCCCGGTCTTTTTACGATTTACATTCATCGGCTGCTACGCCAACAGAGGTTCTTGAAAGAATAAAGCAGGGAGAACACGCCGGCGTGACTTGGCAGAACCTGTTCCTGGCGCGGGCTCAGCTCGAACATGAAGTACTTCTCATGTCCGGTCTCAAGCAGGAACAGGTACGTAATATGAAAATAGCGGCTATTCCTTCTGTTGACGAAGGGTTATCAAGAGCTCTAGCGGCATTGGGCCAAAGTGCAGAAATTGCGGTGATCCCACAGGGGCCTCATGTCCTGCCATCTCTAAAGCGAGATGGACCAGAGAATGATTATTAAGAACAGACGAGAGCTGGCTACAAGCAGGTTGCGAGAAAAGGCACTCGACATTATAGAAGCAGGGATAGAGAGAGTCCTGCCGGGCGCCGTCATGCAGACTGCGGTCTCTTTTGACCCGGCGACAAGGACATTTTCTGTCAATAAAAATAGCCAGAAAGTAACCGGCCGGATTTTCGTTATCGGCGGGGGAAAAGCCTCCGGATTGATGGCTCAGACACTGGAGAAAATCACCGGTCCGGAGAATATAGAAGCTGGCATCGTCATCGACAAAGCCGCCCCGGAAGAATTCAAGTTAAAAAAAATCAGGGTTATGCAGGCAGGTCACCCTCTACCGGATGAACGCGGAATTAAAGCGACCCGGGCTATGCTCGATTTAAAGCACAAGTATGCAATAGGTAAAGATGACATGGTCATTTGTCTTATTTCCGGCGGAGGTTCAGCTTTGATGCCGTACCCGGCGGACGGTCTGTCTCTCGGTGATAAACAAAAGGTTACCGGGCTGCTCCTTTCATGCGGCGCTGATATCCATGAAATCAACACCGTCAGGAAGCATCTATCCGGGATAAAGGGCGGAAGACTGGCACAACATTATTATCCCGCTACTGTTTTGTCCCTTATCCTGTCCGATGTGGTGGGGAACGATATGAGCATCATTGCTTCCGGACCTACTTATCCCGATTCTACAAGCTATTCAGATGCCCGACAGGTCATCGAAAAATATAACCTTCTCCATAAAGTACCGGAAAACATATTGACCGTACTGGAAAGAGGCTGTCAAGAAAAATTTGAAGAAACACCAAAGCTGCTTGAGAATGCAAGGAATTACATTATAGGGGATAATCGTTTGGCACTGGAAGCGATGGCGGAAAAGGCAAGTTCTTCGGGATTCAGGCCTTTCATCGTCACCGCTGAACAAACAGGGGATACCGCAACTGCGGCCCGTCAAAGAGCACAAGAAATACTGAATGTAATTTATAAAAACTATGATGCTATTATAATCGGTGGAGAGACGACTCCGGTACTTCCCGATAATCATGGAATAGGTGGGAGAAATCAACACTATGCCGCCCTTACAATGTTTCTCTTTAAAAATTATCCGGGTGAATGGTTATCGGCAAGCGTGGCTACCGATGGTTCGGACTATATGTCTGATGTTGCCGGAGCAATTGTGGATGTAAGCAGCCTGGATAATCTGAAAAAGAAGAACTGTGATATCCGTTCTTATCTGGAGCGTTATAATAGTTATGTTCTGTTAAAAGAAACCGGAAACAGTATAATATTGACTGGAAGCACAGGAACAAATGTGGGTGATATCATATTGTATTTGCTTCCGACAAGTTAGAAGACATGAATTTTAGTGTAGTATTCCCGCGGCCATTTTATACCTTGTAGGCGAAGAATTCCCCGGCTTAGTTAGTCTGGATTACTCTGTGCAGCAGGGAAACGTATTTGTTCAGCCATTTTCTCAAGGAACAGAATAGTATTGGCAGCTGCATAGGCTGGAAATATCTCCATCACCTGATAACGGGTAAAGCCATCAACTACAAGTATATTGATAAATACCGGAGGCTATTCTACATGTGTCCATTTGGATTCTCTCGCCTGGCATTGGTCTGAAATATCGGCTAGTTGATGCCTGGGTTATCCAGGATAGACTCGAATCACTTGGAAAGGATGGACGATTGGGGTAATTTTTAAAACAATTCTGAACGTAAAAATACGATATGGGCAAAATTAATGATATGAGTCTGAATATATCATTTCTGGGAAGAATTTTCAAATATGGGCCGGGAAATTATCGAAGGCCGCTACGTTGACGCGGTTAGCCTCATTTATCGGGTAAATCGTCACGGAGGCACTGGTGACTATCCCCATAGTGGCATAAGCGTAGCAAAATATCCCGGACAGGTCAGGGTATGGACCATATCTCATGCCACTGCCACCGTTAGCAAAATGCGATGAACCGGTATTGAAAATCGTACCGTCCGCCAGGACTACTTCCAGGTCTACGATGGGATCGAGACGCTTGGTGACCATGTTCTGCGATGGTCTCATCAGATAGGTACCAATAGCGGAGCCGCCGCCCGGTCCCGTAGGTAAAGGGCATCGATACCCCTTTTTGGCTAACGCTACCGCGAACTGGTCGAAGGTGACGCCGGGTCCAATAACGGCATATCCTGAATCGGTATTTATCTCGAATATCTTGTCCATGCGCCGGAGGTCCATCACAATGCCGCCTTCCGAGGGCACACCGTATCCGGCAATATTGACCCCCCGGCCGAAAGCGGCTACAGGAATCTTATGTTTATTGGCGAGCTTCAGAAGCGCTGCTACGTCTTCCTTAGTTTCGGGAAGAACCACCCAGTTCGGCTTGCGAAAAGGCACATAACTGGAATCAGAGCCGTAGGCTGCTAAAACCACGTCATCATCCTTCACTTTATCCGCCCCGACAGCATCCCTGAACTCTTGTGAAATGATGTCCTTGTCCTTCTTGTCCAGTATTGCTGGTATTACCATTAAGACCTCCTTTTATTGCCATCAACCAATAACGTTCCCGCGCGTTTCTGCCAGTTCTCATCGCGGAACATATTGAGGCCGAAGTCCTTTATTATCCCGTCTTCCGTTTTCACAGGGGGATGTTTTTCTCGAACTCGTTCCAGCTTGCGTACTTACCCATTCGGGCACCTCAAGATAAGGTGGAATCCTGCTGTTGATGATAGGGATTGTACCATACCTCCATTGATAGGTTCCAGAGTTCCAGCATAGACTTCCGCCGGGTTGCGGTAGCCCAGAGACTGGTGTGGGCGCTCGTTATTGTAGAAGCGGAAGTAGCTGTCCAGGCTGCGCCAGGCTTCCGTTCCATCCCGGTAGGCTTTCAGGTAGACTTCCTCGTATTTGACCGTTCGCCATAGCCTCTCGATGAAAAGATTGTCGTTATAAATTCCCTTTCCATCCATGCTGATCCGGATATCATGTTTTTTCAGTATTTCCGTGAAAGCTTCTGCGGTAAACTGGCTGCCCTGGTCGGTATTGAATACCTCTGGCTTGCCTTTCTTGAGGGCGTCTTTCAAGGACTCGATACAGAAATCTGCCTCAAGGGTGTTGGAGAGTCTCCAGGAGAGCACGCAGCGGCTGTACCAGTCGATGATGACCACTAGGTACAGAAAACCTAGCTTCATCGGGATATACGTGATGTCCGCCGCCCAAGCCTGGTCCGGCCGGGTGATATTCATGCCGCCGAGCAAGTATGGGTAGACCTTGTGCCCCGGCGCAGGCTTACTCGTCCGGGGCCGCCGGTAGATGGCCCGCAGCCCCATCAATCTCATCAGACGCCGCACCCGCTCGCGGTTGACGGCATATCCCTCTCTCTGAGCCAGACGGCCATCTTGCGCGACCCGTAAAACGGCGTCAGCAGATATTGCCGATCGATCAGCTTCATGAGCGCATGTTCCTTATCTTGCGGCCCTTTCGACCGGTGTAGAGAACCGAGCGGCTGATGCCCAGTAACCGACACGTGCGTGTGATGGGCAGGGAAGACGTTCGCTCGACTCCGCGGCGCTTCTCTTCGAGACTCAGCGACGCAGCACATTCTCTAAAAAATCCTTTTCTACCTTGAGCTGGCCTATCTGTTGGTACAACTGAGCAACCAGGTTTTCACCCTGCTTCTTCTTACGGGCATGGTCTTCACCGAAGATACCGGCAGCTTCATCCTGGAGGGTTTTCTTCCACTTGGTTACCAGATTGGGGTGGACTTCATAGCGGCTGGCAATCTCGGCAATGCTTGCTTCTCCTTTAAGCGCTTCCAGCGCTACCCTGGCCTTGAACGACTGGTTGTGCTTCCTGCGGTTTCCTTTCATGTCTTGCTCCTTTTCTCCCATTTTATTTTAAGAGCAAGATTCCACCTTAACAACCTGTCCGAATTTTGGGGTCCACCTCAGTATTTTCAACTTGGTCACATTCACCAGAACGCATCCAGGCCAATTCCTCAGGTCTTCACTGTCACCCGGGTTACCGCCCACAACAGCTTTATGGATAATTATATTCCTGAAGTTAATGCCATCAGGCACCGGTATTTCACGGCCGTCAGACCTATCGTCCGCTATTTTATTAAGGTCATAAATTAGTAATTTGTCGCTGACCTGTCCCGGAGGCAGGCAATGGCCGGAAAGACTTTCCTCATAACCTTGCATGGGGTCATCCGAATGTTTGGAATTATGGGATTCCGCCAGGTACTTTCTAGCGAAGTAGAACCCCCACCCACCATAGTTTTCCCCTGATTTTCCTTCCATCAATGCCTGGGTGGTCACCGTCCGGCCGCCCCAAAGTCTGGATGTCGTAAAGGCAGCCGCCGCGGTCCCCGCACCCCCTTCTCCGAGTGCCATTTGATGATAAGAAATATTCATCTCATCATGGAACCAGCGCATCACGGCTGACAGGAATTCCCAAGGCAGGCAGGTTCCCCACAGTACCGGATTGTGGGTCCTGGGGTCTATGGCCGGCAGCGATACCAGGTTTGGTTTAAAAAACAACTTCTTCCCGCCCTTTACCTGTCTCCTAACATCCCCGGAAAAAGATGTCTCTTTATCCAGGGCTTGCATGGCAGCGCTGACGGCCAGATAGGTATTATCAATTCTTTGACGAATCTCTTCCCAGACCGGCACTGAACCGGTGTCAATATAATTTTTTAACAACATCGGGACTGCTCCATAAGAACTGGCGGGGTTGATCCTCGCGCAACCTATAGCAGACCCGGCATAATCTATTTTCGTTTCTTCAACCGGAGATTTAGCAGCTTCTGTCATTCTCTTTCCTGGTGCCATGGTCGATATCCTCCTTTATTAAATATACAAAGTCGGCTAATAATAAGCCACGTATGATAACGTAAACTTCCCTCGTCGCAAGGTCGGGGTGTATTTAATTAAAGTTTGCCCCGGAAATGGCGCCAGATACCAAGGTAGTGACAGTATAGCGGGTGGGGGGAAAAACATAAAGGAGATTTATCATCCCGGCAGGCAATCATTTCACGGGAACCTCAAACTTTAGCGGTATTCCTTGTCTTTGGGCAACCGCATCGTTACCTTTTGCCAACAGATCGGTCATTTTGCATCTCTTTTCAACGATGATGCTGAAGGAAATTGACTCTGCCATATTGTAAATCGGTAATCTTAGTCCGGCGTCCCTTCTTTAGGGGACTTCGAAGACATATTGTAGCTAATCCCTGACTTTGGCGGGCGGATAAACTAGTAGCCGGTCGGTTGAGAGAAGGAAAAGGTACAAGATGAGTGAACTGAATGACATCTCTGACTATTTTGGCACTCATTTTCTGGCGAAATCCCCTGTTTGAAGCTGGGGTATTGGCCAATCAGATTCATTCCCGTACGGTTATTATAGATTCAGTAGACGACGAAAGGGATCTTACACTAACAAATCCGTATTATTTCATCTTGTTTCATCAAAATTTTGAAATTAGTGATATAAATGAGATACAATATATATGAATATTAGTTTGATATGCGCAGGTATGTTTTGGATATTTTGTGGTTAAATGAGCTAATAATTGTCTTTTAAAGACGCATTTTAGTCGATTAAATGTCAAAAAACATCAATATTTGTCGAGTGAAAGAGAATGAAAAAACGACGCGGTTTCACCTTATTTTCTCAGCCACGTAACATGCCGAAGTTAGATAAGTACGGTCGATCTAACAGGCAATTATGTTTCGACGAGTTCGACAACGGAAAGAATTGGCACCAGGTAGCTAAAGAACATGAAGTAAATACCAGCACCTGTCGCCGCTATTATCAATCCTGGAAGAAGTTACCAGACCAATTTGAGTTTATCTACCAGCAGATGATCAGATTCAACAAAGAACCCGGAAAGCGTAATGAAATGATAAAGGGTCTTTCATTGAAATTAAACTTAGATCCTGAAGAAGTTGAACAGATCATGCTGCGACCCTGGGGTCTGAGGAGTCTGCTTTTAGCGACCTATGGTTTGAAGAAAATCAATGTCAAGCGTTCGGAGAGAGAAAAAGCCGCATTGCTAAGAATGGAACGCGAGATACGAAAAAGAGGGTTGAGTATCGAAAAAATCGCGTATGAAAACGAAATGGTTTGTTTACTCAAAGAAAAAATACTCAAGATGGCCGGGCAGAGGATTGAAAAAACGTCAAGAAAACAATCGAATAAACAAATATACGACCGGTAATGATTTAAGAAAAACCATGCATACAATCCTGACTGACTGCTCGGAAGGCTTACCGGAGTATACCATTTTTACCCTCCATTACGGCGGTAAAAAGTCACACGAGCTATACCGCAGCGGAATCCAGGACGCTACCAGCTCAACGATAAGCAGCGCATCCAGTGCGCCTACGTCGGGGCGGCGAGCCCGACGTGGAAAAAGAGCCCATCCGGCAGTTCCTCGCCGGCACCGTTTACGACCCGGTTACCAAAGAGGTCGTCATCGGCGCCGCCCGCTCGCTTTCTGGAGAATGATAAGACTACTGTTATAGAAGGAAGATAATTATGCGTTATGATGAATTGATTCACAAAGATGCCCCGGCATGGCCCTACACAGTGGCCTATGAGAAAGAAACAGAAGTCAGTAGTGATGTGCTGGTGCTCGGTGGCGGTATCGCGGGGTGTTGGGCGGCCATTGGTGCCGCCAGGAAAGGTGCCAGTGTTGTGCTGGTAGAAAAAGGGGTTACCAGAACCAGTGGTTGCGGCGGTTCCGGAGTTGATCATTGGCATGACGCCGTTACCAATCCTGCATGTAAAATTTCTCCCGAGGAGTTCGCGCAAGCGCATATTGAAAATTTTGGAGGCTACAACCGCTGCGGCATAGGCCAATATATCTCCTCCCGGGAAAGCTATGACTGTCTTCTCGACATGGAAAAGATGGGAGCTTAAATAATCATCATGGACTCAAACGCTGGCGGCGTTACAAACTAATTGAGATGGTTTTAAATGATTGATTCCACCCTAATATTTTTACAATTAGGCCCGTTATTCAAATTTTTTTATTATAATTACCAGGCTCAGGTCGCAGCTAAGTATTCGTTTATTCGTTCATTCGTCTTATGTTAAATACCCTGCTTTACAGCAATACTTGTACCACCATCTTTTACAGTATCCGGGATGTATCCAGAGTATAGAGTAAGCGGGAGAGATTGTAAATGGGATTTTGTCCTGAAATCCCTCTATATCTCCCCTTGCAAGGGGAGACCGATCGTGCTAGTTCGAGATCGATGTTGGGCGCATATTAACAATAAACGATTTGAACATGGATTCCCGATCAGGGCGGGAATGACGGAAAAAGACTCTTTTATAAGAGGGACGCCGATAGCCCAAATCTCGTTACGGGTTCTTACATGGATTCCGGCCCCCGATTCGTTTTACTCATACGGGGCAGGCTGCGCCGGAATGACAATTTTAAATTAGGAGAAGAAAAGGCGGGGCATACTGCGCCCAGACCGACTTTCGTCGGGATGGATAAATATACAGATTCTTTGCCTTCTGCCCGGAATGACCGGTAGAAAAATTGATTATGAAGCGGCAAAGCTAATATAATCAGTTATATTCTTTTTTTAAACACTCCCTTCTATCAGGGCCGATACCCAATCACACATTATAACAACAAATATTAAACGGTGATATCAAATCGCCGGGGAAAAGTGCCGCTTAATGAATAACGTCCAGGTGACCGGAATCAGCAAGAGAGCAGTTACTTTAATCGCCGGTATGAGTTCTTTCCTCTCTCCTTTAACTTTTTCATCCGTTACTATCGCGCTTCCCTCTATCGGGAAGGACCTCTCTTTAAACGCAATAGTATTGAACTGGGTCACGACGGCCGGGCTGCTCGCGGCGGCGGCCTTGCTGGTGCCTTTCGGGCGGATAGCGGATATCTACGGACGGAAAAAAATCTTCCTCATCGGCATCATCGTTAACGCGATAGCCACGCTGCTTTGCTCGACAGCCACTTCAGGCGCCCAGCTGATTTTCTACCAGGTTATCTTCGGGGTTAGCAACGCCCTGACATTCGGCACCGGGGTAGCCATTCTAACTTCCGTTTACCCGGCGAACGAAAGAGGAAAAGCGCTCGGCATAAATACGGCTTCAGTCTATGTGGGACTATCCGTCGGGCCGCTGGTCGGCGGACTGCTCATCGGGCAGTTCGGCTGGAGGAGTATCTTCATCCTCAACTCGCTGTTATGCATCGTAATCATTACCATGGTAATCTGGAAATTGCGCGGCGAATGGGCGGGTTCAAAGGGAGAGAAAATCGATTTCACCGGCTCGGTGATTTACTGCATCGGTCTGGTAGCAATAATGTACGCCTTCTCCGTGCTCCCGGAGCTATGGGGTTTATGGCTAATACTATTGGGACTAGTCGCGCTGGCGGGATTCGTAAAATGGGAATCCCGGGTCAAATATCCGGTAATGAACATGGACCTCTTCAGAAAGAATACCGTTTTCGCTTTTTCCAGCCTGGCTACCCTGATACACTACAGCGCAACCTCCGCCGTCGGGTTCCTGCTTTCGCTCTACCTGCAATATATCAAGGGATTTTCTCCGGAAATAGCCGGGCTGATACTTATAGCGCAACCGGTGATGATGGCTGTTTTCTCGCCGATAGCGGGCACGCTTTCGGATAGAATCGAGCCCCGGATACTGGCATCCGCCGGCATGACGCTGACAACCCTGGGACTTATCGGACTGACATTTTTGAATAACACTAGCGGGGTACCCTATATAATAATAAGTTTATTAGTCCTGGGTATCGGCTATGGTTTTTTCTCATCGCCCAATTCCAATGCCATCATGGGTTCAGTAGAAAAAAGGACTTATGGAGTCGCTTCCAGCACGCTTGCGACGATGAGGCTTACCGGGCAGATGTTCAGCATGGGTATTTCCCTGCTGTTATTCTCAATTTTTATCGGAAGGGTTCAAATTACACCCGAGTATTATGATATGTTCCTGAAATCCATGAAAATCATGTTCATCATCTGTTCTGTTCTTTGTTTCGGGGGAATCTTCGCGTCGATAGCCAGGGGTAAAACCCGCGCGTAAAAAAGCATATACCCGGGGGACTAAGTATTTTCTATTAACTAACAAGAATACTACTATATTACGCCTAATTTCTGGATTCCCGCTTTCGCGGGAATGACGGGTGGAGGCAGGGTAAGTTAAGAGTGTGGGCGAGTGTGCGTAATTTGTAGTTTGGGGTAAGGAATGGGTTCAACAATTAATTCTCTTCGCTAGCTCCATCGCGCCGATTACCCCGGCCAAGTCGCCCAGCGCCGGGGGGACAATATAACTTTCGATATCCTCCAGTATAGCTTCAGAACGGATATACCCATTTAAATTCTGGATAACCTTGCGGCGAATCGACGGCAAGAGTTCCGGGTTTTTTAACAGGCCGCCGCCCACGATGACGCGCTGCGGAGAAAGCGTGCATATAAAGTTGTTAATCGCCAGCGCGAGATAGTCTGCCTCGAGATCCCAGGCAGGATGATTAGCAGGGAGCTTTTCCGGCGGCTGACCCCAGCGGAGTTCCATCGCTTTACCGCATGCCAGCCCTTCCAGACAATCCCCGTGGTAAGGGCAACTGCCCTGATACGGGTCTTTTTGCCGGTCGTGAGGAATTCGTATGTGTCCCATTTCCGGGTGTATCAGCCCGTGCATCAGCCTGCCGTTTACCATACCGCCGCCGCCAAACCCCGTCCCCGCCGTAAGATAAATAAAGGTATCGAGCCCCTTTGCGTTCCCCCAGGCGTGTTCACCCAGGGCAGCCCCGTTGACATCGGTATCTATGACGGCCGGAATGTTGAGCCGGCTTTGCACCTTCCCGATGAAATTGGTATTCGACCACCCGTCCTTTGGGGTGGAGGTAATATAACCGTAGGCCGGGGATTTTTTATCGAGGTCGAGGGGACCGAAAGAAGCGATGCCGATTGCCGCCGGCGCCTTCACACGGGAATGTTCTTTGAAAAATTCGATTGCCCTTCCGATGGTCTCGTCAGGGGTAGTTGTCGTAAACTGAGTTTTTACAAGTGAATCCGGTCCCGTGCCGATAGCGCAAACGAACTTCGTTCCTCCTGCCTCGATGCCGCCGTATACCATATCTGCCATGACGTCCCCTTTTGCTTTATGAGTATTCGGGAGAAAAATAAAGCCCCGATGTCATTCGGGGCTTTTATATTTTTCCAATGCTATTTTATCTTCTACACCCTGTCTTCAGGATGCAAGTACTACAAACAGGTGAGGGATTTGTTTCCTCCCCATTTCTGGTAAGGTCGCTGGCTGGGGATTACTATAAATACTATATTATTTCCAGTCTGACTCTGGTCGAGGCCTTGGCCGCTTTGACACGGAGTAATGTCCGCATAGCCTGGGCTATCTGGCCCTGCTTGCCGATGATTCTTCCCTTGTCATCATCTGCCACGCTCAACTTCAGCGTAATGCCTTCCTCGTTGGTTTCCTCGTCTACTTTGACTGCATCCGGTTCATTGACAATAGACTTGGCGATGTACTCTACTAGTGCTTTCATGCTTTCGGTTTCTCCTTGACAAGTTTGTACTTTTCCAGAATACCTGCCTTGCCCAACAGTCTGGCAGTGGTAAGAGTCGGTTGAGCGCCTTTGCTTAACCAGTGCAGTGCCTGTTCTTCTTTAATGGCTACTGTTTCCGGGTTAGTACGGGGGTTATAATTACCGATGATTTCGACAAATGCGCCGTCACGCGCATTCCGTTTATCAATTACTACTATCCTGTAACTGGCTTGTCCTCTGCCGCCCACGCGGCGTAATCTTATTCTAAGCATGCACACCTGTCCTTCTAGTACAATAGAGTTTTACGTTCCTTATTATGCACTATATCAATAAAGCTGTCAATGGTAGCGGTTAATATCGTAAAGATAGTATATTTATTTAGTCTTTTGACAAGTTTTTCCCTTGCTTCTTTCCCGTCACCGGCTAAAGTGAGTTGATCAACCATACGTAAATATTCTGTTTGCCCTGCCTTATCCTCTGCGTCTATAATCAGGTTATGAAAATAGCCGGACGGTATGATTGGAATGTAAATACTGCGCAGGCGCGGGAAATCCAACTTGAATTAGCGTCGCAAGTATCTAGAGTTGGGAAAGTATTTAAACCGAAGTACGTGGCTGGTGCGGATGTCTCTGTAAACAGGTTCACTAAAACCGGCGCCGCCGCGGTAGTCGTCCTGCGCTATCCTGATATGGAGGTTGTTGAAACAGGATTGGCTACGTGAAAGTGGCGGAAGCCTTCGGCGCTTACGGTGAAAAGCTGGACGAGCCGGGGAAAATCGAAGCCGCCCTGAAGCGTGGATTAAAGCAGGTTGCCGCGGGTAAAACAGCTTTGTTGGATGTTTGCGTGGGCTTGAGCCTGTAAGGCTCAACGCAGGTATCTGGTCGAGTAATACACGGCTATTCCAACGGCGAGGACGTTAAAAATTGTACGGTATATGGCCCAATCGAAATATCCATAGCGGTAGAAATCTACCAGGTATACAATAACATAGCACAGAATAACCGCTCCGCTGCCTATCGCCGCCAGCCATCCGCTCCGTTTCCGGTTTGCGGCGCGGCTGACAAGTTCCCCGATGACCCAGCCGACGCCCAGTGCCAGGAGAAGCCGGAAAAAATTAAACGACAGGTAACTGGCAATGAATCCCAGTAATAAACCGAGGGCAATGGCGAGCCCAAAGGCCGTAACCGCCGCCCTGAGATAATACCGGCCGGTGACTTTAAATGTCGGCAGGCGTTTGATACCGGCGCAATCACGGCATTTTGCGCCTACAGGTGTTTCCACAAGGCATTTCGGGCATATCGATTTGCCGCAACTCCCGCATCGGAGATTGGTCTCAACTTCGGGATGAGCGGCACATTGCGGCATGTTAGCGCTTAAGACCTGCTTCCGATTCTTCTTCGTCTGCCGGATATTCCAGGATTTCCTTCTCGTTAAAGTGCGGGCGGTGCAGCCAGGCATGTTTGTCGGCGATATCGCGGTCGAAGAACAGGCGGTTAACTATCAGTCGTCCCCGGCTTATCGGCAGTTTCTCCGGCGCCGGCTGGGCGGTCAGGCGCTTAATGATTACCACCAGTAGAATCGCCACATAAGCCGAATACACACCCATCGGGCTGCCGAATAGCCCACTGGTCAGCGGCAGTGAAATGACGCTTATGAGCACCGGCAGCGGTGAACTGCGGTAAATGACGGTCAGGATTAGAGTAATAGCTATGCCAATTACGGAAGGCCAGGGAGAAATATCGTTTAAAATCGGGAGGATTACCACCAGCCCCAGCAATGTGGCGATACCGCGGCCGCCGTGGAAGGCTAAGAAGACCGGCCAGTTATGACCGACGATAACCGCCAGCCCGACGACGAGCTGCTGCCCGGCATCGAGTCCAAGTTGCCAGGCAACAATCAGCATGGCCATGCCTTTGAGGAAATCATAAAAACCTACCATGAAGCCGAGCTTGCGGGATGTAATCCTCCAGAGGTTGCCGGCCCCTACCTGGTGCGTGCCCTGTTTACTCAGGTCTACCCCGCGCCTTTTACCTAAAATGTAAGAAAGCGGTATCGACCCGAAAAAATAGCCGATGACGATTAATAGTATCCAGGTAACGGTCATACTACTCCAAGTCTAGACCAGGCTTGCGCCCTTGAGTTTATCGATTAACTTATCAACCTGATTTTCAGGATTACCGGTGAGAATTTCCGCCTGGCTGACCCTCTGCGGGAAGAAGATTTTAATGACCTGTGTGGACGAACCGGATAACCCGACCGTTGCGGCATCGATGCAGAGCTCGGCGACGCCCCATGCCGGTATCCTGGCGCTTTTTGAGCGCGATATCCCGCGCAGCGACGGCAGTCGCGGCAGGTTGATTTCCTTGGCAACGGTAATCAGCGCCGGCAGTTCCGCTTCGATGACTTCATGGCCTTCTTCAATCATCCTCCGGACACGGATCTTATTATTTGATATTTCTTCCACCTGGCTGACGTAAGCGATGAACGGTATGCCCAGCATCTCCGCCATCTCCGGGCCGACCTGCCCGGTATCCCCGTCGATGGTCTGCCGTCCGCAGATAATCAGGTCGTAAGGCTTTAATTTAAGAATGGTTTGCGCCAGCGTGCGTGCCGTCGCCCAGGTATCGGCCCCGCCAAAGGCGCGGTCGGTGAGCAGCAAGGCTTCATCCGCGCCGCGGGATATGGCCTCGCGCAGCGCTGTTTCCGCCTGGGGCGGTCCCATCGTGATAACGGTCACCTTGCCGCCGAGTTTTTCCTTGATTCTCACTGCTTCTTCGACGGCATAAGTATCGAAGGGATTGATAATACTCTCGATGCCCTGCCGGACCAGCGTATTGGTCTGCGGGTCTATTTTCACGGCGGTTGTGCCGGGTACCTGCTTCAGGCAGACGATGATGTTCATGCCGTGCGGGCCTTCCTCTTGCGCAGGTTCACGGCAATGGCGTTGCGGAGTATCTGGTTGGTGCCTTCGTAAATCTGGAGGATTTTAGCGTCGCGCATCATTTTTTCCACCGGGTAGTCCCGCATATAGCCGGCGCCGCCGCATATCTGCACCGCGTCCACGGTCACTTTCATGGCGGCATCGGAGGCAAATACTTTAGCCATCGCCGATGTTTCGGTGACGTTCTTCGCGCCGCTGTCGACGTACTTTGCCGCCGCATAGACTAAAGCGCGGGCGGCTTCCGTCTGGATGGCCATGTCCGCCAGCATCTGCTGGACGACGGGCTGGGTAATCAGCGGCTGGTTGAACTGTACGCGTTCCTGCGCGTAATCCGTCGCTGCTTCTAAAGCGCCCTGGCACAGCCCCACGGCCTGCGCGCCGATGCCGGGGCGGGAGCGGTCGAAAAGCCGCATCGCCTGGATGAAGCCCAGTCCCGGTTTGCCGATGAGGTTGCTTTCCGGGACGAGGCAGTTCTTGAAGACAAGCTCGCGCGTGGCTGAGGAGCGGATGCCCATTTTCTTTTCTTTCTTGCCGAAGGTAAAGCCCTGCGTGCCTTTTTCCACGACGATGGAGCTTGCGCCGCGCGCCCCTTTGGTTTTATCCGTCAGGGCGATAATGGTATATATTTCGGCCTCGCCGCCGTTGGTAATAAACTGCTTGGTGCCGTTGATTAAATATCCCCCCTCCACCTTTTCCGCCGTGGTCTTGATGTTGGAAGCGTCGCTGCCGGCGGTGGGCTCGGTAATGGCAAACGCGCCGAGCTTCTTGCCGCTGGCGATATCCGGCAGGAATCTCTTTTTCTGCTCCTCCGTACCGTATTCCATCACCGTCATCACGCCTAAAGCGCTGGCCGCATAGCTCACGGCCACGCCGCTGCATACCCGGCTTAATTCTTCGGTCACGAGGCAGAGCTCCAGGCAGCCGCCGCCGAGGCCTTCATACTCTTCCGGCACAAAAACGCGGAACAAATCGGCGTCCGCGAGGTCTTTCATGATGTTCCAGGGGAACTCTTCTTTTTCATCCAGTTCCGACCGTATAGGCAGGATTCTTTCCTCGGCGAGGCGCCGCGCCAGGTCTTTGATGGTCTTTTGCTGTTCCGTTAAAAAATAGTCCAATTTACTGTTCCTCTCTTCACAGGATGGTTAGCCAATAATTATAACGAAAGTAATGCATTTGGGATATCAGCGATTACATGGTCAGAACTAAGTTAAATTATAAGGAGTGGGGGAATCTGAGTCAAGGCGAGGGGAAAATACATGAATGTTCAAGAATTTCACAATATGGCGTATACAAAAACGATGAAATAGTATATACTAATTAATAGATAGTATATACGGAGGGAATTATAATGACTACATCAACGCTTTCTGAAAAAGGATGGATTGTAATTCCTCAAGAACTACGGAAACGATACCGGCTTAAGAAGGGCGACAGGGTGCATGTTATCGACTATGGGGGTGTCATCTCTATCGTACCTGCTTCCAAGGCTCCAATTAAGAATACCCTGGGCATGTTAAAAGGCGATACTTCCCTGGTCAAAGCGCTTCAAAAATCAAGGCGGCAAGATGAAGAACGCGGAAAATAGCCCTGTGCCGGATTATGTGCTTGACAGCTACGCTCTTCTGGCATATCTTGAGGGAGAGTCGGGAAGCGTTCGCGTCCAAGAACTGCTGGAAATCGCCGAAGCCGGGGAATGCCATCTCTTCATGTGCGTTGTTAACCTGGGTGAGGTGATGTATATCGTAGAGCGTGAAAAAGGCCTGCAGAAAGCCCAGGAGACCCTGGCGCGTATTTATGAGTTGCCTGTTAAAATTGAGGAAGTTGACAAGACACTTGCCCTGGCGGCAGCCCATTTAAAAGCTGGTTGCTCTATAGCTTACGCCGATTGCTACGCTGCCGCGCTTTCCAATCTGAAGAACGCTATCCTGGTAACGGGCGACCCGGAGTTCGGCAAACTGAAGCCGGATTGCAATGTGCAAATAGAATGGCTGGATAAAGGATAGTATTGCCGGAGAGCTTAATTTGAGTTAAGGCTTTGAGAAGCGCTCATCCATAAAACCGGTTCAACAACCTGCAAATGTTCAGTCCCAGCCATTGCCTCTCTTGAAGGTCTTTAGCTTTGATTTCTTTGCCGCTTTCCAGTTTCCACAGGCTTTACGCAGTGAGATGATTGAAGTAAGAGAAATCACTACTCACAATGAACTCGAGATTCAACTGTATAACAGACAAGAAAAAGACTCTGTGAAAGTCATATCAGGTGGCTTCATCGATTTCAAAGAGAAGATTCCTCGTGGGTGCATATATTGGAGTAAAGATGAAACGTGCTGACAAAGAGCTTACAACAGACATCAATGATATTGTTCGTGCTTTAAGTAAAAAATATCTCAAACCTTGTATCTGTTATCCAGGAAGATATACAACGAATTAAAAGACCTTACGATGACGAAATCCAAACAATCCTCCTTTACCTTAGTTCTTCAAGACTTTCGCCGAATTATTTTCGACCAACAAAATCTATTGAATTTGTAGCTGTCATAGTAAACAGTTCAGATTGTTGTTGCATTTGCTGCATCACATTTGTCCCGGGCGGCAAGTTCCATCTCGGAAAGAGTCTTTTAGGTCGTGGTAATTATATAATTTATCTCGCCCGTGAACAAGGTAGCGTATTCACTCATCTAAGGAAACTCTGAAAAACTCCTGTCCATCAGCTATAATTGAAGCAAGTCTACGAATGGGAGTTGAAGGTGAATACATTATCATTCGCCAGCCTTGCCTATGATAACAAGAAAAGGAAGACCAGACGTGAAAAATTTCTTCAAGAAATGGACCGAGTGATTCCCTGGAAGGATTTAATGCAAATCATTGAAGAATATTATCCCAAAGCTGGTAACGGCCGACAGCCTATGCCCATGGAAATGATGCTGCGGGTATATTTCATGCAGCAGTGGTACGCGCTGTCCGACCCTGCGATGGAAGACGGGCTTTATGATAGCGAGTCAATGAGACGATTTGCCGGCATTGATATTGCTGCGGATGTGATACCAGACGAGACCACGATATTACACTTTCGGCATCTACTGGAAAAGCATAAGCTAACCAAGAAGATATTCGATAAGACGCAACGTTATCTTACAGAAAAAGGGTTGCTATTAAGAGAAGGGACGATTGTTGACGCCACGATCATCAACGCTCCGTCGTCTACGAAGAACCGAGAAAACACCAGAGACAAAGAGATGAAACAGACGAAGAAGGGAAATCAATGGTATTTTGGCATGAAGGCGCATGTAGGTACAGATACTAAGACCGGTCTGGCGCACAGTATCGTGGTCACGGATGCTGGAGTTCACGATTCACAAGTCATGGACGACCTGCTGCATGGAGAGGAAAAGGCAGTTTACGGTGACAAGGCCTATACCAGTGAAAAGAAGAGAAAAGAGTATGAAGACAGGGGAATCAAATGGTGCGTGAATCGTAAAGCTTGCCGGCATTATCAACTCTCTCCTGAAGATGTGGAGTACAATCACAAGCAAAGCCAGGTAAGAGCCAAAGGGGAGCACGCTTTTCTGGTAGTAAAGCATCTGTGGCATTATCAGAAAGTAAGGTACAAGGGGCTGTTTAAAAACGCGGCGCAGGTATTTAGTCTGTTTGCCCTGGCCAACCTGTACATGGTAAGACGAGAATTACAAATGACAAGGGCGTAGTGTGCCTAAATGATGAGAACAGGCTAATTCAGGATGAAAATAGCCTGAATAGCAGGAGTAATTTTGTTGTGAGCACCTGAAGAAGCATTTATAAACCTGTTTTTCCAGGTCGTAAACTAGACTCAAGAAAATATGGAAGGCTTATTCAGATGAATATTCCGGACCAAATTGAGCCATAGTTCCGGAGTTTGAGAGCCACGGTTCCGGCGGATGGGAGCCACCCTTCCGGGGCAGAGAGCCACCCACCTGGCGACTTTCCTTAGAATGTGTTTGTGCTTAATGGCATAAATATATTTTAAGGAGGGTCAATAAATGACCAACTATCGGGAGATTCTCCGGCTTCACAGCCGGGGGATCAGTCAGCGCGGGATTGCCGCAAGCTGCCAGTGCTCACGGAATACAGTGAAAAGAGTGCTGGCACGGGCAAAGGAAACGAGTATCGAATGGCCGCTGAAGGATGATCTGACGGACGGCGACCTGGAGAAACTGCTTTTCCCCGACTCGACACCACCTGTATCACGCCGGCAGCCGGATCTGGAGTACATCCATAAGGAGATGGCTAAATCCGGGGTAACACTCAGGCTGCTCTGGACCGAGTATTGTACCAGTTGCCGGTTGAGTAACGAGCAGCCACTGATGTACTCCCAGTTTTGCTATCACTATCAGCAGTATGCACAAACCCAACGGGCGACCATGCACATCCAGCGTAAACCGGGAGAGCAGATCGAAGTCGACTGGGCCGGACAGACAGCGGCTATTATCAATGACGAAACAGGCGAGATAATTCCCGTCTACGTGTTTGTGGCGGTTCTTTCCTACAGCCAGTATGCCTATGTCGAAGCTTTCCTCGCCCGGGACCAGGAATGCTGGATTGCCGCCCATGTCAATATGTACCGTTTCTATGGCGGAGTCAGCAAGCTGCTGGTGCCGGATAACCTGAAGACCGGAGTGGTGCGGACGGACTGGTACAGTCCGACGATCAACAAGGTCTACCACGAGATGGCCGAGCACTATGATACGGCAGTAGTACCGGCTCGCGTCAGGAAACCCAAAGACAAGCCGAACGCGGAAGGAACAGTCGGTAATATCTCCACCTGGATCATCGCCGTCCTACGCAATCAGAAATATTTTAGTCTTCCAGCACTAAACCAGGCTATTCGAGAGAAACTTGATGCCTTTAATCGAAAGCCGTTCCAGAAGAAAGAAGGCAGCAGACTTAGCCTGTTCCTTGAGCAGGAAAACCCTTTCCTGCAGCCGCTTCCCAGTACACCGTATGAGCTGGCGACATGGAAAATCGCCACCGTCCAGTTGAATTACCACATAACCGTAGACAAGATGAATTACTCGGTGCCCTACGAGTATATCAAGCGCAAGGTAGATGTACGGATAACCAGGCAGGTTATCGAAGTCTTCTTCAATAATCATCGTATCTGCTCCCATCCCCGGTTATACGGCTACCCCGGTCAGTACAGTACCATGGAAGCCCATATGCCGCCCGATCACCAGGCCTATGTCCAGTGGAATGCCGACCGGTTTATCAACTGGGCGAGGAAAATCGGCCCGAATACGGAAACGACGGTTAAGGCAATACTGTCGTCTCACAAGGTAGAGCAGCAGGGGTATAAAAGCTGCCTGTCGCTCATCAAACTGGCGGACAAATACTCGGTGATCAGACTGGAGGCTGCCTGCAAAAAGGCGCTGTTTTACACGCCGGTACCCAGCTACAAGAGCGTAAAGACAATTCTGTCTACCGGGCAGGATAAGATCGAGAGTCACTCCGAACCGGTTACTCCCGGTACTGCAACACCTTATGGATTTACCCGTGGAGCCGAATACTATGAGAGGAAAACGAGATGACAAACGAAGAAACGATCGGGAAACTGATAGAAATGCGGCTTACCGCCATGGCCAGCGCTTTCCGTGAACAGCTAAAGGTACCGGATATGATGAGCCTGTCCTTTGAAGAGCGTCTCGGGCTGCTTACCGATATCGAGTGGACCAGCCGGAAGAATAACCGGTTGAAAAAACTCATACAAACCGCGAAATTCGATCAGCCTCAAGCTCACATTGCCGATATTAACTATATGGCCCAGCGAAAACTTGACCAGGCACTGATCGTCAGGCTTGCTGCCTGTACCTACATCGAAGAAAAACATAATGTGATCATCATGGGCGCGACCGGGTCCGGGAAATCATACATCTGTTGCGCCCTGGGCATGGAGGCGTGTAAGAAGTTTTACTCCGCCAGGTATATCCGTCTGCCTGATTTACTCACCGACCTGGCTATTGCCCGGGGTGAAGGTACCATCAAGAAACTGCTCGCCCAGTACCAGAAGATCAATCTGCTTATCCTGGACGAATGGATGCTCGTATCATTAAGAGAAAGCGAGGCGAGGGACCTGCTTGAGATTATTCACAGCCGGCACAAGAGAGCGTCTACCATCTTCTGTTCCCAGTTTGCGCCGGCTGGCTGGCACGCCAAGATCGGTGAAGCGACACTGGCGGATGCTATCCTTGATCGAATCGTGTACGACTCTTATACTATTGAAATCCATTGCGATGGAAATGAACCATCCATGAGAGAAGTCTACGGAATAAAGGAATAATAATCTAATAACCCTGTGTGGATCTCATAACCGGAACGGTGGCTCCGCAGTTACCGGAACACTGGCTCACTACCCACCGGAACTGCGGCTCCGCCGTACCGGAATATGCAGATTGGAGCGGCGGGGTCACCGCAAGCCGCAACAAGCGATGAAAGGAACAGAGCCAAAATCACGAGCGGCAACGTATATATTTTCAGCCGTTTCATGTCTACCCAGAGCTTAAAAGTAAAGAGGATGGCGTGTGGAAAATCAAGACATGTCAGTTTAATCGCGATTTGTCGTTCGCTCCCGGGCAAGGGTGGGTAAAACCAGAACGCGTCGCCGCTAGAGACCCCAGGAAAATAGCGCCATTTTACCCGGATCTCCCCCAGGACGTTGACCCCTCGTACGGGACGGGCTACATCGTTCCGTTTCATTTCAAACACCCCGTAACAGGGAAGGCTACCTCTGAAAAGAAGCGCAACGCATCCAGAAAAAATAATAAGTAATATACACGGCTACTATGCACGTGAGGATTAGATAACATCAGGATTTATACAGGGCTTCATATTTGATTTATACACTCCAATCCAATACAGCCTATCGAATCTACTTTATCCAGGGAGGAGCAGGAGGAAATACTTCAGGCGACATTTGCTTGAGGGCAGACTCAAATCTGTCTCTATATTGCTGCAGATATACGGATTCGAACTTTTCTGTGCCGATCACGAATGGATTAGCTTCCCCGGGCTTTCTGGCCTGAAGCGCAATTAACTTTGCTTCATAACCCGAGAAATGAACTCCCAGCCCGACATCACATTTGGATTTACGGGTAAATATTTTAAAATATTCTATTGAAGCTTTGTAATGATAGGCGTTATTCCAGTCAGGACTAAGAACCGTACCGCCCATAATACCTGCCATATGAGGTTTCCCGTTATCGGTTACCGGAACGATAAATGAAACACATCCCCAGCTATGACCGGGGGTGGAAATTATCTGGACAACAATATTACCCATTGTTATCTTCTGTCTATCTTTTAAAAATATGTCGATCGATTGAGGCCTCGGATTGCTGTAAGGTCTTCCCTGCGGCTCAGCCGGTGTGGCTTGTAAATAATTCCAGCCTATCGTACTCATCGCAACTTTAGCTTCAGGACAAACATTTTTCTTCAAGTAGGGGACTCCACCGAAGTGATCCAGGTGTTCATGGGATATTAATATCAATTTGATGTTACCCGGATTGAGACCTAGTTTTTTTATATCATTCACGATTAGACTGCAATCCGGTCCTCCCCAACCGGTATCAATCATAATTATTCCATCTTTGGTATCGATTATGAATGAGCCTACAGATTGCGTACCAACATAATAGAAATTGTCAAAAAGCTTTGCAGGTCCCATGGGTGTCAGGTCGAAAGTCGGGTCTACAATCGGTTTATTATTCATGTGCTCACTCCTTTTGGTAAGATTATGTCTGTTATCGGTTTCGAAAGCATATCATTGCAAAGTTAACAAGCGAACTTCTCTTGCTTCAGGTAGAGTTATTTGTTCTCTATATTCTCTAATCTTAGAGTCAGGCATGTGTCTTTTGGTATGGCCGTGCTGGTTTTTACCAATCGAATCGTCACAAACCCCTCCTCCTGCATAATCGAAATAACATCACCTTCAGAATTAGCCAGTTGATATCCTGGAGGCGAAGGCCAATCAGGCCGGTTTTTTATTCTAATCTTTTCACCTACTTTAACATTACTCATGCTACAACTCCCTGATAGTAAATACGCGGATAATTTAATAGCGCATTAAGTCATCATCGATACTTTCCCTGGATAATAGGCTTACCGTAGCCGTCCCAGCCTTGGTAATATAGCCCCGCATGTTCTCCAGCCAGCAGGAAATGTCAACCACGTGCTCGCCGTTGTCCAGAATATATTTTTTTATCACTTTGCCCCGGCCGATGACAGTATCGCCAAAAATATCATTTTCAAACCGGTCAAACGCGGTTTTCTTTAAAAAACCGTCATCTCCCATCCAGTTCGTTATTATTCGGCCCAGCAGAGCCTCCCATAAGCTCATCATTGTGTAAGCCTGGGGGAAGTTTTGTAATTGAGCTACCCTATCTGACAGATGGGTCTCAGAAGGGTTGTGCCAGACACCGGTTTCCGGATCTAGTATAGGTACATGAGGCGGAATACCTTGTTTCCCTTCAATAGGAGTGGTTCCCAAACTTATTATATCTATGGCCTGGTCCCACAGATTGGTTGGGCCATTAGTAACAGGTTGCAGGTCTTCCCCTGTCTTGACATCCTCCCACCAGCGTATCCTGGAGCCTCGTATTATCTCGTTTTCACGGACACGATCTATAAAATCAAGCTCTTGTTGAGTATATTTATACGGCTCCAACTTTGGCATGGGTTTTATCGAAGGGGCTGTCCTTTGCCGTTCTTCCGGTGCAACTATATAATACGAATTTCTTTTGTGCTTAATGGCAACGAGTTCACCCTTCTGATTAAAATATTTTAACTGGTCATGGAGCAGGAAAATGCGCGGTCCTTTCCCATCCGGACTGGTTTTATCTATGTGGTTGTTGGGACCGTACCAAACGCGGAAAGAATCACCTGGGCGTATCGGCTTGAAAAATTCCCAGTGTGGAAGATAAGTCCAGATTACCGATTGTTCTTTCCCCGGCGTTCCTGAACCCATCATCCCCCTGGCTATGCCGACTTCAGGAGGTATCGGCCTAAAGTTTATCGGCCCTTGAAACGTAATAACCAATTCAAAAAAGGGCGGCGCTATGATGGAACCCCATCTTGTTTGACGGGCATATTTGTCATTCCGGCATAAAGGATTAGGATCATTGATGCTATTAGCCCTATTTAAAATCAGGTCTTTAGTAGCCACCCGATTACATACTGCATATGTGATTTTACCTGGAACAGGGTCATCTCCCAGCCACCCGACTTCTTTTTCAATTGTATCCCAATGTGCCAGCATCTTCTGTTCTTCTTTAGTGTAAATTAAACAGTCCGTCATGAATACTTCCTGATAAGTTTTTTTCTATCACAATAAATTATATAAAATATATTGTTATTAAGGGTTAGTAAATCTCTGCTCGGGTAATAATAAATTTTATTCTTAAGAGTGGTGCCATTAATTCAATAAAAGATAGGTTTCTCAGGCTAAAATATCTGTAATTTCTCCCATATCATTCACGTTTTCCAGATGAAGGATTGTGTTAATCAGCTTTTTTATTCTTGCCTGTGAAAGATTCTTCTTAGAGTAACCGGCGCAATCATTGAATTTGGTTATTAGATCTTCTAAGTTAACACCTGTTTTTTCCCGTTTCGTATTATTGAGGTCGAAGGAATAGTGTCCGCCTCCCCTTGTTCTGACTTCGACGATGGCACGTGTAAAAGATCCAAAGGTCGGATCTAACTTGAATTTCGTTTTTTGGGCTATTCTTATGACATCCGGGGATGCCAGATTCCGAGGTAAAAAATCACTGATTGTTACACTCCGTTTCACAAGCGCCACCGCGACACAAAAAGGAATCGAGAACTTGGCGGCGATACTTGTGGTCGGGCTCGCCGCTTCAGGAAGTTTGGAATGCAGTGCGCCATCTTGGCTTCCGGTAATAATGACCTCTTCAACGTCGTCCGGCTTTATATCATATTCTTTGGCGATATTTAACGCAGCCTGAATATAATTGTGGGTTTGACCGCAAGACGGCCAGATTTTATATTCGGTTTCAGATCCTCTAAATTTCTTTCCTAAATCTGAAGTAAGAGGCTCGGGATTATACCTGTCGTTGTAATAGACTTTAAAAAGCTGTTCGATAGCGTCTTTACACGCAGCTATTCCTTTGCTGGCCATAAGCGCTGAAATAACACCTTCTTGATTGGTAAAACCATCTCTAATTGCTCTTACATCTGAATCAGGTGCAAACACCGCATTATTGGTACCGCCAACTCTGTGTAAAGCTAATCCTAGAGCATTTAACATCTTTACTTCGGATAGTTTGAGCAGTTTTCCGGATGCTGCCGCAGCACTGAAGATGCCAAATGTGCTAACAGGGAAGAAAGGGTAATCCATCATTGTGTTGCCTGTGGGACCCGAGGCTATTCTAATGCTCAGGTCATTACCTAAAGCGACGGCGGTAATAAAGTCTTTGCCGCTCACTCCCCCTATCTTCTCAGCGACAGCCAGAGCTGCAGGGAAAGTAGATGCAGTGGGATGATGTATTGGATTTTCCCCGACTATACAGTCATCAAAATCAAGGGCGTGGGCACATGAGCCGTTGACAAAAGCCGCCATCCAGCAAGGGATTTTACCTCCAAAACCCAGCAGGGTACTCTCTTCCTTGCCGCCCGCCTCCTTTGCCAACTCGTAAATTGAAATGCATGCCTTTTCCAAAGTTGTCGCCGGGAGTATAACCCCCAGTGTGTCAAGGATGCTTCTTTTTGTAACTTCCCTCACTTTATCAGGAAGGTCATTGTAGTTTGTATTGACAATATTTTTGGCTAAAGCTTGTGTGACTATTATCCTATGCCTCCTTCGGGATTATCGGTAAAAGTATATGCGAAGGGAATTTAATTTCGTGAAAGATTGTCTGCAAAGCGACTTTTATTTCAGCATCCTCCATAATGATGCGCAGATATGCTGCCTTTCTGCTGAAGAAGGTCAGGCGCGTGTCCCTTCTATCGTTGAAACTTTCCTGACCACCGAGTTCGAAGGCGGAAGGCACCTCGCCCGCGTTAACAAGATAAAGGAAATTGAAAATAAGCATTTAAAATAAACTTCTCAGAACATTACAGTTGTGGTATTCGTGTAAGAGAACAAAATTTAATCTCCTCTCCCTTGAGGGGAGGGTAGGGTGAGGGTGAAATGAGAGAAAACCACCTGATTAGCCCCCTCATCTTAATCCTCTCCCGCATAGGGGAGAGGAAATGGTCTGTTTCACATAGTTTTAAATTTTTTTATCTGAACTTAAAGGAACAACATGACCTTTCTTGCTGAATACAAACGCAAACTGATTTCCGCTGAAGAAGCCGCCGGGCTGGTGAAATCCGGCATGTGGATTGACTACGGCGCTATCTGCGGCTTTCCGACATTAATCGATGAAAAATTGAGCGAACGCTCCGCCGAGCTTAAGGAAGTAAAAATAAGGGCGGAGCATTCACACACCATTATCCCCAAAGTCGACCCCACCCAGGAACATTTTATCTTTAACTCGTGGTTTTTAGGAAAAGTGGACCGCGAATACTGTAAGAACGGGTCTTGTTCTTATATACCATTCGGGCTGGGTGAAGGCCCCCGCATGTACCGCCAGTGGCTTAAAGACCAGGTTGACATAACCTTTATTGAAGTTACGCCGATGAACAACAGCGGTAATTTTAACTTCGGGGTGTCCATCACCCGTCAGAAAGCGGCTTGCGACGTCGCTAAAACTGTAGTCCTGGAAGTGAACGAGCATATGCCGTGGGTTTACGGCGGTCACGATGATGTTGTCAATATCTCGCAAGTGGATTATATCGTGGAAAATTACGAGTATAAAATACCCGTATTCCCGGCCGCTGTCGTGACTAAAGAAGACGAGGCCATCGCCGCTTTGCTGGCGGAGCAGATAGAAAACGGCGCCACGATACAGCTCGGCGTGGGCGCTATACCCAGCATCGTCGGCAAGCTTCTCATCCAGCACGGACTGAAAGACCTCGGCATCCACAGCGAGATGTTCAACGACAGCATGATGGCGCTTATCGAAGCCGGGGTAGTTACCGGCAGCAAGAAAAGCCTCAATCCTGGCAGGGCGGTGCACTGTTTCGCCGCCGGCTCGGAAAAGCTATACAAGTTCATGGATAAGAACAGGTCAATCGCCGGTTTCCCGGTGGACTATACCAACAACCCGTATATCATCGCGAAAAACAGGAACCAGATAGCCATCAACAGCACTTTAAGGGTAGACTTGCGCGGACAGGTCTGTTCGGAATCGGTCGGCACGCGCCAGATAAGCGGCACCGGAGGGCAGCTCGAATTTACGCGCGGCGCTTACATGGCGGAGGGCGGCAAGGCCTTTATCTGCGTCCACTCCACCCGCCGGGGTAAAGACGGCAAAACAATATCCAGCATCGTGCCCACTCTTGAGATCGGGGACATGGTGACCGTGCCCGCCTCCGACGTCTCCTACATCGTGACGGAGTACGGTATAGTTAATCTTAAAAGTCTGAGCGTCTGGCAGCGCGCCAAGGCGCTTATCTCTATAGCGCACCCGAATTTCAGAGACTCTTTAACAAAAGCCGCCTGTAAAGCGGGGTTCATTACCAGGGGGACGATGGGGATAGGGTGGGTTTAATAACAATCATCCTCTCCCTTTCGTAAAGGGAGAGTTAGAGAGGGATTTACTAAGGGGACGATGGGAATAGGGTGGGAATAGCATCTGTTATTCATTACCGCACCCTGATGAGTTCCTCTTGCCCTGCTGGTTTGATAAAGCCTTGATACCTATTCCCGTTATAAACATTGCGACTCCCGCCGGTGACAAAGCAATGTTTTCATAAAGAAATACCGGGCATTTTTGTATACTGTTCCTTAATAAGAAACAGAAATGTAATATTTATACTAAAAATGGGCTATAAATTAATTGACAAGTTTCCGTCTATAAGGTAATCTACATGTAATAATAGTACAATACCGGCTTAGATGAGGAGGAACATCATATGTTTTATTGCCTGCTGACCACCTTGACCAATGAAGGAAGGAAGTCTGTTAAAAAGAACCCCGGCAGGATATGGGAAGTCAACAAGGAAATCGAAAAAATGGGCGCCAAAGTAATCTGCCAGTACAAACTCCTGGGGCCTTATGATTTCGTAAATATCCTCGAGGCTGAAAACGCCCGCGTCATTTCCCGGGTAGTAATTGAAATATGCTCCAGGGGCACGTTAGAGCCGATGCTGATGGGAGCTATAACGGTGGAAGATTTTGTCAAAGAAATCGACCTTTCGAATTCCCTGGACAAATAACACCGGATTCCTTCCGGTAAATACGAATATGGCTTAGTCAAATCATACCGGATTAACGACTAGTTGCGCGTTTGGGTACGGTTCGTAAGCGCATTCTTGTGATGTAGATACCCCGTGTCCTGATGTCACGGGGTATTTTTCTATTCAATATCTATAGATTACCAGACACGCTTTCAGCTTGACAATAAACTCAAATTAATGCTATCTTTAGATACGGGCTTCAAGCATAATAATTTCTATTTGGTCCGTCTTTAAAAGGACGGCCGTTTTTTTATTGAAGCTGTAAAGAGGGCTGAAAGATGAAAAGTGACGCTGTAAAAAAAGGAGTGGAGAGGGCGCCGCACCGTTCTCTGCTGTACGCGCTTGGATGCACACGGGAAGAGATGGATAAACCGTTCATCGGTATCGTTAATAGTTATACCGAAGTCGTTCCGGGGCATATCCACCTGCGCCAGATCGCCGACGCTGTGAAAGAAGGCGTCCGCGCTGAGGGAGGCGTGTCCTTCGAGTTCAACACCATCGCCGTTTGCGACGGCATCGCCATGAACCACGCCGGTATGAAATACAGCCTTCCGAGCCGCGAGTTGATTGCGGACTCGATTGAAATTATGGCCGAAGCTCACCAGTTCGATGCTTTGGTATTTATTCCTAACTGCGATAAGATTATCCCCGGCATGCTCATGGCCGCTTTAAGGCTGAACGTGCCCGCTATCTTCGTCAGCGGCGGTCCGATGCTGGCCGGTCATTATAACGGTAAAAAAGTCGACCTAAATAATGTCTTTGAAGGCGTCGGTGCCGTAACCGGCGGGAAGATGACCGAGGCCGAGTTGTCAGGACTGGAGCAGCAAGCCTGCCCCGGTTGCGGCAGTTGTGCCGGTATGTTCACCGCTAACACCATGAACTGTTTGACCGAAGCCCTCGGCATGGGATTGCCCGGCAACGGCACCATTCCAGCTGCGGATGCTCGACGTCGCGGTCTGGCCAGGAAAGCCGGAAAACAGGTAATGCAAATCCTCAAAGATAATATCCGTCCGCGTGATATCATTACCGCCGATGCGATTTATAACGCTTTTACGGTGGATATGGCGCTGGGAGGCAGCAGCAACTCCGTCCTGCACCTTATGGCCATTGCCAATGAAGCCGGGATTGATTTTAAATTAACCTCGGTCAATGAATTGGGGAAGCATACTCCTTACCTTTGCCACTTAAGACCGATAGGCCCGCATCACATTGAAAATCTAGATCAGGCCGGCGGTATACAGGCTGTTATGGGAGAGCTTAAAAATCTTTTAAAACTAAAATCGAAGACCGTCACCGGTAAAACTATCGGCGATAATATTGCCGGAGTTAAAACTCTGGACACCGAAGTTATCCGTTCGGTGAAAACCGCTCACTCGGCCACCGGCGGATTATTTATCCTTTTTGGCAACCTGGCTCCGGAAGGCGCCGTAGTTAAAAAAGCGGCAGTGGCACCGGAGATGCTGGTTCACCGCGGCCCGGCCCGTGTGTTTGATTCTGAAGAAGCTGCAACCAGGGCTATTTTAGCCAAACAGATTAAACCCGGTGATGTGCTGGTCATCCGCTATGAAGGCCCTAAAGGCGGCCCCGGTATGCGTGAAATGCTGACCCCTACATCCCTGGTTACCGGCATCGGTATGGAGAAAGAAGTCGCCCTGATTACCGACGGCCGCTTTTCCGGCGCTACCCGCGGCGCGTCTATCGGACACGTCTCACCTGAAGCCGCCAGCCGCGGACCTATTGCCGCCGTCAGGGAAGGCGATATGATAAATATTAATATTCCTGAATATAAACTCGACGTCGAGCTAAGCGATAAAGAAATAGCCGACCGGCTGAAGCAACTGCCTGAATTCCAGCCGAGGATTAAGAGCGGCTATCTCCGCCGCTATACAGAGAATGTATCTTCCGCCAGTACCGGGGCGGTGTTTACAAAATAGAGGAGTCCGTTATGAAAAAAACTGGTGCCCAGATTCTGTGTGAATGTCTCCTGGCGGAAGGAAAGCGATAGTTGAAGCAGCTAAAGAATATGGCGTTTACAGGAAGTAGCCGATTCGCTTTGACAAAACGCGATTGAATAAAAGTATTTGTCCTGCTAATATATATGCGGATATGTGCATATACGCTTATTCCCCACCCCGCCGGAGAGAAACATTATGCAGGATTTAATAGATGCATTAAAGGCGCTTTCTGATGAGACCAGGCTCAGGATCATCCACGTCCTGTTAAAGAGAGATTGCTGCGTCTGTGAAATAATGCAAGCGTTGGATATCTCTCAAACCAGGGCTTCCCGCAACCTTGGTATATTGCATAAAAACGGCTTTCTCAAGACATCACGGGAAGGCGCGTGGATAATCTATGCCATCGACCGTGAAACCGCAAATCAACACGCCGGATCTTTAACCAGTCTGCTCGCGCGGACTCCTTTCAAAAGCGAAGTATACCGAAAAGACATCCAGAGAATGGCAAAAGCAAAACGAATCGGACATGGATGCAAGGTAAAAAAGGAGAGTTAAAATGAACCAGCCTGCCGGCGCCGCCAGCCGCCTTTAAATTTTACATTTTTGTAATTTTCCCACGCCAAATTATATAACTATTCCATCGTGCAGCTTTTATACTTTAAACGAAACAGACAGGTGCTTGTTATCTTGTATATTATGAGGAGTCGTATAATGAGAAAAAAGTTATGGTTGGTTCTATCCCTGGGATTAATGTTAACCGTCATCGGGCTGGCAGGATGCAGCACTACATCGCCTGCTAACTCGACGATTACCGGCGGAATCTTCAACAACCAGAGCACGGGGATATGGGTCAGCGGAGAAGGAAAGGTTGCCGCCGTGCCGGATACGACCATCTTGAGCCTGGGGGTACAGGTTCAGGACACGACAGTCAGCCAGGCACAGGGGCAGGCATCATCGTCGATGAACGCAGTGGTTAACGCTCTCAAGGGGGGCGGGGTGGCCGAGAAGGATATTCAAACCACCAGCTACAACATTCAACAGCTTACCAGATATGATGACGCAACCCGGCAGCAAGTAGTCATCGGATATCTGGTTACCAACACCGTAACCGCGAAAATCAGGAAAGTGGAAAACACGGGAAGTATAATCGATGCCGCGGCATCGGCTGGCGGCGATTACATCCGGATAAACAGCATCGGCTTTACCATCGACGATCCGAAAACTTACGTGACACAGGCACGGCAGCTGGCGATGGCCGACGCGAAAAGCAAGGCACAGCAGCTGGCTGACCAATCCGGCGTAAATCTGGGAGAACCGACTTACATCGTTGAAATCGGCGGATCAGTCCCCATCAAGTCCACGCCCGGAATCCCTGCCCCGTCCGTCCCCGACGCGACGCCTTCACCGGTTAGTCCCGGCGAAATGGATGTTACATTGACGGTTCAGGTGGCTTACAATATTAAGTAATGGCACAATAATATAATTCCATTTTTGACACGCATCCCTTTTGCCCTCTCCTCGATGGAGAGGGCAAAGTGTTTTGATGAATGTGTTTATTGCACGAATCTCCTTTCCAGTGCTAGAATAACTTTATCGGTTTCGTCATTTCATGATTCGGAAAGGAGAATAAACTATGGCATTAATTGATTTCGGCGGTGTAAAAGAAGAAGTTGTCATGCGGAGCGAGTTCCCGATGGAGAAAGCCCGCAAGGTTCTCAAGGATGAAACTATCGCTGTTATCGGCTACGGCGTGCAAGGCCCCGGACAGTCTTTAAACATGAGAGATAACGGCTTCAACGTAATTATAGGGCAGAGCAAACAGTTCATGCGGGACTGGGACCGCGCGGTAGCGGACGGCTGGGTACCCGGTAAAACCCTCTTTGAAATAGAAGAGGCGGTGGAACGCGGCACAATCATTGAAATGCTTACCACCGATGCTTCGCAGAGGTTAGTCTGGCCGTCAGTCAAGAAGCATCTGAAAGCAGGCAAGGCGGTTTACTTTTCTCACGGTTTTTCTATCGTTTACAAAGACCAGACGGGCGTAATACCGCCTAAAGACGTCGATGTAATCATGGTGGCGCCTAAAGGTTCCGGCACTTCCCTGCGGCGCAACTTTTTATCCGGAGCAGGCATCAATGCCAGCTTCGCGGTATTCCAGGATGCCACCGGGCGGGCCAAAGAGCGCTGCATCGCCATGGGCATCGCCATCGGAGCCGGATATCTCTTCCCCACCACTTTCGAACAGGAAGTTTTCAGCGACCTCGTCGGCGAGCGCGGCGTGCTGATGGGCGCGCTGGCAGGTATCATGGAAGCGCAGTACGATATTTTGAGATCGCATGGACACACACCCAGCGAGGCTTTTAATGAGACCGTCGAAGAATTAACCGAAAGTTTAATCAAACTGGTATCGGAAAACGGCATGGACTGGATGTACTCCAACTGTTCCGCTACTGCGCAGCGCGGCGCCCTGGACTGGAGGCCGAAGTTTAAAGCGGCGGTCATGCCGGTCTTTAAAGACCTTTACGAGCGGGTGGCGAGCGGGGCGGAAACAAAGCGCGTCATCGAGTCTACCGGCGGGGCCAACTATAAAGAGCTCCTCGGCAAGGAACTGGGGGAAATGCACAATTCCGAGATGTGGTTGGCAGGTAAAGCTACGCGAGACCTGCGTCCGAAGGAACCGGAGAAGAAAGGCGCCAAAACAGCCAAGGGCATTGGCGGACGGCAGGAAAACTAATAAGGAAGAGGGAAGGGGAAAAATCCCTCTTTATCTCCCTTTACGAAAGGGAGACCGATTGTGTGAGTTCCAGGATTGAAGTTGGGAGATGATTATCAATAAATGATTTGAATATGGATTCCCGACCCCGATTATCATACAGGGCAGGTCAGGTCGGGAATGACGTCAGGCGGAGGGGCGGGTTTTTCAAACCCGCCCCTTTTTTATTGAGCAACGACCCCGCTACTCCTTGAGCGAGGCGGGAAATTACCCTTTATGAGCGCGGGAGGTAATAACCGGATTCCCGGTCAGGCATCGTGAATGGCAGCGGGACATGTTTGTCCTGCGACACTCAATATAACACCCAACCTTTTGAATTTATCCGGGATATAAATATTCCGTAAAAAGTATTTTTTACATTTGGGCGAATTGTTGCTCTGGCCGCTTGCCGCGAAATCCCCTGGTTGAGAATAGCCGGCTTGCGTTGTATCCCGCAGCGTGCCTTGGTATAATCATGGGCGAAACCGGGATTCTGCCCGCGCGTCAGGCAGACGAGTACCATGCACCTTACGACCCTGAGAGAGATGATCCAGTCTTCCGCCAGAGAGCTGCTTTGGATACGGCGCAACCAAACCGAAGGGCGATACTACGGCGAGTATTTCGTGACGATGCTCCATACCGAGGGAGATTGAGGTAAGAAGTTGATTACTTGCCCGAATTGCGGAGAGCGTGCAAAGAGGGATATTACCGTTTACAATGAGATCCTGCGTAAGCAGGACTTTGCCATGTCGCCGGTTTTGCCTACTTGCGCTCACTGCGGTGAAGAAGTGGAGATTACACACAGGTGCGACGGCGGGAATGTTATCGTACTTAACGGTACTTGTGGAAGCGGCAAATCCACCATTGCCGAAATACTCCTTAGAAAAGGATTTCTGGCGATTGACGGCGACTGTGTAATCCAGGTGGTAAAACACAAGAAGGGAACGACACAGTGGGATTTCATTGAACTTGCCGCTGAAATTGCCAATGAACTAGACATCCTATCCATGTTCGGGGATGATTTTGTCTTGTCCACCGTGATACTGCCGGAAGACCTGGACAAGTACATAGAGATTTTTCAATCACGCAACTTGAAATACCGACTTTCCCTCCTCAGGCCGGAGTATCAGACCGCTGTAGTACGCTGCCAGTCAAGGACTTGCCACGGGAGCGTTACGCCAGAATACTGGATAAGACACTTCTATGAGAAGCTGGATTTTGACGACAGAGTGAACGTTATCGACAACACAAACATGACACCAGAAGAAACGGTTTCACATGTCCTGAACAAAGGCAGGACCGCCAGCCGGCAGGACCCGGCAGTCAGGGACCACGCCGTGTCACGATAGTACATTTTGTGACTACGTGTTGAATAAAGGACAAATTCCCCCTTATTAGTGCTTGAATAAAAGATATAAATGGGGGATACTATGGGCAAATAAAACAGGAGGGAGAAAAAATGACAGAGACAAAATACGGGAAGTACTTTAAGACATATAAGGCAAAACCGGAAGATGTGGCGCTCGGACGCACCGGAATAGCGCGGGTAGACCGTGATGCTTTTCAAGGGTGCAATTTTTACTGGGTGCACTGGAACCTTCCGCGGCCGGCCAAGCCCTCCGCGGATACCCACGGGGTAGGCCATCCGCCCCATATTCACAAGGATGCTGAAATCCTGATACTTATAATTTTAACAGTAAATACCCCCAATGTGAGTGCAGTGTACCCTAACCCGCCCTGTAAAAACCTACTTGTGCTCGTTCCACCATTCCGGCGAAAGCCGGAATCCAGTGATTCAGGATAGCTTTATCTGGATTTAAATTGCACTGACTCTAACTAACTGGATCCCGATTTTCATCGGGATGGACTGAGTATTAAATATACGTCGGGGCTGGTTTCAAGCCCGGCCGCTCCCTTCGCTTTGCTCAGTACAGGCTCTTTTCAAGGAGGGAGGATGATCCACTATAGTCTTGCGTCTTTGAGCATACATTCGGGGAGGGGAAAAGGTGGGGTTCACCGCACAGTAGGTTTGGCGAGTCCCGTGGGAACCCGGGGCGAGACAAACCCCTAAAAACAATCTCCCCTTCCCCGGCGCAGCCGAAGGGAAGGGGCCGGGGATAGGTTCCTTATATAAAAACCATACCGGCAAAAGCTTGCTTTTTACTTGATACGGGGTCAGTAACAGCCGTTATCCCCTACTCCCTTAACCCTACTCCCTATAACCTTTACCTCACCAGCAGCCCCGTCAGCTCCCTGATATCCTTCAACTCCTCCAGCCTGGCTATCATCTCCAGCGCCTTCTCCGCTTTCTTCGCGGATACGGTATTGGAGTACGCCACGTTGCTGTAGAACTTCTCCTCTATCTGGTCGGCGGTCAGCGGGGTTTTCAGGTAATGGCCCTTCGGGAAATCCGTGCTCGCCTTGAGCGTCCGGCCGTCCTTCATCTTCATTTCTATTTCCGTGCGCGGGTTTTTCTCTTGCGGGATAGAGGGCGACAGGCTGATTTTCTTTAGCAGGCTCTGCATTTCCGGACTGTGGATTTCTTCATCGGTAAAATATTGGGGCTTCACCTGCCGGTGGATTAAAGCACAGGCCACGGCATACTTAATATTGAATGCCGCCTCCACCTGGGGCGTCTCCCCGTAAGCCAGGTCGCCGCTGCAGAATCCCCGGCAAACGGTGGGCGTCACGCGCACTTCCACGGACTCTATGTCCGGTTCTTTATAATCGTTACCGCGCGAGATGTGAACCGCGCTGTCGATGGAGGAATGGGTCATCCGGCAGGCGGAATACGGCTTGTGGACGGCATCGGCGTAGAACCGCTTACCTAGGTCTTTCACGATGTCCTGCAAGTTGGCGTTGCGGCAGTACAGCTTGAAAAAGCCGTTCGTGCCTGTGAACGGGTCTTTCACACCCGCAAATCCCTGCCCGGCCAGCTCGGCGGCAAAAATACCGTTGCGTGACGAAAGCGCGATGGGTAATTTGAAGGACATGGATTTATCCATGACGCCGTCCATCGTGCCCGCCAGTTGATTCAGGGCGATGCCGAACGCGTTATGCAGCTGCTTTTCATCCAGCTTCAGCAGTTTGCCCGCGATTGCTGTCGCGGCGAAGCCGTTAATCGTGCCGGTATTGTCCCACCCCAAGTCGAAATCGAACCCGGAAGCTATTCCCAGCCTGCAGGCGATGTCATCGCCTATCACCAGCGCGGTAATGAGGTCCCGGCCGCTCGCGCCCTGCTGTTCGGCCATGGCCAGCGCTGTAGGGACGGTCGTGCCGCTGATATGCGCCGGGCTGGACTTGTTATCGCCTTCCGCGTCTACCGGCTCGAAGTCGAAGGAACGCGTCATCAGGGAGTTCATCATCGCGGCATGTTGCGCCGGCGCTTTAATGCCGTGGGCGATAACCGTGCTTTCCGCCGCCCCGCCCCACTTTTTCACGAGGTTGAGCATAGCCTGGCAGCCTGCCGCGTTCGCCCCGGCGATGGCGCAGCCCATTGCATCCAGTATGCGCAGCCTCGCCCGCGAGACAGTCACCTTATCCAAAGCGTTAAATCCGGTCTTGACCACATTAGCCGCGAACTGTTCCGAGATACCCATAGCGCCTCCTTTTATACAGGAAGTTTCATATTGCAACTTATTGTAGCGCATGCGGGAATCGGGCGCAAATACCGGCCGGTGCGCCGGCTTGCAGCCCCAGCGCAGCCCCGTTTGTATATGGTTGCTTATGTGTATTGATTTAGGAACTTCCTTTAAACTTGCCCGTTATAAAATAATTCGTACTTATAATGCGGAGTAGCCTGCGGAGATCCCGATTCATCGGGACTCTCCTTCAAACTCCCCTTTCCAACCCTAAAATATTTCTGTTTGGCTGAAATGCCTCTGGTTGGAAAGGGGAACAAGGGGATAGGTAAGAGATACCAAATGAAAATATACCCCGGCCCTCGGCGCTTTGACAGCCCGCGGCTCACAGGTTATAATGGCGGACATGAGCTATAAATACGGCAAATATGTTATCCGTGAACCCATTGTCAGGGGACGGCTTTCCCCACAGGTCCATATTTGCGGCCAGAATCACCTCAACGGCGACCAGCCCTGCCCCGGCTCCAATTTCCCCGGCTTTCCCAATGAGGTGACGATTTTTACCATCTCCGAGCCGTCCGTCATCAGCGCCAAACACGCCCACGACTACGACGAGCTTTTATACTTCCTCGGCGGCAACCCCATGAATTTTTACGACTTCGGAGCGGAGGCGGAAATCGCCCTGGGCGACGAGGACGAGATGCACTTTATCAACACCACTTCGATTGTCTACGTCCCGAAGGGAATGATGCACTGCCCCGTCTACTTCCGCAAGGTGACCAAACCCGTGATGTTCATGCACATCTGCTCGGCGACGGGCTATTCCCGCTCCAAAGGCGATTTAACTACCGGCCACCCCGTCAACCGTGATGTCTATACGCCGGAAGAGATAGCGAAGTTCAAGTCCGGGAAATGATCAGGGAACCTCTGGAAAAAGTTCTAGAGGTCACATTGGCAGCCTTACCAACTATTGCCCCCTCTGTCTACGGCCTGCCCCGTATGACAATCGGGGAGAGGGGGACAGAGGGTGAGGTCGTGTATCGAGACTCCACCCCGTCAACCGCGATGTCTACACCCCTGAAGAAATCGGCCGTTTTAAATCGCAGGGTTAAAACTTTTCCGGCGTAAAACCAGGGTCCCCGGAATACGGTTTTTTATGCTTCCGCGTTTAATCCACTTTTCCTCCAGGACGTTAGTAAAACGGCTCAAATATTTTGACATCGCATGAAAAAAAGGGATATTCTTTGAGAGACGAATATCCAGGTAAAAAGGAGCGCAAGGATATGGCTCATCGGCGGAATTCCAGAATGAAGTGGGTACTATGGCGGGCAGGAGCGGCGGTCATTGCAGTTTTTCTGGTTGGGCTGATATCGGCTGGTTGCAGTAACGCGCCGGATACTTCAACTAAGGCTGCCAGCGTCGCTGTTACCAAAACAGCCGCTTCATCAACTACCACCACTAAAACGTCTGCCATCACCAAGACAGCTACCACCACTAAAGCAGCTACTACCACCACAAAGACTACAACAACTAAAATCACTTCCACGACTCCCTCAAAGACCGTAAGCAACGATCCGTTCACAAAATTGGATGACAGCCTGGATGAACTGAATGTTTATTTCCAGAAAACCTGGATGGCGGCCGAGGCCGTTGGAGCAAAAGAAGGATATAAGTATGCCACGCGCAGCGGCACTTTTGAACTCTATTTGTATGATAAAGGAAGCGATGCTTATAAGGCAGCGGTTAAAAACAACGCCATGGCGCTAGGCGATACACTTTTCCCGGCTATCATTAAAGAAGGGTTCGCCCTGTATTTTTATCCAAACGCCAAAGCGGAATTGAAAACCCAGATCCAGGGAATTCTATTTCCCTAGATCTCTTGGTATTAGACAAAACGGCGCATTATTTCTGGCTGTCTCTGCGCCACCAGATAAGCGCCCATTGTGACTTTCCTTCGTGTGTAAAAACCGCCGAATCCTTTTGCCCGGCGAATTTGCTCTCAAGAAACGCCCGCAGTTTAGTCTTTTCAGTCTGACTAAAAGAGTCAGTGCGCCACTGTAAATCACTCATGGCTTCTTCAACGCTCGGGAACTGGACTTTTACTTTGGAGTAGAGGACCTCGACATTAGGCTGGATGCCCATTTGAAAAAGCATATTGTATATATAAATAAAAGGCGGATGCTTTTTCCGGCCTCTGCCAATGGCCTTGTAGACTTCGAAGTCGAAAGGAAGGTGGACAATCGGGAAAGTAACGTAAGCCGCCTGTCCGGCGATGGCGTTGACATGGGATAGGGCGCCTTTCATGTCGCCTGACATCAGCGAGCGGGAAGCGACCACGACATCATGGCTCTTTACCTGCTTGCCGGTAAATGCGTCCTGCCACGCGGAGTTCAGGTATTGGATATTATCCAGGCCGATTTTCTCGGCGTTAATTTTCAAACGTTTCAGCATCTCTGAAGAGATATCGAGAGCCGTGACGCTTTTGGGTTATTACTTTTACCCGGGGCACCACCACCAAACTGGAACCCGGGACGGATTTGATTATCGACCGGATTCAGGAAAGCCAGGGCGCCCAGCCTTATGCGATAGTGTTGAAACAGCAAACCGGCAAGACCTGGAACCAGGTTGATAAAGCTGACGGCAAAGCCAGTTTTCAGATAAAAACAGGAACGGCAGATATCACCGTTCACGGCACGCTATTTTCTACGGAAGTAGATGAAGCCGGGATAACCACGGTTCAGACCACTGAAGGTAAGGTAGGTGTCAGCGCCGGAGGAACCGAGGTCCAGGTGCCCGCCGGAAAGATGACGGAAGTAAAACCAAATGAAAAACCATCCGCTCCCGCAGCAATACCTCAGGCCGATAATGAACTGGTAATTAAAATCAATCAGTATGCACTCGGCATGGTAGAAAACCCTGACGGCGCGAGCATCGGGTATCTCAAGAGCGGCGCGAAAGTGAACCAGATTTCCGGCTCCACCGTTTCTGCGATTGGAGAATCAGGCCAGACGATACGTATACGTGAGCCTGAAGCCGGCGAATATACCCTGACTTTACGCGGCATCACTGACGCCACCGGTGAAGTAACCGTTGAAGGTATCATCGGAGGGAAAAGCGTCTTCATGAGCATTGAGTCCTGTAATATAACCGCGGCCAAGGATACCCTGTTGAAACTTCACTATAACGTCATCGAAGGTCTGCTCCTGCGGGCTGACGAATCCAATCAGGCGTTGGCCTCGGTAGTGGAAAATTCCGCGGATACTGCAAATATTAAGACAGCGTCTGAGGATAATACTAAGACAATAGTGCCCTTGGCTAAGAAAGAAAAATCTCCTGACCAGGGATTCTCATGGTCCGGGATTGCGCAATATGACAAGCTAACCCGGTGGATAAGCGTCGGCTGTTTCCTGCTGCTGATAGGCATAGTGCTGCTGATAATGCGCCGGCAAAGCTGATAGATTCGGTGGGAAAGTAAAGGAGAGTTATGTTCCAGCTCAACGCCCAGAGTATTTTTCAGTTCGGCAGCCTTGTAATTTATGCCGTACTTATTTCACTGGTGCTTTGCTCTAAAAAGGTCGCCCTGAAAAACCTGTTCATCACATTATTAATCGCTGCTGCGGGGATTAGCCTGGCCGGCCTGCTGACCAACTTCAGTCTGCCTTACGAGCAGTTGGTATTCTGGAAACTTGCGGTAATTCTATTTTCCACGTGGATGCTTGTCGCATACGCATGTTTCTTGGCTTCTTACGCGCAAAAAAATACCGGCAAAATCAGGAAGTTAGGCTATGCCTGGCTGGGTGTAACGCTGGTTGTTTTAGCTTTGGGTTACATGATACAGGGTTTGAACATCCTGGGTAACGATAATCTTTCCGCGTATTATGGGTACGCAATCAACGCCCTGGTAATCGGTAATGACGCCGCCGGCGTTGCCATATTGTTCTACCTTTATAAACTGCTCAAGAAAGCCACTGAACCTGAAGAAAAGAACCGGGCGGCCTACCTGCTGGCCGGGTCCATAGTCATGGTCGTCGCGGGGCTTCTCAAGTATATGGTACAGGAAATTCCTTACGCGGTAGCGCAGGCCGGTTATACTGTAAACGCTATTATCGTTGCCTATACGCTGATGAGATACCGCCTGCTTGATATCCAGGTCTTGATGAGAAAATGGGTGGTCTATACAGGTGTGACGGTATGTATGACCCTGGCTTATCTGACACTGCTGCTGGTTTTAAGCAATCTGCTGCGCCTGCTGCCTCCTCAAATGGGCATCCCGGCGACGATTGTGCTGGTTGTACTTTTCGCCTATCTTTTCAACTGGATTAAATCGGCGCTGGATAAAGCGGCGGACAGATTGTTTTACGGCAGCCGCTACGTCAACCGCCAGCTGCTGCTTTCCTTTGCAGCCAAGGTCAGCACCTTTATCAGCATCAAAGAAATCGCTAACGAATTGATGAAACCCCTGGCCAAAACAATCCGCGCCAGGCAGGTAGCGATGCTGCTGCCTTTTAATGATTACTATTCAACCAAGTTTGTAGCCCGGCTCAATGAGGAAGATCAAATCGCCCCGATAATGATAGCATCTGAAAGCCTGATGATTAAATGGCTTATCAGCGGCGGCATACCGCTTTCCGTCGAGGCGATGGAAAAGGAGCCCCGCTTTAAACAGCTTACCGTGGAGGACAGGGAAGCTCTCAGTACCTTCCAGGTAGAGATTTTATGCCCCGTTATTTCCAAGAAGAGATTGGTTGCCATTCTGGCTCTAAGCAAGAAACAGGGCAAGGGCAGCTACTCCCGTGATGACGTTGACCTGGTGACGATGCTGGCTAATGAATCCGCCGTAGCGATAGAAAATGCGCAAATTTACGCTAACGCCCGGGAACAGGCGGATATCGATGGTCTGACCGGCTTGCATAATCACCGCAGTTTCCAGGACAAATATAACCAGGAGATTGAAAACTGCGCCGTTTCAGGCGATGATTTTTCCTTGCTTTTCATCGACCTCGATTTCTTCAAGACCTATAATGATATTTACGGTCACGCCCTGGGCGATGAAATATTGAAGGAAGTCGGCAAGATTATCAAGGCGTCCATCAGGGATACGGACATCGGTGCGAGGTACGGCGGCGACGAGTTCGCAGTTATCCTGAGAAAGACCGCCGGTGAAGCCGCCAAGGTCGTCGGCGAACGCATTCGCGGCAAGGTGGAAACCTGCATGAGCAATAAAGGCATCACGCTCACCTGCAGCATCGGCGTTTCCTGCTGGCGTATCGATGGCGTTGCCCGGAACTCGATTATCCAGGCAGCCGACAAAGCGGTATATGCGGCCAAGCAGGCCGGGCGCAATCGTGTTGTTGCCGCTAATGAAATCGATATTATCGAATCCGAGCAGCCGGAAACTATGATCAATATCGATAATAACGCGGCCGTTGATAATATTGTTTATTCACTGGCTTCCACCGTTGATGCCAGAGATCACTATACTTACGGTCATTCAAAGCTGGTTTGTAAATATGCCGCCGAACTTGCCAAAGCCATTGGCTATGAAAAAGACGGGATACGGCGTATACGGGCGGCGTCTTTACTCCACGACATCGGAAAACTTAATCTGCCCGACAGCATCCTGACCAAGCGCGGCCCGCTGACTAATGAAGAGTGGGAAACGATTAAAAATCACCCGCAGTTAGCCCTGGATATTATCAAGTACGTCGTCGGTTTGCGGGACTGCATCGACGCTATCCTGTACCATCATGAAAGGTATGACGGACAGGGCTATCCCAAGGGGCTGAAAGGCAAAGATATTCCGCTGGATGCGCGCATAATGACCATCGCTGATTCTTATGATGCCATGAAATCCGAGCGTAACTATAAAACGCGCGGGATGAACGAAGAAGAAGCCCTTAAAGAATTAGAGCGCTGCTCCGGCACGCAGTTTGACCCGGAACTGGTGGAAGTATTTATCAAGCTGCGCCGGGAATCCATCGAAGAGGCATTGTACCAGACTGCAGCGCCGAATATGAGTAAGTAAATCCAATACTACTCCGGCTGCTGTTTTTAAGAGGGGGATTTTCCCCCTCTTAATTTTTAATTCGCGCTCTAGCTTGACATACCCCAGATGGTAGTGTAGATTTTCCTAAGCCGGACTTTTTACCGGCACCATTATTTTAGGAGGAAGACATGTCAGCCGCATTAAAGGATAAAGTAGCTGTTATCACCGGGGGAGGGCGCGGATTGGGAAAAGCCTTCGCGCTGAAATATGCCGAAGAGGGAGCCAGATTATTCCTGCCGGATATCAGCCTGGAACGCGCCGAAGAAACCGTGAAGGAGATACGAGCCATGGGTGGTGAGGCTGCCGCCTCGCTCACGGATATCTCTGATGAAAAATCTGTGAACAAGATGGCCGGGGAAGTGATAAAAAAATACGGTAAAGTAGATATTCTGGTAAATAATGCCGCTATCTGGTACGGCTTGAATATCACGCCCTGGGATGCCTGGACGGTAGCTGACTGGGAACGTATTTTTAAGGTGAATGTCATCGGCACCTGGCTGTGTTGCAAAGCCATCGCCCCGCTAATGACAAAAGCCGGCAAGGGCAAGATCATCAACATCGCCTCCAACGTGCCGCAGGTGCCTGCGGCGCAGGTCTTTCTGCCCTATGCCTGCTCCAAGGGAACTATTTATACCTTTACCCATGCCATGGCGCGGGCTCTCGGCGGCTCCGGCATCAATGTAAACGCTATTGCCCCCGGATATACCACCACCGAAGCCAGCCTGGGACAGCGGGACAGCGACGGGACTTTCAAACTGGCAACCTCCGAACAGACCTTACAGCGCCGCGAGGAGCCGGAAGACCTGCTGGGCGCGGCGGTTTTCTTCGCTTCTGCCGCCTCTGATTTTATTACCGGGCAGGTGCTCTATGTCGACACAAAATAAAAAGCGACGGCCATGTTCACCATCTGGTCCAGGTTCTTTGCCGGCACCGCGCCAGCTTGCCTGATGGCTGTTTCCCAGAGATTTACCGAGCCTGCCATTGAGCCGGTATGTGACAATGCCAGTCTTGAGCCAACTGCCGTCCGTCCGCCTTTTAGAATGACGACTGGTTTCTTAGCGGTGGCCTGCCTTACCAGTTCGAAGTATTCCCGGCTGCTGCTCCTCAATCCTTCGATGTAGCTCAAAATAATTTCTGTTTCGGAGTCATCGATGAAGTAGCGTAAAAGGTCGGTTTCATTAATATCCAGCGCGTTGCCGTAGCTGACGACTTTACTGAAGCGGATTCCCCGGAGAGATGATATGTGCATCAGGTCGGTTGAGTTGCCGCCGCTTTGTATCAGCGCGCCTACCTTGCCCGGTTCTTTTGGGAACTCATATCCGAAGGATAATCCTGACCCGGGGCAGAAAACCCCCAGGCAATTCGGTCCCAGCACCCTGATGCCGTATTCCCGGGCGTGTTTCAAGATTTCCGCTTCAAGTTCCTTGCCTTCGGGACGCCCCGTTTCCCCGGCCCGTCCGGCCAGAATATGCACCGCTTTTGCGCCTTTGCCGGCGGCTTGTCGTAATATATCCGGCGCATTATTCACGCCGATAAGATGGATGACATAATCTATGTTGCCGGGGACGGCTTCGAGACTGGGGTAGGCTTTAACTCCGGCTATTTCCTGTAACTTGGGATTAATGGGATAAATCTTGCCGCGGAACCCGTAGCTGAGCATATGCTGCATAAAGGAATAACCGTAGGTCGTCGGGTTCTCCGAGGCGCCTACAATAGCTACGGATTTAGGGTGGAAAAGAAATTCCAGCGAATGCTCCAAAATATACCTGTAAATCTCCTCTCCCAACCGAGGGAGAGGGCCGACTCGCAGTCGGATTAAGCCTGCCCCATACTCCGATACGGGGGTGAGGGGGAGATTATGGTTCTAATTATTTTAAGGTTCAGATGAACTTTTCCATAAGCACTTCGTCGGAAAAGTTCCCGTTATCGTTATATTCTTTACGAGAGGTACCGATACTCGTAAAACCAAATCTATTATATAATTTTACTGCTGATTTCTGTGCCGGATTAACAGATAACTTGATCTTTAAAATTTCATTTTTTTCTTTTATGCTGGTGATAGCGATAGATAATAATTGCCCGCCTATTCCTTGGTTCCGGAAGGCTTTATTTACATACATTCCGTATATGTTCGCGACATGCTTGTTTTTCACCATTTCATTGAAATAATAACCGACCATCCCCACAGGTTGATTATCATTAACGGCAAATATCACGCTGCCGATTCTTCTTTGCCATAACTCCTGCTTGTATATTACTTCTTCTTCGTAGGCTCTTCCAAAAGCTGCAGGATCGCTTTTAAGCGCCTCCATGCGCAGAGATTGAAAATCCTGCCACCTGTCCGGCGGCAGCCTTATTATCTCTACCATATTTAAGAATATTATTTCCGGCAGCTATTTTCTATAAACGCCGTACTCTTTCACGGCCTCCACCATCGCCTTCAGGTTGGCCATCGGCGGGGTCCCGCCGGCGTTACCGGCCGAAAGAATATAGCCGCCGCCTTTTCCGCATTCGACAATAAGTTTACGGCAGTATTCTTTAACGTCTTTCGCCGTACCCGTTAGTAACAAAGAAGCGGGCACGTTACCCTGGATACAGCAGTTAGCGCCGAGCTTCTTCTTCGCTTCGAACATATCTGTCCGGTCAAAATACCAGACTACCGTTCCCTTGGGGAACTGGTCCACCTTATGCAGGCGGGTATTATAACTGCCCTCCGCAAAATGGCTCTGGATAAGTCCCTCGTTGATAAAAGCGTCCATCATCTTTTTCAGGGACGGCCAGTAGAATGTATCGAACTGCTTTTCAGACATCCAGCCGTCGGCGCCTTTATGCAGGGGGTAATGAACCTGGACAAGCCTTGGGAAATTGGGCGATTTAAGGACTTCGTTAATAGATAAATCGGCGATGACATCCAGCGCTTTCAGCAGTTTTTGAGGTCTTCGGAACATATCTTCGATGATGCCCTTCGTGCCCCTAAGCGTGTCGCCCAGGGTATCGAAAGGAGCCTTGCCGAAAGAGGCCGGCGTTACCGGGAACCCGCGGGCAACCCCCTGTCCCATGAATTGCGCGCCTATTTTTGCCAGTCTCTGGTATTCCTTCCCTATATCTATCATGCGCTGCAGAGATTCCTGCATCTTTGGCGAAGCCAGCGGCGTAAAATACGGGATGTGGACGTTCTCGGTAATTCCTGTCAGCGGCCCGAAAGCTTTGAAACCTTCAAACACGCCAAAGACGCGCGGCAGGTATGTCCTGAGCCAGAAATCGGAAGGGTCGCGGATAAGATCGTCGTACTCCTCCGCTTTCATGTACTCTCCCTCGATATATTGCCATCCGGGAGCGGTTGCCGGTATGCCGTGTCCCGGCCAGGCGTAAATTTTATAATCGAGTAACTCCAGCACGTTTCCGGGGAATATCATCGGATTAGCATAAAATTCCAGTTCTGCAGAATATTTTTCATTAAAATTCGCATAGGCCTGGAGGGCTTTTTCATAATCATACATCGCGGTATTCATATTAATGCCCGCCATTTCCAGCGGTAAGCTCGCTGTAGGCAGGGCGTACGGTACTCTATCGGGTTCTTTTATGTTATATACATCCACCATCCGCTGGGCTCTGATTTTATAGTTCTTTTTCGCTTCTTCGCTAACGAATTTAACGCCTTCGGCGTTAAGATACTTATCGAGTCTGTATTGTCTTTTCTGTTCGGGGGTCATTTGCGCCCAGTTTTCGGGCAGAGCCGGCTGCATTCCCGCTATGCTGTTCATTACCATTGTATTCTCTCCTGATAATTAAACTTTGAATTTTTAGGTTCCCGGGGAAACAATAATTACAAAAAGTATAGCACTTCTTATAAAAAATGACTAATTCTCTCAATATTATTATTTTAGGAGTGGTAAATGAAGCGCAAGAAAGATTGTTGGTACCCCCAAGCGGATTCGAACCGCTGTTGCCGGCGTGAAAGGCCAGTGTCCTAGGCCACTAGACGATGGGGGCGTACCAGTTAAGTATAGCAAAGAAGCGGCTTTCAGGCAACGTCAATCGTTAAAGGGGAACTTTTTCCGGTTGCTATCGTTGGCACAATACAATAGCGTCTTTAGCCTTAGTCCCCCTCCGGCGTAGGGTGGAAAGAATAAGGAAAAGTCGGCAGCTTGAGGCTGTCCGAAAAGGCTGAATTGTCATGTTGAGCGCAGCGAAACCTCTCGGTGTGGGGTGGATTTAGCATCAGTTCAGCTCCACCCCGAGATACTTCAGTCGCTGCCGATGCGATCGGCGCTCCTTCAGTATGACAGTTTTCAGACAACCTCATTGAGAGAGATTTTGAATTGCACAAAGAATCCGGTAAAATACAATCGTGGCTATTGCTTTCAAGCCCTATTGGGAAAAGTGAACTTTTCCCCGTTATGCGGTTTATAGACAAAACCTTCTTTACCCCTTATAATCTTATTGCGTCTTGTCGAGCGGGACGCAAGGCAGCCCGGGGTAACTTCGGGCACGGTAGAATCTAACATCGCAGGAGGTAACCATGGCGCTCTATATTATGACCAGTACCCTGACTGATGAAGGCAGAAAAACCGTTAAGGCCAACCCTCAGCGCATCAAGGAAGTCAATAAAGAAGTCGAATCGATGGGGGCAAAAGTAATTGCCCAGTATGTCGTCCTCGGTCAATATGATTTTATTAACATCCTTGAAGCTCCTGATAATGAGACTATCGCCAGGATAGCGATTGAACTGGGTTCCCGCGGCACTTTGCAAACGAATACCCTGGCCGCCCTGACATTGGATGATTTTATCAAATCGATGAGAAAATGAAAACCGGAACTTTTTAATCTCATTGCGTCTTCGTACCTGCATTAATAAAGCGCCGTTAATTACTGGAGGATTACTATCAGGCCTCTAAGTTTTACCCAGGTCTCCCTTTACCGGTCATGCCCGCTTTGCTATAAGCTGCAATATATTGACGGCCTCAAACGGAAGGAAAAATCATATTTCAGCTTCGGTACGACTCTTCACAACTGCGTCGAGTATTTTTTTAAAGTAAGTGCCCCGCCTCCGCCTTCGCTGGAAGAATTGCTCCGGTTCTATGAGCGGAACTGGCTGTCCGCGGGGTATGAGTCGTTGGAAGAAGAAAATAAGTACCGGGACTTCGGCCGGGAAATAATGGCTGATTTCTGGACTGTTCACCATCCTGGCTTCCGTATTCCCGTCGCTCTGGAAAAAGGATTTATGATTGATATCGATGGCGTCAAGCTCCGGGGTTTTATGGACCGTGTTGATAAGCTGGAGAGTGGCGGCTTGGCGGTGGTTGATTATAAGACGAATAATGTAGCAGCCGGTGCACTTACTTGTGTCTATTATCATTCCGTACTTGGTCATCTAACTTAGGCCTCCCACTTGCAGATTTCCACCAGGCAGGAGTTGTTGGCCATGCCGGGGGCATTTTTAGATACCCAACGCGCCGGGGTCAGGAGGTTCATAACACCACCGCGATCAACGCTGCCGGGCTTGCCCGGTTCGAGCGGGTCATATTTAGCGGCAGCCTGGTAAGAATGAACCGTGCCCGGACGGATGCGTTCGGTGACGATAGCAACAGCCAGCACGCCACCGCGGTCATTGTAGGTTTTAACGATATCGCCGTCCCTGATATCGCGTTTAGCCGCGTCAACGGGGTGGAGACGTATAGTCCAGTAGGAGTAGCCGTCCTTCTTGATGCGGTGCTGCGGAATATCATCCAGCCAGAGGTTCTTATTATCGTGCTGGGTATGGAAAGAATACTTGGCATGCGGCGTAATCAGCTGCAGCGGGTATTTTTTGGTCAGTTTCCTCGTGTTATAGCCTTCCCAGGAGGGGATATAACGGGCCATCGGGGGTCTTTCCTTGTCATTAGCGTCAAACCTCTTGAGGCTGTTAGAGACAAACTCAATCTTGCCGCTGTCCGTGGCCAGCAGATGGGCTTTATCCGTGCCCAGGTTGGGGTTCATGGGTTTGGGGGTATCGCAGGGGCGGCCTTCATAGAACCATTGATTGGAGATAGTAGGTTTATAATCTTCAGGCAAAGGTACAACGAAGTAGCCTTTTTCCTTGAAGTCCTCGTAACTGATATGTTTGTGAAGATCGGAATAATAGAAAATCTTCTTCATCCAATCTTCTTCAGAATTACCTTCTGCATATTCATCCAGGAAGCCAAGCCTGTCAGCTAAAGCTTTGTAAATCTCCCAGTCCGGTTTCGACTCCCAGAGGGGCTCGATGCACTTGTGCTGGTAGACAATCACGCGGTGATTGGTGTTAGCGTTGCCGTGGCCATAGCCGCCGGGGGCCGTCCACTCGGAAAGGTCTTGATGTTCAAAGGGTGTAGTAGCAGGCAAAATCACATCGCCGAATTTCGTCTCGCTCTGCCAGTGGCAGTCCTGCATGACAACGAATTCCAGCTTGGGGCTCTGGTACATGCGCACCCAGCGGTTGGTCTCCGTCATCGTGCTGATGAAGGAGCCGCCGTGGCGGTGAATCATCTTGATTTCCGCACCATTGGGGCCAGGTTCAGGGTAGGTAAATGGTTTAAACTGCTGGTCAAAAAACTGACCGCAGAAGCCTTCACCGTGCCAGGAAATGGGTGGATTCAGAATGGCTTCCGGCAGCGAGATACGCCAGACTTTCTGGGTAACAGTATTAACACCCGGGAAAGCCGGTTTCTTGGCGACGGTGGAGAAAGCATCCCAGCCCGCCGAGGCGTAGCCGGGCATGTTGAAGCTAAAGTCCAGGGGAGCGCCCATACCAGCCCCACCCCAGACGTTGACGCCGGGTTTGCCGATGCCCTGCATAGCGATGAGGAAGACCATCAGCCTGGCCCATTCGGTGGCGTAGGCCTCGCGGCAGGCGCCGCCGGTGCCGTACATCGCACCGCAACCCAGCATCGTCTTCTTGGAGGCCCATACCCGGGCCAGCGCGACGATGTCATGCGCCGGAATGTCGCAAATCTTGGCCGCCCATTGGGGCGTTTTGGGGGTTTTATCTTCACCTTCGCCAAGGATGTGCTGTTTCCATTCCTCGAAGCCGACCGTGCGGTTTTCGACGAACCATTTATCGTAAGTTCCTTCTTTAATCCAGATGTAGGCGATAGCTTCCGCGAGGGCGGCATCGGTGCCGGGGCGCGGCGCCAGCCACTTGTCCGACTGAACGGCGCACGTGGAATTACAGTAAGGATCGATATAAATCGATTTTATGCCCAGTTCTTTCAGCCACTGGCGCCAGATGGTGTTATCCTGGCCGTTGTAGCCGACAGCGCTGGTGCCGTTAGGATCGACAGACCACATAATAATCTGCTCGGTATTCTTCAGGGCGTCGGCGAGCATATCGAAGTTATCGCAGTGGCCCAGGTTCCAATAATAGCCCCAGGCATGCACGGCGCCCCAATGCCAGCCTTCCCAGCTATCCGGGTTATCCAGCAGTTCGGTATAACCAAGGAGGTTATAGAAGCGGCAGTAGGGGCCCATCTTGTAGTAGAGCAAACCCCAGTTATGATGGGAGGAGGCCATGGCCGTGATGGCTGCTTTGCCGTAAGTCTTGCGAATCCTCGTTATTTCACCGGCGACGATATCCAGAGCCTCATCCCAGGAAATGCGGACGTATTCGTCCTTGCCGCGCAGTTCGGGATGGCGCTCACCTTTGGGGTCGAAGTGCTTCCGTTTCATCGGGTATTTGATGCGGTTTTCGGAATAGACTCTCATTCTTTCGCCGGTCACAAAAGTGCCGATGGGAATCTTGCGCGGGTCAGTAAACTTCCTTCCGCGCGCCTCGATAGTCCAGCCACCCTTGTCAGTTTCGTCCAGAACGAACGGGCGCATTTTAATTATCTTGCCATCTCTGACGGTCACTTTCACAGGGCCGCCGATGGTGCATTGCGTTAAAACCTTATCAGCCATAGGACCTCACTCCTCGATTTCAGTTCTACCATATATTAAGTATTAAATTAATCTACCGGACTGCAACCGTATTTTTTACCGATCTCTTTCTCGGCCTCTGTCCACCTGGATTTAATATCCTTGAAATGATGATGCATTTTTGTCAAATGGTTACCGAAGTTCTCCAGACCAATCTGAAGATGGAAATCCTGCTCGATGATACGCTTCCACGGGCGAGCGGTAATTTCGTGCGTCAGGCGGCGGATGGGCCGGGGCTGCTTCATAATCTGTTCAGCGACTTCCCAGGCGCGGGAGATAAGCTTGTCGTGGGGAACAATCTCGTTCACCAGACCCCAGTCAAGGCAGGTCTTAGCATCAACGCCGTTGACCATGAACATCATGTAGTTGCCGCGCTTGAGACCGCAGATAGCCTGGATAATCTGGCCCTGGAAATCGCCCGGCACAGTGGCATCACCGAAATGGTCATCGCGCAGGATGAAGTTCGGCGCGCAAAGGGTAACATCGCACATAATGGCATTCTCCCAGTGCAGGCCGGGGCCGTTGATGGCGCCGATGGTGGGGATTTCAATATCATAAATCCAGTTATCGACGACCCTGCGGGCATCATGCCAAACGTTATCAAAAAGCACATCCGGGTCTGTAGCATCTTCGGCATCCGCAAAAGATTCCATATTAAAATCACCGATCCAGTACGGATCAGTCGAAGTCAGGATAATGACCTCGTTTTCCGGGTCGTGGCCGATGGTAGTCCAGGCTTCGCACATGGCCTGGTGCATTTCAAAGCTCCATTTCACCGGGCCGCCGTTGGTGTGCATGCGGGCCAGCAGGATGCCGTTACGGCGCTCGAAAACGAAGAAATCAGCAAATGTCTTTTTGTAGTCTTCAAGCCTGGGATAGGGAACCTTTTTTATGGTCATTTGAAGGCCTCCTGACAAAAATAAATTCAGTATCCAACCAGACCAGCGGGACAGAACACCCAGCCCTGTCCCGCCGTATTAACCGGATAAAACCTAGCCTACTTTCTTAGACAGCTCAAAGTCGCCTAGGTTTATGTCCTTAGTGCAGTCGATGACATCGACTTTCTTGGGAAGATACCCGGCTTTTTCAATAAGCAGGGAATACTTGCCCGGCACCTGGCGTTCGAACCAGAAATCCCCGAAGTTATCCGTCTTGAGCGTTGCTTTCTTCTTGCTCTTGAGATTCGTCAGGGTTACCGTAACGCCTTCAAGACACTCATCAGCCTCCGGGTCGTAGACCGCGCCGGCGATGAAGTACTTATTGAGCAAGCCGATGTAATAAACACGCGGGCTTGCTTTGTATTCAGGATGCAGCACCTCGGCTTTAGCAATGAGGTCTTTAAGTTCGGACTCTTCACCGAACTTGAGCGCGCCTGTGGGGCAGGCGTCAACGCAACGGGGCTCTTTCCAGCCCTTGTCCAGGAGATGCGCGCAGAACGTGCATTTCTGGGCGATGTTAAGGTCATTATTGAAATAAATGACACCGTAGGGACAGGCATCGACACACTGCTTGGCGCCGGTGCATTTTTCCGTGTTGATGACGACAGCGCCGTCGGGGCGCTTGTATATGGCCCCGGCTTTGCAGGCGACCATGCAGGGCGCGTCATCACAATGCTGACAAATATCGTGCATATAGCGCACCCTGACCTTGGGAACCGAACCCTGCACGACATCAGTGACTTTCATCCAGAACTGGCCGATGTCCGGCTGGGGCTTGGCAATGGGCGCCCAGTCGTTACCGACATGTTCGTCCTTGCAGGCGACCTGGCAGTTGTAGCAGCCGTTGCATATGTTGATATCGATTACTAACGCTTTCATTTTCTATTTCTCTCCTTACACGTAGACCCGAAGTGGCAGGCAATAACCTGGGAAGAAGCCTACGACTGGATTGCCCCAAGGTTAAAAAAGATAGTGGCTGAAAATCCCAATGAATTATTCTTACAATGGACGACCTCACGGGCAGACCAGTACCTGTTCTTCGGGGAAATGCAGTTCGTCCATGCGCTGTGCGGCAGAATGCCGGATGTCATGAGCGCCGGTGGCGGGGGACTGCACTGCGGGAAAGCGGCACACTCGGCGGCCGGTTTAATATATTCTTCATGGTCTATCGTCCCTGATTTCAAATACTGCAACTATGCATTGTTCTTTGGGAGCAGCAAGGGAGCGGGCGGAGGACATTCGGCGATGCTTACCGCCAGGCTATCGGCTGAAGCCCGGGCGCGCGGTATGAAGACAGTATCCTTTGACCCGATGTGTAATTTTTCCGGCGGCAAGGCGACGGAATGGGTACCCATTATTCCGGGGACGGACGGCATCGTGGCACTGTCTCTATGCAACGTTATGGTTAACGAGCTGGGCAAGTACGACATTCCTTTTCTCAAGAAAAAGACCAACGCCCCCTACCTCATCGGGCAGGATATGAAATACATCCGGGAAAAGGGGCCGGCCCGGGGCGTCCGGTACGGTCATTCCGGTTTCTGGGAAGGCAAGCCGCACGCCGGCCTTTACATCGGCGATGATGATACCAACAAGCCGATGATTTGGGATACAGTGGATAGCAAAGCCAAAGTCTACGATGACCCCTCCATCAAGGACTATGCGCTGGAGGGCGACTTCGAATTTAACGGTAAAAAATGCCAGCCGGTATTCCAGGCGGTAAAAAACCACCTCAAGCAGTACACCCCGGAGAAAGCCGAGGAAGCAAGCAGCATCCCGGCGGTAAAACTTCGCCATATAGCCTCCGAGTTCGTGAATGCGGCCAATATCGGCGGCACGATTGAAATCGAAGGTCACAGCCTGCCGCTGCGTCCCGCCTCAGCCATTATCTTCCGCGGCGGACAGGGACACGAAAACGGCCTCCACGCGTGCTTCGCTATCGGACTGCTCAACCAGCTGGTAGGGTCGGCCGATGTGCCGGGGGGAACGCTGGGTTGGCCGGCGAGGAGTTCGGGCTACCCGGAAACGGACCAACTGCGCTGGTCTCCACATAAGGGCATCGACGGTTTCCTAGAGACTGACCGCTTCGGGGCGTCGTCGGGTTTGAAATACAGCCACGGCCCGTGGCCGGTGGCGATGCCGGAGAACAACCACGGTCTCAATCCCAATTGCATCACCAGCATGGGGCATATCGGCACCAATATCAATTTTCAGTCCGACCGCCACGAAATATGGGAGAAGATGGGCTGTAAAGACCATTTGAAGATGATGATATCCTACGGGTGTAATTCCGTTTTAAGCATCGCCAACCACGAACTGGTGGCCGAATGCCTGAAGGAAATCCCGTACATCATTGTTTACGACCTGATTAACAATGAACTGACGGAAGGTTTTGCGGACATCGTCTTGCCCGCCGTCAGTTACCTGGAGGACTGCGACTGTTCCGGATTTTCCAGCCAGGGTTTCAACCAGGCTTTCGGTAAGGAAGACTGGTACTGCCATGTGTTCCAGCCGGTAATCGAGCCAAAAGGCGAAAGCAGACACTGGCAGCAGGTCTTGTATGACCTTGCCTGCAGGGTGGACTGCAAAGAGAAATTTATTAAAGATATCAACGATTCTCTGCACCTGGCGCCGGATGAACGATTCAAACCGGAGGATAGCTTTACCGCCGAAGAACTGGCGAACCGGATATCCAGAACGATATTCGGGAGAGAGCACGGCTGGGAATGGTTTAAGGAACACGGGTTCATACGGTGGCCGAAGAAGGTTGAAGATGCTTACTGGAGGCATTTCGTAGATGCACGGACGCCGATTTACCTGGAACACCTGGTGGAAATGAAGGAGAAAATCGAGGAAATCAATAAAGAAACCGGACTTGGTTTCAAGACAGACCAGTTTACGCCTCTGATTTCCTGGACTCCTTCCTCGATTCACCGGGTAGAAGACCCGCAGTACGACCTGTATTGTTTTTCCTACCGCGACATTATACACAGCGGTTCGTTCACCATGCAGCAGCCGTGGATAGATGAAGTCAGCCGCACCAACCCTTATACCTACAACATTACGCTGAACCGGCATACCGCCGATCAAAAGGGACTGAAAGAAGGCGACATTATAGAAATAGAGTCTGTGACGGGACGGAAGGTGACCGGGCGGCTTAAGCCGATGATCGGGCAACACCCTCAGGTAATCGGTATAGCGACATGCGGCGGGCACTGGGCGAAAGCCCAGCCGGTTGCCAAAGGCAAGGGCACCAATTTCAATGAATTACTTGAACTGGACCAGGCACATCTTGACCCCATCTGCACTACCCTGGAAACCTGCGTCCGGACGAAGGTACGCAAGATAGGGGAGAGCCACCATGACTAGATGGGGAATGGTGATAGATCTGCGCCGGTGCATCGGATGTTACAGTTGCGCGATTTCATGCAAGCAGGAACATTTCCTGCCGCCGGGAATGTTCTGGAACAGGGTGCTGATAAACGAGACCGGGAATTACCCCACCGTAACAAAGCAGATATACCCGGTGGGATGCAACCATTGTAAAGAAGCAATCTGCGTTAAAGTCTGTCCCACGCGGGCTACTACCCGCAGAGAAGATGGCATCGTTATTATCGACGCGGATAAATGTGTCGGCTGCCGGTATTGTGTAGTCGCCTGTCCATATCAGCAGCGGACTTTCCACGCCGACGGGAAAAAGGAGTACTTCCCGGGCCAGGGGCTTACCGAGTATGAAGCCATCGGTAAAGAGCTGTATCCCCTGGAGAAGGGTACCGTGGTGAAATGCAACTTCTGTGCCGAGCGGATAGAAAAGGGGATTGAGAAGGGATTGGAACCCGGAAAAGACCGCGAGGCGACACCCGCCTGTGTCATCAACTGTCCGACCAAATCAAGGTATTTCGGCGACCTCGATGACCCCAGCAGTGAAGTTTCGACTCTAATCAAAGAGAAAAGGGGAGTTCAGCTTCACCCCGAGTACGGCACAGACCCTTCTATTTATTACATTACCTGACCGAGGAGGCCCAGTGACAGAATCGTATGACTGGATGGTAAAATATACCCCCCAAGCGGAATGGATAGAGCGCCGGGGCATAATGCTCTGGCTTGCCTTCTTCTTTATCGAGCTTGGTGCCGGTACGTTCTTCGTGTCCGCGTTCTTCGGGATTTTGCCGATAATGCTCACCGGCTGGCTTCTTTGCGCGGTTATCGGAGGCGGATTTCATCTTGCTTTCTTAGGAAAGCCTCAACGATTCTGGAGAATCCTGATTTCTTCCGGCTGGAAGACCTCCTGGATTTCCCGGGGGTTATTCTTCGTCTTTCTTTTCCTCGTCCTCGGTTTAATCCATATGATTTTAAGCCAGTGGGCTAACCCGTCAACCGCGCTCCTGGTAGCCGCCAACATCTTCTGCTTCCTGACGATAATCTACGGGGGATTTGCCATGAACTACATAAACGGCATCCCCCTCTGGAACAGCGCCCTGCTGCCCATCCTGTATTTAATCAGCGGTATCTGGGGAGGCGCCGAGGTAACTTTAGGTTTAACACTGGCCGGCGCTGGGGCCAGCGCGGGACTGGCCGCTGAAGAGTGGATACGCCTGCTGCTGATAGGTTTCCTGATACTTATCCTGATATATTTAATCAGCGTCAGATATACCTCGCAGACGGGACAGGCATCAGTGAGAGTCATGGTACAGGGCAAATGGTCTGCCCTATTCTGGATAGGTGTAGTCTTGATAGGAATGGTCGTACCGCTGATAACGGTAATCTTCAGCTTTTTCTCCGGCCTGGAAGCAATTCCGGCAGCGGTCTTTTATGCCGCTATCCTGTGCGGATTGCTCGGCGACCTTATTGTGCGTTATTTGATATTAAGGTGTGGCATGTACAACCCGCTTATTCAATCCAGTGCCAGAACCGTGTCTGTGCCTGGATAAACACATTGAGAAAGGAATTGCCTTGGAAAAGATAATCCAGGTAAATACAGGCGCGGAAGCATTCATCGAGCTGCTTAACGCGAACGGCGTGGAATACATGTTCCTGAATCCGGGAACGGATACCTCCTCCATCCAGCAGGCTATATCGAAATTCAAGACACTGGGAAAACGCACCCCGGAAGTAATACTCTGCCTCCATGAATCCGTCGCCATGGCTGCGGCTCACGGGTACTTCATGGTCTCTGGGAAACCGCAGGTGGTTTTCGTGCATACCGATGTCGGTATACAACAGGCGGGAGGGGCGGTACATAACGCTCAAAGGGGACGCATCGGGGTTGTTTTGTGTTCGGGGCGGGCACCTTCAAGCGTCGATAGCGGTAAGACAAACCAGGTGCACTGGTTCCAGGAACAGTTTCGAGTAACCCGGATCAAAACTATCAGTATAGGGTTAGCCTGCTGGCCGGATGACGGTATCAGTCATACCGATATAATCGCCGCAGCGGACGTCACTCTATACCGGGCTAAGAGGGGCGGTGGTAACCAGAGTTGCCAGGCTACAGGCACATTAACTACGTTGAAGAATATCGCACCTGAAAGCAATGCGGATAATAGCATAGATATTAGTATCCTTGAAGTTATAAGAGCTCTTGCGGACACACTCGATGCCAGGAGTTATAGTACGTTCAATCATTCCCGCAGGGTCACAGATTGCGCTCTCGCCCTGGGTAAAGCGCTTAAAATGGAAACCGCTGAACTGAGCAGACTAGAAGCTTGCAGTTTACTGCATGATATTGGCAAAATGAGCATCAATGAAGGTATTATAAACAAAACTGCGGATTTGTCACCGGAAGAATGGGAAATTATTAAAACGCATCCGAAGCTTGGGGCGGATATTGCAGGAAGGACTCCGCAACTGGTCACCTGTACGGATGGTATTTTATATCACCATGAACATTATGATGGAAGCGGGTATCCTAACGGCTTGGCAGGGGAAGATATTCCGCTGATAGCACGCATTCTGGCGATAGCGGATTCTTATGTGGCGATGACTTCAGAGAGGTCTTATTCAGGAACTATGAGCCACAAGCGCGCTATAGAGGCGCTGCAAATAGAAGCGGGTAAACAATTTGATCCATACCTGGTGGAAATATTTGCCGCAATAGAAAAAATAAATACCGAAGATAAAAATAAGGCGAGGAGGTGAACACTATCAGTGTTCTTGGGAGAGGAACTGACTAGTGTAGTGACTATGATTAATAACAGGAACAATAAAATTCAGGTATTTGTAATCAGCCAGCAATCATTGTTTCAGCAAGCCGTGGAACATACTCTTTCTGAAACAGAAGACATGGTTATTCTCGGTATGACTCCGATTAATGATGATGTCCTTAAAGCCATCGATAATCTCCCGCCGGATGTAGCATTACTTGACCTCGACGGACAGGCGGAGAACGGTCTCGACCTTGCCCGTAAAATAAGACAGCGTTCCCCGAATATCGGTGTTATGCTGCTTACTTCTAACCCTGATGATAACCAGTTATTTCTGGCGTTGAAAGCTCAAGCATCGGCTTACATGAGCAAAGAGGTAACGGGTCAGCAGCTTACTGAAACCGTAAGACGCGTAGCCAAAGGCGAACACCCCATCAACGAAGCTCTTACCGCACGTCCGAAAGTAGCCGAGCATGTGTTGCAGCAATTTCAGGAACTTACCTCCCGCAGCGAAGCGGAAGCCTTTATATCCCCCCTTACCCCAAGAGAAATTGAAATTCTGCAATACATCGGTCAGGGATATCTTAACAAGCAGATAGCTGCTGAATTGGGAATAAGTGAGCAGACGATTAAAAACCATGTTACCTCTATCCTGCGTAAGTTAAACGCCAACGCTCGCACGGAAGCGGTAGTAGTGGCCATAAAGCAGGGACTAATAAAAATAACCTGACCTGAATTAGTATTGTCCTCAACTTTCAATTACGCACTAATAATAGTTTAGCAAAAATAAGGCATGGTCTGGATTACTAGGTCATGCTTTATTTATTTTCATTTCAGTTTTGAAGTATCCATTCAATATATGCAATAATTTATCAGTGTCTGATGTAGATTTCACTACCATTCTTATTACCGCTATAGGACTTTCTGCAGATTGTTTTGCCGTTGCTTTGAGTATCAGCATCTCGCATGCAGGCTTATCTTTACGTAAATTCTTTCGTTTTCCAATTGCTTTTGGGCTTTTCCAGGCAATAATGCTGGTTCTTGGATGGCTGGCAGGGCGTACTATCGTAGAATTCATTTCCGCCTATGACCATTGGCTGGCCTTCGCTTTGTTGTCGATTATCGGCGGAAAGATGATATGGGAATCCCTCCATGAAAAGGAAGAAGGTGCCGGAAAAGACATCGATAAATGGTTTACTCTGCTGGCGCTTTCTGTCGCGACGAGTATTGATTCACTTGCTGTAGGCCTGAGCTATGCTTTTCTGGATGTAGACATTTTACTCGCCGGTATTGTCACCGGTTTGATTTCTTTCATTGTCCCGCTAATCGCATATTACATTGGGAAAAAAGTGGGGGAACTGGTGGGAAAGAGGGCGGAAACAGCCGGAGGCATTATCCTTATTCTCATCGGTCTCAGAATTTTGCTGGAGCATATTCTGTAATCTCATTTGTTATTAAATTCTAATAATTCTTCAAGTATTCCACCTTTGCTCTCGATATCGGCTATGCTAAAATGATGCTAGGAAATCTCTGAACAAGTCATTGCGAGCCCCTGGAATAGGGCCCTTCCTTCTTCCCCTCTCCCTTGAGGGGAGAGGGCAGGGTGAGGGTGAAACCATGGAAAGGCGTGGCAATCTCTACCATGGAATTAGAATGACCATATCTTTAAATATAGATCTATTTTTCAGAGTGTTTTTATTAAGCCCGGAGCGTGGATATTGGTCAATAACTTGATTCGGGAGCAATTGAACCGTATGCCGCACCGTCCCGGTGTATATATCATGAGGGACGCCGGCAAAACAGTGATTTATGTAGGTAAAGCTGTAGACCTTCATAGTCGTGTTAGGTCGTATTTCTTTACATCTGCACAATTTACGGAGAAGACTGTTCGTCTTGTGGCGCAGGTAGTGGACATAGACTTTTTTATTGCCTCATCGGAAGAGGAAGCCCTTATCCTGGAAAATAATCTCATCAAGCAATACCGTCCCCACTATAATATCCGTCTTAAAGACGATAAATCCTTCCCTTACCTTAAAATAAACCTGGCTGAAGATTGGCCTGCTATCTACATCACACGGAGAATGGTACAGGATGGAGGCAGGTACTTTGGGCCGTTTGCCAGTCCATGGTCGGTAAAACAGACACTGAAGGTAATACAACGCATCTTTCCCATGCGCGTATGTACGAAGAACATTACCGGGAAGATAAGGCGGCCTTGCCTTGAATATCACCTCGGGAGATGCCTGGGACCATGTAGCGGGGATATCAGCCGAAAGGAATATAACCAGGCGGTTAATGAAGTTATTCTTTTTCTGGAAGGAAAACAGGATAAGGTATTAAAAGATTTTAAAACACAGATGGATAAGGCTGCCGGAGCTATGGAATACGAGAAAGCGGCTTTACTTAGAGACCGTATCCAGGCGATTCATGATGTTATTGAAGGAGAAAAGATAGCGGCGGTGATGCGCGGCGATGAAGACGTCATCGCTTTTGTCCAGGAGGGAGATCAGGCTTATGTACAGGTGTTATTTATTCGACGCAGCAAAATGACCGGACGTGAAGGTTTTCTATTGCAAGGGACCCGGCAGGAAGAACCTGTGCAAATTATGACAAGCTTTGTAAAACAGTATTATTCTTCTTCAACACTCATACCCCCTTTGCTTTTAATACAGCACGAGGTAGAAGATAAAACGGTCATCAGAGAATGGTTAAAAAGTAAACGGCACGGCAAAATGGAGATTGTAACCCCTCGAAGGGGAAATAAAAAGCAGCTTATAGACATAGCCGCGGAGAATGCACGGCAGGGATTGGAGCAGATTAAGATTAAAGAAATAACGGCAGGGAAATCCCTGGATAGTGCGTTAGCGGAAATTGAAAAAGAGCTCAAATTAAATAAAACGCCATCGCGCATGGAAGCCTATGATATTTCCAATATACAGGGGAGTTCCTCCGTAGGCAGTATGGTGGTATTTGAGAATGGTAAACCTAAACCGGCGCACTACCGCCGTTTTCAAATCAAAACGGTTGAAGGCGCCAATGATTATGCTATGCTTCAGGAAGTGCTCCAGAGAAGATTTAAACATGCTGAAAAAGCGGGCGGAAAAACATCGGATACCTGGTCTATTATGCCTGACCTCGTACTTATCGATGGGGGCAAGGGACAGCTTAACGCGGCGCTCGCCGTATTAAAGGAGGCGAATGTAAGTGTGCCGTTAGCAAGCCTGGCTAAAGAGAATGAGGAAATCTTTTTGCCGGGTAATAAAAACCCGGTGGTATTACCCCGGACATCCCCGGGTTCCCAGCTTCTACAGCGTCTGCGGGATGAAGCACACCGTTTTGCAATCGGCTACTTTACCAGCCTGCACCGCCGTAAGACGTTTGCCTCTGTACTGGATAGTATTCCCGGCATCGGGCCAAGGAGAAAAAGCGCGTTACTAAGGCAGTTCGGCTCGATTCAAAGGATTAGAGATGCGTCAATTGAAGAGTTGGCATCCGCTACCGGCATGAACCGGGAACAGGCAATGAAAATTAAGGAATATTTATAAATATTGGTATAAATCCGGCCGCGCATATTATTAAGCATTGAAATTAAGGAGTAAATCCCGCCAATGAAAATTGCTGTTCAGATAGACTTCGATGAAACAGTCACCATAGGCGACGTAAGCTACCTGTTGCTGGATACTTTCGCTGGTAAAGAATGGCGCAAATCTCTGGAAGAATATTCCTCCGGTAAGATAAACGTCGAAGACTGATAATATCTTCCGATAAATCAAGGCTCTGAGCGGACAGCGGCGACCTCCAGACTCCAGCGGGCGAGCTTAACCATGCATAATCGCCATGATGCGTCAGAGCTAAACCATGCGAAGACGACAAATTTAACGGCGACGGTTCCCGCCACAAGCCTTCGAGATAACCGGCCCCATAAACTGCGTGCGACCAGAACGGCCGGCTGTAAGACTCGCTGCCGGTAAATGCCTCTACGAAAAAACACCGGCAGCAATCCGTCCTGTCAAGGAACGGCTGGCGGTACTCGAAGCTGCCGCCTGACGGCGCTGAAGCCAGTTCTTTTAACGCCGACCAGCTACCAGCGGTTACTTCACTACCATCACCGTAAACAAGGCTCCAGAGCTTAAAATTACCGGCACTATCCTTACCGGTAAGTAACAACTTCCAATCGCCGTCATAAATGGCGGTAACACCGGAAAGAATGCCGGTAGTCTTATCCCAGGCAGACTTAGTCAGCCACTGCCCACTTACATTCTTTTTCACATACAGCACAGCCGTATCGGCGAAGAATATAGCCAGGTCACCATTGGATTTATACGCAGCCGCCAGACCGTAAACATTTGCGGAAGGTGAATAATCAATCAGTTCGGCGCTGCCCCAGGTTACGCCGTTGTCGGTGGTCTTAATGCGTCTGATTTCGCGGCTGGAGTTAATCCAAAAGATAGAGACTTCGGCGCCCAGCGCCGCCGCCGCCGTGACAACGGCATTATAGTAGCCAGTATAAGTCCACTGGCTAAAATCACTGCCGGAACCGGGATTAGCCACCCGCTGGCGGTAGAGCTTCCGCGAATCGGCAGGCAGCGTTACCCTGGCCCGAATAAGCGAGCCGTCCGCAGGCATGGCAAGCGCATGAAAATAATCATCTTCAGAGCCGGAATAAAGACGATTCCATTCGTACCTGACCACACCCGCGATTTTATTAACGGCGACGACCTTAACCGAGGGAACGACCGATGCCTGCCGCTGGGCATTTAACAGTGCTGCAGACAATTCTCTCATGATTCCACCTTCGTGCTTCCAGATGAGCCGTTCTCTTTATAACGGTATAAAGCCCTTTCGCCGAAGTATTCCAATATGACCGCGGCGACCAGCGCCGCCAAGAGGTCCGGTACTTCGATCGCTTTAACGATACATACTCCATAGAGGGCAGCCCCCCAGATGATGATAAAGGGGCGGATAATGGCCTTGATCAGTTCAATCCAGTTATTCATTTTAATATCCTTCCGCGCTAGTCTTCAGCCGTAAAAAGCTGCTGTTCTCTGACGCGATTTTTTCTGCCCAGTCTTTTCAGCCGTTCCCGGAAAATCCCCAGCCGTTCACCACCCCAAAGGCGGAACTCCTCCGGTGTCTTCGCGCCGCCGGTATTAACCCGGTTAATTGCGTAAACCGCCCCTTCAAGCGCAGCGTAACCGCATGCGCCGGTGGCCACCAGGTCTTCATACCCGGCCGGGATTGTCGAGCTTTCAGCATCCAATGCATGTAAAGCGCCGTAGTAGATATTACAATTAGAGCCGTCCGGCTCCGGGCCGCTGATGATTGTCAATATATCGCCCCAGATTGAGAACCGCCTGTAACGCGGAGGCGTTGCGCCCACCGGGAATTCTACCGCCTCCACCATGACGCGATTGGTTAGCCCGGATATATCCAACTCCTTTGAATCCGCTGTGGTAGCCATTATAGCCTTGACCGGCACCGGCAGGTTTTCAGAAAACTCCTTAACCGCCCGGCCGATGTGCCGGGTAAGCTCGGCATCCGTCCAGCGGTAGCTGCCGCTGTCCTCATCGTGCAGGTCTTTCCTGACTAAAGCAATCATTTCCGATAAATTCATATATTTACCCCCCTTGATGGCATTCTCTTGTGCCCTGATGGCATTTTGCCCTGTTTCGACGGTATTTTGCCATTGCCTTTATGTCCGTGCAGGCGTATATCTGTACCCGATTTTCCTGTTTTGACCAGGGATTTTAAACTATCACGGCCAATAGCGCACTCCCCGAGCAAGACCATTTTCTCTAATATGCCTAGCTCTATACCGGTTCCAACATCTTCTGTAATAATGGTTATCAATGCAGCTTCTATACCGAGCTCAATACAACCTCCAGCGTCTCCTGAGACAAGTACTACCGATGCACATAGACCGAGCTCAGTACCATCTCCTGCGTCTCCTGAGACAAGTACTACCGATGCACATAGACCGAGCTCAGTACCAACTCCGACATCTTCTGCAATAAGAGTTATCAATGCAGCTTCCAGTATACCGAGCTCAATACCGACTCCAACATCTCCTGCAATAAGAGTTAACAATGCGGCTTCCAGTATGCCGAGCTCAATACCGACTCCAACATCTCCCGAGACAAGCGCAATCGACGCAGCTTCCGAGCTTGTACTGATTTCACCTATTGTCAGCGCCGCAACAACTATTGACGAATTTTCTCCCGAACCTGATTCATCCGTGTTTTGCAGCGCCGCTGGATATTCGTTTATGACATCTGAACCGGAAACGGTTTCAGCTTCTACTAAAATCGCTGTTAGTGAAGAACCTTCAGTATTTGCGGCTGTTTCTGACGCGTTTTTGGTAGTCGCACTGGTTTCCGTGTACTCAATATGCAGCCTGGCGGCTAGAGAACTATCGTAATCATATGCATAACAGGTGTTGTACCTGTCGGTTGTTCCACCATCATTCCTGACCTGGAACATGACAGCATCATTCGAGATAGTATAGGAGTCTAATAATTCCTGGATAACAGCGTTTATCGAAGGCGATTGATTCCAGTTGCCAGCAGTCCATGCTCCATCCCAGTCTACTCCAGCCGCAGTCAACGCAGCCCCGGTCATTTGTGACGCATTTACAGGTGCGGCCGGATTGTCGGCATCTACTCCAAATACTTTTAATTGCGGAGTGCCGTAAGTCCAATCATAGCCGTAAACCTGCATGTACGACGTTGTGATTGTTGAACCTGCGGGAATAGTTATGCCCGTGAACCGCATGAACATGGACGAATTTCCGAAATCCCCGCCGGAACTGTAACCCGCCTGCATACCTTCCCATCCAGTATCAAAACCCCAATAGCCGGACCAGTTTACTCCGTCGTTTGCGCCTGCCCCAACCTGAACGTCTATAGCGTCGACGAGTTTGAGCGGGAACTCCAGCCCGGCCAGGTCAAAACCAAGTTCAAGCCGGCCGTTTTTATACGACCATTCCAGCCTTCGATATTTTCTTGCAACTCCCTTGCCGGAATCGACAATATATCCTGGGACTATACCTAACCCATCTTTCGATGAAATCAGTTTAGCGATATCGAAGGTTGAATCTACATCCAGCGTCAGGCGGTCAATACTCTTGCTGTCAACCTTCGGGGCAGAGTTCAAGTCGATGGGCAAATACATGCCCGTGTTAGTGAACTGAAAAGATATCGAGCCGTAATCCGTCAACATGACGACTTTGTTAACGAGCAGTTCACCATCAAGTATGGACTTGCTGGTGCTCAGCGATTTAGAGAGGCCGGAGAACAAGGCCACGTTGGGTAATCGAATGTACTTCGACCTCTCGTACTTATCAGGGCAGAATAATCTATCGCCGTTGTCCTTGACCTCGGCATAGTAAGGAGCGCCTTCGACATGCCAGCCGTCAGTGTCACGGACAAGGCTGGGCTTGATGTCCTGCAACCCGTATACAGGATCAACCATCTTGACAGCCCCGATAAAGGCATCCAGCGCATATTTGTTCCCGCCGGACGCCTTTCCAAGATAGGTAGTTTTTGAGTTTATTACGTCAATCATGGCGATAAATCAGCCTTAATATCTTTTCAGTTCAGCTTAGAGTTATATTTACTTCCAGCGTCCAGGTACCACCGGACTTCGTCCCCAGCGACTCCACCTTACGATTCAAACACACAGCGCTGGAAGATTGCTTAACCACCCACTCGTTCCAGGCATAATTGGCGTCACCGGAGCCAAAACTGGCTTTAAAGGTCGCTTTTTGCGTTGTCGAGGTGGGATAGCCGGATTCCATGCCTTTATAGGTCTTATTTGTCGCGGCTTGCAGGTCTGTTTGAGTAGCCGTCGCGGCGGTGTTAGAATCGCCGACACCGATTTGAGCAGCAGCGTTGGTAAAGTGATTGGCAGAGTCGCCGGTAACTAAATTCCACATCTCATCGATGCCGGAATTAAGGAGGCAGTTCCCCTCTCCTTCGATTACTTCAACAGGTGAAAAAAGCCGGTGAAAATTATCCTCTCTCCCGCGGTACGGTTCAATATCTTCCTGGTACTTACTGAGCCGGAACCGGCATAACCAGTTAGCTAATTCCTGTTTTCCCATATTTCGCTCCTTCCGGGGGATCCCGAAATACACGGGTCTCCCCCGTAATGATTTTTTTGAATTTTTAGTCCTGGACGCCGATAAGAGCCGCCGCCTTGACCGAGCTGAATAATGCCAAAGATACATACCATTTAACGCGCGTCCGCGAAGCATCCTTGGTTTCCAGGGGTCCGACCGTCTTCCGATCTGTAGCCCAGGAGTAATAAAGGCGAGTAAAGGGCGAGTTTCCTGTCTTCACCGTCAAGTTCAATAGCCAGGATACAGAGCAGAAATTGGAGAAAGCAGAAAAAGATGAATGTCGGCACCAGAATCATGCCGGTGCCGTTAACCAGCATCATGATAGACGAAATAATGTTCACCAGGCCGGCTACCGGCAGGAACATCATGGATATCGCCATGTGAGGAAAAGAAAGCCTCTGCAGGAAGCCGTAGCGTGAATTATAAATAGCGTCGCGGTGCTTCCAGACAGCCTGGAAATTGCCGCGGCACCATCTTATCCTCTGCTTGTACAGGTCCTTGATCGTCTGCGGCGCTTCTGTATAGGAAATGGCCGAGGTGCTTGCCTGGACGATCTTGCCGGATTTCAGGGCCTTAATGGTAACATCGAAATCCTCGACGAGAGTATCGTTATCATACACGCCGCCGCTTACCAGGGACTCCCTGCGGTATGCGCCCAGGGCGCCGGGCACCACGGTAACGCTGCCGAAGACATCCAGCGCCCGGCGGTAGATATTTATACTGGCGATGTATTCCAGAGCCTGGCACTTGGCCAACAGCTTCTCGCGGTTCAGCACCTTGATATTACCCGCAACGGCAGCCACATCGGGATCCCGGAAAGGTTTCACCAGTTCTACAAGCGTGTTCTTGCATATCTGGCTGTCAGCATCGACGATGACGATTATTTCACCGCGGGCGAACAACAGGCCGTGATTCAAGGCGGTGGCCTTGCCCCCGTTAGGCCGGTGAATTACTTTCACCCCCTGGCTAATGAAATCCTGGGCAATACGGTAAGTCATGTCTTTCGAGCCGTCATCGACGACGATTATCTCTTTATCAGGATACGAAGCCTCAAGAACGGATTCCAGCGTCCTTCTAATGACTTTTTCCTCGTTATAAGCCGGGATAAGCACTGTCAGTGAGGGAAAGTAACCCGGGGCATTGAAGTGTTTAATCTCCTGGCGTTTCTGGTAAATAGCCAGGGGAACGTTCAGGAAATTGTAGTACATGGTCATGGTAAGGCTGATAAGTAATACCCAGGTATATACGGAAAACGCGCCCCAGAAATGAAGGGCGGCGCCGAAGATTATGGGCAGCAGGATAAAGAGGCAGGATAGACTCAATACCGGCATCCAGAAGGCCGTGCCGGAAACTTTTTCCTTCTTCGTTGAAGCGGAAAGGACGAATTGCGCGAGGATCGCTAAAGCCAGTCCAAATCCCAATCCGAAGGAAAGGTAGGTCTGCTTTGAAGGTATGAAGATAACATAGGATACTAAAAGGCAGAGGATGAAAACGGCCAGGATGATGCTTTTTTTCACTTATAATCTCGCCGATTTATAAATCGGTTAACAAGGCGCTGAAACGGCGGGGCGTACTATCGGCAGGTTCAAGGCGGGAAAACTCATCCGGGTTTTTAGCTTCCATGACCTTGATACGCTGATATTCCGCGAATTGCTTCGCTTCCTTACTCAAGCCGGGAACGCTGATAATGATTTTATCCCGGATACCGGAATCATAGGCCGCCGTATCAAACTGGATAACCTCGTTGATATCACTGTTCAACCCTTTTTCATTCAATATCACACAGGCTGCCAGTTTGTGTTTGATAATACCGTCATCTTTTTCCGCGTACATGTCCAAAATATGCTCGGTTCCCGACCTTCCCTTAACCTTGAGTTTTTCACCCACGTAGTATCCTCTTTTCTCCAACAGCCACTTGAGCCATCCGCGCGGGCCAAGACTACTCATATCCGCCTTTTCGGAAGCGCCCTGTTTATGTTCCCTGGTTACGGTAATAACATCCGTTTCCTGGGTCTTGGAGTAAAGTGAAGCCCTTAAATCCTCCAGGCCGTAGACCCTTACGCCCTGTCTTTCCGCAAATTTCAAAGCTTCCGTGGTTAATCCGGGAACGGCGATAACCATCTTGTTCTCAATACCCGCATCATAGACCTTGCTATCGAAGCTGAAGAGCGAATCTATGGACACGCTGGTTTCATTATTCGGCGCTGCCAGTATCCCGATGGCCACGGTATGCCGGGTTAAAATATCGTCTTTACTGGCCAGCAGGTCTATTGTATGCGTAGCGCCGGACTTGCCCTGGACCTGGACAGCTTCCTTGATTTCGTAACCGAGCTTCTTCAAGAACGTAATCAGCTGCTTCTTCGGCTCCAGCTCGAATTCCAGCCGCTGCCTGGTTGCATCGTTCAGGCGGTAAGAATACAGCGCTACCTCGCGGAGTTCCTCTATCTTATAGATTTCACCGGTTTTCAAACAGCGGCATTTTACCGCGGGCGACGGGAATACTCCCTTACAGCTGCGGCAGACATAGCGCATACCCGGTTTCCGATAGTCCGTGCCGATTAATTTCAGTTCTTTCTTGCATTTGGGGCAGACCTGGTTCAGACCCTTCATAAAATCATCTTCCAGCCCGATGTGGCCGCAGTTGAAATGCTCGATGAGCTGCCCGCGGGTAAGCTGCGGGGAGTCACACTGGGGGCATCTTTCCACCGGTATAAGCTGAAAGGAGCCTGTGGGGCTCTGGAAAATCTTTTCAAATTCCTGTTTCAGCAGGAGGTTTTCCCTGGCAAGAGATTCCAGTATCAAGGCTGTTTCTTTACCCTTAATGCCCATTACAGCATCGGCCTCGCGGTAAGAAAAGCCGTCATTGAGACGAAGGTCTATCTCCGGGTTAAGCTGTTTTATTCTCCCGTTCAGCAGCCCGCCCAATAATCCGGCTACCCTGGGATCCTGCCATATCCTGGCGGAGCTTTCAGAGGCCGCCGCCGTTTCAGTGTTGGGGTCAGGATTAATCTCATTTTCGGTAATGCAGGCGGTTTCTACCGGCTTCTCTTCGATATCAAATATTTCCGCCGGGTCATTCCCCGGAGAGTGCAGGCTTTTCTTGTATTCCAGCTCGCAGGCGGCAAGCCTTAGCTTAATCAACAGCTCCTGCGGCGGCACCGGTTTTCTATAATAACGGTCAAAGCCGATTTTATCGCTCTTTTCCCACATTTCCCAGGAAGGAGTATCGCCGAGCACGATAATAAGCGCTGTGGTAGTACCGCGGAGCTTAAGGCAGACTTCATGGATTTCACCGCCGCACAGCGATTCATCAATGACGATGATATCATAGTTCCTGCCGCCGGTTTGCAGCAGGACTTCATTGGCTTTTGACAGCCTGGTTATCTGCACATTAACCCCGGCCAGTTCTTTTTCTTCTTTCCTGGTCAGGAGAGATTTATCAGAGAGTACTAATGTTTTTATCATGCGTTCTCCACGTGAATAATCAACGATATCAAATTTATACCATTTCAGGGGTATACTAATCATAAAAAAAGGATAAAAAAGAATAAACAAAAGATAAATAGGTGAGGTTTTGTGAGGTTATGTCAGGAAAGTAATAGTTGTATCAATCGTCTATCCCGGGCGCTTTAAACTTGCCGATGCAGATGGGCCAGTGTATAATGATTGCTGGCGGGGCGTAGCGCAGTTTGGTTAGCGCGCAGCGTTCGGGACGCTGAGGTCGGAAGTTCAAATCTTCTCGCCCCGACCATTCCCTATAATCCCTTGTATGTGCTCTCGTTCCGGCGGGCTATCCTCTCAACATAAATGACCTTTTCTTTTTCGTCAACAAAATATATTACGCGTAAATCACGTACACGGATCCGCCGATAGTCCGTGTTCTTCAGCTTAATCACACCGGGAGGATATGGATTTTTTCCTAAGGATGTTATAGCTTCATCCAGTATTTCGATTTCTCTGATATTAAACCGATCAAGTTGTCTCCGGGCTGCCGGTTTAACCTTTACGAGGTAATCCATGTCCGGTTTCCTGTTCCATCCTTTCTCGCTTATAATCTTCCCAGGATATATATTCTCCCCCCTCTTCCCTTGCCTTTAAAACCTCCCGTATATCTTCGTCGTCCTCAATGACTTCCAGGGCCGCTTCTCTGATGAGATTAGCCATAGAAGTGCGCCGCTCGAAGGCAATTCGCCTTAACGCTTCCCGGTGTTCTTCCGTCAGAAAAATCGTCGTTCTCTTAAGATTGTTTTTTTTCTTTGTCTTGGGCTTGGCAATCGTCATCTCTATCACCTCCATGGTCAATAGTAACATACAAACATATATATGTCTATATGTTTAGATACCAGAGAAGCTGCACTTCTTCTCTGGTTAAAGGGTCTTCCTGATAGGCAAAGCGGTTAAGACCGCCCAGCTTACAGCCTTGCTTGACATAAAATCGGCACGCGGGCTCATTGACATTTTGTGTTTCCACTTTCAGCTGTGTACAATGTTTATCCCTCGCCCATTCAATAGCCTTCTGGAATAATATGGTTCCGATTCCCTGGTACCTATATTCCGATAAAACTCTTATGTCCCAAACCACGGTAAGGTCGTCCCTGTCTTCCAGCATATATACTCCGGGGGTTTTGTAGGCTAACGTAAGCCCGCCGATGCTCTTATTATGCTGGGGTTTGTAAAATCCGTTGATACAGTTGAGGAGGCAGGTCTTACAGGCGCCGTTAGGTCCGATGATAGCCAGGATTTCTTTATCGCGGATATCTACGTTGATATAAACCAGCGACTTCAACCCGCCGAATGACAGCGAGAGATTTTCTATGCGTATCCTGGGCGCGTTGGAGTTCATGTATTCAATCTCAATATCGGGTTATTTTTTCAGCCATTTATCACGGTATTCAGGTATCCTAGGGCAGTCCGCCCCGCGGCAGGCACGCGTTTTGCCTGTTTGTTTACTTTTATTTTTCAGGGTTTTAGCCGTTTGTTTATCAGGTTGGGAGTACTTAGGCTGGGCAGTACATTTTACAGCGCCGTCGCCGTAGACCATGAGTGTAACTTCATCGTCGACATCCGCGCAGAAAACAGTCGTAGCGGTAATTTGCCAGTCAGCCATGTGAAAAAGTTCCTCGTATATTAATGCCGGTTACGATTAATCTTACTATGAATGAAGCTGGAATTCAAACACAAAAGCAGCAGACATAATAATAACAAGCGCAATTGTTAGCTGAAATTACCTTGATATTGAGATACAGTTCCGGTAAAATAGGGGAGTCGTGGTGGGGTGGTGTTTTCTATCGTCCTGCATGGGCTCGTAGCTCAGCGGTCAGAGCGGACGGCTCATAACCGTTTGGTCCCAGGTTCGATCCCTGGCGAGCCCACCAATCAAGTGAATAATGTATCAGAGCGGTCCCGATTCATCATCGGGATTAGTCTCCCGATTCACATCGGGACGAGCCTACCAATAAAGTGAATAATGTGTCGGAGCGGTCCCGATTCATCATTGGGATTGGTCTCAGTTCCGATCCCTGGCGAGCCTATTTCTGAAACTGATATTACCACTCAAATAATACTATAAGCAGAAACATTGACATAAAGTACTATTGAATATCCAAGACCAAAGGGTCTATACTGATAAAAAAGCAGCTATCATATTTAATACTCTTTCAAGGAGACGTATGTGAAGAAAATCACTCTAATAAGCTCATTATGTATTATCCTGGTAATTACATTATTCGGAAGCGTTTCATGCGGAGGGACAGCGGGGGTTGAACAGGAAGTCTACGACGCCCTTAAAGCGCAGCTAACCGCCGCGCAAGCCCAGATAGCTGAGCTCCAGTCTAAGTTGGCTGCAGTGCCGGTAGTACCCACAATAACAGGTTCCGGAGATCAGGCGCTTAAAGACGAAATTACAGCACTCAAAGCGAATATTACCCAACTGGGAGCTCAAATTACAGAATTAAACAAAAAAGCAGACGGGTTGACACAGGAAAAAGCTTCATTATCTTCTCAATATACGGCATTGAATACCAAATATCAGGATCTAGAAAAGAAACTGGCCGCCGCGACCACGCCAGAGACAATTACCGAAGAACTGGTAGAAAACGAGATATTCAAGTTGCTTAATCAGGAAAGAGTAAAGGCAGGATTACCGGAGTTCCAATTCGGCAAGCAGCTTTATAATCAGGCAAAAACAAATTCAAATGCGATGGCGGCATCCGGCAAGGTGATAGCCAGCCCGGAATATTTATATCAAGAAACATTCATGGCGGCCTTTTATACCTCTGTAAATACGATTGCGCGTGGAGCAGTAGTAATCTGGAAACTTAACACTTATGCTTTTGAGCACGGCACATTGTTGCCCGGGAACACGTATGCCGGGGTGGGTGCAGTCAAGTCTGGAGATGTGATTTTTATAACATACCTGGCGGCGTTTTATCCATAGAAGGTTTATACAGGATTAAGCCGCTTTATCTTTCCGCGATGATAAGCGGCTCTTCGCTTTTTATATCCTCGGCCACGGCGTGCAATAGAAAGTCGAGGCTGACGGTGTATCCCTCGTAATGTTGGCTATCGAAGCGCGGTGAACCCCAATCGTAAGCGATTTGCCTGCCGCCGGAATCAACCAGCAGCCAGACATGGTTGCTTTCCTCGTATTCTTCGCCTTTGATGTCCAGATTGCCGATAATGGGCACGGCTTCTATGCCCATATTCTGAAAATGGCGGTACATGGCCAGCGCGGCGTCATCGCAATCAAATGAAGGGGAAGGTTGCGCCGTGCCCGGGAAAACGACCGGGCTGAACCGCAGCAATATGAGCGTCACGGTAAGCGCCACGAAGACGAAAGTCACTATTTTTAATGAACCGCCGGAGATATATCTCATCCTGATATTATTATAGATAAACGCCGGCTCCGGGCGAAGGGTTTTTTATTAATCTTTGATTAAGGATTGATTAAGTTTTCATAAAGTGGTTATACTTACTGTACGGAAGATAAAATATGAAATGGATAGATTCAATAGTTACTGCTTTTAACCGTATTACAGGTATAACCGCACGGCGCGTTAAAGCGCAGAGAAGCGCAAATGACTGGCTGGAAACGGTAAACCAGTTCATTAAGACGCACGCTATCGAGCAAGATAATGTTGACATGGAGAAAATCCTGGGTAAAAGCGGCGATATCAAGTTTGAGCTTACCACGCTGACTTATAGCGGACGGGAACTACTGACGCAAGCGGGAAATCTAAGGAATATATTGGCCGTTGAACTTATATCAGAAATCGTCGATACCCTGGACAGGATTAGAAGGTATATGTTTAGCCCGGCTTTACAAAAAGAAAGATTAAGACAGGCGCTTTTGAAACTCCACTCATCAGCCGGGGAACTGCAAAAATTTCTTGCGGAAATCAAAAGTTAACAGGACAGCCGGCGCAGGTTATACCGGATAGAGAAGCTAGCAGTTCATTTTAAAACAAGCGTCACATCTTTTTCATAATCAGGCAGTGGCAGAACCGCATCCTTGATAGTATTTAAAATTTTATCGATATGCATCGGTTTAAAAAGTACGCAGTGGGCGCCTTCATCGACGGCCAGCTTGATGAGGTCATCATCGGAGTGGCCCGTCATGAGGATGACCGAAGCCGCCGGGTCTTTCTGGCGGATAAGACGGAAAGCCTCGACGCCGTTTAACCCGGGCATATCGACATCCATGAGTGTAAGGTTATAATCTCCATGCATGTATCTGTCTACCGCCGTATATCCGTCTGACGCCATTTCTACGTCAAAGCCGGAGCGCTTTAAAATCAGGGACAGGGTTTTCAGGAGGTCTTCGTTATCATCTACGACCAGGATGCGCAGGGGTTCAGTCATCGATTTGTTGTTCCTTTCACAGGGTTAATTAAGAATTGTCAGGTAAAGTGATGTGCGGTTAATATAAAATACCTTTAAATAAATATTACTGCGCGGCAGTAAGGCAAGGCATAAAAAATTATTAAAGGTGCGTTAAAACGGGATAAAATCATCGGGACATAATTTAGGGAAACTTGAGCAGGGGGACGGTATCGTCATTATGTTAAATAGCTTTCCGGGTGTGGGCAATATGACATAACATATATTGTGCGCCCCTTGTATTGTCTAGATATAGTTTGACATAATAAATGTTAGGCTGGGAAGATTAGGGAAGTGGGTTAATGGATACCTTTGAGTTTAACTTTTACTGCTTCTTTTAATAATTCATTAGCATATCCTACTAATGAATCATGTTCTATCATTGATTTAAATATTGTTGGTAAACTCTCAATAGCACCCTCAAGGCGTATTTTAATAAATAAATTATCCATACTATTCAAGAACCAAACCACTTCTTCTTTGATTTTATTGGCAGCAAGAATCAAAGAATCATTATTACCGGTAATATATAATATATAATCGCATCGCTGCATTAAATCACGTAAGTCTGATTGTATAGTAGGAATATCTAGTTTTCCCCATGGTTCTTCATCTATCTGAGCGGCAAGAAGAATAAAATTCAATTCAGCACCATGTTTACTTATATCTGTCGCCCAATCAATAATCTCATTTAATAGTCTTTCTTTACGCTCTCTTTTTTGTAGGAATTGAGTCTGTAATAATGATGCCAAGCCCAATCCAAGGGCCACAATCACAGCGGCAAGTGTTATCCAATCGCCTGGTTTCATACCTTCGTTTGCTTGAATAGCTGAAATTATAGCTGTCAGATTATCTGTATTCATACACCCATATACCCCAAGTCGTCAAGTATATTATGTAAACTATATATTTGCTTTGCCTGCCATTGCCAGGCAACTTAGCCAATACAGTTAAGATTTAGACGGTAGTAATCTCTCCCTTTGTTAAAGGGAGATTAAGAGGGTTTTTCCTGGGAACTTCTCCCTCTTCCCTATTTAGTGACAAAATCCCCTTTACATTATCGCCTGGGACCCCGTTATAATAATCATCCAGCGTCTATGATTGAACATACAGCGCACCGGGTTATTTAAAATAAGGTAAGCTCTGAATAGGTAGCCGTATATATGAAGACATGACTATTTTGATGCCATGATAGAGATTGCCACGCCTTCCCTTCGGGAATAGCTCGCAATGACTTATTCAGAGGTTTCCTGGGGATATAAAACGAATGGTAAACGAATCAGCTTCATTACAAAGCTAAGAAATAATAAAAAAAAGTTTTAAAAACGAATAACCCTCCTTCAACCGTATTGATAACAGATGCCGAATCCTCCTCTAGGATAGACCCAGTGAATAGCGCCTTTCGGACAGACGATCGCGTTTTCTCTTCTTCTCTTAGTTTTTCAAAGTCCCTTGTAGCCCCGCACTTTTTACAACGGCCTACCAGGTATTCCCCGATTATCCACCAATGAATACACTTGGAGTCTATTGTCATAATACCTCCGTTTCATTCCCGGGTAATGGACATATTATAGTCTGAGTTGGTATATATTACCAGCCGTATCTACGCCTTGCGAACCGACGGGTATAAGGCGCTGATCAATTTATCCTGTTCTATTACATCAAAAACATCCCTGCGAATCCGGGCTTTTTCCTTGCGAAGATATTTTTTTCTGGAATTTGATACAATTATCTTGTTCAACTTTACCTCCTGAAAAAAGATGGGGAAAAAGATTCCTCTGTATCTCAACGGTAAATCCTGGAGGGCAGACAATACACGCCTTAATCTTGTATTGTCTGCCCTTCTCAGGATATTTATTCTATGTGCGGCAATAGCTGTAGATACTCACTAGTCTTAATACCGTGAAGCGTAGCTGTTGCTGCCGCTGTCTGAACGCCGGGCTTTATTATTGCGGCGGCATGAGGAACAACGCTTGGGCTCATTGGTAAAGCCTTTGGTCTGGTAAAATTCTTGTTCCCCGGCAGTGAAAGTGAAGGTAGTCTTGCAATCGGAACACTGGATAGACTTGTCCTGAAAACTCATTGGATGATCTCCTCTCTTCTAAATTTTAGTTTGAGCTCGGGTCATCCAATACTTGATATAAATCTAAGGGGATTCTAAGAAGCAGATAACAACCTAAACTGGAACTATACATAAAGTATATATCAAAATGAACCCATTTGTCAAGTTAAACCATTACCCTGGGCGGAACCCTTCTCTGATCCCGGTGATACAGTACAATACACAATGCGGAAACCATCGCTGAAGGCGTTGCTTTCAGTGTCAGGGCTCATTTCGGCTTTGATACCGTGGAGACCCTGTACCGGCAAATTCCGGGAGCCTGGCAAAGGCCTACCGCGCAACGAGATTTGTAACGGTGTATCCTTGTTCTTCATCGGCGATGGTTTGTGAGACATCGATGTAAAAAGTCGCGGGATACCCAAACTGAGTGTTATAGGTCACGTTGATGGTATCCGCTTTTTGCTCAAAATCGTTCTTTCCGGCATATGCGTTTTTCAGTATAGTGAATAGTTTGTCAATCGTGTCTGCGTTATCGAACTTGCCCTCTGTGGCTACCGCGCCGTTAGAGACATAAGTGACGGAAACTGCGGTTCCATTACGTACCTGGATGTTCACAGGTCCGCGCCAGTCCTCCGGGCAGAAGCATTGACGCTCGAGGGTAAAATCGTAGTTATTCATCCCCTGGTCTTTCCAGAGTTTTTCACTGGCAGTCAGTTCTTGAGGAATAGAGTTCGTACAGGACATCGCTCCGAGCAACGTGAGGAGCATAAGCGCAGGGAGCAAAAAGCGGATTAGTTGTTTTCGTACGGTGCCGTTGCCCTGGTCAACATTCTTAAGATACATTTATTTTCCCCTTTATTTATATTCGTTGTTTCAAGATATCTATATTGTTAAAGCCAGCAAGTAACTATTCGCTGCCTGGCTGCCAGCAAAGTTTAGTGCGCGCCCCTTCTTCGGGAGTCCCAAACCTCCGGAAACACTATCCCGGCGCAGGGGGCAATTCCCTTCCGGGATGTTAATCGATGTTTATCCATTTCCTCCGAATTCTTCCGATATCACAAGGTATTCTCAGTCGAATGCCAACGTTCCACATGCTGGGCATGGGTCTTTAGATAAGCACCGGAGTTGTAAAACTTATCATAGAATTCCAGATCCAGATGGTGGGCCTGAAGATACATAATGATAAATATCGATGGAACCGTGCCCGGGAATTTACCAAAAGTATTATAGATATACTGGGCTTGAAGAGCTATGCATTCCTTGAATTCCTCGCTATGCACCTGGGCTGATGAACGTACTTTTCCCGAATCCCGCCATGGTCCCGGCGTATCATGGTGGAATGGCCCGCCGGCACCAAATTTACGCTCAACGATTGCTTCCACGGCGGCGCGCATATCCGGATAATGCGGCGGGCAAAACCCCTCCATTACGCCCGGTAAACCCGTTGGATTAGCATATGGCCACCGTTCGTCTACGTCGTATCTAAATCCTAATCCTTTTAATTTCGGATTTCCGCTAGCGCCAAGGACCGCGAATGAGTCCAGCCCGTCAAACATCCAACCCCCCAGCCCCATCGCCTGCAGCATCAAAGTACCGGCGTAACAACTACAAGACAGTTCCACTGTAACTTCGTTGAGACACAATTGCTCAACCAAACTCAAAGGCCAGGCATTCTTAACGTCTACAATGCCGGCAAATCTCTCTATCCCCGGAACACTTTGCTTGTTGATATCGTCTGTAACGACGATGCCATTCTGGAGAAGGTAGCACAAACCGAGGAGTACATGTTGAGCCACGTCGCCTACCGGAATTACGAGCAGCGTTCCTGCATGATTAGCCACCCATGTATTATGGGCTTCTGTAAACGGTACCTCTGCCGGAAGATCAAGGCGGCTATCATTTAGTTTCCTAATTCTTTTTCTGGCCTCAGTTAAAATAGTCTGCAGGTCAAGAGAACCGTCCGGTGCTCTCTCGGCAAACGCAGGAGCATCTCTGTCATCCAGAACATAAACACCATCATCGTCTGTAAAGAAGGTCTTACTTGTATGAAAGCCAGCAGCGGAGGGAAAGGTACGACCGCCAGCAGCGCCGCTGTAGTTTGAAAGATAAGGCGCATACCGTTCAGCGCGATAAATCATATTATGCCAGCCGGTATTACTCCCACACGCGCTCACGACCAGCAGCGTTTCCAATTCAGATAGCGGCATCACAACATGCCTGCTTTTATAAGCAAACAACCCATCTGGAATTTCAGCTCCCATAAAGAAGCGGCGGGAACGTCGGCCTAAGAGAGCTTCGACCAGCCCGAAATTTGAAAGTTCCTTGAATCCCCTGGGCAACCCATTTTGTTCCATTGGTCTCCCCTATTACAATATTAATTACTGCCTGGCTGCCCGCAAAGTCCGGAGGACAGCAGTGACCACGTTATCATGTTGCAGGTGCGCGCCCAGGTGCCCCACTCCTTTAAGCGTTAGGAACTCTGCATCTGGAATTTCGTCAGCCGCGCGCCGCGCCAGGTCATAGAAATCGGCGTCATCAATTCCCATGAATATGAGGCAGGGGAATTTCCATTCCCGGAGGTTTGTGACGACATCGCCTTCATTCAGCATCGCGTCGCTCGCAGCTATAACGGCAGCCGGATCATTTTCCAGGTAGCGCGCCCTCTTATCATCCGGAAATCTCATCTTGCCGCCCTTCTCCAGCGCCTCAACAAATGCCTCGATTCCTTTGGCCCTTGTTGCCGCGGTACTCTCCCTGACGGCGCGTGCGATCGGCCCGTCATGATCCATGGCATAAGGCTGCTGTCCCCCGATAATGAGAGACAGCACACGTTCCGGCGCGTGCTCTCCAATCCCGAAGCAGAGTCTTCCTCCATAAGACGTACCGATGAAATGCGCCCGTTCGATTCGGAGATAGTCCAGGATAGCTGTTGTATCGGCGACCCTGAGTGGCATGGAATAAGCTTTTTCTTCGTGCGGCTTATCACTCCGTCCCAGACCTCGATGGTCCGCGAAAATCAGGCGGAACTCACCAGGTAACACCTGTAGTGCCCTGGCGGTATCTGATTCTCGCACCAGGTCTACTGAATCGAGGATTCCCCCATATAGGACCACCGCTTTGCCCTGGCCGCCATCGTCCTCGAAATATATCCTGGTCCCGTCCAGTGAATTCCTTGCGTACGGCATATCATAAACTCCTTTATTTGGTTAAGGTCAGAGTCAGAAGATATTCTTTGGGAGATATCTCCTCCCCTTCTCCTGGGTACGGATTCAGGCTGTAAGTCAATGTATAGTTAAAAAAGATTTCCTCCGCCTGCTCCGTTAACCCCGGCTAATTAAGCACTAATGCATAATTTTTTCCTTGATAATTAATCGTGACACGGCTGCTGCCGCCGCCCGTGGGCAAAGACTACCAGACCTCTTGACAGCCGGGCACTAAAAGATTGCCGTGGAGAGAAACCTCTCCTGCCGTGACCTGGACATATCCCTCTTACCGTAAAGCTTTAATTTCAACTACTCCTTGTTACCTCGTCCAGGATTTTCAGGACTTCTTCATCCTCCACTGGGTAGAATCGCTGATAAAACTGCCCAACAGCGCCGAATAAAGGCGGGGAGCGCAGGCATATCATCTCATCAACATCTTTTGCCAGTCTTATAATTGTGTTCTCCGGCCCCACAGGAATAGCAGCTATCAATTTTTTCGGCTGCTCTGACCGGATTGCCCAAAATGCTGCCTGCGTGGTGGCTCCGGTGGCCACGCCATCATCGGTAACAATGACTAGTCTTCCCTCCAGCGGTATCCTGGGCCGTACCTGGCGGATGAGTTCAGTACGGCGTTTCATGATGACTCACCCCGCACCTGAGACGGTCTTCATCGCCGGCGGTGGCGAGGGAGCCACTCTCCGCGAAGCGTTGGCCCATCAAACGGTAAAAAGAGCGGTGATGGTCGAAATCGACGAGGAGGTGACCACCCTCAGTCGGAAATACCTGCCCAGTCTTAGCCGCGGTGCCTTCGAGGACAAACGAACGGAGCTGTACCACGTCGATGCCCGCGGATATCTGGAAAAAACTAAAGATAAATACGACGCTATCATCATTGACCTACCCGACCCCATAGAAAAAGGCCCCGCTTATTTGCTTTTCACGCAGGAATTTTACCGACTGGCGCTTGACAGGTTAACTGCTAAAGGTATCATGAGCGTTCAAGCTGGATCCACTTCATTGACTGAGTTACTGAATTTTACCGCCGTTTACAACACTCTTAAGAGCGTCTTTCAAGTTGTAGCCGGTTGTACAATAAACGTCCCTTCCCTAGGAGTACCCTGGGGGTTCTGCTTCGCTTCGCTGGTGTTGAATGTATCTACCCTAACGCCCGCTGAAGTGGACAATCGAATTGTAAGCCGTTCTATCAAAGGACTGAAATTTTATGATGGAATAAGCCACTTAGGCATGTTCAGCCTGCCCAAATACCTTCGGAAGGAAATGTCGGGCCAGACTCGCCTTATCACGGATGATAATCCATTGTATCTTTACGGCAAGTAATAGGTATCAACTGTCCTACTTGTTTAACGATATCCAAATAGTACGAGACCGAGTAATTGGTAATAATATTAGGATCCCTCACGGAGTTTAGTAAGCAACTTTAGTTTTATTTTATCCGGTGCATTATCAAGAAGCCTATTATAGTGTTTCGTTAATGTTGTATGATATTCATTACCAAGATATCTGTCTCCTGAAAGAGTATCATACACTTCGAAGAATAAGAAATGTAATATTTCTCCTAACTGCTCCTTACTGATAGTCATATCTTCTGATATAACGACCCAATCTAAAGGAACAATAGCCAGATCTTGTTTGATGTCTTTTAGACGATTTCTATGTACAGGCGGCTGAAAATAGTCAAAACAAATTTCATAGACCTTAGCCCCTCGTTTTTTAACATCTTTGATTTTTAAGACCTGGCGTCCGAACAGCCTTTTTTTAGATTCAGCACGTTGTCTTTGTTTCTCATTAAGGTTCTGGTCATTCTCATCATCTACTTCAAACACAATCAACCTGCATTGTTTCTTCTCTTTCTTGAGAATTTTATAACACTCTTGAACTAAACGAGTCGTCACTTCCCTGTAATTTGTATCACCTTCATTCTCTTTTGCGCCAAGGAATTCTATATAGAGAAAACCATTTTTCTCGGAATATTCGAAAAATAGAAATCCTATAACTTTTTGCTTGAATTTTGCCACTAAGAGGCACTCATACAACGAAACATGATGATTCTTTTTGTCATGCTCGAAATCATCGAGCCATTCACCGACATCTTCGGGGTCTTCACGTAAATCGAAACGTATCCGCCTTTCGAATAATAAGCAGAATGCTTCGAAATCTTTGTCGGTTGATTTATAGATTCTCCGGACTTGTACGTCTTTAATGATAAGCTTGATAATTGGTAAAAATATCGGAGTGAATATCGATAGCAGTGTAATTCCAGTTATAGCGAAAATTGCGACGACAATAGATAGAATATCTAAAGTATCCAAAATTCAACCTTTTTTAACATCTTAGTCTAAAACTTCATAAGATACAAACTGAATAACTGAAAAACAAACAGGCTGGCGAATATCGCCAGCCTGTATTTTGTTGCCCTTTTTCTGGATGTTGCTACGAGCGGTTCGTTCTCATCTTACTGAAGCACTCGCTGCAATAGACCGGTCGGCCTTCGCGGGGTTCGAAGGGTACTTCGGTTGTCTTGCCGCACTCGGCGCAGGTCGCGGGGTACATCTGGCGGGCTTTGCCGCCGCCACCGCCGCCGCTGCCGTAACGCTCGGTTTTTCTGGCCTGCCGGCAGTTCGGGCAGCGCTTGGGTTCATTGGTGTAGCCCTTGGACTGGAAGAACTCCTGCTCGGCGGCGCTGAAAGTGAATGAAGCTCCGCAATCGGCACATGTCAGTGTCTTGTCTTGAAAAGCCAACGGATGACCTCCTTTCTTAAGTTAGTTGGTTAGTGCTAAGGTCATCCGTAACGTGGGCCGGGAAAAAGAGGTCGCGTTGCATATATGACAACCTAGACTGAAAACCACCAGTGGTTATTATATATCGGGGGAGGGCGTTTTGCAATAGGTGGGTGGCAAATATTTTTAGTTGTCAGGATAGAGGCGTTTAAGAGGAGGGGTCTATTTATGGTACTGTTTGCCTATGGTTGATTCTCCATGCTCACCCCCTCTATCCCCCTCTCAAACAGATTTAGTTACGATAATCGACTTTAAACAGTTTGAGAGGGCAATCAGGGAGTCGATAAAGGCCGTAATATTCCGTGATTGATATTTAGCTATAATTATGATACTAATAAAAATAGATGGTGATATTTAACCGGAGGCGAAGCCATGAAAATCAGTATTATTGGTGCGGCCGGTTACGTGGGCTCGACGGTTGCTTTAAATCTAACCCTGCACGGATTGGCGGATGAATTTGTCCTCATCGACCCCTATAAACCCAATGTCGTTACCCAGCTGGCTATGGACACGGGGACTGCCGCCGCGGAAAAAGGAGTGCACGTAAGGGCCGGGGATTTCAGCGAGATGAAAGGCTCGCATATCGTCATCGTTACGGCCGGAGCGGCCCAAGGCATGCTTTCTTCCCGCATGGAGATGCTCCCGAAGAACCTCCCCATTATCCGCGACATTGCCATGGAGATCAAAAAGTACGCCCCAGATGCCATCGTCATCACGACCACCAATCCCGTCGACCCTCTGAACTATATGATGTACCGCTGCACGGGCTTCGACCGTTTCAAGATCATCGGCTACTCGTCCAACGATTCCATCCGCTTCCGCCAGATGATCGCGGAGGCCTTCGGCTACGAATTCGCCGATGTCCATGCCGTGGTTATCGGTGAACACGGTGAAAGCCAAGTGCCTCTTTTCAGCTCCGTAGAAGTGAAAGGCAAGCCAGTGAAGGTGGATAACAATACCAAGCAAAAAATACGCTCCCAGATATCGGAAGTCCTGCGCCGCTATGAAGAGCTGAAAACAGGCCGCACCGCCGGTGTTACTTCCGCTACAGGGATCAAGGATGTTGTCGAGGCCATCGTCAATAATACCCACGCGACCATCCCGAGCTCGGCGGTGCTCGATGGAGAGTACGGACAGCATAACCTGAGCATGGGCGTGCCGCTGGTCCTGGGCAGTGAAGGTATTATCGAAATAAAAGAGCTAACACCGGCGCCGGATGAGCAGATTTTCTTGAACGCTACTATCAACGTGCTGAAATCGGCCATGGAACAGGTAGATGGTTGCCCCGGCGTCCCCGCATTAAATTAAGTAGCCCAAGATCCCACCAGAAATCTCTATCAAGATAAAAACGGAGGAATTATTGTGAGTGGTAAATTTACGAAACTTCTCGAGCCGGGGCAAATTGGCAAGATAAAGACGAAGAACCGTTTTATTAAGACCGCTAACGGTTCATCATTCATCCAGCGGGATGGCTATGTGGGCGATAGGGCGATTGCCTATTACGAAGCGTTAGCCAGGGGCGGGGTCGGCCTGTTGATTGTCGAGTCCTGCGGCGTTGAGTTTCCGCTGGCCTGCCAGCACGTAGAGTCGCAGTTCAGATTGAGCGACGACAAATATATCCCCAGCTATGCCGCGCTGGCTAAGGCCGTTCACGCACAGGGCTGTCCCTTGATGATACAGTTCCAGCATGCCGGGCCGTGGAACCCCACCGGGCTGTTACCGAAGCGCGATACCAAGGCTGCCTCGGCGTTAACACAGGAAGAGCTGCCCGGGCCGGACTTCGCCATCCCCCGGGCCATGAACAACGATGAAGTCAAAGATATGGTGAACCTCTGGGCCGCTGCCGCCGAGCGCGCCTGGAAAGCCGGCTTTGACGGCTGCGAGATTAACGGCGGCACCTGCCACCAGATCAATACCTTCCTTTCCCGTATCTGGAACAAGCGGGAAGACGAATACGGGCCGCAGAGCCTGGAAAACCGCGCTCGCTTTATTTCCGAAATTATCAAAGAGACCAAAAGGCGCTGCGGGCCGGACTTCACCGTTACCGCCCTGATAAATATACGGGAATATAATCACCCCGAAGCTACAACGATGGAAGAAGGGGTCCAGCTGGCCAAATTGCTGGAGAAAGCCGGTGCCGATGCCATCCAGTGCCGGGCGCATATCTACGGCCACCGCGAGGGACTTTTACAGCCTGACCGTCTTCTTTATCCCGAAGAGCCTAAGTGGTTGCGTACTACCTGCGGCGATCTGGACTGGAGCATGAAAGGGCACGGGGCCATCTGGCCATTGACCGCCGCAGTAAAAAAGGTGGTGACAGTGCCGGTTTTCGCCTCCGGCCGGCTCAACCCTGAGATGGGCGAGCAATTCCTGCGCGAAGGGGAAAACAAAAAGGTAAAAGATAGTTTCTGGCTGGTGCTCAAAGGTGAAAAATCTGCAGCGGGTATAGGTGAAAACGGAATTTTTAAAGGCGAGATAGAACTGAAGGCGCTGGCGCCTTTCAACATGGAGCGCTTGAAATATATCAAGAAAACATTCTCTCAAATATCAAGTGTTAAATACATGGGAGAGTTTTCTTCCGAGGAAGGTATTCAAATATCGTACAAACTTCAGGATAAGCTGCCCTTAATAGACATTTTGAAAAAAACACTTACACTGGAGAGAGTAGAAAAAGAAGGTGACAACCTTAAATTGACATTTGCTTAGCCGATGCACAAACATTAAATACCTGAAAGTACAAGGGCGGGGTCTAAGACCCCGCCCTTTCTTTTATCATCCGGGTTGAGAATTTTTAGAAGAATAGCCTATAAACGGATAACCCTGATTACAAGCAGGATAACAGGGGGAATTAACAGGGAAGCAAAAATAGTCAGCGCCAAGCTGGCATGTAAAGCCTGGGCTATTAAAGCTATCACCGTACTGGCAATTGTATAGAAGATCAATTCTTTCATCGGTACTTACCCTTGAAGGTATTTTAATCCAAAGGTAAGTACCGCACCATATGCTGTTAGTACGGCTTACCCCTTGTATTTCTCCAGGGCGCCGTAAAAGGCCCGCCAGAACGGATCGACGATAGGATGTTCCAGCTTTTTCTCTTTGCCCTTTTCCACCAGCACCATTCCTTTTTCTTTCGGAGTCAGTTCTCCTACAACAGATGACTTGATTCCTTTACCGGTCATCTTGGTTACTATTTCCTGCGCTTTGTGAGCTTTACAAGCACAAATCAGCGTGCCTTCACTGATTGAAGCATACGGGTCGATGCCGAAGAACCGGCAAATTTCCGGGACGCCTTCTTCCATGATGATTTCTTCTTTTTCTATCCTGACACCCAGGCCAGACGCCTGCGCCACTTCATACAGGCCTCCCCAGATACCGCATTCAGTGGCGTCATGCATGGCGGTGACGCCATTATCGCGGACGCCAACGCTCACAGCGGTCAGGGCATCCTCAACGACAGACATTTTATAAAATATCTCCTGCGCTTTTTTATTTAAAGCCGCGCCGAGTTCTTTCTCGATAACTCCAGGCAGCATGGCGGCAAAAATACCTGTCGCTTCAATAGCCGGGCCCTTGGTGATGATTATCTTGTCTCCGGCCTTGCAGAAACGCGGGGTAACATACTCGTTAAGCTCACCTACACCCACTATCGTCGCGCCGCCGACCATGGGATAGTGGCAGCCTTCATAACGAGCGGTATGCCCGGTAATGACGGTTATCCCCAGCTTTTCACATTCACGGTGCATCACGTCCCAGACCGTCTCAAGCTGCTTTTTCGTCATCTCCATCGGCAGGTTGAGGTCTATGGAAAGGAATTTGGGTTTGAGGCCGCTGGTCACGGAATCCGAGGCGATGATGTGAATAGCAAACCAGGCCGCCCTTTCCCAACCGTATTCCGGTACGATAAAGACGGGGTCGCAGGTGAAAGATACCGCTTTGCCCCCTATTTCCGCGATGCCCACATCCACCCCGTGCTGCGGACCGACTAATACTTTATCGCTCCTGGCGCCAAGGCGGGGAAATATCAGCTCGCTAAAGATTTCCGGGGAAATTTTCCCAATTTCGGGCATTTCAGTCATGGTTTTCTCCTTAATTGTATTTTTTAAAATAAAAAAACCAGAAGCTCTAAAGGAACTGCTCCCGGTTTCGTTTTCACTTCCCTACGCTCGTATTACCGAGTTCAGGTTCAAAGGGTCTGCCCGGAAATTATCCGGGCTCTCAGCCTTCCAGCTCCCCTAGTGGCAATATTCAGTTGTATGTTAATTCTATCTTAAAGACAGCCTGTTTTTCAAGTTACTTTTTATTTTTCTGCTTGCTCTTGTAATCATCGATAGCGGATTTAAGCGCCTCTTCAGCCAATACCGAGCAGTGCATCTTCACCGGGGGCAGGCCGCCTAACGCCTCGGCGACCGCGCTGTTGGATATTTTCAAGGCTTCGTCAACACTTTTCCCCTTGACCAGTTCAGTTACCATTGAGCTGGTGGCAATAGCGGCCCCGCAGCCGAATGTTTTGAACATCGCATCGGTAATAATATTGTCCTTGACTTTTATGTAAAGCTCCATGATATCGCCGCAGACAGGGTTTCCGACGTGCCCGATTCCGTCGGGATTTTCCATCTCTCCGACATTCCTGGGATTCTTAAAATGTTCCATTACTTTTTCGCTGTAAACTGGCGACACGTAGTGGCCTCCTAGCTCTTGTTTTTCAATAACGGTGACATGGATCTCAACCTGGCGACAGTTGAACTTAACGCAGTGATTACCTGTTCGATTTCATCTTCAGTATTCCACTTGCCCAGCGTAAAGCGCAGGGAGCCGTGCGCCTGCTCGTGGCGAAGCCCCATGGCCAGCAGTACGTGGGACGCTTCGAGGCTGCCCGAACTGCAGGCGGAGCCTGTTGAGGCGCAAATCCCTTCCATATCCAGGCTGAGGCACATCGACTCGCCTTCCACAAAATCGATGGTGATGTTGGTATTATTGGGCAGCCGTCTGACAGGATGCCCGTTCAAGCGGGTATTTCCTATACGCTCAAGGATACAGGAGATTAATCTATCTCTCAGGGCGGTTAGTCGTTTTACTTCTTTGGGCATTTCCTCCCGGGCGATTTCCGCCGCTTTGCCAAAGCCCACGATGCCGGGAACGTTCTCTGTGCCGGCGCGCCGCCGTTTTTCCTGCTCGCCGCCGTGCATAAACGGGACGAGTCGTCCTTTTCCCTTGCGAATGTACAGCGCGCCAACCCCTTTTGGGCCATAAAGCTTATGAGCCGACATGGAGAGCAAATCCACCTCGAGTTCGTGCACATCTGTGGGGATATGCCCTGTTGTTTGCACGGCATCGGTATGAAACAATACTCCGGCTTCCCGGGTAATTTTTCCAATTTCAGCTATAGGTTCTATTGTGCCGACTTCGTTATTGGCGTGCATCACCGAGACGAGGATGGTCTTTGGCGTAATTGCCTTTTTCACAGCATCAGGATCAATCAGGCCGCTGCTGTCAACCGGCAGGCGGGTCACGTAAAAACCCCTCTTTTCGAGGAATTTACAGGTCTCCAGCACAGCGTGGTGCTCGACGGCTGAGGTTATAATATGATTGCCGCGTTTTTCGTTGGCATAGGCTACGCCCTCGAGGGCAAAGTTATCCGATTCCGTACCACCGGAGGTAAATACAATTTCTTCAGGTTCGGCGTTGATAAGAGCGGCCACGCTTGCCCTGGCATCTTCAACCGCCGCTTTTGCTTCCTGTCCATAGCTGTAAATCGTCGATGGATTGCCAAAATTATCCGTAAAATACGGTATCATTGTTTTAAGGACGTCAGGATGTACCGGTGTGGTGGCGGCGTGATCAAGATAAATTCTTTCCATTCGTTCACCTGCGGTTATGAGAACCAGACCGGGGAGGAGCGATTCGCTGCCCCTCCCCTCATTATTAACTAAACTTAAGTCTAAACCTGCTCTTCTTCTATCTTACGCTCTTCAAGGCTCTTCAAAACGATGCCGGCATCTATCCCAGGCAATGGAATGGACGGCTCGGTCAACGTGAATTCACCCTTCTGAATCCACGCTTTCAGCGTACCCGCTATTTCCACCGCTTTAGGATAGCTGGATAGCGATGAAGTGGGAACCTGCTTGCCCTTGATTTCTATCTTGCCGGATTTCAGCTGGGCATAGCTGACTTCGCCGAGGATATCCGGCTTGCGCTGGGGATAAGCATCGGAATAGTCCACAATAGCGGCAAATAGTTCAGCATCCGTCACCGCGGTAAATTTAAGTATTTCCTCGGAAAGAATCGGTATAGGCACGCCAATGCCCACCGCCATGGTCGCGCCGTAGCCCTGCATGCTCAAGCCGCGCAGCCATTGCGGTTTCATCTGCTTCAGGTCGCCGATGACGGCCAGCGTTCCTGCGCCGCGCTTAGGCACACCGTTTTCGCCGCGTAAAGCGTTAGGATTATACTGTGTGCCCTGCCAGGCAACGTAACCCACCCCCCCGCCCAGGAATATCCTCGTCCCGATGCCGATGGTCTTATAGAACGGATCGTTAAACAGCGGCGAAAGCTGACCGGCACTGCTGTAGTTGGCATTGCCCAGGTTTGGTTTTAAAGCGCCCATATAGGTATATATCGTCCTGGCGGAACCGTTTACCGCCACGTTGTAGTTTTGATAGCTGTTCCGCGGATTAAAAAGGACAGCTTCATTCATGTCCTTGAGATTTATAAGAGTTTCCAGTTTCTTGCGCGGATAGCAATCCGTACCGTAAGCGGTCGCCACCAGCCGGACGTCCTTGCCGGCGACAAGTTCCTCGATAACGTGCCCTCCACCGTATTTGAACTCGCCGGGGTAAACGCGGTTGCGCGGGTCATCATCAGGTAAAGCTGTACAACCAATGAGTATATCTACTGCTGCCAGACCGGTATAAGCCGGCACGTCATTGAGCCAGACCTTGCCGCCCCCGAGCTTGATGCGCGGCCTGGTGTGACCGGTATTAAAATAAGCTGTTGCTGGATACTTTCGCCGGTAAAGAATGGCGTAAATCTCTGGAAGAATATTCCTCCGGCAAGATAAACGTGGGGACATTCAACAGGAACGTTTTTAATATGTTGAAAACCGATATCAAGACAATGACTGAATTCGTACTGGCCCATGATATCCTAATACGCCCCGGTTTCACAGATTTTCTCGATTATTGCAGGGAAAAAGGTGCCAAATCCGTTATCGTCAGCAACGGCTGGCTGTTTTATATTGAAGCCATCCTTAAAAAAATCGGCATTAATAATATCAAGGAACTGGAAATCCACGCGGCGGAAAACATACCCCACCGGGATGCCATGAAAGTCGCTTACATCGGCCCGGACGGCGCAGAGATGATGGACGGCTTTAAAGAGGCTTATACCTGGTATTTAATTAATAAAGGCTATTCCGTGATTTATGTGGGTGACGGCAGCTCTGATATTTATTCAGCCAGGATAGCAAAACGTGTCTTCGCTACCGGACAGCTTTTAAAACGCTGCCGCGATGAGAAAATTGACTGCGTTCCTTTTAAAGATTTCTATGAAGTTATCAAGGGACTTCAAAACATCGGTGATTTATGATGGAAAAGAAAAAGCCTTTCTGGGAAGAGAGCTATAAAAGACCCGGTAAACTGGATACCTTCGGCGACGGAAAACCGAGTGAAGTGGTAGTAAAAGTAGCTGCAACGCTACCGAAGGGTATCAAAGCCTTGGATTTAGGCTGTGGTGAAGGACGGAATGCCTTATACCTTGCCAGTCTGGGTTTTAAGACATATGCCTCTGATATTTCTGAATCAGGTATTCATAAACTCAATACCACAGCTATAGAAAGAGGCTTGGAAATTGATGCTTTAGTCTGCGACATGAGGGAATACCGGTTTCCCTATAAATTCGACTTTATTGTCTGCACGGGATGCCTTCATTTAGTAAAGCGCGATGAATGGAAAGTCGTCATCAAGCGTATGAAAGACAATACCGTGACCGGCGGTCTGCACGTTATCGGAGTATTTACGGATACGGTGCCGGAACCTGAAGACCAGAGAGGACTCATGGTCGGCTTGTTTAAAGAAGGAGAATTGTTGGAACGGTACCGTGACTGGGAAATATTGGAGAGCCATGTTTACAGATTTATACATACTCATCCCGGCGGAATTACCCATGAGCATGCCGGAAATGATATAGTAGCAAAAAAACCTTAAATATTTAACGTAATGCCTATCGGGCAATGGTCGGAGCCCATGACCTCCGGCATAATGAAAGCGCCGGTCAGCGCCGGTAGCAGGTTTTCGCTGATAAAGAAATAATCAATCCTCCACCCCACATTCCGCCCCCGCGCCCCGGTCTTGATGTCCCAGTAAGAATATTGCCCGGGCTCTGAGTGAAAATGCCTGAACGTGTCCACGTATCCGTGAGAAACCAGTGTGTCTATCCAGGCTCTTTCTTCAGGTAAAAAGCCGGATATTTTACTGTTCTCCCTGGGCCGGGCAAGGTCTATCTCCTTATGCGCGGTATTTACGTCGCCGCAGATAACGATTTTCCGTCCCTTGGCTTTTAATAAATCAGCGTATTTTAAAAATTCATCGTAAAAATCCATCTTGTATTTTAACCGTTCCGGCCCCTGTTTACCGTTGGGAAAATAGATGTTAAAAACTGTGAAATCCGCGTAGTCGGCGATGATTACCCGCCCTTCGATATTAAATCCTTTAACACCGAAGTCATACCTGACATCCCGCGGTTTCTCTTTGCTGAAAAGGGACACGCCGCTGTAGCCTTTCCGTTCCGGATACGCCCAATAAACGTGATAGCCTGCGGGACCTTTCAAATCGATATCCACTTGGTCGGGCTGCGCTTTTGTCTCTTGCAGGCAAAGAATATCCGGCGATACTTTGTTAAGAAATTCCAGGAAACCTTTATTTTTTATCGCCCGGATACCGTTAACATTCCAGCAAAGCAACATTTTATCCGGCATTTTGTATCTCCAATTTGATAATAGTCATGTATATTTATTATACTTTTAAAAGATGGTAATTGCCACGGCTTCTAAAATTGCTTGTTCTTGTTACTCATTCCTATTGCTTGCAAGGAGCCCCGTACTTCAACTTGAAAGGTGATGACCTGAATTGGAAAACATATATACTAATCTCACTAACGGCGGACCGGTGCTGGTGCATGTACGGGATGGAACGATTGTACGCATCCGCCCTTTACCGCTGACTGATGAAGATGCTCCCTCATGGACAATAAAAACAGCCGGGAAGTCCTTCACACCCCTCCGTAAAGCCTGCGTATCGCCGTATACGATGGGTGAAAAAGCCAGAATATATTCCGATATACGCCTTAAATACCCGTTAATCAGGGAAGACTTCAACCCGGAAAGCCAGAGGCATCCGGAAAACAGGGGGAAATCAGGCTACAAACGCATCAGTTGGGATACTGCGTTAGATATCATAGCCGGGGAAATGAAGCGTATCAGGTCAACTTACGGGCCGGAAGCCGTTATGTCCCGTGCCTCATCACACCATAACTGGGGTAACATCGGTTACCGCATGGCAACGTGGGCGCGGTTCTTTAATTTAATCGGCTTTACGGATATCCTGGATAACCCGGACAGTTGGGAAGGATGGCACTGGGGAGCGACCCATGCATACGGCTTTTTCTGGCGGCTGGGCATGCCGGAGCAATATGACCTGCTGGAAGACGCGTTGAAAAATACCGACCTCATCGTGCACTGGGGCAATGACCCCGATACAACGCGCGGTATTTACGGCGGCCAGGACTCAGTGCAATGGCGCTACTGGCTGCGCGACCTTGGCAAAAAACAAATTTTCATCGACCCGTTTTGTAATTATACGGCAGTTATCCTGGGTGACAAATGGATAGCGCCGCGCCCCGGCACAGACGCCGCCATGGCTGAAGCTATAGCTTATGTCTGGCTTACCGAAGGCACTTACGATAAAGAATATGTTAAAACACATGCGCTCGGTTTCGAGGAATTTGAAAGACATATTATAAATGATGAATGCACACCGGAAAAGGCGGCGGAAATCTGTGATGTTCCGGAATACGTAATCAAGAGCCTGGCGAGGGAATGGGCGTCAAAACGCACGATGCTGGCCGCCGGTTCAAGAGGAGGCGAATCAGGAGCTTGCCGGGAGGCCTACGGCACGGAATGGGCCAGACTGATGGTACTGCTGCAGGCTATGCAGGGCCTCGGTAAACCGGGCGTCAATATCTGGGGCACGACGATGGGTCCCCCTTACAATGCCAGGTTTGAGTTTCCCGGATATGCTTCTTACGGACCGCAGTATTTAAACGGGCTTTCCAACTATGAGGTCGATAACCCTGTTAAACAGCGCATCTACCGCCTGCTGACGCCGGAAGCCATACTGAATCCTCCCATAAGCTGGCTGGGAAAGACTTTCTCCGGACAATCGCTGGAACAGCAGTTCATCCCGTTTACTTATCCGGCCAAAGGGTGCTCCGAGGTTAAAATGTTCTACCGCTACGGCGGCTCTTTCATGGGAACAATGACAGCTACGAACCGCTGGGTCAAGATGTACCAGAGCCCCAAGCTGGAATTCGTGGTGAATCAGGACTGCTGGTGGTGCACGGAAACCGGCCTCGCCGATATCATATTGCCGGCCTGCACGAACTTCGAGAGAAACGACATCGGGGAGTGGGCGAATACCGGGGGATATACGGAACACGGCTCCAATGCCTGCAACCACCGGGTCATCGTCTATCAGCACAAGTGCATCGAACCTCTTTACGAATCGAAGTCGGACTACCGGATATTTACCGAACTGGCTGAAAAGCTGGGGGTCAAGGATGAGTTTACAGAAGGAAATACGGAAGAGGACTGGATAGAGAAGACATTCAACATATCCGACCTGCCAAGGTACGTCTCTTTGGAGGATTTTAAAAAGAAGGGATACTTCATCGTACCGGTTTCTTCCAACTACAAGCCTACACCCGGGCTGCGCTGGTTCTATGAAGGACGCGCGTGCGATACCCCGGACCACTATAACCCCAAGCGGGCAACATCGAAGAAGAAAGAACTGGGCACTTACAGCGGTAAAATAGAGTTTGTGTCTGAAAGCCTGAAAGCGCATTTCCCGGACGATGAAGAAAGACCGCCGCTGCCGCGCTACATTCCCAGTTGGGAAGGCTATAACTCGGAAATGGCCGAAAAATACCCGTTACAGTTAATCTCGCCGCATCCCAGGTATACCTTTCATACGCACCATGATGCGAATCTAAGCTGGCTGAGCGAAATACCGGGGCATCGGGTTATGAAAGACGGATACCACTGGCATCCGGCGCGTATACACCCGGAAGACGCGGCAGCCAGGAACATTAAAGACGGCGATATCGTAAAGCTGTATAACGACCGCGGCGCGGTACTGTGCATCGCGGATGTGACCGAGAGGATAAGAAGGGGAGTTATACACTCTTATTATGGTTCCGGCAAGTACGACCCATTGGAACCCGGCAATCCGGACAGCGTGGAAAAAGCAGGCTGCGTTGCCATACTGACGCCATCGAGGATGCTCTCAAAGAATGTGGCCGGCATGGCGCCGAATTCTTGCTTGACCAAAACCCAACAACCCCAAAACTAAAACCCAAGTAAACACTCAACAAAAAACAGCAGTCAAAACCCAACCCAAAACCGAAACTAAACCCGAAGCAAAAACGGAAGTAAAAGCTGTAACAAAGGAAAAGGAACCGCAAAATGCCAAAGCTTAAGACTCACAAAGGCGCCAAGAGCCGTTTTAAGATAACGGGAACCGGCAAAATTATGCGCACACAGGGTCCCAAGAGCCACCTGCGCTCCGCCAAAACCAAACGGCTGCGCTCACGGCTTGATAAAATGACTTTATTGAGCCCTGCAGATCGGAAGCGCATATCCAGGTTGATACCCAACGGGGTCAAATAGAGGAGGAGGAATAGTTCCTTGCCTAGAGTAAAAAGAGGGGTAACCTCACACCATAGACATAAGAAGATACTTGCGCTGACCAGCGGGCATCGGGGCACCAAGCACCGGCTTATCCGGCGCGCCACCGAGTCCATGATACATTCCCTGAGCTATAACTACATCCACCGCCGCGAGCGGAAAGGCGATATGCGGAGCCTCTGGATCAGCCGCGTTAACGCCGCCTGCCGCGAACGGGGCATCACCTACGGTAATTTCATGAACGGCCTGAAAAAAGCGGGAGTGGAAATCAACCGTAAAATGCTGGCGGATATGGCTGTCAGGGAGCCGGAAAGCTTTAGCAACCTGGTCACTCTCGCGGGAGGGAAAGGCCAGGAATAAAAAAATACCCCGGAAATATCTCGTGTATTTTTATTCCCCTTCCCTTCGATAAAGGAAGGGGATATTTTTAACAGGCGTAAAAATGCTGGAAAAAATAGAGCAAATTAAAAAACAAGCCCTGCTGCAGCTTGACGGCGTCGCGACCGTCAAGGACATGGAAGACTGGCGCGTCCAGTACCTGGGCAAAAAAAGCCCGCTGACGCAAATCCTCCGCAGCCTCGGCGCACTTTCCATCGAAGAGAAGAAAGCAGCCGGCGCCGCCGCCAACAATCTCAAGATGTTCCTGGAAGAAAGCGGCGCGCAAAAAGGACAGTCCCTGCGCGAGGCGGAACTCTCTAAAGCGGCCAAAGGCGAATCGTTCGATATCAGCCTGCCGGGCCGCCCGTATCCGGCGGGACGCATTCACCCTATTATCCAGACAATCAGCGAAGTATGCGATATCTTCGGGTCCCTGGGATTCCAGGTCAAGGAAGGCCCGGAAGTAGAATGGGACTATTATAACTTCGAGGCGCTGAATATTCCCGCGGAGCACCCGGCGCGCGATAACATGTCGTCTTTCTGGGTCGACGCGCCCCTCGGCGATAAAGGCAAGCAGATGATGCGGACGCACGGCACAGCCGTCAGCGCCAGGATCATCGAGACCATGAAACCGCCCATCCGGACCATCGAGCCGTCACGCGTCTACCGCTATGAAGCCGTCAACGCCACCCACCTTAATATCTACCACAACCTGGACGGACTGGCCGTGGACGCAGGCATTACCATGGCCGATCTCAAGGGGACGCTGTACGAGTTCGCCCGGCGGTACTTCGGCAAGGACAGGCAGGTCCGCTTCCGCGTCGATTACTTCCCGTTCGTCGAACCGGGCGTGGAAATGGCCATCGACTGCGCTCACTGCCACGGCAGCGGCTGCCGCCTGTGCGGTCACTCCGGCTGGCTGGAAATACTCGGGGCGGGCATGACCCATCCTGAAGTGCTGCGGCGCGGCGGTATAGATTCAAAGGTATACGGCAGTTACGCCTTCGGCATGGGTCTGGAACGTTTGCCGATGCTGCGTTACGGCATCGAAGATATCAGGCTTTTTTATAATAACGATTTAAGATTTTTAAGGCAATTTTAAGGGGTGTATAAAGTAAATTACTCCTCATCTTAATCCTCTGCCTTCACTAAAGTTACGGTAGGCAGGCCTCAAAGGGCGAGGAGATATGAAAAGGAATGGATTACCGATTCAGGCCGGGAATGATGAAGAAACGAGTAAAGCAAAGGTAGAGATTGCCACGCCTTCCCTTCGGGAATGGCGCGGCACGACATGTCGTGCCGACGCAATGACAGTTTAGAAAATGAAAGTACCGATTAGCTGGCTTAAAGATTACGTGGATGTTACCCTGCCCGTTAAAGAACTGGCGCAGAAGCTGACGCTGGCCGGGTTTGAGGTGGCGGAAATTATTACCACCGGCGGCAGTTGGGATAACATCGCCATCGCGCAGATAACAGGCATTAATCCCCACCCCAACGCCGACCGCCTGCGGCTGGCCACGGTAGAGACAGGAACCGGGCAGGAGACTGTGGTCTGCGGCGCTCCTAACCTGAACATCGGCGACAAGATAGCTTTCGCGCGGGTCGGCGCCCGCATGACCAATCCCGCCAACGGAAAGACCGAGGAACTGAAACCGGCTACAATCCGCGGCGTCGAATCAAAAGGCATGATCTGCTCGGAAAAAGAACTCGGTATCTCGGACAGCCACCAGGGCATCCTGGTATTGGCGGCGGACGCGCCTGTCGGCAAGCCGCTGGCCGAGCACCTCGGCGAGACCATCCTCGGCATCGATTTAACCGCCAACCGCCCCGATTGTCTTTCTATCATCGGCATTGCCCGCGAAACCGCGGCGCTGACCGGTCAAAAAATACACATCCCGGAAATAAATTACGCGGAAAAAGGCAGCCCGGTAGATAAACGAATTACTATAGAAATCGCCGATGCGGAGCTTTGTCCGCGGTATTGCGCCACCGTCATCACCGGCGTAAAAATAGGCGAATCTCCGGCATGGCTGCAAAAACGCCTTATCGCCTGCGGCCAGCGCCCCATCAACAACATCGTCGATATCACCAACTATGTCATGCTGGAATACGGCCAGCCGTTGCACTCCTTCGATTACGACCGGCTGAAGAACCGGAAAATTATCGTGCGCCGCGCCCAAAAAGGCGAGAAATTCTCTACCCTCGATACCATCGAACGCCAGCTTAACAGCGAGATGCTCACTATTGCTGACGGCGAACGCACCGTAGCCATCGCCGGAGTCATGGGCGGCTTGAACAGTGAGGTCAGTGACAGCACGACCTCCATCCTGCTGGAAGCAGCCAGCTTTAAAGCAACCAGTATTCATTACACCAGCCGCTATCTCAACCTCCTCAGCGAGGCTTCCATGCGTTTCGAGCGCGGCATCAGCGCCGGGTTGACCATCCCCGCTTTAAAGCACGCCACGCAGCTCATCGCGGAGCTCGGGGGCGGTAAAGTAGCCCAGGGCATCATGGATATTTACCCGGGTAGGAAAACGCCGCAGCCCATTACTCTGACGCCCGGTGAAATCAAGCGCGTCGTAGGGATGGAATACAGCGCCGGACAGATAGTAAACACGCTGGAATCGCTAGGTTTTGAATGCCGCGCGGAAGGCAGTAACATTAGCGCCACCGCGCCTTACTGGCGGAGCGATATCAAGTATGACGTCGACCTCATCGAGGAAGTGGCGCGCGTCATCGGCTACGATAAAATCCCCACCACCCTCCTTGCCGCTCAAATACCGCCTCAGACACCGGAACCCATCCTCGACCTGAGGAAAAAGCTCAGACAGACGCTCGCCGGTTATGGCTTCCAGGAAATAATGACCTATACCATGACCAATTTGGAGACGCTGGCTAAGCTGACATCCGACCAGCCGAAGCCGGAACACCTGCCCGTGCGCATTACCAATCCGATGACGGCCGAGCAGGAATACCTGCGCCCCAGCCTTCGTGCTAATGTGTTGAGTACTTTAATAGCCAACCGCAGGTACGAAGACGGCGGCATCCGCCTATTTGAGCTGGGCAAGATATTTATTCCCTCCGCAAACGGCCTGCCCACGGAGACAGATATGCTGTGCGGCATTATGAACGGCCCCCGGGCAGAGAAATCATGGCTGGGCGGTGAAGGAACACTGGATTTCTACGACGTTAAGGGGATAGCGGAAGGGCTTTTCGACAAAATTGGCGTATCAGTTGGATTTGAACCCGGCAGCGACCCCGGTCTGCATCCGGCGCGCCAGGCCGCAATAACCGCCGAACTCAACGGAAAAAAAGTAAACCTGGGCGTCATCGGGGAACTGCATCCTAAAGCTGCCGCCGCTTTTGAAATCGAAGGCACGACAGGCCTGATGGAAATCGATGTCGCTACACTGCTGGCTTTAACCGCTGGCGGAAAAATGGCACAGCCTATACCGCGCTTCCCGGCCATCGTCAGGGACATCGCGCTGGTTGTGGATTCGGACGTTACCAACCGGCAGATACTTGATATCATTAAAGGCTTCTCCCTGGTAACCGAAGTAAAGCTCTTCGACGTGTATTCCGGCAAGCAGGCAGGCGAGGGCAAGAAATCGCTGGCCTACCGGCTGATATACCAGTTGCCGGACAAGACGCTGACCGATGAAGCCGTCAATAGAGTGCAGGAGCAGGTCCTGAAACGGTTGTCTAAAGAGCTGGGCGCAACGCTGCGGGGTTGATATAACCTAAAATCACCCTCATGCAGTTATTCTGAGGAAGCATCTTTTCCGCCGAATCGTTCCGCTAAGGCATGCAACTCCCGTGCTACTTCATTGCCTTTCATTGGCGCGCCGTGACCGGATGCCAGCACGCAGGGGTCTGTGCTCTTCCTATCTCTATGCCTAACTGGGAACTTTAAGCGCCGTGTCCTTCCAGGAAATCGGCGTCTTCGATGTGTATTGCCACCTGCGCCCCCGTTTTATCCTGGATATCGCGCAAGGCCGCGATGTGGTCGGAATGGCCGTGGGTCAGCACGATGATTTGAATATCCAGTTCAGAATCATCTATAGCCCGGATAATATCCCGCTCGTTGCCGCCGGGGTCGATGACCATGCCGGTGCCCGCGGATTTCATGCCGACGATATAGCAATTGGCTGATAGATGTCCCACCACCAGCCTCTTAATAATCAAGGCGTCTTCCATATCTGTCCCTTGTCATTCTGGAGCGTAGCGAAAAATCTCAGGGCGGGTTGGAGTTCTCTTTTCTGTAAAGAGCTTGCTCCGTACTCGATAGTGGTTATGTGTATCTCATTACCCCGACAAAACCCCATTTACAATCTTTTTTGATGAGGTGTTCCGGCGCCGGACTGAAAATCGCCCGTAAAACTTTCTATTTCCAAAATAGCAGAGTCAGCTTGATTACGCAAGTTGAAAAAACTGCGGATAATGAAAGTCTCGGTTACAGGGGTTTGATAGAAACGGAACGGTAGACGCTGCGCTGGAGCAGTGAACTCATCCTTGCGAGCAGTTCCTGGGGCCCGAAAGATTTCCTTAAAAAGTAATCTGCCCCGGCGTTGATTGCCTTCACGGAGGTCTCTGAAGAAGCATTCAATGAAATAACGATTAAAGGAGTATCGGTCAGCGCCCTGATTCTTTCACACGTGGTCCAGCTCTCTGCGGCAGGGCTTTCCAGTGCGATAATGATATCGTAACCCTGGCGCTCGAGCCGTGCCATACCGTCCTCGGTGTTATGTGCCAGGTCTACCTCATACCCGATCCTGGACAGGAGCCCGGAAATCAGCAGGAGCGACCTGACATTATTGATAAATAATACTTTTCTGCCCATATTTCTCTTACAGTGTAGTATATACTGACATACAGCGAACACCGGTTTACCCTTTATATTAGCTAAGGGTTTACTCTCATTCGCCGTAAGTGGGGAAATTACCCAGTTAAAGTACTGACTGGTACGGATGCAGGACTTAATGGTAACTGTTACATTAGTACTATGAGGTTTTTTACGAACTCTTCACCGGAGAAAAAGAGTAACAAGTATGCGTGATACCGATATGCACGATAAAGAAGCATCCCTTTTATTCCTGGAGATATTTGTCATCGTCATCTTGCTTGGATTGCTTTCAGCAATTGCTGTTCCTCATGCCGGTCAAATGCTGAACCGGGAGAAAACCGGATACCGGGAAGCGGAACTGCAAGTCGTCCGTGCCGCGGTAATGGAAATGCTTTGTGAAAGTGAGACCGGCCTGCTGGTACCTGCGGGACCTGTTCAAGACATAAGCCTGATACAAACGTCTGATACGCCGCCGTTATCCTTAAAGGACTATTGGCGGTCTGGGGGTAGTATTCCGGATGCTTTGTCTTATGCTTATAGCTTTTCCGCTAACGGCACAGTCCTTCAGGTAAAACCCTGACAACGGGTTGATTCCGGTATTTTCAATTACAGGATTCAGCCTTTAATAACCCCTCTCTCGGCTGATGATATTCATCAGTTTTTTACCTTTGAGGTAGCGTTTCAGGTTTTCGCAGAAAAGCCCGACCGCCAGCGCCATGTATTCTTCCTGCGCGCCTGATATATGCGGCGTGATGATAACGTTCTCAAAATCCCAGAGTCGGCTGGAAGCCGGCAGCGGCTCGACGGCGGTAACATCCAGCCCGGCCCCGGCTATCTGCTTTTCATCCAGAGCATGAACCAGCGCGTCTTCATCGACGATGCCGCCCCGGCTTATATTAATAAGGTAAGCAGTATTCTTCATTGCCCGGAGTTCTTTTTCACCGATCATCTTGCTCGTCTTGGGAGTAAGCGGCACGCATGATACCACGAAGTCGCTTTCGGCGAGCATTTTATGCAGTTGGCTTACAGGGAGCATTTCATCCACATTCCTGGCAGGCCTGGTTCCTCTAAGCTCGTCTACGGCCAGTACTTTCATCCCGAAGGCTTTGGACAGCCGCGCCACCTGCGACCCGATATGACCCAGTGCGATGATGCCTATAGTCTGGCCTCGTAACAGTTGGGGCGTGTATCTTGGCATCTGGCGCTGTTGTTTCATCGGATAATAATTGCAGGCTTTTTTTGTGAAATGCAGCATCATCGCCAGGACATACTCGCTGATAGGAGTAGCGTGGATGCCGCTGACCCCGGTAATGGTTATTTTGCTCTGCCATATTTCGCTCTTGGCCATGCCGTCGGCGCCGGCGGACATTAGCTGCACCCACTTCAAATTGGGCGCCCGCTTTAAAAGATGGTTGGGAGGAGCGAATCCGACGATGATATCCGTTTCGCCCAGGACTTTATCCAGCTCTTTGCTGGCTCCCTCTTCTCCGCGGAGTTCGCCGCCTACCAGCGCGGAGGCGTCCATAACCCTGAGGGATGGATCGACTTTCTTTATCTGCTCGATTAAGGCATTATCTAACTTCGGGGCGTCCCGGCGGGCTGCGGAAACAACGACGATGATATTCAGAGGTTTCATATTATGGACTCTCTCCTTTAAAGTTCTATCTCATTAATATTTTCGGGTATTATTAATGTTGGCCCTGTTAGCTGCTGAACTTCCGCCGGAGTCCAACCCGGGGCTACTTCTTTCAGTACCATTCCGGCATTCGTTACTTCAATTACAGCCAGGTCGGTAATAATCAGGTCGACGCAGGCCGGTGCCGTCAGGGGAATGGAAGTTTGCCGGACAATCTTGGGTTTACCGTCCTTGGTCGTGTGCTCGGTGAGGCAGATGACTTTATTGGCATTGAAAGCCAGGTCCATCCCGCCTCCGATGTTGCCGACGCCCCTCGCCGGGAACATCCAGTTGGCCAGGTCGCCTTTCTCCGATACTTCAATAACGCCGAGCATGGCGATATCGATGTGCCCGCCCCTTATCATCAGGAACGAATCGGCATGGTGGAAAAAGCTCATTCCGGGCATAGGCTTTACATATTGTCCCCCGGCGTTTACCAGGTCGATGTCTGCTTTTACTGCGGCCTCGTCCGCCGTCACCACCGGCCCGAAGGCCAGGACGCCGTTCTCGCTGTGAAAAGTGACCTCGATGCCTTCCGGGATAAAACTGGAAACCAGCGTAGGGATTCCAATGCCGAGGTTAACCACGGCGCCGTCGAATAGTTCCTTGGCCGCTCTCATCGCGATAGTTTCACGGCTCAATCGTTCTTTCATATCTTTCTCTCCTTGCAGGACATAAGTGGATTTTCAGGCGCTTTTTACCCAGAAATTGCGCTCCGTGTGCCTCGGGAACCCCGTTTCCTCCTCGATTTTCACGATTCTGTTCACGAAAACGCCTGGTGTGACCACAGCTTCGGGATCGAGTTCGCCCGGTTCAACGATTTCATCTACTTCCGCGATGGTAATTCGAGCGTTCATGGCCATGATGGGGTTGAATTGTCTCATTGTGCCGCGAAAAACCAGGTTGCCCTTGGTATCGGCTTTATAAGCCCTGACCAGCGCGTAATCGGCCTTGATCGCCTTCTCGAGGAGGCACGGCCTCCCGTCGAACCATTTAACATCCTTTCCCTCCGCTACTGTCGTGCCGTAGCCGGTAGGCGTATAAAAAGCCGGAATGCCGGCGGCTCCGCAGCGGATTCTTTCGGCCAGTGTGCCCTGCGGCACCAGTTCCAGCTCCACTTGTCCGGCCAGGATTTGCTTTTCAGCCGGGCTGGGTTTTGAGGCTGATGTAGAAAATGGGAAGCTGGCGATTACTTTTTTATCCAGGTTATTATTAAAAAGTATCCTGTGGTCATCATAGTCTACTGTAAGCCCGATGCCTCCAGCTGTATTCGCGACGATGGTCAGGTTTTTAGCGCCCTGGGTGGCCAGCGCGTGAATCAGGAAATAGGGAGTGCCGCCGGGACCGGCAAAATTCCCTATCAGGATTACAGCGCCGTCCGGGACGTCTGCCACTGCTCTAGCGAATGAATCATATACTTTATTAATGGCCATAAACCACCTCCGTCATCGCCTATTTTACCACTTCGAAGGCAGAATAATACAGGGGTTGTTTTAGATGATTCATTTTCAGCACTTGCTAAGAAGCCTCTGAATAAGTCATTGCGTAATCCCATATTATATATTCCTTCCATATTATCCTTTCCCTCGACGTGGAGGAAAATCAAGTACAACACACCTGTGCCCCTGTTCAAAAAACAGGGAGCGTTGGGCATCGGGTGGAGAGGATAAGGGGCAAGCCAATAGCTTCTCCCTTTTAAAAGGGAGATTGAGAGGGATTTTGAATTGCACAAGAATGAGGGTGACGATCTGAGCGCAGTCGGGAGGCGCGGCAATCGCTGTTATTGCACTAAAACGGTTATTTTTTAATTATTGAGCTGCTTATTCTGAGTGTTCCTGAACTCATAGATTTCATATATATATGTATTGAATAATTTGTTTTTGGATTTGCATAGATTGCAATTTCTTGCTTGTAAAATCACGGGAATCATGGTATGTTTTAAAATGGTATAAACTTTAGAATCAATCTATGGGTAAATTTTCCTTCTGTTGACTGCGCGAAATGACGGTTATACCCCTCACCTTAATCCTCTCCCTCAAGGGGCGAGGAGACTGGAAAGGGATGGATTCCCGCTTGCGCGGGAGTGACAAATCCTGCTCTTGAGGTTGTCCGAAAAGTTTGAATTGTCATGTCGAGCCCAACGAAACATTTCGGGGAAGGTTGGATTTAGCTTCAGTTCAGCCCCACCCCGAGATACTTCAGTCGCTTTCGCTCCTTCAGTATGACATTATTGGACAGCCTCACGAACGGTTTTTCTAAAGTCGTTCACATATTTTATTTACTCTTAGTTACCAAGTATATATTAAATAAGAATACTTTTCGACTTTGAATGCGTATTAAGCTCTTATTGTTGAACGGTAATAAAGCGGGAACAACCAAGAGTGAATATAACCCCAATCCAGGAATATTAGTATTTCAGCTATGAATCAGCTATGATGGTAATAACAGTACAATGAGATAAAGGAGAAAAACATGAACAGCCTGGGGCTATTTTTATTCGTCGCGGGGTTGATAGGCGCGGTCATCTGTCTATTCGGTATATTTACGGTAGACAAAAAAGACCAGCGCAGGTACAACAAATACAAATTAGGAGGGGCGGCGGCAACAGCAAGCATCGTTATCGGGCTGATACTGGCTTCCTTCTTCACCATTCCCGCCGGCCACAGCGGTGTTATTTTAAGGTTCGGCAAGGTGCAGTCAACGACCAGCGATGGTTTACACGCACGACTTCCGCTTATCGATAAAGTAGTTATAATGAGCGTGCAGACACTGAAATACGAAGAAGCATCATCGGCGGCGACCAAAGACTTACAGGACGTGAGGACAACCATCGCAATCAACTACAGGCTTGACCCGGATGGGGTAGGGGAAGTATACAGAGTTCTCGGGGAAAAATATATTGAAAAGATAGCGGCTCCCGCCGTACAGGAAATCGTCAAGGAAATAACGGCGAAATACCTGGCAGAAGACCTGATTTTAAAAAGGGCTGATGTGAAAGCAGAAATAGCGGACGCGCTTACCAACCGTTTGAGAGAATGGCACATCATGACCGAGATAGTTAACATCACCAACTTCGAGTTTTCAGCACAATTTACGGCATCCATCGAAGCTAAAGTGATAGCTTCCCAAAAGGTGCTGGAGGCGGAAAACAGGCTCCGCCAGGTGGAAGTAGAGGCGAGAATGGCCGAGCAGCAGGCAAAGGGTGAAGCCGCCGCGGTAATAGCTAACGCGGAAGGGCAAGCAGAAAGCATAAGAATTGTAACCGACGCCCAGGTTAAAGCGAACGAGGCAATAGCAAAGAGCCTTTCACCGGAAGTTTTGCAATACATATTCTACGACAGGCTGGGAGATGACATTAAAGTAATCATCGCCCCGAGCGGAACCAGCATCGTGGTGCCGGATGTAACCAAATAAGAAATCGATATATGCCTAAAAAGAAAGAGCCCCGGTTTTTCGGGGCTCTTTTTATTTTATTGATACTGATAGTCCATGATAGAGATTGCCACGCCTTGACGGCTGCGCCGCCAATGGCTCGCAATGACCAGACTGCGTTAACCCGCCTGTGCATGGCTTCGGCGGGCAAGCAAGACGGGAGAACCGTTATGCCGTTTTGCTTATCCCGGTATGACCGGCAGTACAATATGGGAAGCACGGCTGCTATCGTGGTAGATGGTCTGAGCCGCAATTCTGGGCTCCGAGCTCATGGCTGGATTTTCACCGTTATTCAGGTTCCTTTCCCATTTTGGAAAATAGCTGCTGGAAACCTCTAACCGTATCCTGTGACCCACTTTAAAAACGATGCTCACGGCACCAAGATCGATTTCATATTCATAAACTTCTTCCGGATGGAGCAGTTCCGGTGCATCAGGGGAGCGGCGGAAGCGCGCCCGCATAATACCTTCGGCGACGTTGTAAGCGGCACCATCAGGCCGTACATCCACCAGTTTTCCGGTAAAATCAGTATCGACCGCCGTCGTCGACGCATATAAAACCAGTTTAAGCGGCCCTGTCACTTCAATGTCTTTTTCCAGCACAAGAGTAGAATATACAAGCACATCAGGCCGTTTTTCTACTTCCCGCTGGTCGTAAGCGCCCATGCCCATATCGTTAGATGGAGCCGGATTCCTCGGGTCGTAGAGGAAATTATCAGGCAATTCATTCTGAGGCAGAGCAGCAGCTAAAGCGCCATTGCCAGCGCTCGTATTGGCCTGCCCGCCGCTGTGGAGATAGTATTTTTGATACTTCGTCCGCGCCAGAGGCCATTCGCCTTCATTGCGCCATACATTGGAGCCCATGACAAAGATACGCACCGGCTTATCATTTTCCAATGCGTTCTGTTTTCCTTTCAACCACCTGTCGAACCAGCGAATGTGCCTGCCCGTGATGTCTTCCAGCGCGCCGTTGGAAACCATACCGAAATCCAGTTGGCCGACGATGTTCATCATTTCTCCAGAGTGTCTCCAGGGGCCGATATGCAAATAATTGGCCGCTAATCTATCCTTATTTCTATCCTGCAGCTTGCGGTAGTCGGTAAGAAGACCGGGTGTCATTTCCGTATCGTACCAGCCGGCAAAGTGATATACAGGCACTTCTATATCGTCCATATTCAATTCGCCCGCAGCCTGTCCCCAATATCCTTTATCGTTGTGTTTAGCTACATCCAGAAAAGCGGGCATCATACCTAACTCATCAACCAACTTAGCCGCCGGGATATCTTCCACGGGTAGCAATTTGACCTGTTCCTTAATTGTGTCAATAGAAGTAATTATTTTCTTTAGTTGAACCATCATTTCCTGCGGAGGGAGGTTTTGGCGCATCAGCTTTCCCACAGTTTGCTGGAGACACCAGTTAAGGTGCAGCAGCAACTTAAAAGTATCGCCCTTGAGAGAATACGGAAATGAGCGCGGGATATATAAAGTCATGCCCGGGCAGATAGTTTTCAGGTGGGGCGGACGGGCGACAGCGGCTGCCAATTGCGTATAACCGAAGTACGAGAATCCGTACATACCGATGTTGCCGTCGCACCACGGCAAAGCGGCCACTCCTTCGACGGAGTCATAGCCATCCTCGGTCTCCTGTTTCCAGAAATGCGCTTCACCTTCCGAATCGCCGGTACCGCGCACATCCTGGATAACAACAGCGTAGCCGTTACGCGCTAATCTCTGGGGATTCATGTACCCTGCCCGTGTTGGGAACTGGAGATTTTTATTATAAGGGGTACGGGTAAGAACAGTCGGGAACTTGCCCGGATTATCCGGGCGCCAGACATCAGCGTAAAGAACTGCGCCGTCCCTCATGGTTACGGGGACATTGACCTCTAATTTGATAACCTCTTTCGGCAACATGATACATTCCTCCTTACCGGCTCATAGATAATTCAGGGTATAAATTATTCGTTTATTAGAATATTTTTTCTTTTTATCAGCTTCGGTTTGTGAATAGCCATTTTTACTTTATGTTGAGTCAGCCTCAAGAACCGGGTATTCGTAATAGTTATTATGTTAAGGAAGCTCTGTATGAGTCTTTCCCCGACCTCACTCCCTTTCCCCCTCTCCCCGATTGTCATACGGGGTAGGCCGTTTACAGAGAGGGGGCAACACATGATTTGACTGCCAAAATGACCTTTCAAAAGGCTGTTGCCACCTTGTTCCGAGATTCCTTAATTATGCCTCCAGCTTCAGAATCCGGCTTGATTATCCAAGAAAGCCTATGGTTAGTATACATGAGTAAGCCAAGAATGTGAACAGGATATTGTCCCTTACAAATCCTCCTCCTATCCCCCTTTACAAGGGGGACGAACGATTTTATAAGATAACAAGTGGTTCAGCGGGCAAGCAGGACATGCTTTACTAAAGAGGGGTTTCAATACACGATAGCAGGATGCCGGAAAATGTTGTGTTCCGGCGTACGCATGAATTACAGAGAAATATCCTCTGTACAGAACAGATGGGGAAATCCTCCTCTATCCCCCTTTACAAGGGGGACGAACGATTTCACAAAAAGCGAAGGCGGATTATTACATCCGCCTTCATATAGAACAAGTTTAGGGAACTTCTGAATTAGCAGCTCAATATTTTAGGACATAAACATTTTGATGCCGTGATAGAGGTTGCCACGCTTTGCGCGCCGAACGGGTTAAAATCTCCCTCTTATCCATCCTTTTCGAGGAGGGAGAATGATTCGCGAATCCTCTTCTGTTTCCCCTTTACATTTTATTCACCCTCACCCCCGTATCAAGTCCCGATTCAGCCAGCTTCATCGGTGGGGGTGTGAAGCTGGACTCATACGGGATGGCGACAAGGTCACTCATACGGGGCAGGCTCTTGGCTTCCCTCTCCCGTCGAGGGAGAGGGAATAGGGAAGGGACGATATTCTGTGTGGGAACGAAGCATTTACAGATTCCGGTAGTTAGAGCTGTTACCCAGAATACCTGGAAACCTCCCGTACTCGGTACGGTGGTTTTCACCGGTATGGTTATTTTTGCAAGCTGACAGATATTTAGCTGGGATTTAATAACTTGTTCAGAGGTTTCCCAGGTATTTAAGCGCTAGGCCGCTATTTTCTCAAGATTATAGTCTACATCGCCGAAGCTGAACTCGTAAGAACGGACGCGCCTGGTATAATAATGGAGGGCCCGGCTGCACCCGGTGTGGCTGTGGGCGCACGTCACGGGCGAGCTGGCCGCCATCCGCAAGCACTGGCCCAAGCTCCGCGAGCTGGCCGGGCGCAAGCCCAACGACCCGGCCGAGGACTGCCAAAAAATCACAAGCTGTTCTTTGTGCCCGCGAACAATCTCAATGACCTGCTGGATTTTACTTACCGGATTTTAAAGTTCCGGTACGCCGATGAACTGTTATTGATGAACAACATAAACCTGGCATATATGCTCGGACAAAATCCGGACGAGGCCAAAACGCTGAAGGAAAAGCTTCCTCCGTGGGTGGTCATGGTCGGGATTGCCGGCCGGACTGAATTGCCTGCCGAAAGGGTGGATTTCCAGGAAAAAGACATCCGGGAAATTGCCGGACAGTTTAAGCTGGAGCTTAAAGCGGATATACCGGGCGCAAACGGCAATAAAGTCCTGGAAATCATTATGAACCCTTCACGCGAACCGTACTGGAAACTCGCCAATAAAGGCGCCTGCCAGGATTTCTTCTTTATCACCACCCTGGACAAGACCCCGGAATTCGTCAAATCCATGACCTCGGTATCGGAGACAAACGGATATCCGGTCACGGATATCGGGGTTTATATACAGCCGCGGCACCAGGGAGTAAATTGCCACTGTGAATTCAATCTTCCCTTTAACCCGGAGACACCTGAAGAAGTCTCTCACGTCCGGGGACTATATGCCCGCGCCAGCGACACTTTACTGAACCAGGGCGCGTTCTTCAGCCGGCCTTACGGCATCTGGGCGAATATGGCCTTTAACCGGGACCCCAAGAGCGCTGCTCTATTGAAAAATATTAAAAACGTTTTCGACCCTGAAGGCATAATGAATCCGGGGAAATTATGTTTTTAGACAGGAAGGAGTAAGAAAATGGCGTTAGAAGATTACAGACCGGACCAGGAAAGATGCAGCTTATGTTCCTATTGCAAATGGATTCCCCAGGACAAGATACAAAGCTGGAGGTTCGCTAAAGGCTGCCCCAGCATTGCCTACAGCAATTTCAACGCTTACTCGGCGCGCGGACGCTTCGCGGTAGCCAAGTCGCTGCTGGACGGCAAGATAGAATATACCGACAGGGTGATAGATATTATTTATAAAGACCTGGCTTGCGGGTCATGCGCGGTGAGCGACAAGGTCTGCCGCTATAACCTGGAGCCGCTGGAAAACATTTTGGAGCTAAAAACCAGGGCCGTAACGGACGGCCAGCTTTTAGCGCAGCATGTTCCTTTCATCGACCATCTCCGCAAGGAAGACACTATGATGCTGGGGATGCCGAAAAGTAAACGCGGTGACTGGGCCGACGGGCTGGATGTCAAGGATGTCACCCAGGAAAAGGCAGAGGTTCTCTTCTGGGCGGGCTGCCGGTTCAGCTTTGACGAGGAGTTAAGAAAAGTACCCCGGGCAGCCGTCACTTTGCTGAGGAAAGCCGGTATCGATATCGGCATCCTGGGTAAAAATGAAAGCTGCTGCGGCGGACGGGCTTACCAGATGGGCTACCGGGGAGAATTCGTAAAATTCGCCGAGAATAATATCGAGATATGGAAGACGGCGGGCATCAAGACCATCGTCACTTCCTGCTCGGACTGCTATTATGCGTTTAAACGTCTCTACCCTGAACTGGGATCCAAAGTCGAGGTGCTGCATACCGTGGAGTACATCGACCGCCTGATCAAGCAGGGCAAGTTGAAATTAACGAAAAAGGTCCCGATAAAAGTGACCTATCACGACCCCTGTCATCTCGGCCGGCAGGGTGAACCGTATGTCCCGTGGAGCGGCAAGGAAAAGAAAATCCTCAACCAGGTAGTCTGCTATGACCCGGCAAAGCCCAGGTATAACGGGGCCTGGGGGATATATGAGCCGCCCAGAGACGTGCTGAAGAGTATTCCCGGCGTGGAATTGGTGGAAATGGAAAGGATACGGGAATATGCGTGGTGCTGCGGGGCGGGCGGAGGCTGTACGGATGCTTACCCGGATTTTTCCGCCTGGACGGCCGGGGAAAGGATCACGGAGGCTAAGGAAACCGGGGCGGAGGCCATCGTTACCGCGTGCGCCCACTGCGAGCGTAATTTCCTGGATTCAACCAAAACCACCGGGCAAAAGCTGAAAGTCCTCGATATTATCGAATTGGTGCAGCAGGCACTATAGAAGGGAGAGCAGAGATGACATTAGAAAAAGAAATTTATCAGCAATTTGAAGATGTAGTGGGGCCGGAAAATATCTCGGACGATCCCGCAGTGCTCGATACCTATGTCACCCCCATGGCCCAGTCCCAGCACCACATGGGGCCGGCTTATGGTGTGACCACGCCCAGAGGACTGGCCGTTATTATGCCGGGAAGCACGGAAGAGGTGCAGTCCATCGTTAAGTTATGTAACAAATATAAAATCAAATTCCATGCCGCCAGCACTTTCTGGACCTCCCGGGCAAATATCTGCGATGATAACGCCATTACACTCGACATGAAACGCATGGACCGCATACTGGAAATCAATGTTAAGAACCAGTACGCGGTAATCGAGCCTTACGTCATCGGCGCGACTCTTCAGGCTGAGACTATGAAGGTAGGACTTAATACCACCATTATCGGCGCCGGCTCCAGTTGTTCGCCGTTAGCCAGCGCCTGCTCCAACGGCGGGCCTTCACCTTTCGCCCTGTACGGAGGCCTCCTGCGGGAGAACCTGCTGTCTTTTGAATGGGTAATGCCCGACGGTGAAATCATGCGCTCGGGGTCTCTCGGCTCAGGACTGGGCTGGTTTTGCGATGACGGACCCGGGCCCGGACTGCGCGGTTTGATAATGGGCGGACAGGGTACGATGGGAGCCATGGGCGTATTTACTAAATGCTCCGTAAAGCTCTTCCCCTGGCCGGGGCCTCCGGAGCTGCCGAGCGATGGAGTTATCCCGGCGTACAAAGCAGTGCTGCCGCCTAATATTGTAGGGCATACGCTGGCCTGGACGTCATGGGAAGCCTTTGCTAATGGTCTTTACCGGATATGGGATAGCGGAATAAGCGGCTATTATTCACACCGGCAATATACAATGTTCGGGCGGGACCTGAAGGCCGCCACGATAAAAATTTTGACCGACCCGAACAAAACGCTGAATGACCTGGAATGGCTGTTAAAAGACCCGGAAACCATCCGGCAAAACGAGGAAATGAACCGCGATTTTCAGATTATCCTGGCCGGCATGACACCGAGGGACATCGAATGGCAGGAAAAAGTGCTGGATAAAATATTAGCTGAAACCGGGGGATGGAAAGCTTCCCTGATGGAAATACCGGAAATAAGGGACTGGAGCCTGCTGTTCCTGCTGAGGTTAGGACATAAAAATCTGAATTTCGTTTTTGCCGGCGGGTATGAGGGGGCCTTTGGGATAGGAGGGGTACCGGATTATTCGTGTCCGAAGGTCGAGTTAGCCGCGCAATTCAAGTTGAAATGGGAAAAGGAACATGACTGCTTCGTCGCGGCGGGAGGGGACTGCATGATGGGAGGTATGGGGGGTGTCGGCGGAGGAGGGGTGACCGCATGGGAGAACTTCACCCATTTTGATTCACATGACCCGAGGTCGGTATCTGAAACCCATGAATACTTCGAGCAATCCTCTAAATACGGCAGGGAAAACGGGTTGGGCGCTATGGAGAGGATGTACTCTATCTCCAGACGGGATGACGGCTACGGCCTGACTAAAGAAGAACAGGAGAAAAAGGCTTCGGCTTCCGTCCAGCCGCTGGTTTATAACTATCAATGGAAGATAAGGGAATTCCTGAATCCCAATCATCTGGGAGATACATATTATATAACCCTGGAACCTGGAAATAAGTCTAAATAAGTTCTAATTTTTTCATGGATTAGTTAATGCCCTGTCTTCTTTATCGAAGGCAGGGCATTCAATTTTTATCAACCATTAGCCTGTAGAAGATATCGCTGCGGTTTACCTGATGGAGGGGATAGTTCGAATCCCCTCAAGTTCACCAGTATTTTTTCCGTAATCCAATACCAATCCCCAAAATTAATCATTCTATCTTCCTCAGCAACTTGACCGCCGCTCGAAAGCTTGTTTCTTCTAACAACCCCCTGGCACAGGTTTGAAATAAGTTAACTAGGTATATTACGTACGTAATTATTGGTTTATATGTTATATTATTGCAATAATTTTTACTCTCATTTTATAACTATTCAACAGGCCAAATCCGATAATATCTTCATGATCCGGTTTAAAGAGCTGGGATGTTTAGTTTTATACAGTTCTCTCACAGGCCGGATATATTACATTGGAAGAGAAAAATGGGTAACAAAGTATTGTTCATCGATAATGCAGGCCGCTTCCCGCTGATTTCAAAGATCCTGTCCAGGGAAGGATATGAAGTGGACACAGCCGACAGCGGCGAGGATGGCATAGAGCAGCTGGAAAGCCGGAGCGATGATGTTGTTATCATGGTGGACAGTCCCACTGCCCAGGTCTGGACGACTGTTGAAAGAATACGGAATCTGACCAATGCGCCTATTATCGTCATCAGCCTGAACGCTTCTACCGAAACGAGCGTAAAGGCGATATAAACCGGTATCGCAGCTATCCCTGAAAACTTAAATACTTTTTTCAAATTCAATAACACCGGCGCCAAGCATACGTTCCTTTACTTCTCGCGGAAGCCCAGAAGGATCTTTGTGATAAGGAATTTCGCTGTCTGTACCTGTATATTGTTTCAGGTCTATATCTTCACCAAGAGCGGCTTTTTTATCTACAGCGGCCCTGGCTTTTTCCAGAAAGGTGTTTGATGTTTTTTTGTTAGTCATGAGCAGGTATTCTCCCGAGATAGCATTTGATACATTCACCGTAGCCTTTCTCACGGATGGTAGTCAGCATTTCATGCGGGTCGCCGGTGCAGCCAATGGTGCCGTCAAACATGACATATCCGGTACGCGCGTTAATATAGTTAAGGATATGCCCGGTATGCGTGATAATAAGCCCCATACATTTGCGCACCGGTATCGGGCAGTTTTTCTCCAGCAGGTCATTCATCAAATTACCGATAAGAGCGATATTTACTAGATCGACACCTGATTCTGGTTCGTCCAGCAGAGTTAGATCCGGTTTCTGTGCTATAAGCTGCATCAATTCTGAACGCTTGATCTCACCGCCGGAAAAACCGTAGTTGATATCACGCTCTAGGAAGTCTCTCATATCGGCCATATCCGCCAGACGGTTTATTTCCGGGTCATCGCCGCTCTTTTTCAAACAGGCAGCCATCATATCGCGAGTTTTAACACCCCTGACTACAGGCGGTCTCTGGAAAGATATGCCGATGCCCAACCTGGCTCTTTCATCAACCGTCATGCCGGTTATCTCTTTACCCTTAAAAGTAATACTCCCTTTGGTGACAATATATTTGGGAAAACCCATGATAGTCATTAAGAGAGTGCTTTTCCCGGCGCCGTTGGGACCGAAAAGCACATGAGTTTCACCATTGTGAATAGACATGTTAACGTCATGAAGGATTTCTTTACCTTCAACCGCCACTGAAAGGTCTTTGATTTTCAGCATTCGCCACTCTCCGTGTTCAATTCCATCTCTTTTAAGCCTTAACCGCCGTCAACAGAAGTATGTTCTTTCTGGACATACCATGAAGCCGGGTCCCTGATAAACTCATAGTAATCAAGAAGTACGCGGTGATGCTCCTTTTCCTGTGCGGCTATCTCCTGATAAAGTTTCTTTTCAGCATTATGCACCGCTTGGGCGCTCCGGCTTACATAAAAATCATAGGTTTTGTTTTCCATGTCCATGGCTTTCTGTACCGAGGTAAGCTCGGTAGCAAAGATGGCGGGATTACGCTTCAAGGCATTCATGGCTTCCGAAAATACCGTTTTCAGCCTTTTTATGCCATCGGCGTCGATTTTACTTTCAGGCCAACCTTCGTTAGCGCTTATTTCATTGTAAATCCGCTCAAAAACCTTGCGGTGGATATCTTCTTCCGATGCAAGCTGTTTTAAAAGTTTTTTCCCTGCCTCGTTACTGCTTTCTTCACTTATTCTAAGATAGAACTCCTTCCCGTCAATTTCCATCTGAATGGCTGTTTTAAGCCCCGATAATGTTGCATCATGCTCTTTATTCATGGTACCCTCCTCACCTTATTGTAGTTTATAATAGAAATACACGCCGATGTCAATTACAAAGCAATTTTAACTCATTTTACTGAAACACATCGCCGATGTATGTGATATAAGTTCCACTATCCAGGTGATATTAGTCACATACATCCGACGCAAGAGTGTATAAAATGTGCCAAATGACTGCTAGAGGAGGGGAAATATGGCAATTATTCACAAGATAGCTTTACTAATATTGATACTGGGAATTATAGGAGTTTTACTAGGTGGGGTGTTTGTCTGGCAAGGCTTCGCGAAAAACAGGCTTATCGTAGACCGGATGAACGTAGAAAAAGTGACGCTGGCTTTAGATCCGGGCAATCCGGAGAGGCTGACACCAGTGAGAAATGCCACGGACGCACAAAAGGCGGCGGATGCCATCGCCAGTCACCGGCGGTCGATATCGCCATCCTACCAGGATTTGCTCGGCAGCGGAAGATTCGATCCAACTAACCCGACTCATTTAACCTACTCACAAGCGATGAATCTGGAAAACTACCTCTATATGGCGGTAACGGCTTTCGGCCTTATCCAGGTGGTTTTAGGTACAGGAGCGTTCATGATTGTTACCGGGCTGGCGTTATTCCTGACCGGTCTGGCTCTTTTCAAGTTAAGCGGGCAGAATTAAGCCATATAGCTGTATAGTCGAGTTCTATGATATACTAATGCCTGAAATAAAAAAACCTGAATAGTTCATAGTTCCGGTGATAGCCTGAGTATGTGAGAATAATAGTGCCCAAAGAAATAAACCTGAACGTTAACGATATACCGATAAAGCTGGAGAAATTTGCAGAAGCTTACGTGGAGCAGGTTACCATCGGTATGCTTCGCAGCTTGAAAGGCGTAAGCGATATTAATAATATTAAAGTGACCATCGATACAGCAGGTAAAGTATTAGTTATCCTCAATAACACCGATTTTCCGCTAAAGGATTTTGCGCAAAAAATATTCAGGAGCACATATAACGGGTTACTGGCGCCATTAAAGGGCGTGGATAAGGATAAACCGCTGAAAAACCTGGAATTGAATATAACGAGATAGTCGTTAAACTGTCTTGCAGAGCTTAACATTTCCCCAGACGCCCATATTTTCCCCGGTGATAATGACGATACCCTTCAAACCTTCCAGAGTTTTTCCGTAATCGATAGCACTTTTAATATCATCAGGACTAATAACTCGGTTGCAGATGGCAGTTGCGGCGGCATCGGCCAGTACGGCGGACCCGGCAAGAATTACGACGGCATCCGCTTTACCGCGGCTGAAGGAATGTCCTACCGTCCCGGAGGATGTACAAATACCCATTGGTGTATCCTGCGGATTGATTTCCAAACCGATTTTATCTGTCAACGGCGAGTCCCCTGCATAAACACCCACGATTATTTTATGTGAAATTTTAAGAAAGATGTCGCCGCCGTTTTCAACAATAATTTCAGGTGAATACTCAAGCAGTTCCCGGCCTACATATTCGGCGACAGCGCCGGCTACAGCCGCCATCGGACCGACGCCAACCTTGTTTCCAGCCTCAATCATATCCAGAGCGATACGTGGCGCGCCGGGCGAGACAGCCAGGGGTTCAAGTGAAGTAAGAAATTCCTGGTTCTTCTCAATATAATGTTCAAGCTGGCCGCGGTATTTTTCGACCAGCTTAAGGGCTTTCCGCTGGAGATTTGATACGGCGCGGATGAATAAATCGGTTTCTTTAACGATTACGGTGAAGGACACCAGGTCTTTATTTTCAATCCGGTGGCGGTAAACGCGCGGCTGATATTCGTCTTTTTTCATCCGTTATTAGCGATGGGATATTTTAAGTCCGTGTCTTTTAAGCTGAAATGTTACAGCAGCCATAATCAGCGCGATAAATAAGACACCGATAATTTTAGCATAGATGGGAGTAACCGGTGAAAATAACGCAATCAACACCGGAGCGAGCAACCATAAAATAAAAAGAACCATTACATCCAGGAATATATTAATAATTTTGTTAAGCATCGGCTTGCCTCCTGTTTAGAAATGCACTTCCATGGCGCGGGGCGGGCAGGCGGGAATACAAGCCCCGCAGGCGATACATTTTTCATTATCGAACAACACCATACGGGTCTTTGAATCAACGGTGAAGGCCTTGGTCGGGCACACGGTGATGCACGCTCCGCAGCTGGTACATTTTTCTTCATTGCGCGTCACGTCCTGGCTGAGGGATTGTATCTTCACACCGCCCTTTATAAGGAAATCAATGCCTTTATCGTATTCTTCCTGCTTGCCCTTAAGTTCCAGCACCAGCAGGCCCTCCTGCTCGGGAGTAACAGACGCTTTTAGAATGTTGAATTCAAGGTCAAAATCCTTGACCAGTCGGTATACAATCGGCCTATCTACAAGACGCTTTGGGAAGCGTAAAACTATTTTTTTCGTGACAGCCATGGACCATCACCTCCGCTTTTCAGGATTATTGGATTACATAACATTCTAGCAGAGCAGTCGTAAACAGCACAAGTCCGAGTACGACAATCCGAGTCCGAAGAGTTGAAGCTCCTAGCAGTATAAGATATAATCAATATTAAGCCCCCTATAAATTAAGGAGATATCCTTGTTTAAGACAAATACTTGCGGAGAGCTCCGCAAAGAACATATCGGAAACGAAGTTACGCTAGCCGGCTGGGTTAACCGGCGGCGCGATCACGGCGGCCTGATATTCATTGATTTACGCGACAAGGAAGGCATCGTACAGATAGTCTTCAACCCCGAATCTTCCACGGAAACGATGCAAAAGGCCGGTGAGTTACGCAGTGAATATGTTATCAAGGTTACCGGCAAAGTGGCTTTAAGACCGGCAGGTACAGAAAATGTGAAGATAGCTACCGGCGGTATTGAAGTCATCATCCGGGAAATAGAAATTCTAAATACATCGAAAACGCCGCCTTTCTACATTAATGAAGAGGTTGAAGTGGATGAAAGCCTGCGCCTGAAATACCGCTATCTCGATATACGGCGCAGCCGCATGAAAGAAAACCTGATGCTGCGGCACCGGGTCAGCAAGTTCATGCACGATTATCTCGATGCGCGTGGATTTACCGAAGTAGAGACTCCTATCTTTGTGAAAAGCACACCGGAAGGCGCACGGGACTACCTGGTACCAAGCGACAATCTTCTCAATAAACGACCTAAAAAGCTTTTACTTCTTATAATATCCGTCTCCATGAGCAAAGCCGGAAAATCGTTAAAAGCGCCGGGCTCATTGAAACACATTGAAGTATTCCCCACGCATGTGGGGGTGAACCGGCCGTGGGACAGCGGACCGAGACCGCCCCAATGTATTCTCCACGCATATACCAGGTAACATTTCTGACTTTAGTGTAATATTCTGGAATTCACACATAACTCGGTTGTTCAACATTGCCCCATCCAACAAAAAGTCTTTATTTTCCTCGGAAGAACCAGCGCGTTTTATCATCCCTTCCTCCCTAAAAAGCTATGTCTAAAAAACACAACTGTTGACGTCCTGATAATAACTTGTTATACTAATTATGGGCATATGCTCATTAAATAGGAGGGGATATGTCAAGACCGCCTAAGTGCCGACGAGTTGAATATCTGCCTGATGTGACTTACTTTAAGCCTGCGGGTATACCGCTAAAAGATCTTGAAGAGGTATGCATGTCCGTGGAAGAGGCTGAATCTCTGCGTCTAAAAGACCTGGAAGGGCTGGAGCAGGAGCAGGGGGCTGAAAAAATGAATATTTCCCGTCCTACTTTTCAGCGCGTGCTGGCATCGGCCCGGCAAAAAGTGGCCGATGCTTTACTCAACGGCAAGGCCATAAGTATTTCCGGCGGCAATTTCGAGATGACATGGCGGCGCTTCAGGTGCAAAGTTGGTCATGAATGGGAACTGGAAAATCCGGTGAGCACTCCTCCCGAACTATGCCCTACCTGCAGCACACATGGTGTTCAACCTGTAATGTATGGAGCGCACCCCTGTCCGGGAAGGGGCTGGCGCAGGTACCGGAGAGGCGATGAACTATGATATGCAGATTCTTATGTAAAAAGTGCCGGCATATATTCGACATGGAAATTCCCGGGGATTCTTGCAGTGAGTCAGGGGTACATTGTCAGAAATGCGATAGCGCTGATGTGATGGAAGCTCCTGCCTGGGCGCCACTCGGCTCCGGCTTTAATATATTCGAAAATGATACCTGGGAGTATCAATGCCAGCAATGTAAAATTACCTTCAAATTACCAATTCCCAAAAGCCCGGCGGAAAATAAAAACCGTAGATGCCTTTTCTGTAACAGCGAGCATCTCCACCTGTTGACAGGCACTGGAGCCATGCCGCTGTATTGCGGCTGATAGATAATTAAATGAGGCCGTGAGCCTCATAAGAATAATATGAAAGGAGGTGAAAGACAATGCCAGGATTCAACAGAACAGGCCCTCTCGGAATGGGTCCGATGACCGGCGGCGGCAGGGGTTTATGTAATCCCCGCGGCATCAGGTCTTCCAATCAAGGTTATGGATTCGGTTTCAGGGGAACTTATCCGTCATGGCCTTATGCAGGCCGGGGACGGGGCGGCTTACCGCGCTGCTGGGCTCCCGGTTTAATGGGTGGAACATCTGCACCTAACATTACCCATGAGCAGGAACTTGAAATACTGAAGAACCAGGCCCAGACCTTGAGAGAACAACTAGAGCAACTGGAGAACAGGATGAAGGAACTCGGTAAAGAGGCCTGATTCCTGTTCCCTCCCAGGAAAAAAGAGAGGTTAGTTTTATGAAAATAGCAATATCTTCGATGGGGAATGACCTGGACGCACAGGTCGACCCGCGCTTCGGCCGCTGCCAGCGTTTCATTATCGTCGACCCGAACACCATGGAGTTTGAAGTAATGGAGAATTCCAGCGCTACGGCGGCCGGTGGGGCCGGTATAGCTACCGCCCAGGCTATCACCGGAAAAGGGGTTGAAGTTATTCTCACAGGACACTGCGGGCCCAATGCCTTCAATGTGCTTGAAGCCGCCGGCACTAAAGTAATGACCAACGTATCCGGCCCGGTGCGCCAGGCTGTTGAAGGTTACAAACAGGGCAAATACCAGGCCAGCGAGAAGGCGGATACAGCTCCGCATTCCGGCATGGGTCGCCGGTAATCTGGTCGTAATTTAGAATGATTTTCGGAGGTTAATTATGCCTGGAGGAGACGGTAAAGGACCGCCTGCCGGTAAAGGGCAGCGTGGAGGCAGAATGAAGGGCAATAAATCCGGCACCGGCCCCGGAGGCAACTGCGTTTGCCCCGGCTGCGGGGAAAAGGTGACTCACCAGCAAGGAACGCCCTGCTACAATGTAAGCTGCCCTAAATGCGGAACGAAGATGATGAGAGAATAAGATGATTATTTCGGTTGCCAGCGGCAAAGGGGGAACCGGCAAGACGCTGGTCGCGACCAGTCTTGCCCTTTCCCTGAAAGACAGCTACAGGGTAAAACTGCTCGATTGCGATGTCGAGGAGCCTGACGACCATATTTTTATAAAACCGGACATCGATAAGAGCGAAACGGTAAGCATTCCCGTACCAATTATAGACAAGACGAAATGCACCCGTTGTGGACGATGTGCCGAGGTTTGCGTCTACCATGCCATTGCCGTAACGGATAAAATCGTGCTGACATTCCCTGAACTCTGCCACGGCTGCGGTGCCTGCAGCTACCTTTGCCCGGAAAAAGCTATAACCGAGGAGCACCGGGAAATCGGGGTTGTGGAATCGGGAACGGCGGACGGCCTTGCCTTTGCGCAGGGCTGCCTTACCGTGGGTGAGGCCATGGCGCCGCCGGTCATCCGCAAGGTTAAAGCGCAGGCAAATACCGATGGTGTCGTTATTATCGATGCTCCCCCCGGCACATCCTGCCCGGTGGTGGAGACAATTAAAAACAGCGAATTTTGTATCCTGGTGACCGAGCCGACACCATTCGGGCTTAATGACCTGAAACTGGCGGTGGCAACGGTGAAAGAGCTTGATGTAAGTTGTGGTGTAGTTATCAACCGTGTTGGCGCCGGCGACAGCGGTGTTGAAGATTACTGCAGGCAAGAGAATATCCCGGTCTTGATGACGATTCCGCTGGACATGGAGATTGCCCGTCTCTACTCACGCGGCATTACCCTGGCCGAAGGTAAACCGGAATGGCGGGACACCTTTAAGGAACTCTATAAAAAGATAATGGAGATAGTAATTGAAAGAAATCGTTGTTCTTAGCGGTAAAGGCGGTACGGGTAAAACCAGTATCGTCGGCTCCCTGGCGGCGCTGGCGAAGAACAAGGTGCTGGTTGACTGCGATGTCGATGCCGCCGACCTGCACTTGCTGCTGCGCCCTGTAACGCGTGAAAAACATGATTTCCAGAGCGGCCAGACCGCCTGTATCGAACAGGATAAATGCACGCAATGCGGCCTGTGCCAGGAAAAGTGCCGTTTTAATGCGATTTTAAACTATAAAGTAAATCCTGTATCATGTGAAGGATGCGGCTTCTGTCATTATATCTGTCCGGCGGAAGCTATTATGATGAAAGAAAACCTGGCCGGTCAATGGTTTATTTCCGACACCAAATACGGCGACCTGGTACATGCCCGGCTGGGAATCGCCCAGGAGAACTCCGGCAAGCTTGTGGCTCTGGTCAGGCAGAAGGCCAGGGAGATAGCGGAAAAACAGGATGCGGATTACATCATCAGCGACGGGCCGCCGGGTATCGGGTGCCCGGTGATTTCATCTCTTTCCGGTGCCAACCTGGCTCTTCTGGTCACCGAGCCTACGCTATCAGGACAACATGACCTGGAGCGGGTAATCGGTGTTTGCCGCCACTTCGAAGTACCGGCGATGGTCTGTATTAACAAGTATAATATTAACGAGGAAAACACCCAAAATATTGAAAGTTATTGCCGCGCCCGGGATATTCCGGTAGCGGCCCGCATTCCTTTCGATAATGTTGTTACTGAAGCCATGGTAAAAGGCCTTCCGGTGGTGGAATACAGCCGCGAGGGCGTGTACCGGGAAATCACGTCATTATGGGAGAATGTAACAGAATCATTAAAGTAATCAGGAGCACACCATGCCGATATACGAGTATCAATGCAAGTCCTGCGGCAAGATTTCCGAGGAACTGGTGCAAGGCTTCTCCAGCTCTAAAATTCCAAAGTGCCCGGATTGCGGCCGGGTAATGGAAAGGCGGCTATCTTCCCCTAACCTGGTCAAGAGCGGCGCTTCCATTCACGGCAAGACATGCTGCGGGCGTGAAGAGAGATGTGAAACACCGGCATGCTCTACAGGCAGCCAGTGCCGGAGGCACGAAGGATAAAAATCTATGCAAGAATTAATAAAAGAGTTCATGGCTCAAAAGAAATTTGCCGTGGTGGGAGCAACCGATAACCCTGAAAAATACGGCAACCAGATTGTGAAAAACCTGATAAAACGCGGCTATGAAGTTTACCCGGTTAACCCCAAGCTTAAAGAGCTGGAAGGATTACCCTGTTATCCCGGATTGTCCGCCATTCCGGTGAAAGTGGATGTTGTGGATTTTGTCGTGCCGCCGTCAGCGACCGAAGAAATATTGAAACAGTGCCGGGAACTGGGACTAAACCGTATCTGGCTGCAGCCCGGCTCAGAAAACGAGGCGGCTTTAGCTTTTTGCCGGAATAACAACATGAAAACGGTTCAAAGCGTCTGCGTAATGCTGAATTAAAAGGAAACAAGTATGAAATCCTTTGAACTCGAGCCCAAGTATTCTACTAACGAAATACCCGGTAAGTGCATTAAATGCCTGGGAGAACAGGAATTGAATACATGCCAACTACCACAACCCCTGCCACAACCACCAAACCGGTAACAACGACAACATCTGCAGCGACAACGGCCCCTGTTACTACCAAACCGGCGACAACGACGCCGGCGGCAACAACAGTCACACCTAAATCCGGCGGTACGTTGAAAATCTACCTGCCAAACGAACCTTTCAGCCTGTGGCCGCCTAAGATGACCGGACAGACTGACGGTAATTACTCCAATATCTGTATGGAAACACTTTTCCGCCTCGATGAGAACGGCACCATCGTTCCCTGGTTGGCCACTGACTACATCGCGGACATCGACACCCGGACATTCACAATCCACCTGCGGAAAGGTGTAAAATTCTCAGATGGTTCCGACTTTAACGCCGCGGTAGTTAAATGGAATATGCAGCAATACCAAGCCGGTTCAAAAGCTGAGCTAAAGAACGTAACCGGTATCGATACTCCTGATGATTATACCGTACTGTTGCATCTTGCCACCTTCGATAATACTCTTATCCTTAACCTTTCCACAGCCGCCGATGCCGGCCGCATGATATCCAAGCAATCATACGATGCCAATGGAGGCACAGCATGGGCAGAGAAGAACCCCGTGGGCACCGGCCCCTTCAAATTCGTAAGCTGGACAAAGGATGTCGAAATCGTCTATGCCCGTAATGATAACTACTGGGGCGGTAAACCTTATCTTGATGGAATCAAATACATCCGTATAACCGACCCGACCACCGCGCAAATGACATTTGCCTCGGGCGGCCTTGATATATATGGTCCCGACCCATCAATCGCCAAACCGTTAATCGATTCCGGCAAGTATAATTGGGCCGTCACACCTGAAGGCCAGATACCCGCTTACGGCGGTTATTGCGGCGACCCGACCACACCTTTTAATAAACTTGAGGTCCGTCAAGCGATCGCTTATGCGATTAATCCCAAAGCTCTGAGCGATGCTTTCGGGCTTGGTTACTGGCAGGTCTCGAACCAGTGGGCTGTCCCCAATACCTGGGGGTTTAACACGGCAATAAAAGGCTATCCTTTTGACACTGCTAAAGCCAAGCAACTGCTTGCAACAGCCGGTTATTCCAGCGGAATATCATCAAAAATAAGTTTTTATAATACAAGCCAGGCAGTTATGGATGAAAATACCGCTGTCCAAAAAATGCTGAACGATGCCGGTTTCAACATCACTCTGAACCCGTTACAGCGCCCGGCTTTCGCCGACGCCGCCACCAACGGTAAGGGCTGGGAAGGCATCATCCGCATGCAAGGTTATTCATCGGTAGACCCGCTGGTCAAATATGCGAACGTCGCCCGTGGTCTTGAGTTCAAAGGTGTGTTTTTGCCGCAGGACTTCGTGGATACTTATTGGAAAGCTATCGCAGCAACCGACCAGACCACCAAGGCAAAACTGACGCAAGATATGTTGGCTCTGGCAGTCGACAAGTACTGCATAGCTGCACATCTTTACGTCCAGGGCTCTCCAATCGTCAAGCAAAAGAGGGTTATGGATGATGGTTTCGGCACACAGCCATACCGCTACATCAATCCCATGACCTGGGTAACCGACGGTAAATAACCCAAGGTAAGGTAATAGAGGTTGGACAGACATGGGGCTTCCTGAGACTCTGTATCTGTCCAACCTGTTAAAAATATCTGCTCCAAACACCTTCACGGTAACTCCCGGTTAGCAGGATATCCGGCGTAAACCGCCCATTTTAACATTAAATCCACCTCTACAGGAGATTCACCATGACGTTAGAAGAACTGGAAAAACGGGTCAGAGCGCTGGAAGACGCCGACGAAATTAAAACCATGCACCGTGAATACCTTTTCTACATTCAAAACCTGGAAATCGATAAAGCGATTGACTGTTTCGCGGAGAATATCGTTACCGATGTAGCTAACTACGGCATCATTAAAGGGAAAAAGGAAGTAAGCAAATTTTTCTACGAAGTGATCCGGAATAACGTGTTTACGTCAAAAGACGGCCACTTTACCGGTCAGCCGGTTGTTTCCGTAGAAGGAGATAAGGCCAAAGGCCACTGGATGTTCTATCGATTTCTCGAAAAACCAACGGCAAAGGGCAAAGAGTGGATACAGGGAAGATACGACTGCGAATATGTTAAGGAAAACGGCAAGTGGAAATTCAGCTTATTAAAAATGAAACGTCCCTGGCCGGCATTTTTCCAATAATGTTATATATGTAAAGAGGCATGTTATGGGAATTTCTAACCAGGAATACCAGCGGCGCTATATCGCCATCCGCGAGGTGATGAAGAAAGAGGGGCTGGACAGCATCCTCGTTATCGGGATTTCCGATGATTTCAACCGCGGCAATATCCGCTACATAACCGGCTCAGGACGAGGAGGCACATGTATCTTCCCGCAGGAGGGCAACCCCATAATGCTGGCTATGCCTAACGCTTTAGCCTCCTCCAAGCTCCCAAGGACAATGGAAGCCTTTGACTTACTGACAATAAGAGAGACTGCCAATAATATAGAGCAGGCCATTAAAGAACTTTCCCTCCTGGATAAAGGCGGGAAAATCGGGCTGGTTGGACTGGCCTGTATGTCAGTACCGATGTACCTGGCAGTCAAAGAGAAATTCGGGAGCCGTCTGGTAGACATACCCCTGCTTTTCGAGCCCTTAAGAGTGATTAAAAGCTCCGAGGAAATAAATAAAATACGCTCGGCCGCGACAGTGGCGGATAAAATCTACGCCCGCCTCCGGAAAATTATAAAGCCCGGTTTGAGCGAATACAGTATTTACGGCGAAGTCAAGAAAATACTTTATGAAGAAGGCTGCGAGTACGGATTCGACTTACTTGACGGCGCCGGCTCCACGATGAATATGGCGTTCTTCCCTACCACGGATAAGCTGGAGGATAACGGGACTCTGTTCATGGAAATCTCTCCATCTTACCAGGGCTATTACGCGCAACTGCCGGTAACACTGCCGGTAGGAAAATACCAGCCCCATGTAAAACAGATGGTCATAACCTGGTCTGAAGCTGATAAAGCCATGCGGCAGATATTACGCCCGGGCACAAAGGTATCCGAGATTTACCACACCCTGATTGACACAGTTAAATCCAGGGGATTTCAATCTCCCCTGCGACCCGGACATTCTATCGGCCTTGATATCCTGGATTACTGGTCAATTACCGATACAGATAACAGGGTTCTTCAACCCGGCATGGCACTGGCCATTCACCCCTGTGTGATGGTCAAGCCGGGCGGCGACGGCGTCGGCATGGGATATACCTATTTAATCACCGAAAACGGTTATGAGCGATTCAGTAAAATCGACCTGGCTAAAGAGCTAATCTGAAAGGCTAATACCTGAATGTGTCCCAGGACAAGCAGTAAAAAACAAAGTCTGAATGCTGACCTTGCAATTATCGGCGGAGGCGGAGCCGGTCTGGCGGCCGCGCTGACGGCGGCAGAAAAAGGTATCAGGAATATCATCGTGCTGGAGAAACGGGGCGCCGCGGGCGGGAATACAGCCATGGCCACCGGCCTTTTTGCTTGTGAAAGCCCCACCCAGGCGCGCCAGCGCATCGTGGCAGATAAAGATGTCCTCTTTAAAAGAGCGATGGACTGGGCGCGCTGGAGCCGCGTCAATCCCCGTATTTTCCGGGCTTTTCTCAATAAGTCAGGAGATACCATCCGCTGGCTGGAGCAGATGGGACTTGAGTTTAATATTATCGCTTTCTTTCCTAACCAGGAACCGCGCGTCGAGCATGTACCACAGGGACGCGGCGCGCAGCTTATCAAGGTCATGACTGAAAAATGCCACGAGAACGGAGTACAGCTTTTACTGCATTGCGGCGCTAAAAAACTGCTTACGGACAAGAAATCCAGGCTGACCGGCGTACTGACAGAACAGGGGCAGGAAATTGAGACCAATAATGTAATCATCACCACCGGCGGGTTTGCCGGCAATAAAATACTCCTGAAAAAATACTGTCCGCTTTACTATGACGGCTTCGGCATGCGCGGTCTGCCATTGACGGGAGACGGATTAATTATGGCGCAGGAGGCCGGCGCTGCCATCGAAGACTTCGTGACGCTCCTTAAAGAAGGCCCGCGCATTGACCTGCATACTTGGCCGCTGATGTCATTGGAACGCGACCCGGTTACAGTATGGGTGAATAAAAGAGGAGAACGCTTCGCGGATGAAGCAGTCGGTGCTCACCCTTTCGAGGGCGGAAATGCGATCCTCCGCCAGCCGGGAAAAGTCATTTACTCCCTGCTGGACACATCGATACTACAGATGTTGTCAGAAAAAACACCCAACCTGGAAAAAGCACTCCGCGCGGAGGTTACCAGGGACAGGGTAAAAAAAGCCGAGGCATGGGATGAAGTCGCCGGATGGATAGGAGCCAAACCCGCCGCGCTTAAAGCTTCCATTGAAGAATATAATGCCTATTGCCAGCGCGGATATGATGAGGTATTTGCCAAAGACCGGCGGTGGCTCTTTCCATTGCAGCGCCCGCCATATTACGCGATAAAGTGCGAAGCCCATTTATTAGACACCCTCGGCGGTATGGATGAACCTATCCGCGGCCTCTACGCCGCCGGTGTGACGACCAGCGGTTGGGAGGCGGAGACTTATTGCTCCGACCTGAGCGGTAGCGCCTTCGGCTATGCCGTCAATTCCGGACGCATTGCCGGGGAAAACGCCGCCGCATTGATTTTAAACACCAAGTAATCACTGGAAAGATACAATGGTGAAGAACATAAAATTTGAAAAGCTGCTGGAACCCGGCCGTATCGGGTCGCTCAAGATTAAAAACCGGATGGTAAAATCAGGGGCGGCCGCGCGCTACTGGGGTAAAGGTATGGACCAGATAAATGATACCAGTAAATATTATTATGAAGCCTTTGCCGCTGTCGCCGTCGCAGGGGTTATTGCCAGCCTTATACAGGGCGAACTGCTGATTACGTCTATTATTATTCTGGTCGTAGTCCTTGGCATCCTGTTCTGGGTGCTTCATATCGGCGATGAAAACAAGGGCTGGCCGCAACTGAAATGAAATGTGGGATTGTCATTCCCGCGCAACCTGCCCCATATATGCACAGCGAATCGGGGGCGCGAATCCTGTCCTTTCCCCCTTTATAAAGGGGGAATACAAGGGGGATTTTGAGTTGAAATATCGTTTTTCTCATTTCCATCCCGGTCAAACAATCGTTATCCGTGAAATCTGTCAGGGCAAACCGTTGGAAGCACGCCCGGAAATTATCGTTAAAGACAGCCCGGAAATGTCCGCTTTTTATCTTGGACCGGGGACAGTCTACAAAAAAGCCTTTACCGGTGATGGTAAAGAAGCAGAAATTAAAAATATAGCCTCGTTGGATTGGATATTTAAAGACACTCTCTGGAGCTATGGACACCGGTTAAGATTAACAATCCCCGGGGCTGCTTACTCCGTGCTCCTGTTCTGGAAACACCCGGAAATGACCCACGAATTCTATTATATAAACCTGGAAGAACCGTTCCGGCGGACGGCGATAGGGTTCGACTATACAGACCAGTATCTGGATGTCATCCCTGAAATCGATCTCTCTTCATGGTCATGGAAAGACTAAGATGAACTGGAGGAAGCTGTCGAACTTGGTCTTATTTCTCAGGAACGTGCCGCTTTTCTGTACGCCGAAGGTGAAAGGGTAGCAAAGTGGCTCCAGTCCGGGAAGTCCCCCTTCAACGGCTGGGAAAACTGGCGCCCTGACCCGGAATGGAAAATCCCTATCTTGCCGGAAGAATGGGACAAGATATAAAAACATCGTCATTCCCGCGCAACCTGCCCCGTATAAGCACAGCGAATCGGGGGCGCGAATCCTGTCCTTTCCCCCTTTATAAAGGGGGAATACAAGGGGGATTTTGAGATGAAGCCATCCCGTTGAAAAACGGGATCCAGCGTTCCTGTTACGTTATCCCTTAACCCTGATACATGACAAAATCCCCTTTACATTCTTTCCATGTCTCTAATATAATGCAAAGGCCTTTCGTAATTGGGCTTGCCCGCCGAAACCTTGGCGTAGGCGGGTTAGCGCAAGCGCGGGGATAGGCTCCTTATTCACGCGCTCCAGCTTAATGAATAAAATAAATTTAACATAATCCCAAGAACGGATAATCTCAAATGAAGCTGACCTTACGAATATCGAATATCGAACACCCGAAGCTAATCAATCGTAAAAATAAATAAAAAAAATTAAAAAAACGAATACGAATAAACGTGATGAATAGAATACGTAAACCACTGGGCATAATCTTCGATTTCGGCGGTACCGTCCTGTCTCATGGCGATATCGACGTTATCGGGGGCAACCGCCGCTTATATGAACTGGCAGGGAATAAAAATGGAGTTACTTTCGATGATGTCAGGCAATCTGTCGAAAAGGTAACGGACTGGATAGAACCGTTAAAAAACGCGTCTATGGTCGAACTGACCTGCGAAAGCCTCAACCGGCTGATTTACGCTCCCCTGGGGCTAACGTTCGCTTTAACCCCGGCGGAACTCGAAAAGGAATTCTGGAACGCCTCTTTGAAATATTCGCCCGTGCCGGGGATATATGAACTGCTCGACTTGCTGGAATTACATGACATAAAAACGGGCATTCTGAGTAACAGCATGTATCGCGCCGCCATACAGGAAGAAGAACTTGCCGCCCATAACCTGGCTCATCGTTTCTCGTTTATCGTCACCAGCGCCGATTACGGTGTACGCAAGCCGCATCCATTTATCTTTGATGTCGCCGTGAAAAAAATAGGCTTGAATCCTGCCGACATTTGGTTTGTAGGGGACACCCCCGGCCATGATATCAAAGGCGCGCTGGACGCCGGTTTGTACCCGGTCTGGCTCAATCGGATTAAAGAACCCCGCGCTTTAAACGGCGAATACCTTGAAGTTGCCGGCCTTGATGAACTTCGGAAAGCTATCGAAAAGCTGGTCTAACATCCTGCTCTGAAACGCCGTGGTTATTGTTCCTCTTTAAGCGTCGGCTCTTTTTCGATATCGATTTTCCCGCCTTTTTTAGAGAGGTTTGCCAGCGCTTTCAAAGCGATGTTTGCGGCTTTTTCCGCCTTTTTAGCGGCTTCTTCTGTGCCCCGCTTGGCCTTCTGGACTTCTTCCTCGGCTTTTGCTGCCGATTTAGCGGCCTCGGTGGCCGCTTTAGCCGCCCTGGCCGGGGCGTCGGCGGACGCTTTCATGGCCTCTTCGGCAACTTCTGCCGCTTGGGCGGACTTGGCATAAGTCTCGTTGACTTTCCTTATCGCTTCATCGATTTTCGCAGTTAGTTCGGCGGCTATCAGGCTGGTTTTTTCCACTGCGCTGTCGGCGGCTTTCAAAGTGTCTTCGGCTTTTTTCGAGACGGCTTCGGATATCTCATTGGCCGCTTCCTCGGCTGCGGACGCGGCCTCTTGAGCCCGTCTTGCTCCATCTTCGGCTGCCTGGGGAGCTCTTTCGGCCATTTCCTGGGCTTGGGCTATAAGTTTTTCAGCCCTTCCTACTGCTTCACTCGCAACTTGCCTTGCGTTTAAATCTGACTCTTCGGCTCGCTTGATAGCCTGTACGGATGTTTCGGACGCCCTGCTGGCGGCTTCTTCGGCTTTTCTTACCGCTTCATCGGCTGCTTCGCGGGCTGATTGTTCGGCTTCTTCAGCTTTTCTAAAGGCTTTTTCCGCCGCGTCCATGGCCTTGTTGCTGACTTCTTCAGCCCTTCGTGTCGTTTCCTCCGCTGCCTTGCGGGCGGCAGAATCTACTTCTTCGGCTTTCTTGACCGCTTTGCCGGCTGCGTCCATGGCTCTGGCTATTGCCTCCGCCACCTTTTTTTCCAGCTCTTTGGATGTCCTCGCTAAAGTGTCGACGGCGTCTTTAGCCTGGTTGGCTGCTTCGGCAGCCCTGTTGCCTGCTTCCGCTGATGAATCCTTGGCCGCTTTTATTGCATTCTCGGCAGTATCTTTAGCCTGTTTTAAAACCTCGGCCGCTTTTCTCCCTGCTTCTGCTGCAGACTCCTTGGATTCCCTCGCCGCGGCTTCGATAATATCTTTAGCCTGCTTGACGGCTTCTGCAGCTTTTTTACCTGCTTCCGCCGCTGCTTCCCTGGATGCCCGGGTTGCGGCATCGCCGGTTTCCTTGGCTTGCCTGATAGCCTCCGTCGCTTTTTTAACGGCTTCCGCCGCTTCTTCTTTAGAAACTTTTGCCGCCGCCTCGGCCTTGGCTAACATATCCGCCATGCCCCGGGAAGAACTCTCTGTTGCTTTATCTCCGGCCGTGCGGGTTTCATCGGCTCTCCTGGAGGCTTGAACAGCAGCCTTGGTGGCTTGCTCGGCTGCCTCTTTGGCGGCTTTACCCGCCTCTTCCGCTGTTTTAGCGGCCGCTACCGCGGACCGCACGCTGTTCTCCAGTTCCTCGAAGATTTCAGGTAAAGGGCGCATGAGAAATCTGGACAGGTCGGTATTTTTTGCATCGCCGGAAAGCCCGAACATTTTTTTAGACATCTTCCTATACCTCAAATTAGCGGTATGCCGCAGTGCGCCAAAACGCGTTAACGCCGTTTTCGGCCTTTGCTTCATACATTAATCTTTTTGCCCTTGACTGTCAATTGCAGCCCTTAGCTGTTAGATAAAAGTACTTGCTGTCCCGGAACTTAAGGGCTATAATCATCATCACTTATGATGGTAAGAGAGTATATCTTTCTGGCCGCGGGATGCCTTTCGCTTGGGATAATTATTACCTTTGTCGTCCTGGGGTTGTGTCAGTACCTCGGCATAAACATCGACGAGAACTGGTGGGTGGTGGCTGTCCCGGTGGTGTTATCATTGATATTGAATATATTTTTTATTGAGATATACCGGAAATACCGCAAGCGTTAGCGGATGCCGGTATCGATGTTCACATCGATGGTAATCGTCTCATCCTTGGAAACGGTTATCTTTTTAGGCAAACCTTCCGCGCGGTCAATCCCGTTATGGTTGATATCGATAGTATAAGTGCCGGCCCCAACCTGTGCGGCATAGTAGCCGTAGGCGCTGTTGCCTATCTGGGTAAAATATATCTCGCGCACCAGGTGTTTCCCTGACTCATCGTAAATAATCAGCTTCCGCGCCTCAAAGACCTCCGGCGGCACAACGGGACACTCGCCCGCCTGCTGCACCGGTGTTATCGGCCCGATGGTCACCCCGCCCTGTATCAGCACTTCCTCCTGCATCCCCGGCAGGCAGGAGATGGCAGAAAAGACTCCGGCCAGGACAAATACGCTAAGTAGTATTACCCGTAGAATATTCTTCATATATTTACTCTACCACAAAACAAAAGGAGATGCGTAAAGCGCCTCTCATTTCACCGTCATTCCCGCGCAAGCGGGAATCCAGCCGGGGAAAAAGGGAGGTCATTGCGAGCCATCCCGATGAAATCGGGAGGCGCGGCAATCTCCATGCGGGACTTAATCCGATGGCTGAGATTGTCGCGTTCCTACGCTCCTAGCAATGACAGGAGAGAAAACAAAAATACCCGCTTTTCACGGCGGGTCTCTCGTTGTTTGTCATTCCCGTGAAAACGGGAATCCACGTTCCCCTTCGTCCAGTTCCTCTTCCTCTGTTAAATCCAAAAAACATTTGTTTTACCTCCTGCAGCATATTCGATAATTTCATTTTTTATCTGAATATGGTAATCTGGCGAATGCCTTTGATTTGCCGGTATGTGGCTCCTTCGCTCACACATCTCAATGCCAGTTCGTAATCAATAACCCTGGTTCCTGATATTGCATCAACGTGGTAGTTAAAAAGCGTACGGGTCAAAGGAGTGGTATCTCCAAGAATCACCACGTAAGCTTTTTGGCTGCACAATTCCAATAACTGCTCTATGGTGTGATTGGTAAACGCTGTTCCGGTGATGCCTACGACATCAGCGCGGGGAATCAAGTCTTTAGCCTCTGCCTCGGTATGGTCACCTTCTTGAGGATTCTTCTCAATAACCCAAAGTTGCCTGGCAGTTTTTTTTAGTTGTGTTACAAACGGAAAATGACCGACGATAACTATGTTTTTACCATCACCTTTAGAAGCGATAAGGTCTCCGGCATTGAGTTGAAAACATTGATCTTCATCAATTTCAATAAGCGAGTTTATGGTTGCCATTCCGATAGCCGCTTCATAGAGGCTTTCCGATTTGGCCATACAAGCCAGATCTCTGGCAGTTTTTTCCGTGAGTGAACCGGCTTCTTGCACTGGTTTTCTATCATGGTGAGGACCGGCCTCATGAGGAGTTGACGCCAACCCGCAGTACCGAGTTCGTACGGCTGTTTGAAAAGGACCCTGGCGTATTTCCATAACCGGTGTTTCGTAGTTGATTGTTGAGAGTAAATTATCGATTATTTGCATATCTCACCCAACTTGGTTATCTGCCTCTATTATGGTTACCCCAGCCATGTTCGCCGCGGCTCATGCCGGGAGGGAAAAGAGGCATGATACTCGGTGTATCGCATTCAGGACAAACCTCGGGTGGAGTATGTACCAGGCTATCAAAGGGTACATTCCATTCATGCCCCTGGATACAGCGAAAGCGGCGTTCTGACATTTCATAGTTACCACCTTCTATACGTATTCCTTTGCCGTTTAAAATGGCATCGGCGATTTTCTCGCGGGCGGCATCGAGTACGCGTGAAAACGTAGGCCGTGACACATTCATTTTATTGGCACATTCTTCCTGCTCCAACTTTTCCAGGTCTTTTAACCTGACTGCCTCGGCTTCTTCCACAAGAAGATGAACTTCTTGCAGCTCAATCATAGGTATACCGGAGGGTTTAAAATAGGTTGTAGCCGGTACAAAACTCACACGCCGCCATAAATGACGTCTTCCCATGCGATTCTCCCCTTATGTAATATGAACCTGTGCTCACAATCTATATATATTGAACATATGCTCATAATTTATTTTATAATGCATTTGTTGGTTTTGTCAAGTATCCAGTTTAATGCTCAACAAATCTACTCCTTTGGTACTGTTGACAGGTCATAAAATGCCTGTTATAATTTGATAATGATTATCAATCGCAAACAATCCAAACTTGTAGCGGGCAGGCTGGTAACTACCCAACGCAGCTTGCTTTTAGAAATAATCCGTAAGGCCGGTAAGCACCTTGACGCGGATGAACTATATCGGCTCGCCAGGAAGAAAGAACCCCGAATTAGCCTGGCAACAGTGTACCGTAATCTCAAGCTGTTTAAAGAGCTGGGGCTGATAGCGGAGAGCGGCCTGGGCGATACACATTCACACTATGAATTAAAAGGCAAAGCGGATCATTATCATCTGGTTTGTCTTGGCTGCGGCAAGATTATAGAGTTCGATAACCGGCTCATTACCGAGGCTGCTTCGCAGGTGCAAAAGAAAACCGGTTTTGATATTACTTCTACCCAGCTAAAATTAGAAGGCTATTGCCCGGATTGTAAACAAAAGAGAAAGTAATATTTTTACGAACGTAGATGCGAATAGTTATTATTATCAGTTGTATCAGGAGATATAGATGACGATAAAAAATCTTAAAGACTTGCGCGCTGGTGAAATTGGAAAGATATTACAGATAGACGGCGGCCATGGTATGGTTAACCGCCTGGCAGCGCTGGATATCAGGCCTGGTAAGAAAATCAAAAAAATCAATTCTAGCTTTATGCGCGGTCCGGTAACTATTGAAGTTAATCGGACTCATGTAGCGATCGGGTTCGGGATGGCTAACAGGATACTGGTAGAAGTTGAAGACAAAACCCCATGAAAGTCTTGTTAATGGGGAACCCGAACGTAGGTAAAAGTGTTGTTTTCTCCCGTTTGACCGGCGTGCGTGTAATTACTTCCAATTACCCGGGCACAACGGTAAATTATACCCGCGGTTACATGAAAATAGGCGGGGAACAGGCTGAAGTCATCGATGTCCCCGGCACTTATACGCTGGAGCCAACCTGTGAAGCTGAAGAAGTTGCCTTACGGATGCTTGAATCTGGTGATATCGTAATTAACGTGGTCAATGCCACTAATTTAGAAAGGAATTTGTACCTGACTTTACAATTACTGGAAAGGAAACTTCCGGTAATCGTGGCGTTAAATATGTGGGATGATACCAAACATCTGGGAATAAGCCTAGACGTGGAAAAACTAAGTGCACTCCTTGGTGTTCCCGTTGTTCCTACAGTAGCCACAACAGGTGAGGGGATTAAGAAACTCGTGGAACACCTGTCTAACGCAGCATCCCCCGGCATGGCAACTCGGAGCCGTAATGAACGATGGGCGGCAGTTGGCAATATCATCGACCAGGTACAACGGGTTTCCCACCGCCACCATACCTGGCGTGAGCGTCTGGCGGATGCCACTGTCCGTCCTTTTTCCGGTGGCATCATTGCTTTAGCCGTTCTTGCCAGCTCTTTTATCATCGTACGTTTTATTGCTGAAAGTCTCATCGGCTACGTATTCAACCCGTTATTCGATAATCTTTGGATGCCTGTACTGACCTGGTTGAGTGATATACTTGGAGGCGGCGGTTTTCTGCATGATATCCTGATTGGCAAACTCATCGATGGAAATATTGATTTCGTCCAATCATTCGGTCTGCTTTCAAGCGGACTTTATGTTCCCCTGGCCATGGTATTGCCTTATATCATCTCCTTTTATATAATCCTTGGTTTGCTTGAAGATACCGGGTATTTACCGCGCCTGGCGGTGCTCATGGATACTATCATGCACAGAGTAGGGTTACATGGTTACGCCATCATTCCTACCCTGCTCGGGTTTGGCTGTAACGTTCCGGCAGTTATGTCCACCAGAATTCTCGAAAGCAAGCGGGAGAGATTCATCGCCGCAACACTAATTTCTATAGCAATACCCTGTGCCGCCCTGCAAGCCATGATTTTCGGGCTGGTAGGTGAGCGCGGTTGGCAATATGTTGCCATCGTATATGGTACGTTATTTGCCGTGTGGATTATCCTGGGGCTAATATTGCGCCGTCTTGTAAAGGGGTTCACCCCGGAATTATTGATTGAGATACCGCCCTACCGTTTACCGCCGTGGCGTGCAACACTGCAAAAATTGTGGATGAGGACTTATGGTTTTCTGAAAGAAGCTGTTCCGATTATCCTCGGGGCTATTGTGGTAATAAATATACTGTATTCTCTGGGCGTTTTTGAAGCTATAGCTAATTTTACGGCACCGGTGGTGACCGGTATTTTCGGCCTTCCGAGAGAGGCGGTTACCGCTATAATCATCGGTTTCCTGCGTAAGGACGTTGCTCTTGGTATGCTGGCGCCGCTGGCGCTTTCTAACGGACAATTGGTGGTAGGCAGCGTAGTCCTGGCAATGTTTTTCCCTTGTATTGCCACTTTTGTCATTCTCCTGAAAGAGCTGGGAGTGGTAAACATGCTTAAATCAGCCGGAATAATGGTTGCGTCAGCCTTGATTGTAGGGGGACTACTAAATCTGGTATTGTAAACCCATGTTTTTTAATAGAAATAATGTTAAAAATAGAATTAGTTCCTAACCTAGATCACTGTATTGAAACTGTTGCCAGGAGAAAATGCGATGAACTCGCGCGAATTCTACTGGAAAGCCAAACCTGTAATAGTGAGGTAACAGAACAGTTAGAGCTTCTCCGGCTTTTCCTGGAGACGGCAGATTTTAAAAAAATCCGGGCTGAATCAGAAAAATACTTGATATCGGGGCACAATGTTCAGTTTATCGTCTACTTTGATAAAAATGCTCTTCAGTACAAGATGCATATGACACAATGAGCGATATCATTTTAGGACCTGCTATAACTTATCTTTAAATAGAAAAAACATGCTAGCTATTCTAAAAAAGTTGAGTACATTCAAGTAGAACAATTTTATGGTCGTTTAGCTATTTAGTTTGCAGAGAATATTGTCAGTCAAAATGCATTATTTGTTCTATTAAACCGGGGATATATTGAGTAAAATGTCTTTAACTAAAACGGCCTTGATTGGCTTTCACTAATATCCTTTTTATAAATTAGTCTTCCAGCATGGCCGCATTTACCGCATCTGCAATATAGAGTACTGGATATGGTGAAAGTCTTGACGTGTTCACTTCCGCAATTAGGGCATTTCATATCTCTGTCTACTTGCAGTTGCCTTTTTTGCCTCCGCTCTTAGCTCCCTGTCCTTTTTGTGTACTATTGCGCCCTTTTCCACCCATTTTTTTACCTGATCCATCACGTAGTCCACTTCCAGCTGGTCCAGTCCCATCTTTCCTTGGCATTTTACGCCTCCTTATTGCGGGAAGCGCCAGCGGATCGGAAATTGTGGCCGGGGCACTCCAGGACCGGCACCGGGCGGTCGTTCTGGGAACCACCACCTTCGGCAAGGCCTCAGTGCAAACCATCATCCCCCTCGATGACGGATCAGGCCTGCGGCTCACAACCGCGCTCTATTACACTCCAAGCGGCAGGTCGATTCAGGCAACCGGCATTGTACCGGATGTGATCGTTAAAGACAGGACAGCTCACCTAACCGGGGAGAAAAAAGGGATGCCGGTTATAAAAGAAAAGGATCTCAAAGGTCATTTTGACCCGGAGGGAAAACCTGAAGATACCGGCACTCCCATGGCGGAAATAGAATCCCGCTTCGGCCCGGAAATCGCCAGGCTCGTCGATGGCGTTACCAAGCTGGGTAAAGTGGCGCTCACAGGTTCCGGCGCGGCTGTCAACGCCACCCAGGCGGAAAATCTCCGGAAAATGCTCCTCGCCATGGCCGAGGACCTGCGGGTGGTGTTCATCAAGCTGGCGGATAGATTACATAATATGCGTACACTGGATGCCTTGCCCCAGGACAGGCAACTGGCCATCGCCCAGGAAACGATGGAGATTTATGCCCCGCTGGCGCACAGACTGGGAATCTGGGAATTAAAATGGCAGCTCGAAGACCTTGCCTTCAGCCACCTTGACCCCCAGGAATACAAGCATATCGCCGGCCTGATTGATGTCAAGCGGATTCAGCGGGAGAAGTTTATCGAACAGGCTGTTGCGACGCTTAAAAAAGAGTTCGAGCGGGTGGGATTAAAGGCGGAAATCTCCGGTCGGCCGAAGCATATTTACAGCATTCATCAAAAAATGAAGAAGTACGCTGCCCAGGGCAAGTACTTCGATGATATATATGACCTTTTCGCCATGCGGGTGCTTGTTAACGAGGAGGAATGCTACAACACCGTCGGCATTATCCACAACCTGTGGCGCCCGCTGCCCAATACCTTTGACGACTATATCGGCAATCCCAAGCCCAACGGCTACCGCGCCCTGCATACGGCCGTGATGTGCATGGGGACAACGCCTATAGAAATCCAGATTATGACGCGGGAAATGTACCACATCGCCGAATACGGCGTCGCCGCCCACTGGCGCTATAAGGGAGGCGATAAGACGGACCTTAAATTCGAGGAGAGAATTGCCTGGCTCCGCCAACTCATCGAATGGCACCGCGAGCTTTCCGGAGCTGAGGAATTCCTCGAATCGGTTAAAACGGATATTTTCATCGACCAGGTGTTTGTCTATACTCCGAAAGGTGAAATCAAAGACCTCCCCAAGGGCGCTACCCCCCTCGATTTTGCTTACCGCGTTCACACCGACCTCGGTCACCGCTGTATCGGGGCCAAGGTTAACGGCAAGCTGGTGCCCTTCAACTATACCCTGAAAAACGGCGATGTCGTTGAAATCATATCCGCCAAGGGCGCCAGGGCGCCCTCCCTCGACTGGCTCAATCCTAACCTGGGTTATGTTCACACCTCGCATTCCATGACCAAGATACGCCAGTGGTTCAACAAGCAGACGCGGGCGGAAAACATCGAGCGCGGCCGCCAGATGCTGGATAAAGAGCTGCGCCGCCTGGGTATCACGACGGAACGCCAGGTGCTGGCCGGTCTTTTCAGCTATCCAACCCTTGACGATTTCCACGCCGCGGTAGGCAACGGCAGCGTTACTTCTCACCAGATTGTGCTCAAACTGGCAGCCCAGGAAAAAGCAGCGGAACAGGTACCCACCGTCGCCCCCTCTAAACAGATTACTTCCGGCGTGCAGGTACTGGGTGTCGGTGACTTGATGACCAGTATCGCCCAGTGCTGCAACCCCGTTCCCGGCGATAAGATTATCGGCTATATCACGCGGAGCCGCGGCGTCAGTGTCCACCGCGCAGACTGCCATAACATCGTTAACGAGGATGAAAAAGAGCGCCTGATACCGGTAGAGTGGGGGCAAAGCGGCCTCCTTTATCCGGTGAGGGTACAGGTGGATGCCTGGGACAGGGTAGGCCTGATGCGTGACGTTACTACTGTCGTGGCGGAAGAAAAGATTAATATTACCACCGTAAATTTGACCAACGGCAGCGGCCAGAACGTCACTTTGTATTTAACCATTGAGATTAGCGGCCTGGCGCAGTTGAGCCAGATTTTAAAGAAGATTGACGGTGTAAAGGGCGTACTCAGCGTCAGCCGTATCGGCATCGAGGGAGTCAAGCCTGCCGGCGGGGACAAGCCGGCAGCCGCGCCGGGTACCGCGGAAGCCAAACCGGTAAAAAAATAGGCCCCGGCGGAATTCCATTATTGCCCTGATGCGGTCAGCCGTGGTATTATTTTTTGGTGACATCTATGGTGAGACATAAATATGGGGGAGGTTAACCTTGACAAATCCATCAGCAGGAAAAACAGCCCATGTGGCTAAAAAAAGTACATCAGCAGAAAAAGCAGCGCGTGTTTCAATAAAGAAACAGGATAGAAACAGGTCCATCCGCAGCCAGGTGAAAACGGATATTACCAGGGCGGAGAAACTGATTTTTACAGGTGATCTTGAAGCCGCCCGTAAAGCAGTAGACACCGCTGTAAGCGCACTGGATAAAGCCGGCGAGAAGAAGATTCTCTACGCCAATAACGCCGCCCGGCGGAAATCCAGGCTAATGAAAAAACTGAACAAGGCTGTTGCCAATCCGCCCGCCGCCCCAAAACCGGAAAAAGCCGCCTAGCTTTCACCGGTAACAAAGACGTTTCTAAAAAAGACAGCCTCCTGCTATCGATATAATAGGAAGGCTGTCTTCTCTTTTGGCTGTAATTCCTCTTCCCTCGCGGGAGAGTGCAGGAATGTATTACTTAAAGTGCGGTATTATCGGATGATTTTATAAACCTGGACTACCGGAGCAAATGAAATTAAATTCTCTATCGTCTCCCTTTGTAAAAGGGAGAGTGAGAAGGATTCGGTATATACTATTTATCTTCTCTCCTCCTCGCGGGAGAGGAATGTGGTGAGGTGGTATAAATACTACCGTCCTCACCCGGACTCTCACAGGGTAATTTACAGGATTTCTTTAGTCGGAAGAAGGGATAGCTTTCGCTTCCTGGACCTGCATTTCCTGTCCGCAACATTCCAGTTTGCCTTCCCCGGCTTTGGTGCAGAGCGCTTCGGTGCCGCATTTCGCGCAGCGGTATCTTTTTCCTAATTGACTGGCCACTTTCAGACCTCCTGGATTATTTCTTCTGCTCCATGGGTTGGCCGCAGCAGATGATAGTGCCGGCGCCGGCCTTGGTGATAATCATCTCGGCGCCGCACTTGGTGCAGCGGTATCTTTTGCCTACCTGATTTGCCATGTCTTATCACCTCTTTTTAAGACTTATCTATTATTAAGTATAAGCCCAAAACGCGATTATTGTCAAAGCTGGGAGGATAAGTTTTTATCACTGTTTGAAATATTTTGGTGTATTGTTTGTAATGTTGTATATATTTTGACGTATAAATTATTATAGAATAGCCTAACAAAAGTTACATTTGAGGAAAAACAGGATGCACGAAAAAACATGAACGTAAAAAGTCACGTAAAAATGAAGTGGAAGTATTTTCTCTTATTATGGTTGGTAGTGTTCCTGCTGGCTCCTTCAATCTGGGTTCACAGGCTTCTTATGTTTCAAACACCCCCGCCCGGTTCCAATTTGCCCGGCCCCCCGCTTTTTATTCCATTCGGAGGGATATACTTTATCGGGGAACTATGGGGCCAGGTTGTCAGAGGAGATTTCGCGGATTCAGCGGTAATATTTGTGGTATTAGTTCTGCCGATATTGATATATTCCTTTATCCTGTCGCTGGGGTTTTACTATCTCGGACGGTATATTTTACGTAAGAGAAGGGCAAAGAGAGAGGCTAAGCCGTTGTCAGCCTCATAAACTTCGCCCTTTGAAAATATTTCGTTTATTCCCGCAAAGGCAATCATCCTTTTCCTCAACGTTTTGTTAAATTACCCCGGTTGTCTTTAAAAACTCTCCAATTTTAAACCCGGATAACTCTCTATTAATGGAGAGTTGATTAATAGAAAAACTACATTTTAAGCAGGTATCAAGTGCAATGATACTTCGGTTTCTTTTAAAAATTTCCTGTTCCTCTTTACAAAGTACTCTTACACCGTTGATCACTTTAACGGCGGTTTTGGGGCCGATGCCTTTCACTCCGCTGATGTTATCCGACTTATCTCCTATCAGGACTTTATATTCAAGAAATCTTGAGGGATGAATTCCATATTTTTCTTGTACCATCGTTTCATCAAACAATGTCGAATTCTTCCCATGATACATAAATACTTTTATCCTGTTGTTAACCAGTTGGAGGAAATCGGTATCCGTGGAAACAATGGTTATTTCCCCTTCTGTATTAATAGCTATACTGGCAATCATGTCGTCGGCTTCATGTCCGGGTTCCTCCAGATATTTGATGTCCAACTTCTCCAGAGCTCTTTTAATACCGGCTAATTGTGAAAAGGGGTTTTCTTTTTCAGGTACCGTAGTTAAATCCAGCCTGTTGCTTTTATAATTTTCATATATTAAAGCTCTTGCCGGTATTTCTTCGGGGTCGAACACTACGAGGATATGTGTCGGTTTGAAAAACTAGCTATTATGTCGGTAATCCCCCCGGGAGAATGGTAAATTAAAACAAGAAAATTAGAGCACAAGGAGGATTACAGGTTTGAATCAATTTCCGGCAATACTCTTTGACTTCTTTAGCCGTGGCGGTACACATGAGGGAAGTGGGAATATTGCCGCTGATGCTGCAATTAGGCCCCACCAGTTGTTTGGCTTTGCCCATATCGGTCTGGTCGAAAATCCAGTGCACCCAGCCCTTGGGGAAATCGGAAATATAGTTCAGACGTCTGGAATATTTGCCTTCAGCGAACATGTTCGGCATAATTCCTTCGGCGATCAGGGCATCGGCAAATTTTTTCAGAGACGGCCAGTAAAATTTTTCAAATTGCTTATCGGACATGAAGGTATCATCGCCTTTGTGCAAAGGAAAGTGAACCATGACCCCACCGGTGGCATTACAGGTATCGATTGCATACTTGATTACAATGGGAGTGATGGCATCGATGGCGGCCAGCAGTTTGTCCGGCTGACGGAACATATCCAGCAGCACCCCCTGGGTGCCTCTTAATGCATCGCCGATAAAATCGAAGGGAGCCAGAGACATGCTGCCCCTTAGCGCCGGGAAACCCTCCGCCGCTACTTCTCGGCTGTAAATCGATAATTCTTTGGCCCATTTCTGGTTTTCCTTACCGGCATCGATTAGCGTTTGAAACGCATCGGCGATTTCCGGGTCCATGAAAGGAGAAATAAAACCCTTGTTCATTCCCAGTAACGTCGAGTACGGAGCCATTTTAGCGAAAGGTTTGGCTACTCCGTACTGCCTGGGCATTTGCACCCTGAAAGCAAAATCGGAAGGGTCTCTAATCAGATGGTCGTATTCATCGGCTGTCATGTATTCGCCTTCCACGAACTGGTAGGTGGTGACGTTATCTTTAAGACCGCGGCCGGGCCATTTCATGAATTTCATATCGATCATTTCCATGGCCGGAGCGTAATGCGTCAATCCCGGCCCGGGCATGGTATCGGTATATTCCTTGAAGTCCTGCAGGAATTTGGAATAGGATTCGCGCAGGAATTTATAATCGTACAAGCCTTTTTTAAGATTTCCGCCATTATGATAAAGCGGGAAATTGCCGGCGGGGAGTGAAACCGGTACCCGGTCAGGGACCTGATTCATGTACATTTTCAGAATCCGGTTGATACGCTCGTGATAAAGTTGAGCGGCTTTGGTATTTTTAAATTTTGTCTTATCCGGATTTAAATAGGGTTCCAGCCTTTTGGTACGTTTTTCTTCCGGGGTCATTTCCGGCCATTGTTTTTCCATAAAAATACCATCTCCTTGAAATATTGTATCTACCTGAATTATCGGGAGAACGGATTTAAAAAAATACTATATTTATGATGAATTTTCGATGAATTTAGTATATCACAGATGGCTAAATGCACGAAAATAACGACTTTTTATATGAGTTAACAACTCGGATTTCCAACGGGGACAGGTCAAGCAGCGTTTCACTGGTAATCACCTTTGATCCCTTTATGGATTAAGGTCCGAATATAAATGGGATGACCTTTGGAGCGTGAGTACTTTATTGGTTGATATCCTTACATCTGTCAAGACATCAGATAAATCGACTTTGGCAGAGGTTGGAGTGTTCTCCTGCCAACCTCTGCCAAAAATCACATTAATTACCTATCCAGGTATTTTCCGGTGTCCAGACTGATCCGTCAGCTATATACATCCTGAGGTCATGGATGTCAGGATACTGAACAAGAGTCAGCGTTTGATGATATAACGATGTACTTATTGCATACTGGTCAAATATGATTGCCTGAAGGTTGAATGTCGCTGCCTTTTTAGCTTCCTGGGTCCGGGCTGTAATCGCATCATTCATTGCTTTTAACTCTTCTTCGGGACGAATCGTGCTGGTAAGCCATGCGGGTTTTCCTTTAGGGCCGAAATACCTGGGGATAAGGAGTGCGGAGTCTGGGCCTCCTCTTAGGTCCATAACATTTAACCCGTTGGTCCAGCCTTTAGTGCCTGAGATATCATTGAATTGGGTTGCAGACATGGGGAATACCTCAGCAGTGATGCTTACTTTACTCAGGAAACCCTGAATAGCAGTTAACTCCAATTGATTTTCGATTTTTCCAAGAACCGTGGTTTTAAAGCCGTTTGGGTAACCTGCCTCGGTTAGCAGCTGTTTCGCGGTATTGACGTTGTAAGGGTATCCTTTAATGCTGGGATTGTAAGCCCATCCGCTGGGTTCAGCATATTGGGTGGCAACGATACCATGACCGCTGAGAACCGTGTTCACCAGAGCCTGCTTGTCAATGGCATGCGAAACTGCCTGTCGGACTTTCAGGTTGGAATAGGGAGAATCCGCGTGGGCGGAATCGGGAACCATTATATTCACTCCCAATCCTACGTATTCCTGATCATAGACACCATACTTGCCCGATGCCTTCAACTGATTGACATCCTTCATTTCCGCCCTTTCGAGCACGTCTATTTCTCTCCTGTCAAGAGAGGCCAAACGTACCATTGGGTCGGCGATGATTAAGAATTCTATTTTATCAAGATATGGTTTACCTTTTTGCCAGTAATCAGTGTTCTTTACATACTTGATGGACACGTCACGTTCCCAACTGGCCAACTTGAATGGGCCCGTGCCTACCGGGTTCTTTCATACCACGCCTTGCCATTTTTTTCGAAAGCTTGTTTAGATGCCATGTTGCCGGCATAATAAAGTAGTGAGCCGTCGATGGTGTTATCCCATGTTGACAGGCCGACTTTAACGGTGTAGTCATCAACGATATCTACTGACTTCACTAAAGCCAGTTCACTTCTTTTCGATGCCTTGAAGCGGTCCAGGTTGAATTTTACTGCCTCGGCATTAAAGTCGGTGCCATCATGGAACTTGACGCCTTTCCTCAACGTTATTGTCATCGTCAGGTCATCGGCGTTAACTGTCCATCCTGTAGCCAGCCATGGGACTAACTGGCCTGAAGAGTCATAACGGGCGAGAGTCTCAATAGCGGGTCGGGACATGACCATGTCCTGCTGCTGCGTCAGCTCTATCGGGTCTCCCAGATATACCGCATCCCTGTTATAACCTATCCGCAGCGTGCCGCCTGACTTGGGTGTTACTGCTGTTGAGGATGCTGTGGTTGGTTTGATGGTGGTAGCGGAGGGTTCTGTGCCCGGTGCGGTTGATGTCGCCGGTGAGCCGCAAGCAGACAACATAACTGCTGTCATCAAAATAAGGGCTAAACTGAAGTAAATCAGTCTCCTGGAGGATAGTGTCCTTTTCATTATAAAACCCCCTGTTAATATTCAGGTTATCTAAAATCCTTCCCTGTTGGAAGCCGGCAATATTCGCTTTTCATGCTATTTTTTTATTTATCACCTCCTTTTTGGACTGGTTATTACCTTTTGTCCCGATGTTTCTTCTATTCAAATACACCCTGCTGAAACAGTTCTGTGAATTGCTCGTCGGACAGCCCAAGAAACTTGGTGCATACGTATTCCGTATGCTCGCCGAAGCGCGGGGCAGGTTTGTGCAATTGGTAAGGTGTCTTGGACAGGAGGTAGCTGCTGCCCTGGTAAATAGTCCTGCCCATTTCCGCCTGGTCGAGTTCCCACCAATAATGGCGGTGTTTTAGCTGCGGGCAGTGTTCCAATGCGTCCTCGATAGTGCGTACATCCCCGGCTTCTACACCGGCTTGCTGTAACAAGTGCATAGCCTCTTTGGGGGTAAAATTTATCGTCCATTGCTCGATAAACTCGTTGAGCTCATCCTCATTTTCTTTTCTTCCGCTGAATGTTTTGAACTTTACGTCCTGCGCCCAAACCGGGTTGCCGATTGCCCGGTAAAAAGCCTCCCACTCCGAGTCCGTAAAAACCGCTATGGCGCACCATTCGTCGTCTCCTTTGCAACGGTAAACACCGTGTGGAGCCGCGTACGGACACTTGTTACCGTTACGGTTCTGTATCCGGTGGTTTACTGTATAATCAAGGATGGCTGGTAACTGAAATTGTAACGAAGTCTCGTATTCGGAAAGGTCGATGTACTGTCCCTGCCCGGTTCTCCTTCGATAATCAAGGGCGGCCAGTATAGCTGTGACTCCAAATCGGGGAGCGATGAAATCAGGTAATATCCCTAGTCCCCCGGTCGTATCAGGGGGTCTATCCGGCCATCCTGTAAGAGTCACTAAACCGGATAATGCGGACTGCATGATTCCCATGCCGGCTGCCCGGCTATGCGGCCCGGTGTGCCCCGCGTGGGTCATGCCGATCATGATAATATCATTCTTAATGGCTTTGGCGTCTTCATAGCTTAACCCCCAGCTTTCCATGACGCCGGTCCTCCAGTTATCAGCGATGACATCGGCCCAGGAAACAATTCGTTTTATAACATCTTTCGCCCCGGGGTGGGTCATATCCAGCGCCATGCTGTATTTATCGGAGTTGACGAAAGTGAAGGAAAAACTCCGGTTTAATCCGGGTTTATTATCCTTGAATGGCCCGCCGGAACGTGTTACATTGTGCCTCTTGGCGCTTTCGATGAGGATAACCGTAGCGCCCTGGGTAGCCAGGCTTTTGACCAGCATGGGGCCGGCGCCGGCTGTAACAAAACCGATGACCTTTAGTCCCTTTAATGCTTCCTTTTGCACGGTAAATGCCTCCCCATCAGTTATATGATTCCCTGCGTTTTAAGCTCGGAGAATTCAGATTCCGATAAACCAAGTTCTTTGACATAGATATCATGATTATGTTCGCCGATCAGCGGGGCCCGGCGCTCGATTTGGAGGGGAGTCAATGAGCGCTCTTCCGATCTCACGGGATAACCCCCGGCAGCGGACCGGGACACCTGGCTCTCTTCGGGTATGACCCCATTACCAGTAACATCGGACGCGGTGCATTGGAGGCTGTAGGTATCGATATCGCCTTGGAACCGGGAGATGTTGCCGCGCGCGGTAATTTCTGCACTGTAGACGAAAAAGGTATCATCACTGACCGCCGGGCGGGACGCATTTCCACCGATAAGTGCGCGGAACTGTGCAAATTGCTCGACGGCATGTCTTTAGACGGCGTTAAGGTCACGGTCTCTCCGGTCAGGGAGCACCGCTTTGTAGTGGTTTTTCGCGGCGATGGGCTGGCCGCTGATGTCACTGAATCCGACCCTTCGCGAACAGGCGTCACTCCCTTAGATATTTTGGCTGCAGATCATGATTCTGATAGAATGGCTGCTGCAGCCAATAAATTTATCGCCAGGGCTAAAGAAATCCTGGCCGAACATCAGCCGGCCAATATGCTGCTGCTGCGCGGCTTCGCTAAAAAGCCCAAATTTCCCACCTTTCAGGAAATCTATAAATTGAATCCGCTGGCCGTAGCGGTTTATCCCATGTACCGCGGACTGGCGCGTCTCGTCGGGATGGAAGTCGCCAACACGGGCACGACACTTGCAGATGAATTCAAAACCCTGCAGCAAAATTTTAGTAAATATGACTTTTTCTTCGTTCACGTTAAGTGGACGGACTCCGCCGGAGAGGACGGCGACTTTCTCCGCAAGGTAAAAGTACTGGAGCAGGTTGATGCCGCGTTACCGATGGTAACGGGACTGAAACCGGATGTGCTCGTTGTCGCCGGCGATCATTCCACGCCGGCTGTGCTCCGCGGTCATAGCTGGCACCCGGTACCGGTCCTGATATCTGCTCGTTACTGCCGCACTGACGCCGTTAATACTTTTTCTGAAAAGGCTTTCATATCCGGTGGTCTCGGCAGGATACGATCTGACGAGATTATGCCGCTTGCTATGGCGAACGCCCAAAAACTCACTAAATTCGGTGCTTAGGAGTAATGATGAAACGCATCCCGATGATTGCCGGCAATTGGAAGATGAATACTACTATCGATGAAGCGGTTAGACTCGTTAAAACCATGCTGCCCGGACTGGACAAGTTGACTGGCGTGGAAAAGGTGGTATGCCCTCCTTTTGTGTCTCTGGACGCAGTCAGCAACGTTCTTGAAGGAAGCTCCGTAAAACTTGGCGCTCAGAACATGTATTATGAAGAAAAAGGTGCCTATACCGGTGAAATTGCCCCTCTGATGCTGGCTGGATTGTGCGAGTACGTTATCATCGGCCATTCCGAGCGCCGCCAGTACTTTGGTGAGACCGACGAGATTGTTAATAAGAAAATGAAATCGGCTATTAAAAACGGACTTAAACCGATTCTCTGTGTCGGCGAGAAACTGGAAGAGAATGAAGCAGGCAAGACTGAATCGGTGATAAAACGTCAGATATCGGCTTGCGCTGACCATGAATATTTTACTAACGGAACCGTCATCGCTTACGAGCCCATCTGGGCTATCGGCACCGGTCGGGCGGCCACTGCCGAACAGGCCAATAACACCATCACTTTCATCCGCAAACTCATTACCGAACAGCAGGGCGGCGATATCGGTGGGGCGGTGCGTATCCTCTACGGCGGCAGCGTTACCTCCGCCAACATTGCCGATTTGATGAAACAACCTGATATTGACGGCGCATTGGTAGGCGGAGCGAGTCTGAAAGCGGATGATTTTGTCAGTATCGCCCGGCAAGCCTCGGACATCAGGCGTTAACCGGCAGGGGAATAGTTTACATAATACTCTACCGTACTGGAACCTCCTGCTATTAACTGTTGTTTATTTATATAGTCGATTGATTATGATTAAGTAGTTTCCTTGCTACGTTGTCTAACATACTCAAGTCAGGCATATACTTTAAACTCAATGAGGCTATCGGTAAAAAATATTCGTAATCTTTTTTTAACAAGATCGGAGTTGATTTTTTCAATTTATCAACTTCTTCAAGCGTTAGGATTTTATCAGCATTACAAAGAGCATCGTAGGCCTCAATCAATTTGTGATTATACTTTCTAACTTCAGATTTCTTTTTACCAGACTTAAGTAGAAGGGATTTTAATTCAAGTTCAATGGAGTGAAAAAGTAATGTGTAAGGTACGGGGGAGAATTTTGGTCTTGGTTTTGGATAGTCAACATAATAATCATAATATTCCTTTGCATAATGGTGATAGGCATCCGCTCCCATGTTTAATACCAAAGTAGGTACTTCAATTCTTATATCTTTAGGCATCATTGCCTCCTTGTTTTTATCCTTGTTGCCATCGTTTTAGTAATCAATAATTGTTCAATACATTCCTCTACTTCGTCAATTTAATTTTTCTTTACGGTTAGAAATATCGCCTGGGAATTATTACTCTATTATGCGTTCATTATCAATACACTTAATCCTTTTTACTCATCCTCCCCGTTATTGCGAGCCATCCCGATGAGCCATAGCAAATCGGGAGGCGTGGTTTACCCGCCGTAGCTCTTGCCCACCGAAACTTCAGTGTAGGTGGGTTAGCGCAGGCAGGCAATCTCTATTTAGGCATTTCTTATTCCTTTGGTCTTAAACCAACCATCCAAAATCTATTGTCGTTTTGAACACAATGAAAAATCAGTACCGCTTTACCTGATACATCGTTCCCCCATAGAATATCGCCCCTTACTTATTCCCCTCTTGATGGGAAGAGAGAAGCCAAAGGTGAGGGTGAAAATAATTTCAAAGGGGAAGCAGAAGAGGATTCTGACGGACAAAATCCCCTTCACATTCTCCCCCTGCTCTTGTATACTATATTAATACCGTTTTCACCCGGTCTATCATGGCTAGATGGCTGAAAGCTAAAAGCTGATAGCTTATTAGACTAACTCTAAAACGAATTAAGTAAAATGAAGCTGGCTTACCATAAAGTTCGAAACGGATAATGGAACGAATCGAAGCTGAAGTTTATAAAAAGAAAAACGGATAAATGCCCGGAATGAAGCTGAATCGCCATAGCCTGAAAACGAATATTAGCTTCACCCCGAGTTCGAGATAAAAAAATATTTAAAAAAAACGAATCATAAATTCAATCCGCTTACATAAAATTGAAAAAACTTGTCGCTATTGTCGGCCCCACGGGAATCGGTAAAACCCGGCTGGCTCTCCACCTTGCCGGTCTCTATAACGGTGAAATAGTCAGCGCCGATAGCCGCCAGGTTTACCGCTATATGGATATCGGCACCGCCAAGCCAACCCCGCAGGAAATAGCCCGGATACCTCACCACCTGGTAAATGTCGTCAACCCGGATGAAGAATTCAGTTTAGCCCGATTCCAGGAACTGGCTAATCTGGCCATAGAAAATATTTTTCAGCGCGGCCGCCTGCCTTTTCTGGTAGGAGGAACGGGACTGTACGTTAAAGCCGTTCTTGAAGGATGGCAAATACCAGGGGTTTCCCCGGACAAAGATTTCAGGTATAATATTGAGAAGGAAGCTAATGAGAATAATAATATTGATGGATTATACCAGGAACTGGTCAGAGTTGACCCTGAGGCGGCATCAAAAATTGACCGCCGCAATGTGCGCCGTGTGATACGCGCGCTGGAAGTGCATACTAAAGCCCGAAAACCTTTTTCCGAGCTCGGTCGTAAGCAACCGCCTGCCTTTAATTCCCTTATTATCGGCTTGACCGCTGATAGACCGTTCCTTTACCGCATGGTCGACCGCAGAGTTGACGAAATGATGGTACAGGGATTTACCGGGGAAGTGGAAAACCTGATTAAGATGGGTTACGATTTCACTTTACCCGCCATGTCCGGCATCGGTTACCGCCAGGTAGGTCAACTGATAAGAGGGGAACTCACCCAGGAAGCGGCAGTTCAGAAAATAAAGACCGGCACCCACCGTTTCATCAGGCATCAGTATGCATGGTTCCATCTGGATGACAGGAATATTCACTGGTTTGACATTGAACGGCAAGATTACTCTGAGATAGAAAGAATTTTGGCTGAATATTTAAAAGATAACAAGGAGAAGTAGAAACAAGGAATGGAATTTACCAAGATGCATGGCGCTGCCAATGATTTCGTCATGGTGGATGCTCGTAATATGGAAATGGACTGGCCCAGGCTGGCCATCGCCGTATGCAACCGTCATCTGGGTATTGGCTGCGATAGTCTGATAATCCTGCTAAATTCTCACAGCGCCGATATCGCTATGCGCACTTTTGATACCGATGGCTCTGAGTCTGAAACATGCGGCAACGGTATCCGGTGTGTAGCCAGGTATTGCCTGGAAAAAGGCCTGGTTGATCCGGATGCTGAAGAAATAACCATCGAAACGCTCTTTACTATTAACCGTGTGACCTTTGAAAAAAGTAACGGCAAGGTAGTAAAGTTCTGGGCTAACATGGGTAAGCCATGGCTGGCGGCGGATAAAATCCCGGTTGCTCTGCGCTCGGCAAAAGATGAGCGCGGTCTTATCAGTCAGCCGGTCAAGATTAATGACATGGAGCTTGTTCTCAATCTGGTTTCTATGAGCAATCCTCATGCTGTCCACTTTACCAGTGAACCGGTCGCTGACTTTCCGATGTCTGTAATCGGGCCGCTGGTGGAAAACCTGCCCATTTTCCCCAATCGTATTAACTTTGAAGTTGCGCGGGTACTCGACGATGATAATATTGAAGCCCGCGTTTGCTCTTCCGATCTCGGCAAGTCCCCGCACCTTTGTTTAATGTTTATTTTCTTTCGATGATCATGGCCATACCCTGCCCGCCGCCGATACACAAAGCGGCTAAGCCGAGTTTAAGGTTGCGTCTGTTCATCTCGTGAGCGAGAGTGACGATGATACGGGCGCCGGAGCAGCCGATGGGATGGCCGAGAGAGATGCCGCCGCCGTGGAGGTTAGTCTTGGATAAATCGACGTTCAACTCCTTGATGCAGCCTAAAGATTGTGAAGCAAAAGCTTCATTTAGTTCGAGGCAATCAATATCATTCAAGGAAAGACCCGCTATTTTAAGCGCTTTCCTGGTAGCCGGAACAACACCTAACCCCATGTAAGCCGGGTCAACGCCGCCGGAGGCATATGCGCGGACGGTGGCTAGCGGTTTCAGCCCCAGTGACTTCGCTTTGGCCGCAGACATGATAACCAGCGCCGCACCGGCATCGGTTATTGCCGAGGCGTTGCCGGCTGTAACGGTGCCGTCTGATTTAAATGCCGGGGCCAATTTTCCGAGCGATTCCGCCGTGCTCTCCCTGGGATGTTCGTCGGTATCGAATAATTTGGTTTCTTTTTTAATTTTTATCTCGACCGGCACAATCTCGTCTTTAAATGTGCCGTTCTTGATAGCCGCAATAGCGCGGGCATTGCTTTCCGCGGCGAATTTGTCCTGTTCAAGGCGGGAAATGCCGTATTTAGCAGCGATGTTCTCTGAAGTTAAGCCCATGTGATAGTTATAAAAAACTTCCCAGAGGCCGTCATAGACCATGCCGTCTACCATCTCGGCGTTGAACATCCTGGCCCCCCAGCGCATCTTGGGCACATAATAAGGAACGGAACTCATGTTTTCAATACCGCCGGCAATGATACACTCGGCATCACCGGCCCTGATAGCCTGGGCTGCCAGAGCAACCGCTTTCATGCCGGAAGCGCAGATCTTGTTAACCGTAAAGGCATTGACTTCCTTGGGAACACCGGCATAGATGGCGGCCTGACGGGCCGGATTCTGCCCCTGTCCTGCCTGCAGAACGTTGCCCATGATTACTTCATCCACCAGCACTTCCTGTAGATCACCACTCCAATTAGCATACTTTTTCTCCAGGTCCGTCACACCCTGGTTCTTAAGAGCATCGGGACCGAAACTGGCATCACCCCTGGGCTTTAAACCAACCTTTTTTAACGCCCCCTGGATTACGGTTGCGCCCAGCTTTGCCGCCGTGACATCTTGTAAAGCGCCGCCGTAGTTACCGATAGCTGTTCTAACACCGCTGACGATTACTGCTTCGTTCATTTGTTCTCCTTTATTAGTTTTAACTTCTAACCTTTTGATATTAACTTAGCTAAAATGTAAATAAGCCGGCGCCACCGCTAATTTCAATGGCTTCACCGGTAATATAGCTGGATTCTTCAGATGCCATGAAAACGATAAGGTTGCTTACTTCCTGCGGTTTGCCGGGACGGCGCATCGCCATGGTTTTATTGATACGTTCACGGAATTCCGGAGCCACCTCAAAATACGCTCCTCCCTCTATCATTCCCAATACAAGGGCATTGCCGGTAACGCCCTTGCGCGCGCCTTCCAGTGCTACCGTCTTGGCCAGGCCGATGAGCCCTGCTTTGGTGGCGGCGTAGCTGCACTGGCCAAAGCCGCCCATGGTTCCAGTGATAGAGGAAATAATAATAACCCTGCCCCACCCCTGTTCCAGCATATGGGGCAGACAACACTTAATCATATTGAACGCACCGGTTAGATTTACCGCCACATCTCGTTCCCAGTCCGCATTCGGCATATTGACTATTGTTACAGCACGCACGATACCAAAGGCGGCATTATTCACCAGGACGTCTACCGGGCCAAGCTCTTTTTCGACCCGTTTGACGCCCGCTTGAACCTCATTAAAATTGGCTACATCCATGGTCAGCGCGATGGCTTTCCTGCCCATTTCACGAACTTGCCTGGCTACCTCTTCAGCTTTATCGAGGTGTGTGTGCGCGACCACCGCGACATTAAAACCCGCCCTGGCTAAAGCGAGACAATGAACACTGCCAAGGCCTCCCGAACCGCCGGTAACTAAAGCTACTTTACCTTCATTTCCCATTGTTGTTCTCCTTACACTTGAATATTGGAGTATCGCGATTCGGGGAACTTGTACCAAAATGAAAAACGCCTATTTAAATTGTATCAGATGGCCTGCCTGCCGTCAAAAAATAATCCATATTGTATTAGTATCTGTTTCCGTGTAATTTGTACTTGTTTGACTAATACATGTATGATATAATTTCATTCGCAATAGATATAAATATCAGGAAAATACTTTCCGTACTTATGTGCAAAACCTGAAATTTTGCCCGTTTATCATTATTAAAAAAAGGAGAAATAGCTTTGAAAATTAAATTAGCGTACCTTTTACTAACTGCAGTACTGCTCATCGGGATGATAGCCGCCGTAAGCTGTAACGAAGAACCGGCAGCGACAACGGCCGCCCCATCCAGTACAATTGCTCCAACCACTACCACTGCCCCCAAACCAGCCAATCCGGAAATTCTCATGGCCAGCACTACCAGTACCCGTGATTCCGGATTAATGGATGTATTGATACCTGTCTTTGAACAGAAGACGGGCTACAAGATGAAACCCACTTATGTCGGTTCCGGCGCCGCCATGACCATGGGACAGCAGGGAAACGCCGACGTTTTGCTGGTGCACTCCCCGGCTGCGGAAGTCAAGTTCGTGAGTGATGGTTACGGAATCAACCGCCAGCTGATAATGCACAATGACTTCTTAATCGTCGGCCCGGCGTCAGACCCGGCAGGCATTAAAGGCATCACCACCGCCACGGACGCTTTAAAGAAAATTGCCGACGGTAAATTTACTTTCTACTCCCGCGGCGATAAGTCCGGCACCGACGTGCTGGAAAAATCGCTCTGGCAGAAAATCGGCATTACTGTCGCGGATAACTCTACTTCGAATCCGCCGTGGTATAAAGAAGGCGGCACGGGCACGGGCATGCTCGATTTACTCCGCATCGCTTCGGAGAAAGATGCCTACTCTATCACCGACCGTTCCACTTATCTCTTTAACAAGCAGGTGTTAGGGTTGGACATCCTGGTAGCGGGCGACCCCGCTTTACTCAACATTTATCACGTGATACAGGTCAACCCTGAAAAGTTCTCTAAAGTAAATGCCGATGGAGCCAAGGCTTTTGTCGATTTCATGATTAGCGCGGATACCCAGGCTGTCATCGCCAAATACGGCGTGGAAAAATATGGACAGGCTTTGTTCTTCGCCGATTACGGCAAGACCGAAGCCCAGCTGGGCAGTCAATAGGCAATTTTAAACTTGAAGTAATGCACGCACCGGGCTTCTTGAAATAAACTCGATAAGCCCGGATAATGTTGTAAATGGATACAATTTTCGATGGCGTAATCGAGGCTTTCCGGCTGCTGTTCAGAGGCGACCCTCTCGTGTTGAGAATCGCCGCACTTTCACTGCTTGTTTCCGTCGTTGCTACTTTCTTCAGTCTCATCATCGGTATACCGCTGGGCAGCGCATTAGGACTGGTCCGCTTTCCCGGCAGGCGGTTCCTTATCAGCCTGATTAATACCGGCATGGGATTACCGCCGGTCGTCGTCGGGCTGGTGGTCGTTATATTTCTCTTCCGCTACGGGCCGCTTGGATTTATGCGTCTTCTATATACACCTTCGGCCATGGTCATAGCGCAATTCGTCATTGCCTTCCCTATCGTAGCAGGATTCACGATGGCGGCCACACAGCAGCTTGAACCCAAATTAAAACTCCAGATAATATCACTCGGAGCTTCACGTTTGCAGCTGGTCTGGCTGCTCTTGCGGGAAGCTCGCCTGCCGATGCTGGCGGCTGTCATGGCCGGCTTCGGGGCAGTTATCTCAGAAGTGGGCGCTTCGATGATGGTCGGCGGTAACATCTTCATGCAGACGCGGGTACTGACCACCGCTATCGTGGGGGAAGTATCCAGAGGTGAATTCGCGTATGCCATTGCCTTAAGCATTATTCTATTAGCGCTGGTTTTCCTGGTCAACCTTGTTTTAACACTGGTGCAGCAAAGGTCGAAAACAAAATGAGCCAGTCACCGGTAAACAACGGGGTAATAGCCAGCGCCAGAGATATTTCCGTCAGTTTCGGCAGGGACAAAGTGCTGGATGTTCCTGATATCCAGGTGTACCGGAATGAAGTGCTCGTTATCATCGGGCCTAACGGTTCGGGCAAGACCACGCTGCTTCTCTGCCTGACACGGCTGGCTAATCCGCAGACCGGCACCGTATCTTATGAAGGAATCCCGGTACTGGATTCCAAAGCCGTGCTACATCTGCACCGCAAACTGGCGGTAGTATTCCAGGAATCGCTGCTGCTGAACAGCAGCGTGTGGGATAACGTCATGCTGGGACTGCGGCTGCGGAGCATCAAGGGCGATGAGGCAAAAACCAGAACGCAGAAATGGCTGGAGCGTTTCGGCATGGCGCACATGGCTAAAAGACAGGCGCGGACACTTTCCAGCGGCGAGGCCAAGCGGGTAAGCCTGGCGCGCGCTTTTGCTTTGCAGCCGGAAATCCTTTTCCTGGATGAGCCTTTTACCGCCCTGGATAGCCCGACCAGACAAGCATTGCTGGAAGATTTTGAAAACGTCCTGAATGAAACCAGGATAACGACGGTCATGGTGACACACGACCGGAACGAGGCCATCCAGTTCTTCCGGAGGAATCTGACCGGGGTACGACCGGGGCCATATCCAGGTGGATTCACCATAAAATGCCCCGGGAATAATGTCATCATCGATCCAGAGAACATGCTCCATGCTGATGCGCAGGCCTTCAGCCGCGAGCTGTTCCCGTTCCCTTGGCGTGGGGCCGGGAAGCATTTCCCTTTTAAAGAGCTGCGTACAAATATTCTTATCGTATTTACCCATGTTCATCTTCCTTTCTCAGGTTTGTCATTTCATGTTACGTTATATACCCGGCCTTATCAAGTCCTGATTTATGCCATGGCGGGTCCAGGCTTTTTAGAATGGCGAATAGAAGGGGTGAGTTCCTGTACAAACCCTGCACCACCTGATAAAAATTGGAAATATCCTCCCTGTCTCACCAGCACCATTAAGCTGTGATTGAAAAGAAAGCGGCGTAGTCATAGTTAATACGTAACTCACCGATACATTACTTATTGGCGATTGTTACCCGCTCAAAATAGGTTAAAATACTAGTATAGGTTATATAGAGGCAGGGAGAGTGACCTATGAAACTTATATTAAGCCTCGTTTTAGTAATCGGCAGCCTGGTCGGGATAGCCGTTTGTTTTACGAGTGATATCGTCGCTGATTCGTCCATGGCTTTCCTTAACGGCATGGACCTTTCCGTGAAGTTCGGTATCTTCTTTATAGCGGTGTTTCTCGGCGGCCTGTCGCTGCTGTTTTCCCGCGATACAATTTAACACCTTCCCCAAAACCATCGGGGTAAAGTTCTCCGGCAGGCCGGTGCATCCAGGTGCACCGGTTTTCTTTTTTTAAAAAATGCCATTGAATCCAATAAATGTTTTGCTTCTTACTTTTGTTTGATATAGAATGAGAGTATAGGTTTCCAGTTTAAGCTAGTATCAATATGAACGATATCTTAAAAATAACGCGACAAGAAAATCTGCGACATTTTTTTATTTCGCTGGTAATTTTCTTCCTGACTTTCGTTACAATAACAGGCGTCATCCTGGCGCTGCTTTATTCTAAAGCGCTGTTAATACTTCCAACCGACGTATCGGATTCCGTCCCGAGAATAATATTCGATGACCTGTTTATTATACTGGCGGTACTGCTGCTGACATCTATATTAGCCGCCTGGGTGCTAATGAGAACCAGCGTAAGAAACCGGCAGGTGAAGAAACGCCTGGAACTGGACGAGCATGTACTAAAATCGGTCAATGACCTGATTTATGTTCATGACACAGAAGGCAAATGCATCTATGCCAGTGAAGCAAATACGAGGAACGGCGGACACGCCCTGGCTGAATCTAACGGCTACGGAGCGTTATATGGAGAACTGGTCAAACCGCGTCTTAAAGTCCTGATGGAAGCCGGTGAGACGACATACGAAACCATATACGCAGGTGTAAATCAATCCCCTGTGCCGGTCGAGGTATTCTGCAAGATGATAGAGTCAAGCCACCAGAATTACGTGCTGAGCATAATGCATGATATCACCGAACGTAAACGCAACGAAGAAGAACTCAAGCAAAGCTCGGAAAGACTGCGGAAAGCAATGAACGGTACCATCAACTCCATGGCCTATATAGCGGAAGCGCGCGACCCCTATACCGCGGGACACCAGCAGCGCGTCGCCAGGCTGGCCACCGCCATCGCCAAGGAACTTAATATTTCCGAGGAGCAAATCGAAGGTATCCGCGTGGCCGGAATACTGCATGACATCGGCAAGATAAGCGTGCCGGCGGAAATCCTGAGTAAACCCGGCTGCCTGCGCAAGAACGAATTCAACCTGGTTAAGGACCATTCCGAGGTAGGCTATAGTCTGCTGAAAGCCATCGAGTTTTCTCAGCCGGTGGCACAGATAGTTCTGCAGCACCATGAGAGAATGGACGGCTCCGGATATCCCAACGGCCTTACCGGCGACAATATCATGATAGAAGCGCGCATCATGGGCATCGCCGACGTCATTGAATCCATGTCATCCCACCGCCCCTACCGCCCCGCTTACAACATCGATAAAGCACTGCTGGAAATAGTGATGCAGAAGGGCATTCTTTATGACGCAGAGATAGTGGATGCGTGCGTCAGGCTTTTCAACGAGAAAGGCTTTACTTTTAACTAACATTTAAAGCATAAAAAAACGACCGGCAGGGTTTGTGTTATATTCAGCCCTGCCGGCCGATAATTTTATTATTCCGGATTAAGAAGCGAATATCTTTTCGATCCACTTCAAGCCCTGGTCGCCGTATAACTTGATCTTGTAGTCCAGCGCAGCCTGGTCGATAAGGCCCAATTCATGCGCCTGTCCCAGTTTTTCTTCGTTGAACTCCAGCAAATGAGCGTACATGCTGTCTTTATCGTAGCCAAGGTCTGCGGCAATCTGCGACCACCTGTAACCCTTGGCATATTTGGCTGACGCCTGTTCCCACAGACCGAGGGTCTTGAAAACATCCTCGATGCTGTTCAGAACAGGCAGGTAGTTTGAAAGACTGACGGCGGGAGTCTTGGTAGGTTCCGTGAATATCTTGGTGATGTATTTCAAGGCCAGTTCGCCGTAGTATTTTATCTTGTATTCATAAGTAGCCTGGTCGATAAGACCCAGTTCTTTAGCTTTATACAATTTTTCTTTGTTGAGTTCCAGCACTTTAGCGTACATGCTGTCTTTATCGTAGCCCAGTTCCGCGGCAATTTGAGCCCAGCCAAGGCCTTTCTTCTGCAGTTCGTAAGCCTTGTCCCAGACTCCGAGCGTCTTAAAAACATCCTCGATGCTGTTCAGAACAGGCAGGTAGTTGGAAAGGCTGACGGCAGGAGTCTTGGTGGGTTCGGTGAAAATCTTGGTGATGTATTTCAACGCCAGTTCGCCGTAGTATTTGATCTTGTATTCATAAGTAGCCTGGTCGATAAGACCAAGCTCTTTAGCCTTATACAGTTTTTCTTTGTTGAGTTCCAGCACTTTAGCGTACATGCTATCTTTATCGTAGCCCAGTTCCGCGGCAATTTGAGCCCAGCCAAAGCCTTTTTTCTGCAGTTCGTAAGCCTTGTCCCATACTCCAAGCGTCTTGAAAACATCCTCGATGCGGTTTAGAACAGGCAGATAGTCTGCAAGTTTGGCGCCGGCAGCAGGTTTTAATGTGGCGGTTAGAGTAGTTTTTGAGGCGGTGGGTTTGACGGTGGCAGTCACCGGTTTCACGGTCTTTGCCGGGGTATTTGCGGTTGTTACATTATTTGATATCGTACGCCCTGTCTTGCTGAGGGTTATGATTACTTCTTCACCATCGCTGGTAACAAAAGTCATCTGGCCGCTGTCCGTGTTCTTTAATAAGCTCTCGATCATGCCGGCGGTGTCGCCGGGAACACATGACGCTCCGGCGCACAGGACAAATAGCGCCAGGATCGATAAGGTAAATATTTTCATAGGTTTACTCATATACTGATACCTCCTGTCGTTAAACCTGTTTAAACTCTAAACATTACAAAGCCCGCTGCCAATTCGTCATTAGTAATGTTTAATACCAGCCTATTGGTACGGATTACGTCCTGTTACTTTTTTCCATTACCAGGGTGAAAGGTCTTTGCTATCTCTCTCTGCTATACATTACAATTAATTAAATTCAAATCTTTTCACGCCTCTTTTTAAAATGAACAAACGACTGGTACTGACAGCGTGCTTTTTAACCGTATTCGCCGCCTATACAATCAATTACGGTTACGGCATCCTGCTGCCGGAGATGCTCGTTTCACTTGATATTACCAAGACGGACGCCGGAGTTATTTACTCCGCATTTTTTATTGCTTATACCATAGCGTCTCCGGTATGCGGGTATATCTCCGACCGTTACGGTTCACGCTGGCTGCTGGGGTCATTCGTAATAGTTATGGGAATAGGGGCTTTTCTTATGTCCCAGGTCACATCGATTCTAATCGCCGCTCTATTCTTTGCAATAGCCGGTATCGGTTCTGCGGCTCGCTGGGCGCCGGTAATGGCGCTGGCGCAGAAATGGACCAGCCACGAAAATCGCGGTAAAACTCTGTCGTTTATCGATATCGGCAGCGCCTTGAGTATGATAACCATGGGAGTTTTTGTGCCGGTTATCGTTAAAGACTTTGATTGGCGTGCGGGCTGGATGATATTGGGTGCGATGGCAATTGCGGTGGGTATTTTCAATTTCCTGGTGGTGAAAAACCCGCCGGATACGCTTTTAACCAGCCCTGAAAACAATGTTAAACCTGCCAATACCGCAACCGTCTCGTTACCGGGTTTACTATCCAGCAGCAAATTCTGGCTGTTCGGATTCGGCTACCTTTTATCGGGATTTGCCATACTTATACCCATCACTTTTTTAAGCACCTATGCCGTGCAGGAATTATCCATCGCTTACAGTACCGCCGGAGCGCTTTTCACTGTCATCGGTATAGGCGCCATTGCCGGTAAAATTACCCTCGGGCCTCTCTCGGATAAGATCGGCCGGCTCAAGATAATAATTCTCTGCAATATCCTGGTATGCGCGGGCAGCCTGGGAATGATTTTCAATAACATAGTCACCCTGTTTATCATTGTTTTTATCTTCAGCCTGGGTTACGGCGCTATATGGGCGATGTACGCCGCGGCTGCCTCCGATTATTTCGCGCGAGAGTCTTCAGGCACTATCATCGGCCTTTGGACGCTGTTTTTCGGCGTCGGCTCGGTTCTGTCCCCGATAATGTCCGGCTGGCTGGCGGACACGACCGGCACGCTAAAATGGTCATTCGGATTGGGAGCGGCGGCAGCCTTATTATCTAGGTGAGGGGTAAAAATTCCGCGTAGTCGGCAGAAGCGTGCCTGCGCGCTGTAGCGCCTCGGCGCGCAAGTGCGGCAATCTCTGTCATTGAATTAAAATAGTTATGTCTTCAAATATTGAGCTACTTATTCAGAGCTTCCCTTACAATAACACCATCCTTTTTTTTTCTTTGCAATGCTCTACCGGACAATTTATAATGAAATTATTCAGAGAGGTGGATATTGATAGTCAAGGCAAGAAGAATAGCGCTGGCTTTCGTTTTAGTATTACTGGTTCTTTCTTTTGCGGCAGAGCTCATGGCGCAAACGCCGCATGTTGATGTGATTACCATCAAGGGAACGATCAATCCTGTCCTCGTAGATTATGTAAAGCGAGGTATCGAGCAGGCCGAGGACAACGGCGCACAGGCGCTCATTATCCAGATAGATACCCCCGGCGGGCTGGACGGGGCTATGCGCGATATTATCCAGTATATCGATAGCGCCCATGTCCCGATAGTCGTTTACGTGTCTCCTTCCGGCGCCCGGGCTGCTTCCGCCGGCCTGTATATTCTCCAGGCTGCCCATGTAGCCGTCATGGCGCCAAGTACAGCCACCGGAGCCGCTACCCCTATTGCGATGGGTGAAGGTGGCGAAGCGGAAATATCCGATGAACTGAAAGCCAAGATGCTGAATGACGCTATCGCTTATATCACCGGTCATGCCGAAACACGCGGGAGAAACGTAGAGTGGGTGGAAAGAGCGGTGCGGGAAGGTATTTCAGCTAATGAGCGGGAAGCTCTTGATTTAAATGTTATCGATATGGTTGCGCCTGACCTGGAAACCCTGGTAAATATGCTGGACGGGCGGGAAGTAACTTTATTAAATAATCAAAAAGTTACGCTGCACACGCAGGGTATTGCCATTAGTGATGTGCCGATGAAGGCCATCGAGAAGTTTCTTTATACTCTCGCCGATCCCAATATCGCTTATATCTTATTAAGCGTGGCTATGCTGGGCATCACGGCGGAGATATTCAATCCCGGGCTTATCTTCCCCGGTATTATCGGCGGCATCTGCCTGCTGATGGCATTCTATTCGCTGGGTATGCTGCCGGTTAATTACGCCGGGGTTCTCTTTATCGTACTGGCTTTCGGCCTCTTCATCGGAGAAGTGTTGACTACCTCGTTCGGCCTTTTCACGGCGGGAGGAGTAGTCTCTTTAGTCATCGGTTCGCTGCTTCTATTCCAGGGCGCGCCGGCGCTTTTCCGCGTCAGTCCCTGGCTTATCGTTATCGTTACCGTAAGCATATCCGGCGCCCTGGCGTTCATCATCAGCCGGGCTATTAAGATACACCGCAAACAGGCTGCTACCGGCAGTGAAGAGCTGTCCGGGAAGACCGCGCAGGTAAAAGTTGCCTTGAACCCTTCCGGTACGGTATTTTATAAGGGTGAACTCTGGTCGGCTGTTTCTGAAAACGGCGAGGTCGGTGTTGGGAAAGAAGTGATTATCGACCGGATAGAAGGCCTGACTTTGTACGTTAAGAAAAAGTGACCTGAAAAATATATCTTCTTGCTGTCATTGCGAGGAGCGAAGTAAGCGAAGCGGCCGAAGCGACGTGGCAATCTCAATCGAAGATTAAATCCATTTTGGAGATTGCCACGCCTCCCGATTCGCCGGGTAGTTTCCGGGGCTCATCGGGATGGCTCGCAATGACCAACGGGACAGAAGGAGGTTCTATTTGTTCTGGATAGTTTTATTAATAGTCCTCGTAGTAATCTTCCTGGTATTTGTGGTAATCTGGGTTGTACGCGCTCATCAAAGAAAAGTGGAAGCGGGGAAAGAGGAACTTATCGGCAGGACGGCGGTGGTGGAAACGGTTTTAGCGCCCAAAGGCATTGTGTTTGTTGAGGGGGAGCACTGGACCGCCGTTATCGATAAAGGCCGCGCCGAGGCTGAAGAGGAAGTAATTATTACCGCGGTGCAAGGTTTAAAGTTAATGGTTGCCAGAAAATAAAAAGGAGGTTTTCTAATGGACTATATCTGGATCATCATAGTTGCTGTCTTTGTCCTCATCATTATTTCCATGTCGGTTAGAGTCGTGCCTGAATACGAGCGGGGTGTACTTTTCCGCCTCGGGCGTCTTGTAGGCCCCAGGGGTCCCGGTCTTTTTCTTATCATTCCCTTTATTGACCGGATGGTAAAAGTTGACCTGCGCGTTATTACGATGGATGTTCCCTCACAGGAAGTCATTACCAAGGATAACGTCACTGTCCGCGTCAACGCCGTAGTATTCTTCAGGGTAGTAAATCCGGAAGATTCTGTCGTGAAAGTGCTCGACCACGTCCGGGCGACTTCCCAGATAGCTCAAACGACACTGCGTAACGTCCTGGGACAGTCTGAGCTCGATGAGCTTCTTATCCAGCGTGAAAAGCTTAACCAGATGCTGCAAAAGATTATCGATGAGCATACCGATCCGTGGGGCGTCAAGGTCAGCACCGTGGAAATCAAGGAAGTAGAACTGACCGAGGAAATGAAGCGCTCGATGGCCGCCCAGGCAGAGGCCGAGCGTGTGAGACGCGCCAAGATTATCAATGCCGAGGGCGAACTCCAGGCCTCCGAGAAGATGGCCCAGGCAGCTGCAATTATCGGCCGGGAGCCTTCAGCCATACAGCTCCGCTTCCTGTCCACGCTTACGGAAATAGCCAGCGGTAAAACCAACACTATTATCTTCCCGCTCCCGATAGAATTTCTTAAAGCGTTTGGCGTTAAAGCCGACGAAAAGAAATAAATTATTCTAATTATCATTGTGAGCGTCAGCGAAGCAATCCGTTCCTTCCTGACAGGGACGGATCCTTCGCGGAGTTTAACCTGAGTGCACACGAAGGGCTCAAGATTACACAATCCTGTTCTTTCGAGTGAATTTCCTCTCCACCCCCTTTTACTCTAAACCTTTGTCATGCGACAAAATCTCATTTACAACTATCTCCCGGTCGCTGTATACTGAAATCCGCCGGCAAGGCTTTTTCACGCCGCACCTTAACAAATTAACATGACACAATGGGAAATAAGTAGAAATGACAAAACGAATGAATCTAAATCTAGAAAAAGAGTTGGAATCTTACAAAACGAATTGAGGCTAAACCAGGAAAATACTAATCAAAACAACAAAACGAATCAAAGCTGAAAAATAAAAACAAATACCGCGATTAGCTTCATATTGTTTCCTTTTTTTAAGCAGTGTTTTTACAAAATGAATCAAAGCTATTTTCCTTAGTCTCCCTTTGAGGATTAAGGTGAGGGGTAATATTTACATATTTCCTGTTCTTTTTACTGGTACCCCTCTTGAATATCTATTTCACCATTCAATCATGGCGCTTTGGCTTCCTCGACCAGTTCACCCATTATCTTCCCGAATTCCGCCAGATACTTCTCCTTGCTTACATGCGACGGCAGGTGTATTTGCATCTCTTTCAAGTTAGCGGAAATGGCAGGCAGCCACTGGTAAGGAATTGAGATTAACATGGCGTTTTCGGGGAACAACCCCCGGCCTTTCATGCCGTGAACCAGCGCGGGTGTCAGGAAATTCACCTTGCCGCTCTGGTACGGATAAATAAAAGTCCACGCGCAGCCCATCACCGGTGTCGTTCTTGATTCATACATTTCACCGGTGGAATAAGTCATCGCACGCAGGACTATTTCCGCCTGTGCCGGTGTGGCGGTAAGAACCAGGACATCCGGCTCATAAGTCAGTTTATCCAGGGGAGAAAAAGCAACGTAGTTCACCACGCCGCCATCGAATTTGGGAACGTGTTTATAAAAGGAATAGTTGGCCCTAGCCTCCTGGAAAATACCCAAACGCGCGCCGATTTGCCCGCTCTCCGCGAAGGCTTCCATTTTCTCCATGCCCAGCAGTATCTTGCCAATACATGCTTCACTATTTTTCTTGCTGAAATAGAACGGCACGGCTGATTTCTGCGCTTCCACCAGCATTTCACAGAAAGACAGATTTTTACTCATCGCCAGCGGCTTAATCCCTTCCGGCTTAAAAAAGGAGAATTTCACACCTACAGGAGGCTTTAAAAAATCCAGCTTTTTAAATGCAGCTAAATCGGTTTTAAGAGTATTCATTACAATGGCCTCCTTTACTTATCATGTAAAGTAACATCCCCGGCGACTACTTTAGTTAACGAGCCGTCGGCCAATCGTATCATTAAAGCGCCGTTTTCATCAACGGATTCCGCTATACCGCTGATTTTCTTTTCGCCCCATGCGGCCGTAACAGGCTGCCCTAAAGTTATCAATCGGTCGCGCCATGCTTTAAAGATATCATCTGCTTCCGGCAGCATAAAGTACAGCCGCTCAAACTCCATAAGAAAACAGATGATGACAGCTTCTCTTGATACCCGTGTTCCGGTTTCTGCTTCAAGGCTGGTAGCGGTGGCGGCAATATCTTGAAACTCCCCGGGTTGCAGTGCGGCGTTAATACCGATGCCGACAATGGCATAAGCAACCCTATCACCCTTGAGAGCGTTCTCAATCAATATTCCGGCTATCTTTTTACCTTTAACGAGAATATCATTGGGCCACTTGATTTGGTCTTTAATGCCCGCTACGCTTTCAATGGCTGATGCTGCCGCCAGTGAAGCTATCATGATGAGATAAGGCAGATTGGCGGCTTTCGGATAGAGAATTATCGAAAGAGCGATGTTTCCCCCCGGAGAAACCCAGTTACGCTGTAAGCGTCCCTTACCCGCCGTTTGCTCCCCGGCGATGATTACCGTGCCGTCCTCAATCAGCGGGTTGCGGGAGCTTTTGCAGATGCCGGTAAAGCCGCCGCGACTGCGTGCTCTTGCCGCAGCCTTCCACCCCCTCGAATGTGACAAATAAAGAGCTGTTAGAATCTCCATTACACTCTTTTTTCAAAGAAAACCTCTGCTATCAAAATAATACCGTTCCGTTTTCTATCATTACGTTTGTCCCCCTTTGTAAAAGGGGGATATAAGGAGGATTTCGTGTTGTTTTCAAAAGCCCTTCTCTTTCCTTCCTTTTTCAAAGTAAGGCGTTGTCATTATTCTAATTATCTCTTTGCTTGATTGGGACGTTTGTCCCCCTTTGTAAAAGGGGGATATAAGGAGGATTTCACTAACTTTCCCCACCCCTTCAAATGTAATAAACAAGGACATCGGTATTCCTCTATCTGGCGACTATTAAAACTACTTAGGAAATTATGACGTTATTGTATGAAAAGTGTCAAGCGGGAAAATGAACATAATATAGTTATTAGAAAATAGACTTGGGTTACTATTTCTAATTTACCCTATCTTCCGCGCTCTTTAAATATCTTGACCCTTCGTCCCGGCTCTTTCCCGAAACTGCGGGAATTCAGGTCGCTGCGCTGTGCTGCAAGGTGTTGTAAGCGCCTTATGTATGAACTCTGCGGAGAAAGCTCTACGGCATCTTCTCCTTCGTTCACTTGCTCGATTGCCTCTTCCGCCTCATCCATCGCCGTTTTATAATATTCGGAATCATCTCTGTCCCGCAGGGAATACAGGTTTTTCAGCATCTGCCTCATCTGTGAAGGCGTATTGCCCCTCAGGACATAGACCGGCATCTTATCGCTTTCCGCGTCCCTTATTTTTTGCGGGCGCCTCCTGTAATGATTCTTGGAGGTTACCAGCATATTTGCCTCCCGCAGGTCCTCCACGACATTAATGTTCAGGTTGAGTTCTTGCCCTATCTGCACCAGCCGCGAACGGTTGACCCCGAAGAGATACAGCCGGGGTGCTTTATCTTCACGCGCCGCCCGTTTTTCTTTAACAGGTTTTTCTTTCTCTATCCGGGGTTTTTCAATCTTTATTTCGCCTTGCTCGTCTACCCAGCGTATTTCTGTCGGCGGGGGCGCGGTGCGCAGGAAAGCGTCCACTGCTTCGCCCACGTCCGGGTGAATCGCCATGCGGTCGCGCTCTTGTATTTCGACGACGATGTCGAAAGTAGGCGGCGACTTGCGTTCGAGTATTGATTTCTGTGTACCCCGGCGGCGGGCTTCTTCGTCACCCAGCGTTACCGACTGTATTCCGCCGATGAGGTCGGAAAGCGTGGGGTTCATTATCAGGTTTTCCAGCGTGTTGCCGTGAGCCGTACCGACCAGTTGCACGCCCCTCTCGGCTATCGTCCGGGCGGCGGTGGATTCCAGTTCCGTGCCTATTTCATCGATGACGATGACTTCCGGCATGTGGTTTTCCACGGCTTCTATCATGACGGCGTGCTGCAGGCTGGGCGTCGCCACCTGCATGCGCCTGGCGCGCCCGATGGCTGGGTGCGGAATGTCTCCGTCGCCTGCGATTTCATTGGAAGTATCTACAATGATAACCCGCTTGTGTGCGTCATCGGCCAGTACGCGGGCTACTTCGCGCAGCATGGTTGTCTTTCCTACGCCGGGGCGGCCTAACAGCAGGACGCTCTTACCGGAATGTACCAGGTCTTCGATAATTTTTATCGTGCCGAAGACTGCGCGGCCTACCCTGCATGTTAGGCCTACGACACGTCCGCGGCGGTTGCGGATAGCGGAAATGCGGTGCAGTGTGCGTTCGATGCCGGCGCGGTTGTCCTCGCCGAAAGCGCTGATGCGAGCGACAACGTAATCGATATCTGCCTGCTCCACATCTTTGACGTCGAGAGACATTTCACGTTTCGGGAAACGCGCCTGTGGCGGGCGTCCCAGGTCGAGGATGATTTCTATAAGCTCGCTGATATCAGTCTGCTGCAGCAGAGGATTTTTTATATGCGGCGGCAGGATATTAAGTAGGGCATCCATGTCATCGGTGATTACTTGTCGCACCATTTTTACTCCGGCCGGCTTTAATTTTTACTGGATATAATCTCCAGGAAGTATTTATGGAATCTCATATCGCTGGTCAGTTCCGGGTGAAAGGCCGATACCAGCATTGTTCCTTCTCTCGCGGCCACTATTTTGCCGTCATTCAGGCGTGCTATTACCTCCACGCCCTTGGCGCAATGCTCGATAACCGGCGCGCGGATAAATACTGCCGGGAAAGACATCTCCCCGAGAACAGGGATTTGTAAATCCGTCTCGAAGCTGTCTACCTGTCGCCCGAAGGCATTGCGGCGGACATTGATATCCATTAATCCCAGTGATGGCGAACCGTTGCCGGTTATATGTTTAGCCATCATTATCATGCCTGCGCAGGTGCCGAACAGCGGCAGGCCTCCTTTGGCCATTTCGCTGATTTTCTCCATCAGGTTGTAAGCTGACATCAGTTTGCTGATTGTCGTGCTCTCGCCTCCGGGAATAATCAACCCGTCCAACCCCTTGAGTTCCCCGGGTAAGCGGACGGGCACGGTTTCGGCATCCAGTTGTTTTAGTATTATAATGTGTTCGATAAAGGCTCCCTGCGAAGCAAGGACACCGATTTTCATTTTATTCATCTTCTTAAATGTATTATTTCAATTGTCATTGCGAGCCCCAGAAATAGCGCCCTTCCTTCTTCCCCTCTTCCTTTAAGAAGAGGCACTCTCCCTTGAGAGGAGAGGGCAGGGTGAGGGGTAAGACGAATCCGCAATCTCAACGTTTAAACGAAATAATTATGGGAATTGCCACAGTCTTCACCCTCGCAGTGACACAAACTTACCACCCTCTTTTAGCCAGGAGTTCCTCCTCCGGTATTTGCTTGATATCGAGACCGGGCATGGCTTCTCCGAGATTCTTTGAGACTTCAGCGATAATACCCGCATCCTGGTAGTGTGTCGTTGCTTTTACGATAGCTTTCGCTCTGACCGAAGGATTGCTCGACTTGAAGATGCCGGAGCCGACAAACACGCCCTCTGCCCCTAGCTGCATCATCAAAGCGGCGTCCGCCGGTGTAGCCACGCCTCCGGCTGCGAAGTTGACTACCGGCAGCTTTCCCAGTTTCTTTACTTCTTTAACCAGTTCGACAGGCACGCGGAAAGTAGCCGCCAGTTCTTTAAGCCCGGCTGCCGGGGTATTGACCACCTGCTTTATTCCTTCCATGACCGCCCTCATATGCCTGACCGCTTCGACGATGTTGCCGGTGCCTGCTTCGCCCTTGGTGCGTATCATTGCTGCGCCTTCGTGTAAGCGCCGCAGGGCTTCCCCCAGGTCTCGGCAGCCGCAGACGAACGGTACTTTAAAGTCATGTTTCCATACATGATAAGCCTCGTCGGCGGGTGTTAAAACTTCGGACTCATCGACGTAATCTACCCCCATCGATTGCAGTACCTGTGCCTCTACAAAATGGCCGATGCGGCACTTGGCCATCACCGGTATGGTGACACAATTCATAATAGCTTCGATAACTGTCGGGTCGGACATGCGAGCAACGCCGCCTGCTTTGCGGATGTCCGCCGGCACTCTCTCTAGTGCCATGACTGCGCAGGCCCCTGCATCCTCCGCTATTTTGGCGTGTTCTGGTGTCACGACGTCCATGATAACACCGCCCTTAAGCATTTGCGCCAGGCCTGTTTTGACTTTCCACGTCCCGGTTTCCATTTCCGCCTCCTCTGGATTTATCGAGTTGACAGTATAATTCTACTACGGTTGGACGGGGTTATCAATAAAATACTTTGACTGGATTCCGTTTGCATACAGTTGCTTATATGTATTGATTGTGATGTTTCTTTAAACTTGCCCGTTATAAAATATTTTGTACTTATAATGCGGAGGAGCCTGCGGAGAGTACCGATTCATCGGGATCTTCTTCAAACTCCCCTTTACAACCCGAAAATATTTCTGTTTGGCTGAAATGCCTCCGGTTGGAAGGGGACGAAGGGGATAGGTAAATAAAATACCAGATGCAAACAGTACCCTTTGACTGATGCCCGGAAATATGTTTAAATAGGTAACTATGGACTACGTATATTTGGTTCTGTTTATCCTCGCTTTGGTGCTGGCGCTGGTCGGCCTGAACAAATTTGACGCCCGGACAAAGGTGAAGTACAAGAAAGACGCGTATAAATTACTGGAAGATCCTGCGCCTGATACAAAAAAGGTTAAAGACACCATAAAAGGGTTGCGGATGTACAGCGGGAAATGGCGTAAAGACAAAGAAAGTGTCATGCTTGTTGAAAAGCTGCAGGCCAGGCTGTAATTATCAATCCTTAATCGGCCTTTTGACAGGCATACCGGGGCGGTGGGGGTAAGCGGCAGGTGTTTCTTTTACTTTATCGATAATTACCAGTTTTCTGTTATCGGATAGTACTTCTATATCCACTGGTTTAATTTCCCTTAAAAACCCTCCGAGAAGCGTGATCGCTTTCTCAGATTGTGTTTGTTCTTTGGAGATGTCTCCTTTTTTCTGGAGAATACACCTGCCGCCTATGGCGCAAAAAGGCAGCGTAAGTTCAGCCAGCGCCGGCATCGCTGCTACGGCGCGTGATAGGACGATATCATACTTGTCACGGTAGCAAACATCACGGGCGGCATCCTCTGCTCTGGCAGGTAGGATTATCACGTCTTTCAAATTCAGTTTATTCGTCAGGTGTTCCAGAAACTTCGTTTTCTTTACCGTAGCTTCCAGCAGTGTGAGTTTGATATTCGGCTGCATGATTTTAAACGGTGTGCTTCGTGTTTTGTGTCTGTTTAGCTTCATTGTCCAACAAAAATACATAAGGTAAAACGAGAAGAAAGAGCTATATTATCAGTCCCTCTCTTGGGGGTTGGGAAAGAAAATAAAAAAACAATAATCTTCCGATAGCTCATTAACAATGTGCTTGCACTGGAGGAATAAACCCAATAGACTTTATTAGTATGCATATACGAATTAAACGGGAAAGTAAGACCGTCAAAGCAATAATCGAACTATATTGCCATAAGAACCATTCTTCCAATGGAATTTGCCCGGAATGCTTGAGCTTATTAGAGTATGCTCAACGGCGTCTTGAGAAATGTCCTTTTCAAGAATGTAAGACTACCTGTGCTAAATGCCCGGTACATTGTTATAGCCCGGACATGCGTGAAAAAGTCAGGGTAATTATGCGCTACTCCGGACCTCGTATGTTATACAAGCACCCAATTGCAGCCGTATGGCACCTGGCGGACAATCGAAGGAAAGAGCCGGTCAACCGACTAAATGAGGCAAGAAAGAATAGAGACACGAGGCCGGGGAACACGTCAAGATAGCAATATCAGCTGATGGCTCTAATCTGGATGCAAGGGTAGCAGACCGCTTTAGCACTGCAGAATATTTACTGGTTATCGATATCGATACCGGTGAGTATGAAGCTGTACCTAACCCGTTTGCAACAGGTCAGCATGGTGCTGGGGTGCAGGCAATCGTCCTCGCTGTTAGCAAAGGAGCAAAAGCGGTTTTGACAGGCTATAGTAGCCCTGCAGTCGCTAATCAACTCAAGGCAAATGGTATAGAAGTTATGACAGGTATTACTGGCACAGTAAGAGAAGCTGTTGAGCAATATAAAAAGACAGCTTCTATAGAATCTCCAGGAATTCAACGGAGTTCTAAGACACCTTTGATGAGTAAAGACCTTTTTATTCATGCTATTAGAAGCACTACCAGACAGTTCGTTGCTCTGTTACCCGTCATGATCGGGGTTGTGTTACTCACAGGCTTATTCGATGCGTTTGTTTCGAAAGAACTGCTATCATCCATCTTCTCGGGTAACACGGTACTGGATACACTTTGGGGGGCGTGCTTTGGCAGTATTTTCGCCGGGAATCCGATCAACAGCTATATCATCGGCGGAGAATTGCTGAAGTATGGCGTTAGCCTTTTTGCCGTTACCGCTTTTATCGTTACCTGGGTGACAGTAGGACTGGTGCAGCTACCAGCAGAGATAGTGGCCTTTGGCAAGAGATTTGCTCTTCTGAGGAATGGCTTATCCTTTGTGCTTGCGATACCAATTGCTATTCTTACCATATTTATTCTGAATCTTATATTAGGGTGCGCATCTTGAATAACATCGGTCGACAACAATCTAGTAAAAGATCGATTTTTAACCGGATGTTCCTCTTTCCCATTTTAGTAGTGGTAATCTATGCGATTATCTTCGCTGTTGCGCCTGATAAAACTGTACTGGCTATTAAAAGTAGCGGCAATGTCCTTCTCAGCATGCTTATTCCTCTTGGCTTGATCTTCGTTCTTATGCTGCTCATTAATTTGTTCTTGAATCCGGCAAAAGTAGCGAAGTTTCTCGGGAAGGGCTCCGGATTTAAAGGTATCGCGTTGTCGGTAGCAGCAGGCATCATTTCTACGGGCCCGATTTACGCCTGGTATCCCTTGCTTAGAGACCTCAAAGAAAAGGGAGCGGGAGATTCTTCAATTGCCATATTTCTCTATAACAGAGCCGTCAAGCCATTTCTATTGCCTATCATGATTACCTACTTCGGCTGGCTTTACGTGATAGTATTAACCATACTTACGGTTTTAGCATCTGTTGTTATTGGCTATTCCATAAATATATTCCCGTCTGCAAAAAGGAAATAACACCAACACAATGATTACTAAATAATGATAATCTCGAGCTTCGCAGGCAGAATTGGTAAGAGAGCACATGACATCGGATGTCAAGATAGAAAGGACGAAATTTGACTGATCATGGAGGATAATGATAGGTTAGGGAGCAGTAAGAATGAAGAACATAGATAAGCCTAATTATAGCAACTGGGTTCCCAGAAAAATGATTGTGGTATTCCTGGTATTGTTCTGCATTTTCTGTGTTTTGTCCATACTGATCAACATCGGTATTATAAGGGGAATACTCATTGCTGTATCGGTGATTTTCGGAGCTCTTTTTGTCTACATGGTATATGCCCACTGGCTCTTCGGGAAGAACGATGGAAAGCTACAAAAACAACTCTCCAACGCACTATTAGACAGATTGGATTGGGACGGCCGTGGAAAAGCTCTGGATATCGGTACAGGCAGCGGCAGGGTGGCCATATATCTGGCTAAGAGGTATCCATCTGCGCATTGTGTAGGAATCGATTATTGGGGGAACCCGTGGACTTATTCCAGGGATATCTGCGATAGAAACGCTAAAATTGAAAGCGTAGCGGATAGAGTAAGTTTTCAAAGAGCCAGTGCCGTTAAGCTTCCTTTTGAAGACGGGGAATACGATCTGGTAGTAAGCAACTTCGTTTTCCACTCGGTAAGAGTAGTGAACAAACTGCCTCTGTTAAAAGAGGCCTTACGTGTGTTAAAGCCCAGCGGGCTATTTGCTTTTCAGGATCTGTTCGACAAACAGTTCTATGGTGATATGGGTATCTTTTATAAAGAATTACAGTCATGGGGATTGAAAGAGTTTAAACTTGTTGATTCATCGGATTTTGTCAATATACCTACGGCTTTACGGGTTGAGCATATGGTAGGTAACGCTAAAATTCTATATGGAGTTAAATAGGCTGGGTATTCAGTCACAACTAAAACAGATACATTTTTGGTAATGGTTAAAACGAAGGGAATCTGGCTCTATACTTAATATGCTAACATCAGCCTCTTCATTATATTGGTTGAGCTGAAAAGTAACAGCTATGAAATTCAACAAAAGGACATATAAAAACCTGAAAGATTTCCTCGGTGATCTATGGTTTCCAATCAGAAACCGGAATCGATTAAGAGAAATAACAAAGATGAAATTAGTATCCCCTTCTTTCCGGGAGAGACTTATGCTAGCGGTTACGGCGGTAAATGGGTGCCTTTATTGTTCCTACTTCCATGCTAAACAAGCTTTAAAAAGCGGAATTACTACAGAAGAGATAAGTCAGTTACTATCCGGAGATGTTACTAACTGTCCGGAAGATGAAGCTGTAGCCGTAATCTATGCACAACACTGGGCTGAATCCAATGCTCATCCTGATCCCGAAGCTGTCAAAAGAGTGCAACAGACATACGGAATTGAAAAAACGGAAGCGATTTATTTGATGCTTCGGATGATTCGTATGGGCAATCTGATGGGTAATTCCTGGGACTATTTCTTATACCGAATATCCTTTGGTAGGTGGGGAGAATAGGTTCGTAGATTTCAGAGAAAAAGGCAATCATATAATGCGATATAGTAAACTAATGAAGAGAAAAACATGAATATAAAGAATTAAGAAAGAGGTTTGTCATGCCTGATTTTGGTAATCCGTTTTCCGGGCTCGCTCATAATAAGCCTATAACCCATGAGGAACTGATTCGAGCAGTGCGCTTTATGGTAGCGGCTGAATATGAAGCCGTCCAGTTATATATGCAGCTGGCCGAATCAACCGATAACAAACTTGCCCGGGAAGTTCTCAAGGACATTGCCGATGAAGAAAGAGTGCATGCCGGTGAATTTCTCCGCCTTTTAAAAGAGATTGCTCCGGATGAAGAGAAATTCTACGATGAGGGGGCAAAGGAAGTGGAGGAGGAAATAGAAAAATTCAAGAATCGTTGAGCTTGCCAAACGAATAAACAACTTATCCGGATAAAAGAAGTACGCTTAAATACCGGTTAAACTCCGACCGGCGGCGTTTCCGGTCACGGGGTAAAGGTCAAGCCTGCAGCCGGTCAGGAAACTCTCTTTTACTCCCATTTGTAGGTGACCATAGGCAAGCCGGCATCTCTCGCCCAATCTTGCGCTGAACCGTCATAGAATTTTACGTTCTTGTATCCAAGCAATTGTGTCAATAAAAACCACCAGGTACTGGTATAGCCGCCAACCCCGCAATAAATAATGATTTCATTTGAAGACGGCTCACCGGCTATATTCACCGTCATCTTTCTTAATTCATCGATGTTTTTATATGTCCCATCGTTATTCCAGACCCACGGCGCCGGCAGGCACTTTGCACCCGGAATATGACCGGCGCGTGCAGAATTAGCCTCCCTGGTTGCTCCGCAGTAAACATCAGCGCCGCGGGCATCCAGTATAATTGCTTTTCCAAGCTGTTGCCTGACATAGTCCCTGGAAACGAACATCGTCTTATCAACTTCGCTTTTAAATTCCACGCTGTCCGGTTTTTCCAGGCTGCAGGACACCGGTCTCGCTTCTTTCATCCATATATCGTATCCTCCATCCAGAACCGCCGTGTCGCTCACCCCGGCAAATATAAACGTATCCGCCACCCTGTTGGCATCAGCCAGTGGATAAGGATTATCGGCTTTATTAACAATGACTACGCGGGAACCTGTTCCTGTTCCTGCATCGCCGATAGTCTTAAAAAGAGCGACCTCATCCGGTATTTCAAGATCAAGTCCGTTCCTGGTGGTTATCCAGGACGGGAAAGGTACATTGATAGCGCCCGGAATATGCCCGGCCTGGTACTCTTGCAAACCCCTGATATCGATGACAATCAATCCAGGAGTTTCAAGATTATTGCTCAACCATTGGGCGGATACAATGGGGTTAATCGCTCTGGTCATTTGTGCTAAATCTCCCTGGCCGTATAAAAAATCTCAACGGATAAAGATCTAAATGCTCAACAAATTTAAAACCGGAATACTTTCAAATCAGGTAAAAGTGACTGGGCAGGGACAATGCAGGAGGTTTGTCCCTGGTTTACTGGCTGCGAGCCTAACTTCCTCCCGCTCAAATAAAAAGGCAGTGGCTGGAAGTCAGTTCCTTTCTTGTCACCTCTCTTGACCTCTTCACGGAAATCATTTAAGGTAAATGTAGAAAATAGGTACTTGAATTCTTTACCCGTAGGCCGCCCGTGAATCGGAGCCAATGGTGGTTGAAGCAGAGCCAACTCTGTAAGGTCGGGGAAATCTATCGGTAAAAAACGCCTGAGCGGTAAGGAAAATCCCGGAGAAAATATCGTAAAATGAACCAGGCAGAAAATACTCAGGGCTTTGTTTTTAATATCCAGCATTACAGCATCCATGACGGCCCCGGCATCCGTACCACGGTGTTTTTAAAAGGCTGCCCTTTACGCTGTGTCTGGTGCCAGAACCCTGAATCTCAAACATCCCCCCCGCAGCTCTTTTTCACCGCGGAAAAATGCACCGGCTGCGGCGCCTGCGCGGATGTCTGCCCGGAAAAAGCGATAAAAATAATCGACGGAAAATCCAGAACTGATCGCGCGCTCTGTCAAGGACTGGGTAAATGCGCTAAAGTTTGCCCCAATGAGGCTAGGACTGTCATGGGCAAAAAGATGAGCGCCGCTGAAGTCTTTACAGATGTTAACGCCGATGCGGTTTTTTACCGCAAGTCCGGCGGCGGCGTTACCATATCCGGCGGTGAACCGCTGGCGCAGCCGGATTTTACCCTGGAAATACTCAAAATGTGCAAAGAAGCCGGATTATCTACTGCGCTGGATACCTGCGGTTACGCGGGCTGGGATGTGTTTAAAAAAGTGCTGCCGTATGTTGATGTTGTGTTGTATGACTTCAAGCACATGGACGCTGAAACCCACCGGAAATTGACGGGTGTTTCCAATGAACTGATACTGGAAAACGCCGGTAAAATCATCAGGGAATTCCCCGGCATCATGTTTGTTGCCCGCATACCCGTCGTCCCCGGCTGTAACGCCGGCCTTGAAAATATTACCCGCGCCGCCAGGTTTATTAAAGCATTGGGTAAGCCCGTTAAAGTCCACCTCTTGCCTTACCACCGCCTCGGCGAGACGAAGTATGAAAGGCTGGAAAAGTTAGGAACGCTTGCAATAACACCGCCCGCTGCGGAATCTATGGAAGAACTCCGCCGCGCTGTAGAATCCTGCGGGCTGGAATCCGTTATCGGCGGATAACGGCGTTATCGGAGGATAACGCGCCACTGGAAAATAAAAACAAAAAGGGAGGATTTTATCATGACGTTTTCAATTCGTATCGACAAGAGCATCCCCATCGAAATGCGCGATGGCACAGTACTGCGGGGTGATGTCTACCGGCTGGATGACAAAGAGAAACACCCTGCCATTTTAACGCGTACGCCGTATCCTCGGCAGGGCGCCTTTGATTTCAATTCCGCTTATATGCCTCACTTTGATGCGGTTGCTGCCGGATACGCGGTGATAATCCAGAATTTGAGGGGCTGTTTTGACTCCGGCGGGCAGAGCGGACTCGGTGATGTGCGTCTGACGGGTGAAGGCGCGGACGGCTACGACTCGGTGGAATGGATAGCCGCCCAGCCCTGGTGCGACGGCAGCGTCGGCACTTGCGGCGGTTCTTATATGGGGCTTCTCCAGTGGATAACCGGGCGGGAAAACCCTCCTCATCTCAAGGCGATAGCGCCCTGGGTATCCGGTTCCGGTGGTGAGGAACCATCCCGCCATAACGGTATCGTCAATTTGGGTGTAGCCTTGAACTGGCTGCTCAGTATGACGGTGGAGTCATTAAACAAGCAGGAAAAGGATGGCAAAGACGTCTCCGGCGCGCGTAAATTGCTGGCGCAGGCAGTCGCCAGCCCGGAGCTTGTCTATGAATACCTGCCGCTCAAGGATGTCCCGTATTTTAATTTTCCGGGGATAAGGGAAATGTGGGCCAGCCGTATTCTCAACAGCGACCGCGAGAACCCGGAATACTTTGAGCAGACGCGCACGCCTTATGATAAAATCATGGTGCCGTGCCTGCATATATCCGGATGGTATGACTTTTATCCGTCCGGGACTTTAGGCCATTTCACCAGCATGAGGGAGAATGGAGGCTCGAAGCTGGCGCGTGAAAACCAGTACGCCGTGATGGGGCCGTGGATCCACCCGGGGCCTTCGTCAAGCGGGGAAACGGGAGCGCTGGGATTCGGGCTTTTAGCTTCTAAAATGGGCAGCGCAATCGGCGCGCACAGCCTGGCCTTCTTTGATAAATACCTGCGCGGTAAGAACATAGACCTGCCCCACTTGAGGTACTTCGTGATGGGGAGGAACGTGTGGCAAACGGCGGAAGACTGGCCGCTCCCGCAGACGCAATGGCAGCGGTTTTTCCTCCACAGTAAAGGGCACGCCAACAGCGCCTCCGGTGACGGCCTGCTTTCACGCGATGAACCGGGCGCGGAATTGTGCGATAACTACATCTACAACCCCCATTTTCCTGTGCTGACTACGGGGTGCCGCGGCCATATGCAGTTGGTGAGGTTCACGCCTGCCCCGCAGGAACAAGCGATGGTGGAAAAGCGTGAGGATATCCTGTGCTATACCACCCCTGAACTGGAGGAAGATCTGGAAGTAACCGGTCCGCTGCTGCTCCACCTTTTCGCCGCCAGTTCCGCCAGGGACACCGATTTTACGGCCAGGCTCGTGGATGTATACCCTGACGGCCGCGCTTACAACGTAGTGTGTGACGGCATCACCCGGGCGCGCTACCGCAAGTCGCTTTTTAAACCGGAACTGCTTAACCCCGGTGAAGTAAATGAATATGTCATTAACATGGAAGCTGTCAGCCAGCTTTTCCGTAAAGGACACCGTATTCGTATCGACGTAGCCAGCAGCAGCTTCCCGGAATACGACCGCAACATGAATACCGGCAACGCTGTCGGTGAAGACGCTGTGGGTGTGGCGGCTTTACAGAGCATCTACCACCGGTCGGGCTTTGCCTCGTATATTGATTTGCCCGTCATCCCTTCAGCCCGTTAAAGTTTTAAAAGTATGCCGTTATAATCAATAGCCCCGCCGTCAGGCGGGGCTATTGTATTAACGAATGCTCTTTCTCAGATTACTCGGTTCTATTTGCGCGCGCTGGGTTCCAGCCATGCTTCATAGTCAACAAAGGCCATCAGCGAATGCGTCACCAAACCGGGGTCATGGACGCCTTTATTGAGGAAAGTAACGCGGCTTTCTTCAATGTACGGTATTACCATGACATCATCGTACATGATACGTATGACGTTCTGTATAAGTTCTTTTTGCGGTTCTTTAGTGGACTGCATGGCTAAAATACCCTCTTTGAAGCCGGTAGGGAATTTGGTCTGCTGGAATTGGAGCCCCGTCCAGTATGGAGCGTCAAGACCGGCGAAGTTATTATAGCTGTTGAGGGCATGATGCAGCAGGCCGTCCCATGTCCCGTAGCGCATTTCCTCGTATTTCCCTGCTGTCGGGTTATCTATTTCAATGTTTATCCCTACAGCCCTGAACATCTCGGCGGTCGCCGTGGAGAAGTTGCTTTGGATAACACGAGCAAAAACGTGCATGACGGTCTTAAAACCCGTGGGGTAGCCGGCCTCTTTAAGCAACTCCCTGGCCCGGGATGGGTTGTAGAGATGTTTGTCCAGGTTGGGAATAGCTGTCTGCTCGAAGCCGGGATATACCTGGTAAGCGGGTATAGTAAATCCATAGCCGAGGGCACTGCTAAGAGTTTCACGGTCGAGGGAGTAGGAAGCAGCGAGGCGCACATTCAAGTTCGACCACGGAGACGCGGCGGTTTTACTATCAGGAATGAACGAGAAAGTGCCTCCGCCTTCCGTATACATTTCAAATCCGGCCTTCTGCAATTCCTGGGCATCCAGCCCGGTGACAGCTAAGCGGTGAATATCACCTTTCTGGAAGGCAAGCTTACGTACGGTGGCATCGGCGATGACGATGAATTCCACTCCGTCGAGGTAAGGTTTGCCGGGCTGCCAGTAATTGGGATTTCTTTTATAGGTTATCTTGGCGTCGCGTTCATAAGATACGAAGATAAACGGGCCGGTGCCTACCGGGGTCCACCTGGCAGCTTCAATGCCGTTCTTATCGAAGAAGGCTTTGGAAGCCATCTGGGAAATACCCCCTGCCAGCCCGGTCAACATGGTGTTTTTATAACCGGCTACATTGATACGGATGGTATAGTCATCAATAATATCTATGGATTTCCAGTCCGGCGCTTTTTTGGCTTCGATTTGTAAGTCCATATTCCACTTGGCTACTGTCGCATTGAAGTCGGAACCGTCATGGAACTTGATGCCTTTACGAAGACCGATAATAATCGATTTGCCGTCGGGAGTGATTTCCCAGGATACCGCCAGCTTGGGGAGAATTTGGCCGGCTCTGTTTACCGATATTAAACCCTCAAGAGCGGGCGCGGCGTTTGTGCCGGAGTCAGGAGCGCCTTCGGAGAGATATCCGATGGGGCGGGCGGGAGCGACGGACAACGCCTGTCTGTAAACACCGCCGTATTTAGCCGGGTCCAGCGGCGCGGTAGTTGTAGCGGTGGGCGCGGAAGTGGTTGCTGTGGGTGCTTTCGTCGTTGTTACCGGAGCAGTAGTAGCTGCGGTTGTGGTGGTCGTCGCAGGTGTATCTTCGCCGCAGGCAGCCAGCAGCAGGCTGAGGAGTGTTACAAGCGTTATCAGGATGAACAATGATTTCTTGTACATTAATTACCTCCCTGATATCGAACTAAAATAGCCGCGCCGCCGGCAAAATCCAGCACACCGAGTTTAGCCAGCCAGCCTCCGCTGCCCCAGACCCAGTGGGCGACCGGCGCATACACTACCGTCAGCCACAACGCGCCGAAGAGGAGTAAAGCGCAGAACTTCATGCGTTCCACAATGCTGCCCGTAATCAAGGCCACTGTAATAATAGCGAACATCGCCTGATATATCATGAACGCCAGGTGAGGAACGGTGGTAGCATAAACCGGAGAAGGCTCCTGCCCCACGTTATTCAGGCCGAGAAAGTTAAACCCTCCGATGAATCCCCCCATATCCGCGCCGAAGCTCAAACTGTAACCGTATAATATCCAGAGCAAGCCAACCAGGCCCAGGCAGACAAAACTCATCATGAGAGTAGATAGAAGGTTCTTACGCCTTACCATGCCGCCGTAAAACAAGGCCAGACCCGGTGTCATGAGCATAACCAGCGCCGCCGAGATGAGAATCCACACGGTATCCGCCGCATTGATGGGCATAAGGTAACCTCCGTAAACGGTCGTTACCTGTATTTTAAACCGCTAATGTTACAATCATGTTACATTCGTGTTACAAGAACCGGGAAGAAAGGCGGCAAGATATTGGAACCATCGGGAAACTAGAGATTACGCCGGACGATGTGCCGTGCTATTCGTCTTTAATAAACTTGTAGCCGATGTTCCGGACTGTCTCAATATAGGCGTTGGATTGTTCAATTTTACTGCGGAGCCGGCGTACGTGCACGTCCACGGTACGGTCGCCGCCGTAGTAATCATAACCCCAGATTTTGTCCAGCAGCGCTTCGCGGGTAAAGACATGCCCTTTGTTACTGGCTAAAAGCTTCAGCAGTTCATATTCTTTATATGTCAGGTCTGCTTTTCTGCCTTCGACTGTAACCTCGCAGGTATCCGGATCTATGACCAGCATTTTACCTTTAATTGGTTGAACCTTATCCGGGTTGCTGCGGCTGAGCAACTGGTTTATCCTTAAAAATAATTCCCCGGAATCGTACGGAGTAACTAGAAAATCATCGATATCCGGATCAGTTTCGATTTTCCCCAGTCTATCACGACTTATTAACGCTAAAACCGGCAGATTTCTTTCCCTTTTTAATTTCCTGATTGATTCCCATGTCTCCGGGCGCGGGAACTGTTCGCCTGTTTCCAGTAGCAGAACCTCGGGTTTTTCACTGGCTATTACCTGTATGAGGCCGGTGTAAGCGGAAAAAGATAACTTAAGATCATGATGAGCCAGAACTTCCCGCAACTCCGCCTGTGAGCCGGTATCTTTAGTGATGGTTAGAGCCCGTATCATAGTTTTCCCTGCTGGTTTGCACTATTGTACTAATTACGGCAACTATATGCCGTTACTCTAAATATTAACATGTGAATTGTTTCATATCAATTTTTATACTAAACCTGTACCAGATGATGTTGATGTTAATGAAATATTTAGACACCCGGCAGCAGTGTTTATGATTTGTTTATCTATTCACGGATAGTATTTGGGTGAAGAAACTATAAGCCCACAGTACATCCTTTAGGAATAACTTGGTAAGGATAACAGGCTTTATTATGGGAAAAGTAAGACACGTAATCGTAAGAAGAGTAAGGTCCGGTAAAAATGGAGTCCCGGCGGCCGATAGACAGGCCGGCGGCATGAGAATGCTTGATAATAACGCTTTCAAGCAATTTAATCCCTCTATGCTTGAGCTTGGTGATATCTGTGCGCCATGCCAGGAGAAAGAGGCCGTTGCCGCCGTATTCGACCTTACCGGGTTTACGGCGTTTTGTAACCAGGTAGATTCCTATCTGGCCATTCCCAGGTTTCTGAACGACTTCCTGGAATGGTTTTTTGCTTCTATACGGGAAAAAATAACTGAGAAAGACTTCGGCGATCGCAGCGCTCTCTGGACGGGGCTGCCTGTAATGGTTAAGTTCATGGGGGATGGGCTTATACTGCTCTGGGATGCGAGCAAGATGTCGGAAGCGCAAATTTGCCGTTTGGCGGGTTCACTTTATACCGTCTGTCAATCATATAAAACGGAATTCTTCCCGTATATCAGCAACGCCGTTAATAAACCGCCGAACGTTCTTAGATGCGGCGTGGCCCGGGGTAAAGTATACAGCATAGGTAATGATAAAGAATATGTCGGCCATTGTATCAATAACGCTTCACGGCTGTCCCGGTTGGGATCTTTATCCTTTTGTTTCCCTCACCGCGGTTTTCAGGTACGGGAGCACATGCCGGTGGAATACCGGGCTCTCTTTGTGCCCAAATATGCATCTATCCGCGGTGTAGGTGAGAATGAATTAGTATGGGTCGTCAAGGACGAATATAATAAACTGCCGGTAAAAAACCGGGAAATGTTCCGCAATATTGAAGCTGCGGGGAGCGTAAATTAAAATAACGGATTGCCTTGGCATTAAGGAATTATGAAATATGGTTAACAGTTTGCAGAGGCCTCATGCGTATTTGGCCGCCAACCGCACAGAAACGGAACATAAATCTGATCTGGAACTGGTATACGGCGTCGATAAGAAAATCAGGTCATCGCCGAGGATGACCCAGATGCTGGAACAGGTTATCAAGACTGCCCAGAAAACCCTGGGTATTTCAGCGGCGTCCGTTCTCCTTTTCGGGGATAATGAAGAGGAGCTGTTTTTTGAAGTTGCTACCGGCCCGGTAGGGAAGGTGCTGCGGCAGGTTAAGTTAAGTACTCAATACGGTATCGCCGGGCAGGTTGCGCGCACGGGTAAACCGCTTATCGTGAATGACGTTACCCGCAGTGAGAAATTCCATAAAATGATAGATGACACCACGGGATTTCAAACCAGGTCCCTGGTATGCGCACCGCTAATGATTCAACATCGGATCCTGGGTGTTATTGAAGTACTGAATAAACTGGACGGCACTGAATTCAACGAACAGGATTTGGATGCCGTTGTTTCCATCGCTACTATTACAGCCATGGCGATAGAAAACACCAGGCAGTACCAAACCGTTCTGGAAGCTTTTAAAAACACCATCGGTACACTCGCCTCGACTGTCGATGCCAAAGACCCGCTGGCTTGCGGGCATTCTCAGCGCGTGATGGAGTATACTCTTATGGCGGGGACTTATTTTTCCTTCTCTCCTGAAGAGATGGAAACACTGAGAAATGCGGCCGTACTCCATGACATCGGAAAACTCGATATTGACTGCTGTATTTTGAATAAAAAGAACGCGCTCACACCGGAAGAATGGGATAAAATCCGCCAGCATCCGGTTCACGGAGCCAATCTTCTAAAAGCCATCACGTCCCTGGAAAAGGCCAGTGACCTTGTCCTTCATCACCACGAGCGGTTTGACGGCAAGGGATATCCGTCGGGATTGAAGGGTGAAGATATCCCTCTGGGTGCCAGGCTCATAGCCATTGCCGATGCTTTTGATACCATGACCACCGGCCGCGCTTATCGCCAGTCGATGTCTATTGAACAAGCTATTAAAGAACTCAAGAATTATTCCGGTACCCAGTTCTGCCCGGTAGCGGTAACGGCTTTCGTATCGGGGCTGCGCATCCATTCCGGCAACACACCAGCGGAGCAAGTCTGATACTACCGCAAGAACCGGTTTTGGTTTAAGAACTGCATTAAGGGTGTTAAAAACTAGGGCAGGTCATCCAGCCCGAGCCACCCTTTTTTCATCGCTTCCAGGACAGCTTCAGTGCGTGATCCTACACCCATTTTTCGGAATATATTGGCCATGTGCGCCTGAACAGTGCGGTGGCTGAGATAAAGACGGACGGCGATTTCCTGGTTGCTCATCCCGCCGGCGGCAAATGTTAGTATTTCCATTTCCCGCTCGCTGAGGTCGCTTTCATGAGTTTTATACTGCAGGCGCCGTTCGCTAACCCCAAGGCGGTTTAATATTTCCTGGGCAATAGCAGGATGGAGTACTGCTTCGCCGGCATGAACGGCATGAATGGCATTAATCAAGTCGGCTCCGTTAACATTTTTCAAAAGGTATCCGGCGGCTCCTGCTTCCAGCAGGGCAACCAGGTACCGGTCATTAACATCAGCGGTTAAAACCAGTACGGCTGTCTGCGGGCAGTCAGCTTTAATCCGGCGGGTAACCTGGATGCCGTCAATCTTAGTCATGGCGATGTCTATCAGCACAATGTCAGGGCGCAGCTCGTTTACCAGTCTGATCGTCTCGGTGCCGCCGCTGGTTTCGCCGATGACCTCGATGTCTGGTTCGTGCTCGATAACACTGCGTGTTCCTTCCCTGTAAAGGGCGTGATTATCGGCTAGCAGCACTGTTATTTTTTCCATTAACTGACTTTAAACGGGGAATGGACTCTATTTCTTGCATCCATTATAATGTGACAGTAACGGAAGTTCAAAAGAGCCTGGAACAGGCTGGTCTATAGCAAAAAACAATTTTATTCTGTTTATAAGGCTAAAACCGTTTGGGATCGATCCAATCAAAACACCCCCGGGTTTAAGATGTGATGCGATTTTTTGGAGTACTTTATCGGGGTAATAGAGATGCTCGATGATCTCAAAGGCCATGACATAGTCGGTCCCCCGCGATGTATGGAAGCTGTTGTTGCGAACCTCGACTTTCGCAAAGTGGTCATGGATCGTATGAAGACCGAAGTTTCCCCCGATAATCGTGTTGTTATTGAACTTGATATTCTCACCCTTCCCGAATATCGAGAAGTGCGCCCCACCCAATCCCATCCGCGAGTAGCTGTTCTCTACCGTGCACGAGTTGGTGAAATACAGGATGACGCCCCACGATGAGATGCCGTCAAAGACGCAATTGGACACGATCACGTTTTCTGAGCAGGCCAAGTGCACCGCTTCAGCACGCCCAGGAAAATGGTGGTGATAATAGCGGACATGGCGATGGCTTCGGCATACTCTACCAGGTAGAACATGGCGAACTTCATGCCGGAATACTCGGTCATGTACCCGGCGACAATCTCCTGGTCGGCCTCCATCTGGTCGAAGGGGCTGCGGTTAATCTCGGCGCAGGCTGAGGCGAAGAAAATAAGGAATCCCAGCGGTTGTAAAAGAATGAAGGGGATATCCTGTTTTAATACGATTGTGTTCATGGATAAAGAACCGGCCAGCAGAACCACGCCGACGATAGACAGCACCAGCGGTATTTCATAACTGACCACCGCGGCGACGGCGCGCATGGCGCCCAGCAGGGAATACTTGTTGCCGGAGCTCCAGCCAGCCATAAAAATACCCACCGTGCCGATAGAACTGACAGCTGCGATATAGAGAATGCCGATGTTCAGGTCGGCTAAAAGAGCGCCTTCCTGGAATGGCACCACGGCAAATATCATCAGCACAGGCACGAAAGCGATAACCGGCGCCAGCCAGTGGACGACTTTATCGGCGGTATCCGGGACGATGTTTTCTTTCAGCAGCACCTTGACCGCGTCGGCGACGGGCTGCAGTAATCCGAAAGGCCCGGTGCGGTTGGGGCCCAGGCGCGACTGCATCCGCCCCATGCCGCGGCGTTCGATGTAGATAGCGCCCATCACCATCGTCAGCACAAAGGCAATGAGAACGACGGTGAAAAACAGCCAGTGCCACCAGTATCCTCCCGGCCAGTCCGGCGGAATAGCGGCCATCAGGCGGCTGTCAACTATCACATCAACCGGAGTCACTATCTGTCCACCTCTCCCATCGTAATATCGATGCTGCCGAATATCAGTATCAGGTCGGCGACCTTCCAGCCCTTCACCATCTGGCGCAGCGCCGACAGGTTTATCAGGCTGGTGGGGCGCACGTGACAGCGGTAGGGCGCTATGGAATTATCTGAAACAATATAAAATCCCAGTTCACCCTTGGGGGCTTCGATGTGAGCGTAGATTTCGCCCGCCGGGGGGCGGATAATGTGGGGCGTTTTCGCTTTAACCGGACCGCCGGGTATCTGTTTCGACGCCTGCTCGATGATGCGCAGGCTTTGCTGCATCTCTTCAATCCTGACGCGGTAGCGGTCGTAGCAGTCCCCGTTTTCGGCGGTGGGGATATCGAACTCGAAGCGGTCATATATGGAATAAGGGTCGGCCTTGCGCAGGTCCCAGCTGATGCCGCTGGCGCGCGCTACCGGGCCGCTGATGCCGCAGTTGACGGCCAGTTCTTTAGATAGAACGCCGACGCCTTTGGCGCGGGCAAGGAGAATCTCGTTCTGCTTGAGAAGCAGTTCGTATTCTTTGAGGAAGTGTCTGAATCGCTTGACAAGTTTTTCCAGCGACGGCAGGAATTCTTCCGGTAAGTCCTGGCTGACGCCCCCGATGCGCATGTAGTTGTAGGTCAGGCGCTGTCCGCTAACCATATCGAACAGGTCGATGATTTTTTCCCTCTCGCGGAACATGTACATAAAGGGAGTAAAATATGCGCCGGCGTCATTCAGCATCGCGCCCACGGCGATGCAGTGGTTGGCCAGACGCTGCAGTTCCGCCATGATGACGCGGATATACTCGGCGCGCTCCGGCACTGCAATGCCCGCCAGCTTTTCCACGGCCAGGCAGTAGGCCAGGTTATTGCTCATGGGGCTGATATAGTCCAGCCGGTCGGTGAGGGGAATGAAGCCGGTATAAGTGCGTTCCTCGGCCAGCTTTTCGATGCCGCGGTGCAGGTATCCGAAGACCGGCTCGATATCCAGCACAACCTCGCCGTCGAGCGTGCACCTCATGCGGTATACGCCATGGGTGCTGGGGTGTACCGGCCCGATGTTAATGACGAACGGCTCGGTCTTGAGCGTTATTTCCTGCGTCGTAACCATCAGTTCCGGTCCCTTTGCGAATGAATTTCGGGTTTTCTTATAATGCTGTTAAGCCGACGTGTCGTCACCGGTTAAAGTCCTTTCGCAGCGGATACCCCGGGAACCCCTCCCAGAGGAAAATTCGTTTCAGATTCGGATGGCCTTCGAATTTAATGCCGAAAAGGTCATAAATTTCCCTTTCCTGGAAATCCGCCCCCTGCCATAAATGAGCGACCGAGGGGACGGAGGGATTGTCGCGATCATAGCAGCGGGTCTTGAGAATCACGGAGCGGTTATGTTCCAGCGAAGTAAGCTGGTAAACGACCTCGAAATAGCTGTAATAATCGACGGCGGTAACATAGTTAAAATAATCGAATTTCAGGCCGTCCGTATCTTTTAAATAAGCGGCTACATGTACCAGCGAATCGCTCTTGACCAGCACGCTGTCTTTCCCGGCTTCTTCGACGGCGCCGGGGAATTTGTCCCGTAGCAGGCCGGCCAGTTCTTTAGCGGAAAGAGCCGCGGTCATGAATTTCCGCCTTTCTTTTTTGAACCGGGCAGGTCGGGGACGGCGTGCGCTTTGGCGATTTTCTTTTGCAGCATCTGGATGGCGTGTATCAGGGCTTCCGGGCGGGGCGGGCAGCCGGGCACGTACACATCCACCGGGATAATCTTGTTATAGCCCGGCACTACGCTGTAAGACGAGCGGAAAATGCCGCCGCTGATGCCGCAGGCGCCCATGGCGATAACCCATTTGGGTTCCGGCATCTGGTCGTAGATGCGCCTCACGTTAGGCGCCATTTTCCAGGTCAGCGTGCCGGCGGTAATCATGAGGTCGGCCTGGCGGGGCGAAGCCCGCAGGATTTCCATCCCGAAGCGTGAAAGGTCGAACCGGGGGCCTTCGGCGGCAATAAATTCAAAAGCGCAGCAGGCCGGGAAGCAGATGACCGGCCAGATTGAAGAACGCCGCGCCCAGTTGATCACAGAATCCACGGAGGTCAGCAGGATATTGCGTTTCATTTCTTCCAGCCATCCGTCCGGGTCGGGGATGCTTTCGATGCTGGCCGCTTTGACTTCTTCTATGAGCTGCCCTTCATGGCTGTCTATTTCGGCACCGGAATAGATAAATGGTTTTTCTTTATCTATTTCCATTCCAGCACCTTCTTTTTCCAGGCGTAGATATAACCGGTGAGTACGATTCCCACGAGAATAAGCACCGCGATTAAACTGGTCAATCCGAGCTCACGCAACTGCACAGCCCAGGGATATATGAAAACGATGAGGATATCCAGGGCCAGGAAAACAAGCGCGTAAAAATAGTAACGGAAATTGAACTGCACCCAGGTCTTGCCGATGGTTTCCACGCCGCATTCGAAGATGGAGTTTTTGATGGGGTTGGGTTTATTAGGAACGATTCTCAGCAGTCTCAGGAAAATAGGGATGCCCACCATCGTTAGAGAAAACAGGATAACGACGACAAGAAACAGACCGATTAATCCATAGTTAGCTAGCAAGTGATCCTCTGACCAGCGAGAAAGCTGCGACGTTTATAGTACTATATCTTTTGATATATTTGACGAAAAAGTACTGCTACAATATACCACAGTTTTTTCATTTTGTGCAAACTTTCAGGACAAAATACGGCATACGATTACCGTATTTTTAAAAAAGCCTCTATTTCATCCAGGTGCATCTTGCGGTGAATGCCCCGGTTTAAAGCGAATGGCTCTTTTAGAGCCTCGATATCTTTTATCATCGGCGGAGGTAATTCTTGAAGCTCTCTATCGAGGGCGTCCGCTGTTTCCACGGCTAGCTCCGCCGCTTTCCTCGGGGGGATAAGGAGGAGTATAGGAAGCAAAGAATCATTGAAAATATCCTCGAAATACGGCGACTGCGCCACCCCCTTTTCCCGCCAGAGTTCCAGCATTACGCGCCGCCGCTCGTCCCAGAACGCTATATGCGCCAGCATTACTGCTATAGTCCAGCCTTCTTTATAGATAACCAGCTTCAGTTCTTCATCGGTAATGCTATTTACCAGTTCCTTCAGTCTTTCGCGCTCTCTATTGTTTTCAATGACATATTGTCGCTCCATATATAACTCCTTGATGCCAGTTTATGTAGCCATATTTTATATTATACCCGGTAAATGTTTGTCAATAGTGATCCCAAAGTATTATATTTGATTCTAGTAGTTTCGGTGTTGGTTGAACCTTAAAGTATTGAGGAATATACTAGAAAAATAACGTTATTTTAAAAGGATATAAAAATGAACGACAAAATATTCTGGATTAACTTCGATACCATGGAACGCTTTATGGCGGACGTTTTCAAAGGCGCCGGCGTGCCGGAGGAAGACGCTAAAATCTGCGCTGAAGTGCTGATTACCGCCGATAAGAGAGGCATCGATTCTCACGGCATCGGGCGCTTAAAGCCCATATATTTCGACCGCATTAAAGCGGGCATCCAGCATCCTGTCACCAACTTTGAAATTGTCCGTGAAGGTCCCGCCACCGCCGTCATCGACGGACACGACGGCATGGGGCATGTTATCGCAAAACGGGCTATGCAGATGGCCATCGATAAAGCCGGGATTTACGGTTTGGGAATGACGGTTGTGCGTAATTCCACCCATTACGGCATCGCCGGGTATTACGCTTTAATGGCCTCCGAAGCAGGTATGATAGGCATCACCGGCACTAACGCGCGCCCGTCCATCGCCCCCACTTTCGGCGTGGAGAACATGCTGGGCACCAATCCGCTGACCTTCGGCATGCCCACGGACGAGGCGTTTCCTTTCGTTGTCGATTGCGCTACTTCGATTACCCAGCGCGGTAAAATAGAAGTCTATGACAGGATCGGCAAGAAAATGCCGGAAGGCTGGGTCATCGGGGAAGACGGAGAACCTAAGACGGATTCCCACCAGGTGCTTATCGACCTTGTTAAAGGCACGGCGGCTTTAGCGCCCCTCGGGTTATAAACCGCAACCATGTCCCCGTCTTTGATTCCCCGCACCCTGGCGTCGGCTACGCTTATCCAGACCCTGTGCTGGTAAACCTGGTTTCTCAGCCAGGGATTAGTCCAGAATAATGAGTGCACCCGGTACCTGCCGGGCGGCGTTACCACCTGCAGCGGATATTTTTTCACCATGGGGTCATCCATCCCTCTCACCGCATCCTGATAGACTGGCATCGGTGTCAGTGAGCCCCAATCGCTTGGTATATATTCATACAAACTGCCGCGAGCGTCATAGTGCTCTCCCTTGCCCCGGTTGGCCTCATCGGCAAGGTAGCGGGAATAGATTTCAATCTTACCAGATTCCGTATTGAACGGTTTGCCTTCCTTGATTTGTGTTTCAAAACCGACGAAGGGCTTTTCTCCCCGCAATTCATCGCAGTTGATAAATTTACCCTCGGTAAACTCCTCCCAGGTCGGGATATCGATATGTTTCTCCCGGTACTGGTTCACTATCTTCTGATAAATATCCTGCTGGTATCTTTCCCAGTCTCTGTCCCAGTTTTCGTCCGTGGTATAAAAAGGAAAGAATTTCTTAGGGTCTACGCCCAGTTTCTCCGCCAGCTTCACTGATACCCAGACTCTTGGCTTGACCTCACCCGGCGGCCTGGCCTGCCCAGCGCAATAGTTTACCGACGCAAACCCCTCGGTGCTCTTGACGACGTTCTTTTCCTCCCACATCCAGTCCTGGACGGGAAGAACGATATCCGCGTATCTCGCGGAAGGAGTAAGCATACTGTTCATGGAAATGATGAATTCCATTTTCTCCATGGCCCGTACCTGGTCGTTCGGGGACTCGAACTGGGTTACAATATAGTTGGCGCCGTATTGCGATTCTCCGCCCCAGAAAAGCATCTTCGGGTTGAAATCTTTCAGTATTGAAGCGTCGTCTCTCCACCCCACCATCCGCATGTAGTCTTTTGCGCTTAGCTCGCCGCTCCTGACCTTGTCCAGCAGCAAGACTGCCTGGTCCCAGTAATGGCACCGGTACAAAATGGGAACATGATAGTCTCCCTTCGGCCCCCAGAATGCTGATACCCGCGCCAATATCGGCGCTGGATTCGGCGGGCCGACAGGCCCCAGTACCACGCCGGCGCCCGGAGCGCCCCACGCCCCACGCATCGCCTGCAAGGCTGCAAAAGCCCTGGCGGCGTTTTCTCCCCGGCTTTTCCGGTATACCCCGATGTGAGAATACAAACCAGGCTGGGCTTTCCTTTACGGTTAAATGAACAAGTGCCCTAATGGTTTCCGCCGGTACCGCGCAGATTTTTTCCGCCCATTCCGGTGTTTTTTCCACTCCGTCGTCTTTGCCCAGTATATAGTCCTGCCATTTTTTAAATCCCTCAGGCTCGACGTAACGCGTTACGAAATCCCTGTTCCACAAGTTCTCCTGAAACAGAACGTAAGCCATCGCCATGAACATGGCGCAATCCGTTCCCGGCTTTATCGGTATCCACTGGTCGGCGATAACTTCAGCCGCCGGGGTATACCTGGGGTCGAATATTATTATCTTCTTGCCCCGCTCGCGCGCGAGTTTTAAAAACCAGGCAAACTGGTATCCCGGTCCCATAGAGCCCATGGCCGGGTCGTAACCCCAGATAACAATCAGTTTTGAATTAGCCAGGAAATCCGCCGCTGAACTCGATGCCGCCCCACCCGGCTGGCCGAAGACGAGCGGCGTGGCTAACCTTAAGGCATCCGCCGAAGAATATCCCCAGGTGCTTACGCCTGCCCCCCAGAATGAGAAAAGCCGTTCCGCCACGGCGTTAGGCCCCTTGGGCACCAGGATAGAATAAGGCCCATACTTTTCCCTGATTTCCTTCATTCTGCCGGCAATGGTCGTTAAAGCTTCATCCCACGATATCCTGGTGAATTTCCCTTCTCCCCGCCGGGTGCCGGGAGTCCTTTTCAACGGATAAAGAACACGGTCTGGATCGTAAAGATTCTTATGGAAGACCATCCCTTTGACACACGGCCTTCGCTGGAGCCGGTTTTTAATCAGGTCATCCTCTGACAGGACTTCGTCTTCCCGGCCTATGCCGGTGTTATACCGGTCATCCGGCTCAACAGCAACGACTTTCCCGTCTTTGAGATGAACCTTAAAGACACAGTGGCTGTCGCTGCCGCAATTACAGTTGCAGGAACTGTAATAAGTTGTTTCACCTTCAACCTTGACTGCGGAATTTCGCGCCATATCGATTCTCCTTCAAATACCGGCGGGACATTAGGTGCGCAGTTGGCGGCTGTCGCTTATATCTTCCGGGCGGTTTCCGAGCCGTCACGAATAGCCGCGAATACGCTGCGTTTTCCGGAGCAGTCGCCGATTTTATAAGTTTCCGGCACACTCCCGGTAATCAGGTCGCCCAGGCGGTAGTTATTAACCGCGCCGACTGCCAGCACTACAGTATCCGCCTTCAGAAAAAAGAAGATATTATCCTGCTCCGGAGGCTCTCCGCTGTCCCACCAGCAGTTGACGCCGTTTTCTGTAATTGTTTCCGGCGTACAATGAGAGAACAGGCGTACGTTATTATTTAAAAGCAATTCATGGAGGACCATCTTGGTATTATGCATGAGCCCGCGGGCTATTTTATTCCGGGTGACGACGGAGACTTTCTTGCCCTGTCCAGCCAGGAAAAGGGCTGTAGTCAGGCCGACCAGCCTGCCACCGATGATGACAATTTCACCGCCAACCACGACTTTCCCGGCCAGCACATCGGTGGCCTGGACGACATTTTTACCTTCGGCCCCAGGCACATGCAGCGGGGCGGGACTGGAACCCATAGCGACGACAGCTACATCCGGTTTTAGTTCTTCGACCATCGGGGCCGTAACTTCCTTATTCAGGAAAATCTTTACGCCGGCTTTTTTCATGCTTGTTGCCAGGTAATTAATAAGGTTCTCTTCATCAGGGAGAAAATTAGTGACCAGTTTCCACTGCCCGCCGAGTTTATCAGATTTTTCATAAAGAGAAGTATCATGACCGCGTTCCGCCAGCGTGCGTGCGGCTTCCATGCCGGCCGGTCCGCCGCCGATGACGATTACTTTCTTTTTACGCGGCGCCGGGTCTATCCGGTAGTCGAGTTCCTTCCCCATGCCGATGTTTACCGTGCAATTAGCGTAGGCGGCCCCTTCCCGGGCTGCCTGGCAATGACCGCAGAAGATGCAGGGGCGGATATCTTCCAGTCTCCCTTCATGGGCTTTATTCGGCAAGTCAGGGTCGGCCATTAACGCCCGGCACATCTCGATGAAATCAGCGCTGCCCTCTTCGAGGATACGCTCGCCCAGGACAGCGTCTATCTTGCCTACAGCGATAACAGGGACTTTAACAACCTTCTTGATGGCCGCGGCCAGCGGTACCAGCGCCCCCGACGGCTGGTACATGCCGGGAAACTGCTTGTGATGCGTCTCAAAGGGGCCGGAGGAAACACTGAAGCCGTCTACCCCCGCGTCCTCCAGTATTTGAGCGTGCACTTTAGCCTGTTCCAGCGTAATGCCGCCGGAAATATAATCATCGCCGTTCATACGTACCATAATGGGGAAGTCCGGGCCGACTTCTTTCCTGACCCGGCGGATAACTTCACAGGGAAACCTGGTCATGTTCTCGATACTGCCGCCGTATTCGTCTTTTCTTTGATTAGTCCGCGGCGAAAGAAACTGGTGTAATAAATAACCGTGCCCGCAGTGTATCCGGGCGGCGTCGAAACCGGACGCCTTACCGCGCCTGGCCGCCTGACCGAAAGCCTCCAGCAGCCCATCCATATCATCTCTGTTTATAGTATGCGTCCAGAAACCCGTTTGCGGATTCCGGGTACCGGTCGGGGCAATCACGCGCAATAATTCGGGGTATTCCAGGGGAGGTTTTTGACTAATGGGCCCGGCCAGCGTAGCCCCCTGGTGGCCTAACGAAAACGAAATCTTTGTGCCGTGAGCGTGTATCGCCTGCACAAAACGGCGGCAGCCGGCAATATGGTCGTCCGTCATCATGCCCAGAACCCCCGGCCCGAAGATAAGCTGGGAGGCATAAGGCCGCCCGAGAGACGCAACCGTCAGCTGGATAAGCCCCGCACCGCCTTTTGCCCTGGCTTCATAAAAAGCCAGCAGTCGTTCAGTGAAAAAACCGTCGGGTTTGGTGCCGAAAGTGAAGCCGTGACCGACCGGCGCGAATGCAATCCGGTTCTTCACTTCCATATTCCCGATTTTGCCGGTTGTGAACAATTTTTCCAGCTTTGCCATGAGTCCTCTCCTTTTGCAGCGTTTTCATAAGATTATTTGTATTTCAGACGGTTAAGCACTGTAGAGTGCCGCGGTCAGCCATACCGATGAGAGAATCCCCCGGATGATCAATTAATATTCACAGCCGGGTATTTTTTCCGCCATACGTCGAAATGATAGCCTTTAGCGAAGGCGGTGTCAAACTATAAAAGAAGTACTTACTTGCAACTTTTCGTTGCGTAATGCCTAAGCTAGTGCTATACTGTCAGAAACGTAACATTCTGACAGGGGGCATTTATGACATTGTTACCAAAAAATTTTCCAATATTACGTTCTTTGATACTTGCAGTATCGACTTTTATTCTAGGGTGGTTATTGCCTGAAATGGGATGGTTTTCACACACTCAAGCAGCTTGGATTATAGCTTTAGCTATAACTGGAATAACTCTATGGTTATTAACTATGGAATTCATAGAAATGATACCTTGGGTAAAGAATTGGAAGAAAGCAACATTAAACATAGTAAGAATTGCATTATGTTTAATGGTGTTCATAACGTCGGGTATTATAATTGCAAAACAACCACCTAAATATGATATGGAAGCTGCTATTGAACAATTAACAGTTTCGGTTAAGAACTCTATCTTGTCCCCAGCTTTTAAGGTGACAACTGCTTTTTTCCATGGATTGGTTGTTATTTCACGCCTTCCCATGCGGCGTGTCTTGCCGCGCATAGTCACCACGTTTACCCCGGTGACAGTGACTTTAAAAGCCTTTTCCACGGCCTGTTTTACCATGGGCTTATTTGCCCCGTCAGCTACTTCGAAGGCATATTTATTCATTGCCTGGAGCGCCGTGCTTTTTTCCGTTATCAGCGGGCGTCGCAGCACCTCGTAAATATGCATCACTCTCCCCCTTGAGTCGATCCATTGCCCCACAGCTTTTCCGCCACCCGCACCGCAGCTTCGGTCATCAGCAGCATCTTGTGGGACATGATATCCAGAATATTAATTACATTAACATTTATCGTATCAATTTCAGGTATGTTCCGGGATGATTTGATCAGGTTCGGTTCTGATTCCGGTGTTATTACCAGCGCGGAAGTATTCACCTTCAGCGCCGCCAGCACCTCAACCATTTTCTTGGTCCTGGGTTCTTCAAAATTAAAGCCGTCCAGGATTTTAAGTTCACCGTCACCGGCTTTTGCGGAAAGGACGCACCTTAATGCCAGCCGGCGCATTTTCTTGGGAATATCCTGGCGGTAATCTCTCGGCAGAGGCCCGAAGGCAACCGCGCCGCCGCGGCGCAAGTGGGATTTCATGCTGCCGGCACGGGCTTCACCAGTGCCTTTCTGGCGGAACAGCTTCTTTGTGCTCCCGCTGACATTGCTCCGCGTTTTTGTAGATGATGTACCCTGCCGGGCGTTAGCCTGCATGCCTACCATTACCTGGTGCACTAAGGCTTCATTAAACGGCTCGGCAAAGACCTTGTCGTTAACTTCAATCTGCCGGACTACCTCTCCGGAAAGGCTGTAAACTGGAAGTTGCACCTTACTTCTTCCCCTTCCTGGTTTTTTGTATCATCACCATGCCGTTGGCTGTCCCGGGTACCGCGCCTTTAATCAGCAGCAGGTTCCGGGCAGGATCCGCTTGCAGGATTACAAGGTTGCACGCGGTTACGCGGCAGCTCCCCATGTGACCTGCCATGCGCAGACCCTTTAAAACACGTCCGGGGGAGGTATTAGAGCCGACAGAACCCGGCGCGCGCCATCTATCGGATTGGCCGTGCGTCTTTGGGCCGCCTTTGAAATTATAGCGTTTAACCCCGCCTGCAAACCCCTTGCCTTTAGAAATGCCGATGATATCTACCTTGTCGCCGGCTTTAAACAGGCTGACATCGATTTTTTGGCCGGTCTGAATTTCCTTGGTATCTGTAAATTGAAACTCGCGTACGTATTTAAATTTCGGGTTGGACTTTTCTTTAGCAGCGCTCTTTTTCCCGGTGTGCGCCTTTTTTGCCTCGCCGAAGCCGAGCTGTACGGAGCTGTAGCCGTCATTATCAATGGTCTTGACTTGTGTCACGGTGCAGGGGCCGGCTTCAATGGCTGTAACAGCCTCGGCCTTGCCGCCTTCTCCGTATACATGGGTCATACCCAGCTTTTTCCCGATAATTCCATCAGTCATAATATCACCAGTTCTATATTTATTATAATTTGATATCTATCTCAACTCCGGAGGGCAGGTTCAGCTTGGTCAGCGCGTCGATGGTTTTCGATGTGGTCTCGATAATATCGATAAGACGCTTGTGTGTTCGTATTTCGAACTGCTCCTGCGAGTTCTTATCGATAAAAGGCGACCGTAAAACGCAGAACTTCTGGATACGCGTCGGCAGCGGTACCGGCCCCACGGCCACGGCGCCGGTGCTTTCCACAGCTTCCAGGATTTGCCGTGCTGATTGGTCGACCACTTTGTGGTCGTAGCCCTTGAGTTTGATGCGGATTTTCTGTTTAGCCATATTTCTTGCCTGCTGCCTTTTCTACAATCTCTTCTTTTAAATTTTCCGGTAGTGGTTCGTAACTGTTGAACTCAAGCGAGTGCGTCGCGCGTCCCTGGGTTAACGAACGAAGCCTGGTGGCATAGCCGAAAGATTCGGCCAGGGGCAAAAGACAATGCACGATATACGTCTCACCCTGGGCATCGACTTTACTAATGCGCCCTCTCTTGCTGTTGAGGTCGCCGATAATATCACCGAGGAACTGCTCCGGCGTAACTACTTCCAGTTTCATTACCGGCTCAAGAAGGACTGGATTAGCTTTCCTGACTCCGTCCCGCAAAGCCATCGAGCCAGCCATTTTGAAGGCTATTTCCGATGAGTCGACCTCGTGATAGCTGCCGTCATAAAGAGTGGCTCTGAGATCGATGACCGGGAAGCCGGCCAGAACGCCGGTTTCCATGGCTTCCTTGATACCGGTTTCGATAGGACGGACGAAGTTCTTCGGTATCGCGCCGCCTTTGATAGCCTCTACAAACTCAAAGCCTTTATTGCGTTCCAGTGGTTCAATCGTGATCTTAACGTGACCGTACTGGCCGTGGCCGCCACTCTGCTTCACGAATTTGCCTTCGGCTTTGACGGTGGTGGTAATCGTCTCTTTGTAAGCAACCCTCGGTTGGCCTACCTTGACGCCAACATTGAATTCCCTGGTTAAACGGGTGACGAGTACATCAAGATGAAGCTCGCCCATCCCGGAGATTACAGTCTGCCCTGTTTCCTCATTTTGATTCACGATGAAAGTGGGATCTTCTTCCGTCAGTTTTTGTAATGCTTCGCCCAGTCTATCCTGGTCGGCCCGGGTCTTGGGCTCGATGGCGATGGATATTACCGGCTCAGGGAATTTAATCGCTTCTAAAACGATCGGGTGGGCGGAATCGCAGAGCGTATCGCCGGTAAATGTATTTTTTAATCCCAGCGTGGCGATAATCGCCCCTGTATCAGCCGATTCGATATCCTCGCGGTGGTTGGCGTGCATCAGCAGCAGCCGGCCGATGCGTTCAGAACGGCCCCGCGTGGAGTTAAATACCTGTGTCCCTATTTTTATCATACCGGAATAGACTCGGAAGTAGACCATTCTCCCTACGAATGGGTCGGTAACAACTTTGAACGCCAGCGCGGAGAACGGCGCGTCATCACTGGCTTCACGGGTGATTTTCTCCCCCGTCTTGCTGTTTGTGCCGTCTACCGGCGGTACCTCCAGCGGGGAGGGGAGGTAGTCTATCACGGCATCGAGTAAAAGCTGGACGCCTTTATTCTTTAAAGCGCTGCCGCAAAGGACGGGTACGCCTTTATTCACCAGGGTTACCCGCCTTAATCCCTGTTTCAACATCTCTGGTGTGATTTCACTCTCATCGAGGTAAGCTATCATAATTTCATTGTCATGGTCTGCAAGCTTCGTAATAAGCGCCTGTCTGGCGGATTCAGCCCTGGCTTTTTCCGATTCAGGAACCGGTATCTCTTCCGGCTCTTTTTCCGGGTCGGAATTAAAACGCCAGGCTTTCATATTTACCAGGTCGACAACATCCTTGAAGTTTTCCTCTGCGCCCAGCGGCATCTGGATAGGCAGGGGGTTAGCCTGAAGACGTGATGTAATCATGGAAATAGTGCGTTCGAAGTTTGCGCCGACGCGGTCCATCTTGTTAATAAAGCAGATCCGGGGTACTTTGTACCTGTCCGCCTGCCGCCAGACCGTCTCGGACTGGGCTTCAACCCCGGCAACAGCGTCGAAAACAACCACGCCGCCGTCGAGAACCCTGAGGCTGCGTTCCACTTCAGCGGTGAAATCCACGTGTCCGGGAGTGTCGATGATATTAACACGGTGATCGTTCCAGTAGCAGGTGGTAGCTGCTGAGGTGATAGTTATGCCGCGTTCCCGTTCCTGGTCCATCCAGTCCATGACCGCTGTACCATCGTGTACCTCGCCTATTTTATAGGTCCTCCCGGTGTAAAAGAGAACCCGTTCGGTGACGGTAGTCTTACCGGCATCGATATGGGCAATGATACCTATATTACGGATGTCTTCCAGAGGGAAAGCCCTGGTCAATTTCTTATCTCCCGCCGTTTGTGGCTTTAATATAACACTGTTATTAATTGTCCTGACCTCTTACCATCTATAATGGGCAAAGGCCCTGTTGGCCTCGGCCATTTTATGTGTATCTTCACGTTTCTTGATCGTGTTGCCCTGTCCCTGGAAAGCTTCGGACAGTTCATCGGCCAGCTTTTCAGCCATTGCCTTGCCTTTTCTGGCTTTAGCAGACTGTATCAGCCATGTCAGCGCCAGGAAGAGCCCCCTGTCAGGTGCGACTTCTACCGGAACCTGGTAAGTAGCGCCGCCGACGCGTCTCGCCTTGACCTGGAGAAGCGGAGTGACGTTTTTAACTGCCTGTTCCAGCGCCGCGATGGGGTCTTTGGAAACCTTCTGCCCAAGGGTCTCGAGAGCGCCGTACACAATACCCTCGGCGGTCCTTTTCTTGCCGCGCTCCATGATTTTAACGATCAGCCGTGATACAGTCGTGCTTCTGTATCTGGCATCAGGGCTGATTTCTCTTTTAAATGCTCTGGCTCTTCTTGGCATAATAAACTCCCGGACTAACCGTTATCAGTCTTGGCTTTCTTGGCCCTCTTGGCTCCGTATTTGCTGCGTCCCTGCTTGCGGTTGTTAACGCCGGTAGTATCCAGCGCTCCCCGGATAATGTGATAGCGTACGCCGGGAAGATCCGGAACGCGGCCGCCGCGGATTAGTACCACAGAATGTTCCTGTAATTCATGCCCTTCGCCGGGTATATAGGCCGTAACTTCCTGGTGGTTGGTCAGCCTTACCCTGGCTATTTTATGTAATGCCGAGTTCGGTTTCTTGGGGGTTGTTGTCTTCACCTGGATGCAAACGCCGCGTTTCTGGGGAGAGCTCTTCCCGCGTGATACCCGGTTCTTTAAAGAATTGTAGACAAAACTCAGCGCAGGTGTCTTATCCTTTTCTTTCTGAAAGGCGTCAAGTCCCCCCTTTCTTTTCAAGGTAAAATCAGTCAATCTTTTCTTCGTCCCCTAATAAGGACACAATGTGGCTATCTGACTCCCGGCCCCTTAATCTGCCTAAAAGGTCCCTTACGACCAAGAACTTTGGAAGGCGGCCGGCTGATTTCTTTCTATACGCGCTTGGTTTCGTTCCTCATAGGAACGTTTTTCAATTAAACAATGCCAGGTTATCTCACACAAACGTCTGGCTAAGGCAGTGTTAGCACAATTGGCGCCCTTGCGTCTTTTGATCCTCTCAAAGTAGGCATGGCAGTAGGGAGAAGTTCTTTGAGCTATCCATGCAGCCTCAACATAAGCCCAGCGTAGCCAGCGGTTACAGCTCGGTATTAAACTCCCATGACGTACTTTACCACCTGAGGCATAGGTGGTAGGCACAAGCCCAGCATAGGCACATAATTTATCGGCACGAGAGAATCGGCGGATGTCATCTATTTCCAAAGCCACCAAAGCTGCCAGAATTTTGCCAATACCGGGAATAGTGCGTAAAATCACTATGCCAGGATGATTTTCTAACGCTTCTTTAGTCACTTTTCGGCATCACCAATTTGCTTCTCAATATAATTCAGCAGGTCCATATGAGCTTTTAAGAGAAGATTATCCGGGGCAGGTAGCTCTATCTGCTCTATTTGCTGTCTACCGGTTTTACCAAACAAGTCTGAACAAGCCGGCAAGCTCACGTGGTTTCTATCCAGAATATGATGAGTGCGATTCTTAACGCGGGTTCTTAATTCTACCAACCAGAACCTCTGACGAAGAAGATTTTTCTGGGCTCTTACTTTTTGGGAGGGTACATGAACGGTTGGTATAAGATCAGCTCTTAATAAGTCGGCTAAGGTTTTAGCATCAATGGTATCCGTCTTAATCTTGGCTTCAGCGATGGCCCGGGTCTTTAGAGGATTAGCCAGGATCGGCTCCACTCCAATACTCTCTAAGAGATCGTATATCACTCCCCAGGTCCTTCCGGCTTCAACAACAGCTTTAACCGGCTCGGTAGCTTGCTTAAAGAATTCCTGGAAACAGTCAAGGTCATTTGTCAAGGATGCCTGAGCTAGTTTTGTACCATGATCGTTAGTAAGGACTACTGTACAATACTTTTTGTGAGCGTCCACTCCTGCATAGAGCATCTCCGTCCTCCTTTAAGATATTTGTTGTTATCTTATCGCAGAATCTGACGCCTTTCATCATACCATCTGCCTATTGAACCCCCAAGTGGGCCATTCGGAGCAGTTCCCGAACTCTTGTTTGAGAAGAAGATGTTGATTCCAGCGATACAGCAACTACTTGTCAGAGAGATAACCGTTGTTAGTTCGATTCCCTAAGAAAATGATACAATCAATAAAGGAGTAAGAACTAAAATTACATGAATAGATCAATTGGACATTTGATTAAGATAGGCGGTCTAGCTTTTGTTGCCACCATTGGCTTTGATCTGTTTTTACATGCAGGCATACTTTATCCCCTCTATTCGGGTGCTAATTCATTTCTGTTAGCTCCAGAGGAATCATTCCGGCGTATACCGTTCGGTTATTTATCGTTTGCAATCCTTACAGCATTACTGTTATGGCTCATGAGCCGGCTTCAAATCCAGGGATGGCGGCGTGGGATCTTATTCGGTTTGGTATTTGGAGCCTTGGTCTGGGGTTCTCTGGTTCTGGGTCTCTTTTCCATCTCTAAGGCAAGCCCAACATTACTCATTGGTTGGTTCTTAGGTCAGACTGCTGAATTTGGAATCGGTGGGATGGTGATAGGCAGTGGACTGGCAACTGATAGGTTACGCCCTCTGCTTATAAAAGTGTTTGTATTCTTCGCGGTAGTAGTAGTGCTAGGAGTAGTAATCCAAAACATTTGGAATACTGCTCTTTAATGACATTAAGGTTAGCGAACTATCAAAGCTGGGTGACTAACAGTGCGGTCTCGCAGAATTCTAAAGAAACTCAAGGTGTTTATGAATCCCTGAATACCGGGAACGCTTGCCATTTTGACCTTTGTAAGCTAGCTAACTTCTGCTATACTTTTGCAAGCGGTTGGTGGAGCCGGGGGGATTCGAACCCCCTACCTTCGCGATGCAAACGCGACGTTCTCCCGAGTGAACTACGGCCCCGGACATCAAAATTATAGCATAGTTGAATTCATAAATCCTACCCTCTATAAAGACCGACAAAATCACGTTTACATTTTCTCCTGTCCTGTATTATTATTTTGTGGCATTAACCTGGATTGAGACTCCATGCCGCTGCCTGTAGTAATTGGGCAAGCGCTCTAATAACCTGAAGGTAGAATTACACGTAGTATAGCCCGTGGGCATAAACTGGCTCGCTAACCTCAATAAAAAAGGGGAGCCTTTTGGCTCCCCCTGTGTATATCCCGGCGCCGGAATATCAGCAAGCCGCCTGCTTCATCGTCCGTTTTGTCTTGTTCCAGAAGTAAAGATACTTTTTCTCAGGAGACATAAAAATCCACTTGAAGTGGAATATGAATTCATTCAATCTATTCATCGGCGTCCTCCTGATTTTTATGTATTCTAACTCAGCTTACATTGTTATTGTACAGGCGCCAGTATTAAATTGTCATAAAATCAAGCCAAAAAATATTACAAAATTATCAATTCAAATTATTCAAAAATGCATCGATATATACATTATAAACGAAAATACATTGCTATAAATGACCGGAAAGTACTGTATAGAATGGTACTTTATGACTACAGGCTAAGCATGTTGAGGAAAGAATTATCATAGGGTTAAAACAAAAAAGAGGGAGCGTCATTGCTCCCCCTTTAGTGAAAATATTTCTTGCGGTATCTGTTTATTACTTGCGGATCAAGGCCAGTATACCGAGAACGATGAGACCGATACCGATGAACCACCTGATAAGTTCTGGAAAAGCCAGAACAAGGATGCCGAGGATGATAGCAATTACGCCCATCCACAAGCCGCTGATTTTCATACAAGCGCCTCCTTAAAATAAGATGACTGATTATACATCCGCAATTCTAAAGAAGTCAATTTAGTCCGGTGCTGTGAGCGCGGCGGGAGTTTGCGCCCAGGGGCAAATATCTTTTACACTATGGCGGAGAGAAAATTACATACAGGTGCGGTAGATGTTTAAAGAAGAACTTGATGGAATCATCCGGTTTCTAAAAAGTAACGGCAGCGAAGCTATTGTCATTGTCTCAGCTACCCTGTTTCTCACGCTGGATAAATACCATCCCATCGGGAACGAATGGCAGAGCGCATTCATCTATTATGCGGTTTTTCCTGTACTGGTGATTACGCTTATACTGCGGAAAAATCCGCTCGACTTCGGTCTCAGGCCCGGCAGCCCGAGAATTTGGGGATTCTGGGTGGGGGTGATATGCGCGGCTGCGGCAATCATCCTTTACGCTTCATCTTTTTTGCCTTCCCTGCAAGATTATTACCGGACGGAAGATTTTAATTTTATCGCCTACTTCCTGGCGAACTGCGTCAGCCTGTCTGCTTCCGAGTTCATTTACCGAGGTTTTCTGCTGTTCGGGTTAAAAGAGAAATTCAAAGAAGGCAGTATACTGATACAGGTAATTCCCTTTGTTTTACTTCACCTGGGCAAGCCGGAGATTGAAACAATCAGCACGCTGCTTACGGGGATATTATTCGGATACGTCGCCTACCGCGGCAGGTCATACTGGCCGGCTTTTATTATCCACTTGTTTATTAATGTCTTTTTTGTGGCCTTGATAAATATCCGGTACACGTAATCCTCCCGGTTGTTGAAGCGCAGATAATGGAAACTGGTAAAAAGAAAGAGAGGGCTGTATATTAATGCCCTCTCCTTTTTAAGCGTCGTTGTTAAAAGCGGAAAACTACCGCCGTACCGGTTATTTGGCCGCTCTCATCATAGATAAGATGGTTTTACCGTCTTCGGCCATTATCCAGACCATGGCCGCGTCTTTTTCACTGTTCTTGTTGTACATGCCCCAGGCCGTGGTTCCCATCTCCATCCATGCTGTCTCTGTCCAGCCGTTACCTGGCATCTTGGATTTATAATATGAAACAATGTCAGCCACGCTGCCGCTGACTTCATAATAGCGCCATTCCACCTTGGAATAATCGCTCTCATCCGCAGGTATAGACCAGCTTCCTTTCTGTGTCTCCTTGGCCCCGGAATAAACCGGCATATCGTTCCAGGTTAACCCGCCGGATGAAGCAGCCGTTGTTTTTGTGGAGGGCGAGGTGGTGTTAGCAGGTTCCTGTGTCTCCGTGCTTTCATTATTACCGCCACAGGCAACCAGGCCGGTGCAGCTGATTAGCAATACAGCCAGTGTAACGAACAATAGTGTTTTTTTCATATAACCTCTTTCTGATTCAAAAGCTGAATCAGGCTGTTAATACGTATTATAAATGACTAATTGTTAGCCGTCCGGATTATTTCACCTGTTTTTCAGCTATATCGCCGGCCCACTTTACCTTGTAGTGCTCTCCCTTATAGGCTTTCATCATAAGGATTATCCAGAGGACAAAAGTAGCAATGGATAGTAAAACACCGATAATCCAGCCGATAAAGGGGATAATCCAAAGGATAATCTGGAGTACGGAAATGGCACCGAAAACAACGATTGACTGCATGGCATGAAAACGCACTTCTTTGTTTTCTTTTTCCAGAACGAAAAAGATGATTCCGGTGACCCAGCCTAACACGTAGCATAAAAGTCCGGCCAGGTTCGGTTCCAATCCCATACTGGTTTTACCTTTTGATTCTGTCATTCTGAAAACCTCCTTCTAGAACCATCAGCTGAATTATAACTTCAATTATTATAGCAGTAAATTATAACTAAAACTATACGACCCGGCTAATCGGTGAAAACGTAGCTTCCCTTCCTAAGGTACAGCACAGGTGGAGTGTTGCCAAAAATCAGGGTACATCCACAACCAATTGAAATTATGAACATAAAAAAATTGCTTGACGGGAGGAATATAGGATGTCCCTATGCTTCTCAGGGGGTCTGTGGCAAGGTCTTCAAAGCTGTCGGGGTGGCGTTGCCGCCGACCATCCGGGAACTATGAGCCGTTCGCGAAACCCATACGGTAGTGCCAAGACCACGTGCCAAACTTGTAGTGCGCCGTAATTATTGAAATTTAAAAATCTGACTGTCGAAGATCAGTTAAGATTATTTGTTTTGAGTAAAGCGATTTTCGTTTGATATGGTTCAGGCCCGTTTGCGTTAGGTCCCAAACTCACTTCCGCCATTGTTTCCGAAACTGATATCGAAATTGGCGTAAAACATGAATTGATGTCGGGCTGATTTTCTCACATGGCAATATACCGGGCTGTAATAGGTGGGCGATAACCCGTAAGGCTCAAAGTGCTTAAACAAACTGTTCGCTGTATTTGTTTCATGAAGAATCGCCAAATTTGTATCATAACTTTTTCTGGTGACCATATTGACCGCATCCAAAACCACCTCAAGCGCTAAATCCAGGGGGGGATCAACAATGATGACATCGAAAATCTCACTTAGAGGTTCAGGCCGGGTGATGTCGAACTTTTTAAAACCGGGCAAAAAGTTCAGCCTTTCGTCAATATCGAGTATACGGACAACCCGGCCCATATCTTGCCATATCTTCCCTATCATCGGTGTACACAGGCAGCATGGATTGGCAAATCGGTTTAATTTATAAACAAGATCTCTAGCGCAATCCTCCGTAAAAAAATACTGAGCTATGCTCCAGTTTGGCAAGAGGAGTTGCTTTTTCAAGCTGAACCTGAAGTACTTGGGCTGCGAAAAAAAACCGGTCAGGCTACTCACGAAAAATCTAAATGAGTCCAATAGCCTAATTTCATCCAAGACGGTCTCCTCCGATATTATAGATTCGGTTAAGTAGCCTTCCTAATATCAACTGGACCAAGCCTAATTTCTGCCGGAAAACTTTTTCCGGATGATACTTTTTAGCCTCATTTCCGGAACTCTATAGTATACCGTTGTCAAATAATTGATAAACGGGCTTTGCAGGTGGTGGCTGCGGCCGCCGCAGCAAACATGCTCTTTGGCCCCGAAAGACGCCTTGAAAAAACACAAGCCCTGTGCGCTATCGTCGCTGGGCACCCCGCCGAAATTATAGTATTCAACTCCTTCGTTCTTTAATTTTTCAATGATTTTGAAGTTTATTAAGGAATTCGCCTTAAGCTTATAGCCTAATAGATTGGTTCCAGCGAATAAGCCGTAAGCCTTTTTATTATAGACTGCCTCCAAACTGGCGGAGAGGGTATCCTCCTTCTTCTTTACATAGAAGGCTCTTACGATTCCGCTTTTAAAGAGCTTGTGAAGTATATCTCTATTCATGTGGGATATGTATAGGCTGTTGTAATCTTTGTATTTTTTGGACAGGCGAATCGATTTTGTCTCCGCAAGCAGACGCAATAGGTCATCCAGTATCTCGGGAGAGCGGCTTTCATGGAACGTCAATCCCTCGCGTTCCGCCGCTCGGATATCCGTTCTCCTATTTTTTTTTATTTTCTTGATCAAATCTGACCAATTCTCTCGCAAGTCAACAATATACTCTTTTCGGATAGTGGGCTTAAACGATAAACCATGAGTGTTAACCGCACAGGGGAAATCCCAGGATTCCAGTTTCACGTAAGTATATTGTATTTCCCGTGCATAGCGTATCAGTTCTGCCATGCAAAGCTTGGTCAGTTCTTCATTCGCACCAGCTACCGCAGGGCCACTGTAAAAAAAGAGAATTCTAAACAGTTTTTTCATCAATGCATTGGACGGCTCATTTCGGAGCCCTGCGGCCACACCTATTGTTTTTCGATCTGAAACGAATCGCAGGTAAATCGGTTTACGGTTTTTGTTTCTGAAGGATTCCAGCCAGGCAGGGGCAAAAAAGGGGGGCGCAGAAAAGAATTTGAGGTCTTCCTCCCATTTCTGCAAATCGGATTCTTCTATGACCTTCAATCTAATATTTTTCATTTTTCATGGCAACCGGGTCTATGCATTGTATTGTCTGGTCGAGTCAGCTTCTTAACCTTATTGGATTCTGACGATGCTTTCGTCTCTTGCGAGATCTTTTAACCAGCTGAAACGTATTCCGGCTATTTTCAGCAGATGAACTTCTTTAATTATCTTTCCCATGGGGTTGCCGGTTCGCGTGAAATTTCTTATGCCGTTCGCCAGGGCTGAATCGTCCAAAAAATAAGAAACCATGAATCGATATCCCTGCTTTTTGGCAAAAAGCAGTTCCGCAATGAATGATAAGCGCCTCAGGCCGAGGCCGCGATAGGCGACTGGTGTATAAGCTTCGTCCGAATAGTACGTATCCGGCGAGAGGCGGAACCGGATTTCCGGGACCTGTTCGACCGCAAACTCCGGGTTGAAGTCCAACCAAACATAGGACATTATTTCAGCATCTTTTTCCAGCAACAGTATCTGCTTTCCCACACTTAGCCATTGCCGGTATAGCGCACAGCTCCGCCAGGTCTCGGTGTGGGCAAGCCGGTCTAAATCACCCTCAGAACCTATTCGGGCAATATAACCGCTGTTTTTCAAATCTGCCTCAGCCTGCTCTGGCAATGAGGTTTCCCATTTACCGATGCAATAACACCGACGATAATAAGCTACCCTTTCAATGAACCGCAAAGGAGGTTTTACCCAAGGAATATTCTTTGCGACCGCAATAATGCTCTCTCTTACCTGCCCCATCTTTTGGCCGATCGAAGTCTGTGGTGGAATTGAAGATGAACTGAAAGACAAGTCCGCCTCTTGAGTCTATGGCATTCTGAGTGCACGCCAGTATAGCAAAAAAAAAGGCCATTGTGTCGATATATTTTTAAAAATAAAAACAGTCTGTTATAAATCTATCTTAAAATTATATACTTAATTTCACATTAAAAAATGTAACAGTCATTTCAAAAAATTACCCCTCGAACGCAAATCCTCAATTTTTTTCGGGCCTACACAGAATGAAATCTGGATAAAAAAAAAAGGGTAGGGCCATTTCTGACCCTACCCTTATACGGCCTCCAAACTTTAAGTCGGACTAACTCAATGGTCGTTCGATAAAATAACCATCTCTTATAACAGATCATTATTTCAGTACAAAAACCTCTTCGCCTCCTATAAACCAGCCGTCAGATGAATAGCCAGTCAGTTGCATCAGAAATTCACTCCCCGGAGTTGCATTGTCCAGGGCAACATTGATAGTCGGCCTATCCCATTTAAGAACCAAATCAGGATAGCCGTCACCGCAATCACATTGATCTATGCTGCTCACATCGTTGATCGCCCATTTAACAGCCGGAAACCCTTCGAGGAGAACTGAACGCGGATCGATGGTCGTAACGTCAAGATCTTCTGAGCCAAGTATGGCCAAAGCCAGCTTTCCCGTGGTGCGTTCTCTATTTATCGAATTCTTGCATGACCCAGGCTTAACATCAACCGTGTACATGGTTGGATACAGCTCTAACGGCTCTCTCGGGGGAATGTTTGCGCCAACCAGTCCGGGGTAATCAGGCGCATACCGCCAGGTACGATATACACCAAAAGGTGCATTGTCGCCTTGCGCAGCATCGGCAGCCGGGTTGATATATTCCCACACCTTTTCCCCATTGCAAGTAACTTCAAAGAAATATCCAGCCGGCCCATTATTGATGAGTGTATTCCCATTGGGAAGGCGCTGAGCCGAAGAGATTAATGCCGCTGAAAACGATCCGGGCGTGTCGTATTCGTCGTATTGCCAAACGGGGGTTAGGGGCCCGAAGGCTTGCCCCGGAGGAGGTTGTATGTACTTGCCGTTGCTGTCAAGAGGAGGTTTTATTTCAATGACGGAAGAATTTCCCCAATCGGTGCCATTATTGAAAATCAAAATGTGGTTTTGGCCTGGGTATCCCTTAGGAATCCATTGGACGCGATGTTGAAATGAAAGCTTTTGATCTCCCCGTTCAGAAGGACTTACAAAAGGTTCGCCAGCGCCGTAGGCATATGGATTGCCCCATCGATAGAGCAAATCGCCCGCAGGACCCTTTGCTTCCTCGGTTGTAACCTTATGGTCGATAATCCAGATTTCGTTGAACAGCGAGGCGCTCATGACGATCTCTTTGCGGCGCGGATGGTAGCCCAACGCATTAAATCGGCCGAATGTCCATGCCCCTTGTATATATTGTCCGCATATGCCGGATGCCGGATCATCATAACCGATAAATGCTTTTTTGCGATCATTGGAGTCATTAGTGAAGTGGTCCCAAATATTCCATCTCCAAACAACCTTCCAACCGCTTTTGAAACCGACCTGTGGATCGATGGGTGCTACTTCCCAAATGTTGTCTACGCGCAAAACTGTGAGATCGGGCGCAGTTGGACACTCATCTGCCGACTCGACATCGAAGCCAGCCGCTTCTGCTTCTGCTCTTGTCTTTTCAATGAACCCTGGCACCAGCATGTTACCGTTGGGCAGTTCGACGACTTCATGGTGCCCAAACCATCGCTCTTGGCCAGCAATAGTAGGTTGAGTGCTGTCGACCACCCATGCCACACTGCTGTCTGGATTAATCGCATAAAAACCTTGGTCGGTGGTTAGAACCAATTCGCCATTTTTTCGCAAAAACACCTCGCCGCCGGGTCGAGTCGGCAATGGAATGGTCCATTGGTGAACAGGGTTGCCGGCGTTATTTATCAAATAAACCGGTCCGCCGGGAACCGATGCAAGAGGTTTGTAAAGAGTATATCCTTCATATGCGCTTATGTCTCTCTTGACCAATCCAACCGTTCTATCAGATTGAGAAAAGACACTGTTCGGTACTGTCAACATTGCCCCCAAAATGAGCAAACAAATAACGTTCCTAAAACCATAGATTTTGAGGTCTCCTGTATCCGCATTAATCGTGATGATTACGCTTTGCCAGATGCCGGGATAAGGTTCCGTGGTAGGTTGTCCTAGTGGAGGGGGCGGGGGCGGTTTTAAAGGCCATGGCTCTAGTTCTTCAGCCTCTGCGTTGAGATTGTCGAAGACTACTTCCCAGTACCACACGTGAAATTCAGCGCTGATATCGGCCCGTTCAACGATTGATACGGGAAGCGTTTTAGACGCTGTCTCGATGGCCTGCTCGCGGCTTACCAGCGGAGTGGGAGAAGGTGTGGGCGTCAGGTTCTTGAAGCGGTCCGGCGAAGATAAAGAGGGATAAGGGCCGGTAGTCATCACAACTTTCGCCGCTTCCAGGTCGACCGCTATCTGCATCTGGTATATCGTGCCTTCTCCGATGGCGATAGTGACACCGGGATGATAGGAGAGCGGCTGTGACGCTAAAATTTCCGGCAGCCAGACATTGCCGGGGCTGACTATTTTCCATGATGTTGCCTCACCATCCTTAAAAACGATGGCGTACCAGTCTATCTCTCCTACCCGGTAATCGGTTCGTCCTTGCAGCCATGCCGTGGCTTCGGGGCTGGTAAGGGCTATCTCAACCACATTGGATTTTTCCTCCGCGGTTAAAACACGCGGCAGCGGTGTTAATGGTTGCGGTGAGGCTATATCAGCCAGGACTTCAAAGCGGGCTGAAGCTATTACCGCATCGCCCAGATAGATGTTCAGCTTGTAAGTGCCGGGCACATCAGGCACCGGCCACGGGTTTTCAAAAGCTACCAGCGTCATCCGTCCCGGCTCTACGGGGCCGAGGTCACTCGTTAAACCTACATTTACCTCTGTTCCTGCGCTTTCATTCAAATAAGTGTACCTGGTGAAGGTGAATTCCTTTTCAATCCGGTCGCTTATTCTCAGCCCGAGGTACATTTCTTCTCCCGGATTGAAGACCATCTGGATATTGTCAGGGTGCGCGTTTGTTGTCGGAGCCAAACCCCAGCCTCCCGTGGGTGGTGGCATATCCGGTTCGTATTTGAATATCGTTATGATATCGACGGCATCTTTTTCGCTCGTCCGGCACCCGACCTGAGCGAGTAGCAAGATTGCCAGGAGCGTTACGATGCAAAATATCACCAGTTTCTTCATTTATTCATCCTTTTACTCCAGCGGTATTGTAAACTCCCAGGGACCGTCACTATCGACGACCACACTTCCAGCAGTTGTTGAAAATCCGGTAATTCTAATTGATAGCGAACGGGCATCGGCGGGCACCGGATACAGGTCTGCCCAGAAATATTCCACTCCTTGACCTTCGACTATCCGGTAGCCGAATGAACCTAAGTCAACAGGAGCATCATTATCGATACGGTACGTACCTTGAATATCAGCGCTGCCCGCCAGAAACTGAGGTTGAAGTTGGCCGGGCTGTGAAGGGATGTTAACAGGTGTTTTGAAAACGTATATTTTCATCCTGTCTGCATTTAATTCTATTCTCTCCAGGTTCATGGTGATACCATCTACAGTCTGTGACTGATTCACCTCGATGGTCTTGTTCATGGTTCCTTGCGGGAACTCAATAGTCACCCTGGTCAGGTCGCCAAAGCCTTCCAGCATCGGCGCAGAGCCTTTGATGAAATAAACATATGCCTCAATCCTGTAAGTTGAGGGGTTCACAGGTTTTCCTTCACCACCAAAATACTCCCAGGATATTATGCCGTTGGCTACACGCTCGCTTCCATATTTATACCCTATCTGGTCCCAAACCACGATATAAGTTGTAGATTCACCTGGCTCCAGTTGCACCTGCTGGTTGCCGTGATTATATACTCGAATTGTGTCAAAACCGGCTATTTTTACATCCGATGGGAAGTTATCCAGAATGATTGGTTCCTGCGTTATGTTCGTGACTGAAACCGTTATCTCAACTTTCTCTCCGGGAAGGTAAGAAGCTTTATCAGTGACCGCAGCTACTTTTAACGACCTTTGCGGAGGAGTGGTAGTTCTTGGCGGCACAGTTATTCTCGGTGCGATGGGAGATGGCATCGTTGTCGGCGCAGCAACGGCCGGCGCGGGCACCGGAGTTGTTGGAGAAATCGTTGTAGCGCTTGTCGGTATGGTATTAGTGCAGGCCGTCGATGCGGCTAAAATAAAGAGCAGCGATATCAAGATAACTGTTAACTTCTTCATTAGTTTCATCCTTTTATTCCAGCGGCACCCTGAACTCCCACCGCCCCTCTATGCCGCCCAGATTTGTGACCGTTAAAATAAATTCTCTGGCATCGAGTGGAACAGGCTCGATGTTTCTAAAATACAGCGTTATGCCGCTTTGATTGCCTTTGCCGCTGTTATGTGTCACTTTCTTGATATCACCGCCGTCGATATTGTATTCCGCATCCCCTTTGAAGAACTTGTCCATCTCCATTACCATGTTAGGGTCGGGATTTGGCCACTGCGGCACAACCAATCCGGGCGGACAATAGAACACGTAAGCCGTCCCGCTGACGGCGTTCAGTTCCAGGCGCTCCAGAGTAGCAGCCAGCCCGGCATCCGTGACTGTCTGGTTAACGGATATATCTTTCGTCATCGCGCTGGCGGGGTCGGCTATCTTAAACCTTGCCGAAGGATTCTCCGTGTATTTTTCCGATAAACTCTGGTCGATAATCACGTATTCGTAGCTTATCTCGTACTGGCCCGGCGGCACCTGCTGTCCGTTGTCATCCTTCTGATCCCAGAAATCCTTGTTGGTGTAGAACGAACCGGCTTCGGAACTGATGTCCCTCGTCCGGTTTCCCGCGGGCTCGTGATAAACTATTTCGTCTCTGTCCAATGATTTTATTTTCATTGCCGCAGGGAAAGGGTTGATGGTAATAGTCCCCGGAGATAAATTGACTATCCCTATCCCGATTAAAATATCTTCCCCAGGGAGAAAAGCGGGGGCGGTTGATACGTTGATAAGAAACGGCAGTTGAGAAACATCAATTACCCTCGGCCCGTTAGGGTCGGGTATAGTGACGTAAACCGGAGTTTTTGTAAGGTTCGCGGTAGAAACTGGTGTGGAGGCTGGCGTAAGCGTTTCCCCCGTAACATACTGACAGGAAGAGAAAAACGATATTATTATTACCAGGAACAATGCAGTCACTTTTTTCATCGCCATTCTGCCTTCGTTTTTTAAACGCGGTATCTGAATAACTATACGCTGTTTTTCTGTATTCATTACATACTAAAAATATAATAAGTGCAAAAAATATTCAAAGTATAAATGATGTTGGTTGTGTTTACGTTATTCACTGCCTATGGAGCAGGCCATTTTTTTCATCTCCTCTTCGTTCATTGTATCCGTCAGCGTGCCGGTAAGGGCATACCATATTCCATTTTTCTCCCAGCAGTAACTAAGACGGGCGTATTCCTGTCCGTTCACCGGGTCAGCTTCTGCAAATACTCTCTCACCCGTTATACCGCAAAGCTCGACCGGCTCCGGCTCGCCGCCGCCCACGCCGAACTTGTGAGGCGCTTGAATAAACTGAATCCAGGCGTCTCTATCGCCCGGAATGCCGTAGAATATCTGTACGTCCGTGTTATTGAATTTCATCATACCTTGCGGCAGACCGGCGCCGGATATTGATATCATGAATTTTCCCGTCTGATAACCTTCCGGCACATAGGAAGGCACGGCCACCTGGAAGCCCGCGATTTTACTCGCCACTTCCACAGAGTCAACATTTGCGACGCCCCTCTCTTCCAGCGACCTTATCTGCTCTTCCGTCAGCCCCAGTCCTTCATAAGCCGTTTGCTCTGTGGGGGCGATTGTCGTTTCCGGTTGCGTCGCTTCCTGCGGACTGCAGGCGCTCAACCCCGCCGATAACACCAGGCAAACCAGTATCATACCCAAAGTAAGTATTTTAAACATAAAAAAACCTCCGGCTATATTGTTATACGTTAAGATTACCCAGTTGATTACATTAAAATAATGCATTCCGGGTTGCCTATTTGTTGGGTGGTTCGGCTGGCGGCGTTGCGGTGGGGTAAGGGACGTCTCCCCCTCCGCTATCGGAATTGGATATTTCCCAGCCTTCCAATAGCTCCCCATCGGCGTCCAGCGGCGGCTCGATGGTGAGGGGGACATTAAAATTGTAATAGGTCATTGTCTGAGTACGGATAATCTCATCGTCCTTATTCCTTATCTCGGACTGCACCTTCCTGATGAGATAGTCATCCTTGCCTATCCATAAATCGACGAACACCTGAGAAAAGTCCCAATTGTACTGTTCCATCAGTACTTGGTATTCCTCTTCTGTGAGTTTCTCCTTCATTCTTTCTGCCATTTGCTCATCGATGGAGGGTTCATTGTATCTCCCCCGTAACCGGTAACATTCCACGCCGTCTATTTTCTCATCGGGCAGGGACTGGATATCTGTGAGCTGTTCTATTTCGTGCAAGGTAGCTTCTTTGTCTGGGACATACGCGGTATTAAAAATTACGGAACTGCTAGTATGCGCCAGCGCGCCTGTTTCTTTTTCGTACCGGTATTCGCCGATGCGGATATATTCCCGTGTCCAATCCTCCACATATATCGTCAAGTGGAAACGATCCGGTGCTGCGTAGGCAACTTCTGCATAGGTGATGAGTTTCGTATCCCCTTCTGAATCTTCGGAGGTAAATGTCATCCGGTATGATTGGATTTCCGTTAAAGCCTTGCTGGTTTTGGCCAGCACGCTTTGTGGAGAGAGTGTGCCGCTCCACGGCTGTATTGTCAAAAGAGCGACGGTAATGACCGCCGTTCCGGCCACTATAGCCAGCCGCCACCATCTGAAGGGGATTTTCTTAAGCTGGTTATAAAGCGCGTAAGCAATGATACCGGCAGTAACAACAGCCGTGCCGATTACGGGTATAATATCCTTTTCTGCTCAGTAAATCAACTCAAAAACCAGCCCGTCAGCCATGCCCAAACACAGCTTGGTAATGGTGGCGGATTGCGCAACCAATTCTATCGCTTATCGCAGTCACGCTGGGGATAGGATATTTTCTCGAGGGGCTGGTCACTTTTATCTGGCCGGCCAGCACCGCAGGTTTCGGTGATAAACATATATTCCCCAGGGAGGTTATTCACATCGGGCCGGCAATTGTTTCCCAGGAATATGTCTGGGTAATCGGCATTTGCCTGCTGGTGTTCTTCCTGCTGACCTTCTTCTTCCGGTATCACCGGATGGGTATTGCCATGCGGGCTACCGCGGACGACCAGATGGCGGTGCAGGCCTGCGGCATACCGGTGACGCGAGTATTTTCCACATCATGGATGTTTGCCTGCGTGGTGGCTGCCATCGGCGGGATATTGATATCAAGCATTGGGGGTATTTCCCACGGCCTGGTAGACACCGGTTTGAAGTCTTTTTCCGTGGTAATTCTCGGCGGGCTGGATTCATTCGGAGGGGCGATGATAGCCGGGCCGATTATAGGACTCCTGGAAAACCTGGGAGGGGGGTACCTGACGCCTTATCTCTGGGGCGGGGTAAAGGATATCATCCCATTCTTTATCATCATTATCGTGATGGTAATTAAACCTTACGGATTATTCGGTGAGGAACGCATCGAGAGGATTTAAAAAATAACCGCCACGGCTGATACCATGGAATCAATTAAAAAATTTGAAAACGGAATAAGGATGTAAATTTAGTGACTTTACCTTGCGGAACACGCAATTATAACTATTCAGAAGATATGGCTACCGTCCGCACCGGCACGCAATGGACGATGCTGATAGTCTTTTTGGCATTGCTTTTTACCGCGCCTTTTTTCTTAAACAACTACTGGCTTTCGGTCACAAATATTATCGGCATTACTTTGATCGCGGCCATAGGCCTGAATATCCTCGTCGGCTATTGCGGGCAGCTTTCTATCGGCCATGCCGGATTTATAGCCGTGGGGGCATACACATCGGCGATATTGACCAACCGACTAGAGATGCCTTTCCTGGCGGGGCTTATCGGGGCGGGGGTCATATCCGGACTGGTGGGCATTATCTTCGGTTTGCCTTCAATCCGTGTCAAGGGATTTTACCTGGCTATCACGACTATCGCCGCTCAGTTCATTATTATATGGGTCATTAATCACTGGGGGCTGACCGGCGGATTTGCGGGCATCACAGTACCTTACGCGTCACTATTCGGCTTTGAGTTCCGTAGCCAGTCGAGCCAATTCTATCTTATCATCGGCATCGCGGTGATATGCGTATTTTTAGCCAAGAATTTTACCAGGACGAAGGTAGGGCGGGCATTTGTCGCCGTCCGCGATAACGACCTGGCGGCAGAAGTGATGGGTGTCAACCTGCTTTTTTATAAACTGCTGGCGTTCTTCATCGGCTGCTTTTTTGCCGGGATAGCGGGGAGCCTATACGCTCATTATACCGGTTCTTTAAACGCCGAGCAGTTCAGCTTTACGGAATCGATTCTCTATGTAGGAATGATTATCATCGGCGGCCTGGGGACGAACCTTGGGCCTATCCTGGGGGTGGTTTTTATCCGCGTTTTACAGCGGCTGCTTTCCGGCGAGCTGGTGCCATTCCTGGAAAAAACTTTTACCATGTTTCCCGCCGGTTTCGCCAGCGGGCTTTCACCCATGCTCTTCGGATTGGTAATCGTTCTTTTCCTGATCCTGGAACCGAGAGGACTGGCCCACCGCTGGAACCTGTTCAAGGCGGCTTACCGGCTGTGGCCGTTTTCATACTGATTAACAATGAAGGAGGCGATTGTCTATGTAGTTCACAGTATAAGTCAGCACCGTGAACTTAAAAATATTTAAAGGAAGGGTTAAATGAGAAAGAAATCTATACTTATTATCATCGCGGTTTGCTTGATGATTATCACGGCGTTACCTGCTTTAAGCGCGTGCAGTGATAACGCAGAACCTAAAACCGGAACGCTGAAGGTGGGTATTATGACGCCGCATACCGGCATTGCCGCAGAGAAAGGCGTGCCGCTGCGCGATGCGAACCTGGATTGCATCGAGTATATTAATACGGAACTTGGCGGAGTCGACGGGTATAAAATCGAAGCGATAAACCTGGACAGCCAGTATAAATCAGATCAGGCCGTTGCCAATATCAACCAGTTCATGAGCAGCGGCTGTCTCTTCTTCACTACCTCCTCATCCACTGAAATGGGGTACGTCCAGGCAATCGCTAACAGGGCGGAATTCCCCGGACTGGTGGCCTACGCTGCACCGAGTAACTACCATCCGCCAGAACATATTTACGGGCAGACGCCCGACTACGGCGATGACTGGATAGCCTTTGCGAACTATTATCTGAAGAACATCTGGAAAGGCACAGGCAAACCCAAGATGGCCTTACATCTGCTGAGTAATCCTACAGGCTTCGGCGCCAGGGACGCAGCTAAAGCGATGGCGGATACGCTGGGTATTCAAATTGTCGCGACAGAAGAACACGCTGCCACGACAATCTCTGAAATTGAATCGCTAACGCGTATCAAAGCCGCTAATCCCGATGTCATCTATATTTCCAGCACGGCGAAACCGGCGGGCGTTATCATCAAGAACGCTAAAGAGCTCGGGATGTATCCCAATATAACCATCGGCGTTTGCCATGCCGCGATGGTCGGGTCTCTTATCACACTCGCCGGCGCGGATATAGTTGAGGGCGTTTACGGCACATTCCCAACCGTAATGTTTGGTGAAAACGTGCCTGCTATGGCTAAGATGACGGAATATGTTAAAAAGCTGCATCCCAAGGACGAAGGCAATCCGGATTATATTGCCGCCTGGGCGCAGAGCCTTATCATTGCCGAGATTCTGAAGAACGCTTTAAAGAACAACAGCTACAGCGTCCTGGCGAAAGGCGATGTGAATGCCTGGCGCTTGATTGAAAAAGATGGTTTCCAGAAGCTTAACGGTTATGACGTCGGCGGTTTGCAGGGCGCGGTCAAGTATGTTGCCGGAGATAACCGGCTGACCATGTATAACCGAGTCTACCGGGTAGTAAACGGCGTAATCGGCAGCCCCAGCGCCTGGGTTGAAGCGCCGCTTGTAAAGTACGAAACTTTTGACTGGTACGGGAAATAAAAATAGTTGTAGTGTCATCCTGAGCGAAGCGAAGGATCTCGGTGGGGGGAATGGAATTTTCCCCACCCTTCCCCGAGATTCTTCAGTCGCTCCCGCCTACGCGAAACGTTTCGACGGGCAAGCCGCTTCCTCAGAATGACAATTAATATCGGGTTAAAAGAAAATGCTCAAGCTTAATAATATCGAGGTCACCTATCTCAACGTGATACGCGTCTTGCACGGCGTTTCGCTGGCCGTGGAAGACGGCGCTATTATTGCTTTGCTCGGGGCTAACGGGGCGGGTAAAAGCACCACGCTTAAAGCGATATCCGGCCTGCTTCATACTGAAGAAGGCGAAGTTACCGACGGCAGCATCGAATGGAATGGGGAGCGCATCGATAAGCGTAACGCCGAGGAGATAGGCAAGCTGGGCATTATCCAGGCGCTGGAAGGGCGCCATGTCTTTAAACATCTCAACACCGAGGAAAACCTCGTCGTGGGCGCTCATAACCGGCGAGATCGTGCGGCAGTCAAACGCGACCTGGAAGTAGTTTATAATTACTTTCCACGCCTGAAAGAACTACGGCGCAACACAGCCGGCTATCTTTCCGGCGGTGAGCAGCAGATGCTCGTAATCGGGCGGGCAATGATGTCCACGCCGAAACTGATGATGCTCGATGAACCTTCCCTGGGGCTGGCGCCTTTGCTTGTAGAAGAGATATATGATATTATAAAGCGCTTTAATACCGAGCAGAAAACATCTATTTTACTGGTAGAACAGAATGTGCGTATCGCCCTGAGCATCGCCAACTACGGCTATGTCATGGAAAACGGGCGGGTGGTACTCGACGGCAGCGCCGATTTTCTAAAGAATAACGAGGATGTTAAAGAATTTTACATAGGGCTTTCTGCGCTGGGAGCAAAGAAGAGCTACAGCGAAGTCAAGCATTACAAGAGGAGAAAGAGATGGCTCTAAAACCTGAACCGGAAGAGTTTTTCGACGGACTGGAGGCGATGTCCGCCAATGCCAGGCCGAAATACCAGGACCGCGAACTGGTTAAAACAGTCGCTCATGCTTATAAATACGCCCCCGCGGTAAAAAAACTCTTCGATAAAGCGGGAGTCACCCCTGAGCAGATTCTCACCGTTAAAGACCTGGAAAAGCTCCCCATAACGCGCAAGACCGACCTGCTGGATATGCAGAAAGCCGACCCCCCATACGGCGGAATAGTTACTATACCTTTTGAAGACATCGAGAGGGTTTTTATTTCTCCCGGGCCGATTTATGAAATCCAGAATTCCAGCATCATGTGGTTTGCCAAGTCGTTCTGGGCGGCCGGTTTCCGGCAGGGCGACGTGGTAATCAATACATTTACTTATCACATGTCGCCGGCAGGCATTTTATTTCACGAGGGCATTAAAGACTGCGGGGCGACGGTGGTGGTGGCCGGTACGGGCAATACCGACCTGCAGATACAGATTATGAAAGACCTCAAGGTGACGGGCTTTGTAGGCACGCCCAGCTTTTTATTGATCGTTGTCAAGCGCGCCGCGGAACTAAAAACCGATTTGAAGCTAAAGCGCGCCTGGTTTACCGGAGAAATGCTGGCAGGCTCGCTGCGGAAGACCTTCGAGGAAGAATACAAGATAGATACTTACCAGACCTATGCCGTGACCGAGCCGGGCGGCGCCATCGCTTACGAGTGCAACCAGAAATCCGGCATGCACCTGATGGATGAGTCGCTCTTGAAATTGTATCTGGCCGGCGAGATAACGTATGATACGGCAATTGCCTGCGCGAACGACCCCGTGAACATTCGGGAACGCATACACCAAAAATAACAGATGGGCGGCATGCTAACCTGACCTATTCATGAAGATTTCACGCCGGCATCGTTTACAATGCGGCGAACGTGAGCAGTAATGAAATCGACCTTATGCCGCTAAATAACAGCACCATCATTACCACGACTGTGGTGCCCAGCAGCTTTACGCCCGATATTACCGTTATACCAGCAAATATCGATTTCGGCGCGGTTACCGTCGATTCATCGAGTTCTCCCCAAAATGTTACCGTAACCAACGAAGGTACTTATAACCTGGTCATCGGCATCCTTACGATAAATGACAGCCAGTTCGCCATTTCGAGCGGCAATATATCCAACCAAACGCTGGCTCCCGGCGCTACGGCTAATATCAGCCTCGTCTTTACGCCGACAGCGGCCGGGGTTCAATCGGCCACCCTGACCATACCGTCAAACGACCCGGATGAAAGTGTATTGCTTATTGCCTTGACGGGCTCCGGTACAGCACTGATCCCAGATATTTCCGTATCACCGTTATCAATCGACTTTGGCACAATTACACTTGGATCATCCAGCACTACACGTGCAGTCACCGTGACTAACTCCGGTTCTGCCAACTTAACAATCACTGGACTTACCATTAGCGACAGCCAGTTCACGATTTCAGGCACTAGTATCTCCGGCCAGATTCTACAGCCCGGCGTCTCCGCAGTAATCAACCTTATATTTACGCCGTCGGCTACAGGAAACCGAACCGGCACTTTGTCAATAATATCCAATGATCCTGATAACGGTCAGGTCAATGTTGCACTATCAGGTATCGGGTACAGCGCACCGGGGCCGGGGCCGGGACCGGGACCGGAACCCACACCAACACCTACACCCACACCAACCCCTACGCCACCACCGACAACAGTGCCGCCGACAACTACGCCGCCAACGACAACGCCTGTTGAAACGCTGTATTTCACCGTTGATTTCACCGGTAAGATAACCAGAGAAGCTGCAACTAATGACGGACGGCCTGAAAAACGTCTTACGGCATCCGATCCCAGCGGAATTCACCTGCTGGAAATTGAAGCGGGTACCCGGGCTTCCAATAATAACGGTACAGTCACACTGATAGAAATCAGGGAAACCACAGCGCCGCAACTGCCGGCAAATACCCGGTTAATCGGTAAGGCTTATGAATTCAAACCTTCAGGAACAGTTTTCGATAAGCCCATAAAACTGACGCTGGGATATGACCCGGCCGAATTACCTGCCGGGGTCACCTCGATAGGAGCAGCCTATTACACCACCGGTGACGGCTGGGTATATCTTCCTCCTGAAGCCACAAATGTAGCTGGGTTGGGTAAAATAACCGCGGCGGTAAATCACTTTACCGTGTTCGCCGTATTAGCCACGGTAACAGAAAATCCTGACCAGTGGTCCGTAATAATATCGAAACCGGCTTCTTTCAAACTGAATAACCTTAAGATTATACCTTCCGAATCTAGAGCTTTCAACAAGGTGACCTACATCATTAAGACAGGTAAGGAAGTTACTGTTACAGCCGATGTGACCAATGACGGCGGACAGAGAGCGGACTACGCGGCTACATTAATGGTTAATGGAACCGCGCAGGAAACAAAGACGCTTACTCTCGATCCCGGCCAAACGCAGACGGTCTCCTTTACACTTATAATTGAAAAACCGGGCAGCTACACCATAAAAATCGGCGACCTTACAGGGGACTTTATCAGCGAACTGAGGATAAACTGGTGGTTATGGCTAGGCTCTGCCGGCGCTTTCGTCCTGGTGTGCTGGCTTGTTATCAGGAGCATTGGAAGAAGGTTAATCTGAAAACACAAAAAGCAGCATATTACTTTGCAGGGTTGATTCTGTAAGGCAGATGATTTAGTTTTTCGGGAATGCTTATGAAGCGGGTACTTTTAGCGCTTACCGTTTTACTGGCGGTTGCCGCCGGTTACCTGTGTATATGGGGATATTTGCCTTTAATACCCGTCCTCAACGGAAGCATGGAGCCGGTAATCCAATCAGGCAGCTTACTGATTACCACACCTTTATCGGCCAAGGACATCAAACAGAGTGAAATAATCGTCTTTAAAACACCGGGCTATTTCCGTGATAAATACGATTATCCTCCTATCACAATCAGCCGGGTTATCGAGATAAAAGGCACCTCACCCGGATTACAATTCCAGACCAGCGGCGATACCGCGGGCAATGATCCTTTTACGGTCAAAAATAGCGATATTGTCGGCTCTATTCAGTACCAGATGCCTTACCTAGGATTTCCTTTGGTCTTCCTTTACAGCAAAGCGGGTACTGTTTTTATCATTATTTTTATTCTTTTGCTTGTTCTATACCTTTTTTCCAATAAGATTAAAGATATTCCGGGAAGAAAGCTCCATGAATTTATTACCCCCGTGATAGAGGAAAATCACCGGGTTAATACAGCCCTTACCGTTAGGGTTGAAAGCACGGAAAAGGCGCTGGTAAGTTTCGCCGGCGCCATGCAGGAATACGCGCGGCACATGGACAGCCATACCAGCGCCATCCAGAGCCTCAGCGAAGCGTCCCAGGCGCTTAAGAACAGCGCCGCCGAACAGAACCGGATTTTACACCGCTTTTCACACACCATGGAAATAGAAAGGAAAGAAAGAGACATATCTCAGGTGAAGAAAGTCGTTGATGAGATGGAAAAAAGAACGCTTATGGCGTTAAAGATAAAAGACCTGCTCGAAGGTAAAAAGCCTGAAAAGGATGAAGTTACTCTGGAATTCGTTAAGCCCTTCAAAGAAACCCCGTCTCCGGACACTGCTGGGCTTTTGGAAAAGGCACCACCATTGAAAATGGCACCGCTACCGGAAAAGGTGCCACCACCGGGCTGCGCTGTCAACCCGCGGGCTATCTACGTTAAAGGGCATTATGTCAGCCGGACGGCGGCTTTAAAACAGTCCAATAACTAATCCGCTGCTGTTTTTCCAGGACATGGAGACGCCAATTATTTTCGGCTTTTTATCAGGTTAAGCCGCCATCCACGACGATTATTTGCCCCGAGACATAAACAGAGGCGTCCGATGCGAGGAAAAGAGCCACATTAGCGATGTCTTGAGGCTGGCAGACCCTTCCATGGGGAAATGCACCGCCACCAAACGGCCGCTGTATCTTTGTTCCGCCGGAATGGTCGATTTTTATCTGCTGCGCGATGTCATGAGCATTAATATCCGTTTCCACCATACCCGGAGCGATGCCATTAATCCTGACATTATACGGAATAAAGTCGCGGGAAAGCCAGGTGGTAATAAACCTGTTAGCCGCTTTCGATATCCCATAGGCGTATTGTTTGGGAGCATACTTTAAACCGGATGTAGAAGTGATATTGATAATCGAGCCTTTCTTTTTTTCCTTCATAATCCGTCCCGCCGCCGTGCAGCAAAAATGGCAGCCGCGGACATTGACGTCCATCATTTTGTCCCAGTAAAGGCGTTCTATTTCCGTCGAGGGCAGCATCGCACCTACTCCCGCGTTATTTACCATGATGTCGATGGTGCCGAATTCATCGACAGTCCTGCTAATGAGATTATCCACATCTTTTTCATTGGAAATATCGACTTTCAACGCCAGGGAACGGCGTCCTAATGCGCGAACGGCTTCGGCAGCGCCTTCAAGGTTAAAATCCTGGCCTTCCATGTGTACATCAGCCACCACGACGTCGGCTCCGGCCCCGGCCAGGGTTAGCGCAATCGCCCGACCGATTCCTTTGGCCCCGGCCGCGCCGGTGACAATAGCAGTTTTTCCTTCTAATGAAAATATTTCATTATTCATGTTTCACCCCATTTATTTTAATTCACCGGGAATGGGAGATTCAGGCATACCAGATTGCGGGTCCCATTTACGCAGCCGGTAAAATTCCTGCAGCATGGTGCGATATTTTTCTTTATCAAGTTTGTTGCCGGTAATATCAATGGGCCCGTTTGGCCCCGGGGTAATCACTGGGACACCAGGCACTAGCGGTTCAGTAAACAGGTACTCCCTGGGATAATCCGCTTCAAGATGTTTTCTTCCTTCACGCATCAATATCGCCCGCTGTAAATCTACGATTCTCTGCCCGTATTCCTTCAGGCTGTCCTCGGGCTGGCCGGTAACGGCCGAGTACAGCTTTGCTTCCAGATTTGGGTCGCCTACATGATCGGGGGTTTCAAAGGAGTAACTAACCGGCCAGGTAAAATTACACAGACCCAGGCTATCGTGCAAATACGTCCGGTTCTCTATCTCCATGGCGGCTAACGGCTTGCCTTCATAGCTGGAAACGTCTCCGGCGGCTTCACTGCCCCAAAAAGCTTCCGCTATTTTATGCACTGTGCCGATATCTATTGGGGACATGGCAGGGTTTTCCAGGTTCAACCGCCAGGCATAAGCCACAAAAGAAGTGGCATGGAGGAGAGGCTGGTGGGCCCGAGGTTCCATGGGAATCAACAGCGATTGGACCACGTATTGTCGTGACGGCGTAGTCTCATATTGCCCGATACCGTTAACCTGGTGGCTGAAAAGTTTACGGGCGGCGGCGGATATCCGTGTCCCCGCCCTTATCTGCCCCTCGGCTAAAATATCGCCGAAACCTTCGCGGTAAGCTATCGAATGCAGCAGTTTAACTAAAAATTCTCTCGTACCTATTTGTGAAAGAGGCAGGTCAATCTCTTTCTCATTAAGCGCGTTCGTGTTCCGGCAGGCGAATAGCCAGCGGACGACATTTTCCAGTTCAAAAGTTTCCAGAGAGTAATCATTAGCCAGGGCCGGCGCATCGAAAAGCGTATCAACCGGTTCATTATCTTTTCCATAAAGCCACGGCAGATAATACTCCATCGGCTGGCACCGGCGCGTAGCGATAAGGTCGTCCCGCTTGCCATAGCGGTAAACGTTCTTCTGGCAGGTCGCGCCGCATTTATAGCAGCTATCCTTGCCAATGACTTCAAGCAGGCCGCCGTGTCCCGAACGCGTAATCTGCGGCGGGATGGCCATGTGAACCCGCTTGCTGATGCGGTGCGAATAGTTCCTGCCCGGTTTTAATGCCTTCTTTTAATATCAGTTCCGCCAGCAGCGTGCAGGCGTACTGGCCGTCAAGGAATATTTGCACCTGTTTTTCACGGCCTTTCTTTCTGATAATCCCGGTTACTTTACTCATAAAAACAAAAAAGGCTGAAGACTTATCCTCAGCCCTGTATAAACCTGCTAGCTTATCCCGGTCAAATCCGGGGCGCCATCAATCCGTGGCCGGCGATGCTAGGTGAGCGGTACTGGCTGAGGCTCTTATCTTCTCTTCAATTTCCTTGGCCAGCGCCGGATTTTCCTTGAGGAACCCCTTTGCGCTTTCTCGGCCCTGCCCGAGGCGGGTACTCCCATATGAGAAGAATGACCCGGCTTTAGTTAGCAGCCCCAGCTCCAGACCCGTATCGATGATGTTGCCCTCTTGACTGATGCCGTGATCGAACATAATGTCAAACTCGGCGGTGCGGAAGGGAGGGGCAACCTTGTTTTTAACTACCTTGGCTTTTACATGACTGCCGATAGCTTCATTTCCCTGTTTGATGGTCTCAGCGCGCCTCAATTCCAGTCTAACTGAACTGTAGAACTTTAACGCCCTGCCTCCTGTGGTTACTTCCGGATTACCGAAAACAATACCCACTTTTTCACGCAGCTGATTGATAAAAACGACGGCGGTGCCGGAGCGCCCGATGGCGGCGGCCAGCTTCCTGAGCGCCTGTGACATGAGGCGGGCCTGCAGTCCCATCTGCGGGTCTCCCATGTCTCCTTCAATTTCTGCCCTCGGCACCAGTGCGGCTACGCTGTCGATGACAATGACATCGACGGCGCTGCTCCTGACCAGCGCTTCGGTGATTTCCAGGGCTTGTTCTCCGGTGTCCGGTTGTGAGATTAACAGTTCATCGACTTTAACGCCGCAATTACCGGCGTAAGCAGGATCCAGGGCATGTTCTGCGTCTATATAGGCGACCGTTCCTCCTCTTTTTTGTGCTTCGGCGATGATATGTTGCGCTAAGGTAGTTTTCCCCGATGATTCAGGTCCGAATATCTCGGTGATTCGCCCTTTGGGTATCCCTCCGATACCCAGGGCGAGGTCTAAAGCCAGCGAGCCGGTTGGAATGGCTTCAATCGGCGGCAGCGCGGTATCGCCCATCTTCATGATGGAACCTTTACCGAACCGCTTTTCTATCTGGCCGATTGCCAGTTCCAGCGCTTTTTCTTTCTCTGTGGACATTCTCTCGCCTCCCCCCGATAATAGCACAACCGTTTTACTAAAACAAGTAGGATGAAGAGGATTATTAAACAACTATTTCAATTATTACGGTTCCGTTTTCATTCGGTTGCTCATGTGTATTGATTATAGACTTCCTGAAAGCTCGCCTCTTATAAAAAAACTTTGTACTTATAAGCGGAGTAGCCTGCGGAAATCCCGATTTATCGGGACTCCCCTTCAAACTACCCTTTCCAACCGGAAAATTTTCTGTTTGGCTGTAAATGCCTCGGGTTGGAAAGGGGATAAAGGGGATAGGCAAGAGCGCCAAATGCAAATAATACCATTATTTACTTCGCGTTGACCGGCATATGCCGGTCTGATATCCTGTTATTATCTTTATACGGGAAAAGGCTGGTATGAAAAACGTACAAAAGACGATCAGTCCGCTCGATGAGGCTTCTCTGGAAAATAGCCTGGCAATTATCCGCAGCGCTTTCGGTAAAGTAACCGCCGAATATGGCATTACCGAAGAAAACACCCCGGTATTCGCCGCTTACACCACTCTTGAAAATCTTAAGGACATGCGGGCCAGGGGCGTTAAGTTTTTCGGGCTTTTTTTCAACGGCAGCCAGGTGGGCGTAGTTGGGTTAGAAAAAGAGGCTGACGGCGCATGTCACATGAGCAGATTGGCGGTGCTGCCGGAATACTGGCACGGCGGATTCGGCAGGGAATTGATTCATTATGTAATAGAGTACGTTCGCAGAATGGGCGTGAAACAGTTGCGCCTGGGCATGGTCAATGAAAATACTATTTTAAAAAAATGGTACCTGGATATGGGCTTTAAAGAAATAGAACTAAAGAAGTTCAGCCATCTTCCTTTTACTGTCTGCCGCATGGCGCTTGACATAAAATAGTTAAGATTGACGCGCAAAACCTTTTACAGGAAGAAGGGTAAAGAACAATCCCAAAATCCAGACTCGAAACTCCAAATGAATTTTAAGGACTAAAATTCAAAACTTAAGATTAAAAAATATATCGTTCCCCTTGTAAAGGGGAAGCCGAAGAGGATTTAACAGCGGCTTTTGCGGGAAAAAGGGTACACTCATTAGTTTATAGGGAATTCCCCATATTTACCAGCAAAAATAGATGGGAAATAAAGGGTTTATACTTTTGAAATTACCTTTACACTGGGTTAACCGCGATGGCAAATTGATAATATTAAGCTGGGGACTCAGGTCTTTCACCCAGGGCGCGGCTTCGATTATCTTGGCGCTCTATCTGGATAAACTGGGATACAGCCTGGTGGAAATAGGGGCTTTTCTAAGCGCCGGAGTGGCCGGTGCAGCTTGCCTCACTTTTATCGTTAGTCTGGTTGCAGAAAGAATAGGTCGACGGCGTTTGATGGTCTTCTTCGGCGTGTTAATAAGCGCTGCCGGCCTCGGCATGGTCTTCGTTGATAATCTTGTGCTGCTGATTGTCATTGCCTTTTTTGGTAATGTGGGAACCGGCGGTATTTCTCCGGCGGCGCCGCTGGAACAGGCCAGTCTTGCGGATACTGCGCCTCCGAAAAAACGCACTGACCTTTATGCCGTTTATCGTATTTCAGGCCTTGCGGGCGCAACCCTGGGGGCTTTATCGGCAGCATTGCCCCCGCTGTTCCAGAGTAATTTTTCATTAAGTGAAATAGAATCATTCAAGATGATATACGTGATTTTCAGCGTTGTTCTCCTGGTAGTGTCTTTCCTGTATGCGCTTCTTTCTCCCGCGATTGAAGTCTCCAGAAATCAGCAGCGCTGGTCTAATCCATTAAAGTTGCCATCCAGAAAGCTGATTTTTACGCTGACCAGCCTTTTTGCCCTGGATAGCTTTGCGGGTTATTTATTCATACAAAGCCTGGCATCGTACTGGTTCTACACTAAATTCGGGCTGTCTCTGCAAGACCTTGCTCTGGTTTTTTCTCTTTCTCAGGTTTTAGCTGCCGTTTCACTCTGGCTGGCGGCTAAAATAGGCAACCGGATAGGACTTATCAACACGATGGTATTTACCCACATCCCTTCCAGTCTTTTTCTTATCGCTGCCCTTTATGCGCCCACGGCAGGGCTGGCTATCGTTTTCTGGCAGCTAAGGGCTTTTCTGGCGCAGATGGACCAGCCAGTGCGTGATGCGTATACCATGTCGATGGTGCAGCCTCAAGAAAGGGTGGCGATGGTGGGTATTAATACGGTTGGCCGTAATATTACCGGCGTCGTGGCTCCCCTGGTGTCGACTTTGTTGTGGCAGTCAATATCAGCGGCAGTCCCGATAATTGGTTGCGCGGTTTTGAAAATCACCTATGATATCTCTCTTTTCTGCATGTTTCGCAAAGTGAAACCACCGCAAGAAACTGTGAAATAGATATGAAGGTAGATTAGAGCGTAATAGCGTGGCCGTTATCAGAGCAGACGCTGATGCAGGAGGAGGGTGATTAACCCCTATCTAGAATGAACATAGGACTATTGGCATCCCACAATGGTAGCAATGCACAGGCAGTCATCGATTCTTGTAAGGTTGGAATACTTCAGGCTGTTGTGACTGTCGTAATCAGTAACAACAGCAATTCAGGAGCCATCGCCCTTGCGAAACGCGAAGGAATACCATTCTATCATTTAAGCCAGGCCACTCATCCGCAGCCGGATAAACTCGATGAAGCCATTCTGGAGACTCTGCGTAAACATAATGTAGATACAATTGTATTGGCGGGGTATATGAAGAAACTCGGCCCGAGGACTTTAACCAGTTTCAAAGGGGCAGTCCTTAACATTCATCCGGCGCTCCTTCCAAAGTTCGGGGGCGAGGGCATGTATGGTATCCATATTCATGAAGCTGTTCTTGCTGCTAAAGAAAAAGAAACGGGAGTGTCTATCCATATGGCTGATGCAGAATATGATACCGGAAAAGTCATTGCTCAAGCTAAAACCAGGGTGTTTTCGGATGATACCCCGGAAACTCTACAGGCTAGAGTCCTTGAATTGGAACATTCCTTTCTTCCTGAAACGCTTCAAAAAATTATATCGGGTGAAATCATTCTCCCGACTACAGAGTAGAACATCGTTCCCCTTGCCTGCCCTCCGTAACCCTGGTGAAGGAGGGTCAAAGGGGAAGCCGAAGAGGATTTATTCTGCGGCTGTGGCAGTAATAGTAACCTTAACCAATAAACTCCCGTCAGTCTCTTAAAAGATCGCCTAATTGTATCAGCGCAAAACTATTAGGGTCGTATTTTTCTGCTTCCTCATAAGCCTTCTGCGCTGTTTTTCTATCCCCGCCGGAAATCAGCCGGTAAGCCGCCGCGCGGTAATAATACGCTTTTACAAATGGGTCGGGTTCGGTTTTGGCCGCCAGCAGCGCGTTCTGGCCGGAGGCGCGGTAATAAGGCAATCTATCGGAATCATTCATCTGCTTGGAGGCATCTTTTAAATACGTATCAGCAAAGGTGAAATACACCCCGGCTTTATCGGAAGCCCGGTGCGGCGTGTTCGTCGGCGCCCAATCGATGGCCTGCGCGTACTGGGACCTCGCCCCATCCGTGTCGCCGGCGCTGAAAAGTTTATCGCCTCTTTCCTGGTACAGCTCGCTGCGGCAGTGTGCGTAAGCGGTCAGCCCCTTCACTGCTTCCTCGTTTCCTACTGCCTGCATTCCCAATACCATCCCCGCTACCTGCGAGCTGTTGCTTACGTCGATGCCCCAGTAGGCCTCGATAAGTTTATTGATATTCGGCCCGCTCTTGGGGAAAATCAGGTCGCAGAACCGCCCTCACGTATCTCTTGAGCCAGCCCGTTGATGATCTTCTTCAGGGCTTTTTTAGAAGTCTGTCCTCCCAGCAGTTCCAGTGCTGTAAGCAGGCTGATGCCGGATTCTACCAGTGAAGCCATCTGATTGGCAAAATCTATGATTTCCTGCGTTTTAACGCCGAAGAACGTCGGCATCAGTCTTTCCAGGCTAAATCCGGGCGTAACTTCTTTCAGACTGAGGATACTCTCGTAGCCAGCGTGGTAGAGAGCGCTTTCTGCCATGCTTTCTGTGGCCACGTTAAGCGTGCCTTGAACGATTTTTTTATCCGCGCTGTAAGCGCTGTATTTGTAGCTCATATCTATCCGGTTTAAAAACTTTTTATATTAAAGGTAATCAATATTTATCAATGGATGGAAAATACATTACGGATAACTTCGCTGATAGACGTAATACCCTCCCTGGCTTTCCTCATTCCGTCCTGTTTCATCGTCAGCATACCTTCGGCTACAGCCTGCGCCTTGATTTCATTCGCGCCGGCATGGTCGCGCAGCATTTTCCGTATATTTTCACTCATCACCATGAACTCGAAGATGCCGGTGCGTCCCCGGTAGCCGGTGTTGGCGCAAAGATTGCAGCCTGTGCCGTGATAGAATGTCGGCAGCGGCGGTTCCATGTCGTTTTTTACTGCCTTGAGTTCTTCTTCGGTTGGCTGGTAAGGGGCGCGGCAGTGGGTGCAGATACGGCGGATCATGCGTTGTGAAAGAACGCTGATAAGCGTCGAGGAAATTGAAGCCGGGTCGGCCTCCAGGTCCATCAGTCTAAACAGCACGCCGACGGCGTCATTAGCGTGAATCGAAGAAAGCACCAGGTGCCCTGTAAGGGCGGCTTGCACGGCGGTGGTAACTGTTTCTTTGTCTCTTATCTCGCCGACAAGTATTACATTAGGGTCATGCCGCATGACTGCGCGCAGACCGCTGGCAAAGGTTAATCCCGCCTTGGCATTTACCTGCGTCTGGTTAATATCCATGAAACTGTATTCAATGGGATCTTCGATTGTCATAATATTGAGCTCGTTGCGGTCGAGTTCATTAATGGAAGCGTATAAAGTGGTCGTTTTACCGGAACCGGTAGGTCCGCCCACGAGTATCATTCCAAAGGGGCTTTTTAGCAGCCTCTGGTATTGTTTTAAAATTTCCGGCTGAAATCCCAGTTCTGCCAGCGTAAAGAGCGCCAGCGTGCGGTCCAGTATTCTCAGCGTGGCTCTTTCCCCGTAAGGTGTTTCCATGGTCGCTGTGCGGATATCGACTTCTTTACCGTTTACTTTCATAGTGAACTGGCCGTCCTGCGGTCGTCTCTGTTCCGAGATATCCATCTCAGACAGGATTTTTACCCGGGAAAGCAGCGGTCCGTGGATGTTCTGCGGAAAAGCAAACATATCGTGCAGGATCCCGTCTATCCGGTAGCGGATGCGCAGCCGGTCCTCCTGCGGTTCTATGTGTATATCTGAAGCCCGGTCTTTAACAGCCTGGGCGACCAACAGGTCGAGAGTTTCTGCGACAGGTGTCCTGGCAGCCAGTTGCGCTATTTCCTCGGACTTGACATCCGGGGTCGGGGTAAACCGGCTTACCTGTTTTTCGATGGCGCTTTTCGACCTGTACTTCAGGTCGATTGCCCGCTCGATATCGGATTGGATGCCGAGCGCCACCTCGACGCGCATCCTGGACTGCGCCTTGATGTCCTCGATAGTTCTGACGTCCTCCGGGTCTGCCATGACAACCATCAGCGAATCGTTAACGATATCCAGGGGGATGATGGAGTGTTTCCTTGCCATCTCTTCCGGGATAAGGCGGAGGGCGCGGGGTTGTACCTCGTGTCTCTTCAAATCGATGAGGGGTAGATTTAAATGGATGCTAAAGACAATGGCCAGTTCCTCCGGTTTGACCAGCCCCTGCTTTATAAGGATGTCGCCCAGCCGTCCCCCCTGATGCTGCTGGATGGTCACGGCGCTTTGAAGCTGCTCCGGGGTAATGAGCTTTTCCTCGATAAGCCTGTCGCCCAGGGTCTTCCGCCCTGCTTTATCCGCGATGGAGGGCTTGTTAGTCTCTCTATCCACTCACCTTCTCCTGGTTTTTCGCAGCGTCATTTTTCTTTGCCAGCAGGTTGTTGACCCGCCGGACTATTTCCGCCGGTGCGGCAGGTTTAGACAGGTAATCATCAGCGCCTACTTTAAGGCCGGTGTTTTTATCTATATCCTGGGCTTTAGCGGAGAACATCAGGATAAGCAGCTTCGCAGTGGCCGGCTGCTCCCTGAGCCGGTGGCAAATCTCAAAACCGTCCATACCCGGCAGCATCACATCCAGGATGATAAGGTCCGGCGCTTCGTTAGTGGCTTTCCTGATGCCGTCCAGTCCGTTAAAAGCTGCAATGACCTGGAAGCCTTCATGACGGAGCGAGTAATCTACCAGCCTTGATGTTGCCGGGTCATCTTCAATTACCAGGATTTTCTTTCCCACTGTCATGTTCATTTCCTCCTTTACTATTTAACGGGAGAGTGAAACTAAAAGTGCTGCCTTGGCCGAGTTTACTCTCCGCCCAGATACGTCCCCCGTGGGCGTCTACGATCTGTTTGGAGATGAACAGCCCCAGTCCCGTCCCGCCCCTGACCATCTCTCCCTCGGCGCGGTAAAACCTCTCAAAAAGATGTTTTCGTGCTTCATCTGAAACTCCGATGCCGTGGTCGGAAATCTGGAATAGAAGCTGATCTTGCTGTTTTTCCACCTTGATGTTGATGCTACCCCCGGGATCGCTGAACTTGACAGCGTTACCAATGAGGTTGATTATCACCTGTCTCATCCTGTCCCCGTCGACTTCCATTTCCGGCAGTTGCGCTGGAATATCTTCTGTGAGTGTTATGTCTTTGTCCCGGGCCAGGCTGTAGAAACTTTTAATCGGATCGATAAGAAAGTCCCTTACCGGCAGAAGCCTGGGATTTATCTTAAACCTTCCGTCTTCCAGTCGTGACATATCCAGCAGGCTGTTGATCAGGTTACCCAGGTGCAGGGCTTCCCGGTCGATAATTTGCAGAAATTCCTGCTGGTCGGCCGGGTCGGGAACCTGGCCGTTCATGAGCAGCTTGGTAAAACCGCCTATTGACTGCAGCGGCGTGCGCAGTTCATGGGAAACATTGGAAAGAAATTCAGATTTCATTTTTTCAATTTCTTTTAACTTTTTTTCGGCCTCTTTGCGTACGGTAATATCCCTTACGATGGCGGTAGTGATGCAGGTATTTTCAAGTTCCCTGGATGATAATGAAATCTCAACCGGGACTTCAGAGCCATTCTTGTTAAGCCCCGTGCCTTCTTTTACGGTGTTGCTTTGTTTATCCGCGTTTGCCTTGTTCAGGTTGTCCAGCCTGATTATTACCTTTGCCCGGTCCCTTTCCGGGATGATTTTCAGTATTGAATTTCCGAGCATCTCTTTTTCACTATAGCCGAATAAATTTTCAGCTCCCTGGTTCCAGACCATTACCCTGTTCTGAGGGTCGATGGCAATAATCCCATCGAGAGAGGTGCTGATAAGCTCGCGGTATTTTTCTTCTGACTCCCGTAATGCCTGCTCGGCCCGTTTCCGCTCGGTTATGTCTTTGGCGATGTGTACTGTACCTGTAAGGTTCCCGGCCTGGTCAAAAATAGGGGAGGTGACTATGTCAAGATAGACTCCGAGGTTGGGCTCGAACATTTCATGGCTTGCTGTCTTTTTTGTTTGTACTGTCTGGAAGTGCGGGCAATGCTCGATACAGTGGTTGGTCTTATGTAAGACCTCATAGCATTTTTTCCCGTACAGTTCCTCCGGTTTCATCCCCACGGCATTGGAGTAAGCTTTATTTACCCTAACAAGCCCGAAGTCCTTGTCCTGCACGGAGACCAGGTCATTAATCGAATCGAATGTTGTTTGCCATTCTTCGGCTGCCACCCTGATAGCCTCTTCGGCTTTTTTACGCTCGGTAATATCGGTTGTCACGGAAAGGATGCAGGGTTCATTATTGATAGTGGCTATTTCGCCTGAAAACAACCATGTCCTTAATTCGCCAGATTTCATCCGGAAGGTGTATTCTTCATTCCGGACCGCGCCCTTTTCTCTAAGTATGGCTAACATCCGGATACGTTCTTCCGGTTTAGCCCAGATGCCGAGTTCTGAGGATTTATTACCGATAACCTCTTCAGGCGCATAGCCGGTTAGACGCAGAAATGTTTCATTTACTTCCAGCATAACGCCGTTGTTTAGGCTGGATATTACGATGACCTGAGGACTGGAATGGAAAGCCTTGGAGAATTTTTCTTCCGATTCCCGCAGGGCTGCCTCGGTTTTCTTGCGCTCGGTGATATCAGAGGCGGTTAACACGTACCCGTATTGTTTTTCCCCTTCTCTCATTATTTGAACCGATGTATCCAGCCATAAATTCCCCTGACTGGTGGTGTAAATCAACTCGTTATGGCTGTATCCGTTTGCCTTAAGTCTCTGTATACGCTCTGTTCTCTGTCCGGGATACTCTTCCAGCGGTTTAGTAACTTCCTTCAGATGTTTTCCGATAGCCTCATTTGCCTTGATCCCGAAAAGCTCTTCGCTGTAGTTATTCCAATAGGTGATGACATTGTCATTATCGACGGCGATAATGCTCTCGCGGATGGACTTGAGCGCCGTATCGGAGAAACGCAGTGCCTCTTCCATCTTCTTGCGCTCGGTGATATCCGTAGTTATAGAGAGCAAACATGGCTCGCTGCCGAAATTGATAAGTTCCGCAGAAAACAGCTTGGTACGTTTTTCACCCGATTTATTCCGGAAGTAGTACTCCTCATTGCGGACGACGCCTTTCTCCTTTAATGTGTTTAACATTTTTATTCTATCTTCGGGATTGATCCATCCCCCATTGTTAACCGGTTTGACATTGATTATTTCTTCGCGGGCATAGCCGGTCGTCTGGAAAAAGGAGTCATTGGCTTCCAAGGCAATATTTTAATGTTTTACGGATGATGTCTCCGGCGCCGCCGGAAAGACCTACCGCGCTGGCCCCCAGGAGAACCTTGGCCGGGGCTATCGACGCTCCGAGCGAGCCTCCGATCGATTGCGTGCCGGCGATAATCCCGCCGCTTATCCCCAGCCTCGCCGCCGCCTCCGTCTGAAGCTGTCCGAACATGACGTTGGAATTCGTGTTGCTTCCCGTCATGAAGCATCCCAGTACCCCGATGTAAGGAGAAAAGACCGGGAATGTCACTCCCGTGGCCTGCGCGATGCCTGTGGCCAGCGTATTGGTCATCCCGGAATCATTCATGATCAACGCCATGATGACCATGGTTATCACGCTGAGGCTCGGCAGCAGGCACTGGCGGGCTGTAACTTTAAATGAATCGATAACAGCGTTTTTCTGCCAGTACCGGCTCCGGTAAAAAGCGAAAATGGTGACCAGGAAAGCAAGCAGAATAATCGGCGCCGGGTGACCCAGCAGGTTGATTGCGGCGTATTTTCCCACCGGCTGAACGACGTATCCGAGGGCGGTTTCAGCGCCGGGAAAACTAAAAGCGAGGTAAAGGTGCTGTCCGGCCTGTTTCACGGCGGGAACCTGGCATACCAGGGCTATCGCAATAAAAACATAGTAAGGCATGAAAGCAAGGTGAAAATTGATGCCGTTTCCGGGAGTTCGGGACAGAGCGGCGTCCCCGCTGCTGAAATTGAGCAGCCTTGTTTTTGAAAGCAGCCAGATGACCAGGCACCCGGCCAGTCCGGCGATAATGGCCGTGAGTTGCGGCACCTTGAGTATTGCCGCCAGCCAGATACACGCGGCCATAACCAGGCCGCAAATTAAAACTGAAGGGGCTGCTCTCTTCAGTCCGGCCCAACCGCCGTGGATATGCGCTACGCAGAGTCCGGTGGCCAGTACGGGCAGGCAGAACAGCGCCGCCATGACCGGGCCTATTGCTTCCGCCGTCAGTCCCGTGGATAAAAGCAGGGTATAATAGGCAGCCGCCATGCCTCCGTACGTTACCGCCCAGGAGTGGCCGACGAGCACCGTGACTGCGGCCAGCAGCGGATTGAAGCCGAGGGCTACCATCAGCGGTGCGATTACCGCCACCGGAACGCCGAAACCGGCCACCCCCTCGATGAACCCGGCAAAGGCCCAGCCGCACATAAGAGCCTGTCCCAGGGAATTCCGCGTCAGCCCGGCGACGGTGGAAGCTATCGAGTGTATCAATCCGAGACGGGACATCAGGTTATAGAGCAGCAGTGAAGTCCAGATTATCAGCAGCACGAAAAAAGAGAGCCCCAGTCCTTTTCCGGTCGCGGCGGCGAGCAGCGGTACATCCCCGCCGAACACGAAGTAACCCAGGCATCCGGCTGCCGCCATGGCGACGAGCCCGGCGACAGCCGCGTTTATCCTGAGCCACAGCAGCGCGATGAAAAGTACCAGGATAGGTGTACAGGCCAGTACCCAGTGAAATATATCCATTTCGGTTTTAATAAAAGATATTGAATATTGCTGTTAAATCCGGTTTTTCGGAAACTGTCTTTTCCAGTTTACCACTCGCGCAGCAGTAAATACAGCTTTCACCGCGTTTCTTTGACTCCCCGCCGGAAAAAGGTTAGACTTTTACCAAAGGTTCCGTTTGCATATGATTGCTTATGTGTATTGATTATGAACTTCTTTTCAACTTGCCCGTAATAAAAAATCAGTACTTATCATGCGGAGTAGCTTGCGGAGAGTCCCGATTCATCGGGATCTCCTTCAATCCCCCTTTCCAAACCGAAAATATTTGTGTTTGACTGTAAATGCCTCTGGTTGGAAAGGGGATAGGTAAGAGACACAAAATGAAAATAGTACTTTACTAAAAATCGCTTGACAGGATACACGTAAACGTGTAATATTGATTTAACTTATGACCATCAAAATCCTCGATAACGATACCATCAACCAGATAGCCGCCGGAGAAGTGGTGGAAAGACCGGCTTCGGTGGTCAAAGAGCTGGTGGAAAATGCCCTGGATGCCGGGGCGGCGCAGATTTCCGTAGAAATAACAGGCGGCGGCATAAACCTCATACGCGTTACCGATAACGGCGGCGGCATCCCCGCCGCTGAAGTAGAACTGGCCTTTCAGAGGCACGCCACCAGCAAGATAACGAATCCGAAAGATTTACATAATATACACAGCCTCGGCTTCCGCGGGGAAGCTTTACCCAGCATCGCCGCCGTAGCTGATGTAGAAGTGCTTACTTGCGGCGCCGGCAGCGCCGGCACCTATATCCGGCTGGAAAGCGGCGTTGTAATCCAAAAGCAAACCCAGGCGCGGGCGCAGGGCACCACCATTACGGTAAGCGGCCTCTTCCGCCGGGTGCCCGCTCGCCTGAAATTCCTGAAATCGATGCCCACGGAAAACAGCCACGTCGCCAATGCGGTCAGCCAGTACGCTTTGGCTTTCCCGGAAGTGAGTTTCACCCTGACGGTCGAAGGCAAACAAACTTTACATACCGCCGGCAAGGGTAAATTGCTGGAAAGCATCCTCGATGTTTACGGCGCGGAAATCGCCGCCAGGATGCTGCCCGTCGCGCGCCGGGAAGACAGATGGAAGTCAGGGCAGGGGGCATCCAGTATCGAAGTTGCGGGGATGGCCGGCGCGCCGGAGGTAGGGCGGGCGGGGCGGGGTTATTTAAGCTTTTTCGTCAACCGCCGCTGGGTCACCAACCGCGTGCTGTCGTACGCCGTCGAAGAAGCCTATACCGGCCTCATGATGACGGGACGCCACCCGGTGGCCGTCCTCGATATCACCGTGCCGCCGGAGGAAGTGGACGTCAATATCCACCCTGCCAAGAGCGAGGTTAAATTCCGCAATGAACCGGAGGTCTTCCGCGCAGTGCAGAAGGCCGTCCGGCAGGCGCTGGTGTCCCAGATGCCCGTACCCCAAATAGATGAGCCGTCGGCGGCATACGCTGCCCCGCCGTCCCACCGGCAGCAGATGTGGAACCCGCCGCGCGCTGAAGAACACGCGTTAACGGGTGCGAAAACAGCGCCGCCGGGCACGGCGCCGCTGGGTACGCCCCAGCCGTTGCTGGCATCGCTGCCGGTATTAAGGGTGATAGGGCAGGTCATGAACTGCTATATCGTCGCCGAGGGGCCGGACGGGCTTTACATTATAGACCAGCACGCCGCCCACGAGCGTATCCGCTATGACCGGGTCATCCGTGAACGCGCGCAGCGTTCGGTTAAAGTCCAGGGTCTCCTCGAACCGGCCACCTTTGAACTGACGCCGCGGCAGGCGGCAATTATGAATTCCTGCCTGAAAGACCTGGCGGAATTCGGTTTTACGCTGGAGCCTTTCGGCGAAAAAACATTCCTCGTGCGCGCGGTGCCGGTTACGTCCGCCGGGGACAACTGGGCAGGGATGCTCCGGGAGCTTTTAGACGCGCTTTCCGGGGAGGCGCGCAGCAGATGGGAAGAGAAAATGGTCGCTTCCATCGCCTGCCACGGCGCGATAAAGAGCGGGCAGGCGTTATCTGATGACGAAATGCGGGCGCTGGTGCGGCAGTTGGAAGAAACACCTGATCCCCACACCTGTCCCCACGGCCGCCCCACCATAATCCGCCTTGACCGGTCGCACCTGGAGCGGGGATTCGGGCGGGGATAAAAATAAGTCGATCAAACACGGTCATTGCGAGCCATCACGATGAGCCGTGGCGAATCGGGAGGCGCGGCAATCTCCATCACCGGCTTTACCCATAGATAGGGATTCTCACGCCTGCGTGCCGAAACGCACTTCGGCGTGCAGGCACGTCACTTCGTTCCTCAGAATAACAATTGGTTTACCCCTCCATTTGCTGGTGTACCTCGTCCCAGCGCACCATGCCGTCCATGATGAGCTGTTTTATTTTCTTCTGCGCCGGCGTCAACTGGCTTTTGTTCGTCTTTATCTCTAAAATAACGATTTCCTGCGGGTCGCCGCTCGCCAGGCCGGGAAACACCACCATGTCGATAGGGCTGCCGATGAAGCGTACCTCCGTAGGGTCGTACTTGAAGCCGGGGAAAAAGGGCACCATCTGTTCGGTGAACTTGCCTCCCAGCACCGCCCGGCTCTGAGTAATGGCCGTCTTGCGTATATCGTCCGTTTCCGCGGCGCACCAGTCGCGGTAGCGCTTTTCAAAAACAGCGCGAATGATGACAATGCTTAAAAAAACGACCATGACGGCGATGATAATAGTAATGGCGATAATGCCGGCGGTTTCCATAAACGGCCTCCCAGAACGATTAATAAGAGTATCATCCCCATCCCGATGTAATCGGGATAAACTGCAGCCGGGATCCAGCGCTTCCATTCTGTCATTCTGACCCTCGAACGTAGTGAAGGGGAAGAATCTCGGGGTGGAGTGGTGACTTGGATTCCCGCCCCCGATTCGTTTTACTCATACGGGGCAGGCTGCGCCAGATTGATAAACCTGTTTTACGCGGATTTCGCCTTGCTGCTGCCGCGCCGTTCCAGCGGTACGCCTTTGGCGCAGAGCGGGCATTTGTCAGCGGGGTAGGCAACCTCTTTAGCGTGATGGCAGGCATAGAAGGGCACGCCCATGTCTATCCGCTTGGCGGAGCGTTCCACGAGGACGCCCACGCCCACGATATCCCCGCCCAGTCTCTTCACCGCGTCGATGACCTCCCGGACGGAACCCCCGGTGGTAAAAATATCGTCCACGATGAGGACTTTTTCGCCCGGTTTGATTTCAAAGCCGCGGCGGAACTCGCGGATTCCTTCCGCCTCGTTCTTCTCGGCAAAGATGCCGCGCACGCCCAGGTGCCGCGCTGTAGCGTAAGAAAGGATGATGCCGGGGGTTGTCGGTCCGGCCACTACCTGCGCACCGGCTTTCCGGTAATGGTCGGCGATCATGCCGCAGAGCTTGTCCGTATATTCGGGATACTGGATGACCTTGGCTTTTTCCCAGTAGACGGGGGAGTGCAGGCCGGAAGCGAGCAGGAAATGATCGAATTACTTGTTGATGGTGTCGCAGATGCACTCGAAGGTGAGTATTATGCTATACGAGCAAATGATCGGGGATGGCACTGGGAACATAGTATGAACCTAGACTCGTAGATAGGATTGAAGTATACACGCAATAAGTTATCGTAAAGATGAATGCCCTGAGGTAGCTGTTCTTTGGAGAAACGATGGTTAGGTCTGTGTCTGCAGGCAGGTTTTTATCCGCCTAAGGCTTTATGTTATTATTCCCTTTACTGCGATCCAACTGTTGACAGGTTTATCAGTGCAAGGGAAAAACTGCTTAATATCACAATCAAGTATATTGTGCCCAACCTTTAAATTAACGTAATATTTTTTGTCACAAACACTCAATTAGTGACATCTGAAACTCCATATACAATCTTGTGCAGCTTTATACAAAGTGGTAAAGTTCCAGTAGAGTCAAGTAAGGTTTTCGGGCTTATAATCGTGAGGTTCTGGTAGATAGCAATGGTGATGAAGGTCTTTATCGTATTAAACCCCGCTGCGGGGAAAAACTCCCGGGAGCCTATTCGCGAGGCGATAAACCGTTATTTTACCAGTTCCCAAGTCGATTACGAGATTTATGAGACCACCAAGGAAGATAAACCAGGCGATATCGTACGTGCACAGTTGAAGCACAAGTTTGACCTTGTGGTGGCTGCCGGTGGCGATGGCACCGTATCAGCAGTCATCGATGGTCTTGTCGGAAGCTCCGTCCCTTTGGGTATTATCCCAGCCGGAACAGGGAATCTATTGGCACACGAGCTCAATATCCCGCTTGCAATCGAAGATGCTGTCGCGCTAATCACTGGCGCACATATATTTAGAAAGATCGATACTATGAGAATCGGTAAGCGGGTATATATCCTCAATGCCAGCTTAGGCATTAGTGCCTCGGTTGCCGGTGGTACAACGAGCAAAAATAAAAACCGCTTCGGGCGTATCGCCTATTTCTGGACAGCTGTTACCAAGCTATTTACATTGAGAAGCCGCTATCTGGGAGTCACAGTTGATGGTAAGGCGCTCAAGTATCGAGCAGTCGAGGTCGCAATCTTCAATTGCGGCATTCTCGCTAATGTGCTCTATCCGAAGGGACCCGACATTCGTATCGATGATGGGCACCTCGACGTCTGGATCGTGAGTCTGGAGACATTTCTAGATTATCCGCGGTACTTGTTCGAAATGATCACAGGAAGGCCCGCAAAACACCTGTCTCATTTCATCAATTCCGAAAAGAGCGTATCTATAACGAGTCGTATTTCCCTTCCAGTGCAAGCTGACGGAGATATTATCGGGACTACGCCAGTCAAAATCGAAATTCTACCGGGTACCGTCACAGTGCTCGTGCCTGAAAAACCTATTCCTGTACCGGATCACAATCTGGATCGAAACAGAATTAGGTCCCAGTATCTATCCGGTTTTGCACAAACTTCCAGGCGAAAATAAAACAGAGGTATCCATGCCACTAACGCTTGAGCAGTTTCGGAATATCCCACAGATTTGATCTAGCTATTTGCCCTACCTCTGCTACATCACATCTTTTAGTTGAGTGCTACGCGTCACCTCGTTTTTTACGGAAGAATAAGGTTAAAATAAAACCGATCACGAATCCCCCAATATGTGCCATATAAGCGATGCCACCATCATCCGTCGAGCCCATGATTGAACCAATGCCACTGAAAAACTGCAAGACGATCCATAATCCGAGAACGATCAGAGCAGGAAGTTGTACAACTCTATTGCCCAATAATACCTTGACCCGCGCTTTGGAGAACATTACAATATAGGCGCCAAGCACACCCGCAATGGCCCCCGAAGCCCCGAGATTTGGAATCTCGGAATGCATATTGAATGCCATCTGGGCAAAGGTTGCTACTAAACCACAGACCAGGTAAAAAATCAGGAATTTCACACGCCCAAAACGGTCTTCTACATTATCGCCGAAAATCCAGAGATAAAGCATATTACCCGCGATATGAAGCCATCCGGCATGCATGAACATAGAAGTAAACAGCGTCAGAAAGTCGGCTACCGGATTGGCGAGAAATCGTTGGGGGACGAATGACCACTGGACAATAAATGCCTCACCCAGAGCTAATTCAGCAATAAAGAAGATAACATTTACTAGAATCAGGAATAAGGTGACGATCGGGAAAGTTCTGCGAGTACTATTATCGTCACCAATAGGGAACAACATTTTAATCTCTTCCTTTTATCGTCTAAAACATGGATTTGAAATGGTTGGGTAATTAGTAGGGGAACCTCACAGCTTGATCTAACTACCTTCGCTGTGGTATTTGAAGGACACCCTCAGGAATGCCAACTATTTCTTTGTTAGCTCGTTTAAGCTCAAGCAGTTCCATCGATAAGATTATCGGATTAACGACGGCCCATTAATAGCCGCGCCAGCCAAATAACCACGAGAATAACCGCAACAACGAGTATGATCCAGAGAATTGGACCTGTTAAAAAGCCTATAGAAAAACCCAGCAACCACAAAATCAAGAGGATAATACCAATGACCAGGAGTAAAGTTAACATACTGACCTCCTTTTTTCTTAAATATACACATTAGATTATGTAATAGTAATAAAATGTGTGCGGTAAATATTACAGAATTGTGACACTTTTAAGACAGAAGTCATTAACCCTGTCAACAAGTATATCAAACTCCTCAAATAATTTGTGAAAACAATCTGACCTACCTGTGCATTTTCGACTTATAGCTTTTTCTGAATCATAACCATTTTTACTAACCAAAACTTGGCACCAATGCTTTTCAATGCAAGTTGCAAAAGGAGGCTTTTATAGCTAAAATACAGGTAGGCACCAAAAAACAAATTCGCTTCAAAAACAATAAAATACAAGCTCTTCGTATAATTTACACCCAGGGAATTTAAGCTCAAATATCCAGACAGGAAGCGAATTGGCAACGGAAAACATTCGGGTGATTATAACCCCTGTTGCAACCATGATTTTCATCTAGTATTTGTATACAGCAAGCGGACGGAATTGGTCGAGGCGAGCTACTCTCTGTGGCTTCGCTTTGGCTGCATCCCTCGACCACGATGGTCAGGGTATTCGAGTAAGGGAGAGTATAAACAAGCTGCAGCGAAGGTAACCGTGGTAGTAACAGAATAGGAGTCCCCTGTCTGCGCTAGATCAATGGGCAACACAAATAATGACAGCAGTTTCTCAGGGCAGCCTGCTGGCCTTGTTGGGTTTAATCTTAATTGCTGCCGTCATGGAAATCGGTGTGCCTATCCCTTTCATACTTGATTCAACCCTGCTTTTTGTTTCCTTATACGCTGGCTTCATTTCATTACCGACACTCTTAGTTGTCTTTGCTCTTTTCGTGGGACGTTTTATCGGTTCATCAATCCTTTACTGGTTAGGCAGATTGTTTAGCGACGCTTTGATCAAATGGCTCAAGAAAAGATGGCCCAAAGTCTCGGATAGGCTTTCGTACTTGAGTAACAAGCTGAGTCAGCCTGCTCCACTAGTCGACGCTGGTACCAGATCAACATCCCGTCTGTTACCCAGGTATTCTTGGACCTTCAGAGTACCCCTAACCATTGTTTTGGCCCGATTCACACCGGGACTGCTGACTGTTTCCTCAGTAGCCGCTGGAGGCATTAGCTTGCATTACGGGACTTTTGTTCTAGGCATTGGACTATCATCGATTATTGCCGACGGGCTCGTCCTAACCATTGGTTTTCTAGCCAGTCTCGGTCTTAAAATACTGGGTGTTACTCCTTCGGTCTGGCAATTAGTAATTGGGCTTACTATCTTAATTTCCCTTGGGTGGGGCATTTTCTTTCTGGTTAAACGTCGACGCCGTAGTTAAGCCAAAATAGGGCGAAGAGTTCCGTTATGGGCAGGCCAATATCAGGCGGATATCACTTTTTAGTATATGGGGTTCTACAAAGAATGGGTTGTATTATTACGATAGGCTGAAGGTGAGTTCAAACGTTTTACTAGTTCTACCTGTTGGTACCTGAGCTCCACTTAAGGGGACTCGAACCCCACCCTGCTGTTTGATACCTGTATTGATATAATAGCTATGGCTGGGGCGACAAAGGCTCTAGTTTCTTAAGCAATTCATGTAATCTTGGAATCAAGTCAGGGCGCAAGAAGTTCGATATGGTTCCTGAGTCCCCAGCCAATCAAGAAACTTTCCGGACTCCTATTTTCGGTCTGCTGTGACTCCAGATTACCCAGCCTGTTTACCTTATCTGCCTTGAGCCGGTCTCAGGATGTTATACTGGTAGTCGGGCTGCGTTAGTAAGCTAAAGCCTGTTCAGTCTGCCGCAGCGCGGGCACTTAATAGTGGGATCTTTAATCGAAGGCGGCACCTTTATCCTGGCGCCGCAATTGCAATCAACCATCCGGTAGTTGCCCATGCGCATGAGGGTATCGGAGGTTTCCCTGGCTCGTTCGGTATCGTCGAGCCCCCCCGGCTGTTCCGCTGAAGGCGCGCGCAATGACACTGTTTCTTTACCGGCTAAAGCCAGCTCCGTTGCCGGTATAACGCCTTTGCTGCCGCCCTTTACCTGGCGGTATGCCTTTTCATAATCGGCCTCGGAAGCTCCCGCCATCGCGCGGAGGATTTTAACACGCTGGGAGATTGGCGGATGCGTGCTGGTAAGATCTGCGGCGGCGCGGCCTTTCTCCCGGAAGGGATTAACCGTGTACATGGGCGCCGTCGCCTTGTTGACCTTCTGCAACTGCTGCGTGGAAGCAGCTATTTTTTCCAGCGCGGAGGCAAGTCCTTCAGGATAGCGCGTATATAAAGCGGAGGATGCATCCGCCAGGTATTCTCTTTTGCGGGAAACGGCATAATACAACAACTGGGCGGCTATCGGTGCAACTATCATCAGGACGATACCTAAGGCCAGGATAATTATCTGCGCGCTTCCACCTGATTTGGAACTTCTTCTCCCCCCACTCCGCTGAAGAACAGTACCCGCGTAGCGTACCACGCCAGGATAACGATATGATTGATTTGAGCAATATTTAGATTGCTTACTGTTGTTTTCTCCATCTAACATTTCCTATTTATATGCCTGAAGACAAATAAACCGCAAAGCCTATATCGTTTGATAGTACTCATTATTACACAAACTGCAAGAAGTTATATTAAAGCGAAAGAACAAACTCTGCCAGGTCGTTGAGCTGTTCGTCAGTCAGGTCGGATGTTGAGCCATGCCTGTTGTCTTTATTGAATTTTGTAAGAACATCCTTTATTGCAGCAGCTCTTCCATCGTAAAGATACGGTGCAGTTCTCCATATCTCAACAAGCGAAGGTGTGTCGAAGAGGGTATCTTTTTCGCGGCCTGTGCCGAGACCGACGTTATATTTTTTCTGATCTGTATAATATTGGCCATTATGGCAATCGGCACAGCGGGCTTTTACGAAAAGTTCCTTACCCCTTTTGGCTGCTTCGCTAAGCTCGGTTTTTCCAGAAGCGTTCATTTTAAGATAGGGACTTGGGATCGGTTTTAACGACTTGAGGTATTCATCCATAGCAACTGCGTCCTCTTCGGGACGTGCAGAGAACTGGATATACTTGAGGCCTGCACGAACGGCAGTCTCTGCATCGGGACGGATGCCGGTAATCATTGCAGGAGTAGTTTCGTGAGAAAGCAGAAGACTTTTGGTCTGCTTTGGGTTTCCTATACCATCATTGAGCAGGTCCCAATTGATGCCGTCGCCGCGAGCATCTGCCGGATGACATGTCGAACAGCTTTGCCATTTCTGGTAACAGCAGGAGGCATCATGGAACAACATCTCTCCTTTACGGGCAAGCGTCAATTCAGGTTCGACACCAAGAGATATCGAAGAGACTTTCGAGACTTCGGGCGGTGCAAGATTGACAACTCCAAGCGAGCCGGTGAAATATTCTGCAACAAATGCCTTGTTATCAGCGATGATAACATCGCGCGGTCCGATGCCTTCGAGGGGGATGCGGCGCCTGATGCCAACCATAAAGGCAAGGTCATTGATGGGGGATGCAGCGGCTGTGCTTTTTCCTGACTTTACAGCGTCGAGTTTTTTGTGCATTGCTTCAGCATCTATCAGAGACAGCTCATGGGTGCCGGAATGAGTTACTACAAGGTGTTTGCCATCTTTCGTACACGCAGCGTCATGCGGATTTGCCGCACCGAGATCAAGGTTGTCGAGCAAAACCGTATTAACGAACTTGTTCGAAATTGCATCAATAACAGCAAGTGCGTTCGTGTTCATCCAGCCCCTGTCAAGCTGAGAAGTGGGCAGGTGATATCTTGCGAGCACACATGTTGCGTAGACATATTTACCATCGGGCGAGGTGCAGATTCCCTGGATATCGATAGAACCGCTGGGAAGTTCGATATTCGTTATGAGCTTATCGGTTTTGGTGTCTATTACAGAAACTTTGGCGGCATTGTAATTGGAGTCGGCATTGCCGGAGGGTGAAAAGTTTGTTACAAAAAGCTTGCTGCCGTCAGGAGTAAGAGCTGCTGCAACGGGCTGTCGCGGTACTAAAATATCGGCAACTTGTTTATTGGTCTTGAGATCAAAGACAACAACCTTGTTTTCATACTGGCTGCATACAAACAGCTTTTTATCATCTTTACTTAGTACTGGTGACATTGGGCCATGAGCAGTGTTTAGAGAGATTGTGACCTTGCCTGTCGTAATATCAACAACCTTAACAGAGCCAAAATCAAGGCCCGTGGTAACGTACAGTTTTGAGCCGTCTTTTGAAAGCGCCAGGCCTGTTGGTTCAGTGTCCAGGTCTGTAAGCTTACTAACCTTTTCTGTTTTTATATCCAAAACCGCAATCTGCTTTGCATTTTTTTCCGCGATGTATATCCTGGAAGAGTTCTCATCGAGAGCTAATGCCGTTGGCGATAGATACTTATCAGTACCATCAACTGCTTTTGCACCGGGATGTTCATTTGGCATGGCGGTAATGGGCTTCTGAAGTGCAGCCAGCTTCTTGACATTCTGTCCTTCAATGTCATACCATTTTTGTGCGGTTGCCTCCAGATGCTTATATTTTTGTGCATCGGAATCTGACATATAGGCGTCGTAGCTTCCGCTGTGCGGCGCCTCAAGATCGATCCAGCAGGCCAGGAGTCTTTTCTCCTTGTCGGTAAGATTAACATCTTTCATTGCTGCGACGCTCCCATTAATAGCCTTTATCATCCCGCTTTGTGTGGAACCGAATGAGTAAGGGGGCATCTGCGGCGCCTGGGAGAGTATACTGGCGATACTAATCGCTTTGTTGCTGGTTACGCTGCCAAGCCTGTTCATTAGAGAGGTGTATGATTTCGTAAATGATTTCTTGGCAGACCCGTTATATACAAGGTCTCCGGTCAAATCGCCGGATGAACTATTCGCCTTATGGCAGCTCACACAATGTTTATCGAGGATCGGCTGAATAATTTTTGGGAAATCAAATCCCTGGTTCTCGATACCCAGCGGCGTTTCCAGCGGCCTGGCTTCACCGGCAAGGGCAACAGCGTCCGGAAACGGAGCTTCGTTTTTACTTTCATGACATCCGGTACAGGAGAAAGTTTCTCCCGGCATAAGCGTGGACCAACTTCTCATGCTTGCAATACTACATCCATTGGCATCAAGCACCTGAAAATAAACCGGTGTTCTTGCCGGTACCTTGAACGCTGCGGAGCCATCCTCATAAATTTTTGTCTCACCCAGGACTTCCTTTACGTCCCATGAGCCGCCCCAGAGAGAAGGCGGATTAATATTTGGAGCAGCGAAGACGACGTCGGCAGGCTTTCCACCCATAACCTGACCGGCGAAGCCTGAATCGCAACCTCCCGAAACACGGTACTTGATTGCGATGACGCGAAGTGCCTTCGCCGTGCCTCGCGGGACACCTTTCATACCTTCACCATGATAGACATCCTGTAGGGTAAAAGAACCCATATCTTCATTGTAATTTGCCATTTCTGTAACTTTAACAGGTTCAGTTCCCCAGATATCTTTCCAGGGCGCGACCACTAACGGGTGATGCAGAGATCCGCTTCCCCAAGCGAGAAGTTCACGGCTTTTACCGTCAACATGCTTTAAATATATCTTGTACGGAGTATTGCTTATTCTGCCAAATTGCTCCTGCCCTACATCACGATAGGAAACAAGATACCAATCATCATTAAGCGGATATGGATACTCGGAATTTCTATACACTCCGCCCATCGCCATGGTATCCGATAGTCCATCACGATCAGGATTACTTTCCGGGGTACCGGGATTTAGGAGAGATTCCGTTGCACGCGGCGGGCTGACCATTGTAATATGTTCCGGCCCATTAGCACTTATGGAATTATCAAGTACGCACACCTCTCCGGAGTAAGCACCATGATGACCGCTGGCGATGGCGAAATATTTGTTTGGATTTCCTGGAACCGGCTTGGCCTGGAAAATATTCATCGGCCAGGTGGTCTGGTTTCCGAAAACTTCTGTCTGAAAACAACCGTCTGGATTCATTCGAAACAATCCACAGATATTCGCTATGTCCCGGTCATTGTATTCCCAACGTATGTAAAGAACGGCGCCATCGGGACGCAAAACCGGAGTAAAAGTATGTACCTGATCGAATCCGAGCCTGCGTATATATTTCCCCTCACCATCCATCACGAACATGTTGGAAGTGGACTGCCATCCGCAATCGATTGTGCCGAAGCAACGTGTGGAGCTGAACATGATATCTCCATTTGGCAGATAGCATGGCTCAAAATCCGCCACAGTCAGACCGGAAGGATTGAAGGTGAGCTGCTTAACCGAATCCGGGTTGTCAATTTCCATTTCATAGAGAAGGAAGCCCTTGCCCTGGCCTTCGGACATCGCGAAGGCGACTTTTTTACCATCCAAAGAGATTGTCGGGTCTTTTACGCACATATCATTCTTCGTTAAGATTTCTTTGTACTGTGAATAGTAATTATCGAATTTAAGCAGGCACAAAGCACCTTCGGCCTTGAAATTCTGATCAGTTACGTCACGGGTACCTAAATTAACCCAGAATCCTATGGCGATACTGCCGATATTGTGGCGTCTGTTGAACATAATGGTTTCCATTTGAGGAAACCGGCTCATTCTGTAAACTCGCCGCCAGTGACAGGCGCTTTCGAATGAACCGTCACATTTCGCGGCGTACTCCTCCGGAAGGGATGCTTTAATTTCTTCCGCTGTTCCGCCCTGGTCCTTCCAGTCAGCAAGAATTTCGCCGGGAATATTAGCCGGCATGGTTGCATCAACAGCGGCATTTAAGACGGGTACGAGAAAAGACCCTGCCATTATTGCAGTGAGTACAATCCTCTGAACAAAGAACGATTTATGACTGAAATAATCTATCTGACATTTCCTATTTACACGGTTATTAAACACGAGTAACTCCTTAAAATATCTTAAACTGACATTTCCCATCTACGCATTAAAAAAACACTATTAACTTCTTAAAGTATTTAAAATTTTACTAAACTCACTGCGGAGAATCAAGAATAAACCATTTTATTTCCGGATTCCTCAAAATTACATAAATATACTGTTTTTCCACCGTCCTGTTACTTACAGCCGTCACTTTTGCGCAGAACCTGGTCATTCTGGTTTTCGTAAAATCATGTTTATCAGCGTTCCTTCGCATTAATCATATCCATCTGGCACCGGCTTCAGGCTGTGAATCTTTTCAAGAATCTGGTAAAATAGGAATTTCGATACAAGAACTTCGATCATCTGAAAAGTTACATAACGGGCATGGTTTCCATAGCACTTTTATAGTCATCCGAACTACAGACCTTGCCATTACGAAGTAAAGCACGCTCCGTAATGAGTAAATTATTCAATTTCAGGTTAACCTTTCTGATAATGAATTTATTGAAAAGTGAAATTATAATTGATGCGGGATAGTCTATACAGACACCGAAATAGGCAGAGGGATAAGCCTCAAAAATCTCTGTTTTAATGTAACTATTAAACAAATATCTTCCTGAAAAGAAAATGCTTGACAGCTTATATAAAATGTTATTTATTGTAGCCGCAAACAGTGGCGCACCCAAAATCATAGACCATAATACCAATACGCCTATTCCGACCTGGGAAGCGTGGTTAGCTAATCTGAACCCGCTTGCACCCATTATGCAAACTCTTCTGGACCTTACTCTGTTTGACATTAAAATCAAAGGACTGATGGACGTGAAGGTCGAAATGCCAATCAGGGATACTGATATGATAAAAGAGATAATAATAAACAGAAATGACCCGGCAGAAGAAGGCCGGGAACCTACCTCCGAAGAGCTTTCTAACTATCTGGGACGGAAGATTGCCAGACTATTGCCTCCAAAGACACGAGGGATGTATGCTTGAATCTTCAGCTATTTTTTCCTGCTACCAGTTGATGCACGACCAAAATGTGTGTATCCTGTCACCGGAAGCTTCCAGCCGGAGAATAAAAAAACGGTTTAACGTCTGAATGCGGAGGCCGGCGCTGTGAAAATGATACGGAAAATCTTACCGCTTCTCGCCTGTATCATGATAGCCGCGCTGCTTTCCGCCTGCAGGCAGGCCGTACCCATCACTACCACGCCATCCGGTTCCATGCCTGTCTTGACCGGCGCTGCCTCTGTAAAGCCCGGCGACTACGAGGAAACGTTAGCTGCCGGCGGCAAAACGCGTAATTACCTGTTGCACGTTCCCCCTTCTTATAATGCCGGCGAAAAGATGCCCCTGGTTATTATACTCCACGGCGGCGGCGGCAGCGCGAAATCAATGGCGGGAGTAACCGGTATGAACGCTAAAGCGGATGAGGCCGGTTTTATCGCTGTCTATCCCAACGGCACCGGCCCGCTCGGCGATGAAAGATTACTCACCTGGAACGCCGGCAACTGCTGCGGTTACGCTTTGGAAAACAACGTCGATGATGTCGGTTTTATCCGGCAGCTTATCGCTGAACTGGAGAAAAACCTGGCCGTAGATACAACGCGTATCTATGCCGCCGGGATGTCCAACGGCGGAATGATGAACTACCGCCTTGCCTGCGAGCTCGCGGATAAAATTGCCGCTATCGCACCGGTGGCCGGAGCCATGGGCATGTCCGATTGTATTCCGGCTAGTCCCGTTTCGGTGATTATCTTTCACGGCACCGCCGATGAGCACGTGCTTTATGAAGGCGGCGCTCCGTTAAAAACGATTGATACCCATCCCAGGATTGATAAACCGGTATCTTACGCCGTCGATTTCTGGGTAGGTTTAAACGGCTGCTCCCGCGAGGTAAAAAAAGAAACCGGCGGCAATATTATTAAAGAGACCTATAGCGGCGGCAAGAACGGTAATGAAGTTATTCTTTACACTATCGTCGGTGGGAAACATGCCTGGCCGGGCGGTAAACCAGGCTGGCTGGGTGGGGACGCGCCGACTCAAGAAATATCAGCCACGGACCTGATGTGGGATTTCTTTGCCAGCCATCCCAAAGAGTAAATTAAGGGAGGGGAGCGTCATCGATTCAAATGTAAAGTCGGAGAACATAGCATGCCGCCGGTGCGGCGTCTGCTGTACCCGCCACCAGGCGTATGTCCGCCCGGAAGATATCAGGCGCATTACCGCTTTCCTGGGGATAACGGAAGCCGACTGGGACGAGAAATATAATGACCCCCGCTGGGAGTTCGATAACTACCGCCTGATACGCCACGTCGACGGCGCCTGCGCTTTCTTAAGTTACGAAGAAGATTTAGCTGTCTGTGCTATCCACCCGGTGCGGCCTGCCTGCTGTGCTGACTGGCAGCCCTGCCCCGATAAAAAGGAATGCCGGGAGGGGGTGGAAAAGGGTAAATGAAGATTTCCTTACAGGCTGTTCTTTAGACTCCGCATCCATTCCTTAACCTCGGCTTCGCTCAAAGTGCCCGCGGTGGCGGCCTCGGCGTACTTTTTTGCCTGGCGGCGCTCCTCTTCGGTCACGATTTTCGGAATCAGGGAGTTAAACACGGGATTAATCCGGCTGTGGAGCCACCGGAAGGAAGCCGATTTTCCAAACAGGGCGGTCTTATAAAAACGGATGCAGTTGTTGCAGGCCTCTGTCCTCATCATGTATTGGCTGACGTCGATGCGGTGCCGCCACGCGAAAAAGCGCATTCCTATAATTAGCGGCTCGCGGAAAAGACGGAACCAGCGCGTCCGCTGATAGGCAATGGCTACCAGTTTGTAAGTGCAATGCCTGCACTCGGCATATTTAATCGGTTCGTTCACTAGATCAGCCCTCCCGTCAAACCCGCTCCTACTATAATCAGCATGCCGCCGACGATGTAGCGCACCGTTTCTATCGTTATTTTTTTTATCAGCCGGAACCCGATGAGCGAACCGGCACAAGCGCTTAAAACGGCTGCCGCTGCCGCCAGCCAAACATTCTTGTCTATCAGCGCGAAACTGGTGGCGTAAAAACTTGCGCCGTAAACGATGAGCCTGGCAATATCGACGCCGACAACGCAAACGCTGTTCGTCCCGATAAAAACTTTGGAATCAAGGCCGGCCTTAATCAGAAACGCAGACCGCAATGCCCCCTGGTTGCCGGATAGCCCCCCGAAAAATCCCGAAATCAAACCGCCGACCGGCAGGTATTTGGGATTAAACTTCAGATTCCGCAGTCTGGGTACCAGGTCTAGCACAGCGGACGCTATTATTACGATGCCGATAGCCAGCTTTACCGGGGTTATCTCATAAACGCGTTCTCCGATGTAATACGTGCTTATTGAAGGTATCATGGACAGCCTGCCCAGCAGCCATGCCCCAAGGATAGCTGTCAGTATGGCCGGAAGCCCGAACCTTGTCACTATTTTCCAGTCGGCATAGCGGCCGACGAGCAATATCCTGAAAAAATTGTTTACCAGGTGCACCACCGCCGTGGCGGCAACCGCCACCTGCACCGGGAAAAAGAAGACGAACGCGGGCGTCAGCAGCGTGCCCAAACCAAACCCCGAAAAAAGCGCCAGGAAAGCCGCAATAAGCGCCGCAACACATATTACAACATACACCATAGATATGGATTATTTCCTCTCATTCAATTCGCCGGTCAATTCCCTCACCTTCAGATAAGCCTGGGAAAGCGCCTGCCTGCCTTCATCGGTGATGCGGTAGTATTTGCGCCATTTCCCGTTGATGACCGCTTTTTCTGATTTCAAGAAACCGTTGCTTTCCAGCCGGTGCAGGATGGGGTACAGAGTACCCGGGCTCAAATCGTAGCCGTGGCGGGCTAGCTCTTTAATCATCCACAGGCCGAAAACCGGTTCTTTAGCGGCGTGGTAGAGGATATGCATTCGAATAAAGCCGGTGAAGAAGTCCCTGGTAATAATATCGTCTATCGTTATCGGCATACGATAATATAATAGTACATCTCATTATATTGGTCAAGACCCGCCGGAAAATGTTACTATTCAGCTATTGAATCATGATAAGCAACGGAGGTGTGAATGGAAACAAAGACAATCAGGCAGACGGTAACCTTTAAAGCCTCTCCGCATGATGTTTACGAAGCCCTCATGGATGCTAAAAAACACGCCAAATTCACCGGTGGAAAGGCTGTTATCAGCCGGGAAACAGGGGGGAAATTCTCAACCTTCGACGGCTATGCCGAGGGGGTAAACCTTGAGTTGGTGCCGGATAAGAAAATCGTGCAGTCATGGCGCGCCGAGGACTGGCCGGAAGGGCATTATTCCAGGGTGACTTTCTCACTGAATGAACTTAAAGGAGGCACCCGTTTGACCTTTACACAATCCGGCGTGCCGGAAGAGCAATACGGAGATGTTGCGCAAGGCTGGCAGGACTATTACTGGGCGCCGATGAAAGAAATGCTGGAGCAATAGATCATTTTTAACTTCAACTATCATAGTTCCGTTTGCACACAGTTGCTTTTGTGAATTGATTGTAGACTTCCTATAAGCTTGCCCTTTATAAAAAACTTTGTACTTATATTGAGGAGTAGCCTGCGGAGAGTCCCGATGAATCGGGATCTCCTATCAAACTCCCCTTTCCAACCCGGCAAAATTTCTGTTTGACTGTAAATGCCTCTGGTTGGAAAGGGGATAAAGGGGATAGGTAAGAGACACCAAATGCATATAGTACCACTATTTATTTCAAGTTGACATCCGGCGGCAATCGTATCTAAAATGGCGAAGCTGATAAAATGACGGAAAGTGTCAGTGTATGAACAATGTCAGGAGGTTGAATAATGAACGCACCCATAGTAGAAATTTCCACCGGTAAAATACAGGGAACAACCGATAGAGGCGTCCACGCTTTCAAGGGGATTTCGTACGGCGCGCCGACTGACGGCGAGAACCGCTTTATGCCCCCCGCACCTCCCGCCCCCTGGACCGGCGTCAGATTCGCCTCGCGCTACGGGCAGGCCTGCTGGCAGCCGCCGGATGTTACCCCGGCGTCATACTTCCTTATGGGCGCCACCGGCATCGGGGAGATGGGTGAGGACTGTCTGAAACTTAACGTCTGGACGCCGGGTTTGAAAGATAACGCCAGGCGTCCCGTGATGGTCTGGCTGCACGGCGGCGGCTTTTTCTGCGGCTCCGGCGACCATACCCCGTTTTATGAAGGCGCTTCGCTGGCGCGCACCGGTAATATCGTTTTCGTTTCGGTTAACCACCGTCTCGGTATTTTCGGCCATCTCTACCTGGAAGAGCTCTGCGGCGAGAAATACGCCGGCTCCGGGAATGCCGGTATGCTGGATATCATCCATGCTCTGAAGTGGGTGCGCGATAATATCGAAGTGTTCGGCGGCGACCCCGGCAATGTCACCATTTTCGGCGAGTCGGGCGGCGGCGGCAAGGTAGCTACGATGCAGGCCATGCCGGCCGCTAAAGGATTGTTCCACAAGGCCATCTCCGAGAGCGGCCCGGGAACCAGGCAGCGAACCGCCGCTGAAGCGAATGACGTCGCGCGGCAGATGCTGGCGGTTTTCGGTTTTAAGCCGGAGCAGGTCGGTGAGCTGCACAAAATGCGCGCGGACATGCTTTATGCGGCCTGGGCGACTATGAAACGGCATCGCCAAGGTAACCCTCAACCGCCCCGATAAACTGAACGCCCTCAACAGTACCGTCTACAAAGAACTCTACAGTGTTTTCGAATCTATCGAGAATGACCCCGAAGTCAGGGTAGTTATCCTGACCGGCTCCGGCGAGAGGGCCTTCGCCGCCGGGTCGGACGTCGCCGAGATGCAGAATATGGGACCCCTCGATGTTGAAAAGTTTATGGCCACTATCCGCAAGGCATCAGACCTGAGTTATAATCTGACCAAGCCCACTATAGCGGCTATCCAGGGCTATACCCTGGGCGGCGGCTGCGAGCTTTCCATGTGCTGTGATTTGCGTATAGTTTCGGAGAAGGCCAAGTTCGGCCAGCCCGAGATTAACCTGGGGCTGATTCCCGGCGCCGGCGGCACCCAGCGCCTGACCCGCCTCATCGGCGCTCCAAAGGCCAAGCAAATGATTTTCATGGGCGACCAGATCGATGCCGTTACCGCCCTCCATTGGGGCCTGATCAATAAAGTCGTACCGCCGGAAAAGGTAATGGAAGAAGCAATGGAATGGGCCAAAAAACTGGCTGCCAAGAGCAGCCCGGTGCTGGCCGCGGCCAAGATGGCAATCAACACCGGTCTGGAAACCGACCTCGCTTCCGGCCTCAGTATGGAGATTAAGTGTAACTCCGTTTGCTTCTCTACCTACGACCGCAAAGAGGGCATGGACGCCTTCCTCGAAAAAAGGAAAGCGGAATTTAAGAATAAATAATATATAGCGTCATTCCCGCCCCGATTTTTTCGGGATAAACTTCGGCGGAAATCAGATTGGGGAGAAGGTGGTGGATTATCGGGTCAAGCCCGATAATGACAATAAATAAGGAGGAGTTAATAATATGGCAATCAGTAAAGTGTTCGTCATCGGCGCAGGGCAGATGGGTAACGGCATCGCGCAGGTAACCGCGCAGGCCGGTTATGACGTAATCATGTCCGATATCAAGGCGGAGTTCGTCCAGAAAGGTCTGGACACCATCGGTAAAAGCCTTGACCGCGGCGTAAAAAAGGGCACGATGACAGAAGCGGATAAAGCCGCTATCCTGGCTCGTATCAAGACCACCACGGATAATAAAGATGCCAAAGACGCCGACCTGGTAATTGAAGCGGCGCCCGAAATCATGGATTTAAAGAAGAGTATTTTCAAGCAGCTCGATGAAATCTGCAAGCCGGATGCAATCTTAGCCTCCAATACTTCATCCCTCCCCATCAGCGAAATCGCCACGGTAGTAAAAAATCCTGCCAGGTTCATCGGCATTCATTTCATGAACCCGGTACCTGTGATGAAAGGTGTTGAAGTCATCGTCGGCAAGCAGACCTCCGATGCTACCCTGTCAGCCGCAAAAGAATATATCAAGAAAATCGGCAAAGAGTCATGTGAAGCCCAGGACCATGCTGGTTTTATCGTTTCCCGCCTGGTAGACGCTCTTATGAACGAGGCTTTCTGGTGTATCATGGACGGCAACAAGCCTGCGGAAATTGACAAGGCGGTAAAATTCTGCCTCAATCACCCGATGGGCCCGCTGGAACTGTGCGACCTTGCCGGCGCCGATACCGTCCTTCATGGATTGGAAACAATGTACGGTGAGTTCGGCGACAGGTTGAAACCCGCGCCGATTCTGGAAAACATGGTGAAAGACGGCAAACTGGGCCGCAAGGCAGGCAAGGGCTTTTACGATTATACCCAGAAATAAAATGACCAAAATTTATATATAGCTAAATAAAGTAATAGAAAAGGGAAGGTAATAAAAATGGCAAGTGATAAAGATGTCGTCATCGTAGGTGCGGTCAGGACGCCTTTCGGCAGATTCGGTGGTTCGCTGGCCAACATAGACTATTATGAACTGGGCGCTATCCCCATGCGGGAAGTCATCAAGCGCGCCGGCGTTAAACCCGATGTAGTGAATGAAGTATTTTGGGGCGTCGGAGATACCTCCGCCTGCCGGGACCCGTATACACCGGTAGCTGGACGCCAGTCGCTTATCAAGGCCGGTCTCCCGCATGAGACGGTTTCTATCTCGTTCGATATGGCTTGCGTTTCGGCCATGCACGCTATCAAGCTGGCCGCCATGGAAATGGCTGCCGGAGAAATCGAAACAGCTATCGCCGGCGGCGCGGCTTCCTTCGGGCAATCGCCCCTGGTTGTCAGGGGAATGCGCTTTAACGGCCACCGCCTGGCAGATGTTAAAATGGAAGACCCGCTGGTAGCCCTGGGCTACAAGGATTTCAACCCGGTTTCCGTCGATAGCGACAACGTAGCTTTTGAATACAAGTTCACCCGCCAGGACATGGACGAGTTTTCAGCCCGCAGCCACATCAATTACGGCAAGGCATGGGAAGCCGGTAAGTTCAAGGATGAGATGATGCCGATGTCCATCCCGCAGGCTAAGGGCGACCCCAAGGTGCTGGATATAGACGAGCAGTATCGCGCCGGTACCACCGTGGAAGGACTGGCCAAGCTTAAACCGATTTACGGTACCCGCATGATTACCGCCGGCAACGCTCCCGGTCTCAACGACGGCGCCACGGCCATCCTGATGATGACCCGCGGCAAGGCAAACCAGCTTGGGCTGAAAGTCCTGGGCACGGTAGTCGCCTCGACTTCAATTGCCCTCAACGCCAGCCGCATGCCGGAAGGCCCCGGCTTTGCGATGTTGAAAGCCCTGAAGAAAGCCAACCTCAAGATGGAAGATATGAAAATTCTGGAAATCAACGAGGCTTTTGCCTGCGTGCCGCTGGTATCAATGAAAGTGGCCGCCGGAGGCGACGATGCAAAATACAAGGCGATGTATGCCAAGATGAACGTCAACGGTTCCGCTATCGCCATCGGGCATCCCAATACGGCCAGCGGCGCCAGGGTTGTCATGAACCTGATGTACGAACTGCGGCGCATGGGCGGCGGCTATGCCATGGGCGCTATCTGCGGCGGCCTGGCCCAGGCTGATGCCTGCATCATCAAGGTAGAATAGTTATAATTTCCTCTCCATTGAGGGGAGAGGCCAGGTGAGGGTGAGAACATCGGCATAAGTCATTGTTCCCCCTCACTCTAACCCTCTCCATCGGAGGGGAGAGGGAATAATATGATAAGAACATAAGGAGTAAATGCATGGACGTAAAGAGTTTCTCTCTTAAAGGCAAAGTAGCCCTGGTACTCGGTGGGGCAGGAGACCTTGGCAGAGCTATCGCCGAGACCTATTCTCTTGCCGGCGCGGATGTCATTATCAGCAGCCGCAAACAGGAAAACCTGGACAAGGTTGCCGCTGAAATTACAGCCAAATCCGGCAATAAAGTCGTTGGCATGGCTGGGCATCTCGGCAAACTGGACACCATCAAGGCGCTGGTTGACGGTATTATGAAAGAGTACAAGCGGATCGATGTTGTCGTCAACAGCTCCGGTTCCAGCTTCATGGTACCGCTGACCGATGTAGAAGAGTGGCAGTGGGATAACGTAATGAACGTTAACATTAAAGGGCCCTTCTTCCTCTGTAAACAGATAGCGCCTATCATGAAAGCCCAGGGCGGCGGCAGCATCATCAATATCTCTTCCTACATGGGCATCCGCACGGAGGAAACACTGGGCGTCTATTGCATCAGCAAAGCGGCTGTTCTCCATATGACCCGCGTCATGGCCAAAGAATGGGGCAAGTGGAACATCCGCGTCAATTCCATCGCGCCTGCCTGGGTGCACAGCCGCCTTTCCGAGCCGTTCCTGCAGCTCCCCGGCGTTAACGACAGGATGTTAAGCCAGACCGTCCTCGGCCGCTTTGGCGAACCGGATGACGTAGCGGCGTTAGCCTTATTCCTGGCTTCCGATGCCGGCAAGAACCAGACGGCTGCCTGCTTCCCGCTCGATTACGGGATGTTGACCTAGGGTAATAATTCTCCCTTATTCCCTTCCTTCGGCAGGCTCAGGACAGGCACTTACGAAGGAGGGAAAGAAAGGGTTAAAATCTAAATACAAAGTTTTGTGCAATCATCCTCTCCCTTTTGTAAAGGGAGGGTGAGAGAGGGATTAAAACAGGAGGTATTATTATGGCACTTCCATTAAAAGGTAAAGTTGTGATTGTCACCGGGGCAAGGCAGGGGCTGGGCAAATCTATTTCCCTGGGCATGGCGGAAAAAGGCGCCGACCTCGTTATCTGCGACCGCGTTACCGATGACGGCAAACTGGCTGAAACCGCAAAAGAAATCGAAGCGATGGGTTGCAAAGCGCTGACCATGGGCGGCGATATCACCATCGAAGAGGATGTTAATGCCGTCGTCAACAAAGCGCTGGAAACATTCGGTAAAATAGACGTACTGGTGAACAACGCCGGCGTCACTTCCCAGGACTCTTTCGAAAAGATGACTTATAAGCGGTGGCGTTTGGTACTCTCCGTTAACCTGGACGGCACTTATCTTTGTTCCAAGGTAGTCCTGCCGCACATGATAGAAAAGAAAAGCGGCATGATTATCAACGTATCATCGATTCTTGCCAAGGAAATCCGCATGAACATCGCCTACGGCGTTACCAAGGCTGCCGTGGAGAGGCTCACCATGGGCATAGCCCGGGAAGTGCGGCGGGAAGAAGGCATCGCCGTTACCTGCATCCGGCCTTACTTCGTGAAGACCGAGGTGGTCATGGGCTTCATGGAAGGACATGATACCAGCAACTTCGAAGATCCGATAATCTGGCAAAAATACCCGGCCATGATAGCCGCTTCCGACCCGAAGAAAGTGACCGGCAAGATACTTGATAAAGCTGCCCTCGAAGAAATGTTCGGTAAAATATAACCTTACAATAATAGTTGAAGAAAATGCAACGCCCCGGCTTAACCGGGGCGTTATTTCATCAGGCAGCTTTTTAACGGAAGGGGTCTATCCTTTCTTCATGGATTTTATCATCATGAAGAAAGCCCCCCCACCCAGAACGGCGGCCCCTATCAGCAGCATCCACCAGTTGTCCTCAAGGAATCCCCTTTCATTTTTTGGAGCTGCCGATATGTTAGGTGTTCTCGGTATCGATACGGCCGGTTTTTCAACAGTTATTGTCCTTGATTTAACATTATTGGTCTCATCGCTTTCTGTCGGCCCATTTCATCGCCGCTATCATAGCCGGAAAACCGGCGGTAGTGAGAGACAGCAGCACTGCCCCGCGGATACTTTCCGCGCTGACTCCCGCGGTCATCGCCCGCCGCGCGTGCGATTTTACAGCGCCCTCAGAGCTTAAGCCGATGGCAATTCCCAGCTGCACCAGCTCGCGTGTTTTCTGGTCGAACCCCCCGGCCTCGTTACAGGCCTGGGCCAGCGTCGAATAAGCCTCGGCGATAACCGAATGTTCTCTTAGAAATTCCTGGTAGACCTCGGGTAAATATTCCATCGCGCGCCTCCTGAAAAACAAAGATAATGGTGGAAACCTTTTGACCGACACTGGCATTGTAGCGCGGAGGAGGCGGGATTATCTGTAACTTTTATCACAGGGGACGCAAAAGCGATTGGGGACGGGAGGTTTTAGATAGCGAGGACGACGACCTGCATGGTAAGCGGCAGGTTGTTCTTATTGACGTTGAGCTTGGGTTTAGGCTCGATAGCGCTCTGGCCCATCTCCTTGAGGAATGTTTCCAGCGTTTCCAGTTCGCGGGTGGAGCCCGGCGTCTGGTAATGCATGGGGATGACAATCTTTGGTTCGACTTTGCGGATGGTCTCCGCGGCCATGGCGGCCGTAATCGTGGAAACGCCGCCGACCGGTATCAGGAGGATATCCACCTTGCCCATCGCTTCTATCTGCTCATCGCCGATAACGTGCCCGATGTCGCCGAGGTGGCAGACAGCTACGCCGTCGACTTCCATGAGGTAAACGGTGTTCTTACCGCGCGACTGGCCTTTGACGGCGTCGTGGTAGGTTCTTTGTCCCAGGATTAGAACGCTGCTAATCTCGTATTCGCCGGGGCCCCTGATAACGCGCGGCGGGCCGCTGACACCCTCGACGTAGGAATGGGAGGGATGCTGATGGCTCACCGTAACGATATCGGCGGTCTGCTTCCCGAGGGTATAGCCCGAGTCCGGTGGGAACGGGTCATTTATGATAACGGCCTGACTGCCCCGGATGCGGAAGCAGGCAAGACCCAACCAGTTAATATCCACGTCTTCAATTTAGCACAGTTTAGCTTTAAAGGTCAAGGAAATCTCTCTGCCGTGCCGTTTATTATGGGCGTATTCAATGGAGCTTATTTCCTTATAAGAACGATAATTATCAAATACAAACAGAATCTTCTCTTAAGCTCTGGCTATTTACTCCCTATTAATATTTTACCTACACCCCCGCAGTGCCTTGTAGTGCTGAACGACCAAGCCGCCCGCCTGCCATCAATCAACACCCTATCGTCTCCGTCAATGATTGTGAAGGTGTTTGCCCCGGCGCATGCCGCGTGAACACCTACGTCTCCAACCCGGGCGGCCGGTTTACCGTTTACCAGCACATTGGCGCTTCCGGTAGTGATCGGGCCAATCACTGACAGCGGATCCGCTGGACAACCATGGGAATCCGCTTCACAAAACGCTAGCATACCCACATGGGCATACATGGCAGGGGATATTGTGTTCACGGTGAAAGTGCGCTTGTAATCTTTATTATTTATTTTGACTGATAGCGTAATGGTATTGGCGCCTTCTGAATTGAAAGAGGGACGAGATCTGGTCCCGGTATCCGGTGAAAACGAGCCGCTGCCGCTCCATTTGACCTGGTCAGAGTAATCTTTGCCGTCCAGCGTACAGCTGGCTCCAAATACCCAGCCGGTAGTAAATACGTTGGGGCTGCGGCCGGCAGGGTAAGTCAGTTGAAGCTGCATCGGGCCGGTCTCACCGTCTTCTTCGTCTTCGCTCTCCTCTTCGTTATCTTCATAATTCTCCAGCCATGCCTCTAACAGGCTTAACGCTTCATACTCACTCATATAACCACACCCGGACGCAGGAACTATCATTACCAGTATTAATGCAATAACTAACACTATCTTTTTCATTTCCCTCTCCTTACTGGTATTGCACGAATTTCAGCCAGTTCTGAACGCTTCCCAGCGGTCTATCTATATCCAGATCAACCTTGCCTTCCGAAATGGTTAAACTACGGATGTTGTATCCCTGTTTGACAAGTCCGCTGCTAACCGCGCTGACAATACCCGGTTCAATACTGGTTATAATATCGCCCGGAATATTTATATTACCTATTTTGACGCTATTCAAATGACCGGAAATCTGGTTGTTTTTTATGCTTAAATTTCCGTCAGCGTAATAGTTCAGGTATTTGGCATTCTTTACGTATCCCATTACCTTGTCCACGATTTCGCCGGAAGCGCCCCCTTGCTGCAGAGCCTGTATTAAATCTTCGGTATTGATGACCCCGGAAACCTGGGCGCTGCCGTTAGCCCCGAATTTTATCTGCGTCATGCGCAGCGGAAAACCGGGAATATCACCAAGCGCTAACATAGAAGAGGCTTCATCGCTGGTTAATGAAGTTTTCACGGTCGTATAGGATTTGGGGTTCTTCACTATATCTTCAACCCCCTGGGGCGTAAGCGGGCATTTCATATCCTGTAAACCGGAGTAAGCATTATCGATGCTGATGACTACCCCCAGGTCTTTAGGCTTGTTGGTCCCCAGCAGTTTTGATGCCACCGGCACGTTGCCCAGGAAATACCCGGCGACAAAGAAAATTATAAGAGCCAACACAATGATTACTGAGCCAATTACGATCAGTTTTTTCAATATATCACCTTTATCCTTCCTCAAACATTTAAAAGTATTTCACGCATTTCAGGGAAGCTACATTCTCAAGGCCTTTCCCTGTTGAAAATACTGTTTTTAATATTTTTGTCTTTTTTGCCTGATACTCTTGAAAATTATCATAACATTTACCGCCGGTTTAAACAATGACGAGAGTATAAATCCTCTTGACAAAACAGCTTATAACAAGGTAAAATTTATGTGTTAGCAGTCGGGGCATGAGAGTGCTAACGGAGGCTAAATGATTACAGCGCGAAGCAGTTTAATACTAAATTACATCATCGGCGAATATATCGCGCGCGCCATGCCCGTGCCCTCCCAGCTTATCGCCAATAACGCCGACCTGGGCGTCAGTCCCGCCACCATCCGCAACGAGATGGCGCTGCTGGAAAGAGAAGGCTATCTCATCCGGCCGCACACATCGGCGGGGTGTATCCCGTCGGACAAAGGCTACCGCCATTATGTAGAATCGATCGAAGATGTCCGGCTCCCCCGCGACGAACAGCGCCTTATCAGCCATACCTTTCACCAGGTGGAAAAGGAAGTGGAGGCGTGGGTCAGCCTCACGGCAACGCTCCTCGCCCGGCTCGTGCAGAACGTCGCCGTAGTGAGTCTCCCCAAGTCCACCGACTCACGATTAAAGCATTTGGAGCTTATTTCTCTGCAGGATGCCCGCGCGCTCGTGGTCGTGGTACTCGAGGGGGCAGTCGTCAAGGAAAAACTAATCACCTTCAGCGAAGCGGTCAACCAGCTCTCGCTGACGATCATCGGCGCCAAGCTTAACAGCCTGTACGACGGACTTTCCAGCCGCCAGATAACCGAGAAACAGGTGGAGCTTACAGCGCTGGAAAAGCAGGCCACCGATTACCTCGTAACGATAATGCAGGTTGAAGACAGCAAGGAATACCAGGACCCGTACCTGGAAGGCTGGCATTTCATGCTCAACCAGCCGGAGTTCGCAAAAAGCGAAAGCGCCCGCGTCCTGATGGAGCTCGTTGAGCGGCGCGGCCTGCTGAAGGTTATCGTGCCGGGCAAATTCAGCCGCCAGGGCGTCCATGTAATCATCGGCAAAGAGAACCACGACGAGGCTATCCAGAACTGCTCCGTCGTCATCTGCAATTACGGCGTTCCGGACCAGGCTAAAGGCACCATAGCCGTGGTGGGGCCAACGCGTATGTCCTATACACGCACGATACCCACGGTGTATTACCTTTCCTCGGTGCTGAGCCAGCTTGTCGCCGGGTTATACGGCAGTGAATACCCGGAACAGCAGAAAATTTAAAAAGGAAATCCTTCAGAAATGACACCAAAAAAACGTGATGAATTGAATAACGGCGAGCCGGCGCCGGAAGAAATGCAGGCGGAAAGCGCCCCGGAAACTTCAGACCTGGAGCAGGCGTACGCCGAGGAAAAGAAGAAAGCGGAAGAATACCTGGCCAGCTGGCAGCGCGCCCAGGCCGACTTCATCAATTACAAGCGGCGTACCGAGCAGGAAAGGCTGGAGTTCAGCAAGTTCGCCAGTTCTGTTGCGCTAACGGCGATGCTGCCCGTCCTCGACGACCTGGAACGGGCCATTAACGCCGTCCCGACCGAACTCGCCGACGAGAAATGGGTGGAAGGCGTCCGGCTGGTGGAGCGAAAATTCAAATCAAGCCTTGAAAGCCAGGGAGTCAAGCCGATACTGGCGCTAGGCATGGCCTTCGATCCTAATTTCCACGAGGCCATCAGGCAGGACAAGGGGCCGGAAGGCATGGTCTTACAGGAATTTCAGAGAGGCTATACATTGAACGACAAATTGCTGCGCGCCTCAAAAGTGGTGGTGGGAAACGGGGAGGAAGATGAATCTCCTGGATCTGAGAAAGTATAGAAAATATTAGATATTTGTCACATCTTTTTTATAATTTTTATTCCATGATATTCATGGACACGATAAAGGAGGAAGACTAAATGGGAAAGACAGTAGGCATAGACTTAGGAACTACTTTCAGTGAAGTTGCGGTATTGGAGGGCGGCGAGCCGGTAGTCATCACCAGCTCGGAAGGGAGCCGGCTGTTTCCTTCGGTAGTAGCTGTGAGCAAGAACGGCGAAAGGCTGGTGGGGCAGGTTGCCAGGCGGCAGGCCATCACCAACCCGGAGAATACGATATACAGCATCAAGCGCTTTATGGGACGCAAGTGGGGCGAGCCCGCCGGGCGCGAACTGCCCGTCGAGGAAGACGCCAAGCGCAAGACCTATAAAGTTACCAAAGGCCCGAATAACGAGATTAAAGTGCTGATGGGCGGCAAGGAATACAGCCCGCCGGAAATATCGGCGATGATTTTACAGAAGCTAAAGACCGACGCGGAGTCCTACCTGGGCGAAAAGGTGACCGACGCCGTCATTACCGTACCCGCTTATTTGACAGCATACTCGAGTGCCTGCCGTACCCTGATATCGGCAAAAGGAGAGTCTGCGTGAGAACCGTCTCCGGCTAGACCCCACAGTGTCCCCATACAAGAATTAAAGTCATATTTGCCTGTTGCTTCCAGACTCTTGGCATCTTTGGCTTCAACGGCTGTAAGTACATCTGCCTCGCCGGCCTTGAACGAAGCCAGTCTTACTACCGGGTCGGTAATAAAGATAAACTCGATACCGTCGAGATAGGGTTTACCTTTCTGCCAGTAACCGTCCCAGGCTGTATACTTGAGATTAACGTCGCGGGTAAAGCTTACAAATTTGAAAGGCCCGGTACCTACCGGATAGTTTTTCGTGGCTTCCTGACCGTTGGTCTGGAAATAAGTTGGGGAGAACATCAGACCGCAGTATCTGCAAAGCTGGTCCTGGACGGTATTGTCAAACACTTTCATATTGATTCTGCAGGTATAATCGTTAATTACGTCCACGGATTGGACATTTTTAACATCGGTTCTTTTACCGATTGACTGTTCGAGGTTCCATTTGACGGCCTCGGCGTTGAAGTTTGTGCCGTCATGAAACTTGATGCCTTGTTTAATGGTCAATGTATAGGAATTGGTGGCGGAATCATATTTCAGGTAGTCTGCTGCCAGGAAAGGATGGCTCTCGCCTTTATTATTCATTTTGAAAAGCGTCTCGGCAGCGGGAGAAGCCATAGCCACGTACTCGGGTTTCAGGATATCCGGCACGTAGCCGAGACCGCTGGGACTGGTGGACATGATTACTTTAAGAATACCGCCTTTCTTTGGGCCTGCGGTAGTTGGACTGGCTGTAGTGGTTTTCGCGGGAGCAGTCGTCGTTGCGGAAGGAGTGGAAGAACCGCAACCAATAATCAGTATTGAACAGATTAATGCGGATAAAACCAGTAAAATCAGCTTCGAAGAATTGTATTTCTTTCTCAAGTTACCCTCCATTTCAATTTATTTCATCAGTCTCAAGATACTTGTAAGTACAAGTATTAATTTAGCCGATAGATTTTTACCTCCCTTCTAATTCGTTTTTATCAGATTTTCTACTTTATCTTCTTTTAATAGTAGAAAAGTCATAACACGCCCCTCAACCGGGGATCCAGGGCATCTCTTAAGCCATCTCCGACGAGATTAAAAGCCAGCACGATCAACATTACCGCAATACCCGGCGCAAAAGTAAGAACCGGATTATTGTTAATATAACGGTATCCATCGCTTACCATGCCTCCCCAGGCTGGCGCCGGCGGTGAAACACCGATACCCAGAAAACTTAGCGAGGCTTCAGCCATTATCGCAATCCCCATATTGAGAGTTATCAGGACAATGATGGGAGGAAATGAATTGGGTAAAACATGTTTTAATATAATCCTGAAATCTTTGGCTCCCATCGCTATTGTAGCGGTAACGTAATCAGTCTCCTTAATCGAAAGTACTTCGCTGCACATCAATCGGCAATAGGTTGGTATGAGGGAAATTCCGACTGATATCATGACATTTACCAGCCCGCCCCCTAATAATGCTGCCACGGCGAGAGCCAGCATAATCGATGGTACAGACATCAACGCATCTGTAATCCTCATTATTACAGTATTGACCCACCCGCCGAAATACCCCGCCGCTAACCCCATTACCACACCAAAAACCGCGGCAATACTTGTCGCGATAACGCCTACCATTAACGCTACTCTTGAGCCGAACATTATACGGCTTAATACATCCCGGCCAAGGAGATCAGTGCCCAGCAGATGTGCGCGAGAGGGTGATTGGAGTGATACGGACGCATCGGGCAGTATCGGATCATAGGGAGTTAACAACGGAGCAAATATCGCGATAACAATGATAGCAAATATAATAATAACCCCGAGTATCACGATACTCCGGCCGAAAAATACCCGGCAAAACCGCCTCCACTCACTGCTTTTAGGCATAAGAGCGCTCTTAAGCTCATTTGTCGCAGAGATTGGCCCCTTCTCTGTCATTTTCCGTCCTTTATTAGTTGTAACGTATTCTGGGATCTATCCAGCCATAGGAGATATCGACAATCAGGTTGCCCAGCAACACCACGATCGCAATAATGAGAACACAAGCCTGGACCGTGATGAAATCTTTATTGATGACCGATGTCACGGCCAATCTTCCCATACCGGGAATATTGAAAACGGTTTCCACCAGCACAGCGCCTCCCACCAGGGTTCGCAGGTTTATACCCAGCAGGGTTACCACGGGAATTAGCGCATTTTTCAAGGCATGTTTTAGAACGATGGCCGATTCTCTTAAACCCTTGGACCAGGCAGTCCGGATATAGTCTTGCCGCACTATTTCCAGCATACTTGACCGTGTCTGCCGGGCGAGAAAAGCGAGGCCGGGGATTGCGATACAAATAACGGGCATTATTGATTTTTTTACGCTTAACCAGAAATCATCGAAGGGAGATGTAAACCCCTGAATAGGCAGCCATCCCAAATTCAGCCCGAACAGGTAAATACCGAGAATACCCAGCCAAAACACGGGAACGGCGATAGCCAAATTCGAAATAAGGGAAATCACAAAATCCAGAATCCCACCACGCCGGATTGCACACACGAGACCCGTTCCAACCCCGATGATTGCACTTAATATAAGGGCAAAAATAGATAGATACATCGTTATCGGCAAGCGTAGCGCAATCAAACCGGATACGCTCTCCTGATTAGTTACGGACTTGCCGAGGTTGCCTTGAACAACGTTGGATAACCAGTGTACATATTGTACTACCAGGGGACGGTCCAGCCAGAGTTCCGCTCTTAGCTCCGCGGCGCGCTGCGGGGTAGCATCCACGCCGAGTAAAATAGTGACTGGATCACCTGGCATGATGTTTAGAAGGAGAAAAGATAAAATGGTGATTAAAAAAAGTACAAAGATACTTAATAATACTCTGCGGATAATGTATGTTACCATCTATCTCCTGAACCGCGATTTTACTTTACAGGCTTCTCCCCGGTATAACGGGCAGGACTAGACATATTGTATATCATGTAAGACTATAGAGACAGCTAGTGTGGCACGCTGATTAAGGAAAAAAAAAGCAGTTTTACTAATAGAAAAATGACGACAGAAAGTTATTATATCCCTTGACAACAAGTACAATATGCTGTATTTTACTTATGCATAGGGGATAGCATGATAATATTTCCGGTAGAAAAAATACCGGCAGGATTTCCGGATAACGAAGCCTGCCTGGAATGGCTAAAAAATCACCGTTATCCTGAAGGCATTGAATGTCCGGTTTGCCGGAAAAGTACCAAACATCATAAAGTGTCTAAAAGTCCCTGCTATGCCTGTGACTCTTGTGGACATCAGGTATATCCGGCGGCCGGAACGATCTTTAATAAATCTTCTACGCCGCTCATAACATGGTTTAAAATAATTACAAAAATATATAGCTCGAAGGGGAAAATATCCGTCAGGCAAATACAGAAAGAATTTGGAGTGACGTACAAAACGGCCTGGCGTATGGTAAAAAAGATAGAAGGATTTATAAAGGAAAATTCCTCAGCCCGCACTTCCGGGATCCGGCCGGAAAAATCCGGCGGCTACGATGTGCCTGTGAATAAATTAGAAACAAATATTGAAGCGATGTCCCCAATCAAAGCAAAAGATGCTTTCCAGTATTCCCATGACCATTTATCCAATAAGTTCGCATCAAGATTTGATTCTTATAAAGAGGAAAACTCCAGGGACCATTATTGGAAGAGAGATCGTACTGCACGCTTATTAAGGCTCCAAATATTATTGTGGCAAAACCCTCAGGGATTAACCGTTAATGAAATCGCGCGCAAGTGTATTACCAGTAAAAGAACCGCTTATCGTGATTTGAAAGCGCTGGAATCCGAATTGGGAGTCCCGATCTGGGAAGAAGGCAATAAGCGGGGTATGACCGAAGGTTATTTTTTACCTCCGATTTCTTTTACCATTCCTGAAGCTTTCAATATTTTCCTTGCCTCCCGGCTTCTGCAAAAACATTCTTTTCAATACTACCCCAGTCTGGCGGCGACTTTTATGAAGTTGAGTGCTATCACACCGGAGCCTTTAAAAAAACAAATTCAGCATTCAATGGATTACTTGGAAAGACAAATCAAAGACGAGACTAAAACTGGTAATTTGAACAAACTGGTTCAAGCCTGGCTGTCAAGGCAGCGGGTTAAAATTCGTTATAATGAAAATCTTTCGGTGACAGAGGCGGATGAGATAATTATAGAGCCGTATCATTTGGAACCTATTTATGCCTCCCATTCAATATGGGTGATTGCTAATTGTCCTTCAGCAAAGTCCGTGAATACATATAAATTGGACTTTATCATCGGAGACGTGAGCGTCTGTCCTGAAACCTATGAGATCCCTGCTGATTTTAATGCCGTTGATTCCATTAATTCCGCCTGGGGAATCGTTGCAGACGGAGAGTTAATTACCGTAACACTTCATTTTAAGCCTAAGATAAGCAAAACGGTTTTAGCCGCTCTTTGGCATCCTTCCCAGAGATTCGAATCGCAGAATGATGGTTCGGTTATCGCTACTTTCAAAGTGCGCAATGTTGCTGATTTTCGTTCGTGGGTTTTAGGGTGGGGTAATGATGTGGAAGTGCTGGAGCCGCAGGCCTTCCGTGAACAAATAATTGATCTGTTAAAATCTCTATTAGCCGAATATTCCTGCTTGAAAAAATGAAGAGCCGGATTGCTCGGTTAATTTTAACCTCGTAACTGAAGATATTTTACGCTGTTGGCTGTAGTATGAGTAAGACCTGAGTTTCCAGTCGCCATTGGAACTATTGTGTCTGTGATTACTTTGTTATCAGGGAACCTCTGAATAAGGTGACAACAGCCTTCTAAAAGTCATTTTGGCAGTCAAAACATGTGTTCCCCCCTCTCTGTAAACGGAGAGGGGGGACATGGAGAAAGGACGAGGATGGCTTATTCAGTACTTGCCGTATTCTAAGGCGGCTTCCATTAGAACTTTCAGATTATCCGCGTTGGTCTCGGTAGCGCTGGCTCCTCCAGCCAGCATGTAGCCGCCGCCGTTCTCGTGCAGCGCGGTGCGTGCCCCGGCGATATCTAATCTACGGGCTTGCCGGTAGCTGGCCGATACTTATCGTAGCCATGATGGCATACTGGCTGGGAAACAGCACCTCTTTTCTCGGCTGCAGCGTAGTCTGCGCGAATTGCCTGAAAAACGAGGAGCGGGCGACCGGAATGTCAATCTGCGAGACCTTCGGTATGGGGTTGCTGGGTATGGCTGCCCCGATGGTCGGAGCCTGGATAGTCACAGGTTTCGGAGGGGTAAATGCAGAGGGTATAAGGCCGCTTTTTTTTATTTCCGCGGCCGGGGTGGCTGTCACGTTTATCCTTGTCCTTACACGATTATCCAACCGCAACTGGAATACCGCCGGCAGGTCCGGCCCCGGTTTCCTTGAGGGTTTTTCACAGGTGTTCAAGGAGGGACGTAACCTGAAGAGATGGCTTGTTATAGCTTCTTTAACCGGTATGGAGATGGGTATGGTTACGCCCTATATTCAGCCCTTTGCCAACCAGTTTAAAGGGGCTGACCAGTTCGTGATGGGGGCAATGGTCACGGCAGCTGCTGTAGTACCTCTGGTGCTCGGAATACCTTTAGGGAGATTATCCGACAAAATAGGACGGAAAAAGGTTATTTACCTGACGGCGCTGCCTGTCGTGGCTTCATATATTATACTGATTTACGCTCCAAATTCTTTCTTCCTGATATTGTCCGGCGCTTTACAGGGTTTTTTTGTGATAACCGGAGTTACCACGACGGCAATGTCACGTGAAATGGTCCCCCCGGGGCAAATGGGGAGATGGACAGGGATATTGGGATTTTTCCGGATGGGGTTGGCGGCCGTCATGACTTATGCCTGCGGGCTCATCTGGGACCACATAGGGCCGGAATACGTGTTCTGGTTTATCCTGGTCTTTTACGTTATCCGATTACCGCTGCTTTTTAAAATGCCGGAGACATTAAAGCAAGCGAATAAACCAGTATAGAGTCTATTCCACCGGCGTTGCCCGGGTTTATAAACGGGTATACAAGATAGCATTAGCACGCTTTCCAACGGGCTTAATATGCCCCATCATTCTCAGACAATAGACCATTTTCTGAGCCAGCTTCCGCGGTTTGCCGATTGCAGCGGCGAGGTCTGAGGTTGAAAACAGCTCAACCAGAGAAGCGGGAATAAAAGCACATATATCAGATGGTTTGCTTAGCATACGATGCTCAACCACCTTGAGCAACCTGCGCTCGTCGGTAACCCACCCGTGTCTGCGCCAGCCCCGGATTCCGTCATAACGGCGAACCTCTTCCTCCTCAATGAGCAGCAAATCAAGTGAGAAGTCAGGATTTACAAGTATTTGAGGAAGATGTATTAGCTCATTGAAGACAGATTCATAAACTCCGTGACCAGGTGATTTACGGCGGCTGACCACACCATCGTTGTCATCTGACTGCTTGATGAGCCATTTTTCGCATGGAATCGGATATACTAACCGTACCCGATGGTTAACAAGGAGCTTCTCCAGCTTTCGTTTGATGGCGGCAAAGTTACGGGTTTGAATTTCGATAAGAAGCTTGCCGCGCACAATATCGATAACAAATCCATCAACAGGCACTTCAAATTTATCTTTGGGGCGCGCATACCATTGTTTCAAAGCCTCATGAAGGGGTTTTTCGTTTAGCGTACCGATATGGCCTGGCATGTTGTTAACAGCGCGGCTGATTAGAGTTTGCCCTTTACAGCTTCGTCCACTTCTCTGGTGAGATCATAACCTTCAATAATACGACCGGCGGCGTTTACGACCTTCCGGTCGGCGGTTATCCTGATTTGACCATGGCTGAATAACTGAAGCGTAGCCAGGATTAGCGGCAGTTCCCTTGCCGCGCCGTGTTCCCGTATCTTTCTGAATAGAGCGTTTTCCACCCCTTCTAACGCTTTTATCTCATCTGCTGTTTTATCCTTTACCTCTTTCCATAAAGCGTCAAACGCGTTACCCCGAATGGGAAAAGTACAGTAGGCGGCTGTCGGTCCCATGTCCAGTTCCGGGATTGCTACATGCATTTTAATACCGTGTGTATCCGCCTTGTCATCGATGAGTTTCCAGATAACCTGCTGCCATGTACCGGCGGAACCGCCCGGAGCGGCAGGGTGCAGATTTATAATAGAGTATTTTTCACACATCAGCGGCGAGGTGACAATCATTAATCCGGCCAGTATACACAGGTCGGGGTGGAATTTTTCCAGGCGCTTGATAACTTCAGTATCATAATCAATGCGCCACTGAGGCAGGGGCTGAGAAAGATCGGGGCTGGGCATTCCCCTCATAGCCCGGTATCTTTGATAGGAATAACTGACTAAGGGTATCCCGTATTCTTTGACCATATCGAGGTACTGGTCGGTCGGCTCGGTTTCACCGCGTTCCCGCGCGCAATAAACGAACTCAATTTCCGCATCTAGTGCCCCGGATTTAATCGCTTCATAAGCCGTTTTCAGCATTGCCCTGGAACCGGAGCCCCGGCCGGTAGAAAACCAGCCGATTTTATAGCGCCTGACCATGTTCAAGACCTCCTGCTAAGCTTAGCTTTTACCCTGGCACAAAAACTGACAGTATTAAGTTCAGACGTGTGCTCTTCCGATCTGCGCGAGTTCAATACTTCCATGATATCAATGTCTTTAGCGATTTCATCGATCATGACATCTTTAAGCGCCGAACCGCGTATGGTTTCAAAAGGATGGGGAATATTAACCAGGCCACCCTGCGCCCGGATACGCTTGATAGCTTCCTGAGGGGTAATGCCGCTGGGAATCGTCTCTTTAAGAAACATACCCATGATTTCACCGTGGGTAGTGAGAATTTCCTCAGCGACAATGACTTTAAAAGGGGCTATTTTCTGCATCTCCAAAGCGCCTTCAGCTGTACCGTGGTCGGCGATAGCGATACAGTTGATGCCCAGTTCCTGGCAGCGGCTTATAATCTTATCAAGGGGCGTCTGGCAGTCCATGGAATATTTCGTGTGGATATGAAGGTCGGCTTTTAACAAGGCAGGTCTTTCAACCCCGCTTTCTTTCAGAATTCAATTTTAAGTACACCGGTAACAGGTATTACCTTACCTCTTTCCATGAGAACGGTGTCTTCTATCCTGACGCCGCCCCAGCCGGAAAGATAAATACCCGGCTCGATGGTGAATATCATATGATCGTCGAGAATATCTCTAGAATTAGGGCCAAGGCGCGGCGCTTCATGCTCCTGCAAGCCGACACCGTGACCGAGAGAGTGGCCGAAGGCATCGCCGTAACCTGCTTTTATAATAATATCACGCGCGATTCTGTCCGCTTCATGGCCGGTCATGCCTGCTTTAATACCGGTAACCGCCGACTGCTCTGCTTCCAGCACAATCTTATAAATCTCTTTAAATTTAACGCTGGGTTTGCCGGCGCATATGGTACGAGTCAGGTCAGAGGCATACCCGGATACTTTTGCCCCCATATCGATGACAATCGGTTCCCCATCCCGTACAATGCGGTCGGAAGGCTTGGCGTGCGGGAGGGCGGCATTCGGGCCGGAACCGACGATTATCTCAAAAGGCAAAGCTTGACTGCCTTTTTCACGCATGGTTTTTTCCAATACCCAGGCGATTTGCTTTTCCGTCATCCCGGCTTTGATGTCAGCAGCTACTTCTTCCAGCGTTTTATCGGTAATGGATGAAGCCTGCCGGATTAACTCAATTTCCGCGGGTTCTTTAACAGAGCGTATAGATTCTACCATACCGCTTACGGGGACGAGTTTGGCTGATACTCCATTTTTCTTGAGCGTGCTCCGTATCTGGCGGAAAAAAGCATAGGTAACCTCAGCGGCCTCAAAGCCGAGATTGTTAATTTTAGAATCGCGGATCAAGCCGGGCAGCCAATCGGCTAAAGCGCCGCCGATACGCAGTACCTCGAAATTAGGAGCTTCCCCGGCAGCCTGCTCGGTATAGCGGAAATCCGTGGCCAGCACGGCTTTTTTCTGAGTGATAAACAGATAGCCCGCGGTGCCGTGAAAACCGGAAAGATAGCGCCGGTTTTCCGCCTGGGTAATGAGAACCGCATCGACTTTATTAGCATCAAATAGGCGGCGTAATTTAAGAACGCGTTTATTCATGTTTTTCCCCCTGCGCCATGGGATGGGCGGCGAGGTAAATGCGGCGTGCCTGGCTCTGCGTGACATGGGTATAAATCTGGGTGGAAGAAAGGTCGGCGTGACCTAAAAGCTCCTGGACAACCTTGAGATCGGCTCCGCCGTCGAGCAAGTGCGTAGCAAAGGTATGACGCAAGATATGAGGATGGATCTTTTTATCGATGCTCCGGGAATACCTGGATATTATTTTTTGAACCCTTCTGACCAGGATGCGTTCGCCGTAACGGTTCAGGAAAAGAGCGTTATTCTTTTTATTGCCCAATAATGACTTTCTGCCGTGTTCGATGTAATCCGTAAGCGCACGGGCGGCAGGCCCTCCAATCAGCACCATCCGTTCTTTCGAGCCTTTACCCCACACTCGGATTTCATTAGCAGCCAGGTCTACCTGTTCCATATTCATGTTAACAAGTTCACTGACGCGCATACCTGCGGCGTAAAGCATTTCCAGGATAGCGCGGTCGCGCTGGAGCACAGGTTCAGAAGTCTCAACCGGTTTCTCCGGCATATGAGGCGATTCCACAAGCCGCTTGGCTTCGTCTACAGTAAGAAAGATGGGTAGTCTTCTATCGAGTCTGGGAGATACAGTGGTAGCTGCCGGACTGGCTTTTACCATTTCCTCGCGCATAAGGTAGCGATAGAAGGAACGTATGGCCGAAAGTTTGCGGGCGATGCTGGACTTGGCAAACTGCTGTTCAAGCAAGTGGGCCAGGTAAGCGCGTAAAGTGAGCTTGGTCACGTCCCTGATGGATTCAATTTTCTTGTCCGTGCAGAAAGCGAAAAACTCCATCAAATCAAGGGTATAGTTGCGTACGGTGTATTTAGAGGCGTTTTTCTCGGCCTCTAAAAAAGCGATATATTTATTAAAGACTTCATTTTGCATTTTTCTTTATACCATCTCCCGCAGTTGGAGAGTAAAATATTTATTAAGCTTTTTCGTCGGTTTTCGCTTCTTCTGCTTTGCCTTTATACTCGCATTTGGTGCACCATGCCTGTTTGCCGTGTAGCGTGAGCATACCATTACACTGCGGGCAGGGCTGAGGCAACGGCTTAAAGCTGGTAATGAACTTGCATTTAGGGTAGTGGCTGCAGCCGTAGAAAGTGCGTTTCTTTTTACTTACGCGCTGTATAAGGTCGCCGCCGCAATCCGGCTCAGGACACTTAACGCCTACCTTGACCATAAAAGGCTGGGTATATTTGCATTCAGGGAAACCGCTGCAGGCAACGAATTTACCGAAACGCCCGTTTTTAATAACCAGAGGCTTACCGCACCTGGGGCAGGCATCGCCGGTTTTTTCATCTTCTATTTTCACCTTTTCGGCTGTTTCTAACGCCTTTTTTAGGTCTTTATCAAAGGGGACATAAAAATCATGTATCACGCTCGGCCATTTACGCTCTTTATCGGCAATATCATCGAGCTCGCTCTCCATGTCAGCGGTAAACTGGACGTTGATGATATCCGGGAAATACTGGATAAGAAAATCATTTACTACAATGCCGAGTTCCGTAGGCTGGAATATACCTTTAGTTTTCGTGACATATTCACGTTCCTGGATAGTGGAAATGGTCGGCGCATATGTGCTGGGGCGCCCGATGCCGAACTGCTCCAGGATTTTAACCAGCGTCGCTTCGGTATAGCGGGAAGGCGGCTGTGTAAAACGCTGCTCCGGGATAAGATTAATCAATTTCAGTTCTTCGCCTTTCTCCAGGCGAGGCAAGAAGTCTTTATTTTCTTCATCATCATCGTCTTTACCTTCGCTGTAAAGGGTAATAAAACCGGGGAAGGTATTTACCGAGGCTGCGGTCCTTAACAAGTAGTCTTTGCCATCTTTAGCCTCAATATCAACGGTAGTGTTATCGAACAGCGCCGCCGCCATCTGGCTGGCAACCATACGCTTCCAGATAAGGTCGTACAGGCGGAATTGGCTGATATTAAGGAATTTCTTGATATCCTCCGGCTGGCGGTGGATGCGCGTAGGGCGGATGGCTTCATGAGCTTCCTGGGCGCCCCTGGCTTTAGCAGCAAAAACACGAGCGCGTGGAGGCAGGTATTCATGGCCGTATTTTTCCTGGACAAACTCTCTTGTCTCGCTTAGGGCGGAATCAGCCACATGGGTAGAATCGGTACGCATATAAGTTATAAGGCCTACATCACCTTCAGTGCCTACGGATACGCCTTCATAAAGCTGCTGCGCCACAGCCATTGTCTGCTTGGCAGAAAACCTGAGTTTGCGCCATGCTTCCTGCTGCAGAGTACTGGTGGTGAAAGGAGGAGCCGGCTGGCGGGTAGTTTTCTTGGTGGCAACTTTAAGCACATCATAAGCGGCTTTCTGCAAAGTTTCCTGTATCGCCAAAGCTTCCTGCTGATTATGAACATCAAGTTTTTTCCCATTGATAAGCCCGACTAGTCCCGCGCGGAAGGTCTTATTTTCTTTCAATTTACTTAATTCGGCTTCAATAACCCAGTATTCTTCAGCAACGAATTTTTCTATTTCTCTTTCCCGGTCGACAATTATTTTTACAGCTACAGACTGCACCCGACCGGCGGAAAGGCGTTTCCTGATCTTTTTCCAGAGCAGAGGGCTGATATTGTATCCTACAAGCCTGTCCATGACCCGCCGTGCCTGCTGGGCATCTACGAGTTTCATGTCTATATCACGCGGGCTTTCAAAAGCTGCTTTTACGGCTTGTTCGGTAATTTCACGAAAGACAACGCGGTAGTATTTCTTTTTATCAATTCGGGTGACTTCCGCCAGGTGCCAGGCAATGGCCTCGCCTTCGCGGTCAGGATCGGTGGCGAGGTATACTATGGATGCATCTTTAACTGCCTGTTTGAGCTCATTGACCAGCTTGGTTTTGGCCTTAGGAACAACGTATTTAGGGGCAAAGTCATTATTAATATCTACTCCCATTTGCCCCCTGGGAAGATCGCGCACATGACCGATAGATGGTTTTACGGTATAACTTTTGCCAAGTATTTTACCCAGTGTCTTGGTCTTAGCCGGAGATTCTACAATAACAAGTTTTGTACTCATAAATTTATTCAACTCTCACTCTATATGCCTGCCGCAGTTCTCGCGCCAGGACGTAATTCATTGCCCCTACCTGCTTTACCATGCCCTTGAGCTCCATCATCGCCAGCGCGCCGCTAACTGCCGCCGCCCCGAGGCCGCTTTTACGGCATACTTCATCGATATGAGAAGGCTCAGCGCCCAGGTGCTTGAGAAGAGCAGATTCAGTTTCCGATTCCGGCAGTATTTCCCGCATTTCCATCTGGCGGGCAACGGTCATCAAGTTTAATTCCTCCATGATATCTGTATATGTGCGCACCAGCTTGGCTTCGCCTTTCTGAATCAGGCGGTTGGTACCGCGGCTGGTAATTGAAAGGACGCTGCCGGGGATAGCAAAAACTTCACGGTCCTGCTCAATAGCGTCGGCGGCGGTTATCATTGCACCGCTATCTTCATCCGCTTCAGTAACCAGGACACCAAGGCTCAAACCGCTTAAAATACGATTGCGGCGCGGGAAGTTTTCCGCTCTGGGCCGTGCGCCCAAAGGAATGCTGTACCGCTGGATATTAAAGACTTGTCCTTTAATATCCCCTTCATCCGCAGGTGCAGGAGTTACGTTATCATGCTCACCCGTCATTTATTGCCCTTCAGACCAAAATTAGCTAAGTTCGTGTTCCGTCCGGGCAATAATCTCATCCTGGACTTTCGGCGGCAGGTCTACAAAATAGGCGCTGTATCCGGCAACCCTGACAATGAGACTCTTCCACTCTTCGGGGTTCTTTTTTGCCGCCAGAAGGTCATCCCGGCTGGTGATGTTAAACTGGATATGCCATCCGCCCCGGTCGAAGAAGGTTTTCAGCATTGATAACACCTTTTCAATTGAAGGCCGGCTTTGTATCATGGAAGGGGATAGCTTCATATTCAGCACCATGCTGTCCATGTTCCACGGAAGCTGGTCTACCTTGGTGGCAGACTTGATGAGGGCGGTAGGCCCGTTGACGTCCGCTCCGACCATTGGAGATAGCCCGGCATCGTATAAAGGTGTTGTTGCTTTTCTGCCGTTCGGGAGTGCCCCTGTTACCTCACCGGCGGGATAATGCCCTGTTAGCGCCGGTCTGGAAACGCGCCATGGCCTGCCGGTAGCGGGATTGGGTTTATTCAGGATTATTTCATTGGCTTTAAGTGAAACGTAGTTGAAGATTTCATCAACATAATCATCATCATTGCCGTATTTTGGCGCTGCCAGACATGACTGGTACACATCAGCATAGCCTTCCCAGTTGGCTTTAAGAGCTTTCATCATGTGTTCCATGGTATACTTCTTGTCATCAAAAACAAGCTTCTTGATTGCTGCAAAAGCGTCAGCTACATCAACACAACCGCGCTGGCCGAAGCATACTCCCATCTCGGGATATCGCTCGCCGCCTTCATAAACATCGAGGCCTCTCTCCATGCAGTCTTCAATCAGCAATGAAGTTACCGGCGTTCCCACGTGCTCAACTTTACAGGAGTAACCGACCCAGTATTCCTTGGTGCCTTTCTCGACAAAAAAGTCATACTGCTTCCAGAAGGCTTCATATATCTGTTCTAATGACGTGAATTTGGTAACATCGCCAGTTTCCGGGCCGATTTTAATACCGGTACGCGGGTCAACGCCGTTATTCAACGCAATCTCCAAAACCTTGGGTACTATAATGTAAGCGGCGATTTTACTGGCTAAATTGCAATGACTAACGACATATGAAAGACATCCGGCGGCGCTCCATTCTACAGCGTCCTCATAGGTATAACCGGTGGCTAAGAAGTTCCTTATGGCGATCCGGTCGTTAAGAAAGGCCGGGATACCGCCGCGGGTTGCCAGGTTGGTCTCGATTGCTTTTACCAGGAAATCATGGTCCATTCCATTATGAACACGGATATAGATACCGGGCTGCGGCATTTTTATCTGTTTCGCTACTTCCAGAACAAGGAAGGAAACGTCATTTGTAGCATCCTTGCCGTCTATTGTGACGCCGCCGAGAGTGACCTGCTGTAAAAGAGAGCCTGCCGCTTCTTTTTCAAAGTATGAGCCGCTCACCATTTGCATCTCGTTTAACTTTACCCAGATCAGGCCGATAAGTTCTGCTGCTTCCTGGCGGGTGAGCCTGCCTTCTTCAACATCTTTCTTGTAATAAGGATACAACCAATCATCCATCCTGCCCGGGCACGGACCGGAATGATAGGGTGCCTCTTTACGAATTGCGAGATGGATGAACCAGTAGAACTGCAGAGCCTCGTGGAAGGTACGCGGCGGATTTTCCGGTACCCATTCACACATATCCGCGATCTGTAAAAGTTCCTGTTTTCTAACGGGGTCCTTTTCATTTTTAGCCATTTTGCGCGCCGTGTCCGCATGCTTTTTTGCGAATTTGATAATTGCCTCGCAGGTCATAATCATGACATCCAGAATAACAAGCTTGTGGAAAATAGCTGTATAATCATTGGGAACAAACTTAGACTTTTGAAGTGTCTTTTCTTTTTCGGCTTTGACCTTTTTAATCATGCCGCCAAGGCCGTCTTTCATGATTCTGGGATTATAAATTGTCTGGGTTTTATAGACCGTGCCGTTAACATCGGGAAGGACGGCAACCTTACCTCTCCGTCCGTCGATAAAATCGGTGTAGCTATCGCCCATTTTGGTTTGATAGGCTTTGTAGACGATATCATTAACCGATTTGCCTACCCAGAATTTAGCGACTTCTCTAATGCCGGCTTCATCCGGATCAATGGAAGCCATCATCACTTCGCTCATCGTACGGTGGGCTTTGGTGTCCAGCTGTTCCAGGACATCATAAGGGTTGCATTCCGGGACGATTTCGGCGCCGCGGATACTTTTTGTTTCCACACCAACGATAAGTTCACCATCTCGGATTATAACAGGGGATTCTTCCATTACGCGTACAAAGGCTTTTCCCCACCTTAGACGGTTGGGCTCTGCTTCTGTTTCTTTCCATGAAGAGGTAAGTGAGCGGGCTCTTTGAAATAATATCTCGCGGGGTGCATCATTACATGCCTGCTTGCGTTTTATCACGCGTTCGGTAAGGACATTTACCTTGCCTGTTTCCTTTGATGCTGCAGTGCTGATTACCATGATTCCCTCCTCCAAGATATTTCGGGTAGATGTTCTACTTAGAACTTATATATTGTATTATAGCATATTTGTCAAGAAGTTTCATGGAAACCAATCGAATTTAAATGTAATAATATTGATACGGGGAGTTATCTTTCTTGTTGAAAAATACTCAAGTATATCTGTTGACGACTATGATATAATATACCCCAAGAAGCTTTAAATCAAATTAACCTGAGATTAACTGTATACATGGAGTAAATGTAGACATGAAAGATGAAGATAATTTGAAAAATTTACCATCAGAACGTCCATCGAATCTAACTGATAGTTACAGGTTATTTCATCTGTTGCGTCAGACAGCCGACGCAGTACACAAAACCAGGGAAGTAGAGCTCAAAAAGTACAAACTTACTCCTGAGCAGGCTGGTGCGCTGGTTGGAATACAGTCTCTAGGCAAAAAAGCTACTCCTGCTGAGCTTTCGCGGTGGTTGTTCCGTGAACGTAACTCAATTACTATCCTTCTGAACAGGATGCATAAGCAGGGTCTGATCAATAAAAAAGCTGATACCCGCAGGAAGAATATTATCAGGCTTAGCCTGACTAAAAAAGGCCATAAAGCTTACAAACATTCTATCGAGTTTCAGTCGTTTCTTCCCATCATTGCTGTTATGCCGGACAAAAAAAGCCAGCAGTTATGGGATCTGTTGCAGATTATCCGTTTAGAGGTTTTTAAAGACCTTCATATTGATGTTAATGCTTATTCCAGCATCCTGAATGAACCCTTGATATTAGATGCGGCAAATAAACGTACTAAAGAAGAATAGCCTCTCTATACTAAAATTGCTTCGGTCAGAAATGATGTATTAATCCACCTGCATTCTTTGTGCATCTTTGATAAATCCATGACAAATATCACCCATACTGGTTAGTTTAGTCATAATTTTTCTATTTCTTTGGTGACTCCGCGCACTATCTGGTTTTTCCTCTTGCGGTATAATCTTTAGATATAAACATCAGATAGAATTAATAGTTTCTTAATATTATTATGTCATAGTAAGTACTGTAAAAACTGGATTGCCCGGATGAGGGAAAAATATATGAAACGAGTCAAGATTGTATGTTTAAGCTCCCTTGCAAGCTTGATGGTTATCGTGACTGCAGGTTGCGGAAATATTTCCGAAAACACGGAACAAACTGTAAAAACAGAGCGCCCGGCAGGCTGGACGGAGGCGACCCACGGCAACGATATAGAGCCGAACTACAAAGTCGTTTTTCCTGATAACAAGGTTAACCAGATAAAAATAACGATTGCCTCTGATAAATGGCAGGCAATGCAGGAAAATATGGTTCGGTTATTCGGCGCCTCGGGGAACCGGCAGCAGGCTGTACTCCCCGGTGCGGGCGGTATACAACCCGGCGTCGGTCAATTCCCTCAGCAGGGCGGTATTGCCCCCGGCACGGCTAACATAACCCGGTTTCAACGTCCCAATACTGCCAATGTCACGCCCGGCCTGCAGCCGGGACTGGACGCAGCACCCGGCGCGGCTAATATAACCCGGTTTCAGCGCCCCAACACTGCCAATATTACACCCGGTATACAGCCGGGCTTGAATGTAGACCCCGGCGGTGCTGCTGGTCAAAGAGTGCCGGGATTGCTCGGTATGGCTAATGATAATCCTGATTGGGTTACAGCTACTATCGAATTTAGTGATCTAACATGGACTAATGTAGGCATTCGCTATAAAGGTAACTCTTCACTTGCCAACGGCTGGCGCAGCGGCGCTGTAAAGATGCCTTTTAAGCTTGATTTTGATGAATTTGAAGATGAATACCCCGAGATTGAAAATCAACGTTTCTATGGTTTTAAACAACTTTCCATGTCAAACGTCTTCAACGATACAACGTATATGCACGATGTTCTTACATCCTATATCCTGGGCGAAGCAGGCCTGCCGGCTTCAAAAGCTGCTTACTATGAAGTGATTCTGGACTACGGGCAAGGCGAGGTGAACCTGGGTTTATATGTAGTGATAGAAGTGGTAGATGATACGGTAATCGACCGTTATTTTGGCGATGATTCCGGCAATATTTATGAAGGAGACGGCCGGGGAGTCAGCCTCGCCGAAGGCACATTCAACCAGATTAAGACCAGTTTTTTAAAGGAAAATAATTCAAAAGCCGCTGACTGGAGCGATATTGAAGAACTGTATCAGGTACTGCATTCATCCGCCCGCACGACCGATGCGGCGGCATGGCGGCAGAGCCTTGAATCGATATTCGATGTTGATGTTTTTCTTGAATGGCTGGCTGTCGGCGGGATTATCCAGCATTGGGATACTTACGGCTCGATGACGCATAATTTCTACCTGTATGATAATCCTGCCACCGGCCGGCTCACGTGGATTTCATGGGACCACAATCAGGTACTGGCGGGCGGCAGCATGGCCGGAGATGCTAATGCCGGGGCGGGAATCCGTGGCGGGAGAGCCGTAACACTGGAAAGGGATGAAGTAACGCAGCAGTGGCCGCTGATACGCTATTTGCTCGATGATCCGGTATACCAGGAAAAATATGTAGGGAGCGTTGGGCATAGGGTGGAGAGGATAAGGGGTAAGTTGGCAGCTTCTCCCCTTCGTAAGGGGAGATTGAGAGGGATTTTGAATTGCACAAAGAATCCCTCCCCCTTCAAAAAGAGGGAATACAAGGGGGGTTTTAATTTTGCCCTTGCAACTCTTCTTTCTTGATACGTGTCATAACAAGTTGTAAAATAACTTGAACCAGGACGGGATTGATAAACCGGATTGGAGCAAAGGTGTGGAAATCAGATATGAACCGCTTCTATGTAGACCCACCAGACGGCGGCACCGCTTTTATCAGGGATGCCGAACAGTTGCACCATCTTAAAAACGTGCTGCGCCTTAAAGTAAATGACGCCGTCGCCGCTTTTGACGGTGAAGGAAACGAGTACACCGGCAACATCACCGCCATCGAAAAAAATCAGGCGGTAATTAAAGTTGCATCCTCCCGGCCTGCGCGCCGCAGTCGGTTCAAGGTTGCCATAGCTTGTGCTGTACCTAAAGGCGAGCGCATGGATGATGTTATCGACCAGTTGACCCAGTTGGGTGTAGAGCGCATTATCCCCTTGATGACGGAAAGGGTTGTAGTAAGGCTGGACGATGCCAAAAAAGAAGCCCGGCTGAAACGCTGGCAGAAAATCGCTAAAAGCGCCGCTGTCCAGAGCCGGAGAAACACGCTCCCCGTCATCGAGCCGGTAACCGGTTTTTCAGATGCCGTCCCGCTGTTCAGGGATTAGGATTTAAAACTGATACCCCATCTTGAAGGTGAGAGAAGGCTTATCAGGGATGTGCTTGCCGGCTCCAGCCCGAAAAGCATAGTAATCCTCATCGGCCCGGAAGGTGATTTTACCCCGGGAGAAGTAAAACTGGCGCTGGAATCGGGTTTTATCCCTGTATCTCTGGGAGACACCGTTTTACGCGTGGCTACCGCCGCTGTAGCCGTCGGCAGCTATCTTAAATTTGCCCTCGGTGAATAAAATTAGTATCATGGATTATCCATTCCAGGAGCATCACCTTGAAGATATCGGTTATCATTGCCCATCCGGATAAAGCCAGCTTTAATAGCGCCATTGCGCAAACGGCCGTGGAAACATTAAAAGAAAACGGTCATGATGTCGTTTTTCATGACCTGTACCGGGAAAAATTCCCGGCGATACTCCCCGCCGCGGAAATTCCCCGCGGCGCGTCTTTGCCGAAGATTATCGCTAAACACTGCGCTGAAATCGCGGCGGCGGAAGGCATCATCGCCGTCCATCCCAACTGGTGGGGGCAGCCACCCGCTATTCTCAAAGGCTGGATAGACAGGGTTCTCCGTCCCGGCGTGGCCTATAAATTCGCCGAGGGAGATACCATCGGCGCGGGTGAACTTATCGGGCTCTTGAAAGCGGAAGCTGTGCTCGTTTTCAATACATCCAACACCGCCGGAGAACGGGAGACCGCCGTTTACGGAGACCCCCTGGAACTGATCTGGAAAAATAACCTGTTCATTTCCTGCGGCGTAAAAAAATACTACCGTAAGACATTCCGGGTCGTTGTCGCCAGCACTTTGGAGCAGCGGAATGAATGGCTGAAAGAAGTCAGGGACACTACCGCCCGGTGTTTCCCTGGAAAGTAGTAACATAGGAGCTGACCGTGTCCAAATTATTCGAGCCGTTTAAAATAAATAAACTGGAGATAAAAAACCGCTTCGTGCGTTCCGCCACCGTGGATAACCTGGGCAGGGACAAGATGGTCAGCGAAGCCCAAATGGCGTTTTACCGGGAAATGGTCCTAGGAGAAATCGGCCTGATTATTTCCAGCGGGCTTTTCCCTTCAATGGATGGATGGACGGCGCCGGGTCAGCTCGGCATCCACCACGATGACATGCTGCCTTCGCTTAAAAAACTGACTGACAACGTTCACAGGTACGGCGGTAAAGTGGCCGCCCAGCTTATGCACGCCGGGTGGTTCGGCAATCCGAAGACCTGCGGCCTCCAGCCGGTAGGCCCTTCCGCGATGTTCAACCCGACTAATAAATTAACCTGCCGTGAGTTGTCCGCCGAAGAAATCTATGAGCATATCGAGGATTTTATCCAGGCCGGGCGGCGGGCGTACGAGGCTGGGTTCGATGCCGTACAGATACACGGCGCGCACGGCTGGCTAGTCAGTTCCTTCCTTTCCCCGGCGACCAACCTGCGGAAAGACGAGTGGGGCGGCACGCCGGAGAAACGCGCCGGTTTCGTCGTGCGCATTATCGAGGGCATCCGGAAGCTGACCGGGCCGGACTTCCCCATTATGATCAAGCTGGGTCTCAAGGACTACCATCCGCAGGGTAAAACTACCGCTGAAGGTATCGCTTCCATCAAGCGTTTTATTCAAGCCGGGCTGGATGCCGTGGAGGTGAGCGAGGGTGTTGAAAAGGAAGCGTTCCACCACATCCGCAAAGACGCTTTGAACCCGTACTACATCGAGGAATGCCGGCAGGCCAAAGCGGCGGTTAATATACCCGTAATCCTTGTGGGAGGCATGAGGCAGCTTTCAGAAATCCGGCAGGTGGTGGACGGTGGTATCGCCGACGCCGTTTCTATGTGCCGTCCCGTTATCATGGACCAGCACATCGTGCGTAAATTCCGCCAGGGGCTGGCTGAAGCCTCAAAATGCACCTCCTGCAACGGGTGCATCGAGTGGATGCAAAAACAGGATATCCACTGCGTATTTAACAAAAAGCTCACCCAGGATTGACCGGATAAATCGCGAAAGATAAAATTAATTCCGGTAATTACAATAACATTCTGATATTTGATGTACGGCGGGCCGGGGAAAAGTAACCGCTCAACGTTTCTTCTTCCTTATTTCCTTCATCAAATATAACAGGCCCTGGATTATTTCATAGGGAGAAGGCGGGTTGCCCGGTATTTTCAAATCCACGGGCAATATCCTATCCGCGCCGCCCCTGACCGCGTAGGTATCCTTGAAAATACCCCCGTCGCAGGCGTCATCGCCTACAGCCACCACAAATTTGGGTGAAGGCATGGCTTCATAGGTTTTTAACACTGCTGTTTCCATGTTCAGGGTAACCGCTCCGGTGATAATCATGACATCGGCGTGCCGCGGTGAAGCTGTGAAGGAAACACCGAAGCGTTCCACGTCATAATAAGGTGTAGCCAGGTTGTTCAGCTCTATTTCCGCCGCGTTGTCGCTGCCGGAATCTACTTCCCTGATGGTCAGGTTCCTGCCGAAAACGGCCCGGACTTCTTTTTTTAATGCCAGACCGGTAGCATCGTAGTCCGCGTCCTTACCGCCGACGGATGGAACTTTCTTAAAGCGCAGCAGGTTTGGGAATGGATTTATCATTTATTCCGGTCTCCCTGTTTTCATAAATCGGTTCCGGCGTAAGACAGATTCAGGCTTTTGTTTATCAATGGAAAATCAGGCACGATATTACCGATAACGGCATGCTCTATCGCCTGCCAGTTACAGAATGAGGCTGTCCTTATTTTATACCGGTCGATTACCCTGTTTTTAATGTATACCCAGTGCAGGTTTTGCCCGCGCGCTGCCTCGACGAGGGAAAGGGCGCAGCCGTCTTTAAAAACGGCCCTTGCGCAGACCGGCCCGTCTTTTATGCCCGCCAGTACAGTCTGGATTATGGCTGTGGAATTCTGTATTTCTTTAGCTTTAACATCAAAACGGCTGAGCACGTCGCCTTTTTCGAGGGTCACCAGGCGGGTGTTCAGTGACTAGTATAAACCGAAGGGATGGTCGATCCTGGTATCGCTGCGGGCGCCGGAGGCTCTTGCCGCCGGCCCGGTGATGTTGAGGGGACGGACTATTTTTTCGCTGATGACGCCGGTAGTTTCCATGCGGTCGACGGCGGAAGGTGAACGGTATACAAATTTCACCGCTTTTTGGAATTTAGGGGTAAAATCCTTTAAATACGCGGCCAGCGCGGTCAGGGCTTCCGGCGGCGCGTCTTTTTTCAGTCCGCCCGGGCAGAAAATGCCTTTTAAAAACCTGGAGCCGGAGATATTTTTATTATGGCGGAGTATCTCTTCCCTGAAATTGAAAAAGCCGGCAGCGCCCACGGGGTAAGCCACATCCACCATCATCCCTGCCAGGTCTCCCAGGTGGGAATATATCCTCTCCATCTCCAGCATGATGGTCCTTAACTGCCATGCCCTTGCGGGAACTTCTAAAGCGGAAATCCGCTCCACGGCCGCGCAGTATGCGGCGGCATTGGCCGCGGACTCATCGCCGCTGACGGCTTCCGCCACGGCAGCGCATTCCGCCGGGCTTTTACCTTCGGCCAGTTTTTCTATGCCGCGGTGCTTGTAAAACATCCTGATTTCCAGTCCCATCACGGTTTCCCCGATGACGCTGAAACGGAAATGCCCCGGTTCGATGATGCCGGCATGCACCGGGCCTACCGGTATTTCATATACGCCTTCGCCGTCGAACCGCCTGAATTTATAAGACGCTCCCTGCGGTTTTCCGCCTTCTTTCTCCGGCAGGCTGTCCCTGTTCGGGAAAGACAGGGTGCTCCTATTCCGGAAAGACTTGACCAGCGGGTGGAATTCGTCGGGGTAGGCTTCATGCAGCCAGAGCCGCCTGTTATCGAAGGCATTAAGGAATTTGATACCGAAAGCGTCCTGCACTTCGCGCTCGAACCAGCCTGCCGCGGGGAAACGGCTGACCATCGAGCCTATCTCCTGCCCTTCCAGCCTGTGCTGGAGTAAAACGATATTCGGGCTGCCCTGCTTTTCCAGGACATAAAAGAGGGTAATCCCCTGCGTTCCTTTGAAGTTTTCCGCACCGAAAATGCTTATCAGGCTGATTTCCTTTTTATCGAGCTGGTGGAAAAGGTCCGTCAGCTCTTTTTCGGAAACCGGTAAATAAGCTTCTTTTCCGTCTTTACCTTCAAAGTGAGACAGGCAAAGGGCGGCGGCGTTGCGCTCTTCTTTATTGGTACTATTTACGTTCATCTCTTCTAAAAACCCAAACCGGTAACTATTTGCGTCAGTATATCGCCCAGTCCGGTATACAGGTAAATTCCGGCCCCGGTTATCATCACGAATAAAACTACTATTGGCAGCTTCATCGTCCAGTGGGCATCATAAGCCGGGATATTGTCGTCCTTGTGCTGGGAAAAGGCGCGGATTAGGTCGAATTTCGCTGGAACCGGAAAACCAAAAGCTAAGGGTACTCCGGACTGGCCGGAATACTCGGTAAAATCAGACGAATATATGTATATCGGAGAAAAACTGGGGGTAAAATCCGGCTTTTCAAAGGTAGCACAATAAAAACCGGGGAGTAAGAATAAACAAAAGAGATTCAGTAAAAACAGGCTTTATTTCTGATGGAAATGGGGAAAAGCCGAACCCCGCCTGAAACAGTGATTCTATGTGTTGTTTATTTCTTCATTCCTGCTTTTACGGTAGAATACCTGGTATCATTTTCGGGCAAAAGGTTACTCTCTAATACTTGGCGTAAATCGGCGCTAGGTCTTTATATTTAGCCACCAGTTTTTCCCAGTTTTTAGGTAACTCAATTTTCTGGATTTCTTTCTTACCGGGCGTAGCCCCGCCGCCAATCAAATGCGCTACAAATGCCCCTGGACCGCCCCCCACGATGATTCTGATAACACGGGGGTCTCTTATTAGAGGTACCATTTCCGGTTTATTTTGAAGATCCTGAGACGGGCTGGCGCCAGGTATGCCGCTATTACCTAGCTGATTTTTAGGTTGTACAGCCGGTACGAATTTCTTCTCGGTAATGTATTGCTTAATTTTCTCCTTGGTAAAACCCTCACGGGCAATGTTTTTAGCGGTTTGCGGATTGAACACAATCGTATAACGCATGCCTCGTGTTATGTTATCTATGACCGATTGCAATATGCTCGTTGCGTCACTACCGGGTGGGTAATGCTGTAAAAACGATTGGGGGAAAGAAAGGCTGATAGTACTATCTTCTTTTTGATAGCCGTGTTCTACGTGCAGGGGTTCCCAGGGACTTTCCTCCTCATTTTCTGCAATCACCATCGTGTATTTCATAGGATTACCCATTACGCCCATATCCTCGATGCCTTTACGGACGCCGCCGATGTTTTTTATGATGAGCCCCATCGCGCGCCCGATGGTGGCATTGGCAATATTACCCGGACTAAAAGCGCCGGAACCACTATTAATATTTAGCTGTTGACGTATTGGGCCGTTGATAATCCAGAAAGGAGACCAGGAACCGGTGCTGAACCCATAGGTAGTATAACCGTTAAAACCCTGCTCTGACTCTAGAAGATCAATAGTGGCAGCAATCAATACGGGCATGTAGGTAGGCAGGGCGCCAGCCATAACGGCATTGATGGCAACTTTCTCGACTGTCGCTTTGCCCAGACGTGATTGCAATTTACCCAGTAAATAGTCAGCGGGGAGATCCGTCCCTATAAGCATTTCTTGTACTGCTTCTTCCATGGGTGGAATTATAGGGAGGCCATCCGTCCAGCCGCGCCGGTAAAAAAAACGATTGACTTCTTCTAGGCTACCTTTGAAGATAATCCTCGCCGGTGTTTCCGTTTTTTCTGCCCTTGGGTTTTTTTCTTCAGCGGTGAGAGGTTTTGTTAAGGCAATGATAATGTCATTCCAAGCTTTGTCTATTCCGGCTTCTATATCCGCTATTACGGTACTTTCACACGGCACTTTGGTGGAAATAACCCTAACGCCGGGCATCCCCTTGCTGCGGGAAGCGGACTCCGCATCATTAACAAATCCATAATTCGCCAGCATAACAACGGGTTTTTGCCTGTCTTCTATAGAAACTGTATCGTACACAAGGTACTTGGTACATGACCCTCAGTCTCCGTAGGCAGCAATAACCGCGTCTACTCCTTTAAGCCAGTTATCAAATTCATCTTTCCGGGTTTGCGCTATAATTGCCTCGTTGGGAGCCAAATTAAAAAACCAGCTAAATGCTACCGTAGGGAACTTTTTCTGGAGACGGTCTTCGATTACTTTTAGTGTAGGTTCAGCAACGCGCTTCGTATTACAAAATAATCCAATTTTCTTACCTGCCAGATCTTTTATCCTGGTACTGATAGCCCTGTATGGTACCGGATCAGCTTCCGCCCAGGGACTTAAAACCTCGTAAAAGCCTTCTGTTTTAGAGCTCATCTTTAATCTCCTTACTCAATTGACACACCATGCTGATAGCATTACTTTACTATTTTGGTATAAGTTAATACAAGAGGAAGCACGCCGCTGAACAGGGACTCAACAAAAGTCCATGTGATTGCTGTTCAGTATATTGAAATGACCATTTTTTCATAAGCGGGCTTTGCCTTTTTTCAATTGAGATTTCGTAATATCTGAAAGGGAGCGTTGGGTGCATCAAACTATAAATTTAAACTATTTATCAGAATATCCGTTCGTTTTTCCAAAATATCAATAGAGGGTTTATCGTCCAGCAATCCTTTGTAAGAGAATACGATCACTTCTGCCAAATCGTAGCCGATTAAAGGGACGAGTGACTTTATAAAGTCTCCCCTTAATAACTTTTCACTTTCCTGGATACTTTTGACCGGTTTAAGCCAGATATTCGGCAAGGGAGATTTATAAATGATCCGGTGAGGGTCTATTATCCATATATCGATTATTTTGCGTAATTTTTCCTTGCCTGAAAGATCAGATTCAAGCACCTCTTGAGATTGGAGTAGATAATTTTTATGTTTCTCGTCCATCATGGTAAAGAAAAATTCCTGCTTACTTTTAAAATAGGTATATATTAGAGCCCTTGATACCCCCGCTTTTTTGGCTACATCATCGAAGGTCGTCTTATCATAACCGTGCTCGGCAAAACAGGCAGATGCTGCATCAATAATTTGCTTGCGCGTGATGCTTCTTTTATCTTTCATCAACAGGCTCCATTTTCAGGACTCGAATTTTTACAGTATAATTAAACACATTGACATAATTTGTCAAATATGTATATATTAGTCAATATTCCACTAATACTTAACAGTAGTTGAGCACGGTTGTCAATCCATTTATACTGCCCTAATACATCAGTTGTAGTAAAAACTTTGAACTCTTATTGAAAACAATGGTAAAGGACGAACTCGGTTGAATATTTAAGCTAAAGGACGGATATCTCCATGAAACACAAGGAAGCTTTTTTTAAAGGGTACCAAGACTTCAATATCTACTACCAATACTGGCTACCAGAGAGTTCCCCTAAGGCAATACTATTAGTGGCCCACGGTTTTGGTGAACATAGCGGCCGCTATCTTAATGTTGTAAATTATTTCGTGCCAAAAGGTTTTGCTGTTTACGCTTTAGACCACCGCGGCCACGGACGGTCAGACGGTGAGCGTGTAAATGTAGATAGCTTCCAAGACTACGTTAAAGACCTCAAGACCTATTTTAATATCGTAAGGAAAGAAAACCCCAAAGGAAAAATATTCCTCATTGGACACAGTATGGGGTCAGTCATCTCCCTGCTTTATGCCATCGAATACCAGGAAGAGCTAAACGGATTGATCACCTCTGGCGGCGGCCTCTCAAAACCCAACGATCCTCCCATGGCACGGCCCAAACCCGGCGAAGGTTTATCCACCGCCATGCTTAGCCGGGATCCGGCGGTTATAAAAGCTTATGAAAACGACCCACTGGTTTATCATGGGCCGATACCTGCCGGATTTGCCATGTTTAAGGAGATCTCTAGCTTGTATGACACTGTAACACAAATAAAGCTGCCGGTGTTAGTCATGGCCGGCAACGGCGGTCCGGATGGTGCGCGTAGTCGTGTCTTGTATGAGCGTATAGCCTCAAAAGACAAGATTCTCAAGCTCTATGAAGGCCTGTTGCATGAAATTTTCAACGAACCGGAACACCCGCAGGTGATGGCTGACATGGAGAAATGGCTGGCAGGACGTATTTAGAAAGGGCCTCCGTGAAAAGAAATCTTAATGCCATTGGTAACCAGCTTTTCGACCTGATTGTCATAGGGGGAGGGATAATAGGAGCGGGCGTGGCAAGGGATGCCGCGTTGCGCGATTTAAGAGTTTTACTTATCGAAAAGGAAGATTTTGCCTGCGGGACGACATCACGCTCTACCCGCCTTATCCATGGAGGCCTGCGCTATCTGCGCATGTTCGATTTCAAGCTGGTGCAACAGGACCTCAATGAACGTGAAATCTTACTAAAAATAGCACCCCATCTTGTCCGCCGGCTAGAGTTTGTTATCCCCCTTCTGAAAACTGAACTTTTCTACCGGCTATCATTACCTTTCGCTCTATGGCTTTATAACCGGTTTTCACACGGTGCGAGTCTGCATTCCAGCTATCACCTTTCAGCTAAGGAAACGGTAGAACTAGAACCATCGCTGGAAAATACAGCTGGCCTTGTCGGCGCTTATTTGTATTATGATGCCCAGGTGGCTTATGCCGAGAGGTTGTGTATTGAAAATCTTACGGACGCTGCCGCCAGAGGCGCCGTAATCATAAATCACGCAACGGTAACCGGGCTCGTCTTTAAAGATAGCGTAGTAAGCGGTGTCCGCATAAAGGACGAACTATCTGGCGAAGAATTCCAAGCTAACGGGCGCATCATCTTAAACGCAACCGGACCCTGGACAGACAGAATCCTACACCAGTTTGAAGCCGGCCGTGCTTACACCATACGAAAAACCAAGGGCGTGCACTTGCTGGCCGACAAAATCAGCAATAATGCTTTAGTGCTTTTCGCCAAAAGCGATGGCAGACTTTTCTTCGTTATTCCCTGGCTAGACCGTACGCTAGTCGGTACCACCGATACCGATTATACTGCCGACCCCGACAAAGTCTACGCGGATAAATCTGACGTTGATTACCTTGTTTCAGAACTCAGCCATTATTTACCGGATTTCAAGCGTAAAAATATCCGTTCCACCTATGCCAGCTTGAGGCCGCTTGTCCCGAAAAATAATAAATCGGCATCCGATAACTCGCGGGCCCACCGGCTCGTTGACCATGAAAAACAGGACGGGACTAAAGGATTACTATCCATACTTGGCGGCAAATTCACTGCCTACCGCGGTATCGCAGAAGAAGCTGTCAACTTAATAAACAAAAAACTCGATAGGAACGTGGTATGTACCACAGGACATACGTTATTGCCGGGCGCGCCAGCGGTAATCCCCGCAGAACAGGAAAAGACAGCGCGGGCCAGCGGTCTTCCCATTGCGACTATCACTCACCTAGCATCTATCTACGGTTCAAGAATGGGGAAAGTGCTAAAATACATCGATGAAGATAAAAGGCTAAGCATCCCCATATCCAGTGGCGGACCAGATATCCTGGAATCTTTAAATAAAGACCGAAAAAATAGATGAACAACATGCCTACCCAGAAATTCGGGGCGGTGATTCCTATATTCGCGAGAAGGGTGACGACACTGTCCTGCCACTTGCCCCGCCTTACAGCGCATATCACTCCCGCCGGCACCCCGATGATAATGGCCAAAATAATGGCCAGAATTCCGATGTGGAAGGTTACCGGCAGGCGTTTAACGAGGAACTCCATCACCGGGCTCCGGTTAACAATGGAGTCTCCAAGATCACCATGGAGCAGGAGGCCAGATATCCAGTCGAAATACTGGACAACCATCGGCCTGTCGATGCCGAATTCATGTTCCAGTGCCTTGATTTGCTGGTCGGTGTATTCCTCCAATTCACCTGGAGTTACCAGCATTAATATCGGATTCCCCGGTAGCATGCGCACCGCGATGAACACAATAATGGAGACTAGAATTAGGACAACTACAGTTTGCACTATACGGCGAATGATATATGTCGTCATAAAGAATATCTACAATATATTTGAATTTTTCTAAAAGACCGGTGTTCAGGAAGCCGGGACACTGCCGATACGACGCCACAACTCATCATACCGGCAGTGTCCCGTGAAAGGATTCTACTTACTTATCCAGGCTTCCCATGACTTCCAGTGAGCCGGGTTAGACAGGGTAAGCCAGCCTGCGTCATGGACTTTGTTCTGGTTATAAGCAAACGTGTATCCCGTATTGTGAGTGGGGAGAGCCATTCCAAGGTCCCAAATGTAATCGTAAATCGCTTTTACTTTGGCATCATCCACGGTGACTGTTTTGAGGGAGTCAGCTATCATTTGGTCGAGATCCGCTGGCCGGTACATACTTTTAAACATGCCGCTTTTAGTAGGAAAATACATATTTAAAAACAAATTCAGATTAGCTTGCATCGCCAGCGGCTGCATAAGCATGGCGCCAGACCAGGTGCTGATATTCCTGTATTCCAGGTATTTGGAATACACGGGCGTTTCTATACTTACATTGATGCCGACTTTACCGAGGAAGTTCTGTATGGCGGTCGCCTCATCAATGTCGGTCCCCTGGGGTGAGAAGACAAACCGGTATTTAAACCCGTTAGCGTAGCCGGCTTCCGCCAGGAGCTGCTTGGCTTTATCCGGGTTATATTTCCGCGCGGCCGGGTAGTTGGGGTCATAGATCGTCGTGCCGAAACCTGGCCACTGGTGGGAGGGTTGCCAGAAGCCGAAGCCTCTGGCCTTGCAAATAGCCTCTTTATCGATAGCATAGTCAACCGCCTGGCATACCCTCTTATCGTGGAAAGGCGAATCGGCATTCGCGCCGTCAAAAATCAGGGAAATCATTCCCGTAAACCTCGGAGTGACGGCGAATTTCTTGGTCAGCATTTCCGCCGCTAAAGAACCGGTATCCATTTGCGTCGCGTCGATATCACCGGCCTGCAGAGCCGCCGTAGACGTCAACCGGTCCGCGAAAAAGACGACTTTCACTCCGTCAAGGTAAGGTTTACCCGTCTGCCAGTAGTTGGGGTTCCTGGAAAATTCGGCGCTGACATCACGCGTGTATTTGGTGAGCAGGAACGGGCCGGTCCCCACCATATTGTTTCTCATCCATTCGACGCCGTTTTTCTCGTAGGCGGCCGGCGATACGATAAAAGCCGTTCCCCCGGAAAGATCATACCACATGGCATTCGAGAATTGACGTATATTTATTCTGATGGTATAATCGTCAACCACGTCAACCGAATTCCAGTACGTCGTGATAGCAACCTTTTTAGCGATGCAAGCATCGAAGTTGAACTTAACGGCCTTGGCGTTAAAGTCCGTGCCGTCCGAAAACTTAACGCCCTTTCGTAACTGTAGAGTAAGCGATGACTGGTCAGTGGCGACATTCCACGATGTTGCCAGCCAGGGAATTAAACTCCCGTCAGCGTTGGACTTCACCAGCGGCTCCAGAGCGAACTGCTGGATGGTATCTACCGTCCCGATGTTTTCCGACGGCCAGCCGATAGGTCCGCCGGGGCTTGCGGAAGGCGAATAAGATAAAACACCACCGTATTGTTGAGACCCGGCAGGAGCCGTGGTAGCAGCAGGTGCAGTAGTTGCGGCTGGCTTGGAAGTAGTAGCTGCTGGCGTGGTAGCTGCCGCCGCTGTGGTAGTTGGGGAGGAAGTGGTGGCAGACGGTGTTGAATCAGAACACCCGCTGATCATCAGGCCGCTGATTAAAATGATACCTAGCAAGCATAAAAATAACTTTTTCATCTAAAATATCTTCCTTTTATAAAATTCTGAATAAATTATTGGGTAATCAATATAGTAAGGCTACCTTAATCGATTCAGCTTTTTCCAGGTATTATCTGCAAGATGCCCTGTGTAATTTACATACTATTTTCACCTCTCTCTATCTTTTATCAAGGATTCCGGGCTTGCGGTTTTAAGTAATAATAATACTCGAAAATACATAAGTCACGCGTAACTTATTGCTACACTACCATATCATTTATTAAAAGTCAATACTACTTTTCGGATTTTTTAAACTTTCAATGCAAGGGGAATTCGTGTAGAATATTCTGGATGATTGGAGCAGCCTGTTTACAGGTATTCAATCCGCTGATAACTTAACGGAGGATTACAATTGACCTATTATGAATCCGAAGAACATGAAATAGCGGTGTTGTTGCGGCATAGTGTGCTGCTAATGACGAACATCCGCCGTTACGAATTGGCGCATTTTGACATTTCCCCTCAACAAATAGGCGTTATGCGCTTTATGCAAAAATTCCCGACAGCCTGTACAATCATGCAGCTGCGAGAAGTGATGCGGCGCAGCAGCAGTTCTCTGGTAGCCATAATTAACCGCCTGGAACGAAAAGGATTGGTACAAAGACAGACGGACTCTAAAAACAAAAAATACACCAGAGTTTTCGTTACTGAAAAGGGCAAGGAATTATTCAATAAAGCCATGGAAATGAGCGCTTTTTCCGTTATCATCTCCAGCCTTACTAAAGAAGACATGCAAAGGTTGAAATCATACGTAAACACCATCAACAAAACTGCAGCGAAAATACTGGATGAGCACCAAAAAGCAAGCAGAATGATTCAGGAAGAGGAAGACTAGAACCCGCTTTAAAGTGGCTGATAGCTGATAAATAATAGTTCGAGAGTAAGAACGCTAATATATAAATGGAACCTGTTTTTACGCCGGAGTGTTGATCACTAGATATCAAATGCAACAAATAATCAGGCATCACCTGAAACAGCCAAGGCACAGTATTAACAGGTGGTCAATAGGTGCTACCTCAATGGCCCGAACCCGTTTGACCTCAGCTAGTGACTTCCACTTCAATTTAAGTTCGTGATCATGTTATAAAAACGTAAAAACTTATTCACTCCTGTTTAAAGAGGTCAATACGTATTTTGGTCATAAGACGAATTTGTCACAGCAGGAATGAATGCTTATTATATTAATGAAGCCTTCTCAGATTGCAGGAATCCGCATATTGCTGTTATAATTTCGTTAGCGCAGTAAATGAAATATAAATTATAATGTATATGTTCGTTTTAACAGATGTGAAATTATGAAAAGTGGTACGGATCGCAAAGAAGTATATGACTTAATCGGTTTACTCAATCAGACTACAGAGACAATTTTCCGGGCCAGACAAAAAGAGCTCGACCAGTACAATATTTCTACCAGCCAGGGCGCAGTTTTATTTATCACGAAGGCGCTCGGTGAAAAAGCCACGATTTCTGAAATATCGCGCTGGCTATTTAGAAAACCGCACACAGTCTCAGAAATCGTTAGCCGGATGGAAAAAAGGGGACTGCTGAAAAAAACAAAAAATCCCCAGCGCAAGGACATAATAAAAATCATGTTAACGCCGAAAGGACTGGAAGTCTACCAGAAGTCAAAAAAACGCCAGTCTTTCCAGAATATAATCTCATCATTGTCCCATGAGGAACAGCAACAGATGATACAATATCTGCAAAAACTCAAGTCCAGCGCAATTGACGAATTGAATAATCGTAATGAAAAGGATATATATCCCAGTTATTTATAAAATATGAATATACTTGAAAAAATCACAGCCTACCTGGTAAAGACCGACTATAATGCCCTGACGCCGGCTCTTGCCGAGTTTACCAAGATGCAGATACTGGACACGCTTGGTGTGACTATTGCCGGAACCAGCTGCAGCATATCCGGAGAGATGAACGGCCTGGCCAAAATGGTTAAAGAGTGGGGAGGCAAGAAAGAAAGCACGATACTGGGCTTTGGCGGGCGTTTTCCCGCAGCCAATGCCGCTTTCGTGAATGGTGTTTCAAGTACGCGGCTGGATTTTGATGACACCATAGTCACATGGATAAATCTCCACTCATCGCGGGCTATCATACCGGCGGCTGTTGCCATGGCCGAGCGCCAGGGGAAAATAGACGGTAAGAGATTCATCACCGCCGTGGCTTTAGGTTATGATTTGGCTTGCCGCATCAAGCAGGCCTGCGGGTATAACGCAGACAACGCAATCAGGTTTACTTCCAATTTCTTCGGCGCGGCCGCGGCTGCGGGTATCGTTTCCGGCCTTAACGAAGAACAAATGAGGAATGCTCTTTTTCTGGCTTTTCACCAGATGAGCGGCGCCGGCAGTACCGGGGGTGGAGGAATAGCGTCAGGGGCCAACTTGAAAGGATTAAGCAACGGATTCGCGGCTAAAGCCGGTATCATCAGCGTTCTCCTGGCCGAGCAGGGGTTTACATCGGAAAATGACTTTCTGGACGCTGATGATAAAAACAACTATTACCGGATGTTTTGCGGCGGGGCATATCTTCCATGGATATTAACATTGGACCTGGGCAAGGTATTTTCAGGGTCTAATACGAGCCTGAAGGAATACCCCTGCTGTCACGGCCAGCACGGCGCTATCGAAGCTGCTTTAGCATTGGTAAAAGAACATAATATCCGGCCGGAAGATATTGCGGAGGTTACATTGCGTCTCAGCCCGGTAGATTACGGGTCCCTGGCCAGTCCTGCAGAGAAGAAGCAAAATCCCGAAAATATCATCGAGACTCAATTCAGCATGTGCTGGGGAGTGGCCAGCGCAATTATCTATGGTGAGGTGGGGATAAAGAATTTTTCCGAGGCAGCCCTCCGGGACGAAAGCGTACGCGAGATGGCGCTCATCTCATCGCTGGCTAAAATGGGCTACCGCGACGACCCGCGCGTGGCAAAATATATCCGCGACGCTTTAAGCACTCAGATGCCCGGCGGCGGCTGGGACTGCTACGGCGAAAGCTTTAATCCCGAAAGTTCCTGCCCGATGGATGACTTGAATATCCTCATGCTGCTGGGACAGTATGAAGCGCATATCGAGAACCCGGCGCTTTACGGCGCAATCGACCATTTGCTGGAGCACTGGGGAGTGGGGGACAACCGTTACGGGTTCGGGGTGGGGAAACGTTTCCGCAGCCTGCAATACCCGGCCGTTAAGTACGGCATCATGCGCGTGCTGGACGTGCTTTCCTTATTCCCGCACGCCATCGAGAGCGATTCATTTCAAAGCATGCTGGATTTCGTCCGCGCCAAGACTACAGACGGCAAGTACACCGCTGAAAACAGCGAACCGGCTTACTCCGAGCTGGATTTCGGGCGGAAGTTCGAGATAAGCCGCTGGATTACCTTCCTGGTGAACCGGATAGAGAAGAGGGTTGAAAAAGTCAGGTGATAATATGAATGAAGCTGTATACCGCATCGAGGTCTCGGTAAGGGAAGGTTTCGCCGACCCGCGCTCGGAAGGCTTGCAGAAAGACATCCTGGACCTGGGTATAAAAACCGTCGAGCGCGTTAAGGTAAGCAGTATTTACCTCCTTGAAGGCAAATTGACCACTAAAGAACTGCAGTCAATCTGCGGCGAACTTCTCGCCGACCCCATCGTCGAGGAATATCGTACTTCTGAACAGCCTGCTCCCGCCGGCGCGCATCTTATCGAAGTCGCTTACAATCCCGGAGTAATGGATCCCGTAGAAGAGAGCGTGAAAAGGGGCATCAGCGACCTGGGCATCACAACTATATCAGCCGTCAGGACAGCCAATAAATACCTGCTCTGGGGCAAACTTTCCGATGCAATCCTCCGGAGCATCAGTGAAAAGCTACTAGTTAACAGCGTCGTCCAGCACGTCGTTTCTAAAAAAGAGGCCGTATCTTTACGCTCCGCGACCTATAATTTCAAGCTGGAAAAGATAGATATCGCCGCCATGGATGATGCCGCTCTCATGGAGTTAAGCAAGGGCAGGTTCTGGCTTACTCTCCCGGAAATGCGCATCATCCAGGATTATTTTAAAAAACTTGGCCGCCAGCCTACCGATGTCGAATTGGAGACGATTGCCCAGACATGGTCCGAGCACTGTTGCCACAAGACTTTTAAATCCAGGATAAAGCTCGGCGGCAAAACTATCGATAACCTGATGAAAAGCACCTTGATGAAAGTTACGCAGGAGTTAAACAAGCCGTGGTGTCTTTCCGTCTTTAAGGATAATGCGGGCGTAATCGACTTCAACGGCAAATACGCCGTTAATTTTAAGGTAGAAACCCACAACCACCCATCGGCGGTGGAGCCTTACGGCGGCGCGGCAACGGGCATCGGCGGCGTTATCCGCGATACGATAGGCACAGGGCTCGGCGCCAAGCCTATCCTGAATACCGATGTCTTCTGCTTCGGCCCGCCCGATATGCCTCATGAAAAGCTTCCCAGGGGTGTTTTGCACCCGCGCCGCATCTTTAAAGGCGTGCGCGCCGGCGTGGCCGATTACGGCAACCGCATGGGCATTCCCACATCTAACGGCTCCATTTTCTTTGACGAGCGTTATGTAGGCAACCCGCTGGTCTACTGCGGTACAGTCGGCATTCTGCCCGTCAGTATGAGCCAGAAAGGCCGGCAGAAGCCCGGCGACCTGGTGGTGCTGGTTGGGGGCAAGACCGGGCGCGACGGCATCCACGGCGTTACATTTGCCTCCGGCGAGCTGGATAAGCAATCGGAAACGCTTTCTTCCAGTTCTGTTCAAATAGGAAACGCCATCGTTGAAAAGAAAGCGCTCGACGCTATTTTGCAGGCCCGCGACCTCGGCCTTTATGTTCGCGTTCACGATGTGGGCGGCGGCGGACTGTCCTCTGCCGTCGGTGAAGTCGGTGAAGAGACCGGCGTGCGCGTCGACCTTGAAAAAGTGCCTTTAAAATATTCCGGGCTGTCTTACATGGAAATCTGGATATCGGAATCACAGGAACGCATGCTGTTAGCGGTTCCCCCGGAAAACATCGAACGCTTCCTGGCTATCTGCAGGAATGAGGACGCAGAGGCGGTAGTCATCGGCGAGTTCACGGATAACCGCCGCCTGCAGCTTTATTACAATGGCAATCCGGTTTGCGACCTTGATATGGCTTTCCTGCATAACGGCCTGCCGCAACAAGAGCGTGAAGCCGTTTGGGAGCAGCCGAAATACCCAGAACCGAAGTTCCGGCAGCCTTCCGATTTAGCGGAAGACCTGAAAAAGATACTGGGTTCCTGGAACGTTTGCAGCAAGGAGTGGGTCATCCGCCAGTACGACCATGAGGTACAGGGCACCAGCGTGCTTAAGCCCCTTGTCGGTGTTGCTAATGACGGCCCCGGCGACGCCGCCGTTATCCGCCCCCTGCCGGATTCCGATAAAGGGCTGATAATATCTAACGGCATTAATCCAAAATACGGGGATATCGACCCCTACTGGATGTCTGCATCGGCCATTGACGAAGCTTTACGCCAGGTAATTGCCGTGGGCGGCAGTCTTGACGAAGTAGCCCTGCTGGATAACTTCTGCTGGGGCAACCCGGAAAAACCCGACCGCCTCGGCGCACTGGTACGCGCGGCACAGGCCTGCTACGATATCGCTAAAGTCTACGGCACGCCGTTTATTTCCGGCAAAGACAGCCTCTTTAATGAGTATGATACGGAGAAGGGCAGCATCTGCATACCTCACACCCTCCTAATCTCCGCGATGGCGGTCATGGACGATGTAAAGAAAGCAATCACAATGAGCTGCAAGAGAGCGGGCAACCTGGTTTATATCATCGGGGATACTTACAATGAACTTGGCGGTTCGCACTATTATTTTGTCCGCGGTCATACCGGCAACAGCGTCCCTAAAGTATATCCGGAAAAAGGCAAGAAGCTGATGGACGCCTTATCCAGAGCTACCGGAAAAGGACTGGTTAAAGCCTGCCATGACTTAAGCGAAGGGGGAATAGGGGTGGCGGCAGCGGAAATGGCCTTCGCGGGCGGCCTGGGCATGACGCTTGATCTGAAAAATGTGCCGCTGGGAGAGCCGATGGAACGTGATGATTATATCCTCTTCTCCGAGTCTAATACGCGCTTCCTGGCTGAAATAGCGCCGGAAGACAAGGCCGCGTTTGAAAAAGCCATGAGCGGCGTGATTTACGCGCAGATTGGTAAAGTCACCCGTAAAAAAACATTTGTTATTAACGGTCTTAAGGGCAAATCAGTGCTTGAAGCCGATATCGACGAATTGAAAGAAGCCTGGCAGAAGCCGCTGAGATGGTAGGTTGTAGATGAAAAAAGTTAAAGTATTGATGCTGCGCGCGCCCGGGACGAACCGCGATATTGATACCCGCATCGCTTTCGAAGAATGCGGCGCAGAGGTGGATTCCGCGCTCGTGGGCGAGGTTTTAAGACAGGAAAAACGCCTGAAAGACTACCAGATACTGGTCATTCCGGGCGGCTTTACTTACGGCGACGATATTTCCGCCGGTAAAATCATGGCCAATGAAATCAGGTTAAAGCTTAAGCCTGAAATAGAAAAATTCGTCGCTGACGGGCGGCTGGTGCTGGGTATTTGTAACGGCTTCCAGGTCCTGGTGAAAACAGGCATCCTGCCCGGTGTTAAAGGCAAGAGCGCCCAGCCGGCAACACTGACCAATAACGATTCCGGCAAATTCGAGTGCCGCTGGGTTTACCTGAAAGTGAATGAAAAAAGCCCCTGCGTTTTTACAAAGGGGATACGCGGTATGTATGTCCCTATAGCTCACGGCGAAGGTAAACTTGTAGCCGAGCCGGACATGGCGGAAAAACTGAATATCGTTGTCCAGTATGTGGATAAAAACTGGAAAACCGGGGCAGGCTATCCTGATAATCCCAACGGTTCAATCAACGATATTGCGGGTATCTGCGACCCTTCAGGCCGCATCTTCGGCCTCATGCCCCACCCGGAAGACTTCATCCGCTGGACGCAGCACCCCCGTTGGACACGCGAAACCCCCCGCGAAGATCTTTACGGATTACAGATGTTCCGTAATGCTTTTAACTGGGCACAGGGAATATAGAACTAATATATGCCGTGGCGGCTATCCTGCTTCTAGCCTTCGATTCCCTGCTCTTTCATGTAGTCGATAGCGTCCTGGATGGTGACTATTTTTTCAGCGGCCTCATCGGGTATTTCCAGTTTCTTTTCCGGTGTGCTGAAGGCCTCTTCCAGGGACATGATCAGTTCAACCAAATCCAGAGAATCAGCGCCTAAGTCTTCAACAAAGCTGGCTGTGGGCACTACGTCTTTTTCTTCAACGCCAAGCTGCTCCACAACGATTGCTTTAATCTTATCAAAGATAGTTGCCACGTTTCCCCCCTTATTTATAGCTTCTAGCGGCTGGTCAGCGCGCTTACCGAACCCAACACCCCGTTGACGAATTTAGGTGAGCTTTCACTCCCAAAGGTCTTCGCCAGTTCAACCGCTTCACTAACTGCTACTTTTACTGGTACTTTATTATCAAATAAAATTTCAAATATTGCAAGTCTGAGGATATTCCGGTCAATCATGGCTATTTGTTCCAACGGCCAGGCCGGAGCATATTTTTTTATGCTTCCATCGATCTTGTCCTTGTTGCCGACAGTGCCCGCCACCAGTTCGCGAACGAAAGCGGCGGTTTCCTCGTTAAGGTCGGTTTCAGACAGCAGCCGCTCCACGACAGAATCTGCCGGACGCGCGGCGGAATCGACTTCATATAGTGCCTGGAGGGCGATTGTCCGGGCTTTATGCCGGTAGCTGCTCATAATATATTCTGACTCACGAAGAAATTATATCATACCGCAGCAGAAACGGCGAAATACCCTGCCTTGCTTGACCTGCAGCGGCAGAATTGTTACACTTTTCTTGTTCCCCGCTGAATGGGGAAGTGAAAGCGTTTAAAGGTAAAAGCCGTGAAACAAATAGGTATTCTTTTTCATCCAAAAGTTCAAGCTACCCGCAATAAAGCCAGGGAGATAGAAGCCTGGCTCAAGAAGCAGGGCATGTCCCCGTGAGATCGGAAGGAATACCCGCTTATAGAAGGCGCTTATGAAGCCGAGGATTATTTTCCGGATCTCGGCGACGAGGGGAAGTGGCTGCATTTTACAGCGAGCCCCATTAGAGATGAAGAGGGAAAGACAATCGGCGCTATTGAGACGGTCATTGATGTCAGCGAGCGTAAAAAACTGGAGAACAACCTGCGTTATTATCTGCAGCAGCTTACCATCGCCCAGGAGGAAGAACGCAAGTATATCGCCCGGGAACTCCATGACGACCTGGCGCAGATACTGGGGTCCCTTTCAAGACAGGTGGATAACCTGCTCCGGAAAAAGAACAGTTTTGGGACTGATGAAGTGGCACAACTGGACGATATTCAGAAACTGCTCAAGCAGGGTCAGCAGTCGATGCAGGTTTTTATCCAGAACCTCCGCCCCTCGCTGCTGGATGACCTCGGCCTGATACCCGCGCTGCGGTCATTAACCAAGAATATAGAAAATACCGAAGGAATCACCGCCGGCTTTATAGTAATCGGGGATGAAAGGCGTCTTTCCAGTGAAGTGGAGCTTTCGGTGTTCCGTATCGTCCAGGAAGCTCTGACTAATATCAAGAAGCATGCCCAGGCAACCGAGGTAAATGTATCGGTGGTGTTTTCCGCCATGGGCATAGATTTAACGGTGAAAGACAACGGCAACGGCTTTACACCGCCGGAAGATATGGGGGACCTGCCCCGCAGCGGTAAACTCGGCCTGATGGGCATGAAAGAGCGGGTGTGGCTGCTGGGCGGCAAGATAAGGGTTAATTCCGTGCCCGGCAGGGGAACTACACTGCTGGTACATTTACAATCTTAGGTTAAGTCAAATCTCAAAAGCCTGCCCCGCGCTATACAGGCCGTACCGCGATACGGCGTCAAAGGTTAAGAAGACAGGTAATAAACCCAATCAGTTTTCAATTTATTCATAGTGAATTGGAACCGGTGCCTTGGGTTTAGAGTTTCCTTCCTGGATTATCAAGTCAGTCACTTCTACATTGTTATGCATTATATAATATAAACTATTTGCATTATATAAATTAATCATATATAATAAACAATTAATGCCTCCGGGGGGCCAGATGATGGAAAAAGAATCCAAAAATAAATCCAAAGAAGAATTGATATCCAGTGTCCTGGAGCTTTTCAAGACGCTGGGACATAACCGGATGCGTTACCAGAAAGAGCCGTGGCAGAATCTCATCGTACCCCTGGCGCAGTTGAAGAGCCTGTTTCTCATTAATATCAAAGGTAGTATTAATGTCAGGGAACTTGCGCTTGAACTGGGGGTTACACCCGGTAATGTGACCAGTATCGTGGACCGGTTGGTGGGGCAGGGATTGGTGGAAAGAAGCGAAGGTCCGGAAGACCGCCGCATCGTGCTGCTGCAGCTTACGGATAAAGGGCGGAAAACTATCACCGAGATACACGAGACACAGCAAAGTGACATGAAACGTTTCCTGGAGAGGATGAGCGCGGAGGATATCAGCGCCTTGCACCAGGGAATGAATGCTTTCCTGGCGGCGATAAAGCTCGATTGGGAAGAATCAGAAAAGAATAAAAATAAAGATGCCGGCCGTGAAGATATGACTTCTTCTCCGGCTCATATACATCACAATCATATGATGAAGCTTTCCTGAAACGCATTGCTGGAAAAAATCACCGGAAAAATGCCTTCCGGCATGAACTTTGTGTGTCAATAGAAAGAGAATAAAATGGGAAAAATAATCAAGTACCTCCGTCCATTCGTCTGGTCGATAATCGCCATTTTCCTGCTGCTGTTCGGGCAGGCGATGGCCGATCTTTCTCTGCCCGCCTACATGTCCGATATCGTCAACATCGGCGTGCAGGCCGGCGGCATTGAAAATGCCGTTCCCCAGGCAGTCCGCGCCGCAGAATACAATAAGCTCACTCTTTTCATGAAAGAAAGCGAAAAGGCGCAGGTAGCGGGTGATTACGTACTCCTCGATAAAGCAGCGCTTTCAGACAGCGATTATGCAGGGTTTGTAAAGACCTATCCCGCGCTGGCCGATGAGCCCATTTACAAGCTCAACACCAGTGACAAGGAAGAAATCGCACAACTGGACATAATTTTCCGCCAGGCTGTTATCATCGTAGCGACGATAGAAAAATCCGGTTTTTCCAGCTTCCCGGGAGGCGCTATCCAGGTACCGGAAGGCGTGGACCCTTTTACAATGCTCGCGCAGCTGCCGCCGGCGCAGCTCGAAGCCATCCGCAAAATGGCTGTTGCCCAGCTCGAGGCCATACCGGATACACTGCTCAAGCAGTACGCTACCCCTTATCTTACCGCTGAATATACAGCACTGGGGATGAACCTCTCCGGTATCCAGAGCAGCTATATATGGAGAATCGGGCTGCTGATGCTGATGCTGACGCTGGCAGGAACGCTCGCTTCGATTATCGTCGGCTATCTCTCGGCGCGCATCGCCGCCGGGATGGGAAAGGATTTGCGCCGGAGGATGTTCGTCAGGGTAGCGGCTTTCTCCAACACCGAGTTCGATAAATTTTCCACCGCTTCACTGATTACCCGTTCCACCAATGATATCACGCAGATAATGATGGTGATGGTGATGCTTTTCCGCATCCTCTTTTACGCGCCTATCATCGGCATCGGCGGTATTCTAAGGGTGCTTAACGCGGACACGTCGATGTTGTGGATTATCGCCGCCGCCGTGGGCGCCATGCTGATGCTGATGGGGGTAATGTTCATCGTCGTACTGCCCAAATTTACCATCCTTCAGAAACTGGTCGACAAGCTGAACCTCGTCATGCGGGAGATACTAAACGGACTGATGGTCATCCGGGCGTTCAACACGCAGGAGCACGAGGAAAAGAAGTTCGACGGCGCCAATACCGACCTGATGAAAACGAGCCTTTTCATCAACCGTGTCATGGTGCTCATGATGCCGGTGATGATGTTCATCATGAACGGCGTGATGCTGCTTATCGTATGGGTCGGCGCGCACCAGGTAGACGCGGGCACCACGCAGGTAGGCGACCTGATGGCTTTTATGCAGTACGCCATGATGATAATCATGGCTTTTATGATGGTCACGGTAATGTTCATCATGGTGCCGCGGGCCAGCGTTTCCGCAGTTAGAATCAGCGAGGTGCTGGAAACCGAGCTGATCATCAAAAACCCCGCGCAGCCGCAGTCGTTCGATGCCGGGCTTAAGGGGGTAGTCGAGTTCCGGGATGTGTCTTTCCGCTATCCTGGCGCGGAAGACAACGTGCTGGAAAATATAACTTTCAAGGCCATGCCGGGCCAGACGACGGCGCTTATCGGCAGCACGGGCAGCGGCAAATCGACGCTGATAAATCTCATTCCCCGGTTCTATGACGTTAACAGCGGCGCGGTACTGGTGGACGGGATTGACGTTCGTAATGTCAGGCAGGAGGATTTGAGAGAGAAAATAGGCTATGTATCGCAGAACGCGGTGCTTTTTTCCGGGACTATCGCCAGCAACATCAAGTACGCTAACGAGGCGCTTACCGATGAACAAATAGCGCCCTATGCTCAAACAGCCCAGGCAATGGATTTTATCACGGTCAGCGACCATAAATTCGAGACGGCGGTCTCCCAGGGCGGCTCTAACCTGTCCGGCGGACAAAAACAGAGGCTGTCCATCGCCCGGGCGCTGGCCAAGAGACCTGAAATTTATATCTTCGATGACGCCCTTTCGGCGCTGGATTTCCGGACGGACGCTGCCCTGAGAAGGGCGCTCAAGAAAGAGACGAAAGATGCCACGGTGATGATCGTGACACAGCGGGTCAGCACCATTATGGGGGCGGAACAGATAATCGTGCTGGACGATGGAAAGGTAGCCGGCATCGGCACTCACCGGGAGCTGATGAAGGACTGTGAAGTGTACCGGGAAATTGCGCAATCACAGCTTTCCAGAGAGGAGCTTGTCTAATGACACAGTCGCGTAATATCCCCCCGGCAGGCAATCACAGGATGGGTTCCGGCCCGATGGGTGGTGGACAGGCAGACCGGCAGCCGCCGGGCGGCGGCCCGATGGGACCGGGTCCGGGCGGACACGGCCCCATGGCGGGAATAATGGCCATGGGGAAACCCAAGAGCTTCCGTAAAACTTTAAAGACCTTCCTGAAGTACTTGGCGCCTTACAAAGTACAACTGATAACGGTGTTTATTTTCGCTATTGCGAGCACGGCCTTCATGATCATCGGCCCCAAGATGCTCGGCAACGCGACCACGCGTCTTTTCGAGGGCGTGGTAGCCAAGGCGATGCAGGTGCCCGGCGCGTCCATCGATTACGCGTACATCGGCACTATCGCCGTTACGCTGCTGTGCCTTTACCTGGCCAGCATGGCTTTCAACTACATCCAGGGTTATATCATGGCCGGCGTATCCATGAAGGTCACGTACACCTTCCGCCGGAAAATAGCGGAAAAGATTAAGCGGATGCCGTTAAAATATTTCGATTCCAGGACGCACGGCGAAACGCTTACCCTGGTAACCAATGACATCGATACCATCAGCAATACGCTGACACAGAATATGTCGCAGATAGTTACCTCGGTGACTACGATTATAGGCGTGCTGGTAATGATGCTGACCATAAGCTGGCTGATGACGCTGATTGCGCTGGTGATTATACCGGTTTCGCTGGGGCTGGTCACGGTCGTCATCAAGGCTTCGCAGAAATATTTCAAGAGCCAGCAGGACTACCTGGGACATGTTAACGGCCACGTCGAGGAGATATACGCCGGGCATATCGTGATGAAGGCCTTTAACGGCGAGGACAAAGCCATCAGCCAGTTCGATAAAATGAATGACGTGCTTTACGGGGCGAACTGGAAGTCCCAGTTCCTGTCCGGTATGATGATGCCGCTGATGACCTTCGTGGGCAACCTGGCATACGTCGGCGTAGCAATCCTGGGCGGATACCTTGCGGTGCGGGGGACTATCGGAGTGGGCGATATCCTCGCTTTTATCCAGTACGTCCGGTCGTTTACCATGCCCATCACCCAGACCGCCAACATCGCCAATGTGCTGCAATCGACCATGGCCGCCGCCGAACGTGTCTTCGAGTTTCTCGACCAGCCCGAAGAGCTTGCCGAGCCGGAGGCCGCCGTCAAGCCTGAAGGTGTACGGGGGAATGTCACTTTCCAGGATGTGCACTTCGGTTACAGCCCGGAAAAGATAATACTTGATGGCCGACTTGATCCTCCATTACAGCCAGATATGAGAATTGATACTACTAACAGTAAGGCTGATACCCACGATACCCCATTTTGCATTTTATGCTCCTCGTGTTTATTGATTGCTAATTTCTCTATCTCAAGCTATTAGAGCAAAGCAGTGGCAAAAAGTTTTTGGTAAATTGTAACCATTATAACTATACGAAATTTTCCTAAAGTCCTTTAATTGTTGTACAGATTTTTGTCTTGCGATTGAACATAATAGACTAAATATGGGTGTGCAAATGCTAAACTAACCCAAATCAGGATCGAGGTTTTTCCCTCGACCCTGACATGGAGTTTGCTTAACCTTAAATTATATGGATTAATTGCCGTTTTCGGGGTATTCTCGTTCGTAAATATCAATAACTAACGATTTAGTCTTAGATACTGTATACACGATATCCAGGATTGATTGGGATGATGGCACCCAGTCATATCCTCTAATGAAAGCTGGAAAACCAGGCCGGTCAGGGTAATCCTTGTTTTGCAGAGGAATATCAACGCTGAAGCCATCTCCGGATTGGTTGCTTTCCAAATCGAGAATAATGCGACCGGTTAAAAAGTGTCTACCAAATTCAGCGAAAACGCGGGAGGGGTCATTGTAACCTACAAACACAAGTGGATAATATTTCTGCGGCTCACTACGGAGCCAACCGACATCGACAAGATCAACGGCTTCCTTATCAATCCAAAGCTGTATTTCAGTGCTCGCAGCTTTTTGAAACTCGGTGAATGTGGTGACCACAAGGATTTCCGGGTGTTCCGATAAGTCTTCGAAGGGTATTTGAGGCTCGCCCTGAATCAAATAGACAGCTATATTTTCGCCGGTGTCTGATTCCGTTGAATATATGTCTGGCTGAGCATCAATGGGTGATGGGGGGGATTGGGCGTCTGGCTCTTTAGAATTTGGAGATGAACAAGCGAAAACTGGTGACAACAGAATTATCAGTATTAGCCAGAAGAATCGATTCATGTATTTTTGCCTCCTGTCAACAGATTAATCGGCGGGCCTCACATAATATTATCGGTGAGGCCCGCCGCAGATTCAATGTAACCTGTATAACTTACTCTCTATTGCAGTAAGATCTTATTTAAGTACCAACGAGCAGTGCCGTTATATCTAAGGTTACCTCCTATTTCACTGGAAGTAGCGTATCTGGCATTCCCGTTAGAATCGACCATAACTTTTGCTTCGTAAAACCAATAGAACCAGCCGTAACCTGGCCTGGATTCCTGCGCATATGAGGCCCTTACTGGATTTGTGAAACCGCTATACCAGTTCTGGTTGGTATTATAATTTTCCCAGAATACACTTGTTTCATAATCTCTGTTTACAAGATTTGACCCTGTAGCTGTATAGTCGATAACATATTCAAAATTACCATTGTTTCGGTCGTATGCTGAATATAGCCATCCATCTGGTTGGCTATCATAATATAGAATCATAAATTCATATGTATGTCCAGTCTCGTAAGGCATATTATTGTAATATTGCGCCTCTAGTCCCCATGTATGGCTGGTATACACCACCCAAGGAGTATGTGCCCATTGCCCCCAAGCTGCACCAAAAAACTGGAAACCAGTTTGCGTAAAGTAGTTGGTATTAGTTAAGCCATTTAAAAGCCAGTTTGAACACTTGTCTTGATTGGTTCCCATCTGGGGTGCGACCATCCTTACCTTCTGACCATTCACAGTATGATGATCCGGGTCTAAGTTTGCGACAGAGGCAAAGGTAGGATATATACCACGCTTGCTAGTTCCGCTAGCTTCTGATATTGCCATCTCGTGCCTTGGTAGAATAGGGGCATTTGTTGCCTGAAATTTATGCAGTCCCCTTATTTCGCCGAGGTTTTTTTCAATCCGAGTTGCGGCCTCTGCGATTGACATGGGGGTGCCTCCCCCAAATACACTGAGTGTCCAGCCTTCTGGCCAATCTTCTGGGGCTGCAATAGGCGGTGTAGCCTTGCCATCCCATTTGCAATCTTTTGCATATACAATCACTTTTGGAAGACCGACATGGAACGGATCATTATGGCTGGATTCTACATGTACTACTGGATATCCACTCACACGAACTGGCACAGCGTGATTATCTACGCGAGCGGGCAAGACTACTCCGTCAACACCAATTTGGGTGTTAGCATCGGTGTCCAGGGAGATTCCTCCAGCCGCAGCAAAAGCGGCGGGCACCGCCAAAATAATTAATAGTACGATGGTCGCCAAGGTTATCAGCCGAGATTTCCGTGTATTCATTTGATTGTTTTCTCCTTTAAATTTTGATCTTCATCTGTCTCCAAATCCATGAAGTCCCTAGAAATCATCCCCCGGGAAATGACTTCACTGAAGCACATTCCGGCTTATTTCATTTTGCCGGTTACTAGTCTTCTTTGTCATCATCTGCCCCTTTTCGATCTTTTATACCTTCCTGGAATCGCTTTATCGCCACATAAATCAGGGTTATGACTCCGCTGAGGAACAGTAAACCGGCGGCGTATGCTCCATCTTCGGAACATTCCAAATCGGTGTTCTCCCCGCTGATAAGCGAATAGAGGATTATGGGTAAACCTATAATCAGGGGAACCGAGATGAGTATCCTGCCTATCACTGTCAACGAACTCAGCAAGTCAGCGGACGGCTCCTTTTTCCTCTTGTCCTGATGTTTTCTTTTCGTATCCATAGACTCCCCCAGTATTTTTGCAAGCTAAGCAATGGGCTCAGGATTTCTCTTTTGAGAGTACTGCCATCTTGGGCTTATTGCTATAATACCTCCGATTACGATCAAGAACCTTTACTGAGTTCAGCTAAAATTAGAAATCGACTTTGATGTAAGAGTAGCGTGTATATCCCGGATCCCAGTCTTGCGTTCCGAAATCAGAGCTGCACTCACCTGCGCCAACATATCCTCCGCTCGTTTTCACCTGTAAGTATGCACAATAATAGTGGCCGGATTGCAGCACTACGGGAAGGGTTCGACTGAATGAACTATCATAGGAGGTCAAGCCGGCAAGACTTTTCGACTTGTTTAGAATTGTGGTTCTGGTATCCGACGAAGCTGTGTAGTCATATAACACGAACTCTATTTCTACGGCACAATTTGCGGAGCCAAGTACTTCCAACAGCCCCTCATAATCTCCACTGATTCTAAGATTGGTTGCCCGGCTACCATCACCTGATACATAAAAGAATTTCCCGATATTCGCCCAAGCCCAGGCACTGCCCCAGCCTGCCGATCCTATTACCGTAGCAGCTTCGGCTTTGCGCGAACTCGTATAGTAATCTGAGTCCCATATGCCGGTAACGAACCAGTTATGGCCCGCATCGCAGTTTCCGGCATCTGCGTTATAGAATGTCTTATCTTTGCCCAGGACTACGGTGTCCCATCCCCTAATGCCAGCTTCTGCAGTTTCCACCATTCCCGGAGGGGTGATCTGATTTTCCATCAGCAGTTCAGCCTTTTCCCTCAGCTTTGCTGCCGTAATCGCATTTTCCTTAGCTACGCCTTTCGATGGTTCTGTGGCACCTGCCACGGGTGCACTGGCTCCAATTATTAGTACCACAATTAGGGCAATTAAGGGGATAATTTGCATGGATCTCTTCATAGACAACATATTCCTCCATTTTATTATTTGGGATTTACCAGATTAAGGTAAAGATAAATCGAAAAAACAGTTTGCTTAAATAGTTTCCACCTCCTCCAGATTAATTAGGGAAACTCTGATCAACCCCCTGTACCCCCCAAACCCCGAAGTCACCACTTATTCAGAGGTTCCTTAGCTAGGCTGCGCAGCCTGTCGCTCCCAAATCTCACCTTTTATTTGGCCAAATTATGGCTGTTAAGTTTTTATTTACTATGTATTAACTTAGCTTGGCCTTATGATCCTTGAATACTATAAATAAATAAGTATTGACATTCTACATAGAGTAATTCTACGGTTTAGTATATATCGTATAGAACATAAAAGTCAACCGTAATTTGATCAAATAGGGGAAAAGGCGGATTTTGTGCAGATCACCGCATCTGCCAGCGGCGAGGATTCAGGTTGATTAGCTCGTTATCTGTACACTTCTTATTCAAGACAAACTCGGTACCAAGAGTAATAACCACGGAGCAGTAAAAAACGCCATGCTCGATGCAACGATGAGAGAATGCCTGTGATTGAGTTCGAGAAATCGTGATGCCAAGTAGTAGTTAGATAATCCAAGTAAGATTATTGGTACCAGTATAAGTGCAATTTGAAAGCCAATGTCAACTCTAGCTTCCCACCATGATCCATTTTCTCCCTCACTGAATGGGTTCCAAACCATAAAGAAATACACGGCGTCGATCAATATACCAGCGATAGTAATAATAAAACTATAGAAGATTCTGTCACCTGTAGTTATTTCTGATCGTCGGCGTAAAAACCACAATTGAGAATCTACGCTTGTTTCGATAGGCTCTTCTATCCTGAAGTATTTTTTCAGCGGATGAAGGGTTAAGGTGAGAACAACATAATTCCAGATTCCATCTGCTATAGAACCAGCAACAGGAATTCCAAGTACAAGGGTGACCAGGTATCCACCGCCAGCATCATACAGTTTGATCGAGTTCTTAGGATCTTCGGTTGCTGTATTGGCCATAGGGTTTCATTCAGTTTTTCCAGGACAGATAACACGCCAGAATAAGGGGCAACGGCTTTTTGCCGTCGCCTTAATGCCGTGGTTAGCCCCTTAATACGCGAAAAGCTCTTGTAAACAATCGATAATCTTAATCTGCGCGCTTTGAGAAATTACACCAAGTTTTTGAATTAACCTGGATTTGTCAACGGCTCTCATTTGGTCAAGAAGGATCAATCCTTTTTTACCCTGAAACGTATATTGAATTCTGGTTGGATAGCTAAATACTTTGGATGTCATTGGAGCAACAATCGCGGTCTTCAGTGCAGACATTTCATCAGGGGAGATAACAACACAAGGCCTTGTTTTCTTAATTTTAGAACCTTGTGTCGGATCAAGTTGAACCAGCCAAATATCAAATCTATGAACATTTTTTTTTACCATTCCCAGTCCTCTTCATCTACCAATGAGGCGTCCAACCACTCCTGATCTGCTTCGCTTGAATCCTGGGATTTAAGGGCTTTATCAAATTGTTCTTTCCAGCCTTCTCTGTTCTTCTTAACCGGTTGAATTAACAGCTCCGTGTCCGCCATTAAGTATTGTCTCAGGAAGAAATAATTCAGTTCCCGTAATTACTGAAAACTCAGGAGATTCTTTAAATTCATTAATTATTGAATACATATAGGCCATATCACCGGAACTGTCCTTAATACCAATGGCTCCCAATTCTTTACCTTTTCTGATAGTCCTGTGGGTATTATCACGTTTATCTTGGCTAAAATATCGCCTCGGGTGGCTTTACCAAGGTGCGGCATGCCCTGTCCGGCCAGTCGGAAGACACGCCCGTTCTGTGTTTCCGGCGGAATTTTCAGGGCGAGTTTGCCTTTAAGCGTCGGCACCTGTATTTCGCCGCCCAGTACGGCTACCGTCAGCGGCACATTGATAGTCGTGTTCAGGTTATCGCCGTCTCTTTCAAAGGTTTGATTAGGCAGCACCGTGATGTTCAGGTAAAGGTCACCGTTGGAGCCCCCGTAGCCCTGCTGTCCTTTACCTGCGATGCGCACCCTGGAGCCGGTGTTTACGCCGGCTGGGATTTTTACTTCCAGCCGCTTGATGTTTGGGACGGCGCCGGTACCCCGGCATATCGAGCAGGGGACGTTCTGAATTCGTCCGGTGCCTTTACATGTGGCACACGGTTCATTCATCTGCAGGCTGATGGTACGGCTGGTGCCGCTGTAGGCTTCTTCAAGTGTAATCTCGACGGCGGTTTCCAGGTCTTGTCCGCGTTGCGGTTGAGCGCGGCGGGAAGAACCGCGTGAACGGCCGCCGCGGAAAAGTTCTTCAAAAATACTGTCCATCCCGCCGATGTCTCCCCCAAAGTGAAAACTTTCTTCGCCGCCGGGAGAGTATTCATAGTATTGCGCTTGCGGACCGCCTGCAGCGCCTGCTTTTTCAAACTGATCGGCATACTGCCATTTGTCGCCGTATTTATCGTATTTAGCCCGTTTCTCTTTATCTGAGAGAATTTCATGGGCGGCGTTTAGCTCTTTAAATTTGGCTTCTGCGTTCTTATCGCCGGGGTTAACGTCCGGGTGATACTTACGCGCCAGCCGGCGGTAGGCCTGCTTGATGTCCTTCTCGGTAGCATCTCTTTTAATGCCCAGGGTATCATAATAATCTTTTGGCATAACTTTACTCCGTAAACCGTACTTTCATTATACTGTTTGTGAGGTAAACTGTCAATATATAATAATGAAAGTTAATAAAAGATTATCAGGAACGATTTCGATCCAATAATAATCCTGTGTCGAGATTATTTTAAAATCCCCGAACTGTTAAAATAACTTGAATACCGCTTTCAGCAGCCAGATTATAATGAATATAACCGCTACAACAAGCGCTATGTGGATCAGACTGCCCAGGCTGAAGACAAATAATCCCAATAGCCATAAAATTAAGAGAATAATGCCGATGATTAATAGAATACCCATGTTTCCTCCTGATTATTTTGAGATGCTGCTCACAGTTTTACCAGACAGACGCATATGACTGTATTGATAAGTAAATTCTGCCCCCAGTACCATGATAAATGCCGAGTAATATATCCAGACGAGCAGGATAACAATAGAAGCGATAGAGCCATAATAAACCTGGTAATTTGCGTAGTGTTCGAGGTAGAAAACAAACAGTGTTCTCGCGATTTCGAAGAGGATAGCGGCTGCGAGCGCTCCCTGCCAGATAAAACGCCAATATGTTTTAGTATTCGGAATAAATTTATATATTAATAGGAAAACGGCCAGCATCAGCAGGAATGCCGCCAGTCTGCTGCCAATATTTAAGAACAGCAGTGTAGCTCCGGGAAATTCAAACACTCCGCGTAAAATTGATAAAACGGCGCTGGCTGTTAGAGAGAGAAGGAAGAGAATGCCGGTGCTCAGTACCATACCCAGTTCTCTGGCCTTTCTGATGACGAAATGGCGCCTGCGTCCGATACGCCAGGCACGGTTGATCGCCAGGCCTATGGAACTGAAAGCCGAGCTCGCGCCCCAAAGAAAAATAAGTATACTAAACACACCCACCAGGCCCTGCAGACTTTCATTTGTTAGAATATACTCGCTCACTATATCGGCCACCCCGGGAAGATTATTGCCGATAAATGACTGCAGCTTTTCTTGCAGATTTAGAGCAGGAAGTAAAAAGCCAAAAATAGCAATGAGCCCTAGTGATAACGGTAGTATAGATAGAAGTGTATAATAAGCTACACTGGCGGCCCTTGGCGCGGCATCATGATCGCCTGCCCCCTTGGCGGTGAGAAATACCAATTGTAATGCAGGAATTTTAAGCAAACGGTCTATTACCGTTTGCAACCTGGTTTTCACTCGTTTCATTTGGTATTTCATCCCGATATCTTGTTTCCCTCATTTTAATCACGTTAACCGTTAGATGAAGGTTCGCGAAAATACTCGTTAGTAGATACCGCGGCTGTGTACATCTATTTAATTTCCCCGGTACGCGCGCTGTTCCGCAAGTATTTGAATATCTTGATCACAGCCATAGTGAGCGGCAGGATAATGATAAATCCCAGGATTCCGGCAAAGTACGCGCCGACAACACTGAGCACCATGATGAACGCCGGATGAATCTCCATTTGTGATCCCTGGATTTTAGGCACAAGCAGGTTGTTCTCCAGCAGTTGGATAGCCAGATAACCGAAAGCCACCCAGATAACCTTTTCCGGGGCCACCGCCAGTGTAACCACGACACCAAGTATACCTCCCAGCCAGGGCCCGATCATCGGCACGAGCTCGGTAATAGCCGCAAAGACGGCCAGCGGCAGGGCAAATTCAATTCTTAAAATCCGCAGCAGGATGTAGACGCAGGTGCCGACTACCAGCCCCAGTAACAACTGTCCGCGTATATACCGTACTACTACATTTTGAAGAATGACGAAAATATTCTCGGTGTGTGTTTTCATCCATAGAGGCAGCGCCGCGTAGAATCCGTCACGCAGTCTGCTCCAGTCTTTAAGAATAAAGAAGATGAAAATCGGCATAATGGCAAATCCGAGTATCATCCCGACTGAAGCCTGTATCATCTTCACGCCGCGTGTTAGAAAGTCGGCTATAACGCCGGGTAATGCTGCGGCGGCTTTATCTAAATAGGTGTCTATATTTCCCTGAATTGACGGATTATCCAGCACCGAGATAGTTTTTAACCAATTTTGTATCGCGTCCAGGCTATTCGGGATGATCTGGGAAACGCTTTGTGCCAGTGTTCCCATAGCTTCACCTACGATGGTAATGAGATAGAATACTACCAGGCCGATAATACCCAGGGATAGCAGGTAAACTATTAAAATTATTGAGACCCGCTTTAGCTGTGTTAGCTTCGGCTTCTTACCCACGCTATGGAGGTGTTTCTCAATCCACCTGATAATGGGTAAAAGCAGGTAAGCAAGAATTAAACCGATAATAAAAGGCAGCAGGACGCTTCTCAACGTCCAGAGCAGCCAGAAAACGAAGACGAGCACCAGTATGAAAACCAGTAGCCGCCAGTGTTTTTTAAATAGTAAACCTGCTGAACTCAAATCCTATCCTCCGCTGCCGTCTTTGGGGTTGTGAAACAGGTTAACATCCGGTAACGGTGGTATCCGGTACCATCTTTACACTGCAATTCGTCTGCTGATTTCTGTATAAGGCAGGCAACCCTTTATAATCACAGATAATCGTGTCCGCTATGAATACAATCAATAACTAACTTTTTATCGCCTTGATTGCCGCCTGTCCCTTCCGGCTTACCTCGGATGCCTCCTCCTTGACCATAGCCGCAACTTCGCCGCCCTTGCCTTTAACCGCCTCGAAAACCTGGCCGCTCTTGTCTTTGACCGCGCTGACTACCTCATCGGCGGTATCTTTTACTGCATCAACCACTTCAATGGTCTTATCCTTGATTATTTTCCGGGTCTCTGTACCCGTCTTGGGCGCATACAGTAATGCGATAACTCCGCCAATAATTGCGCCTGCCATTACGCCGATCCCGAAACCGATGGCATTGTCCTTATTCATTTACTTTTCCTCCTTCATTAGTTTCCTTTTTGCATATTTCCCTGATGCTCTTTATCCCCTGGCTGATACCCTGGATTACTGCCAGTATTGGAAGCAGCGGCTTAATACGCTCTTGTATCCCTGTGACGGTATCGCCAATACTTTGTGATACCTTCATAATGCTGCCCTTTAGTTCCGTGACGCTATCTTTTACTTCCGTAATGGTATCGTTGATATTCCGGGATGCTGTTTTAATGGTCTCTTCTACTGTATTGACTGTGTCGTTCACACTATTCAGCAGCGTTTTTCCCAGTAAAAGCATTACCGCTATTTTCCGGTACATAAGGTAACACAATATTGCAGCAAAGATGACTAATATTGTAGTAAATATAAACGCAGCCGTGGCTGCAAAACCCATAAGAGTTATGCTCAAGTCACGGTACCATTCAATTCCCATTTCTTATGACCTCCTCGATATGGTGAGTGAGCTGGCCCGCATCACCGGCTCACTCACGGATATTATAAGCCCGGTTTAAGCTACCGGAGTTATAACCGTCTTATCTTCTATCACCGCCGCCATCGCGTTATGCCTGACGGACTCGATGCCTTTCAATGCGCTTTCTTTGGTTGAATAGCCTTCAGATACGGCGATAGTCTCTCCGTTTACCGCCACCATCTTAAACCTGAATTCGCCTGCCGAATCCTTGCTGATTTCAAATTTTGCGGCCACTTTTAGCCTCCCTCTTTTTTCTATCATTTTTTGAACTATTCCCAGGTATGAGTCATACCCGTAGTAGGTGTAATACCGGTCGACTGATTCCAGGTCTTTGCCTTCCTGCCATGTATCAATCTCTTCCAGCCACTTGTCCTTGTCCATGCCCGGGGCATTCTTGAGCACTTCTTCCGGCATATCCAGGATAAATTTCTTTGTCTCGGGGTGCCATTCCAGAGCAATCCACGGCAGGGCAAACCACTTGTCGGTAATGCCGAGAAACCCTCCGAAGGCAACCAGGGCGAATGCGATCAGACCTTCATGCATATCTATCACAAAGGTCTGCACCTGTCCCATGTCATCGCCCTTCTTGTTGACAACATCATACTGTGCCAACCTGATACTTGGTACGAATCTTGCCGATTTACTTGTCATGTTATAACTCCTGTTGAATCTTGTTCGGTCGGCCGGCTGGCATAACTGCCAGTGAACTTGGCCGCCGTTCTCTAATGCCCCCGTTTGTTATCTTTCCCGGCTTTTCGCCGCGGTTCAGGGCATAAGAAAATATTTCTTCGAGAGGCAATTCTTTCAGCTGGCAGTTACCTATCTCGGCGCCGCCGCCGATTAGTATATTGAGTAAGCGCGGCAGCACCTGCGCGCGGTTTTTTATCTTCAGTTCAAGGGTTGATTCGCCGCCGCTTTTATCAGCAAGATTACATTCAATCACACCATCCAGCTGTTTAATCAGGGTGAAGCTGTTTTCGTTTAAATATTTTACCTGTAAACGGCATTCTTCATGATTCTGGAAGATGGCGCGCAGTTCTTTTACGGTGCCTAAAGCCATGACCTGCCCGTGGTTCATAATCGCCAGGCGGTCGCAGAGCTGTTCCGCTTCGGTTAAATTGTGGGTGGCCAGGATGAGTGTCTTTTTCTCGACGGCAGTTTTTTCTTTGAGGAAAGCGCGAACAGCCTGAGCGCTGACCGGATCCAGACTCCGGGTAGGTTCGTCCACAAACAATACTTTCGGTTCGCTCAGCAGACCCCGGGCGATGGCCAGTTTCTGCCGCATTCCCGTCGAATAGTTCTGGAACCTGATATCGGCGTCTTTATCCAGGCCTACCAGACGCAGCAGTTCGTCGATTTGGCTTTCGGCTTTTATCCCGGAGAGATGGTAAAGGGAGGCGAAGAATTTCAGGTTTTCGCGGCCGGTAAGCCGCCAGTAAAAACTTCTTTCTTCAGAACTGACCAGCCCTACCACGTTTTTGACTGCCTGTTCTTCCTTCAATATATCATGCCCCAGGACACTGGCAGTGCCGGAAGTAGGCAGCACGAGACTGCAAAGTAATTTAATTAAAGTCGTCTTTCCGGCGCCGTTAGCCCCCAGCAAGCCGAAGAACTCACCTTCACGGATTTCGATATTTACGCTATTCACTGCCGTAATCCATTGTTTTTTCCTGAAAGGCAGCAAGTCGCGGTAGCCGGAGGTGCGCGGGAATATCTTGGTCAGATTCGTGATGCAGATGGCAGTACTCATTTTATCTGCTTTCCTCTTGTGAGCCACCATATTCTACCCAGGTTCCGGGTTATCCTTGTTTGCTGCGGATAACGGCCGCGCTCGGATAATGCAACAAGAAGTCCGAATATCCGTCCCGACCATTTGGATAATCTCAAGCGTTTTCTTCCGTTTTCTATCTCCACTATCCTGCCCATAACCTGCCCAGGCTGAACGGGCGGGTCAAAATAGTTGAGGGAGTCACCCCTGGTAACAAGGCGGGTTTCACCTTTCTGAACGTTTTTCTTGACGAGGCGATGGGCGATGAGAGACCTGTCTGAACAGTGGTAAAAAACCACATCTCCGATATTAACTGAAATACCTTTTACCGGTTCAACAACAAGGATGTTTCCATTTTTAATAAAAGGGTGCATACTACCGCCATTAGCCTGGAAGCGAAGTAAAGCGCCCCGGTTAAGCACTTCCTGACTTAGTTCCAGGAAATCCGCCCGGTTGGCTTTCAATGGTTTGTCTCCTCAGAATTTAGCCCTTCTATAAAGTCCAGGACATTATGGTCAGGGACAAACCCGAGTTCGTAACAAGGTACACACTCCGCTATCCGCCCTAACATGTCCAGCGTGTATTTTAAACATTCTTCGTCCCAGAACGTGGGGAAACAGCGCACAAACAATCTTGAGACGGCATCACCGGCCTTGAGTTTTAACGCGTAGTTTTTGGGGCTATGTTTTATGAAAAATATTCTATCCAGGAGAACATGCTGAGGAGAAGCAGCGCCAGCATTGCTTTGCCAGGGAGTTCCGTATACCCAAAAACGGTCGTCAGCGTTACGGACAATGATTCGCTCATCGCTTAACACAACTGTATCTTTGTTGTCCTTCCACAAGCGGCTCATAGTACTTTTACCCGCTCCTGATTGTCCTGTAAATATTAATCCCTTACTGTGATTACTCACGCCGCAAGCATGAAACTCAACTCCCCTGCCCCGAGCTAGAAGATTTACCATAAAAACCTCATCCAGAGGATAGGCGGCGGGGACGACGCAAGGAATACCGGTATTTTCTTTTTCGATGTGTTCCCCAGCCTCTGTATAACGTGGAACCGGTCTGATATACAGATCACCGTTTTTAAAATCAGAATCAACTAAAGCTACCTGGTAAGGCTCAGAACCCAGAACATCCGAGCGAAATGTTATCGCATAATTCCCCTCGGTTCTATATAGAGCCCATACAGCCCCCGAATCAAAGAGTTTTTCCTGTAATTGCATTGGCGGCAGCGGTCCATAATGCACCCTGAGATGGCAATCCGGCTGGCCGCTGTTTACCAGAAACTGACGGTGGATTTCAGAAATTGATAATGAGATATTGCCAGCAGCAGTAAATTGAATGATTATCCCGGCAATATTGAGTTTATACATGTCCTGTGTATTATTCGTGAGCAAACGGCTTTCTCCTTCGGTATAACTGGTAAGTGCAGGAGATGCTTAGTCGGGATGTGGCCAGGACACTACCCTGACAAGTTGTTTCTCCTGCACTTACTTTGATGGACCGGTTATGATTGGTAAACATTACCTAGTACATAGCTAGGTTTTAAAGGTTGGTTTTACCGGTCGAAAGCCCAACCCTTATCACTAACTTCCGCCTGCTTTACAGTCTAAACCCCAGAAGTAAGCGCATGCGCTACCGGTGCCGCCCGGGCCAATAAAAGGCAGGGCGACATCACGACAAGATGTAAGGACCGCTTCAGACGGAGTAAGTTCCACCCGGGTCAATCCGGGTTTGGTATAGGCCTTTCGCATATTTGAGCACCTCCCTTTCCAGATTTCCTGCTATACCAGGAGGTATGACCACCTGGTCACCGCCCCCAGCTATCTTTAAGACAGCTTCAGGCGTGGTCATCATGAATTAAAATTTGCCTGGATGTTTCGTGTCCCCCGTAAAGCCGCAACTCTGCGTTTTGTTACCTGGCATAAAAAATCAACCCTGGCTTCAGGATCACCATGTTCCAACTGCCCCCAGGCAGGGCACTGGTCACAAATGCCTTTTAAATCGCAGGTCGGACACTCGGAGAAACGCTTACGTTTTCTGGCACGGACACCGGGAAACACGTTGTAGAAACCGTCACGGAATGTTCCCCGGCGCAGATCATAACCGGGTTCACGGGAGACCATGCATACATTCAGTTGGCCTGTTGAGCTAATGTGAAAACTGTTCATGCCAGCACCGCAGGTATAGAGGTTATCAGTCGATGGTACGTTACCATATCTCTCGATATAATCTTGCCATGCTTTGACCTGTTTTTCAAATGCCATATCCAGTGCAACGATTGTGTCTGGAGATAGTCTAAGTTTTAAAATCTCCATTGAACCATCCAGCCTGGCATTGATGAGGCAATCATGTCTGAAAGGAACCCCTATACTCTCGGCATAACGTCTCATCTCCGTTAACTGATGATAGTTAGTGGTCATCATCACGCTCTTAAGCTTTAAATGTAAATTCGTTCCCCGTAAGAGCTCAATTCCCCGCAGGCACCGCTCAAATGAACCAGGTACACCAGTTATCTTTTCATAAATATCCGCCGTCATGCCATAAAGAGATATTTCAACCGCAAAAGGCGGGAGTTCGGTTAGCAGGTCAGCGATTTCCGGTGTTACCAATGTTCCGTTAGTAAAGAGCGTAATGAAGAATCCCTTTTTCTTGGCATATTTATAGATGTCCGTAAAATCAGGCCTTGACAGCGGTTCCCCGCCGGTGAGCAACAGCCACAGACAGCCCTCATCTGCTATCTGGTCAAGGATATTACAAATTTCCGCGTAGGTCAACTCATCTCCAAAACTTGTGCCCTGAATATAGCAGTGTATACATCTCAGGTTACAGCGGGATGTGATATCGAAAGCCCCGTTAACCGGCAGCCTTGAGTTTATGGATTTCCCCTGGAGCCGTTTACTAAATTCACTATATTCAATCGACGGTATTCGTACGCAATCCATGTCATAGCTCCCTTATGAGGCAGTTGCTTCAACATCTCCTTTTGAGGCAACCGGTGATACTGCATTAATATGTATAAGCGTATTGAGGAATTCGTCGAGATCAGCTTCGGCTTCCGCCGCGGTAATTTCATATTCCTCAACTATTTTGTCTCTAATCTGCCCTGCAGTAGTTTTTTCATCAATTAGTTCCCAGATACGACTTCCTACTTCGTTCAGATTATATATACAAGCAAGATCGCCAACATTATGTCTAATGGGGACTAAAACCATTTCTCCGGCTATTTTCCTGTTCACGAATTTAGTCTGTTTTTTATATACACTCGATATATCAAACATATTATCATCTCCTACGGTAATAGGTGTTTCCTTAATTAGTCTATTATCCTTACGTTATTTATCGGTTAATAATTAGATAGAATTTGGTAAGGATTTATACTGCTCCCGATCAAGAGAAGGATAAAAAAGAAGAGGTGAAGTCGATAACTGAAGAAAAGTTATCGTTCCAATGCGGCAGTCCGCCGGTTGATTATCTTTATCGGCGTTAATGTATCTAGACGGCTAGACGGGTTAGCCTACAGTCTTTAGAACCGGTGAATTTGTAACATCGGGTTTAAATAGATAGGCCTTCATATAAGCTATCAGGGATTTTATGAAAAGAATTACTCCCAGCATTTCCATAGATTCTTCTAACGTTGTAAGAATAAAATATAAGACACCCCCTTTAGTAGTAACATCGTCATTATAAAAACGGCCGTCTATAACTTCCATTCCGATCGCGCCCCCTATTAAAAGCGCAGCGGATATACCAAACAGCAGCTTATACCGCAGAGGCAGACGCAAATAAAATTTAAGGAAAAATGCGGCCAGCACCAAGACGACACCAATTCCTACAATTACCCAAGGGAAATACAACCAATTGGGGCCAGTCGAGTTCAAACTTAATATTTCCTGCACCGGTCTCATGGCAAGTTCATGTATACTGGCAACCTCGTCTGCTGATAAACACAGGAATATAATTGAAAGAAAAAGCCAATATTTATTACCGGATACATGCAACTTTTTATTCCCATCATAGATAGAAAATATTAACCCTGCAGCAATAAGTAAATTTATTGAAGAAAAATATGTTGGTATATTATTCTCTAAAAGAAAATAAAATTTGTCCAGTAAGCCATAAAACGAACTATGGTCTGATACATAAGCAATGAAAATAGCAAATATATTAATGATTAAAAGCACGAAAAATATGATTAATAACAGCCGGGGCAGTTATTAGAAAGAAAGTTTTATTGGAAGCTGCGAGACGGTTATCCGGGAAGGCAGGGTCATCGCCGAAAGACCTAAAATCGTTACCCCTTATTATTTAACTCACCTGGAAGGCTTCAGCACCGATGCCCGCCGCTATTTCCAGATGCTGCTTAACGCCAACGGCCCGGATATGCCCGGCCTCTTTTATACCTATAAAAACGAACCCGGCAATCTCAATATCGTCTCTGACGGCTGGCGGGTAATCGTCGAGAAACTGAACGCCGAAATCGATAAAAAAGGCGACACCCTTGCGGCTGTCATCAAAGGACAGGACGACCTCTGGGATGTCTCCCTTCTGAAATTTATCTACGAGATGACTAACCGCTCCCTCCGTACCAACGTGCAGCAGCTTAGCGCCCGCGGCATGCTCGGTATGAGCCACGGCGGCATACCCGTCGGCGCCCGGCAGAAAATCGAAGAGATGTTCCAGCAGGTTACCACGGGAGAGATTAAACCATATGAACTGGAGCGTGAACTCAACCACTGGGGCGCTTTCGAGGAATACCAGGACAGGTTTTTTAACCTGGTCAAGGGAAGAAAATAATTGATTTCTGATAATACCATCGTCATCCGTCCCCCGAGCGAGGCGAACAGTTTCCTGCTGCCGGTCACGATAGGGTGTTCCCATAACGCCTGCGCGTTCTGCAGTACCTTCTACGATTTTAAATTCGGCGTGCGTACGATTGAAGAGATCGAGCACGATATCGATGCCGTTGCAGCGCGTTACGGCCGGAATGTCAGCCGCGTCTTCCTGGAAAACGGCGACGCTTTGATAGCCCCGCAGGAAATTCTGGCAGCCACTTTGAAGCATCTTAAATTAAGATTCCCCAACCTTGAAAGGGTCGGGACTTATTCCACACCCAAAGCGGCGCTCCTGAAAACCCCCGGAGAACTTAAAAAACTGCACGAACTCGGCCTGACTATCGCTTATCTCGGCGTGGAAACCGGTGATGAAGCATTGCTCAAGAAAATCAATAAAGGCGCTACCCGCGCCCAGATTGTCGAGGCCGGGCGGAAGCTGAAACAGGCTGGTATCACCACCTCTGTTACCGTGATTCTGGGACTGGCCGGACAGGAAGGCAGCGAGCGGCACGCTGTGGCTACTGGCAAGATACTTACTGAAATCGACCCTGATTTTGCCGGCGCGCTTACCCTGATGTTCATGGAGGGAACGGCTTTACATAAAGATTATCTTGCCGGACGTTTTAAGCTGATTTCCCCCTTCCATTCGCTTGTTGAATTAAAGCTGATTATCGAAAACTCCAGTTTCACCGATTGTTTTTTCACAGCCAATCACGCCTCCAATTACCTGCCCATTAAAGCCCGGCTCCCGCAGCAAAAGGCCGAACTGCTCGCCTTGATAGAAAACGTACTGGCAAAAAAAGACATGTCCATGCTGCGCCCCGAATATATCAGGGCACTTTAGACTGATTGTAAAAATATCTTTCCTGATAATTGATTGTACGAGAAGATAATCGCAGTATATAATAACTTCGTCTCCCTTCGTAAAGAGAGAGCAGAGAAGGATTTTATCCGCGCACTTTAAGCGTACTTCTAATTTTTATCGAATTTCCGCGGGTATGATTGTATTTGGTTGAATAAACCTGTGGATAGTTGCCTGGCACGTTCGCTCCCCCTTTGTAAAAGGGGGACACAGGGGGATTTTGAGATAGATAACAACCATAAGCAAATAGTACCATTTTCCGCTAATATTCGACCCCGGAAGTATAAAGCTGTAAAATAAGAACAGTATGGCAAATGTAGTTGAAGTAGCTGAAAATATATACTTGATTGACGACCGGCTGTATTCGATTCCTCAAGCCGGGTCTGTATATTTTCTGGATGAAGACCGGAAAGCCCTGGTCGATACCGGCCCGGCAACATCCGCGCAGACCGTTATCGAAGGCATAAAGAAAATCGGGAAAAAACCTGCAGATATCTCGTATATCATCATTTCACACATTCATCTTGATCACAGCGGGGGTGTCGGAACCCTGCTTGAATCGATGCCTCAAGCTGAAGTAGTGGCTCATCATAAGGCGGTTAAGCATATCGTTAATCCTGATAAATTAGTAAAGAGCGCCTTGGAAGCCCAGGGTAAAGAATGGATGAAAATGAACGGCCCGGTTGTACCTGTGGACACGCATAAAGTGAAGCCGGCCGTTGACGGAGATAAAATTATACTTGGTTCAAAGCAAGTACTGACGTTGTTAGAAACACCTGGTCATGCCCCTCATGAATTATCTATTTATGAAAGCCGTAACGGCGGCGTCTTTGTCGGTGACGCTGTGGCCCACCACGTTGCAGGTACGGATATCTCGGTGCCGATTACGCCGCCGCCCAGTTTTGATTTAGACCTGTATCTTGGCAGTCTCGAAAAATTAATGAAACTCGCTGCCTCAAAGCTGTATTTCGCCCATTCCGGTTTAAGCGATAAAGTTGAAGAGAAAATAAAGCTGGCCGTAAATGAATTAAAAATTCGTAATGAAATAATAGCCGGAGCGGTTAAAGAAAACAAGACGGATACCGCTTTCGATTTGTTAATGGAACACGCCCGTGCCGTCCTAAGTCCGGTATCGCAAACGATGAAAGAGCTTGTTGATTACTGGCTAAACTTTGATATTCCCATGTCGGCGCGGGAACATGTAAAATACTATTTAAAAAAGATGAATCTTGTGACTGAACCTTCTGTCATTCCCGCGCAGGCGGGAATCCAGGGGCGGATGGAAGAAAGCACATGAAAATTACATTAATTGAAGCCAGGGCCTTTGTTTTTACACCCATACCGGCGAAAGCCAAAGTACCGCGTACGGGCGGTATCCAGCGAGGTGGGGAAAAGGCGGGGACTGTTCACTGCTCTCAAGGGCGAGGAAAGGAAACATATGAAAATAACAGTAATTGAGGCCAGGGACCTCTCCGAGGCATGGTTCCTGTGCCTGGGCAAAGCCCTCAACGAAGGCTGTGAATATAAAATCGACCGCGGCAGCTACGCCGGCCAGCGGCGCAAAGAGATGGACCTGGCCGTTATTCAAATCCAGTATCCAGCTACCCGCCCCCTGGTGCCGGAAGTGCCGCAGGGCGTACCCGCGCCCAGCACCATGGAATATGTGGAAAACTACCTCCCTTACCTCATGACTTCGCACCGCCGGGAAGGCGAGCAATATACCTACGGCCAGTTCCTTGAAAAGCAAATCGCCGAAGTTATTAATATGTACAAGAAAGACGGCCATAATACCAACCAGGCTTTCATGGCTGTCGGAAACGAAAATTCCATCTACCAGCCGGACCCGCCGTGTCTCCGGATGATTGATACCCGTATCCGTGACGGCAGGCTTAATTTCGTCGTCTATTTCCGCTCGTGGGACTTGTGGGCGGGATTCCCGTCCAACCTGGCCGCTATCCAGTTGCTCAAAGAATACATGTCCAGCGAAATAGGCGTAGAGGACGGCAACATCGTCGCCATGAGCAAAGGCCTCCACCTTTACGAGTACAGTTGGGATTTAGCCAAAGCAGTATTAAGGATATAGGGTCCCTCTGGTTGTCATTCCTGTAAGGCAAAACTCCAGCCTCAGCTCAAACCCAATCCGTCATTCCCGCGAAAGCGGGAATCCATTTTCAGACGGATAACACCTCTGGGGTATTGGCGTCTCCCTTTGTAAAGGGAGATAAGGCTTATCTAAAGGTAAGGCTTATCTAAAGATAAGAGAGGGATTTTGCTTTCTGCCATTCTATTGGACATTAACCTGTTGTCAGTTTCTAATTAATAGTCTACACTTAATAGAAGATAGTGAAGGGAAGAGGAACCGGGATAAAAATATCTGATGCCGGAAAATACGATTCAAATCTAAAAAACGAATACTCTTATTCCAAAGCTCACTTGCCATAAATAATAAAACGGATACTGAAGCTAATTACTCGTGGAAAATATAATAAAAAAATTTATAACGAATATCGAATTGATCGCTAAAAAGTAAGAGAGGTTTTAAAGTGGATCACGTTGAAGTTGTCGCAGATATGATTGTCAAGTCTAAAAAAGTGGTTGTATTCACCGGCGCCGGGTTCAGCACCGAATCTGATATCCCGGACTTCCGGGGCACGAACGGTATCTGGACCAAATTTGACCCGGATGAATTGAATCTCCCCAATTTCCTGCGCCGTGAAGATATCCGCGAAAAATACTGGCAGGTACATAAGCTGTTCTGGGAAGCGGTCAAAGACGCCAGGCCAAACGCCGGCCACTACGCCGTCACTGAGCTCCATAAAATGGGTAAACTGGACTGCGTTATCACCCAAAACACGGACGGCCTGCACCAGAAATCCGGCACGCCGGACGAAAAGATGCTGGAACTGCACGGCACGATGCACTGGGTAGATTGCCTGGACTGCCATACGCGTTATCCCCGGGATTACGCCCACCAGAAGATGCTCTCCGGAGAAAAAGTACCGCGCTGTGAAAAGTGTAACGGCATTCTTAAGCCTGCGACAGTAGCTTACGGGCAATCAATGCCGGAAAGGGAAACCCGCGAAGCCGAATCCAGGTCTTCCTCCTGTGATTTATTCCTGGCGGCCGGTTCTTCGCTGGTGGTCTATCCCGCCGCGCAAATGCCCGTCGTCGCCAGGCAAAACGGGGCCAAGCTGGTCATTATGAACTTTACTCCCACTCCCCACGATCACTACGCCGACGTCCTTATCGCGGAAAAGACCGGTGAAACGCTTATGAAGATAGTAGCCCGGGTCAAGGAAATAACCGGGATAAAATAAGGGTTTGATGGGTCATTTGAAATACAGGCTCCTGCTGTCCGTCTTAATCCTGCTGCTCCTTTTTCCTCTTATCTCCGGCTGCGCCGGCAAGCCTGACCTTGATGATGTCATAGAAGAAGCTGCCGCTCCCTTCCGCTTTCGCCTTTTTAGTTGGGAGGTAAAAGCGCTGGCCAGTGAGGTCTTCGGCACCGGCGACGCCGGGGATAAAGCCGCTCTAGACGCCAGCCTTCTCGAAGCCCGCGTGCGGGAAGCCTTCGCTTCACAGGGTATTTACAATCCGTTGGACAGGTTCTTCACCTTTAAATTCGGTTTTCCCCCTGTCAGCGTCTACCTGGGACAGCTTCCTCGCCTGCTCATTGTCTCTCCCCGTGACCGCATAGAGAATATCCGGGAAGCAATTCTATTGCCGGACATGACAGTGGCTGATATGGAGTACATCGAATCTGAAATCGAGGCACTGGGCTATTCCGCCCTGGTCGATAACCTCGGCGGTCTTTCAACCTTTCCCAGCTTTATCACATTAGAAAAAATTCCCAGTACCATTACTTTCCGCTGGACATACGTCGCTCTGCCGATGGCGGTACTGTTCCTGGCGGTAATCATCACCGCAGTATTTTACGGCAGGCTCCCCGCGGAGACCGCCTACCGCTTTTCAGGAGGATTACCTGTAAGCTGGGTAGGCCGCGGCGGTTTTACAGCCTGGTCATTAGGGATACAGCTCGTTTTTACGCTGCTTTCACTGGCGGTGACTTACTTTATCATTACCGCCGTCCGGCGCATGCAGTTGGCCGAAAGCCGGTTGAACCGTACGCTCTTTGCCATCATCGGGAATATCATGGCGCTGCCGCAAATCATCGCCGCCTATGCAACGCTGCACATTTTGCTTTACAATATATATGCAAAAACCCTGCCGCCGCTGTGGATTTTCGCCGTGGCGGTAATGGCGGCGGGGGGCATCATTCTGGCGGTGTTTTTCGCCAGGGCAATAGCCCAGTCGAACAAATTGAAAACGAAAAATATTACAGGGAGTAAATCCGATGTCAGAGAATAAACCCGGTAAAGTCACCTTAGATAAGCTTGTCTCTTTATGCCAGAGACGCGGCTTCATCTTCCCCAGCAGCGATATTTACGGCGGCATCGGCGGCTGCTGGGATTACGGGCCGGTGGGCGTGGAGCTAAAGCGCAATATTAAAGAAACCTGGTGGCGAAATAATGTCCGCGAACGAGATGACATCGTCGGGCTGGAAACCAGCATTCTAATGAACTCCAAAGTGTGGGAGACCAGCGGCCACGTTAAAAGTTTTTCCGACCCGCTGGTAGATTGCAAGAACTGCCGACAGAGATGGAAAGCCGATGACCTGAAAGAGAACAAATGCCCGGCCTGCGGCGGCGAACTGACCGAGGAGCGCATGTTCAACACGATGTTCAAGACATTTGTGGGTCCGGTGGAAGACGAGGCTGCCGTCGTTTACCTGCGCCCGGAAACAGCGCAGGGGATGTTCGTGAACTTTGCCAATATTCTTAACACTACCCGCAAGCGCCTGCCCTTCGGTATCGCCCAGCAGGGTAAGTCCTTCCGCAACGAGATAACCACCGGCAACTTCATCTTCCGCAGCCGGGAGTTCGAACAGATGGAAATCGAGTTTTTCGTGAAACCTGGAACAGATGAAAAGTGGTTCGAGTACTGGGTAAACGAACGGCTTAACTGGTACATCAAGCTCGGTATCAAGCAAGAGCACCTGCGTCTGGAGCAGCATCCTAAAGAAAAACTGGCGCACTATGCCCGCGCCTGCACCGACGTAGCTTATGAATTCCCGCACGGATGGGCGGAACTGGAAGGCATCGCTAACCGGACGGATTACGACCTCAAAGTGCACAGCGCCGCCAGCGGCAAGTCGATGGAGTATTTTGAGGAAGAGACCAAGGAGCACTTTGTCCCTTATATCGTCGAGCCTTCAGCTGGCGTTGACAGGGCTATGCTGGCCATCATGTGCGACGCTTATGACGAAGAGCCGGACAAGGACGAGATTCGCACCGTTTTCCACTTTCACCCGGATATCGCCCCCATTAAAGTGGCAGTATTACCTTTAAGCCGTAAAGAAAACCTGGCGACTTACGCAAAGGATGTTTACGACGCGCTGCGCCCCGCCTTTACCACCCAGTATGACGACACGCAAAGCATAGGGCGGCGCTACCGCCGCCAGGACGAACTGGGCACACCTTACTGCGTCACACTGGACTTCCAGTCGCTGGAAGATAAAATGGTCACCATCCGGGAGCGCGACAGCATGAACCAGATACGCGTGCCTATAGCTACGCTGAAGAACACCCTGCTAGCCAAGCTGGCCGGTGAGGATTTACTGGTATTGCCGGAGGGTGGAATAAAGGTGGAGAAGAAGTAGCGGGTTTTAGTTTAAATAAAGTTTTTTTAAGGGAGGGTGAAATCCCGCCCTTTCTTTTTGGATTACAGGAAAATCAGGATTTGTTATAATAACATCGTTATGGCAATCGATCTTTCATCAATCCGCCTTATCCCCGCCAAAGACACGGATAACGAGTTTCTTTTTCAGGCCAGGAAAGAGTCATTCCTGTGGCTCATCGAGCGGGTGTGGGGAAAATATGATGAAGCCTTTCAAAGAAGAACCTATGCCGAAGAAATGGAAGGCCTTCAGCCTGACGTTATCCTTTATGAAAATAAGCCGGCAGGCTGCTGCTGCTTAATGAAACGCGAAGATCACTATAGCTTCAGTGCGTTTTTTGTCCTGCCGGAATACCAGGGAAAAGGCATCGGCACTTATGTCCTGAAGAAAAAACTGGAAATAGCGGACGCAGACGGACTGCCGGTAAGGCTAAGGCACTGGAATTTCAATCCAGCGGCGGCTCTATATGCCAGAATGGGATTTAGAGAAATCGGGCGTACCGAATTCAAAGATAAAACAGATTACCTGGTTTTGACGGAACGCCGACCGGCAAGAACCAGTCCGGGGCGCAAATATCAAGCCATCATTTTCGACCTTTTCGGGACGCTGGTAGAAAACTTTCCTTCTGATGAAGGCTATGAAGTACTGAGTAGGGCGGCTTTGGTGCTAGGCGTGTCCCATGCTGATTATAATTCTCAATGGATCGCCGCTTTCAACGAGCGGATGACAGGAACTGCAGAGAATTTTCAAGCCTGTATAAAAAACATCTGTCAACGCCTTGGGTTACAGGCAACCGAGGAACAAATCGATAAAGCCGCCAGCATCAGATTTGAGATGACACAGCGCGAGGTCATGTCATGCCGGGAGGGCGCGGTGGAAACGCTCTCGTATTTAAAGAAAAACGGCTGCAAAACCGGTCTTATCAGCAACTGCTCCTCGGAAGCTACCCGCGTCTGGCCCGAAACCCTTTTGGCGCCACTTATCGATGCACCGGTATTTTCATGCGTAGAAGGCATTATGAAACCTGACCCGCGCCTGTTTCAAATTGCTTTAAAGAGACTGAATGTACGCGCCGCGAACTGCCTTTACATCGCCGACGGCATGAGCCAGGAGCTTGCGACGGCATCCAAGTTAGGTATGCAAGCGATACTATTGGAAGCTCCTCATAATAACACGACCGTGAAGACTGGCACGGAACAACCATTTCTTCTTTGATGGAAATTCTAAAACTGCTTTAGAAATCCCCCTGTGTCCCCTCACTCGACAGGCTTTGAAAAGGGGGAGTCATTGGTTTGGGGCAGGGAGAAAAGGGGTAATGCTTAAGCTTCTCCCTTTGATAAAGGGAGATTCGAGAGGGATTTTGCGGTAACCAATCATGAAATACAAAGCCGTTATTTTCGACCTTTTCGGGACGGATTTAAAAATCCTCCTTTAATCCCCCTTTAACAAGGGGGACAAACCTGAGAGCAAATAGAATGATGAAAAGTGATAAGGCCATCAATCCCGACTTTTATTATGAGAGAACTAAAATCAAGGCTGATAACATGAAATACAAGGCGGTAATATTTGACCTCTTCGGAACGCTGGTGAAAATCTTTTCACGGGCGGAGTACGAAAGCGTGCTGGACGAGATGATAGCCATCCTTAAAGCACCGAGGGACGAGTTTATTAAAGAGTGGTACCGGACCGGTAGATTGCGCGCCACGGGCGAGTATCCCACGCTGGAAGAAAACCTGGAATTCATCATGCGGGCGCTAAACACAAATTTCACCAGAGAACAAATAGAACGGGCTACAAAGCTCAGGATGGACTATGTGGCACGCGCTTTAGCGCCCAAGCCGGAAGCGCTGGCAACATTAGCCCGATTGAAAGTAGAGGGATATAAAATTGCCCTTATCAGCAACTGCTCCACGGAGCCGCCGATAATCTGGCCTCAAACGCCCTTCGCGCCATACTTCGATGCAGCCATATTCTCCAGCACCTGCGGCCTGCAAAAACCAGACCCGCGTATTTATATGCTGGCCGCAGAAAAACTGGCGGTGAAACCGGAAGATTGTCTTTATATAGGGGATGGGGACGGTAATGAATTGACCGGCGCGGCACAGGTGGGAATGCACCCTGTTCTAATCCGTGATATTAATGAAATTAAACAAAACGTGATGCGTACCGGTTACCAGGGGGACAGCTGGAATGGAGCGGTAATCAACTCGTTAAGCGCATTGTTGAATCTGCTAGAGAAACGCGCCAATCACTGATAATAGCAATGATTAGCGCCATTCCAGCCTTTATAAAAGGAGGCGCGCCGTGGAAAAAAGAAGGCTCGGACGGACAGGCCAGATGAGCAGCATTATCACCTTCGGGGGATTCGCGGTGGGGTGGGTAACACAGAAAGAAGCGGACGCAGCCATCGAGGGGGCGCTGAAAGCGGGCGTCAACCGGGTTGACGTGGCACCGTCTTACGGCGATGCAGAAGCGCGCCTGGGCTCCTATTTCAAAAGACACGGCAACAGGTTTTTCCTGGGCTGCAAAACTACCAACCGCACGAAAAACGGGGCATGGGAATCGCTTAAGCTTTCGCTGGAAAGGCTGCACGCAGACCACTTCGACCTGTTCCAGTTCCACGGTTTGAAAAGGACCGACCTGGATGCAATCCTGGGACCGGACGGCGCTCTGGAGGCCGTGCTTGAGGCTAAGGAGCAGGGCCTGGTGCGCTCTATCGGCATTACCGGCCATCATCCCGTCTTCTTTAATGAAGCACTAAAGCGTTACGACTTCGATACTGTTATGTTCCCGTTAAACCGCGTACACGCCGCCCATTTTAACGACTGGAACGACTGGCGTCCCCTGCTCAAGAGCGCGCGGGAAAAAGACATGGGGGTTTTCGCGATCAAAGCAGCGGCCAAGCGCACATGGGAAGACGGCGAGGAGGCCGGGCACAAATACAATACATGGTATGAACCGTTCGATAAGGCCGAAGACCTCGAGAAGAGCTTCCGGTATACGTTAAGCCAGGATATCACCAGCGCGGTACTGCCCGGCGAACTCAAGCTCTGGCCGATGATATTCAAAGCGGCGGAGAATATCAAGCCGATGACGTTAAAAGAACAGCAGCAGGCAATTGACGAAGTGTCTCAATACCCGCCGCTGCATGCGCCGTTTTTCGACCAGGACTGGTAACTCCTTTACTAAACAATATAGCCCGGTCTTACCGAAGACCCTAAATGAATGATAGGCCGGTCAACCCGCTTTACTGCCATCGGGCAGTGTTTCATGCCCCTGGGCACCCAGATAAAGCAACTCCTGGTAAGGTCATATCTTTCATCTTCCAGCCAGAATTCAATTTCTCCCCCCAGATCATAGGGGTCATCAGGGTTACTGCCCAGGAAAATGATGACTTCCGCCATCGAGCCCGCCCGGCTCTTTCGAGATTCCTCTTATCGCAAAGAAAATGGCCGAGTCTAAGAAATATAACGCGGTTATCTGCCTGGGGGCTGTCATCCGCGGCGGAACACCGCACTTTGAGTACATCGCCGCCGAGGTCACCAAGGGCATTGCTATGGCGGGGCTGGAAAGCGGCGTGCCCGTAATCTTCGGGGTCATTACCACGGATACGCTGGAACAGGCCGTCGAGCGTTCCGGCACCAAGTCCGGCAACAAGGGCTTCGACGCGGCTACGGCCGCCATCGAGATGGCCAACCTGGTGAAAGCACTGGGATAACCTGGTAAAACGGATAAAGCTAAAAACGCGGATATTAAAGCTCATAACTTTCAGCTGCCTGCTGGGGTTTTGAGCTTTGGATTTTGATGATTAGACTATCTTGTAAACGATATCCCCTGTCCTCATCCTGTCCGGCACCTTGATTCCCACGGACTGGCCTTTCTTCGCCCCGGTAACGTTCTTGTTATCGATCTGCATCGAATCTATGGTCATCTCGACATCCGTGGTATGCCCCTTGAAGTGAACCCTGTCCCCCACTTTTAAATCCGCGGTCAGTTCAACGGCAGCAACCACCGGCCTGGCAAAAAAGTCGCTTACTTTTCCTATCTCTATCTCCGGCATAGGTCTACCTCCTTGCAGCCCGGGACTGCTTCAGTATTTGCAATCAGGATTATACCACAAGAGGTCAAATCTCAAAACTCAAAAGTCAAAACTATTAATCAAAAATGAAAAAACTGGTGAGCAAGTATTACTAAGGGAAGGTCTAAATAAGTAGCTCAATATTTGAAGACATAAGTATTTTGATGCCATGATAGAGATTACCATGCTCTCAGCCTTGTGCAATTCAAAATCCCTCTCAATCTCCCCCGTATCAAGTACGGGGCAGGCTCTTTTTCAAAGGGAGAAGCTGTTGGCTTACCCCTTATCCTATTCGCCCTATGCCCAACGCTTCCTGTTTTTTGAACAGTGGCGCAGGTGTGTTGTACTTTTATTCCATCTCCCTCCCGCCTACGCGAAACGCTTCGGCGGGCAAGCGAGGGAGAGGAAAAGAGGAAAGGGTGTCATCGTAGGGGACGACGCAATGACATGTACAGAAGTTTCTTAGATTTGATTTTTTATCTGTGTCTTTGAGATTTGATTTTTAACTTTTAAGTTAATTGGTGAGATATGTTAACTGGAATTCAATGCCAATCTGCCATGTTTTGACACACTCGCCTTCAGGGTCATATAATGAACTTAATCATACGTGTTGAAGGACGTGTATTTTGGCCAAGCAAGATGAAATCAGGACAACCGATAGTAAGGAAATCGAACGGGTTTCACAGCGACTCGATGCGCTGGACAGGCGTTTAGACAATATCGATTCCATCGTCAGCGCCGTGGCCGAGCGCGTTATGAAACAGCCGCTGACCTTGAATATTACCTGTCCCCGGTGTAATCACAAAATAGAAATAGCCATTATCGGCAGCAGCAAACCGGGCATTTAATCCGCCTTCGTGTCATGCAATTGATTTTCCTTTTTATATAACGAGTAGATAATAATAACCAAATACCGGAGGAAATATGACCTTAACCGCTGGAATAGAACAAACGAGACTCAATGTATTCACATGGCGCAGTGAATTAAGCATACCGATGAAGCTTGTTTTAGCCTTAGGCATCGCTGTGCTGACCGGCCTGCTGGCTCAGGTCAGGTTTTATGTGCCGTGGAGCCCTGTGCCGCTGACCGGACAAACCATGGCGGTACTGCTGGCCGGCGTGGCGCTGGGGAAATGGTGGGGCGGCATCAGCATGGGCTTATACGCCGGCCTGGGAATAGCGGGCGTACCGTGGTTCCAGGGGATGAACGGCGGTATCGCGTACATGGCCGGGCCTACCGGCGGCTATATCGCCGGCTTTATCCTGGCGGCGCTCTTCCTGGGGTATTTCACGGATAAATATATCAAGTCCCGCCGCTTTATGAGCATGCTCGGGCTGATGCTCTTCGCCAGTCTGGTCATTATCTATGTTCCCGGCCTTTTACAGCTGGGAGTGTGGCTCCACTTCGTTAAAGGCGAGGCGGTTTCAATCGGCAGCCTGATGGCGATGGGCGCTGTACCATTCATCGTTGGGGATATCACCAAGGCCGTCGCGGCGGCCTGTATCGCGCGCGGCGTAACCCCGCAAACGTCTTACGGAAAAGAAGCCGACAGGTAATAACAAACCCATTTCAGACGTTATTAAAAAGTTAATATAGCAACCTGCCGGGCAACATTATACAATGTAAGTAGTGAACGAGAACATATCACTGCTGGTTGCCTTTAGCGGCGGGTTGCTTTCTTTCCTGTCCCCGTGTGTACTGCCGATGGCGCCGGTATACCTGGCCAGCCTTTACGGGGCGGAAATATCCGGCGGCAGGAAAGTCCGCGCGCCGGTCTTCTTCCACTCATTAAGCTTCGTATTCGGGTTCAGTGTTATTTTCGTGCTGATGGGAGCCGTCATCGGATTTACAGGGCAGACCATCATCCCCGATTACAACCTGCTTGGCAAGATAGCCGGGGGGCTGCTGGTATTCTTCGGGGTATTTATTCTGCTTTCGACATGGATTCCCTGGCTGAACTATGAAAAACACCTGGCCACTCCGGCGGGGAAAAAAACCGGCTACCTGCGCTCGGCAGTCATCGGAGCGTCATTCTCATTAAGTTGGACGGCGTGCGTGGGGCCGATACTGGGCAGTATCCTGGCTATCGCGTCAGTCAGGGCGACGGCATGGCAGGGAGCGTACCTGCTGGCAGTATATTCGATGGGGCTGGGGATTCCTTTCCTGGTCATCGGCGCAGCCTTCGATTCCCTGCGTCCCTGGCTGAAGCGCATCAACCGCTATGCCGGTGCTATACGCATCGTCAGCGCCCTGCTGCTAATAGCCGCTGGCATATTCATCCTCACCGGCAACCTGACCTGGATCTCATCGCTAGCGGGCTGATAAAGGGAGATTAATGAAAAGAATAGTATTTTTACTGCTGTTATTAACGCTACTGCCGTCGGCGCTTTTTTCCGGCTGCGCGCAGAGCTTACCGCAGAAAAACAGCCCGGCGCCGGACTTTACGCTGACCAGCCTTGATGGTTTATCCGTTACCCTCAGTGAGCTCAGCGGCAGGCCGGTGCTGCTGAATTTCTGGGCGACGTGGTGCCCGCCGTGCCGCTCGGAGATGCCCTATTTCCAGGAAATACACGAAGACCCGGTCTGGCGAGAGCGAGAGCTTCTGATACTGGCCGTAAATCTCCAGGAGTCTGCGGCTGACGTCCGCCGGTTCGTGACCGATAATGCATATGCATTCACCGTCCTGCTGGATACAAAGGCCGAGGCGGCACGGCTTTACAACACCTCATCGATTCCAGCAACCTATATTATTGGCAAAGATGGTATAATAAAAGATAGAAGGATAGGAGCGTTTGCAAGTAAAAGCCAGATTGAGCAGATGCTGCTGACGGCTATCGGCAAAGAATAAATTCAGGGAGACTGTCATGAGCGATATTATTAACGAAGCCTACAGCATTGTGCAATGCAAGGAATGTCCGTGGTATAAAGCCTGCGTCATACCAATGAAATTCACCGCCCAGGACATCCGGCGGCAGTTGGAACAGGCCCCGCCCGGCATGAATGTCCCGCAGCAGATGGATTCAACCACGGAGAACCTGCTCTCCAGCATGGCCACCGCGGCACAAGCCTCGCTGCTGGAGGGCTGCCCCATCTTTATCGAGCGTTTACGCACCAGTCCCATGCTGGCCCAGCGCATTAAAGAGCTGATGCTGAACTGGGGCAGTGAAGAAAAGCCAAAAACTCCGTAGTAACATACAGGGTTTTTAGTGTTATAACCGGCAGCAGGATTTTGATAGCCGAAGGCTGACCGGGACGGAATATAATTACGAGGGATTAATCACTAAGGAAGCTCTGAATAAGTAGCTCCATATTTGAAGATATGACTATTTTAATGCCATGATAGAGATTGCCACGCTTGCGCGCCGAAGCGCTTCAGCGTGCAGGCACGCCTCCAGATTTGCAGGATTTTTACCCCTCACCTTAGTCCTCTCCCTCAAGGGGAGAGGAAAATATGGAAAAGGCGACATCGTGGGGGACGACGCAATGACTTGTTCAGAGGTTTCTTAAAATAGAACGATATAAACCTTGTCCCCCTCCTTTTGGCCCCTCACCATCTCACAGTGCCGCAGTGTGGCGGTAATATGTTCCAGTTCGCTCCGGCTCATCTTGAATTCATTCATTATTTCGTCGCGGGTGGTTTTGCTTTTCACCCGGATAAACTCGTAGACCTTTTTTTGCGTTTCCGTCAACCCGTCCGCGCCGCTGACACCCGAGGTATCCCTGGTCCGGGTGGCATTATATACCGCCCAGGGGTCGCACGCTTTAGCCGGGGACACGGCATCCATATAGCAATCGTCGCAGAGCGTTTCGCCCCGGTAACTGAACGCATCATTTTCAGGTATTTCACGCCGGCACTTCTGGCATTTCACGGCTTTGACCTCCACCGGTTGGCAGGCGCCAGGGCAATCCTAGACCTTAAGCGCTTTCTTCTCTTCCGCCGTCAGGCTTTTGATAAAGCTATCCAGCTTCTTTTTGCCTTTTTCCGTGGCAGTGACTTTATTGTCTTTAACATCGACATAATCCAGCAGCTCCAGCTCCCCAACGAGCACCGCCACCATTTTCTGCCCCAGGGACGGATAGATGTTGTTTATCTCGTTTTTCGTATATTCATCTAGTATTTTATCCATGGCGATGCCCGGTTTTTTCACGGTTTTACCCAATATCGTCATCGCGCGCCGGTAATAAGGGAGACTGTCGCCCTTATCCGCCAGGTCGTAGGCTTCAGCTTTAAATTGGGCAAAGGTGTGGCTGTCGTTGCACTGCATGTTGACGGTCTGTTTTTCCTTCCCTTTGCCGATGATGTACCTGCCGCCGGGCGGAGTATCGAAGAGCGTCTCATCCGCCACGAATTTATAACCTTCGTCCGGTCTTTCCAGTGTGGGCCGGAAACCGATGCCATCGTACTTTTTATATGCAGTGTCGTAAAGGCTAGACGGCGAATGCCAGAACGGGTAATAAGAGGCGGGGATTTCCCCTTCTTTGTGCCGACCGCCGGAGGCCTGTAAAGCGCGGAACGCCTGCGCGAAGTTGGTAACCATCGAAGGACAGATCCGGCCGGCAATCGTCTCGCCGTCAAAGATAATCTCGTCGCCGATTTTATAGCGCATGTGGCAGGGATACTTCTGTTCACATGGTACCGCGATTCCCTTAAACTGGACAGGGATGGATACGTCAAGTGGGATGCCGACCTCACCAGGCGAACCCAGGAGGAAAGCAAGAACTTCTAAAATTCATAGCAAGATAACAAGGAGGTACAGGATGGCTGATTTCAAAGACCTCGATGCCTTGCTGCAGGGCTTTGTTGATGGCGGGCTCCCAGGTTGCGCTTTACAGATCTCGCAGGCCGGAAAGACTATCTACGAAGGTTATTTCGGCTACGCGGACATCGACGAGAAAAAGCTCGTTACGGCGTCATCGATTTTCCGTATGGCCAGTATGAGTAAGATACCGCTCTATACCACTTGCATGATGCTCTTCGAGCAGGGAAAGTTCCTGCTCAGCGACCCGCTTTATAATTGGTTCCCCGAGTGGAAGGACGTTAAAAAATATGTCCGCATTCCCACCGGCGGGGTGCAGGCGGTGCCTATCGAGGGCGCAATCACCGTGCGCGACGCGCTTTCGATGAAGTGCGGCCTTCCCTACTGCAACTTCCCGGGCGAGACTAACAACCAGACACTCGCAGCGATGCAGCGCTGCATGGAGCCGCTCTGGAAGAAGGGGCACTACACCCTGCGCGAGCATATTAAGGCCATGTCGCAGGCACCGCTCGCCTTCGAGCCCGGCACCCACTGGCTTTACGGCTTCTCGAGCGAGCTCGCCGCAGGCCTCATCGAAGCCGTGTGCGATAAGTCAATCGACGACGTGTTCCAGGAGATGCTCTTCGATCCGCTCGGCATGGACAACACACGCTCTCACTTCTTTGGCGACATATCCGAGCGGTTCGTCACGTTTTACGCGAGGAACGAAGACGGCACGCTCAGCAAGTCTAGCACCCCACTCGACAGGAAGTTCCTGCCCGGCAAGGAGAATGAATCCGGCTGGTCCCGACTGTTCTCAAACGTCAACGACTTCACAAAGCTCATGAGCATGCTGGCAACCGGCGGTATATACCACGGCATGCGCATAATGGGCCGCAAAACCATCGACATGATGCGCAGCAACGGCCTTAACGAGGTCCAGCAGAAAGACTTCGACGATGACCAGGGTATCTACGGCATGGGCTACGGTTACGGCTACGGCGTACGCACGGTCATCGACAGGCAGAAGGGCAACATCATCGCGAGCAATGGAGCGTTCGGCTGGACGGGCGGATTCGGTACCTGGTGCGAAGCCGACCCAACCGAGGGTGTGTCCATTGTGTACATGCATAACATGATGCCCTGCATGGAACGTTATTACCACCTCCGCATGCGCTCGGTCACATACGGATGCCTGGAATGAGGAGGGATTATGTCAACCGTTAAAGATTTAGACGCGCTCCTCCGGAAGTTCGTCGACGACGAGTTGCCTGGATGCGGGCTGCAGATAACAAAGAAGGAGCAGGTGCTCTACGAAGGGTATTTCGGCTGGTCGAACATCGAGGAGAAAAAACCCGTGACGCGCGAAAGCGTGTTCCGCCAGGCCTCGCTCACAAAAGTGTCCATGTACACCGCCGCGATGATGCTCTACGAGCGCGGCAAGTTCCTCATGACCGACCCGCTCTATGAGTACTTCCCGGAGTGGCGGCATACCATGAAGACCGTCTACAAGCCGAACGGCGACGTAGATATTGTACCACTCGAACACCCGATAACAATCAAGAATATAATGAACATGACATGCGGCCTCCCCTACGACATGATTATGGGTGATACCCCGGTGCACCATCCCACGTCGGAAGCTATGGCAAAAGCTATGAAACCGCTTCGCGAGTGGGGCGACAAAATATACACCCTGCGCGAACAGATACGCGCCATGTCCGAAGTGCCGGTGGCCTTCGAGCCCGGCACACGGTGGCTCTACGGCTTCGCAAGCGAGCTCACGGCTGGGCTTATCGCCGAGATTTACGGCAAGACCGCCGAGGACGCTATCAGGGAGATGCTCTTCGAGCCGCTCCACATGGACAGCACGGCGAATTACACCTTCGGCGATATGGCGCAGAGGCTCGTCACGAATTACTACATCAAGTCCGACGGTACGCTTGGCATATACTCCGCGGAGCGCGACGCTAAATTCGTTGGTCCTAAAGGCACCGTTTCCGGCTTCCAGAGAGTCGCCACAACCGTCCCCGACTACAGCAAACTAATGCAGATGCTTGCCAACGGCGGCGTATACAGGGGGACGAGGCTCATCGGACGCAAGACAATCGATCTTATCCGCGAGAACACGCTCTCAGGCAAACTTATCAGCGAGGACTTCTCCAATACCTACCTCGCGGGCTACGGCTACGGCTTCGGCATGCGCACGCTCATGGACAAGTACGCAGGCCAGCACAACGGCTCTATAGGGGCGTTCGGCTGGACCGGCGGCTCCGGTACGTGGGCGGAGGCAGACCCCAGCGAGGGCGTCTCCATCGTGTACATGCATAATATCCAGCCGAACCTCGAGGAATACCATCACCTTAGAATGCGCGCCGCCGCTTACGGCTTCCTTGAGTAAAACAGTGGCCATTTATTAAAGCACAACTGGAAACAGTATACCGGAGTAACTAAACCCATACCAAAATATTATTCTAGATCTTGGAGAAGACAAATGGCAGACGCAAGAAAAATCACTGTTTTGAACCCTGCAGTTTCCAGGCGGAAGATGAGGCCGGACGAACCACCGCCGAATTCTCCCGAACTAGCCGGTAAATTCCGGTTCGAACCGTCATCCATAAAGCTGGCCAGGAGATTGGACACTCTTGAAAACAAGACCATCTACCTGGTAGATATCGGTTTTGGGGGCGGATATGCCTTCATGCAGGAAATACAGCACTGGTTCGCCGGGAACATGCCATCCGTAACAACCGTCCTCAGGCGTAAACCCGGGCATGTTTTCATGGATAATGACAATACGCTGTGGGAAGAAATCAAGAAAAAAGGTGATGCCGTCATCCTCGGAGTGGCCGGCTGACCAGGCTGTATTTCAGCAGTTGCTGGAAGCGGCGTTAACCTGGAACAGAATTATAACATCCCCGTAGCTCCTATCTCCGCCTATACCATGGAGGCGGTAGCCAAGGCCTACCCGCGGGCTCTCGTGCTGCCAATAATTTATACCCCTACTGCAGTCATCGGGACATCTCCGGAAACACTCTACCAGAAAATGATCGAGGGCAATGACCCGGAAACGGGTAAACCGGTCATCCAGGAAATCATCGATGCTTTGACAAAACCCCCGCAGAAAAAGAAACCCGAATCTGCTCCGGAGGAAAAACCGCAACCTTTGGAAAAGCAATTGACCGATACCGAGGATAACCTCCAGCAAATTTTCTATGACCGGGGCTGGACGGATGGGCTCCCCATTATCCTGCCGACAGATGAACGCGTGGAAAGAATGCTCCGGGGAACGAGTCATCATCGGGATGAGATAGTCGGGCAAATCTATGACCATGACCACCATGAAATTATCAAGTTCACCGTCCATGATATCGCAGTTGCCGCCGTAATGAGCGGCGCCAGACCGGAATATTTCCCGGTGATACTGGCCGTCGCTTCAATGAAACAATCATCTATTGCCCCATCGACAACTGCCTTCGGCAACATGCTCCTGGTGAACGGGCCGGTTCGGAAAGAGCTTAAGATGAATTCGGGGATAGGTGCTTTCAGCCCGATAAACCAGGCCAATTCGGTCATCGGCCGGGCGTGGACACTGATGAGTATCAACTGGGGATGCGCCCAGGTTAAAAGGACAATGTGGAGTTCACAAGGAGCCCCGGAGCTATATAATAACATGTGCGTCGCGGAGAACGAGGAGGAAAGCGCATGGTCCGCTTTCCACGTGGATAAAGGCTTTAAACCGGAAGAAAGTGCCGTCAGCCTTTTCCGGGGTTGGGCAATGGTTAACAGCATCGGTTGCGCGGCCAATCGTCCGCTCTCTGAAGAACTTAGCCGTCAGTTTGCCGCCATCCCGCCTACAGGTTCGCGGGCTACAATAGTAATAGATCCTCTTATCGCCTCGAATCTTAAGGACAACGAAGGATTCCTGACCAGACTTGATTACTGTAAGTATCTCTCCGAAAACATCAAAATCAAGGCGGGCGATTACTGGAAGGCCGACCATATTAATATGCTTGTGTCGGGCCAGGCTATCAAGGGTATTGAACCGTTTACGACATGGAAAAAACTGCCTGATGACGCCTTGATTGCGCCTTTTAATATCCCTGAAAACATCAACATAATAGTAGTTGGCGGGGGAACAAGCCCGTTGTGGAAAGTTTCTGAATATGGTTATACAGGCACCGCTTCTATGGATAAATGGCGGTAAACGCCCCTGAAATAAAAAGGATTAGCAAAAGCCCCCTTCCGTGCGGGAGGGGGCTTTCAACATATTTATCTTATTAACTTTGGGGCAGGCATATAGTCTATTTTACATCGATTCCCGGCAACGGAACACCCTGCTTAAGAAGTGTTTTTTGTAAGGCACTAATATTTACTTTACGAGCTTTGATATCTTTATCCACCGCCATAGCGGCAGCAGTCCCGGCAGCTTGTCCGTTGGCAATGCAATGAGGGATAAGATTGGCCATATTATTTGCAAAAAAGTCCGATGAAAAACTGCGCCCGGCTACAAGCAAGCCTTCTATCTTCTCCGGCACCAAAGCCCTGTAGGGAATATAAGTATGTTTGACAGGTCCGGTTTCTCCCGGAGGTCCCATGCGCGGGAACACGGCGATAGTATCTTCAAATTTTTTACTGCCGGCCAAATCCTCTTTAGTCAGGACATATTCACCTTTCACCCGGCGTGCACCGCGGGTTCCCGTCTGGGGAGCAGTATCCAGAATAAAGCTGTTCTCAAAGGTTGGAACGTTCTTTTTCATATAATCGAAACCCTTGCGCATCATTTTACGCATTTCTACTTCAAGGGTGGTCAGGTCTTCCACGTTCATACAGTTGAGATTAGGAATCCAGTTATTAACCCACACGACATCATTGCGCGGTGACGGCAGAGGGGCTAACCGCGTCCCGGCAGCGTCGGCTATTCCTTTTGCCAGTTCCTGCCATTTTTCGGGGTTGGCTTCTCTGAAATCACATAACTTCTGATAATCGCAATTGCCGACACGAAATACCAGCGCCAGCATGGAACTCCGGGAAGTCCCATCGAGATAGGCGTCAAATTCAGCTCCCGCCGATGGCAGCAGGTCACCGTCGCCGCTACCATCGATAACTATCTTTGCAAGTATCGCCTGTCTACCGGATTTGCTTTCAAAAACTATGCCCTTGACCGTTCCACCTTCAACAATGGACTGAACACCCCATGAATGGAGATAGAGTTTTACCTTGGCATCTTCCACCATGTCATTTAACATAGTTATCTTATACGCCATAAAAACACCTCCTGATAATCTTTACGTTTTACTAAATACACAAAGAGCCGGCTCGCCTCGTTTGTGCATGAGGCACAGGTTGCAATACCGGCATCTTTGTATTTCCTTTTCCCTGCCTTCCCTGGCCTTGACGGCCCAATCAGGATCAGATAAAAAGGGGCGCAGCATTCCTATCATATCAGCCCGGTTTTCCTGTAAGAGCTCCTCCGCCAGTTTTGGATGGGGAATTTTGCCGACAGCTACTACCGGGATAGGATAACCTGCTTTCCTGAGGGTTCTTCTGAGGTCCTCGGCAAGGTAAGCATTTACCGCATCCGGCATCCAGGCAACAGGATGGACTCTATAAGCGGCATATACCAGGCCGGGGTTCAGGTCACGCTTGAGCAATGCGATATAGCTCTTCTGGGTGCTGTCCCTGGCGGAAATAAAACCGGCTGAAGTGTTTAAGAAGTCCATCCCCAACCCGGCGAATTTCCGCGCGATGATCCGGGTATGCGTCAGGCTATTTCCCTCAGGCAGTAAATCATCGGCGCCTAATCTTACACCCAAAGGAAAACCGTCTCCGATGGACTGCCTGATTGCCTGGAAAACTTCGATAGGGTATTTCATCCGGTGTTCGGTATCCCCGCCATATTCGTCCGTCCTTATGTTCCAGTGACGGGACAGGAATTCCGGCATGATTGTGCTGTGGCAGCATTTGAATTCGATGGCGTCCACGCCTGCCTTTACTGCTCGAAGCGCACCCCGTGCGGTGGCTTCTTTTTCCCGTTCCATCTCTTCAATGGTGACATCTTCCGGGCCGGGTATCTTGCCTTCTTTAGTAATCCAGACGAAGAACTGCGCGCAGACCCTGGCTCCTGCCCCGTGAATGCGCTCGACTACTCTCTGGAAACTTGGCAGGTGTTTATCCTGGGAGAGCCGCACGAGAAAAACCGGCCTGGGCATATCTCCCCCCGTCACCCCGATGATAATCATGCCGGGTCCACCTTGGGCACGCCTTACAAGGAAATCAGCCTGGGTTGCCGAAATATAACCGTCTTCTTTGCCGCCGGCAGCAGCGCAACCGCCGACGGTCATCACGACACGGTTCTTCAGCGTCATACCTTTGATAGTAATGGGTGAAAACAACATGGGAAAAGCCATTCTATACACCTCCTTATGCTTAACTCCGCCTGTTAAATAATTTTCAATACGAAATATCTTTTTAACCTATGATTAGACGTATATGCCTTGGAATCAGTGTTATTAGAAGATAGTATAGTTAAATACTCCCTCTTAATCTGGGATCAAGCGCATCCCGCAGACCATCGCCTACCATATTGAAAGCAAATACCGTTAGCATGATAGCCACCCCCGGCGCGAAAGAAAGCACCGGATTGGTTAAGAGGAACTTATAGCCCTCGTTAACCATCGCACCCCAGGCAGCGCCGGGTGGCGTTATACCCAGACCGAGAAAACTAAGCCCGGCTTCGGCGAGGATACAAGTACCCATCATCATCGTTATCAGTACAATTAGCGGCGGAAAACAATTCGTTAAAATATGTACGAGCATGATACGAAGATTGCTCGCACCCATTGAGCGTGCCGCGGTTATGTACTCATTCTGTTTAATAGAAAGCGCCTGACCACACATTAATCTTGCGTATCCAGAAACCATGCCGACACCTAGCGCCAAAATGACATTTTTCAGCCCGCTGCCCAACATTGATGCCAGAACAAGTGCAAATATCAGCATGGGGAAAGACATTAACGCATCGACAAACCTCATTATTAATGCGTTGGTTACACCGCCAAAATATGCAGCTATCAGACCCATGGCCATACCGATTGAGGCAGCAATAGTAATAGCAATAATGCCGATTATCAGAGAAGTGCGAGAGCCGTAAATGACACGACTTAGCGTATCTCTGCCGACAACATCAGTTCCTAGTAAATGCGCTTCGCTGGGTTGACGTAAAGCCTGGCTTATATCTTGTTTATATGGGTCATAAGGCGCCAGAAGAGGAGCGAAAATAGCGGTTATTACCAGTATTGATATTATAACAAGCCCGGCTATCACCAACTTACGCCGCAAGAACACCACCGCAAAACGGCGCATTTCGCTGATACGCGGAGTTACTTCCTCCGGCCCTGTAAATACAATAGATTCTTTTACCATGATTCAACTATAACGTATTCTGGGATCAAGCCAGCTGTAGGAAATATCAACCAGAAGATTGGCAAATACAACAATAGCAGATATTAACAAGAAACACGTGCGCACGATAGCGAAATCCTGTGCCAGGACGGCATTCACCATTAGCCTTCCCATGCCTGGTATATTAAATACTGTTTCAATTAGTACTGAACCACCGAAAATGATGGGAATATGCATACCTGCCAGGGTAACAATCGGAATCAGACTGTTTTTCAGAGTATGCCTGATTATGATGTCTTTTTCCTTTAGCCCTTTGGACCATGCTGTACGGACATAGTCTTGATGGAGGACCTCAAGCATGCTTGAGCGCGTTTGACGGGTATTGGATGCTAGGGACACAACACTCAAGCAGATAACAGGCATAATGAGTTTTTGGGTACTCAGCCAGAAGTCAGTAAAAGGAGACGTGTAGCCTTGAATCGGAAGCCAGCTGAGTTTAAGGCCAAAGAAATATATCATCAATATTCCTAGCCAGAAAATAGGTATAGTTATACCGACATTGGCTAAAAATGTCATTATAGAATCCAACCATTTACCTCGTCTGACAGCGGCGAGCACTCCTGCCAGTACACCGAAAACGGAGCTTAGAACGAAAGCGAATACTCCTAAATAAAGGGTCACTGGCAGACGCTCGCCGATGAGTGTGCTTACTTTATCACCATAGGTGATTGATGTACCAAAATCGCCTATAAATATATTAGTCACCCAATCTATATACTGCACAGGCAAGGATTTATCCAGCCCGAATTGTACCCGGAGAACATTTATCTCCGCTTCCGTGTATTCCAGCATTCTATTCTGCCCGACAAAAATAAGGAGCGGGTCACCGGGCAGCAACTGCATCGCCAGAAACACAAGGATGCTAACTATTGCCAGTACTATCAGAGCCTGCAACAGCCTGCGAATGATATACGAACCCATTCCTGATTTCCTTTAAGATAGAAAAATCAGCTATCTATAAAACTGTGTTACTTTAGCAGCTAAGTTTATTATTTGTTTTTATTTACTTAACCAGGCATCCGCCGGATGCCAGATATGCGCAGCAAGAATGTTCATATCCAGGTCGTGAACTTCAGGCGATTTTACCGCCGCGAGACCAAAATTCACAAAGACAGGTGCAGCAATGCAGTACTGGTCGGTAATCATTTTCATCAGGTCCTGAAGCATTGCAGCCCTCTTTTGCTGGTCAGTTTCACGGTTTGCTTCTACCAGCTTGGCGTCATATTCGGCGGGAATATATATAGATGAGCTGGGATAGAACTGGCTTCTATTCGACATAGTAGCCTCCATCGAATAACCTTTATCTACCCCATAACTATGCGAGATTCCATATGGAATCAAACTATCGCTCCAACCCTTGGACTCGATTTGCGCCCATCGTCCAGCATCTGCAATGTCTATGGTGGTTTTTATACCCACGGCTTCAAGATAACCCTGTTCCGCTGTTGTTACTTCCACGGCAGTTTGCTGGCAAGTAAATTTAATCGAAAAGCCCTGGGGGTAACCAGCTGCCGCCAGTAATTCCTTGGCCTTCTGGGCGTTATAAGGGTAACCAACAACTGATGAATTGTAGGTATAATGTCCGGGAGCAGAATATTGATTCGTAGCCTGGTAAATTCCGTAACCCATGAATTTGGCGATTGCATTATTGTCGATGGCATACGCAATTGCCTGCCTTACCTTGATATCGGATGTAGGAGAACTGGCATGAGCGCTATCGCCGGCTATTCCTGCCACATTCTGTGGAGTTTTATTAATAACATATTTACCGGTTGCCTGGAGGTCAGCTGCGTCTTTGGTATCAAGAGTGGCCAAAACTTGAGCTTCTCCCGCCTTGAAAGATACGAGGCGCGTTACCGCATCCGCAATGAAGTTGAACTCAATACCATCGAGATATGGCTTACCTTTTTGCCAGTAGTCATTAAACTTTTCAAATTTAAGGGAAACATCACGCTGGTAGCTAACTGCCTTAAAGGGACCAGTGCTTACCGGAAGAGTCTTGTTTGCGTCTCCCTTTGTTTGCAGGGCTGTCGGTGAATACATCTTTCCGCTATTGCCGGTCAGGCCGATCAAGAGATTCGGCTGATAAGCCGAAAGGTTTAATTTAGCGGTGTAATCGTCAACGACATCTATTGATGTTAGTATCTTGAGATCTGGTCTCATCGTTTTGGCAAGATCCAGGCAGTATTTCACTGCTTGAGCGTTAAAATCCGTGCCGTCATGGAATTTAACACCTTTACGCAATGTCAACGTGAGTGTTTTCAAGTCTGAACTAAATTGCCAGGCTGTGGCCAGCCACGGGATAATATTACCGCTGCTATCGAGATCGAGGAGACATTCCACAGCGCATCGTGCGGGATTTAGATCCCCGGAGGCAAATGACTGCCCGGGTACTCCCATATTTAATATACCCGGTGTTGCTATTACTTTTAGAATACCGCCGGTTTGCGGGGTTTGTATTGTCGTAGCAGTAGCCTTGGTCGTTGTGACAGCAGGGGTCTGTTGAGCTGTCGTTGAAGTTGTTGAAGTGGAGCAACTGGTGAAGAATAAACCTCCAATTAAAATAACAGTTAAAATAATGGAAAAATACCTTTTCATTTCTAACTTATTTCTCCTTCAAAATTCAATATAAATTATTGGTATATTTCTGCTTCCCTTTTTCTTCTCCTTTCTAACAATCTTAGAATATGTCTGGAAACAAAAAAATTATTAAGTATGCTTCAATAAAAAATGAGGCAACTCCCTTAATACGACTCATTATAATTAGATGAGAATGAATGCTGTCAAAAGTTTCCCATTGTGTGGGAAACTTTTATAATGACATTCACCCGCCATGACCTGCCCCAAATTCTTAGAACCAGTTTCTGGGGAACATATCACTGACTTGAGCCGGTTACTAACGGCTACACTGACCTACCCTTACTAACGATACCAGTTATGATCTCGCTGAATGGGAGAAAACATAATACCATGCAAAGCACAGCATTGTTTCCGGGAGAAACAGGCTCTCTACTCCGTCTCCCAATATCCATATATTTTTCCTTCTGGGGTAGCAGTTATTAGTATAGACTCTTGGGTTGGGGAAGCCGTTCTTTTAATTATATCCATCCCAGGAGAGTCTCCAGTCAGTATCTTCTTAGTGGTCTGGCTCGTTGCGGGCACTGCGGGAAAGCTCTGATCGGCTTTTACATCATCGATGGTCACGATGCCCTGCAGTTTATCATCACGGCAAACGGGGACGGCGCGGCCGTGCAGCTTCCGGAATATATTTTCTACCACCTGTTCCACGGTGGTTTCCGGATCGATGCCGCCCGGCTGCGTATTCATCACATCTTTAACCTTGATACCGCTAAGATGTTCCCTCAAGGTAAGTTCGCGCCGTGAAGCATCGGCGGCGGAGCTGAGGAACCAACCGATAAAAGCCATCCAGATACCGCTGAAGAAACCTCCGAATATCCACCATTGATAACCAAAAACCTGGGCAACGCCGAAAATAATAAAAATCCAACCTATCAGGCGGCCGACCGTCGCAGCTATATTGGTCGCTTTTTTCAGGCTTTTCGTAGCACTCCAGATAATCGAGCGCAGCACACGGCCGCCATCGAGCGGAAATCCGGGAATCATGTTGAATACAGCAAGAAGCGTGTTTATCCATGCCAGGTAACCAATGATGCTAACCGCCGGATTATTGAACACCGCTACGTTCAGCAAATCACCAAAAGCTATGCTGCTGCCGGAAATAACAACAGCTAATCCCCAGAAAATTCCTCCCAAAACCAGGCTGGTCAGAGGGCCGACTATCGCCATGAAGAACTCCGTGCGCGGCTTCTCCGGCTCATCTTCCAGGTTGCTGACTCCGCCGAAAATGAACAGAGTTATACTGCCTACCTTCATGCCGCGGGCCTTCGCCACCAGTGAATGGGCCAGTTCATGCAGCAGTACCGAGACAAAAAGACCGAGCGCGGCAACTACGCCCAGCGTCCACCGAATCGCTGCGCTCCATTCCTGGGGGAAAAAACCCACCGCCAGCGACCAGCTTATGATTACGAAAATGAACAACCACGTATAATGAACGCCGATATCTATCCCCGCAATGCGAAAGAGACGCCAGGAACTTTTCATGTTTAACCACCTTACATATGATGGTGATATTCTAACAGCTATTTTTATAATTGTCAGCAGATTTAACACTTTTTAAAACATATGTAATATTTTTGTAATTATTTGCGCGGCTATGTTATATCTTCTCCACGTTTAAAGAGTTAAAATTAAACTGATTCTGTAATACTAGCGCTGGAATAATCGGAGGTACGAACGTATGGCAATAACTCATGTTCCCGGAAAAGACGCAGGGCATGTAATGCTTTTCGCCCTGAGCACCTGTGTGTGGTGCGGTAAGACAAAAAAACTCCTGGATGAAATGGGAGTGGCTTACGATTACGAGTATATCGACCTGTTAAAGGAAGATGCCAAGAAAGAAACCATGAAGACGGTGAAAAAATGGAATCCCGCCTGCTCTTTCCCCACGCTGGTGATAAAAGACTCGCATTGTATCGTCGGTTTTAAAGAAGATGAAATACGCAAGGCACTATCAAAATGACGAAAAAAAAAGCAACCCAGGCGGAAGTAGACGAATTATACGAGCAGTTGTACCGCGAGGCAGAGGCCGGCGGCTACCATCTAAACCCTGATGTCCAGTTTAGCAAAGAACTGGTGAAAGGCCTGATAGTTAACGATCGCAGGTACGGCTACAGGTCTTGCCCGTGCCGCCTTGCTTCCGGGAAAAAAGATGAGGACCTCGACATCGTCTGCCCCTGCGATTACCGCGACGCCGACGTGGCGGAATTCAACGCCTGCTATTGCGCGCTGTATGTTTCCGACGCGGCGGTGAAAGGCAAAGAAAAAATCGGCAGTATCCCGGAACGGAGGCCGACGGCGAGGGTAAGGGCTGGTGAGAAAACCGGGGCTATTTCTAAAATATCCGCGGCGGGACAGCTTAAATTACCGCTGCCTGTCTGGCGGTGCAAGGTCTGCGGGTATTTATGCGCCCGGGATATGCCGCCGGATTTGTGCCCCGTGTGTAAAGCCAGGAGAGAGCGCTTCGAACGGTTCATCTAACCAAATGGCTCATCGAGCGTTATAATATACGGAACAAATATCGAGGGGAGGGGAGAGATGCGGATATCATCCTATTCAAACGAGATGGAAAATAACGCACGACTAAAACACGCTCCCGGATACAAAATACTGATTATTTCGGTAATCCTGGCAATAATCGGATTTTCACTGACGGCAGCCTCTCCGGCACTGGCAGCCCCTGCCGTCAGCATTTCCTCCTCGTCCGGCTCACCAGGCAGCGCGGTTACCATCACCGGAAGCGATTTTGTAGTGGGAGATTCTTATTCCATAGTTTTCGCACCGGGCACAGTCTACGAGCAAACACTGGTACACAGTACGACAATCGCTGCCGGGACAACATTCTCACAAACAGTCAATATACCGCCGGCGCCCTGGGCTTCTCATACCATCAGGGTCAATACCAACCGGGGTAATTTTCCGATCACGTTCCAAATCACACCTTTTACCGATCTGCACATATTTTCAGGGTATGCCGGGGATTTCGTAATCGTTACCGGAGCCGGGTTCCGCGCCAATATCAGCGTGAGGATAATATTCGGCACCACACAGGTAGCCAGCGTCACCAGCGACGCCTTCGGCAGCCTGCCGGCGACATCGATCACAGTGCCGATTCTGCGCAGTTCGAACTATTCGGTTTACGGCACCGATTCCATAGCTACCTCTCCTCCGGCTTCTTTCAGCCTTAACACCCGTATCACAGCCAGTGTATCCGAAGGAACAACGGGCGACCAGATAACGCTAACAGGCTCCGGGTTCGATTATAATTCTCCACTGACATTATTATGGGACAACCAGAGTATTTCCAGCATCCAGATTTCCAGCACAGCTTCGGGCAATTTCACGACCAAACTGACCGTCCCGGCGGCATCGAGAGGCAACCATACAATAAGAGTAGTGGATTACAGTTCACGGCAGGCCGCTATGCTGTTCTCGATCAAATCCAGTCTCGCCGTCAGTACCACTAGCGGCAATCCGGGCGCCGCGGTCACCATTACCGGGAAAGGGTTCCGCTCCAGCGCCACCGTGACAATCCGTTTTAATGGGGTTGCGGTCGCTACCCAACCGAGTACGATAACCACAGATTCCACAGGCTCGTTCTCGGCCGTTTTTACTGTGCCCAGCGTCATCGCCGGCAGTTATATCATCGAAGCGAACGATTCCGTAAACAGCGTGTTAAAGACATTCAGCGTTTCGTCCGTGGTGGAAGTGACGCCGGTTTCCGGCAGTGTAGGCACGAATCTGCAAATCAGGGGGAGGGGCTTTACGCCATCATCCGGCGTCGTCATTAGCTATGATAACCAGGGAATCAGCACCGTCACCACCGATATTTTCGGGGCTTTTGTCACCAGTTTCAGTGCACCCGTCTCCCACGCGGGAGCCCATACTATCAGCGCCAGAGACGTGACAGTCATGACCCTGGTAACCACTGCAACTTTCACGATGGAATCGACGCCGCCTCCAAAACCAACCCTTTTGACACCGGCAACAGGAAGCCAGACCACGCTTACGCCGGAGTTCACATGGTCGCAGGTGACCGACCCGAGCGGCGTTACCTACAGTTTACAGGCAGCCAGAGATCCTTCGTTCTCTCAAATCGTTCTCAACATTCAAGGTTCGACCGTTCCCGGATACAAAGTGTCTCAGGCCGAAGCTTTCAGCTTGACCAAAAAGCAGGCATCGTACTACTGGAGAGTTAAAGCCATAGACCTGGCCGGCAACGAAAGCGACTGGACGACGGCTTTCTCATTTTATACGCAAGACTCCACATCCCCGTCCGCCCCTTCTCCGGTCAATCCGGCCAACGATTCCCAGGCGGTCACTAATCCGCTTTTTACCTGGACCGAAGTCACCGATGTTTCTGGCGTAAGCTACAGTCTCCAGGTTGCCAGGGATAGCGGTTTTTCACAGCCGGTAGTGGTAAAGGAAGGACTGACCGCATCGAGCTACCAGGTTGCCGATACGGAGAAGCTGGGACTGACCAAGCAATCGAACCCGTATTACTGGCGCGTTATAGCCGTCGACGGGGAGGGGAACCAGAGCGCATGGTCACTGGCACGCACATTTTATACACGCGATTCTACGCCACCGGCAAGCGCCACTCCTCTGAAACCCGAGTACGGCTCCCAACAAAGCTCTCGCCCATCGTTCGACTGGACGGACGCGACCGATCCATCCGGAGTTTCCTACACATTGCAGGTAGCGCTGGATTCCGCATTCAGCAGGATAGTATTAATCAAAGAAGGGCTTACGGTGTCCGAGTACAAGCTTACCGGTGATGAAAAACTGAACATTTCCGTAGGCGATCCGCCCGGCACCTACTACTGGCGGGTAGCGGCAATCGACAATGAGGGAAATACTGGAACCTGGAGCGCCGTCAACGAATTCACAGTTAAAGATTTCTGGCAGTCAGGCTGGCCGCTGTACCTGGCTTTTATCACCGGGGGAATACTGCTGCTGGCGCTCGGTGTGTATATAGGCATGAGAATGAAGCGTCTGCCACTGATTACAAAGCGGAGCGATTAAGCAACGGGTTCCTGCGCAATACAAACAGGGCGGCCTAATGCAGTCTTTTGAATAAAATATTAATCCGGCTGTATACCGACCTGACACACTGTATCCTGTTTAAAGCGTTATAGCAGTTTGCCGCGGGACATTATCGCCGGGGACTTCTTTAACCCGGTAATAAAAGTCGTGTTACTCTATATCGGCGTGATATTTATATTTGTCACCGGAAATGGTATTAAGACCTTCACCCAGTTGTTTCATATTACGGTATACCTGCCCGTCTTTTAAGAGGAATGTTTGTTCTTTCCGTACATCTGCCAGCAGCGTTGGCGCTTCCTGTTTAAGTGTTTCTACCATTTTAGCCCCCGATATTTTTACTGGAACACCGGTTAATATTTCCCAAAATCATGCCCTTTTAAATCATCGAGGAAAGACACAATATCTTTTTGTTTGTACCGGCGATCACCGCGCTGGGAAATACGAAATGACCTGATTAACCCCATATCGCTCCAGCGCCTGACAGTATTCTGGTGAATTCCCAGAATACCAGCTACATCTGAGGTAGTCAGCAAACTGTCATTTTTCTCACTATTATGTTCAATCATCTCACTAATAATCATTTCTTCAATCCTTCTACAGTTAAAAACCCGGCATACACCCCGGCGGCCTGACCATCAGGACAGGCGAACAGGCGGTGCGCATTACCCTATCTGCTACGCTACCCATGACCCAGCGGCTGACACCGGAGCGGCCGTGCGTGGCGATAAGGATGAGGTCTATTTCGTTTTTCTTGGCGTATTCCGCAATATTTTCGGCTTCATTACCATTAGCAACTTCCCATTCAGTTTTGACACCGGGGTACTTTACTTTTTCAGCGGTTTTCTTGAGATAGTCATTCGCGGAATATCCAGACACCTAAAGCCGCGCCTAATACCGCCCCCCAGATAGACAGTCCTTCGCCACCGATAATCTGCCCGGGGTTCCGGGAGTAGTAGTCCCATAAATCAACAACATGGAGGAAGCGTGAGAAAACAACGCCGGAGGGTATGCCGACGAGCGCCCCGTTGATAACCATGCTGTAAGTAAGGCGGGTGTCTTTTTTTACCGAAAGGAGTGCCCAGGTGACCAGTGTAATCACCGCCAGCGCCACCATAATACCGTACCAGGCGATGGACAAAGACCCGATAGAAAATGCCACCGGGTTTACATCGACATGTATCATGGGTTAGTCACTGGAAAATGCCTTCGTATTTCCGGAAATTCACCTAGTCATGGTCCATGCCCCAGGCCTCGAACACTTTCTTATAAAGGTCAGGTTGTGGGAAATCCGGCCTCATCATCATCGTTTCATGCGCAAATCCGGATTCGTTCCTGTCAATCTCCTTTAAATTATCTACCAGCCCGGCCAGTTTATCTTTTGGTACAGAAAACATCATCTCCCCGGCCATGGTCAACGCCCTTGCGTATTCGCCGGGGTCGGGCAGGTTAATCCAGTACTCGCTATTCTTAATTACAGGCACAACAGCGTTGGAACAGGAGAACGGGAAGAAGTTGGATTTCACCAGCGCCCTGTCTTCCGGTTTAAGAGAAAGGAGAATTATCCGGAGTTGATTGGTATCGCAATAAATGATTACCGCATCCGGTTCAAAAGTAGCCTTTTTTAATGGGGCAGTAAGAATGCCGATGTATTTACCGTACTCAAAATAGTCGCCGTTATTCTGGGCCCTGGCAACAGCGTCATCCGGTTTGGGTACCAGGCCGTAAGATAACACCGCTCCCGGGCACCAGTTGTCTTCTTTCAACATCGCAATCGTGGCTTTTTCGCGACGCGACATGGAAAAGGCCTGGCACTGTGCAAGATGGTAACCCCTGTCTTTCTTTGGTCTGACGGCCTCTTTTGGAATATCTGATTCTTGCTTGAGCATTTTTACGGCTACGGGGGATGTCTGTAGTCCCAGCCGGTTCTCCAACTCTTCTCCGTAACGGTTGTATTCTTTAATCGCTGGCATCATTACCTCCAAATGGTCTTAGTTTTTGAAGACAGGATCCAGAAAAAGACTATCCAGGTTTCGTTATCGTTTCTGCTGCTGCATTAACCGTCTGGCAGGCGAGCGGGGAGTCACGCAGTCCCCGCTCAACCTAATAGATTTCTTCGCCGGAAAGTATCAGCAGGTCTTTTACCATGGGCAGGAATTTTTTCAGGAAGTCCTGGTATTTCTGTGTTTTACCCGCTTTCTGGTCGAATTCCGCCACGCTGGTCACATGCACGATACCCACATATTTATACGGTAGCTGTTGCCCCGGGGCACCCGCTATTTTGACCAGTTCGTATTTTTTTACCGTGGGCAGACTACTAATGAGGGGCCCCTTTTCACTGGTGACATATTTCTTAAATTGTTCGTCGGTGACGTGCTCCGCCAGGTTATACAGGATGATTCGCTTTGCCATCTCTTTTTTCCTCCTCTATATGAAAGTCTCCGTCTTCTTTGTAGGCAAGCTCTGCTTGAACCGGTCGATAACATACCGGCACGCGGCAAAGCCCTCGACCCTGTGGGCCGAGGCTACAGCAACCACCAGATTAATCTCGCCGACCTTTAGTCTCCCTGTCCGGTGAGATATGGCGATGTTTTCTACCTGGAACCTTTTCTTGGTCTCGTCAGCGATTTCGCGTAATGCGCTTTCCGCATTTCCCCCGGGGTCCTGATACTCCACAGAAAGAACGGGTTTACCCCGGGAGTAATTTCGAATCAGCCCGACGTAGGTGACCACGCATCCGCTGCCGTCGCTTTTTGTTTTTGCTATTACGGCCTCCGGGGAAATAATCCTGTCAGAGACTTCAATCATGTATATCTTTCCAAAAAAGTATCTTCCGGAACCTAAGGTTTCCAGACCTGCCAGACTTTACCCACCAGCGCCGGCCCCGGTTTCAGGGCTGGTTGCCCGGGCTGCCAGCCGGAAGGCGTCACCTCTCCGGTGGCGAGCACGTGCTGGAAGGCTTTTATCTGGCGCATCATCTCATCGGGATTGCGGCCCACATCCGCCGTCAGTACTTCCATGGCCTTGATTTTAAAATCAGGGTCAATGATAAAGCGGCCCCGGATATTTACGCCGGCGGCTTCATCATAGATCCCGTATACCGCGCCGACCCTTCCACCCCCATCGGAAAGCATCGGGAACAGGACACCACCTTTTACCATCTTGGATAGTTCCTGCTCCTGCCACATCATATGTACGAAGCGGCTATCCGTGCTTACCGCCAGGATTTCAACTCCCAAAGCTTTATAGTCGTTATACCGGGCAGCAACTGCTGCCAGCTCGGTCGGTCACACAAAGGTAAAATCCCCCGGATAGAAGCAAAGAACGATCCATTTACCCTTATAATCCGAGAGTTTGATGGGTTGGAAACCTTTACCGGCGACGAAGGCGCTTAATTCAAAATCCGGGGCATCCTGTCCAACACGTGCCGTCACTTTTTGTACCTCCTGCGCTGATGAAGTGGTAGTTGATGTGGGAGAGGTTGCGGGCGTGATAGGCCCGCGGACGGGTTTAACACAACTGTCTTTTAGTTCTGCCATGATCCCTCCTTTTTGATTAGCCGTAAATATTACTTAACCAGGACGCCGGTCAATGTTTGGGCAAAGGTATTATATATCTCGGAGGAATAACGTTCAATATTGCCTTCATCGCACAGTTTTGCCAGTTCCGGGTCTAGCGGAAGTTGTCCCAGCAGGGGGGCGCCGGCCGCCCGGGACATTTCTTCGCCCCGGCTTTTACCGAATATCTCCATCTTTTTATCTATTTCAGGTATATAGAGATAACTCATGTTTTCAACCACGCCGATGACGGCTTTGTTCATCTGCCCGGCCATCTTTACGGCTTTGCGGACGACCATAGCGGTAAGGTCCTGCGGCGTGAAAACGATGATTATGCCTGATATCGGGAGCTGCTGCATCACGGTGAGAGGAGCATCCGCTGTGCCGGGCGGCAGGTCAACGATCAAATAGTCCAATTTGCCCCAGAGCACCTCCTCCCAGAACTGAGTGATGGCATGCCCGATGAGGGGGCCTCGCCAGATAACGGCATCGTCCTCCGCAGGCAGCAGGAGATTGATGGACATCACCTCGATGCCTGAGCGGGACGTCACCGGCAGGATGCCATTTTCACTCATCGCGGGTGGGCCGCTGATGCCGAACATCTTGGGGATGCTAGGACCGGTAATATCGGCATCCAGGATACCGACCTCGTAGCCCTGGCGGCGGAGGGCGATAGCAGAGAGGCCGGCAATTAAGGATTTACCCACGCCGCCCTTGCCGCTCATGATGGCGATAACATTGCTGATGCTGTTCAGTTCCTTGGGTTTAATCTCAACATAGCTGACATTGACCTCTTTCACGCCGTCCAGCTTGATTACCGCTTCTTTTACCTTACCGGTCAGCCATTCTTGAGTGCCTTTCATCAATGCTGCCGTGGCAAGCGCAACGTCAACCTTACCATCGGCCACACTGACATCTCTGACCAGGTTCAGATTGACCAGGCTGCGCATGACGCCGGGGACCAACACCGTGTCAAGAACTGTTTTAACTGCATCTGGTGTGGGCATGAATCTCCTTTAAAATCTCATTCGTTTAATATGATTTAATGGAGCCGCTCCATCAGGTTAGGTAACTTCCCTTGAATGTAAAGCTTTACCGCTTCGTCAATACTCTCTACATCGGTAACTACCGTTTCGATGCCGCGGCTCTTCATGCTATCGTATGCGCCCCACCCCATGCCCCCTGCGAGGAGCACCTGGCAATCATCAATGCTTTGAGCCATAGCGGCATGTCTTGTCTGCGCGCCGGCATCATACCCGTGCTTTTCACCGGGCGCTGTCTCCGGATGCTGGTTGGCGGAAAATGTGTGGTGGCCTGCCTTCTCTCTTTTTTCTGTGCTAACGATTTTACCGTTTTCTACCGTGACCACTACATACAGCGGCGCCCGCCCGAAGTGCTGGCTGATAGTGGTTCCGTCTTCAGATATTGCGGCAATTTTCATGATTTACTCCTTTTTGTTTTCTTTAGATGAGGCGCACGGCCTCAATGTAATCATTATCAGCCGCAATATAGCGGTATGTTTCCGGCGCCGGTCACCAGGTGTAGATGATTACTGTTGCAAAAAACACATACCCGGCTTTTTTCCTCCGCCGGGCTTTTAGGAATTGGCAATTTGAAGGAAAGTTTGCATTCCTGGCACTGGTATTCCCAGGTATCGCCTTCAAAGATATTAAAGCCGGAGCCGAGCGGCGCCCAGGCGGGAGCTTCCATGACATCGGTACCACAGCACGACGGGCAGTGTATCTCCGCGCCGGGAGAAGCGCTGTTAGAGATTACAATGTCGAATACATTCCGGCACTTCTTACACAAAAACCGTCGTTCCATCGGCCTGGTTATCCTTTCTTATACTCTGGTGGACACAACCGGCTCAACGCCCGGCTCATGGCACTTTGGACAGCCTTCTGGTAACGCGGAAACCGGCGTTTCGAGTTCCCATTCATGCCCCCGCTGACAGCGGAACCGGCGCCACGTCATCTCGAAGTTGCCGCCTTCGATTCTGATAGCTTTGCCGTTAAGAAGCGCATCGGCTACTTTTTGTCGCGCCGATGCCAGAACCCGCTGGAAAGTAGGGCGGGAAACATTCATCTTTGCAGCCCCTTGCTCCTGCTCCAGTCCTTCCAGGTCTTTAAGCCGTAAAGCTTCAGCTTCCTCTATGGACATGGATACTTCTTCCAGATCTCTCAATGGTATACCCGCCGGTTTAAAATAGGTTACGTTAGGTAAGAACGCTACTCGACGACATTTTTGCGGCCTGGACATCTTTCCTCCTGGATAATGAGCATATGTTCATAATAATGATAACAAGGAATGATTATTTTGTCAATATTGTTGTTCTGGTACGATACCCCAGGAGGGAGGCAAAAATAAGAGTTATCGAAATTTGACCTTATGACGTTTTATTTGTAAAACTTCAGTACAAATATTGGGACGAATACACGCACTTAAAACAGAATTAAACAAAGCGGAACACTCAAGAAAAAGCTCTATCTTTATACGGATTCTCGGTAGCCCTCATAAGCCCTTGGTCGGCGGTTCAAATCCACCCGCTGCCACCATTTTTTATGCCTGTTTTGAGCATCTCCTCTGGCAGGCTACTAATGGAAGTATTCTATCCCGGGGCACTTATAGTTGATCTGCTGAACGCAGAGTCTTGCCTGAAGCCTGAAATAGTCTAACCTCTCCTGAACACGGCTCTTATCAGCCAGATAATGACTAGAATGACTGCGACAGCCAGCGCGATATGGATAAGAGCACCCAGACTCCAGACGTAGTATCTTAATTGATCTGATGTCAAATCAATACCGATCTCCCCCGCGGAATCTGTTAGCAAATCAGAAGATGTTGGAATGGTAAGTGTGCCGGTCGCGGAGAGTGAATTTGCCGAGAACGTCCCTATATCAAGAATATTGTTGCCGTTCATGTCGATGTCCCCGTAGCCAGGGCGCATGGAAAGGGCAGTCTGAGTGGAAGCTCCCAATGATGGGTTGTAGCTACTTGAATAGTAAAACAATCCTGAATGAAGTATCAAAAGGATAAGAATTGCATACTGGATTATTTTATCTATTCGAATCATAAAGAATTTAATAAGCTCAATTCATCTTCTATTCTTTTTTTGTTTTCCTGCGTCTTTTTCTGAATCTCCTGAATTTGGTTAGCCAATTTATTATCAAGCATGTCATACTGCTTTTTTACCTCCAACTTGTATTTATCAAATTCCTCCTTGGTCAGTTCCCTTTCTACTTGATAGTATTTTGTTCCTTTTTTTATGATCATATTTCTAAATTATTGGATACTACGGTGTTAGCCCCACTTGCGATAATACTGCTATTACGCACATCCTTAACGATATTATTTGTTATTACGTTATTGTTCTGGTTGGCATCACTTTCATTAATGCCATTGCGAACCTTATCATCACCCCAAATCAGGTTTCCGCTAATGATATTGTATTGGCAATTTATCGCACTTCCTTCTAAATAAATCGAATCATACGTATCGTAGCCCGAAGCACTCTTGGCTTCTTCAATCCTGTTGTTGGAAATTATAAACCCTTGGGCGTCTATCAGATAAATAGTATGATTGTCATACCCGAAAAGGCAATTATTCGTTATCAGATTGCCATATTGATACGCCGTGGTTGCCGAACTGTCAACTTTTATGCAACTGCCCCCGGAACTGAAAATTTGATTATTGGCTATAATGCAATCATGAACGTATTTGAACATATAAATACCGTAATCAGCCCCGCCATAAATATAATTGTTGTTTATGTATATATAGCCTCCCGTAAGATATATCGGATTTCCGCTGTCGTGATAAAAGAAATTATTGTAAATGAAACAATCCGCGGAAGAAGCATTATAGATGCTTTTTGTATTATCAGTAAAAAAACAATTAGATATTCTTGCCCTGTTTATAGAATTGGACAGATAAATCCCGTTGTCATGGCAGTCTTGGATAAAGCAATTATTTATACAATTATCGGCCTGCCCGTATATATTTATACCGCCTTGCCAGCCTGTTTCAGTTGTTCTGGTGCCGAGAATTTTCAGGTTTTCTATCTTGCAATTTCTCTTGTCGTTTATTTTAAAAAGATAATCATTATACCCGTCTGTTACCAATGGCGTAATAACCGTGTTTGTTCCTGATCCCAATATTATTACGTCATCATAGTTTATTGTTATGGCAGACGATACCTTATAAGTTCCGGCTCTAATGAATAAATTTTTCTTTCCTGCATTTAATGCGGCTTGAATATCGGTATAATCTCCCGTTCCATCTACCGCCACCACTGCGTCATATAAAAAGACATTCCCCCCGTAAGAAAACACCTTGCCGGATTCATCTATCTTCAATCCCGATTTATTGCTGACGTAATCCCTGGTCTGGATCGGGGAATTTAAAATCCAGGTTCCACCGATCTTCTCGAAAGGAAGCCCCTGAAAAGGCTGTTTTGGATATTCTGGTTTGTATTGTTTGTTTAATCTCTCCATATCTAATCAATATCACCGTCCACATCTATAAAGATAGGAAGCTCTATCGTGCCTACAAAAGCAGTCGCGCTGTCTGCCTTGGCCGCTAAAGCGGTTGCCAGGCTGAATCTTATCCTTGATATATTAAAGCTCTTTCCGATGACTTCTTTCTCGGTTCTGAACACCGACCCGTTAGACCACTCGAACTGAAGGTAAAAGTCGTTCTTCCCTCTTAAACACTCGGATTGGAGGTCGAATTGTTTATGCGAAGCGAACCTCAAGGTGGTGTTGTCTATCGTGGCTATCGTGGTGTTGGAACTGGCATTGTCGAAATAGGCTTTCACCACTAATGAAGTGTTGGCTGTCGTGGTCAGACGGTCAAGGCCATAAGCGTTTGAAGACTTCCAGCCGATCACCGGCTGAAGGTCAGCATCGCCCTGTAGAAAGTATCTAAGCGCCGTAACCTGGGGGGTCGTGCCGGAAGAATTGGCCAATAAGATATTGTGCATGCCGGTTGGAATTTCAGGATTGGGCGAACCGTAAGCCATGACGCACCCTGCCGATGAGGGAGTCGCGCAACCTGTCCCGAACGCGGATCGTCCGGCGTAGAAATCTACCGCTCCGGGCAAGGGAGGGTAAAGGTCGGGGAAATATCCGACATGCTGGACGGCGTTCAAAGAGTAAAAGCGGTCAACCCTGCACCCTTTTCCCGCCTTGCCGGAAAAGATAAGGACCGAGCCGTCGTCTAACGGCTGTAAGGCCGTGATCAGAGGCTCCTTGAAGCTCTTATCTATCGTTACATCATCGAAGCTGGCGGATACGGTGTCCCATAAAATTAATCTGGCCGGTCGCTGGTGGACTGTTGTCGAAGTTCCTTCTATAAAAGCAACTAAGAGGTAGTTACCGAAAGAACATCCAACTACCGGCCACCAGCCGTAGTCGAAATCAAGGGCGTCGTGATCCGAGCCGTTATTAGTGTCGCCTTCGACCGTGGTCTTGGTGGTCTTAATCTTATGCAAAGCTCCTTTATTGGAAGATAGGACGTCGCAGATATACAAAGCTCCGTCCGTGTGCCTCCACATGAAATGGTTGGGAATCGCGACGCTGTTTATGGAAGGGTAGGTGTTGTTAGTGGGAGCGGTCAGGGAAAGGGTAGAAGTCCAGTAATTCTGGGTGAAAGAAGGCGATCCGTTCAACGGCCCATACCGGCAAATATCTGCATTTTTGGCTAAGTATAGGTAATTATCGTAATACTCCGCGCCGTTGCCTGACGCGGTGGTAAGCGCTGTTCCTGAATTTAGGGCGGTTAAAGTGTAATTTGAAGCGACAGAATAAACTTTCCCGTTGGAAGTATAAACGTAAAGAAGCGCATCTTTAGGGTTGGTAACCATCCACAAAGGAACCGCGTCTATCGTGGATTCAGAGAATTTAAGCATTTGGGTAGGACGGATGTTCCCTCCCGGCCTCACTCCGCTGTCAGCGTCCGGCATTAACGGGTCGATTCCCAAAGAAGCGCCGAATTGCCCTTTTTGTCTTATGTTCTCGGATGCGCTTACACCCGGTAGAATTGTCTTGATCGCCAGGTTTATCATGTTAAGTTGATTATTTTCTTAAAGTCCTCCACGCTTATGCCTGTCAATTTGCCGTCGGCGGCCAATTTTTTTACCCCGGCGTCCAGCATCACTTTCAGGTTGGCTTTCTCTATTCCGTTCGCAAGAAGCCTATAAACGCCCTGGTCGAAATTTTCAAACTTGTTTACCAGCAAAACGTATTCTAATCCCTTTTTTTTTAACGCGTTGATGTAAGCCGAATTGTAGGTCGTCAAGGGCTGTTTAACTTTTATAGTAACGATTATTCCGTAATTCTTGTAAAAATTGACCGCTACTTTCTTATCGAACGGATCATAGCTGTCAAACACCTGATGATACGCAGATTGTTTGCCGTCCCCCATAAAAGCATGGTTTGATTGTCTGTCCGTTCTGGGGATTATTCCGTTCACGGGAAGCTCCCAGGCGAACCCGATATTCTGCAAAGGCCCGAACGCGTAAGTATCGGCTACATCGTTAGGATGCACCCATTCGTAGTTGAACTCGATGTATTCTGTCAGCTTTTTACCCTTGTCCAGAAGCTCCTGGGGGACTTTATTTCCGTTAATGGAAACCCCGTTGGCGGGGTAATAATATTCGTTCCAGCTTTTTACGTAGGGATAATCGTCTTTGGGAACAAGGCCGTAATGCCTGATGAAGTCCACTACTGTTTTTTGAGAATTGCCCCTAACGGTCGTTCCCGAACCGGCCGCGACGTATCTTGTTGAAATGAGGCATTTCTCTTTACCGTCAACCTTTTTGATAAGATTAAAATGTTTAAAAATAGCCAGAGTTATTTTTTGTTGTTCGGTAGCCTTGGCTCCCAGGGAAAGGTAGTAATTTATCCTGGTTTCTATCGTATTGCAGAACGATTCAGAAACACAGTGCATTTTATCTTCTCCCTCGTTCTGCGGCTCTCCTACCGGCCTATAATCCTTGTAATCCCCGTCTTGTTTTAAAACATCCTTAGCCACAAACCCAAATCTTCCGGGGGCGTGGATGAAATCGCCGTCGCGCTCTATTTTTCTGGGAGAAGTAGGAATAAGACCATTTTTAAGATTGGAATTGTCAAGGATAATATCAATTAAAAATAAGATGAGTGTTGTTAGTTTTTCATTGAGATACTTCATGTATTTAAGTTATAAAATAATTCATCGGATTAACCGGCCTCCCGTAGCTTTTCATCTCGAAATGGACGTGGACTCCCGTGCTTTTCCCCGATCCCGGCTTGCCCCTCTTGCCGCCCATATAACCGATGATGTCCCCGGCCTTGCCTGTCTTCCAGCCTTCTTTGTATTTCATTGATAACAGGTGAGCATACAGGGTAGTCCAGCCGTTCCTATGTTTCAGGATGATGTGATTCCCGTAACCGATCCACCTTGAGTTGGATTGAACCACCCTGTCCCAGGCAAAGTCCTCGACGGCGTAAATCGGAAGCCCTTCTCCCTTGTTAAGAGGCGCGATGTCTATTGCTTTGTGCCTCCAGGAGTATCCTTGGGTTATGTGGGTTTTTTTCCTGTCCACGGGATACCTTATTTTCATAATTTTTTTAAAAATCTTGCTTTGAATATGAAATAGGCAAACTTGCAGGCTGAAAACATATCTCCGGTCGCCAGATATTTCCTTAACGCCACATAAAAGCATTGGATCAGTTCTTCTTCCAGTTCGTCCAGTTTTTCAATTACATTATCCCTGTTCATCTACATAGATTTATTGCCTAAGATGCTTTAGCTGGTCTTCAACGAATAATTCAATTTTAGTCCTGATAATGGCGATGTCCCGGCGCATTTCTTCCATACACTTGCGGTTCTCGTTAGCCGCGCCTTCATAAGACGCCCATTTCTTAGTCCGGTCTAACTGCATTTCCTCCAGCTTTGCGCAAAGTTCCTTGTCCGCCCTGTCCAAAAGAGCTATATCTTTCTGGAGTTTGTAGTATGCGCCCGCTATGGTTACTGCTGTAATGACAATCTGTGCTATCAGGTATAGCTCTTGTTTATATTCCATTAGTTTATAATTACTTCGCACCCCTTAAAGGAGTATCGGCTTTCCATCTTCCTACGACTACCATGTAAATCCCGTAAATTCCCATCAAGGCGGATGCAATAGTAAATCCGTAGTCTGTTAAAAGGTTGATCTCGTCTTCGGTCATCATGATGCCGAAAAGTTTTAACACCTCTTCCGCCTGCTGGATGGCAAGCCGCATATATTTCACAGCCAGCGGGTATTCATTCCTGATATATATATATCCCTGGTGACTGCCGATAGCGTAAGCGCCGATAATCATACCTTCGATGATACTGTGAGGATTTCCTTCGACAAGACTGCGGTCCATGTAAGCGCCGGGGTCGCCTTCATCGGCGTTACAAATAACATACTTCACATCACCGTGTGCCCTGCGCGTGCTGGCCCATTTTTCTCCGGTTGGGAATCCCGCGCCGCCGCGTCCCCTCAAGCCTGCATTTTTTACTTCTTCGATAATACTTTCAGGAGACATTTTGAGCGCTTTACCAAGAGCGGCATAGCCGCCGATGCCGATATAATCATCAATTGAGCCGGGGTCAATGGCGCCGTTGCTGCCGAAAATAAGGCGTTTCTGCAGCTTGTAGAACGGCACATCGTGTTCCTGGACTATCTTCTGACCGGACTGGCGGTCAGCGTACAGCATTCTATCGATGGCCTTGCCTTTACCGACAGTCTCGGTTAATATTTCCGGTACATCTTTCGTCCTGACTCTCTGGTAGAAAATCCCCTGGGGTTTAACTACTACCAGCGGGCCGCGCTCGCAGAAACCATGGCAGCCGGTGGCTTTGACTTCCACTTTGCCTTCCATGTTCTGTTTTTTGATTTCTTCCTGGAAAGCGGCAGTGACGCCTTTGCATCCGTGGGCATGACAGCCGGTGCCGTTACAAACTGTAATAATAACCTTGTTAGGGTCTTTCTTGGCTGCAATCGATTTTCTGATGGATTCCAGCTCATCTATAGACGTTAATTTAGCCACTGGTGACTTCCTCCGCTATTTACTTATAGTTCCCCAGCACAGCGCTGACTGCTTCCGGCGTCATTTCTCCGTGATAATCTTCGCCGACTATAACCATGGGACCCAACGCGCAGGAGCCGACGCAGTTAACCGTCTCCAGCGTAAATTTGAGGTCAGAGGTAGTTTGACCGGCTTTTATGTTAAGTTCCTGTTCAATCTGGGCAAGCACTTTATCCGAACCGCGTACATGGCAGGCTGTGCCCATGCAGACATTAATCAGGTTGCGCCCCCTTGGTGTCAGGCTGAAAGCCTTGAAAAAGGTGGCAACGCTGTAAACGCGGCTTGCCGGAACTTCCAGCCCTTTTGCGGTCGCCTGAAGCGCATCCTTGGGCAAATAGCCGAGTTCAGCCTGGATATCCTGCAGGATATCTACCAGCAAGGCTTTATCTTTCTGATGCTTTTTAAGTACCTGTTTAACTATTTCTTTTGGTTTTATTTCTGCCATGTTCTGTTTTCTCCAGTAGTTTTTGATATTCCAGTTCAACTCTAGCCTGTATCTTGGCGATGCTGTCATCGCTCAAGTGGCGGAATCTACCCTGCGGTTTCATATAATCTTTGACCGGCCGTAGTTTAGGTACGTCAACAGTCATCCTATACTGACCATTTACAACCTCATACAATGGGAATACGCCGGATTGTACTGCCATGCGGCCCTGTCTGATAATCGTGTCGTTAGGGCTGCGCCAGCCAGTGGGACACACTGAAAGGACGTGGACATAAGCGGGACCCGGTGTCGCTACTGCTTTCTGCACCTTAGCCATCAGGTCGAAGGGATAGCTGTGAGTGGCTGTAGCCACATATGGTATGTTGTGAGCTACTGCAATCTCCGGCATATTCTTTTTCCAGCTGAATTGCCCGATGCTTTTCTTACCTACCGGTGAGGTTGTGGTGGCAGTACCGAAAGGAGTAGCCGATGATCTCTGGTTACCGGTATTTTGATAAGCTTCATTATCGAAGCAAATATATGTGAAGTCATGACCTCTTTCCATAGCGCCGGAAAGAGCCTGAAGGCCGATATCAGCAGTGCCGCCATCTCCGCCGACTGCGACGATTTTTGTGCCTGCAGGTAGTTGCGAGCCTTTTCTCCGGAGCACTTTATATGCCGATTCAACGCCTGAGGCTACAGCCGCTGTGTTCTCAAAAAGGGTATGAATCCAGGGCACCCGCCAGTTGGTGAAAGGCAGTTGCGATGAAAATATCTCCAGACAGCCGGTAGCATTGACAACGATGATGTTATTGCCCAGAGCTTTAAAAACCAGTCTGACGGCAAGCGCTTCACCGCAGCCGATACAGGCCCGATGCCCCGGGGCAAACTTTTCTTCTTTTTGGATTAACCTGGGAACATATACCGCGTATTTTTCCATTATTCCCTCACCCCGTAAAACTCATATTCGTTTTTGGTTCCCGTCCGGGCGATATCAATGCCTTTCTGGATAATATCTTTGAATGCATTGACGGTAATATCGCGCCCGCCCAGACCGCCGACAAAACTAACCACTTTTGGTTTTTTAGCCATATTATAAAATGCTGATTTTATTTCTGAAGCGACAGGACCGGCAGGCCCGCCGACTGATAGTGCTCTGTCCAGGACAACCAGCGTGTCAGCTTCTTTTACAGCCTGGCGCAGCTCATCGAAGGGGAAAGGACGCCATAACCGCAGGCTGATTTGTCCTACATCATTACCTTCACTTCTCAACTCATCGATTGCTAGTGAAGCGGTTTCGCTGAAGCTGCCCATGGTTAAAATCAGCGTTTTCGCGCCTTCTGTCCGGTATTTTTCAACCGGCAGGTATCTCCGCCCGAATGCTTTATAAAACTCGTCCCAGACTTCCAGGATTACTTTCTTGGAGGCTTCGATATTCACTTCCTGCGCCCATTTAGCTTCTGTGAAGATAGCCGGAGGCCCGAAGTCGCCCATGGCAACCGGTTTATCCGGGTTCAATGGCAGAGGGAATTTGAGAGGAGGTAAGAATTGGGCTACCGCGCTTTCTTCCGGCATAACCATCGGCTCGATGACATGGGTCAGATTAAACCCGTCCAGGTGCACCATTGTCGGTAAAAGTACCCTGTTGTCTTCAGCGATGCGAAAAGCGCAGATAGTATTATCCACGGCCTGCTGGCCGTTTTCAACGAATATTTGTATCCATCCGGTGTCCCTGACAGACATTACATCGGAATGGTCGCCCCAGATGCTTAACGGTGAGGATAATGCACGGTTGGCAACCGCCATGACTATAGGCAAACGCATACCGGATGCGACCCAGAGCACTTCATTCATCAGCGCAAGACCCTGGCTGGAAGTAGCTGTAAATGTGCGAGCGCCCATAGCTGAAGAGCCGAGACACGCGCTCATGGCAGAGTGCTCTGATTCTACCGGTACGTATTCGGCATCCAGTTCACCGTTGGCTACCAGTTCGGCGAGATGCTCAACGATGTGTGTTTGAGGTGTAATAGGATAAGCCGCGATGACATCCGCGTTACAAAGCTTGACGGCGTCAGCGAGGGCGATAGATACTTCAACTCCTACCCTTATTGTCATTTCTCCTCCTCCTCTACCATCTTTATCACTTTTGTCCAACATTCCTTAGCGCAAATACCGCAGCCTTTACAGTAATAAAGATCAGCCTCGAAGTATCCGTCTTTGTTCTGATGGATGCAGCCTTCCGGGCAATACATCGAACAGAGACCGCACTTAATGCAGCGTTCGAAGTTATAAGTCGGCCGCTGTGAACGCCATCCTCCACTCTGGTACTGGCTGGCGCTGCCTGGTTCGGTGCAAATGCACCCGATTTCCAGGTCTTTCCAGGTCATTTCACTCTCGGATTTTGCCATTTATTGCTCCTCTACAACTACTTGTTCGTAGGCAGTTTCCATGGATTTGATATTGCGGTCGCCTAATTTGCCGAACCGCTTTTGCAGCGGGGCATAAGCAGATTCTTTCTTGACAACGCCGGTCATTTTAAGCACGGCTCCCAGCATTGTAGTATTAACGATGTTCACACCCAGCACTTCCTTGGCGATTTTCGTAGCGTTAACCGTAGCTACCGGGAAACCAAGCTTGAATTCCGCTTTTATTTGCTGGGGAGTCTTTTTGGTATTGACGATTACCTTACCGCCCTTTTTTAAACCGTTTGTCACATTAACGATAGCTAAAAGTGAAGGGTCTAAAACAACGACAATATCCGGTGTAGTAATATCCGCTCTGATCTTGACGGGATCTTTAACATCAACGCGGCTAAAAGCCTGGACCGGCGCGCCTCTCCGTTCCGGCCCGAAGCTGGGAAAGGCCTGTGCGTATTTTCCCTCGCCGATAGCGGCCTGGGCCAGTATTTCCGCTGAGGTTACAGCTCCCTGCCCGCCTCGGCCGTGCCATCTGATCTCGATAAGGCTGCTTTCTTTTACCATTTCTTACTCCACGAAAAAATGCCCCTGGAGCGACTTGAACGCTCGCACCCAGCTTCGGAGGCTGGTACTCTATCCAACTGAGTTACAGGGGCTAATATGTGTGAATTATACAATAAATCTGGTACTCTTGGCAAGCTGAATGCACGTCTAGGCGTAACGCCAGAGAAGCATTAGGTGACAGATTATCATTACCAGTATCATCGGCGGAAGAGCGTATTTTAGATATCTGCCCCAGCTGATAGGATAGCCTTCTTTATGGGCAACCGCCGTGCCGACAACATTGGCTGATGCGCCAATAGGTGTAGCATTTCCGCCGATGTCTGTCCCCAGCGCCAGCGCCCAGGAGAGCGCCGGCAAACTCAACGCTCCCACAACGGAAAGCTCCTTAATCACCGGCACCATGGTAGCGGCAAATGGGATATTATCGACTATCGCCGATGCAAATGCGGAAATCCAGAGAATTGCTGGCATAGCTACAGTAATTCTACCGGCAGAAATATCGCCGATGAATTTGGCAATTGCTTCCAGTACGCCGGTTTCTTCCAGCCCGCCTACGCAGATGAAAAGCCCGATGAAGAATACCAACGTTTGCCAGTCAGCCTTTAATATATGTTTCATGTCTTTAACATCTGCCAGCAAAGTTAATATTGCAGCGATAACGCCGATTATGGCCACCGATAACCCGGTTTCTGCATGAGTTACGATTAGTAACACGATGAAAATAAAGATACCTGTAGATATCCAGAAAAGCCGGCGGTTTGTAATCGCTGAAGACGGGTACGGGCATACTTTCATCATTTCTTCGGAACTGGTACCCTGGTTCAAACTCTTCCGGAAAATAAGATAAAAATAACCCATTGAGAATATCATGCAAACCCAAGCAATCAGGCCGGTATTGGCCGCAAAATCCATAAACGTGTATCCGAAAGCAGTACCAATAATAATGTTCGGTGGGTCTCCACTCATGGTTGCCGCGCCGCCGGTATTAGCGGCGAATATCTCCGCCACGATTACCGGTACTGGGTCGAATTTGAGCAGTCTCCCCAGTTCGATGGTTACCCTGGCCAGAAACAGCATTACAGTGATGCTATCGATGAACATGGAGAGAAAACCGGAGATAAACATGAATGAAAGCAGCAGCGGTATCACCCGGCAGCCTACCAGCCGCGCCGCTAAAAGGCATATCCAGCGGAAAAACCCCACCTTTTCCATCTATTAAATTAACTATGATAAAAGCAATGAAAGCTACAGGACCCAGCTCAACGCGTATCACACATCCAAAGGCAATCCTCCCATTTACCGTCTGCCGGATACTGAAAAGGCGAAATGGCGCGATATGATTAAGCCGGTGATAGATACATGGGTTAACGGAGTGGAAGCCAAAGGTCTGCCTGGGAAATCCATGCTCGCCGATATTAAAACACTTGCCGAGAAGTACAAGTAAAAGACTTGCAGGGAGCCGTGTCAACGGGATATCGTTTGAACCGGCGCGGCTCCCTGGACTTATTGAATATCCGTCCGGATTGTCCTGTATTGAAAGGCAGCCGTCTCCCGTCTTTTAAAGCGGAGTTGCTGACACGCTCAGGATAATTCGATAATTCGTGTTCTACAGTGTGAGACAATATGAATCCTGTTGGTCAATCGTTCGCCGCAAAACCTCTCGGGAGAGCTGTGTCCAGGCTAACAAAAATAATTTACCAGGTTAGCCGGTGGCTCTCCTTTGTCTCGGTAGCGGCCGCAGCCGGTATGATGTTCCTGATAGCGGCCGACGTATTTATGCGGCGCGTTTTTCATGCACCCATCTTTGGTACTTACGACGTTATTAAAGTCCTCCTGGTGGTTATCGTTTTTTGCGCGGTAGCCTATGTAATGAGCGTTAGAGAACACGTTGTAGTAGACAGCATTACTCATTTATACCCCAAAAGGTTCAGACGGGTTATAACCGGTATTTCCCAGATCTTAAGCATGCTGATACTGGCGTTAATAGGGTGGCAAAGTTTTAACTACGGGATGGCGATGCTCAGGGTAGGGGAAAGACTGGTGCTGCTAAAAATCCCCATGTCGCCTTTCGTATTCATCGTAGCCTTCGGATACGTGATATTCTTCATCGTGGTTCTGGTGCAATTCATTTTAACACTGGCCGGGGTTGATGAAGATACCGGGCAACTGCCGGTTACCGCCGGGGAGGATAATGGATAACGTTAGCCTGGGCATCCTTTTTACCGTCATATTGATGGTGCTTATCCTTCTTTTAAAAATACCGGTAGGACTGGCCATGGCTCTGTCCGGAGCCGCGGGTATATATTTTATTGCCGGTCCTAAGGCGTTGTTTAACATTGTCTCGAACGTCCCGTTTACAACCTCATCCGATTATGTATTTACAGTGATACCGATGTTCGTTCTCATGGGATGGCTGGCGGCGGAAAGCCAGATAAGCACCGACATGTTCATAATCGTAAACAAGTGGCTGGGCCGGATTCGGGGGGGGCTGGCTATGGCCGTGAGCCTGGCCTGTGCGGCATTCGGAGCCGTATGCGGAGACTCTATTACCACGGCGGTTACGATGACCTCGATAGCCTTGCCGGAAATGCGGAAGAATAATTATAAAGACCGCTTATCTACAGGAATCCTGGCTGCCGGCGGCAACCTGGGATTTTTAATACCGCCGAGCATAGCTTTCATTATATACGGCATCATTACTGAAACGTCCATAGGGCACCTGTTCATCGCCGGCGTTTTACCGGGGATTATGATCGCCGTAGCCTTTTGCCTGGCCATATACGTAATCTGCCGTATAGACCCCCAGGCCGGGCCTGCCGGTAAACGTTACCCCGTGCGGGAAATGATAAAAATCCCCGGCGGGGCCTGGTTAATGATAGCCCTGGCGGTCATGGTCCTGGGCGGTATCTATGCCGGGGTGTTTACACCGACGGAAGCGGGGGGATGTGGGGCCTTTATCACACTCGTTTTCGGTCTGGCTACCAGGCGTCTCAACAGGAAAAGGATAGCTGGTTCCCTGATCAACACCGCCAGGACGACAGGGATGATATTTATCCTCATCATCGGCGCCATTATTTTCTCCCGTATGCTGGCTTTGAGCACCCTTCCATTTGTCATCACCGATGTCATCGCGGATATGGTTATCAACCGCTATATTATCCTGGCCCTGATATTGATTGTCTTCATCATTCTGGGATTCTTCCTGGATATCATGTCGATACTTCTTATTATGCTGCCGGTAATGAGCCCGGTAGTCTCAAGTCTGGGGTTTGACCTTGTGTGGTTCGGGGTATTGGTCGTAGTGACCGTAATGATGGGACAAATCAGCCCGCCGGTAGGCATCGTGGTGTTTGCCGTTAACGGCGTCGTCAAGGATGTGCCTTTGATGGAAATATTCAAGGGAGCCACACCGTTTTTCTTTGTTATGGCTATCTGTCTGGTTATCCTGGTTGCTTTTCCAATTATATCCCTCCTGTTGCCTAACCTGATGATGGCAGCAAAATGATGGTATTTACGATGCAATCCGGGTCTGCGTAAAAAATCATGTTGAGAAATCGGCCATGAATACTGCAGAAAAAGACTCTAAAAGTTGGTACCGCTATTCCTATGGTTATTTTATAGCGGCGGCAGCTTTGCTACTTGTAATACTTGCTTACGGTTCCCGCCTGACGATAGGCGTTTTCTTTAAACCGATACTCAATGACTTCGAATGGAGCCGGGCGCTAACCTCGGGCGCGGTTACGCTATCCATGCTGGGTCAGGGAGTCGGGGCTATTTTCATGGGCAGGTTGCACGACAGGTTAGGTCCCCGGTTTGTCATGACGCTGTGCTGCTGTCTTCTGGGCGCGGGTTACCTGTTGATGGCCATGGTTCACAGTATCTGGCAGTTTTACCTGTTCTACGGCATCATCGTCGGGCTTGGGATGAGCGGAGTTTTTACATCGCTTTTATCCACGATTGCCCGATGGTTTTTCAAGCGGAGAAGCCTGATGGCCGGCATTGTTTCCGCCGGTACCGGCATCGGCCAGCTTGTGGCGCCACCGGCAGCCAACTGGCTTATCTCTATTTATGACTGGCGTTTTTCATATATCATCATGGGCGGGATAGTCCTGGTATTCGGGCTTATCCTGGCCCAACTATTAAAACGTGATCCCGGCAAGACTGGTCCGGTTCTTCACAACAATACCCGGGAACAAAAACAACAGCCGGTCTCGAATGATCGGGGATTATCTGTAAAAGAAGCAATCCGTACGAGACAGTACTGGATGATGATCATCACCTTTTTCGCTCTCGGATACGTTTTGATGGCCGTAAATACACACCTTGTGCCTCATATTACTGACCTGGGGATATCTTCTGCCGCGGCCGCCAATGTTTTCGCGGTATGCGGCGCGTTTTTGGCCACAGGCTGTGTAGCCCTGGGCTCTGTTGCCGACAGGCTGGGCAACAAACGCTCGCTATTAATCTACTTCTTCATCATTGCGGTGACTTTGTTCGCGTTAACCCGCCTGGGTTCTATATGGTCCTTTACCCTTTTTGCTGCATTTTTTGGTCTTAGCAGCGGCGGAAGCGTGCCCCTGGAGTCAACCATGATCGTCGATATATTCGGCATCAAATCTCACGGGGCTATTCTCGGAACAATAACCCTGGGGTTTGCCTCCGGAGGCGCCCTTGGGCCATTCCTCACAGGATATCTCTTCGATTTGATGGGAGACTATCAGTCGGGTTTCTTATTAAGCGCCATTATTGCCATAACAGGATTGATCTCGTGCTCGTTCATAAGACCGATACAAACCGGAGTTAAAACTCCATATTTTTTGGGAAAAGGCTAACACTTATAGAAACGCCGCCGGAAGGGTGCTGCCGGAGCCAGAGTCGTGATGCCGTCACCGCAGCGGACAAATGAGCCTTAGTCCATGGACTTCGTGACTGACAGCATCGTCGCCGGGCGTCGCTTCGGCGCTCTGTCCATTGTCGATGACTATTCAAGGGAATGTCCCGCTACCGAGGTAAATACATCGTCGGGTGGACGTCGTGTCGTCGCGGTGCTGGATAGACTGGCAAAGGTGAGATGGCTGCCAGTCATCATCACGATTGATAACGGTCCCGAATTTGCCCGCCGCGCTCTAGACGATGGGCATACCGTAAAGGAGTGAAACTCAATTTCATACGTCCGGGAAAGCCAAACGAGAATGCTTATGCGGAAAGCTTTAACGGGAGAAAGGTCAACCCTACTGGCACAAATAAGTTGGGATATTGATCAGATAGTTCGGCGGTGGTCTTATTTTTTAAGGGTAAAGTGTTAGCCAATCCGTTGACGATTACAATACCCAGAAAGCCGATCGTGTTGAGAGTCAAAAGAAGCATATTTGCCTGCTGTTTGCTCATTTGTCACCCTCCTTGCGGAGCGTCGCGTAACTCACCATAATATAGGCACGCTATCGTGCGTGTCAACAAGATTATCAATCAAATGAGAATCGAAAAGAACGCTCTCGCATTTCTGTTGGTCTATTTAAATATCTCATTTAGAGTATTTGTGACTCCTATCAAGGTCAAATCTAGAAGTCTGCCACCGAATACTTTATAATGAAACGGTAATGGATACGAAAAAGCGTGTACTCGTAGTTGATGACGAACCAGGAATAGGGAGCTTCTTACGTATTAAGCTCAAGCTGTCCGGCTACGAGGTCATCTGCACTACTAGCGGAGCTGAGGCCATCGAGATCACTCGAACCCAACAGCCTGATGTTGTGTTGTGTGACATGCTCATGCCGGACATAACAGGAATGGACGTGATTCAAACGGTGCGGACTTTTTCCCAGGTGCCGATAATCGTCTTTACTGGCCGGCCAGAGATTTTCCAAGTCGCTATGGAGCTTGGGGCGAACGATTACATTGCCAAGCCGTTCAACCCTGACGAACTCATTGAAAAAATCAAGTCGATTCTGGATAATGCAGGTGCCCGCGATGCCGGTTAAGAAGAAAATACTCCTCGTAGACGATGAACAGGCAATCCTCAGAGTCCTGAGCATTAAGCTGAAGATTTCAGGTTATGATGTTGTCACCGCGTCCGGAGGGCAGGAAGCTCTTGATAAGGTGGATTCGGAAAATCCGGACTTAATGCTGCTTGATGTCATCATGCCCGGCATCGATGGCTTCCAGGTATTGCAGAAACTGCGGACATTTTCAGAACTCCCGGTTATTATCTTCAGCGCCAGGCCGGAAAATGCCCGGAAAGCAATGGACCTCGGCGCCAGCGATTTTATCTCCAAACCCCTCAATGTCGATATTTTAGTCAAGATAATCGAGAGCCTCTTAGCTCAAAAGACCTAGCCTTCAACCAGCCTTCGGTTCGTTAGCCCCTTTTTACGAGATGGGATACTGAACATGAAAGTCGAACCCTTAGCCGGCTGGGACTCGACCCAGATGCTGCCGCCATGAGCTTCAACCAGGTGTTTACATACTACCAGACCCAGTCCCACCCCATTGGCCCCACTTCCTTTCAACCTCTCGAAGGGTTCGAAGAGTCTTGGCTGGTCATCAGCGGGAATGCCAACTCCCTGATCGCTGACACCAAATACGAATCCTTCCTTCTCTTTTCGACTGAAGATGCGAACTTCGCTACCGGCGGGCGAGTATTTCACCGCGTTCTCCAGGAGGTTGTATAGAACCTGTTCAATTCTCGAGGCATCCCCTTTATTACTTTTCTCGTGAAAGCCTTATTTTTCAGGTCTCCCTTGTAAAATGTCAGGTTATCCGCTTTTAAAACACCATCACCGTCTTTTTTTAACGAATACTCAAGATTTTCCAGACGCCCGCTGGAAAGGTCATCAGCAATTGTAATTATTGCGCCCTTTTTTAACAGGGTATCTACCAGGTGACTGCCAATAAATGAAGCTCCACCAGTAACCAGTACCTTTGTGTTTTTCCACATCTTAATTCACCTCATCCTGTTTATTGTTAATTAATTGCCCCGATATCGCTTAAGTACCGCTGGAGACCGTTTTGCCATGGTTCCATCAAATCAAGATTAATTTTTTTTAAATTGTGATTTTCCAAAACAGAATATTTGGGTCTGGGCACCTTTGCGGAAAACTCACCCGGGCCAGCCACTTTAAGGTTTACTGTTAATCCAGACAATTCAAAGATTTTTTGAGCGAATTTATACCAGGAACAGCCTCCCTGTGCTACAACATGGTATATGTCATAATTATCAAGCTTGCTCATTGCCACGAGCTGCCTGGCGATATCCCCGGTAAAAGTTGGGGACAGTACTTCATCATCAACTACTCTTATCTCGTCCCTTTCTTTTGCCAGCTTTAACATGAGCCTGACAAAATTACTGCCGGATTTAGCTCGGCACGGATTAGTACCATACAACCCGGAGACCCTGATAATCAGATATTTCTTCGCTATCGTCCTGATGAATATCTCCCCTGAGTATTTAGAATTCCCATAAACATTAAGCGGTAAGGGGCTATCTGTTTCGATATAGGGTGAGTTTTTATCGCCTCTGAAAACATAATCAGTGCTGATGGAGAACAGGATATAATCAAGCACATTGGATAGGACGGCCAGGTTTTTCGCTCCCAGGCTGTTTATCTCAAATGCTTTTAGAGGATTGGCCTCACATGCTTCTACGTTATGCATGGCGGCGGTATTAATAACAATATGAGGTTTAGCCTGTTCAAGATTGAATTTTGCAGAATCGATATCGGCTATTTCGATAACGTCATGGTTTAGCGGGATGACTTCATTTCCGCTGGTGATAAATGCCTTACAGATATCACATCCCAACTGACCGTTAGCCCCTATTACCGCAACTCTCATTTTACTTAAGCCACACTTACCAGGTTATGTTCCTTATCAAGTTGTTTAAATACTTTGATGTTGTAATAATTAGGATTTTCAATGTCTTTAAAGTACTTCAGATTATCAGCCAGATTTTTCACGATATCCTTAACGGTAAACCTCGGGTTAAAACTCAAAATACTACGCGCTTTTTCTGTTTTTACCTTATAGTTTCGATAATCAACTATATTTTTAATTACAATCCTGGTGTCAATACCCAGGTATTCCTTTACACCTTCTCTTACGTAGTCTGCGACCTCGCCTACCGTATAATTGCCACAGGATATATTGAAAATCCCCGATATATTGTAATCAGCTTCAATTGCCCTTATATAAGCTGAGGCTGCATCTCTCACATCTATTACCGGTCTCCATATCGAAGGATTATTAACGGTTATGGTTTTTTCAGCAATTGCAGTTTTAAACATCGTGTTAACGATAAGGTCTAAACGCATCCGTGGACTATAACCGCTGACTGTACCTTTCCTGAGTGAAATCACCGAAAAATTTACATTCTGGAGACTAAGACAGGCGAATTCACCTTGAAGCTTGGATATTCCATATGGATAACTTGAGGAGGCGACCGCCGTCTCGTCACATGGTCCGTTAGAGGAATAACCATAGACTGAACAGGAACAACCGTAGACAAGCCTTTTTACACCCGCCAGTTTTGCAGTATAACAAAGATAGGCAGGTAATGCCGCATTATCAGTAAAATTACGGGACGGGGAATACTCCGCCATGGGATCATTAGAAAGACCGGCAATAAATACAATTTGATCATACTGATGAAGTTCGTTTTGATCCAGGGACATCAAATCCCGCTGGGTGACCTTTGTGCCTTCAGGTAGATAATTACCAAACCAGAGTAAATCAACAACATCCACTTCATAACCGCGATTTAACAACTGGGGAACTAATACCGAACCAACATAACCGGCTCCACCTGCGACAAGAATTTTCATCATATCCCCCTTTGTTTTAATGATAACTACGGGCAAGATTTAAAATGATATTGCAATTGGAAAATACGAGCTTTTTATCTACCATTGCCGTTATACCGGAAATTTTCAGATTCCGGTTTACTCAACCATTCAGCGAGTTTTTGTGCTGTTTTATCCTTGCCGGATAATATCGGCTCTTTTACCGGCCATTTAATGCCAATATCAGAATCATCCCAGCGAATTCCCGATTCAGCTTTACCGTTGTAAGTTCCGGTGGTCAGGTATTGTACCTCAGCGTAATCACTCAATGAGCAAAAACCGCGAGCGAATCCAGCCGGTGTCCAAATTTGAATTCCGTTTTCCCCAGATGCTTCAATCCCAAACCATTTACCAAGTGTCGGTGATCCCTTTCGTATATCGACAGCGACCAAGAAGGCCGTTCCGCGCGGGACACGCATAAGCTTACCCATAGGCGGCTCCCATTGGAAGTGAAGACCGCGTAATACATCTTTTACCGATCCTGAATGATTCAATTGAACAAAATTATCAGGAAGGCCCAATGCTTTAAACTGGTCCTGCCTGAATACCTCGCTAAAGAAACCCCTTTCATCCCTAAATATCTGGTTTTTTACAATGATTACATCGTTAATCGGAGTTTTTTCAATAGTTAATTCCACTGAGTAAACCTCCCCGGTTTCTAAATCATTTCTTTCCCAATTTATGTTATCGACATCCTTCTACTTCTTTATGCCAGGAGAGTTTGATATTGGTTGACAAAGTTAAACTTTACTTTTCAGGGTATTTTCACAAACCGCCATTTAGTATCCCGTAACTTAGTGGACAACTTAATACATTAGGCTAATCAACTGCTTCTTATTAAGAGCGTTGTTAGTATAACTATTATATACATAAATGGTCATTTTGGCGCATTTTATACTATTATCAATACTTTTGTCAAGTTTTTCTGAATTTTTTTTCATTTCTCCTGAAGTCATTTTCTATCTTCCCGGTAGATTAAGAAGATTATTATCATCTTTGAAATAACTAATCACGACTTTTAAAGAAATTATTTCTTTTTCGATGAATTCAAAAGAGCACAATAAGGATAAGTATTTCTCTATAGCTGATGGTAGAATGGAAACTGATAAAATAGTAAAGATACGAAGAGTTAAGGCGGGGAATACCCTGCCTTCCACAACAGATGACAATTAAGGCACTGAAAGATATTGCAGGTGGTTAACCCGGTTTACAATTCAAATTCCTAAGTACCGGCATAAAAAGAACCCCCTCCCTGGTGAGGAGGGGGTTTTGATTTAAGTTTTAGTCCGGTAAAAACCGATTACATTCCTTTAAGGGAGGTGAAAATACCACCGGTGCCACCATAGAGCTTCAATCCGTACTTTTCATATATCGGCAGCGCCTCTTCATAAAGTCTAAGCATCCTGACAGTAGATGTCGGTTCGCGGTGTTCGTAGGCGGAGTTTACCATAGGTGTGAACGGTACAATAGATGCAACAACACCCATAGAAGCGCACATTTCCACGCCTCTAAGCATGGTTTCATCGTCCTCGCCAAGGCCGGCAATAACCATGGTATAAACTTCGTTATGACCGAAGACATCAAGGCATTTATCCCAAACCCGCCTGTAATTATCGATGGTATTCTTGCCTTTCAAGGGCATGATGTCTTCACGCAGATTCTCATCGAAGCATTCGATATTGCAAAGCGCGGTGGAAGCGCCGGACTTTTTACCTTCCTTAAGCAGCTCTTCCAGTAAGCCATAATCTGACAGAGGTTCGAAGTTCAGTGTCTTGGTCAAGCTGGCCCGCGCGTGTATCAGCCTGGCGGCCTCGACAACATCTTCCAGTCCTTTTCCGGGCGTGAGCCTGGTGCCGGTGCTCAAAGTAACATGTTTGATCATTCCTTCGGCGGAGGCAGCATAAGCTACTTCTGCGACCTGAGCGGGAGTTTTGTCCATGTAACCAGCCCACCAGCTTTCAATAGCGCAGAATTTGCAGGCTTTGCCAATGCGTTGATATCCGCAGCGCTGATTCAACACCGAGCGCAGGTGATCCGGCTCGCCAATAACGGCAACATCGCTCATCGGGATGCCGTCGCTTGTAGTCATGTCATAGTACTTCGGGCGGGGCATCATGCTGATATCTACGAATTTCTCGTTTTTATTCCAAATCTCATATTTACCGGAATCAGCCTTAACGATATGAAAGGGTGATTTCTCAGCGAAGTGTCCATTGATAATGAGAACCGTGGTATAAAGGCCGAACTCAGGGTTTTCCAGCAGGAAAACAAATCTTCCTCTCTTGATTGCCGGCGCGTTCCATTCTCTTTCCATTTCATCCTGAAGCTCCGGCGGCACAATAACGCCGTGAGTTTGGAGTTCCGTTTTGATTCTTCCCAATACACCTACATCACTCGTATATGTCCTTAAACTTACCATCTTTATCTCTCCTTTAATAGGTTTAACTATATTATTGCACGCTAAGGATAACTTTTCCAGTACCCGTTTTCTTCTACTTTTTTCCTTCTATTTTCTCATCATCCAGCGGGAACAGCGCCTTGTAACGTGACCTGGGCATCTTGCCTGTAAGGATAACGGTATTAACCGGGAAAAGGCCGGGGGAAAGATGGGCATAATAGTAGTGAACGGTAATGATAAACCATGTCAAAAACAGCGCCATGCTGCGGTGAATGACAGACGCCAAAGCGATACCCAGGCCGCTAATAACATGTTCGGATATCCAGGTATAATGCATGGCAAGTCCTGTTAGCGAAAGCGTAGGCACGCCAAACAGAATAATAAAGAAATCTATCTTTTGACCGAATGTAAAACGTTCATAGTCCGGTTCATCTTTCTCGAAACCTATAATATAAAGATTCATATGTATCATATCTACAAGATCTTTAAACCTGGGCAGCATAGCGCGCATCTTTTCTTTTTTAATAAAGAATTTGTAGGCTATGTAGAAGATGAAGTAGAAGACGGTAAAATCAAGAACATAAGCGAAATAATGATGGAAGTTACGCTTGATTTCAAGCCCGCCCCAGATATTAGTGAGTAAGTTATTGCCCGCAGCCCAATCCGGAAACGCCTGGAGAAGTCCGATAACGCCAGCTAAGGTAAAACTAATCATTAACAAATAATGCTGGATTTTAAAAGTGTTATTGAAGCGTTCTACTTTTTCCTCGCCAGGACTGCCCGGTAAAGTATGAGGCTGCCGACTCTGGTTAATACGCCAGCGAATAAGCTCCCCGATGATAGTAAGCATCATAAAGATGATTGAAAAGGCGGTGATCAGGTAGAACGCCCATCGTACTACTGTCACCGCCGCGTGTGATGCGTATTGTGTCAGATAAGGTACATGGGGCGCGTCCCCGAGTATGCAGTAATTCCGTCTTCATCTGCATGCCGCCCTCGACTACGCGATGGATGCTCTGCAGCAGCATATCCGGTGACATGTCCTTGAGGAAGATGTATCCCCCCGCGCCAGCGTGGATGGCATCAATTACGTAAGAATCGTTGATACTCTCTGTCAGCACTAGCACCGCCACCTCGGGGAATTCATCCTTGACAAGTCTAGTGGCCTGCACACCATCGACTTTACCATTCCGGGTCTCGGTCAAGACTACATGAACAGGCCGTCCCCGGTCACTAGCCCGCTTTATATGCAGAAGAGCTTCATGGCCATCCGGGGCATCTCCGATTACTTCAATTCTCTCGTCTTTATTCAGGATGGCCTGCAGACCCTCGCGAACGACCGGACTGAAATCAATCATCAGGACTCCCAGCGTTTCCGATTCACGTGGCTTCACTGTCATCTGAGGACACCTCCCTGGTACACTTTGGTGTACCAATAGCTACCCCTTAGTGCCTTTTTCGGGTACCATTTTACCCCCCCCCAACCTATATGTCAAGAACCATTAGTTACCCTCTTTTAGATTAGCCGACCGGCGCCAAAATGCCTGCTCCGTACACTCTTAAAAGGATTGTGGCTCCGGGATAAGTGGGTACATAGTTATAGGTGGTAGAACTATGGTCAGCACAATAGCTCATGTGATGGAAATAAATCCACTAATACGGGCTAAGGAAAAGGCAATTGTGATAAACCTGTAATATTACGAATTGCTATTTTATGATTTCTGTGTCATAGTCGTTTTAGAATTTAAAACAACAAAGAGACAAATGAGGGAATACCATGGCAGCAAAATTCGAAATCTACAAGGACAAGACCGTGGGTTTCCGCTGGAGACTGACCCACACCAACGGCAAGATCATCGCGGACTCAGGGCAAGGCTATAATGCCAAAGAAGACGCCATCAAGGGCATTAGCTCGCTCAAGGAAAATGTACCCGGCGCGACTATCGACGACAAGACCGCCTGAGCGACCGTTGGCGGCATTATCGGCGTAATTATTCTTTAGACAATCAGACTGATATACGATGGGAATGTCAGGGAGAAATATAAGGAGGTCTATATGCTCGCTATACTCTTGATAGTTGGTCTTGTCCTCTTGGTTTTGTGGGTCCTGGGATTCGCTCTAAGCTTTATAACAGGCCCGATCCTCTGGATTTTACTGGTTGTCGGAATCATCCTCCTGATTATCTGGCTGGTGCCGCGAGTAAGAAGTAGACGTTAGTCCTATCCGAATATTAAAGGGCTAAAGTCAAAGCACAGGAATTGAAGTAAAAACAATAACAGAAGAAAGGAGGCCTGGAAACATGCCAAGGAAAGATGGGACTGGACCGGCTGGAAGTGGGTTACGTGATGGGCATGGTCAGGGAGCAGGTGGAAAAGGTTTAGCTAGAACACGAAAAGGTAAAGGAACCAAGAGCGGTGGCAAAAAGGGCGGATGCAAATAGAAGCCGAAATGTCCCGACCTTCATTTTCAGTTTGGTGGCTAAATTCACTGGCAGTCATGTCAGCCAGTCGCCAAAACAGGATTCGAAAGGAGAGATACAATGAGTAGCAATTCAGTGAGGTTCGTACCAAGCTCCAGGTTGGAGCAGTACGATGTTGTTAATAAGGAAGGCAAGGATATGGGCCAGGTGCAGACCTTTGTGGTGGACATGAAAGAAGGTCTGATTGCCTTCGCGATTGTCGCCTTCGGCGGCTTTCTCGGCATCACCGATAAGTGGTTTGCCCTGCCATGGGTCGTTTTAGAGTGGCACCCGGAGAAAAAGAAGTTCATCCTGGATTTGTCGGAAGATATTCTCAAGAATGCCCCGGGTATGGATAAAAATAATTGGCTGGAAGAGATTGACAGATGGCAGGAAAGCCAGGACATGGAATGTGTTGACCGCTATTGCACTTATTATGGATATGAGTCATACCTGGGAATAGTTCAACAGATGGTAGATAAAAGAGGGCGGCGTAAACCGGAAGCCAAATTTGAAATAAACAAGGACGTGGCGGGTGAATTCAGGTTCAAGCTGGTTGCTCTGAACGGAGAGACTATCGCGGTGTCCGAGGGTTATACCGCCAAAGACGGGGCGATGAAAGGCATTGAGTCTGTCAAGAATAACGCCGCTGTGGCCATCATAGACGACAAGACAGTATAGGGTCGGCGATCAACCACTTCGACAAGAACTGGTATATCATGGTGAGCCGGTGATACAGGCCGGCTCACCAGTCGTGCTTTATACCGGCGCCAAAATGCTGGATGGCTGTCTGGTGCAATAACAGGTCAAAGGAGCTACAATAATGGCAAAGAGAATACTGAAAATAAACACTCACTTGCCGGCTATCCCGGATTGGCTGAAGGTCCATAATTCCATCACCCTGCCCTTGCCGTTAAAAAGCGCCAGGGAACTGGCGAAAAAACTCCTGGACATTCAGGAAGATGTGGAAATCGAGCTTAATTTTGCGACCGGCGAAAAGGCTGCCGTTGAAATCAAATATGAGCCGAAGAAAGCAATAGAAAAATAGACGAAACTGCCGGATTTTTATAAAATTTATCATCCACACTTCTGGAAGACAGAACAGATTAATTAAGGAGGTGTGAATTTGTTTGAAGATACAGAACAACAACCCAAGCGTAAAAGACATTTCGCCAGGTACCGGAAGATTGCGGTGGTCCTGGCCAAGTACAGGCTTGAGGAAGTACTGCGCTACGTCGGTCTGCAAAAATATTTAGTTTTACGTTTCTTGCTCCGCGGTAATCCCTTCCGTAAAATGACTTATACCAAGCCGGAACGTATGCGCATGGCAATAGAGGAGCTGGGAACATCTTTCGTTAAATTGGGACAAATCCTTTCAACCCGCGCTGACCTGCTGCCGCCGGCTTATACCAAAGAGCTGTCAAAACTCCAAAACTCAATAAAACCGCTTCCCCCGGAGGTAATGAAAAAGGTAGTTAGCGACGAGTTGGGGCACCCGTCTGATGAAGTATTTAAATCATTTGAACCCATTCCTATTGGCGTTGCGTCTATCGGGCAGGTTTACGGTTGTACACAGGCTGACGGCACCGAACTGGTGCTGAAGGTGCAAAAGCCCGGTGTGCCGGAGCTGGTAGAGGAAGATATGTTCATTCTGGACCGGGCGGCAGTATCCGCAACGAAAAATTGGAAGGGGGCACAACAATACGATCTGGTGGGTATCGTCCATGAAATGGCCGATACCATTAAAACAGAAACAAATTACATTCAGGAAGGCCACAGCGCCGAGTACTTCGCTCATTTCTTTGAGGAAGATGCGACCATACACATTCCCAAGATTTTCTGGGATTTCACGACCGGGCGGGTCATTGCCATGGAACGGGTTCGCGGGATAGGTATCCTGGATGTAGAGGCGCTGGATAAGGCGGGCTTCGACCGTAAGGAATTGGCCAAGCGCGCCGTAGGTCTCTGGTTGAAAATGATATTTGAGGGTGAGGTGCTCCATGCGGACCCCCATCCGGGTAACTTGTTTGTGGAGGCTGACGGGCGCCTGGGTCTGATCGATTTCGGGATGATTTGCATGATCGACGATGAGGTACGGTGGCGCCTGGCCAGAGCTCTTAAAGCCATCCTGGACCGGGATGTGGACCAGCTGATAGATGCACTGCTGGAATTAGGGGCGGTAAGCCTGCGCCTTGAAGGGTCCCGGGCCCGGCTGCGCAAAGACATGAAATATGTCATGAGCCATTACCCGACTCTTTATTCACAAAAACGTTCCGAAAGTGTAAGCACTAATCTGGGACAGCTTTTTTCCCTGTTGCGGCGCAATCGTATACAACTCCCCTCCAATACTTTCCTGCCACTGAAAACGATAGTCATGGCGCAAAGCCTGGGAAGAGGCCTGGACCCGGAATTTGATATTCTCCCGTTGTTAGAATCCAGCGTCAAACGTATCATCGAAAAGAAATATTCCGTTGCCGCCGCCCTGCGGCGGTTGCCTGCCGCAGCCGCGGAACTGGCGAGTCTGGCCGGGGGACTTCCCGAGCGGCTGGACAGGATGATGAAAACAGCTGAGCGGGGGGAGATCCAGGTACGCGCCGATGTGTCCGGCGTGGAGCAACATATCCACCACCTGGAGCGCATAGTAAACCGGACAATTATAGTTATTATCGGTGCGGCTGTTATTATCGGGTTGGCGCTGTTCTTTGTGGGTTTACAGCTGGGTTAACCAGGAAATTTGCGCGGAGAATAATTGAACAAACCTCATGCTATAATATTAACCGTCCGAAAATACGGAGAGGTTCCCGTTCTCCCGTCCAGGAGGGGAAAATGATAGGATTCATTAAAAAACTGTTGACTTTTATTATCTATGGACTAGTTTTCTGGCTTCCGGTCATATTGGTGGTCTATATAGCGGTTTTTCTTGTCAATAATGCCGAAAAGATCGGGAAAATGATTCTGGGCGTGGCCGTGGATGATAAGTATTTGTATTATGGTCTCGGTATTGCCTTTTGCGTATTGATCATATTTTTATCCGGTATATTATTGAAATTAACCAGAGTCGGGAAAGTGCTTTCTAAGATCCCGGTAATAGGACTCTTCTTTGCCCAGGGCGAAATAATGACCATTAACAGACTGAGTCACATGCAGCCCTGTCTTTTCCTGTACTCACCAACCTGTATTTCATACGGCTGGATACTCTCTGAGGAAAAGGTCAAACTCAGCGGAGATAGCGCCGTTTTCCCCATTATAAACGTCTATTTTGCCAACGTTCCAACCTTTATTACCGGACAGGTTTTCGCGGTGAGGAAAGACACCGTCATGAAACTCGCTAATTCTTCGTCCGAGGTAATAAATCTTTTGCTTTATGCCTTCCGCAGCCCGGCCGCCCTGGAGTATATCCCTTGGGAGGATGAATCGCCGGAAGAATTCAAAGCTAGATCAAAATTATTCGGGCTGAAGTAGAACCGAGAACCACGGGTAGCGGCAACGATAAACTAAAAGGAGGCAACATGTTTCTGTTATTACTTCTTGGTATTATTCTCTTTATCTTATGGGCATTGGGTATGTTCGTCTGGAGTCTGGGCGCTCTTATCCATATCGCGCTGGTTGTCGCCGTCATTCTGGTCATTATCTGGTTGATAAGAGCCGTGTTCAGGAGAGGTTAGGCTATTTCAAACATTAAACAAGACTCCATATCTGGGAAACATTATCCAGCCTTTCCTCGCATCTGCCCCGGGGTCATATCCGGGTAATGCCCGGACTTGATTTTGTAGGGCAGATGATAAAAAAATCTCCACCGCCGTCAAGCCCTCCCCTGCTTTGGAGGCGGGTGAGATCAAGGAAAAGGTAGCGGTGGAGATGTTAAAGAGTCTGGTGGAGACGGGGGAGAGTCGAACTCCCCGTCCCAAGCTTCTCACCTCCCTGACTTGCTCGTCCGCTTGCTTGACCAGCTTTCCATCCTTGGAGAGACCGCAGGTCAGATAAAAAGGGCGATGAAAGACGGAATCTTTTAGAATCGCAGACTGATCTTCAAGAAACATGAGCACTTTAATTTTGGCTTTATCCAGGGCCAGGCGGAGCACGTCAGAAGGACATCCGGTGAAAACCAGGCCCAGTTCAGTAAGGGTATCCGGAACAAGGGCTTCCGTTTGCGGCTCGCCGCAAAAACCCTCAAAGAGGTTAAAAACTACATCAACTTCCAGAGCGGCAAGTTTCTTCCGGGCTTCTTTAAAAGGCGGCACCAGCGGCAGCAGTACAACATCGTTATCAAGCTCAATTAATGCCTGGTGAACCGCGTTGACGGCCTCCATCACTCCCTCAACCGCTTTTTGCTCGGAGTTATGATCGTAACGCGATGGAACGGGCTCGTTATAAACTACAGCTACACGCCTACGCATTGCGGATACCTCGTAAGAGCGGCGTTAAACACCGCTTGAATCAAGCCTTCATGGGTCCATCCCAGCATGGCAGCCATGATAACAAGGTCGCTGTAATTGCCCAGGCCGGGCAGAGGATTAATTTCAATAAAGTAAGGCGTGCCGTCCCGGCTGATACGGTAGTCAACCCGGGAAAAATCACGGCAGCCCAGCGTCCTGAAGGTCTTGAGGCTTGAATCCTCCAGTTTTTTTAGAATATCCGGCGACAACCGGGCCGGACATTCATAATCAACCAGATTTACGTAGTCCCGTTTAACTTCCAGAGAATAAACGAAATGCCCTGTCTTCTTCTTGGGTAAAACGCGCATTACCCCCAGCACCTGCGCCGGGGTATTGCCGATAACGCCAACTGTAATTTCATCGCCGTCAATGAATTCTTCAATCATGACCGGCTGCCGGTAGTCAGCCAAAACCCGGCTGATTTCTTCTTCCGCCTGGCGGACATCCTGTGCCAGGGATGTGAGGCGTATACCCTTGCTGGACCCTTCAAAAGCGGGCTTGATAATTACCGGAAAGGTAAAGTCATCCCACCGGGTTGTATTGAGTTCCTGCAGGCTGCTGATGATCAGCCACCTGGGCGTGATGACACCTTCAAGCGCCACCAGCTTCTTGGTGACCGGTTTATCCAGGCATACCGACAGGGTTAATGGGTCAGAGCCTATATAAGGAATATCCAGCATCTCCAGCACGGAGGGCACCTGTGCTTCACGGCTGCGGTAGGTGCCCCGGCCTTCGGCGATGTTAAAGACGATATCCACTTTTTCGCTGCGGATATTATCGAGAAATTGAGCACCGCCGCCCAGCGGGACAACTTTATGTCCCGCTGATTCGAGGGAAGATGTTATTTTCGCCACTGTTTCCGGCGAATCATACTCTTCGAACGCGTCTTCAACAGTGCGGTGTTCCGCTACAGCCGTTTTAAGATCGAACGACAACCCGATTCGCATCGGCTTTTTCCTCAGCTTTTAAAGGCTGAACTTCATCAGCCAAAAAACTCGGTATAACGCCGCTGACCGCCGGCGCAAATATCTCATTATCCTTCTGCGAACCAGGATTACGATAGCGGTATACCTGACCCTCGTAGTTTTTCAAGAGCAGCTCTTCATCGGTCATCGAAAGGACATAGTTAGGCTGCAAGGGCACTTTACCACCACCCTGCACCAGGTCGACGACGAAGTGAGGTATAGCTAGGCCGGAGGTAAACCCGCGCATCCCTTCTATTATCTTGATACCGGTCTGGACCGGCGTCCTGAGATGTTCGGTACCCTGTACCTCATCACACTGGAAAAGGTAGTAAGGACGAACCTTGGACTTAAGCAGGTTATGGCTCAGTTTAGTCATCGTTTCTACACTGTCGTTAATACCGCGCAGAAGCACCGTCTGGTTATTCACGGGCACGCCAGCGCGCAGCAGTCTGTCGCAGGCCGCCGCCGATTCAGGTGTTATCTCACGGGGGTGGTTAAAGTGAGTGTTCAACCAGATGGGCCCGTATTTAGAAAGCATATCGCACAGTTCGGCATCGATACGCTGCGGCAATACCACAGGGAACCTTGAGCCGATACGGATAATTTCAATATGTTCTATCGACCTGACCCTGGCAATAATCGATTCCAGGTGGGCAGTCGATAGCGTTAAAGGGTCGCCGCCGGAGATAATAACATCCCTGACTCTGGGGTTATGACGCAGGTAGTCCACCATTGCGTCAATCTCGGCATCAGTACGCACCCAGCCACCGTGGCGCCATTCTCTCTTGCGCGTGCAGTGACGGCAGAGCATAGGGCATATATCGGTAAGCACCATCAGCGCCCTGTCCGGGTAACGATGTACCAGGCCTGGCACCTTGGAATCTTCTTTCTCCGCGAGGGGGTCTTCAAAACCCATACCGCTCATCGCGATTTCCATAAGCGATGGAACCGATTGTTTCCTCACGGGATCATTGGGGTCATCAGGGTTGATGAGCGAAAGGTAGTAAGGAGTTATGGCGAGAGGATAGCGCCGGGTTACAAGCTTGATTTGCGCTAGTTCCTCATCTGACAAAGACAATACCTGGGCGAGCCGCTCTACGCTGGTTATCCTGTTACGGAACTGCCATTTCCAGTCGTTCCAACTGCTGTCAGGTACCTGTCCAAAATATCTTACTCTACCGGTGGTTTGTCTACCAGGAGGTTCTTCTTCTGGTTTATAAGTCGCTACAAGTTTACTAGGGGGTTCTTCTTCTACTTCAATCCTGATAGTGTTCTCAAGTGTGGCTCTCTCGGGGTTGCTGGCGGTCTGACGTTTATCGGCCACCGATAGTGTTTTCAATTCTTTTGTCTCAACTCTCCTTTTTATTTTACTATTCTATTAAGGAATAATCTTTGTGAACTTGACAATCCTGATATAATATATTCAGGAATTAAAGTTCCTTAATTAAATTATACAAAATACATTGGAATTGTCAATAGTATTTTAGTAAATTAGGTGCTAACCCTTAAATTATTTTCCCGGGGAGGTAAGCGAATGCCGGGCTGGAAATTTCTAACGAATCACGCTCTCATACTGTGCATCGTCGCCCAGCATCCGCGCATAACCGCACGGGAGATAGCTACTACAATCGGCATTACGGAAAAAGCAACGCGTAATATTATCAACGACCTTGAAGCAGACGGCTATGTGACAAAAAAGAGAGAAGGCCGGCGCACCAAATACAAGATAGATCCCGATATGCCGCTAAGGGATGAAACGCAGCAGGATAAAGCCATCGGGGATCTACTGGGGATACTGGGATGGAAACGGCGGCAGAGGATGAAGAAAAAAGATGCAATGACAGCCGGAGAAAAACTGCCGGGATTTTAAAAGCAAGCTAACAAAAAGATAACAACTTGAAGGGGGAGCAAAATTCCCCCTTCTTTTTTCCCTATTTATTCTCAATTGTTATATAATGAAGCCTGCGAGGGCTGCAAATTACTATTAATAAGGAGGCAATTATGGACCTGGGTTTTAAGGGTAAAGTAGCACTGGTAACAGGCGCCGGCAGCCAGATTGGCTTCGGCAAGGCAATAGCTCTCCTTTTGGCTAAGGAAGGGTGCGATGCCGTAGTCGTTAATGACATCAACCTGGAAGACGCCCAAAAAACAGCAACTGCAGTTAAAGCGCTGGGGTGCAAGTCCATCGCCATTAAAGCTGATGTCACAAAAAAAGCCGAAGTGCAAGAAATGATTAATAAGGCGCTGGCGGAATTTAAAAAGGTAGATATCCTCGTTAACGTTGCCGGAGCTATACTAGGTACCGGGCCTTTTACCGACCAGAAAGAAGAATTATGGGATAAAGAAATAGCGCTGAACTTTAAAGGCGTCATGCTGGTAACCCAGGCAGTACTCTCCGGCATGCTGGAACATAAATACGGGAAAATCGTGAATATTTCATCCGGGTCCATCAGGGCGGCTTTCGGCGTTTCTGTTTATTCCATCTCCAAGGGCGCGGTCGAGGTGTTCTCGCGGCACCTCGCCAAAACCGTCATCGCCAACGGGATAAACGTCAATTGCGTCTCTCCGGGGTGGTCTCTGACCAACTTCGTTAAAGGCGACAAGGAAGAGTTAAAAAAGCGTTTCCTGCCCGGTACTCCCATAGGCCGTGGCACTACACCGGAAGACATCGCTAACGCCGTGGCGTTTTTTGCATCTGATATATCCGGCGACGCTGCCGGACAGGTGCTAGACGTGACCGGCGGTTCGACACTTTAGAACTCTAACATTTCAATTATAAAATTATATGAGGAGGCAATCATGGAGCTCGGATTAAAGGGTAAAATAGCACTGGTAACCGGCGCCGGCAGTCAGATTGGTTTCGGCAAGACTATCTCGCTGACACTGGCCAAAGAAGGCTGCAACGTCGCAGTCAACGACATTAACCTCGAAGATGCAAAAAAGACAGTGGCGGAGGTTAAAGCGCTGGGGCGCAAGGCCATCGCCATCAAGGCTGATGTGACGAAAAAGGCTGAAGTACAGGAAATGGTGAAAAAAGCCCTTGCCGAGTTCGGCCGGATCGACATTCTTGTTAATAACGCCGGAGGAATCCACCAGCAGGGACCATTTTTAGAACAGAAGGAAGAGCTATGGGATAAGGACTTTAATCTTAACGTCAAGGGCGCCATGTTCTGTTCGCAAGCGGTGCTGCCTTCAATGATCGAGCAAAAATACGGTAAAATAGTCAATATCTCTTCAAGTGTACCTAAAATGGCCTTCCCGGGAGTATCCACTTACGCAATGTCTAAATCAGCAATTTACATTTTCACCAGGGGACTGGCCAAGAGCGTCATCACACAGGGAATCACGGTTAATAGCGTTGCCCCGGGGTGGGCGATAACCAACTTTGATAAATCCGCACCCCCGGAGGAACTTATCAAGCAGTTTACACCGCATACACCTATCGGAAGAGGCACAACCACTCAAGACATCGCTAATATGGTGACATTCCTGGCATCCGATGTCGCCGGCGATATCGTCGGGCAGGTTATCTGCGTCGATGGCGGCACTACTATGCAATAGATTATTTTTACCAGGGTACTTAAGTAATATTACATTTGTATCACAAATTAACACTGCCCTTCCGGGGGTATTGACAAAAGCAGGATATGGTGATAAAAATGAGGGAGAAGCTCAAACCACACCTGAAATATGCTTCGGGAGGTGCATCATGAAGCTTCATGGGTTATACGGAGTATGGCAGGTGGATTTATGACGCCCTACCGCGAGTGGGGCGGTTAGAAAACGAATCCGGCTCGATAGTAAAAGAATGGACCGTATCTGCATAATGCAGAGGCCAAGAGCAATAGTGTTCAACACTAAGTGAGTTGGGTTCGTATCAGGTAGACTTGTGAGTGGAGGTTGCCAAAAGGAGTATGGCAGCCTCCATTTTTTATAGGGAAAATTCAAAGTGGATAAAGGTTATTTGTTTTCACTCGGCACGAGGCCGGTCTTGTCCATCAGCGCCCGGTAATATGCGGCAATGTCTTCATCATAGATTCTCGTTTCAGCCATCTTGAAAGGCATTGTCAGAGATTCCCGGTAAATCTTTTCAATATCCGGCAGCAGTCTTGCCAGCCCGTTCGTTTCATTTTCAGATACCGCGCTTAATTCATTCGTGTCCGCCTGTGCCGGCAGACTTATACATTATTCATATTTGAATACATTGCTCCGGTGTCTTTTATTTTAGGTAAATAACGTTGCAAAAACATCACAATATACATTCTTATTATCACGATATCGTCACATTCGTCACAACAACTTCTCAATAATGTATACATTGACATCCATATGATCGATAGACTAGAATTTTTCCATTCCGAAAGATATGGGAGGTTATAATGACCGGTAAATATGAAAAATATGTAACTCACCCCCCGCGCCGTCTGATTCATGCCGAGGACGACGGACGCACCGTTTTTGATGGGCTTTGGGTGAACAACAAGGTGTTTAACACTAACTTCAACATGGGCTGCCAGTTCGTTAAGAAGCCTTTTAAATCCAACAATCCCTGCCATACGCATAACTTTGATGAATACCTGGCGTGGTACGGCGGTAACCCCGATGACCCGGAAGACTTTGGCGCTGAAGTGGTGCTTTACCTGGGGCCGGAACTGGAAAAGCATGTTTTTACTAAGCCGACCATGGTCTTTCTTCCAAATGGTTTCCCACACTGCCCGCTTGAGATTACTCGTGTGGACAGGCCCATTATCCAGATAGAAATAATGCTGGCCGGAGAAGGAATGACACGTGAACCTTATTTTGAAAAGGATAAGGGAAAGAAACATTAGACGGTCAGTCCTTGCTGGAGAAGCATGGCTTTGTATTTGCTTAAACCGGTTTCCCAAAACCTTTCAGAACAGCATCATATAAATATTGACACGGCTGTTAAATATCCTTATTATTAGGCGGTAAATTATGACGCAAGGAGGACATTCATGTTAAAAGATTTCAAGACTTTCATCATGAGAGGTAACGTGGTTGATATGGCGGTAGGCATCATTATCGGCGCGGCATTTGCGACTATTGTGACCTCGCTCGTAAAAGATGTTATTATGCCACCGATAGGCCTGTTACTGGGTAACATCGATTTTTCGAATATGATGGCCGTTCTTAAGGCAGGGAGTCCTGCAGGCCCGTATGCTACTCTGGCCGCGGCTCAGGAAGCCAAGGCAGTAACTCTGAACTATGGAATTTTCATCAACACCATCATTACATTTTTGATTCTCGCCATTGTAATCTTCTTCTTCGTAGTGCGCCCGATTGCTAAAATGACGGTGCCTAAGAAAGCTGCTGCTGCGCCGGCCGCTCCGACGACGAAAGAGTGCCCTTTCTGCTTAAGCACTATCAATATCAAAGCGACCAAGTGCCCTAACTGTACATCGACGCTTACAAAATAGAATAGTATGACACCAAACATTGCCCCGGCCGATTCGTATAAACTACGATTAGGGTCGGGGCATGTTGCTTAGGGCTCATTATTATGTAAAGCCTTATACTGGCAGCAGCCCGTTTTCTTTTCTTATCAAATTGATGGTTTCCCTGATACCCTCCTTCATTGTCCAATGCAGGCTGAATCCCAGTTCATCTTCGATGGCGGACATGTCATATTTACAGGTCATTATCAGGTGGCTTTGCGATTTTTCCAATGAAAGTACCGAGATACTGGCGTCCGGTATCAGTTCTGTAACATAATCGATTATCTCCCCAACGCTGTGAATCGTACCCCTGACGGAAAAAGCCCTGTTATTCGTCTTTATCGCTTTACATGCTAAGACGATAGCCCGGGCGGCATCATCCACATAAGTCCACCCTAAAATATTGTCTCTGGCGGCAGGCACTTTACCGGGTTTACCCAGCGCCGGGTTAGTTACCATTTCACGGATGATTGCGGCTGTTCTGCCTCTTGACTGCCACGCTCCATAAACCAGCACCAGGCGGATAGCTTCGATGTCCATCCCATATCTGCTGGCATAATATGTTGCAAATTGCTCGTCGAGTGATTTTGTTCCGCCATATAGGTTCTGCGGATAATGAGGCGCGTCGTTAGGAATATATTCCTCGGTATAAGCTTCCGGAGGACCGAATACCGAACCTGAACTTATCCAGACTACTTTTTTCAGACCGAGGATTCTGGCGGCTTCAAAAACGGCCACCGTTCCTTCGCAGTTTATTTTCACTGCCAGGAGAGGATTAGCATTTACATCGTGCAGCAGCAAAGCGGCCAGGTGCACGATGTTTTCCACGTTGTTTTGTTTGATAGTGCCGATGAGGTGGGCAAAATCCGTAACATCACCCCGGACGATTTTTACTTTATTACTAATTTCGTCTTGAGTCAGCATTCGTTCCAGCATGATAATTTCCGGGTTCCAATCATAAACGACAACCGATTCTCCTTCCCGTACCAGGTCCCGAACTACGCGTGAACCTATGAATCCGGTGCCTCCGGTAACAAGATATGTCATGTTTCTCCTTTCCCTGGTGCAAGTGATGTATATTCAATTGGATGAAAGACATCCCCAGCATTATATAATCATGCCGGACGTTAAAAAACAAATGGAGGATACGATTATGGCTGAATCTAAATACGGTAAATACGTTATTTCGGATTTAAAACTGGCGTCAGAGCTGTCTCCGTCCCGCCAGGGTCCCGATCCCCACTATATCCCTAAAATCGGCGAAGGCGGACGTATTCAGTTACTGTATCTGGATAATGAGATTATCAAGAACGCCTTATATTCGGAATGCTTCTGGATAATGCCGGGGGGAGACCTGCCGAAAACGGTAGAACCTAACTGGCACACACATGAATTCAATGAAGTGATTACCTTCATAGGGAACAACGTTGAAAATCCTTATGACCTCGGCGGCGAAATAGAAATGTGGCTGGAAGGCGAACCACAGGTACTCACCAGGAGTTGCATGCTTTTTATCCCGAAAGGAATGAAAACCTCCCGTTGATAATAAGAAGAGCGGACAGGCCTATCTTCCATACCGCTACGGGGACCGGAGGCATCTACCTTCATCAAACCGGGTCATCTAAAAGTTGAACGTTTTTCTTCCTGGTCTTCGTTGGTGTTAAAAATAATTATCATTATAAAATACTGAAATTATTGACCAATAATCCATCAATATTCTTAGAGGCAGATCAAGATTTGGTGAAAACCGTTAGAGGGATTTTTACAATATTCACGTTTCTGGTTCGTATAGTTAGTTAACCGAAATATAAATTAACCGGATAATTTGACGAAATAATAATTTTTTTGCATAATATTATTAGCTAGTATTTTTCCACTTAAAATTAATTTAATAAAAGGAGATTTATGGTTATCAAGCAGGGAACAAGGATAAAAATCAAGAGCGGCGAATACGCGGGTAAAATCGGTGTCTGTGTTGCTAAAGTACCAGGAAAAGCGACTGTCTGGAATGTTGCGTTCGCGGGTGCCGGGCAGGTACGGGTGGACGAAAAAGACATGGAATTAGCCCCGGCTACAATAGACTAATAACACAAATTGTTTTCAGCAGAAAAAAGAAGCCCCCTGTTTCAAGGCTAAATATCAGGGGGCTTCTTCATGCCTAGAGGCATACATTTTAAGTGGTACAAGAGCGTTTAAGCCATCCGAGTATAGGACAATTTTATTTATTTACTTATTTATTCACACGCCACCCCCGGACTTCAGGACGCGACGATAAAACGGTTTGACGATATCACGAGAATTAGGGATAATAGTAATGCTCGTGTTTGATATAATACTAATTAGTATATAATCTGCGTTCGGTAACGCCTAGTTTACCGATTTATGTAGCTGGGAGAGGTGTCCGAGTGGTTGATGGTGCCGCTCTCGAAAAGCGGTCTCCGATTATATCGGAGCGTGGGTTCGAATCCCACCCTCTCCGCCAGCTATCGCCAAGGCTTCGGTTGGTAAACCATTTTTTGTAATTTGTACGCGGCAAATACCAAAATTTTAATTACTCACACTCACTTGACTGTTACTAGGAATTCACTATATATTTCTGCTACAATAGTATTGCGCGGAGAGGTGCTGGAGTGGTCTAACAGGCACGCCTGGAGAGCGTGTGTAGCCTTACGGTTACCGTGGGTTCGAATCCCACCCTCTCCGCCATTAAAATAGTTTGTAGCTGAATATACCAAAGTATAAATTATACAAACCCACTCCGATTCCCTCGGCAATCCCATAAATATTAGTTATGGATATCGGAAAAACTCTTTATGTTATCAACCGTGATGACTGGCGTTCGTGGCTGGCAGCGAACTTTAACAAGGAAAAAGAAATCTGGCTGGTCTACTATCGCAAGGAATCCGGCAAGCTTCGTATCCCTTATAATGACGCTGTAGAAGAAGCGCTTTGCTACGGCTGGATAGACAGCACTGTCAAGAAAGTCGATGAAAATAGCTTTGCCCAGAGATTTTCACCGCGTAAAAAATCCAGTACACTCTCCCAGGCTAATAAAGAACGAATACTCAAGCTTATTGCTCAGAAAAAAATGACGCCGGCAGGTCTTGATGCTGTCGCCCATGTATTTCACTCTGAATCACAGAAATCAGAGGAATTATTTATCCCCCCGGATATTTTCGCGCCTTTGAAAGCTGATAAGCAGGCCTGGGAAAACTTTCAGAAATTTCCGCCGCATTACCAGCGTATACGTATTGCTTACATCGATAGCCGCCGGCGGCACAGTAAAGAAATGTTTGAAAAAAGCCTGCGCCACTTCATCCGTATGACTGCGCAGAATAAAATGATCGGTTTTATAAGGGAATAATCCTGGGTTATTATTTACCCGGATAATCTTTCTTTGTGCGTTTATTAACCTCTTGCTTTAGATTGAAGGTAAATCATACCGCCCAGGCAAAGAAGAAATATGCCAACACCGATATGTCCTGTCCAGTAAAAAAACAGCCAAATATCGTCCTTCGCTCTCACCTCTTAAATAAAGTAGTTTCAGATTATACTTTTGTTCTCATTCCAAAGTCAAATTGTCATTCCCCCGCACATGGTGCTAGAATTAAAATGCTTTGAATTCAGATATTAAATACTGGGTAGCCTTTAACAATATCCCCGGCATCGGCCGTGTCCGTCTGGGACAGCTTGAAAGTCATTTCAGTGGACTGGAAGCTGCCTGGCAGGCCGGATCCGCCGAACTTAAGCGCTCCGGGATTGATAGCGCCGCTCTGCGTACCATATCGCAGTGGCGTGACAAAATTAACCCTGATGAAGAGATGGAAAAGCTGAGAAAGTGCGGCGTCAGGGTGCTGACCTGTAATGATGCTTTATACCCCCGCCGGCTGAAGGAAATTTATGATTACCCACCGGTGCTGTATATCCTCGGCTCTCTCTTGCCGGAAGATGAATATTGCCTCGCTGTCGTCGGCACGCGGCAGGCAACTGTCTACGGTAAACAAGTTACCGAAGAGATAGTCACCGACCTTGCCAGCAGTCGTATAACTATTGTAAGCGGTCTGGCGAGGGGAATCGATACTATCGCCCACCGCGCCGCGTTAGAGGTCAGCGGGCGTACGCTGGCAGTACTTGCCTGCGGTCTGGATATTATTTATCCGCCGGAAAATGGAAAACTGGCGCGCGATATTACCGAACACGGCGCATTGATCAGCGAATATCCTTTGGGCGCACGGCCCAGAGCGGAAAACTTCCCGCGCCGCAATCGTATGAGGCGCTGGGCGCCGACGGCCTGGATGCCCTGAAACGCACGAAGGGTTACATCCCTGAAAATATCCCCGTGATTATCGACGCCAAGCGGGGCGACATCGGCAATACGGCGGCGGCCTACGCCCGCGCCCTGTTCGATTATTATGGTTTCGACGCCGCTACCGTCAACCCTTACCTGGGCTATGACGCCCTTGAGCCATTCGTCAGGTACCGCGACCGCGGTATCTTCGTCCTCTGCCGCACCTCCAATCCCTCGGCTGTCGACTTCCAGTCGTTGCTTTTCGAAACGGGCTCCGGTCCCCGCATGCTCTTTGAGATCGTCGCCGAGAAGGTCAGCCTCTGGAACCAGCACGGCAATCTGGGCCTGGTCGTTGGGGCTACCTTCCCCGGTGAGCTTAAGTTGATACGCCAGCTTTACCCTGATATGCCTTTGCTCGTCCCCGGCGTGGGCACGCAGGGCGGCGAGCTTTCCCAGGTGGTGAGCTGCGGCGTGGATGCCGCCCGTCTCCGCACAATTATCAACTCCTCGCGGCAGGTACTCTATGCCTCTAGAGGTAAGGATTTCGCCGCCGCCGCCGGCCGCGCCGCTAAAGACCTGCGAGATAAAATCAACGGGTATCTGGCCGGCTGAAGGGGGCGGATGGCTTTAGAGATTAATATCGGCGATTGCGTCCGGCTTACCAAAACGCATCCCTGCGGCAGCGATCAGTGGCAGGTGGTGCGTCTGGGGGCGGACATCGGCTTGAAATGCCTCGGCTGCGGCCGGCGTGTCCTCCTGGAGCGGCGGGTCCTCGAAAGAAGGGTCAAGGAGATTCTTAGCCGCGGTGAAGAGCCCCCTATTATATGACCGCCGGCTCGAGCTGTTTCCCCTTTTGGCGTAGTACCTCGGCGATTGTCTGGCTGAGCATGCCGGCGCTCAGGGGCTTCACCAGGTATTTAAGGGCGCCCATGCGTAATGTCTTCTTGCGCTGGATAGCCTCGGCGATAGCCGTCAACACGACCACGGGTATCGCTGCCAGCGCCTGGTCGCCCTTGATTTCCCGCAATATCGTCCAGCCGTCCATGCCGGGCAGGCGCAGGTCCAGCAGCACCAGGTCGATTGCGTTCCCGTGGAGCAGGGCGAGGCCGGCGGGGCCGTCGCCGGCGGTGAGTACCTGGTAGCCTTCCAGCTCCAGCACCCGGGCGATGAAGTGCCGGATATCGCCCTCGTCCTCGATGATCAGCACCGTTGGTGTCTTTGGCATACGGCCTCGGGGCTTTCCCTACCTAAATAATACCATTGTCCAATAAAATGTCAAGAATAGTGACAAATGGCACTTATAGGTGTTAAGTCTTTACAATGGGCGGTTGCCCCCGTATAATTGAAACGACGCCAGCGTAGCTCAGTGGTAGAGCGGCGGTTTCGTAAACCGCGGGTCGTAGGTTCGAATCCTATCGCTGGCTCCAGGTTCAAAGTCAGCGGTTTTTTTAAACCGCGTACTCTCCCACTTTCGGATCGACTTCTCCTGGGCGCCGACAAGGAAGTGTCCGTATCTGTCTTTGGTCATAGTGGCGCTGGAATGACCTACTCTTTCTTGTATTTGTTTGTCCGGTACGCCATCGTTTAAAAGTTCAGTGATATGCCCATGTCTCAAATCATAAAGCCTGATCTTTCGGAGTCCCAATTTCTGAATGCTCCGTGTGAAGCGACGGTTTATCAGGGACTCATCAAGCGGGCCTCCAGATTTGTTAGGCCAGATAAAATCATCAGGTTTATTGAATTTACTATTGCTGTAATGCTCTAAAAGTACGACGCGATTTAATTCCACGAGAGGTACAAATCTCGCTTGATGTGTCTTTGTATCCTTGATGGTGCGGCTATGATTTTCTAAACTGTGTTGGATCGTAAGGGTACCGGTTTCAAAATCATAATCTCCCCAACGATTAGCTAACAACTCCCCGGGGCGAGCACCAGTAAGCGCTATTGTCACAATTAGTGAATAATCCGGTATGTCCTTAGCTACTAATAGGGTGTTAAGCTCCTTTTTACTATATGGGTTGGGAATGTCAGCGTTTCTTGGCAATGAGATTCTCACCACAAGCGGATTTCGGTCGATCAACTCGTCTCGGACCGCATCGTTCATCGCTTTAGATAGACAGGCGCATACATGAGCTTGGGTTGTTTGAGAGAGCGGACTTTTAGTTTTTTGCGACCTGGCTTCTTTTTTGAGCCAATTGATGAAGCGGCGAGTTTTTTGCGGAGTTAATTCCACGAGTGGAATATCCCCTATTTGAGGCTTAATATAATCTCGGAGGTAACTTTCATAACCAACACGGGTCCGCCCTGCTGCGGTCTTAGGATCGGGATAATTATCAGCAACCCAGTCATCAAGATATTGGCCAACAGTAACGACATTTCGTGTTTGAGAAAGTTTTTTCATAGCATTGAGACTTTTGAAGGTCTCCTCCAAGTGGAGCCCGGAAAATGTACCGTGGACACCCTGAGTAATAGTTTGATTTTCAACACAGAGTTCGTGATTCTCCCGCATTATGGTTGGCTTGGTGGTCTGGTAGGATTTAGTAAACAACATCATATTTTTCAAATTCAACCCCGAAAATATAGGTTCAACGCGTCGACTATCGGAATCAATATCAAACTGGAGTTCTCTATCATTCGGTGGCATCGCTGGTTTTTGGTTAGCTGACTCTTCCATTGTCTGGTCCTCCCTGATAAAACATGGACTCTATCGTAAACGGACATTTGCGGCTCAAGCGGAAGTATACGAAAACTGGAGTTCTTCACCTCCCGTCGTAGGATACAAAGAGCCGGCTTTTATTTTCGTACAGATAGAAACGCAGCACCATTTCGTGGAGAGGTGGACCGTCTTCGCCGGGTTATGGTTTGAAGAAATCGAGCCGTTGCTTCAATGAAGAAACATACTAGCGGATTCCTCTAATGATTTCTCAATTGAATTATTAAGAAATGGATGGACAGCCATGAAGGCTGATGGTGGGTTTGGTGAGCCAAAGGTGGAGGAGGAGCTGGAGGACATGCAGACACATCGGAGTCACTTCATAACCCGAAAAAGATGTATGAAATGCTTAGCAGGAAGAATCATGATATCGTAAATACATTTCTGGGGGATGGACCCGGCTTGCCGTCGGGCTGTTTCAGAGAAAAAGGGGAAAGAAAAGGTTACAACTAACCCGGTTTAAGATATGACGTCAGGCTCGATTTATATAAAAATGAAACACCAATCCAAGGTAAGTGCACTTACCCGTTCAATAATAGGCTTATTTGTTACTAAAAAACCCAATATAACGCACTTAAACCATAAAGAGGAATACTATAACGCCTTTTACTTCAACCATAAATTATGCGATGGCGTCAAACTTGTTGCTGACATAGAGGGTAGCAGTAAAAAAGCGGCCGCTGAGCTGCTGATGAAAGCCGGGGTCTCCAGCTATTTGGGCGACAAACTTGCACAATATATAAAAGATGAACGCGCCGCCCGCGAACACGGCCAGAAAGTTAAAATGACCCGCTTCATCATAGCGTTGAGACGATATGCCAGGGCACAAGATATGGACATCTCCAAATTCATTTAGTGACCTGGCGGGAAGCCTCTTTCTCTTTAGGTGTTCGCTCGTTTCCCGGTGGTGATAGTACACATGATGGACAAATGTCGAACCCATATTAAATCTCCAGGCCAATAGTGAGATTAGGGCTAGAAGGCTGAGATGAATCCTATAAATGTTTATCCGAAGTATAACGTTATAAGCTGCATAATAGCAGAGATAAACAAAAGTATGGTAGCTATGCCTATTACTATTGTCCAGATACCAAGAGTTTTAGAGTGCTTAACAAGATTTTCACTACTCAAATACAAAAGGAAAGTCACCCATCATGCGTTTATTCCATGCGTCATCTCAACCAATGAGTGTACTTTTTCGTATGCTGTGTCATACTCATCCTTAAGTTTTCTCTCCTTTTTATTTTGTGGCTCTCTTGGTCTATGGTCATCCATCTTTTCACCCCCTCAGTGTTTAGAAAAACATTATATCACAAGGAAGTTAATAATAAGATGTCCACCAACCAAATGCAAATAAAACCGGCCAATAACAATCTTGACATTCTAGAAAGGTCAGCTTGTCATAAATTCGGGTTTTAGGGATATCCGGCTCAAGGGCCTTAAATTGATCGAGACCATAAGCCGAAATATCCGCTTGAGCTTTCTCCATGCACTCGAAGTATCGTTTAGCCGAGTATCCGGGCTAAGTAGTATTCCTAAAAGGTATATTCCCAAACATTCTGAAAGCTCTGGCGGCGTGCCGGTCAACAATTATGAAAAGATGGGGATTCAAAAAATGCAGAATCTTCGTGGCACCAACATGGAAAGCCTTCGTTTGGTCTTCATGCAATCCACCAGATCCTCTTGCCGCTAAAGTATCGCAAGATGTCATCATTGCATCACAATGTTCCTGTAAGGCTATCTGAGCGAGGCTGAGCTTCATGAGGGGTTCCAGTAGTTGTTTTGTCTCACGTAGCTTCGAATCGAGGCGTGAGGCAAAACCCCTGTCGAAGTCGTATTTGTTCGATCCCATCCTTGGTCCCAAATCAAATACGATCAAGCCCGCTATGATGTACTCTAGAAACGATTTGTCGAAAGGATCGCCTATGTAGCTATATTTCTTGTAGATTTCATTGGCAACTAGATTATAGTGTAAGCCTTCAGCGTTGAAGCGAGCAATCTTTTCCTCGGCATTGGCTGTGATTGATGTATTCATCACGTCCTCCCCTACTCAGTTTCAGAAAGAGATTGAGTCAAATAACGCTATTGCCGCGTCCAGAGAAAAGAATCGGGAGTGTCGATAATTTTCTCCGAGTCCAAACTAGGCTGCCTATCGACTTGAATTTGTTTACGCTCAAAGCGCCACGCTCGTTTCGAGATTTCGACCCAGGTTTGGTCAATGCCTCGATTATTTCGGGGCGCCGAGCTTCATATATCTCGGTCGGTTCAAAATCAAAACCAGAATCACACCGTCCCACTCTTTTTTTGGGTCTATCCTGCCAATTCGCTGTCCCGGCTTCATAGACAAGACGCAGCGTCCCTTTATCTGCAACCGCTCAATCTTGGCACCCTTCTTGCGAATAGCATCATACCCTGTTTGTCTTACAGGGGCTACTTGAAGTCGGAGCAACCGAACGGCTTCATATTCGGCCACTTCGCCCGTAATACCCAGCGGCCGTCCGGTTAAATCCCTATAACGCATCCCCAATCTTTTAACGGCGCGGACAATGCTGCCAATCTCATCAAGATTAAGTGGGTTGCTCTTTTTCATTTCTTTTACCATACCATTCTTAGCAATTCTGGCACAAGGGATGGCGTTCAGTCAGAAGTACCTGCAAGTACAAGGGCTGTTCTACTTACCTCGACAGACGAGTGCTGCAAATCTATTACTTCTTCAAAGGGAGCGAATTGAGTGAATGTGATACCTGATTCTGATAAGGTAAGCGCCTTCACTATGACTCAATACAAATACAACAGGATAAAAGATTACCGAGATAATCTTAAAATATTGAGCTACTTATTCAGAGCTTCCCTAGATTATCGTATTACACTGTCCGTCCCACCTCGTAGCCGTCCCATATTGCGCCCATGACATTTCGCGGCTCCCGGCAGTCCCCGATTACATAGAGATGAAAATACTTGCCCTGTAGTTCTTTAGCCAGCGCGTTATCGGATTGCAATCCCACGGCCAGCACTATAGTGTCGGCTTTCAGCATCTTGTTAGCCCCCTTGCCGGTTATACTGACCCTGGATTCGGTGATTTCGCTGACGCAGGAATTTGTCAGTACTTTTACTTTATTGAACGCCAGTAAATCGATGAGCATGAGGCGGTTCATCCTCGGTACCGTTATTCCGCCGGTCATCAGTTCCGGCAGCATTTCGACGATGGTTACCTGCTTGCCTTGCTGTGCCAGCCATAACGCCGCCTCGCAGCCGACCAGTCCTCCCCCGACGACGATTACGCTTTTCCCTGCCTTTTTCTTTCCCAGCAGTACATCGATACAGCTTAATACGTTCGGTTTATCTATGCCGGGGATATTGGGGAAGCAGGGATTCGACCCTGTTGCGATGATAACTGCGTCCGGCTTTTCCCTGGCTATAGCTGCTGCCGAGGCTGCGGTCTGTAATTTAACTGTCACGCCGAGTTGATTCAATTGGGTTTTATACCACTTTAAAAGGCTGCCTATGTCTTTTTTAAAGTCGGGAATTGAAGCCTCGATGAGGTGTCCGCCCAGCGCTTTGCCTTTTTCATAGATAGTAACTTTATGGCCTCTCAATGCGGCTGTTCTCGCTGCCTCCATCCCGGCGGCTCCTCCCCCCGCGACTACTATCTTTTTAGGCTCTTCCGCTTTGTTTAGTTTATATTGGATTTCCTTGCCGCAGGCCGGGTTAACGGCGCAGCTTAGCGGACGTCCGGTCCCGAATCTTCCCAGGCAGCCGTCATGGCACCCGATGCAGGGGCGTATATCTTCGGCTCTTCCTTCCGCGGTCTTTAAAGGCCAATATGCGTCAGTCAGTAAACCCCTGCCGATGGCGACCATGTCGGCTTTCCCTTCGGCGATTACTTTCTCCGCCAGTTCCGGTATATCCAGTTTGCCAACGGCGATTATCGGGATTTTAACCGCTTTCTTGGCTATCTCGGCCATATCCACCATGCAGCCGTGTTCCTGGTATGTCGGCGGATGCGCCCAGTACCAGCTGTCATAGCATCCGGCATCCACGTGCAAAGAATCGAACCCGCCTGCTTCGAGCAGGCGCGCCATCTCTATCCCTTCCTCGATATCCCTTCCTGCTTCTTTATAAGGTTCTCCCGGCAGCGCGCCGGAGTTAAGCGCTTTCATATAGTGTTTTATGCCGAACCTGTATTGTACCGCAAAGTCTGCTCCGGCCCGCTTTTTGATGATTTCCAGGACTTCGAATGGGAAAGTAAGTCTGCCTTTAAGGTCGCCTCCGTATTTATCTTTCCGGTGGTTCCAGATAGCTGTGGTAAACTGGTCTAAAAGATAGCCTTCATGTCCGTGCAGTTCCACTCCGTCGATGCCCGCTGCGGCCATGATGGCGGCGGCTTCGCCAAAAGCGTTGACGATTTCTTCGACTTCGCTTATTTCCATCGCCCTGCAGGTGATGCTGGGGTTTAAGTAATAGGGGACAGCAGATGCGGACATCGGCTTCTGCCCGGGCAGCGCCCATCCCACGCGTCCAAACCCGGCCGTTAGCTGGACGAATATTTTCGACCCCAGCGCGTGCACGGCTTCCGCCATTTCTCCGAACGGAGAAAGCGACATCCTGTTGATGCCGTGTTTCGATATCCCGGCAGCGGCAAACTCGTTTAGCACCTGGAAAAGTCCTGTAATAATAAGGCCTGTGCCGCCCCTTGCCCTCTCGATGTAATAATCGACACACCGCTGGTTTGGATTACCGTCGGGATTTGTCAGCCCGACGTTGCCCATCGGGGCCATCGCGATTCTGTTTTTGATGGTCACTTTTCCAATAGTAATTGGTTGGAATAACTTCGGGTAGGAAACCATTGTGTGATGCCCCCTTATCTTTAATAAAATTGCGGCGCGTAAAAACAGGTGAAGTTCGGTTAAGTAATAATATCATGTTCACGGGAAATTTTGTACTGGACGATATTTGCAGGTACTATGGAGCATCGGGCTTAATTCTGCTATAATTCTGTTGATAGAGAGTGTTTACGCTATGCAGGCAGTTGATGTATACAACATAACGAAGTCTTTCGCCGGAAAGACGGTTGTCGGTGATTTGTCTTTTTCGGTCGCCCAGGGAGAAATATTCGGGCTGATCGGCCCTAACGGCGCGGGCAAGACCACCACCCTCAGGATGATGATGGATATTATCAAGCCTGATACCGGTTCGGTGACCGTTTTCGGTGAAAAACTCGGTGAAACAACCAAGAACAAGCTCGGTTATTTGCCGGAAGAACGGGGATTGTATAAAAAGCTCTCCGTCCTCGATTCCATAACCTACCTCGCCTCGCTTAAAGGCATGAGCAAGCCGGCGGCTATCGAAAAGGCCAATCAACTGCTGGCGCAAACAGGCATGCTGCCTCATCAGTCCAAGAAGATCGAAGAGCTAAGCAAGGGCATGGCGCAGATTATCCAGTTCATCACCACCATCATCCATGACCCTCTGCTGGTAGTTCTGGATGAGCCGTTTTCCGCTCTCGACCCGGTCAATACCGAGTTATTAAAAGGGATGGTTGTCGACCTTAAAAATCAGGGCAAAGCGGTGATTTTAAGCACTCACCAGATGAACCAGGTGGAAGAGCTTTGCGACCGTATTCTAATGGTAAACAAGGGCCGCTCGGTTCTTTACGGGAACCTGGTGGAGATTAAATCGAAGTACCAGAACCATGCCGTCCTGGTAGACATTGAAGGCGTACTGGGTGAAGTGGAGGGCGTAACCGGTAAACGTGACCGCCGCGGTTATACCGAGCTGCTTCTGGACGATAGCACGACTCCTCAGCAGCTTCTGGAACGGCTGGTTGGCCGGGGCCTGACAATAAAACGCTTTGAGATAGCTTCTCCTCCGCTGAACGAGATATTCATTAAAGTGGCCGGGGGCAATAATGAATAAAACAACCGTTATCCTGAAGCATGAATTCATCGCCACGATCAAGAGAACAGGGTTCATTATCCTGACACTTGCGCTGCCGGTGCTCGCCTTGCTGGGTATCGGGGTTATACGCATCGTGTCGGGAGTTATCACTCCCCCGGCGGAAATTACTAAAATAGGGTATGTTGACGAAGCTGGAGGCTTCGACAGGTTTACCGAACAGGGAAATATTTCTTTGGTTCCCTATGATTCTTCCGGCGCTGCCTTGCAGGCTCTCGTCGATAAAAACATCAAGGAGTACTTCATCATTCCGCCGGATTTTCTCTCTTCGGGAATAATCAACCGGTTTACCACGGAAAAAGAAATCACACCTGCGGAATCAACTATCGCTGTTACCAAGAGATTTATTACAAGTAATTTGTTGACCGGTAGAATTTCACCTGATGAAATCAATTTGATCGAATCTCCCCTGGGTTTGGTCACCACTATTCTTACCCCATCCGGCGATGTTGCGCCTGAGCAGGGCGGGCTTTCAAACCTTCTCGTTCCCGGCGTCTTCGGCATCCTCCTGGCCATGTCTCTCTCCTTTTCCTCGGCCTATGTTATCCAGGGGCTGGGAGAAGAAAAAGAGAACCGCCTGATGGAGATATTGTTATCTTCGATAAATACGCGGCAGTTGATTACCGGGAAAGTGCTCGGCATCGGCGCCGCCGGGCTGGTCCAGGTGGTCGTCTGGGTGGTATCTCTCCCGCTGCTGTTGAACCTGGCCTCATCATCCATCGGCGGTTTTCTCAGTACCATACAGATACCGGCTAATTTCCTGGTGCTGGGCGTAGTTTATTTCATCCTGGGCTACTTGTTATTCGCCGTCCTTTCAGCCGGCGTCGCCGCTATCAGCCCAACCGCCCGCGAAGCGCAGGGTCTCGCGGCCATGTTCACCCTTTTCTCGGTAGCGCCGTTCTGGTTTTTTTCTTTTCTTATGTTGTTCCCGAATAGTCCGGTGTGGGTTGTCTTCAGCATTTTTCCATTCTCTGCGCCGGTGCTGGTGATGTTAAGGCTTGGCATGGTGGGTGTACCGGCCTGGCAGATTATCGTCAGCATTGCGGTGCTGTTGTTATCGATTATCGGCGGCTTGCTGCTGACGGGCAGGCTGCTCAGGGTTTATCTCCTGATGTACGGCAAACGCCCGGGACTGGGAGAAATCATCCGCAGTCTCAGGCACGGTTAAAAAATATGCTCGGGACATAAATCTACATAATGTTATAATCTTCGGCGCGAATTAACAGCGTTGTCAAACGGCGGATATCAGCAAGGATATCCGTTTTTTAGTTTATTCACGTTTTGTTTATAGTGAGGGGCGTGGTTGTTTATGTTTTGTTTTGGTACTTAAAAGTAACATAAGTTATATGCAGCTTACGCAGAAACAATCTTCGCCGGGAACTATGGCGGTGCTCTGGACTCATTTAAGGCCTTACTTCACGGTTCAGGAATTCCGCAAAGGCTTAAGTATCAGGGTAACTTATATCGCTCTTCAACTCGTCGATTGCCTGATGACGGTGCTCGCGGTGAATGCCGGGTTTGACGAGCTTAATCCTGTAATGCGGGGTATGCTCGATTCGGCATTTCAGTTGATTATGTTCAAGATTGTCATCCCGCTGCTGCTCGCCTGGCTGGTCCCGTCCAAACTGCTCATTCCCGCCGCTCTGGGGCTGTTAGCGGTTATCGGTTTCAACGTCAAAGAATTACTTTTACTGCTGTAAATTTTAGTCCCTGATAATAGCTATGTGCTCCGGCGGCAGAAACACATAACACTTATGACCTTCCTGCACGCATGGAGCATGCAGCTTGGGCAGAGACACTTCCACCCAGTGCTGTGACGCCATCGCGGTGTTCACGTGAAAGAAACACTCTACCAGCGATATATTTTCTACTATCCTGTCGGCGGTGCAGGAAAAAGCGTTTTCTCCGGGGTCGTCGGCAATATGGATAAATTCGGGCCGGATGCCGATGGTCACATTCTGATTCACGGTTAAACCCGTTATATCGCCGCCGGTAACTCTGACGGTCCCGCCAAGCTCCGGCACTTGTACCGTTGCAGACAGGTCTTTTGTCTCTGCGATAGTGCCTCTCAACAGGTTTCTCACTCCGGTCAATCGGGCTACCGTGCGGTTGGCTGGACACGCTATTACCTTGTTCTTATTATCGCACTGGACGATATGCCCGGATTCATAGACTGCTATTTTTGAAGCTACCTTGAAGCCTTCGGCCAGGTTATGGGTTACGAACAGGATGTTGCCTTTGTAAAAGTTTTGCAGGTTCATCAGTTCCAGTTCCAGTCGTTCCTTCACCTGGGCATCCAGCGCGGAAAAAGGTTCGTCGAGCAGCAGGACTTCAGGTTCCGGCGCTATAGCCCGCGCCAGCGCCACCCGCTGCTGTTGTCCGGCCGAAAGCTGGCGGGGATAGCGGTGTCCCAGGTTGGATATGATTCCGGCGCGTTTCAGGTTCTTGTATTTGGGGGCTCCGTGCTGGAAACCGTGATGTCCGCGAACTTTCAAGCCGGCGCTGTCTTTATCCAGGGATAGGGCGGCATCGGATGCGTGCTCCTGTTTGTACTCATGAGGCACAATCATATCTATAAGCCCGATGAAGGCGATGCCGATAAAGAACGCTATATTGGATGTGAGATAACCTATTTGCTCGAAGGCGGTATGGAGCAGCTCGGCGAATGATACATAAAGCATGACGCCGGCGGAAAACCCCAGGATTAAGGTCATGAATCGCGGTTTGGGCTCATGTATAAAATAAGCTAAACCGCTGCCGATGCCGGTGGACAAACCGGCCAGCAGTGTCAGGAGCAGTGCAAACCAGATATCATTAGACATTGATTACTTGTACTGGATTATATATTAAGCTGTTCGGATAAGTCTATTTTTTTGCCGTGATTATACTTCGATTCAAAATCGTGGGTTTATAAGATATTTCTTTGAATCCGGTTTCTTCCAGCAGATTCTTCATCTCTGTAACCGAATAGCATTTACCTTCTGACAAAAACATTAGTAGAACGGAATATTCTGCCGCCGATACCGGCCCGGTTTTAGCTTTATTTATGTGGGCGTCATGGATAATTATCATGCCGCCGCTGTTTATATTCCGGAATGAATTAGTTAATACCGTTTTAACTTCTTTAATATCCCAGTCGTGCAGCACGTGTGAAATAAAATGGACGTCAAACCCTTTCGGTAAATCATCCCGGAACATGTCGCCCGCTGTAACATCGATTTTTTCACTTAGATTTAATTTCCTTGCGGTGTATCCGGCCACTTTATCCACCGGCGGTTTTTCAAAAACCGCGGCGTGTAAATGCGGGTTTTTTTGCACCAGTATCGCGGCATATATGCCGGATGCTCCGCCTATGTCCAGGAGATTGTGATATCCGGTCAAATCCAGGACACACGCCAGTCCGCTGGCCAGATAGGCTCCGCGGCTGTTCATCCCGGCGGTGAACGATTCGGCAAAACTGTCGTCTTCCATAGAGGCTGCCCAGTCTTTGCCTTCTTTGGCTGCCGCCCAGTTGGCCGGTTTCCCGGTCCGCAGGACTTTTTTCATGTCTTCGCAAATCGGGCGGTTTTTTAATGAATCTACATAGGAAGTAAGGTCGAATCCGGCGTCTTTAACGAGATAGTTTTTGGCGGTATCCGTCAGGTAAAACATTCCCGCTTTTTCCCTGATAAAACCATAGGCTTTGAATAATGTCAGCATGACGTCGGCGGGTCTCTTTTTTATACCCAGTGAATCACAGATTGCATCGATGCCGGATGGGGATTTATTAAGCCGGTTAAAAAAGTCAAAATAGCTTACCGCGGTGATGAAGAGGTCCTGTGCGAAAGCGCTTTCACGTAAATCAAATATTTTTTGCGGTGATGCTGCCGGGATTTGTAAAAGATTTTTCATGCTGTTTTCCTTTGCGGCGTCGTCAGCCAGAAAGCGAGTAACAGGCTTATAACAGCGGTAAGGCTGCATATGGCAAACGGCAGCACATAACTATTTGACACATCATATAATGCGCCCGTTATCACCGGGCCGATGGAACCCCCGATGCAGATGCTTAAAATAAAGGTGCCCAACATGCTGCCCATTGATTTCAGCCCGAACATCTCTACCGCTATCAGCGATTGAAGAGTAGATGAGCCGCCGTAACCCAGGCCGAAGATGATGCCCACGCCGATAAACATCCACAGCTCGCTGGAAAATTCCAGCCAGACCAGCGAAATCAGGAGAGTGGCCATTATCGCGATAAGAAGCGGTTTGCCTTTAACTTTGTCGCCGGCGCCGCCGATTATCAGCCGCCCGAAGATGCTCACCCCGCCGATGACGGCAACAATACTCGCAGCGGAAATCGGTGTGATGCCGTGTCCGGTCGCATAGGTCACGATGTGCACCATCAGGCTGAACTGTCCGTACCCGCTAATCATGTATATTATTACCAGCATCCAAAACTGCCTTGTGCGGATTGCCTCCCGGAATGTAAATTCCCGGCCGGCGGCATGCACTGGTTTCGGAACTGATTTTAAAATACCCGGCGCCGCGGCGGGTTTCTCCGGCTGGCGCTTGATAAACTGGGAAGCTGTTAGTATTACCAACAGTACGATTGCTCCTGTGATAGCGTAAGCCGTGCGCCAGCTGTAAGTTGTAATCATGTAGCTGATAAGGGGAGATAATATTATCGACCCGACGCCGAGACCGGCGGTCGTAATGCCTATCATCATCCCCCGCTTATCGGTAAACCACCGGGCGACGGTCGATACTACCGCGGGGAACAGCCCGCCCACGCCGAGAGCTATTAAAACCCCATAAATCACGTAAATCTGCCAGATATCTTTCACCAGCGACATAAGCAGCAGCCCCAGCCCCAGGGCCGAGCCGCAAACCAGGCAAACAGCTTTAGGGCCCACGCGGTCGCTGACGCTGCCGGCAAAGGCGGATATTATCCCGGATACAATTACGGTTAATGAAAATGCCCCGGAAATTGCCGCTTTGGTCGAATTAAACTCAACCGCCAGTGAATCGAAGAAGATGGAATAGCTGTAATAGCTGCTGTAGACTACCATTAAAATGATAGTTGAGGCCGCCACGATTGCATAGCCGTAATAAAGCGGTTTTTTAGTCATCATAGGATATTTTAACAATAAGGAAACTCCGAATAATCCTTTTCCCGACCTCACCCTCTAACCCCCTCTCCGTTTACAGAGAGGGGGCAACACATCGTTCGATGGTCAAAACGACTTTTGTTAAGGCTGTATTATCTTTTTCAGAGGTTTCCTGATTATAAAAGAGAGCGGCGTTAGTATTTTCCACCGCTCTCCTGGCATCTCGTTTAGTGTTTCGTGCTTAGCGCTTAGAATTCATCTCTAGGGCCAGTACAGTTTCTCCGCTTCTTTCTTGAGGCCTTCGCGGAAGTCCGGGTGCGCGATGCTGATAAGACCGAGCGCTCTTTCCCGCTGCGTTTTACCTTTGAGGTGAGTGATACCGAACTCGGTGATTACATAATCGCTGATAGTGCGCGGCACGGTGACAATGGTACCCTCGGCGAGGAGCGGCGTAATCCTGGACATCCTCTTTTCACCGCTGCCAACGGTAGAGGGCATGACGGTAATAAACCGGCCGCCTTTTGAAAGGAATGCGCCGATAGCGAAGGAGGTCTGTCCGCCGGCGCCGCTGATGACGCGGGGGCCGATGGACTCGGCGGCGATTTGCCCCGCAAAGTCTACGCTTACCGCGCTGTTGATGGCCACCATGTTATCGTTAGCAGCGATGTTCCGCGCATCGAGGCACCACTCTGCGCTGTGCAGTTCGAAGCACGGGTTCATGGTCACGAAGTCCATATCTTCCTTGGAGCCGCCGCCGCAGGCTGTGGCTACAGCTACATTGGGTTTGAAGTTTTTGCGGCTGCCGTTGATGATGCCCTTGCGGATTAACGGGATGATGCCGCGCGGTGTCGTCTCGGAATGCCAGCCCAGGTCCTTGAATTTTTCAAAAGTGCCGAGTGTGCAGCACCATTCGCTGGTAGAGCCTACTCCTACCTGTAAGCAATCGCCGTCTTTAAGCAGTTCGCCAACGTAGCCTGCGATGGTCTTTTCGGTCTCGCCGGCTTCCACGTTCTTCCTGCCCAGCAGGTCTGTGCCGCCGGGCGCTTTGCCGGTAGGTGTGTGCTCGACGAAATAATCGATTTCAGAAACATGTATAAAGTTATCGCCGTAGGTGCGGATGACGTTCTTATTGATTTCCGCCAGGGCTATTTTGGCGGCGCGGATTTCTGTCTTCTTCGTCCAGACGGAAGCCCCGAAGCTGCAATAGCCGTGTTCGTCCGGGGGTGACAACTCGCACATCACCACGTCTGCCGGGCCGCGGTCCCCTTCGCTGAAGATAAAGCCCAGGCCGCCGATGGCCAGGTCGGCGCGTTTTTCCGCGATGATTTGCCTCACGATGGGCAGCGGAAAACCCACTTCGATTTTAAATGACATCTCGAAGACGGGGTCATACCAGCCGAAGTCCCGGCCCGGTGTGCGCAGTGAAAGCAGCACATTTTCTACCTCTCCCAGTCTCCCCGCGAGCGCCAATCCCAGCGCTTGCGGCTCGTTCCCCTGCACGAAGCAGACGCGGTCGCCGGATTTAATGTGGCTTACTGCCTCTTCAGCGGTAACGATTTTTTTCTTATAATCTTCTTGCCAGCTCATAAAAGCTCCTCCTTATGTAAGTATCAACTATCAAGTGACAAGTATCAAGGAAGTAATAATCGGAAAGTATCAAGTTCTATTATTCACTATTACTTAAAAATTCCCTGGTACTTGCTACTTGGCCTTTGTTACTTTCCCTTTTCTCCCTCATAAAAAACCCCGGGGAGGGGGAGACAGATTGTGTCTCGCATCCCTCCCCGGTTTATTACTCAGGATGACTTCGCTGACAGTCTAGTATCTGACGGCGGAGCAGCGGCAGGTGAGACAGCGCCGTGCTTCGGTGACGCAGGTTGCCTGGTCTTTGAAGCCGAGGTTGATTTCTTTAAAGTTGTCCTTCCGCTTGGAAGCAGGAGTGACCTGTGCCTTTTCACGGGCTTCCTTCACATATTCACGCAGATGGAACACAAAGGCCGGTTCGGTAACATCGGCGAGAATAGGAGTCGGCGGAGGAGGCGGAAGTTCTTTTCCGCTCAGGTAACAATCGATGGCGATGGCGGCTTTCTTGGCATCAGCCATAGCCTGGATCATGGTGCCCTGGCCGCGGGCTACATCACCGCCGGCATAAATACCGGCGACGTTGGTAGCAAAACTGCGGTCTGCAGTTTCAATCGTGCCTCTCTTGCTGACTTTAACCTTGCTGTCAGACATGAATGAAAGGTCGACTCTCTGGCCGATTGCGGTAATGACCATGTCGGCATCGATTTTCTTGATTTCTTCTTCATTGTACTTGGGAGCGAATTTGTGGTTCTTGTCATAGCAGCTGGTGCAGCGCTTTAGCTCAACGCCCTTCACCTTGCCGCCTGTGGCGAGAATCTTGCTGGGACCCCAGCTCATTTCAAGCTTGATGCCCTCTTCCAGAGCCTGTTCGACTTCGTCATTCTGGGCGGGCATTTCGTCATGGCTGCACTCAAGGCAGGTTACCGTGACGCTGCCGGCTCCAAGACGGGAAGCGCAGGTGGCGACATCCATCGCGACGCTGCCGCCGCCGATGACGACGACTTTCTTGCCTACGGCAACCTTCTTGCCGGAGTTGACATCTTTCAGGAATGCCAATGCCTGGAGAACGCCGCTGGCATCCTCACCGGCTACGTTGAGATTGGAGCTATTCTGAGAACCGACGGCTACGAAAACTGCAGCATAACCCTTCTTCTTGAGGTCTTCGGGATTGCCGACGGGGCTCTTTAGTTTGATCTCAATGCCCATCTTCTTCAGGGCGTCGATTTCCCATTTGACGACATCACGGGGCAGGCGGTGTTCGGGTACCAGGAGGCAACCATTATTCTCCTGACCGACGGCATGGAAACCTGCAGCGGCGACCCGGTGGCCGCCGCCCGCGCCCTGAATCCTAACCTGAAACTGAAAACCGGCCTGTTTACTAAACCGCTTTTTGCCGCCAGCAATACGCCCATCAAGCTCCAGGTAGTCGGCTTTAATATAGATTCCGCAGGCTCCGAGGCATATCTGAAACAGGTAGCCGCAGCCGGAAACGGCACCTATTACCCGGCAACAGGACTGGATGAACTCGTAGATGCGCTGACCTCGGCAGTAAAGGATGCCACAGGCGGCGGATTTGAATTCCAGACATGGTGGTTGTACGCCGGGGGAGCATTCCTGCTGTTCTTCATCGCCCTGGTGACGCGGAGCAGAAAGCGTGCTCCTGCTCCGGCGGCAGCGACGGCGGGGGCACCGAGCATAGCTGTTCCGCGGGCTGCTCCGAGGCAGATGGCTCACGCCGTGGCGGCTTCTTCATTCTGCCCGGATTGCGGCGCACGGGTACCTACGGGGGCGTCTTTCTGTACCGGGTGCGGTAAACATCTGGCCGTGGATTCTCCTGCGTTTTGCCCGGGATGCGGCACGCCTGTGACCGAGGGAAGCGCTTTCTGCGGTAAATGCGGCACTTCTCTCACGGCCGATAAGGTCTATGCCGAGGTCCCAGCAAGCCAACCCCCTGCCATCCCTGCGGCGGCCCCCCTTCCCACCGCTAAAAAGGTGTCCGGCGCGTGGTGGCTGCTGCCCATTTTTCTGACGTGGGTCGGTGGACTGATAGCTTTCCTGGTCGTTAAAGATACCGACAAAAGCAAAGCGACCAAAATGCTCTGGACCGGCATTGGAATTGCCATTTTCTGGATAGTGCTGGGCATCATTTCAATGGTAATATCGTTCATCAATAATTTTTAGTAATCTGACATCGCGGGAAGTCCGGAGGTGTTGATAATGAAAATCACTAAAATCGAATGCATACCTGTTTCCCTTAAATTCGCCAAGCCGATTAAAATGGGGGGAGGCGTGGCTACCCGCGCGGATGCCGTGGTGGTTAAACTACATACCAACGAGGGGATAACCGGAATATCCGAGACAGGAGACACTTCTCCCTGGTACATGGGGGAAAGCCAGGACTCCATCATGCACAATATCAACCACGTTTACGGCCCGTTCCTCCTCGGCGAGGACCCATTCAACATCGAGACTATCGTGGCGCGGATGGATAAAGCCGCCAAATCCAACAGCCAGTCCAAGGCGGTCATCGATTACGCCCTGCACGATATCATGGGCAAGGCGCTGGGAGTACCTGTCTACAAACTGCTGGGCGGCCTCGCCAACGAAAAGATACCACTGGCCTTTGTGATGTCTTCCGGCACGGCAGAAGAGGTAAGCGCGGAAGGAAAGGCACTGGTCAAGGCCGGTTTCAAAGGCCTCAAGCTGAAGGTGGGCGCCCGCACGCCTGACGAGGATATAGAAATGGTGGGTGCTCTCAAGCAAGCGGTGGGAAACAAAATCAAAGTGATGATAGATACCAACGGCGGATGGAATTACAACCAGGCGCTTTATGTGTTGCAGAGAGTAGCGAAATACGACATCTTTCTGGCTGAACAGCCGGTACCGTGGTGGGACCTGGACAGCCTGGCGCGCTTACGGCGGAAGGTGGACGTGCCGATATTCCCGGATGAATCCGCCGCCGAGTTGAACGACCTGATAAAAATCATCAAGATGGACGCGGCGGACGGGTTTTTCCTGAAAGTTCCCAAGGCGGGGGGCATCCTGAAATCTCAAAAGTGGGTATCCATAGCGCAGGCGGCCAACCTGCCGGTGATGTGCGGCTGCATGGTAAATTCCGGCCTCGGCGCGGCCGTCGAGGCACATTTCCTGGCCGCTACCGCATGGATGGGGAAAATCGAGCAGGAAGCCATCGGCCCGCTGAACCTCTATAATATCCATGATACAGTCTCTGCTCCCCTGAAAAACGACCTGGCGGTAAAAGCGCCCCGGTACGAAAAAGGCTTCCTCTACCCGCCGGACGGGCCAGGATTCGGGGTGGAGCTGAATGAAAAAGCGGTAAAACAGTTTGCCACACCGGGTAAAAGCGCGACCGTGATAGGAAAGTAGCCTGGTTACTGCATATAGAAAGTATAACGCCAGCGATTATAATCGCGCGCCAGCCGCATAGAGACTTCCCCGGATAAAGACACCACCTTTCTGTTTTTTTACTTGACTTTGCTCTCATTTTAGTATAGTATATATACTATATATTTTATCAATTATATATCTAATAAACCATTCCCACTCTTGCGATGGAGGAACAAACATGCGAAGCGAAATTATGGGTAAAGTTGCCCTGGATTTACTATCCGTGCCGCAGCTCATTTTCCGGCTTATCCGCCGCAAGCTGATGACGATGGCGCTGGCAGAACCCGACGCCAATCTCAAGCTCCTACACTTTGAAATCATGCGGGTTCTGAAAGAAGACGGCACGATGCACGTGGCCAAGATCGGGGAAAAGCTGCTGATAGCTAAAGCCCAGATGACGCATCTCATCGATAAACTAGTGGAAATAGGTTTTGTAGAGCGCGAGATAGGCTCCGCCGACAGGCGGACGATGAATATTTCCCTGACCGATAAAGGGCGCATATTCAGCGATGAGCAGGACGACATTATTTTTAGCGCCATGGAAGACAACATGTCATCGCTATCAGAGAAAGAACTGGAAACACTATCCGGTTCCCTGAGAAACCTCAGGGATATATTATTCAAAATGCAGTAGTTTAGAATACCGCTTCTATACTCCAGCTAGAAAGTAAGAACATAAGATATGCCCTCTCCAATGCCAAGACCAATGGGTCTTCAGCGTAAAACCGAACTGGATACCGACCGTATAGGCTGGCTGCTGGTGAAATTAGCTACGCCGGCCTTCCTCGGCATGTTTGTCCAGGCTATGTATAACACCGTTAATACTATCTTCATCGGCCGTTATGTCGGCATGGAAGGCATCGCCGGACTTTCCATCGTTTTTCCCCTCCAGATGTTTGCCATGGGACTGGGGATGATGGTAGGCGTCGGCGGTCTATCGGTTATTTCACGGAGCATCGGCTCCGGTGATAACGCCCGGGCCGAGCGCGCCCTGGGGAACTGTTTTACAGCCTGCGTGGCGCTCTCCTTGTGCGTGATGATAATACTACTGCCGTTCATGGATTTCTGGCTTAGACTCATAGGAGCCTCAGACGCAGTGCTCCCCTACGCCAAAGGTTATTTTACTATTATCATCGCCGGGTCAATATTCAATACCCTCGCAATAGCGCTGCTTACCCTGGTCAGGGCTGAAGGCAACACCCGTATCCCCATGATATCGATGATACTCGCTTCCGTACTCAGCATTATCCTAAGCGCGTTTTTTATCATCGTCTTAAAGTGGGGCGTGCAAGGCGCAGCTTTAGCGACGGTAACGTCGCAGATAGTCTCGATGGTGTATCTTCTCACTTACTATCTCACCGGAAAGAGCTACCTTAAAGTCCACACAAAGAACTTTACCCCGGATTTAAAGATAATAAAAGCGATGTTATCTATCGGTATAGCTTCATTCGTGCAAACGGTCGCCAGCAGTATTTCGTCCATTGTAGTTCTTCATAGTGTTGTGAGGTACGGAGGCGATAACGCCCTGGCGGCCTTCGGTATTATCCAGCGCTTAATGATGTTCTCCAATCTGCCGGCAATGACAATCGGCCAGGGTCTTCAGCCGATACTCGGTTTCAACTACGGGGCCAAACGCTATAGACTGGCCATAAAAGCAATCTACATGGCCTTCATTTCTTCTACGATATTAAGCTCGATATTGTTCGTCTTCGTGTACCTGTATCCGGGGCCGCTGGTGCAAATTTTCAGGAACGACCCGGAATTGATTGCGATGGGGGCTTATGCCGCCAGGCTTGCCTTCCTGGCTTTGCCTTTAATGGGACTGGTGATGGTAAGCCAGATGATATTCCAGGCTGTAGGTAAAGCGGTGCAGGCATTCATCGGGGCGATTGTCAGGCCGATAATATTCTTAATCCCCATAGTACTGATATTCTCAAAGGTCTGGGAGCTGGACGGGGTATTCCTGTCTCTGCCGGCGGCGGATGTATTGACCTTTATCCTGGTAATAGTTCTTCTATTACCGATTATCAGTGAATTCCGAAAGAAAGCGGTTAAAGATGACAGGGAAAAAGCTGGCGGGGTAACTCCCGGCAGACAAGACCAGAGATTGATGCGATAATAGATTTGGCTTAAAAAGCCCGGCAGCTAATGAACAGTAAAAAGCGATAAATTGGAATCGATTCCAAACGGAAAGCAAGATTGAAAAATATGCCCGCTCCAATGCAAAGACCAATGAACCTTCAGCGTAAGACTGAGCTGGACACCGACCGTATAGGCCCGCTGCTGGCAAAACTGGCGCTGCCCGCTTTCCTCGGCATGTTTGTCCAGGCCTTGAACAACGTTATCAATACCATCTTCGTCGGTCAATACGTGAGCACTGACGCCATAGGCGCGCTGGGCGTTGTTTTTCCGCTGCAGATGTTTGCCATGGGCATCGGGATGATGGTGGGTATCGGAGGACTTTCGGTGATCTCCCGGAGCATCGGGGAAGGGAATAAGGCCCGGGCGGAGCATGCCCTGGGCAATTGTTTTTTCCTGGGCCTGGTGCTTTCCATTTTCGTAATGATTATTCTCATGCCATTTTCCAGGACATGGCTGAACCTTCTCGGGGCGGAAGGCGATATACTCGAATACGGTAATACCTACCTGCTCGTCATCGTCAGCGGCACGATTTTCAACACTTTCGCCGTGGCTCTGCTAAGCCTTGTCCGCGCCGAAGGCAATACCCGCATACCGATGATATCGATGATAATCGGCTCCGCAGTATGCGTGGCTTTTACCGCCATTTTCGTAATTACGTTTAAATGGGGCGTGGCCGGCGCGGCGTGGGCGACGGTCATTTCACAGATAGCATCGATGGTATTTCTTTTCACCTATTACTCAAGAGGGCAAGGCTACTTGAAAATCCGTTTTAAAAACCTGAAACCGGATTTCCAGATACTGCGGTCAATGCTGGTAGTGGGTATCTCATCTTTCGTGCAGACGGTATCCAGCAGCATTTCAGGAATGATAATGATCCATTATATCAGCATCTACGGCGGAGCGATGGCGCTGAACGCGTTCGGCATCGTTCAACGCATCATGATGTTCGTAGCCATGCCGGCCATGGCCATCGGCCAGGGTCTTCAGCCAATCCTCGGCTTCAACTATGGCGCGGGACGGTACCGCCTGGGACTGAAAGGTATTTATATAGCCTACATTTCCTCGACGATATTGAGCCTGGTAATCTACGCGCTGGTCATGCTCTGGCCGGGACCAATCGTACAGATTTTCCGTAACGATCCGGAACTTATCAAGATGGGTGTTTACGCAATGAGGCGAGTTCTACTGGCGGTGCCTTTGATGGGACTGGTAATGGTGGGACAGATGATATTCCAGGCTATCGGCAAGGCGGGGCAGTCTTTCGCGGCGGCATTATCCAGGCCGGTACTTTTCACCGTCGTCGCTGCGGATATCGGTGAAGTGAAGAATTTCATACTGCCCGGAACAACAGGCTGTGTCGTTAGAACGAATATGCCTCAAAATCTGGCCTTTGGTATCAGGCAGGTCATGAACCACCCTCCGTACACTTTTGAGGCTGCCTTGGCCGTTAGGGAATCTGTCAGGCGCTATAGCTGGGAGAATGTAGCCGGAGGAATTATCCGGGAATTCAATTCTGTCCTCGCTCATTGGATGTCGCCGGTAGCATAAACTGACCAGACAGTTCTCATTGGGTTTTGTTTGCATTTGGTTGAATAAACCTGTGGATGGTTGCCTAGCAGGTTCGCTCCCCCTTTGTAAAAGGGGGACACAGGGGGATTTTGAGCTAGTAAACAACCACAAGCAAATAGTACCCTCATTATCCGGTTATTGTACCTTCAAATGCAATGGTATACAATTACTGTTATCCATAATAATTCAAGGAGTATCAGCCTGTGAACAACGATGAAGTTTATTTGATGGTTATTGCCCCTCACCCTGATGATTCTGAAGTCGGGACCGGCGGTACTGTCGCCCGTCTGACCGGAGAAGGTAAAAGGGTCGTCTATATCATTTGTACTAACGGCAACAAAGGCAGCAGTGACCGGACGATTACGCCGGAAAAACTTGCCGGAATACGGGAAAAAGAACAGCGCGCTGCTGCCGCTGTACTGGGTGTTACTGAAGTTGTATTCCTCGGCTATCCTGACCAGGGACTTGATGATACCGCTGAATTCCGCAAGGCGCTGGTGCGCGTTATCAGGCAGTACCGGCCTTATGTGGTTGCTACCTCCGACCCGTATCGTAAATATATGTGGCACCGCGACCACCGCATTTGTGGCCAGGTAGCCGCGGATGCCGTCTTTCCTTTTGCCCGCGACCACATGGCCTATCCGGATTTACTGGCTGAAGGGCTTGAGCCATTCAAAGTCAGGGAAATGTGGTTCTGGGGCACTGACGACCCCAATTTCCGCTCTGATATTACGGATACACTGGAAAAGAAGATGGAAGCCTTGGCCTGTCACAAGAGTCAGTTTGAAATGAGCCATCAAATGAGGGAACGCATGGCGGGTATGGCTAAAATGAACGCCAAAGGTGAAAAATTTGAATTGGCTGAAGCCTTCCATCGTGTAGAAATGCGTTATTAATTAAGGAATCTATACGAGAAAACCTCTGAACAAGTGCCCTTTCAATATTTCCCTCTTCCTTTCGTAAAGGGAGATAAGAGAGGGATTTTGAATTGCACAAATAATTCTCTCCCTGTGGGCAGTGAAAAATAATAGCTATGAACTAAGCCAGAGAACATCACCGCATAAGTCACCCGCATGATTTCGCGATGTAAAAACGGCGTACTCCTCCCTGGATTTCTTTACTGTCGTACTGTCGCCGTGACCCGGTAAGATGACTGTATCGTCGGGCAATGTCAGAATCTTGTTGGTAATGGATTCGATTATCTGCCTGAATTCTTCCGGAGATTCTGTATGCCCCGGCCCTCCCGGGAAAATCGTATCCCCGCCGATGAGATATTTACCGGTTTTAAAGCACATGCTGCCGGGCGTATGTCCCGGAGTATGCATTACTTCTATCCTGAGCTTTCCTAGAAGCAGGGTAGCGCCGTCGTTAGCAACTATTTCCGGTGGTGTTTTAAGTGAAGTGGCGTCAGCCGTATTCGCGGCCAGCGGTGCTTTCAATCGTGTTCGTAACGAAGTGAGCACACCGGTATGGTCGAAGTGGTCGTGCGTCAGCAGGATATATTTAGGAATAGTTCCCTGTAAAGCGGCTATGATGCTTGAAGCGTCTGCCGGGGCGTCTGCCACCAGGCTGTTTTGCGTTTTGTTGCATACTATGATATAGCAGTTCGTTTCATAAGGACCTAGAACCAGCTTTTCTATTCGGATATCTTTTTCATTAATGATTATGGCCATTTTATACTCCCGTATCGAGCTTTAAAAAACGCTGGCAATATCTTTATTAAAAGATGACAATAGCTTGAAATGTATGCTACAGTATAGCATCTAGAGAATCATGAAACAAAAGATAGCCCGTCTGATTTCCAATATATTAAATCCTTTTCTGGTCAGCTTCATTTGCATTATTGCGCTGGTCTGGCACGTCGCAGGTTCCACTTCCAGCGCTTTTAAATGGGCAGCTGTCGCTCTTTTATTTTCCGTCATACCCATCTTTAGCTTTATTGTCTTTCAGGTCAGGCGTAAAAAATTGGAAGGTATTTTCCCGGAAAACCAGGGGCAGAGAAAAATAATATACATTGTAGCCAGTGTACTTGCGGCTGTTGGCTGTGCGGTGATGTGGTTCTTTAACGCGCCGCATCTACTGACTGTTTGCTTTATTGCGGGATTGGCGGCGGTTGTTGTCTTCATGGGGATTAACTATTACTGGAAAATAAGTCTGCACACGGCCTTTGTATCCTCTGCGGCTACCGTGATGACGCTTGTATTCGGCGGCATTGCAGCCTGGCTCTTTGTTCTCCTTCCGCTGGTGGCCTGGTCGAGGCTGGAATTAAAGATGCATACTCCGGCGCAGGTCGTTGCAGGCGCGTTGCTTGCAGCGGCTATAGTCACCGGCATCTTTTTGGGATTTGGTGTGGCCTAAGGAAACTGTGAATCCCGTTTAAATCAGGCGGTTTTCTTCCTGCTCTTTGTAGGCCGTACCAGCAGCATCGGTGTGCTTCCCTCATAAAGGACTTTCTGGGCATTACTGCCGAATATCCAGCGCCCAATACCGGACCTGCCGTGGGTCGCCATTGCCACTAGGCTGAAGCTGCCTTCATCCGCCAGTTTGATTATCTCTGCGGCCTCTTCACCTAGTGAAACCTCTTTAAAAACTGTTTCTATATTTAAGCCTTGGGCGCTTAGCTTGCTTCCCAGTTTTTCGATATAAGCCTTTCTTGTTTTTCGCTGTTTTTCAATTTCCTTGATGCTGTCAATGGAAGGATATGCGCTCAATTCATGCGTATATATGTGTAAGAGCGTCACCGATAATTTTAGTTCGGCGGCAAGGTAGGTGACGGATTTAAGTATCGATTCGCTTTCGCGGGAGCCGTCTACCGGGACGAGCACATTGGTCAGCTTTTCTTTGGATACGTCGGTCTGTCCGCCTTTTGCGCGGATGAGCATCACCTGTTTGCTTGTTGCGCTCACGATTTTACTGGCTACGTTGCCGAGCGCCCATCGTCGTATTCCTGACTTGCCCTGTGTTGAAAGTACAATAAGGTCGACTTTATTTTTGTCGGCATAGTTGAGTATCTCTTCCGCAGGCATACCGTTAAGGATTTGGAAGTTTACATAAACACTTCTGGCTTTACCCGTTTCCACCGCGTATTTTTCAGCCAAATCTTTAACCTTGGCTGTTGTATCCTGGAGATAGCACTCGTACATGTTGCGGGAAATAAGTTCGCCCGGGGTGGAAACATAGACTAGTGTCAATGAAGCGCCCAGCCTGCCGGCCAGCCTTGCGGCATACCATAAAACTACTTCAGCTAGCTGTGAACCATCGAGAGCAACAATGATCTTTTCGTACATAACTTACCTCCGTAAATAATTATGCGTAATTAAAGTAATGCTAGGTTGGTTTGGTGTTTATCTCCGGAATCGGCTCTTCAATGTCATCGCTTCCAATCTCCAGGCTTTCTTCATTGACCTGTTCGCCGCTGTTTTCCTGCTCCAGGACGGCGTCGAGTTGTTCTTTAAGGCGGGCGGCGCGGGGGTAACCTATGTGCAGTCTGCGCTGCAGGAAGGATGTGGAAACATCGTTACCATCCCTGGACAGCTCTTTAGCCTGCTCCAGCAGCGGGTCGCGCGGATGCCCGCCGATTGTGCCTTCCGGTGTGTTAGCGATGAGTGTTTCCATCTTAAGTTTATCCGGCTCTTCGCTCCTCTGTCCGCCCCAGAAATTAACCAGCCGGTCTATTTCCGCGTCTGATAGGAAACAGCCCTGCAGTCGCTTTGGCTTGGCTGCCTCGGTAGGCATGTAAAGCATATCGCCGCGTCCCAGCAGTTTTTCTGCGCCCACTCCGTCGAGAATGGTGCGTGAGTCTACCTGTGAAGTAACCGCGAAGCTGATACGCGTCGGGAAGTTTGCCTTTATCAGGCCGGTAACCACGTCCACTGAAGGACGCTGAGTCGCCACTATCAGGTGTATGCCTGTTGCGCGCGCAAGCTGTGCCAGGCGGCAGAGGTTGGATTCCACCTCGTCGAATCCGGCCATCATCAGGTCGGCCAGTTCATCGATGACCAGTATCAGGAACGGCATCTTATCGGAGCCGTGTTTGTTTTTGTTATACCCTTCTATGTGGCGTGCTCCGGCAGCGGCCAACTTTTTATATCGTTCGTCCATCTCCTGGCAGAGCCAGCGCAGTGAGCTAAGTGCTTTTGGTGTTTCCACGATGACTGGCGTCGCCAGGTGCGGGATGCTGTTATACTGCGTCAGCTCAACGCGCTTGGGGTCGATGAGAATAAAACGTATGTCGTTAGGTGTGTTATTCAAAAGTAGACAGCAGATAATGGTATTCAGGCAAACTGTCTTGCCGCTGCCGGTTGCGCCCGCTACGAGCAGGTGAGGCATTTTTGTCAGGTCGCCGGCTATAGCTTCGCCCCCGGCCCCTTTACCCAGAGCGATGGCCATCTTGGTCTTGGAGAGTAATTTCTGATAAACACTGGACTCGACAACGCCGCGCAGGCTTACCTGGCCGGATGTCGTATTCGGAACCTCTATGCCCACGATGGATTTGCCTGGCACCGGGGCTTCGATTCTGATGGTGGGCGCGGCCAGCGCCAGCGACAGGTCGTTTGCCAGCGAGCTGATGCGGTCGACCTTGACCCTGGTCTTGGATACTTCTTCACGCCTGACGACTATATTGCCGTCATTATCTTTTTCTTTAACTTCCTTGTACTTGGTATCCCAGCCGGGTTCTACACCGAATTGTGTAACTGTCGGACCTGTATTTATCTGGACAACCTTTGCGTCCACGCCGTAACTGGCTAGAGAATCCTCGATGAGCTTTTTTCTCTGCTCGTTATCGGATTCACTGAAAGTAACTTCCGGGGCCAGATCAAGGACTTCGGTAGTAGGCAAACGCCATCCGTCTATAACAATGCCTGTAGTCGGCTGCCCGGTTTTTATCAAAACATCCCCTGCGGCTTGTTTTGTATCCGGGGATTGTGTGGGTTTGGGATTAGTGAGTGGGCTTTTTTTAGCGCCCGGTCTTAAAGCGGCGGCTTTAGCCGCTAGCTCTTTGAGCTTGTTCTGTGAATGTACGATTTCCGGTGCGACTAATGGTTTATTCATCTCTGAAGGTAATGGCGGTTTTGTGTTTATCACAGGCCTGGTTGGAACCGGCTTTTGTTGACCTGCCGTAACCGCAGGTTTAACTTCGCGTTGCTTGGGTTCTTTTGGCGGTCTTTTAAAGTTGTCCGCCAGCCATATGAAACTGTTCTTTATCGCCTTTATACAGGCGCGCGGCGCAATCAGGAAAATACCGACGATGAAAAGGGCAATGATGCGCAGAGTATAAATGGCGGCCGTATTCGGAAGGTCTATTACTGCCTGCCCGAATGTGCCTCCGTAACCGTTCAGGAAAAGCCCGTTGCTGAAATTAATGGTAGCCATTGGACAGCCCCTGGGGTAAGGGCAGGCCGGGCTGGCACATCGAATGCAGCGCCATGTCCATGAAATTCCTCGGCGAGCAGATAGACATCCACGGCGGCGGACAGGACGTCGTTTTTCCCCACCACGAAAACGAGATAGCGCAATCGGAGAGTTTCACGGGCAAGAAGCCTTTCGTGCAGTACTGGCTGCATAACGGCCTGCTGCAATTAGGCCAGGAAAAGATGAGCAAGAGCCTGGGCAACCTGATAACGATACGGGACGCCCTGAAAAAATACACTCCCGACGGCCTGCGCATATTCATTTTAAGCTCCTATTACCGCAGCCCGCTGACCTACACCCAGGAAGCTATCGACGCGGCGCAGACCGGCGCGGAAAGGCTGATGCGCACCGCCGTGAAAGAAAGCGCGGCAGGCAAAGGCGCAGTTCTCGACGCGGCCCCCTACCGCCAGCGCTTTACCGACGCCATGGACGACGATTTCAATACGCCGCAGGCTATCGCCGCGCTTTTCGACCTGTCGCGGGATATTAATAAAGCCGATGAAACCGGCATGGACGCCGCTCAAGCCCGCGCCACATTAAGGGAGCTGGGTGGGGTACTGGGATTAAGCTTCAAAGCGCCGGAGGCAGAAGCAGCCGGGGACATTGCCCCTTTTGTGGAACTTCTTATTTCAACACGCAACGGCCTGCGCAAGGCCAAGCAGTTCCAGCTCGCCGACGATATCAGGAACAAGTTGGTGGAGCTGGGGGTAACACTGGAAGATACAGCGCAGGGGACAACCTGGAAGAGGAAGAGATAAAGCTTAAGAACTAATCACCTATCCCTATACACGAAGAGGCGCTTAAAAGCGCCTCTTTTCTTTTCTGCAAATATAACCCCGGATAGCTTCCAGCCTTTTTAACCACAGGCCTTTATTAATCAGCAGGCGTTCTATATCAGCCCACCTGCCTCTAATACGCTATCACCGGCGTTTTTGAGTGATGTTCACCCGCTGCTTTTTAGCAGCTTGAGTGTCTAGCCCTTGCCGATGCGGAAGAGCTTCGTGCCGCAGACCGGGCAAACGCCCTGGGTCGCCGGCCGCTTGTTCTTCAGAGTAACTGCCTTGGCGTTCTTCATCTCTCTCTTGGTTCTGCACTTCATACAATAGGCCTGCATTGACGCACCTCCCTGTAGTACTCTTGCACAGCAGAGTAGCAAACCTGAAGCTATTTGTCAATAGCCGAAGGCCTGTTTTTTATAAATTTTTACCTATCTGTACAAAGATTGTGATTTTTTCCTGCATTAAAGCTAAAATACAGTACTAAAAGTTGAAATAAAAGAAAAGTCCTTATTACGCCAAAACCTGGTATGATGATTCCGCCCTCAAGTCTCTAAAGGTAATTAAGTGGTAATCCGCAGAGAGACTATAGAAAGGACGACAAAAATAACCACCAGGACGATAGTAAGCTGAAAGAGAGTTTTCTCCACGCCGCGCTTGGTGCGGTAAACCGTATCGGCCTGGCCGAAGATACCACCCAGTCCGCCGCCTTTTACCTGGAGCAAGGCGATAATAGTAAGCGAAACCGCGACGATTATTTGTGCGACATATAAATAGGTTGTCATTTTCCCGTTTCTCCACCTGCCTGATTTAAAGCTTTAGCTCGAAGCGTCTCCGGCCAGCTTCTTTTTCAGCACTTCATTTACAAGCTGGGGATTGGCACGTCCTTTGGTCGCTTTCATCACCTGGCCTACCAGGAACTTCACGGCCATCTCTTTCCCCGCCCGGTAATCCGCCACAGCCTGCGTATTAGAGTGTATCACTTCCGCGACTACTTTCTCAAGCTCACTCGTATCGCTTATCTGGGAAAGGCCTCTTTCCTTGATGATTTCTGGGGCGGTTTTGCCGGTTTTAAACATTTCTTCCAGCACGGTCTTGGCGGTGGCGGTATTAATCGAGCCGTGCGCGGCCTGTATCAAGCCGGATAGCGCCGCAGGGGTTACCTGTTTCCTGAATCCATCGATATCCACATTATTGGCGTTGATAATGCGGCTCGCTTCGCCGAGGAGCCAGTTGCTTATTTCTTTCGGCGTGATTTCTTTGTTTACTTTAACGCATTCTTCAAAATATTCAGCCGCGGCTTTAGAGCCGGTAAGCAAACCGGCGTCATAGAGCGAAAGCCAGTACTCTGTCATAAACCTGTCGCGGCGGGCTTCCGGCAGTTCGGGCAGCTTTTTCTCCACCGCTTCTATCCAGTCGCGGCCGACAACAATGGGAGGCAGGTCCGGCTCCGGAAAATAGCGGTAATCGTGCGCATGTTCCTTGCTGCGCTGGGAAACGGTCTTGCCCTTTTCATCCAGCCAGCCGCGCGTTTCCTGGACGAGCTTTTTGCCTTCATCAAGGGCCTTGCGCTGGCGTATTTCCTCGTATTCCATGGCCAGTCGCACGGCCTTGAAACTGTTCAGGTTCTTGACCTCGACCTTGGACCCTAATTCGCTGCTCCCTTCCGGGCGGATGCTGATGTTGGCGTCGCAGCGGAAGCTGCCTTCCTCCATGTTGCCGGTGGAAACGCCGAGATACCGCAGTATGTCGCGCAGCCGCTTGAGGTATTCTTCCGCTTCCGTGGGGGAGCGCAGGTCAGGCTCGCCAACGACTTCCATGAGCGGACATCCCGCGCGGTTGACATCTACCAGGCTGCAGTCCTCTACTCCCCCGGTGACGTGAACCATCTTGGCGACATCTTCTTCAAGGTGGACGCGGGTAATGCCGATTTTCTTCCTTTGCCCGTCGACATCGATATTGAGATATCCGCCCAGCCCGATGGGCATATCGTACTGGGAAATCTGGTAGCCTTTCATGAGGTCCGGGTAAGGATAGTTCTTGCGGTCGAACTTGGTAAATCCGGAGATAGGGCAGTTTAAAGCGAGCGCCGTCATCATGGTATATTCCACGGCCTGCCGGTTGATAACAGGGAGCACTCCGGGCATGCCGAGGCAGACGGGGCAGACATGGGTATTAGGTGGCGTGCTGGCATAATCTGCGCTGCAGCCGCAGTACATCTTGCTTTTTGTGAGGAGCTGGGCATGTACTTCCAGCCCGATGATAGTTTGATAATTCATAGTCAACCGATTCTAAATAACGACCTATCCAGTATAGCAACAACAAGGGAGATGGGGCAAGGAAGAAAAGGGGAATAAGGGGATAGGTAAGAGATACCAAATGCAAATATCCATAATTTTCTCCCGGCATATTCATAATTATAAAATAAATGATATAATATATCCGTAAATTTTATTTTGTTAATCTGTCTTACGCAAGCATGGTCAAAGGAGTATGAATGGAAATCTCAGGTGTGCACAAGAACACTAAGCTGCTGATTGACGGTCTTCTTTATAACGTGGAAGACACCGAATTTACCAAGCCCGGGAAAGGACAGTCCGTTTACCGCCTGAAACTGAGAAACCTCCGCGATGGCGGCATAACCAACCGCACGTACCGTTCCGGCGATAAAGTGGATGATGTGCGCACTGACACACAGGAAGAGCAGTTTCTCTATAAAGACAATGACGGATTCGTATTCATGAACTCCGAGACCTTTGAGCAGATTACTATCCCGGAAACTATCATCGGGGATAAAAAACACTACCTTAAAGAAGGCACTATGGTTACGATGCTGATGTGGGGCGAACAGCCGCTCGAAGTCAACATGCCCATTACCGTAGACCTCAAAGTCGTCCAGACCGAGTTACCCTTAAAGACAGCCACCATCACCGCGCAGCAGAAACAGTCCGTGCTGGAGACCGGCTACAACATCGGCACACCTACTTTTATTAAAGAAGGCGATATAATCAGAGTCGATACACGCACCGGCGCCTACGTGGAGCGGGTCAACAAGTAAAGCATGTTAGAGGATGAAAACAAGCGTCTCGCGCGTATCAGGCCGAACCTGCGGCGGCGGGCCATAATCCTCGATGGCATCCGGGCTTTTTTTAATCACCAGAGCTTCCTGGAAGTTGAAACTCCTGTCCGCGCGCCCGCCGTGGCGCCGGAGCCTTGCATTATCCCCTTCGAGAGCGGTGAATGGTTCCTGGCCGCCTCTCCCGAGCTTCACATGAAGCGGATGCTCGCCGCCGGATATGAAAAGTTATTCCAGTTCAGTCATTGTTTCCGCCGGGGCGAACGCGGCCGCTGGCATAACCCGGAATTTACCATGCTGGAATGGTACCGCGCCGGGGCTGATTACAACCAGATTATCCGTGACACCGAACTGCTCGTTACAGAACTGGCCGAAAAGCTAGGTTTTAAAAAAAGCATCCAATACGGCGCCAATACGATAGACATCAGCCTGCCATGGCCCAGGCTGACCGTCAAAGAAGCCTTCGTAAATTCGGCGGGCTGGGATCCGGTGACCGATTGCGATGCGCGCCGCTTCGATATCGATTTCATTGATAAAGTGCTGCCTTCTTTTAATCCCCGCCGCCCTACCGTGATGGCAGACTATCCTGCGCCGATGGCCTCGCTGGCGCGCCTTAAGCCGGGAGATTCCGGAGTGGCCGAAAGGGCTGAGGTATTCATCGGCGGACTGGAACTGGCCAATGCCTACAGCGAACTGGCCAACGCCGCGGAACAGGAACTGCGGTTCAAGGAAGCAATAGAGCAAATCCGGCGTGAACAGCGCAGGGAAATGCCGCTGCCGCTGCGTTTTATAGAGTCGGTGAGCACCCTCCCGCCGTGCGGCGGTGTAGCGCTGGGGGTCGACCGGCTGGTGATGCTCTTTTGTGACGCGCCCTCGATTGACGACGTGATGGCTTTTACCGGGGATAACGCCTAGCTTATTTCCGCGTCGCGCGGGATGACAACGATACCTTTCTCGGAAACCGTGCAGCCCCTCCGCTTGTCTGCTTCCAGGTCGTAGCCTATCTGCACATCAGCGCGGATGGTCACTCCCTTGTCAACGATGGCGCGTTTTATTTTCGCCCTGGGTTCGATGGTTACATCATCGAAGATAATCGAGTCTTCTATCACAGCGTCTTTTTCCACGATAACGCCGGGCGAAAGGATAGAACGCTGTACGATACCGCCGCTGATAATGCAGCCGTCGGACACCATGGACTCCAGCGTTTGTCCGCCGATGATGCATTTGCTCGGCGGCATTGACCTTTCAAAGGTGCGGAACTGCCACTTTTGCGTATAAAGATTAAAGAGCGGACTGACCCCTATCATATCCATGTTTGCTTCATAGTAGGTATCGATGGAGCCGACATCCCGCCAGTAGGAAGAATCGGGAGTCCTTTCAACCAGGGACTTGTTCCTCCGCCCGTTTTCCACCCGGAAGATGTAGTCTTCTATATGGTTCTGGTTGGCAAAATCATAAAGGAAAATATCCCGGCGTTTTCCCATTAAACCGGGAATTATGTTATTCCCGAAGTCGTCGCCTTTTTCTTTCAGTATTTGCATCAACATATCGGTATTGAAAACATAGATACCCATCGAGGCTAATGTATTGGACTCGTCCCCCGGCACGGTGAATGGATTTACCGGCTTTTCTACAAAACCGGTGGCACGGAATTGCTCGTCTACCTCGAAGACGCCGAGCCGTCCGGCGGCAGCCTCCACCGGTACGCGGGTGACCGATATCGTAAGTCCTGCTTTATTCGCCCTGTGATAAACCAGGATCTGTTTATAGTTCATCTTGTAGACGTGGATGGAGCAGGAAGAAAGAAACCACGGACGAAACCACCACGACCCTGTTCCGGAAAAGGTCCATGGGAATGATAGGTTCTTCAGCGCGTTTTTCCACAAAGAAAAACAAAACGAACATCGCCGCCATGAAAATAAACAACCCGATAATAACCGGCGAATTCCAGGCGTATTCCGCCCCTCCCCAGTTCAGCGCCAGCACCATTGAAGTCAGCGCCAGGCTTAAGACAACAACCCCCATGTAATCGACGCGGTGACGTGTCACATTAACCTGTATGCGCGGGAACATGAAGATGAAAAAGCCGATGACGATGACGCCGATGGGGATGATAATGAAAAAGCACCATCTCCAGGAAAGCGTATCCGTCAGATAGCCGCCAAGTGTGGGGCCTATAATCGTGGAAACACCGAGCACAGCGGCCATAAACCCGCTGTATTTGCCGCGGTCTTCCGGCTTGAAGATATCCGCGATAATGATAAAACTAAGGGAGGTTATAGCGCCGAACCCTATGCCCTGGAACGCCCTGAAGGCTATCAACTGGGTCATCGACTGGCTGATGCCGCAAAGAAAAGAGCTTACAACGAAAATACCCATGCCGGCGACGAGGAACCATTTCCGGCCGTACATATCGGAAAGCTTACCCGTCAACGGCAGGGAGACACATTCCGTGATGATATAAGCGGTAAAAACCCAGGTATACTGGGAAAAACCGCCGAGGTCGGTGATAATCCGGGGCATGGCGGTAGAGGTAATATTCATGGACACCGAGCCCAGGAATATAGCCAGCATGGCGCCGGCCATGGCGGCAACTACCTGTCTTTTTTGCAATGAACTCTGGTAAGTCTGTGTTCCCTGGATACTCATAATTGTATTTAAAAAGATGTATTTTAGTTTATTTTGTTAATAGTATAGATCATAAACTATTATCCTGATATCTGTCAACGCCCGCCGGTACAAAGAACAGGTTCCCGGTGTAATGCAGTGTTTGCTTGAATCCTCAGCTTGACCTGTACTAGAATAAGACAAATCCGGCAGGAGTATTATATGAACAAGTGGCAGGAAGAAAAGCGTAACGTCCTGGAGACAGCATTGAAGATGTCTGTCTGCGGGCTGGTCGTCGGTACCGCGGGCAACATCAGTGTGCGTCTGCCGGGCAGGCGTCCCCTGCTGGCTATAACCCCCAGTTCCATGCCGTATGACACCCTAACTCCGGATGATATCCAGATTGTAGACTTTGACGGGGAAAAAGTCGAGGGGGAATTACGCCCTTCGATGGAGACGATGCTGCATGCCGGCATCTACAAGGCAAGGAAAGACATCAATGCCGTCATTCATACCCATTCCGTTTATGCCAGCGCGGTCTCGGCGGCAGGACAGGAAATCCCGCCGATACTGGAAGACCAGGTTGCCTGTCTCGGCGGGGAGATAAAGCTGGCTACGTACGCATTAAGCGGCAGCCGGGAACTGGCAGATGCAGCCGTAACAGCGCTGGGAGACCATAACGGCGTGCTGCTGGCCAACCACGGCGCGGTGGGCGCCGGACACACCCTGCGCGATGCATTCACCGCCTGCGAGCTGGTCGAAAAAACCGCCAAAGCTTACCTGCTGGCGCTGTCAACAGGTAAAGTCAATCGCCTGCCCACAGCCGCCGTTGAAACTTTAAAGGCTATCTACGCTAAATCCCGGCACGGGAAATAACCCCAAAAGCACTCTTCCACGTTTGACATTCCGTACAATTCTGATGTAAAATATATTGTCACAATTTCCTATTACCGGATTTACCTGAAAATGTGCAAACATGCAGAGGGATTAGAAACTATCACAATTGACCTTTCTTAAACACTGATTTGCCGCCTGCTATTTTGCGCATTATCGTTCCCCACATTCTAGAAAGGTAAAAACAGGGCTGCTTAAAACGTTGTCCGTGCTGATGAGTATTGGATTACACGGGACAGGGAGGCAAATAACCTCGCATTACTCCTTCTCCATAAAAGCACCGGCGCTGCTCCGACAGCTACGTTACAGTTACGACAGCAGTTGAAGCGCCGCAACAGCTTAAAAACCCCTACTTCTTGTTTTCTTGCGCAGCAACAATACTGGCAAGTTTAAATAGCAAACTACTATCGAATAAAAATTTTTAATGGAGGAAAAAACAGGATGTCTTACCCAAAATTCGAGTCAATTTTACTTGAGAAGGACAAGGAATACCCCAAAGTATCTTATCTAACCCTCAACCGGGCGGATAAGAACAACTGCATCAGCATCGGCGAAGACTTCATGACCGGCGATATCAAAAAGGCCATGTGGGAAATCAACCACGATGATGACTGCAACGTTGTAGTCTTCAAGGGCGCCGGCAAGAACTTCTGCGCCGGATTCGACCTCTCGATGGTCTACCGCGTCTACGGCGGCGCCAAGGGCTTCAAACCCACCCAGAGAATGAGACTGCAGACCGACCAGGACCAGCTTTACGGATTCCCCCAGGCTATCCTGGACTGCAACAAGGTAGTCATGGTACAGGTACACGGCTGGGCTATCGAAGCCGGTCTCTACATCACCAAAGCAGCCGACGTCGTCGTCGCAGCGAAAAATGCCAAATTCTCCCAGATGGGACAAAGACTCGCCTTCGGCGGTCTCCCCACCCTGCCCCTCGAACTGGTCATGGGCCACACCAAGAAGGTTGAAGAAATTCTTCTTACCGGCCGCACCATCAGCGGCGACGAAGCTGAAGAAGCCGGCTACGTTACCAAAGCCGTACCGGAAGAGGATCTGGAGAGCGAAGTCCACAACCTGGCCGCCGCCATTTCCCTGCTCCCCCGCGACTGCGTGGTCATGGGCAAATTTGCCCGCCGCCACATGCTCAGCAGACTCGGCCTGACCAACCTCAAAGAGGTCATTCTCTATCACACCTTCAGCACCAACCTCAAGTACAGCGAAGACGAAAAAGACCTTATGTTCATCCGCGACCGCGAGACCATGGGCGAAAGAGAAGCCTTCCACAAGATGCATGAAGCATATGAAGCCCGTCTGAACAAGACGAAATACTTCAAGAGCTATCGGCCGGAAAAACCCGCCGACGCGAAAAAGAAATAAATCATTTGCTATTTCACTCGAATAAGGAGTTGTAATAATGGCAGCACCTGGAAAGTATCCTGAATTCGCTAAAGACGACTATTTCAAGATAGACGTGGAATGCCATCTCAGCGGCGAGGCGAACAAAAAATACTTCAACTACTTCCCCGAATATAGAAAGTGGGTTTACGGCACGGCGGAAACCGCCCGCGCTTTCAACGCCGTTCCCCACCATGTTACCAAAGACTGGAAAGAACCGCCAGTAACCAAAGCTGAAAAATCAGAAATGGCTGAAGAAGACCAGCTGATAGTTTACCTGGACCGCTACGGTGTGGATATGGCCTGTATCCTTCCTGAATCCATGATGGAAACTACAGGATACTCTACAAAATGGTCAACCAACGGTCAATTGCTGGCCGCCGCAGAGAAATACCCGGATAGACTTCTTGTCCAGCCCAACCTCGGGCCGTTCATCAAGAGAGGCATGAAAGATGTCCTCTGGGAACTCGATTATCTTGCCCAGGAAAGAAACTGCAAGCTGTTTAAATTCTATCCTCCGGAAGACACGTACATTAACGATGAGAGGATTTGGCCTTTCTACAAGAGGGCCGAGGAACTGGGAGTGACGGTCTCCATCCATACCGGTTGGAGCTGGTGTCCGCCCGGCAAAGCTAAATACTGTCTGCCGGTCCTGCTGGATGATGTCGTGAATGATTTTTATGACCTGAAAATCATCGCGTTCCATGCCGGCTGGCCGCAGTGCCATGATCTGAACATGGTGGCTTTATCTCATCCCAAAGTGTACATTAGTTTAAGCCTTATCATGCCCTGGTACAAAGCTGCCCCGCGCAGGTTAGCTGAAATCATCGGCGAAGCAATCCAATTCGCCGGTCCGGAACGCATTGTCTGGGGAACCGATTTCTACGGTCCCGGCGGACTTTTCAGAGAAGCAGTACTGGGACTGAGGACATTCGAGATGCCGGAAGACCTGCAGAAGGGCTACGGCTTCGCACCGGTGACCGACGATATCAAGCGCGGTATCTTCGGCGCCAATCTTGCCAAAATACTAGGTGTTGATACGTCTAAAAGACGTGTAAAATAACGTAAATAAAAGGAAAGGAGAAATAATGTCTGAATTCCCTATTTTGTTTTCACCAATCAAACTTGGACCGCTAGAGATTAAGAACAGAATCGGCGGTTCCTGCACCACCACCGGCGGCGCAGACCAGAATGGTTACGTTAGAGAAGAATGTATCTATTCTTATGCCGGCCGTTCCGAAGGCGGTGCCGGTTTCATCACCATTGAATGCACCTTCGCCACCGACTGGGGAGCCAAGACGACCAGCTTCGGCAACCCGCGCATCAGCGGCCGCTCATATTATGAGGGGCAGTCTAACCTCGCTGAGGGCATCAAGCAGTGCGGCGCCAAGGCCTTCATCCAGATCACACCCAGCTTCGGACGGCAGGGCTCATCCAAGACTTCCGGCGAGGTACCGGGAGCTCCTTCAGCCATTCCTTCCGAAAGACCGCAGGACTACGAAAACAGGATCATGCCCCGCGGCTATGAGACCAAGGCACAGACTCTGGGCGCCACCACTCCTCCCAAAGTGCTGACACTGGAAGAGATCCATTACATGGAATCTACTTTCCCAACCGCCGTCGCTGCTGCCAGAATCTGCGGTTATGATGCCGTCGAATTCCACAGCCCGCACGGCTACCTCATCCACCAGTTCCTATCGCCGCGGTCCAACCAGCGCACCGACGAATATGGCGGCTCGCTGGAGAACCGCTTCCGCTTCCTGAAGAACCTTCTGATAGCTTCCAGGAAGAGAGTCGGCAACGATTTCTGTCTCGGTATCCGCTTGAGCGGTGACGAGCACATGGAAGGCGCCATTCACGAAGAAGAGCTTATCCAGGTTGCAAAATGGTGCGAAGAGCTCGGCGCCAGTTACATCCACCTTTCCGATGGTTCCTACGAAGCCCGGAAATGGTTTTTCCCGCAGGATCCATTCTGCTTCATCGAACATTCCAAGAACTTCAAGAAAGAAATCAAGATTCCGGTAATCGTCCCCGGACAGCACGACCCCTACCTCGCCGAAGAAGTGCTCCGCAAGGGCTGGGCTGACGCCATCACCATGGGCCGCCAGCTCGTCGCCGACCAGCGGACCCCTGTAAAATGGGAAGAAGGCCGCGTTGACGAGATCACACGCTGTCTGCGCTGCAACGTTTGTCTTGCCCGGTTTAACCGCGGCCTGGCAATCCGCTGCGCCGTGAACCCGAACATCGGCCGTGAGAAATACGACCCGAAGTACAACTCCACACTGAATGCCCAGGCTCTGCGTCCGCTGCCCCCGTCATTCATGCCTCCTTGCGAGAACGCCTGCCCCGCCGGCCTGGACATCAATGCATATGTGTTGATGGCCTCCCGCGGACAGTTGGAGGAATCCTACCGCTATATTAAACAGTACATTCCGTTCCCCGGCGTGATCGGTCGCGTTTGCCCGCATCCGTGCGAGATAGAATGCAACCGCGGCAAGCTGGATGAGCCGATTTCCATCAACAACATCAAGCGTTTTGTCGCCGACCACGTGATGCAGAACGGTCTCAAGGGTCAGTTTGCATATCTCAACAGACCCCAGAGGAGTTTGGAGAAATAAAACAATCGGCTCTTAAAGGAAAATACTGAATCAATAGACGGAGTAAAACATGAAGAAGTTGATAGCAGGTCTGGCAATTATGCTAATGGTGGTTATCTTGATCGGTATTGGCTGTGGTATCGGCATAAATCCGCGCGGGACACCGCATGTGATTATATATGACCGCCAGGTAGACGTAATTGATATTTTTTGTTCCTATGGCAAATCATCAGAGTTCCCGTTCAGGTTCACTTTAAAAAACCTCAACAACGAAAATACAGAGGTCAGCTATACCTGGTCGCTCAACGACCCGATGGCTGATAAACCGGTATATGAAGGTCATGGTAAAATGTCTTTGCCCGCTTCAGGGGAGAAAGGGATAGACATACAAGTCGAAAAGGATGTGGAATACGACCCCAGGGGCTACGTCATGTATGTCTATGTATATCAGAACGATAAACAGGTAGGCTATTACCGTGGCCAGAAATCGACCTACGATTGGGATTACACTGTCACCCCGCCGGTCAAGCGCACCGAAAAACCGCTATACACGCACGTCTGGATTGATACCTTCATTGAAAAAACACCGGCAGGCTACCAGGTGAATGTTACCAGCATTTTATTTTTACCGCCGGAAAGAACGACAAGGCTTGACCTGAACAACATCTGCGTATCCGGCGGGCTCGATCGAAAATTGCTCACCCAACACCTGCTAGCTGATTTGCTTGCGGAAAACACCAGCCCTTCAAACATGAGATTTTATGATGCCGATAACAATAGGGAACTCAGCGTAGGCGACTATTTGTCGGTAAATAATAGCGCTGGTGGAGAAACGATCGAATTCGACAGCCGCGACGAACCGTCTATCCGAATAAACAACATCAGTTACCCCCCGGAGAGCATTGAGGAAGAAAACCGGGATGCGATTCGTCTGCAGAGCGTCGAGTATCGAACCATCGATGATCGGACCATTGAACTTGAAGTTAAAGTCATTGCGAAAAATCCACTGAAGCATGTAGATGCTAAATATTACCATCCGGGAGAAGGAGGAGTATCCTCAGGCGGCGACCACCTCGAACCACCGGCAGCCGTCGAGGTTGATACCCTTGTTTACCGAAAAGTAATCGAACATTTTTTGCAGGATGAAGGCGACCTGTATCTCCTCGTTTACATTACAGACGGCATTAACGAGGTTCTTTATAACGCGGGTAAACTGCCGTAATATATTTCAGTAAATTATGACTTTGGAGCTTAACTCAAGATGTGAGGTGAGAGTGAAGAAGATAGCATTTGTTTTGGTTGCTATGATGCTGATTGGGCTTTTATCCGTCACCGCATGTCAAAAAAGCGAACCTGTTTCACATGCCTACCTGCCTTTATATACATCTTCTACGAATACAACGGCGGAAGCCCCCGATGATATAGTGGTCACCCCCGGCGGCGCTGCCTACCGCGCCAACGTTCACCAGCAGGGGGTGGAAAATCCCTGGCCGCCGATAGAGATGAAGACCACGAGTATAGAAAATGACCCGCATATTCTACGCGTAATGTACAGGGAACATATCACGACTGAAGCAGGAGAAACGAGGAACAATATCCTGTACATTAACCAGACCGGAGGTACTATCGATAGCGATCCGTTCGGCATCAATCTTTATTCAGGAGAAATCCCGAACGGAATAAGGCTTTTTCAAGAGAACAGCTGGGGTTTAATCGGGCAAAGAGTAAAGTTAATGGTGATTGAAATTTCCGATGAAGCGGCACCGGGACTGTATCCGCTTGAAATAGGACTGGAGATAGATAAGAAAGACTATGGAACGATTACGTGTACGGTGCTGGTGACTGAACCTCCCGAAGATGCAACCGCCTTGAATAATAACTACCGCTCGGATGCTAATTACCTTTCGGTCAACCTGCCGGACGGCTGGGCAGCGGCGGAGGGGCCGGGGCACATAGTAACTTTGTCACATTTAGTGGGCCAGGTGTCTTTCAATAGCTGGGGCGAGGAAGGCTTCTGGTCCCGCGAGGAAATACACGGCACCCGTCACACTTACGGCCCGCCGACGGTGATGAACAGCCTCCCTCCGGGTGAGGCATATATCGTACTGGTAAAGACGGTGATGCCGCCAAACCCGGATTCTGAGCCGGGAGGATATTCGCAGGATGATTTAAGCGATTTGCTGACACCCGGGGACTGGCGGCTGGATTCCGGATTTAGCCACTTCGGTTTCTCCAAATGGGGAGAGGGCTATGACCTCCAGATAGCCTGCGACCCCGCCGCGACCGATGCAACGGTCGAGCAGGTCAACAGTATCCTGCAAAGCTGGCGGTTCGATAAATATCCCGCCGGTAACGCGGGCTGGGCGATAGTCTTCGCGCGTGAACTTATCCCGGATGCTTTCCAGCCTTTTCCAATATATACGGGTATTTTCAGCAGCGGCAACAACGATGGCGTTGTCAGGAGCATTGAATCTGATGTCGGTGAGGACAAGACCGTCCATTTCCGCTTCACGTATCACTGGGATGTTCCGTCGCTCGGTTCTTCCCGGGATAACCTGGCATCCTCCCCGCAGCACTGGTGGGACGTGGACGTATCCCCCAAAGGCAAAGCCGCCCTGGCCGGTGAAGGCAGGGATGAGTTACCTTTTAAATAACTGGAGAATGATATGAAAAATCTTTTATTTCTATCCATGACAATTATTCTCTTTATCCTGACGGCCTGTACCCCAGCGGTACCGGACGGCTTGATGATAGCCTCCGGCTCCATATTGCAGTCGGACAACAAGCGGGTGAAAGCGCCGGAGCCAATATCTGACGACCGGGCTGCCCTGGCCAAGGGTAACGCTGCTTTCGCCTTCGACCTGTATCGGCAATTAAAAACAGAGGACGGTAATCTGTTTTACTCGCCTTACAGCGTTTCAGCGGCGCTGGCCATGACCTATGCCGGGGCAAACGGCAACACCGCCAAGCAGATGGCCGGGACGATGCACTTTACACTTCCCCCGGAAACGCTACATCCCGCCTTTAACTGGCTGGAGCGGGAACTTGCCCGCCGTAGTGATGGAAAGAAGGAGGAGGCCTTCCGCCTTCATGTGGTTAATGCTATCTGGGGGCAGAAGAATTATAAATTCAAGGTAACCTTCCTGGACACGCTGGCGGAGAATTACGGGGCCGGACTGCGGATACTGGATTTTATCGGTAATCCGGATGAATCACGTGTTGCCATAAATCACTGGGTCAGCGAACAGACCGAAAACAGGATAAAAGAACTGCTCGCTCCCCGCAGCATCACTACGGATACCAGGCTGGTGCTTACCAACGCCATTTACTTCAAGGCAGCCTGGAAGTACAAGTTCATGGAAGAAGATACGATTAACGTGCCGTTTCACCTGACGGACGGCAGCAGCATCGATGTGCCCATGATGAGACAGACAATGCTATTCAATCACGCGGAAGAGGACGGCTACCGGGCAATCGAACTGCTGTACCAGGGTGAAGAAACTTCGATGCTGGTACTACTGCCGGACGAAGGCGAATTTGCGGAGTTCGAGAGCAGTCTGGACTATCAAAAAGTGTCCGATATCATCGCCGGACTGGAAAACGGGAATATGAGCCTGACCATGCCGAAGTTCGAGTTTGAATCAAGTTTCAGCCTGAAGGAAAACCTTGCCGCGATGGGTATGCCGGACGCCTTTGAACCGTCTGCGGCTGATTTTTCCAGCATGTCAGATAGCAAAGAACTGTGGCTTGACGATGTCAAACACAAAACCTTTATATCCGTGGATGAAAACGGGACCGAGGCCGCCGCGGCAACAGCCGCCATAGCGGTATGCTCCATACCCGGCACCATCACCATCGACCGTCCGTTTTTCTTCCTGATCCGGGACATCGAAACGGGGACAATCCTGTTTATGGGGCGGGTGCTGAATCCGGTCGCTTGATTTGACAGAATTGAAAGGAAGGAGGATAAATGGAACCCGATTTTGGTATTAATTATAGCTTGTTTCTTGGCAGTCTCGTTAATGCCGCGCCGGGTTTGGCAGTCTGGGTCGCGGCGCTGATCTTATCCATCGTTTTATTAAAAAGGGACGGCGGCAAACCTGAACGCTTCCTTGTAACAGGTTCTTGCCTGATGCTGGCAGAAACGATCCTGAGTATACCCAAACAGGTTATTGCGGACTTAATGGCTCAAAGCAGTCTGAGCAGTGTCTGTGCAGCCTCGGTCATTTCCGGGATTAACCTGTTTTCAGGACTCATTAGCCTGGCAGGAATAATATGCCTTTTTTATGCGATATGGAAGAAGTTCAATATGAAGAATAAAATAATGACCTAAAACTAAAGGAAGGAGAATAAAATATGGGCTGGGGAAGAATGTTACTGCTGGGCAACTGGGGCCAGCAGATGGATATCGAAGACCAGAGAACGGAGATAGAAGATTTGCGCCGGCAACTGCAGGCTGGCGCAAGAGCGGGAAGCACGACGCTTGAAAACCGTGTAACTCAACTTGAAAAAGAGAACAGCGAGCTCCGGCTGTACCTGGCGTCACTTATCCGTTACCTGGGGCATAACGGGGTACTGCAACAGGATGAGTTCCGCGAGCTGGTGGAGACCATCGATACAGAGGACGGCAGCGCCGACGGCAGTTATGACGGTAAAATCATCAAGTAAAGCGCCGGCCTCCGAGCAATAAACAGAACATGGAGCAAGTATGAAGCTTTCTATTACGCAGATGATATTGGGGATTCTTATAACAGCGGCGGCCTGCTATATCGTGGGTTGGATGATATTTGGCGTTCCATCTTTGTTACATACGCCTGTACTTGGCGGAAACGGGGCCATGAACTATACCGATGTTATTCCCGACCATGAGGCACTCTTCATTGTCGCCAGATATGCGTCCGGGCTGTTATTCGGGCTTGGCCTGGTGGTGCTGGCTACAGGCTCGATTCAGGTAACTCAAGCCGGAAAACGCACAACGATTTTAGCCCTTTTCCAGATGATTTCTGGGGTGCTGATAGCGGCTGGTTCCTATTTGATATTGTACCGGGGGTACCCGACCTCATTCACCGTACCTGTGCCCGAAGGTAGTGAGCTATTAAGGCATATGTTTATTAATCCCGGCCCACTTATTATTCGTGCCCAGAGTTTAACCGCTTTAATTTTTTTACTGAGCTTGTTAGTGCTTGGCACCGGTACAGCGCAATATATTAAAGCGAGGAGAATTTCGGGATGAAGACCAACTTGTTTCTCTTGGTATTAACAATGACGGCAATTCTATTTATTACAGCCTGCACTCCTGATGCTGTCGGGGAGACGTCCAAAATCCAAAAAACCGACACAACCGAACAAAGGGAAAGCTCAAGCCTCGAACGCGCTATGTCATACCGTGTTGTATCCGAAGGCAATCTGGTAAACGAAAACCCGAACCGCAGCGCAGGACTCTGGTTTGTCACTTCGGAAGAAGCTGCCGGTTTTGAGGAATATGCCCAGACTGCTGTTCAGGCAGTTCTTGATTTATATCGTCTCTATGGGAGGGACTTTACATCCGTCCTGTTAATACCGAGTGACAAGCTGGAATACGCCGGTTTATCCTATGCCGGGGCCAACTTCGCCGCCGATGGCAAGGGCGCCGCCGGTATGACCGGAGATGCCCCGGCGGTTCCTATGTATTGGAAAGTGCGCGCCGCTGACCGCGAGCTTAACGAACAGGAACTGGCACATAGGAAGCATCATCAGTGAGCCGATAGTGACAGGTGTAAAAATCGATAAAGCGGACGTCAACCAGCGAGTTGACGCCGCGCTGCAGGCGGTCGGCCTGGACCCCAGCGATGCCAGCAAGTATCCGCATGAATTCAGCGGCGGGCAGCGGCAGAGAGTCGCGATAGCCCGGGCGCTTATTTCCAATCCGCATCTTATAGTCCTCGACGAGCCGATTTCATCGCAGGATGTTTCCATAAGGGCGCAATTGATGAACCTGCTGAAAGACCTCCAGGCTAATATGGGCATCAGCTACATCTTTATTGCCCATGACCTGGCCACAGTCAAATACATGAGCCACCGCATAAGCGTTATGTACCTTGGGAAAATAGTGGAAAGCGCACCGAGCAAAGAGCTAAGCCATAATCCGCTGCACCCATATACCAAAGCGCTATTGGCAGCCAGCCTGCCGGACAACCCTGATGCCAAGAAGGTCAGGAATATCCTTTCGGGTGAAGTTCCAAGCCCCATCAATCCCCCGAGCGGGTGTTCTTTCCATACACGGTGTAACAACGTTACCCCGGATTGTTCCCTGATACGTCCCCAAATGATAGAAGTAAGTCCCGGCCATTACGTATCGTGCCTGAAGTACGCTAACGGCAAACCATCCCGGAGCGGTAATAAATCTGATTAGAGGAAGTTTATGAGCGTTTTCGATACAATCCATGATATTACGGCCAATCCGCACCGGCCAGCGTCGGAGTGGAAATCGAAAACAGGCGGCAAAATTATCGGGTATTTGTGTTCGAACATACCTGAAGAGTTAATCTATGCAGCCAGCGTTTTACCCGTCCGGCTGCTGGGAGCTAACGAACCGGAATACGTCACCAGACCGTTCATTTTTCAGTCGGGTTTCTGCTCATTCGCGCGTGATTGCTTCGCGCAGGCTCTCCAGGGCCGTTATAAATATATTGACGGGATAGTATTTTCACACTGCTGTCCCCATGCCCGTGAAGTATTCCTGGACTGGAAACGCCACGTCCCTGTAGCTTACAGCCACGAAATACACACGCCGATGTTACAGCAAAGTCCACATGCTAAACAATACCTCATAGCAGAACTGGAAGAGTTTCTTAGCTCACTCGAACAATGGACAAAGAAGAAGATTTCCACCAAAGCTATCGATGAGGCTATCGGCATTTATAACAGGAACCGGCGCCTGATGTTAGAAATCAGCGAGACAATGAGAGGCGATTCGCCCATGTTGACCGAAGCGGAAATTGCGGAAGTCGGCTTGGTGGGGATGCTAATGGATAAACAAGAACATAGCTTGCTGCTGGATGATGTACTGAAGGAAATCCGCCAACGTCCATCGAGCTTACGCCGCGGGCCAAGGCTCATACTCCTCGGCAGTGTCAACAATAACACGGAACTGATTAAATTCATCGACTCTCTGGGAGGACAGGTAGTCATCGATGACTACTGCACCGGCAACCGTTATTACCAGACGGAAATTGTGCCGGAAGAAAACCGGCTGGCCGCCATAGCGGAAAGACTGATAAATAAGCCGCCCTGCCCGCTGCATGACCTGCCGGAAAGACGCAGACTTAATCATTATGTCAATCTTATAGAAAAATATGGCGTCCAGGGAGCTATATATACTATGCAACGACAGTGTGATGCTCACGGTCTTGATTACCCTGCTGTCGAATCTCGCTTCAAGGAGAAAAATATCCCAATATTAAAGCTGGAACTGGACTATACAGTGCCGGTCGGGCAATTTCGCACACGAATCGAGGCATTCATAGAAATGCTCACGGCAGTATGAGTATAAAGTAAACCGCTAATTTTCAGAATTTTTAAAAGGATGCAGGATTATGTCAGAACAGGCTGATTTTGAAACGAGACCGATATCCGATGCAGTCTGGTCGCGAATGAAGGAACTGCGGCGGGAACGCTACAAGCTTTCTTTTGAAGCTCAAACAAAAGGAGGCCTCTGCGTTACCGGGTTCGCCTGGGGATACCTGCCGCTGCTGGCCGGATTCGGTAACTTCGGGAATCCTTCACCCGGCACGGATTTTACCAGAATCGCCCGTGAAGGCTCCGGCTCGGAAGGCCTGGTAAAATTCGTAAACCTGGCGGAAAGCAACGGGTTGACGCCCGTCTGCGGAGCAATCGCAGCGCATCTGGGCCAGGTATTCGCCGGGACATCATTCGGGGGTTCATCCGGGAACAAGATGACGCCGGATTTCGTCTTCCAACCCCAGGGCTGCCACGCGCAATACAAGGGAGGGCAAATTTGCGCGGACCTTCTCAAACTGCCGATGCTGGTCATCGAAGCGCCGTTTAAAAATTCCATTGCCAGCCGTAATTTCCTGCTCAGCCAACTTTCCGACGCAATCGAGTGGATAGAAAAACGCACCGGGCACACATTCAATGATGAATTGTTCATCGAGGCGGTGAGAAACGACATCCGTTCCCGGGTTATGTGGGCGAAAACCTGCGAACTAATGAAGGCTATACCGGCGCCAATGAGCTACCGCCAGGCAATGTCTTTGCGGCTGCCCCTCATTACCTATGCCTATAGTAAAAAAACAGCCGACTACATGGAAACACTTTACCAGGATATGCAAGAACGAGTGAGAGATAAAATTTCCGGATCGCCTTTTGAAAAAAAACGGCTGGCACACGAAGGTCTGCATCCTCTTTACCGGCCTGACCTGCTGCGCTGGCCGGAAGAATACGGAGCCGCTTTTAACCAGGGAGAGTTCATGATGGCCTTCGGGACTTTTCGTTTCACACCGGACGGCCGCCGGAAAGCGGGGCAAACGCTGGAGGAACGTAGAATCAGACTGAACAGCCGGGAAGACGCCCTCCGGGCGCTGGTGGAACAGCGCTACCCGCCGGAAGAAGAAGGGACCGACTATGATTCCCAGGAACGGCGTACGCTGCAATTCCTGCAAATGGTTAAAGACTGGCATATCGACGGAGTGATGGTCCACCTGGCTCGCCGCTGCGCGGCACTTTGCATGGGGATTTACACGCGTATACAGGACATGCGCCGGGCGGGAATACCGGTAGCCACTTATGAAGCAAGCGAGGGCGACCCCAAGGAATGGAACGAAGCCCGCGTCAGGGAGGATTTCGCCCGGTTCTTCGAGAGCATGGGTCTGACGAAAATAAGTTCCCTTGATGAAAAAGAGAACGATATAGACCCCTAGATTATTTAGTTTATTCGGCTAATACAGGAAAAGTCATGATAAGCGCGGGAATCGACGTAGGTGCAGAAAATACCAAAGTTGCCATCATCAGTGAAGAACGTATCCTCGGCTGGGCCGTAGTGCCCAGCGGGTGGGATACCCAAACCTCGGTGCGTCTGGCTTTCAACAAAGCATTGAGTAAAGCCGGGATATCCGCGAATGTCGTTGCTTGTACCTGCGCCACCGGCATGGGCGGCAAGCATACCGGAATCAACGCTATTTATATCACTGATTCAAAGAGCAACGCCCAAGGCGCATTATGGCTTTGGCCTTCCGCCCGGACAGTAATTGATATGGGTGCCGAACAAAGCCAAGCGATGATACTGGATGATAAAGGTATGATTTTACAGTACGCCCGCAACGACCAGTGTGCCGCCGGAGCCGGGGCTTTTATCACCGGGATGGCATCAGTGATGGAAATGAGTCTGGAGGAACTGAGCCAGGCATCGCTTCTTTCAACAAATGCTATAAAAATCAACAGCACCTGTACCATTTTCGCCGAGTCAGAAATAATCTCACTCGTGAACGAAGGGCATGATAAAAATGATATCGCCAGAGCGGTGTGCGATGCCATCGCAAGTAAAGCATCATCACTTGCACACGAACTAAATATTATAGAGGATGTCGTTTTCATCGGCGGCATAGCCCATAACCCCCTTGTATCAAGGCTGCTCAAAGAAAATATCGGCCATGAAATCATCATCCCGGAAGAACCGCACATCGTGGCGGCCGTCGGCGCGGCGGTGGCAGGGCAAGGAAAACAGTACCAAAACAAGGAACAAAAATGACAGAAGAAATAATCACCGCCGGCATCGACATCGGTTCATCGAGTGCGCAGGCAGTGATCATGAAAAATAGAAGCATCGTATCTTACAGCAACATGAACGCGGGGATAAACAAGACAGATACCGCGTTCCGCGCCATCGAAGCGGCATTAAACGGGACGGGGATATCAATGGAAGACATCAAATACACCGTCGGGACCGGATACGGGCGCTACCAGGTGCCCTTCGCCGATAAAAATGTAACGGAAATAACCTGTCACGCCCGCGGGGCTCACTATTTTTTTCCTGAAGCGAGAACGGTGCTGGACATGGGAGGCCAGGATTGCAAAGCTATAAGCTGCGATGAAAGCGGAAGGGCCACTAACTTCGTCATGAATGACAAATGCGCGGCGGGAACCGGCAGAGCCATGGAAGTCATCGCGAAACTTTTTGACATCCAGATCCAGGATATCGGGCAAATGTCCCTTAATATTGAAGGAAAACCACCGCAAATAGGCAGCGCATGCGTGGTTTTTGCGAAATCAGAGGCTCTCAGGCTGCTGCGTTCCGGCATTCCCAGAAACGTTGTCCTGGCAGCTTACTGTGATTCGCTGGTGCGGCGGGTAATTGCCCTTCTGCAACGCATCGGCGTAAAAGAGGAGCTGGTAATATCAGGCGGGATTGCTAAAAACACCGGCGTGGTTAAAAGGATCGAGGAAAGTCTGGGTATAAAGGCAAACATCTGCTTCGAACCTCAAATAGTCGGCGCTGCTGGAGCTGCCATCATCGCGCAAAAGTTATTTCGAGACCCTAACACAAATACGGAAAGAAACAGGTAAATACATACCATTTGACAGAAGAGGAGAAAGTAAAATGAAAACAGGTATTGAAGGAATAAAAGTTATCGAGGCTGCTTCAGCTGTTGCCGTACCTATGGTGGGACGCTTATTGGCGGACTGGGGCGCAGATGTTATACACATCGATCAGACATCTCGGGGAGGATTAATGCACAGACCGGCACCTACCAGGGACACCCGCCGGATAGCGGCTGATTTTGATTATGTTGAACAAAACATCAACTGCAATAAACGCGGCATTGCTCTCGACCTCGCACAGGAAGAAGGACTTAAAATCCTGCGTAAACTACTGGAAACCGCGGATGTATTTATCAATAATTTCCGCCCGCGAGAACTGGAAAAATTCAAGCTGGAATTCGAGACTTTGCAAAAAATAAATCCCCGGCTTATCTGCGCCAACCTTACCGGCTTCGGAAATAAAGGCCCGGAAAGAAATGAGCCAGGCTTCGGGCCGACCGCGGGCGATTCCCGTTCAGGATTACTCCACATTCTCCAGGTACCGGGTTCCGAACCTGTACAGACTCCTATAGCTTACGCTGACTTTATCACCGGGATGACACTGGCCTACGGCATTATGACAGCGCTGTTAATCAGGGAGAGGACCGGAGTCGCGCAGGAAGTCAACGCATCATTATTTAATAGCCTTAAGCACCTTAACTCCATAAACTCCTAGGGTTACTTTTCCTGAAAGCTTTTCAGTAATCGAAACTTCCATCGTAACCGAATCGCTCATGGCATCTCCATAAAAAATCTGTGCAGGTTTAAAATTCCGTAGAAAAGCTTTAACAGTAATTTTTTTATTGGCAACCGATGGCAAAACCAATTGTTATAAAGGAAGCTCAAGCGTTCCCCGATTTCTGAATGTTCGGGGACTTTTATCGCGCCGTAGCTGACCAGGGCTATCTCACCGCTGTCACTATCGATAACACCCCAGCCCATCACTACGGTGCCCGGGTCGACGCCTAAAATCTTCATCCTAGCATTATCATAGATATATTGGAAGGTCGAGTCAAGGGAAAGGGGAGAGAAAATATTGTCATTAAACCTCCGCTGAATACCCGCTCCCGATACAATCGGGACTGGCTGGAGGAAAGCGGTTTGCCGGAGGCGAAGTAAAGAAAAGGCGCCGGGACAAGCTAAGAAACCTCTGTACAAGTCATTGCGTCGTCACGACATGTCGTGCCGCGCCATCCCGATGTCCTCCTTTACTCCAAATCGGTAGGCGTGGCAATCTCTATCATGGCATTAAAATAGTCATGTATTCAAATATAGAACTACATATTCAGAGCTTCCCTAATTATAAAATAGAAAAAGAAGAATGGGGAATTATCAAATAAATAACCATACCGTTGAAAAACTGTATCCAGGTAATCCGGCGTAGTCGAATGAGGTGGCAGGGAAGCGAGAAAGGGAAAAAGAAAATCCCCCTTGGTGAGAGGGGGATTCCAAAAGCGCGGATGACGAAAAGTGATTATTTAAGAAGCTTCCGCATCGTAAGCGGTCGCGGCAGCTTCTGAGATATCGGCGTTGCTGTAAACGTTCTGGACATCATCGAGTGATTCCAGTTTATCCAGCAGTTTCATGGCCTGCACGCCGGCTCTATCATCGAGTTTCACCTGGGTTTTCGCTATTTTCTGAAGCTCGCTTTCAGCCACTTTAATATTTTGCTTTTCCAGGGCCTGCCTGACTTTCATCAGGTCCGTAGGCGCGGTATAAATTTCTATCACGCCGCCTTCTGCCTTGACATCTTCAGCGCCGGCATCGATAGCCTGCAAGGACACTTCATCAGCATCCAGGTTTTCCGCGTCGATGGTAATGAGTCCCTTGTTTTCAAACTGCCAGCTCACGCTGCCGCTTTCCGCCATGTTGCCGCCGTGGCGGGTAAAGGTGCTCCTGACCTCCTGGACGGTGCGGTTGCGGTTGTCAGAGAGGCCGTTTACAAGGACGGCAATTCCACCGGGCCCGTAACCTTCGAGAGTCATTTCGGCAAGGGCTACGCCGCCTTCACCAATACCGCTGCCTTTTTTAATAGCCCGGTCGATGTTATCCATGGGCATGTTGGCATCGCGGGCTTTCTGGATGGCTATGCGCAGGCGGAAGTTGCCGTCCGGGTCTGCGCCGCCTTCACGGGTGGAGATGATGATTTCACGCGTAAGCTTGGTATAAAGATTACCTCTTTTGACATCTGAAGCGCCTTTTTGATGCTTGATTTTTGACCATTTATTGTGTCCGGACATCGTCTTGGCCTCCTTGCCTCAATTCCCCCACAGGTGTTTATCTTGACAGATAATTTTATCACGTTCATAACAGGCTGGTAAAGGGTGCAGTGTTCAGGGTTGATAATAAATATATCTTTAGTAACGCGCCGCGGGCGGTGTAAACGCTGTTTTACGCTCGTTTCCAGCCTGTTGGAGGGGGGACCTTGCGGGAAAGAGATTCACGCAGTTGTTGAATTTGTTCCTGGAGAGCGGGAGACGTCAGCCCGTCGGTAGACATTATTATTGCGTCCTCTTTATTATCCAGGTAATAACCGCGCCGTACTCCCGTCTGTTTGAATCCGTACCGGGTATAAAGACATTGTGCTACAGTATTGGAAGCGCGCACTTCAAGCGTCAGGAAACTGGCCTTGAGTTCTCGCGCCATATCATAAGTGGCGATAAGCAGCAGCCCGCCGAGTCCTTTACCCCGGTACGCGCGCCGCACGGCGATATTGGTAATGTGCGCTTCATCCGCCATCATCCAGATGCCGGAAAATCCTGCTATAAACGGCTGCGGCGGCGGGTCCGGGTTATTATGCTCATGGTTCAATGCCGGCAGCAAGCGCGAGAGTATCTTGCGCAGGCCGCCCGGCTTTTTAGGTAGAGGCGGGTCTAATACCCTCGTATCATCGGTGACGGTGATATAGTGAGCGATCCGGTTATTAAGCTCCTGCCGGTAGTTAGGCGGCGGCCACTGCGTGGGAAAGGCCTCCCGGTCGATGGCGTTAACCTGGTCGATGTCTTCTTTGGTCAGAGGGCGTATCAAGTAGGGCAAAAATCTATCTCCAAAAGATTTTTTGTGTACCTTTCATTTTTGCCATTGTAGCATATTTTGTATGTTGAAACTATCTTTTTCAAAAATGGTTCGTTATACTATATGCACGGGGTAAAACCCTGGTACCGGCCGGGACGCACAAAGCAATCTGGCCGCGATTCCGGCTCTGGAGGGGAATTATCTAGTGCAAAATGAGGAAAGCCTCGTCAAGCGGGCGCAGCAGCATGACCAGGTGGCTTTGACGCAGCTATACGAGGAAAACTTCGACCGGATATACCGGTATATAGTAATTAAAATAGGAGACAGGACAGAGGCGGAAGACATGACACAACAGGTCTTTCTCAATGCCATTCAGTCTATTTCTTCCTATAAAAGTCAGGGGATGCCTTTTTCCTCGTGGCTGTACCGCATCGCCCATAACCAGGTTGTCGACCACCTGAGAAAAAAGTCGCGGCGGATTTTGGTGCCGCTGGATGAAACATTGCCGGCCAACGAAGATGACCCGAAACATACCGCCGAGCAGAAAATTGAAATCGAAGAAGTTGTCGCGGCATCAAAAGAACTAACCGCGGCGCAGCAGGAAGTGATATCGCTGCGGTTCGGCGGAGAGTTATCGATAGCGGAAGTCGCTCAAGCCATGGGTAGAAGTGAAGGGGCGGTAAAGGCCTTGCAGCACAGCGCCATCGCGGCGTTGCGCAAAGCCCTTGGGAAGGGAGATGCGGCATGAAAAAGAATAATATGAAAGAATTTGATGAAATTTTAAACGAGTGCATCGAGCGGGTATTAAAAGGGGAATCCGTCGAGGGATGTCTGGCTGCTTTCCCGGAGCATGCCGCCGAGCTTGAGCCCCTGCTGCGCACGGCCGCAGATACCCATAAAGCGGCCGGTATTTTACCGCGCCCGGAGTTCCGGCAGAGAGCTGCCTACGAATTCCAGACAGCCGTCCGCGATATGAAGCCGAAAAAGGGCGGCCTGATCAAGTGGCAATTACGATGGATATCCGTAGTTTCTGTCTTGGCAGCCGTATTGGTAGCCGGAAGCGGCACGATAGCCGCGTCCACCGGCAGCCAGCCGGATGAATCTCTCTATAGTGTAAAATTATTCACCGAGGAAGTGCGTCTGGCCTTGACGCCTTCGACATTGGGTAAAGCGCAATTGTATGTCGAGTTTACCGATGCTCGTGTAGAAGAAATAGTCAAGATGGCGGATAAAGGCGATGTTAAAAATGTAGAACAGGTCACGGAACGCATGAACACCAACCTGAAAGCTATCGCATCGCTGATACAACCGGGGAAAAATATTGCTGCCGCTGAAGATAGCGCTTCCACGGCAATATTGTCTGCATCCGCAGCCGGGGATGTTCCTGTTTCCGCCGCGCAGCCTGAACAAGAAATCGTTCCGCAGCCTGCTGCCGCGCCGTCTGTTCCTGTGGCTGGTTTTGAAAAAGCGCTGACTTCTAATGAAACCAGGCTGATGATCCCTGATAAAAAAAGTGACTCAACCTGGACAAATTCAAAAGCGGCGGAAAGCAATACGTTTTGGAATAAGCAGGCAGATGGCACAAAATTCAATAACAAAGCTGAGAATGACGATAAAGCGTTTCTGAAAACTACGGTCTTCAGGCGGGCTGAAAAAAATACGCAGGATTTACAAGAAGTACTCCGGCGGGCTCCGGACTCGGTCAAGTCGGCTCTGGAAAGAGCGATAGAGGTTGCTGAGAAAGGTTATGACGCAGCTCTGAATAATCCCGCAAGAAGAAACAAATAACAGGATTTTATAGAATAAATATTGAAGCCGCTGCTAACCTTGCAGCGGCTTCTTTCGTTATATATAGTGACAACCACAAAGGAGGACAGTCAATGAACAAGAAATGGTTAATCACAATCGGCGCTATCGCTGTATTACTGGTGGCGGCGATAGGGCTGGCCGGATGTGGCACCGAGTTGTCTGGAGGCAGCCTGGAACTCAAGGGGAGCTTGAACAGCCAGCAGGAAGGAATCTGGGTCAACGGTGAAGGTAAAGTAACCGCCGTGCCCGATGTCGCTATTCTGTCAGTAGGTGTAGAAGCGCAGGCCGTCAGCGTCGCCGAGGCGCAGTCGCAGGCTTCGGAAGCCATGGATAAAGTAGTGGCAGCCTTGAAGAGCAACGGCGTGGCGGAGAAAGATATCCAGACAACATCTTTCAACATCTATAAGGTCACCCGGTGGGATAACAGCGCGAATCAAGAAATCGTCACCGGCTACCGCGTGAGCAACATGGTGAGCGCGAAAATAAGGGATACCGGAAAGGCCGGCACCGTAATCGATGCCGTAGCTGCCGCCGGCGGCGACCTGACGCGCATTAACAGCATCAGCTTTACCATCGATGACCCGGCGAAATTCCAGGAGCAGGCAAGACAGAAAGCCGTTGCCGATGCCGCCGCCAAAGCGAAACAACTGGCGGAAGCAGCCGGTGTGAAACTCGGCAAACCCATCTATATCACCGAAAGCTCTTACGTGCCCAGCACGATCTATCGTGACTCGGCGTTGAAAGCTGAAGCCTCTTCCGGCGAAACCACCACATCCATCAGCGCCGGCGAACTGGAAGTTACCGCAAACGTTCAGATATCTTACGAAATAAACTAGACTGCTTGAAGCCAGGGTAAAAAATAATCCGGAGGTAGATGAACGGGATGAAGGTAAAGATAGTATTTTCGGTTGTGGCAGCAATTATGGCTCTTTCAATATCAGGATGCGGAACAGCGGGCAAAGAAGTGCCGGTTACAGCAACCTATGATGAATTTGCGCAGCAGAAAGCTCTAACCCGTACGGTTATCGCGACACGCCGTGATACAATATCTATAACTTTACCTTCAAACGCCTCTACCGGTTTCAAATGGCAACTGGTCGGCATTTCCGATCCGTCAATACTGGAAAAGACCGGAGATAATGAGTACATTTTACCTGAAAGCTCAAAATTGGGTGCTTACGGACAGGAAATATTGATTTTCAAACCACTTGCGAGAGGTGACAGCATCATATCCCTGGCATACTCGCAACCATGGGAAGGCGGTATTAAAAACGAGTGGACCATGAATATCGCAGTTAAAATAAGGTAAACAGCCGATAGGGCAGCCTGGAAACGTAAAGAGCCCCGAAAAATCTTCGGGGCTCTTTTTGTAATATAGAGTCCATTTTACCGTATAGATATATAGAGACAGGTCTTATTAACACAGGCGGTAATAGTTAAGTATCAAATTTAGCAGGTTGAAAGGAAAAGGAGGATAATTCATGGCACGTAAAATTCTGGTAATCGGTATGGTATTAATCTCGCTTATGTTGGTGGTGGGGTTGGTAGGCTGTTCATCGGGGGCGGTCTCCGGGGGCAGCCTGGAGCTTACAAATCTATGCCATCCCTGATGTAGCTATCCTGACCCTTGGTATACAGTCACAGGAAACCAGCGTAGTTGTAGCCCGTGAGAAAGCAGCCGTCGCTATGGCAGCCGTCATTGCCGCAATCAAGGCACAAGATGTTGAAGATAAAGACATCCAGACGCAGAACTTCAATATATATCAGAGTACCCGCTGGAATGGTGACAAGGAAGAAGTCACCGGCTATCGCGTAACCAATACCGTGGTGGTCAAGATGCGGAAAGTGGAAAAGGCAGGCGACGTTATCGATAAAGTGGTAGAAGCCGGCGGCGACCTGACCAGGGTCAATGGTATCAGCTTTACCGTCGATGACCCGCAGCCGTATTACGAACAAGCCCGCGAGAAAGCTTTCGACTACGCTGTCGCCAAAGCCAAACAGCTTGCCGACAAGGCAGGTGTCAAACTCGGTGACGTGTTATACATGACCGAGAGCAGCGCTACTAATAATTACGGCATCGCCTACCGCAACTACGCGGTAGCCGGGGATGCTATGCCCGCTCCCGCGGTGGATACACCTTCCAACATCAGTGTCGGCCAGCTGGAAATATCAGCCACGGTCAGCCTCGGGTATGACATAAAGTAAAAGAAAACTACAAGATTCACCTGTCTCGAATGGGAACGGGAAGCGTCTATTCGCGGTACCGTTCCCATTCGCTGTAGATGCAGCCGCAGTACTGCTGGCGGTATAAATCCATCGGCTTGGTAATGTGGCGGCTTTCCGAATACCGCTTCCGCAGGTCGGCGTAAAGAAAGGCCACACCGGTTTCCGCGGCGATTTTGCTGCCGATCTCTTTAATGTTTTCATGCTGTTGGTGTGGGCTGATGAGCAGAGTGGTGGTGAAAGCGTCATAGCCGTTGGCGCGGGCGGCTCTCGCTGTTTTCAGCAGGCGCAGGTCGAAGCAGTGACGGCAGCGCTCTGCCTCATGACCGGCGACGCGCCGGAAATATTCCGGCATATCATATGCAGGGTCGATTATCAATGGGAAATCCAGCTTCTCCGCCAGGGCTTTAACGCCGGACAGCCGGCTGTTATGCTCGGTGAAAGGATGGATATTTGGATTGTACCAGAATCCGCCTGTTTCATACCCTTCTTTCCGCCAGTGCTCAACGGTATAAGCGGCGCAGTGGGCGCAGCAGATATGGATTAGAACGTTTTTCATTATTCTCCGCCGTATTTACGATTATAATAAGTATAAGTCAGCGCATTTATAACCAGCAAGGCGCAGGTTGCATAACATAACGTAATTGCTATCTGTCCCATAGTGGAAGAACTATCACGGCTTATAGCTAGCAATATAGCGCCTGCCAGTGCCATGCCGACGGCAACGATTTGCAATGTAAGAAGTGAGGCTTTTCCAGCGATATCATAAGTTCTTTCATCGGTGACTATTTCTTTAACCTTTCTCCTTAAAATGGTTATTATCAATATGCTTATAATAACCGCAATCACGGGTACTATCCAGTTACCCTGGCTTATAGACGCGCCCATGATACCGCCCAGAGCCATCCCGGTAAATGCCTGTATCGTTCTGAATGTTTTATAGCTCATGTTTTAACTCCTTATCCCTCATATTGAAAGACATCTTCCAGCGTTACACCGAAGACCCGCGCGATTTTAAAAGCCAGCTCGATGGACGGGACGTACTTTCCTTGCTCCAGCGCGATGATGGTCTGCCGGGTGCATCCCGCCCGTGCGGCCAGGTCTTCCTGCGTCATTTCACCATGGTCGAAGCGCAAACGGCGGATACGGTTGTTTATCTTAGGCATTTCTATCCATTCTCCAATAGCCGATGATGATGCCCAGGCATTGCGCCAGCGTACTGACGATAAGGACGGACATGAATACGATGAAAAGAAAGACCGCAGGTATCATGTCCGTTTCCCGGTAGGCCTCGTTCAGCCCGATGACAGTTCTTCCTGCAAAGCCAGGAAGTTCTGGTTCGCCTTGAGATCGGGATAGCGTTCGACGACTACGAGCAGCCTCGCCAGCGCCGAGCTAAGTTCGCCTTCCAGCTTGCCGCGTTCACCCGCCCCCTGTGATGCCCCCTGCTGGGCGACATTGCGCGCTTTAACCACCGCTTCCAGCGTCTCGCGCTCATGCTTGGCATATCCTTTTACCGTCTCGACGAGGTTGGGGATAAGGTCATAACGCCGCTTGAGCTGTACGTCAATCTGCGCCCAGGCATTTTTAACCTGGTTGCGGAGCCTTACCAGGCCGTTGTACGTCCCCCATAATACAAAGAGGAGAATAACCACGATTGCGATAACAACCCATAAAACCCACATAGATTCCCTCCTTAAGCTCCTGAATTATCCGGCTGCCCGGTTTTAAATGCTTCTCCCAGAAAAGCAGTAATCTGTTTCATTACACCCTTATCAGCCTGTGAATCCACTGCGGCCTGTTTGAGCAGCTGCTGTAACTCACCGCCGTCAAACCATAAGCCGTCGCCCTGCTGGCATAAGTCTACGTGTACCTGCGGCTCTCCCAGCGGTGTCTCCTGCATCTTTTTCCGGCAGATGGGGCATTTACGCTCGCCGTGCGACCTGTTTTCCCTGGAGCTTCCTTCCAGTGTCGGCAGGCCTGAATTCCCCCCGGCGGTCCCCAGTAAAAGCTCCAGTTCACCCCTGTCGAACCAGATACCGGAACACTTCATGCAGTAGTCGATTTCTATCTGCCTGAACTCCACCACAATCATATCCTGGTTGCAAACGGGACATATCATAATAATAATTCCTATCGTCCAGTAATTATAGCAAGGTAGCCCGATTGATACAATATTCGCTTTTTATCAGGAATCGTGTAAATAAGAAGGTCTTTTCTCCCGGCATTCCACGGCAACGAAACAAGTTTGGCAATCGCGGTCAGCATCGCTGTCAGGATAAGACAGTAACATTTCGGGAGAAGGTAGAGAACATTATTGGAATGACGGATATATTTGACAGGCCGACCGATTTTCTCTGTCATCTATCACTTTTTTTCTATTTTCCTTGAAATACATGCGTGATCAATTGAGATACCTTAGCATAATCTCCGATTGCATTTCAAGTAGTATACTCCTGTTTTTTCAACGCATCAGCTATTGATGTTCAATCAACATTCTACCTGAAAATTATTAATTAAAAGTGATACAACCTACAAAATTTTTTTGTATCTTTCATATTTGGTGTATACTTATAAGAACAACTGATTTATCAAATAAACGTGATGCAGAGATAGATATGGCCAAAGAAGAAAGCGGCATAGATGAGTTAATGCGCCTTTCCCGGCAGTTCACGCAACAGAAGGCTGATAATGAGGCCAAGGAGAAACAGCGTGCAGAACAGGGGAAGAAAGTGCGCGGCGTCCTCCACGGGCTGCAGGAACTAAATATCAACATGGCCCTGCAGCAGCTTAAGAGTGTGGCCAAACCGGATATCATCCGGCAGGTAACGCTCATGAAAACCAGGGGCGGTACCGATGAATTACGCAAGATGATTTCCGCATTGGGCGACGAACTGGAAAAAAACCTCACCTTGAAAAAAGAATCCGCAGCGCTGGTTAACGATATACGGACGCTGAATATTCTTCTGGACCTGTATTTTTCGTTCCACTAAAACGTTTTTATACACTTCAGAACTCCCCTCCTATTCCCTTCCCGGCAGTCAAATAACACTCCGCTGTTGGACGATTTGATTTTTAGATGTATAATACTGGCGTGAGAATCGCTCTTTGTTGTGCCCTGTTACTGCTGGTGTTACTTGCGGGATGCTCGCTTTTTTCCGGTGAGACGGAAACCCCGCAAGCGACCACGCCCCCGACTACAACATCCAAAGTAGATACCGAATCCGCTATCCAGCTGGCAAAAAAATTCTGCCCGGTATTCTATTTTAGTGATGATGCTGAATCAATCGAAAGCTATCAGCCTGTTTCAGTCCAGCTCATGTTCGATGTTGCTGTAGTGCGGGACCCGGAAAACGCGGGTTTCTCGCAAAAAGCTACCACCAATGCCATGTTGAATTATACACAAAGCAAGTATTACATTGATGTCCCCGATTTAAATCCAAAAGCCAACTCCCTCGCGGAATATAAAGCCGTTTATGACTCGGTGAAAGCGAGCTACAAGCCTACTATATACATACGCGTTAAAGAAGCGGATGCCTCCGGTTACACCATTGTTCAATACTGGATTTTTTATTACTTTAATGACTGGCGCAATGTTCACGAGGGTGACTGGGAAATGGCGCAGCTTAATTTCCGCGGGCGCACAGTCAAGGAAATACTTGCCGGCGGAGAAACGCCGGAATTTATGGCACTGGCGCAGCACCAGAGCGGACAAAAGATGACATGGAACGCTATGCAGGAAAAAGGTCTGCTGAAAGGTACCCACCCGTCCGTCTACGTTGCGCAGGGCTCTCACGCCAGTTATTTTACACCCGGACAGTCATGGTCGGTGCTGGACTTTGATAACACAGGAATATCTACCTGGAAGATAATTGAACCCGTTGAGCTTGAATTCGTTCTTCTTTCTGAAACTGAAACGGTAGAAAAAGGCCTGGAATGGCTGCAATTCAAGGGCAACTGGGGAGAAAAAACAGGGTTTGCAATCTCGGTGTTAAATTTACAGTTCCTGCAAAGCGGCCCGGCCGGCCCTCCTTGGAGCGGCGTTGGTGGAGACATGGATAAATGGACCAATCCGGGCAAATGGGCTAAAGCGCTTTCCGAGTACCCCGATCCGTTCTGGAAAACCTTCCTGAACCTGCCGGGTGATTGGGCTAAAATGGCTATTTTCAGTATCTTCAGCCCCGCCGACCTGCATATTTACGATTCCCGGGGAAGGCATGTCGGCCTTGACGCAAACGGCATGATTGAAAACCAAATACCCGGAGCGATTTATATTACCCCGGAAGGAACAGACTATAAGACAATACTAATACCAGACGCGGATGAAACGGGAGAGTACAGGGTGGTTGCCAGGGGAACTGCAGCAGGCATAATGGATTTAAAAGCCCAGATGCCGGACAGTATCAATAAAATGTCCCGGTTCCTGGAGTATAAAAATGTGCCGGTAACGCGGACGATGGTAGCGCAGGCCAGGATTAAGCCTCCGGAAATAAAAGCCGCCGCCGCTCCGCCGGTTCCGGGGATAATCAGCCGCTCCGCTACCGATACAATTACAAAGCTGGAGATAGACTCGGAGGGGGACGGCGCTTTTGAAATGGAAAGCACGTCCGGTATATTCGATAGGAACAAAGCGATACGTCCAATCAATGAAGCAAAGGTCGATATCGAGCCGGATAAACTCAGTCTTGGTTCTACGATAATTGAAAAAACGCTTACCGCCTATATAGAATTACCTTCGGGCCTTAATCCCAAAGACATCGATATAAGTTCGATATTATTGTTCGGTAAAATTAGTCCCGCAGAAAAGACCGGTACGCTCGTTGACCATGACCGGAACAATGTTTACGAGTTAGCGGTCAAGTTTGATTTGCAAAGCGTGATAAATTACCTGACAGGTAACAAGCTGGTACAGGGAGATATTACCTTTAATATTGCCTTCACGGCGAACGGCCAGACATTTACGGGGAAAGATACCGTAGCTGTATCTAACAGCCTACCTGACGTGATAAAAAGATAGAAGCCGGGAAGTTTATCTTGTTATCAGCCTGTTATCAGTTTTACGATGATATAAATCAGCAGACCGAGCCAGGCCAATATCAGGAGAGCCATAACAACTAGAGAAAAAATTGCCCAGAAAAGAAGGCGTTTTATACCCTTTTTCGCCCGGCTTTTCTTCTCCTCAATGTTTATTCCCGGTGTCAATAACCTCACTAAAGCGAATCCGAGCGGCACGACAATGAGGTCATCCAGCCAGCCGGATAGCGGGATGACATCCGGGACAGCGTCGATAGGGCTGATGATATAAGCAAAGATAACTACCAGCCCGATGACTGCACGGATTTTGTCTGAACGCGGGATTTCCGGGTCTTTCAGAAGGAGATAGATGGTATACGGCGTTGTTACCCAGTCCGTTATCCGGGAAAGGACTTTCATGAGAGTATTATAAAGGCCGCGTTCTATTCCGGCAAGCCCGCTGTTCAAACATAAACGGCGGCTTTTTATCAGCTATTGTACACGCCAGCGCAACCAAGCTATAATTGAAAGTAGTTAGTTCTTCCCATTCCCCTTTCAAATCGATATCAACGTTCAAGAGGTGAAGCCGCATTATGAAACTGGGTATAGACATCGGCTCGGTAACCGCTAAAGTAGTCGTCCTCAATGAAGCTGACAATATTATCGAAGAGAGATATGTCCGCACAAAAGGTCAGCCTGTAGAAACCGTCCTGGCTGTGCTGGAGGATATCCTGGCTAAATACCCGCCTGAAAAATTCACCACCGCCGCCGCCACCGGCACCGGCGGTCAGCTTATCGCCGGACTGCTGGGTATCCCCTTCGTTAGTGAAATTACCGCACAGGCTGCCGGGACCGCGCGCTTTCACCCTGAAGTTAAAACCATCCTGGAAATCGGCGGAGAAGATTCCAAGCTTATCGTACTGAAAAAAGAGTCTGAAGAAGGTTTGCCCAAGGTCTCCGACTTCGCCATCAACGGCGTTTGCGCCGCCGGCACCGGCTCTTTCCTCGACCAGCAAGCCTCCCGCATGAGAATTCCCATCGAGCAGTTCGGCGAAGTGGCGCTCCAATCGGAACACCCGCCGCGGGTCGCCGGGCGGTGCAGCGTCTTCGCCAAGAGCGACATGATTCACCTGCAGCAGGTCGGCACGCCGGTATATGACATCGTCGCCGGTCTCTGCTTCGCGATGATACACAACTTCAAGGGACAGGTTATCCGCGGCCGCGAACTTGAAAAACCCGTCTCCTTCCAGGGCGGCGTCGCCGCCAATAAAGGCATCCGCCGCGCTGTGCAGGAAGTGCTTGAGATACCGGAAAAAGATTTAATCGTCCCGGAGCACTTCGCCGTGCTGGGAGCGCTCGGAGCCGCGCTGGTGAGCAAAGAAACCACGCTGCCCTCGGACACTCTAAAGCGCCTGCGGGATTATATCGCGAAGCGCGATTACACCTTCGTTACCCTGCCGCCCCTTAAAGGCGACGGCTATTCCATCAATATCGATACCGTCAAGGTAGACTCCGGTAAACCCGTCGACGCATATATCGGCGTGGATATCGGCTCCATCAGCACCAATGTCGTGGTAATAGATAAAGACAATAACGTGCTGGCGCGCCGCTACCTGATGACCGCCTCGCGCCCTATCGAAGCCGTTAAACAGGGCCTTTTAGAAGTCGGTAAAGAACTGGGAGACAAGGTCATTATCAAGGGCGCCGGCTCCACCGGTTCCGGGCGCTATATGACCGGCGAGTTCTTCGGCGCCGATGTTATCCGCAACGAGATTACGAGCCATGCCAAGGCGGCGGCTTTCGTCTGCCCGGAAGCGGACACGATATTTGAAATCGGAGGGCAGGACGCCAAGTACATCCGCCTTCAGAACGGCACCATCATCGATTTCACGATGAACAAGGTCTGCGCCGCCGGCACCGGCTCCTTCCTTGAAGAGCAGGCGGAAAAGCTGGGCATCAACATTAAAGAAGAATTCGGCTCGCTGGGGCTCGCCGCGAAACACCCGCTCGACCTGGGCGAACGCTGCACCGTTTTCATGGAGTCGCAGCAAAACTATGGCCACGTCTTCCCGGTCGTTACAGAACTCAAAGACTGTTTCCTTGCTGATTTCATGGGCTTTATAAAGCCTGACGAGCGCCTGGTCGAGTAATTCCATACCGTTATTCGTATTCATGCGTATAATATTAGGGAGCTGGAAGCTTTTACCTTCGCGTATCAAGTTTCTAATAGCAGCGGTTGCGAGCATCACTTCTATTGCAGCGACACGACTTTTACCATCGACTTTAGGAACAAGCGCCTGGCAAAAGATAGCCAGCAGCAGCGAAGCCAGTCTCGTCTGTGCCAGCGGCCGTTCGTGCGGCGGGAACATGTTAATGATACGCTCTACGGCTTGCGCGGCGCTGGGAGCATGGCCGGTAGTCAGGACAAGGTGGCCGGTTTCGGCCACGGTCAGCGCTGCCGAAGCAGTTTCCAGGTCTCGCATTTCACCGACGAGAATAACATCAGGGTCCTGCCTGAGTACATGCCTTAATGCTTCAGAAAATGAAAGAGTATCATACCCAAGTTCACGCTGTGTTATAGTACATTTCTTGTTTTCATAGGTATACTCAATAGGGTCCTCGATCGTTACCACGCGGCAATTATCGGTCTGGTTGAGGTATTCTATCATTGAAGCCAGTGTAGTGGATTTACCGCTGCCGGTAGGCCCGCTGATAACGACCAGGCCACGCGGACGAGTGATGAGGTCTTTACATATTTTGGGTAATCCCAGGGCTTCCGGGTCTGGAATCTTGTTAGGCAGCAAACGAGCGACAATACTGGCTGTGCCGCGCTGCCGGGCGATATTAAAACGAACCCTTCCGACATCAGGTATACTGCGTCCGAAGTCTAGCTCAAGATTATTTTTAAACTCGTTCTTTTCTTTTTCTGTGAGTACCTCGTTCAAGGCGCTTTCTATATCTTCAGCGGTTAATGCCGGCCTTTCGTTTGAAGGCATGAGTTCACCGTTAATACGCATCAGCGGGGGGCTATAGACAACGATATGTAAATCCGAGGCTCCCCTGGATTTAGCGAGCTGCAAGAGGTCTATAATATCAGTCATTTTCCAATTCCCTTTAACTTTATAGAGAGCGCGTAACTTACCGCCATTGAATCGTTCTCACTTGAATCCGGTATAGACCTGATGCTTCCGATAGTAATCTCATCATAACGCCCGGTACTTGTCAATTTGCGAACGTACTGGAACACTTGCTGCTCGCCGCTGGCAGATCCGGATAAACTGATAGTATCAGCGCTTAATGTCATACGCGAAATGTCTAAATCTGTCACCGCATTATTCAATGTTGTAGTTAAGTCCGTGTTCATTTTATTACCTGTAGAAACGAGGCTATTTAAAGCACCGGTATAATTTGTCCGGGAAGCTTCAAGGGCGGCAAGTTTACTTTCCATTGCCGCGATATTGTTAGATAATTCCTTTTTCTGGGCAGACTTTTTTTCGATGACTACTACATTTGCATCCAGAGCGTTTTGGGCTTTATCAATGTTTGCAGCGGCACTTTGTACGGTCATGGCAAGCAAAGCAATCATAACGACGGCTATACCTATGGCAGGAATAGCCATCAACCTGTTCATAGAAACCTGCTTTGGTTGATAAGGAAGCGGCAGGGTGTTGAAATTAGGGGTTATCGGGCTGGCATCACTTACCAATTCCTTTAGAGTCAAGCCGACATTTACCAGGTGGTGCGATGGATCAAGCTGTTTTAAACATTTTAACGGTGAAGCCAGCGGTGTTACTTTTAATCCCAGATCACCACCCAGATAATCAAAAAGTTCGGATTCATCAACTATTTCACCGGAAACCAGCAATGAAGCTCCCGACTGGATTTTGTTTTCCGGATTATTCGTGTTGAAGAATTGTATTGTTCTCTGCAATTCATCTTTAACAATTACCAGTCTGTCTCTAAGAGATGTAGTTTCTTTTGAAAAAGGAACTGTGCGGATAGGCTGGGGCATTCCTTTCATTAAAACAATGATGTCAAATTCACTCGGCTGCACATCGACGATAATGGCGCTTGTTTCACGGGATAGCCTGGCCAGTGCCAGAGGCTTGATATCCATGATATATGGTTTAAAACCGGCTTCAGTGACGACTTTAATAACCGGATCGGCTATTTGTCTGGGGATGCCCACTATGAATGCCTGTATCTTACCTTCCGATGCAGCCATTATTTGCCATGAAAGATACAATTGTTCTACAGGCACCGGCAGGACCCTTCTGGCTTCCCTGGTTATCGCTTCTTCCAACATTGCTTTTGGCAATTCAGGTAATACGATAGGCCTGGTCAGGCAGCGAAGTCCGCTAATGCCCAGAATTATTTTCTTAGACCCTATATGATTGCTCTGAAATAGATATTTTATTTTTTCTACCAGTTTTGCTTCAACTTCCGGAGTATCTATTTGACTTAAGTCTACGTCCAGCGGCATATCAGCCAACTTGGTGATACGCTTTCCGCGTGTTGTCATGAGGCGTATACTTAAATTATCGATATATAATGATGTCGTATTATTTGCCATAATTAGTTGCCCTCATACGAATAAATTAACAAACTTATAGAGGCGCTGGCCGTACCGGTTGCCAGTTCTTCACCCTCTTCCGGTTCTTCCTCTTCCTGTTCTTCTTCAGAGTCCGGGATTTCTTCTTCCGCCTCAGCGCCATCAAAGCTGATGCTAAAAGAACCTAGCTTCCCGGTTACAAAGCCGTTATTCAAGCTTATAATAAAGTCAACAATATTCTTCTTATCCCCTGTGACCGCAGCACTAAGTGAAGTCGTTGAGATTGGAATACTCAAATACTTCGAGTTAACTATTTTTGATGTAGTTAATGATGTAATATTTACGCTGCAATAGTTTGCAATTTTATAGAATTCATCAGCTACATCCACACTGATAACTGTTTGATCTAATCTTGCCTGGGCATCTTTTACCTGAGCATCGCTCTCCTCTACCTTGACCCTCAAATTCTCCAACTGTTGAGTAAGTTGCGCAGTCTGTAATGTGCTCAACCTCTTTTCACTGATATTTAGCTCTTCATCCAGCCTGGTCTGTTCTTTCATCTGCTGTGAACGTGTTAGCCCAAGCCCGGCAAGAACGATAAGGAATACGCCCGCTGCAAGGATTACCCAGCTTGCTTTACTTAATTTCAAACCTTTCATATTCTTCTTCCGATATAAAATTTTTAAAACGCTTGTCCATATATCGAGAACATCGCTGATATCATTGAAATCGCCATCAAACCCACAACTCCAGCGATGACGATGGTCATGAGCGGCGTAATCATACCGATTAATGTCCTGGTTTTATCCTGCGCTTCCGATTCATAGTTCAAAGCTACAGCCGTAAGAGATGAATCAAGATTTCCGCTCTCTTCGCCCACTTTAACCATCTGCACCATCATAGGTAAGAAAAGCGGATCTTTTGCCATGGGTGTTGACAAGCCTTCACCCTTCAACATTTCAGATTGAACATTATAGAGTGATTTGGCCATAACCCTGTTATTTGCGCTTTGTACCACGAGAGGCATAATCTCGGTCAAAGGCAGGCCGGCATTATAGAGGAGGGACAAGCTGCGGCAAGCGCGGGAAAGTTCGTTCAAAAGAGCGACGCGGCCCATTATCGGGATACGCAGCAGTAATAAGTCCAATCTATATTTGCCATCTTGAGTTTTGGTATAAATAAATCCCAGCGCTCCCACGATAAGTATACCTAATAAAATGTTTAAAATATTGGTTTTTAAAAACCCTGAAGCATTCAGCATCATCTGGGTTATAGCGGGTAATTCGGCTCCCAGGTCGTTATAAAGACCGGAAAACGCAGGCAGGACAAAAACCATTAATACACCGACGACGATAATCGTTACGATAAAGGTGATTATCGGGTACATTAAGGCTCCCTTGATGCTTTTTTTAGTCACGATCTCTTTTTCAGTATAATCCGCAACCTGTTTCAACATAACTTCCATGCCACCGGTTTGCTCACCGATGCCGATAGTCCGACAAGCCATTGTCGAAAAGATATCAGGGTGCCGGCTCATGGAGGCTGATAATTGATTACCGCTGCGTAAATCGGCAATGATTTCAGAAACGACTCGTTTGAGAGAACGATTAGCAATCTGTTCCTGTAGTAATCCAAGCGCCGTGACGATGTTGATTCCTGATTCCAGAAGTAAGGCTAATTGTCTGAATAGAAGGACTATTTCTACCGGTTTCACCGGGAAAAGTTGCGAGGTCATTTTACCCAGGCTAAAAAACGGCACATACGGTCTGAGGTTAATCAAGCGATAACCCGCAAAGCCCATCATGTCGGCTACGGAATCTTCACTGCCAGCCGATATTTTACCTTTAACGATATCGCCTGATTCTCCACTAGCTATGTATTGATATATCATTTACTATTTTTCACTCCGGATATTTTGTATTTTCAGTTATTAACCAACTGTATAAGCGTTGCGCAGGACTTCTGTGGGAGTTGTCATGTTTTTCTGGACTTTACACATCCCATCTTTTAATAGTGTATCCATGCCATCTCTGATGGCCTGGGCGCGTAATTGGTTAGCTGTGGTTCCCTTTATCAGCAAAGTTTTAATATCATCACTGGTGGTTAATATTTCAAATATGCCTACGCGTCCGCGGTAACCGCTATTGGCGCAAGCTTTACATCCCGCGCCATATATAAATTCTTTTCTTTCCTCTTTCATTTCCTGGTTGTATATAATACTTTCTTCAGCGGAAGCAGGAGTCGGCCGGCCGCAGTGCGGGCAAATCCTTCTTACCATACGCTGGGCAACTACCCCGATAAGTGCTGATGATACCAGAAAAGGTTCTACTCCCAGGTCAATAAGGCGAAGAACCACCCCTGCGGCGTCGTTAGCATGGATAGATGATAGAACCAGGTGGCCGGTCAAGGCAGACTGTATAGCTATGTTAGCCGTCTCTGCGTCCCGTATTTCACCGATGAGAATGACATCAGGATCAAGACGAAGAATAGATCTTAGACCACTGGCAAATGTAAGCCCGGCACGCGCATTAACCTGAATCTGGTTAATATTTGAAAAACGGTATTCCACAGGGTCTTCCACCGTAATAATATTTCGTTCGGTACGGTCAAGTGAATTAACTGAAGCGTATAATGTCGTGGTTTTCCCTGCACCGGTAGGCCCGCTGACCAGAATAACTCCATAAGGGACCCTGAGCATATTTTCAAACTTCTTTAAAGATCCCGGAAGAAATCCCAGATCTGAGAGTGCAAGGGTAGCCCGGGATTTATCCAATAAACGTAAAACCGCCATTTCCCCGTAAACAGTGGCGATAATGGCAACGCGTATATCTATCATGCGCCCTTTAGTCTTAACCGAAAATTGGCCGTCCTGAGGCCGATGATGGTCGGCAATATTCATACTGGCTAGTATTTTAATTCTGGAGACAATTGCCGTGAGAGTGGTAATGGGCAAGGTAAACATGTCATGCAGAGATCCGTCAATACGATAGCGCACTTTAAGATGCTCTTCAGTAGGTTGGAGGTGAATATCAGATGCCCTGGCTTTAACTGCTTCGTCCACGATAAGTGTCAGCGCCTGGGCTACCGGCGCATCTGTGGCAGTATCAATAAATCCTTTATTACTGCTTCCGATACTGGATGACGGAATGCTGGATATTTTTTTTTATATTTAATCATAATACTTATAGTTGAAATCGATCGATTCAAGGAATTCTTACTTGGTGGCAATCTCAGGATCTATGCTCATCTTGCTGGAACTCGCAAATTATTCGCCAACCCGGCGGCAGCATAAACCTATCCGCTGCCGCCGGCTGCTCATAATCCAATAAAAAAACTACCTGCTAACTCACCGGACCTGGGTTAGGCTTCTTTGCCGTGGTACTTGAAGGAGACTTTTACCTTGGCGCGATAGTTCGTGACCTTGCCGCTGTCAATCTGCATATCCAGTTCTTCAACCTCGGCAATCCTCAGGTCATTAAGTGACTTTGCCGCCTGTTCAACCGCATTCGCGGCCGCTTTCTCCCAGGATTCGGAGCTGGTGCCTACAAGTGTGATAATCTTATATACGCTTTCTGCCATGGTAACCTCCTTTCAAACTTTATGTGTGTAACAATATGACATAGTTTTTTAAGCAAGTCAATACATTATTTTCGATTTCGTGTTAAATTATTATTACAATTACCCATCTCACTATCACTAGAATATCAAAAAAAGGCAAAAAAGCCCGGGGTTCTTGAATTTCACCTTCCTGTTCCCTGCCGTGCAGCAGGCCATGCACTTAGCGCACTTCAAGGCCGATGAAGGCTGGAGGTCTCCCGTAAAATGCCTACCAGCGATAGTAATTTCAACTTCTTGCGGTGTGGCATTGACAGATGTCACCGGGACACCTATCCCGCCTTCGATATTATCTGGTACGGAACCTCTTTATCCTCGTAATATTTTTTACGATTATCGCCGTTGAATCACGCCTGCTTTGAGCGTAGGCATTCAATATGCTATATCGACCATCTCTGTAGAATTAACAATTGACTTTTTGAACAGCCTTGTCATATAATACTGAACAATCGTAAATAGATAATAACCTGATAAATTCTGAAAATTACGCGGTTATCAGGTAGAATTTTTTCAAAATTAGAAGGGAGATTCTCTCAATTAAAACGGTTGATAACAGCTGCATGAGGTAACAGGTAAAAAACGGTTACTTCCGCTGTAATATATCTGGTTTCTCTTTGACGGTCAGTAGAGCTAATAAAAGAATATAGCGGTTACAGCACACGGTATATCGGTTTTTCAAACACCGGCTTGTCAAGACCTATCTCTTTTCTTATAATGAATTCGTACCACGAACATTGGAGGTGCTGCGATGTGAATACACAAAACTCAAACAAGGGTACCTGGTTAAATTTTGAGGAGGGATAAATGAAAAAATTTCTGGTTTTTATACCGATAATCCTGATAATTGCGGCACTGCTACTGGGCGGCTGCAGCACCACTCCCACCACAACTTCGGCCACTCCCGCTACTACCACCGTCAAAACAACTACGCCCGCCACGACCGCGGTCACTCCTAAAACCGGCGGGATACTCAAGTACGGCGAATCTCTCTGGTACGGGGCCACACTCGGCTGGCCGGGAGACCCCGGCTGGCTCGTCACATCGCCCGTCTCAAATCTCTTTTTTGATACGATCCTTTCAATTGACACTAAAGCAGGCGTCCATCCTTGCCTGGCTACTGCCTGGAAAGTCGGCGATGACCTCAAGAGTATTACCCTGACCTTAAGACAGGGTGTCAAGTTCCATGACAACTCGGATTGGAACGCCACTGTATGCAAATGGAACCTCGACCTGCTAGTAACCGGTAAATACGGCGATTATGCATACGTTACCTCGGTTGACATCGTCGACCCCTACACCGTCAAACTCAACCTCAACCGATACAGCAACTCTCTACTCACCACTCTCGGCAGCACGATGATTGTTTCTCAAAAGGCGTATACCGACCACGGCGCCAACAAGGAAGCCGAAGACTGGATGAGAGCGAACGCGGTGGGCACCGGGCCTTTCAAATTCGTCAAGGCTACCCCCAAGGTGTCAATCGAAGGAACCAGATTTGACGGATACTGGGACGGCAAGCCGTATCTGGACGGCATCATTATGCTTAACATCGGCGACCAGATGACCAGAACACAGTCCCTGCAAGCGGGCGAGATTGATATCCAGGGAGGCAACCCCGGTAAAATCGAAAGTGACTTTTTAGCAGCGAATAAAAACTATAAAATCGAAGCGAACTATATCTCTATTTCCGCGCTGGTACCAGATAGCGCTGACGCCACTTCGCCACTGGCAAATGTGAAAGTACGACAGGCTGTCAGCCTGGCGCTGGACCGCGAAGCAATCGTCAAGAGCCTGGGCTACGGCTACTGGATATCCACGAGCCAGTTCGCAGTACCCGGCACGACTTCCTACAGCACCGCCCTGCCCGAGATCAAACAGGACCTGACCAAGGCCAAGCAGCTTCTCTCCGAAGCAGGCTTCCCCAACGGTTTCAGCACCGAGATTCTCGGCTCTACCGTGACAACCTTCAATGATATGGTTGTCGCCGAGCAGGGTATGCTGGCAAAAGTCGGCATCACCGTCAAAATCAACATGATCGACCATCCCGCTTACAACACCGCTATCAATACAGGATGGAAAGGTTTTGCCGCAGCCGGGAAGCTGGTAGATGCCAATATGGGCTGGGCTCTCGGTACCAACTTCTCCCAGAAAGTAGTCGGCAATGCCAGCATGGACAAGACCAATGAGTACCAGGCGCTTCTGGAAGCTGCGCTTGCATCTAAAGACTATGACCCGGCGCTGGTACAAAAGGCATTGAAATACATGTACGATAACGAAACAGTAATATGTCTAAACGCTACCATGCGCGGGCAGGTTATGGCGAACTACGTCATGTACGCCGGTTTTTACACCTACGACCGAGCCATGTACTGGAACCCGGGCAAGTGCTGGTTAAATAAATAAGTTCAGGAATTGCATTAGCGCCGGCGGAGCGTCTATAATGCTTCATCCGGCGCTAATGCGGATTAATGTGGGAACGAAACCTTTTTACCGGTCTCTAAGACAAATGACTGATTGTTTAGATATATCATCCCGGTTAGAATTTTTCCGGTATAAATATTTTTCGACTCATAATATGTTTACTCGAGGTCAGGTGTGACAACATTTATTATACGCAGAACGATACAGGCCTTCTTTGTTCTTATTATAGTTACTGTTATCGTTTTTTTCGCCATGCGCCTTCTGCCTGGCGATCCTATCTACATGATTTTAAGTGATGCGCAGATATCCAATGTTACCCAGGAGATGATTGATAATATCAGGGCTGAATTCGGTCTGGATAAACCTTTGATAGTGCAATATTTCAACTGGGTCGGTGGTATCCTCCACGGCGACTTCGGTATTTCCATATCTCAACGTGTGTCGCCGGGATCTATTATTGCGCAGGGTGTTCCGGTGACCATGAACCTGAGCCTGGCCGCCTTCGTCATCAGTCTTATCGTCGGTATTCCGGCGGGGATTATTTGCGCCATCCGGAGGGCAACATGGATAGATGTTACGGTAACAATCCTGGCCAATATCGGTATCACTGTGCCGATATTCTGGCTCGGTACAATGTTGATATATGTGTTTGCCCTCCATTTTCCTATACTGCCGGTACAGGGTTATACTTCTCCATTTGTTGACCTGGCGAGAAATATCAGACAGATTATCATGCCTGTTTTCTGCCTGGCCATCTTCCCCATATCCGCCACTGCAAGGCAGACACGGTCCAGTATGCTCGAGGTTATGCGGCAGGATTACATACGTACCGCATGGTCAAAGGGACTGAAGGAACGTATTATCGTCGTTAAACACGCGCTGAAAAACAGCCTCATCCCGGTAATCACTCTCTCCGGGGTTGGGCTCAGCGTTATCATCGGCGGTTCGGTACTGATAGAAAAAGTATTTAACATTCAGGGAGTAGGACAAATGCTGGTCGATGCCGTCTTCTCCCATGATTATCCGGTTGTGCAGGGATTCATTTTGTTTATTGCCGTCGCTGTATTGTTTATCAACCTTCTTGTAGATATATCTTACGGCTGGCTCGACCCAAGAATACGTTTTAGCTAGTTAAGGAGCCCGTCCAGAATGAGCAGTGATTCTTTAAATACCGATGCCCTTGCCGGCGACAAACGCACCAGCGAACTCCGCCGCTTTGTCAGAGTATTATTCGGCCGGCCGCTGGTCATCTTCGGCGTCGTTATTATCCTTCTGGTTATTCTGGTGGCTATTTTCGCCCCGCTGCTGGCGCCGTATGACCCTTATGAGCAGGACCTTTCCCAATCCCTTGTTAAACCATCCGCTGCGCATCTGCTCGGCACCGATTCGCTGGGCAGGGATACTCTCAGCCGTCTGATTTTCGGCACGCGCAACTCGCTTTTAGTCGGGGTGGTCGCCCTCGGCATCGCTGCCGTTATCGGCATCACCATGGGGCTGTTCGCGGGGTATCTCGGCGGCTGGGTCTACACGGTTATCATGCGTTTCATAGACTCCCTGATGTGCTTTCCCATGATATTACTTGCCCTCGTAATCGCTGCTCTCCTTGGCGGCGGCCTCAGGAATGTCATGATAGCTCTTGGCGTCGCCATGCTGCCCGGCTATGCCCGGCTCATGTGCGGGCAGGTGCTTTCCGTCAAGGAAAACGATTACGTGCTGGCAGCCACCACTGAAGGCGCGAGCAAGCTTCGTATTATGTTAAGACATGTGCTGCCTAACTGTTTTCCGCCCTTAATCGTGCTGATGACGATGCAGATTGGCTCCGCGATATTGGCAGAGGCGGGTTTGAGCTTTTTGGGCATCGGCATCGAACCCCCGGCATCCGCCTGGGGCCTTATGGTCAGCGACGGCCGTATCTACTTGCTTTCCAACCCTATCCTTTCGTTCGCGCCCGGCATCGCCATCATGCTGGTAGTGTTCGCGTTCAACATGGTCGGCGACGGACTGAGAGACGCGCTAGACCCGAGGCTCCGCGGACTCCTTTAGACCAAGGTGGAATCATTACGCTGACGCAGTTTCAAACTGGCTCCGGTAAAGCGAGGCGTAAAAACCTTCCGCGGCCAGCAGTTCATCGTGTTTCCCCTGCTCGACGATGTCGCCATCTTTCATCACCAGGATAATATCCGCGTCGCGTATCGTGGAAAGACGGTGGGCGATAACGAAGCTGGTGCGGCCTTTCATCAGGTCTTCCATAGCTTTCTGTATCAGCACTTCCGTGCGCGTATCGACTGAACTGGTAGCTTCATCCAGGATAAGTATTTTGGGGTCTGCCAGGAAAGCGCGCGCGATGGTTAAAAGCTGTTTTTGCCCCTGCGAGATATTGCTTGTCTCTTCGTTGAGTACCATGTCATAACTCTGCGGCAGTGTCCGTACGAAGTGGTCGGCATAAGCCATTTTTGCCGCCGCCGTCACCTGCTCGTTGGTAGCTTCCAGGTTGCCGTACCTGATATTCTCCCTGATAGTGCCGTTGAACAGCCATGTATCCTGCAATACCATCCCAAACAGGCTGCGCAGATCTTCACGGGTGAACCGCCGGGTATCGATTCCGTCTATTTTGATAATTCCATCGTTCAGCTCGTAAAAGCGCATCAAGAGCTTGACGATGGTCGTCTTGCCCGCGCCCGTAGGCCCAACGATAGCCACTTTCTGACCCGGTTTTATTTCCGCCGAGGAAGCAGAACGGTTCGGACTTATAAACAGAATCGTTGCTCCGGACAAGCTTGTGGAACAGACCGGAAACTGGGCCATGGAAATCGCTCAATACAGCCGGTATACGCTCGCTTATGGAAAGCGAACTTTTTATAACCATGTGGATTTGGATACCCCGTCAGCTTACAATTATGCCACTCATGCAATTGTCATGAACTGCCTGGCTGAAGATGCACAGGAAGGTATGTCGGCTTTTCTGGAAAAAAGGAAGCCCGAGTGGAAGAATCGTTAAAATACTTCATAGGGTTCCACGCGAAGTCATCGATATTCAGCCCGCGGTCGACGGCAGCCTGCACGTAAGCGATGCCGTTAGCCAGCGTAAAAGCGATTTCCTGCACCGCTGTGGAGCCTGCTTCCCGGATATGATAACCGCTGATGCTTATCGTGTTCCAGCGCGGCATTTCCCGGCTGCAATACTCGAAGATATCCGTGGTAAGCCTCATGGAGGGGGCGGGTGGAAAGATGTATGTGCCCCGCGCGACGTACTCCTTGAGGATATCGTTTTGTATCGTCCCATCGAGCTTTTTCAGGTCGGCGCACTGTTTTTTTGCCAGGGCGATATACATGGCCAGCAGCACCGGCGCGGTGGAATTGATGGTCATCGAAGTGCTGACCTTGTCCAGCGGAATTTCACGGAACAGGTCTTCAATGTCCCTCAGCGTATCGATGGGCACGCCGACCTTGCCAACTTCGCCGCGCGCCAGGGCATGGTCGGAATCATAGCCGACCTGTGTAGGCAGGTCGAAAGCGACGCTCAAACCCGTCTGACCCTGTTCCAACAGGTAGCGATAACGGCGGTTGGACTCCTCCGCCGAGGCGAAACCGGAATACTGGCGCATCGTCCATAAGCGCCCGCGGTACATGGAGGGCTGGATGCCCCGCCCGAAGGGATATTCCCCCGGATAACCGGCGGCTTCCGCCGGGTCTGGACCGGGCAGGTCTTCAGGGGTGTAAAGGGGCTGAACTTCAATCCCAGAGGTTAGATTGAATTTAGCCCTTTCCGGCGAGCGTTTCAGCGCCGGTTCATAGATTTCTTTAAGCCATTTTTCCTTGCGTTTTCCCGGCATATTTACTATCCTCGTTTTTCTCTTGAAAGCGTATCAGAATTGACGCTATATTACAAATTTTTTGCTCATTAGCAGTATTCACCGGATTTCATTTTTACGGGTTCTTCCGTCATTCTGTTATAATATGAACGTCAAAAGGGGGGCTCCTTCTCATGTCTCCTGTTTCCTGGAAGAAAAATCTCTACGTCATGTTTGCCGCAGAGTTCATCGTAATATTGGGCTTCAGTTTTGTTTTACCTTTCATGCCTCTTTTTGTACAGGAACTGGGCAGCTTCAATAACAGCCAGGCAGCATTGTGGTCTGGAATATCCATCGGAGCCACTTCTATTGCTTTATTCCTGAGCGGCCCGATATGGGGCATTGTATCCGATAGAGTTGGCAGAAAGCCCATGGTATTGAGGGCTTTAATCGGCAGCGCCGTCATTCAGGTACTGGCGGGCTTAGCACCCAATGTCTACATTTTTGTGGCGCTGCGGTTTCTCCAGGGCCTTTTTAGCGGCACCGTCCCGGCGGCTTCGGCGCTGGTAGCTTCCACTTCTCCACGTGATAAGACTTCTTACGTCATGGGAATTTTAATGTTGGGAGTGTTCCTGGGTAATACCATCGGGCCTTCTATCGGCGGAGTGCTCGCTGAAACCTTCGGTTTTAGAACCAGCTTCTTTTTTGCCAGTGCGCTGCTGCTTATTGCCAGCTTGCTCGTCCTTTTCCTGGTCAAGGAAGATTTCCACCGCCCGGTTAAGGAAAATTCCCTGGGCGATGTATGGCGCCTGCTTGGTTCTAAATCGGTTATCGTCCTTCTCGTAACGATATGCGTCATCGCGATGTCCCAGCAGATAATACAACCGGTAATCACGCTTTTTATACAAGAACTGAATCCGTCCGGGTCAGCTACGATACCCGCCTCTCTGGCTTTTTCCCTATTGGGTCTGGCGGCCGCAGCCTCTGCGGTAATATCAGGGCGGCTGGGCAAACGCATCAGCCTCCGGAAAATACTGATATTCTCTTGCCTGGGAGCCGCTTTATTGAATCTGTCTCCCATCTGGATAAACAGTGTAACGCAGATGGTCATAGTGGTAGGCCTTTTGGGATTGTTCCAGGGCGGTAATGTGACCTCGACTTCATCGCTGATAGGTCTGTCTTTGCCGGTCAGCCAGCAGGGGATAGCGTACGGTATGTCCCAGAGCGCGTCAGCCCTGGGAAACGGGCTGGGCCCGATTATCGGCGGCGCTCTGGTATCACCCCTGGGATTGCGGTATGTCTTTCCGGTAGCGGCGGGACTCTACGTGCTGGCCAGCCTTTTAATAGGCAAATTCATCGGGAGACAGCCTTTAAAAGGAACGCAGACGACTTGATTTTTCTTTACCTTGTTTCTTGCGGCAGCCGTCGCACTGGCCGAAAATGCCTACATGCCTCAGGTCGGCGGAAAAGCCATACTGGCGGAGCAGAATATCTTTAAGCGATGAGAGTGTCGCTTCTTCAATGTCGATTACCTTCCCGCAGGCCTGGCAGACGAGGTGGTGATGATGGCCGCTGCCTTCAGTATGATAACGAATGCGCCCTTCTCCCAGGTTAATTTCATACACCATGCCTAGTTTCTTTAGGAGTTCTAAAGTGCGGTAGACGGTGGAGATATTGACGTGGGGATATTTGGCCACCACCTGGGCATAAATATCCTCGGCGCTGATGTGGTCGCGGCTGCTTTCCATCGCCGAAAGAATCATCATGCGCTGTGGCGTCATGCGGTATCCCTGGGCCCTCAACTTGCCGGTGATACCGGCTTTTTCATGCATTATCCCACTCCGGTAAGCACTTTTCCTTTACTAGAACAATATCAAAACGGGGGAGATTATGCAATAACATTAATTCAATGCGGTTTCAAATAAAAACCGGAGGCTAATTTACAAACAGGAATTTAAGGGGTAAAATAGATTGTACCTTCCGGGGCGGTTAGCTCAGCCAGGTTAGGCTAACCATCTGCATAAGATCAGCGGCCGGGACGGCAGCAAACCAGGGATAACCTGGATAATAGACATGGGCGGTTAGCTCAGCTGGTTAGAGCGTCAGTATCACACACTGAAGGTCACAGGTTCGAGTCCTGTACCGCCCACCATTTTATCCTGATACTGAAGGTCATCCCGATAGAATCGGGATACCGCCCACCATTTTATCCTGATACTGAAGGTCATCCCGATAGAATCGGGATACCGCCTACCACCGAAGCTGGGGAATTTTTTACATCACCATCGATAATGCTAATCCGGTTTTGCTGACTTTTCTATATGGTCAGAAGGATGACTTTGTTAAAGGTGATAAAGGATAATGAAATTTAAAAGGGGGATAATTTCAGGAATTTTCAGGATTAATGGATTGGTCTTGTATGATGGGAAGGCAGAGCATTCTGGTGGTAGATAACGGCCACGACATGATCAGGTTGCTAGACAGCATTCTGAAAATCGAAGGCTTTGATACCGTTACCGTGGCTGATGGCGAAACGCACTAAATCTCCCGGGACGGCTAAAGCCCGATATGATTATCGTGGATGAGACGGAACATATTGGCGAAGACATGCGTTTTATCGACAACCTGCGTCAGAATTCTGATGTCCCTATCATCGTGCTGACACAAAACCATGAAACAGAAAGCTTGCGCCGCGTCATGCCCCATTGCGTCGACGATTTTATCAGCAAGCCATTCAGGAAGAAAGTCTTCGTCACCCGCGTCCGTGCCAAGATACGCCGTACCGCTATCACGACGGCGAGACAAATTGATCTGACCCCGGTGAAGCAGAGTCCATCACACACTGAGGGTCACAGGTTCGAGCCCTGTACCGATCAGTGAACACCCTGCGAACTTTTTCAGATTCTTTTCGAACAAAAGCAAACTCTGAAGGCACTCACAAATACCCTCTTTTGCCTGGATGATTTATAATTGTGTTGCTGAAGGAGTATTATGCAGATTGTCAAACAGGAACAAATAAGACCAAGAAAAATGCTATATGAGGTTCGCAAGTCCGTTTCAGAGATTCTTGATAAACCCTTTACGGAGCGTATGAATCATCAAATTTTCCAACCCGACAAAAAAATATTAGCCCGCTGGGCTGTGGACTGCGCAGAGCATGTGCTTCCTTATTTTGAAGACAAATATCCTAACGATGACAGACCACGCAGAGCAATTCAAGTACTCCGCGAGTGGGTAAGCAGTGGTGTATTTAGAATGGCAGTTATACGCGGAGTTTCGCTCGCGGCCCATGCCGCCGCAAAGGGAAAGAAAGAGCCTGATGCAGTTTTTGCCGCGCACGCCGCAGGACAAGCCGTCGCAACGGCACATGTTCCCACCCACGCTTTAGGTGCTTCCCTTTACGGCATTCGAACTGCCGCCGCCCATTCTGGAAGTGTGAAAGAAGGTCTGAAAGAAGGAGATTGGCAGCTAGAACGATTACGCCAGTATGCCAGGCAAAAAGAGCTACGTTAATCTGGCATCGAGAATTAGAAACTATTAACTCAAGAATGATTAAATGCCAATTCAAACATCCGGGTTCTGCCTCGTCAACTTCCTCCCGCCTTCTTCCGCCGCCTTATAGCGGCTCCTTTTAATCCGTAACTATTAATGCTAAATTAGAAATAATACCCAAAATAGCAGGAGGAGTAAAATGAATACTCAAGAATACGAAACACAATTAAAGATGTTAGAGAAAACCCTGGAAGAACAGCAAAAGCAAATAATAAAGTTACAGGATATCCAGGAGCTTCAGGAGTTACATACGAACTATGCTTATTTGTTATTAGCCCGCGACTGGGAAAAAATCGCGGATTTGTTTACCGATGACGCCGTGGCTATCCTGCATAAACGCGGCCGTTTCCGGGGGAAGGCAGCGATCATCGACATATTTAAAAATGTAGTCCGGAACAACAGCAAGGGCAAGGGCAGAGATAGTCACATAGCCGTGCAGCCGGTTATCCATGTTAATGGTGATAAAGCCGCCGCTCAGTGGCTGATGTTTGTTATCTCGACGGATCCAGCCAGCGGAGTGGAAAGTATAATCCAGCACGGCAGGCATGAAATGGAATACGCGCGTGTAGATGGTAAATGGAAGATAAAGTATATGCTATTCACGTCTCCCTGGCCCAGAGAAGCATGGTCGAACCCAACCCCGGAACAATTGGCTCAATGGGAAAAGGAAGACAAACACCCATATGAAAACAGTAATAATTTCCCTGACTCTTTTTAAGTGAAAAGGCAGACATTTAGTTTTATGAAGTGACTGTCTTCTATCTTTTATCTTTCCAATTCCACCATTTTAGTAATTCAGGAACAGGTTCTTTAGCAGCAGCAAAATAGACCGCGCACCGGAATACGTAAAGTACACAGCGGTCTATGTGTTGGCCGCGCAATTCACATAAATTATGGTACATTATTTCCGGATCGGCTTTTTCAAGTTGATAAACCGAGCTGTATCCCAAATCTATTAAATCTTGAGCAATATTGGGACCTACGCCGGGAATAACCTGGAGTTGTTTGAGTATACTTACATCTTTCACGTAGACATTCAACTTTATTGATTGAGATAACGTTCTTTTATATCTGTAATCAAGGTTTTATTACAACCTTTAAAACGCCGCCTTCACCGGTTCCTGCGATACTAAAGGCTCTCTCCCAGTCTTCGAGGGGCAGAAATGTCCCGGCAACACCGTCAGTACCAATCCTGTCCTGATGAATCCAGTCGATGACCGCGGGGAAACAATACGGGCTAAGGTGCGCGCCAAGGAGGTCTAATTCCTTCTGGTCGCCGATAACGGACCAGTCCAGGGTGGTAGGCTGGGCGAAGACACTGAATTCAACAAAGCGTCCCAGTTTGCGGATCATGTCCATGGTGAGAGTGCGCTTACGGTTGAGTACTTCCGATACCCGGGCGCGGCTGCCAATGTACGATTCCAGGTCGCGGCGCGATAAGCCCCGGCTTTCCATGTAGTACTACCAGGTATCTGACGAAGTCATGGATTTCTGGGTCCTGTTTGGATTTTTCCCAGGCGGAAAAAACACCCACTGCATTGGCGTACTTTGATCCTGGTGCAAAATACATGGCCAAAACATTCGAAAACTCCAGCAAAATGAACGGACTAGGCTTCTTGTGATAAGAAGTAACAAAGTCTTTCAATTTGCTACTGATTGGTTCGTAAGCTCTCATCTCTAAAGGAGAAGTTGCTGATATCGTAGGTTTACCTTGCCTCCGTAAGCAGGCAGGTCAGCCGCAAGACATTTAGTATATCAAGCTAAGCCGAATTTAACCGTGAATTCCTTGCCAGTAAAAAATAGTAGCCTGGCGCATCGCTATATAAATGCGCAGAGAAACTGAAGCCATCACCACCGGTTAATACCGGAATTATAGCAAAACATTCCGCAATATTTTTATTTAGCAGCTTATTTTTCATGAACATGGGATAGAATTAATTATCTAACTACTTTATATTAAAATTGTCCTCGGAGTCTTGTATCCAAAGCATCCCTTGCCCATCCCCAACTACGTTAAATCCCAGAACAACGCCCAACATAGCCATCTCGGGCATAATAGAAAATACCGGTTAGGCAATAAGGTACTTGTAACCGGTAGCGACTACGACCTCTTAAGCTGGCGTGGGTGGCAATATCCTGATAACTAGAAAATTAAGAGAAGCTTCCCTATACGCTGTTTCCAGGCTGGTTATCGGTATAAGAAGTGGCAGAAACAATTTACTATTTTGTGTTCCTTTCAAGAATTCAATATACTTGCGGTTTTAAATCTCATTCATACCAGAAATTTGATTGCCAGCGCTCGCCTCTGTTTTAATAGAACCCGTATTAGTGGGTACGACGGAGTTCGACCCTCCCCCGTCTCCACCAGAAACACGGACGAGCCTTCGAGAGGCTCGTTTAAGATACGGATCTTGGATTCTTTTTTAGAAGCCGCTACCTGGAAGACAGGTTTAAATGGTGGCTTCGGCTTTATAGCGATGATAGATTTCGTCTTCTTGGCATCTACATAAACAGCATCCAGCATGGTCAATAGCAGCTCAGTGCGGGTATCGGCCACCATTTCCTGAAGCTAATCTAACTGGGGCTATGAGTTAACAAGCGGTATCACTATTGGTGATAGGATTTTTTTTCATACCTGACGCCGGTACCATCGAAAAGAAAGAATGGAAATCCATGTTAAAGGAATGGTTGGAGTGTCATAAAAAGATTCTTACATTGTTGTTCTCAAAGTCTTATTAATCCCAATACTGTTATTGGTTGCGTTCCAAACTGCATATAGGTGCGACCTCCTATCTTGAAATTATTTGAAATAGCAAATTCCATAATAGGAGGTCGCTTTTGATTCAAAATATTCAGACGGCAAATTTATTTTTTATAAACCCCGGCATAGTCTTTATTATGGGCTTCATATTGCTGTTTCATGTTACCCCAGAAGCCTACAGGGAGTTCCTCATTCTTCACTCTATCGTTCTCCAGTTTGATAGTAAGGAACTTATTCCACTCCGGCGGATCTAAAGCCGGAAAGTCTATTCTCTGGAAGCCTAGGGGAATGCTGCTGGCTTTGCGCGCAAGTGAAGCATGAAGGACTATCTGGGCATTAGTCAGCAGGCTAAGGTCCTCCAGACCTCGCATCAGTTTGTGCGGATCCAGCGCATATAATAAAGGCACCGATTCCTCTTCTATTTTCCTCAGGTTATCCAGAGCCATATTAAGAAGTAAATCGGTTTTATACTCGGCGCAGTACCACTGCATGGTCCTGGCAATGCCGGCATGCAGTTCCCTCCAGTCCATGCCGGCGGTGCGCCTTACCGGCGCGTAAACGCGGGCTTTTTCCCGTTCAATCTGTTCGCGCGAAATCTTACCCTGGCTTATCTCTTTGACATAGGCAGAAGCTTTACGTCCGGCATACCTGCCGGTTGAAGCACAAAAGCTGTGATCCTGCGGGGAGAACATCTGGCCTCCGGCGGCGTACAATCCGTCGAGAGAGGTCTTCAGGTTCCAATCGACTACTAGTCCGCCTCTTCCGGGGTCCCGCCATTGAGGCGGGGCGTTACCCTCCAGGAACTTATAGCTCTGCAGCAGGTCTTTGCTCTCATCATAACCTGCTTTATTGAAAGTATCCACGATGATTTTTACCGTCGATTCCTCACTTAACATCAATCTCCAGGTTGCTCTCCGTTCTACATCCGACATGCCAGGGAAATCACCATAGAACGGCAGCGCATATTCACCTTTCCTTATACCTTCCCGGATAGCTTCTACAACTGCAGCCGGCGGCGCCATAGCGCCCGCGTCCTCCCAACCCTGTATCGGGTAGGGGAGCCTTTTACCGTTGGCATCCACCAGCGGGACGTTTTCGTAGCTGGCATCTCCGGCTCCGGTATACCACTTATGCTTATAGCCGCCGCCAATCGAATGGAGGCTGCTGGCTTCCAACAGGGTTAAAGCAGCTCCGGCTTTCCAGCCCATCACCATGCCATCTCCGGTCTTGGTACGTGATTGCATGTAGCAGAGACCGCCTACTTCAGTGTCTATTATCCACATCCCTCCGCTTCCCGCGGTGGAGAGAATAGTCGCTTTGGATTTGAAAATCATGAATTCACCGGTACGGTTGTTTATGCCGGTGGCGCCTACCACACGTGCGCCCTGGACCCCGTTTTCCGTTAATAAGCTGGTACCCATAACCCGGTCGAAGATTTTCACTCCCAGGCGTTTACATTCACGTTTTAAGGCTGGCTTGAAGGAGGTGCCCCATATCCTGAGGACGACGTTGTTACGCTTACGGTCGGGATTACTCTTAAAAATCGGTGGAGATTTGGGTGCGGGCAGGTAGCTGTTGGCTACGCCATATCGTGGGGAAAGCATGAGCCTAGTCTTCTCATCTCTTCCGATAGCGCCGACATATTCATCTTTTGTATCCCTGATTTTCCCGCCTATAAGCTCCATCTCTTGCAAGGTATCCCAGTCTTCACGGCACTGAATCTGAATGCCGATGCCGTTAGAATAGGGAACGCTTGCCATATGTTCAGCCCACTCATCAGGGTCTACATTGGATAAGGGATTGGCGGGCACATTGCACCAGTGATCGCAGCCGGGACCTCCGGCGCCGCTTCTAACGGTGTCACCTTTTTCCACTAGGGCCACCCTCAGTCCTTGCCTGGCAGCGCTGATGGCCGCCCAGCAGCCCGCAATACCGCCGCCAATTATCAGGATATCGGTCTCTATCTCCTGTTCCTGCTCGTACTTTATGGGATACGGCCATGCCGGAGCGCGGCCTTCTTCTTTATAATAATCTTGCCAGGTAGTCATTTCATTTCTCCTTTTTTAATCAAATAATCAGCGACTTTTTGGAGGCTCTACCCGTACTCTAAATCCTTGAAATTTTCCCGGAAGCCTTGTTCTTCCAATATCCCCGCTGTGCAAGAGGCCAGTTGAAAGTTATCGCGCCCGGACGATGGCAATCGTTCACACAGCAACCGCAATACCAGCATTCTTCGGGATGCAGGATAATTGGCGGTTTACCTTTCCTGGGATTAGGGATGTAAACATCTACTTGACAGTTTTCGATGCACTGGTTGCATCCGTTACATATTTCCGGATTAAAAATTACCGGGGTACCGGGGGTTGAGACATTAGGCAGCGCAGGTATTTCTTTAGCCATGTTTCCCTCCTTGTATTTTAAACATTTTAACTGTGTCTGAAACGCCTATGTTCTCCTAAAATTATGTATCACTGGTGCCTTGCCACCTTCAACCAAGTTTAATGATAATGCGGCATCAATACTGGCTATGCGTTTTTCATCAGTTGGATATTTCCTTAATCTTCCAAAAAATAAAAATCGACGCCTTCTAGCCGCCCCTGCTTCAATCGTAGAATACCATCTCCTTTATTATCGGATACGCCGACGCCAACCATGTTTTCTGGATATTATAAGCACATATTTCTTTAATCTGTCCTGGTTATGCGCATAGCCACCATTAGCTATAATAGCACTTTTGGATTTTTTAGCAATGCTGCGGCTGCTCGTATGCTTTTACGTTCATTCAGCTGGATTTTCATTAGTTGAAGACCTTTGACCTGCCTCCTGAAAACGACTTCAGTCGTGTTTTCTAAAAGAAGACAACGGCAAAATCAAACGAGGTAGGAATCTGAACAAATCCCGTGAGTCTAACAAGCATTGTTTCAGGAAAAATTTGAACAATATACCTTTAGTTATTATTTATTAATCACGCCTTCGCCGCCAAATAATAATGAGTACACAGGCGGCAATCAATAATATTCCTCCACCCAAAACCCCATAAATCCACAATTTAGATTTAGTTTCCTTGTCAGGTTCTGTCGTTATTGCTGGAGCGGAGGTATCAGGCGCCGATGTCATTTCTGTTGTTGCTGCATTAGCTGCAGTTGCCGCAGGCAGGGGTATTTGCGCAGGCGGTGCTGCCTCGCCTCTGACAATGAAACTGCCGGTCAAGCCATCGATCTCAACTATGTTTTTACCCGGTGCATCAGATTTCACTTTCAACATTACTTCCTGGCTGGCTTTTCCGGTTATTTCAATCTCCCTGGTTTCAACGATACTAGTATTAATTTTAAGATTAAGTAAATACTTGCCTTCAGATTCGCCGTTATTGGTCACAGTTATTGAAATAACAGTAAATTCCCCTGGATTTATTTCAGCCGGGGAGATGGAAAGTCCTTTGACTTCAAATTTTGCGGGCATACCTGTAACTGTAAATGACGTATGCAAGGTTTCGATGTCAACGCTATATGTCCCGGACTCGCCGCCTTTCAGGTTAAAACTAACCATAGTGTTCGTATTAGGGGACAAGCTAACGCTCTTTGTTTCCTGGGCGGCGCCATTAAGCTTGAGGACGGCCTGATGATCCCCGGTTATGTTACCTGTGTTAGCAACTTTTACGCTCACGGTGACACTTTCGCCGGTGTTAATCTGGGCAGGATTAACCGATATGTCGGAAATCGTGAAATTAGCATTGCGGGTATCAGCCAGAATCGTGTACCTGGAAAAGTGGGAAATAAATGCCAGTATCTGATTGTTTTTTATATCCACCTGGCAGTCTACCCGCACCCATGTCCGGAGGCTTTCATCCCAGGTAGCCAGGTACAGGTTTTCCTCATCCACTCCCTCCGGAATGGCGCTTTCATCGTAGTGCATTATCAGGGGCAAGGGTGGGGCAAACGTGGCGCCGCTCGGGCTAAGGTCATAAACACCCCCGATGATTAAGTTCCCGGCTGGAGCCGCGTCAGGTTCCATGATGGTCGTGACGGTAATGATAGATAATCCCCAACCAGAGCTATTTTTTGCTATCGTCCCCCTGGTCAGATTCATACTTAGCTTGATGTCAATGCTCAATATTTCTATATCGTCCAACATCTCGCCGGAGTCTGTGATAATGCCGCCCAGGCCGAATATTCTTTTTTCGTTGGTAGCGCCGCTGCCTCCACCGCCTCCTACCCCGCCGCCGCCTCCTCCCCCAACCGCCGGAGTCTGGCTGAAGTTGGCGGTAATAGTATAGTCGCTGTTAATCGTGACGTTAGTCCACAGGGTAAGTATTGTTCGCCGCAGCGGGTGACATGGATACTGTTCCGGAACCGTTGGCCGTCAGCGTTAATGCCCCATGCGTGCGGACAAAATTAGCGGTAACTGTCTTGTCCTGGTCCATGGTTACATTCGTGGCGGCAGAGGCGGTGTTAGCAACATCTCCTGTCCAGTTTACAAAAGCCCACCTGGCGGCAGGCGCAGCTGAAATATTAACCGACTCTCCCACCGAATAAATATGGGAGCCTGCGGATGGGGTAATGTTCCCGTTGCCGCTGAAGGCCATGGTGAGGGTTACGTTATTGCTAACCGTAAGTATGGTTGTATCGCTGATGGCGTCGTATTGAGCGGTGATTATCGTTTGCCCTTCGGCCAGGGTTTGGGCAAAGCCGTTTTCCAAAAGACTGATATAAGTAAATGTCGCTCCGTCATCGGATGATACGGCAAAGAAGCTGTTTGCGCCTGAAACGCCGGCAAGCACACCCGCGTTTGAAAAAGCGACGATTACCTTGTCTATACCGTCCGGGCCGAAAGGAACTGATATAACAACGGGTATAGGTGCCAGAGGATTCGCGGAACGGTAGACGAAGTTTGCATCATAAGCTCCGGCAACCAGATTCGTACCGTTAAAAGCCACGCTGCCGATAGCGACATTTTCCTTGATCTGTTTCAAGGTGTAAACGTCGCCCGCGTTTGTATAGGTGAAGCTGTAAATGCCGCCGATTTGTCCCGCCGCTCCTGTTAGCGAAGCACCAATGAAACCTTTCTGTGAGGCTTCATCACTCAGGTAGAAATCAGGCGCAAGGGCGATATCTGCGCGGTTGCAGGTCAGAGCGGAAGCGGTGCTAGTTTCGAGAATCCTGGGAAAGGTGTTATCAAGCTGAGCATCGAATTTTCTGTTATTGAAGCTCCCGACGTGAAGTGTAATGGCGCCGTCGCCAGCGCCCCCGATTGTTTCGGTAACAAACAGGATAGCTTGGTCAGAAACAAAACTGGCAGAGAATGCCACAGTTTCGACATCATCGTAAATACCGGCCAACGCCGTCCATGCCGGCGTGCCGCCGCCGTTAATTATCTCGTACCATTCAGGAGTGGTTGCCCCGGCACACGGTGTTTGAGCAGGTTAATCAAGGCGAGCGCTTTTACATCGGCGGATAATGAATCCCAATTGTCATCTTCTTTAAGCGTTTCGAGTTTCTGCTTGAGCTCTTCGCCGTCGCCGGTTTTCAGCGTGCCCGTGCGGTAATCTTCAATTAAAAAGCGTATCATTTCTTTATAGTCATGGTTGGTATCTTTAGCTTTGTAAGGGGTACGCGCGCCGGGTTGCTTTTGTTTTGTCCCGGCTTTTTCCTGTGATTTGGCCATGATCATCATCCTGCTGGCAATTTCCAGTGATTGATTGACGATATTCGCAGATTTCAGATTGGCTTCCGTTTTCACCCTTTCAATCATTTCTCCGGCGGTTTGCTCCGCTTCCTGCATGACCTGTTTGGCCTTGTCCCTGGCTTCGCGGATTATTTCTGCCGCTTCGGTCTTAGCTTCTTTCATCAGTTTTTCTTTAGCCAGCAAATCGCGGGAAGACTGTTTGGCTTCTTTGATAATTTCGGCTGCTTTTTGTTTGGCTTCCGCGACCAGCGTCGCCGCTTTATCTTCGCTTTCCGCTTTTGCTTTTCCGGTTGTATCTTTGGCGGTTTGCCTGGCTTCACGCAGGATTAATTCCGCTTTCTCGTCAGCCTGGGAAATAATCGCGGATGATTCGGTGTCTGCTTGAGTCTTGGCGCGGTTGACCAGTTCCAGCGCCGCTTTTCCCGCATCGTCGAGAATCTTGTTTACCCTTTGCCCCGCATCGGTAACAAGTGCCGCTGATTTCTCATCGGCTGCAGCGCCGTCCTGCCGGGCTTGCATAATGATTTCATCCGCCTCCTGCCTGGCGTCGGTGAGTATCGTCGCGGCTTTTTCATCGGCGGCGGCGACAGCCTGTTCGGCTTCCAGTAAGACGTAGACAGCTTCTTCACGGGCGTCGCTGATAATCTCGGCTGATTTTGTATCTGCTTCAAGGGTAGTTTTTGCCTTCAGTTCCGCCGCTGCCCGTTCCCCATCGCGCACTATTTGAGCAGCATTTTCCTGTGCCTGGGCGATAATAGCGGCGCCTTTTTGGTCCGCTTCAGATTCAGCTTTTTTCATTAACTCCGGAAGGGCTAATTCAGCCTCGCGTATCGTCTGGTCTGCTTTCTGCTTGGCATGGGAGATAATCCTGGCGGATTCTCCCTTGGCTTCTTTAGATATTCTTTCTTTGGATATCATATCCTTGCTGGCTTGTTTTGCTTCATCCATGATATGAGCGGCTCTCCGCTGGGCGGAATTAATAATCTCGGCTGATTTTGCTTCTGCATAATCATTGGATTTCTTTGACAAATCCGCGGATGTCTTCTTTGCCTCGAGCAATGTCTGTTCCGCATACTGCCGGGCGTCATTGATAATCGTCACCGATTCGGCATCTACTTCAGCCCTGGTTTTCTGCCTGAGTTCAGCCGCAGCCTGTTCCGCACTGCTGATGATTTTAGCCGCTTTTTCTTCGGCATCGGCTACCATCCTGGCTGATTCCGCTTCAGCTACCCTGTATATGCTTTCCCGGCATGTTAATTCCCGGGAATTCTGCTGCGCTTCTTTCAGAATCTGCTCTGCCTTATGCCGCGCATCGCTAATTATGGTAAAAGATTCTGCATTAACTTCTGCTTTGGTTTTTTCTTTCAGCTCTGCAGCGGCTTTCTCTGCTTCCCGCAGTGTCTTTTCCGCCTTTTGCTGGCTCTCGGCAATGAACATCGCTGACCTGGTGTCCGCATCGGACATGGTTTTGCCCGTTGTTTTGGCGGCGGTTTGTTCCGCCTTGCTTAATATCTCAGAGGCTTTCTGCTGGGCGGAAGCTATTATCTCGGCCGCCCTGGCATCGGATTCCTGCCTGGTCTTGTTGGCAAGTTCGCGGGCGTTTTGTTCGGCAGTGTAAAGAACTCGGCGGGCTTTCTGCTGGGCATCCATAACGGCCATCTGGTTAGATTTAGATGCGGCTTCCGGCTCGATACGCGCCGCCGGTACAGGCGGGGACAGCTGCGGAACCTCGATAACTTGAGGCTCCTGCGGCTCGGCCTCTTCTGCGGAGGTTGTATTGTCAGGTGATAAAACATAGTTACACCATTTACATCTGCCGCCGAAAACCGAATGCCCGCACTTGGGACATAAACGATATTTTCTCATGTTTAATTCACCTTATGAATACACCGGTGTGGATCATATCATCGGTGAGCTGTAACAACATGATTATAACATGTCGCTGTAATCAAGTGTAACAACTGCGCTGCCGAAGCGTGAAATAAACATAATATCCCTATTTTACATATTTATAGGAAATCAAGTGTATTTTTTTGCTCATGTACCCCTGAAGTGCTATAATTTGGTAAATGTGGTCTGTTAATTATTGCCTGCTCGTCTTTATCGGCGTGGTGGGCGTTCTGCAATTAGCGGCGGCTCATAACAATTTACGCAGCTTGCTGTTTTTCCCCAGCAGTGGATATACTGTGGGCTTTGCTGTCCTGGCAATAGGCCTCGCTCTTTTCGCTTTTCTAACCTGGAATGATTTTAACACTATTATCGTTGAAGGAAGCCAGCAGACAGGATCGTTTGTTTTTTCCGCCGGAATTGCACTTGTCTTTACCCTGGTCTTTTCATCGATTTTAAATTCACGTCGTGTCGGTAACGGGAATACTAAGCAAGAGGGGCTGGATGCTCTCCGTGACTGCACCTATTACCAGGCCTTGCGTAACCACCGGAACGGAAAAGGGCGATGACGGATACGGCGGTTTTTCTCTTTATCAACGGGTTGGCTGGTAACGTATCTGTAATAGACGGATTATTTAAAGGTATTTCCAATGACTACTTTGCCGTTATCGTCAGTTGCCTTATCCTGATATGGTTGTGGTTCGGGACGCGGAATGCTGCCCAGCGGCAGATAAATCAGAAGGTCGTCATCACCGCCGCCGCGAGCATCGGGTTGACCAACGCGCTGGTGGCGATATGCAATGCTTTTTATTTCCGCATCCGCCCGTTTAACGAGCTGTCTGCGGATACTGTGAACCTTCTTTTTTACCGCCCGACTGATTCTTCTTTCCCCTCCAACCTGGCGGCTGTTCTTTTTGCCATTGCCGTTCCGGTCTTTGTGAAAAACAAGCTTTATGGGTCTATCCTGATGGTGATTGCGTTACTTAGCAGCTTCGGGCGCGTTTATCTCGGCATCCACTATCCGCTGGATATCATCGGGGGAGCGGTTTTCGGCACCCTGGGCGCGCTGGTGGCTTTCGGGGCAATGCGGCTGGTTACGCCTCAATATGAGTATATAATGCGCTGGCTGCGCAAGCTGTATCTCGCCTGAAACCGGTTCACGCTTTTTCCTCGGAGTCACTACCGGCCATTTCTTTGATGGAGTTTATCCCTTTCGATGCCCACAGACCGAGCAGGGAAAGCACTGCGCCGGTATACATGACGGCATCATAGCCCCACGCCTGTGAAACCGCGCCTCCGAAAAACGGCCCGATACTGCCGGACAGGGACATCGAGGAGTTCAACAGCCCGGCTACGGTTCCGCGTTCGCGGTGGCGCTTTAACAAGTAATTCAGCGCCCCGATGAATAAAGCGGAATAGCCCAGGGATAATAAAAGTTGAATGGGTATCATTACAAGGTAATGATTAGCCAAACCGTAAAGCGTAAAAACAGCCACCGAACTGATGAGTCCGAACTGTACCATTTTACCTTCATTAAATTTTTCTACATAAAGCGAGGCTACGAACTGGCCCAGCATATTGGTAGCATCCATAACGGAAATCCAGAATTTGGTTGCGCCGATGCTGCTCAGGTACAAAGGCCAGACTGTCCAGATGGCCATGCCGCCTAGCTGCCGCAAAAAAAAGGCGAGCAGCACCCTGTAATTTGTCCTGATTAAACTGGAGGGGAAAACTGCCACCCGGATGCGAACGGCTGATTCTTTTTCTTCTTTCAGCCGGAAAGACAGTACGAAGGATATGAAAGCGGCGGCGGCGCTGATGGTAAACAGCGCGTCAAATTCTTTTACCGCCGCGGCCAGCATCGCGCCCACGAGCCAGCCGAGAGCGCCGTAGGATATGAAGTTACCGATTTGCTTTTGATTTTCGTAAGTGTAGGCCATGATGACCGCAGCATTAATGCCTCCGCAGAACCCCACCAGGCTCCTGGCCGCCAGTAAAGTCCATGGACTGTAGGCCAGCGTCTGGAGGTAATACGATACAACGATAAGACCGAGGCCGATACGTATGAACTTCATCCGGCCGTGAATATCCGATAGTCTGCCGAAAAATAATGATGATGCCAGGAAAGCAAAACCGGAGGCTGCGGCGATAAAGCCTACCTGCATGTTGGAAGAGCCGACGCTCCGCGCGTAGAGCGCCATGTAGATATTTGAAGTTTCTACGGCGGTGTTGGCGAAGAAGTTAATTGCCGCCAGGCAAATCGAAAGGGAGAACCATGGCGGGTGGGCAAGGCGGCGCATTATTCCGGGACTCCTTTTTAGTACAAAAACGCAGACCCGCTAATATTATATCCCGCGGTAAATAAAATAGCGAACAGCAGATTGCGATTCGGAACGCTATTGTTTTAGCCGCCGCCTCAGTTCAAAGATATTCTGGACATCCTGGTCCGGGCAGGATATGGTGATGACATCAGGGTCTTTTTGCCACGGGAAATGCGCCCCGAATTTTAAAGCCAGGGCAACCGGATAAATGGCGTTATAGGCAAGGCTGCATATACCGCCCGGTGTCATGTAATCAAAGACCCATTCATCGCCGATTTTATGGCCGGAATGGCAGGGCTGGTTATTACGGAGAAGCTTGATAACTATTTCATACTGTTTAGCGGGAATATTCTTCTTATCAGGCATATTTGCCTCCCCAATAAAAACGCCTCAAGACGGAAAAATAAAGGACAGCTTATCCCGTCTGTGAGGCGCTTATTAATTGCACGAACAATTGCTTTTAAGCTGCGGCCCGGCTTTTCATTAGCATCCAGACGCCGGATAAAAACATCCCCAGCCCCACGATAATGTCTACCGTGCCGCTGGTACGCTGGAATGTGGCAACATCGGCTGCGACCGAACCTGCCTGGGCAACAAATAAAATCCCGTAGATAAAAGCAGCTAACCCAAGGATGGCAACGATAATTGCGATTGCGCGCATCAGGCAATACCTCCTTCTTAGAGTCACCTGGAATTACTAGGTATGATATTTTATTATTCGCCGGTTGTCAAGTAACATAATACCTGGGTATTGCCTGAATACGTAAAGCGAGAAGAGATGAAATACCGATTACGCTAACATTATTAGCCAAAATGAAACTCAGATGGGGGTTGTCTCGATGCAAGCGTTAATCAGGAGAGCATATGGACTTGGAATAGTAATGCTCGGTTGCCGTATCGTTGCTCATCCCAGCATCGACCATATCTGGACAGTTGAAGAATCAGTGAAATTAGCAAACTAATTTTGTGATAAAATACAGCGAATATTTAAACCGTTTTATTTAGATAGGGGAGTAAATGGATAACAGAAGAATCTCATTTAATATTGGTGATGTTGATGAGGCAATAGACATTATGAGAGAAGCGGCGAATTGGTTAATCGACACAGGTCAGCCTTTATGGAAATTAGAAGACCTAACAAAGGAAAAACTACTGAAAGATAACATAATTAATGAATTTCATGTACTTAAAATAGATAATGTTAGTGCAGCAGCCATGATACTAAAGTGGGAAGACAAATTATTTTGGCCGAATGTAAAACAAGGTGAAAGTGGTTTCATACATAAATTGAGTATTCGAAGAAAATATTCTGGTACAGGAATTTCCCCAGGTAATCGCCGACGGGGTAAAACGGTTTGACAACCCGCAGCAAGACAATACTCTCCACACCACCGCTGCCGGTGATAACATCCAGATGAGGCAATACACATTCCGCCAATTCCGAACCGTCCAATGGAACAAGAACTTTTTTATACATTCTCCATCTCCCTTTCACATTTGTTAAATACTCATTACAGCAACAATCCCGCCTTTTATGACGTTCCTAAAAATAATAAACTCCCCGTGATAGAATAGTTATAAAATACTATAGTTAATAGTTACAAAATTATGACATTTTTAATAAAGCTAATTAACGTAGAAACCCAAGCAAACCCTGACAGTTATTGGTGCCTTAACCTCTAGTATTCTTTTCAGGGTTGAATTATAATGGCTTACAAGGAAGTGTAGACCTAAAATTTGATTATGCCCGATTCAAAAATACCGGAACGCATCAGCCGCATCGGCGAAATAGCCGGCAGTTTATGGTGGAGCTGGCACCCTGCCGGAAGAAACCTGTTCAGGATGCTGGATTATTCGCTCTGGAGCCAGAGCATGCATAACCCCATCCGGCAGCTTTATGACATTAGCCGTGAAAAGCTTGAAGTCGCGGCGCATGACGCCACTTTCCTTGCCCTGTACGATGCTGCAATAGCTGAAATAGATAACCAGCGCAAAGACGGCGATTCCTGGTATGCCACCAGTAAAACCATTTCCCTGCCCGGACCAGTTGCCTATTTTTCCATGGAATTTGCCATCCACGGTTCTTTACCTATTTATGCCGGCGGCCTCGGCGTGCTGGCGGGTGACCTGTGCAAAGAGGCCAGCGACCTGGGAATACCGATGGCAGCCGTGGGGTTTATGTATCCGCAAGGTTATTTTAAACAGCGCATATCCGCGGAAGGCTGGCAGGAAGAGGAGTACCAGCAGCTCGACTTCACCAAAGCACCTGCATCGCCGATATTATCCAAAACCGGGGGAAAGTGCCTGGTAGAGTTAAAACTAAAAGGCCGCACACTGCATATCGGGGCCTGGCTGGTAAACCTGGGACGGGTCAACCTTTATCTCATCGATACCGGACTGGAAGAAAACGAACCCGGTGACCGCCAGTTATCCAGCCGCCTGTATACCGCCGACCGCGAGCAAAGGCTGGAACAGGAAATCGTCCTGGGTATCGGGGGGGTACGTATCCTGCGTGAACTGGGTATCAATCCTTCAATCTGGCATGCTAATGAAGGCCATACATCTTTCATGATGCTGGAGCTTATCAGGGAAAAAGTAGCGGCGGGTTCCTCTTTTGAAAAAGCGCTGGAAACCGTGCGGAATACATCCATTTTCACAACACATACACCCGTCCCGGCAGGACACGATACCTTCTACAACAAAACCATCGAAGCATATTTTAATGATTACCGGCCTTCGCTCGGCATCAGCAGCGAACAATTCCTGGACCTGGGGCATTTCAATAAACAGGACGAGTATTTTAATATGACCACTCTGGCATTGAAAACGGCCGGACACCGGAACGCTGTCAGCCGTCTCCACGCCGTCGTCACACGGCGCATGTGGTGCAATCTCTGGCTGGAATGCCCGGTAGACGAAGTCCCCATTACGTACGTTACCAACGGTGTTCACGTACCCACATGGATCTCCCAGGAAATCAGGAGCCTTTTTGACAAATACCTCGATAAAGACTGGCTGGAAAAACAGGATGATATCGAGACATGGCGCGGCATTGACGATATCCCGGACCACGAATTATGGCAAATACACCAGGAATTAAAAGGTAAATTATTCCATGTTATCCTGGAAAGGGCTCAAATGCGCTGGGCTAAAAGCGACGCTTCAGCGCAGCAGATTCTATCAATGGGCTCACTACTGGACCACGGCGTTCTGACCATAGCATTTGTCAGGCGTTTTGCCGAGTACAAACGACCGTCTCTTATATTCCACGACCTCGAACGCTTGAAAAAAATCATTAATAATACAGGGGGGCATGTCCAGATAATCTTCGCCGGGAAATCACACCCGGCCGATACCGCCTCAAAACTGCTTTTACAGCGTGTTCATACCATGGCCCGCGACCGCGCTTTCCAGGGGAGAATAGCCTTCCTGGAAGATTATGACATGCATCTTGCCAGGTACCTGGTGCAGGGTGTAGATGTCTGGCTGAACGTTCCGCGGCGGCTGCAGGAAGCCTCCGGCACCAGCGGCATGAAAGCTTCATTGAACGGCGTAATTCAATTCAGCGTTCCTGACGGATGGTGGCATGAGGGCTACAATGAAAAAAACGGCTGGGTTATCGGTGACGATACTATAAAAATCAATCCTGAGGAAGAGGATAAAATGGACGCGGCTTCTCTTTACAGCATTTTGGAAGAAAAGATAATTCCTCTTTACTATACACGGGACAGGCGGAACGTGCCGCGTGAATGGGTGGCGATGATGAAAAGGACGATCAGTTCCATTACGCCCGAGTTCTCCGCGCGCCGCATGGTTAAAGAATATTGTGAGAAGTTATACCTGCCTGCTTCCCAGGGCACATCCGTTATAAGGCAGTTGCGGTAACAATCCGGTGAATATCCTTCCTCCATTCAGCACCTTGCAGATACCGGCGGCTTGAGAGTAGACTAATACCAGATATGACCGTTCATAATAAAGATACAACGCCGGTGTATGAAGTCCGCTACGATGTTTCCCTGCTTTCCGATGATGACGTCCATCTATTCAACGAGGGCACCCATTACAAGCTGTATGACAAACTCGGCGCTCACGCCGTAACGGCAGGGGGTGTTTCCGGGGTATATTTTGCCGTCTGGGCGCCTAATGCCCGTGAAGTTCATATCATCGGGGATTTTAACAGGTGGAACAATACAGCCCACGCACTGCGTCCCAGGGGTGTGACCGGGATATGGGAAGGTTTTATAAACGGATTGAGCTACGGTGCAGTCTATAAATACTACATCGTTTCCCGGCAAAATAATTATGCCGTTGAAAAAGCCGACCCTTACGCTTTTTACAGCGAGTTACCGCCGAAGACCGCCTCCGTAGTTTGCGACCTGGACTTCAACTGGAGCGACCAGGCATGGATGAACAAACGCCGTGCCGTTAACGCCCTGGATAAACCGATATCTATTTATGAAGTACACCTGGGATCATGGCGGCGTGTGCCGGAAGAAGACAACCGCTACCTGACCTACCGGGAAACAGCGCCTTTATTAGCCGATTATGTCAAGGAACTCGGGTTTACCCACGTCGAGTTTTTGCCGGTCATGGAACACCCTTTTTACGGCTCATGGGGCTACCAGACGACGGGATATTTCGCCCCGACCAGCCGATACGGCACTCCCCGGGATTTCATGTACCTGATAGATTACCTGCACCGGCACGATATAGGCGTAATACTGGACTGGGTTCCATCCCATTTCCCCAACGACCAGTTTGCCCTTGGTTTTTTCGACGGCACGCACCTCTACGAGCACGACGACCCCCGGTTGGGAATCCACCCCGAATGGAACAGCTGCATCTTTAACTACGGGCGGCACGAGGTCAGGGACTTCCTGTACAGCAGCGCCGTTTTCTGGCTGGATAAATACCACGCGGACGCTTTAAGGGTGGACGCAGTAGCGTCAATGCTTTACCTGGATTACGGCCGCAAGGCCGGTGAATGGATCCCCAATAAAAACGGCGGGCGGGAAAACCTGGAGGCCATCGACTTTCTCCGTAAATTCAATGAAATAGTCTACCGGGAAAAACCTGATACGCAGACAATCGCCGAGGAGTCCACCGCCTGGCCGATGATATCGCGTCCGACATATGCCGGCGGATTGGGCTTCGGCATGAAATGGGACATGGGCTGGATGCATGATACGCTGTACTACTTCGGCAAGGACCCCATACACCGCAGGTATCACCAGAACGACCTTACCTTCCGCATGGTCTACGCTTTCACGGAGAATTTCGTGCTGCCGCTTTCCCATGACGAGGTCGTTCACGGCAAGTCATCGCTGATAGGCAAGATGCCGGGAGACGACTGGCAAAAATTCGCCAATTTGCGGCTGCTTTACGGTTACATGTACGCGCAGCCCGGGAAGAAACTGCTGTTCATGGGCGCGGAGTTCGGACAGAGGCAGGAATGGTCGCATGAAGCCAGCCTGGAATGGCACCTTACGCAATATGCGCCCCACAGCAGCCTCCAGTTGCTTACAGCCGACCTGAACAACCTGTACCGTACCCAGGCGGCGCTGCACCAGGCAGACTTCGATTCGTCGGGATTCGAATGGATCGACGCTTCCGATGAAAAACAGAGTATTATCAGCTTTATCCGTAAAGGCAATTCGCCGGAGGATGTCATGGTGGTCGTGTGCAATTTTACACCGGCGACACATTATGACTACGAGATAGGCGTTCCCCTCCGGGGAACATGGCAGGAAGCGCTGAACACGGACGGCATGAAATACGGAGGCAGCGGCCAGGCCAATCCGCCGGAAATCAAGACAGCAGACAAACCCATGCATTACCGGCCGTACTCGATAAAACTTACCATACCGCCGCTGGCGGCGGTCTTCCTCAAGCATATTCCGGGTTAAGTACGCCTTAAGTTAAGGACGCCTTAACCAGAAAGCAGAAATAAATGGAATTTACTATATGGACGATAGTCGGTATCACCGCATCTCTGTTAACCAGCTTCAGTTATGTCCCCCAGGTGTGGAAAATGTGGCGGCGCAAGTCGGTTGGTGATATAAGCAATATCACTATCTTCCAGATGATCACAGGTTGTATCCTGTGGCTTCTTTACGGCATCGGCCGCCGGGATCCTGTCATTATCGGCGCTAACATCGTGGCGCTATCGATACTGGCGGCCGGCACAGTCCTGTACTACCACTACAAGTTCAAGACAACAATGCTCCGGTAAATCAATCATTTGCGCTGAAGTAAAATAAAAACCAGGGGCAGCTAATCCATTTTAAGCATGGACGGCGAGCTTATTTGCGGTAACGACGCAAGTACCTGTTTTACAGGTTAAAACAGGGCCATCCGGGAAATAATATTATGCGCCCGGAACACTGTTTTTCCCGGTAATCCATTTAGACTACACGCACGGTAAGATTTTTGCCCAGTATCGTAAAAGCATTAATCCAGGTAATTGCCGCCGCATCTTTTTGTTCCGCTTTCAGCTTATAGAGCGGATAGACGTTTTGCAGCAGACCCCAATAAATATTCTGTACCTTCCATAAATCGACGGGAAAAGGCAGACTGCGCGCCAGAGTTACAGCATCGAGAAGACCTTTCAATTGCCCGGTGTTTTCAAAATTTTCAGCCAGTTCCCCGGCCATTTTCTCAAGCTTTGTTTTTAAATCATAGCCTGTTCCATCAGCATCGAGTTCCACCTGCCAGGTTTTTGCTGTTTCAACCAGGTTTTTCACATCTGTAGTATTAATAACATCGCTGTCAATCGCCCTGTGCAGGTCGATGTTGATAATCAGTTCGGCGGCGGAATGGAACGCTTTGGGCACGGGGCCGCCCAGCTCGGAGAGAAAGCGCATCGGCGGATAATGGTGCTCATAAAGCTGGCGGTAAGCCGTCTCGATTTCCGTCATCGTGGATTGCAGGATATGATTAAGGACATTACGCTGCTCATCGTGGAAAAGCGACTTCAGCGAATAGGTTGAACCGCCGAAATGCTTATCCAGCAGGCGGACAACGCCCGTAAAATCAGCGGAGGCGCAGGCCCGGCTCATGTCTTTCATCATCATCTGGTAAGCTTCTTCACCCTGGTACCGGCGTACCCCCGCGTTTATCACGTGACCGCCGAGGTGAAAGACCCCGGTCATTTGGGCGCGGAGGTAAGTTTACTGTTCTTGCCTTGATTGGAATCGGGATATTCGCGGGTTTGTATTATGTAAGCCGCCATAACTATCCTCTTTTCCATAGTTTTGCCGATATGGTTACCGTTCTCATAGCAGCCAGCGTTTTTATAGTAGTCTGGAACGGACGGCGCAGGTTAGACAGTCATTATTTCCTTTTTATCGGTATTGCTTTTCTCTTCTTCGCGTTCCTGGATTTCATGCACCTGTTGGGTAATAAAGACATGGGCGTTTTCCCCCAATACGGCAATCTGGGCCCCACGTTATACATCGTCAGCAGGTACTTTCTCAGCATATCATTGGTGATTGCTCCATTGTTCATCAAACGTAAACTCAATGTCACTCTTACGTTTACCGTGTATATCCTGGCAACTGCACTTGTTTTACTCTCCATTTTCTACTGGGAAAATTTCCCGGTTACCTTTGTCGAGGGAGTCGGGCTGACTCCTTTTAAGGTGATCAGCGATTATATCATTTGTGTGATTCTGCTGGGAGCTATCGGTTTGCTGCTCATCAACCGCCGGGCGTTCGATGCCAAAGTGCTCAGGACTATTGTATACTCACTTATCCTCTCCACCGCTACCGGGCTGGCTTTCACTCTATATACGGATCCATTCGGCATAACCAACACCGTGGGTCATTTCTTCCAGATTGCCTCTTTTTATCTGGTTTATATGGCCTTTGTCGAAACCACCCTCACCAAACCGCAGAACATATTATTCAGGAATCTGAAGCAAAGTAACGAAGAAGTAATTAAACTCAACGCTGATCTGGAAAAGGTCAATTTCGACCTGAAGCAAGACATCATCGAGCGGAAAAAGGCAGAGCAAGCGCTCCGGCAGAGCGAAGAAAAGTACCGTAATCTTTTCAGCACGATGGGTGAAGGTTTCGGGCTGCACGAGATTATCCTTGACTCCGAGGGAAAACCCTGCGATTACCGTTTTCTCGAACTGAACGATGCTTTCGAAAGATTAACCGGCCTTTCCCGCGAGAAGGCGATAGGCAAGGCGGTCAAGGAAATTCTACCCGGTATCGAGTCTTATTGGATTGAGGCTTATGGCAGTGTAGCTTTAACCGGCGAGGCTATTCATTTTGAAAATTATTCTGCCCCCCTGGACAAGTGGTACGGGATTTACGCGTATTCCCCGGCGAACCAGCAGTTCGCTGTATTGTTTGGAGACATTACCGAGCGCAAGCGTGCAGAAGAGAGACTACATGAGAGCGAGCAGCGCTGGGCTACCACGCTAGCCAGTATCGGCGACGCGGTAATTGCCACCGATGCCACATGCAAAATTACTTTTATGAATTCCGTGGCCGAAGGATTAACCGGATGGACATTCCCGGAGGCTACCGGTAAACCTATTACAGAGGTGCTGTGTATCATAAATGAAAAAACCCGCGCTGTGGTCGAGAACCCTGTTACAAGGGTAATTCAGAAAGCTTGTGTTGTCGGTCTGGCTAACCACACAATTCTTGTAAAGAAGGATGGAACCGAGATTCCGATAGACGATAGCGGCGCACCGATAAGAGATGAGGAGGGCAATATCACGGGTGTTGTGCTGGTCTTCCGTGATATTACCGAGCGCAGGAAGGGAGAACAGATTAAGGACGAGTTTATCGGGATGGTTTCCCATGAACTCCGCACTCCGATGACTGTTATCACCGGTGCGCTTAGTGTAGCGATGAGTGAAGGTATCGACCCTGAAGAAGCGAAAGAATTACTGCGGGACGCAAAGGATAGTTCCGAAGATTTAGCTCAAATTCTTGATAACCTGGTCGAGCTATCACGATATCAGTCTAACCGTCTCCGACTTACGATAACACGAACAAACATCGGACAACTCATCAAGAATATTGCAGAAACGGAAAAGTCCCGCCTTGACAGCCATCATCTATCCCTGACAATTGCAGATAATCTGCCGCCAATCGATGTTGACGAGGTAAGAATCCGGCAGATAATCCGGAACCTTCTCAGCAACGCCTCCAAGTACTCACCTCTAGATACCGAGATACACATTTCAGTCGAAAAGAGAGACGATATAATTTTAATCGGAGTCAAAGACCACGGAAGAGGAATCTCTTCCGAGGATCAAACCAAGCTATTTCAGTCATTTGAGCGGCTGCAAGAAACATCTTCCAACAATCCCGGGCTGGGTCTCGGTTTGCTGGTTTGTAAGAGATTGGTTGAGGCACATGGCGGCCATATCCGGGTGGAGTCTGAGGAAGGCGAGGGCTCCACTTTCTATTTCTCATTACCCATTACACGCTAAATGAATCCCATCGAGTCTTAATATTCCGGTGTTTTGCGACCCCCCTATTTAAAAAAAGTTTAAGCCAAAATAAATCGGAGTAAGTGCAGGTTCTATCTTAATGACGCCAGATATTTCCACATCAGCATTATTGGGGGCGAAGTAATGGAAGGAGAAACCGACTTTTCAGGCTCAGGATTTGTCGATTTCTTTTTTGTAGCGCATTTTAAAGACATCCATGTTAATCCAGACGACTTTAAATAATACTCGCGAGATAAGCAAATGTGTGTTATTGCCAAGGACAAGCGGAGGCATTGCGGTAATGTAGAACGAAGTAAGGTGTATTGGCGACGTTATTGAAATATACGAAAGATAAACACCTCATAACTTTTTTCACTAACACAATCAGGCGGATTGTTCAACCTCACTAAAGATATGCAAACGAATTACATGAAAGTATCAGGAGGCAATCAATGGCTGATATGAATGAAAAGCGGCTCTCGTGGGATGAATATTTTCTGGGACTTGCTGACGCAGCGTCAAAAAGAGCAACATGTAATCGCGGGAGAAGTGGATGCGTCATCGTTCGTGACGAGCAAGTCCTGGCTACAGGATATGTTGGATCTCCCGCCGGGCTACCCCATTGCGATGACGTCGGGCACCTGATGAAAAAGGTAATCCAGGAAGATGGGACAATTACAGAACACTGTCTTCGTACGGTGCACTCAGAACAGAATGCTATCTGCCAGGCCGCTAAAAGAGGAATTTCCATTGAAGGAGCCACTTTGTACCAGAGAATGACCCCTTGCCGGACTTGTGCTATGATGCTGATAAACTGCGGGGTTAAAAGAATTGTCTGCGAGCGAAAATATCAATTAGCGGGAGAATCGGAGAGTATGTTGAGCGAGGCAGGTGTTGAGTTAAAGTACATGCATGATGAAGTCCAGCCGTATGAGTCATTATAGTCCATATTGCCTAATTGTAAATAGTGTCCCAGGTTAACAATTCAGGATGAAAAAAGTTCAAGGGAAAACGGGATTCAGTTGCAGCCCGCTTCTATTGCCTGGCGCACTTCATCATTGAGCTTGCCGTCACCGTTGACATCCGTCACCATAGAAAACAGCCTGGCGGCTAAACCGCTGATATGCGCCGCGGCAAAAGAGGTGCCGTAGCGGTAACCATAACCGTTACCGGGTGAAAGCGAATAGATTTTAAACCCGGGTGCAGCCGCATCAACCCAGTCACCATAATTAGACAGCGGAGCCAGAGCACCATTTTCCCGGATAGCCGTTACAGCCAAACACTTTTCATGACCGGCCGGGTAAACGACTACAGTATTACCGCTATTACCGGCAGCCGCGACGATGACCGCGCCATTATCCCAGGCATAATTCACAGCCTCATTCAAGTCTGCGGTAGTATCTGGTATTTCTATACTTATATTAATCACATCAGCGCCCCGGTCAACCGCCCAGATAATGCCTTTGGCTAATGCGGAGATTTGACACCTACCGGTATCATCGGCAACTTTAACATTCAACAGCCGGCTTTCCGGCGCTATTCCTGTAACATCCGAACCATCACTTTCATCGGCTGCAATAATCCCGGCGATAGCTGTGCCGTGGCCGTTAATATCATCAGCACCAGCGCCTTCGACAAAACTAATATCTGCAACTACCCTACCCATAAGCTCGTTATGGTCTTTATCGATGCCGGTATCGAGTACCGCCACCAGCGATGGATAAATATTACCTGTACTGCGGGTGGATGAAAAAAACTGGATGCTTTTCAGCGTCCATCGAGTTTTAAAAGCCTGTACAGCCTGAATTTGCTCGATTGATAAGGCATCTGCTTCCGATAATCCGGAATATGTTGCCGATGCATTATTCCCCGAACTATGAGTTTCGTCTAACGCATAGGTAGTGCTTGTTCCTTGCCAGGCGGCCAATAAAGTAAGGGATATCAATGCCGGAAACAGGCATTTTTTCAGACAATTTTTCACTATATATTATGTTAACCATAATTACCGTCTCCATAGAATCACCTAATGGTCATAAAATCGCTGGTATTTTGGTAGGCAGTACTCTGAAAAATCAGTTATTGAAATTGGTATTTTAAGGTAGAAAAAGACAAGAAATGATAAGAAAAGATAGGTCGCCGAAGTCAGGCTAAAAAAAACTCTAACCTTTTTCTAACCGTTTGTTTATAGTAATAATACCGTTTTCTAACTATACCTACTCTATACTGAAGATGGGTTACTTTATCTTATTCAATTTATCATTGTGTAACCAATATTAACTTCGAGGTTTAAAAATTATTAGTATACGACCTTGCTCAATGAGGGTATGGTATGTTTAGAAATTTAACACTCATTATCTTTGTATTACTAGCGCAGGTTTTCTCTCCACTGAGCGCAGTTGCAGGTACAGTTCAGCCGGATCTAAGTTTTTCTCCTGCGGCAATCGACTTCGGCAGCGTTACTATCGATACCGACAGCTCACCCGTGACAGTGACCATAACCAACAATACTAACATCGATATCGGTATCTGTATGATTTCCATTGTTGGAAATAATGCTAACCAGTTTCGGATTGACAGCACCAATGGAACCGAAAAGATTGCTCCGCAAGGCACCGCCAGTGTTAGCCTCATTTTCCATCCGTTTTCAATTGGAGTTAAAACAGCTTTCCTGCAGCTTTATGCCCATAATTCTGTACAAGGTACGTTTTACGTCCCTCTCAGAGGCACAGGTACGGCTGTACCGCCGCCTCAACCAGATATAAGTGTCAGCCCAACATCCCTTGACTTTAGTTCGGTATTTGTAAATACTGCCAGTCCATCACAGAGCATAACGATAAGTAATACAGGTACGGTTAATCTGACTATCGGTAATTTATCTATTAATAACGCGAAATTTACTATTACCAGCGGCAACATCTCCGGCCAGATAATCATTCCAGGTAATTCGGCTATTATCAATCTTATCTTTACACCTACAGCGGCGGGGGCTCAAGCAGGAATACTGACTATCCCTTCCAATGACCCGGATGAAAGCACAGTTTATGTGTCTTTGACGGGCACAGGCGCCACTGCGCCGGAACCAAAGCCTGATATCAACGTTAACCCGACTTCTCTTGATTTCGGCTCCGTCCTGGTAAATACCTCCAGTTCGTCACAAAGCGTGATTGTAAGCAATACAGGCACGGCTAATTTAACCATCGGTAATCTATCCATCGATAACGCGAATTTCACTATCTCCAGCGGCAATATCTCCGGGCAGACGATCATTCCCGGTGATTCAGTTGTTATCAGAGTCATCTTTACGCCAATAGCGGCAGGGCTTCAAGCAGGCACTATGACCATTTACTCCAACGATACGGATGTAGATGTGGCTTTAACAGGAACGGGCACCGCAGGTCCAAAACCTGAACCGGATATCAGTGTTGAGCCAACTTCCCTTGATTTCGGCCTGGTGCCCGTAAATACCAACAGCCCGTCTCAAACAGTGACCGTTAATAATAGTGGGCATGGTGCCGCCCGGTTTGAGGGACCCCGGCGGTTACCCGTACATGAACGAACTGCACAGCTCGAAGTTCCAGCGGCAGATGATCGCCGAGATTAACACCGCCTACTCGCCGGACTTAATCGTGCTGGATGGTGTGGAAGCTTTCACGGATGGAGGCCCAGCACGCGGCAAACGCGTCCAGGCCAACGTGATGCTCGGCGGCACCGACCGCGTCGCTATCGACGCTGTGGGAGTAGCGATTTTGCGGCACCTGGGAACGACGGAAGATGTGAGCAGGGGTAAAATCTTCGAGCAGGAGCAGATTAAGCGGGCGGCGGAACTGGGGCTGGGCGTTAAAAGCGCCGGCCAGATAGAAATTATCACCGGCGATAAAGAAAGTGAAACGTACGCAGTAGAGATAAGGCAAATACTGGCGCAAGGGTAGCAACGCTCCTGTCATTCCCGCGAAAGCGGGAATCCATGTATGCAAAATCCCCCTTGTATTCCCCCCTTTGACAAAGGGGGAAAGGAAACGGGAGAACGTGATAAGGGATGAGCCAACGGCTTCTCCCTCCCCACTCATCCTGAGCTTCTTGAACAATTTAGGGGAAATTAGATTAAAAGAAATGGAAATTTTAACTGAAGCAGCCAGGCAGCTAAGAAAAAGACAAACTGAAGCCGAAAAAAGGCTGTGGTTCAAGTTAAGAGATAAGCAATTAAAGGATGTGAAATTCCGCCGACAAGAGCCGATCGGCAGTTATGTTGTTGATTTTGTAAGCTTCGAGAAAAAATTAATAATTGAAATCGATGGTAATCCTCATCGTGAAACACAAACCAGAGTTAATGATAAGCAACGTTCTTTATGGCTGCTTCAACAAGGGTTTAAAGTCTTAAGGTTTTGGAATAGTGAGATAGAAAATAACCTCGATAAGGTAGTTAGTAAAATCAAAGATTCTGTAAAGATGTAATTCTCACCCTCACCTGGCCTCTCCCATAAAGGGAGAGGAATTGGATAGCGAAATAGTTTAGATAGCATTTTGTCGCCTCTTCTCTCCCCTTGCGGGAGAGATTAGAGTGAGGGGTAAAGGGAAAGGAAACGGGAGTACTATATCGCGGTTTTCAGCGTTTCCGGGATTTAAATCCTCCATGCTCACCCGCGAGCCGCGCGCGGATGCTGGCTTCGGCGTTTTCTTTTGTCTCTGAACTACCCACAACCTCGTTGCGATCCTCGTTGATAATAGCCCAGGGAGCCAGTTCACCTTTGGCGTTTTTATGGTCCTGCCGGTACTCGACACGGTAAGGCATATTGATACTCCTTTGCACGATTTTTAAATGGGCTGTCCGGGCACTACTTTTATTATTCACTTTTTTATATAACAATGTTATATATTCACGACATTATAAATTACAAAACCGTGACAGAAATCATTAGCGTGATGAGCTTCATTTTTGCCATTACTACTCATTTTGCGCTATAATCGTCACAATGTTAGCAAAAGTCACGAGCGGCGCCATTATAGGCCTTGACGGCGCTATAGTAGAAGTTGAAGTAGATATACTGCCCGGCCTGCCCAAGACAATCATCGTAGGTTTGCCGGATACCGCTGTAGAAGAATCCGGCGAACGCGTGCGCTCCGCGATACGCAATTCCGGCGGATATTTTCCCGGAACACGCGTCGTGGTGAACCTGGCTCCGGCCGACCTCAAGAAAGCGGGACCCGCTTATGACCTGCCTATCGCCCTCGGTATCTTACTTAGCTCCGAGCAGGTCAGGGCGGACGTTTCCAATATCATGGTGCTGGGCGAACTTTCACTTGACGGCACGGTGCGCCATACCAACGGCGTCCTGCCGCTGGCCGCCCTGGCGAAAACGGAGGGCATCCCGACCGTAATCGTGCCGGAGGCCGATGCTCGCGAAGCATCGTTAATCGAAGGCGTAAAAATCATCCCGGTAGCGTCGCTGGCGCAGCTCGTCTCCTACCTGAGCGGCGATATACCCGCCCCGGAGTTAAAACCCACCGGGACGCCTGTTCCTGTACCCTCCACATTGCAGCATTTGACCGACATGGCGGACATCAAAGGCCAGGAGCACGTCAAACGCGCTCTTGAGGTAGCCGCCGCCGGAGGGCATAACCTGGTGATGTGCGGGCCGCCGGGCAGCGGCAAGACACTGCTGGCGCGCTCTCTGCCTTCCATATTACCCCCCATGACCAACGATGAAGCCCTGGAAGTCACCAAGATATACAGCGTCAGCGGCCTGCTGCCGGCGGATACGCCGCTGGTCAGACAGCGTCCCTTCCGCGCGCCGCATTATACAATATCTAACGTGGGGCTGGTGGGCGGGGGACATTTCCCAAAGCCGGGAGAAATAAGTTTGAGCCACCGCGGCGTCCTCTTCCTCGATGAGCTGCCGGAATTCGGCAGCGCCCTGCTGGAAGTACTGCGGCAGCCTTTGGAGGATAAAATCGTCACCATTTCACGCGCCCAGGGCAGAGTAACCTTTCCTTCCAGCTTCATGCTGGTGGGCGCGATGAATCCCTGTCCGTGCGGCTTCCACGGCGACCCTTTCCACAAGTGCACCTGCCCTTCAAGCCTGGTTATACGCTACCAGAGGCGTATTAGCGGGCCTTTCCTCGACCGGGTGGACATCTTTACCGAAGTGCCGCATATAGCCTACGAGAAATTGACCGAGGAGCGCCGCAACGAAACATCGGAGACCGTGCAGGCAAGGGTAACCGCCGCGCGCGAACGCCAGACAAGACGCTTTAAAGGCACGAGGCTGACCTGCAACGCGGAAATGACGCCGACAGAAATCAGAGACTTATGTAAAGTTGAAAGCGCCGCCCAGGGACTGCTGCAGGCGGCGATGAAGCAGCTTTACCTTTCCGCGCGGGCGTTCCACCGCATCCTGAAGCTGGCGCTGACTATCGCCGACCTGGAAGGGTGCGATACAATCAAGGCCAATCACATCGCCGAAGCGGTGCAGTATAGACCGAGACGGACAGAGTAAGATGAATGATAAGGTTTATTTCGACCTTTATGAAGACCGCTACCGCCGATTGTGTGAGCAAGGCATAGAAGATTGGATATATAATCCTGAGGAGCTCGCAAGTACTATTAAACACATTGATGACTTCCTAAAATATACTCATTGCAAACCTTCCAAGACCTCGATTATAGAATTCGGATGCGGGCAAGGACACATGGCTAAATACTTACTCGGTCACGGATATCGATATCTTGGGATAGATATTTCAGAAACAGCAATTCAACAAGCCATAAAAAAGACCGGCACCAAAGGTAAAAATGCGTTTATCCTGGCTGACATTACGGAATTATCACAGATACCAGATAATTCATACGATGTTGCAATAGATAATCAATGTTTTCATATGTTAATTACCGATAAACATCGGGAAAAATATTTAGCAGAGGTAAAGCGCATCCTGAAAAATGGGGTGAAAGTGTATTTTCAGGAAAACTCCCAGCTAGATGAATTTAAAGAAAATATAACGAGTTTACAACAGTTCAATAAAGCTTTCAGTGACGATCAAAAAGCTCCGACCAGTTATACGGCATATGTACGCGGTAAACAACGAAAAGTAGAATTACCTAGATTACCTGCCCGAGCTAATAACGAAGAAGGCTATAGAAAAGAGCTGAAAGCGGCAGGTTTTACAGTTGAGTACTTTAGCAAGGAAAGAAATCAGTGTATGATTTATACCTCGTTATTATAGAAAGGGATTAGGAAAAAGTAAATTCCTTGGACAAATACCTTGAAAACAATAAAGCCCTCTGGAACGAGAGAACTCCTATCCACGCGCAATCGGAGTTCTATGATATTGAAGGTTTTAAAAAGGGTAGATGTACTTTAAAACCCATCGAGCTGGAAGAAATGGGAGATGTTACAGGTAAATCATTACTCCATCTCCAATGCCACTTCGGTATGGATACGCTATCGTGGGCGCGGCGGGGCGCTAAAGCGACAGGTGTGGATTTTTCCGGCGAGTCAATCAATCTCGCCCGCAAGTTAAGTAAAGAAACGGGTATTAATGCTAACTTCATCCAGTCGGATATTTACGCCCTGCCCGATGTTTCAAGGAAGAAATTCGATATTATTTTTACATCCTATGGTGTACTCGCATGGCTTCCTGATTTGAAGAAATGGGCGGAGATTATTGCCCACTTTCTAAAGCGCGGCGGATTTTTCTATATCGTCGAATTTCACCCGGTACAATACATTTTCGATGACTCCCGTAAGAGCACGGGGCTCAAAGTCGCTTATTCTTATTTTCAGCAGGACGAACCGTTAAAATTCGAGGAAGGTTTGGACTATGCCGACCCCAATGCCCGGTTAAACAACATCTCTTACGAGTGGCAGTACCCGATGAGCAACGTCATTACTTCACTTGCCAACGCCGGTTTGCACGTTGAATTCCTTCACGAATATCCCTTCATTGAATATCAAGCTCTGCCTTTCATGAAAAAACAAGACGACGGCAGATGGCATATCGAAGGCGACCCTATCCCGCTTATGTTCTCGCTTAAGGCCGCCAAACCATAACCCAAATCCGCGGCCGGTTTAAAACTAATAAACTGAAAAATACAAGGGTTTATAAAATATATTTTCCCCTTAGCTATGATCTTTCAGCCTGAAGTCCAAATTCATTTCATTATTTGAAACACTTCGTGTTGACACTAGCTGTAAGCTGGATGTAAAATCAGGCCAAAAACACGTATTACGACTATTGAATCGTGTCCCCCCAGGGACATTCAGAAAGGAGCGAACATATCAATGCCCGAAATGAATGCTGAAAAATACCTGGTCAGAAAACCCATCAGGGAAGTTGGCCTCGGTTCAAAAACCACCGGCCGCCAGATTCCCTCCCAGACATACATGAGCAACGCGCTCGTACCCGGCAGCAATACCTACATCGAGTTCAGCTGGATATATGATATGCCCAATCCCAATCCCCATATCCCCGAGCATGTCCATAACTACGATGAAATAGTAATACACATAGGGAACGATGCTAAGAACCCGCAGGACCTGGGCGGGGAAATAGAATACTGTTATGACGGACAGCCGCTTGTCTTCGATACGACTACAGCACTCTTTATACCCAGGGGCGTCAAGCACGGCCCGTTAACGTGGAAAAAGGTCACCCGCCCCCACCTGGAAATGGCCATCATCCTCGGCTGCGGCGACTTCGATAAAGCCGCGCCCGGCCGCACGACACAGAAATAAAATGGAATAATATCATGGCTCGCAATGAAATAGGAACGAAATAAGAAAGGACGAATATCATGGCTAAATTAACGTATAATCCCAAATACATCTGCACCACGCTTAAGGAAGAGGTACGGCTTAAAGAGGCAGCCAACCCACCCGGAAAACGCATCATGGACCATATCATCTGGATGGATAACGAGGTCATACCCGGCGCTTTCTATTCGGAGGTTGTCTGGTTCTGGCCGGGCGTTATCCGCACGCCGGAAGAACAGCGTAAAAAGCCGGGATTGGCGGAGCACACCCATCCCTTCGACGAAGTCCTGGCCTACCTGGGCACCGACCCCAAAGACCCCTCCGACCTCGGCGGCGAGATAGAGTTCTGGCTGGGCGGCAAGCAGTTCAACCTGACGAAGAGCTTTATGGTCTATATCCCGGCAGGCATGAAGCACTGCCCGCTTAAACATATCACCATCAACCGTCCCATTTTCCACTTCACCATGGGCCCGGGCACGATGTATACCTGGGAAGGGGCCAAGGAGAAGTCTCCCGAACTCGAGGACAAGAGCAAGTACTTTATCTTCGGCGACAAGCCCAATCTAAAGCTGCCGGAATTCCGCCACCCCATACCGCCGGGGGGGTCAAAGCATGTTTTTGAAAAAGTTTATCAAGGATTAAACGATGCGCTAAAGAAATTCAAAGGAGTGCTGGTAGAGAATAAAAGGCTAAGTATCAGCGTCCACTACCGGCTTGCGGAGGAAGACAAGCCCGAAGAAATTGAAAAAGCGATTAAGCAGGTTATCAGCGATATAAAAGCCGAGGAGCAGATGCTAATTACTACCGGAAAGAAGGTATACGAACTCAGGCCTGCTGTGACATGGGACAAGGGTAACACCATAGACTTATTGATAGAAAAATATGGAAAGGGTGGGAAAGAAAACGGGCTGCTGCCGATGTATCTTGGCGACGACCTGACAGACGAAGATGGTTTCAGGGCAATCGAGGGTTATAAGGCAGGCTTGTCTGTATTTGTCGGAGAGCAAAACCGGCAAAGTAAAGCTCATTACTTCCTGGAATCACCGTCCGAGGTAGAGACGTTTCTCGAGAGGTTACTGGAATAATGAATCAAGAAAGGAGAGATTATGGAAAACAAGATAATCGTTCTCAATAAAGACGGCCAATGGGTAGAATTGATTAACTGCTTTGTTGTCGGCGCAATCGAAACTCATGATAAGGTTGTATACCACAAGTTCTTCTTTACCGCCTGTGAAGAAGAAACAAAGAAAGAGATGCTTAATAGAGCCGAACAATTTTTGAACGAGCAAAAAAAGGTGGGTGTTTAATCTGCTCCGGGGTGTAAAATGCTCAAGGGAAAATGCAACTACATGAGGGATTTAATTAAATGATTGAATGGCTAACTGATAACTGGTACAAGATAGCTATTCCGATGGTGGCTTTCCTGGCCGCTTGCGTGGTCGGGTTATGGCTGAAACGTATTTCCAGCAATACCCTGGCTCAATGGGGAAAAAGGACAGACTGGGAAGGCCTTGAACTAATCAGAATACCGGTAGGCCGTTCTATTTTCCTCTGGTTTTTACTACTAGGCGCCGCTATAGGCTCACAGGTTTCGGTCTTGCCTGCGGAGACCAAAAGCATCATCATTAAAGTGGTAAGCACCTTATTCATCCTGTCCCTGGGATGGATAATCATTTTCCTGAGTGAACGGATATTGAATTTATATTTACCCAGGGCGAAATTCTCCCGGCCGACCGTAATCTTCATTATCAACGCAATCAGAATCGTAATGATTATTTTTACCGCCATGGTACTGCTAGACATATGGGGTATTCCCACAACTCCTGTTTTACTTTTAATAGTAGTGATAATCCTGGCGCTGGCAATCACCTTGAGAAATATTATTCCTGACCTGTTTGCCGGAATTAATATCGGTTCATCTCTGAATATTAAAGTCGGCGACTACATCAAACTGGAAACAGGAGAGGAAGGTTATATCATCGAGATAAGCTGGAACAATTTACGACTCAAGGGGATTAATGAAATTACATATGTTATCCCTAACAGACAGCTTCTTGAGCATAAAGTAATCAATTACGGGCTGCCTTTGAAAAAGGCCAAGGAGCCTTTCCTCTTCTACATCCGGACGAACCTGACGGAACTTACAGGAATAAAGGCCAAAAACCTGCACGAACTAAGTGAGAATTTAAAAAAGGTGCCCGATGCCGTAGTAGAGTACCATACACACCGCTTTCTTGAGGATCATAATTACCTGACACCGGAGCCGGCAAATGATTTTGGCATATGGATAGGTGATACCCTGGGCGAAGAAGCCCTTGGTGAAAGAATGGCCAGTGTCAATACCTTCGAATTTACTTCGATAGTGGCTCTCAGGGAACGGTTCGTGGGTATCATAGAAGAACATCTGACCAAAGGGCCTGATTCCAGGGAGGCTATGACGGGAAGGGAATTCTATTTTATGAAATCGGTGAGTATTATCCTACCCAGCCTATACGTTGTGAATGACCTCAGAGAGTTCGTTGAGACACTGCGCAAGATAAGCGTCAGTTCTTTATATTTCCATATGTTTGAATCCAGATTACGCCTGGGGAAAGGACTCAACGACTTTTCTATCTGGTTAAAAGACAGCCTTGATGAAGGCAATCTCAGTGACGAGATAGCCCGGCTGGATCCCTATACTTACACTCTGGAGGGACTAAGATTAACACTGATACAAATGATAGAAAAACGCATCAAGCAAATATAGCGGACTACGAATCCATAGTCGGCAAAAGCACCATCGAGGAACTCAGGCTGCTTTCTGCCAGGCTTTCAGGTAAAGTTATCCAGAACATCAACTCTACCTTTATCGGCGGGGGAGTAGCTGAAATATTGAACCGCATGCTGCCTTTGCTGGGGCAGCTTGGCGTAGACGCCCGCTGGAACATCATCAAAGGCGACATGGACTTTTTCCAGGTGACCAAGAAATTCCATAACGCCCTTCACGGCAGGCAGGAAAATATTACAGGCAAGGACTTTGACCTTTTCCGGGAGACAACACGTAAAAATATCGAACAAATGGAACTGTATGGAGATATTATCTTCGTTCATGACCCTCAACCGGCAGGATTGATCGCTAGAAAACAGGAGATGGGAAACAAATGGATATGGCGCTGTCATATCGACGTATCACATCCAAACAAAGAAGTCTGGGATTTTCTCCTGCCCCTGGTTGTTCAATATGATGCCGCGGTATTTTCAGCGCCTGCTTTTTCCCCCGAACTGCCGATACACCAGTATCTAATTTCACCATCTATCGACCCGCTAAGTGACAAAAACAAGGATTTACCACAGGAAACGATTGATTCGGTCCTGGAAAAGTATGAAATTCCTAAAGATAAGCCTATCATCACCCAGGTATCACGTTATGATTACCTTAAAGACCCTGTTGGCGTAATCCGCGCCTTTGAACTTGTGCGTAAAAGTATAAATTGCCGCCTGGTATTTGCGGGGGGCACCGCCAGCGATGATCCGGAGTCCGACCAGGTACTGGCAGAAGTCAGAGAAAGAGCCAATAATAATCCTGATATTCATATACTTCTCATTCCGTCAGGAAGCGACATAGAAATCAACGCGTTACAAAGAGCGTCTACGATAATTGTGCAAAAATCACACAGGGAAGGTTTTGGCCTGACCGTGACCGAAGCGCTGTGGAAAGGAAAGCCGGTAGTGGCTTCCGCGGTCGGGGGTATCCCTCTGCAAGTAAAAAACAAGCTCACGGGCCTCCTATCTTACGGTATAGAGGGAACAGCCTATGATATCAGGCAGCTGCTTACCAATCCCGCATACGCCAGGCAGCTCGGGGAAAACGGCAGGGAACATGTCAGGTACAATTTCTTGATAACACGGCATCTAAGGGACTATTTACTCCTGTTTTTATCGCTTTATAACCAGGGCGACACAATATATTTGTAAGCTCTCACAACCTCATTCTTACCTGCTCGAAAACAGCCACGCCTGCGCTAAATCTACCTGCCTATGGCAGGCAAGGCGGGTAAACAGGACAGGCTTTATACAAGAAAACCATCAATTCCGGGAACTCATCCCTAAAATTACAAACCGGCTTTTCCAGTATTTTAAAGACTATTTAAATGTGTAGGGATTTTGTCGCGGAACCCCGGCAAAACGCGGCAGATGAAATACAAATTTAACCTGACCGTAATTAATTTGAAACATTCAATCATTAAAATGATCAATAGATACTGAAAATAATGGAGATACGGGTAAGGGGTTTTTACATTGGGCAAACAGATTTCCGTGATGATTTTCGGGGGGAGCCCGGATATTAACAACCGATTGAAGTCCGACCTGGAAATACTGGGCTTCGAACCTTTGCCAGGCAGCTTTCAGGATTTGGGCAAGGATATCTCTGCTAAACTGCCCGAAGTGATTCTGCTGGATTTATCCGTAGGCGAACATAACGCTCAATCAGTATGCGAGCTTTTTTTACGTAAAAATAATCCACCGCCGGAGATAAAACTGGTTGCCATGGTATCTGAAACTACGATTGGGCAAATTCCGATGGATTATAATTTCGCCGATATTATCAGTCTCCCCTATAATATCGCGGAGCTTAACTTCCGTCTCCGCCGTGTGATATACCAAAATCACCGGGAATTCTCAAAAGATACAATAAGCATCGGAAACCTGTCCATTTCACCATCGGAATATGAAGTGAAAGTCGGCGGGCGGCCGGTTGTTTTAAGCCACAGGGAATATGAGTTATTTAAGTATCTCATTACTCATCCCAACCGCGTTTTCACACGCGAACGGCTCCTGGCCAATCTCTGGAGCGGCAACCTTGAAAGCGGCAGCCGTACCGTTGACGTGCACATCCGCAGGGTCCGGGCTAAAATCGGGGACCTGGATGAAACCTATATTAAAACCATCCGGGGTGTGGGCTACGCTTTTCGCTTTAACAACGGGTAATATCCACGCCCACACGGCTGATACCTTTCGAGCTAACTGGAATTCAGTACTTTTCTTTGTCCGGCAATCCTGCGGCGATTCTCACGAAACATGTTCTTAATACAGCCGTAATCTAAACTTAACATCAACGCAATATGAACGAAATATATCCCTGTTAATATGGATATATCAACTGGTAAAAACAACAGGAGGAGAGAGAAATGGAAATGTATGTTGCGGGAATTGCTTTCGCGGTTTTGTTCTGCATATGGGTAATCCTGCCGGGTATTTTAAAGAAACGGCATGCTGCTAAAAACGAAGCCATCATCGAGGAGTAGTTCACCCAAAAGAGATTGAGTTTTTGAAGGAGTTTTGTAATGAGTGCCTTTGCGTTTATTACTACGCATATTGCTGATTGGATTAATAACGGGTCATCACGCCGGGACGCCCTGATAAGGCGAAGCATGGTGATCGCGATAATGGTCACACTGGTATTGGCCAGTCTATGGCTCATCCCGCAGGCAGTGCGGGCCGCCGACCCGAACGGCGCCGATACCCTGGGCGCTGATCCTAATATGGCCGTCAATATGGCCTGGACCCTGATAGCCGGATTTCTGGTATTCTTCATGCAGCTGGGTTTTGCTTTCCTGGGTTCGGGATTAATCAGGAAAAAGAGCAACGTAAACTACTGGACCAAGAGCTTCATGGATTTCTGTATCGCGTCGCTCGGTTTCTGGGCTTTCGGTTTTGCCCTGATGTTCGGGGGCTCGGCGGCTTTTCCGGGTCTCGAACTGGGTAATACGTTCCTGGGCTATTCGGGCTTTTTCTTGAGCGGTGAAAGCTATGACGTATCTACAATAATGTTCTGGTTCTTCCAGATGGTCTTTGCGGCAACCGCCTGTACCATCGTGGCCGGAGCCGTGGCGGAGAGGATGAAGATTACCGCGTACCTGGCGTACAGCTTCATCATCGGCGCTATCATCTATCCTATATTCGGTCACTGGGTATGGGGCGGCGGCTGGTTGAGCAATATCACAATCGGTGGAACCACCGGTGTCATCGACTTCGCTGGTTCCGGTGTAGTGCATATGGTCGGCGGTCTGGCGGCCTTGATAGCAGCGGCGATGGTAGGACCGCGCATCGGGAAGTTTAATAAAGACGGCACACCGAACACGATAAAGCCGCACAACGTTTCTTACGTAGTCATCGGCACGTTCATCCTGTTCTTCGGCTGGTTCGGGTTTAACGCCGGAAGCACGGTGGCGGCTACCGAAACCGTGACCGCATCCGAAGAAATAGAAGATAGACATGTCACAGCTCCTCGCTTCGCCATCCCTCTGCTCCTCCCGCAGGAGTGATGTAGGACAAACACCGACACGCCGGCGAGCCGGCTGCCTACAACGGAATCAGACCTCCACCGATAGACTTGAGCGTGCCAAGCGTGTACAATTTGCATATGATGGACAAGCTTAAGGTCTTTATTAGCGACGATTCGGCCACCGTGCGGGAGCGGGGATAAGGGGAAGTGGATTCTGGCCTTCGGCAGTATGGCCTGTTTTGTATTTTCTTTAAATTTCCAGCTTGTGGTCGCGCGTGGTACGGGTATAGTTGGGGAGGATTTTGGGCGAAAGCGGGCGGTAATCCGCCAGGCCGCTGCGCTCAAGCTCTTTCTGCCAGCGCCGCACATGTTCCAGCGTGGGATTACCCCTTTTCACCTCTTTAGCGTAACGGGCTGCGGCGCGGCCTGCCCGCCGTCCGAAAACGAACAATTCCAGCGTCGAGTTGCCGATGAGACGGTTCCGTCCGTGCACGCCGCCGGTGCATTCGCCTGCCGCGAATAGGCCGGGCACATTGGTCGCCCCTTCCGTATCTATTTTTATGCCGCCGTTCTGGTAATGCAGGGTGGGATAGACCAGGATAGGCTCGCGCGTAATATCGATGTTAAAGCGGCGGTACTGGCGCACCATGGCAGGCAGTTCCCGCGCTATAGTACCGGCGCCGCGGATGACATCTATCATCGGCGCGTCCAGCCAGACGCAAGCCTCGCCGTGGGGCGTCCGTAGTCCCTGCTGGCGTTCCTGGCATTCGCGGATGATGGCCGAGGTGACGATGTCTCTCGGTTCCAGCGGCATGATAAACTGCTCGCCTTTAGCGTTGACGAGCTGCGCCCCCAGCGTCCTGACTTTCTCCGTCACCAGCTGGCCGAGAATCGGCAGCGGGTAAACGGCGCCGGTGGGATGATACTGCATGGTATCGATAAATATCAGCTGGGCGCCCGCGCGGTAGGCCAGTACCAGGCCGTCGGCGGTGGCGCCGTAGTGGTTGGTCGTGGGAAAATTCTGGATGTGCAGCCGTCCGAGGCCGCCGGTGGTCATGATAACGGCTCTCGCCCGTACGACGACGTATTCGCCTGTTTCCAAATTAAGTAATATCGCGCCGGCAATCTGACCTTTATCATCCAGTATCAGCTCGACCGCCGGGGCAAATTCAATATACTCGATTTTACGGTTCCGCAGTTCATCGCGCAGGACGCGCATTTCTTCCAGGCCGGTATAGTCCCGCGCCGAATGCAGTCGCCGCACCGATGTCCCGCCGCCGGAAAGCTCATGCATGGAACCGTCGGGCGCTTTATCCCAGTTCACACCCAGTTTTTCCAGCCATTTGACCGCGGAAGGAGCGTCCTTGACCAGAGTTTCGACGAGCTCCGGAATATTTTCAAAGTGGCCGCCGCCCATCGTATCCAAATAATGCTTGGCCGGGGAATCGTTAGGTCTATCGGCAGCCTGCGTGCCTGCCTGCGCCCCGACGGTATTGGCATCGCCCAGGCGCAGCTTGGTAGCGACGAGCACCCTGGCCCCGTTTTCCTGGGCGAGCAGCGCCGACGAAGCGCCCGCCCCGCCGCAGCCGATGACCAGCACGTCTACGTTATGGTCAGGCTTGGACGGGTCGATTTTATCCGGGTCGATGCGGCTGTTGCCTTCCAGCAGGTCCGCCAGCTCGACGGGCGTGGCGTCGCCTTTATTAACGCCGACCTTCAGCTTGCGCATGCTGGCGGCGATATAGTCCGGGTGATACTTGCGCAGCAGCTGTTCTTTATCGTCCTCGCCAAGGCGCGGCACATTTTCGATCATCCGCCTGACCCGCTTATCTTCGACGAGGTGGATGTTTTCTTCTAAATACGCAGGATACATTTATTTATTTAAATCCCTCTCACTCTCCCTTTACAAAAGGGAGAGAATGATCATACAAACCGTTGTATATTGGGTTTTATCCGCTCTTTCCCCCTTTGACAAAGTCCCGATTCAGTCCGTTCACACGGAGCCGTTCATACGGGATTCCGTATGAGTTCCCGTGCGGGTAACCATCGCACGGGCCGAATCGGAAGGGGATTAAGGGGGATTTTGAGCTAAATCCCATTTTAACGGCCATTTTAATATTTACTCCCACTGCTGTTCGTGCGCCGGCTCGATGTCGCGCCCGGAGTATTTCCGGCGCAGTGTGTTTTTATCAGCCTTTTTTAGTTCTTCAATCTCGGCATCGAACTTGCCGGATTCTATTTCCTCTATCCTCAGGTCCAGGTGTTTGGAATCAGGCGCCAGGTAACGCCCATACAGCCTGCGGCACAATATGGCGACGTTGTAAGGGACCAGCCCCTGCGGACAGCGGGCGGCGCACAGGCCGCACATGACGCAATCGAATGACTTTTCCGCGGCGGCCTTGATATCGCCCCTCAAAGCGTCGGTCATGAACCACATTACCTGGAGTTCCTGCGGGCAGGTCTTGGTGCAGGTGTTGCACCCGAAGCATTTCACGATGTCCGGGTAAAGGGTTTTGATAATCCCGGCATCGGCCTTCATTTTCTCTAAATCGTAAGTGGCTTTTACAGCCGGGAAATAGGGTATCTGCACGAGGCACATATCCGGCTCCACCTTTTTCTGGCAGGCCAGGTCGTACCTGAGCTGAGGGTCATTGCGGAAGTTGTAGATGGTCGCGCAGGCGCCGCAGAATCCCGCCCGGCATCCGCAGCCCCTTACGAGCCTGTAGCCGCTGTACTCTAACGCCGTGAGAATAGTGAGGCCTTCCGGCACCTGGCAGTGCCGCCCCATGATATAGATATCTATTAAGCGTGCCTGTTCTGCCATTTCAATCCTGTTCGTAGAACGAATAGTTATGTCAAAAACTATATCAGAAATGGGCTGCGGGAGGCAAGTAGATACATCAATTATTGTCATTCCCGCGAAGGCGGGAATCCAGGTAGGGTAACGGGGAATGTTTACTCCTCTTATTTCAGATTGATACTGGTAAAAAAGGCGTTTCTCCGTAAAACACTATAAAGAGTTAAATGCACTGGTGTAATGGTGCCGAGGCGGGGACTCGAACCCCGACAGGCTTACGCCCACCACCCCCTCAAGATGGCGTGTCTACCAATTCCACCACCTCGGCATAAGACAACATTTTACATTATCTAGCTTTTCAGAGATTGAGTCAAGAGGAGAAAGGGAAGTGTGTAGTATATCATTGTTGGTGTTAACAATCTGGTATTGTGATAAAAGTTTAATAAAATATAAATGATATTTAACACATCTTTAACGTTCTTTGGTTATAATTAACAATGAATGAATACTTAATAAAATATGGGCAAAGTACCGCACAAGGATTAGGGTTCGCAACCTTTAAAATAACGAGTGTTATACCAAAAATAAGATGAGGAACTTGACAAATGGCATCTCGAATAATTAAAGTAGGAGAAACTTTTATAAGACCAAAATGTGATGCCTTGGTGTAAAAACTTCAAATATACAAAGCATGCTCATGAAAGAATGAAGGAACGAGCTATATCTAGAAAAGAAGTAGCGGCATGTTGGAACGACCACCATACTACTTATACAGATAGACATGGAAATCCTATATATATCGCTGATGTCGAAGGAAGAAGAATAAAGGTTGTAGTATCAAAAGAAAATAATAAAAAAATTATAACTGTAGGTGATTGATGAGGGAGGCGACTATGAATGTAAGATATGACAAAGAAGCGGATGCAATTTATATAAAACTCACTGAACGTAGATATTCACACGGTAAAGATTTAGATAATGAAAGAAGAATTGATTATGATGCCGAAGGAAACCCAAGAGGCATAGAATTGCTCTGTGTTAGTACTGGCGTACTTATTGATGATTTACCAGAAGAAATAAAAATAAAGCAAATTTTAAAATCTAAGGGGATTAGGATATACAAGAAAGATGATGACCCTAAAGTAAAACAAAAGATAAATCGTAATTTACCTGCCCTACCAATTTCATAACTTCATCATAGACCATATATGGTTCGTCAATCCAACCTAGAGTATGTCCTAAATGCAAGAACCCTTATTGGAATAGACCAAGGTAAAGTAAAGGGAATAATACCTCTTGCAATATTACTTGGAGATAATTAATAATTACTTTGACATCTAAAATAAAAAAGGTGAGGTATGGGAGTATGACTAATCCCACCGAACAACCAATTATCGAGCCTATCATTAAAATGGCTAAGGCAACGTCAGTATTTACTCCAGGTTCACCGATTAATAAATTATCTTTATTTCGAGGAAGAATTGCGCAAATATCATTTGCGCTTCAAGCGATTAATCAATCTGGCTGTCACCCGGTAATATATGGTGAAAGGGGCGTAGGAAAAACTTCGTTAGCTAGCGTGCTACAAGAAACTCTTAATAACGCAAGAATCGTAAATTTAATGTTCTCGCACGTTAATTGTGACGCACAAGATACTTTTGATTCTCTATGGCAGAAAATATTTAAAAGTCTAACTGTTACGGAATCAGGTCAAGTTACCGAAGCAACCCGACCTAAAAGTTTGGATTTACCTCAAACTTTAGCTGAATGGGTAGGCGAGAAAATGACTCCAGACCAAGTCCTCAGAACTTCACAATTAACAAAATCACACCTAATAGTAATTATAGATGAATTCGACCAATTAAAGGATAAGGCAGATGTTATGCAATTGATGGCAAATACAATAAAAGCAGCATCTGACCAACACGTTCCGTTAACAATTGTCTTGGTTGGAGTTGCAGATAATATAAATGAACTAATGGCGCAGCATGAATCTAGAGACAGAAATTAAGTTCAAAAACAGATGCCAAGAATCTCTACGAAAGAAGTAAATTAGATACTTCAAGGCGGACTGAGTGACCTCGGTTACTCCATCGATGAAGAAGCTTTAAAATTCTTATATTATTTTGTTCAAGGTTTACCTACTGCTGCACATCATATCGGGCTCAATCTTGCCTATGGTTTAATCGCGCATAACAAAACCGAAGTTGGTAAATATGAAATCATTGAGGCACTAGAAAATGTTGTTGAGGGTATGGGGCAGTCTCTATTGTACGATTGGAACAAAGCAACTAGCAGTCCAAGACCAGATGCGTTATGGCAAAAGGTTTTATTGGCTTGTTCATTAGCACCACGAAATGAATCAGGTTGGTTCCGGCCTATTGATGTTGAACAGATGTTCAAAGTAGTAACCAATAAAAGGGATTACGGAGTTGGTACGTATTCACAGCATTTGCATATATTAGCCACAGAGCGAGGTAAGGTATTAGAAAGGCGGGGGATGGCTCACAGATACGAATTCAGATTTAAAAAACCGTTATTTCAGACGTATATTATTATGAAAGCTATGTCGCAAAGAACAATAACTGAAAAATTATTGGAAATGGCAAAGGACAATTTACCAGCTCAAAACTAAGAAGTCGATTTTGTTGTTCCACCTAACTTCAGGTTCTTTTTAGCTATTTCTTTGTGTCGTTCTGGCGTGAGTTTGTTCGCCCTAGCCTTTCCACGTTTAAGAATCACCCAAACGCCCTAATACCTTTGCAATGTCGTTTCTCAGGCTTTTGCTTATCCTCTTTCTTCCCGTTAGCTTCTTGGACTATATGAAAAGCATTTACTTAAGGCGCAAATCATCGCTCAAGCATTGACAATAAGTTAAACCACCTTGTTAATTTCAAACTGAAACGCTACCAAGGGAAGAAAGCGCGAGTGTGAGTAATTTGTATTTTGGGGATAATGGCAGGGGTGGCAGGGCTCGAACCCACGACCGGCGGTTTTGGAGACCGCTGCTCTACCAGCTGAGCTACACCCCTGTGCCAAGAGAAATTATAATTGATTTGGGCATTGGGCGCAAGCATAGCTTGCGGGCGGAGGGTAAAATAAATCTTATTGATTGACTTATTCAACGGGTTACCCTATATTGTGTCCAAATGACTATCAAGGTGGTTACTATATCAGTCCCGGAATACACGGTAGATACAAAGCCGGATTATTTCTTGATAGGGAACAAAGTCGATAAAGCAATCGAAGATAATTTTGAAAACGGGCGCCTTCTTCATACCGAGCCCGGTGCAGATTTTCTCCACGCTCTCGATGCCCGGCTGTCCCCCGCCCCCGTAACTCCCGAAGACGAAATACTGCTTTTTATCCAGCTTCCCCCGCACCTCCGCCCATACCCGGTCGAAGAAATCCTTGACCATCCCCGCCATGTAGCTGAAATAGTTCGGTGTCCCGATGGCTAACAGGTCGCAATTCATCAGGTCCTGGGTATCGGCTTCGGCGGCTTTTTTCAGTGTTACATTTGCCCCTGCCTCTTTAGCGCCCTCCGCTACGGCCTTGGCCATATTTTCTGTGTTGCCGCTCTGGGAGTGATAGATAATAAGGATGTTTTTCATAAGCCGGGTTTTCTCCTTTTTTGAATTGTTAACAATATGTTTTCGCTAAGAAGTATACTTTTGGTTCGTGGTTGTGTCAAACAGTTAAGGGCAAATTTAAACTGTTGACATTAACTACTTCTTAATATAGTATTTGATAAAAATCGAAAAAAATAGTACAAAAGTATCTCTCGTTGAGGTGAAGTATTTTTCTTTCTATTGTTCAATTTAACATAGGTCCAACTTATGTTCCATTAAATACAGCTCCCACATATATATGGTTCGTCATATTATTTACAATTGCTTTCGGGCTAATCCACTTTGTAAAAGGTGCATGCTTGTATGCCTATTCAAAACAGATAAATGCTTTTGATTCTTCATCAGCTTGGGTTCCAATAGCAAGTAATTTCCTTATGTGTAAAATAGCTGGAAAACCAGATTGGTGGGGCTTCCTATTCTTTTTGCCGCTGGCTAATATTGTGATTGCATTAATAGTTTGGATAAGTATTGCTAAGAAACTGCAAATGCGGTTTTGGCTGGGTGGGTTATTGTTTTTCCCGTTTCTAGTTCATATTATCATACTAAATTGTATAATTTTGATTGTATTATTATTTTCGGTGATAATAATTACTGAATGAGTATTTTAATATTCGGCTTCAATAATTATTTTTATTTGGTTTTTTCCCTCCCCACCCAGTTTCTACTTTTTATCTGTGGTTTTGAGATTTGAGTTTTAATTTTTGATCTTATCCCTTATCCCTTATCCCTTTTAACTTCCTTGTTACTTGATACTTGTAACTTGCTACTTCTCCCCCCACTCCACCTCGCTAATATTAAAAACCGGCCCATCCTTGCACACCTGTTTTAAACCCTTTTTCGTCTTTATCGTGCAGCCGTAGCACACGCCCGTCCCGCAGCCCATCATTTTCTCCAGTGAAAGCTGGACGTCTTTACTCTTCAGTTCCTGCATCTGCGCCATCGCTTTATACATCGGCGCCGGACCGCAGGCAAAAACCTGGTCTATGTTTTTAAGATAGTGCGGCATAAGCTGCGTCGCCAGCCCCTTGAATCCCTCCGACCCGTCATCGGTGGCATTTAAGACATGCAGGCTGGCAGGATACATCCCTTTATCGTATAACTTCTGTTGGCCGGTTATGGGGAAAAGGCTCCCGGCGGTTTGCGCCCCCTGGATTATCGTCACTACTTTCCCCTGCGCTAAAGCAAAATCGGCCAGGAAGCACAGCGGCGCTATACCGATACCTCCGCCCACCAGCATGACGTTTTGAGAATCCGGTTTAACCGTAAAGCCGTTCCCCAGCGGCCCGAAGATATCCAGCGTTTGCCCTTTTTTACACTGCGAAAGCCACCGCGTGCCTTTGCCGACCACGTGGAATAAAAGCGCCAACTGGTCTCCGTCCACCCGGTGGATGCTCAAGGGGCGGGGCAGGAATGTGTCTCCGCCGCAGGGAACCATGATGAACTGCCCCGGCCTGGCTTCAGCCGCTATTTCCGGCGCTTCCAGCCAGGCAAGATATGTTTCCGGCATGGCCTCTATGATTGAGAGAATGGGGGCTTTTATCTGGTACATGCTTTACAAATTATAACATAATCATTTGGTTCAGTTTACATGTGGTTGCTTAAGTGTATTGATTATGAGCTTCCTTTAAACTTGGAAACCTCTGAACAAGTCATTGCGAGCCATCCCGATGAGCCATAGCGAATCGGGAGGCGTGGTTTACCCGCCGTAGCTCTTGCCCACCGAAACTTCAGTGTAGGTGGGTTAGCGCAGGCAGGCAATCTCTATCATGGCATTAAAATAGTCACATCTTCAAATATGGAGCTACTTACTCAGAGCTTCCTTAAACTTGCCCGTTTAAATAATTTTTGTACTAATGCGGAACAAGGGGATAGGTAAGAAACATCGAATGCAAATACTACCAATCATTTGAATAATTGATTGGGTCGAGCCGGAATGATATTATAAAGAACAGGTGTTAGTTAATGCAAAAGCTTAAAGAACAAGTCAGGAACCGGATAATCGAAGCCGCTGTGAACGAGTTCTCCCTCGGCGGTTATGAAAAAGCCTCCATGCGTGATATCAGCAAAGCCGCCGGCATCAGTGTGAGCAATACCTATAATTATTACAGGAATAAAGAGGAGCTGTTTGAAAGTATCGTCAAGCCTGTTTATGAAACGGTAAAAAATATCTTCCGGCAGTCCCTGGTGCAGTCCGTCCAAAAGCTCTCGTCCGGCGGTAATACCCTGGCCTTTATCGATGATATCGCCGGCAAGATAAATCAGTTCGATGTCCGCCAGCGTAAAATTCTGTTCATCTTGACCGAAAAAAGCTCCGGCACCCGGTATGAAAAATCGAAGGAAGAAATGCGGGCTTTGCCAAGGATGCACCTCGAAGAGGCTGTGCGTCAAACCGGCGGCGCAGTCAAGGAAGTTGCGAACCGGGGTTATATTCTCGATATCATCGCCGAAAATTTCATCGACGGTCTTTTAAAGATACTCACGGACTACCACGACCCCGCCTGGACGGAAGCCAACATCAAGACGCTGCTGGCGTATCATCTCAACGGCATCAAAGCCCTGACCGGGTAAACATTCTTTCCGCCTTGGTCTTTATCTCCCTTTCGCAAAGGGGTAATACAAGGGGGATTCTATTCCGGTTTTCGGCCTTCTCTTTTTGTGAAATCAAACCGTTTACAACGCCATCCCGCCTATGTCATTGCGGGCCATTGACGGCGCAGCCGTCAAGGCGTGGCAATCTCAATCTTGGCTCGATATCAATAATGGTTCTATTGATTGTCACCCCTTGTCAAGGGAGGATAGAGGAGGATTAGACAAAATCCCATTTACATTTTCAAAAATCTCAAATATAATTTAGAAGCTCATTCGCAACCTGGGGTGGGGATAATGCTCACGGTTTGGAGCGCTCCAACCTTATAAAATAAAATCCTTCCCCCGGGAAAATGAAGCCAGGTTAACATATAACTAATAACGAATACTGAACGAATCAAAGCTGGATTTTAAAAAACCCGAATAACGAATATGACTGAAATGAAGCTAAGTAGACATAATAAAGCAACGAATATTAGCTTCGCTCAGAATCATAATAATAAAAATTTCTAAACAACGAATAACGAATCAGGAGTAATTATCCCGCTTTCTTGTTCCGGTAATCCGGCAGCGGCTGGACGGTAAAACTCTGCACGCCGTGGGCGATCGTCTCCGTTGCCGCGCGGATGGTATCCAGCGATGTAAAGCACGGTATCCGCTTTTCCGCCGCCGCCCGGCGTATCTGGAATCCGTCGTTTACGGGTATGTGTCCTCCCGTAAGCGTATTCACCACCCCGCTGATAGTGCCGTCGCTTATCAGGTCGATGATGTTCGGGTGCCCTTCATTAAGCTTCTTGCTCGTCATCTTTACGGGCATTCCGGCGGCCTCAATCATGGCGGCCGTGCCCTCGGTGGCGTAAAGCTTTATCCCTGCGGCGGAAAGCTTCCTGATAATCGGCAGCGCCTCGGATTTATCCCTGTCGGCGATGCTGAAAAGCACGCCGCAATCCGGCGGCAGAGCCAGCCCGGCGGCCAGTATCGCTTTACCCAGCGCCGCCTCGAAAGTATAATCTATGCCCATCACTTCTCCGGTGGACTTCATCTCCGGGCCGAGGTGCGTATCCACTCCGGTCAGCTTGGACATGGAGAAAACAGGCGCTTTAACCGCGATGAGCTTTTTCGCCGGCCATAAGCCTCCGTTATATCCCTGCTCTTTCAAGCTCTTGCCCAGCATGACGTTGGTGGCCACTTTAACCATCGGCACGCCCGTGACCTTGGAAAGGAAGGGTACCGTCCGGCTCGCGCGGGGATTGACTTCAATTACATAAACGGATGACTCTTTGCCGTCTTTACCCGGCATAATGACGAACTGGATGTTCATCAGTCCCTTTATCTTCAGTCCCAGCCCGATGCGCACTGCATAATCGATGAGTGTGTTGACTTCTCTCCGAGTGAAGTTGATTCCGGGATAGACCGCCATGGAATCGCCGCTGTGCACACCTGCGCGTTCGATGTGCTCCATGATGCCGGGAATCAGTACGCTTTCTCCGTCCCCTATGGCGTCCACCTCGCACTCTTTACCCTGGAGGTATTTGTCGATGAGCACCGGGTGTCCGGTGTCGAGTTCCATCGCCAGTTTCATAAAGCGCACCAGTTCCGTCGCGTTATAAACGATTTCCATCGCCCGCCCGCCCAAAACGTAGCTGGGGCGCACCAGCACCGGGTAGCCGATAATCTCCGCGATTTTCAAACCTTCATCGAGCGAGGTTACGCCTGCGCCCGGAGGCTGCGCTATCGCAAGACCTTCGAGGAAATGCTCGAAGCGTTTCCGGTCGCTGGCCAGGTCGATGGCGTCTGCGCTGGAGCCGATGAGGGGCATACCGGCGCGCGAGAGGGGCTGCGACAGGTTGACGGCTGTCTGCCCGCCGAACTGCACGATAGAGGGCGGCGGCGTCACGAAACCGGAACCCCCGCCCGCGCTGCTCTCGTTCTCTAAAATATCCCGCACGCTTTCCTCGTCCAGCGCCTCGAAGTAGAGACGGTCCGATGTATCGAAGTCGGTGGAAACCGTCTCCGGGTTGGAATTTATCATAATGCTCTTGTAGCCGGCGTGCTGCAGCGCCCGGGCGGCATGCACCGAGCAGTAATCGAACTCTATTCCCTGCCCGATGCGTATCGGCCCGCTCCCTATGACGACGGCTTTATTCGTATTCTCCGGTATCGCTTCGTTCTCCTGTTCGTAGGCGCTGTAAAAGTAGGGCGTAGCCGCGTCGAACTCCGCGGCGCAGGTGTCCACCATCTTGTAAACGGGACGGACGCGCCAGGCATAGCGCAGTTGCCGCACCTGTTCGGGCAATCTATCGGCCAGCGTGCTGATTTGCGCGTCGCTGAACCCGAGGCGCTTGGCCCGCCAGAGCAGGTCTGGCGTCAGCGTTTCGGAAAGCAGCGTCTTTTCCATGTTAACGATGTTTTGCAGTTTGTCCAGGAACCATCTATCGATTTTCGTGTAATCTGCAATTGCCTCCGGCGTAATGCCACGCCGTAATGCCGCCATGATTGCCCAGAGACGCACGTCGTTGGCGGGCATGAGCGGGTAAGTTCTAATATCCGTGCCGCGCGTCCAGCCGGGGTCTTCCCAGTTGAGTGTCTTTTTGCCGAATTCCAGCGAGCGGACGGCTTTTTGCAACGCTGCTTCAAATGTGCGGTCGATGGCCATGACCTCGCCGGTGGCTTTCATCTGCGTGCCGATAACGCGGTCGCCGGTGGCGAACTTGTCGAACGGCCAGCGCGGTATCTTGACGACCACGTAGTCCAGGGCCGGCTCGAACGATGCCATGGTCTTGCCGGTGACGGCGTTGGGGATCTCGTCGAGCGTTTTGCCGGCGGCGATCTTGGCGGCCACGCGCGCTATCGGATAGCCGGTGGCTTTGGAGGCGAGCGCCGAGCTGCGGCTTACCCTGGGGTTAACTTCTATTACGTAATATATAACTTCTTCACGCGGCGGGGCGGTCAGGGAAACGCGCAGGGTGTCCCCTATTCCCTCCCACAGTAAAGCGCCGATGCCTACCGCGCTGCGGATAATGCCCGCGCGGGGCGTACCCGCCTCGGTAATGCCGATGTGCAGAGGGTAAGGTATTTTATCCGCGATATTCCGGTACGCTTCGAGGGTGGTGGGAACATCGGAGGCTTTTAAAGAAACTTTAATCAAATCGAAGTCGAGGCTCTCGAGCAGTTTTACCTGCTCTAACGCGGCCGCGACCATTCTTTCAGCGACGGACAACTTTTTATTGTTTGTCTTGGGCAACCCCGCCTGCGCTGAAGCTACGGCGGGCAAGCTGCCCGCGTTCAGGCCGATACGTATGGGCACGCCGCGCTCTTTGGCCGCTAAAACTACCTTTTTAATTTTCTCCGGCTCGCCGATATTGCCCGGATTCAACCGCAGGCCGTCCACGCCGCCCTTCAGCGCCGCTAAGGCAAGACGGTAATCGAAGTGAATATCGGCCACCAGCGGGATTTTAATACCTTTCTTTATGTCAACTATAGCGGCGGCCGCTTCCATGTCCGGCACGGCGGCGCGGATTATCTCGCAGCCGTATTCCTGGAGCTCTTTGATTTGCCGGATGGTCGCTTTCGCGTCGCGGGTATCGGTCTTGGTCATGGACTGCACGGCGATAGGCGCTCCCCCGCCGATTGGCACGCTGCCGAGATGTATGGTTTTACTGATTCTTCTATTCATTTTTTTAAAAAGTATCAACTTTCAAACGCCAGGTATCAAGGAAGTAACAAACTATTAAGTATTAAAACCTCTCTACCATATTCATATTTGTTACTTAACACTTCCTTGTTACTTGCTACCTGTTAATTGATACTTACGCCCTTAATCCAACAGGCTTCCCCCCGTAATCCACCGCGCCAGGTCCTGGTAGGTAATCAATACCATCAAGGCCAGTAAAATAAAGAAGCCGACGGAATGGATGATGGTTTCAACCCTGGGTGAAACACGCTTGCCGCGCCGCGCCCATTCCAGCACAACGAAGAATATCCGGGCGCCGTCCAGGGCGGGAAACGGTATTAGCTGCGTGATAGCGATGGCAATGCTGATAACCGCCGCCATCTGCAGAAGCGGGCTGATGCCTAATTCGGCTACTTCTCCGGCTACCTGGACTATCCCTATCGGCCCCGCCGCGACGAACGGTACTGTCCCGTTGAACATGCCTCGAATGCCGTTCCAGGTAAGCACAAGCATCTCATAAATTCTCACGGCGCTTCTCGGGACAGCCTCCCAGACAGGCAGGCTTTCAGAAACAATCTAGATAGGTTCAACCATCCTGGATACCGACCCTGTATTGGATTGTCCCTCCGGCGGTTTCCAGCGGGCCAGCACTTTAATGTCCTCCGCAGTGCCGTCGGAATGGATGACGGAAAGGGTGATTTTGGCGCCCATCTTCATTAAAACATAGGAGGACAATTCGCCGGTATTTCTTACTTCATTACCGTTAACGGCGACGATGTTGTCGCCGACACGTATACCGGCCAGGGCCGCGGGTGTTCCTTCGGCAACTTCCTGCACCATTATTTTACCTACCGCGATATCATGCGGCGCCATGTAGGCAACCGTTAGCAGCACCAGGGGCAGCAGCAGGTTCATGATCATGCCGCCGCTCAAGACCAGCAAGCGGACGGCGTGGCTCCGGGCGGCTAAAGCGCGCGGAGCGGTAGGGTCTACTTCTCCCGAAAGCTTGTTAAAGCCCCCGAAGGGTATCCAGTTGATGGAATATATCGTCTCGCCCCACTTCTTGCCCCATAAGCGCGGCGGAAAACCTACGCCGAACTCTTCCACGTAGTTGTGGGTGGCCTTGGCGGCGATAAAGTGCCCCAATTCATGCGCAATGACGAGCACCGATAGGACGATAACGCCGGCAATAATCGTTAGCAGCATTTACTTTTCCCCTTTGACAAGGTTTAAAACAATTTCGCGCCCCCACTTGTCCGCGGCAATTATATCCTGCACTGAAGGATGCTTTATTGTCTGGTGTTTTTGCAGGGTAAGTTTCACCAGGCGCGGTATATCCGAGAATTGTATCCGCCCCGCCAGGAACATGTCGACGGCCGTTTCATCGGCGGCGCATAGAACAGCCGGGCAGGTGCCCCCCTCTTTCCCAGCAGCAATTGCTAGTCCGAGACTTGGGAACTTGTCCATATCCGGCGGCTCAAAGGTAAAGCCTTTTATCTTGTCCCAGTCGAGCCGCGGCAGCTTCGGGTTTTCGGTACGTTCGGGATAGGTAAGCGCGTACTGTATGGGGAGGCGCATATCGGGACAGCTCATCTGTGCCTTTACCGAACCGTCCGCAAACTCGACCATAGAGTGGATAATGCTCTGGGGATGGACCAGGATAGTGATGTCATCGATTGGCATGTTAAATAACCAGTGGGCTTCGATAACTTCAAGGCCTTTATTCATGAGCGTCGCGGAATCTATCGTGACCTTGGCGCCCATTTTCCACGTGGGGTGGTTCAGCGCATCAGCGGCGGTGATGCCAGCCATGCGCTTACGGGAATAGCGGTGGAAAGGCCCGCCGGAAGCGGTTAAAATAATGCGGCGCGCTCTTATCTTTTCACCCTGGAGGCACTGCCAGATAGCGCTGTGTTCGCTATCGACGGGGAGTATTTTAGCGCCGTTCTTCCGGGCTTCTTTAGTAATTATTTCCCCGGCGGATACCAGCGATTCTTTATTGGCTAAAGCGATGGTTTTACCGGCCCGGGCTGCCGCCAGCGTCGACTCAAGCCCGGCGGCGCCGGAGATTGCCATGACTACCATGTCAATATCGGTGCAAGTAACAATTTCTTCTGGGGGGATGAACCGGCATTCCGGGGCGTTGAGGCGAGCGCGGATGTCTTCCTTGTGCATGCAGAGGCAGCTGACACATTCCGGACGGAACTCTTTTATCTGCTCCGCCAGCAAATCCAGGTTCCTGCCGGCGGCCAGCGCCACGACGCTAAAACGCTCCGGCAGCGCGCGCACTATTTCCAGCGTTTGACGCCCGATGGAGCCCGTTGAACCGATGATGGCTAACCTTTTCACTTTAGTGACCATAATATTATATTACAACAAATCAGAGGCTGAAGCTAATACAGGGGAATAGTGAAGCGTCTTTTCATATTGACAAACCGGGGGGCAAGAGTATAATTAAAATTACCTGATGTTAACCTGCTTTGAAAACTTAATAACTTAACCTTTGCAGCACCGTCTTTACCCGGTACTTTTCTTCGTGTTGACGACGATATGAAGGAGGTGCGGAAGATGTATAACCAGGCTTTAATCGATAAGCTGCTGGATCTTAGCAGGAACCACGCCGGAGAAATCGCCGAACTCTGGCACAAGGGCGTTATCACCAATCCGCGGACTTCTTCTTTCTGCGGACTTAACAGGGATACGCTCGTTCACCAGGCTGCATCCCTGTATAAAAACCTCAAGCAGCTCTTTTTTGCCGATAACCCATACTCCGAGATGCAGAATTTCCTGGACTCTATCAACTTTGCCGAATACACCTACCAGAATAAAATTCCCCTGGCCGAGGCTATTTACGCCCTTATACTCCTGCGGAGACATATCTGGCTGCACGCTGAAACCCAGGCCATGCTTTATAACAGCCCGCTGGAAATGTACCAGGCGCTGGAGAGCGTGAACCGCACTATCCTGCTCTTCGATTACGCAATTTATTTTGTCATCCAGCGGTATGAGGAATTAGCCAGGAAGAAATGATGCGCTTTTCTATTTTACCGGCTTTAATTCCGCCTGCTTTTTGTCAACTTATAAAAAGACCAAAAAAGATAGTCCCGAATTTTCGGGACTATCTGATTTCGATGGCGAAGGGGATTGGATTATTACCTTATTATGAACGGGATAATTATAGCGATAAGGCCGGTAAATAGTACCGTGAGCATAAACAGGTTATATCTTAGCGCATAATCACCCAAAAGCGACGGGTCATAATACCCTTCTACTCCCTGGTCTTTATACATTTTCAGCAGCCCGTCTAAAAGTTTCTTTCTCATTTGCCTACCGCGGATAAGTCCTATTTCAGCCACGAAGTTGACCACGATTATCAGGGCGACAAAGGTAAACATGACGATTGTCTGGGTAGTATCTCCTTCACTGGAGGCAAGGCCGGAGTTGATGCCCAGTGTGATCAGGTTCAGGATGATAGCGGTAAGCACGAAAATCGTGTCCGTGCGCGTGTTGGTGCTCAGTTCGCTTATTATATGTGCGTGGACTTTTTCTATCATGTTCTTGCCTCCCCTTTTTTCGATTTATAAGGATGTTATTCACTGTTTTCCGAATCGGAGGAAAACAATTATAAATCCCGCCAACATCAGAACACCCACTCCCACCCCCACCCAGAGCCAGGTAGAAACTCCCCCATCGACTCTCAACATGGTGCTGGTAGCGGTGCGCGTTTCATCCGCCTCGGCGATGAAAGTCAGGTTGTATTCACCTTTATCGGCGTGGCTGGGAGGGACAACCTTGATGTCAATAGTATGAGAACTTCCGGCGACAAGGCGGTCCAGGCTTTCAGGGTTAAATTCCACCAGCCATCCGGTCGGTTTGTTCGAGATGAACCTTATATTGTTTACTTCATTAGTTCCGTAGTTCCTGATTTCCATGAACAGCGCATTGTCTTTTCCGCGGGTAACCTCTTTGTAATAGTAGTCGTACAGCAACCTCAGGGACAAATCCTGCTTGCCTTCCTGGGCCACCAAAACGGCGGGCGAAACCAGACATGACAACGCTATTACCGTTAGCATAAAGAAACAAATTATAAATTTTACGTACTTCATCGGTAACATCCCTCTTGTGACATGTCCGGGGATTTCATTATATGCCAAAGAATATCATAAAGTATATCATGACGCAACAGGAAATATTGTACTTACCAACCTGAGAAAGCCGCCGTACCGGAGAAATCCACCATACCGGCGAAGGCCGGTATCCAGGTTGATGGAACTGCTGGATTCCGTTTTTCAACGGAATGGAAGTTCAAAATCCCCTTTTTATTCCCCCTTTGCAAAGTGGGAAAGGTTAATAAAGAGCGGAAGGGAAATGGGGTAAGCCAACAGCTTCTCCCTTTCGTAAAGTCCCGATTCACTGCGTTCATACGGGATTCCGTATGAGGAACGAATCGGAAGGAGATTGAGAGGGATTTTCCTCGCCGGCCTACTAAGGTAGGAATCCAGCGTTCTTTACCCCACCTATCATGTGCTATACTTCAACTCCTTAATAATCAAAACATCAAGAAAAACCAACGATTCTATCGTCCTCCTTGTCAAAGGAGAATAGGAGGAGGATTAGCCCCCGCGAAATCCACAACCTATGACGCAAGACGTTCTTTTACTATTTTCTCCCAAATGATTATATTATATTAACAGTACCATTTAAGGAGGCAGAAAAATGATAAACGCATCCGCTGAACTCGAGGGACTGGCAAAGTTCGCTTTAGATATCAAGTACGAGGACCTGCCTCCCGGCATAATTCAAGACGTGAAGTACTTTCTCCTGGATTCCATCGGCTGCGGTCTGGCGGGCGTTGCCACCGCCCCCGGCAAAATGTGGATATCGTTGGCTGTAAGATACGGCGGGCCGCCTGAATCCTCGATAATCGGCGTCAAGGGCAAGGTGTCCTGCGTCAACGCCGCCATGGCAAACGGCCAGTTGATAAACGCGCTGGATTTCGACTGCATTTCCGGCCACGCGCCCCCCTTTATCATCCCGCCCCCGCTCGCTTTGGCGGAAAGCGTAAAAGCCTCCGGTAAAGAGTTTATCCTGGCGCTGGCCGCCGGGCTGGAAATCGGCGCGCGCGTAAGCAACGCCCTGCAGAAAGGATTCATGACCACTCCGGAACAAGCGAAAATACACCCACTGTGACGGTTGAAAATGCACCCACCTTTTCCTGGCTCTGAGTGATAAGGTAAAATGACATCGGGACACGATGAATCGAGGGTACCATGTTACTTTACGAAATCAGGGTCCAGTTAAGGGACATCGAGCCGCCGATCTGGCGGATACTCCGGGTGAGGCCGCAAACGCGCCTGGCAAGGCTGCACAAGATACTGCAGGAAGCCATGGGATGGACCAATTCCCATCTTCACCTTTTCGAGATAGACGGCAAGCCGTACGGCGAGGGTGATTTCGATTGGGATTTCGATGTCCGGGATTACACCGGGGTAAAGCTGGAGGATATATTCACAGAGGGAAGGACTTGCTTCCTGTACGAGTATGACATGGGCGATAGCTGGCGCCATGACATCACCCTGATTGGCAAGGTGGAGGGAGCCCCAGGTGAAAAGATAGCCTGCATCGCCGGGGCCAGGGCCTGCCCGCCGGAGGACTGCGGAGGAATCGGCGGCTATTACAATTTACTGGTCGCTCTCTCTGACCCAGATCACGAAGACCACGATATGCTGCTGGAGTGGGTGGGCGGCAAGTATAACCCAAACGCGTTTGATGTGGCGAGAGTGGACCAGTCCCTGAAGCGGCTAAGATAATCACTGCGCTCCATCCCGCTCGCGCAGACTTTCCTTGAAGCGGTAGCTGTCCCCATTGAATTCCAGGACGTGGCAGTGATGGGTCAGACGGTCGAGCAGTGCTCCGGTAAGCCGCTCGTCGCCGAAGACCTCCAGCCAGCGGCTGAATTCCAGGTTCGAGGTGATGAGCAGACTGCCCTTTAAATATCGCTCCGAGAAAGCCTGGAAAAGCAGCCGTGACCCTTCCGGAGTAAACGGCACAAAGCCCACCTCATCCACGATAAGCAGTTCCAGCCTGGCCAGATAAGCCAGGCGTTTGCCCAGAGTATGTTGATCTTGAGCCTCCAGCAGCTCGTTAGCCAGTCCGGTGGCGGTATAGAAACGGACTTTCTTCCCCAGCTGGCAAGCCAGCACTCCGAGCGCTACGGCAGTGTGAGTCTTGCCGGTGCCCATGTTGCCGATGAGCACGACGTTCTCGTTCTTTGCCAGGTAATCGCCCTTGGCAAGTTCCAGCACGCCGGCTTTGTTGACCGACGGAATGATGGAAAAATCAAACTGGTCCAGTGTCCTGATGTAAGGGAAACGGGACTGGGCGATGAGGCGCTTGCGGGTATTCTCTTCCCGCTGGGAAACCTCCGCTTCCAGCAGACTGAGCAGAAAGTCCTCATAGAGCCGGTTATCCCGGGCAGCCTCCTGGGCGAGCTTCTTGTACTGGCGTCCCATCGTGGGCATCCTGAGACGTTTTAGATGGTGCTGAATGAGCATATCCTTGGGCATGATTACCTCCTGATAAAGCGGTCATACTGGCTTAGGTTGCGATCCTGGACGGCGGGACAAGCGGGTGCCGAGGCCAGCACCGCTGCAATCTCTCGTGGCGACCGGTTGGCTCGCAGCAGATAGGACACCGTGCTCGAGCCGAGGCTCCCCAAGGTCATTGCCTGTTCCACCGCCGCGGCCACTTCGTCCACCGGGTGGGTAATACAGAGTTCCATGACCCGGAGAAATTCCATTGTCGCCTCCCGGTGCGGTAGTCTCTCTTTCAATCGCGCCAGATAGCGGTCAAGGACGAGCGGATGACTCCACATCTTGAGCGGCCTGGCATGGTCAAAGGCACCAGGTCTCTTTTTCAGCAGCGGCAGGTAGTGGAAGACGTCGAGGACATCCTGCTCCCGCCCATAGCACCTCTCGTGGACGGCCACCACTCTGGCCCCGTCGGTTATCTCCACCCGGTCGACAAACGCCCGCAGCAGGAGCACGTTTGATGCGCGCTCCACCGGCACGCTGTAGCGGTTGGTCTGGAAGGTCACCATGCTGAAGCGGTTGGTGCGGACAGGCACGGTGCGGCAGCAGGGAAAGGGATAGACAGGTAACGGCAACAAGTTTAAGCGATCCTGCTCCCACATCTGCCCGATGGTCAGGGTCTCCCCGCGCAGCCGTCTCCCAGTCTCCTCCATGCACCTCTGCCGGAGCAGTTCGTTGAGCTCCCGGAAGGAGTTGACCTCCGGCACGGGAACCATGTAGTTCCGACGGGCATAGCCAACCAGGTTTTCCACCAGTCCCTTCTCATGGGCTTCACGCGGATTGCAGAAATGGCTTTCAAAGAGGTAATGGCTCCGGAAAGCGATGAAAGCCTCCTGTTCTTCGGGACGGCTTCCTGGTATCGCTTTCTTCACTGCCTGGGACATCCGGTCATACCAAACGGTACGTGGCACGCCGCCGAAGAAATCAAAGGCCTTGTCATGTCCTTCGAACAGGGCTTCCTGCTGCTGATTTGGTGAAGCCACGAGAAACGGTATCTTGGAGAAGCACAGGCGCCCGACGAACACCTGGACGGTGACAGGACGCCCTTTCATAATCACCACGGCTTCGCCGAAGTCCACCTGGGCATCTTCTCCGGGATCATAGGTCAAGGGGATGAAGACCTGGCTTTGCCGGACGCGGTGCTTTTGTACATACTCCCGGACGGTGGATTCGCCGCCAGTATAGCTGTGCTCCTTAATCAGCCGGTGGTAAATGCGCCGGGCAGTATGGCGCTGTTTAGGAGGACTGAATTGATCACCTGCGAGCCACTCATTTATGGTGGCGACGAAAGGACCAAGCACCGGCCTGGAGCGCGGCTTGGTAAGACTGTAACGAGAGGGGCCGGCGTCTCGTATCGCCGCCCTGACTGTGCGCCGGTCATGATGCTGCTCCCGGGCAATCTGTCGTATGCTTTTGCCTTCGATGTAGAAGTCCCTGCGAATCTGCTCTTTCTGGTCCACTTTAAGCACCCGTTTTCCTCCGGTATCTGAAATCTCTTCCAGCTTACCGGATTCCCCTGACCAGGTGGGAGTCTTTTAGACCATCACTGCACCTTCAGGGGTGGGTGCTTTTTATCCTAGCATTTACACTCATTTCTGGCGTATGGAATATGAAGGTGAACGGCCGGAAGCGTTCAGCGATCATGAAAGCATTGTCAAACGCAATAGACGTACAATTGCTGCAGTCTCCGTTTCTTTTATAATATTCCTGATGGCGGTCCTGGCCATCGGCATGGTACTTTTATTCTTCGCTGACTCGTTATCCAACACGGACCGAACCCAGCTTGTTATTGCCGAAGGATTTTTCGGAGTGATTGTGATAGCGCTGGGGGTGATAATGCTCTTCCTCAGGAAAAATAAATCGCGTTGAATTAGTCCAGTAACAGGAGACCGGAAAAAATGCAAGCGGATACCATTCCGGACTCAGGATATTTTTGACTTTCAGTAAAAATTATCCTCGCTAATTCAAAAGCGGAATACTAAGGGGAATGCTTGCGCAAATAATCCTGGGTAATAAGAATTAACCTCATGTCCGCTTCATAAAAACGTGCGCTGCATGTTGTTTCGGATTTATCAATACACATGATCGGTACCATGGTTATGAACTCGCTTCAGGCTTGCTAAAAACATTCATTACCGCCATGGTAAATTCTAATCTATTGCGGACGCCTGCCTTCCGATAGATATTCCGGAGGTGTCTTTTCAGCGTATCCGGCGCTATCACCAGCTTGTTACGAATTTCCTGAGTACTGGTACCGGTAATAAGCAGTTCTACTACATCTGACTCGCGGGGAGTTAACCCGAGTTTTTGAACTAACTCTTCAAGAGAATCCGGAGTCAAATTAGTGAACGCCTCGGGAACGGGCTGTAGAGTTTCTTTCAGCCTGACAATAAAAGCCAAAGAAAGGAAAGAGAGTATACCTGCCAGGCTAACAGTCAAAATTTCTGAACCTTCCGCAAGTTGACCTATCTTTTCGGCAAGCAACACTCCGGTCAGAATAGCCAGGATGTTAGTTCCTAATACCGCACTGTACATCAGCGGGATTTTCCGGCCTTTATGGGCATCAGCGGCGATGACCCAGGTGAATACATCCAGGAAAGCATAACCTCCGACCAGCAGAGTCTGAATTGCCACGAATTGAAGCGGTCCCCTGAGGATCCCCACTACCATAAATCCTATACCTACAGCGATAGCTCCAGCTATCGCATTTATGCGGCGGCCGATCCTGTCCGCTACAAAACCAGCCAGAAAGAGAAAGATAATATAAGGCAGCAACCCGTAATAGATAAGAACGCCGGATGTCGGTGATGACAAATGTCCCACGACGGCATACATCAATCCGCCTACCATGTAAATGGTAAATATGAACGGAAATATTTGCCAGAAATTGGGATGCCCTACCCCCTGCGTCCTTATTTTTTTTACAGGAGAACTCTGCATATCCGGCGGTATCTTCCGGTAGGCATAAAACAGCAAAGCAGCCATGACAATAGGCAATAAGCCGGTGATTAAAAGCAGGCGGTCAAATGCTACTTGAATATTAATCAGCGCGGTAATCAGATAAAGAACCAGATTGGCTATCACAGCTGCCAGAACAAAGGTATGACCTCTCTGGTTTAGAGGGACTGAAACAGCGAAAGCGTTCACCCAGCTTATAATGGCAGTGCCGGAAAATAATCCCAGGAGAGCAAAAAGCAGCCACCAGTACTCTGCGGGAATCCCATTAAAGAATAAGGAAATTATCGCGCAGGGAACGGCTCCAAGAGAAAACCATTGCAACTTTTGCCTGAAGAAGTAACCGACTATTCCAGTGCACGCAAATCCCGGAATAAAACCGGAAAGAAACATGGTGGTCAAAAAAACGGGATTGATCTGGCTGCCCTGCACAATAGCGCTAAAAAGCGGACCCTGCATGGGGAAGGAAAGCAACCAGCCGAAAAAGAAGCCCATGCTCAGCACCAACGGCCAGTACTGACGGAAAGCTGCGGCAAATTTCCGTGGTTCTTTAGTAAAAGAATATTTTTCAGCGCTTATATTGGCGTTTCCACCAGAATCAGGAATATCTCTACTAACCAATTGTCCTGCCCAGTCTTAAAATAACCTGTGAGTGTGATCTTGAATCACCCCTGGGGGGTATAGTATATCTGTGGAGATCGTGCAATCATTAGTATAGCCATAATTTGAGATTAGGTCAATTATCCACAAACAATAAGAAGTTGATTTAACCCAAAAAAAGGAGATTGATTTTCGTATGAAGAAAACTATTCTGATATTGTGTCTTGTGATGGTCTTTATATTTGCTGGATGCAAGGACATCACAGATACTTTCAAAGCCGGTAACTTCGGTAAATCGCCGCAGGAAACAGCAATGGTGGAAGCTATCACGGAAAAGTACGGGGATTTAACCAAAGATGGTGAGCCAAGGTTTTTAGAAGCCATGGTAACTTCTAATGTAGAAAACTTTATTCCTGTTGACATTGTAAGCAAATACTCCGTGAATACAGAAAAGCTTATAGCGTGGTTTGTATATGATAATTTTAATGAAGCTGAGGTGGAGATTGAATGGATATATTTGGACAACAACTATTCTATCCATACATTCAAATCCACTACCGGTGAGGACTTCGGGAGAGGCTCGTTTATACTGGAGCAGCCGGATGATGGGTGGGTAACCGGTAAATACCAGGTAATTATACGCGGCCACGGCATCCAGAAAACAGTTCCGTTTGAGATAATTAACGGAGCCACGGTTTCGGTCCCGCTGCCGTTTGTGAATGGGAAAATCGAACTTGCGAGTACAGTTACTACATCACCGGAACCTGTAAAGACCACCGCTCCCACTACAACCGTAAAACCGACGGTAACTGCCAAACCTGCCCCGACGGCGAACCCCGGATGGTATTTTACACGCTGGGAATATGTTCCTTCCAACTCTGATTATGAACTGATAGGCGTCATAGCAAGAGGTAATTTATTTGATACCAGCGTGGGATTATTATTGATGTCAGGGAGTAAAGCGAACGTGCCGCCCGGCTGAGTATTTATCTGGTAACCCGCTTTTTGTAGTTCCTGGGCATCGATGCCGGAAGTGGTTATTTCATGAACATCGCCTTTTTGGAAGGCCAGCTTGCGTACCGTTGAATCGGATAGCACGACATACTTTATTCCGTCCAGGTATTGCGGCTTGGTCTTATCCCAGTAGTCGGGGTTTCTCTTGTAAGCTAGCGTGGCGTCACGCTCGAAAGACTCGAACATGTAAGGGCCGGTGCCGACGGGGTGCCACTTGACGGCTTCGATGCCGTTCTTGTCGAAATACTCCTTGGATATCATCTGGGTAAGGCCGGTGGCCAGGTTAGTCAGCATTGTGTTCTTGTAGGTTACTACATTAATACGTACGGTATAGTCGTCGATAATATCGACTGTTGTCCAATCGGTCGTCTTTTTCGCGACGATCTGTTGGTCGAGGTTCCACTTGGCCACCGTCGCGTTAAAAACAGACCCGTCATGGAACTTGACGCCTTGTCTTAATTTTAGAGTCATAGAATTACCGTCGGCGGCGATACTCCATGAAACCGCCAGCTTGGGTATGATATTGCCGGCCAGGTCAACCGATATGAATGTCTCGAGCGAAGGAGAAGCTACGGTATATGAATCTCCGGAGCCTTCCGCAGGAAGGCCGATTGGTCGCGCAATAGCTATTGTTAACGGATAGATGTAAACTCCGCCGTACTTGGCGGCCTCCGCCGCGGGTATTGTAGTCGTAGGTTTGGCAGAGGCTGTGGTTGTTACGGGTGCTTTCGTGGTCGTTGCCGGAGCGGTAGTAGTCGCCGGTGCCGTAGTCGTAGGTGTATCTTCGCCGCAGGCAACCAGCAGCAGGCTGATTAGTGAAATAATCGTGATCAGGACGAGTAATGATTTCTTGAACATTTGATCCCTCCCTGATAATTGAAATGTCTATAATACCTGGTACCTTGATTGCTCCCGGTTATTCGGGTGAATTACCTCCTTTCCGCGATGAAAACCGTTCGTTTGATAAAAGGCGTTTAGTTAATACATAGTATCGTTATACGACTAATCTCTTTTTGTTAGGCAAATTATACAACAGCAGTCACTCAATAACAAGATCCCATGTAAATTATATTTTCTTAAAAACGCTTGACATAAAAACTATCCCCGCGTTGGACTGGATATTTCGTTCCTGTCTAACGCGGGGACTATAATAGTTCTTATAAAATATTCTTAATGACGGGGAGTTTGGTTGGCCGCGCTTCTGCCCCATGCCGGAGCCTCAAAAACTGATACCGGCCCCGTATCTTTTTTAGCGTACTTGGCTGGGTATGCCCCGGGCAGCGGCACATTCTGGGCGATAAGCTGCTTGCGCAGAGTGGGGAAATCGAGGTTGCGCGGTGAAACTCCTGCTTTAACGGATAGAGCCGCCGCTGTGCCGGCTGCTTCCCCGAATGCCACGCAGTGAGGAATCAGGTTAAAGAAGTTATTGGCTTCCTGGTCTGAAGAAAACGCGCGGCACGCCACCATCATATTTTCCACGCCCTTGGGCAGCAGGGTGCGGTAGGGGATGAAAGTATTGGGATGCTTCAGAGAAGTCTCGCCCCTGTCCAGGTCGGGGAATACCGCGATGGTATCTTCGAACGGCTCGTTATTAACCAGGTCTTTGGAAGTTAACATGTAATCGCCGTGAACTCTGCGTGCGCCGCGGGTGCCGAGCTGCGGACAGGATAACACTATAAAACTCTGCTCGAATCCCGGTATGTTCTTCTTGAGGAAATCGTGAGTCAGGAGCATTTTTTCGCGCCCCAGGAACTCTACCCTGGAAATTTCCTCGACGTCTATCTGGCTGGAGCAGGCATAACGCGGATGAAACCACATCACGTTTTCCTGGTTCTTGAGGTTACTGCGCATGCCCCCCGGATGGCCGCCCATTTTCATCAATTGCTGCATCAGTTCGGAATATTTCTGGGGATTGTCCTTCCGGTAATCGTCGTACCTCATGTAGTTGACGCTGTCAATCCAGTAACAGAGGGAAAGGTTGGCGATTCTTATCTTGGGGTCGATGTCCGTATCGAATCCTGCCGGGGTGAACGGCAGCAGGTCGCCGTCGCCGGTAGAATCGATGACCACCTTGGCCATGATGGCCTGCCGCCCGGACTTGCTTTCAAAAACGACTCCCACGGCCTTGTTGCCTTCCATCAGCGGCATGGTGCCCCAGGAATGGAGATAAGTCTTGACGTTTGCCTCTTTGACCATGTCGTTAAGGATGCATTTGGAAATTTCGGCGTCGATTAACGCGGCGTATACCACACGGCCTTCGCGGATGGTGAAGAAAGAGCGGGTTTGCCATGAAGATACTATCCTGGGGTCGCTCGAGCCCCACAGCTCCTTTGGGGGATGTGTGACAGCTTCCCTTGGCTCCAGCCTCTCTATCCATTCCTGGTTGATGCCCCCGATTTGCATCACGCCGGAAAAATCGGATAAGCACGGGATAATGGTTACCAGGCCGCCGGTGCCCATACCGCCGAGGTGCCCGAATCTTTCGATGAGTACCGTATCGGCGCCGTTGCGTCCGGCCGCTATCGCCGCTCCTATGCCTCCCGGTCCGCCTCCCACCACTACAACATCGCACTCTTTAACTACATTCACTGTTTTGTTCGGTTCCGGGATTGTCCTGATTACTTTAGCCATTACTTTCCCTCCTTATCGGTCGTATTCTTGTAGTAGTAATATTTCCTTATTATAATTGGTCCCGGTATTTATAGTAACACTATTACAAAAATATCTGTATCCCGTCAAGTCCCTTTGCTGTATATTGAATATCGTACTGCGATGATAATCATTATATATCTCTTCATGCCGGTTTGGAAGGCCATCCTCCCCCTTAATTTAAAGGGGAAATTTGTCTTTGCGCCTTGCTGCCAAACCCGGCTGGATACCTGCCGGATTGCTGTTAATGACAATTGCCCGCGTAATACCTTCTTTTGACAAACGCCGTGAAATTGTTTTAAATTTAGTTCATTAATTAGGTAACTAAAATATAAATTTAAATGGATATCATGGAAAACACTGTACCGATAAAAGAATCTGAAAATACCGCCGACGCAGCTAAGAAGGATGAATTCTTTTCTCAGTTCATTATGGATGACGTCTTCGCCGCCTGGCTGCTGCTGGACTTTACCAGGTTTTCTGTTGCCCGGCTCCGCAATTATGACTTGGCCCTTATTAACATAACACCTGAACAGGCCGCCATACTCCAGATATTGGCCCGGAGGCATGGTAAAGCCACTATCAATGAAATCTCCAGGAGATGGATGCGCCGGACCCATTCGGTATCCACCCTTGCCCACCGTATGGAGAAACAGGGATTGATCAAACTTACCAAGTACCCGCATCAAAAAACGCTGGAACTATCGTTAACGGAAAAAGGACAGGAGTATTACCGTAAAATTAACCGGCATGAAATTGAAAAAGTTTTTTCCGTATTGACATCGGAACAGATTCGCAGCCTCTCTAAATCTCTCCATTTGTTACTGGCCCAAGCCCGCTCCATGCTGAATGAAATCGATTTTTAATACCCCCGTAAATTCTTCTTCCCCAATTACTAAGGAACCTCTGAACAAGTCATTGCGTCGTCCCGAAATGTCGGGACGCGCTATCCCCCGCAATGTCGCTCTTCAGGTAACACTGATAAGGAATTTATGATTCTTAGTTCTGGTTTTCAAATTTGACAGGATATAAATTAACTGTTATACTCTCTCTTAATTGATAATTATTTTCATTTACACCCACATACAATAAATTATGAAACTTACTGCTAACAAAATAGCCGGGATACTAAGAGAAAAGGGACATAAACTGACCCCCCAGCGCCGTGCGGTTTTAAAAACTATCGCCGCCACGTGTGATCACCTCACTCCTGAAGCGATATTTAAAAAAGTCAAACAGGACAATCCTGATATTGGTTTGGTTACTATCTACCGCACGCTGGATTTACTAAGTGAATTACACCTGGTCTGCCGCGTCCACGCGCTCGACGGATGCCGCAGCTACATGATGAGGAGACCTACGGAACACCATCACCACATGGTTTGTTCTCAGTGCGGCAGGGTAGTGGATTTTACCGGATGCTCGCTGGCTGATCTGGAGCAAAGACTCTCTGAAGAAACCAGGTTTGAGATTAATGGCCATCTGCTCGAGTTCTACGGGCTCTGTCCGGACTGCCGCCCGGTCACCACTTAAAAATTCAAGATATTAATATATTAAGAAATCTATTTCATTGTTAAATGAAAACTATTATCAATTGTAAGTGCATATGACAGAGATTGCTTTTAGTATCGGCAGCTTAACGGTCGGCTGGTATGGCATTATGATCACCCTCGGTATCCTGTCCGCGATAGGCATCGCCTTCATAGAGGCGAAGAGGCGCGGAGAGGATACCGGGCACATCGTTAATATGGCTTTGCTCGTAATTCCCCTGGGCGTCATCGGCGCGCGTCTGTATCATGTCATCGACCAGTGGGATTACTACATCCAGAACCCCGGTCTCATTATCGGCGGGAGGGGGCTGGGAATATTTGGGGCGATTATCGGCGGGGCGCTGGGACTGGTAATTTATGCATGGTGGAAAAAAATCAATACCCTGCGCTGGCTCGATATCCTCGCACCCGGCCTGATACTGGCTCAAGCTGTCGGGCGCTGGGGTAATTTCTTCAACCAGGAAATTTACGGCTATCCCACAGACCTGCCCTGGGCTGTCTATATCGACCCCGCCCACCGCCTTCCCGGTTACGAGAATTACAGCCATTTTCACCCCCTGTTTCTCTATGAATCTCTATGGAATTTCCTCGGCTTCGCCGTCCTCATGCTGCTGGGACGCAAGTTCCGTAGCCGCCTCCGGGACGGAGACATATTCTTGCTGTACGTTATCCATTACGGCATCGGGCGCTTCTTCCTGGAAGGGCTGAAGCTCGATGTCTGGACGCTTGGTGGTATCCCGACTGCGCGTTGGATAACCGGGCTTACAGTTGTTGCGGCGGTAGTTATTATTATATTCCTGCATTACAAACATCGTAAGGAGAGAACGGATGAAAAAGTATAAAACGAACAAGATAATCTCGGTAACTCTGGTGTTATTGTTAGCATCTGCGTTATTAATAGCTGTGGTCGGGTGTGATCAGGAAACTGAAACAGCCGGAAAAACAGTAGTGGCCGTGACCCTTCTGCCGCAGGCAGGCTTCGTCGAAGCTATCGGGGGAGATAAGGTCGAAGTGGTCGTCATGGTGCCGCCGGGCGCTTCCCCCCATACTTACGAAGTAACACCCGACCAGATGACGCAGTTATCCAGGGCTAAAATGTACGCTAAAGTCGGCTCTCCGGTAGAGTTCGAACTGGCCTGGATGGATAAGCTTATCGCTGTGAATAAGACTATGCTGGTAGTCGATTGTTCCCAGGGCGTAGCGTTGATGGAAATGGACGAGGAAGAGCATGAAGACGAACATGAAGCCGAAGCAGAAAGCGGCCACGAACATGAGGGACTGGACCCGCATATATGGCTTTCTGTAAAAAATGTTAAAATAATGGTGCAGAATATCTGTGATGGACTGGTGCAGGTAGATTCCGCCAATAAATCCTATTATGAGAAAAATTGCGCCGACTATATGGAAAAACTAGTCGAGCTGGATACCGAATTAGCTGCCGGTTTAAGCGGCGTGGCCAACCGCAGCTTTATCGTTTTTCATCCTTCTTTCGGCTATTTCGCGCGTGACTATAATCTGACACAAATCGGGGTAGAACAGGAAGGCAAAGAACCAGATGCCGACTACATCATCCGCCTCATTGAAGAGGCGAAGGAGCATGATATCAAGGTTGTCTTTGTCTCGCCGCAGTACAGTTCAAAAAGCGCGGAGTCGATTGCCAATGAAATTAGTGGTAAACTTCCTATGTGCATCCTTGGATCGAGTGATGACATGGGATTTTGAAAAACAGCCTGCACCGCTTTCCGGTATTGCCATAACTCCTCGCGGGAAAAATTCTTTATGTCCTTGCCCATAAAAATTATCGAGCCTTCGGTCGGCTGTTCCAGTAAAAGTACCAGCCTGCTTAATGTCGTCTTACCGCAGCCTGATTCTCCCAGCAGCCCTAATGTTTCTCCGGCATCGATGTGAACGTCCACGCCATCAACAGCTTTGATCCATCCCAGTGTCTTGGCAAACAACAGTCCCTTGGTTACCGGGTAATATCTTTTTACGTCTTTTGTCTCTAAAATTCTTTCCATCATGACCGTCCGTGTGATTTCCAGCATCTGGAATAGTGGTCTTTTCCAATTTCTACCAGAGGCGGCATTTCATTAAGGCAGGTATCTTTAGTTTCCGGGCAGCGCGGCGAAAAACTGCACCCTTCCGGCACCTTATCAAGGCGCGGCGGCTGCCCCTTTATTGATACCAGCCTGTCTATATCAACTTCCAGTTTGGGTACCGCCTTCAGTAAAGCTGCAGTATATGGATGGGCCGCATGGAAGAAAATATCTCTTACCGGGGCGATCTCCACTATTTTCCCGGCGTACATCACCGCAACCCGGTCGCACATTGAGGCTACTATTCCGAAATCGTGTGTGATGAATATCAGCGCCATCCTGAACTCTGCCTGTAACTCTTTGAGAAGTTGTAGATATTGCGCCTGGATTGTCACGTCCAGGGAAGTTGTTGGTTCATCCGCGATGAGCAGGTGCGGATGGCAGGATATGGAAATTGCCCCCACCACACGCTGTTTCATGCCGCCGCTCATCTGGTGGGGAAAATCGCGTATCCTTGCTTCGGGGGAGGGGATTTTTACCCTCTTCAGCATGTCTATTACCCTGGCAGTAAGACCGCTGTTTTTTATTTTAGTATGCGTGGTGATGGCTTCTCCCAGTTGGTTGCCGATGTTAAAAACCGGGTTTAAAGAGGCCATCGGGTCCTGCAATATCATGGATATTTTCCCGCCGCGGATTGAATGTAATGGTTTTTCACTCAACTGTAAAATATCCATGCCTTCGAACAGGATTTTCCCGCCTACGATGTTTCCCGCCGGACGGGGTAAAAGACGCAGAATTGAAAGCGACGTTACCGTCTTGCCGCACCCGGATTCGCCGACGATGCCCAGTGTTTCTTTCTCATCCACGTGAAAGCTGACTCCGTCCACGGCCTTGACCACGGAGCTCGGCGTGATGAAGTAAGCCTTCAGGTCTATTACTTCCAGTAAATGGTTTGCCATTATTTTCCTCCGGGAGCATTTTCTAGCGCCGGTGAATCAGCGGGTTCAGTCTGTCGTTCAAAACGTCACCCAGCAAGTTAAACGTCAGTACCGTCAGGGCGATGGCAAAACCGGGAATGATGCAGAGCCACCAGGCGGTTACGATGTATGACCTGCCTTCGGAAACCATCGAACCCCAGTCCGCCGTCGGCGGCGGTACGCCTACGCCGAGAAAGCTCAGTGAAGCCTCGACGATGACGATCGTGCCGATCTGGAGGGTCGCCAGGATAATTATCGGGCTGATAACATTAGGTAAAACATGACGCATCATGATGCTTGCGCGCGAACATCCGGCTATTTTTGCCAGGGCAATGAAATCGAGTCCTTTGATCTTCAATGTTTCTGCCCTTGCCATCCTGGCATAGCCTGCCCAGAGGGTAAAACTGATTATGAACACCAGGATTTGAAAACTGGGGCCGAAAATAGCGGCCAGCAATAGCGCCAGTAATATCGCGGGCAATGAAAATACCAGGTCTACTGCCCTCATGATAATGATATCTGCCCAGCCGCCGGTATATCCGGCTACAATACCCAACAGAGTGCCTATAGTTCCGGCGATAATTACTACAAGGGCGCATACAGAAAGAGTCGTTCTCGCGCCGAAGATAATACGGCTTAATATATCTCTGCCGAGCGTGTCCGTCCCGAAAACGAATTCAGTTTTACCGCCTTCCTGCCAGAAAGGAGGTAATAAACGGTTATCGAGCGCGCCGACGTTAGGGTCATGGGGGGTAATCCATGGTGCCAGCAGGGCTGTTAATATTAAAATAAGTCCGATAGAACTGAATATGATGACTGTCGGGCTAAGACGGACTTTTTTAATTTTCCCGGATTTTACCACCGGTAGAGCGATGTTCATAATTTATTTCCAGCCTCTTTGTTAATATCCATTTCAGGTAATGCTGTTAAGTGTACCGGATACGGGGATCGACGTAGGCATATAAAAGGTCGATGATAAGGTTAGCCGCAACGAACATAAAGGTCATGAACAGGACAACTCCCTGTATCATGGGGAAATCACGCGTCGAGACCGCTTCCCAGGCCAGCCTTCCAAGTCCCGGCCATGCAAAAATCGTCTCGATGACCACTACCCCGGTCATCAGGCCCGTAAGCAGCGTACCGAGAAACGTTAATAAAGGTATAAGGCTGTTGCTGAAAGCGTGTTTCCAGATTACTTTACTCTCGGAAAGCCCTTTGATTCTCGCCAGTTTGATGTACTCTCCGCTTAAAACATCGAGCATGCTGGAGCGTGTCAGGCGGACGATACCCGCCAGCGATATTCCGCTTAGAGAAACAGCCGGTAAAATCAATTGTTTAAAGCTGCCGTATCCTGAAGTGGGAAGCCAGCGAAATTGGACGCTAATGATATACATGAGCACGATACCTACCCAGAATGCCGGCATGGATTGTCCGAGCATCGCGAACACCCTGCCCAAGGTGTCAATGATCGAGCCGCGGCGTACGGCTGAAATCACTCCTATCGGTATTCCGATGGCTATACTTATCAGCATGGCCGCCACCGCCAGTAAAAAAGAAGCGGGAATTCTTTCTACGATCATATCGAGCACAGGCCGTCGTGCCCCGCGTACCGATTCTCCGAGGTCTCCCTTTAACGCATTTGTCAGGAATACCGTGTACTGGACTGGCAGTGGCTTATCGAGTCCAAGTTCTTTGGTTATCAATTGCACTTCTTCTTCTGTGGCAAGGTCACCCAGCAGCAGGACGACAGGGTCCCCGCTCAGTCTTCCCAGTAAGAAAATGATTATGCTCATCAGGAAGATGGTGATTATCGCCTGGACGATGCGCTTTAATAAATATCGCTGCATATTTTAACTTCACCTGATCATTAGCTGGATTCTTTTATACTCATGCCGGATGATTGTCACCGGTATTGCCCTGGAATATGCTGATTACACATGTACCCTTTAGACCGGGGGAACGGACTCCTGTTATTTGTTGTGAATTCTGTTCCCCCGGTTTGTTAATTCGATTTTCCTGGCTTTGGCCGGGGCTTGGCCCGGATATTTTTATATCTTTACTTTGCCTTGGTAACCTGGTCGAAGTTCGTCGGATAGTTAAAGACAGTCGGCCAGGTTGCTACTATCGGATTGGCAGCGTATGGCTCATTGACGGTAACCAGGTAGATATAATCTGCCTGATCGATAAGATAGCTGTATATATCGGCCATGATCGCGGCGCGTTTTGCTATATCTGGTTCATTGAGCGCTGCCTGTGCTTTCTTATCGAGGTCAGCCGAAGCAAATGTTGCAAAAACGCTCTTATCGGTATAACCTGCCGTCAGTGTACCGGAATCATCTTTTGAAAGAGGCGGTGAAGCGATGTGGGTCCAGAACATATTCTGGGCTTTCCCTCCGGTCCATGAGGCCCTGATGGTGGGATAGTCGGTAGGATAAACTTTGACGCTGACGCCCACTGCTTCCCAGTAAGTGGCTACCGCCAGTCCGATATCGGGTAATTGTGCGCCCGGGCTTCTGGGGCAGGTATAAAGGTTAATCTGGAAACCATTGGGATAGCCCGCATCCTTTATCATCTGCCTGGCTTTTGCGGCGTCATAAGGATAGACCGGTTTGTCCAGGGAGGTGAACAGGAATGGATGGAAATTCGCTGATGCCTCGCCCTTGAAGATATTCCGGGCGATGGCGTCTTTATCTATCGCCATATTTAATGCCTGGCGTACTTCCTTCTTAGCCCAGGGAGCCGTACCGTTGTAACGGTTGGGGTCGGTCTGGACGAGCCCGCCTATAACGATTCTTGGCGCCCACATATCTTTGATGGCAAGAATATTGAACTTGGAAGCTTTAACCGTGGGAACGGAATCCATGCTGATAGGTGCCATATCCGCTTCGCCGACCTTTAGCATCGCTACGCGTGTGGATTCTTCAGGGACACCGAAGAAAATGATGTCTTTGAATTGCGGCGTTATGCGCCAGTGTTTTTCTACACCCGGTACGGTTGTAACTTTAACGGAAACACCGCGTTTGTGTTCCGACAAAGTATATGCGCCGGTGCCGATGGGATGTGAATCTGCGGCGGCATCTCCTGCTTTCTCGACGTATGCTTTGCATATCATGAAGTTGGAGATCATGTTGCTAAGTTTGGAAAACAGGAAAAAGTCTGCTACCTTTAGATTAAAGACTACCGTATATTTATCCGGAACGGCGATGTTATCGATGGAAGAACGGAAAGTGGAGGCCTGCGACGCCTTTGAACTGGGTTCCATAATTCTTTCAAAAGTATACTTTACATCCGCAGAGGTGAATTCACCCCAGTTTTCCTGGAATTGTACGCCCTGACGCAGCTTTATTGTCCAGGTTTTTCCATCGGCTGACATCGCCCAGGACTGTGCCAGACCGGGCATGGGGTCACGGGTTTTTGTGTCAAGGTAAATCAGGTATTCATAGATAGTATCTATATAAAATTTCCGGCCCGCTGCGCCGTTCCAGGGAAGGAAACTCTCGTCTTCAAGTCCGGGCATAGCTACTTTTAAAGTCCCGGAAGGGGAAGGCCGTGTTGCCGCCGCGGTTGTGGTTGTTAGCGGAGATGTTGTCTTAGGCGCTGTTGTGATTGCAGGAGCGCTTGTTGTGACTGCCGGCTTGGTTGTCACAGCTGGGGCAGTGGTTGTGCCGGTTGTTTGGCAGGCGCTTAACAGGAGCATGGATAAGGTCGTGATAATTAGAATAAAAATGCTGGCTAATGCCAATTTATTTCTCTTCATCCCATATCCTCCTATAAAAATAATATTCGGTAATATTTCCGCAGCGGGAAATCATGATTCTCTTAGGTTTTGTTTGATATCTTCTTGCTACCCCCTTTCCCTCTGATATATGGCTTGACCGGGTCCAGCCCCCGGGCTGTTAACCGATCACCTTTTCTTCTTTAAGGCGGGATATATCTTCCCAGTTATATCCCCCGAGTTCCATGAGTATTTCTTCTGTGTGCTGTCCGAATTCTGGGGCGGGGCTTTGTACTCCTGCCGGGGTTTTGTGGAATTTTATCGGGCATCCCACGGACTTGATTTTCCCGATTGAGGGCTGTTCGTACTCTATCACGTAATTGTTAGCCAGTATCTGTGGATCGCTGGCTACGTCGAGCCCTTCATTAACCGGGGCGAACATGATTCGATGGAATTTACCTATTATTTCTACCCATTCGTCGCGAGTTTTTGATGCAATTACATTATCGATAATGCCGATGAGTTCGCGGGCATTTTTTGCCCTGGCCGGGGTACTTAAAAACTTCGGGTCTTGCTCAAGGTTTTCAATGCCCAGCGCCTTGCAGAAATCCGGCCATACCCTGTCCGTGGCCAGTACGCAGAATCCTATCCATTTACCATCTTTGCATTTGTAGTGATTGGCTAATGGGTTTCCCACTGACTTTCTGTCATCTCTGAGAAGTTCTTTCTTGTAGAAAAAAGTGTTGGTTAATCTTACGTGCTGGAGCGCTACCATGGAACCGGTAATAGAAATATCTATCTCCTGGCTTATCCCCAGTCTTTCCCTCGCCAGCAGCGCGGTCAAAATGCCATTTACGGCGATTATGGATGTCATGTGGTCGGCGACTGCTCCGCCCAAAGCTGCCGGCGTCCAGCGTCTCACCCGATTGCGTTATAACAACTGCCCGGTTTCCGGCGGTGGCCTGGCCGCTGTAGATAAATTCGTCAGCCATTTCTACCCTGACCGGGATATCGATCAGTTTTTCAATGATATACTTACCCACCAGGCCGGCATGATAAGATGTCCCGCAGGCAAGTATCAAAGTATCACTCATGTTTCCGCCGCCGCCCGCCAGGTCAGCAGGTGGTTCGCCCGCGGCGATATAGGAGGACATTGTATCACGGATTACCTTGGGCTGCTCGTGAATTTCTTTGAGCATAAAATGCTCATAGCCGCCTTTTTGGGCATCTTCCACACTCCAGGATATTTTATTCTCCTGGCGGTTGACAATGCAGCCGTTATTCCTGATTTTTACAGAATCGGCCGTTACTACCGCAACATCACCGTCTTCCAGATAAATCACCCGGCTCGTATAATCCAGTAAAGCAGGAACATCGGAGGCAAAGTAATTTTCCCTGTCGCCTATGCCGATGATTAACGGGCTGTCTTTTCTGGCAGCTACCAGCGTTGGCTCCCCGGTCATCACGGCAATCATCGTATAAGAGCCTTCAATCTCGTTTAATGCCATCTCTACAGCGCCGGGAAAATCACCTTTATAATATTTTTCAATCAGGTGCGCAATAACCTCGGTATCGGTTTGAGAAACCAGGGTGTGCCCTTCACCGGTCATTCTTTCTCTCAATTCTTGAAAATTATTAATGGTGCCGTTATGTACTACGGCAAACCGACCGGAACAATCGCAATGGGGATGGGCGTTCACCTGGGAAGGCTCGCCGTGGGTAGCCCAACGGGTATGCCCGATGCCAATTGAACCTTCTACAAAAGGCAGCGATTTCTCCAGGTTCTTAACCCTGCCGATATCTTTAAATATCTTCAGGTCGCCGTTCGAAACAGCGATTCCGCAGGAATCATAACCGCGATACTCCAGCTTGCTCAAACTATTAAGGAGTATCGGTTGGGCTCTTTTAGGCCCTACATATCCAACAATACCGCACATTTTTTCCCCTTAATAAACCAGACTACGGTCAGGCAACTTACCGCTGATTATTTTTGACATCTGGATTTCACAATAATTACCGATTATAGAACCGGGCTTTACCGTAACGCTGTTGTCTACCTTGCAGTCCTTACCCATGATCACTCCCACTTCAATATCCGGGCTCTCGTTATTTATCATGACTTCACTCTGACCACCGACGGCGGTGAAACGTCCCTTAATAGCGCAGCCGCTATCGATAACAGAATCACTGATTATGCTCCCCGTACCGATGCTCACATCATCGCCGATGACGCTGTTTTTCACCTCGGTGAAAGAAGAAACCACCACGTTATCGCCGATGCTCGTAGCCGGCATAATACAAACATGTGGACCTATATCACATCCCGAACCGATGACCGCCGGCCCCTGTATCGAAGAACCGCTCCTGATAACCGTGCCCTCCCCTATTATCACATTCCCCTTGACATAGACTCCTGCCTCGATAGTGCCGCCCAGGCTTATGTTAATTTTATCGAGAATCGCGTTATTCAGGTTGATTACATCCCATGGATAAACAATATCGAGCCATGTTCCGGTTGTCTCGGAAATATTTATGTCCAGTCCTTCAGCTATCATATTATTCAGAGCATCCGGAATATCGAGAGTATCTTCTATAAATTTAAAAATATCCCTGGAAAAAGCGTAGATGCCGGTATTAACAAGGTTGCTTTCTGTTTCCTTCGGTTTCTCAAGAATGCCTTTTAGTTTTTCTTCATCCACATCCACCACGCCGTAACGCGTCGGATCGGCCACTCTTTTTACCAGCATGGCATGCGCTTTTACAAGGGCAAATCCGGCTATGGTTCCGGCTTCAATAAGATTATCACCCGGAAGCACGAGGAATTCTTTATCTGCCTTGTCTTTCACGGCGGCAAGTGCGTGGGCAGTACCCAACTGGGACGCCTGGGTAACATAGGTTATTTCCGCCCCGAATTTCTCTCCGGACCCAAAATAATCGTAAACCTGCTCTTTCCGGTAACCGACAACACAAATAATATTACGGATACCGGCTGTTACCAGCGATTCAATGACAAACTGCAATATCGGTTTATCCGCGATGGTAAGCATTGCCTTAGGCCTTGTAAGAGTGAAAGGTCTTAACCTCTGCCCTTCTCCCGCTGCCAAAATGACTGCCTGTTTCATAAGCCTCCCCTTCCGGGTTAATCCTAAATAATCTTGGAGCCTGGTTGAATAACCCCGTGCGCCAACGCTCCGGGGCCGATGAATGTTTTATCACCGATAACACTGCCTACATTAATCGAGGCATTTATCCCGGTCTCCACATTATCGCCGATGATTGCTCCCAGTTTACGGCGGTGAGTATCGATGCCGGAAATGCGTATGTCATTTTTATCCAGCCTCAAGTTGGCTATCTTGGTGCCGGCGCCCAGGTTACATTTTTCACCGATTACACTATCACCTACATAGTTCAAATGAGGTATCTTGCTGCCTTTCATGATAATGGAGTTCTTCACCTCTACAGCCGCACCTATGTGACAGCCGTCGGCGACAGCAGTGGCCCCACGGATATAGCAATTCGGCCCGATGGCGCATTTTTCTCCGATAATCACCGGGCCCTCGATATAAGCGCCCGATTTTATCACTGTGCCATTGCCGACAGCTACCGCGCCCTTCAAGACGACATTCTCTTCAACTATACCGAGGTTCTGAGATTCGAGCCCGGCCAACATTGATTCGTTAGCCCGCAGCAGGTCCCACGGGTAGCTCAGGTCCAGCCAGGATGTTATTTCCTGGTAATGCAGACCCTTATCGGTAGTCATTAATATCTCGAGCGAATCTGTAATTTCGTACTCACCGCGCGGTGATTTTTCTGTTTTCGCTATTGCTTCGAATATCTGCGGTGTGAAGAGATAGAGGCCAGTATTAGCCATGAGGGTTGGAGGCGCGGCTGTTTTTTCATATATCCTAATTACTTTACCGCCGGAAAGTTCTACCATTCCGAGGCCGCGAGGATCTTTGACCTCGATAACGCTCATCGTGCTGTGTTTTCTAGTCTTCAACCGTTTGATATCGTCCCTGCCAATGATAACATCGCCGTTGATGACCAGGAAATTTCCGTCAACGGCTCCTTCCACATTCCTGATAGCATCAGCTGTCCCTAGTTGTTTTCTCTGTTCCGAATAAGCAATCGACACTCCCCACTTCTCACCATTGCCGAAGTATTCCCTCACCTGTTCATCACAATATCCAACGACAAAGACAAACTCGCCGATACCCCCAGCTTTAGCCTCGATAAGTAAATGCTCCATGATCGGCTTGTTGGCAATGGGCAACATCACTTTAGGGCGGTGGCTGGTCAGGGGACGCATCCGGTGACCTTCGCCGGCCGCTAATATTACAGCTTTCAATTAAGTTTACCCCCGGTCTTTAAAGATTCCTTGACGGCTTTCATACCATCGTCATACAATTGCTGCGCCCTGTCCCCGGTCTTTGCCTCGGCAGTCAGCCTGATTTTCGGCTCGGTACCGGAAGGGCGCACCAGTAACCAGCCGTCTTTGAAACCCAGTCTGATTCCATCAATAGTATCAATAGAATCCGGTTTCATATTTGTTAGAAATTTTTCCAGGTCTGTCATGATGGATTTTTCCCCGGTTACGCTGCCCCGCACCAGCGGATAAACAGGTACAGCGTCCACGAGTTCATCCAGACTATTTTCTGCGGCAATGGCCGCCACCTGCGCCGCCGCGAATATGCCGTCCGGGCAAAGTGAAATCACCGGGAAAATCCAAGCGCCGGAAGTCTCTCCGCCGAAATTTCCACCTTTTTTGAGTTCGTCGGACACCCAGGTATCTCCAATCTTAGTCCGTCTTACTTTAAATCCCATTTCTTCGATCGTCATGGAAGCATCGAGCGTGGTAACCACTTCATTCACACCAAGGGAGCGGGCGAATATCGCCAGCATAATATCCCCGGTAATAAATCTGCCCCTGTTATCAACAGCCATCATGCGGTCGGCATCACCATCATGAGCAATACCACAGGCCGCACCTGATTCTTTTACCGCCCGGCACAGTTCCTGAGGATTAGCCTCCGTTGGTTCAATAACACGCGGGAAAAAACCACTGTTATAACAATTTAGTGTCATAACCTCACAGCCGAGCTTTTTAAGCAGGCGCGGTGTAACCTCGGCGGCGGCGCCGCAGCCAGCATCCACTACCACTTTTATTTTTAACTTTTCCGGGAAATGAGGCAGAATGCTGTTAATATGATTTTCAATAGCGTTTTGATATATCCCGCAGGACTTGATTACCTCCCAATTCGCCGCTTCGTAAAAATCCGACAGAATCAACTGTTCAATCCGGGCTTGTTGTATCAAATCAAATGAAGAACCGTCCGGATTCAAGAGTTTTACCCCGTTGTATTCCGGGGGATTATGAGAAGCCGTAATCATTATTCCGGCATCGAACTCCCGAGTGATAAAGGCAAGCGCAGGTGTAGGTGTTATACGTGCATCGCGGCAACCGGCACCGGCAGCCAATACCCCCGATATGACCGAGTGTTTCATCGCATCACGGGAAGTGCGGGTATCTGTCCCCACTACCACATTTTTATATTTTCCACCTACCCCCAACCCTACCCGAAACGCGATATTTAAAAGCTCTTTATTGAAAACAGTTCTAATGCCTGAAGAGCCGAATAGACTCATAATACCCTAATTGTACTACTATGGTTATGATTGTCAACAGGGTTATCCCCTATTTAGCCCAATAGGAAAATCGCAAAGGCGCAAGAAGAGTTACCACGTTCACTTTGTGATAGCAACAGCAACTTTTATGACTTGTCCGGAAAGTAACATTATTGTCCATATTTGTGTAAATTTTCAGACATAACAGCATGCACTTTATTGCGGATACTGGTATTTGCTTTTGTGCTGTGCGTAAACAGGTGAATCATCGGAGCCGATAGGCCTATATCCTTTCACTTCTCTATTTTTGTAACAACTCAGAGTTAGCCTTAGTATATACAAGGGTTTACACCTAATTGGACTAACGGACAATGTGGTAAGATATTTTAAAAGATAAAATAAGGTAAGAAAGCTTAAAAAGATTCTGATATTTAAATATCAGGAGGACAAATACATGACGGAATTAGAAACGCCCCCTGTTGAACCGACTAACGGTATGGACGAACTGCTGCCGGCAGAAATGGCCTACAAAGCACAGTCCATCGGTTATAAAAAAGCCCATCTTGATTTTCTCAGCACTATCGCCCTTGCAGTCCTGGCCGGGGCTTTTATTGCTTTAGGATGTATTTTTTTCACCGTATCCCAGACTACAACAGGTGCGGCTCTTCCCTGGGGCATTGGCCGCGTGGTCGGAGGCTTTGCGTTTAGCCTGGGCTTGATTCTGGTCATCGTCGGCGGCGCGGAGCTTTTTACCGGCAACAACCTGATTATTATGGCCTGGGCCAGCCATCAGCTTTCCTCATGGCGTGTATTGCGTAACTGGGGCATTGTGTTCATCGGGAACTTCATTGGCGCCATAGCTACCGCCCAATTTGTGTTCTGGGGGCAGCATTATGAATTAGCCAACGGCAACCTCGGTCTGACTGCTCTGAATGTCGGTCTTGCAAAAGTTAATCTTGATTTCACTCAGGCATTGATATTGGGGATTCTCTGTAATGCCATGGTCTGCATGGCGGTCTGGCTCACCTACAGCGCCCGGACAGTGCTTGGCAGAGTGACTGCAATCATATTCCCCATCGCGGGTTTCGTGGCTGCCGGTTTCGAACATTGCGTAGCGAATATGTATTTCATCCCATTCGCCATTTTTATTAAAGACTGGGCGCCGGCTTCATTCTGGCAAAGTGTCAACACAACGCCTGCGGCCTATGACGCATTAAATTGGGGCTCGTTCCTGGTTAAAAACCTGCTGCCGGTAACCATCGGTAACATGATCGAAAAAAGTAGTCGAATACGAAGAACTAAGACAAATGAAAAGCGATTTACTGGCAACAGTTTCACATGAGTTGCGCACGCCGCTGGCAACGATCAAGGGGTATTCTACCCTGATTCTCGACTATTTTGACCGCCTGGACACGGAAGAAACCAGGGATTACCTGATGTCCATCGATACATCAACTGACCGGCTGGCCAAACTCGTTAATAACCTGCTGGATACTTCCCGCATGGATTCAGGGTTACTCAAACTGGAAAAAGACCCGACTAATATCGTGAAGTTAATCAGGGGAGTAGTTGCTGAAGCCAGCATCCGGGCTGAGAATTACCGCGTTGTCGTCAAATCTGTAAATAACCTGCCTAAAGTAAATATAGATGCCAAGCGTATCCGGCAGGTACTCGATAATCTTATTGATAATGCGATCAAGTATTCACGTCCTCAAAAAGAAATCGTAATATCTGCGGAAAAAATTAACAATGAACTGCTTATCAGTGTTGCGGATTCCGGCCCCGGCATTCCCGCCGGTGAACTAATCAGGATTTTTGAACGCATGTACCGTATTGAAAAAAGGGTGTATACAGGTGCAGACGGGATAGGGCTGGGCCTCTACATATGCCGGAACCTGGTGGAAGGCCACAACGGCCGTATATGGGCAGAGAGCACACTGGGCCAGGGAAGCGTTTTCAAATTCACACTGCCTTTAATCAGGATAAAGAAGAAAATTACAGGCCGTCAAAAGCGGCGTGCCTGACAAACGTTATTCAGGGAAATGAGGTTGCGCTATGTCAAACAAAAATTCACTGGTTCTGGTTGTTGATGATGATATCAGGATTCTACGTATGATGAAACGCATGCTGGAACTGGAGGGATTCCAGATAATCATCGCCAATAGCGGGGAAACAGCTTTAAAACTGTTTGAGAAAGAAACACCCGACCTGATTTTACTCGATATCATGATGCCTGACATGGACGGATATGCCGTATGCCAGCGGATACGGGAATTTTCACAGGTGCCTATCATCATGGTTACGGCCAAGGGAGATGACAAGGAAAAAGTGGCCGGTTTGAACATCGGGGCAGATGATTATGTTACCAAGCCATTTTCCGCGAGCGAACTGGCGGCGCGTGTCAGGGCGGTGCTGCGGCGTATAGACAGCCGTGACAGGCCTGTTGAAGCCGTTTTCCACCATAAAGACCTGACGGTTGACTTTGCTTCACACCGTGTCATGGTCAAGAACAACGAACTCAGGCTGACATCCACAGAATTCAGGCTTTTATCTTATATCTCTCTTAACGCCGGCCGCGTTATCACACCGGATCAGTTATTGCATAAAGTCTGGGGCGAGGAATATATGGGCGCACCTCACCTCCTACAGGTCAATATAGCGCGGTTGAGGAAAAAGCTGGGAGACAATGCTAAAAAACCCGCTTATATCATGACCAGACCAGGCATAGGCTATATCATGGCAAAAACGAATTGAATACAGCGTTTGTCACCCATAACCTGATTATTACTACTTTAGCGCTATTCTTGATATTTCTGTTAACATCCGCGGCCATCATGTGACAATTTCGAGACCTGCCGATGATACACTGGTATCAATCCTGTGATAATTAGAAATCAATCTGTTTATGGTCGTCATTTTAAGTTCTTCTTTTCCTTACCAGGCTAATAATCACGCGTTCAAGCCAGATGTGATTAATTTGTGAGACCCGATACCGGCTTTTTGACTAGTTTGTGAGCTGTGGTCAGTATCTTTAACATGATACGAGGAGATAATTAATGAAGCCTGAGCGGGATAATGCAGAATCTTTCCAGGAGCACGCGGAAGAAATGAAAGTATTCCGTCAATATCACAGCACAGATTTTTCAAGCGGCCCGCCGCTTGAAGAAACGCCCCCTCCACTGGTAGTCGACCTATCACATGGAGAGAGGCTGATTATCTATCTCCCAACACCGATTGGCGAGTTAATCATTATTCCAATCTGGAAAATACCTGTGCCGCCGTATTATCAGAATTAAGCGGTTGCATTGAGGACAATACATTAAAAGAAGGTGCCCGGTATGAATGAACGACAGCGCATTATGCTTGTCGATGAAGACCAGGACATGGCAAGAGTCCTGAACCGTACTTTAAAGCTCGAAGGTTTTGATACAGTTATCGTGACCGATAGTGATTCGGCGCTGGATCTCATGGAAAAGATAAAGCCGGATATGGTCATTCTTGACGATATTATGCTTGGGCAAGAAAGCATCGGCGTTATCGACCAGATACGTGAGCACTCCGATGTCCCTATAATAATGCTGGCACAGGAGTATGAAATGGGAACACTGCGCAGAGCGTTTTCCCACGGCGCTGATGATTATATTCGCAAACCTGTCGGAGCGAAGTCATTCGTTGCCCGCGTCCGCGCCAAGCTGAGACGGGCCAGCCTTAAAACAGTAGAAAAATAATATTCAGCCGCCATTTCCTCCGCCGCAAGGAATCACCATCATCTTGTTAAAAACATCTTGATTTTTTTCCCGCCATGTTGTATAGTATCAAAACAACTGAATATTGACAGGGAGCGCCCCCGCGCGAGCGGAGGGCCCAAGTGGAAAGCAATCCGGTGAAAGTCCGGAGCGGCCGCGCCACTGTAACTGATGGATAATACCATCACCAGCCAGGACGCCAGCCCCCTACCAACCTACAGACTCCGCGGGGAGTGGTAGGACTTTTTATTGAGTCTTAACCCCTCGGCTGCAGACGAGGGGTTTATTTTTACCCGGGGAGTATAAAAGGAGTATTGATGAAATTTTTACTGCGGAAAAAACGTGGAGTGTATTTTTTATTTGGAGTTCAAATGAAAATCTTTCCTAAAAAAATAGGTATTGTTTTTCTGATGTCCATCCTTCTGCTGAGTATCATGGCGGCATGCAATACAACGCCGTCAACAACAATATCACCGACTGCAACTTTAACCGGCCAGCCGGAAAAAACTGTCGCATTCCCTTTAACAATTACCGACCAGACAGGAAGAACGATAACTATAAAGTCGATGCCCCAAAGAATAATTTCTTTAGCTCCGAGCAATACGGAAATTCTTTTTGCCCTTGGTCTGGGGGATAGAATATTCGGCGTAACCGACTACTGCAATTACCCGCCGGAAGCAAAGCAGAAACCGAGCATCGGCGGTTTCAGCACACCTAACATCGAAGAAGTAGTAGCTAAAAACCCGGACATTGTCATAGCCGCCTCCCGTCATGCCAAGGAAATCGTCCCCAAGCTCGAATCACGGGGGATTACGGTACTGATACTCGAACCGACAAACATCGATGAGGTGCTGGAAGTGATTACAATGGCCGGACAGGTCATGGGCAAACAAGCGGAAGCCGCAACCATCACCGATAACATGCGGCAGCGCATTAAAGCCGTGACGGATAAAACATCACTGTCTTCCCTTCGGCCATCGGTCTGTTTCATCGTCTGGCATGACCCGCTGAATGTAGCCGGTTCAGGCACTTTTCATGATGAACTGATTGAGAAAGCCGGAGGCGTTAACATCGCCCATGAGCTTACCGGCTATTCCAAGGATTTCAGCCTGGAGAACCTCGTGGCGGCTAACGTCGAGGTGATTATCGCCGGGGTAGGTATGGGCGACGGCGGAGATAAACCGCTCCTGTTCATCCAGGAAGAATCGAGGTTGAAAGATATTCCTGCCCGGGTTAATAACCGGGTTTACCCGATCGACCAGGACATCGTGGGGCGCGCCGGGCCGCGCATCGTGGATGCGCTGGACGAGTTCGCAAAATTCATACACCCGGAGCTTTTCAAGTAGTAAAGAGGATCGTTGCGTGACGCGGCTTTCTCTGATAAATTCGGGACAAAGAGAAATCGCCGCGTCCAACGGTGAACCGGGAAACGCAATTTAAATGATAAGATCAAGGCAATAATATGGCATCAAACCAGACAATGAAAACAAAGACTGTGACCTTTTTATCAGGTAAGCGATCGCGCATCGTCAGCTTACTGGGGCTATCCGCGGCTCTTATCGTGGCCATCGCCCTGGCTACCAGCGCCGGCAGCGTGCCTATCCCCCTTTCGACCACTTTCCAGGTGCTGGTTGATAAACTGCCTTACATCGATATTACACCCTTCTGGGAAGATTCCACCGCTATCATCGTGCTGGATATCCGTTTGCCGCGCGTCATCCTGGCCGGGCTGGTGGGCGCGGCATTGGCGATAGCGGGGGCTACCTACCAGGGTCTTTTCCGTAATCCCCTCGCCGACCCGTATCTCATCGGCGTGTCCCAGGGAGCTTCGCTCGGGGCAACACTGGGCTTTCTACTGCCGGTCAGCTGGAGCATCGCCGGGTTCGGTCTTATCCCCCTCCTTGCGTTTATCGGGGCGCTGCTCGCTACCATTACCGTTTACCTGCTGGCCAGGACAGGCAAAACGCTGCCCGTCACCACGCTCATCCTCGCAGGGGTGGCGTTGAGCGCCCTGCTCGGCTCGATAGTGTCCTACCTTATCATCTCCAGCGGTGACAAGATGCACGGTATTATTTTCTGGCTGATGGGCAGTTTTTCCTTAAGCGAGTGGGCCGAGGTAAAGGTGGTACTGCCCTACATAGCCGCGGGCATGATCATCATCATCTTGTTCGCCCGGCTGCTTAACGTCATGCAACTCGACGAGGAACAGGCGCAGCAACTGGGTGTTAGTGTGGAAAGATATAAACTGATTCTGCTTGCGGCGGCCACGCTGATTACCGCCGCCGCTGTTTCCTTCGTGGGGACAATCGGCTTCGTGGGCATCATCATTCCCCACGCGGTAAGGCTGGTTTGGGGGGCGGACCACCGCACTCTGCTGCCGCTTTCCGTGCTGACCGGAGCCATTTTCATGATTCTTACAGACCTGGCGGCGCGCACACTTCTGGCACCCACGGAAATACCGATAGGAGTGATTACCGCTATCTGCGGCGCCCCGTTCTTCCTGTACCTGTTGAGACGGCGCAAGAAGGCGATTTTTTAATCATGATTGAACTGGAAATGCGGCATGTGAACCTGGGTTACAATCACCACCCGGTGCTTAATGACGTCACGCTGAAAGCGGCGCCGGGGGAAATGGTGGGGCTAATAGGCCCGAACGGCTCAGGCAAATCCACCATCATCAAGGCGTTGAGCCGTGTGATGCAGCCGAATTCAGGACAAATATTCATTAACGGACGGGAAATCAACCAGGTAACACGGCGCGACCTTGCCCGGCTAATCGGAGTGGTGCCGCAAATGCCGCTGCTGCCGAGCACTTTCACCGCTTTTGAAATCGTGCTGATGGGGCGTAACCCCCACCTGGGACTTTTACAATCGGAAAGCCGCCGTGATCTGGAGATGGCGCGGGATGCGATGGAAAAGACCGGCACAGCATCTCTGGCTAACCGATATATCAATGAGCTATCCGGCGGCGAGATACAGAGCGTGCTCATCGCGCGGGTGCTGGTGCAGGAGACGGAAGCGATACTACTCGACGAGCCTACCGCCAACCTGGATATCGGCCGGCAGGTAGAAATTCTAGACCTGATTAAAAATCTCTGCGCGGAGAAAACCCTGACTGTGCTGGCGGCCGTACACGACCTTAACCTGGCCGCGCAGTACTGCGACCGTGTTATCCTGATTCATCAAGGACACATCCACGCCGAAGGCAGACCGCAGGATGTCATCACGGAAATTAACATGCGGCAGGTTTACGGCACGGAAAATTGTGTTTATACGCACCCTGAGAACGGTCTCCCCATTGTGCTGCTGGGCGCTCACCGGAATAAAACGGCGGAAAACAAATGATGGAAATAATCATATTAACAGCCCTGGCTGTAATCATCGACCTGGCGCTGGGAGACCCGCCCAACGCTTTACACCCGGTAGCATGGATGGGCAAGGTCATCAGCTTGCTGGAAAAAGCAGGGCTGAGGTTCAAACCTGCCGGGCAGTTCATTTACGGTATAATAATCACGCTGTTCACAACAGCTGGATGACATGGAAATGCGCTCTATTGGACTTACCCCTCGGCGGCGGGAAAGGGGGTATTATATGTAACCCCAAGGAGATGTCGGCAGGGGAATTGGAACGATTAAGCAGAGCTTATATTCGGGCGATATGGCAATTTATCGGTCCGGAAAAGGACGTACCTGCCCCAGATGTATATACTACTCCTCAAATTATGGCCTGGATGATGGATGAATATTCTACTATTATCGGAAGACCGCAATTCGGCGTTATTACCGGCAAACCGGTATCTATAGGTGGCTCGCCCGGACGCGGTGATGCTACTGCCCGCGGTGGCATGTTCACCATCAGGGAAGCTGCTAAAGCGCTCGGCATCGATCTGAAAAAGGCTACAGTGGCAGTACATGGTTATGGTAATGCCGGTTATTTTGCCGCAAAATTAGCCCAGGATATGTTAGGGTGTAAAGTTATCGCCGTATGTGATAGCAAAGGTGGTGTTTGCGCGGAAAAAGGCATTGATCCTGAGGATGCTGTTTCCTGTAAAAATAAAACCTCTTCAGTCTGCAATATGCCCAATAAAAAGGCTATTTCCGCTGAAGAGCTTCTGGAAATGGACGTGGACATTCTTATTCCAGCGGCCATTGAAAATGTAATAACCAAGAAAAATGCGCCGAAAATCAAGGCGAAAATTATCGCCGAACTGGCCAATGGTCCTACCACCCCGGACGCCGATGAAATTCTCTTCAAAAACGGCGTTCATACCATCCCTGATTTTTTGTGCAATGCCGGCGGCGTAACTGTTTCTTACTTCGAGATGGTGCAGAACCACTATATGTACCGTTGGGAAGAAGCGGAGGTCCGCGAGAAACTCGACCGCAAGATGACCGAAGCTTATCAATCGGTGTTAAACACCAGCCGGGAATACAAGATAAATATGCGGCAGGCAGCTTATGTGCGCGCTGTAGAACGCGTCGTGGAAGCGATGAAACTCCGCGGTTGGGTGTAAGTTTTCAATTTCTGGATAGATAATATTACGGCAGGCCTTGTCAAACAGGACATCTTCACAGGTTCAGGCAGTTTGAAGGGCCTGCCGTTCTTCAACACTGGAAAGTACTAATGGATCTTTACTTACCTGACACCTGTCTAGTACAATCATGGCAGGAAAGCAGGTATACTCGTTTTCGGTGGAATCAGGTTGGCATGCTTGAAGCTTAGATTTGTGTGGTAATGGTGAAAAGGAGCATTTATTATGCCCAGAAGGAATGATATAAAAAAGGTCATGATTATTGGCTCAGGCCCGATTGTTATAGGGCAGGCCTGCGAATTTGATTATTCCGGCACTCAGGCATGTAAAGCTTTGCGGGCGTTGGGCTACAAGATAATATTGGTTAATTCAAATCCAGCCACCATTATGACGGATCCTGGTATGGCCGATATAACTTACGTTGAACCTTTAAATGTAGAAACGATGACCAAGATTATCGAAAAGGAGCGCCCCGATGCTCTTCTGCCTAACCTGGGTGGTCAGACAGGTCTGAATTTAAGTGCAAGTCTTGCAGAATGCGGCGTGCTTAAAAAATTTGGAGTAAGAGTAATCGGCGTGGAGCCGGATGCAATTAAAAGAGGTGAAGACCGGTTAGCTTTTAAACAGACTATGACGGAGCTGGGAATTGAAATGCCCCGCAGTAAAATCGCCTGCACTCTGGAAGAGGCTGAAACAATCGCTGTGGAATTAGGATTTCCGGTAGTCATCCGCCCTGCCTACACGATGGGAGGTACAGGAGGCGGGTTGGTCTATAACATGGAAGAGTTCCGCGTTATTGTCAGCCGGGGTCTGGCTGCCAGCATGATAGGTCAGGTTCTCATCGAAGAATCTGTGGAAGGGTGGGAAGAACTGGAACTCGAAGTCATCCGCGACCATAAAAACCAGATGATAACTGTCTGTTTTATTGAAAACGTTGATGCCATGGGAGTTCATACAGGCGATTCTTTCTGCACTGCGCCCATGCTTACCATCTCAGAAGAACTGCAGAAGCGTTTACAGGAATATTCCTATAAAGTAGTAGAAAAGATAGGTGTCATAGGGGGGACAAACATCCAATTCGCGCATGACCCTAAAACGGACCGTGTGGTCATCATCGAGATTAATCCCCGCACATCTCGTTCTTCAGCCCTGGCTTCTAAGGCAACCGGGTTTCCTATTGCGCTTATTTCAGCCAAGCTTGCCGCCGGTCTTACTTTGGATGAGATTCATTACTGGCGTGACGGTACACTGGAAAAATATACACCATCCGGTGATTATGTTGTAGTAAAATTCGCCCGCTGGGCTTTTGAGAAATTCCGTGACGCTGAAGACCGGCTGGGTACACAGATGCGTGCAGTAGGCGAGGTAATGAGCATCGGGAAAAACTACAAAGAAGCTTTCCAGAAGGCAATACGCTCACTTGAAAACGGGCGTTATGGTTTAGGCTTTGCTAGGAACTTCAATGAAAAATCCCTTGATGAACTGATGCAGATGCTTCGCTATCCTACCAGCGAACGTCATTTCATCATTTATGAAGCGTTACGTAAAGGTGCTGATATTCAGGATCTTTATACCAGGACTTTTATTAAACCCTGGTTCCTTCAGCAGATGAAAGAATTGGTGGAACTGGAAGAAAAAATCTTAAAATACCGGACTATCGGGAAATTACCGGATACACTGCTGACGCAAGCTAAAAAAGATGGGTTTGCCGATAAATATCTGGCAAAACTGCTCGGCGTGAGCGAGCAGAAAATACGCGAGCAGCGCGTTAAACTCGGTGTGATTGAAACATGGGATAAAGTGCCTGTCAGCGGTACGGAAAATGCCTGTTACTATTATTCGACTTATAACGGCCTCGACCGAACTACAGTAAGCAACCGTCCCAAGGTCATGGTTTTAGGCGGCGGCCCGAACCGCATTGGCCAGGGTATTGAGTTTGATTATTGCTGCGTGCATGCTGCTTTTGCCCTGCGTGAAATGGGTTATGAGACGATAATGGTCAATTGCAACCCGGAAACTGTTTCCACGGATTATGATACCTCGGACAAGCTTTATTTTGAACCGCTGACGGTGGAAGACGTTGTAAGCATTTATCAGAATGAAAAACCTCTCGGCGTTATCGTCCAATTTGGCGGACAAACACCACTAAATATCGCCGAAGAATTGGAAAAGGCTGGCGTGACGGTACTGGGAACTTCGGTAAAATCTATTGACATTGCATCGGACCGCGGTATCTTCAGCCAGGTGATGAAAAAATACGGTATTCCCATGCCTGAGTCAGGTACAGCTATCAACCTTGACGAAGCTTTAGTAGTAGCCGGGCGCATTGGGTTTCCCGTCATCGTAAGGCCTTCCTATGTTCTTGGAGGCAGGGGCATGGAAATTGTGCATGATGATGAGGAATTGAGGATATATTTCGCCGCGGCGGTAGGCGTCACGCCCGACCGCCCTATTCTCATCGACCGCTATCTGGAAAACGCCATCGAGACTGAAGCTGACGCTTTATCTGACGGCAAAGAGGTTTTCATACCCGCTGTGATGGAACATATAGAATATGCCGGTGTTCATTCCGGTGATGCTGCCTGCGTTATACCGCCGGTGAGCATCCCGCACAAACATATTGAGACTATTGAAGAATATACACGGCGTATCGCCAGCGAACTTCACGTAGTTGGGGTGATGAACATCCAGTATGCTATCTGTAAAGATGTTGTCTATGTGCTGGAAGCAAATCCACGTGCCTCCCGGACTGTCCCGCTGGTATCAAAAGTCTGCGGGATTGCCATGGCTAACCTGGCCACGCAACTTATGCTTGGAAAACAATTGAAAGACCTTGGCCTGAAAAACCGCCATATCCCGCACTTTGGTGTCAAGGAAGCTGTCTTCCCCTTTAGTATGTTTCCTGAAGTAGACCCGCTGCTTGGTCCGGAAATGAAATCTACCGGCGAAGTGCTTGGTATTGCGCCTTCTTTCGGGCTGGCGTACTGGAAATCACAGGAAGCAATCACACCGCTGCCCACTAACGGCACTGTGTTGATAACCGTTGCCAGGCATGATCGTCCCGCGGTAGGCGATGTTGCCCGTCAGTTTGTGAACCTTGGTTTCAAGATATTGGCCACATCAGGCACACATGATTTTCTGAACAGTCAGGGAATTCCTGCGGCAAATATTCTTAAAGAACATGAAGGCAGGCCGAATATCTCGGATGCAATCAAGAACAAGGAAATTCAACTGGTCATTAATACCCCGGAGGGTAAGTTAGGCAAGCACGATGATTCGTATATCCGTAAATCGGCGATAAAATACAAGGTACCTTATATCACGACCCTGGCGGCGGCTATGGCTGCAGCCAGGGGCATAGCCGCTTACCGCGAGGGGAAATCCGGTGTAAGACCGCTGCAGCAGTATCACGCAGACATTAAATAACCTGCAAAGCAGGTGTTAATTCTTACCTTCTAGTGGTCCGTTGTCTTGGTAAATTCAAACTGCGGGAAGGGTTATTAGGTGCAGGTTTTTTGTAATCAAAACCTTCAAGCGTAAGCCGCTCAAGCGGCTTATTGAGTATCTGTTCCAGTTCATTCACTTTTTCAGTATCGGCTCTGGTGACAAAGGTCAGCGCATCACCGCTTTCCTCGACCCTCCCGGTGCGGCCGATACGGTGGATATAGTCGTCTGTGCTACCCGGCATATCATAGTTGATGACGTGGGAAATTCGTAAGACATCGATGCCTCGGGAAGCGATATCTGTTGCTACGAGGATTTTTATTGAACCGGTGCGGAATCCCTCGATCGCTGCCTGCCGCCGGCTCTGGGGTAAATCCCCTTGCAGCGAGGTGACGCGGTAGCCGGCCTTGACCAGTTGTTCCGCCACACGCTCGGCGCGGCGCTTGGTGCGGGTAAAAACAAGTACTGATTTCGTCCTGGTTTTCCGAAGGATTTCTTTCAAAAGCTCGGTCTTAAGGTGTGGTTCCACCGGGTAAATGGCGTGAGATACGGTTTTTGCCGGCAGCGACCGGTCTATCTGAATAGTGATGGGATTATGCATGATTTCACGCGCCAGCCGCTTGATATTATCCGGCATTGTAGCAGAAAATAGCAGGGATTGGTGCTTGTTCACTATACAGGCTAAAACGTTACGAATATCGGGCAGAAATCCCATGTCCAGCATCCTGTCGGCCTCATCAATAACTAGGATTTCCAGCGATGATAGACTGATTGTGCCTTTCCAGAGATGGTCGAGTAAGCGTCCCGGGCAAGCTACTACGATATCGGTGCCATTTTTGAGGTTTCTAATCTGCTGAGTCATGTTTACGCCGCCGTAGACAGGCGTGCTTACCAGACCTGTATTACCACCTAAATTGTTAAAAACATCACAGGTTTGTTCAACCAGTTCCCGAGTTGGTGAAATAACCAGTGCCCGGACGCATCCGTATGGACCGGAGCGTAGCCGTTCTAGAATAGGCAGCACGAAAGCTGCTGTTTTCCCGGTTCCTGTTTGGGCTAAACCGATGATATCCTGTCCCTGCATTATGGGAGGTATAGCTTTAAGTTGAATTGGTGTAGGTGTAGTATATCCGAGTTCACGTATACCGGACATGACCTTCGGATGAAAATTAAAGGTCTCGAAACTCATTAAACTCCTTGAATAATAAATTAGTAATTACCTGTAATTACCTGGGTTAAGATGATTGTGGCAATCCTTTTTTCAATGAAGTTAAGGATTTTATAAGTGAATGCCGCTTGGAATATTAAAAAATAATTGGATGCCCTCCTCTTATTAGCTTTAGTTAGAGCTCGGGTCATCCAATATTTAAGAATACTTTTTGGAAATAGTTTTCGAGAAATTGGTTCTAACCTAAACTGGAACTTAATATAATTATACCATATCATCAATAGATAAGCATTAGACACTATAGTATTTCCCCTTGACATCCCTCAAAAATAGTACTATGCTTATCTATTGATGATATGGTATAATTATATTAAGTTCCAGTTTAGGTTAGAACCAATTTCTCGAAATGGCTCGTAATAGCTGATGTAAATTCTTCTTCCCTTTTTATTCTTGACGCACTTGGTTTTTAGTGGACAGGTATTGCATAGACTCGCCTTGAATTGGAAGTCATACCAGGCTTGTTTAGATGGTAACTGTAAAGGACTACCTGCTTACACCAGGTTGAGACATGTCCGGGAAAATTGACGGTAATGAAAGATCATTGGAAATATTCCTGAACCCGTTGTCCGTTTTGACTTTGGTTCAAGACGAAAAAACACCGAACGGATACCTCCGGCTATCATAAGCAAGAAAAAATCGACCTTCACGGCATGACGGTTATTGAAACTAACTGACCATCGCACCAATGAGAGGGAAGTATATATTTTTCATGGGAAGGGGACGGGATACCTAAAGATGCAGGGTTTGCGCAAGGCGAGAACTGTGAAAAGGTTTAAACCCGGATGTCTTGAAAATCATGGGAGATATTCTGTGATATACGTCTGGCACTGCGCTTGATTTCCTTCACGATTTCTTCCTTTCTATTCTTGAGACGTATCTCAGGAGCAAGAATACTCAAAGCAGCAGGGAACTTATAATTTTCAATAGGGGCGGATAAACCCATCCCCCCGGAGACCCTCTCCCCGTAGGTTACGGCGTATCCCTGCTTACGAATACTAAGTAGCTGCGGCAGCAGCACATTACGGTCAATGATGCTTTTATCAGTAATCGGAGGCATTTCTATTTTGAGAAGAACTTCGCAGATAATATCATCCGAAAGTTGTGAAAAGAGCACTTTGCCCGTTGCGCCCATCGCGAAAAGACCGTGGAAATCCTGGTCACGTTCTACAATCCTCAGTTCATGTTTACTGGAGATAGAGTGCAGTAAGATGGGATGGAAGTGGATCATTATATTCAAGTTGATTGTCTCTCCGGTGATTTCGAATAAGCGCATCATTTCCTGGAAAGCGTTGATAACCAGGAAGCGATGCGCCTCTGCTTGGTTATATGAAATCTGAACCAGCAGCGGCCCGAGATAATATTTGTGGGTAAAGGAGTCTCGGCTTGCCAGATTAAGCCCTTTCATAACATTAAGCAGTCTATGCACTGTTGAGATACTATAGTTACATTTCCTGGCGATGTCTGAGCTTGTATTGAAGCCGTTACTCAGACAAAGCAGTATTTTACTGACCCGTTCGAGCGAATTATTGGAATAATAGTAGTGTGTATCTTTTTGGGAATATTCCTGTGTTTGGGAAATATCTTGCTGTTTTTTCATCGTTCAATAATTATACCACCTGTTATCAAGAGCATCGCGCTATATAAATAATAATGAATTTTATCAGTTTAATAATTAAAATGTACCCCGAAGCCTGGGATCGAGAGCGTCTCTCAGCCCGTCTCCAATCATATTGAATGCAAAGACAACGAGCATGATAGCGATACCAGGTGCAAATGAAAGTATCGGATTAGTCATGAGGTACTTATAGCCCTCACTAACCATAGAGCCCCAGGCAGCGCCCGGTGGTTGTATGCCGACACCTAAAAAGCTAAGGCCGGCCTCTGAAAGAATAGCCATTCCCAGCATCATGGTCATCATTACCATGAGTGGTGGGAACGAATTAGGCAAGATATGGCGGAACATTATCCGTTGGTTGCTGGCACCGATGGCACGCCCCGCTATCACATATTCATTTTCCTTGATCGAGAGGGTCTGCCCGCACATCAATCTTGCATACCCTGGTATCAGACCGATTCCAAGGGCAATCATTACATTTTTCAGACCGCCTCCCAGTATGGATGCAATGACTAAGGCCAGTAAAATCATTGGCAATGACATCATTGCATCCATTAGTCTCATAATGATCATATTAGTGAAACCACCAAAATATCCGGCTAATAAACCAAGTGTCATGCCAATCGAAGCGGCAATACCAACAGAAACGATACCAACCAGCAGGGATGTTCTGGTGCCGTAGATAATACGACTCAAAACGTCCCTTCCAACATCGTCGGTACCCAAAAGATGCTCACGGTTTGGTTGAAGTAACTGGGCATTCAGATTAACCCTATAAGGATCATAGGGGGCAAGCAGGGGAGCAAAGATAGCTGTCAATATTAATAATACAATAATAATAAGTCCAAAGACCACGACCTTTCGGCCTAGGAACACTCTGCGGAAGCGTTCGAACTCGCTAATAAGAGGCGGGTTCACTGCTATATTTTCAGTCTTTGTTTGCTTCTGTATAGTAATTTTCAATACCTCAATTATAGCGTATTCGGGGGTCAATCCAACCGTAAGAAATATCCACGACTAGATTTGTCAAAACGACCATCGCACTAATAATAAAACTCATACTTTGAACCACCGGATAATCCTGCGCGAAAACGGATTGCACCATCAACCTGCCCATGCCCGGGATATTGAATACAGTCTCTACAAGAACGGAACCTCCAAGAATGTGAGCAACCTGAAGACCTATCAGCGTAATAACGGGGATGAGGCTGTTCTTCAAAGCGTGCCTGATCACAACCATCCTCTCCGATAATCCCTTGGACCAGGCAGTCCTTATATAGTCCTGGCGAATAACTTCCAGTACACTTGATCTTGTCTGTCGTGTGTTAGACGCCAGAGCCCCTGTGCTTAAGCATAATACCGGCATTATTAAAAGTTTCGTACTCGCCCAAAAATCGCTGAAAGGGGAGATATATCCCTGGATAGGCAGCCATCTCAGATAAAGGCCGAAAAAGTAGATCATCAATATGCCTAGCCAAAAGATGGGGACGGTCATACCCAGATTGGCTAAAGAGGTGATCATTGTGTCAATCTTACTACCGCGTCTTACGGCACATATGAACCCTGCGAGAATTCCAAGAAAGCTTGAAATAATCAGGGATAATGCGCCGATGTGGATAGTCACCGGTAAACGCTCGGCGAGCAGCCTGTTTATTTTATCGTGATAATAAATGGAAGTACCCAGGTCCCCGTGAAAAATGTCCCCCAGCCAGTCTAAGTATTGCCTGAGCAGGGTTTTATCCAGCCCGAACTGTACGAGCAGAATCTGGTAGTCTTCCGGGGAAAGCTGGCTTATTTCATTATCAGCCATGTAGAGCTGGAGCGGATCTCCGGGGAGTAAACGCATGAGTAGAAAGATCAATATACTGACGAGGATAAGTATAAATAGGGACTGTATTAAGCGGCGGGAAACAAAAGCAGTCATTAGTGTTTTCCCTCACTCACGCAAATACTCTCAGTAAATAGCAGAGGTGTTCTTGAAGAAATAGTACATGCCTTAAATCTGGAAAGCAAATTTCCTACTCTCAATATTACCTGCTGTTGTTTCAGGATGTATATATAGATGCAAAAAGGTTCGTTGCTGTTTCGTGTTAATCATTTTTCCTGGTTTAGCTTGAAAAAACTACCACATGGACGCAGGAAAAGTAATATCTATCGCACGCTTGGGGCATTCCATAAAACATATACCGCAGAAGTAGCACTCTTCTTCGTAAGCTACACTGGGTACCTTGTTATCATTGTCCCAGATATAGACGTCCATAGGGCAAAAATCATAGCACTTTTCGCAGCCGATACAGCGATCGTAATCGATTTTTATCGCATTGCCGCCCATCTTAATTTTTCTCCTTGGCGTATTCTTGATTCAGTTCGGGTACTTCTTTTGCTACAATCATCGTTTTTCCGTTTTCCATGCGGACGCAAAAGTGTTTATTATCAAGTGACGGATCATTTTCCGGGTAATCCAGTCTGATGAACTGGCTTTTACTGCTGCCGCTTCGTGTCTCCTTTCTTTCCAGCGCAGTTTTGAAATGCACCTCGGCTAAATCCAAAATGTTACGTACTTCCATGCATCTCATCAGGTAATGAGGATTAATTGCCATCAGCTTAGGAAGGAATGCCCTCTTAAGGGAGCTCAGCCGTCTTAGTCCTTCCCGCAACATACCTTCAGTTTTAATCGGGCCGGCAAATTCTTCGCAGATAGACCTGATAGAGCATTCCAATTCCATCGGCACCGTACCATCTTTTACGGAAAGTGGCGCAAGAGCCGTACGCTTCTGGTGTTCTACCATCGCTTTGTCAATTACAGGTTCCGGTGCGGTACTTACATACCTGTGGATATTTTCTCCAATGGACATCCCGGCTGTTAAAGCACCACCAGCGCCTATGCCACACGCTTCAGAACACTCACCTCCGGCGTAAACGCCTTTTAAAGTGGTCTGAAAGTATTCGTCAATGACTATACCGCCGGATAAAACATGGCTTCCGCGATTACCCGCTACTTGGTACCAGTGTTTTCCGGGGTTAAAGCCTCTATCTCCATGCAACTTTAGCCTGAGCGGCGTTTCATCCATTATGTGGATCTCCAGCCTTTTTTGGAAATCATCGGGCAGGTGTTCCAGAGTTTGGTAAAGAGGTACCATGCCTTTGTTAAAGTATTGCAGATATTCAAGCGGCCCTTCGGGACGGGAGATCTCCTCTCCTTTCCAGTTGAAAGTCTTGGCAGTAATCCCGTCATTCAAGTAAAACTGACCAGGCTGCAGCAGGATTTCATCGCGTACAATAGCCGGCTGCATCGTTTCTGTCCGCGTTATATCAGCACCGGCTCTAAAGGCTACCGCGTGACCGTCTCCAGCGGCCGAGGCGGGGCAGTTGTTGTAAGCCATCTTGTATTTCCAGCAGGGTGGGGGGGAGGGGTTATAGTGACGCGAGAAGTCTCCGGTTCCAAGTACGATTGCTTTTGCTTTAAAGGTGATGAATTCAGCAGTACGGGTATTTACGGCGGTAGCGCCTACTACTATTCCATTATTGGTCAGGAGGTCAACCACCATGGTGCGTTCGAATACCTTTATACCATTTTTCCTGATAGCAGACGCCATCTCCGGCTTAACATTATGCCAGTGCACCCGGAGTTCTATCAGCGGCCCGGGTTCACCATTGGGATAAGAACCGTAAGGCATCCAGCCGAATTCACCGTCAACATACCGCATACTGATGCCCATTCTTTCCATCTCGTCCAGTGCCCAGAGGGCATTATCGAAGATTTTGTATAAGACATTTGGGTCCAGCACACGGTTAGCCGCCCGTAGCGACGAAGGTCCTCTGCCTCCCAGGTACAGATTAAGCGCGTCCAGGGTTGTGACTCCATCCCGGCCGGGGAATATGCCTATCTCGTCCATGCCCTGCCCCGTCTTACCGCTTCGCTCAGGCTTGGACTTTTCAATAAGCGCAACGTTTAAACCGTGCTCTGCTGCCTTCCATGCCGCCGTACAGCCGACAATACCTCCCCCGATGACCAGTACATCAGTCTCAACAACCTTGTTAGCAATTTTTTGAGACATCTCAATTTCCTCCAGTTACTACTTCGAATTCGCCTTCCTCTGTTCAATTATCTCCATGTTCCGTTTTCGTATTTGTTCCATTACCCATTCAGCATCTTTGTATCTTATTGTTTTCTGATATTCCGGTAATACTTCCCTGTACGCAGCATAATAACTTATGTCTTTCTGTTCCGCCCGATTTTTGACCAGGTTCCATAAAGGAGACTGGTAATTTTCTTCGTAATGCTTGTCTAATTCTGATTCCGGCATCTTAACCTCCGCAGTTGATGAAAATTAACATGAAGAGAGAGAGCTAATCAAAGCCCTTGCAGGAAATTACATAATTCTCTGGCTAACTCTCTCTCGTTGAGAACCAAGTATGGTAATTATTCCTTATATTATTTACTTAACCAGACATTTTCAGGTTCCCAGATTGACTGACCATAGTTGTTGAAAGTAAAGTCATGAACCTGGAAATTGGTGGCGGCAAAAGTCGCATTTACATAGCATGGAATTGCCAGGCAGTAGGTATCGATTATCATCTTCTCTAGTTCCTGGTAAAGCGCTCCCCGTTTTGTTTGGTCTGGTTCGCTGAGTGCCTGGAATAGTTTAGCATCGTAGTCGGCGGGTACCAGTATACTCTTGTAATCTTTGCCCTGGCTCGAAAGGGCGGATAACAGACTCGCATTCTTCCCGGACGACAAAGCCCCTCACCTGAATGCGCCGCGATTCGTCATTCCCGGCGTTGGTGCCGTAATTGCCGATAAGCGGGTAGGTGGGAATAAGGATTTGCCCGGCGTAAGACGGGTCGGTGAGCATTTCCTGGTAGCCCGCCATGCTCGTATTAAAGACCGCTTCTCCTACGGCGTCCGTTTCCGCGCCAAAGCTGTAGCCCTCATATTTCGAGCCGTCCGCCAGTACTAGTATCGCTGTTTTAGCCATGATTTTCCTTTATAAATTAATCGTCATCTCTAACCTTGAGTTTCATCGATGGGTCGGCATAAACCGGCATCCCCATGTAAAAGGTCGCCATGACTTTTCCCTTGAGCGTCTGCCCGGCCAGCGGTGTGTTCTTCCCCTTGGAAGCGAATTTGGATGTATCCACCACCCACTCCTTGTGCAGGTCGAAGAGGCAGATGTCCGCCGGCGCGCCAACTTCCAGCGTGCCCAGCTTTTCATAGCCGAGGACGTGCGCCGGCCCGTAGGTCAGCGCCGCGATAAGGTTGTTCAGCGTTAGTTCGCTTTTTAACACCAGGCCTATCAGGCTGCCCAGCGCTGTCTCGAAGCCGCTGATGCCGAAGGCCGCATCCTTGAAATCGCACTTTTTATCTGCCTCGGTGTGCGGCGCGTGGTCGGTGGCGACGATATCGATGACGCCGTCATTTAAAGCGCGGAGTAAGGATATTGCGTCCTGCTTTGTCCTGAGCGGCGGGTTGACCTTGGCCATGGTGCCGTACTTTTTCACCGCTTCATCGGTCAGGGCGAGGTGGTGGGGTGTAACCTCGGCGGTAACAGGTATGCCCTGTTCTTTAGCGTCGCGTATCAGGTCGACCGAGCCTGCCGTGCTGACGTGCGCAATGTGGATGTGGCCGCCCGTTTCCTTAGCAAGGTCGAGGTCGCGTTTGACCATCAGTTCTTCAGCCGATGCGGGCATGCCGCGCAGGCCCATTTCCAGCGAGACGATGCCTTCATCCACCTGTCCGCCCTGGGTCATGAACAAATTCTCGCAGTGGTCGATAATCGGGCGGTTAAAGTCACGGCTGTACTCCAGCGCTTTCCGCATGATGTCATTGTTGCTTACCGGCGAGCCGTCATCGCTGAAAGCTATCGCGCCGGCCATTTCCATTTCATTCAGGTCGGCCAGTTCTTCGCCCTTTCTTCCCTTTGTAATACAGCCGATGGGGAGCACGCGGGCCTGCCCTTCCCGGGCGGCGACGGTTCTGACATAGTTCACCATTGCTTCGTTATCCACCGGCGGGTTAGTGTTCGGCATGCAGCAGATGGTGGTAAAACCGCCCCGCGCCGCCGCCAGCGACCCTGTGGCGATGGTTTCCCTGTCCTCGTAGCCCGGCTGCCGCAGGTGGCAGTGCAGGTCTATAAAGCCCGGACAAACGATTAGCCCGTTAGCTTCGAGGATGGCGTAATTATCTTCCGGCGGTTCGCCTTCGCCCAGCCAGAGGATTTTACCCTCTTTAACCATCAGGCTGATGTGCTTATCTATTTCCTGTGACGGGTCGATAACACGGCCGCCCCGGATAAGTAAAATATCTGCCATTTTCTAGTGATGACCTCCTGTAAAGTGACTCGGCTTATATCCGGCGGCCTGGGCGTCTTCTTCAGTATGGAAGACAATCAGGTGCTCCGGTTTGATATCCTTTGCCCAGTGGCTTTCCGCGCTGTGGTATTTCTTGAACTCGGTTTTACCTTCATGCCACTCGGAACTGGCCACGAATTTCGGTTCGAAGCCGTGCTCGCAGTAGTTGCAGCGCAGCGTGAGCGGCTGCCTGTTCACGATCTTGAATTGCGGCTTGAGGTACTTGGCTTCGGTATCCTGTATCGAGACACACCTCAAATTAGAGCAGACAGGACTCGGCTCCTGCTGGTAGCGGGGATAGACCGGGGGCGGAGGGGATTCCACGTCAGGCATGGTAATATCTTTGACGCCCAGCAGCGCGGCCAGGAGAGCCATGCGCACCGGTACGCCGCGGGCGGCTTGTTTAAAATACATGCTGCGTTCGTCGGTATCGATGTCATAAGCAAGCTCGTCTATCCTGGGCAGGGGGTGCATGACCATCGTTTTTCTGAAAGCCTTTCCCTGGAGTAGTTTCTTGTTAACCACCGGGTACTTGGTTTTTAACGATTCGCCCTGTTCCTTAACAGAGAAGCGCTCCTTTTGCGGCCGGGTTACATAAAGGGCATCCACGCCGCCTTTCAACTCCACCTGGACGCTAAGGTCCGGCATCATTGCCAGCTGGTGGGGGCTGTTCGGTGTTGTGTAAATGGCATCCACGGGGAAGGTATTTTCCGCGTCGTTCCGTTCGGAATCTTCCAGGCGGTCCACTTCCCCGCCGTATTCCGTCACCAGTTTATCGATGACATGTTGCGGCACTTCCAGGCCGGGGCTGGGGCAGAAAAGGATATCCGCTCCGAACCGGGCCAGCGCGAAAATCAGGGAATGGGTGGTGCGCCCGTATTTTAAATCTCCCCAGAGCGCAATTTTCAAGCCTTTGATGGACTGGCGTTCCTTGATGATGGTATATAAATCAAGGAGGGTCTGGGTGGGGTGCTGGTGGCCGCCGTCGCCGGCGTTGATTACCGGTATCCCGGCATAATCGGCCACGACCTTTACCGCGCCTTCCCAGGGATGGCGGATGACTATAATATCGGCGTAGCTGCCGACAATCCTGGCTGTATCTGCGATGCTTTCACCCTTGGCCAGGGAACTGGCGCCGACGTCCGATGCGGTAATGACACTGCCGCCGAGCCGGAGCATGGCGGTTTCAAAAGACAGCCTGGTGCGCGTACTGGCTTCAAAGAAAAGGCTGGCCATGATTTTGCCTTTGCACAGGTCATGCTGCGCTGTCATATTCGCAGACATTTCATTAGCCAGCGAGAAAAGCCCCAGTATCTCGCCGTTGGAGAGGTCGTCAATGGTCACCAGGTTTCTGTTTGCCAGTGTCATATCGGTTCCCTCCTGTGGATTTATCGGGCTTCAGCCTTCCCGGGCTGGGCGTTAACGGCATTATTGTCCGGTTGGCTGATAATGGCTACCTCGTCACGGCCGTCGGTTTCCGCCAGGCGCACCTGGATATTTTCATGACGGGCGCTGGGTATATTCTTGCCTACGTAATCGGCGCGTATGGGCATTTCGCGGTGGCCGCGGTCTATCAGGATGGCAAGCTGAATCGAGCGCGGGCGGCCCAGGTCGATAAGGGCGTCCATGGCGGCGCGGATGCTGCGGCCGGTATGGAGGACGTCATCGACAAGCACAATGGGCTTATTGTTGATATCGGACGGGATATCGGTGCGCTGCACCTGGTTTTTACCATTGCCGTTGAGGTCGTCACGGTAAAGGGAGAAGTCCAGCGCGCCGATGTTCGGTTTAGATTTCTCGTACTGTTCGATGATATCGGCGAGGCGTTTGGCGATGGGGACGCCCCGCGTGCGCAGTCCCACGAGGATAAGGTCGCCGGTGCCTTTATTGCGCTCGATGATTTCATGGGCGATGCGGGTGAGCGTGCGCCGGATGTCCTCGGCGGTCATGACTATTTTTTCAGGCATAAAAATAACCCCTTGTCTAGCTTGAGTGCTGGCAAGAGGTTGCGGGTGTACGCTCTAACTTCTCCCCTTACCAGACTCACCGGACTGGCTTAAAGGTTCGGTTGTGCTCCTTTAACAGTGTTTAAATAATTATAGCAGAAAAAGGAAAAAGGGTAAAGTTTTTTCAGATGATTTCAACATGAAAGGGATAACTTTGAACTCACCCTCACCTTTGCATTCCTCTCCCGTCAAGGGAGAGGTTAAGCGGTATTAAATGAGTAAGGGAAGTATTTGATTCGTTCTGTAAAAACACCTTTTTAAAAAAAGAAACAATTTGAAGCTAATAGCGGTATTTGTTTTTATTTTTCAGCTTTGATTCGTTTGGTTATTTTCATTGGTATTTTCATGATTTAGCCTCGAATCGTTTTGTAATTATTATTGGTTCCTTTTTGATTCAGCTTCATTCGTTTTGCCATAATTCATATCGTTGTATAAGGAACCCATCCCTGGCCCTTCCCTTGCACTTCGTGCGGGAAGGGGACTTTTATTTATGAGGTTTGCTTCGCCCCGGTTTCACACCGGGCTCACCAAACCTCGGGGTGGTGAACCTCACCTTTTCCCCCTGCACTGCGGCAGATGATTCACTACTTCGGATTTGTTTCGTGCCCATTTGCAAACCTCGGGCAGTGTCCCCGCCCCAGGTTCACGAAAGAGCTTCTACAGTATATTGGAGACCGGAGAGAATGTAAACGGGATTTTGTCACATATCAGGGATAAGGGAGTAGGGTAAAGGGTAGATATTTTCTTACTCTTTATTCAACTTTTCCAGATACACGATAGTCAGTTTTTCGTTAGCAGGCTCGGATTTGAACGCTTTATAACCGAGCTTATGATAAAGATATAAATTACGCTCGTTCCGATGGCCGGTAAAGAGTTCATACCTTTTGGCCTGTTTGAATTCCGCTTCAAGAGCGCGCATTAGCCGGGAGCCAATGCCGCGGTTCTCGAAATCAGGATTAACGACAAGCCTCCCGGCATAGCAGGTATCTTTTTCAAGATAGCCTCTGACCGAACCGATTATCGCCCCATCGATAGAGACCTTGAGGAATAGCTGGCGCTTAAAATCGGCGCGTATTTCTTCCAGCGTTTGTGTTAACGGCGCGATAGTATAATCGTTATACATAGCACCAACACTTGAAAAAGCCAGTTTCTGGAGAGCGAGGATTTCTACGGCGTCTTCAACTGCAGCATGTTCAATAATAATATTTATATTCTTTTGAAAATAGTCTCTATTGATTTTATCCACTCGTTCCTTCTTGTTGAAAAAGGCCTCTTGAAACAGGATGCAATCTGTTTTTAATAGTTTATCCCGGCAAATTACCGCCTCTTTTTTATTGTTTTCAAACATCTTTTGAAGTTTTTCGCATGGATATTCGGCGCACATCCCGCAGCTTTCTATTCCTTTTGCTGTCGCGCAGTCTTTTTTATCGCAGCCTTTTACGGTCATACAACCGTGACACTCCAGGTTGTCCGGTAGTCCGGCGGTTTTTCCCCAGCCAAGTAAATGCCACGTAGCTGTCGCTTCCTCTAAGCGTTTTTTATCGCCGCTTTGCGTGGCCGTATACCTGGGGCACAAATTACAGTCGTCGCCGCAATAACCGAGTTCTGGCATAGAATTAGTCCTTTTTTGATTTGTCTTAAGATTTCAATAATTCCCAAGAATGCATCTCGTTTGTTTTCCCGGTCTTTAAACTTATATAAATATTTCTCAAGGCGAGGATCCACACGCATTGTATCCGGATTCATCAGCTTTGCCGGTTCCAGTTTATCAAGGTCATAGAGCACCAGTAAATCTACGCGCACCGGACAGCCTCTGTCCTGAGGAGCGTTTTCATAGAAATCATAAATAGTATCTCCAAAGAGCGTGGGGTAGTTATCCGTTGGCAATATCACGATTTTAGAATTTCTTATTTCGAATGATCCTGCCTGTACATCGTAATCATAGACAGAATACTGCTCGTGACAGACGCTTTTTCTTCCAGGGTCGTATTTATCCGTGCCCAGTTTCAGGATAACCGATACCAGCTTGTCCAGAGTCATGTGAGGGTGGTCGTCAATGCCTAAAGCACGGTAAATATATTTCCCGTTTTCAAAATTATCTTCGATTGCTTTATGCCCGAATCGGCACTCCACACTGCTATCGCTGCGGCCGTCCGGTTACAGCACAATCCATAGACCAGATAATGGACCATCGATTGGAAGTCGTCTGGGTCGCCGGTAGCACTGATGTCAGTTGAGACGATAACGCGGGGTAAGTCGCTGGCTGTAAAGCTCCAGACGGTGCCGGTTGCCGTACCGCCTGCACTGATCTCATCAATGCGCCAGTAGTAGATAATGCCGTCAGTCATTGTGCCCGGATCGAAGGTGGTACCAGCCTGGTTGCCCTGAAACTCTCCGGAAAACACCGGACTGTTACCTTGCCCTGGCGGCAGCCGGTTGAGCTTTTGGCTGGGGCTTGCGGCCGATGAACCGGCCCCACTCGTTCTTTTCCCACACGACCAGCAGTCCGGGGGCTACGAAGATGGAATCGAACGTGCCGACGACGACGCCGAATATCAAAATCACCGCGAAGTTCTGAATCGTTGACCCAACAAATAGAAGCAGCGCCAGGGATGTAATCAGCGTGGTGATGCTGGTGTTAAAAGAGCGTCCCAGCGTTTCTATCTGGCTGTTATTGACGATGGTCTCGAAGCTGGCGCTGACGCCTTTTATCTCGTTTTCCCGTATTCTATCGAAGACGACGATCGTGTTATTGATGCTGTACCCGATGACGGTCAAAACACCGGTGATGAACATCAGGTTTATTTCCCAGTTCATTATCGCGCCGAAGATGGAGAAAAGCCCTACGCATACGAGCGCGTCATGGAACAGCGCGATAACAGAGGCGGTGCCCCAGCGGAAAGCCTTGGGCATTTTCCGGAAAGCCCAGGTGACGTACAGCAGGATGCCGGCCATGGCTACCACCACGGCGATAATGGCGCTGCGCAGCGTCTCGCTGGCGACGAGCGGCGATACCGAGTAGAACTGTGATTCCGAGAGCTGCCCGAACTTTGCGGACAGCGTAGATTCTATCTGCGCCTTCTCTTCTTCCGATATTTCCTTGGTGCGGATAAGGTATTCATTCTCTCCGACGCTCTGGATGATGGCGTCGGCATATCCTGTTTCCGCAACCGATTGTTTAAGCTGGCTGAAATCCACCGGGTTATCGAATTTTAACGTCAGCATCGAGCCGCTGCTGAATTCAATACCGGATTTAAGCCCCACGGTACCCAGGGAAACGATGCTCAGCAGGATTATTAATCCGGATATAATGAAAAACCAGTATCTTTTACCGATGATGTTGTACATTATTTCTTGCCTCCGCCTGTGGTGAATAACCAGGTTTTTTTAGCCAGGGATGTGCCGATGAAAAGGCGCAGCAGCGTCCTTGTCACGAAAATCGCCGTGAACATGCTTACCAGTACGCCCAGGAGCAGGGTAATGCCGAACCACTTGATCGGGGCTCCGGCGATGATATTGCTGCCGACTATCGCCAGGATAATACAGGCGATGAAGGTTGTAATGTTGCTGTCCCTGATGGCCGACCAGGCGCGGTGGAACCCGGCCTCGATGGCGGCTCCCAGCGTCCGCCCCATCCGGAATTCCTCCTTCATCCTCTCGAAGATGAGGATGTTAGCGTCCACCGCCATGCCGAGCGAGGCTATAAAGCCGCCCAGACCGGCCAGGGTTAGAGTCAGCTGCGGCGCCGGCCACAGTTTGAATATCGCCAGCGTCAGCGTGCCGTAGAACACCAGGGATAAACTGGCGAGCAAACCGGGCAGGCGGTAATAGGCAATCATGAACATCATCACCAGCGCTATACCGATGATACCGGCCAGCCACGCTTTATCGATGAATTGAGAGCCGAGTGTGGCGGAGACTTTCTCCTGGAAAAGCGGCTTCCCTAGCTGTACCGGCAAAGCGCCGGATTTCAGCAGGTTGGATAGTTCATTGACCTGCTCAAGCGAAAAACCACCCTGTATCTGGCCTCTTCCGTCAGGGTAGTTCGATTGTAAAATCTCGGGGTCGGACAACAGCACGTTATCCAGGAATATCCCGATGTTCCGCTGCTTGGAATCAGCCGGCCGGAGGTACAACCGGGCGCAAATCTGGTTAAAAATTGCAGCCCCTTCATCATTCCACTTTATCCCGACGACGTATTGCGGGATTATTTCCGATGTATCCGTTTGCCCCTGGGCGTCCTCCAGGTAATCGCCGGTAAGGATGGTTCCGTTATCGCCGCGGGCCGGCATCCATGAAACGCTGCTCCCGTACCTGGTCAATGTTTCTTTGTTAATCACATTGCCGTTGGCATCGGTGAAAGTGAGGCCGTCCGCGCTCTTAGTCATGAAAGCCACCGGATAGCTGGTGCCTTTCGTATCTCTTTCTCCCACGAATACACGGTTGCCCACCTCCGCCGTATTAATGAAATCGGTCAAATTGGCGGTCAGGTAATTGCTGAGGTACACCGGTTCCCCGGCAGTGGTTATTTCAACCTCTCTGAATTCAAGGTAGCCTGTCTGTTCCACCAGTTTCTTGGCGGCGTCTATGTTCGTAAAACCCGGCAGTTGTATCAGGATGCGCTCTTCTCCCAGGCTCTGGATAACCGGTTCGGTAACGCCGTAAGTCCCGATACGATTGGTGATAGTGGTGACGGCCCGGGCCAGCGTGGCTTCTTTATCGGCTGCGGTGGCGTTATCAGCGAACTCTACCTCGTAAACGAGGTGCACGCCTCCCACCAGGTCTAGCCCCAGGTTGAGGTTCTGGCTTAATTTTTCCTTCTGTATCGGTATCAGAGCCCACAGAGTAAAGGCAAAAATAGCCAGGATAATAAGCAGTGTGATGCCATTTTTACGAGCCATATCAAATCCTTAATATTAATTTGTTCCCGGAGTATTCTCTTCCGCCAGCAGGCGCTTGACATAGCGGAGCGCTTCCCGTTTCCCGGTGACCTCACCGGCAGCCTGGGCCTCCCTGACGGCTTCCAGGAGTTCGCCGATGCGCGGTCCCGGCGGGAGGCGAAAAGATTTCATAATATCGTGCCCGTCGATAATGACCGGCGGTTTAATAACGTTTTCTGTTTCATAATATCTGTTCAGCACGTCGGCTGCAAGCCCCGTATGTTCCCGCCACCCCTGCGTATCGAGGGTAGAGCCGCGGGCGGCCAGGTGGTCCGCCAGCGAAAGGAAAACAAGGTCGATGCCCGTCTCGCCGGTATCACGGTAATAGCGGTAGACGGCCCGCTGCGTGGGCAGGCCTTCGTGGCTCATCTGCGTGGGCCGCAGGTGGTATTTTATCAGCAGTTCGATGTGTTCGATTTCACGGTTGCTGAAACGCAGCCTGGTCATAATCGCGGCGGCGGTCGTCGCGCCTTCCAGCGGGTGTCCCAGGAAGCGGGTGCGGCCGTCGGCTTCGGTGGTTTTCGTTTCCGGCTTAGCGATGTCGTGGAGCAGCGCCGCCAGCTTGAGCAGCGTCTTCCTGGTGCTGCCGGCGGTTATCTCGCTGTTAAAGTGCTCTTGCAGTTTCTCCGACCACGGCACGGCTTCCAGCGTTTCTTTTCCAACGTGTTCCCATTCTCCTTCACGGAGCAGGTACTCGGCGGCGCTTACCGTCTGGATGGAATGGGTAAAGACGTCCCAGACATGCAGCGTGGGCTGGGTGACGCCCCGCGCCGGTTCAAGCTCGGGTATGAGCGCGGTAAGAAGTCCCAGTCCGTCCAGGTAAACCAGCCTCGGCCCGGCGCCGGGCAAGGCTAACAGTCTTAGCAGTTCTTCGCGGACGCGCTCGCCGGGGACGGCGGAGATAAGACGGCAGCACTTGCGGATTCGCGTTTCCGTCAGCCGTTCGATGCACAGTCCCAATTCCGCGGCAATGCGCACCGCCCGTAGCAGCCGGAGGGCATCGGCGGCAAAGACGCCGGGATTTATAACTCTAAGAACGCGGCGGCGCAGGTCTTCACGGCCGGAAAAGGGGTCTATCATCCCCGCGGTGTCGATATCGGCTCCGAAGCTCTTGTCCAGTGGCACAGCGATGGCGTTAATCGTAAAATCACGCCGCGCCAGGTCTTCTTCGATGCTTCCTTGCATTGTCGTAAAATCGATGTGCTGCGCCTCGCCGGGAATAATAACCCTGGCCGCGCCGTTTTCCGTATCCAGCGGGACGTATTTGCCTGCGAAAGCGGCGGCGATTTTTTGCGCGGTTTCAAGCGCACCGGCGCCCACCGCGATATCGATATCGGCGGTAGCGCGCCCGCACAGTAAATCCCGAACGAATCCGCCGACGATGTAAGCTGGGACACCTTCTGCGGCGAGAATACTGCGTATTTTATCGAGTAGACGGAAAGCGCCTGGTTTGACGGCTAATTTCACATCTTCCATGGCTAATAAAGACATATCTTAAACTATACTATCAAGCGGTAAATTTATCAAGTTGCGGGCACTCTCCTCGAACGCCTTGCGGGCACCATGCCCGAACGCCTTGCGGGCACCCTTTCCGCAAGGGCGCAAATTGCCTTTCCCGGCTTCAAAAGGTATCATGATGATAGCTGCTTTTGATAATACCGATGAAAACAAGCGATTTCGATTATTTGCTGCCGCCCGGGCTTATCGCCCAGACGCCTATCGAGCCGAGAGACAGCTCCAGGCTGATGGTACTCGATAGAGAGGCAAAATCCGTGGACCACCGCAGGTTCACGGATATCTGCGGCTATCTGCGCCCCGGCGACGTGATGGTTTTCAACGACAGCCGCGTCATACCGGCCCGCCTGAAGGCTAAAAGGACGAGCGGCGGCAAAGTGGAGATACTGCTTCTGCGCCGGAAGGAAGCCGGTATTTGGGAAGCATTAACCAAACCCGCGCGCAAGCTCCAGCCGGGCGCGGTGGTGGAGATAATCGGCGGTTCGCTCTCCCCGGCGGGCGGTGAAAAAGTCATTACCGCCGAGGTCATCGGCACGGGTGAAAACGGCCTCAGGACGATACGGGTCAGCGATGAAACGCGGCTCATGGCGGCCGGCGAAATGCCCCTCCCCCCTTATATTCATGCGCCGCTGGCGGACAGGGAACGCTACCAGACTGTTTATGCCCGGGACATGGGCAGCGCGGCCGCTCCTACCGCCGGCCTGCATTTCACCCCGGAACTGCTAAAGCGCATCGAGGGGATGGGAGTCCGCTTTCTTTTCACGACGCTGCACATCGGGCTGGACACCTTCCGCCCGGTCACGGAGGGAGACCCGAGGGAGCATGTTATCCATCGTGAATACGGTATTTTGGACAGCGAAACCGCAAAAGAAATTACGCTGGCGAAGCGGGAAGGCCGCCGCGTTATCTGTACCGGCACCACTTCGGCCAGGATAGTGGAACACGCGGCTGGCGCGAGCAAGACGCAGGAAATCGAGCCGTTCCGGGGCTGGGTGGACCTGTTCATATTACCCGGCTACCGCTTCCGAGTTGTGGATACGCTCATTACCAATTTCCACCTGCCTGAATCGACTCTGCTGATGCTGGTAAGCGCGTTTGCGGGCAAAGAGCTAATCGATAAAGCTTACCGCGAAGCGATTGAACAGCGTTACCGCTTTTACAGCTTCGGCGACGCCATGCTGATTCTTTAAGGGGAAATCTTAAACATAATTTAATTGCTTGATTAAGCAGATTAACGGACCGGTATTCGTTGATAAAACGGGCGGTAATGAAATGATATCCGGGATAGGATGACTTTTTGCGTAGTATAAACTTCCTCTACCCTGTTAATTCCAATATGCCGGCTGAATTTTAAAAAATTGACGGGCTCCGGATTAATACCGGAGCTCTTGATATTCTTGTGGACTACCGGGAACAGTTCCCAAATTACTGTTTGAGAAAAAATAACTGATTCCGGTGTCCCATCAGTTACCTCTACCATTAATGTGCGGCTCTAAACAAAAATGCACGGACGTGCTTTGCCGCCGCAGCTTCATAGCCGCGTCTCCGCTAAGGAGGCTTTAGCCAGCCGACCAGTGTTGTGATTTGTTCAGAAGTTAAGTTGCGTCCCGTATTATGACCGGATATGAAATTGATCAGATTAGACACGCTCCGGTTTGCCAGAGCTGATGGAGTGATGTTAGGCCCATTGCCGCCCGTCCGGTTCGCTCCGTGGCAATTGGCGCAGCTATTGGTATAAATCATAGCTGCATCGGTTAAGGGTGGGATTGTCGTCGGAGGAATTGTGGGTGGCGGCGTGGTTGCTGGCGGCGTCGCAGTACCCTGGATAAACTGCACGATGGCCGCTACCTGGGCTGTTGTCAGGATGCTGGAATAGGCGGGCATGCTGCCCGGTCCGGAGTTGATAGCACTGGTAAGCTGTGCCGCCGACCGGTTGGTCCGCCAGGAGTTGGGCGGGGGATTACTATGGCAGCCAGAACAATATGAACCATACAGTTGGGCTCCGTTGGCCAGCGCTGCGTTGGGGCTCGGCGCGGCGTGGTCGATGAACAGCACCGTGCGCGCTGGGTTGGACAGCGATAACCCGCTCGACTGGAACGCGCGGACGGTCAGCGGGCCGGTGGTATCCTGCACGAAGGCTAAATCCACCTTAGCGATAACGATATCGCCTGCTTTAGCGTCCGTGCCGCTTTTTTCACTTAAAATTTTTTCAGCTAATGTCTTGGGCATTATATAAATCCCCTTTTAATTCCCCCTTTACAAAAGGGGGAAAATGATTGAATAAACCGGTAATCCACGTTTTAGCAGGTCATCCTCCCTCTTTGGTAAAGAGGGAGTGAGAGGGAGATTTTGCCTCCGCTAATGTCTTGGGCATTTGTATCTTTTCCTTTTCAAGTTTCTCCCTTTGAAAAAGAGCCTGCCCCGTACCGCGATACGGGGGAGATTAAGAGGGATTTTGCCTTGTTATCCTTTAAAATATTTCATTACCGCTTTTCGGTTCAAAAGGATATGTGCCAGGCATAACATTATAAAAACAGAGGCAACCGCGATATGATGCTCCGCGAGCGTTTCCGGATGAACGTGCGCCTCCGCAAACCCTATTACAATCATCAGGATTGCTGCAACAAACATTAAAAAGACCAGCGTGCGTCTCATCTTTACCTCCTAATCTCCTTTTTGCCCATTCCCTCACCTTAACCTCTCCCATCAAAGAAGAGGAATGAAATCCCCTTTTTCCCCGTCTGGATTTCCCGCCTGCGCGGGATGTTGCCGAATCCTCTTCTGCTTCCCCTTTAACAAGGGGAACGATGTTTGCTTCTATATCAGAAATCCTTATTATTACCCGATGGTTCGTCCTCCTTGTAAAGGGGGATAGAGGCGGATTTTGTCTCTATTATTCTGCTAATGTTTTGCCCATAAAAGTATCTTAGCTCCCGTTCATTTAGACGTGACTAAAACTGGATCATTACAGACCGTTTGTTATTAGGAGCCCGCTTACAGTAACCCCCTTCGATCAAAATTGGAGCTACGTAAGAAGCGATTGATGTTTTAGTTATATTATTATTAGCAATCCAACGACCCAAGCTATTAAAGGGTCGGTCTTTTATTTGTTTAATTGCGCCCAACGGAACTAATTTGTGATGAAAGTAGCTAAGCATATTTTTATAATCCGTTGATGTCACGGTTATTGGCTCTGGGGAGCTTGTACCGTAGTGGATGGTGGTTCCTTCGGGTACAGACCCATCGTATTTGAAAGGTTTGTTCTTTACCAATGTATTTAATATATAGCTCATTAGCATTAGCCCCTTTTCCCCGCCCAGTTTCTCCCTTTCGCAAAGGGAGATTAAGAGGGATTATGCTCCCCTAACCTCTACATCGGTATATTGCCGTGCTTTTTCCATGGGCGGGACTCTTTCTTATCTTTTAAAGCCTCTAAAGCCGCGATGATTTTCGCCCTTGTTTCCGCAGGCTGCACCACCGCGTTAATGTACCCCATCTTTGCCGCCACGTACGGGTTATAGAGGAGTTCGCGGTATTCTTTAATTTTTTGCTCTTTCGCGGTGGCAGGGTCGGCGGCTTCCTTGATCTCCTTGGTAAAGATGATATCCGAGGCCGCTTCCGCGCCCATGACGGCGATTTCCGCCTGCGGCCATGCCATCGTGTAGTCCGCGCCTAGCCCCTGGCTGCACATGGCGATGTACGCGCCTCCGTAAGCCTTGCGCGTTATCAGCGTTATCTTGGGCACGGTGGCCTCGGCGTAACACCAAAGGAGCTTGGCGCCGTGCCGGATGATGCCGCCCCACTCCTGCTGGCTGCCGGGCAAAAAGCCGGGCACATCGGTCAGGGTGAGGATGGGGATATTGAAAGCGTCACAGAACCTGATGAAGCGCGTCGCCTTGTCCGAGGCGTTGATATCGAGACACCCGGCCAGGAACTGCGGCTGGTTGGCGATGATGCCGACGGACTGCCCGTTGACGCGGGCGAAGGCCGTAATCATATTCTGGGCGAACTGGCGCGAAGGCTCGAAAATCTCGCCGCCGTCCACGATGGCTTTTATGATGTCCTTCATATTATAGGTCTTGTTCGAGTTTTCCGGCAGTACGTTATTCAGGACTTCGGCGGCATTGGCCGGAGTGTCGACGGGAGCTATAGCGGGCGGTTTTTCCTCGTTATTAGAAGGCAGATAGCTTAATAGCCGCTTAATTTCCTCGATGGCCTGTTTATCGTCGTTGCATGCGAAGTGCGTCACGCCGCTCTTCGTGGAATGCGTTAAAGCGCCGCCGAGTTCTTCGTTGCCGATTTCCTCGCCGGTGACGCTTTTCACGACCGCCGGCCCCGTGATGAACATGTAGCTGGTCTTTTTAACCATGAAAACAAAATCGGTCATCGCCGGGGAATAGACCGCGCCCCCCGCCGCCGGCCCCATGATGGCGGAAATCTGCGGGATGACGCCGGAAGCGCAGGAGTTGCGGTAGAAAATATTGCCGTAGCCGTCCAGCGCGTTGATGCCTTCCTGGATGCGCGCGCCGCCGCTGTCGATGAGGCCCACCATCGGGCATTTCATCTTCATGGCTAAATCCATGACGCGGCAGATTTTTTTGGCGTGCATCTCGCCCAGTGTTCCGCCGCGCGCGGTAAAGTCCTGGGCGTAAGCGCAGGCGGTGCGCCCGTTGACCTTGCCGTAGCCGGTCACGACACCGTCTGCCGGGATGGAAACCTTTTCCATACCGAAGTTGGACGAGCGGTGCTGCACGAACATGTCTAATTCCTGGAACGTTCCCTTGTCAAAAAACAGGTCGAGCCGCTCGCGCGCTGTCAGCTTGCCGGACTCGTGTTGTTTCTGGATGGCTTTTTCACCGCCTCCGGCTTTAAGATCGGTTTCCATTTTGGCCAGTTTCTCGATTTCCTCTCTCAAATGCGGGTCACCTCTCCTGTGCAGATTAAAATAACAAATAAATGATATCATAAGGGGATTGAGCGGGCAAATGATGGGAAGATACCGGCGCCTTTTACTCCATCGTGCGCAGCCGTTTGGTGGTAGTGACAAGAATTACCGTTACGAAAAGCAGCAGGATAGCGAGCCCGCCCACGGACCATTGAATACCGATGACATCGGCAAGGATACCCGCGAAGAATACACCCAGGCTGGAAAAGCCTATTTCCATCATCATGAAGCTCATCACCCTGCCGCGGTATTCCGGCTCGGTATAGTGTTGTATCAGTGAGTTGCCCGCCGTTCGGTGGCTTGCCTGACCCAGACCGACGAATATCACCAGGAAGATAGACAGCGCCCATGAACTGGAGAAAGAAAAGGCTACCAGCGCCGCCGCCATGACAGCGCCTGCCGAGAGCATGATAATGCCCCGCTTGCGGCTCGGGATGGAAGCCAAAGTGACCGAACCGATAATCGCGCCCGCTCCGGACACGCTCATTAATATCCCCATGCCGCTTTCACCTACGTGAAGAATATCCTCGGTGAACATGGGCATGAGCTGCATGAACGGTATGCTGCACAGCATCATGAAGAAGGTCGCCACGATGACCAACAATATCGATTTTTCACGTTTGAGATATTGCATCCCGTCCGCGATATCCTTCAGGGCGTTGCCGCTGCCGGTGTATTTTACAGTGGTCCTGGGTAACAGGAACATGCAGATTGTGGCCAGGACGTACATCGTGGTTGCTACGTAATAAACGAACTCATAACCGATGCCTTCGATGAGGAATCCCGTCGCGGCGGGAGCCAGTATCCGGAGCGCATTCATCCCCATGGTGTTCAGGGATACGGCGTTCATGATATGTTCTCCGTCGACTATTTCAGAGATGACCGCCTGGCGGGACGGCATCATCAGCCCCATAAATACTCCCTCTATTGCGGAAGCGGCAACCAGAACCCACCATGAACCTTCATTCTCCTGGCTGAGGTAGCCGAAGGTAAGCGATAAAGCCACGCCTAGTGTTAGCAGCACGGAACCTAACTGTGTATAAACAAGGATGTACTTTTTTGGTATGCGGTCGGCGATGGCGCCCCCGGGAAGGGAGAGAACAAGCATGGGGATGGCGTTAGCCAGGGAAACCAGTCCGAGTATGGTGCCCGAACCGGTGAGATGATAGGCGAGATAAGAGCGGGCGACCATCTGCATGTTCATGGAAGCCCACTGTCCCAGCAGACCGTAAAAATAAATCCGGTACGCGCTGTTTTTCAGTGAGCTGAAAGTCCTTAAATTCCGTAAGCTGCCAATTTTTTTCATCATTTACGGTATATTCTTCTACTCCATATTGCGCAGGCGTTTGCTGGCCAGAGCGAGGGTAATGGACGCGATGACGAGCATTATGGCCAGCCCGCCGATAGCCCATTGCACACCAACGATATCAGCCATAAAGCCCGCGACAAAACTCCCCAGGCTGGCAAAGCCCAGTTCCATCATCACGAAGCTCATTACCCGCCCGCGGTATTCCGGCTCGGTGTAGTACTGGACGAGGGCGTTGCCGGAGGTGCGGTGGGCAGTCTGACCCAGACCGACGAATATTACCATGATAACCGATAATGTCATCCAGGTAGAAAAAGCGAAACCTGCCAGTGCCAGCCCCATTATCCCACCCGCCACGAGCATAATGGCGCCTCGTTTACGGCTGGGGATTGAAGCCAGGATGAGGGAACCGACAAACGCACCCGCCCCGGAAACAGCCATCAATATTCCCATGCCGCTTTCGCCTACATGCAATATATCCTCAGTTATCATGGGCATTAGCTGCATAAAGGGCAGGCCGCACAGCGTGATGAAGAGAGTAGCCAGGATGATAAGCAGGAGAGTTTTTTCGTGCCGGACATAATTCATACCGTCTAATATGTCTTTCATGGCATTCCCGCTGCCCTTGTATTTTATTTGAGTCCTGGGCATCATGAACATGCACAACGCTCCCAGGCCGTACATGGCTGTAGTGATGTAGTAGACAATTTCATAGCCGACGCCTTCAATGAGGAAGCCCGTCGCGGCCATGGATAATATACGTACCGAGTTCATGCCCATGGTGTTTATGGACACGGCGTTCATTATCAGCTCGTCATCCACTATCTCGGAGACAATGGCCTGGCGCGCGGGCATCATCAGTCCCATGAATGTACCCTGAACGGCTGACGCGGCGATGAGTATCCACCATGAGCCTTCCCTTTCCGCGCTGAGATAGCCGGAGGTAAGCGACAGCGCGATGGTTAAAGAAACCAGCATCGAACCAATCAGCGTAAAGGACAGGATATACTTTTTATGCACGCGGTCGGCCAGGGCGCCGCCGGGCAGGGACAAGAGGATGGAAGGTATAGCGTTGGCGAGCGCTACCAAACCGAGTATGGCCCCCGAACCCGTGAGATGGTAGATAAGATAAGAGCGGGCGATGGTCTGCATGTTCATCGATGTCCATTGGCCGAACATGCCGATAAAGTATATACGGTAAGCCCGGTTCTTTAAAGAACTGAACGTCCGCAGGTTACGTACATTTCCAAGTTTTTTGAACATAGTCAGATGCTTTTCTATTTCAAATGCGAGAAATAAATCAAAAATACGGTCACGCCTGCAACCGGCAGCTGGATTACATGGAGTAAACTTGCGGAGTGTGTGACCGTGTCCGGTGAGGTTTACCGGATAATTCTATACCTTTGCGGCGGTTTCTGCAAAGGCGTGTTGTATAAAATAATTGCCGTTCCCGTAAAAGCTCCGTAACAGGTACGGACGGGATCCGGCCTCTCTCTTCTCAAACTACTAACTACAAATTACTCCCCCTCGCCTCCTACCTCCCCCCGTATCTCTCCTCCAGCCATGGGTCGCCGTGCATGTGGTAGCCCGCCCCCTCCCAGAAACCCGGCTCGTCTTTAGCCATGAACCGTATTCCCGTCACCCACTTGGCGCTTTTCCAGAAGTACAGGCGCGGCACCACCAACCGCACCGGCGCGCCGTGTTCGGCGGTGATTGCCTGCCCGTCGTGCTTTAGCGCGAAGAGGGCATCCGGCTGGAAAAAGTCATCCAGCGGTATATTGGTGGTAAAGCCCTTCGCCCCTTCCACCATCACGTATTCCGCCTCCGGCTTTAGCTTTACGAGGTCTTTGATGACCGCCGTGCTGACGCCTTCCCACGCGTTGTTATAGCGCGACCATGTCCCGCCGTCCAGCAGGCCGCGTATTCGATATGCGCGTCCAGCCCCAGGAATTTGCCGTCCATGACCGCCCGCTGGCGGAAACATCCTTTTCCGGGGTCTTCGAACTTCAGCGTTTTAATGTATTTCCCGTACTTTGTCGCTGCCATGATTCAATACCTCCTGTAAATGATGGATATGCATTTAACGATACGTCACAGATTATATTATTTTTTTCATCCGGGGGCAACGTCTGTTGTTCTAAAATGCTTATAAGAGTAAAATAATATGCGTGTGAATAAGCTGTCTGCAGCGCGGTAGATCCGGAGAAACGGTTGAATAAAAATTTAGACGAGTTCCGCAGCGACGGTTCTGAAATAGGCCGGCCGCCCGGTAGTAAAAAAGGATTAGCAGGGTATTTTAAGAAGACCTTCGCGTCTTTTGAGAACAAGGGTTACCGCTTCTACTATGCTTCGATGGCGGGACACTGGTCTTCCATGAGTATGCTTTCGGTCGCGCGCAGCCAGCTGGCTTATGACATTACTCAATCCGGAGCTGTACTTGGACTGGTGTCTCTGGCGAATGCTATCCCTATGCTTCTTCTTTCCCTTCCCGGAGGTTCTATCGCCGATAGGGTACCGAAGAAGATGGTAGTGCAGCTTGCCCAGGTAGGCTCAGCGCTCTTCTCTCTGGCGGTAACCATCTCTATAATTATCGGCTACCTGAATCCCGCCCACCCGGAATCCTGGTGGGTGCTGGTAGCCTGCTCCGTTTTACAGGGTGCGGATATGGCCCTGCAAATGCCTTCGCGCCAGGCGATTCTTTCGGAACTGGTTAGTGAAAAGCACCTGATGAACGCTATTTCCCTCAACAACCTGGGGATGAACGTCTTCAGGATTTTCATGCCCGCGCTGGCCGGCTTTATCGTGGATGGCTTCGGGCCCGCTGTCGCTTATGGATTGATGACCTTGTTCTATGTCCTGGCTGCGGTTAGCATGGTGTTCGTGCCCGATACATATAAACCACGTAAACTTCAAAAGCAAAGTTCCATGGCTGATGTCGCGGATGCGTGGCGTTACGTACGGACTGAAAAATCTATACTCATAGTCCTGGTTTTTACAGTAATTGCTACCGTCCTCGGCGCGCCCTATATGCAGCTCCTCCCGATGTTTACGTCCGGCATCTTCGATAAGGGCGCCACGGGCATGGGCATCCTGATAACCATTTCCGGCATCGGGGCCATACTTGGCTCGTTTATTCTTGCCTCCCTGAGCAACCGCCGCCGGGCAACCCTGATGCTCGTCTCCACACTCATCATGAGCACGGCGCTTTTGGGATTCGCCTTTTCACAATGGTGGTACCTCTCGCTCTTTTTAATCATGTTCGTCGGAGCGGGGAGCACCGGCCAGATGGCACTTGGCACTTCCCTTGTCCAGTATTATGTTAAACCGGAATACCGCGGGCGGGTTTTAAGTTTTCAAATGATGTCGTGGGGTTTCGGCGGCCTGGGAACTTACTTTGCCGGCGAATTCGGAGATAGAATCGGCGTGCAGTGGTCGATTGGCGGCCTGGCGCTGATTCTGGTGGTGATTACCCTGTTCGTGTTATTAACGTCGACCCGCCTGCGTAAGATGGACTAGACTGTAATATTAACGGAGGAACTCTTTGTATCAAAAAACTGTTTTAGATAACGGATTACGCCTGGTTACCGGGTCCATGCCGCATACGCGTTCGGTAGCCGTCGGCTTTTTTATCGGCGCCGGTTCGAGGTATGAGACGGATAAACAGGCGGGCATCTCGCATTTTATTGAGCACATGTGCTTTAAAGGCACAAAGAAACGCCCCACTTCCGCAGAGATATCGACGGTCATCGAAGGGGTGGGCGGGATGTTCAACGCCGGCACGGACAAAGAGTTAACCATCTACTGGTGCAAGGTTGCCCGGCCTCACTTCGATAACGCGCTGGACGTCATGGCGGATATTCTCACCGGCTCCCTCTTCGACCCCGCGGAGATGGAGAAGGAGCGCCAGGTCATCATCGAAGAAATACATATGTCGAACGACTCTCCCCAGCAGCGCGTCTCTTTGCTCATCGACGAGTTGATGTGGCCGGGACACCCGCTGGGCAGGGATATCGCGGGAAGCCGCGAAACAGTAGCCGCCATGAGCCGTGAAATGATACTGGATTATTTAAACATCTTTTACCAGCCGGATAACGCGGTGCTGTCCATAGCGGGCGATATCCAGCACGATGAAATGATTGAAGCCGCCGCTAAAGTAACCGCCGGCTGGAAAAAGGGAACGCCGCATCCCGCCTACAAGCCGTATAAAAACAAGATGGCGCAGCGCGTACGCATCGAAAGACGCGAAACCGAGCAGACCCAGCTTTGCCTTTCGCTCCCGGGAGTTTCCATCGTCCATCCGGACCGCTTTAAGCTCGACCTGCTGAACGTTATCCTCGGCGAGGGCATGAGCAGCCGCCTGTTTACACAGATACGCGATAACCTCGGACTGGCTTACAGCATCCAGAGCTACGCCGAGCATTTTCTCGATGCAGGCTGCCTGACCGTCTCGGCGGGTGTAGAAAACAAAAACCTGCCTGTCGCTGTCAGAGCTATCATCGGGGAGCTGGCGCGTTTGCGGGAATCCATCCCGGCGGTGGAACTTTCCAAGGCTAAAGAGTTATTTAAAGGCCGTATTTTCCTGCGCATGGAAGACAGCCGCAGCGTTTCCGGCTGGATGGGCGGACAGGAAATACTTAACCGTGAAATCCTCTCCGTGGATGAGGTTATCAATATAGTAGAAGACATAAAGGCGGCGGATTTACAGCAATTAGCCGGGGAGATAATCAAACCGGAGCTAATGCGCCTGGCGGTAGTAGGCCCCATTTCCCCGGATGAGCCGCTGGAGGATTTGCTGAAAATTTAACCGCAGCCTGTAAATCATCAGGAGGTGTATTATGAGTTTAAAAGGGAAAGTGGCGGTTATTACCGGCGCCGGTACGGGCATCGGCGCTGCGATTGCGCAGAGGTTCGTAACAGACGGAGCCGTGGTCTGCATTACCGGCCGCCGCCGTGAATTACTGGAGAAGCTTAAGGCTGGACTGCCGGCGGGTTCCGCGGTAACGTGCGCTGGGGACGTTTCGAATCTCGACGATGCCAGGAGAATGGTGGCGGCGGCGGTCGACTTCGGGGGCAGGCTTGATATCCTGGTCAACAACGCCGGTATCGACCCGCCGGGGACCATCATCGAGGTTGAGCCGGAACTGTGGAAAAAGGTAATCGATACCAACCTTACCGGCCCCTTTTTCATGATGAAAGCGGCCATTCCCCATATTATTCAAGGCGGGGGAGGTTCTGTAATCAATATCGCCTCCCTGGCCGGTATCCGCTGTCTGCCGGCCATGCCGGCGTACTGCTCTTCCAAGGCTGGCTTGATTATGCTGACCCAGCAAGCCGCGCTGGACTACGGGCCGTCCAAAGTGCGCTGCAACGTCATCTGCCCGGGAGGGGTAAAGACAGCGATGCTGGAACACGCCATGGCGCCGATGGCGGAGACCCTGAAAACTGATATCGACGGCGCTCTTGCCAGGCTGACGGCTTATTCGCCGCTGCGCCGGATTGGTCTTACGGGGGAAATATCGGGTATTTGCAGCTTCCTGGCCGGTGATGATTCCTCATTTATGACCGGCGCGGTGGTGGTCGCGGACGGAGGCGCATCCATCGTCGATGTCAACGGCGCGGCGGTAAACAGCGCCGGACTGAACTGGGGCGGGGGAAAATAGTGGTTCATCTCCTGGCAGACCATAATAATATTTAGAGGCGGTGTACCATGGAAATCAGAGTAAACCGGCACGGCCCGGGCTTACCGGCAACTAAGGTCTTTTTCAGCGGCGAAAGCGGCTTCGAGGTTGCTTCCGTAATCGTCATGGGGAAAACCGACGCCGTCCTCATTGACGCCCAGTGGACTTTATCGAACGCGCACCGCGTCGTCGCGGAAATACTGGAGACGGGAAAAATCCTGCGGACTATTTATGTCACTCATGCGCACCCCGACCATTATTTCGGCCTCGGTACTATCGCCGATGCTTTCCCTGGAGCCAGGGTCATTGCCCTTCCTTCGGTAGCCCGGACAATCAACAAGCAGTTCTTCGGGAAAATAGACCACTGGGAAAGCGTTATCGGCATCACCAACGTACCCCGGAAAACGGTGAATATCGAGCCTCTTAATGAAAGCTATTTTGAATTGGAGGGGCATCGTATAGAGATTATTCCGGAGATAATGGGTGACCTCAGGCACAATACGGTGGTCTGGATTCCTTCAATTAAAACGCTCTACGGCAGCGATGTTCTTTTCAACCAGGCGCACCCCTTCACCTGCGAAGTCACCGCCGAAGAGAGACGGCAGTGGATCAAGGATATCGAACGACTGGAAAAAATGGGCGCCGAAGTAGTTATTCCCGGCCATCAGAAACCGGGGATGCCTTTCGATGAAAGCTCGTTCAGCTTCACAAAGGATTACCTGGTCGCCACTGATGAGGAGATGGTAAAAACGAAGGACGTCGCTGGTTTTTATTACGCCATGGTCAAACGCTTCCCGGATGCCAACCTCTTCATCAGCAACGAGATGAACTCCGGCGTTTTTAAAGGGGGCATGAACTGGAATTGGCGTGAAGATTAAACCACCACTGTAGTGGAACCCATCCCCTTTGTCCCTTCCCCTGCTCGCGGCTGATCCAACGCTAGCGGGAAGGGGAAGATGTTTTTAAGCTAACAGCTTTTTCAAAATACATCGTCTCCCCTGTAAGGGGAGAGCCGAGAGGGATTAAAAAGCCCCCGGCTTCGCACGGGGCTCTCCAAACCTCAGGGCGGTAACCACATCTTTTCCTCCAGTCTCCCTCTTTCGTAAAGAGGGATTAAGGGAGTTTTTATTGTCATTCCCGCGAAAACGGGAATCCATGGCTCGGATATATGCTTTAAGGACGCTGGACTACAGCAAATCATCCTCCCTCCTTCGTAAGGATGGATAAGAGGAAGATTTTAACCAGACGCCATACAGGTGAAAACCACCGTACCGCGTACGGGCTCGTGGTACGAGCGGTATCCAGCCATTCGGGGTCGTTAAGTAGTGCATAATTACAGAATAACACTTCGTTCCCCTTGTAAAGGGGAATCAGAAGAGGACTCGTCAGCCTCTCCCTTTCGTAAAGTCCCAATTCATTCCATTCATACGGGATTTCGTATGAGGGCCCGTGGCCGAATCGGAAGGAGATTAAGAGGGTTTTTATCTTGCGCCCCTCTTCACAAGCTGCTCTCATCCGGGGAAATGAACGCAAATCACCGGTACCTAAAAAACTTCGTTCCCCTTGATAAAGGGGAAGCAGAAGAGGATTTTACCAGGATTTATATTCCACTTCTTGAAACAGTCTCCTCTTCTCTATTTCACCACCACGCAGGGAGCTTTGGACATTACTTTTTCGTTTAGCTCCAGCCCGAGTCCGGGGAGATCGGGGACAGCGTACCGGCCGTTTTGCGGCTGGTAATCCGGGACGCATAATTCGCAATTGCCGGGCTTTAGCGCGTTAACATGGTGTTCGTGTATCTGGAAGTTGGGTATCACCGCTTCCAGATGGAGGGCCGCCGCGGTAGAAATCGGACTGCCGCAGACGTGTACCTGCACGGTAATGTCGTAAACGTGGCCGTAGTCGCAGACCTTCTTGCCTTCCGTCAGCCCGCCGACCAGGCAGAGGTCCGGCTGGATTAAGTCCAACGACTGGTTTTCAAAATACTGCCGGTATCCCCAGCGCGTATAAAGTCGCTCCCCGGCCGCCATCGGTATTTTAACGTTTCCTGTCACTTTTTCCTGGAGGCCGGCGTTGAGATAATGCACGCCCTCCTCGAAGAACATACAGTTGAATTCTTCCAGAGCGCGGCCGAGCTGTATGGCGCTGGTAGCGCTCGGCGCGGAATGCAGCTCGATTAGAATATCTACGTCTTCCCCCACCGCCTCCCGGATGGCCTTGATCCTGTCGTAGACCATTTTCACGGTTTTATTTTTAAGGATTTTATTCAGGTCTGGCGTGCGCTGTCCGTTTTCATCGAAGGTGGTCGGGTCGACTTTTACCGCGTCATAGCCTTCCGCCACGGCGATTTTAGCCGCTTCGGCGTACTCCTGCGGAAAGGCAGCAATAAAATCCGGCACGATGGAGTTTTGTCATCTGGTGATTTTTCATTATAACGCTTTTCCGCCCTCATTATAGACAAAACGCGGGGTAAAAGCACGACGAATACTGTTGGTAAAAAAAGAGCCCCGATTTCACCGGGGCTCTTTAACAGATTTTAAATATTATTTTTTATTTTTCAGCTTCCAGGAACGATATCGCCATGGCGTCCGGGCCGGCGTAAGTGCCGATAACCGGGCTGATGACCGAACGGTAAATTTTTTCCTTAGGGAATATCGGAGCCAGTTTTTCCACCATTTTGTCAGCGTTTTCCAGCGAGGTAGAATGCTCCACAGCCAGTAATTTGATATTAGGGATAGCAGATACCATGCTGTAGACATAGTCCAAAGCGGCATTCAGCGAACGCACCCTGGTCAGCGGGGCCATCTCGCCGTCCCTGATAGTGAGGAGAGGTTTTACGGAAAGCATAGAGCCGAGGAGGCCCTGCGCCTTACCGATACGCCCACCCCGGGCAAGGTATTTAAGTGTATCAAAATAGGCAATAAGGTGCGAACGCTCAACGTTTTTACGCGTGAGGGCAGTTACCTTTTCAAGGTTAGCCCCTTCTTTAACCGCCCTGACCGCATCGATAACGATCAAACCCTCTCCTAAAGCCACGGACTGGGAATCGATTACCTCGATCCGGCAGTCGTTCTTCAAAAGCGCCCTGGCCTGGGCTGCGGACTGGTAAGTGCCGCTCAGTTTTGATGAAACCACGATAACCAGTATTTCATCTGTTTCTTTGGACAAATTCTTATATACTTCCAGGAAATCATTGGGGGTAGGCTGCGTAGTAGAAGGGAAAGCGCCTTCATTAATCAACCGGCGGTAAAACTCATCGGTGCTTATTTCCACCCTATCGCGGTACAGTGTCTCGCCGAATCTGACGTAAAGAGGTACGACGGTAACTCCGAGTTCCGCGGCCAGATCGCTGGTAATATCAGACAGGGTATCCGTGACAATTTTTACTGTCATGCCTTTGTTAACCTCCCTACTCGATCGAAATGATATAGCTGTAATACGGCTGCCCGCCGCGGATGGTTTCTACCTGCAAATGCGGGTATTTTTCCGTGATAGCAGCGCTTAGCTGTTCGGCTTCAGCAACTTCAGCTTCGGCGCCGTAATATATCGTGATCACTTCAGACTGCTTTAAATTAAGTTTTGATAAAACTTTATTAACAACATCGATGTTGGTTTCTCCCGCCGCGATAAGCTCATCATCCAGCAGCGCGATGGGCTGTCTCCGCCTTAGCCTGAGGCCGTTTATCTTGGTAGCGCGCACGGCGTGAGTAACTTCAATGGTTTTAACGGAAGGCAGAGCGTTTTCCATAATCCGGGCGTTGGTTTGAAAATCCGCTTCATAATCAAAAGCAAGGAGCGCTACTACACCCTGAGGGACGGACTTGGTAGGCACCACGACTACTTTTTTCTGGGTTGCTTTCTGAACCAGGTTGGCGGTAAGGATGATGTTTTTATTGTTGGGTAAAATAATAACCTGTTCCGAACGCGTGGATTCCACCGCCTGGAGAATATCCTTGGTGCTGGGATTCATCGTTTGCCCGCCGGGAACGACCGCTGCCGCTCCAAGACTACCGAACACATCGGTCAGACCGTCTCCGGAAACTACCGCAATTACGGCGGTATCGGTGGTGGGCATCCTTTCCTTCTGCATCTCAAGGAAGTCCTGGTGCTGCTCATCCATGTTGCGAATGCTGACCTGATGTATGGTTCCCAGCCTGGTAGCTAAATCAACGATATTACCGGGAGTGAGCGTATGGATATGAATACGCACGGCAGAATCATCGCCGACAACCATCAGCGATTCGCCTTTCTTTTCCAGCCGCTTGCGGAGCACTTCCGGTTCCAGTTTCTCACCTTTTAAAAGGAACTCGGTGCAGTAACCATAAGGCACTTCATCAACCTGTTTAAACGTTACAGGCGTCGTCGCATGTATCTCGCTGACGATTATCTGGGGTTTGCGCAGGCGCATCGCTTCTATTTCACCTTTAAGATAGCGCAGGGCGCCTTCAAGTATCGTATAAAGTCCCTGTCCACCGGCATCAACCACACCGGCGTCTTTCAATACTTTAAGCAGCGTGGGGGTTCTGGCAACGGATTCTCCGGCGGCATCTACCGTGGCTTCCAGCACAGAAATGATATCCTCGTCACCGTTTTTAATACTGTCATCGGCAGCCTTGGCAGCGTCCTTGATAACAGTCAGCATCGTGCCTTCCACCGGATTAGATACCGCTTTATACGCCGTAGTAACAGCCTGCTGAAAAGCCGCAGCTAAATCCGAGGCGTCTAGAGATTCTTTTTTATCCATCCCCAGGGCAAGGCCGCGCCATATCTGGGAAAGGATGACGCCGCTGTTACCGCGGGCTCCCATCAAGGCGCCCTTGGCCATAGCATGCGCAACACCCGCCGCGCTGTGGTCCGGGGCGCGGTAGGCTTCTTCCATGGTAGAGCGCATGGTCAGCATCATATTCGTCCCGGTATCGCCATCGGGCACCGGGAATACATTCAAAGCATCTATATCCGCCGAGCTTTTTTCCAGCCAGGAAGTAGCCGCAGAGAACATGTCTCTTAGATCCTGTCCGGCCAGAGAACTTACTTGGCCCATTTGTCACCATCCTTGCTAGATGTTTACCAGGAATATTTTGAGTGGAAACAGGCGTCTTGCCATTCCAGACATAATATGCTAGTATTAACAGCAGAATAATACTACAGTTTCACATAATAATCAAGGAGTCTATTAAATTGAAGTGCGAAATATGCGGGAAATCACTACAGTTCGGCAGTAACGTCAGCCATTCCAAACGCCATACCAACCGAAGGTGGACGGCCAATGTGCATCCCGCTAACATAATCATCGATGGGAAATCCAAGCGGCTTAAACTCTGCACGCGCTGCCTGCGCACACAGAATAAAACGCCCAAGGCTGCCTAGTCTACTCCCGCCCCACCATTCTCCTTGCTTTCATTAGCGCCTGCTTAACTCTTTTTGGAGCGGTGCCGCCAACAACATCCCTGGCAGCCAGTGAAGACTCGACCGTGATTTTATAGACATCCCCGCCGAACAACGGCGAGTATTTTTGATATTCTTTTATGTCAAGTTCCGCGAAGGTCTTACCCTTTTTCGCCGCGTAATTCACCACCTTGCCGATTATTTCATGAGCGGCTCGGAACGTCTCGCCTTTTTGCACCAGGTAATCGGCTAAATCGGTCGCCAGAATATAACCGCGCTCCGCCGCTTTACGCGTATTCTCACCCTTTACTTTCAGTGTGCTCACCATACCGCTAAAAACTCCCAGCGTATCCAGAAGCGTATCCACGGTATCGAAAAGTCCTTCTTTATCTTCCTGCATATCGCTGTTATACGCTAGGGGCAGGCCTTTCATGGTGGTGAGCAAGGCCATCAAACGCCCGTAAACGCGCCCGGTTTTACCGCGGCCGAGTTCGGCCACGTCGGGGTTCTTCTTCTGCGGCATAATGCTGCTGCCGGTGGCATAGGCATCGTCAATCTCAATAAAGCCGTACTCCGCCGATGACCAGAGCGTCAGTTCCTGCGCCAGGCGGGAAAGATGCATCATGCACATGGCCGCATCCGTCTCATATTCAAGCACGAAATCACGGTCGGAAACGGCATCCAGACTATTACGGCTGACACGGCTGAAGCCAAGCTCTTTTGCCACAAATTCCCGGTCGATATCATAAGCGACACCGGCCAGCGCCCCACTGCCCAGAGGCATGACATCCACCCGTTCAAAGCAATCACTGAAACGGGCTATATCCCTTTCCAGCATCTCGAAGTAGGCCAGTAAATGGTGCGCCAGCAGAACCGGCTGCGCCACCTGTAAATGCGTATAGCCGGGAATGATTACTTTAATATTAGCTTCCGCGATATCCAAAAGCGCTTTCTGGAGGTTCCTGACAGCTTTGATTGTATCGGCAATAGCCCCGGTGACAAAGAGACGCGCGTCCAGAGCTACCTGGTCGTTGCGGGAACGCGCTGTATGAAGCTTACGCCCCACTTCCCCTATTTTCTCGATGAGGCGGGACTCGACGGCCATGTGGATATCTTCCAGTTCGATTTTAAACTCGAATTTACCCTGCTCGATTTCTTCGAGGATAGATTCTAACCCGTCTATTATTTGGCGAGCTTCTTCATCCTTGATAATGCCCTGTTTGCCGAGCATTTTGGCGTGGGCGATGCTGCCGGCGATATCATACGGGTAAAGTCGGCGGTCGAACGGAAGCGAGGCAGTGTAATTGGCCGCGAGTTTATCGGCCGGTTTGCTGAAACGCCCGCGTATATGGCTCATGATGCTCCCTTAAACGTATTATTGTTGTCATTGCGAGGAGCTGAAAGCGACGTGGCAAACTCTATCATTTAAATTAGTTTATCAATGAGATTGCCACGCCTCCCGACTGTCGTCGGGATGGCTCGCAATGACATTAGATTCATTCTCCTAATAGGTATTCCTTTTAGAGATAAACCTCGCTTTTGTAACTCCCCTTTCAGCAAGTAATCCTACTCCCTCCCCATAATACTTAACGGTCCTTCTTTGTCTCCCAGCAACTGCACCTGCGCCTGGGTCTTGACCGGCAAGCCCCACAGGTGGATAAACCCTTCAGCATCTTTCGGATTGAACGTATCGCCCTTATCATAGGTCGCCAGGGATAAATTGTAAAGCGAATACGGCGATTTACGCCCGACGATGGTTGACGTCCCTTTAAAGAACTTCATTCTCACCGCGCCGCTGACATAGCGCTGGGAGCTTGTAATATAAGCAGCCAGGTCGCGGCTGTGCTGGCTGAACCACAGCCCGTTATAGATTAGGTCGGAGCATTCCACAGCCACTTTCTGCTTGAAACGCAGCTGGTCTTTGGACATGGTCATAGCTTCAAGAGCCTGGTGCGCCTGGATGAGGGCAATTGCCGCCGGCGCCTCGTAAATCTCGCGCGACTTGATGCCGACGACGCGGTTCTCAATATGGTCGATGCGGCCGACGCCGTGGTTTCCGGCAATCTCATTCATCTTTTTAATCAAGGCTATCCCTTCCATCTCCTTACCATCGACGCTTACGGGAATTCCTTTTTCAAATCCTATTTCCACATACTGCGGCTTATCCGGCGCTTCCGCCGGAGACTTGGTCCAGGCATAAACATCGGGCGGAGGCTCGACCCAGGGGTCTTCCAAAGCGCCGCACTCGATAGCCCTGCCCCACAGGCACTCATCGATGGAATAAGGGCTTTTCTTGGTCACGGGAATGGGTATATCATATTTCTGGGCGTATTTAATCGTTTCTTCGCGGGTCATGTTCCACTCGCGCGCCGGGGCGAGGATTTGTATATCCGGGGCCAGCGAGTTGATGCCCACCTCGAACCTTACCTGGTCGTTTCCTTTGCCCGTGCAGCCGTGGGCAATTATCTTCGCCCCTTCCGCTTTCGCAGTATCCACGACCAGCTTGGCCATGAGCGGCCGCGTCAGCGCTGTTGCCAGCGGATACTGCCCCTCGTACAGCGCATTGGCCTGCAGTGCCGGAAAAATGAAGTATTTAACTAAAAGCTCCTGCCCGTCAAGCACCAGCGACTTGCTTGCGCCGACCTTCAGCGCTTTTTGTTTCACCGTGGTAAAGTCCTTTTCATTACCGACATCTACCGTCACGGCGATAACGTCCAGGCTATACTTCTCTTTAAGCCACCGGATAGCGACCGAAGTATCAAGACCGCCGCTATAAGCTAAAACTACCTTATTCGTCACAACGAGCCTCCGTTATTCTTCCTTAACAAAATTCTTCTGTATAAATTCAACAATCCTGTTATAAACGCCGGGATATTGCCAGGAATAGTCATGCCCGGGCGCTTTTAACTAACCGTCCCCGTGCTTTCCCCGGCAATGATGACCTTTAATTCAGGGATATTAGCGGTGAGAAACTCGATACGCACCGCCAGGTCTTTGGCTTTATGGGGATACCTGGTGGCGGCCTCAAAGAATTCCCTTGTAATGCCGAGGAAACCATTGCTTGTCCGGCGGTAATTCATGACCGCCGCGTTATAGCCCTGGCTCTCCAGTTCCGATTTGATACCGTCGAGGATAGTGCCCCAGCCGCTCGTTGCATGCGCGATATTCCAGCCCCACCCTCCAGAGTTAAAAACAACGATTACGTCCCTGTTCTGCGCTTCCAGGTAAGTTGCCAAAAGCTGGTCGACAATTTCCTGGAGCTTCGCCTGGCTGTCACCGACGAGCTCCGCGGCCATCTCTACCGCGCTATCAATCACCTGCTGCGGCACTGCGTTATAATCGCAGGCCGGTAAAACAGGGTACTGAATACCGATATCACTTGCCATCCCTACCTCTAGACTGAATAACGCCACACACATTAAAGCAAGCAGGACCATCACTGCGAGGATTACGACCAATCCCTGCCCGCGAATTTTCTTTAACATCGTGACGTCTCGTATATGTTTATTTTAACACATTTATCTGACAATTCCAGATAATACCGCGTCCAGGATTGCCGCCGCTTTATCCACGTCTTTTTTGCCGATAATCAGCGGAGGAATAACGCGTATCGCATTGGGTTTCAGCTTATTAACCAGCAGGCCTTTTTCCAGACAAGCCATAACAACCGCCTGGGCGATTTCACTATCGAATTGAACGGCGATGAGCAAACCGCGTCCGCGAACTTCGACGATGAACGGGTACTTCTTCTTTAAATCCAGTAATTTCCCCATAAGATATTCGCCGATATTTTTTGCACTGCCGGGAATATCGTTTTCGATGAGGTATTTCATAGTAGCGTAGGCCGCGGCACAGGTGAGCGGATTACCCCCGAACGTAGAATTATGATCGCCGAGAGTTAATACCGCCGCTTTTTCTTTAGCCAGCACCGCGCCGATGGGAATGCCGCCGCCCAGACCTTTGGCCAGGGTAAGAACATCGGGCTCAACACCGAATGACTGATAGCCGAAAAGCGTTCCCAGGCGCCCGATGCCGGTCTGTATCTCGTCGAAGATAAGCAGAATGCCTTTGGCATTACACCATTCTCTGACCTGTTTAAGGTAGTCATCTGAAGGAAGGTTGACGCCCCCCTCCGCCTGGATAGGCTCCAGCATCACGGCGCATGTTTTCAGATTTGTGGCGGCTTTAATAACTTCAATATCGTTATGAGGGACATTGACAAAACCGATAGGCAGAGGAGTAAACGGCTCCTGCATCTTAGGCTGCCCGGTAGCCGCCGTCATCGCCAGCGAACGCCCGTGGAAGGAGTTCAGCGTGGTAATAACTTCGTACGCTCCGTTCAGCTTGAGCTTCCCATAGCGCCGCGCTATTTTAACCGCTCCTTCATTAGCTTCCAGACCGCTGTTGCCAATAAACACCCTGTCCATGCAGCTGTTTTTCACCAGGAGTTCCGCCAGCTGCAGCATCGGCATCGTGTAATACCAGAGCGATGTCTGTATCAAGGTGCGCGCTTGTTTTTCGATAGCCTTAACGACAACGGGATGGCAATGCCCCAAGCAGTTAACCGCCAGCCCGCCGACGAAATCGAGGTACTCTTTACCTTTGTCATCCCAGACACGCGCGCCTTTACCCCTGACCAGCGTCACCGGCACGCGCACGATGGTTTGCATATAGTATTGTTTATCCAGTTCCTGCCAGTCAGTCATTTTTCTACCTTCTACTTATTATTATATAACGTTGTACCGCCCTCGGGGTTTTCAATTTCATTAAACAGTGCGTGCGGTTTCCTGCCGTCTACAATACGGGCCACAGCCCCGGCTTTAACCGCCTTGATGCAGGCATTAACCTTGGGAATCATGCCCCCCGCAATTACGCCGGAAGTTATCAGGCTTTGCGCCTCACTTACAGAAAGTCTCGATAACACCTTACCGGCGGCATCGGCAATACCGGGCACATCCGTCAGGTATATCAGCCTCTCCGCATTCAGCGCCGCGGCGATATCACCGGCGACAGGGTCGCCGTTGACATTGACCAGGTGAGGGGCATCAGCGGGCCTGTCTACCGAGTGCAGGCTTATCGGGGAAATCACCGGTATGAAACCTGCCTGGATCAAAGCTGTTAAAACAGCGGTATTTACTTTTGCCACCACGCCCACATAACCCATTTCGGGGTTTTCAATCCGGCTTTCGATTAATCCTCCGTCCACTCCGCTCATACCGGCAGCCCGCCCGCCGTGCACGTTGATGGCTGCCGTGATTTCTTTGTTGATTAGGCCGGATAGAACCGCAGTAGCGACTTCCAATGTAGGCTTATCGGTAACGCGTTCACCGCGGACGAACTGCGTAACGACACCCTGGCGCTTGAGCCATTCCGTAACGTCTTTGCCACCGCCGTGAATCACAACCAAGGATTTACCCTGTTTCTGAAGAGCGACAACGTCTTCGACAGTGGTATCGCCGCTGCCCAGGGTTGAGCCGCCGATTTTAATAACAATAATGTTTTTCATATATTACCCGCAGTACTGAAAGAGCTATTTTACCTGTTATTTCCCTTTTTGTAAAGGGATGAGGTTAGCGCCGCAACAGTAAAAGCTGCGTTACGTGGTATATTCGGCGTTTATCTTTACGTATTCCGCCGAGAGATCGCAGCCCCAGGCCATAGCCCTACCACGGCCGAGGTGGAGGTTCAGGGAGATTAAAACTTCTTTGCCGCCCAGGTGTTCGGCCACTGCCTTTTTATTGAAAGGCACCGGTTTCCCGGCTCTGAACAAGGTCACACCGCCGATTTCCAGTTCAGCTTTATCCGGGTCGAACGCAGCGCCGCTGCGCCCGGCTGCCGCAATGACTCTCCCCCAGTTGGGGTCGCAGCCGTGGACCGCCGTCTTCACCAGCGATGAACCGGTAATCGTCCGGGCTGTCAGGCGGGCATCTTTTTGACTGGCCGCACCGTTAACCGTTATCTCGATAAGCCGCGTAGCGCCTTCGCCGTCGCGGGCATTTTCTTTAGCAAGGAAAATACATATTTTGTTGAGAGCTTCCTGGAAAAGGCCTGCTGTTTTACTGTCCCTGGTAATCGGCTTGTTGCCGGCCAGTCCGTTAGCCATAATCATTACAGTGTCATTAGTGCTGCCGTCGCCATCGACGGATATCATGTTGAAAGACATATCCGTCGCTTTGCGGAGCGCCTGTTTGAGGAAACCGGCTTCTACGTTAGCATCCGTGGTCAGGAAACAAAGCAGTGTGGCCATATCAGGATGGAGCATGCCCACGCCTTTAGACATACCGCCGATGGTATAATCGCCGACCTGCACAGCAGCTTCTTTAGGCACGGTATCTGTAGTCATAATAGCCAACTCGGCCTGGTGACCGCCTTCAGCGGAGAGCTTGATTTCCGGTATTGCAGCCCGTATGCGGTCCATCGGCATCATCGGGCCGATAACACCGGTACTGGCGACAAATACTTCATCAGCCGGGACACCGATGTGATGCGCGGCCAGTTCGGTCATTTCTACAGCGTCGGCCATACCCTGGGAACCGGTGCAGGCGTTAGCGTAGCCGCTGTTCATGACCACCGCCCTGGCCTTACCGGACTTGATACGCCGCATATCCAGTAATACAGGAGCTGCCTTGACCTTATTCAGCGTAAAAACAGCCGCCGCCGTGCAGGGCGCCTCGGAATACAAAATAGCCAGGTCGAGGCGTCTCTTGTCCGCATACTTGATACCGGCTTTAGCCGCGCCGGCTAAGAAACCACTGGGAGATGTAACCCCGCCGGAGGGAAGAAAGCAAGGTTCTGATTTCATATAATAAAAATAATATCACAACGAAGGTTAGCGGGCAATTTTTACGTTCAATAAAGCCCCGTCATGTCATTGCAAGGAGCCACGGGCGACTTGGAGATCGCCATCATTATCACGTTCCATCTTTGAGATTGCCACGCCTTCCCTTCAGGAATGGCTCGCAATGACCACCCTTTATCCCCGCTTGCAACATGTCTCAATCAGATGCTAAACTCACCGTATGAAAATAGTGCGATTTACCAACGGCTTTACCATCCAGTACGGCGTTATCGACGGCGATATGATACAGGGGCTGGCCCTGCCGCCGTTCGAAGGCATCAGGTTAGCCAATCACTACTACCGTCCTACAGATATGCGGATACTGCCGCCCTGCGAGCCGTCTAAAATCGTGGCGCTGGGAGTGAATTACCGCAGCCACGGGGAAGAAATGAGCCACCGGATACCCACCGAGCCGCTCATCTTCCTCAAGCCGCCTACCGCGGTCATCGGACATGAGGACAAAATCATCTACCCGCCATCCTCGCAAAGGGTGGATTATGAAGGCGAACTGGGCGTGGTCATCGGGAAGACAGCCCATAACGTGCCCAAAGAAAAAGCGAATAACTATATTCTGGGCTATACCTGTCTTAACGATGTTACCGCGCGCGATTTGCAGGCAGTCGACAAGCAATGGACGCGCGCCAAGGGTTTCGACACTTTTGCGCCCATCGGCCCGTGCATCGAGACAGAGCTCGACCCTTCAGACCTGGCGCTGGAAACACGCCTTAACGGCGAGATCAAGCAAAAGACACGCACCAGCGAACTCCTTTTCCCCGTCCCGGAGCTGGTGAGTTTTATTTCCCATGTCATGACGCTTTTACCGGGCGATGTAATTGCTACCGGCACTACCAGCGGCATCGGCCCCATGCAGCCGGGCGACATCGTCGAAGTTGAAATCGAAGGCATCGGCACGCTGCGGAATTACGTGGCAAAGCCGGAGTAATATCGTAGAGATATGAAACTTTCCATTACACAAATAATACTCGGTGTACTGATAGTATTTGCCGCCTGTTTTATCGTCGGCTGGATGACCTACGAAGCGCCGGAATTGTTACGTCAGCCCGATATCGACGAAGCCGGGAAAATAACTTATATCGATGTAATACCGGAGCATGATGTATTATTCGATATCTCAAGATACGGCTCTTACCTGCTGCCGGCGCTGGGCATTTTATTGATTATTTCCGGGGCAATACAAGCCGCCCGACCGGGCGCACGGACAAGGAAAGTGGCAGTGATAACGCTGTCCGCTGGTCTGATAACCGCGGCGGTCGGCTATATTATCACGGTATATGGTTTCCCCACATCTTTTAATGCCTTCGATCCTGAAAACAGTAACCGGATAAGACACTTCCTCGGCCTTATGACAAAAGAGCGAGGTCTTACGCAGGCAGCCGCCGTCCTTACGAGCCTATTCGGGCTGGCTGCTACAGGATGCGGAATCGCCCAACTCATTCATTTACGATATCCGATAGTGTTTCGGTTTTGTCTCTTGCCCGCTCAAGATAGATATCTCTTTGAGCAGGGTCTCCCCAGTTGCTCAATGCATCCTGGAGATCATTTATGATATCATTTATCTTGTCTTTTAAAACAGGGTACGTTTCTCCGGTGCTTGCTTCTTCTGCGCTGATAAGCGTAAGCATTTCATTGCATACATCTATCCCGGAAAGCACATTAGATTGGGAAGGGCTGCCTGCGAGCAAGCCGGTCAAAGTATTTACCTTCTCATCCATATCATCTAATGCCGAAGGTGGCAGCGTGTGTGCGATAGTAAAAAAATTTAAAATAAAGCCAATTTGAGTCTGCGCAGCCGCGATGTAGGAAACATATGTAGTCTGAAGCGACGGTATATCGGAACAGCAAAGCGCTGATCCGTCGGTATATAAACCGCAACAGTCAGAACAGCCGATACAGCAATCGTACGTACACTCGGTATCGCAACAACCGGTGATCTGCACGCATAAGGGATCAGAACAATTCATACACCCGCATATATTCGCCACGGCGTAGTGCCATCTGTCCCAGGCATCAATAGCTCCATTAAGGTCTGCCCTCAGGCCGGTCAATCCGTAAAAACCCGCTGTTGATATCCCGTTCACAAGGTAATTATTAAGCAACGTGTTCATTTGAGGCTCCGTGGATTTTAAACTGTTGATCACAGATAGGACCTGTGAACGGTTGCTCATATTCTGAGTTTGAAGCTGCGTTAAACGGGTCGTTTCTTCGGGGGTTGGAGGATTTTGAAAACCGTACAGCTCTGGATTGGAAGCGGGGTCTGGATCAAACGGGCTTGGGTGCGGCGTGTCAGGATCACCCGGATCCCCTAAAGGATAATCTAACACTCGTTGGAATAAGCCGACGGCTCCGAAAAAATTGGGCGTGTTTGTGTCGACGCCATCCATGTCTTCATAAAAATCGTAATACGCTTCGCTTCTTAGCGCGTCGATATCATTGACGCGGTCAAGGGCATCGAGAACATCATCCTTATCAATATTAGCCAAGATGTACGCGGCATTGCTGTTACCCGACCCCAGAATAATATGCACCTCCTGGGCCTTATAGGGTATGATAACGTTCATAATATCGTTCGCTCTCTCAATAAGCAAGCTTGCTTCTTCTATACGTTTGTCTTCAAAAAATAGAGTGGCGAAAGTGCCGGTAGGAGTACCGGTAATAGGAACAGTGATTTCTCGGTAGGGTGAGTAATCTAGAAACGCAACCGGGTCGACCGCTGACCCATAGCTGTTTACCGCAGCCAAACGCGTATCGCGGTATCTTTCATAGCGGTTAATGAGATTAAGGCCCAGATTAGAAAAAAGACGCATGGAAGCGACAGCCACTATGACAAGAGAAACAAAGACAAGGGCAAACTCTAAGGTAACCTGAGCCCTGGCATCTCGCTTCATGTTCGCTCCTTATTATGGATGAGGCGTACTCACGTTCTTTGTTCTCTCTATGGTCTCATCTACGGTAAAGGTTATATTAGGAGGTATTGCCCCTACTTCTACGCCTGTAATATCCGGGTCTTTGCTCGTGCTCTCTATTACTTTAGCGGCATTTTCAAAATTAACCGCCCTGCTTTCGATATCCCGGCTCACCAGGCTTTTGTGAACCGTTTTATTGCTGCTGTCCTCTGAAATGGTTGCGGTGTTGGTGTAATTGGACTGCTTATCAGGAGCCACGCTTACGCTGCGGTGAGCCGGGTCCTGGGGATCGAATTCCCTGACCATCGAAGTTGTCCATTCCCACTCAGGCGCTTCTTCCTGATCCACCTGACTTATCTTTACCTGCGAGGGAGGAACGAGTATATATTGCCCCTGGCGTATCATTTTTTCGTTCATCTGTATCAGCTGGTACGTCCCCACATCAGCGGGATTATCGGCGATATAAAGCATCCAGGGATTGATCTCGACAGAGGTCGATGAAACGAGCCTCTGTCGAGCAATCCCCGTAAAGAACGTCGGCACTACCACATCGCGGCTTACGGTAAGCGCGACGCCCCGTTCTTTTGCCTTACTTAATTCAACGGCCCTTCTGAAAGTATACATCTCCAGCGCCTGGCGGCTATTATAGATAAAACCCTGCTGCATAAGATAACCAAGCATCATGATGACTAACGCTCCTGCAATGGCTAATTCCGTGGTTGCCTGCCCCTTACGGGGTGACTGTTGATTCCTCAGGAGTAATTTGTTCATAGCCGCTCCTTGTTACCTGTTCAGGCGTAGAGCCGTCGGTGCCGTCCTGGTAGCGCATCACGATACCGCTGTTGTATTTTTCAACCAGCGAGCCGCTCTGGACAGTAGTGTAGCTTGAATCTGTGCGCCCTGACTCATAGTGGGTGGGGCTTATCTGGTCAGCCAGGTTCTTTATCCTACCCTGCAAACCGCGTTTGAGGTACACCTGCATCGCAACCAGCGCTCCAGCCACTATTGCCAGGACTATCGCATATTCAATGGTACTTTGAGCTATGTTCCTCGGTGATCTGAATATCATGTTAGTTAGGCCAATATTCGTTGTTAAAAGTTGATACGTTCTCAGTGCCGGTGCGGTTCTGGAACTGACTCGTGTCAGCATTGCTTACTGGCATTGTCAAGGTAGCTCCCGATGAATTATCGTAGCTTCCTCCGCTCACATTCTCTGTAGAATTTACAGAGCTATTAGTAGTATAACTTGTGTTGGTATATGAGGGAGAGAATTGCTGGCCAACATCATCGGCTGCCTGTTTCCACCTGCCCTGCAAACCTCTTTTGATATACACCTGCATCGCGATAAGAGCCGCGACTACTATGGCAATTACTACTGCGTATTCCAAGGTACTCTGCGCTCTTTTATTTAAACGTATAAACATCTTTTTTCACCTCCTTTAACATGCGCTTTTAAAAACCTGTAACTGCTTGTTTATTCATTGTGCTCTGAGCAGTGGAGTCAATATTAAAAGACCCTCCTTCATTAAGATTCTGTGTTTCGCCCATATTCTGCGATGATTGTGAGTTTGAGTTTGCATAATACGGTTCATACTGCAGGCCGGAGAAATTAAACTGCACATTTCCGACCGTACCGCCTTCACCCACGTGGTCAACCACGTCCTTGACCCTGCCCTGGATGCCCCTCTTGACGTATACCTGCATGATTACCACCGCGCCGATGACTAACGCGATAAGTACGGCGTATTCGGCTGTGGTCTGCGCTTTCTTACCTATTCTTCGTAACATGTGTTTTCACCTCCTTTGCCATATTATTATGGAGTAGTATTTCCAAAATGTATCAGGTTTACCTCAGCGGCCATTTGATTGGTCACATGGTCCATGGAGCTTTCCACGCGCGGCTTGACAAACTGAACAGCCGCGTAAATGATCGCAGCGATGATCGCCGTTAACACCAGCACGTATTCCAATGTTGACTGACCTTTCTTCTTTCTTGCCATATGTCTCACCCCCTTTCCTTGTGTGATAGTATCACCGCCGGTTATTAATCAATAGCTATCGGCGGGCTGATCTCGATTTCCATGTTATGAAGCCTGGCATTGATCGCCCTTCGGACATACACGTTCATCGCCATGAATGCGGTAGCTACGGTAATGATCAACAACGCGTATTCCAAAATGCTCTGGCCTCTCTTTAAGTTTCTTTTTGTTGTTTTATTCATATTGCCCCCAGCCGCTAACTCTCATGATGCCCGACCCTTCCGGCCCGGCTCCTGGAGCACCATATTCAGAAGTTATCGAAGTACTTCTAAAATGGATGGCCGGCCCTTCATTCTTGTTGTAATCCAGGCTGCTTCGGTCCCGATCGAATTGTTCATCAGAAAAAGTATCCGTAGAAACTTTCCAATTTCCCTGAACCGCCCTCTTAAGATATCCGAACATGGATAGTCCTGCGGCAACGCACAGGATAATCAACATACATGCTTCCAGGGTTATCAGTCCCCTTTTGTTCATTTTAGTCCTTTATTCTGTCTATGGCTGAATTTAGGGCATTATCAAAAACAGATTTTATATTGAGATTGGTGCCGTTACCATCCTTGTCCCCCAAATTAAATCCTCCAAATGCCAATACAACGGCAAAAGCAAATATTATGAAAATCAGAAGGTACTCTGCCATTACTTGCGCTTTATTACTTATTAAGTTCTTTGGTAAACTCATTAAAAACTCCTTTAAAATAAAACCGGGCTACCATTAACTTTTTACGGCTTTCGGTAACCCGGCTAACGTTGTCGTGATAGACCCTATGCGAAGATCAAAAATGAAAACTATCTCGACGAGCATCGTCCCGTGGCTTTGCGCATCCACCCCCTCCAGAGTGGAATTGCCTTTTCGTGCCGTCTCTTATGTCACTACAAATATAACATTTGCATATAGTAAAGTCAAGAACATTTCACGTCTGCAAGAAAGCGTTTTCAGAAAATCTTTTACAATTATTTTTCTTTAGAACTGTTAAGCCAGAGGCGTTTGTCTTGGAAATAAACAGTTCTTTCGTTAAATCTCTGACAGGCGTATTCAAGCTCAGATTGACGTGAATATTCATCAGGTACCTTTATTGTTGCATATATCCTACTCTTTTGTTTCTTTAAACGAACACTGAGGCTGTAGAAATGATCTTTCATCATTTGATAAGGAGTATTTTTTAATTCAGATGGGAAAAAATACCATTTAGTGTAATGATCCAGAGCTTCCAAATAGACGCCTAAAAGCGAAATTAAATTTTGCGATTTATCTGGATGTAACTCAAACGATTCCAATGAGAAGCGATGTCTTGAAGCGGCTGTATAAGCGAATAATTCAATTTTACGGGTTAAATCTTGTAAAGAGCTATCAATGTTTGGCCATTTATTAAGATAAATGGCGGCGAGATCATTTAATTTTACTTCTTCTCTGGTCAAATTAGTCAATATGATTAATTTTATTTTATCTGTAAGCGATGTTTTAAGCGCGCACCCTCTTAATGTAACACTTGTGTTGTCAGATGGTTGAGTAATGATTACTTCTGATTCAGCTATATAAAAATTATTTCTAAGTGGTTCAAAATAAAAAGAGCTGAAATCACCGATAATTTTTACTTTTCTATATTCGGCAAATTGCCATGGCCATAAACCGGTAATAAAGAAACGCTTCTTATTAGGTACATTTGCGATAATAGTTGATAATTCTTCTGATCTTCCCCCGTATAATGATACCGAACTAACGCCTTTGGCTTTACCCTCAAAACCAGAAATCATATGGAAGAAATGCTTATCTGGCGCGCCATCGTTCTGAGGAGCTAATAAAATAAGCGGTGTATCACCGCTTAAACAACTATTTATATAACTAATTGTGCTGCTTAGTGTTGAAGCTAAGATCACGGGGATTTCCTGAGCCAGCCATAAAGAATGAAATTGCCCGTCCAAATAGACGAAGGATCCGTCGGTAAAATTAATCTTTATATAATGAATTTCCCTGAAGGCGCTAGAAATAATTCGTTCGAATTCGCTTACAATGTTGGTAACACTTTCTATATCAAATAGATACGAACTAACAACGTTCGAGGTAATGCGCTTTCCAATTAGCTGCCATAAACCATAGTCTGTTCTTAATCTAGCTTCCGGAGAAGGATCGAATAGCGGGCTGAATAAAAGAAATTCTGTTTTAGCTCGAAGAAGCTTGTCATTAGTATTTAAACTCCTTCTTATTAGTTCAACCAGGCGGGAAGTACCGCCCACTAAATAATCGGCTGCTTTAAGAAAAATTGCCCCCAGCCCTGCGCCTTCTTCTATCCCTCTTCTTTTCCTATATCTTCGCCCAACCGGCATGCTCAATCCGGCTGATTTCGTGAGTGAATTTATGCTTGATTTCGCTATCTTCCTTTGAAATTTCTCAGATGTAAGTGTCGCCAGTTTCCTGCAGCTTAATTCGGGATTAAGCTCTTTTGTTTGCAGAATGAATTCTTTTATTTGAGGTAATAATTTATACACTACTCCCATTTTCTACTCCTCAAAAAGTGGTCCTTTAGACAAAATTGGACATTAACAATCTTATATATAATATAACATCCGTCAGTGGAATTGTCAAGGTTCCAATGATGAGCTAAGATTGGACATTTTGTTGCGGAGAATGGTGATAAAATAAAGGATGGTCGAAGCTTAGAAGTGAATAATATCGCCGACTGAAGTGCTACTGGATTCAACAATACCAGCCGGTAGTTCAATTGTGAACGATGCCCTAAGATATATGCCGCCGGGAACTTGAAACGCAGGCGGTCGAAGCCGCCGCCGGAAGCGCCCGTTTCATAGTCGTAATTATATTCGGGCAGGGGAGAAGTCCCGGTTTCAGCCATTTTCCAGGTTGCCAGGATTACATCCGGCGTCCAACGATAGTCCCCCAGGCACTTTAACTGCGGGTTTTCCACCAGTTTCAGGGCTTTCTGCGGGCACTGGTCGATGCAGTAGTGGCCGGAATACTGGCAGGACGGCCCGATACAGGCATCATTATGCGGCGCCGCGAAGTTTTTATAGCCGGGTTTAAGTACGTGCACGCCGTAAGGGCATACCTGGGCGCACTTGCCGCACAGGTTGCAATCGCTGCTGCGCCGCACGATGTACTTGGCGATTTCGTTGCGGTAGCGCGGCGGCGCCGTTTTCACGGCGCGCGGAACTTCAACCTGCGGCACCAGTGTTTTTTCGGTATTTTCCGGCAGGATTTGCTCAGCTTGTTTTTCTTGTACCAAAAAGTTTACCAAAGGTATCCTCCTCGAGGTCTTCGAAGAATAAGGCGCGACCCGTTTCCCCGCGGAGACGGCGGGCTTCGCGTATGCCCATCGCCCCCATCATTTCTATAAGCTGGTCATGCCATGCGGCAATTAAATTAGTCATCCGGCCCGTGGCGTAAGCGGCGTCTATGCTTTCTATTTTCGCCGGGCAGGTAAAACCGTCGCGGCAGTTCTGGCACAACCGGCACTCTAGGGCAATCAATAGCGGCAGGTCGATTGTAACCAGGTCTGCCCCGCAGAGTATCTGCTTGGCCATGTGCTCGGCCAGGGCGATGCCGCCGCCGGATATTATTGTAATTTCATCTCTGATTCCATCTTTTACCAGGGAAGTGTGAACGTCACGTACCATGTCTTTAACAAACCGTGGTTTTTCCACGCCTGTCTGGTTGCCGTTAATGTCCGCCGTGACGTGAATTACCTCGATGTAAGGCTGGTGCGCCAGTTCCCTGGCCCGCATTTCGCCGTGCGCGTCCAGGGCTATCCGTACGATCACGACAACTTCAGGATTGATGGACTTAAGTTCTTTAATTCGCTGTTCAACGTTTTCGCTGTCACCTATCTCCACGAGCCTGGTTTGACGCAGTATTTCTTTGGGCGGCAGCGCCCCGTCTTTACCGAGATATAAGATAATGTTGGACAGGTTTTTTTCTTTTTCAGCGCCGGGCAGAGTATAATCCTTCCAGTCTACAATCACCATGGTGCCTGTCCTCTTCGCTACCTCCACGAAAATCGGTATCAGTTGCGGAAAGCGGTAATTTTCGGGCAGCATGTCGATGATGAGGGGAATGGGATTGTCGACCAGCGGCGGCAAGGCGCTGGTGAGCGCGCCGTTTTCAAAGGTTAATTGCGCGGGTTTTCTGCCGATGTCTACCGCCGTGCTGATGTATTCGCGCCCGTGGATGCCGTCGCGCGTAGGCCTCACGATTTCCGACATGTCCGTCCACATGGAATCGAACCCGGGGCCGGTGAACTTCCCCCGGTAGCCTGCGCCGGAAACTGGAATCGACGCGGTTTCGGCCTGGTTCCAGGTCGTCAAAACAATATCGGGAGTATAATAACCGTTACCCATCTGTTCATACGAGGGGTTGATGCTGAGCGTCAGCAAACCCTTGGTGCACTTCTGGACGCAGGAGAAACAGCCCATGCACTCGAAGAAGAATGAATTGACCTCTTTGAGATTTTTAATGTATTGCGCTTCCTGCCGGTACCGGTCGTAAACGCAGGCTTTCTTTACGCAGTTATGGCACCCGGCGCAATCTTCGCGCCAGTCGACTACGCCGAATTTACCGACCTTCGGCAATCTTGGCGGCACCTTTTTTGTTGCGATGTGATATTTTTCAGGCATATGTAAGCCTCAAGCTAGACTAACGCCAGCAGTTCCGGCACAACCGACTCATTACCGCCGGAAAGGATGTGTATTCCTCTTAATCCCGGCATGACTTTAAGCTTTTTAATAATTTCTGCGGCTATTTTCAACCCCTCTTTTTTCTGGGCGTCCTCATTACCGGCGGCTTTTATCCGGTTTAGTAAATCGATTGGTATATTAAAATCGGTATGTGTATCGAGCAATTTCTGTCCTTCAGCCGCGCTTTGCAGCGGCATCACTCCCGCCAGGATGGCTGTTTTTTCCGTGATGCCTTCTTTTTGGGCTGTTTCGAGCCATTGTTTAAATACCCCGGTATCGAATACGGCCTGTGTCTGTATAAAGTCGGCGCCGGCAGCGGCTTTTTTGCCCAGCCGCATGATGTTCAATTCAAGAGGTTTCATGTAAGGATTGGCTGCCGCCCCTGTCAGCATGGAAAACTCACCCTGGATTTTTTTGCCGTCGAGGAGTAACCCGCCGTTCATTTTCTTTACCAGGCCGATAAGCTGAATCGAATCTATATCATAGACGTTAGCCGCCTGTGGACAATCTATCAGCGTCTGGTGATAACCGGAAAGACAAAGCACGTTTTTTATTCCCAGGAACGCCGCTCCCAGCAGGTCGGATTGTAAGGCGATGCGGTTCCTGTCCCGGGTAACAACCTGGTAAATCGGCTCGATGCCTGCCCGGACAAAAGCTGCCGATGCGGCCAGGCTGGACATGGCGACGCCGTAATGATTATCCGCAATGTTCACTGCCGTCAGGCGGCTGCCGAAGGCTTTGATACCGGCTTCCAGTGATGAAGCATCGGTTCCCGCCGGCGGTAGATACTCCGCGGTAAATATAAAATCTTTGCCGCTGATTTTACCGGCTAATTTGCTGTCAGGTTTCATTCCCGGTTCTCCTTGCTCGATAAGCTGATGCGCATATCAGGTAATCCGTTAAGTTATTAATAAACCTCTTAATAAGTCATTCCTTTTGCACGACACGTCGTGCCGCGTCGTCCCCCGTCGATGTCGTCCTTTCCATATTTCCCTCTCCCTTGAGGGGAGAGGGTTAGGGTGAGGGTGAAGTACCCTATTTCTCTTACCCCTTCTACCGCTTCAGATCTTCCTAAATTCCCTTGTTTTCCCGTCTTTATCCATTGCCGCTATCTTAAGGCAAAAAGCCTCTAACTCCCGTTTAGTCTGCTCGATGCCGCGGTCATCCATTTGAATTACCGCCACGCGGCCGTTACCCAACCCTGATTCCTTAAGCAGTTCTTCAACCGCCCCGGCTCTTTTCCTGGCTCTTAAATTGCCTTCGAGGTACCGGCATTCGCCTTCCCTGCAAATCATTACCGCTGCGCCGTCGGCCCCGGTCTCGAACGCTTTTAACAGGTAAAGAATATCCAGTTTACCCGAGCACGGTAATGAAATCACATTTATCTCAGTTCCTTGCGGACCTAAATCCTTCATCAGCCGCGTCTGTTCGTAACTGGTAGCACAGCAAAATACGCCGATTTTTAAAGGTTTACCATTCATAAGCTCGCCTTTTCCGTGAATTAACGTGGTAATCACTGACTTTTGAAGCTGCACGGCATACGGTAAGTGATTACCGTATAATTATTATATTGTATTTATTCGACTCTGTCAAGAGTGCGTTTTGGCGTACAGGCGCCCGATTCAGGCACTATGGATTAAAATGACACCGGGCTCTTCCGGAGATTGATGAGTTCCCCTTTTCTTGTTCCATTGCCGCCCGTTAGGAAAGGGCGATAATATCCTTGCTTCAAACAAGTCATTGCGTCGCCCCTTTATGTCATGCCGGGCTCTTCTCCCTTTATAAAGGGGGAATACAAGGGGGATTTTGATCAGATTCATAAACGCGCAGCCTGCTCCGCATGAATAAAATGGGCCTTGCGCAGAAATCCCGTATTAGTAGGGGCGGGTTTCAAACCCGCCCGTCACAAAAGTACAACACGCCCGTGCAAATGTTCAAAAAATAGGAAGCGTTTAACATAGGGCGGAGAGGATAAGGGGTAAGTTGGCAGCTTCGGAGGCTGGCCGAAAAGGCAGAATTGTCATGTTGAGCGCAGCGAAACATCTCGGTGTGGGGTGGATTTAGCTTCATTTCAGCCCCACCCCGAGATACTTCAGTCGCTTCGCTCCTTCAGTATGACAGTTTTTGGACAGCCTCAGATTGAGGGATTTTGAATTGCACAGACAAGGGTGAGGGTGAAACTCCGGCAATATCGCTTCAGCGCGTAAGCCTGGTTCTGATAAAGCAGGGTATTAATAATTTGTAAAAATTACCACTACACTTAACATAAACCCATTTAAACTTAACATAACCCGTGAAACAATTTGTAGCTGATCACGCCCGAATTGTTTCCTGAAATCGGCTTTTTAAGCCTTGATTGCCCTAAAATAAAAATCCCCCGGGTTGTGACCGGGGGATTTGGAATGGGGAAAAATACTTTCCCAGGCTATTCCCGGACCGTATCGGCGGACTTCTTCAGCCATCCCGCCGGCGGCTGCATCAGCTCTATCAGAATGCCGCCCATGACGGCGGTGTTGATTATGATGTGACCGCCGCCGCCCTCCAACCTTACGCTCGATAATATCTCGACACCTTTGCCGGTAAACTCGCATTCTTCTTTCTCGATGTCATCCACGATGAAAGCATAATGATGAACGCCTTCGCCCTTGCTGTCCAGGAATTCACGGTAGATAGATTTCCCTTCAACGGGCTGGATCAACTGCAGCCTGATTGGCCCCATATCGCCTACCGCTTCTTTGATTTTATACGCACCGGAAGTATCTACTTTGCCGCTTTCCGTCCTTTTTTTGATGTTTACCGGCGGGGGCGTTTTGAACGGCCCCATGCCCAGCGATTGATAGTAGTCGATAGACTTATCGATGTCTCTGACCACTATAGCCATGTGGTTCGGATTTGCGAATGTTGATTTTGCCACTTTTCTCCTTTGCCCGGGACAGAATTTACTTATATTATATGAAGATGAAGGCATAATTGCGTCTGTTAAAAAGGAGATTACTATTCCGGCGGGCGGATGTCAAGTGGGGACGTGAAGGAATGTATTAGCCCTGAGGTACCGGGCAGACCGGCGACAGACCCCGTTCAATGATTCTCAGCAGTTCCTTTTTCCCATTTTCGGAAAGACCAAACTGGTCAACCTGGGCTCTCGCGGAAGCCGCGTCTCCGTAGCCTCCCAGATAGCCGTTAAGACGCGCCGCCGCCGTCGAGTTCACCAGGCCGCTAGTGTCCGGGTATATCAGGGATATCTCGCCGAAAAGCGCCGACCCGCGCAAATAGTATTTCTGGTGATAGTCTTCTGCCAGGTAAAACGCTGTATAAGGAATGATGGTTGTCTGTATCTTTGATCCTGATCGGGCCTCCTCGCGCGCCAACGACTCTACTGCGGCGGCTCTTTGTTCCTCGTCGTGATATAAAATTCTGGAGCTGTACTGAGTAGAGAAGACGGCGGCTGACGCGTCATGGCTGTTCCAGAACGCGTCGAGAAGCTGCTCGTATGAGATGCGGGCAGGGTCGAAGTCCATTTGCACCGTCTCTGAATAATCGCCGATGTTATAGTAGGTCGGGTTCGGAGTCGTACCGCCCGAATAGCCAACGCGGGTCCGTATGACGCCTTCGATACTCCCGAACTGGGAGTCCGAGCCCCAAAATCAGCCGAGGGCGAACGTGGCGGTTTCCACGGACGCCGGCGTCCGGGAATCGATCAAAGGTTTTTCCGGTGTTATACCCGGCGTCGGGGTTCCGCCGCCCGCTCCGGAGCAAGACGCCAGTACGACCGGTAAGCCTAAAAGAACCGCGATTAATATTTGCCTCACCATTTCCCGCCTCCACACTTATATTATAAAGGATTTTTAAAGAGTGGTATAGAGAGCGGACAGGGGAGCTATTGGAACCGTTGTATAATGAACCTATAGCAATGTAGCGCCGAGGGTTTCAGGAAGTGGCGGCAGAAAGGTTTGGTGACTTTATCTATAATCTGAAAATGTAAAAGAAACAACCTATTAGTAGCAAATTAGTAGCAAATTAGTAGCAAAAAAGATAAAGCCCGCCATATATCAGACGGGCTTCATTATTATCTTGGTAGCGGGGGTTGGATTTGAACCAACGACCTCCGGGTTATGAGCCCGACGAGCTGCCACTGCTCTACCCCGCGCCGACGCGCCTTTCACGGGCGCATCTTTAAGTATATGCCTTTGAGTGTACAGTGTCAAGCGTGGAGTGGGTGGGGCGTGGCGGAAAGGGGGGTAAATCCTAAGCACGAAGTACTAAATATTTCCAAGTAAAAAGTAAAAACTTAAAAGTCAAAGGCACAGTGTAAAAGTTAAAACTGATGAAAAGGTTTTGGGAATTAGAAACTTTTTATATCTCATCGGTTCCCAGCCAGTGCGCGACGCCGGGTTTCTGAAGAGCATTGGCCATATCTATCTCATAAGGGTCATAGGGGGCAAGAAGGGGCGCGAAAATGGCGGCAAAGAATAGGATTAAAATAATAACGAAGCCGAAGATAACAACCGCACGACCGAAGAATACACGGCGGAACCGCTGAAATTCGGTTACCCGCTTTGTTTCTCCGGGTTGAGCGATGTTGTTAATAGTAGTTTTATTTTTCATTACATGCTTTTCAAAAAATTTATTGGTAACGTATTCTGGGGTCCAGCATGCCGTAAGAAATATCTACCAGGAGGTTAACGATGGATATTACTACCGCGACAATCAGGACGCCTGCCTGGACGACGATAAAATCCTTATCCAGAACGCCGTTGACGAGAAGGCGCCCCATGCCCGGAATGTTAAAGACCGATTCGACAAGTACTGAACCCGCGAAAAGGTGAGGAACAGAGATACCAAGAAGAGTGACGATAGGGATAAGGGCGTTTTTCAGGGCGTGCCTGATAATAACCGTGCGTTCCGTCAAGCCCTTGGACCAGGCGGTGCGGATGTAGTCCTGGCGGACGACTTCAAGCATGGAGGAGCGGGTCTGACGGGTCATCAGGGCTAATGTAGGAAGGCACATGCAGATAACCGGCATAATGACTTTCTTGGTGCTCAGCCAGAAATCTTCAGTGAGGTGCGTATAGCCCTGGGTGGGGAGCCAGTGGAGGTTAAGGGCAAAAACATAGATAAGCAATATACCCAGCCAGAAAATAGGAACAGCTACCGCGCCGTTGGCCAGGACGCTGATGGCCTGGTCCAGTACGGAGCCGCGCTTTACGGCAGATATAATCCCGCCAGTAACTCCAAATACGACTGATATAATCAGCGCCAGCACGGTTACGTGGAGGGTAATGGGCAGACGCTTGGCAATCATCTCGCTTACACTGACACGGTATCTCAAGGATTTTCCGAAGTCACCCTGGAGAGCGTTGGAAATCCAGTGGAAGTATTGAGTCGTAATGGGGCGGTCCAGCCACATTTCTGCCCTGAGGTCGTCCACTTCTTCCTGTGTTGCGTCAAGGCCGAGCATAGCGCGGGCCGGATCGCCGCCGGGTACCAACTGGAGCATGAGAAAGACAATGAGGGAAACGATGACTACGACTATTACTGCCATCAAGATGCGGCGAATAATAAATGAGCCCAACGCTAATCCACCTTTACCTGGGACCCGGTACCCGGGAGCACCGGCAGGACGTTAATAATATGCATAATTAAATAAAACGGAACTTTGTATTAATACTATCTTGTTATGGGAACTTTTTCCGGGGAGGCTAGCCCCGCCGAGCGGGGCTAGCCTGAAAATCTTTCTTATCTATTTTTCCAGCCAGGTAATCGCCGGGGTCCAGTGATTGTTCACATCTTCCCTTAGATCATGAACTTTCTTGGTGGTGGGGAGAGGATTATAAACACCATAGATGAAGGTTATGAAAGCATATTCATCAACCATCTGTTTCTGGATATCCCAGGTCAATTTCTTCTGTGTTTCGAAGTCGGTAGCGGTTATAGCCTTGGAAACGAGGGCGCTGAAATCTGCGGGAACATCCACGCTGATCATGCGGGTGGGAGCTGCGGCCGCCGTGAAGTTGCGCCCCATGTTCATCAGGGTAGATGGGATAACGGTGCATTCCCAGAGCCAGACGCCGTTCCAGCCAGCCTTGCTGAACATGTCAACGCGCTCGGCGGGGGTTACTATCTTGGACTCGGCGGTAATGCCGACCTTGGAGAAGTAGCCCTGAAGGGCCGCCAGCATCGTGGCATAATGGGACATGCCGTAAACAGTAGTGTTTATGCCATTGGGATAACCTGCTTCGGTAAGCAGCGCCTTGGCCTTATCCGGATTGTAGGGATAACCGACTACGTTCGGGTTGTAACCCCATCTTTCGGGAACATCGAACTGATTCGTGGCTACCCAATATCCGAAGCCTATCGTCTTGGCGAACTGCTCATTATCAATGGCATAAGCGGCTGCCTGCCTGACCTGTTTTTTGGCCCACGGAGAATCAGCATGCTTGCTGTCGCCTTCGAGGCCGCCGCAAAGGGTTACGTCACCCATGATAAGGTTGTATTTGCCTTCGTCTTCCAATGATTTAACGTTCTGGGGTTGCTGGGTGTACATGACATCCAGTTCGCCGGCCCTGAAGGACGAAAGCAGGGTGGCCTCGTTTTTGATAATTTGAAACACAATCTTATCGAGATAAGGTTGGCCGGCCTGCCAGTAATCGGGGTTCTTGGTGAATTCGATTTTTACATCGTGTTCCCAGGTGGTGAATTTAAACGGGCCGGTGCCCACGGGGTTGGCCTCCGCCCAGGCATTACGGTCTTTTTCAGTCGCGCCTGAATTTTTATAGGCTGTTGGTGACATCATCATGCCGCGCATGCCGCCCAGGTAAACCAGCAGCAGGCCGTCCGGCTGTTTGAGGGTGATTCTGAGTGTGGAATCATCGGTGAAGTCCACCAATTTTATTGATGCTACTTCTGTCTTATTGGCCGAGACGGATCGGTCAAGGTTCCATTTCGCGGCGGCAGCATCGAAAATGGTGCCGTCATGGAATTTCACTCCTTTTCTCAATTTCATCGTCAGGATAGTTCCGGAGCTGTCAAAACTCCAGCTTGTGGCCAGGTATGGTATCGGTTCGCCTTTTGCGTTCAGATTGACCAGACCTTCGAGGCAGATGTCGGTAAGCGGATAGCCGCCGGAATACTGCTGGGTGGTTGGGTTTCCGATAGTCGGGTAATCCTGATTGATACCGAACCTGAGGGTACCGCCCATAACCGGCCCGGATGTAGTGGGGGCGGGTGTGGTGGTAACGGGATTGGTAGTAGTGGCGGGTGCTGTCGTTGTCGTGGTGCCGCAGCTAATCGCCAGCATGGAGGCGATGACTATAAGGCCGACGGCAAAACAGACTAGTTTAACCAGTTTGGCTTTGTTCATACCATTCTCCTCTCGAACTTATTATTCGTATAATGATTAAACCTGATAGCAGATTATTCCTTATTGGTTATAATCTGCGGAAAAAAGATTATAGGCGGTCTTATTTTTGAGCGCCGCCGTACATGCTCCTGGGGCCGGTAGAAAAATGGAAAATCGGCCGGTCTGCCCGGGTTACCTGCAAAGGGCAATGCTCTACGCCCTTTGGGATATAGGCCAGGAAGCTCTGGTGCATCAGGTGCTTTTCCCCGTCAATCCAGAACTCTACCTCTCCGCACAAGTCATGCGAGTCATCCGGGTTGGTACCAAAGAAACCCAGTACCTCCGGAAAATCGTGCGCGTGCGCCTGCGGGCCGGGGCCGGTGGCTTTCCAGAACCAGGAAGTAGCCACGTAGAACGCCCCCTTGATAACCTCGTCATCCAGATAAAGGACACGCTCCCGCACATCTTTGGCAGGCATATGCGAGGAGGCCAGGAACGGTATATCGCCTTCGTTCTCTTTGGTCCGGGTCACAATATATTTATCTGTCCTCACGCTTGTGGGCTCCTTAAAGGACGAACGGAATTTCAACTATATCTATATCGAGGGCGTAATTAATACCTTTAAAAATGCTGTATTATGAGAAATTTCCCCTCCACCCTCCCACTTTTAGCATAAAATTCTATAAAAGTCAAATAATTTTGAGGCTATACAGGCAGTTTTCACGAGAAACGGGCTGTGTTTGTTTAAAAATCAGTAAAAATGTAAAAGTCATCCATAAACACCAGGTCCGGTATTTATTGATAATAACCTTAAAACAAGTCTCCCCCTGAAAAGGGGGAGACGATTCCGGTGTGTTAACGGGGTGGTTTTTACTTGTCTTTGCTATAATCGTAAAAGCCTTTGCCGGTCTTACGTCCCAGCCAGCCCAGCGCCATCATGCGGGTTAGCAGGGGAGGGGGGGCATACTGCGGGTCATGCAGTTCTTCGTACATCGCTTTAGCGCCGTAATATACTGTGTCTATGCCCACGAAATCTAATGTTTCCAGCGGGCCCATGGGATGGTTGGAACCATACTTGAAAACTGTGTCTATATCCTGCGGCGTGGCAATGCCTTCCTGCACCAGGCGTACCGCGTTAAGCACGAACGATGAAAAAATACGATTGGAGATAAAGCCGGGCAGGTCTTTGGTAACGACCACTATCTTGCCGATGGATTCGCCGAAGGCTTTACCCGCGGCTACTATCGCATCGTTGTTAGCGATTGTCCTGGCCATTTCCAGTATTTTGGTGACCGGAACCGGCTGCGCAAAGTGCATCCCCAGCACGTTTTCCGGGCGTTTGGTGGCGCCGGCAATCTCCGCGACGCAAAGTACCGAGGTGTTGGTGGCCAAGAGCGCGTCAGGTTTGCATACTTTATCGAGTTGTCCGAAGATGGACTTCTTAATCTTCATATCTTCGGTGGCAGCTTCGATGACGATGTCGCAAGTAGCGAAGTCAGCCATGTTTGTCGTGCCTTTGATACGTCCCATGACGGCCTGTTTATCTTCCGGCTTAATCTTGCCCTTATCCACCTGGCGTGAAAGCTGGACATCGATGGATTTCAACCCTTTTTGCAGTGCTGTATCATTAATTTCAGAGACGACTACTTTATACCCGGTCTGCGCGCACAACTGCGCGATGCCTGCTCCCATAATGCCGCACCCGACGACTCCGACTGTTTTAATTTCCATTATCTAAGTCACCCCCTATTAGAATTTTACATTAGAAGAATGATTATAATTGTCATTGCGTCGGCACGACATGTCGTGCCGCGCCATTCCCGAAGGGAAGGCGCGGCAATCTCTATCAATTTGGTAAATATATCATTGAGATTGCCGCCTCGCGGAGTTTACACTGAACGAAGTGTATGGGCTCCTCGCAATGACAGTGAATATTATTTTTTAGTATGAACACAGAATATTTCCGGCTTTGCCGTTTACCGCATCACGATATTGATGCCGCAAACGCCTCCCTGTAATCCGCTTACCACGCCGCCTTCCATGTGGGCCACGCCGATTTTGGCGTCTTTGACCTGTCGTTCTCCCGCCTCGTTGCGCAGGTGCCATGTAATTTCAGCAATCTGGCGCACGCCGCTGGCGCTTAAAGGATGTCCCTGGGCCAGCAGACCGCCGCTGGGGTTAACCGGGACTTTTCCACCCAGGTCAAAGTAGCCTTCCATAAGGAGGCGGGCGCCTTCACCCCGCTTGCATATTCCCATGTCTTCAATGTTGGGAATCTCAACAGAAGCAAAGGCATCATGCAGCTCTACGAGGTCGATATCTTCAGGGCCTATTCCTGCCATCTCATAAGCTTCGGCAGACGCTTGCTCGCCCATGGTGGATATATCCATGTCTTTTGAGAAAAGAGTGTAATCGCCTGATATAAGCGACGAACCCACCAGCCATACCGGTTTAGTCGTATACTGCTTCGCTTTGTCTTCAGCGCAAAGTATAACCGCGGCTGCGCCGTCACTGACCGGGCTGACCATCAACTGCGTTAGGGGATCACAGATCATCCTGGCGCCAAGCACTTCTTCCAATGTATATACTTTCTTGTACATGGCGTATGGATTTAAACTGCCGTTAATGTGATTTTTGACCGAAACCTGCGCAAATTCCTTGACCGTGGCTCCGTATTTATGAATGTAGCGCTGCATTTGCATCGCGCCGTATGCAGGCATGGAAAGCCCGAGCTCTCCATCTATATCTTTCGCAACGATGGGGCCTTTTGGCATACAGGTAGTCATCGAATCGACGCCGACTGCCATGCCGATATCCCATCGGCCGGTGGCGATTGCATAAAATACTTCCCTTACCGCCGTCGTTCCCCCGGCGCAGGCATTTTCTACCCTGGCCATCTCGCGGCTCACCAGGCCGACCTGCATCGCAATTTGTTGTCCCAGGCATCCCGTATCACCGAAAGCATTGGAACAGTAAACTCCATCGATCTTCTTGGGAACTATACCGCAATCTTTAATTGCCGCAAGGGTTGCTTCCGTGCCGAGAGTTACAAGTCCTTTTTCCGGCTGCTTGCCGAATTTGCTCATTCCAACGCCGATAACGGCTACCCGTCTCAAAGGTATTTTTTTCATTTAGAATTTCCTTTCAATAATCTGCTTCCGCTCCGGGTTAAACCGGTTTAAACTTATATCCAATGACCTCATTCTCGCCCTGGTCCCATAATTTTTGAATCGACATTTCCATTTCCATACCGATTTCGAAGGGTTTCCCTTCCACTTTTTCAAGCACAGAAAAAAGTTTGAAACCTTCCGGAAACTGCCATGTACATATGCCCGTTCTCCAGCAGTATACATCTGGAACACAATGATTGGACCGCCGTCATATTATGGCTCACGAACAGCACCGTCCGGCCTTCACTCGCTACATCTCCCATCTTCCCCAGGCACTTCTTCTGAAAAGCAGCATCCCCAACCGCCAGTACCTCATCCACCAGCAGGATATCCGGTTCAAGATGAGCTGCCACCGCAAAAGCCAGGCGAATATACATACCGCTGGAGTAACGCTTCACGGGTGTATCGAGGAACTGCCCGATATCGGAAAAAGAGACTATATCATCGAACTTGCGCTCAATTTCCGCTTTTCTTAATCCTAAAATAGCTCCGTTAAGAGAAATATTTTCACGGCCGGTCAGTTCCGGATTAAAGCCGGTTCCCACCTCTAGAAGTGACCCCACCCGCCCGTGAATTTCTGCGCTGCCTTCGGTAGGTGTGGTGATACGTGATAATATCTTTAAAAGGGTGCTTTTACCTGACCCGTTTCTACCGATTATGCCTATTGCTTCACCGCGTTTGACCTCGAAGGAAACATCCTTAAGCGCCCATATCGTTTCTTTTTGGCGTTTTGATATGGATTGTTGGCTTGATGAGCGCGCTTTACGGAATGGCGCAGTAAAGAGGTTTGTTAAGCTCTCGCGCAGCGTCTTATATCCTACCGTCTGCCCGAGCCGGTAAGTTTTGCCGATGTTTTCCACTTTGATGGCGGTATCACCCATTATATTTCCCTGTTACCCTCGATATTGATTTATACGACATCGGCAAATGCCTTTTCGCGCCGGCGGAAATAAAAAGCGCCCGAAATCAGGATTACGATAATGATTCCCGCCGAAGCTAATAACATAAGGCTGGGCGGTTCTGTGCCCAGGATTGCCCAGCGAAAGCCCTCTATTATCCCGACCATCGGATTAAGAAGCGCATAGGCTGTATGAAAACGCTCGGGCACAAAACTGACCGAATAGATGATTGGCGAAGCAAACAGCCAGAGCTGTATTAATAACGGCACGAGAAAAGTTACATCCCTGTATTCTACATTTATAGCTGAGAGCCAGAGTCCCATGCCTAGAGCGAGCATAAGTTCAAGGATGAGGAAGACGGGCACCATTAGCATTATTACCGTTGGATAGTATCCAAAGTAGAACATCATTCCAATTAAAATAACAAAAGATATCATAAAGTCTACCACGGGTGAAAGCACATCTGCGAGAGGCATAAGCAATCTTGGAAAATATACCTTCTGGATTAGATTGGCATTATGGGTCAGGCTGTTGCTGGAACGCGTTACCGCGCTGCTGAATAGTACCCACGGCACCAGCGCTGCGTAACTGAAAAGGGGATAAGGAACATCGCCGGAAGGTACTTTAGCCAGCGTGCCGAAGAAAAGAGTGAACACTATCATCATGAACAGGGGTTGGATAATTGCCCAGGCGAAGCCGAAAACTGCCTGGCGGTAGAATATCTTGATATTCCGCCAGATGAAAAAAAATAGCAGTTCACGATAAGCCCAAAGTTCCCGCAGGTTTATCGGCAGCCATCCTCTGAGAGGGCGAATGACGATGGAAGGAAGTTCCATTTCCTCTTGTCTTGCTTTACCGGAGCCGGCTATCATAATTATTTAACTTTTTATACTCGCTTCTTTGGTTACTATTATAATGAAATAATCGGTTTTGTGCTAGTATTGCATAGAACCGGAAAAAACACCGGGAAATCGATTTGTGTGACCTTGATTGAAGATAATATTGATATCAAGCTTTCTGATTAAATGATTTCTTATCGTGCCTGGTTTTTATCACAGTAAATAATTCTTCTTCAAGCTGGCGGGCTATTTTTTCCTGGTTATGAGACTGCTTTACATAATCAAGCCCGGCCTGTCCCATTTGCTGTCTTTGCTGCGGGTTTTTTAAAAGATTTATTACTTCTTTTACCATATCCTTCGCGTTGCCCGCATAAATAATCCCCCGGGACTCGCCTTGAATCAGTGTGGTTATGCCGAGCAGGGGTGTAGCGATTGTGGGCTTGCCGCAGGCCAGGTATTGGATTATCTTGCCGGGGAAAATATCTCTGGTTTTAGAGGTATCGAGGAAAGGATTGATACATACCGCGGCGAGGTTGATATACTGCGGCATCATCTCATAAGGCTGAAAGCCGGTGATGACGACCTTGTCCTTAAGACCTGTCCCGGCGATAATACTTTCTAATCCGGGACGCTGCGGTCCGCCGCCGACAATAAGGAGGCGGGCTTCCGGAACTGAAGCTGTAACCTGTGAAAACTCGCGGATAAAGCCATCGAGTCCGCTGAACTCGAATAACGTTCCAATGAAAACAATCAATTGTTCGTCGTGTCCGAATCCCCATTTTTGGCGGAGTTCGGTATTTGCCATCGATGGATTGAATATTTTAAGGTCTACAGGTAGGAGCAGCAGCTTTACCCTGGACTCTTCAGCGCCGAGGCTGACTACATATCGTGAATGGTTCGGGGTTATGGCCATAATCCTATCTGCCGAAGAGTATACTTTTTTCTCCAGGAATTTAGTCGCGGAGCGTAAAGCGTTGTGACGCACCAGCATATGGAGCATATCTATGGAACGAAACACAACCGGGATGCCGTATTTTTTCGCAAGGTGGATAGTCTGCAAACCGTTCGTCGGGACGGAGTAGAGCATAATGACGTCGATGTTCTTTTCCCTGATGGTTCTTTGAATTTCCCGGTAGTGGGTAACACCCGCCGATATTCGGCTAATGAGGGGAATCCTGGTAAATCCGGGCCGTCTCAAATCCACCGATGACCCTGGAATAGCGCGTGAAATGCCGTTGATTTCTTTTGTTTTCAATCCGCCTGGATTGGAGGATCGGTTTTCCCCCCAGGTGTCTTCATAGTCGATGGCATATACATGGTGCCCCAGGACAGACAGGGATTCAGCGAGGTTGTGAATATCAAACACAACCTTTTTCAGCCAGTCCACTTCGTGGATAAAAAGTATATTCACTGCCGTTCAGAAACCTGTAGCCCGCCCGCGGCAGGTAAGCCGGTTCCCATGAAAAGGAGCAGGTCACTCAACATATTCGAATATTTTTATATCCGGCACTGTGATATTCTGGGTATACGTTTGCAGATATTGGGAACTGTACGCCAGCTTGAAATTCGGCACAGCTTCCAGTGGAACGGGACTGATGAACTCACTGACGCCGACTATATCATATTTCCCGCTCGTTTGGCTGGCGATAAAATTTTGCGCCGCGTTTAAGCTGGAGAATTCTTCGTATTTAGATACTATTTTATAAATGTTGCCTTCGGAGGTTCTCTCTTCGTAAGTGATTACCAGCGGTTTGCCGTCAGCCACGGCTTGACCGTCGAATGCGTAGAGCCTGACCGCAAGCGTGCGGTAAAAATCAGGTTTCATCAGTTGCACTGGATAGTATGAACCTTCCCTGGATATATAGTAGATGCCGAAATATTTATTCTGGTCCTGTTTTGCCCAGTCGAAAACAGCCCAGAATTTGCTGGTAATCAGGGAAAAATCCAGTACCACGTATGAAGAGTCCAGTTCTTTCATAGCCTTTTGGGTTGTGGCAGTATCCTGCGATATGAATAGATTGGCAACTTTCTTAATTGCTACCGGGTCTTGAGACGGGTTGGCGGACGGCATGCGGTGGGCTGTCCGTGTTATCCAGTAGCCGTAATCCCACCATGCGGTAACGCCGTAAGCTGATTCCGGATATTTAAAACTGCTGTCATAGATTTTATAATAAGCCTCCTTATCGCCAAGAGGCTCCGGTGTGTTATCTCTCATCCATGTTAAAGATTCTTCCCAGCCGTCGGAAGGTGCATAAGGTGCAGTTTTTGCGGTTTCTACTGATTTAAAAATATTAAACATGTACACAAGAATAAAAACTACGATTATTAACAGGACGGAAGTAACCCGGAATATCGGGAGACCATAATTTTGTTTTTTCTTCTTTGTTTTTACTTTACTGTTTTCTATTTTTTCAGTACCTGGACTTGTTTCTGTTTCGGTGAAAACTCTCCGGAGTCCACCCAGCCAGATAATTTGACTGGAAATATACGCGGAAAGCACTGCGATATTGATTGCTAAATAATAAGCAAAACGGCGCTGCGAAAGTGTGGCGATGAGTATTATTAGAGTCCAGATGAGGAATAAGAGGAGGTTTTCTTCCTTGCCGCGGTGCTTTATGTATAGCCATAACAAAATTACGAATGAGATAAGACCGAACCCGGGGATTGCTAACGATTCGGTCATAAAAAAGCTGGTGGTAAAGTTTCCCCATGCTACGCCGGTACTAAAGCTCCCCTGAGGTGAAAGAAATGGCTGCATCTCCATTGTGGTTGCCGCGGTGGACCCGCCCGGGGAAAAGACCGATTGAAAATAGCCCCATAGCGTGCTTACCGTTGCCGGGGCAACTGCATAAATGATGCCAAAAACCGCCCCCGCAATAACGATAAGGATAACAGGGTAATAGAATGGACTTAGTTTCCATTTGAAAACAAACCTGGAAGAAAATGCCATTACTACCGGGACAAACAGGGCCGCAATCATTGCCAGTGTCAGGTTTGCGTTTGAATTAAACGGCAGGAAAATAATAAGAGCAACTAGAATAGTGATAAAACCCACGATACCCAGGTGCTCGGATGGTTTTTGTTTAATATGATTAACAACGATTTGAATTATAAAATATATCGCTGAAATAAATACGAACAGCAGCGCCCCCAGCCAGGTAATAAGATAAATCCCCAGGAATAATCCGGCCAGCGCGCTGAAAACAAGCGGCCTGGTGATGACTTTCCGGTCGCCCTTGATCAGGTGATTTAAGGTCATCGGTTCCTGCCCGTCATCTTTCCCTCCCGCCGCTTTAATTGTCAGGATCATGAAAAGAACTGCTAGCGTGGAAAAAAAGATTTCCGCTACGGGATGGTCCATGCCCCCAAGAATAGTGCGTCCTAGAAACTCCCCGGGAAGGACGGCTATCAAAAAAGCTGCCATTATACCTACCCAGCGGTTGAACAGGGTTTTGCCAATAAAGAAAACAGGTATGATTGTCAACGCCGCTAATACCGCCGGTATATACGCGCCGACTGCATCTATGGTGTGCTGTGTAGGCGAACCCAGCCCGATAATCCAGGCTATTGCAGCCACCATCCATTCGAAGAAATGTATACCGCCGAATGTATTTCCACCAGGGTACATAAAGAACGGGTCAAAGGCCGGAGCATCAGGGAAGTTATGCACCAGAATATCAATATAACGCATAAAATGGTAGGCGTCATTACTGGCCAGGTTTATCCACCCGTCTTTAAATATTGAGTTATAGGGTAAGCCAACCCTGATAATTAAGGAAATCAGGACGCAAACTGCGATAAATATAACTGTAAGTAACTGCGGACGAATCCCATTTTTCATCACACGAACTCCATACTGAACTACGGCAGCAACCCGATTTTAATAAGCGGCGGGTGTTTTGGCAGCCGGCGTGCCGGATATGTGTAATAGGTGACGGCTGCCGCCTGCCTCTCACAGGGTTCTTAACGACAATATTATCATCTCCGAATTATTCAAGCAACAAAAAACATAGGCAGGCAACTACTGCTCCTAATATTGCGCCGGCAATCACTTGAATAAGTGTATGCCCGACTATTTCTGATGAATCATGATTACTTTCAGCTATCGCGTTCCGGTCTTGCAGTTCCCTGATGATACGGTCGAGTATATCAGCCTGTCTGCCTACAGAACGCCGTAATCCTGCGGCATCACAAATAACGATAAAAGCAAATACCGCGGTAATTCCGAATGCCGCTGAATCGAGTCCTTCATATAAGGCTACCGCTGCCGCCAGTGCGCTGACGATGGCGGAATGAGCGCTTGGCATTCCGCCCGTGGTAAGAAAATCACGCAGGCGCAACTTTTTCTTATGCGCCAGGAGAATGGCTACTTTTATAAGTTGTGATGCTGCGCAGGCGCAAAAGCAGATAATAACTATCTTCATTCAAATCAACAGGAAACTGGATACTAAACTTCTCTAATTGTAGCATTAAATCAGTATAATTTCGATGGTGGGTTAAATGCTGATTCAATCGGATGACTTAAAGGGTGTGCTCCTGATAATTTTAAAGGGGTTGACGCTGCTGGTGAGGATATATGAATAATCCCGGGGTTATTTTGTAGATAGATAGAATTAATGAACCTGGGTGCACTTTTCCGGGATGGTTATCGTTACAAATTATCTTATATATAAGTTTCACGCAACTACCCACGGCTCAGATTTGGCGCTAATTAACGCGTTGCGTTGATGGGATTTCCCAAAAGACGTCGCCACTAACAATAGTAGGTTGGACAGGCGGTGTCAAATGAAAGTGAGACTAAAGTACGATACCGATATCACGATGAATTGGCAGAAGTGACGCCCGACCTCACCCTCTGGCCTCCTCTCCGTTTACAGAGAGGGGCAATATATTGTCTTAGCGCCCAAATTAACTATTAAGAATCCCCCGAACAAGTCATTGTATCATCCCCCACGATATCTCTTTTCCTTATTTCCTTCTCCCGTCGAGGGAGAGGGGAAAAGGAAGGGTGATATAGTGGGGGAGATTGAGAAGGATTTTGAATTGCACGAAGATGAAGGTAGTAATATTATCGGGACGATGCAATGACTTCTTCAGGTATCTCTTGGCTTTAAAAGAGAGAGTGCGCGGCAATTAGCCCGGCTTCTTCCGAAGCGAATCTATCGAGATAACCGCCAGGATTATGTAAAGCGGCTGCGTCTTCGGGGGAAGGGAGGACGGGTTTGCTCCCAGGCATGACCGCCGCGGTATAATCCTCAAGGGTAAACTTAAGCCCTTCGGATTTAAAAAAGGCAGAGATACCGGCCACGGCAGCGCCAAGCGCCGCTCCACCCTCCTCCGTCTGAACGATCGGACGGTTCCAGATAGCGGCGATACGGCGCATGATGCCGGGGCTGCCCGCCGCGCCGCCGGTAACACTTAACGGCTCGCCGCCGGGACGGCTGAATCCCCTCGAATGGTGATACACCGCAGCCAGGCTGGACTCTATAATGCCGGAGTAATCGACGGCAAGGCCAGGGTTTTGTACGTTAATTCGCGTCAAATCGAACTTGCCTGACGCGGGGAATGATTCGTTGCGGGGCTGCCAGAAGACCAGGTTACGCCCTAGCGCCGACTGCTTGAGAGCAGATTCCCCCGGCGCATAATCATCCTTGCGTATACCATAAAGCGCGCGCACCTGGTCCCAGACCAGAGCGCCGTTAGTGCGGCATCCGAACATGAAAGGCCTGCCGATGCCGTCGTACATAGCGCAGGCGGCGCCGGTACCATCCATGGTTTTCCCATCCGTCGCTACCATGAAAACGAAGCTTGAGCCCAGGCTCAACAAGTCACCGCCGACCAGCACTTTGGACTGGGGATTATCGCCGGAACCGGCGGCAATCCGGCATTCAGGGCTGAAGCCGTATTTTTCTATAAAATAACGCGCAATTTTCCCAACTACGGCGTCCGGCGCGGTAATTTCCGGCAGCCGGGACTTCAAACCTGTTTTCCCGCCGTCCAGACCCGTAGAGGCGGCCTCCAGAAGCTCGTCCGACCATTTCCTGCGCCGGTAGTCCATGAGCGTCATACCGCAGGCATTTCCGAAATCGGCTGGAACGTTAGCATTACCGGTAAGGACGGCCGGGATAAAACTGCTGATGAGCTGGACTATTGCCGTACGAGCGTAAACATCCGGGAATTTTTCAGCGGTGCGCCGGATGACGAGCCCGGTGAACCTTAGCTGCGCGTCCGAGCCGGAAAGCTCAATCACCCTGTCTTTGCCGCCGACGGCCTTCCTGATAAAAGCGGCCTGTTTAACCGTATCGGCGGTCATCCAGATGGGGGCGCGCTCGTAAGCGAGGCTGTCTTTCAACAGGGAACCGAGATTAGATGCCTCGTTTCCGGTTTTATCAAGCGATGCGAAAATGGAAGAAGCAGCGCTATTCAGATAGACATGACCATGCTGCTGGCCGGAGACGTTAGTAACAACGACATCCTTCAGAGCAACGGCTTTCTTTAGATCAGCGAAGACGGAGTCGAGGGCGGCGAGGAACAGCAGCGGAGGCTGGTCGGCTTCACCTTCGGAACGCGGGGGCAGAATATAATCCGGCTCCCGAATCCCGAATTTATTGAGCCTTTCATCCTTCAGGTAGTCCAGCGACAGCTCAACGAGTTTCTTACGCGCATCGATATCCAGCACCGAAGCCGAAAGGCTCTGTGTGCTGACGTCCAGACCAAGGGCAAGTCTTTGTTTATTCATTATCCGGCTACATTTCAATCATTACTTTAACCGAGCGCGGCTGGGGATTGGCGGCGTAATCGAACGCCTTGACGGCATCGGCGAACTTATATTTATCGGTAATCAGCGGCTTAACATCGATTTTCCCGGACCCCAGGAGAGCGACAGCGCGCGGGTAGATGTTGGCGTAGCGGAAGATAGTTTCCATGCGGGCTTCTTTAGCCTGCGCGGCGACTATATCCAGGGTCACGGGCTCAACCGGCATGCCGATGAATACAACTTTACCGCCGGGGCAAAGGGGCTGAAAAATAGCGGCGAGGGCGGCTGCGCTGCCGCTGGCTTCGAAGATGATATCGACGCCCCAGCCAGCAGTCTCTTTGTTCACGACTTCCATCAAATCCTGCTTTTTAATATTGACCGCGACCATGCCGTAGGCGGCGGCGATATCCAGCTTGGGCTGGATGACATCGGTGATAATGACCTTGCTGCATCCCCCGGCCAGGGCAGCCAGACCAGTTAAAATACCGATAGTCCCGCAGCCGGTGACCAGCGCCACATCGCCGGGTTTAACATTAGCTTTTTTTACCGCCTGCAGACCGACGGAAAGCGGCTCGACAAAGGCCCCATCGGCATAGCTGACGTTATCGGGCAGCTTGAAACAGAACATGGCGGGATGAACAACGGTTTCCCTCAAGCAGCCATGGTACGGGGGTGTCGCCCAGAAAACGACCGCGGGGTCGAGGTTATACATGCCTTCGATCACCGCGCGGCTGCGCAGGTCGGGTATACCTGGCTCCATGCAAACCCGGTCGCCGGCTTTTAATCTTTTCACATTTTTTCCGACCTCGATAACCGTGCCGGAGGCCTCGTGGCCGAGCACCATCGGCTCCGTCACGATAAAGTTACCTATTTTCCCGTGAGTGTAATAATGCACATCGCTGCCGCAAATGCCGACGGTGTGTATTTTTATACGCACGTCATCCGGGCTTAATTTCTCATCAAAAGCCATGTCCATGATGGCAAGCTTACCTTTTTCTTTAAGCACAAGCGCTTTCATAACAACTCCTTTGGGTATAGAATCTCCCTAATATTCTATCTCAAGTTACCTGACAGAGCAATCGGAGGCCGAAAATGGCACTGGGCTCTAATGAGTAGCGATGTCATGCCAATGAAGCACCGCTAAAGCTGAAAAATCCGGAATGCCGGTACGAGAATTGTCATAAATCTGTTATATTTCCAACTCGTATTTTATGACTTCTACACATTGCTCCTGCCAAAATAGGGGGTAGGCTAAATGATTACATATGTTTACCTGTAGAGTCTCAAATAATGCTTCTTTATGCTAAAAAGGGGAAAGATAAGAAGGTGATAAATTTCCAGATTTACGAGGTCTTCAGTTGACAAGTAAACCAGGGCTATCTAGCCGGAAGACGGTCACTCATAAACGGCTGCTAATCCGGCACTGGTTTTCCATCGGAATTTTGGCGCTCGTATGGGCCCGGATTCTGATGTTTCCCTCGGAGACTGGATACCTTGTATGGCCTGTCTCGCTCGGAATCGGCGCCGGTATATACGCCTCTTTACAGATGATTCAACCCTTACGGCGGCGTGAATCTGTCGTTCCAAATCTTTTGAACGCGAAAAACAGGCAACTTGTTACCATTAAAGCAATCCTGTCTGAACGGAAGTTGCGCTGAGTGCATGTTGGCAAATGATTAACGGTATGCAGATATAATGCGGGCACCAGGTACGAGTAAAGTTTACCAGCCGATTAGAAATTCGTTAACAAGAGAGGAACAGGTCATTGACTGGTGAAAAAACCCGGAATAGACTCGCGTACGAGAAGAGCCCTTATCTGCTCCAGCATGCCGATAACCCGGTCGACTGGTATCCATGGGGACCAGAAGCGTTTGAGAAAGCCAAACGGGAAAACAAGCCTGTCTTTCTTTCGATTGGTTACTCAACCTGCCACTGGTGCCACGTGATGGCGCATGAGTCCTTTGAGGACACCGCAACAGCCCGGCTAATGAACGATGTTTTTGTGTCTGTAAAAGTTGACCGGGAGGAGCTGCCCGACATCGATATGCTTTACATGACAGTCTGCCAGATGATGACAGGCAGCGGAGGGTGGCCACTCACCATAATTATGACCCCGGACAAACAGCCGTTCTTTGCCGGCACCTATATTCCAAAAGAAACAAGGTTCGGACGAACAGGATTGATAGAACTTATACCGCGCATCAAGGACGTGTGGGCAACACGCCGGGCTGAAGTCATAAATTCAGCGAGTCAAATCGTTGAGGCTTTGCGCAAAGCGCCGCGGGCGGAACCCGGCGAAGAACCGGGTGAGCCAGCGCTTCATCTCGCCTATGAACAATTAAGTGCCAGGTTCGACGAGCATTACGGCGGCTTTAGCGGGGCACCGAAATTCCCGACGGCGCATAATCTGCTCTTCCTGCTGCGATATTGGAAGCGGAGCGGCGATAACAAGGCTCTAAAAATGGTGGAGAAAACCCTGCAAGCAATGCGGCGCGGCGGCATATTCGACCATATTGGATACGGCTTTCATCGCTATTCAACGGACGAGCAGTGGCTTGTACCTCATTTTGAAAAAATGCTCTATGACCAGGCCATGCTGGCAACGGCATATACTGAAATGTATCAGGCAACAGCAGAAGAGGAGTATGCCAAAACGGCTCGTGAGATTTTTACGTATGTGCTGAGGGATATGACGGCTGCCGGCGGCGGGTTTTACTCCGGGGAAGATGCCGACAGCGAAGGCGAAGAGGGGAAGTTCTATTTGTGGACATTCGATGAAATAAAACGGATACTCAATCCTGATGAAGCCGATATGTTTGTGAAGGTATTCGATATCAAAGAAGCCGGCAACTTTACAGATGAGGCAGCCGAAAGACAAAGCGGAAGAAATATTCCCCACCTGGTCAAATCATTGGCGAAAATGGGCACAGAACTTAATGAGCCAATGCCTGAACTCCGGAAGCGCCTGGATTCTATACGCCAGAAATTGTTTAAGTACCGCGGCGCACGCGTTCACCCCCAGAAAGACGATAAAATTTTAACTGACTGGAATGGTCTTATGATCGCGGCATTAGCCAAGGGGGCGCGTGTGCTTGATGAACCCGGCTATGCCGGCGCCGCGAAAAGAGCCCTGGATTTTATCCTCAATAATATGGTCGCGCCTAACGGACGCCTTCTGCACCGCTTCCGGGACGGTGAATCCGCAATACCGGCTCATATCGATGACTATGTTTTTTTAATCTGGGGGATGCTGGAATTATATGAGACTGACTTTGAGCCCGGCTACCTTGTAAAAGCAATGGAGCTTAATCAGCATCTGCTAGAACATTTCTGGGATGATAAAGACGGCGGATTTTATTTTACCGCGGAAGACGGCGAGAGCCTCCTTGTTCGTCAGAAGGAAATCTATGACGGCGCCATACCTTCCGGTAATTCTGTGGCTATGTTGAACCTGCTTCGCCTCGGACGGCTGACCGCCAACCCGGATTTGGAGCAAAAAGCCGCCCAAATAGGCCGCGCTTTTTTTGAAAGCGTTCAGCAATCACCATCAGCCTATACTCAACTCATGACGGCCATCGATTTCGTGGTCGGTCCTTCTTATGAGATAGTTATCGTTGGCGACCCGCGGGCCGATGATACCCGGGAAATGTTGCGGGCAATACACCGGAAATTCTTACCTAACAAGGTTTTGATATTGCTTTCTCCAGAACCAGGTGACTCTGATATCAGGCGCATAATCCCGTTTACCGGGCAGATGTCCTGCATCGAAGGCAAGTCTACTGCCTACATCTGTAACAATTATAACTGTAATATTCCTGCAACCGAAGTAGATACAATGCTCCGGTTATTGGAGGCCAGCCAGTGATTAAGTGCGCGCTACTTTTGCCGGCGGTCACATTCTTGAATTTTGTTTCTTTGAGCATCCTGTTTTTACGGGATGCTCAATATCAGGAGGTGTTCTATGCCTAGAGCATTCTGGAAAGGCGTGATAAGTTTCGGACTCGTTGCTATTCCCGTTAAAATGTACGTAGGAACCGAGAGTAAAACTTTGAGTTTTCACCTGCTTCATAAAAAATGTCTTACGCGCCCCAAACAAGTATTACGCTGCGAAACCGATAACGAATACTTCGGGATAAAAGACACCGTACGCGGCTATGAAATCGCTAAAGACCAGTATATCGTCCTGGATGATAAGGATTTCGAGAATGTTCCAATAAAGACATCACATGCTATTAATATTCTCGGTTTCATAGAAGCGCAGGAACTGGATCCCATCTATTTTGCCGGCGTCCATTATCTTGAACCTGAAGAGCTTGGAGCCAAGCCTTTCCAGCTTCTCAAGGAAGCCCTTCCTAATATATGACTTTTAGAAAAGGGCAACCCCAGGCTGGACTCGCATCTCAATCAGCTTGTTGCCGCCCAAAATTCCAGGAACGCTATTTCTGAATATAAGCCGAACACCGAGGCTTTTAATGAAACAGTAAGAATTATTGTAGAAATCCTGCCCGGCCAGACCGTCTTGGCTCTTAATGCAGCCGGTTCTTTTGGCATTATCGAGGCCCGTCACGATAATCTGCTGCAGATGACGGTACCTGTGTCCCTGTTAACAGCTTTGACTGAGATACCCGGCATTAGCCTGGTACGGCAGCCCCAGTACCCGCAAACGACGGCGGTTTCTCAGGGTGTTTCCGTTATTAACGCTGATGACTGGCAGGCTGTTGGCTACACGGGAAATAACATAAAAGTGGGCATACTCGATATAGGATTTGGGGAATATGCATTACGCCAAAGCCAGGGGGATTTACCGCCAACCATAACAACGGAATGGGCTCCCAGTATCGGCGGACCGGGCGCATCTACACATGGTACCGCCTGTGCCGAGATTATATATGACATCGCCCCCGGTGCCGAATTCTACCTGGCGAACTTCTCCACTGAAGTTGAGCTCGCTAACGCCGTAGACTGGCTGATTGCCCAGGGAGTGGATATTATCTCATCCTCAGTCGGCTGGCCTATCGGTGGGCCGGGTGATGGGACCGGCACTATCTGCCAGATAGTTGATACCGCCCGCGCGGCTGGTATTTTATGGTTCCAATCAGTTGGCAACCAGTCCCAGCGCCACTGGAACGGTGCCTTTATAGATGCCAATGAAGATGGATTTCACGACCTGGTTAACGCTGTTACCGTATCCAGCGGTCAAAGTATAAGGATTGCGCTCAAATGGAATGATACCTGGGGTGTATCCGCTAACGATTATGACCTACTTCTGCTGAACTCATCTCAGGTTCCTGTGGCTGTATCGATGAACATCCAGGACGGAGATGATAATCCGCGGGAATTTCTTAGTTACACTGCTACTTATACAGGGGTCTATTACCTGGCCATCGGCAGCGGTAGCAGTCCCTTGCCTGCTGTATTTAACCTGTATTCGTATAATCAAGATTTACACTATTTTGTCCGGGCAGGCAGTTTAGTTGTACCTGCGGATTCAACCAACGCCGTGGCTGTTGGCGCTGTACCATGGAATGACCCGGCGTTGCTGGAGTCCTTCAGTTCTCAGGGACCGGCAGAAAACGGCGCCATAAAGCCTGACCTGGTTGCTCCCGATGGCGTAACTAATGCCAGTATCAACCCTTTCTATGGCAGTTCAGCATCAACTCCCCATGCTGCCGGCGCGGCGGTGCTGGTCAAATACCGCTATCCTTCATATACCTCTTTACAGATTCAATCTTTTCTTGATGGACGGGCAGTTGACCTCGGTGATTCCGGCAATGACAATATCTTTGGAAGCGGACTGCTTTACCTTTGAATTCCCGAAGGCCCGCTGATGATGAATCCAATAACGGAAATTCAAGGGCGGTATTATAACTATGCACCTGTTTTCTCGGTCCTTGGTTTTACCGATGAAGCCGGCCTTGATGGTGGTTGGTACCAGATGGATTCCTTTACCGGTAACTGGACGGCTCTCTTTGAGAACGCTCCAGGTACTACCTGGTCCAGCGATAACTGGACTATCCCCCGCTTTGATGACCTCGGCGAGGGCAGCCACATCATTTATTTTAAGGCATCCGATGATGTTGGCTACGTCTTTGGTGAGTCAGGGGAGTGGCCCTGGCAATTCTTCAAGGATACCATTCCCCCGGGCATGGTGACCGACCTGTCCGCGGGCAATCCGGCGGAAAACTCCGTGATACTTACCTGGACTGCCCCTGGCAATAATGGCAGCCAGGGCGCTGTAAGTCAGTACGACATAAGATATATTGAGGGAGAGTCCCTGACGGATGGTAATTGGGACACAGCAGCGCAGATCGATGGTGAGCCGGTTCCCGGTACAGTTGGCTCCTCTGAAAATTTTACTCTTCACGGGCTGCAGCCGGAAAAAACCTATTACTTCGCGATCAAGGCAGTTGACGAAGCTTTAAACTGGTCGGAAATCTCCAACTCCCCCGGTGAAACCACTCTGTCTCATTCACTCACCCACGCTTTTTCCAGTCTCTCTCCCGGCTGGAACACCCTGTCCACACCGATGAAGCTGCACACAACTATAGATACATGGGGCGAACTGGCTGCGGCAAACAACCTGAACTTTAACACAGCCTACTGGTGGAACGGCACCAGCTTTGTCTGGGTAGACGCCGCACAATCTATAGTGCCCCTCGATGCCATCTACGTAAACATGAATGCGGTAGGCACTGTCACATTTACTCCGTTTGACGGCGTCTCCAGCCCGCCCAGCAGGGCGCTGGTTGCCGGCTGGAACCTGGTCGGCTCGGCTTTTGAAACCCCGACCATGCCCGTAAACGAAGCCCTTATTTCCATCTACTTCGCTCCAGGGAATCTTTGGGGATACAGCATGGCTGTCAGCTCAGGCGCCGGTCAAACTCCTTGGACATATATCAGGGACGGTGTTTCCCCACCCAATATGGAAATCGGAAAAGGCTATTGGGTGTTTATGACAAACCCTGCCACCCTTGCCGGTTTTACCTCAACGCCATAACTTGCAGTATATGCACTTCAGGTTCAATGTAATTGAAATGACGAAGTAACGCGTTAATCGCGCCTTCTCTAGTACAGGTAGCTGATAAGACGTTTTCAAACATCTGATTAAAGCTCAACGAGGTAAAATATGGCTGGAGTTAAGGCGGGCAAAGGTTCCACCTCCTCTTCACATTGTCGGTGGAGTAATGGTTCTCAATTTCCTCAAAGGTCCCTGGATGGAGTGTTTGTCATCCCCCGTCTGGTTTGATTTATAGAAACTAAACGTAAGGTATGTTACCATTAAGTTAGTGGATACAAAAAAACGCGTTCTTGTAGTTGATGATGAACCGAAGATAGGGAACATCCTGCGCATCAAGCTCAGGCTTCATGGATATGAGGTCATTACCACTACAAGTGGCGCTGAAGCTGTTGAAATTATCAGAACACAAAATCCTGATATCGTGTTGCTCGATATTCTCATGCCGGATGTGACCGGTATGGACGTACTCGATAGGGTACGTGCATTTTCACAGGTGCCGATAGTGGTCTTCACCGCCAGGGCGGATATCATCCAGTTTGCTATGAAGCTGGGCGCCAATGATTCCATTTCCAAGCCGTTTGAACCTGACCAGTTGGTTGCGAAAATCGAGTCGGTGCTGAAGAAGGTCAATCAGGAATAGGCGTCACGAACAGGCCTGTCCATGGCTTAACCGGCAACGGCGGAAGAAAACGCCTTCGGTTGCCTGTCGGCGCACCATAATGGATGCCTTTAAAAACAACAACATCGTGTTTTTATTCCCTATAAAGATAATAGTTCAAACAGCCGAACGGACAGCGGTGAATGAAATTCGTAAAAATACTTCAACATATCCTTCTGTGAATTGTGTTCCCGCGCGGAGCGCAGGGGAAGGGGTCGGGGGATAGGTTCCTTATTCAGCTTCCGCGTGAAATACTCATGACGCTTGACGCTCACTTCACGCTCTAGTATTATCAATTGATAGAGGATGGTCTGATTTAAATAAGGAGCTAGTGTAAAACCATGATTGTTGAAATGATGAAGGGCGCTTCTAAAGAGGAAGTAGGCGCGGTAGTACAAAAAGCAAAATCGCTGAAACTCGGCGTCCAGTTGAATATCGGCACGGATAAAACGGTCGTGGCTTTACTGGGGAGCAACACCGGTCAGATTGACAAAGATTTGTTCGCGGTCCTCCCGGGCGTTCAGAGCGTTACCCGCATTATGAAACCGTACAAACTGGCATCGCGGGAGTTCCGTAAAAAAAGTACCGTCGTAGATTGCGGTGGGGTAAAAATAGGCGGGGAACGCATTATTGTCATGGCTGGTCCTTGCGCCGTGGAAAGTGAAGAACAGCTTATGCAGGCGGTGGAAGGAGTAAAAAAAGCGGGCGCCAGCATTATGCGCGGCGGCGCTTTCAAGCCCCGCACCTCACCTTTCAGTTTCCAGGGACTTCAAAAACAGGGACTGGAGCTGCTGGCAAAAGCACGTGATAAATACGGCTTGCCGGTAGTTACCGAGGTCGTCGATCCTAATGACGTCGATTTAGTGGCGGGCTATGCCGATATGCTCCAGATAGGTTCCCGCAATATGCAAAATTTTGCCCTGTTGACCAACGCCGGTAAAAGCCAGCGTCCGGTCGTGCTGAAAAGAGGCTTCTCCTGCACGATTACCGAGTGGCTTACCGCGGCTGTTTACCTGCTGGCGGATGGTAAAATCCAGGTTGTCCTCTGTGAGAGAGGCATCAGGACGTTCGAGGACAGCATCCGCTTTTCGCTGGATATTTCGGCAGTGCCCGTTCTTAAAAAGGCCAGCCATTTGCCGGTCATCGTTGACCCCAGCCATTCCGCCGGGCATTATTCCCTTGTTCCGGCTATGGCTAAAGCGGCTGTGGCGGCGGGTGCTGACGGTTTGCTCATTGAGGTACACCCTAACCCCAAGGAAGCCCTCGTCGATGGCCTCCAGTCGCTCTCCATTTCGGATTTTACGCGTCTCATGGGTGAACTCCGGATCATCGCTAAAGCTGTCGGCAGAGACCTCTAATATACCTTTGAAAAAGTCCCCGGATGTCGTCCTTCCATTTGCCATATTCCCCGACGGGAGACGGCAGAAGTGTACTCTGTAGATCTGTGTTATCAATGATTTTGTAACAAGAGTTGCCGGAGCAGATAAAATTATGTTCTCTATCGTCTCCCTTTGTAAAAGGGAGAGTGAGAAGGATTCGGTAACGTACATTTTCCTCTCCCTTGAGGGGGAGGGTAGGGTGACAATGCATCGGGACCATGTAATCTCTGATACAGTGAAAAGAAAGTACTGATTCAGAGTTTTCATTATAATTCGAGTATTGGATAAAATATCCCTTATTTAAGATCGGTATTGTGTGCTAAGAGACTACGTCGTTTTGCAGGTGGAAGGTATTTCCATCGTCGGTCAGCTTTTTCTGCCCGGTAAAGAGATGAGCTGCCGGATGGTTTGCCTCTGTCACGGCGCGCCTTCGGGCGCTCCGCCGGAACCCGGCGACGGCGGTTATCCGGCTTTAGCGGAACGTTTTTGCCGGGAAGGGTTCGGTTCTTTTCTCTTTAATTTCAGGGGCGCGGGCGATAGCGGCGGCAATATTGATTTTACTGGCTGGACGCATGATTTACAATCCGTTACGGATTATTTGTTGAGTCTGGATAGTATCGATAAATCTCACCTGTATTTGGTCGGCTTTAGCGCCGGCGCTGCTGTATCCGTTTATACGGCTTCCAAAGATATACGGATTGCGGGTGTGGCGGCCTGTGCCTGTCCGGCGGAGTTCACTCCTTTTACGCCGAATCAGAGTTGGGAAGCCTTAATCGAACACTTCCGCGGCATCGGCGCTATCAGGGACGCCGCTTTCCCCCCATCGATAAAGGAATGGCAGGAAAACACCCTGCGGATTAATCCTGTTGACCACATCACCGGGATTGCGCCCCATCCTTTACTGCTCCTGCACGGCACCATGGATAAAACGGTACCGGTTGAGCAGGCCTGCCGGCTTTATGAGATAGCCGGAGAACCTAAAACACTGGTCAGGATAGAAGGCGCCGGCCACAGGTTGCGCCGTGATGAAAGGGCTGTAGGCGCCATCCTGGAATGGCTGGGTTCCGTGTAAACTTACGTGTAAAAATTGACCGTCAGCCGGATGTGAGTTATAATTATATTGCAGGGACATTCAAGAGGAGATTAGAGGCAGGAATTCTTGCACGAGTCTTGTGGCGTTTTTGGTGTCTATTCCCATAATGAAGATGTAGCCCGTCTAACATTCTTTGCGCTTTTTGCTCTACAGCACCGCGGCCAGGAGAGTTCCGGTATTGCCACGGCAGACGGTAAACGGCTCAGAATCTATACGGGTATGGGGCGTGTTTCCAGCGTCTTTACTGAAGATGCTCTAAGACCTCTGACCGGGCATATTGCCATCGGGCACAATCGCTATTCCACTGCCGGTTCCAGCCGTGCTGTCAATGCCCAGCCTTTCATCGTCGGTAATGACCGTAGTACTATCGGCGTCGCGCATAACGGTAATATTGTCAACGCTCTCCGTCTTTATGAAGAACTTGTCGCCATGGGGTATAAATTCCGCAGTACTTCTGATTCTGAAGTTATTGCCAATCTCATCCTGGCCACTCCCGGTAAAAACTGGGTGGAAAAAATACGCTCTGCCATGCGCCGCCTGCAGGGCGCATACTCCCTGGTCGTTATCACCCCGCAGGAGCTTTATATCCCAGACAAAACAAAAAGTTATAACCAAAAATTTTTCACCTTAGCTTCCCAATTCATTCAGATAATCTCGGCACTGGTTTATCGTACTCTTTTAATCCAAAAACTTTTATGCCCATATTCGCGTTTTGCCCCCGGTAATTTATTATACGATGTGAATGTATCTTGTAGTTTATCTCCGTGCTTCAAGTGCATGAGGTATCCGGCCCAAACAACTGAAAAAGATGGATTAAAAGCCAGGAAAGCCTGTAAGAGATATTGCTCATTAAAATAGTACCGATTGTCAAGCCACTGACGGCAATATCTTTGAGGCAAGATAATATCATGACTATGGATAAAGACTCCTGTAGCAAGGGACGGCAGGATATCAAGATATTCAATACATACATCATTGTATATGTTGATTAGGTGACTTGAATCTATAAATAAAATATCGTTTTGTTTAAGTTCATTAAAAAGCGAAAGCGGAATATTCTCGAGTTTGTCTTTGATGATGTTATTGATTTGAGGTATGTCATAAAGCCAATTTTCAGGCGATGGCTCAATGCAAGTATATTCACAGTGATATTGTTGATCCTCCACGAAGTTGCGGGAGATTGCAATAGAAGCTATCTTGGAAGAAAAACCTGCACCAATTTCTATCAGCCGCCTGGGTTTGAGATGCCGTATCATGCAGTAAAGAATTTCAGCATCAACAGATTCAAACCGCCCGTTATCGAAGTAAAAATATGGCGGAGCTTTTGCGTTGTCAAGTGTATCAAATTCTGTTTTGTATCGCGTCTTAAAGGTTTCTAACAACGACAACTGTGCTTCCTCGTTCATATTAATACCGTTTAACTCTGAATGTTCAGTAAAAATCTCAGGTTGAAGTTCTCCCATATCAGGTACAGGTTGATTATGTATTGTGGGTAATATATGAACAACCCACCTTTCTAATTTGTAGTAAAATTTGCTCTTTAGGTAAAAATTAAAAAATCTTGATTTTACAGTCATTTTGCAGGTTCCTTTGCATAGGCTTATTAAGGCAAGAAAAGAGACTGTCACGGCCTACTTCGTTTGTTCGAGGACGACGGTGGCAACATAAACAAAGTGTCTGGTATTCACTCTCCATTCCTGCGCAAATGGTGCATACTGCGCCTCCGGAGTTTTATTCATCCAAGTTAAAGCGCTAAAGTGCGTCCTCTGATCCTGCCAGCTAACGACCACTGAAAGGTATATCAGCCGGCAGGATTCATAATATGTTTATTTTACGGCGTATTTGCTCTCTAACTTATAAATATCTTCCAATATTTTCTTGGCCGGAAATCCCTGGGCTTCCAGTTTAACTGCCCATTTATCCGCAACACCGTTCACAGCGGTTTCCCATCTCGCTCTCTCAGCCGGTGTAAGTTCGATAATTGTCGCTTTATATTCCGTGGCTGCCGCAGACCTGACCGATGCCTCTTCGGCCCAGAGCATTTCATCATAAAGCTTGGCAAAGTGCCCGCTTTCGAAGAAGTCGGTCATGATTTTCCGAACATCGGAAGGCAATTTATTCCATTTGTCCTTGTTCACTACCCAGGCATACGGATATTGGCTGAGGGGGACTCTCGTGACGTACGGCAATACTTCATACAGCCTGAAATCACGCCAGTAGTACCAGCCTATGTTCACACCGTCTACAAGTCCGGTCTGAATAGCCATGAAGGTATCGGGAGGAGAAACGGATACAGGCACAAACCCCAGGGCGGCTAACTTCTCGGACAGGATTTCGCCGGCTCCTATATACTTATGTCCCTTGATGTCTTCCAGCGTCCTGAACGGCACAGTGGACCCCAGCGGACCTTCTGAAGCCGACGCCAAACACATTACCTTGACTTTGTCCCATTCAGCACGGATATCGGGATATTTATTATAGATTTCCGTCCACACCTGGCTGCGCGCACTGTGAACATCCCAATCAGTGAAAACTATCAGGCTGTTAAGATTAAACTGACCGGGGATTTCCAGGGGAGTAGTAAATCCGATATCAGCGGTGCCTTGGATAACCGCCTGGTAGGCTTCGTTAAAACCGGGGGCTAATTCTCCTCCGTAATGAGAATCAAATTTTACTTTACCCCCCGACTTTTGTTCTATTTCATCGAACATTTTTTGGCTGAAATTTGCGACAAATCCTCCGGCGGGATCGTGGCAGGTAAACACAAGGGTGACGGTTTCAGTCGGTGAAGAATCTTCACATGATGCGCCAATTGCGCCGATAAGGATAACTAAAATAAAAATAACAGGAAAATATTTCCAACCAGATTTCATACTTTTCACTCCTCAGGTAATTTAACCTTACATTAATCTTACCCAATATCGTTAGCAGATGGATTTACTACTATTCTCACCCCCTTTTCACGAATTAGCATGAAGTTGTTCCATATGTTACACCTGTTTTTGATTTATTGTCAAATTTTTTAACTGGTTATTTGTAAAATACTAATTTCTGTTTATTTGGTTTAATTTAGATTATAATCATGAAATAGTGAATTTATTTTCACGTCTATATTTTCTGAAAGTATAATTTGGAGATGAATCTATGCCAATCAAAGAATTATCGTTTGAAAAACAAGTTGCCGTCCTTATTGATTTGGAGAATGTTGGGTTGAATTCAATACAATGGCTATTCGACCAATTATCTGACGTCGGGAGAATTATCGTAAAGAGAGCCTACGCCGATTGGTCGGCTGAGAGCAATAAACGTGACCAGCTTCTTGAACTTGGTATTGATCCAATCCATCTTTTCCGCACAACTTCCGGTGGTAAGAATGCTAGCGATATTCGATTAGCTACCGATGCTGTAGATTTGTTGTATTCGTCCCCAGTAGATACTTTTGTGATTGTGTCTTCTGATAGTGATTTTGTTCCACTTGTAAGTAAACTCAGGGCTGCGGGTAAAATCGTCTTCGGCGCAGGAGAAGAGAAGAAAGCTCCTAAAACACTAGTAAAATCATGTGACAGGTATCTATTCCTTGACCAAAACAGGAAAACAAGCAAATCTAAGGAGCAAACCCCAATAGCAGCGGAGATTCAGGATCTTATCAAGCGAGCTGTAACAGCATCAATTGATGAACACGGCAGAGTAGTAGGCAGCAAACTTCATCAAACGATACTTCGTCTTGATCCTAGTTTTGACTATAAATCATATGGATATACTACTTTCAGGAAATTTCTCGAAGTATGCCCAAATCTAAAGTTAATACGTTCCAAGGGGAGTGACGTAATAATAGAACTGCCTGAGCAGAGTTGATAAAACAGGTTTACTTCTAGGATTCGACGCTGGCACTCATACCACCTAGCAGTGGATAAAATCTACCCGCCGCTAACTTATCTTGATTATTATTTTTAACATCCTTGTGTACTTCTAAATATTATATCGTCTTGGACTTCCGGAGAGAGCATTACGAAATAAGCGCTAAAGCCGCCAACCCTGACGACCAGGTCACGATGTTTTTCCGGACGCTCCTTGGCATCAAGCAGTTCTTCGGTATCAACAAGGTTAAACTGGATATGCTGCCCGCCATTCTTAAAGAATGTTTCAGTGAGAACGGCCAGTTTTTCGCGGCTCTCCGGGCTTTGCATTACAGTACCCGAAAATTTCTGGTTGAGGCATGAAGCATAAGATTCTTTAAAACCCGCTTTTAACGCTGACCGCATAACGCCGGTGGGACCCAGCTTGTCCATGCCGCGCATCGGTGATATAGAGCCGTCATTCAGCGGCTCTTTTAATTTGCGGCCGTTTGGGAGGGCACCGCATCCAAGACCTCCAAAATAATGCCATGATAATCCTTCACGGGAGATTTTACAGGGAACATCGAACGGGTTTTTATAAGACATGATGACACTCCCGGAAAACTCACCTACATTACGGACCATCATGTCTACTTCATCGATATCATTGCCGAATTTGGGCGCTGCCAGGCACATTTGCCTTATCTCTTCACCCCGCTTACCCTCAAAGTTAGTATCGAGGGCTTTGAGGAGTTCATCCATGGTCAGTTTTTTCTCGTCATATACCAGCTTTTTTACAGCGATGAGGGAGTCCCCGACATCAACAATCGCACGGTCGCTGATGCCGTAGCTATGGTCTTCGTCCGTTATCAATATATCCCGGCCTTTCTTCATGCAGTTGGGGCCGACAACACAGGAATTAAACGGAAAACGCAGGTACTCGGCTTCGACACTTTGGGCCAGAGTGCCCAACCACATAACCCGGTTGACGATATACTCCACCTGTTTCTTGAACGCCTGATATAATTCATCAAATGTCTTGAATTGCCGAGGATCGCCGGTATCTATGCCCACCTTTTTCCCAGTGATTTGCGATATACCGCGGTGAAGGGTGAGATCAAGATAGAGCGCCAGGTTTACCGCGCCTTTCCCTTCACTGCCGTTGTGGTCTATCTTAGTGGGAAGAATCGGTGTTACGCAGCCCTGACCGTACCAGTTCCGTGCGTCTTCCACCGGCGTTCCGTCATTTATAAAACTCGCCACTACATGATCGCTGTTTTCAAAGAGGGGTATACCCCCCCTGGTCTTGATATTGGTATCCAGCGCCTTAAGCATTAACGACCGCGGTGTCCGCACATTCCAGTTTAGCAGGACCGTAGGCGATGAGAGTTTTATCAAACCTATCAAATGCAGGATAAGATAACTTAGTGCGTTAGTAGCTTCTTTGCCGTCTTTATCTACACCGCCTATGTTTATGCTGTTTATACAGAAGCTGAATTGATGAGTTTCCAGTTGTGTTTTGCCTGTGGGAATAACTACCTTCATACCCCAGAGGGTTAAAGCGCTGCCTAAAAGTTCCGCAGCCCTTTCCAGCGTTAAATTACCTTCCCGTACATCTTTTTCAAAATAAGGCCAGAGATATTGGTCTATCCTGCCGATGAGCACCGGGTACATCATTTCCAGGCCTCTGCCCACCATGATAAGGTTCATGCTCTGAAGAGCTTCATGGAATGTCCGCGAGGGGTGCTCCGGTACACGCTCGCATATATCGGCAATCTCCAGCAGTTCTCGTTTTCTTTCCATGTCAGATGTCTCCCGGGCTTTACGGCGGGCTAATGCGGCATATCTGCCAGAATATTGAATCATGGCTTTACAAACGATAATTACGGCTTGCCAGAAATAAAGCTTGTTAACATCTGTCTCTTTCATTTCTTTAAACCGTTGAATGCCGGCCTCAGCTTCATGTATCAGGCCCCGCATGCCTTTGGCAAGCAAATCTTCCCACATCCCCCGGCAAGTGATACCCGGGAAATAACCGGAATCCGGTGTAGGGTCTGCGCCTTTGGCTTCGGTAATATCGCTCGCCCAGGAGCCTACTACAGACTGCCATGTTTTCATAACATGATCGGGAGCCGTTTTGCCGTCAAAATAACGTGAACATTCCCTTAACGTTTCCTTATCCTTTCCGGCATTTTCACCGTAAAAAACCATCCACCGGCTTAAATTGTCCCCTTCGTTCCAGAGTCCGGCAACTGAATTACCAACTTCATCAACAAAAGCAGGCGCCCCCACCAGGTGCTCTGTTTCCCGACCGACAATAATATCAAAATCAAAAATCTCGATAGGTACGTTTTCAAGGATTTTCGCGAATAACCTGGCGCGCCGGAGTTCGATGTCTTCTCCCTCCGTCTCCTTCCATGATTCCATCGCTAATTTTACGCGGCTGACAGAAATAATCCTGGGGGCGCTGAACATGGCGTCTTTCAACTGAAACAGGCGTTTACCTAGCTGAAGATCATTGATTCTCTTTAATAACTCTTCATCAATATTCATTTTGGCAGTCATGGTTTCCTCCATACAGGATAATGGTTCTGTTTTTGTTTACACTTACCGGCGATATCATCGGGATATGGTACATAAAATATTCTCGTTTTCGAATGCTTTTTTGATATTTTCAACCTGCTCTGATTCAGGTGCGAGTAACTCCGGGAAAAGATATTCTCTACCTAACGATTCATATTTGCCCTTACCCAGCCGGTGATATGGCATTAATTCTATTCGGCGGGTATTTTTCGTCTGCCTAACAATAAAATCCGCCGTATCTTTGATATTTTGCCAATCATCATTTATTCCAGGTATTAACGGCATCCTGAATAATAATTCTATCCTGGTTCCAGCTATGAGCTTTGCGTTTGAAAGTACCAGATTATTGGGTTTACCCGTGTATTTGAGGTGTTTATCAGGATTCATTAGTTTTAAGTCGAAGAGTATGTAATCGGTAAGGGGAAGGACTTGTTTGAAAGCAGATTCGGCGGCGAATCCGGACGTTTCGATGCAGGTATGAATACCAGCTTGACGGCATTTTTCAAACAGTTCGTAAACTAATTGGGGTTGAAGCATGGCTTCTCCGCCGGAAACGGTTACCACACCTCCTGACGCCTCATAAAATATTTTATCTCGATTAAACATAGCCGATGACCAGCGGAATCATCGCCAGGACGCAGGGGCTGGCGCTGGAAATAATACCGCCTAAAAAGCAAGCCGGGAAAGCCAGCCATCCCTGGGTTTGAACAAGCTCCTCTACATAGTTGATCAGCCCTTCCACGCTACTCTATTCCCATGGATGTCAATTCGTATATGATGTCTTTTTTGGTAAAAAATCCGGTGTGTCTGGATACTTCCTTTCCGTTGGTAGCAAAAAACACCTGCGTGGGTATCGCCATGATGTTGTATTGCCGGGCAAGCTCTATATTATCATAGACTTCAACGATGACTACATTCAGTTTGTCTTTGTATTCTACGGTCAACTGCTCCAGGATTGGTTTCATCTGCTTGCACGGAACGCAGGTATCGGAGCCGAACTCGGCTAGCGTTGGTTTGCCGTTTGCCAGTGCCTCATCGAGCGGCATGGAAGGAAGGGATGAAGCACTCGCATTGGAGCCTACGATTTCAACGAGCGTGATATCAAAAACCAGGGTCTGCCCGGCAAGCTGATGATTGGCGTCCAGTTTCACCTTCGTTTCAGACACTTCGACAATAGTAACCACCATGATGCTGCCGTCAGGCTGAATAGACTGCAGCTGCATGCCGACTTCCGGTTCTATCTCTGCCGGGAGTTCGGTTCTGTCTATTTCCATCACCATATCGTCTCTTCGTTCCCCGTAGGCCTGGTCTGGGGGAATGGTAATTGTCTTTGATTCTCCGGCTTTCATGCCGATGACACCCTGCTCGAAACCGGGAATGAGCTGACCTTGACCAAGGGTAAACTCCAGCGGTTCGCCGTCCTCGGATGAATCGAATATTGTGCCATCCGTTAACTTCCCTGTGTAATGCACTTTAACGGTGTCACCGGTTTTAGCTGATGCCGGACCGCATCCTGCGGTAAACAGCGCAGCCGTCATTAAAACACTGAACAGCAAAAAATAATACCATTTCTTTTTCATGAGAATTTCCTAACCCCTTTACCTGTAAAGGTCAAATATTTTCAATTATTCTAGGAAGAAAGAATTTCTTCGACCAGTTTTGTTACCCTTTCTTTTATTTCGTCTCTTATTTTCCTGACCTGCTCCATGGATTTTCCTTCAGGGTCTTCCAGCCCCCAGTCCTCGGTCTCGATAAAGCTTGCCGGGCAGACTGCCCCTACCTCGGCGCCGCACCCCATCGTAATCATTCTAGCGGCTTTCTTGACCATGTCCATGGTGAGCATTTTAGGCTTATTGCCGGATATGTTTATCCCTGCTTCGCGCATCACTGCCGCGGCCGCCGGATTAACCCCATCAGATGGCTGTGTCCCCGCCGATAGCGCCTGAGCCTTGCCTCCGGCCAGGTCGTTAAAGAAAGCTTCAGCCATCTGGCTGCGGCCGGAGTTATGCACGCAAACGAAGAGAATGGTTTTCATATGGAATCTCCTCTTTACTGGCCCCCGTCTTTAATTTCAAAATGCCTGTTTTTCAGGTACCGCTCCATCAAATACCCGATGCTGATGAAAAGCGGCAGAGATATCAATGTGCGCACCAGCGAAAACTGGATGCCCAGGTAACCTATCTCTATACCCAGCATGGGGATTTTCATGGAAGAGAAAGCGCCCAGGTAGATAAAAATATTCCTGATGCTGCATCCTTTTTTATAGAGCATGTAGGCTACCGGGAATGCCCCGTACAGCGGCCCCGCCTGGAGCATGGCCAGCAGTACCACCAGTACGATACCTTTGATGCCGGACTCTTGCCCGATGTGTTTCTGTATCTTCTCTTTGGGCACCCAGACATCAAAAAGCCCGACGATGATGAAAAGAAACGGCATAAATGTGACCATATCGATAAATGATTGGGTAAAGTTGGTGAAAACTGCCTTGCCGGGATTAAAGCCAATAATAAAAGATAATATCGTCAGGACAGCGTATAACGTTATCCAGACGTAATTCTGATATTTCTTGAAAAACTCTTTCATAAAACCACGCTTAATACCAGGCCTACTACCAGACCTATGATTACCGCCGCGGCAAAATTCAGGACATTCCGGGCGATAGCGACCTTTTTACCGAAATACCTGATTTCCAGCGGCAGCGTCACCACTCCTACCATCATTAGAGTGGTCATAAAAGTAGCAACCACGGCATAGGACGCCCCCTGTTGAATCAGCCCGGCGGCGATTGGATAAGAAATGAACCCTGGAATCAGGGTAATGGAACCTACCAGCGCCGCGATAGTGAAGCCCAGCACCCCTGAATTGGCGCCCAGGTACTTGCTTATAACATCCGGGGGAACAAAATAGAGCAGAATGCTTACGATGATCAAAATACTCAGGAAGGGAAAAAGAACATTCCTGAACATTTTCCACCCTCGCTTGAAACCCATCAGCGTCTTCTTCCTGTCGAGGGCAAAAGACACCGCCGATAAGACGACGCTTAACGATATGAATATGATGGCGTTGCTGCTCATAACTATACTACCTGCTTAACGAAAACATTTATCTCCTTCAGGAGTTATGTACAGAAAGGAAGGAGCGCCATTCCGTTCATTTTCCCTTCTTTGAAAATTAATTTAACCTGGTATCGTGTCTTAAAAATAAATTGATTAATTCTTCTCCTTTAAGGGGAGAGGTCAGGTAAGGGTGAAAAAGGCTGGCAAATATGCGCCACCAAAGACTCCCCCTCACTCCAGCTCTCTCCCTCGCTGGGGAGAGAGAATTACTTTGTCAAACTATTTCCGAGACATCATACTAGGAAACCTCTGAACAAGTCATTGCGTCGCCCCCAATATGTCACTCTTCCCCATCTCCTCTCCCCTTGAGGTTGAGGATTAAGGTGAGGGGTATCTTCAGTAAAAGTAAAATGGGAGTCATTGTAATAAATAGTCATCTCTTCAATTATAGAATTACTTAGTCAGGGTCTTCTTTTGTTTCTTAGCAGCAGCGGGGGTTAGCATAAACGTATATATCGTCGCCCGGCTGTATCGGCTGAGCCATGTCCGTTGTGCCGTCGTTTTCCGCGTTAACTACAATCTGAATGTAAGGATGTAGAGCGCCGGTACTGGCAAAAAGCCTGTCTTTAATACCGGGAAACAGCTTGACGAGGTTTTCCAGGCACTCGCCCGGATTATTTCCGTCAACTTCAACCAAATTTCTGTTCTCTGCATAGAGCAGGAAAAACGTGGAAAGATGCAACTTTACGCTCATTCGATATTTCCCCAGTGTATTTGCACTGAATTACCTTCATTCATCAATTATAGCGGTTTTGCCAGTAATTTTTTAATTTTCCCTGTAATCGTTTCTATGTCTGTATCCTTCAATGAAAAAGTGTGATTCTTAGCGATTCCTTCATCGGTGACGCAAATCCAGTCGGTTGCTTTAAGCCCGGCGTGCTCGATGGTCTTCTTGGCGCAGGCCACCTGGCAGCCGTCTATAGCTACCAGCCTTTTAGCGCTTTTAGCCGATTCCACCATCCCGTCGATATGCGCGGCGATACCGGCCAGACAATATATCTTCCCCACCCTCTGCACATCGAGGTTTACCGCCGCCTGGTTGGCAATCTGCCCGCAGTTAGAGCCTCCCGAACACGGAAGAATCGTAATTTCCTCGGCTTTACAGCAGCATTGTTCCGCCATTTTAATACGCTCTCACTTTCTCTATTATTCTTCTATTATTACATGAGAATTATTAACCAAATATTTCCGGGATATAACCCTTGTCTATTAACCCTGTTTAGCTAAAGCCGTGGTAATAAAGTTAGTCATTTCTGCTTTAGAAGGCACCCGCCCGGAGACAACCAGCTTTTCGTCGATAACCAGGCCAGGCGTGGTCAGAATGGGATACTCCATTATCTTTTTAATGTCTGTCACATGCTCGATTTCCGCGCTGATACCCAGGTCTTTTATCGCTTCCTTAGCTGTTTTTTCCAGAGACTGGCATTTAGCGCAGCCTGATCCTAATACTTTAATTTTCACTTTTCTACCTCCTGTTTTTTCTTTCGCCAAATTTAAGTCCTGGTTTCATACCAGAAAATGACCAAAGGCATTAAACAAATAACCGATTGTTATGATACCGAGGACTACAAGGCCGACGAAGATAGCCAGCAGCTTAAACTTGATTACTTTCTTGAGTAGAATTAACGAAGGTAAAGAGAGCGCTGTAACGGTCATCATGAAAGACAATGCCGTGCCAAGTCCTACCCCTTTTATCACAAGGGCTTCAGCTATTGGCAGTGTCCCGAAAATATCCGCGTAGATAGGAACGCCTAAAAAGGTCGCTACCAGGACGGAGTACCATTTATCCTGTCCTAAAACGGCTGATATTATCGACTCCGGAATCCAGTTGTGAATTGCCGCGCCCACTCCAACCCCTATTAAGACGTATATCCAAACCCTTTTTGCAATATCTTTGACCTGGTCTCTCGCGAAACGGAATCTGTCGCGAGTGGTCATTTTCTCTTGAATAGCCTCCGTTGCTTTATTCCCGAACACAAATGTTTCAACGTATTTTTCAAGTTTGAGTTTGCTTATCAACGTTCCTGCCATAACGGCCAGCACAACTCCAACAATGACATATGCTATCGCGATAGGCCAGTTAAAGATGCTGGCTAATAAAATCACCGATGCCAGATCTACCAGCGGCGATGATATGAGAAAAGAAAATGTAACGCCTATCGGTAATCCCGTCCCTGTAAAGCCGATGAATAAGGGAATGGAAGAACAGGAACAAAATGGCGTCACTGTGCCGAGTAACGCGCCGAGCATGTTAGCCCAAATACCTGTAAATCTTCCTAGTATTTTCTTTGTTCTTTCTGGTGGAAAGAAACTTTGGACATACGAAATTACGAAGATGAGGATGACAAGGAGTATGAAGATTTTTATTACATCGTAAATAAAAAACTGGATGCTTCCTCCAAGCCTGTCATTGACATCCAGTTTAAAAACATCGGTCACCAGAGAATTGACTAAATTATTCAGCCATTCCATTCTAAGTAACTGGTTATTCAGCCATTCAAAGATATACAAAGGAATTCCTTTTTTGCCTTGTGACTTGAATTAGCGTGCTATATTGACTTCTTTATCACACATCTTATTAACGCAACTGGGACCTACCCTTTCTGTTTTCCGCAGATGCTCGCGGTCGGCTTTCATGCTCCTGTTTTCTTTGAAAGATAGGGCGGTTGCTTCCGCGATAGCCTTTAAATGTGCGTCCATGCCGTCCCAATCGATAGAGTATAGCGACCATAAGCCCTCTTTGTGCAGCTTGAGAAAGCCGACATCGTATAAAGCGCTTAATATTCGTGAAGACTTGGACTGAGAGATGTCTAAAGCCTGCATAACCTCACATACACAACACGGTCTCTCTAAGAGGAGGTTGAGAACCCTTAACCTGGATTCATCGGATAGGACTTTGTAGATTTTCACCAGATCTCTCATATTAACCTCTCAACTATATGCATAACATTGCATCTATGCATATATTACCATAGAGAAATTTGCCCGTCAATCAATGGCCATCCAATGTTTCAATTTGTAAGACCTGGATGAAAAAACTGGAAGATGGTTTCACCTTTTTTTAAACCCATTGTTCCACGGGGGAGGGGGCTGTCACTTAATATATCAGTGACAACAGAAAATGACCTTGTTTTTCTATTACTCACGCATGGATAAAACTGGTTAGGCATTGTGGCTTGCATGACATGCGTCTGCATGATGCTCGACATACCCATGCATCATTATTACTAAAACAGGGTGTACACCCTAAGATAGTTCAGGAGAGATTAGGGCATGGCTCTATTCAGATAACCCTTGATACATACAGCCACGTAGCCCCCGGATTGCAACAGGCCGTCGCCAATAAAATTGACGATATCCTAAAACCGAAAGAGAATAAATTAGAGAAAGAACTCAAAGAGATAATGCGATAGGCGATTATGAGCGTTTTGGAAAATGAATAAAATAGTAATTAACATAACTAGAGGATTTAGCTGCAAATAGTGGTGGGCGGTGGTGTACAATACCAAGAACCTTTGTACTTTCCTTCAGTTTAAATTCGTAATTGTTCACTTTTAAAGGGTAACTCAAAGCTTCAGTATGTCTCGTGAGTCACTTTTCAAGCTAATGTAATCTTGATTGAACAAAATGGACAATTGTGACCAAGCAATTATTTGATTACATAAGATTCCAGGCTTGGGCCTGCAGAAGGATGGAAAGGTCTGCCGAAAGCTTCGGGATACTGTCTTCTCATTTCATCCAGGTTAACCCGTTCTATCTCAACCAAAAAACCGCTTACGGCCATGCCGCAAGCATTTCTGGAGGTCGTATTTCGTGGGGATATGGCATTTATTGCCCCTCCCCGGTCTATTTCTCCTGGAACTATCGGGTCATATTTGGCACCGTGGTCCTGGCTGACCGAACCGGGCATAATCCTCTCGGTCACGTAGGCCCCGGTAGAAATCGGCAGCAGGAGTAATGAAGATATTGCGCTGGATATTGGCAAGAAAGCCATGGCCGAGTTCGGCAAACAGGAAGGCGAACTTTTATTTACGAAGCGGGCACCTCTGAAGCGACAGGAAATATGGCGGCAGCAGGACGCGATGCCGCGCGGTATCGACAGGGAAATTGTCGAGATAATGCACCGCACCCATGCCGGTGTCGACCAGGACTATGAAAACCTGCTCCGGCAGGGCGCGAGGGCATCTATCGCCGACGGCTGGGGCGGCAGCATGATTGCCACCGAGCTGCAGGATATTTTATTCGGCACACCGTCGCCGGTATTAAGCGAAGTAAACCTCGGCGTACTCAAGGAAGACGAGGTGAATATCATTATTCACGGTCATGAACCGCTTCTTTCCGAGATGATAGTAGCGGCTTCTTATGACCCGGAGATGATAGCCTTGGCCAAATCCAAGGGAGCTAAAGGGATAAACCTGGGCGGCATCTGCTGCACAGCCAACGAGATTTTAATGCGCCACGGCGTACCCCTGGCGGGGAATTTCCTCCAGCAGGAACTGGCGCTCGTCACCGGGGCAGTCGACGCCATGGTTGTGGATGTCCAGTGCATCATGGAATCGCTACCGGACATAGCCCAATGCTACCACACTAAAATAATCACCACATCTCCCAAAGCAAAAATCAAGGGGGCTTTACACATTGAATTTAACGAGCATGATGCCATGAACGGGGCGAAAGCCGTGGTCCGGGCAGCCATCGAGGCGTTCCCCAACCGCGGTAAAAACATACGCATCCCTCATGACAAGCATGAACTCATCGCCGGTTTCAGCCACGAGACCATTAACTATCTGCTCGGCGGTCTTTTCCGCGCTTCCTACCGGCCGCTGAATGAAAACATTATCAACGGCCGTATAAGGGGCGTAGCCGGAGTCGTCGGCTGTAATAACGCCCGCTCGCCGCATAATGAAGCGCATATTGCCATGGTTAAGGAACTCATCAAGAATGATGTGCTGGTCATCCAGACCGGCTGCAGCGCCATGGCCAGCGCCATGGCCGGATTGATGGTTCCCGAAGCCGCCGCTGAATACGCAGGTGCCGGCCTGGCCGAAGTTTGTGAAACAGTAGGAATTCCGCCTGTACTGCACCTTGGCTCCTGCGTAGATAACAGCCGTATCCTGATGGCCGCTACCGCCATGGTAAAAGACGGCGGTTTAGGAGATGACATCAGCGACCTGCCAGTCGCCGGGGCAGCGCCGGAGTGGATGAGCGAAAAGGCAATATCAATCGGCCAGTACTTTGTCAGTTCCGGCGTTTATACCGTATTCGGCGTGACCTGGCCGACCGAAGGCAGCAAGGAAGTCACCGACTATCTTTTCAAAGGTATGGAAGGATTATACGGCGGCAAGTGGGACTTCGAGCCCGACCCGATTAAAGCCGCCCATAAGATGATTGCGCACATCGATAAGAAACGCAAGGCTCTGGGCATCGATAAAGCCAGGGAACGCGTGCTTTACGACATGGAGATGAGACGCACGCTGGAAGGTTAGCCTCAGTAATACCAGACACATGGCTGAAATTTGGAGGGAAGAGTAAATGTCCAAGATAATCGCGTCAGCCGCCATCAACGGCGCTCATAAGATAGTAGCCCGGGCTGAAAAGAAATGGCAGGAAGCCATGGATAAATGGGGAGCCAACGAACCTGTCGGCTTTCCCAATACAGCTTATTACCTGCCCATTATCTACGGCATTTCCGGGATGAAGGTGCAAAAACTCGGCGATATGGAAGCGGTAATTAAAAAATGCAAAGCGCTCCTGCCTCCGCCGGTTAAAGAACACCATCATCTGCCCTACCTGGGGCCGACCCTCGATGCGGGGATGATTGCCTTCTGGGCAGAGGAGCTTATCGAGGCAATCAGGTACCTGGAATTCCCTGATTTTTACGTTAAGGGCGAGGATGTTACCGAGAGTAATATCTGGCTCGGCGCGGCGGATGACGTCATCATGAGGAAACGCGGCGTAGAGTTCGTGGACGGTTCCGCCCCCGGTTTCGCCGCGATACTGGGCGCAGCCCCGACGATAGAAATAGCAAAAAACATCGCTGAGGATTTACAGAAGAAAAACCTTTACGTTTTCATGGCCGGGGAGCATAAAGGCGAAAGATTTTCCGAGCAGCTTGTTAAAGCCGGCGTACAGATAGGCTGGGGCACTCGTCTGGTCTCCTTCGGGCCGGATGTCAGCGCTACAATCTTCGCCATCGGGTTTGCCACCCGCGCCGCCATATCCTTCGGCGGTATCGAACCCGGTGACTACCGGAAAATCCTGATTTATAATAAAGACCGCGTTTTCGCCTTCGCGATGACGATGGGAGATGTGACGGACGAGTGGTACGCCAACGGAGCAGGCGCTATCAACTGGGGCTTCCCGGTTATCGCCGATACACCCATCCCGCAAATACTGCCTACCGGCGTGTGTACCTATGAACACGTAGTTTCCAACATCCCGCACGATGAAATAGTTAACAAAGCAATTGAAGTAAGGGGACTCAAGGTTAATGTGACCGAGGTTCCCGTGCCGGTAGCCTTCGGGCCTGCTTTCGAGGGTGAAAGGGTGCGCGGCGACGACATCTACATGGAGGCCGGAGGCGGCCGCACACACATGGTGGAATGGGTAACGAGCAAACGTATGGAAGAAGTCGAAGACGGCAAGATTGAAGTAATCGGGCCGGACCTCGATGCAATTAAAGTCGGTTCGCGGGTACCTTTCGCCATTAATGTCGAGGTAGCCGGACGTGAGATGCAGGACGACTATGAGCCGATTCTCGAACGCCAGATACACCACCTGATAAACTACGCCCAGGGCATCATGCACATCGGGCAGAGAGATATCGCGTGGATACGAATCAGCAAACAGGCCGTGGAAAAAGGCTTCCGTTTAAAGCACATCGGCGTCATTCTCCATGCCAAGCTGCACCAAGACTTCGGCCGCATCTTCGATAAATTACAGGTTAAGCTTTATACCGACCCAAAGAAGGTCGAGGAAATCATTGAGAAAGCCAGGATAGTCTACAATACAAGGGACGCCCGTATCGAAGGCATGACCGATGAGACTGTCGATACCTATTATTCCTGCACTCTGTGCCAGTCGTTCGCTCCCAGCCATGTCTGCGTCATTAGCCCGGAAAGAACGGGGCTCTGCGGCTCGTATAACTGGATGGACTGCAAGGCGGCTTTTGAAATCAATCCCACCGGCCCCAACCAGCCGGTGCAGAAGGGCGAAGCCATCGATGCCAAGCTCGGCCAGTGGAAGGGCGTCAATGAATTCTTGACCAAGGCTTCACGCGGCAAGATAGACCATTACAATTTCTACAGTATTGTACAGGACCCGCCGACCACCTGCGGCTGCTGCGAGGCTATCGCCGCCGTGCTGCCTATGTGCAACGGCATCATGACCGTCAACCGCGACTACACAGGTGAGACGCCTTCCGGCATGAAGTTCACTACCCTGGCCGGGACCATCGGCGGAGGATTAAGCACGCCGGGATTTGTGGGCCACGGGAAATATAACACCACGCAGCGCAAGTTCGTGGCCGCTGAAGGAGGCATCCTGCGTATGGTCTGGATGCCCAAGATACTGAAGGAGGAAATCGGCGAACGGATAAATGCCCGTGGTAAAGAACTGGGCGTGTCCGATTTGCTGGATAAAATCGCCGATGAAACAGTGGGAGTCACCGAAGATGCAATACTTCCTTTCCTCCAGCAGAAAGACCACCCGGCGCTGAAAATGGACCCGATACTGGGATAAAAGATAATGTCTTTCCAGCGCAGGCTGGAATCCATGAATGTAAGTGGACATTCCTTTCCCTTGATGGGAAAGTCTGAATAAAGGTGAGATCATGGTAAGTACCCCCTCACCTTAATCTGACTGCGAGTCAGCCCTCTCCCTCGGAGGGGAGAGGAAATTAATTGGTATACTTGTCCAAGGAGAGGAGTCTTATTATGGCGTTAACCGGAATTGAGATTTTTAAACTGCTGCCCAAGACCAACTGCGGACAATGCGGCGTGCCTACCTGCCTCGCCTTCGCGATGAGCCTGGCGGCGGGTAAGGCTGAACTGAGCAAGTGCCCCAGCGTTTCCGAGGAAGCCAAGGCGAAACTTTCGGAGGCTTCAGCGCCACCGATTCTGCCGGTGACCATCGGCGTGGGGGATAAGGCGGTGAAAATCGGCGGTGAAACGGTCATGTTCCGCCATGAGAAGCGGTTCGAGAACCCGCCCGCGCTCGCCATGCTCATCGACGATACCATGCCCGATGCCGAGGTTGACGCCAGGTTAAACAGGTTCAAGACGCTGGAATACGAACGAGTAGGCTTAAAGCTGCGCGGCAACATGCTGGCCTTAAGAGCCGGTTCGGGAGATTCCGCCAAGTTTGCTGCCTTTGCCGCCAGGGTCAAAAACGCCAGCGACGTCCCGATGATGTTAATCAGCCCCAGCGCGGACATTCTCGCCGCGGGCGTAAAGGCCTGCGCAGAACGTAAACCGCTGATTTACGCAGCTACAAAAGACAACGCTGACCAGATAATCGCCCTGGCTAAAGAGACCGGCTGCCCGGTAGCAGCTAAAGCCTCCGGACTGGAAGAAATGGCCGCCCTGACCGAAAAACTGGCCGCCGGCGGAATTAAAAATATCGTCATGGATACGGCAGCGCGTACGGTGAAACAGGCGCTGCAGGACCAGGTAATTATCAGGAGCGCAGCGCTCAACAAGAAATACCGCCCGCTGGGATATCCCACCATCGTGCAGCCAAGAGAGATGACCGATAACCCGATGAAAGAGGCCATGATTGCCGCTATGTTCATCGCCAAGTACGCGGGAATCATCGTCCTTTCAGATTTTCAGGGCGAGACCTTATTCCCGCTGCTGGTGGCGCGGCTCAACATCTATACCGACCCGCAGCGCCCGCTGGCAACAACACAAGGCATCTATGAAATCAATAATCCGAACGAGAACTCACCGTTGATGATAACATCCAATTTTTCGCTGACTTACTTCATCGTCTCCGGCGAAATCGAGAACAGCAAGGTGCCCAGCTGGCTTTATGTTAAAGATACCGAAGGGCTTTCCGTAATGACATCATGGGCGGCAGGCAAGTTTTCCGCCGATATACTCGCCCCGGCGATAAAGAAGAGCGGCATCGAGAACAAGATAAAGCACCGCAAGCTTATCATCCCGGGTTATATCGCCGCCGAGAGCGGAGGGCTGGAAGAAGAACTGCCCGGCTGGCAGATACAGGTCGGCCCCAGGGACGCGGTCAATCTTCCGGCTTATCTCAAAGCGTGGAAACCTTAAGGAGGCAGGATGATTCTCATCGGGGAAAATCTAAACGTCATCTCGCAAACGCTGGGCCCGGCGCTCAAGGAAAGGCAGGCTGCCCCTGTCCAGGACATGGCCAGGGCTGAAACCGCCGCCGGCATCGACCTCATCGACCTTAATATCGGCCCGGCGCGCAAGGGCGGCGACGAGCTGATGTCATGGGTGGTCAACTCCGTGCAATCTGTCACCGATAAGATGCTGTCGCTGGATACCACCAACCTGGACGCCATGGAGGCCGGATTAAAAGCGCGTAAAGGTCCGGTGCTGATAAACTCCGTTTCCCTGCAGACGAGCCGCATCGACCGGGGGCTGGAGATGGCGAAAAGATACGATGCCGACCTCATCGGCCTGCTGTGGAGCAATGAAGGCATGCCCCGCGACGTTAACGAAAGGGCCATGCTGGCCGTCGATTTTGTCTATAAAGCCAACCAGGCGGGCATCCCCAACGAAAAGATATGGATAGACCCCATCGCCTGCCCGGTTTCCGTGGAAATCAACCAGGTCAAAGCCTGCGTCGAGTTTATGGCCATGCTGAGTGAAATAGCGCCCGGCTGCAAGTCTACCGTGGGGCTTTCCAACATTTCCAACGGCACCCCTGCCGAGCTGCGCCCCTGGCTGAACCGCGCCTACATGATTATGCTGGAGCGAAATGGTTTGTTCTCGGCCATCGCGGACGCCTTCGATAAAGAGCTGATGGCGATAGCGCGCGGGCAGAGACAGGACATCGTGCAACTGGTGCATAAGATAATGGACGGGGACACGCCGGATATCGCCTCCCTGCCCCAGGAAATGGCTAACTACGCTAAAACCGTCCGCGTGCTCAAGGGCGATTCGCTCTACTCGCACCTGTGGCTGCAAGAATAGGGAATAAGGTATAGGGTATAGGGGTTGGGGATTAAGAGGAAAACTCTAAATACTAAACTCTAAACTAATTCAAAGCTCAAAGTTTAAAAAACCGCCTTTTTCACCAGATAAGGTACAGATTTTTCACCGCTATTTTTATTCATTATTCGTTATTCGGTCTAATGGTAAATAAATTAGGGTAAAACAGGGGAAAATTAGCTTGCGTCCAATCGTGAGATTTATTATCCTAATTGGTATGGCGCCGAAGCGCTACAGCGCGCAGGCACGCCTCCCCGACTACGCTGGATTTTTACCCCTCACCTTAATCCTCTCCCTCAAGGGGAGAGGAAATATGGAAAGGGCGACATCGTGGGGGGCGACGCAATGACTTTTTCAGGGTTTCTTAGTTTGATACTAACTTTTACCATATTTAGACGTTATATTGATTGAAAACATATTTATGGGAGGGTAGATATGATGGACAAAAAAATGAGTATATTTCTGATGGTTGTTTTCGGGGTTTCAGGTATCGGGGTGACAGCGCTGGCCTGGCTTTGTCCATCATTGCAGCTTGATAAAGCCGAGGCATCAATAGCCGGACTAATCGGCGTCGCCTTCCTTGTTATCCAGAGCGTTCGATTAAAGCGTTCCGGCCAGAATACGACAGAAGTAACCGAGTAGCAGTCCAGGCAGAAGATAGAAATTCATCTAAATTTTTATCCATGCCACAGGGGGGCGAGTGCACACGCCCCCCTTTTTTTATTAAAGCAATCAATCATTAGACTTTTGGAAAATAAATCCGCCATTTTGAATCTTAACCGATAGTTAAGAAAGATACGGATTGCTTCGCTTACGCTCGCAATGACACAACGAGGTTAGTGAGCTTGCCGCCTGATATGTTATAATTTTTGTAATGAAAGTTTCAAAGCTGGGGGAATTTGGACTTATCGATCTGCTTTCCGGGATGATATCCGAAGCAGGGGTCGACCGGATTGCCCCGGATAAACCGCTTATAGGCATCGGGGACGACGCCGCGGCCTGGCGCACAGACAATGGGATTCAACTGGCCACGGTGGACACCATGGTACAGGACGTCCACTTCTCGTTGGATACAATCACATGGCGGGAACTCGGCTGGAAATCCCTGGCTATCAATATCAGCGATATCGCCGCGATGGGCGGTGTGCCGGAATACATCCTGGTGGCGCTGGCATTACCGGAAACCACCGGCGCATCCAATGTTACCGCGCTATATGAAGGCATGATAGAACTGGCAAAACAATCCCGTGCGGCAATCGTCGGCGGGAATGTATCCCGCGCGCCGCAGGTGTCCATCACGATTACCGTTATCGGGCGGAGCATCAACGGTGATATACTGCGCCGCTCCACCGCCGCGCCCGGCGATATTATAGCCGTCACCGGCCACCCAGGCAGTTCTGCCGCGGGACTGGAAATGCTGACGAAAAAACTCAAATTCAAGGCCCCGGCGGCTGAATATTTACGCAGCGCTTTCCTGCACCCCATACCGCGCATCGAGGAAGGCCAACTTTGTGTAAGACACGGCATTAAAGCGGCTATCGATATCAGCGACGGGCTGCTCGCCGACCTGGGACATATCTGCGAAGCCAGCAAGGTCGGCGCCCGCATTAACGTTGACAGTCTTCCGGTTCACTCAGCAGTTACCGAAAACTTTAAAGAAAAAGCGCAGGGGCTGGCGCTTTCCGGAGGGGAAGATTACGAACTGCTTTTCACCGGCACTGCCGCCGCTGTAGAGCGTGTAAAAGCCGAAGCAAAACTGCCGGTTACAGCCATCGGCGTAATCACAGCCGGAACTCCAGGCAACATAGAATTACATGACGCCCAGGGCAAGGCTGTTAAGATAGAAAAATCCGGCTGGCAGCATTTCTAGAACGGAGACAGAATAATGGTTGCGATTCCTAAAGTAACGCTTAATTCCGACCTTAGCGAAGGTTTCTGCTTCGGGTGCGGGAAGAATAACCCCATCGGGTTGAAGCTGCACTTTACAAAAGAGGGCGATACTGTTAAGTCTGTGTACACCCCGGGGAAAGCCTTTCAGGGTTGGCCGGGATTACTGCACGGCGGCATCCTGGCCTGCCTGCTCGATGAAGCTATGAGCCACGCCGCCTATACCACCGGGAGCACCTGCCTGACCGCCAGCATTACCATACGGCAGCGGCAGCCGATAAAGCTGGAAACTCCGCTGACCATCACCGCCCGCATAACGCGCCACAGCCGGAAGCTCATTGAGACGGAGGGACAGGTATTACTGGAAGACGGAACAGTCGTCGCGGAAAGCACGGCCAAACAATTCGTAGCAGAAAATGAAGAAGGGAAAACGGACAAAGTCCGCGAGAAAAGAAGTCATGTTTAAAAACAAGCTGGAAGCCGTCATCTGGGACATGGACGGCGTTATCGCTGACACTCTGGAATACCATTTCCTGGCCTGGCAAGAAGAGTTCGCTAAAAAAGGCATTGATTATACCAGGGAACATTTTTTACGCTTCTTCGGACAGCGGAACGATACGATAATCAAAGACGCCCTCGGAGATGATGTATCTTCGGAAGAACAAACCTCGATTAATAATGCCAAGCAGGCGAATTTCCGCCGCAGGGTTATCGGTCATATCCGCCCGCTGCCGGGGGCTGTAGAGCTCATTAAATCGCTGTATATGCGCGATTTCAAACAGGCGATAGCTTCCTCGGCGACACCGGAGAACATCGAGGTTATCACACGGTCGCTGGGGATTAAACAATGCTTTCAGGCCGTCGCCTACGGCAATGAGGTGGCGGAGGGCAAACCAAGCCCGCAGATATACCTGCTGGCAGCAAAAAAGATCGGCATAAAACCAAATAATTGCGTCGTCTTTGAAGACGCCATCGCCGGGGTAGCCGGGGCCAAAAGCGCCGGGATGAAATGCGTCGCGGTCACCAACAGCCACCCGGGAGAAAAACTCAAGCAGGCCGACCTTGTCGTCGAGACATTGGAAAAGGTCGGCATCGATGACTTGAGTGCCCTCTTCCAGAAATAACTAAAAAATACAATATCAGGAGAATATGAATGGAAAGGTCACTGGTCCTGGTTAAACCCGATGCCATGGAAAGGCAGCTTGCCGGAGCTATTTTGAGCCGGCTCCAGGCGGAAGGACTGAAACTGATAGCGCTTAAAATGCTGCACATGGATAAAACACTGGCCGGACGGCATTACGCCGTTCACAAGGGGAAACCTTTTTTTGATGGTTTACTGGCATACATCACTTCTACACCCATCGTAGCTGCCGTATTCGAAGGAGAAGATGCAATAGCGCGTATCCGCAAAATCATGGGCGCCACCGACCCCGCTAAAGCCGCGCCGGGAACGATAAGAAAAGACTACGGGCTGGACATGCAGCGTAACTCTACGCATGCTTCGGACTCGCCGGAAAACGGGGAAATAGAGATAGCGCTGTATTTCACGAAGAAAGAAATATTCGGGTAGGGAAACGTCATTCCCACGAGTATTCCCTATAGATAATCAGGGGCTGGAATCCAGGTGTGGCAGGTCAGTAAATTTACTGGATGTTTACCACGGTCTTGGCTTCGCGCCAGAACCCGTCGAGGTCATAAAACTCGCGTTCTTCCGCGCCGAAGATGTGCACGATAACGCTGCCATAATCCAGCAGCAGCCAGCCGGAATCGGAACTGCCTTCCTGGCGGTAAGGCTGAATGCCTTCATTCTTCAGACTTTTTTCGACTTCGTCATAAATAGCGCCGAGCTGCCGCTGGCTTTCGCCGGAGCAGATTACGAAGTAATCCGCAAAGCTGCACAGACCGCTAACATCCAGCAGCACTATATTCACGGCCTGCCGGTCACCGGCTGCATCTACAGCCCTTCGGGCTAGTTCTAAACTTTCCAGCTTTCAAATCTCCATAAAAGTATTTGATATGATTATACCATATGGTAGAGAAAGGGGTGGGAAAATTCAAATATCTATATCGTATATAAAAAAGACATCATCGTCGTTTTCAACTTTGCCCTGGGTCTTTAGATACAAACCCATCGCGGCCTGGTTACTTTTTCTTGTGGGAACGAACATTTCACGACATTTATATGTCCGAGCGATGTTCTGTAATTCCCGGATGAGCCGACTGGCTACACCTCGACGCCTGAATTCGCCAAATACGTCGATAGAATAGAGAAACATTTTAGGATAGGGGCTGTCTGGGCTCTGAAGGACGTAGGCCCAGAGGAACCCGCTCAATTTTTCTTCGGTGTGAGAGACTAATAAAATATTCTTTTCGTCTTTAAAGAAGTCTGGACTAGGGTCGGCGTCTTCTTCACCTGCTCTTTTAAACAAATGAACGAGTGTATTTTTGTCGAACTGTCTAACCCTTTCGATGTAGGTGTTCATTATTCGCCTCTTTAATACGATTACCCTCCGGGAATGAAATCCAGAGTGTAACTATCTGTTGAAAAGATTATATCAATTCAGCGGTTTCCTAATATCTAAACTCTAAACAAATTCAAATTTACAAATCGCTAATGTTTAAAAAATTTTACATTTAATATTGTTCAGGATTTAGTGCTTAGGATTTATGATTTTCCTTCCCTGCTATTTCCCGGGCGAAAATGGCCGCTCCCAGCGCCGCGACGATTTGCGGCTCCGGCGGAACCCTTACTTTAGCCTTGAGCCTGTCTTCCAGCGCTTTAACCACGCCGATATTCTTAGCCACGCCGCCGCCGGCCATGATTACTTTTTCCAGGTGCTGCCCCTGCGTCATGGCGGCAATACGCCCGGCAATAGCCTGGTGCAAACCATTCAAAATATCCTCGCGGGCATAACCTTCAGCTATCAGCGAGACCACCTCCGACTCCGCAAAGACAGTGCACATGCTGCTGATAATGACTGTTTTCTTATGCTTTAACGACACAGGACCAAGCTGGTCGAGTTTTATCTCCAGTGCGTGCGCCATGACTTCCAGAAAGCGCCCCGTACCGGCGGCGCATTTATCATTCATGGCAAAATCAACGACCCTGCCCATAGAGTCAACAGAGATTATCTTGCTGTCCTGGCCGCCGATATCTATCATCATGCCGGCTTCCGGGCAGAGGTAATGCGTGCCGTAAGCGTCGCAGGTGATTTCCGTGACGGTTTTTCCGGCCAGGGGTACTTTAGCGCGGCCGTAGCCCGTCGCCACCAGTGCCGCGATATCGCCCTGCTGTAAACCGGCTTTTTCCAGGGCTTGCCCCAGGACACGTCCTGCCGCCGCGGTAATATCCGAACCGCCGGGCATGACCGCGTAACCGGCTATCGCCCCGTCTTTTAAAATAACAGCTTTTGCCGTCAGCGAACCGATATCAACACCGGCTGTAATCATCGTCTTGCCTCCAGCATCTCCAGGAATGCCTCCAGTCTGAGTTTCGTCTGCTCCTTTGAATAGCTGCGGCTGTCAATGCCGTCGCCGTCAAGTATCAGCATGGGTATACCTTTCTTTTTCATCAGGTCCCGGATAACATGTTCACCGCCGCAGCTCTGGCGGCAGCCCCAGTGCGAAAAGTGGATAACGCCGTCTACTTTATACTCTTCCGCCAGTTTTAAAGCCAAATCAGCCCGGCGTTCAAGAGGGCCGCTGTTGGGGATGGATAAAACTTTATCCGCAAGGCTCTCGAAAGGATTATCAGGGTCGAGCGCCTTCCAGTAGACAAAGTTGGCCTCGTTAAAGCATACCGACGCACCCAGCGTTTCCAGGTATGAAATAATATCGTTCGGGTAATAAGGCCGGACATAGTGCAGCCAGAGCAGGCGGAAACGCTCTGCCTCTTTTCCCCGGCCGCTTTCCACCCTGGTTTTTACTTCTTCATAAAGCGTCTTGAAGAACGTCACTCCTTCCGGACTGCCCGGACTGAAAAACTGCATGTCCGAGACATAGCTGGTGGCGTCTTCCGCCGATAGAGGGCAAGGTCTTTTCTTACGCAGTTCATTAACTTTCAACTGGTATCCCCTGGCTTCGTTGGAAAGCCATAACGCTTCCGCCAGCTTTGCTTCGTCAAACGGCTTCCCCTGTTTTTCTGCGATAATCTGCGCCAGTTCTCTCAATTGCCCGGCTACATATTTACGGGACTTTTCCGTGTGATGGTAAGGAACATCCAGGAGGCAATGGGCGCAGCCGTATTTCCGGCTGATGTTATAAAATGACTTTACTGCGCCGTCACACAAGTGAGAGGAAGAAACGACGACGTCCGGCGCAGGCAACAGCCCTTCTGCATCCAGCCCGATGGCGCAGCGGTAGAAAGAACAAATGTCGGACGAATATCCGCCGGATTCAGCGCAGGCGATAGCGCCGCGGCTCAGGCCGATAACGGCCGCGGTAGCGACAATAGATTCCGGGTGCACGGGGGTCACTCCCAATCCATAGAGCAGTTCGAAGGGGAAGAAAGCGTTGCCCCACACTACCAATCCCTTCCGTTCCAGGGCGGCTTTCATCTGACGGGAGATAGCGTCCAGCCAAATACCCTGGGCGCTTTTACCGCGGCGCGTGTAATAGCGTTTGCCCAGCGCGGCCATAACCTCGTAAGCCAAAGGATGCCTTAAAACCTTCGCTTTTACCTCAGGCCCGGTAACAGCCGCTTTAAATTGTTCGAACATCATGCTGCCTCAACATCTCGATAAAAGCCTCGATACGCGTCCTGACACGCCCCAGCGTACCCGGCGTATAATCGCCTTCCAGCGACAGCGCACTCTATTATTTTCGATTGCCCGCCGTCGATAACCTTTTTCGACTCGGCAACAGCCGCAGCCTCGATAAGGCTGCCTCCGATAGTCCCGTAACTTTTCCCGTCTGCTGCTGCGAGCATTTTTGTGCCGGAATGCCGGGGAGTCGAACCTTGCAGGCTCATAATCGAAACAAGCACAACAGGCAGGCCTTTATCTAGCTGCTGGCGGGCAATTCCTGCTATGTATTCGTTTTCGTTCATGGTGATTTCTTGAGAAAAATTTCTACGTACTGATGATACCATAAGCGGCAAGCCCCTAAGAAGAGGGGGCTTGCCGCTTTATTATTTACTTTGTTTATTTCTTTATGGCTGCTTTGACCTTGGCCGGGGTGGCAGGCAGGTCATATATCCTGGCCCCGCAGGCGTTATAGATGGCATTGGTAATTGCCGGCGCGGTAGATACCATGGTCATTTCGCCGATGCCGGTGGAGCCCAGCGTACCGCGAATACGCGGAGTTTCACGCTTGATGAACTCAACCTCGAAGGAGTTTTCAATGGTGGGGAATTTAAACGTCATCCAGTCTTTTGTTTTACCCAAAATGTATTCTTCCCTCAGCGCATAGCCGATACCCTGGTCCATGCCGCCTTCCAGCTGGCCTTCCAGGTTCTGCGGATGAATAATCGGGCCGCAGTCTACAGCCGTGGTCATTTTCAGCACTCTGGTTTCTCCGGTTTCTGTGTTGACCTCGATTTCGGCCATCTGGATGTTGTGCACCTGTGAATCAAAAGAGGAACCTTGTCCCGTCTTGGGATCCAGCTTACCAACCGCAACTTTCTTGGAGCCTTCGTAGCGGATGGGCTTGCCGGCTTTCTTCAGGCCGGCGTAGGTCTTGGAACCGGCTTCTTTCATGGCTTTAGCCATTTTTTCGAGTCCGTTGACCAGGGCGCCGCCGCCCATGTAGGTCTGGCGGCTGCCTGCGGAGGGGCCGGACGCAACAGTCTTATCGGTATCGCGGGTATACAGGCGGATTTTTTCCAGTGGCAGTCCGAGGACATGAGCGGCTAACTGGGTTAACATGGAATCGTTGCCTTCACCGGGGTCGGCGATAGCGGCATATATCGTAACCGTATCGTCCGGGTTGATTTCTACGGCATTCGCGGCCTCATCGCCATATTCAGCGATACCGAAGGAATGGCAGGCGATGCCGACGCCGTGCTTTATCTTGCCGCCCTTTTTGTTAAATGCCGCGGTATCCTTTTTAGCCCGTTCGTAATGCGGTTTAATAGCGTCGCAGAGTTCCGGGAAAGGCCACTGCTCGACGGCGATGCCGGTAGAAATAGTCTGCCCGGCTTTCATTGAGTTCATCTTGCGGAACTCAAGCGGGTCGATGCCCAGCTTTTCGGCCATCATGTCCATCAGTGATTCCAGGGCGAACATTACCTGCGGCGGCCCGGCTCCACGGGCAGCGCCGCCGCTGGCGTTATTGGTATAAGCCAGTTTTGCCATTGCGTAAACGTTCGGTATATTGTAGGAGCCGCTTAACATGAGCAGCGCGCGTGTGGGCATTACCGGCCCCAGCAGGAAATACGCTCCTTTGTTAAGGGTAAACTCATTCGAATAGGCAGCCAGGTTGCCTTTAGCATCGGTGGCCAGCTTCGTTTTCATAGTGAATGGGTGCCGTTTTGAAGTGATGAGCATCGATTCCGCCAGCGTGGGAATATAACGGATGGGGCGTTTGAAATGCATGGCGGCGGCGGCGGCGATTCCCTCGGAAGAAATCGATGCTTTAATGCCGAACTGCCCGCCGGAATAAGGTTCTTTATAGCGGATTTTTTCTGCTCCAACGGCTTCCTTGATTATTCCCGCGTGGGCGTGTATCATGACGCTCCGCCCGATTACCACCAGTTCATCGCCGTCGAGGTAAGATACGCACGCCTCCGGCTCCAGCGGGGCCTGGTGGTTCATCTGCGTGGAGAAGTCGCCTTCAATAACAGCAGACGCCGTTTTATACGCTTTAGCGGCGTCGCCCTTTATTTGCGGCTGCTGGTAGCATAAGTTTGGTGTCTCCTTATGTATCTGGTAAGAGCCCTCGGCCAGTGACTCTTCCGGTGTCAGCATGACCGGCAATTTCTCATAGGTTACTTTCACAGCGGCGGCGGCCGCCCTGGCCTGCTCTCTCGTCTCAGCAGCCACGATTGCTATCGGGTCGCCGTAAGTTCTGACCGTATCTTCGCAAAGTATCGGCTGGTCGGGTTTGATGACGCGCAGGCGGTTCGTGCCTTTAATATCTTCCGCCGTCATCACACCGAAAACGCCCGGCATCTTCTTGGCTGCGGTTGTATCCATGGCTTTAATTTTGGCATGGAACTCGGTGCTGTGCACCGCCGCAATTTCCAGCATATTTTCCATCTTGATGTCCCCGCCGAACTGCGCCAGCCCGCAGGCTTTAAGCATGGCGGAAGGCCGCGGATGTGATTCGCCTATCATCTTTTTCTTATCGATTTTGGCGCGCACTTTTTCCGGCGTGGTTTCCTTGCGCAAGAACTGGCCCGCCAGTTTGACCGCATCGAATATTTTTACATAACCGGTGCAGCGGCACAGGTTGCGTGCCAGGGCTTTTTTGATAGCCGCGGTATCGGGATTCGGGTTTGCATCCAGCAGCGCCTTGGTGGCCATTATCATCCCGGGCGTGCAGTAACCGCATTGTATGGCGCCCGAGAGGACAAAAGCTTCCTGGATGAGATGGGGGTTGTCCGGCGTGCCGAGCCCTTCTACTGTGATGATATCGGCGCCTTCGAGGTCGGCGACTTTCTTCAGGCAGGAACGCACCGCTTTCCCGTCGACGATAACGGTACATGCTCCGCATTGGCCTTTCCGGTCGCAGGACTGCTTGGTTCCGGTGAGATTAAGGTCTTCGCGTAACAGGTCGATAAGAACCTGGCCGGGTTTGGGAGTAACTTCTTTCTTGACTCCGTTAATTGTCAGGGTGACTCTAATTGCCATGTTCCCTCCTTTGTTTATAATGAATGTCTTAATTAAATTAGTGCAAACAAATAGCTTTAATTAAAATATCATGCGGCCTGTTTGTTTGTCAAAGATAATCACGCTATGCAGCCCCGGATTTATAACGCGCCAACCCCCTGTTAAGGAGTTCCAGTATGCCCTTTATTTTTTTCAGGTATTCCTCCCCCCGGCTGTTCAGTACATTGTAGAAAGATTCTTCATTAAGGGCTTCGGCTTCCGCTGTGGTTTTGCCCGGCAGTAACGAGCACAATATCTCCACGACGACATTAGAGGTAGGGTCGCAGGTGCAGAGATATTTGGCTTCTGGGATTTTTCCTTCGATAACATTGATATAGATGTGTATGAAATTGGTCGTAGAACTTCCGCAGATACGGATTTTTTCTCCTATCGAGTCCAGGTAGATTGAAGGATTTTCTATCAAACCGGCATTTGCAAAGCCGGTTCTGAGCAGGTGGCGGTAATATTTTATAATGAGTTCGTCCATAATATGTATCGTCCTGTCGGTCCTGAACGATTAGCTAGGAAACATTTGAACAAGTCATTGCGTTGCCCCACGCGATGCCGCCCTTTCCATATTTCCCTCTCCCTTGAGGGGAGAGGGTTAGAGCCTGCCCCGTACTTGATACGGGGGTGAGGGTGACGCTTTTAGCGCAGTCGGGAGGCGAGAGCTTCCTATTCAGATTTTACCTAAATGTAACTCCGTTCTTTAAAAATACCCTGTATAGTATCCAGGAAAATCCGGCACTCGTCAAGCGTATTATAAAAATACAGGGAAACGCGGTAAACCATCCGGTGTTCTGACGGCAGACTGGGCTGCGTCCATCCTTGCCCGAAGATATCATTCAGGTAAGCGTGGACGCACAGCGCGCCGTCCCTGATCATGATGTTCGCTTTTGCGTCAAGCTCCTCTGCGATGCCCACTGCGTTCGGGCGTTTTACCACGAAGGTTAGTATCCCGCCCCTCTGTCCGGCGTCGGCCGGGCCGAGTATGCGGAACCAGCCTGTATCTCCGTAATTCTTCATCAGTTCCCCGGTCAGGAATTTATTTAAAGCCGTGCAATGAGCGTGGATTTTTTCAAGGCCGACCTTCTGCAGATACTCGACTGCCGTTCCCGCCGCTACCAGCCCAGGGTAGTTCTGACTCCCTGCTTCGAACTGCTCCGGCGGTTCCAGCAGATTATAGCCGCTGCAGGTTGTATCTCTCACTGTGCCGCCCCCGGTGACCGCTGGCTCGATAGAGTTGATATTTGCGCTTTTATCACCCGGCTTCCGGCCCAGCAGTTCCTGTTTCCCGTAAAGAACCCCCACCCCCCTCGGCCCGCACATTTTATGCAATGAAAACGCCAGGAAGTCCGTGTCCAGTTCCTGCACATCCACGGCCTGGTGGGGCAGCGTTTGCGCCCCGTCGAGCAATACTGCGGCGCCGTGTCGATGTGCCAAACCGACGATTTCCTTCGCCGGCAGCGTGTAGCCGGTCAGGTTGGACGTAAAAGCCATGCTTACCAGCCTGACGCTCTTGCCGGCCAGTTTTTGCTTGTATGCTTCAAGGTCGAAGGTTCCGTCCGGCAGGGACGGCACATACTCAACTCTGATGAGTCCTTTTTCCATGAGTCTCAACCACGGAACAAGGTTCGAGTTATGTTCCTTGTCTGTCAGCAGCACCGTGTCTCCCGGTTCGAATTTGAATCCCAGCGCTACTGTGTTGATGGCGTGGCTGGCGTTCAGGGTAAAGACGATTTCTTTTTCCGACCGGGCGTTGATGAAGTCTTTAATTTTCCGGCGTGAGCCCTTGATGCCTTTTTCAGGGTTCCCTTCGATCCGGTCGGCAAGTTCCCCGGTGAACCAGTAACGGCTTCTCCCTCCGCCGCAGGCGGGATGCTTTTCATAATAGTCGTTGATAGTCTTGATAACCGGCACGGGAACGAAAGTAGTGCAGGCATTATCGAAATATATCGGCGGCTTGCCGTTACGCTGTACTTTCAGCGCAGGAAAGTCTTTTCTAACGGCATCCAACCATTTTTCACTGGCCACTATTATCTCCGCTTATCTCCGGTTGATGTATTCTATAATAATACATTTTCCTTATTTATTAAAATTCGTAGTTCTTAATAGAACTTTGACATTGATTGAGATATTTGATATTCTGTTAGCGTTTGTATTAAATGTATTATAACAAATAGAACAATAAAGAGGTGAACGCAATGAAGAATCACAAGATGTGGATTGGCGGTAAATGGGTCGAGGCGAAATCCGGGAAAACCTTTCCTGTATACAATCCCGCTACCGGAGAAGAGATAGCCCAAATACCCCTCGGAGATAAAACAGATGTTGAAATAGCCGTAGCCGCCGCCCGGAAAGCTTTTCCTGTCTGGTCTAAAAAAAACCAGGCAGAACGCTCGGATATTTTATTCAGGATTGCCGATGCCATCACAGAGCATACCAGCGAGTTGGCTGAAATTGACTCGCTTACCCGTGGTGCGCCTTTAAAAACGGCGCCTAGGGACTCGATAGTAATGGCTCAAACATTCAGGTATGCTGCCCAGGTTAGCCGGTCTTTCATGGGACAGGTAATACCCGCCAGCGCGGATAAACTATCCTATCTTCAACGCGAGCCTCGAGGCGTATGTGCCCTTTTTGTATCCTGGAACGGTTCTCTTATCAGTTCCGCCAAAAAACTATCGGCTGCGCTGGCTACCGGTAATACTTGTGTCATCAAAGCTCCCAGCTTTAGTTCTTTAACGGTTCTTAAACTGGCTGAGGTATTGGAGAAAATGGATCTGCCGCCGGGTACGGTAAATGTGATCACTGGTCCGGGTGGGTCTGTCGGTGAAGCGCTTGCCTCTCATCCCGGCGTCGATATGCTGTCTTTAACCGGAGGCACTGAAACCGGTAAAAGGATACTGTCTCTTGCCGGCGCCACGGTAAAACATGTAGGCCTGGAACTAGGGGGTAAAAATCCGTGTATCGTCCTGGAAGACGCCGATATCGATGCAGCCGTTGCGAACTCGATGTTTCTTTCTTTCGGTAATAGTGGCATGACATGTACTTCCATCGGTAGATACTACATCCACGAATCTCTTTACAATAAATTTGTAGATAAATTCGTCGCCGGTGCCAAAAAGATAGTGACTGGTGACCCGACTGATGAAAAAACATCTATGGGGCCGGTGATTAGCGCCGGGCATAGAGATAAGGTAGAAGGTTATATCAAATCCGGAATTAAAGAGGGGGCTAAGCTGGTTCTGGGAGGCAAGAGACCTACTAAACCGCCACTGGACAAGGGCTATTATGTTATGCCAACTGTTTTTACTGATGTAACCCAGAATATGAAAATAGCCAGAGAGGAAATCTTCGGACCGGTGGCATGTTTCTTAAAATTTTCATCTGATGATGAGGTGATTGGTCTTGCCAATGATACTAACTTTGGATTAGCTGCTTATATCTGGACGAAAGATGTTCCCAGAGGTATCAGGATGGCTAATAAAATACAGGCCGGGAGCGTTGGCATAAACGGCGCCGCCATAGGCGCGCAGTCGTCGAGAAATACCTGGGAAGAGGGCGAATGCTTGAAGAGGCAATTGAGCACATTGTTCCCGAAGCACTGGAACAAGCCTGTAAGGAACAATCCATAGAAATGTACGCGCAACCAAGCGTAGAGATAACCAAAGCGGATCCGCTGGCATTTAAGGCTGTCGTGCCGCTGTTGCCGACCGTAGACCTGGGCGAATGTAAAACTATCCGCATGACTCCGGAAAAAGTTGACATAAAAGATGAAAACATCGACGCTGTAATAGAGCAGTTACGCCACCAGAATGCCACTTGGGAACCTGTTGATAGACCGCTGGCGCTTAAAGACCTTGCAACTATCGATATCAGCGGCATGGTGGACGAAAGACCTTACGTAAAAAAGGCTGCCGCGCAGTACCAGGTCATAAGTGAAACAATCACACCTGCGCCCGGATTCGCGGATAAAATTATCGGCATGAACAAGGACGAAGAAAGAGAATTCGACCTTACATTCCCTGAAGATTATCCAAACAAGGAAGTGGCCGGTAAAACCGGAAAATTCAAGGTCAAGCTCCACGAGATAAAAGAAGAAAAGATGCCTGAGCTGAACGATGAATTTGCCAGCACGGTATCTACCGATATAAAGACAGTCGCCGCGCTGCGGGAAGAAGCGGCTAAAAACCTGCAACAGCGCGCCGACGACCAGGCCAGGATGGAATTTGAAGAAAAAGTAATTACCGCCGCCATGGAAAAGGCAAAAATAGAATATCCTCCGGTGCTGGTAGACATGGAAATCAACCGTATTATCAACGAACAGGCACGTCAGTTACAGATGTCAGGCAAGGGCATGGACGAATATCTGCACAGCATCAATAGGACTCCCGAACAGTTACAGGAAGAATTGCGCCCGGTAGCCGTGAAAAACGTGATGGCATCTCTGTTACTGGGTAAAGTGGCAGAGGAAGATAAAATAGAAGTGACCGAGTCAGATATCGATACTAGGCTCGATAACATGGTGATGGGTGTAGACGAAACCAAGAAAGCAGAAATGCGCAAACTTTTCGATAATCCCCAGACACGCCAGTCTATCAAACAATCACTGATGGCAAGGAAAACTATCGAACACCTTGCTGGAATAGCAAAAGCCGAAAAAGAGGCTAAAGAGGAGGGAAAATGAATATTAATCCAATGAATGTCATGCCGTACGTCGTTGAGAGCGGACCGAGGGGAGAAAGAGTCTCGGACATATATTCGATGCTCTTGAAAGAGCGAATCCTGATGCTGTTTACCGAAATTAACGACACTGTTGCTAACGTTTTAATCGCCCAGCTTCTTTACCTGGAGAGAGAAGACCCGGAAAGGGACATCAACATGTATATCCAGAGTCCCGGCGGCGTCATTACCGCGGGTCTGGCAATCTACGATACAATGCAGCTTATCCGTCCGAAGGTTTCAACCATCTGCGTAGGTATGGCAGCCAGCATGGCCACCGTACTGCTTTGCGCCGGCGCAAAGGGTAAGCGCTTTGCTTTACCGCACGCTACCATCCATATGCACCAGGCCATGGGCGGTGCGCGCGGACAGGCATCAGATATCGTCATCGCGGCAAAAGAAATCATGCGTCAGCAGGATACCCTTAAAGATATCCTTATGAAGCATACCGGCCAGTCACTGGATAAAATTACGCATGATACGGACAGGGATTTCTACCTGAATCCGCAACAGGCGGTAGAATACGGCCTCATAGATGAAGTTCTGAGCAAACCTGAAGAAGCGGACAAAACCAAGAAAGACAAGAAGTAAAAGGTCATTGCCAGAGCGGCAATACGGGAAAACAACAGCGAGAGGGGGCAATCAGCCCCCTCTTTTTTATAATAGAATGGTATTTAATATTAGTGATGATTTATAGATTTTATTGTATTTGATAAGTCATTAAGTGTAACATTTTAATAAGTAATTCGTTAAACAGGGTACGGGAAGTAATTGTTCAATACCAATAATAGCGATTCTAACTTGAATCTTGAAATAGAATCTATTGTAAAAAGCGCTGCAGGTGGTGATACCGAGGCATTCGGGCATCTTTATGATATATATGCTGACCGGATTTATCGCCATATTTACTACAGGACAAGTAACACTGAAGATGCACGGGATTTGACACAGGAGGTCTTTATTAAAGCGTGGAAAGCATTACCTAAATACAAAAGGACAAAAACGCCTTTCCTGGGGTGGCTTTTTACAATAAGTCATAATCGTATAATCGATTATTATAGAACTAAAAAAGATAATGCCTATCTTAACGACGAAATAATATTTGAAAACCATGAAAAAAGTCCGGAAATATTGGCTGAAGAACATTTTACACAACAACAAATCAGGAGGGCAATACTCAAGCTGCCTGAAGATCAACAGCAGGTAATACTGATGAGTTTTATAGAAGGTTTTGAATATAGTGAGATTGCCTCAGTTTTAAACAAGACCGAGGGAAATATAAGAGTAATTATCCACAGGGCGTTAAAAAAGATGCGTGAAATCCTGGGCAGAGCAGGCGAATAAAATGGAAAAAATCGAAAACATACTAAATATCTGTATCAAAGATATAAAAGCAGGCAAGGCCACGCTGTCTGAATGTCTGGAACGTTATCCTTCCAAGCGTAATGATCTCGAACCTTTACTCAAACTTGCTTTGAATATAGAGAAACCGCCTGCAATAAATCTGGATGACCATTATAAGCAAGCTATCAGAAGCCGGTTATTACAGCAAATACAGACTACCAGCCAGTCGAAATTTAAATCCATTACAGATAGATTTAGTTTTGGAATGCCTCCGCAATTGGCCTGGGCAAGAGTTGCCGTTTTAGTAGTGGTAATTATTATTTTTGTATCAATGATGGCCGGAGGGACCGTTTACGCCTCTCAGGATAGTCTACCCGGAGACATGTTATACCCGGTAAAAACAGGCACTGAAGATGCCAGACTACTGATAGCCGGTAGCAATTCCGCTAAAGTAGACCTGAATATGAAATTCGCAAACACCCGTATTATAGAGATTAATGAAATTGCTACAAGGGATGAGAATAAATCGGACTTAGCTTTGGAAGGATATCGGGGCAACCTGGATGCTGCGAGGCGGCAGATTTTAAAAACATCAGATACTTCGGTTTTACTCGGCTTGCTTGATAGAGCCATGGAGCAAGTGCATAAACAAATGATATTTTGTGATGATATTATAGATACTAACCCTGCATTTTCAATGCCAATCAAAGAAGCTAACGGCATAGCCGTCAATGAGCAGTTGGAATTATTAAAGATGCTGGCACAACATGACATACTGCAAGCGGCTCAGATTAACCTTGGAATTATGCAGAACAGGTTGCAGCGAGCCGGTGTTCAAGCCGACAGCAATCAATATCAGACAATGCAAGATGTACTACTTCAATACCAGCAATTCAACCAGTTAGGAGAACAAATTCTCCAAAGTGCTCAGACCGCAAACAATAACAGCAGCGAGATTGAGCAATTAAGCTTACAAGCGCTCGATGTTTATCTCGAAATGCTTAACAGTATTTACCAGCATGTTCCCCAAGAATACCGTAAGAATATCGAAGTAAGCCGACAGATGACACTACAATTTGAAACACAAGCCCGCAACAGATACCAACACCAGGGTGATTCCGCCCAGGGATCTAATACGCAATCTTCAGATAATAGCGGCGGCTCTGCAACCGGGCCAGACGGCCAGTCTAATCCTGCGGGTCAGGGAAATAACGGGAATACAGGCAGTGAAATACCTGTTAGCCAAAGTACCGGAGATAGTACAGGAAATGGCGGCCCGGAAGGTTCCGGCAGCGGTCCCGGCCCCGGTAGTGGGGATGGGATTGATCCTACTGCCACACCCGAACCACCACAGGGCAGCGAAGATAGTCCAGGCAAAGGCACAGGTGAAGGTTCAGGTCCCGGTGGAACAGGCGAAGGACAAACGCCTTCAGATGGAAAAAAATCCGGAGCCGCAGGCAGTTAGAAGCATGCGAAAAAGATTAACAAATTTAGTACTTCTCTTTTAGGCTTCCAGTCGGACATTATCGACAATACTAGTATTACAGTTACATATTACTTTAGTAAAGATTTCACGTTTATTCCCCTTTCATATTCCTTCTTTACCATTTTCCTTTGAAGAATTGTGTAACAATAAAATATATTCCTCGTTAAACATTGGTGAAACAAGAATATTTAACAAACAAAGGAGGAAAGGTGAAAAAATCAGGGTTATTAATGCTGGTACTTGCACTGGTGATGGTTTTTGCTATCCCGACCGGTGTTTTTGCCGCAGAAGCAGAGTCGTTACCAGATCCGGGAACCACTCCTGACAGCCCATTTTACTTTGCCGATAAATGGGGCAAGCAGATCTCACTGATGTTTACGTTCAAAACCGAAAATAAGGTACAGAAAGCGCTCCGTTATGCTGAAGAACGACTGGCAGAAGTGGAAGCTATGGCAGAACAAAACGAAGTCCAGGCTATGGAGCAGGCGTCAAATGAATACCAAAATTGCCTGGCTATCGCTACAAAAACCATGAAAAAGGCCATGGTAAAGGGAGTCGATACTACCGAGCAGGTAACAACAATGATGTCCGAACATATTTCTTATATGTATCAACGTCAGTATGCGAATCAACAGGGTGATGCTGTTAGTGAAGACTCCAAGCAAATACGGCAACTGATACGCGAAAGAGCGGCAGACTGCCAGGAAGAAGCGCTAGCGATACTTGCGTTTCAAAATCCTGAAGCGGCTCTTAACCTGAATCTCAAACTGATGCAGAATGAGTGCAATCGAATTCAAAACATGGTTGGGCAGACAGAGGACAATGTTGTTGACGAGGCTCTGCTCCAATACGAAAGGTTTAGAGCCATGAATCAAGGAATTATCGCGAATGATAAACAACTTGGTCTTGGACCGGCAGTTCAACAAATGATACAGCAGACAACTGCAAATCAGAGCGGAACATTAGCCCAGGTTCGCAATCAGTTACAGATTAGTAATAATTGTACTGCGGATGCTCCGGTTCAGAATCGAGTTCAGGAACAACAGAGGGGAATAACAACCAGTTCAATAACTGAGAGTTTTCAAAGCGCATTCGGGCCTATGGGAACCGCGCTGAATTCCGGAGATGGTATTCCTGACGGCAGCGGATTTAGTACCCCTAATGGAGCTAACGGCAATAGTCATGGTCAGAAATAAACAATAGATTGGCAGTAAAAAAGTTCTGAAAATGAAAGGAGGAAAACAATGAGAAAAAGAATATTATGGATCATTCTGGCAACTCTTAGTATCATGGTTCTAATGCTTACCGCAGGTATCTCAGCCGTGGCTGCCGGCAATGGCACAAACGATGGTACTGGTAAAGTAAACTCCCGTGTTGGTGATGCACAGATTACTCCTTTAAGCGATGAGGAAATTTCCTGGCTGACTTACATGCGTGAAGAAGAAAAGCTGGCAAGGGATGTTTACATATACCTGTATGATGAATATGAGTCACGTATCTTCAATAACATCGCGGCGAGTGAGCAGAAGCACATGGATGCCATAAAGACACTGCTCGACAGATATGGAATTTCTGATCCTGCAGCAGGTAAAGGAATGGGAGAATTTATTAATACAGATATACAGGCCCTTTACGTCAAATTGACGGCAGATGGAAGTATTTCTCTGGAGGAAGCACTTAAAGCGGGTATATTTATAGAGGAAACCGACATCCAGGATCTTGAAAAAGGGATATCAACTACCACGCATAAAGATATCAGGAACGTTTATAGCAATCTGTTGCGCGGTTCCCTGAATCACCTTGATGCTTTCCAATCTGAACTGGCCAAGCTTTAGCCAACATATCTATACCGGAGCGATTAAAATAAAAAAGATAAAGGGGAAAAATGAAAAAGGTATTGTTAGCTTTATTGGTGGTTCTCGCGTTCTCTCTTACAGTAGCTGCACCGGTTTTTGCCGGCGGCGACAAGGTGCGGGGAGAAAATGGAGAGGGTGCTGTTAACCAGGAGCAGGTAATGGACCCTCCACCCTTCCAGCCGTAAAACCGTAAGAAAATAAAACTCATCAAGTTTCCAACAATTTGAAACAGGCAGTTATGACGGCTGCCTGTTTATTTATTTTCACTTAATCCTTATTTATAACAATTGCACTACTAAAACTTATCCATTTCCAGAGGTAGAGGTGTTAAACGCTATTTTTGATAATGTAGTAGCCGCTGCAATATAATCAAGTTAATATGCATTATACGAAAAGAGGTAAATGAAGTCTTGGTTAATTCTATTAAAAAAGGGTTTGGGTTTTTCATTAAACAAGATAATGATTGGAAGGTTTCAGTATTACGTTCAAACGTATCGATGTTTCTGTACAGGCTCGTCCTTCCTTACATGGCTGTATATACCATGGCGCTGGGGGCTACCGGCACACAATTGGGTATTGTCAACAGTTTAGGAATGGGGGCTGCCGCTATCCTGGGGCTTCTGGGCGGGGGGATTATCGACAGGACTGGCGTAAAGAAAATCTACCTGCTCAGCATAGCGATACTGGGCGCTTCCTATCTAATCTACGGGCTAGCCGGTAGCTGGCCGATACTTATCGTAGCCATGATGGCATACTGACCCTTTTCATCAATATAATTTATGCTATTATTATTTATATAAATTTAACCGGTGCTAAACCTTGAAAGTAGAAAATAATACTATGCCTGCCGCCTGAATGTACGTTCAACACCGTCAAGGCCTGATATCATTGTTCGTTAATAAACAGCTCGGATATTTGGCGAAAAATCTCATGGTAGTCCACTTAAAAAATATACGTTGCTTAAGTGCCTTTATAGTTATTTAAGAGGTCTCGATTGAATAAAGATAATATTGATTCACCTACGCCATATAATGAAATCAATTCTGTTATTCAGATATTTTTGGAGAAGGTGCGGACTATCCTTGGTGATTATTTCATGGGACTGTACCTTTATGGCTCTCTTGCCGGCGGTGATTTTGATCCTAATAGAAGTGACATAGATTTTCTTGTTGTCACCAAAGACAAGCTGCCGGAGAGCTTGATTTCAGAACTGGAGAAAATGCATTTACAGCTGAATAGTAGCGAGTGCCGTTGGTTGACAAGACTGGAAGGGGCTTATATACCAATGGACGCAGTGAGGGTGTACAGCCCGACCGGCCCGGCTTGTCCTCTGGTTAATAAGAACGAGTTTTTAGTGGCTTGCCCGGAATCCGATTGGGTGATAAATCGTTATATTCTTTACACAAGGGGTGTGGTGATAACCGGTGCGCCTTTGCAGATTATTATCGACCCTGTGCAGCCGGAACAATTGAGGGAAGCGGTGCTGACTTTACTTGGCCAAAATTGGATGCCTTGGAGTACCAATGCCGCACTCTTTAGAAGTGACGAATACCAGCCATACGTCGTGCTTACAATGTGCCGGGCATTGTACACCTTGAGACATGGTACTGTGGTATCGAAATTGCAGTCTGCGGAGTGGATAATAGCTAATTCGGACCAACGATGGACCAACCTGATAAAACAAGCATTGGACTGGCATTACGGAGAGCCCGTAGGGGATATTGGACAGACCCAGGAATTTATACGCTATACTTTAAAAGAGGCTGGCCTTACTAAGAAAATATAGTCGGATTCCAAAAACAATCACAGGATAGAATTTTTATGAACGCCGAATCTTTACGCAAAATCCTGGAGTTTGAAAAGCAGCGCGGCTATACCGATTCCGCTGTCATCGGCGGGCTGGATAAATTCCTGTGCCAGTGGTCGGAACAGGCGGCTGCGTCAATAACCAGCCCGGCGCTGCTGCGGCGTTTCCGCGGTTTATTCAAGTCCGGCTATGCCGCTTTAACCATCGAACAGCGCCGGAATTGGTCGCAGGAAGCCCTTGCTTTCATGGACGGGATGGAAAAGAAAAAGACTTCCGCCGCGCCGGAAAAAATTAAAGAACCCCCGGCTGTAAAAAAACCTGCTGTTAAAATCAAGAAATCCATGGTGACGGCTCCCTCATCAGACCTCGATATGTCAATCACGGCAGTTAAAGGCATCAAAGACAATCTTGCTGCCAAATTCACTAAAATGGGCGTGAAAACATTGCGCGACCTGTTATACTTTTTCCCCCACCGCCACCTTGATTACAGCAAATTAAAGTCCATCTCCCAACTGGCCGAAGGTGAAGAACAGACGATTATCGCTAATGTCTGGCAGGCGCAGGAAACGCGCCCCGGCGGACGGCGCAGCGCCGAAGCTATCGTCGGCGATGAAACGGGCAATATACGCGCGGTCTGGTTCAATCAGCCGTATCTTGCCAAAACCCTGATTACCAACAGCAAGATTATCCTCAGCGGTAAAGTCAGCGCTTATCACGGGCGGTTGATGTTCGTCTCACCCGATTGGGAAATGATGGAAGGCCAGGACCTCGTCCATACCGCGCGCCTGGTGCCGGTTTATTCGCTTACACAGGGACTGCGTCCCCGGCAGGTAAGACGGCTGATGAAGGATTTTATCGACCTCTGGGCCGGGCGCATCAGTGATTTTCTCCCTGCCGCCCTGCGTCAGCGTTTGCAGTTTTTAGAATTACCCGATGCCATCAGGCAGGCGCATTACCCGGATGATGAGGCGCTTAAAGACCGGGCCAGGGTGCGCCTCGCCTTCGATGAGCTTTTCCTGCTCCAGCTAGGCGTAATGCGCAAAAAACGCGACTGGCAGGAGAGCCGCCCGGGCAGCCCGTTCGAAGTAGAAAAAACAATCTTGAGTAAGTTTCTCGGTTCACTACCTTTTAAGTTGACCATTGCCCAGGATAAAGTCCTGGCGGAAATAAAAGCGGACCTTGCACGTTCTTTGCCGATGTGCCGCCTGCTCCAGGGGGAGGTGGGCAGCGGCAAGACGGTCATCGCCGCGGCGGCGCTATTGCTGGCGGCGGCTAACGGTTTTCAATCGGCTTTCATGGCGCCTACGGAAATCCTGGCGGAGCAGCACCTTGCTACTATCTCCGGTCTATTAGCCGGGATAGGCCGGGAAGAAGTAGATGAAAGCGGACTGACCAGGAGTTATTATGGTATAAGCGAACATCCTCTGAAAATTGCCCTGCTTATCGGCGATGTGAAGCAGGCCGGTAAACGCGCTTTACAGAAACAGATTGCGGCGGGTGAAATCGATATTGTCATCGGCACGCATGCGCTGGTACAGAAGAGCGTGGATTTTAATAAACTGGGCCTCGTGGTGGTGGATGAACAGCACCGCTTCGGCGTTGAACAGAGGTCGGCGTTGAGGGAAAAAGGCTCCAATCCCCACATGCTGGTGATGACGGCTACCCCCATACCGCGCACGCTGGCGCTGACGCTTTACGGCGACCTTGACCTTTCGGTGATTAACGAACTGCCCCCGGGCAGGCAAACCATCAAGACAAAGTGGCTCCGCCCCGACCAGCGGGAGAGCGCCTATGCCTTTGTGCGGAAGCAGGTAGCCGCAGGAAGACAGGTTTTTGTTCTCTGCCCGCTCATCGAGGAATCGGACGCCATTATGGCGCAGGCCGCGGTGGCTGAGTACGAACGCCTTTCCCGTGACATTTTTCCTGATTTGAAGCTCGGCCTGCTGCACGGGCGGCTGGCCTCTAAAGAGAAAGACGCCGTCATGGAAAGTTTCCGCTCCGGTGAATTGGATATCCTCGTTTCCACGCCGGTCATCGAGGTCGGCATCGATATTTCCAATGCCACGGTGATGTTCATTGAAAGCGCCGACCGTTTCGGTCTTTCCCAGCTGCACCAGTTCCGCGGCCGGGTGGGGCGGGGTAAAGAGCAAAGCTACTGCATGCTGCTGGCGGAAAATCCCTCAGAAGTGGGGCGGCAGCGGCTTGACATAATAGAAAACACCCAGGACGGCTTCAAGCTGGCCGAGGAAGACCTTAAAATGCGCGGCCCCGGCGAATTCTTCGGCACGCGGCAGAGCGGCCTGCCGGACCTGCGCATGGCTAAAATCTCGGATATTGCTTTACTGGAACTGGCGCGGAATGAGGCGGTAAGACTTTTTCAGGACGACCCGGATTTTAAAAAGGCAGAAAATAAACTTTTGGATGCAGAACTGGCGCGCGTCTGGGCCGGTGCCGCTGAGTGGAGCTGAAAGAGCGTGTATTACGATTTCTAACTATAAAACCACACTGACGAAAGCACCCAAACTCAATACGGGTCGGTATCCCTGTCCCATGGAACAGACTGGATTCTGGCTTTCGCCGGAATGGGATGGTAAAATCTGGTTAATTAGGTTGAATTTAAGTTAAGATAAGTATAAAATCAGGTATAAAACTATACGAATTCTTTATCGTAACTTAACGCTTTCTTTACGCTATCTCACCAGTTGTTATGCTATGTTTTTAATAATGAAAGCAAAGACGGGCAATCACAGGATATACTATCTTTTAGGCGCACTGGTCGCACTGGTCACGTTGGATGGTGTACTGACGGAATTTCTGGTGGGAAGCGGGGCGGCGCGGGAGCTCAATCCGTTCCTTGAACCGCTTATCGGGGAATTCGGTTTTATGGTACTGAAAGTCGCCGGTGCGCTGCTTTGCGCTTTCATTCTCTGGGACGTTCACCGCCGTTATCCCAGGTTGGGCATAATTGCCACGTGGGTAGCGGTAGCCGGTTACGCGGTTATCGTGCTCTGGAACACCAGCCTTATCCTTCTAGTATAAGCTCCGCGGCTTCGCTGTTTTCCATGCGCTTCCAGAGCGGTATCGCCTCGGGCATAACTTCCACGAATTGCACCTCACGCGGCTGTTTGTAATCGGCCATTCGTCCCTGGCAATAATGACGTATCTCCTGCTCGGTGGCGGCCTCGCCCGGCTTCAAACGCACCAGCGCTTTAACTGTTTCTCCCCGCACGATGTCCATTGTCCCCAGGACTTTTACCTCGGCAATCCTGGGATGCGCCGCCAGCACTTCCTCGATATCGGCGGGAAAGATATTCTGTCCCTTCAGAATGAGCATCCGGCGCTTCCGCCCGGTGATAAAAAGAAAGCCGTCTTTATCCATTTTGCCAAGGTCTCCCGTATGCAGCCAGCCGTTGCGCATGATTTTAGCGGTAGCTTCCGGCTTATTGTAAAACCCGGACATTACCGGCCCTCGTGTAACGACCTCGCCTTCCACGCCGTACGGCGTCTCTTTATCGGTTTCATCGAAGATTTTTATCTCCCAGCAGGGCAGTGCCTTCCCCGATGAGCCTGTGGGCGCGCTTTTATCGAGGGGACAGCAAGTAATATGGCAGACGGTCTCGGTCTGGCCGTAGACATCGAGGATATTCATGCCGTAATGTTTTTTGAAAAGGCTGACCACTACAGGCTCGAGCGGGGCGCCTCCGCTCAGGCATAGCCGGAGCGAACTCAGGTCAAGTTTGATGCCCTCTCGCTTGGCCACGTTTATCATCAGCGAGTATATGTACGGTACAGCCGCGTATATCGTACCCTTTTCCCGCTCCACGGCCTCCATGAAGCTCTGCACGGAACGTCCCGTTCCCGGCACTACCGCCACGGTGCTGCCTTTTAAGATTGAAGCTATCAGCACCGCCGTCAAGCCGAACTGGTGGTACATCGGCAGCGCAAACTGGACGACAACGTCCTTTTCCGTCTGCCGCAGAAAGTCCGCGGAGTTCATTGCCTCTAAATAAATACTGCGGTGAGAAAGAGCGACGCCGTGCGGCTTTTGCGTCGGCCCGCCGGTGTAGGAAATAATGGCGATATCGTCCGGTTCGATTTTTACTTTTACCGGCGATGGCGGATTTTCCTCGATGAGTTTCCGGTAGATTAAAAACTCGCTGCCGCAGGCCGGGTCGAATGTTATCACGTGCTTGACGGAACTGAAGCGGCGGATGTCGGGCAGCAGGGAATTAAGGGGCGGATTTTCAGCCACCAGCGCTACAGGTGTACAATCGTTGAAAAGGCTGAACAGTTCCCCCCCTGTATAACGGGCATCGAGCGGCACAGCGATGCCGCCGGCCTTCATTATCCCGAAGAATACCGTTACGAATTCAGGATTGCTGGCCTGGATCATGGCCACGCGGTCGCCTTTTTTTACGCCCATCTTGATGAGGGCGTGCGCAAAGCGGTTGGATTCCTCGTCCAGTTGTGAATAAGATACGCGGCGTTCGCCCATGCCTATGGCTGTTTTCGCGCCGTAGTTTTTCACAGATTTATCCAGCATCGTTTTAAGGTTCATGGTCTGTGTGTGGCCTTTCTATTGATTTATTAAGAAAAAAAGTTTCAGGATAAATCAAGTATAACAAAACAGTGGTGTTTTAGGAAAGTAATTCAATTGACGCCGTGTCTGGAACCATGTTAATTTTAATATATAAAGTAATTACACGGAGATATTTCTTTGGCCGATGCTCTTTTTCCCGCTTTAACCGAGATGGGTATTCTGTTAGAAAAATATTTGAAAATGATGTCGTCACAGACGACGTCAGGGACGGCGTCTTCAAACGGCAAACCGGTCATCGGGTGGTTTTGCAGCTATACCCCGCTGGAGATATTTCACGCCGCCGGTCTTCATACTTACCGCATCATCCCGGAGCCGGGGAGAGCGATAACCCGTTCGGACGGATACATCGACCGCAATTTTTGTCCCTATGTCCGCACCTGCCTCGGTGAAGCGCTGGACGGGAAATATAAATTTTTAAGCGGGCTGGTTATCGTTAACTCCTGCGACTCCATGCGGCGGATGCATGACGTCTGGCGTTATAACATCGGCGGCGCTTTTAATTACCTGCTGGATTTACCCCGCGTTAATAACGCAGAGGCGGCGGTATATTTCCGGGAGAATCTGCATCAGATGATTAAAACAATTGAATCTGTTTTTGATGTTGAAATTACGGATTTCGCGTTGGCTGAAGCGGTTAAGAAGTCAAATACAGGCAGGGTATTACTTAAGGCGCTTTATCAAAGTAATTGTGAAAAAGGCCGTGTCTTTTCCGCTATTGATATTCGTACCATCATTCGGGCTAACGCATCGCTGCCGGTGGATATTTTTAACGGCTTTTCTACGCGGTTATTGGAAGAGACAGCAGGTTATCAAGCAGAAAACAATAATAACCCCAGGATTTTGATTACAGGCAGCGTCATGGATAATCCGCAGATACTCCGGCTTATCGAGGAATGCGGCGCCGATGTCGTTAGTGATGACCTTTGCAACGGGACGCGCCAGTTCTGGGACATGGTCCAAGTTTCATCCGACCCTTTAATGGATTTAACATCGATTTTGGCCTGGTCGTTGTTGATTACGGGCAGGCGCATACAGCCAAAGCCGAGCGCCGAAACTTTCCAATCCAGTTTGCCGAAATTACGATACTGCATAATAATCTCCCGAAAGCAAATTTATAAATGAAACGGTGTATCTAAAATGTATTGTGCCATGTTTGGAAAAGAGATGCAAATTGCTGCTACACAAAATCCCCCTTGTATTCCCCCTTTGCTAAAGGGCGAAAGGAATTACTGTCCACGTACCCGGCTGGCGACAATGCGCGAATGAGAGATGATAGAAAAAAACGAACGCAGGTAACTAAAAAGCTAAATGAATCAATGCTGCTTTTTAGCTAATGTCTTTCAGCGCCTGTTCTAAATCGGGGGGGAGGGGGGACTGGAATTCCACGTATTCGCCAGTGGAGGGAAGTTTGAATTTTATTTTAGCGGCATGGAGGAACTGGCGGGCTACGCGGGAGGAAGGCTCGCCGTAGGTAATATCGCCGACAACGGGAAAGCCGATAGCGGCCAGGTGCACCCTGATTTGATGGGTGCGGCCGGTCTCCGGCTTAATATCCAGCAGCGTATTATTGCCAACGTATTTAATAACATGGTATTCAGTGCGCGCCGGACGGCCTCTTTCCACAACGGCCATGCGCTGGCGGTGACGCGGGTCGCGGCCGATATTAGCATCGATAATGCCTATTTCAGGTTTCAAAATACCTTTCACCAGGGTAATATAATGCTTGGAGACTACGCGGGATTTAAACTGGTCGGCGAGATTGGCCTGCGCCAAGCGGTTTTTAGCCACGATGATCAAGCCGGAGGTATCTTTATCCAGCCGGTGCACGATGCCCGGCCTTAAATCATCCTCGTCATCTTCCGCCAGTTCCGGCAGGTAACCGGCTACAGCATTGGCAAGGGTGTGCTCCGCGTGTCCCGGCGCAGGGTGAACCGTCAGGCCGGGCGGCTTATCAACGACCATCAGGTCATCGTCTTCAAAAACGATATTAAGAGGTATAGTTTCCGGGGTGAGACGGGTGGGGGGTTCAGGGGGGATAGAGAAATCGATTTTATCGCCGACTTTCAGCTTGAGGCTGCCCCTGGAGGCTTTCCCATTAACGGCAACAAGCCCTTCAGCGATAATTTTCTGGGCGTGGGTACGGGAAAGCCCGGGGCATTTATCGCCAAGGAATTTATCCAGGCGGACGCCCGATGCACCGGCAACCAGACTATATTGCCTGCTCATTATTTAGCCTGCTCACGCCCTGCCAGAAAGATAAAGCAGTAAGCGAGGAGGATAACACCGACGGTCACCGAGGCATCGGCGACGTTCCAGACGGGCCAAATCTTAAAATCGATAAAATCCGTGACCTCACCAACGCGGATGCGGTCAATAAGATTGCCGATAGTACCGCCCAACAGCAGGGCGATGCTAACGCGCACCAGCATTTTATCAATGAACGGCCACTGGCGGCGCAGCCCGAAGACGAGGTAAAGAATGGCGGCGATACCGATGAAATCCACGATGATAAGAAGAGTAGTAGCGTTTTTGAACATACCGAAAGCCGCGCCGGAATTGAGAACGTAGACAATCCGGAAAAAACCAATATCAAAGAGGGTTTCACCGGGCTGTAAAGTCCCGCTGATCCATAATTTGCTCAACTGGTCGGCGATGATGACCAGCAGCGCAATAACGGCGAAGGCAAGGTCCTTGCGGTTAAGCTCCAGACGGTTTGCTTTTTCCATTCTTCGACAGTAAAGCTTTGCAATTCATACACAGGCTTGCCGAAGGCAAAGCTTCCAACCTTTCCGGGGGTATCTGCTGACCGCAATTATCACACAAACCGTAAGTGCCCTTTTCAAATTTTTGCAGAGCATGTTCAACCGCAGCCATTTCATGGCGGAGGCTGTTTTCAATAGTCAGACGTTTTTCCAGTTCCAGCGTTTCCGTGGCTTCTTCTTCACGCTTACCGAAAGGGCTACCCTCCCGGCGTTCTTCGGAACTCGAGGCGCTGGTATGTACCTGCGACAGTTCACCAACTAAACGCTGATATTCTTTTTGCAGTTGCTCCTGTATGTTTTTGAACCCGGTGGCTGTCATCTCTACCTCCATCCGCATGCTACATGGATTTGAGAAAGGCTTTTAGAACCCTGAAAACCAATCCCGTTAGCGTATATATACGTGTTATTCACGGAAAATGAAAAAAATAATAGAGAAAAACAGCAGGTTAGTTAAAGAAGATCATTAGCTGTCCAACGGCGTTCGCCGACCGATGATACCGGCGGCCAAAGGCAACGTGTAAACCCCTTTTCGTGATAGCTAATGAAGCACAGGACATACCAACAGTGTAACCTATTTATTCCATTTGGTCAATGGTTTTTTATAACCTTTTTTTAAAGTTGGGTGCCAGCACCTATGCACAATGGGTATCACTGCTATCTATCCCTAACGATGCGGGGATATAGTATCTAATATAGAAGAAACTACATTCCGTCAATCCGGGTTATTTACAACGACATCCGAAAAACGGAACACCAGGAATGAATTAATATGATGAAAAAAGAACTTTCTCCCAAGAATAACGGGCATAAAGCACAGATTTCCAAACCTGTGCCGCGGCCGGCTTCCTGTCCAAGCAGTGTTGCCCAGATGATGAAGAACCGCCCGCAAGCCTCTGCTAACAACGGAATAAGCAGGGATGAGCTGAGCAGTTTGAGAGACGCAGCATCAGCCGTGCACCAGATAAAACTTAACGCGCAGCGGGAACTGGAACAAGCCCGAAAAATGAGAAATGACGCCCAAAAATATCAAAAAGAAACCGCCACCCGCGCCCGCAGCGAAGCTCAGCAGCTTGTCCTCCGCACACGCCTGGCCACCCAGCGAGAAACAGAGGAATTAATCCGCCAGTCAAGCGAGGAAATACAAAAAGTCCTGGCCGATATCCGGATGATCAGAATCATGGCGCAGGAAGAACTCGCGGCGCAGAGGAAGTTCACCGATGCCGCAAGAATACGTTCCATGTCAATGGCCATCCAGGACGAATGCGAAAAGGCCGAAGTAAAAAATTAAAAACTGCCCTTTGCCTGCAAACCAATATTCACGATTTCTTTTTAACGTATTTTTAATACTCGTACAACCACATTTTCCGATAAGCAAATAATCCGTCTTTCTATGCTCTGAAAACCGCCTGTGGTCAATTTTTCATATCTTTTTCAGCGGTCAAACGTTTTATTTTGTAGAAGCTATTCCAACTGGTGTAGAATGTTATATAATCAGAGTAACTTGACAGGAGGTGGTTATGAAAATATGGCGGGCAGCAATAATCGCAGTTCTTTTATTGGCCATACCCATGGTATCATCCTGTGATATGCTGGGCATAGGCGGGAAATCCCAGAAAGAAAAATATTACGAACAGCAACTCCAGCTAATGCAGCAGCAGCAAGAGGCAGCACAAAAAGCCCAGCAGGAGTATTACGATACTCTACAAAAAGCCCTGCAGGATTACATGAACCAGTACTCGGCGTATAACGACGCTCAAAGACAAGCGGAAATCCAGGCCATACAACAAGCAGCGCAACAAGCACAAGAGGAGATACCATATAATTAATCAAAACGTAAAACAACTGCTTGACGAAGTGCCCCAAAACGTCAGGCTGGTAGCGGCCGTGAAGGCAAGAGAACCGCAGGAAATCATGGAAGCCATCACAGCCGGGATAAAAATCATCGGTGAGAACTACATACAGGAAGCAGAAAGGCTTTACAAGGTAATCGGCAACCGGGTTGAATGGCATTTCATCGGGCATTTACAACAGAATAAAGTAAAGAAAGCCACCGCCATCTTCGATATGATAGAGACGGTGGATTCTTTTATCATCGCGCGTGAAATAGATAAAAAGAGCGCCGAAGCAGGGAAGATAATGCCGGTGCTCATCGAGATAAACAGCGGCCGGGAAGCCCAGAAATCAGGGGTATTACCGGAAAACGCCGAGGCTCTCATTTCAAGCATTTCAAACCTTCAGAGTATCCGCGTTTGCGGCATGATGACAATGGGTCCGCCGGTCAGCCGACCTGAAGATTCCAGGCTGTATTTCCGGGAAACGAAAAGGCTCTTCGAAAATCTAAAACAGCGCAACCTGCCTAACGTGGAAATGAAATACCTTTCAATGGGAATGACGGATTCTTATCTTATCGCCGTGGAAGAAGGCGCCAACATCGTCAGACTGGGCAGGAAAATCTTCGGCGAGAGAAAAGCAAAAGCCCAAGGGTTACAGACCTGACGCCTTCAATCCTGAAGGTCAGGCTTTTACCTTGAATATGCGTCTGACAGCCATACCGCCACCGGTCAGTAAAAGCGCCACCACCGCAAGCCAGGGAACCAGCAACAGTACTTTATCGACTTTAAAAACCACACCACCCACAGCAATCGGTAACGTAGTGGTAGTAGACGCCGACTGGCTGCCGCTCGACCACTGCTGGCTGCCAGTAACTTCAGACCAGGCACGATAGTAATAATCTGAATCCGGGTCCAGCCCGGTATCTGTAAAGCTGCTGCCAGTATCGAAATAAACCTGCACTCCGTCATTAATATCAACAGGATAGCCGCCCATTTTCCGACGCACCATCGTCCTTTTTGCGCCTTCACCTTTTATCCAGCCAAGGTAGATTTGCGTCGTGTTGACCGCTTTGGCAATGAATGTACCGGATACAGGCGGAGCAGGCTTAGTCAATAAAGAAGTTTCCGGGCTGCCGGAAATACCCACGCTATTCTTAAGCTGAGCCCGGTAATAATACTTGGCGCCTTTGCCGAGACCAGTTATTTCAACGCTGAAAGTCTCCCCGGTCATAACACTACCAGTCCACGCAGTTTCCTGCGTGTAGTTACCGGCAACCGTCCCGTATTGAAAGCGGTACTGGCAGGACTCGCCGCCGTCATCAACTACAGCGCCGCTTAATACAGCGACGGTTTCATCGACAGATGAGGCCTCATCAGTAGTAACATCAGGTAAGGTAATCTTCCTGGTGTAAGTTATCGTGACATCATGTAATACAGGCGTGATACCGATATTAGAAGTGCCCAGGAAGGCTTTATATTTTACATACCGGCTACCGTCAAGACCGGACCAGACAGCGGCACCGGACGTGTAATAAGTGCCCGCAGTGCCGTCCGGGCCTGTAAATAGCCAGGCCGCATTATCAGTATTAGCGGCAATCTGAAATTTGACCGATGTGCCCGGAGGAGTTACGGCGGTCCAGGAAATAGTCCCGAAATCGGCATTAGTGCCTGTGTTATACGACGCGGATATCATATTGCCAGATTTATAGTACGTCGCTTTTCCCCTGACCAGAGCACCGCCATCCCATACCACGGCAGGCGTACCGGTACACCATTCCCAGGCATCACCGGCAACAGCATAGCACCAGAAATGCTGAGAACAGGAGCCGGGAAGCGCGAAAATATTGCCCCCGGAAACAAAGGCCATCGCGCCGCCCCAGTCCGCAGAAGCGGGAAGGTAGGCTTTAGACGACCAGGTATCGTTAAAGGTATCGTACTGCCAGAAATAAGGCGTCAGACCACCGCAAAGGGCATAAATATACCTGTTGTCATCATAGGTTAAAGAGCCGCCGGCTTTCACCGCCGCCGGGGCATCCGCCATTGCCGTCCAGGTGTTAGCGGTGATATCATAGCGGGCAAAGGTTTTGGTTTCGCGACCATAAAAGGCATAGATATGATTGCCGCCATCGCCGGTCAATGCGCCGCCGGTGCAGACGTTACTACCGGTTCCTGCGAGGGACAACCATGTGTTCGCGGAGGGATCATACCTCCAAAAATCACGAGTATCGTAACCGCGCAAAGCGTAAATAAAGCCGTTATTGTAAGTCAGAGCGCCGCCTTCTCTGACCGCAGCGGGAGCAGCCGTTATCACCGTCCAGATATTAGCGGAAATGCTGTATCTCCAGAAATCAGCGGAACCATAACCGCGGAAGGCATAGATAAAGTTACCACCATCATGAGCTAAAGAGCCGCCCCATTTTACCTTATCCGGCGCATCAGCCAGGGATGTCCAGTCGTTAGAAAGTATATTGTATCTCCAGAACGTTTTCTGGTTATTACCCCGGAAGGCGTAAAGATAATTAACACCGGCGGTACCGAGTTTTACACTGCCGGGGTTACCGGAAGCATCGAGATGCGACAGAGTGCCAAATTCAAAGTCCGCCCGGGAGGTTTGCGTCCAGAAGGTTTCCGCAGCAGTGACAACACCAACGCCAACCAGCGGCAGCACGATACAGGCTGCCACGAGGAGGCAGAATAATCTCCATTTCCTTTTGACCTTACCAGAACCCACTAATAATCCCTCATTGTTAATTATCCTAATTTTACCTGTAACCCCATAAAAAAAATGTAAATAAACGGGTATAGCTCGTAAACGTAAAATCAATATTAGGAGAGTATAGAGTAGAGGGTATAGGGTATAGAGTACAGGGTATAGAGTATAGGGTTAAGTACTAAGTTCTAAGCTCTAAACAAATTGAAACCTCAAGGTTAAACACCCGCCTACGCCAATCCTCCTATACTGAAGTTTCGGCGGACAAGGGCTTCGGCGGGTAAACCCAACTGCGCGAAACACTCCGGCGGGAGAGCTAATAAAAATTAAAAGATACCCTATCACAGGTTCAGGGTGAGCGGGAGAGTCCGGGAGACGACCACGCTTGTCAACGGCGTTTACCACCAAGGGGAAATCGGTCTGTCTCCCTGTTCTTAATTCTATTACTTTTCTAACATACAAGGGGGACTAACCATGCGAGATAATTATAAATCAAGAGTTAAAAATCAAAGGTATAGACTAAAAATAAGAAAAATAAAATATCAATCCATAAACATACCGACTCAAGCCGGTATCCAGATTAATCAGGATAACTGGATTCCGGTTTTCACCGGAATGGTTGAATCAGGTTTGAATAAATGAAAAACGTTACACTGACGATCAACGGGAAAAAGATAACTGCTCCGGCGGGGCAAAAGCTGCTGTGGGCGGCGCTGGATAACGGCATTTATATCCCCAACCTTTGCGCCATGCGGGACAAAGAAGAGCCGGAGGCAGCCTGCCGCCTTTGCTGGGTGGAAATAGAGGGGAGGAAAAATCCCGTTACAGCCTGCACCGAGCCGGTTGCAGAGGGGATGACGGTTAACACGCGGGGGGAAAAGGCGGTGGAGTTGGCGCGCGCCGGGTTCGAGTTATTGATGGCATCGCACGCCCTGGACTGCGCTCAGTGTAACGCGAACGGCAACTGCGAGCTGCAAAAGATAGCTAAAGCGCTGGGCTGCCCTCTGAAGCCGAAGCGCTTACGCCCCCTAACAAGGGGACTGCCCGTCGACGAAAGCAATCCCCTTTTCACCTATAACCCTAATAAATGCGTCCTCTGCGGGCGCTGCGTGTGGGTCTGCCGGAAACATGATAATGGCGGCATCCTGGGCTTTGCACACAGGGGTTTCGAGCGCAGGGTAACGACCTTTGGAGACGAGCCTGTCGGTAAAAACAGGTGCATGGATTGCGGGGCGTGCGTTAGAGCGTGCCCGACGGGAGCGCTGGTATTGAAAGACGGCTCAAAGTTTAGAAGTTGAATACAAACATTCCGCAACCATATTAAATGCGGACGGGCATCCGGTCAAACCGTGAAGTTTTAAGTTACAGCAGGCTGATTTAATGTTTTGACAAGGTATTAGCAACGTGGTATATGTATGATACACACCTAAGGAAGCTCTGAACACGTAGCTCTATATTTGAAAATGTGACTATTTTGATGCCATGATAGCGATTGCCACGCCTCCAGATTTGGAATAAAGGAGAGCATCGGGATGGCGCGTCCCGATACGTCGGGACGACGCAATGACTTATTCGGAGGTTTCCTAATAGGTAATTCCATATACTATATTATAAATAGCGGGATTTTGCCCGAACAGGATAATATTAAATTCGAAGTAATAGAGGGGGTAAAATAATTGACTCAAAAACTAACGGGAAAAGTTGCGGTAGTGACCGGGGCAGGAGGCGGTATAGGCGGGGCGATCGCCATAGATATGGCGGCTGAAGGAGCCAGGGTTGTGGTCAACGACATAGGTAAAGAAGCCGATGGGAGTAATTCGGCAGATACTGTCGTCAAGCAAATCCAGAAAGCTGGTGGTATAGCCGCGGCCAACTATGACAGCGTAGCTACCATGACCGGCGGCGCCAACTTAATTAAAACCGCAGTCAATAATTTCGGCCGGGTCGACATCCTGGTGAATACAGCGGGTTTTTCCAGACGAGGTTCGATAGTAGAATTGACAGAAAAAGAGTGGGATACGGAAATAGGAGTTAATTTAAAAGGAAGTTTTAGCTGCAGCCAAGCCGCCGTTATTGAAATGATAAAACAAAAAAGCGGCGGGCGGATAATCAATTTTTCTTCTAATGCGGGATTTACTTTTGCCAACATACCATTTTTCAGCGTGGCTTATGCCACCGCTAAAGCCGGTATCGTGGGGTTTACAGCCAAGCTTTCAGGAGAACTCAAAGAACACGGGATAACCGTTAACGCAATTTTCCCCAGCGCTGTAACCAAGGGTTTCCCCGACCCCAGGCCAGGGGCTGAATCCCCGGATTATATTACGCCAATCATCATTTATCTCGCGACAGATGAAGCCAAAAATATCACGGGACAATTCTTCAATACTTACGGCGGAAACATCGGGGTATATACCCGTCCAATGCAGGGACCGGCGAAGCTTTATAAAAAGACGGGAAAATGGACTGTTGAAGAACTGAGTCAGATTATGCCCCAAATGTTATGACCTGGATAATATGACAGCTAAAGCCGTAAGGGAGGCAGACGGCAATGAAGAGAGAAGGGAACAGGGAAAAGAGAGGATGGTAGAGTTTAAAAGTTAAATCTGTTTGAATAGCGTGTATTGATAATCCTTGAATCCGTGTTTCCTCCAGAAGGAATCAGCTAACTGATTTTCAGCCATCAACTGAACCTGAATACGGCTAATGTTCCGGGAACGGAACCATGTTATTATCTCTCCGTACATCTTTTCGCCGATGCCCCTATGGCGATATGCCGCGGTTACCGCCACGTGGTCGATATAACCGTATTTCTGGGAATTATAAGGTATTGTTTTTTCTTCAGCGCATGAATAACCGACGGGTTTTTCTCCATCCAGAGCAACCAGTACCAGACTCATTTCCGAGCGCATGGCAGGACGGAGATACTCTTTCTCAAAGCCTGCCGCAGCGTTGTCGGGAGGGGCGATAAAGGGGTCGATATCAGCGTGGTAGCGGATGAACTCCAGCCACAGCTTACAGATATCCGGGATATGACATTCTTCAGCTTTTAATATTTTAATCATGGTATAATTCACTTTATCCAGCCATGGATTCCCGCCCCCGATTCGCTCTGCTCATACGGGGCAGGTTGCGAGGGAGTGACAATACTTATCTTTATGAGATTGCTTTTACTTTCCGACTTCGTCATCAATGGTCTCGCAGTGACAAGGAGTTTTGTGCTTTTGCTTTTATCTCTTAGGCTAAAACTGCCGGTACCAGGTGTGTTCAAAGTCACCGTATCCATGTTTCCGCCAGAAAGAACAAGCTGCTTCATTCTTTGCAATAACCTGAAGCTCGATACGGTCGATGTCTCTTGATTTGAACCACTTTAAGATCTCATTATATATTTTTTCGCCGATACCCCGGCGGCGGTAGTCCGCAGTGATGAAAAAATCGTGAATAACGCCGACTTGCCTAAATTTTTCCAAATCTGAAGGATCATTAATCAATGAATAAGAATATCCAACGACTTTTTCCCCGTCCAGCGCTACGAGGACAAGACTGTTATTATCTTTCATTACCGGGCGGAGATATTTCTTTTCGAAGACCTCCAAGGCGCCATCGCGCGGGGTGAAAATGGGGTCAATATTTTCAGAATAACGCATAAATTCCAGCCAGAGAATGCAGATGTCCGGGATATGATGTTCTTCAGCTTTCACGATTTTTATCATGTTTTAATTCACTTCATCCAGCCATGGATTCCCGCCTACGCGGGAATGACAATAGTGCAATTGCCACAGTCTTCACCCTTGCAGTGATAGCGGTTAATTACTTGTACTGGCCGGTTCTGCCGCGCGCGGATGATTTCTTGGGGGCAGGTTTCCTTTCCGTACGGAAGTCCGGCGCGATAATACCGAACGTGACGCTGACTTTGCGGTCGACGAGGCGGGAACTTATCGAACCGTCCACTTCCGCCATAATTTCGTCCAGCGAAAGGCGGGTGGTGATAACGGTGGGGAGGCGGCTGTTATAGCGGTAATTGATAAGCTGGAACAGCTTTTCCTTGACCCAGGGGTTGGTGGACTGCTCTCCGAAATCATCCAAAACCAAAAGCGGGGCGGTTTTAACGCTTTCAAAGAACTGGTCGTAAGAGACCTTGCTATCGGGACTGAAAGCGGAGCGCAGGTGATCGAGAAAATCCGGGACTACTACGAACATGGCGGGTTTGCCTATTTCGTAACGGAAATTAACGATAGCGGCCGCCAGATGGGTCTTGCCGCAACCGGTTTCACCCATGAAAACCAGCCAGCCTTCAGGGTTTTTTGCAAAATCAAAAGCAAGTCTGTAAGCGGCATCCATATTATCCTGCTGCTCGACGGACAGGTCGTTGCGCCGCTTATAGTTGATAAAAGTCATGTTCTTCTGGAGCTCAAACTCAGGCGTCCAGGCATAGGCAGAGGAAGCGGAGTCTTCTTCAAGAATAAAAACCCGGGAAAGGCGCGAATCTGTCAAACGGGTGCGCAGGCGGTCGTCCATTTGCTCCGGGGGTGTGTTCGTGACGATAACCGTGGGTAATTCATTGTTAAAGCGCGATGTCAGCAACTGGTCAAGCTTTTCTTTAGCCCAGGGCGTACCAGAATGCACACCTAAATCATCCAGCACCAGCAGCGGAGCGTTACGGACCTGCTCAAAAAATTCATCATAAGGCACTTCGCTTTCGGGATTAAATGAGGCACGAATGCGGTCGAGGAGATCAGGAGTAGTAATATAAAAAGCGGGCTGCCCCTGCCGGATGCGATCGTTCACGATAGCCGCAGCGAGGTGAGTCTTGCCGCTACCGCTGGGGCCGCCCATAACCAGCCAGCCTTTCGGCGCGGCGGCGAACTCGCGGGATGCCTGGTATGCACGCGCAAAGATTTCCTGGCTGCGCCTGCTGCTGCTCCGGCCTTCCGTCATCAGATTCTCAAAGGTAAAGCGTGAAAGCGATCCCAAGTTACTGTACTGCTTGAGGCGGGACTGCAGTCCTTCTACCTGCCCGTTTTTCACACACCGGCACGGCACGACACGGCTATAATCCGGCTGTCCCGACGCCAAACGCGGATGAACCACGCGGGCACCTTTACAAACGGGACAATCCATGCCAGACACGTTTTCGTCTTCAGCGCTGGACCATGTGCCCGTACTTTCCCTTGAAGTACTTGTCCGGCCCTGTTTTTTGAATATCTCGCTGATATGTTCCATCACTCCGGCCTTCTACCGACCAGTTTTCTAAAATCTTGCTGATATACTTGATATTTCTCTTATTATGTAAAGCTGCTTCCCTGATAGCGTCCCGCAGCCATTCCGGCGGGTACAGTTTTTCGGCCTCTTTAAGCTCATCGGCAATCATGGGGGTGAGCAGCCCGATATTCTGTTCATACAGGGTGAAAATATCCGGCATCGCTTCCGCCGGGGCATCAGGCTTACGCCCTACTTTTAAACCACCAGTCTTTAGCTCACCGCCGGCCAATTTCGCCGCCGCCTGACGGCCCGACTCGTCGTTTAATAAAAATATTTCATCCGTATTACCGCTTTTATCTACCGGCAAGCTTAACAGCGTGCCGCGTTCAACCGCTAATTTTAAAGAACGGCGAAGAGTATCTTCCGGTTTCTCCCCGGCAATTTTCAATCCGGTCATCAAGGCGGCATCGCCAAGGAGTTCGTTCAAACCAACCAGACGCGGATAACCTTTTTTACGGTAAAGCGCCGCGATAACATGAAGGGTTGTTTTAAGCTCAGCGATGTCATCTATCTGCGGCAGCAGATTGCTGAAAAAAGAGTTAGGAACGGAGGTATATTCCGCCCGGGCGGGAAAACCCTGGAACCTGTTCATAGCAGAGTAGGCTCCACACTGCCGAGGTTTTCAAATTTGGCGAGGTGGTGTTTAAAGCGCAGTTTTACACGGCCGGTAGGCCCGTTACGGTGCTTGGCGATGATAACGTCTGCTTCTTCCCGGGGATAGGCCTGGTCGGGATGTTCTTTGAGCCAGTCATCTTCACTCTTGTAATAATATTCATCGCGGTAGATAAACATGACGACGTCGGCATCCTGCTCGATGCTGCCGCTTTCACGGAGGTCGGATAACTGCGGTTCGTGGGAAGCGCGCCACTCAACAGCGCGGCTCAACTGCGAGACCGCCAGCACCGGGGCATCAATTTCACGCGCCAGCGCTTTAAGCGCACGGGAGACATAGCTGATTTCCTGCACGCGGTTTTCACCGCGCCCGCCGGAACTTTCCCCCTGCATCAACTGGAGATAATCGAGAATAATCATATCAATCCCGCGTTCATAGTTCAGGCGGAGCGCCTTGGAACGCATTTCCGCCATACGAATCATCGGGGTATCATCAATGTAGATAGGAGCTTCCGATAGTACACCGGTAGCATCGAGGACTTTTCTTTCTTCCTCTTCGGTATTATGCTCCCCGAAGCGAATACGACGGGCAGTGACGCCCGATTCGCTGGAGACAAGGCGAGTGACCAGCGAGTCACGCCCCATTTCCAGGCTGAACAGAGCGACGCAGGCACGGTGCTCGACGGCGGCATTACGGGCCATATTCAAAGCCAGACTGGTTTTACCCATACTGGGACGCCCGGCGACAATCACAAGGTCGGAACGCTGCAAGCCGCCGAGGAATTCATCCAAACCGGTAAAGCCGGAAAGGACATAGGGCAAACGTTCGGGCGCTTTGCCGGAGGATTCAGGAGCTTCTTCAAAGTATTTGTCCAGCACCTGCCGGATATGGGTCAGGTCACCGGCACCCTGGCCGCGCCGGAGCTTGAAGAGCAGGCTTTCCGCTTTGGCCATACTTTCCTCAACATCGGGACTGGCCTCGTAGCCGATAGCGGAAATGCGGTCACCAGCCGTAATCATCTGGCGCATAATGGAAAGCCGATAAACGATGCGGGCATAATGCTCGATATCCAGAGAAGTGGGGCAAACGGAAATAAGATAGCTGAGCTTAGCGGAGCCGCCGCAGGATTCCAGGCGGCCTTTCCGCGAAAGTTCCTGCGCCAGCGTGACCTGGTTGATAGCTTCATCCCTCTTATGAAGGATCGCCGTCAACTTGCCTTTTTTCCCGAGAAACTCAATCCGGAAATCTTCCAGTCCTTTGGCATCCGATAACTCATTCAGAACAGAGGTCGACAAAGCATCCAGTTCCTGTATTTGCTCTTTTAAATTCGTTGTTCCTTGTTTGTTTTCAAATGAATAGGTTCCTCTATCTCTCATGTTCAAATGTCCATATAATTGTGATTTACTTTGCATTGCATCACTTTGCTTCATTTTGTATCAATGCACATCACTTTGATGTAATCTACCACATAATATGGATAATTGTCAATAACTCTTGTATATGAAATATATTTAACTTTTCCCTTATTCTTTTAATTTTTTCGCCACCCTGGCGACATTCTTGCCGAAGTTCCACGCCGTCCTCATCCCCTCCTCGTCCTTTTCCACCTCCCCTTTTTCCCGACCGATAGCGACATTCCAGTAAGTGGAGCCGGGATTTACCATCCCCTTGATATGAAACCAGAAAAGCATCTCGGCGAAAGTGAAGTTTTGTCCGGCGCGCCGCGCCACCACTATCGGTCCGCCGACTTTTCCCGCGAAGGGATTTTTTCGGAAAGACATAAATCCGGCTCTTTCCAGTAATGCTTTAATCAGCGCGGTCGCCGAGCCGAAATAAACCGGCGTCCCGATGACAAGAGCGTCGGCGGAGGCCATCTTGTCATAAACCGCCTGAAAGTCGTCCTCAATGGAACAGCCTTCGTTTTTATGACAGTACCCGCAGGCGCTGCATCCCTTTATGTCAAGCCCCGCCAGTCTCACCAGTTCCGTTTCCAACCCTTCCTCGGCTATCGCTTTCAGGCAGTGCGCCGTGATTATTTCCGTGTTCCCGCCCTTACGCGGGCTGCCGACGATTCCAACTGCTTTCATGATTCAACTCCTGCTTTTGCATAAAGCTTGTGTTTCTTTATATAGTCAACCACAGGCCCGGGAACAAGATTTTCTATTGTCTCTCCGCCCGCTATTTTCTTCCTGATGTCCGTGGCGCTGATGTCGATGTTGGGCTCATTTAAAAATATCACTCTTCCGCTGATGCCGGGTATTTTTAGTTCCAGAGCATTCAAATCGGGTTTCCGGCAGCCCGGACGCGGCACCGCCGCCAGCAGGCACAGCTTGATAATTTCTGCGGGTTCCCGCCATTGCGGCAGCTGCTCCAGGCTGTCCCAGCCCAAAATAAAGTATATTTCCGCTTTAGAGCCGTTCTTTTTTTGAATTTCCCGTAGCGTATCGATGGTGTAGGACGGCCCGGGGCGCTTTATTTCGATGTCGGATACCGCCAGGCGCGGTTTGCCTTTCACTGCCATGCGCAGCATTTTCAGCCGGTGCTCCGCCGGGGCTACCGACTGTTCAGGCCTGGTGATCGGCCGGCCGGCCGGTACCAACAGCACCTTATCCAGGCCGAGCCTTATTGCGGCTGTCTCGGCTATGCTGATATGCCCCGCGTGCACAGGGTCAAACGTTCCGCCGAGAACGCCTGTCTTCATCGCTCTACCACTCCCAGGTCAGTTCACCGCAGCGGATTTTATCGCCCGGCTGTACGCCTTTCTTCTCCAGCATCTTGTGTATGCCCATTTTTTTGATGAGGTAGTTCATCTGCCAGCGCAGCTCTTTGGCTGAAACCGAGGAATTCCCGTAGATACGCTCCAGCGCAGGCGCGTGGATAACGTATTCGTCCCCCTCTTTTTCTACTCCCGGGCCGCCTTCCTGCGGCCTCGGCCGGAATATTTTTACCGGCTTTTCTTCTTCCGCTCTGCCGGAGATTGTCTTTAATAAAGCGAGTGTTTCTTTCATCAGCGCGGGTACTCCCCGGCCTGTGTTCGCGGAAATATAATGCGCCTTGATTCCGGCGCTCTTGAATTCCGCTTCAAATGCCCCTAACTTTTCTTTTACTTCCGGCAGGTCCGTCTTATTCAGGACCACGATTTGCGGTTTCTTCTCCAGCATCACGTTGAAGAGCGCCAGTTCGTTATTCAAGGTAATGAGGTCTTTTACCGGAGATTCGGTTTCGCCGCTGATGAGGTGGATGAGAATCTTGGTACGCATGGCGTGCCTTAAGAAATCATGGCCGAGGCCGCGCCCTGTGCTGGCGCCTTCAATCAGCCCCGGAATTTCCGCCAGCACGAAATTTTCATCACCGGTTTCTACTACGCCGCGTACAGGTTCGAGCGTGGTGAAAGGATAACCGGCTATTTTAGGCCTGGCCGCCGAGGCCGCTGTTAATAGTGTCGATTTACCGGCATTCGGGTACCCGATGATGCCCGCGTCCGCTATCAGCCTCATTTCCAGCTGGACTTCTTTTTCCTCGCCGGCTTCCCCTCTCTGGGCGATGCGCGGCGCCTGGTTAATAGATGAGACGTAATTTATATTCCCCAGCCCTCCTCTGCCTCCCCTTGCGATGATTGTTTCATCACCCACTTTTTCCAGGTCCGCGATTAGCAGCCTTTCCCCATCTTCTTCTACCGTCACAATAGTGCCCGGCGGCACCGGTATGATGAGGTCGCTGCCTTACTTACCGAACATCTTGGCTTTGCCTCCTGCTGTGCCTTCTTCCGCCTTGTGCAATTTTCTTTGCCGGTAGCGCCTTAAACTATCGATATTCTCATCCGCACGGAGAATAACATTGCCCCCTCTCCCGCCGTTACCGCCATCCGGTCCGCCGTAAGGGATATATTTCTCCCTGCGGAAACTGAACGACCCGTTTCCGCCGTTGCCTGCCTTTATCCTGAGAACCGCTTTATCAAACATATCTTTATAACAATGATTAAATTATACAACAATGTATGATAGTATGTTTTTTAACAGGAACACCAGTAATAATACACTGATATCTTTTTGTTTTTACGCCTGAGTTGTAAAAAACAGATTCAGGATAATTAAAAAATATCCACAAAAAATAAACAAAAATGCTCAATAAATCAACAAAGCATCCGTAAAAGAAAATAGATCGCAAAATAAATAATTCAAGAAAGCATCCGGAAAGTAAAGATAAAAAGCGGGTTATTCCTGGACAGGCCTGGCTGTTTTTTTATTTTGCGCGTCCGGATGGAGCTGGAGCCGGATATCGGTGATTTTCCGCTTCAGGAAGGGATTGGTCTCGATATCGGCGGCGATTTTCTTGCAGGCGGTGGTTACCGCGGCGGCATCGCGGTTGCCGAGTTCCTGCCCGATTTGAGCTAGTGAGCAGTTGGTTTCCTGCCGGATAAGGTACATCGCCAGGCGGCGGGCCATGGCGGTGTCTTTATCTCTTTCCCGGCCGGACAGCGCCTCCCGTGAGAGCCGGAACGAGCCAGCCACCGCTTCGACGATAGAAGACGGGGTTACATCGGCGAGCTTCAGCTCTTTATGCGCGATGTCTTCCAGCGCCCGGGACGCAATTTCCGCCGTGGGAGCAACCCTCAGGAGCCTGGCATAGGCCAGCACCCGGTTTAAAGCGCCTTCCAGAGACCTGATGTTGGGGTGCGCCTCTCCGGCGATCATTTCCATCGTGTCCGGTGGTATATCGACGCCCTTGCGGGCGGCCTTGGATTTTAAAATAGCCAAACGCGTCTCATAGTCAGGCGGCTGGATATCGACGATAAGACCCCATTCGAAACGGGAGCGCAGGCGTTCCTCGAGGAGGGGCATGGTATGAGGCGGCCTGTCGCTCGTGATGACTATCTGGCGGTTGGTGTTATGCAGCTCGTTGAAAGTATGGAAGAAACTTTCTTCCGTCTGCTCCTTGCCGCCGATAAAGTGGATATCGTCGACAAGCAGCATGCCGAGGCTGCGGTACTTGTTACGGAACTCCTCGGTAGACCTTTCACGTACTGCAGTCACGAATTCGTTGGTGAACTGCTCGGCGCTGGTGCAGATAACATTAATGTGCCGGGCTGCCGCGTCCTGCCCGATGGCGTGGATTAGGTGCGTCTTGCCGAGGCCGGAACCGCTGTAGATGAAAAGAGGGTTGTAACTCCGGCCGGGGTTCTGGGCGACTGAAAGCGCTGCCGCCCGCGCCAGGCGGTTGGCGCCGCCTTCTACGAATGAATCGAAAGTATAATCGGGGTTCAGCCTGGTATATACGGTAGGAAGCGCCGGCAGCGAGACACGGCTTTCCGTATTATCGCGGCTGGAAGTCTTGCCGTTCACCTGGAAGACCGCTTTGACCTGCGCCGAGGTAAGCCCTGAAAGCGCCTTTTCTATCAGAGAGCGCTGGTTTTTCTCCAGGTATTCCGCGGCAAAGGTATTGGGTACGCTGATAACGAACTGATTATCATTATATGATAAGCCGGATGTTTTGCTGAACCAGGTGCGGAAATTGGGTTTACTGACCTGGACCTGTAATTCTCCAAGGACCGTTTCCCATATTTCCTGCGGTGACCGGGCGCGGGTATTTTCCATAGTTTTCACAAATAAGCCTTTTTAAAAAGCAGATACTGGATCCTTTCTTTTATGGGCATAAATTCACCCCGGAAAGTCAATATCTGAATTAACCGCCCCTAGCGGTTTATGTGAGGTACATCAATAAATCAACGATTTATTAACATGACCTAGCATACTACCGACGCCCTACCCGTGGCAAATTGTTTTGGGGACAGGGGCAGTTAACTATCCCTCATAAAACCTCTTGAAACCTCTGTTTTTTGCGCTTTTTCTATGGTTGCAGGCTTAAAACGGAGGGTTGTTGAAAAAAAATATTAGTGTTAAAATTTGGGGTCTGGAGGTCTTGATTTGCGAATTATTTTTATGGGCTCTCCCGAGTTTGCCGTTCCATCACTGGAACAGCTGGTTCTAAATAAACATAATGTTGCGGCCGTCTATACCCAGCCGGACCGGCCGGCGGGGAGAGGGCGCGCTTTGATGCCTCCGGCGGTAAAGGTTGCGGCTCTTGACATGGGTCTTAAAGTAGAGCAGCCGGAAAGCCTCCGTACTGAAGAGACGCTGGCGCGGCTGGCTGAGTACCGTCCGGATGTCATCGTCGTTTGCGCCTTCGGGCAGATATTGACGCAGGTGCTGCTGGATATTCCCCGCTTTCAATGCGTTAACGTTCACTTTTCATTATTGCCCCGCCACCGCGGCGCTTCCCCGGTGGTTTCAGCTATATTGTCAGGGGACGAATTTACCGGGGTGAGCATACAGCTTATCAGGAAGAAACTGGATAGCGGACCTGTGCTCGCGCAGGCGGCGGTGCCGGTAGCGCCGTACGATAACGCCGGCACGCTGACGGGAAAACTGGGCATAGTAGGGGCCGGCCTGCTGCTGGAAGCGCTGACGGGGTGGCTGCGCGGTGAAATAACACCGGTGCCCCAGGACGAAAGTAAAAGCACCTATTTCAGCCAGATGCAGAAAGAAGCCGGAGAAATAGACTGGAAACTGCCCGCATCGGTTATCTGGCGGCAGGTAAGGGCGTACAATCCGTGGCCCGGCTGTTTCACTGCCTGGCGCGGAATAAAATTAAAGATAATCGAAGCGGAAGCCCTGCCGGAGGCGGTTACCCCCGGCGCGGGGAAAGCGATATCGCTGCCGGGCGGTACCGGGGGACTGGGTATAGGGACCGGGGAAGGCGTGCTGGCCGTAAACCGGTTGCAGCTTGCCGGCAAGCGCACCATGACCGCGGAGGAGTTCTTCCGGGGACAGAGGGACTTCATCGGCAGTACGCTCGGCGGTTGAGATTTAGAGCCGCGTAATACCGCATACGCGCAATTGCGCAACCAGCAGCGGCCTTAGTTTTTAACGCCGGTCAGGTTTTTCATATCTACCAACGCCATTTACGATGGCGTACTCTTTCATCGGGCATGTACCGGGTACCGGACATAATAGACAGAAAGAAACGCCCTGGTGCAGAGTGTACCGAACCACCTGTTCATTGACATACCGGAAGATTGAAGGTTAGACTAAAATACGGAAAATATAATCAAGGAGGAGACCATGCCGGAATTTGCATCACCCTTTTCAGGTCTTGCCAACAGCAGGAAATTGAACAAGGCAGAGTTAATACGCGCGATACGTTTCATGGTTGCCGCCGAATACGAAGCGGTGCAGATGTATATGCAGCTTGCGGAATCGATAGATGAAAAACTGGCCGTTGAGGTCCTCAAGGATATCGCCAACGAAGAAAGAGTTCACGCCGGAGAATTCCTGAGACTGCTGAAACAACTCGCGCCGGATGAAGAAAAATACTATAAAGAGGGCGCGGAAGAAGTAGAAGAAGAAATTAAAAAATCAGGCAAAGGCTAAATCCAGTCCGGGTAATTTCCAGGAATAATTACTTTCGGCCATAATAAGCTGTTGCCTCGGGGAAGACTGTCTGATGAGCGACAATAAAGAACGTCCGTTCGCGGATGCGGATTTAAACGAGTTCCGGACCTTTGTGGAAATCATTGCCCGTTTGCGCGGTCCGGACGGCTGTCCCTGGGATAAAGAGCAGACACATCAATCACTGCGGGAAAACCTTCTTTCAGAGAGTTACGAAGTGCTCGACGCGCTGGACAGCGGCGAGCCGGATAAACTTTGTGAAGAACTCGGCGATCTTCTTTTACAGATCGTCCTGCACGCGCAAATCGCTGCCGACAGCGGTGAATTTAAAATGAATGATGTGACAAGGGGAATAGCGGAAAAGATAATCCGCCGCCACCCGCATATCTTCGGCGCAGGACAGGCTAAAAACGCCAAAGAAGTGATGCAAAACTGGGAAGCCCTGAAAATACAAGAAAGGGAAGAAGGCGCATCTATCCTCTCCGTCCAGTTCATGGTCGGCACCAGGTTATTAGCATCCATATAGGAGATAACCAGCGGGCTGATATTTGCGGACGAAGGGCTGAAATCCACCGGGCTTCCGGAGGATGGAATACCGACAAATAAATATATTTCGCTCACAACGCCGCTATCCATCCTGGCGATAATATCGCCTTTCAGTTCGACAACCGCCATGGTCGAATCCAAAGCCGCCACGACGGCTTCTTTCACTTTCTGGGAAGAAAAAAGCCCGGCGGATAGAACAACGTAAGCGAAGACGGACGCTACGATGACGAAGGCAATAAGGATAATGGCCGTTTCCAGGCCGGTGATACCCTCCTGCCTTTGCTGTAATCTCGCCAGCAGTCTTTTGATCATTATTCCCTCCTCTTCAAACGGAAGAGTGTTCCAACAAACGGCTAAAAACGCTGTTGCCCGGCGCTTGCCGATGTTTCTCGTAATAAATTGTCTTTGTGCCGGCAGTCTTATACTTTTCCAGCATGCTCAGAATAACAGGGCGGCGATAATCAAACCATAAATATTGGCGGAAGGTATATAAATAAATCGTTACAGTTTGCCCGGGAACAGAGGTACTTCCTTATTGGTACCGGAGGATTGCTGGCGATATAAAAGCAAGCTCAGGTAGATTGGGGGTACAAAAAACGGTCTGAAAACAGCGGGGATAAAAGCGCCTTGATAAACAATTAGCGGGCGCTTAACCCGGATTTTTGGCTTCCGGCACAGCGCCCGCTGAATAGCTATTATTTTTTACTTTATTTTACAAGAGCGACGGGATGTCCTTGGAAACATCGTCCAGGGCTTTGAGCTTGTCCTCGGTCTCTTCCTGTCTCTTCTTGAACTCGGGAATAAGGTCGGTGGAGCGGATGTAATAGTCGCGTACTTTCTCAACATCGCTGAGCTCGGAAAGGAGTACGGTAACGTCAACAATCCCCTTCTCGCGGGGATAATCGCCGTTGCGGATAATGGCTTCAGGGGCGATATCTCTCATATAATCGCCAATTTCCTTGACCATGTCCATATTCATTTCCTTGGCCGGCCCGGAAACGAGGTATAAAGCGCGGCGGCAATCGGCGGGATTACACTTTAGTGAAAGTTCGCTGATTGCTTCATCCATAGCCTGGATGCCTTTCTGGATTTCTGTACCCTTCTTACGGAAATCAGACCTCATAGTAGGCAGTCTGAACATCGGCGCGACAGTCTTGCCGTAGCCAACGGCCGTCCACCCGACTACCGTCTGGATGATATCACCGGCATCGAGCAGCTTGGCGCCGATGTATTTGGACTTTTTCTCTTCACCGGCGCAGAGCAGGTTATAGAAAGGCTCGGCGATCATGCTGTTAATTTTAGCGACGTTAGACTGGATGGAAGAATCTTTCCTGACATATCTCTGGTTATCCACGATGAAAACCGCATCAGCCACAGAGTAACAGGATTTCAAACAAGTGGCTACATTGAAAACCGTTCGTTCCTCGGTTGTTTCTTCATGTTCGAAGGGAAGCACTACCAGGTCCCATATTGGTTTATCGATATACCGCTCTTTAAGGAACTGAGTGAGAACGGATATCGCACCGGAGCCGGTACCGCCCGCCGAGCCGGCGATAAGGAGGAAAGCATCCGTCTCGAAGAATCCCTTGGTCGTCCTGATAGCGTCGACTATTTTATCGGCGTCTTCCCTGGCTATTTCAGCGCCCAGCTCGTTTATCTTCCCTACGCCGTGACCGCCTGTTTTACGGCTGCCGATAAGGATTCTATGGCGGTGGTCTTTACCGATGGCTGACAAACCGCTTAAGTCGGCAGCATCCGTATTAACGGCAAAAGTGCCGGTAATGATATTCATACCACGCCGGGCGTGGGCTCTAGCATTCATCTGGGCAAACTCATCCGCAATCCTGCCGCCACACTGCCCCAAGCCTACAACGACTAACTTCATATTACACCTCGATTTTATTTCATATTATGCGTTTAAGCTATTTTTAGCATACTGTAGTGAGATTGTCAATGATTCAAACGCCACTTATTACTATGTATTTTAGTACTACAATAACACATGACTTAAGTACTGCCTACTTCCCCAACAATATATTTATTGAAAAACTGGAAATTGAAGAATATAATAGTTTATGCTGGTTGGTAGGCGACCCATTCTGGTAAACGGATGGATTGATGTCCCCTGATATAAAAGAAGGAAACATTGGCGACCTGGAAAAAGCCGTAGCGCGGGCCGAGCTACTCAGCCGCGCGGCCAAAGAAGCAGCTGGATTCTCCAGCAAGACAGCCTACGATGCTGCGCGCAAAGCGGAAAGAATCGGAGTGGAAGCCAAAGAAGCTGCTGAAGCATCCACGAAGATAGCGCAGGAGGCCATAAGCCAGGCTGAGAAAATGGTGCACCAGGCCAGGCAAGCCTCCGAGGCAACGATAAAAGCCGCCAATGAGGCCATAGCCCACGCCGAGGAAGTTGCCAACAAACCCAGGGAAACCGCGCAAACAGTTGTTAAAGCTTTTGAGGAAGCAATTGCCCGCGCGGAAAAGACGGGCGTCGAGGCTATGCATGCGGCGGAATCCGCGCTGATGCTGTCGCAGGAAGGTCTGAGCCGCATCGATGAAATCAGCCGCGAAGCCAGGAAAACGGCTGAAACGGCCGCCGAAGTCACCCAGGAAGCTGTCGGTAAAGCAGAAATTTCAGTTAAAACAGCCCGTGAAGTAGCCGAAGAATCTATCAGGACGATGAAAGACGCCATCGGCCGGGCTGACAAAATTGCCAGAGAAGCCAGGGAAATATCCGAGACCGTCACCAGAACGGCCAAAGACACGATTACCAGGGCAGAAAAAACCAGCAAAGCGACACGGGAAACCGTGGACATTGCTTCCCGGGCGGCGGAGGAAGCAGCCAGCCGTACGGACGCCACCAGTAAAGTCACCAGGGAAATCGCAGAGGCCGCTCAAAGAACTGCCCAGGAAGCGATGAACCGCATCGATTCCCTCAATAAAGAAACCAAGCAAGCCACTGATTCTTTACATCAAATGGCAATGGAGATAATGAACCGGGCCGAAGAAATAGCCCGGCAAACGCATGCGGCAACCGAAACTGCTGTAACGGTAGTAAAAGAGGTCCGGACAGCATCTGTTCAAGCTTCCCAGGATGCCATCAACCGCGCAGAATCGATAAGCAAAGAAGCAAATGAAAACGCCGCCAGGGCCGCAGCGGAATTCCAGCAGGCGCTGAACAAAATCGAACAGATATGCAATGAAAACACCGAGACTGCCAGGGCATTAACAGCCAAAGGGCAGGAAGCTTTGAACAGGGCGGAACAAATAGGGGAAGAGGTTAATAACCGCTCTGAAAGGCTTTCCCGCGGATTCCTGGAAGCTGTCGCCAAAATGGAAGAAATGGACAGCGCCGCGAGGACACTGGCCGAAGAAACAGCCAGAGCCGCCCAGGAGGCCATCGAATCATCCAGGAAAGAATCCGAGCGGATGGTAGGCCGCGCCGAAGCTTTGAGCCAGGCCGCCAGAGAAACATCGGATGAGTCAAAGAAAGTCGCGCAGGCGGCCATCGATGCCGCCATCGCCGCCACGCAGGAAATTGCCGAGGCTTCACAAAAAGAAATAAAGGACGCTGTCGACGCCGCTATCGCCGCCGCCCAGGAAACAACAGCGGCTTCACAGAAAGAAATACAGGCAGCCCTGGCCCGCGCCGAGGAGATAAGCACCCAGACCAGGGAAGCGGCAGAAAAAGCAGTTAAATCAGCCAGAGAAATGACCACGGCTTTAATTAAAGCCGCCAAGGAATCGGCGGAGAAAACGATGAAAGCCATCAAGGAAGCTACCGAAGCCTCGGTAAAAGCGGCGCGAAGGAGCACAGAGGCATCGCTCCGGGCCTATCAGGCTACGATTAACGTAGATGAAACCGCCGATGAAGGTACTGAAGAAGCCGAAGTTGAAGTACCAAAACAGGTTGAAAACGGGAACGCAGAAATGGTTGTAGAAAATATACCGGTGGATGTCGAAGAAGAAGACGCGGCCGCGCCGGCAGAAGAACCGCCTGAAACAGCCAGGGAAATGCCACGGGAAGCAAAAACTCACATGGAAGCCCGCCTCGAATCATTAGCCAGGATGTACGAGAAAAAGAAGACCGAACGCGGCCAGAAACCTGAAGACGATACGGAACAGGTATAAGCGTCTGCCGCGGGCGATTTTGTTAATAAGGTAGGAAATTTTTTTAAAACCGGTTTGATTATTTCAGCACGTTCATTTCCGGCTTGACTTTTTTAAGAGTGCGCCATATACTGGGCACTAAGTAGAGACTATTTAAATAGCAATATCACAAAAAGGTAACAAATATTTATAGATAATTTAGGAGGTGTCCTGTGTCTGCCCAGAAAGAAAAAGCAAAGAAATCCTCCGGCTCGGCAGAGGAAATCATGGAAGCACCCGAGGAGGAAGCTACGGAAGACCGACCCAAGTCTGCCCTTGACGAGGTCATGAACCAGGCCGAAAGGGCCTACGCTGCCTACATGGATGCCGAGCGGCAGGTAGCCAAGGCATACCATGAGAATGAGATACAGGTAGCCAAAGCCTATAAGAGAGCGGAAACCCAGGCTTCACGCTCGTACGAATCTACTGTAACCGCGGCGATGAAAGACCGCGATCAGGCGTTAGCCAAAGCTGCTAAAGCCCGCCAGGATTTAATGCAGAAGGCTGAAGAAGCCTACGCGGCAGCAGAAGAAGCCGCCAACGCAGCCTGTGAAGCAGCCGTGGCTGAAGCCGCTAAATCCCGTGAAGAGAACGTGGACAGAGCCTGGATAGTGCGCGATGAAACAATCGAGCAGGCCTGGCAGATTTATTCCAAGATAGCCAGATAGCACAATTCTTAGAATAAAATATTAGCTACTAAAAGTCATTCCCGGAAAAGCGGGAATCCGGCAATTTGTGAATATGAACGATTGCCGGATTTCCATTTGACCTGGGGATGACTTTTTTGTGGGCTTTATTTGAAGAAAAAGAGAATCCTGACGGATGATGGCAGGTTACAGCAGCGATGGGATGTCTTTTATGGAAACATCTATCGAACGCTGTGTGTTGACAACGCCTTCCTGGCGTTTCTTAAGATCGGCGATAAGGCTGATGGCTTTACTGAAGTAATTCCTTACCTTTTCCACGTCGCTTAATTCGGAAAGTATCAGCGTCACATCCATGTTACCTTTATCCCGCGGGTAATCGCCGCTGCGGATAATCGCTTCCGGAGCCATGTTCTTGATATACATGCCGAGCTCTTTAATCAGGTCGACATTGATTTCCCTGGCAGGTGCGGAAATGAGATACAGCGCCCGCTTGGAATCGAGCGGGTTGCATTTAATGGAAAGCCCACTGATAGCTTCATCCAGCGACTGTATTCCTTTCTGGGTTTGGGTGGCCTTGTCCCGGAAATCACGGCTCTTGAAAAAAGACCTGGAAGTGGGACCGTGAGCCTGGCCGTAACCCAGCGTAGTCCAGCCGACCAGGGTTTGAATAATGTCCCCGGCATCGAGTATCTTAGCCCCGATGAACCGGGTCTTTTTCTCTTCACCGGCGCAGAGCAGGTTAAAAAACGGCTTGACGATCATCGTGTTTATCTTCAGGAGGTTATGGCTTATCGGCGAGTCTTTCATGGCGAAACGCTGATTATCCACCAGGAAGATAGCGTCAGCCACAAGATAGCTTGATTTAAGGCAGGTAGCCACATTATATACTGTGCGGTCCTCGGTAGCCTCTTCGTGCTCAAAGGGGAGGATGATGAGGTTATATACCGGTTTATCTACATAGCGTTCTTTAATCAACTGCGTCATGACGCCGATGGCGCCGGAGCCTGTGCCGCCGGCGGCGCTGGCTATCAGCAGAAAGGCATCCGTTTCATTAAAGAACCGGTCGTTCCTGATAGTCTCGATGACTTTATCAGCGTCCTCACGGGCAAGTTCAGCGCCGAGTTCGTTGATTTTACCAACGCCGTGGCCGCCGGTCTTTTTATTGCCGATGAGAATGCGGTGGTCGAAGTCAGACTTAATAGTCGTCAGACCGCTCAAATCGGCCAGATCGGTATTAACCGCGTAAGCACCCGTTATGATATTGAGCCCGCGCAGGGCACGCGCCCGTATATTCAGCCGGGCGAACTCATCAGCAACCCTGCCGCCGCACTGCCCGAAGCCGATAACAACTAATTTCATTTGATATTTCTTTCATCCATTTGGTTCATTTTAGATTTTTCCATAACCATATGTCAACTGGTACTTAAGTACGCCCTACGAAAGACATATCAATATCCTCTCATTTAATAGATAAAGGTCATACCTTTACCCTGATTGCCGCTGCTTTTCTATAAGTGCGGAGAGATTGCACGCTATCAGCGGATAAATACTTCGGATATTCTCCAGCTTTTTCCGGGTTTCCGGAGACAACTGTTCCCAGGGTGTTTTGTTTAGAATCAGGGTAGTCTCTTCTCTGGAGAAAGACGAACCGGCTTCGATATTTTTTAAATAAGGTTGATTGGCCGGGCAAACGGACTGGCAGCGCATACAGCCGATAAAAGCGTTCAGACTGTCCGGTTGATATCGCACCCAGTAAGGAAATTCCGGTTGTTTTTCCTGGAGAAATCCCAGGCAGTTTTCCGCGTGAATCAGGAAGCGGTCGCCGGTAATACTGCCGTTCGGACAGTTATCACGGCAAAGCACGCTATTATCACACGCTACCTGACAATCTTTAACTTGAATAAAATGCCGGACTGGGAAGGGCTGTTGCCGGAAATAGCCCTGCTGGTCTTCGCTATTACCGTTATTCTGCTCGACCTTTTTATCAAGAGAAAAAGCGCCCTGGCGATAGTCAGCATCATCGGCATTCTTCTTAGCGCATTTTTAAGCTGGTGTTACTGGGGCACCCGGCTTTCTTTTTTCAATAATATGCTGATGGTCGACCAGTTCGCCATATTTTTTAAACTGCTGTTCCTGGGCATCGCCCTGCTGGTTATCCTGGCCACCGCCGATTACGCTAAAAAGTTCGAGCATTTCCAGGGAGAGTATTACGCTTTAATACTACTCTCCACGACGGGCATGATGCTGATGGCTTCCTGCACCGACCTTATATCGCTTTATGTCGCCGTAGAATTAACGAGCATCTCGCTCTATGTGCTGGTTAGTTTCCTTAAAGATAAAAAGTCCACCGAGGCCTCGTTAAAGTACCTGCTGCTGGGGGCAGTAGCCTCGGTGGTAATGCTCTACGGCATGGCGCTGGTCTTCGGCGTAACCGGCGAAACGCAGCTAATAAAAATCGTACAGTTCTTTACCGCGCATCAAATCAGCAGCTTCACTTCCAATCCCGCGCTTATAATGGGCGTAGTAATGCTTATCGCCGGTTTCGGCTTCAAGATCGCCGCCGTCCCGTTCCAGATGTGGGTACCGGATGTCTACGAAGGCGCTCCTACAACTATCACCGCTTTCCTTTCCGTGGGCAGCAAGGCGGCGGGATTCGCTATTATCATGAGGGTTTTTAATACGTCCTTTCACGCTCACATGGATGCGGGTAAAGACTGGGGCATGATTTTTGCCGTACTGGCAGTTTTAAGTATGATTGTAGGTAATGTCGCGGCTATACCCCAGGCCAATATCAAGCGGATGCTGGGGTACTCCAGCATCGCCCAGGCCGGTTACCTCATGGTAGGGCTGGCGGCTTCAGGGGTATTCAACCCGATGTCATCCATGTATCCAAACGGACTGCCCGCGCAAAGCGGTGTGCTTTTCTTCCTTGCCGGCTACGCTTTAACCAACCTGGGAGCGTTTATCGCTATCGTCATTATCTCAAACAAGATAACCAGCGATGAGATTTCCGGTTTTTCGGGTATGGGTAAGCGCGCGCCGCTGCTGGCGCTGGCATTGACGCTCTGCCTTATCTCGCTCATTGGCATTCCGCCCGCCGCCGGGTTCATGGCCAAGTTCTTTATTTTCCGCGCCGCCGCCGCCAACGGCCTGCTCTGGCTGGTGATTATCGCCGTGATAAACAGCGTTATCTCGGCTTATTACTATCTGCGCGTGGTAAAAGTAATGTGGTTCAATGAACCGGCTTCCCCGGATAAAGTGCCGTCATCTTTCGGGCCGCGCCTGGCGCTGTTCCTTTGCTGCCTGGGCGTCCTGCTGCTGGGCATTATCCCCGGCCTGCTGATGAGGCTGGCAGAGGCGGCCGGCGGGCTATTCTAAGCATAACAACTGTGAAATGCTTACTCGGCCATCAGATAAATCCTGCCGTCGCCTTTTTCAATATTAAAAGCGGTTGATTTGCTGCCAGTGGTCGCATCGGTATAATTCCTGTCAAAAGAAACGACCGCAGTTGAATAAGGTGAAGCCACCACGATTCCTTTTTCAAAGTCACGGTAGAAAGCGTCCCCTTTCCGGTAATAGCCGCCGAGGGGGCAAGAATCACCCGTTCAAGCAGCGGTTCCGGCACGTCTGGACCGGCTTTCGATATACTGCTGGAGCCGCTCCCGGGTAGTTACCCACTGCCCGGCCAGCCTTATCGCCCACAGTCTTCCCTTCTCCGCCTGTGTGCGAAGCGTCACCGGCGCAATCCCGGCTACCTGCGATGCTGTCTTGAGGTCGATAAACTCGTCAACACTGCAAGCGGCAAGCTGGCTGGCTGGGTAGCGTCGGCCGGCGTCCAGAATCTCCACCGAAGACAGTCTACCGTCTTCCGCGTAGTTCAGTATTACTCCAGGTCCCGCTTCACCGCTGTGGCTTAGCGGAGTCCCGGGGTCTTTAAGATAGATAGTGAGGACATCAACCTCAGGCTCATACTCCATCTTTAAGGCGTTCTTTGCCATTTCTGGTATCTTCGCTTCTCTTACCATCTTTCTTTCACCTCCGCCTGGTTTTAATCACCGTCACCACCAGGGCATAGGAACCAACCATGAGCCAGATTACTCTCAAGCCTCCCAACCGGGATTCCCTTTTATCTCCCTGGTTCAGCCGCTCTCCCGACCGGATAACCTCTTCAACCATTTCACCGGTAAGCTTGTATAACCTGACCTTGTTTTTAGCGTGACGGCTGAACCGTATCTCCATCGGATAGATTATAAGCGTTATCGCTCATATTTGTCAAGCACAATCGCTAATATGTGGCAAGCGCAAACGCTCATCGAGTTCTAGGCCGAGCCTCATTTACTTGTGTGTACATTTCCTTGACCTCACGGGTTGGGGCTTTAGCATACTTAAACTTCGTTTGCTGTAGTAGAATGAATCATGGTAACTAAAGAACCTCTAAATAAGCCTTTCCCCGACCTCACCCCCTCCTGCGCTGAAGCTACGGAGGGCAAGCTCTGGCCCCCCTCCTGCGCTAGAGCTACGATGGGCAAGCCTCTCCGTTTACAAGGGGGCAATATGTTGTTTTGGCCACTAAAATCTATATTATTAAAGGCTTTGACATCTTTTTCAGAGGTTTCCTAACTAATAGAAGTTGCCGAGAATGTATCAAGGGCTCAAACTAATATCTTGAGATGGAGTTACTCGGCCATCAGATAGATTCTGCCATCGCCTTTTTCAATATTGAAAGCGGTTGATTTGCTGCCGGTGGTCGCATCGGTATAATTCCTGTTAAAAGAAATAGCCGTGGTTGAATACGGCGACGCCGCCACGATTCCTTTTTCAAAGTCGCGGTAGTATGCGTCTCCCTTTTTGTAATAGCCGCCGAGCGGATTACCCAAATCTACGTCATACTCGCTGAACCACCAGGCCTGGCCGTGGTCGCGCGGGCCGAAATCATAAGTAAAATACGCATTGTCGAACAGCAGGCTCAATACCAACCCGAGCCTCATCTTGTTCATGTCTTTTATTCCCGTGTCGTCCGTGTCTACGGCATAGATTACTTTAAAGCCGCCTTCACCCGCTTTGAGCCCGTCTTCAAAAGTAGAATTCACCTGCGCGCCCATGAAATTTTCCATCAGATACCCGTCAAAATACCGGCTGTAAGCATCGACTTCAGAAATATCCCGCCCGGCGTTAATGAAAACAGGCTTGTTTTTAAAATTGATTTCTTTTATCCGGTTAAAAAGAGTCAGAGTTTTTTCGACCCATTTGCTGTCAGAAATTGTTTCCGGGCACCACGATTTCTCAGTAACCATATCGATAATTATTCCGTCGTGCTGCGGCTGGTCAAGCACATTTTTGTAGAAAGCAGTAATCATTTCCACCCAGGCGGAATTCCCCGGGTCCATGGCATAAATCTCCTCATGCCCCCATTCTTTTGAAGCCCAGCCAAAGGCGACACGCTTACCATCAGGCTGATGTAAATACATTTCTTCCGTCATAGCAAAAGGCTCTGCCCTGCCGTAACCGGCAACAGTCTGCAAGAAAGTCATCCAGTCCCGGTTATCCCATACCCAGTTAAAAGACAGCCCGGCCATGAGAACAGCATCAGGATTCTGTGTTTTTATTTGTGCGGCTTCCTCCGGCGTGAACCAGGCCGTCATTACAAGACCGTACGGCTTTTGGCTAGCGGTGATTTCGTCTTTCTTAGCCAGCCAGCTCGCTATTTTAGGAAAGTGACCGGGATGCGGAAATAATGCCGTCATTGTTTTTGTACTTTCCGTCAGGGAAGGCTGAGACGGCGCAGTCCGGCTTGACGGAACACACCCGCAAAGCGCGGCCAGCCAGCAAAGAGCCAGAGCTGCGGCAATAAATCTAATAGTCACGCAGTTAATTTTACCAGGCATCCCGTAACTATTTCCTGGCAGCATAATAGATATCCGCTTCAATCATGACGTTGTCCCGGTAGTAGTGGTGGACAAAGTATAAATTACCGGCGGCATCGAGGGTCGGCTCACCCGCGAATTGTGAAACGATTAATTCCGGCGTTCCCCACTGCCCGTTGGCCTTCTTGGAACGGAAAACTGCCGGTGTGCCCATGTAAGTACGGTTGAACCACAGCTCATTGCCGTCCGGGCTGATATAAGGCCAGCCGTCATATTCTTCCGAGTTGACGGCCTGTATATTTTCCGGCTCCTGCCACCGGCCGTTCACCAGCCGGGTAACCCAGATATCATACCTGCCTTTACCGCCCGCCCGGCCGGAATGGAAGTAAAGCTCATTCCAATCGGCGCTGAAATGCAGTTCGCCCACTTCATAGCTTGCCGGGAACTGCCCGCCCGCGTATTTCCAGTTCTGCCATTTTTCTCCGATGAGTTCAGCGGTGAACCAGTTCACACCGGTGTATCCCACGCGCGCGGAGGCGAACCACATCACGTTATCCCTGATAAATACTGCCCCGTCCAGAGAAATTTCTTCATTCAAAACCACCCTCGCAGGCTCGCTCCACGCGCCGCCGTCCAATTTTTTGGCTTGGTAGATGCCCGTGACGCCGTCAAGAAGCTGTTGTCCCACCGGAACGCGCACATCCGGCGTGAAGAAGAAATACAAGGTCTGCCCGTCCTGCAGAATAAAAGGGGAATCCTCCGCCCCGGCGGTGTTTACCGGCCACTGCAGAGGTATCGGAGTATAGTATTCAGCTGAGTGCAACACTGGAAGATACATATCCTGGTCAGGACTCATTTTTACAATGTCAGCGGGCAAGGACTGCATTCTCTCACGTAAAACCAGTTGGCTCCCGGTTGTGGTTCTATCCGCCGTGGTGGAAGCGGACGGAGCGCAGGAAACCCCCGTTACCATAAGCACCGCCGCTACCGTTAGTATGATACATAATACCGGTGTTTTATTAATCACAACCAGAACCTCTTTTCTGTTTATGAACTTCCCATAATTCTAACATATCAACGGAAAGAGGGTAAATAAGATAATGATGGTGTACTACAAGGTGGAATTTAGTGCGGTTGTAATCATAGTACTTACCGCCTCCCCCTGCCGGTGCGTTCAACTTCATAGGCTTTACACACTTTCCGCCTTTGTCCCGCGGGGACTAATGTAGTAGTACTATTTTATCCCCTGTTCCCTGACTAAATCACTATTGGCTGTTTTAACGGATAAAAATAGAATTATATATATCACCTGTTATTTCAATCGGAGGATAGGTTCTTTGTCATTTTATCCGGTGAAGATTAAACATATCCTAGCGTCAGTATTAACATTTTTAACTCTCATTCCGGCTATCGGCCTGTCCGGTATCAACAGCGCGGCGGTATTAGCCGCCGATGGGCCCGACCTTATTGTATCCAGTATTACCCTGTCTCCTGCCGAGCCAGCCATAGATGACGCGGTATCCATTACCGCCGCTGTAAAAAACCAGGGCAACAGCGCCGCCGGTCCCAGCCACGTGGTTTGCTATGTAGACAGCACTATCCTGGCAACGGTTCAGATTAGTTCGCTGGAAGCCGGGACTTCCACGACGGCAACTTTTACCTGGAAAGCCGAACAGGGCTCGCACACCATCAAGGCTATTGCCGATACCAGCAATATCGTCAACGAGACCAGCGAGACAAATAATACCAACACTTATGCTATCACCACCAAGGCGGCGGATTTAATCGTGCAGTCGATTACATGGTCGCCGTCCAACCCCTCGAGGGGAGATACTGTAACATTCAGTGTTGTGCTGAAAAACCAGGGTAATGCTGTTTCCCGCATCACCAATGTGGAATTATTTATCGACGGCAATTCACGCGGACTCCAGGATATCCCGGCAATTAACCCCGGCGGCACGGCAACAAAGACCTATAACTGGGTTGCCATTGTCGGACAGCACGCCATTAAAGCCGCGGTCGATCAAATTAACCATGTAAAAGAAAGCAATGAATCAAATAACGAACGCACCGTCACTTTCTCTACCGAAGCTCCCGACCTTACGATTGAAAAGATAGTCTGGTCGCCGCTGAACATATCAAAAAATGACACGGTCAGTATAACCGCAACGGTTAAAAACCAGGGCAGCGGCACCTCTGATGCCTGCCACCTGGCTTATTTCATCGATAATGAACTTATATCGACCCTGCCCGTCAGCAGCCTAGAGGCCGGGGTATCGGTCAACATCACCTTTAGCTGGAAAGCGCTATCTGACAAACACGAGTTTAAGACCGTCGTTGACTATTATAAATACATCACCGAAAGCGATGAAAATAACAACGAAAAGCTGGCCACTCTTACAACGCTTGTCCCCGATCTGATCGTTACCGGCATTACCTGGACGCCTGCAGATGCCGCCGTAAGCGATGAGGTAACTTTTTCCGCCAGGATTAAGAATTTGGGCGGCGGCAGATCGGAACAAACCAAAGCTCTCTGCTATGTAGATGGTACCTACGTTGCTTCTCTGAATGTCCCAGAAATAGTAGCCGGTGAATACATATCGCTGGGATTCGAATGGGTAGCCACGGGAGGATCCCACACGGTAAGTGTCGCCATCGATAGCGACAATGTGCTGCTCGAGACTTCGGATGACAATAACAAGCTTATCGTCACGATAAACATCATCCCGCCGGACCTGTATATTCCTGTCATTACCTGGTCGCCGGTGGCTTTTGCTATCGATGATATGGTATCCTTTTCATATTGGCCATGACGGTATCCGACTGGCGGCAGACTTCCGCTAGCTTGGCTTCATCCACTCCTAGGATGGCAGCCATGGCGCCTGCCTGTTTCTGTCCGGCCTCTTGCATCAGTCGGCCTCTTTCGCGGGCAAGTTTGACGGCGGTGGAAAAATCGAAGACGCCGGCTGCGGCCAGCGCGGTATATTCGCCCAGGCTGTGCCCCGCCATGAAAGCGGGAGATGGAAGCATTGCGCCGTTAAGTTCGCGGGCGGCTTCCAGGCAGGCGAAAGCGGTGGTTACCAGCGCCGGCTGGGCATTGATGGTTTGCCGGAGTTCGTCCTCCGGGCCTTCAAAGCAGAGTCTGGAAATGGAAATGCCGAGCGCTTTATCCGCCTGTTCGAAGATACTCCGCGCTGATTTGACGTTATCATAAAGGTCGCGTCCCATGCCGACCGATTGAGACCCTTGACCGGGAAATACCCATGCTGTATTCGTCATGTCGGTTGTGGTTCCTCCTCGGGTAATGTTATTACTTACGTAAAGCCGGTAATATTAAAGAAACCCCCTTGAATATGCCCTTAATATGAGCCGGGCACAGGGGGTCTCTCGCTTTTTGGCGGGATTAAGCCGCTTTTTTCTTTTCCTTAATTTTTATTACTTCACGCCCGTTATAGGAGCCGCAGGTGGGGCAGGCATGATGAGGCTGCTTGGGACTATGGCACTGCGGACATGATTCTATTGCCGGCGCCTTCCGGGCTATATGGGCCAGTCTGCTGCCCTGGCGCGCCTTGCTGAGTCTTCGCTTTGGTAAAGCTCCCATGTTAATATTCCGTCCTTTATAATTTATTCTGCCGGGGGTCTACAGCAGCTTGGTCAGCTCAGACCACCGCGGGTCTATTTCCGTTGCAGGGCAATCACATTTGCCCTTATTAAGATTCTTACCACATTTCTGGCAGAGACCGGCGCAAGATGCCTTGCAAAGCGGTTTTATCGGGATGGCCATTAACGCGTATTGCCGGGCCGGTTCGAACAGATCGAGTATATGGCGCTCGTCAATCGTAAAAGCGCCGGCATCCTCCGGCTGCGGCAGCGGCGTCCCGCTCGTTATATCGAGTGTCGGTAAAAACTCCTCTTCGAACTTGATTTTTACAGGATAGCGGAACTGCTTGAGGCAGCGTCCGCAGGTAAGCTCTACTTCAGAGTCCATCGAGCATTTGACCAGTACGCCGCGCCCGGTACGCAGCAATCGGCATTCTCCCCGGACTTTGTATGTGTTGCCGTCACCTGTAAAATCAGCCGATATATCAAATTTATGTTCCCTGGTCGACCCAACCGGCTCCTGAAGCAGTTGAGATACATTAAATTCCATCCCATCTCACCTCCGCTCCAGCCGCAGTATAATATTATATTATAGATTAAACGAGGCTGTTAAGGCAAACTGAAAGCGCTTTTAGCTTTTACCCCTTCAGCTTTTTAATCATCAGCGGCACTACCTGGAACAGGTCGCCGACGATGCCGTAGTGCGCCACCTGGAAAATAGGGGCGTTGGGGTCGTCGTTGATTGCCACGATGACATCGGATGTCTGCATCCCGGCCATGTGTTGTATCGCGCCGGAGATGCCGCACGCTATATACAGCTTGGGGCAAACGGTCTTGCCGGTCTGGCCTACCTGGTAGCTGTAGGGAATCCATCCCTCGTCTACCGCCGCACGGGATGCCCCCACCGCCGCGCCCATGGCTTCCGCCAGTTCGCCGAGGAGTTTGAAGTTTTCCGCTTTGCCCAGCCCTCTTCCCCCGGCGACGATGATATCGGCTTCTTCCAGCTTGACCTTTTCAGTCACATCGTCGATAAAGCTGAGTAATTTCGTTTTCGCCGTGATGCCTTCGCTCTTGAAATCTATTTTAATGATTTGCCCTTTGCGGCTGTGGTCCGGCTGGTTCTTTTTAAAGACGCGCGGGCGCACCGTGGCCATCTGCGGGCGCTTGTTGGGGCAGACGATGGTGGCCATGATATTCCCGCCGAAGGTAGGGCGGGTCTGTAAAAGCAGCCTCTTTTCCGTATCGATGTCCAGACCGGTGCAGTCCGCCGTGAGCCCTGTATTCAGTATGGCCGCCGCGCGCGGTATGAAAGCGCGTCCCAGTGCGGTAGCCCCGGCGAGGATTATCTCCGGCTTATGTTCTTTTATCAGTTCGACGAGTTTATAGGTTAAAAAGTCCTCCTGGTTATCCGCCAGTTCCGGGCCGTTAACGAGGAATACTTTATCCGCGCCGCAGGCGATGAGCCGGTCTCCTTCGGTTAGATTATTGCCGAAGCATACGGCGCAGAGTTCGGTTTTCAGCGTATCGGCCAGGTTGCGGCCCCGCGCTAATAATTCGTAAGTAACGCTTTTCAGCACACCCCGCCACTGTTCGCCGATAACCCAGACGCCGCGTGATGTGTCGTCCGCCGGGGCGGATTTTGTGGGCGCTTCGATAGTTATTGCCTCCATGTTACAGGCGTCGCGGCAGGCGCCGCATAAAGTACAGCCTTCTTTGACCCGTATCTGGCTTTCGACTTCTTCTAACAGGCCGAAAGGGCAGGCCGTGACGCATCTGCCGCATAAAACGCACTTTTCACGGTCGATACTAATGGGCATGTTTATGATCCGTTTCCTTTTCCAGTATCATGTTTTTAAGAAATAGCCTGTACCGGGCAGATGGCTATGCAATTACCGCAGGAAACACAGCCGTCCTGCTGGCGGCATTTTCCGTCTTCCACGTACAGCGCGCCGGCGGGGCAGAGATAAGTGCACGTCCCGCAGCCGGTGCATTTTTCCAGGTCGATAGTTACTGCCATTATTTTGTTATACCTCGTTCTTTAGCAAAAGCGATTAGTTTTTCCGGCACTTCCGGCGGGATATTAACCCCGCCGAGTTTCACTTCATTGTTTTCACCCGCGCCGTGATAATCGCTGCCGCCGGTGACAATGAGCCCGTACCTCTGCGCCAGCTGCAGCATGTTTTTAATAGCATCGGGTGACGCGTCTTTGTAATAAGTTTCCAATCCGGTAAGACCGGCGACTTTAAGTTCTTTAACCACCTTTTCCGGGTCCGTAACGGTGAAGGGGTGCGCCAGCACGGGCAGGCCGTCGGCACGCACTATCATTTCGACGGCTTCCGCCGGCGTCATCTTGTCGCGTTCGACATAGGCGGGGCAGCCGTGGCCGATATACCTGTCGAAGGCTTCTTCGAAGGTTGTTATATAGCCTTTCTCTATCATCGCCCTGGCTATATGCGGGCGGCCGATGACGCCGTCCCCCGCCAGTTCCTGCACCCGCGCCCAGTCGATGTCCATCCCCATCTTCGCCAGTTTTGCGATCATGCCCTTTGCCCTTCCCTGGCGGGAATCGCGAAATCGTTCCACTGCCCGGGTGAATTCCGCGTTGTTGATATCGATAAAATAGCCCAGCATATGCACTTCGCCTTCGGTGGTATCGGTGCTGATTTCTACGCCGGGAATAAAAGTCAATTCCGGGTAAGCGCGAGCGGCTTCTAGCGCGGCGGGAATGCCGGCCACGGTATCGTGGTCGGTCAGGGCAAGGTATTTCAGACCGAGTTCGGCTGCCATGCGGACGATGGCGTCAGGGCTTAGTTTTCCGTCGGAGGCATTGGAGTGAGTATGAAGGTCTGACCGGATCACTTCTCGTCGATCTCCCCGGTTATGCGTTCGATACTAAGCGCACGCCCGCTTTTTTCGTTCACCTCTACCAGTATGGCATTGAGTACGGGCTTGCCCTTGCCTACGGAAAGGCGGTGCGGCATTTGCGTCAGGAAACGCTTGATTACGTTTTCTACGTCATCCCCGATGATGGAATCGGACGGGCCGGTCATGCCTATATCGGTGACGTAGGCGGTGCCCCCCGGCAGTATTTGTGAATCGATGGTGCCGACATGGGTATGTGTGCCGAGGACGGCGCTGACGCGCCCGTCAAGATAGCGTCCCATGGCCACTTTCTCCGATGTCGCCTCGGCGTGGAAATCCACGATGATTATCGGCGGCCTGGGACTGGTTTCGGCCAGTAACGCGTCCATTGCCCGGAAAGGGCAATCGTTATCGTTCATGAAAGTCCTGCCGATGATGTTGACCACCATTACCTTGCCGGCAATCAGCCAGCCGCGGCCGGGCGCTCCGGGCGGGTAATTCAGCGGTCTCAGGATGGGCATATCGGCGTTGTCCAGGTAGGGGAGAATGTCCTTTTGCGCCCAGATATGGTTACCGGAAGTAATGACATCGACGTTAGTTTTAAGCAGTTCATTGGCGGTGCTGACGGAGAGCCCGAAACCGCCCGCGGAGTTCTCGCCGTTGGCAATCACCATGTCGATGCCGTATTGTTCGCGCAGGCCGCCGAGGAGCTTGTGGACTATCTGCCTCCCCGGCCTCCCGACTATATCACCTATAGTTAAAATTTTCATGTTAATTCTATCTGCCGCTGCGAACCCCTATCACATTACCCTTCCATATCTCCTCTCCCCACCGAGGGAGAGGATTAAGGTGAGGGGGATTATTCGATAAAATACCATCCTCGACCGTTGGTCAATCTCAAACTTTAACGAATTAATCTGTTCACATCACAATATCCCGTTTCATATCTCCTCTCCCCACCGAGGGAGAGGATTAAGGTGAGGGGGATTATTTGATAAAATACCATACTTTGCCATTAGTCACCCTCACCCTGACCCTCTCCCGTCAAGGGAGAGGGTATAAACTACCTATTTCGCGTAGTCTACAGCCCTGGTCTCCCGGATGACGGTAACTTTAATCTGTCCGGGATATTCCAGCGTCTCCTCCACCTTTTTTACGATATCGCGCGCCAGCCTCATCGCTCCCAGGTCATCTACTGACTCCGGTTTGACCAGGATGCGCACTTCGCGGCCGGCCTGGATGGCGTAGGATTTCTCCACGCCCTTGAAGCTGTTGGCGATATCTTCAAGCGATTTGAGCCGCTTGAGGTAGTTCTCCAGTGACTCACGGCGCGCGCCGGGCCGGGCGCTGCTGATAGCGTCCGCTGCCGAGGCGATATAGCCCCAGATGCTGACGTCACTGGTCTCCATATGGTGTTCGGAGACTCCTTTATACACTTCAGGCGACTTCTCCCACTGCTTAACGAGGTCGGCGCCGATGGCGGCGTGGGTGCCTTCTACTTCGCGGTCGACGGCTTTGCCGATATCATGCAGCAAGCCGACTTTTTTGGCGATGTTCACGTTCGCCCCCAGTTCGCTGGCGATTATCCCTGCCATGTACGCTACCTCGGTGCTGTGTTCGAGGGCGTTCTGGCCGTAGCTGGTGCGGTATTTAAGGCGGCCCAGCAGCTTGATAAGCTCGGGATGAAGCTGGACGCCCAGCTGCACCGCCGCCTGTTCGCCGGCTTTCTGCATCTCTGCTTCCACTTCCTGTTTGGCTTTGACGGCTATTTCTTCGATGCGCGCCGGATGGATGCGTCCGTCCAGGATAAGGCGGTTCAGCGTGACGCGCGCAATTTCGCGGCGTACCGGATCGAAGCTGGATATCGTTACTGCTTCCGGCGTATCGTCGATGATAAGGTCGACGCCCGTGGCTTGTTCCAGCGCCCTGATGTTGCGTCCCTCTCTCCCGATGAGCCTGCCTTTCATCTCGTCGTTCGGAAGAGGTACTACCGAGACCGTGGTTTCAGCCACGATTTCAGATGCGCTGCGCTGGATGGCCAGCGACAGGATTTCCTGCGCTTTCTGGTCGGCATCTTCTTTCAGTTTGATTTCCCACTGGCGCAGGCGCTTGGATGCTTCTTGCTGTATTTCTCCCTCCATCGCGTTGAGCAGAACCTGTTTGGCCTCGTTGCTGGACATACCGGAGATGAGTTCCAGCTGTTTCATCTGCTTGTCTTTGATTTCAACGGCCTGGTTCCTGATAACGTCGATTTCCTTTTCCTTGTTAGTGATATTGCGTTCGCGCTGGTCTACGCCTTCCAGTTTACGGTCGAGAGTTTCGTTTTTCTGGTTGAGCCGGTTTTCCTGTTTCTGGACTTCAGACCTACGCTCGCGGTATTCGTTTTCCGCAGAGGTTTTTACGCGGTTAGCTTCTTCCTGGGCTTTCTGGGTTATTTCTTTAGCTTCAGTCCTGGAGTCGGCTACCATCTTGGCGGCTTTTCTTTCGGCGACACGCAGCTGCCGGCCGTAAGGTTTCCGGAATAGAATCCATAAAAGAAACGCCCCTAATACTACCCCGATGAATAAACATGAAAATAAGGCAATATAATAAATTAAACCAATGTCTTCCAACCTGGGCCTCCTATTCGATTATCGTATTATTTATCTAAAGAATGGAATAACCAGTATAAATTAAACACTAACCGCCTTGCCGCCGCGTTCCCGCCATACCCTGTCCACTGTTTCTTTAACAACGTCATACCCAAATCCTCGGCGTCCTAGGTATCCGCCCAGGCGGCGGCGGAAATCAACGTAATCGGCGGAAGACAGCCGCCGCGCCTTGCCGAGCGCCGCCCGGTAAGCGCTTTCGCTTTCATTGATTTCACCTATTACCTGTTCGATTATATCTTTGCCTAATCCTTTGCGGCGTAGTTCCAGCGCCGCCAGCCTCTGGCTGCGCGGGCTGAAAGACTCGCGGTTATCTATCCAGAAACGGGCAAAGGCGGCATCATCCGCCAGCCCCTGTTTTTCCAAAGTTGAAAGAGCCATTTCCACGTTTTCTGTATCGTAACCGTGCCGGTGGAGACGCTCTTTGATTTCAGCTACGCTCCGCGGCCGGTATCCGAGGTATCGGATGGCCGCGTTAAGACAGTATGGACGCGATAACGGCTTATCTGCCGTTTCCTAATGAACAAAAGGTGAATACGAGCAGCGGCCTTATCGACGCAAGTGAAACAGCACCACTGGCTGCTCTTGTTTTTAAAACTACCGCCGATCCGTACGTCGGTAAACTAACGTATTTCCGCGTTTATAACGGAGTTTTCAACAGCAACTCACAGGTCTTGAATTCCACCCAGGGCGCTAACGAGCGCATCGGTCAATTATTCATGATGCGCGGTAAGACACAGGAGCCGGTACAGCAGGTCAAGGCCGGTGACATCGGCGCTGTGGCAAAACTCAATGTAACCGCTACCGGTCATACACTGTGCGCCCCGGATAAACCCATTAAATTAACACCTATTGTTTTCCCAAAGCCCATTTTCCGCGAAGCTGTGCACCCCAAGACAAAGACAGACATAGAAAAAATGGGGTCGGCATTATCACGCCTGGCGGAAGAAGACCCTACTTTAACGGTAACCCGTGAACTGGGAACCGGGGAGACGATACTTGCCGGTATGGGAGATACTCACTTATCCGTGTCCGCTGAAAAAATGCAGCGGAAGTTCGGAGTAAATGTAGAACTCGCTATTCCCAAGGTCCCCTACCGTGAGACCATCACTACCTCAGCCAAAGCTGAATATAAGCATAAAAAGCAGTCCGGCGGTCACGGCCAGTACGGGCATGTCCTAATCGAAATGGAACCCAAATCCGACCGGGGCGAAAATGAATTCACTGAAAAAGTAGTCGGCGGAACAGTACCACGCAACTTTATCCCCGCAGTTGAAAAAGGCGTGCTGGAAGCGTATCCGGAAGGTATTCTTGCAGGGTATCCCGTCATCGGAGTTAAAACTACTCTTTATGATGGAAGTTTTCATCCTGTCGATTCTTCAGAAATTTGTTTTAAAATCGCCGGCGCTGGTGCTTTTAAAAAGGGTTTTGCCGATGGACGTCCGATTCTTCTTGAGCCGATTATGAATCTCAAAGTAACCATGCCTAATGACCTTACGGGTGATATTATCAGCGATTTAAATACCAAGCGCGCCCGTGTGATGGGAATGAACCCACAAGGAGATGTGAACAATATTGAAGCGCAAGCGCCGCTGGCTGAAATTCAGCGTTACGCTATTGACTTGAAATCAATGACCCAGGGAAGAGCAACTTACACCATGGAATTCGACCACTATGAAGAAGTACCGGCGCAGATTACCCAGAAAATTATAACCCAGAAACAGGCTGAAAAGGCAGAAAAAGCCTAGATTATTTATCCAGAGAACCTCTGAATAGATAAATTTCCGGCTTCTTCCTATGGCCCCCCAACTGCGCTAAAGCTTCGATGGGCGAGCCTCTCCGTTTACATAGGGGGGGCAATACTGGACGCAACGCTGAGAAATTGAGCCATTCGCCGCTCAGAAATTGAGCCACTCCTTGAAGTCCGGTAATCTACATGGAGATCCAGTAGATGCCGGAGGAAGGGAATGCTACGAATGGACAAGGTCTTCGTTATCCGCCATAAGGTGCTCGTGGAGCACCGCAGTATCCGCTCCGTTGCTCGTGAAATGGGCGTAAGCCGTAACACGGTAGCCAAATACCTCGAGATATCTGCTCCTGTCCGAAAGGAAACCGCTTCCCGAGACAGACCGGTGACGGACAAAATTGGGCCACGCATCGACGAAATATTGAGCCAGTGGGCGGGGCGTCTCACCCCGAAGCAGCGCCTTACCGGCACCCGTATTCATCGCCAGTTAGTCGAGGAAGGCTATCAGACCGGCGTTACCGTCGTCCGGGACTATCTCCGTGAAAAACGCCGCCGGGCGGCGGAAGTGTTTATCCCACTGATCCACCGGCCGGGAGAAGAGGGACAGGTCGATTTCTTCGAGGTAACCGTAGAAATAGACAGCGACCTCCGCCGTGCCTGGAAGCTGTTAATGCACTTGCCCTATTCGGGACGTGATTTCACATGGCTTTACGAGTCCTGCGACCAGCTATCTTTTCTGGACGGCCATGTCCGGGCGGCGGCGCATTTTGGCGGTCTGCCGCAGCGGCTGGTGTATGATAACCTGACGGCGGCGGTAAAACGCCGGGTGGGCATGGCCCCGGAGCTGACCGAGCGTTTTCAGGCTCTCGTCAGCCACTACCTTTTTGAGCCTTGCTTTGCCAGACCCGGCGAGGGGCATGACAAGGGGAGCGTGGAATCCCGGGGAAAAGGACTGCGGCTTCAGCATCTGACCCCCGTACCCCGTGGTCACAGCTTGGCGGAGATATCCTCGGCGCTGATTCACGAAGTCGAGACGGCCTGGCGGGGCCGGGTCCAGCGGGACGGTCGCCGGTGCCGGGACCTGTGGCAGGAAGAGCAAGAGAAATTATTAGCTTTGCCGGATAGGCCGTTTGAAGCCAGGAAGACCGTGCTGATACCGGTATCCAGCAAAGCGACGGTGCAAATAGGGGTGGCCACCTACTCGGTGCCCTCCGGATGGGCACGACTGGAAGCCACGGCATATGTGGGCATCGAAGATATCAAGCTGGTCTGCCGCGGCGAGACGGAAGTGGTACCGCGGCAAAGACGGTGCGGCAAGCAGATTCGTTACCGCCACTATCTCCCGGAACTGGCTAAGAAGCCGCAGGCGGTGCGCCAGGTGGCGCCGGAATTAGTGGCGGAACTCGGTGAGCCTTACGGCCGGCTCTGGTCACTGCTAGTAGGACGTTACGGGGCCAGGGAAGCCGCACGGGTGCTGTCACGGGTAATGGGAGCGGTGGTAGACTACGGCTCTGAAAAGGTCGCTGAAGCCCTTGAAGCTGCACTGGAGGCCGGACGGTGTGATCTCCTGGCCCTGGCAGGGAGAATCCAGCAGAGTAATCCCGTCGTCGAGGTGCCGGCTGCATTGCAGAGCTATGAGATCGAGTCGGGCTCACCGGCGGATTATGACGTCCTCCTTCAGGGAGGTGTGCGATGAGCGAAGTCGCCATCCGCGAAGCTGTCATCAGCGAGCACCTGCGTGGCTTAAAGATGCCGGGCGCCTCCAGGGAATACCAGTCTCTCGCCCGCCAAGCGCGTGACGGCGGCTGGGCTTACGAGGAATTCCTCCGGCAGGTGCTGGAAGCCGAGATGAGGTCCCGGCAGGAACGCACCGCCGCCCGTCGGCTGCAGGAAGCCCACTTTCCCGACATCAAGACCATGGACCAACTGGACTGGGACGCTCTCAAGGGGATATCCCGCCCCAAGCTGCTGGAGCTGTCCAGCTGCGCTTATCTAGATCGGGCGGAAGATATCATCCTTGCCGGACCCATCGGCACCGGGAAAACGCATATAGCCATCGCACTAGGAGTGGAAGCCGCCCGCCGGCGTTTCCGGGTGAGTTTTATCAGGGCGGCGGAACTGGTACGTATGCTGCTGGAGGCCCGCGATGAACGACTTCTGGGAAGGCTGCACCGGCGATTGGAGGGAGACGACCTGCTCATCGTCGATGAACTGGGATTTGTCCCTTTTGACCGCGCTGGCGGTGAACTGCTCTTTAACCTGCTCTCCGAACGCTACGAGCGGCGCTCGACCTTGATCACGACCAACTTGGCCTTCAGTGAATGGGTGCAGGTCTTTAGTGATGCCAAGCTTACAACCGCTCTGCTTGACCGCTTGGGCCATCACTCTCATATCCTGACGACGCGTGGCTCCTCGTACCGGAGTCGGAACAGGGACCTCGAAAAGAACCCAAGCATCAAGACGAAGGAAAGTGAGACAGAGAATAAAACGATGAAAGATTGATTTTCAACCAGAAGAGCTATTATACTAAACGCCGGAGTGGCTCTATATTAAAACGGCGTTTGGCTCAGTTTTAAACCGTTGCCACCAGCAATACACCATTCGAATGTCAAAACGACTTTTAAAAAAGCTTTCGATACCTTTATTAGAGGTTTCGAAGTAATACAAATAAGAGGGGGCATTAAACCCCCTCTTTCTTTTTGCTTTTGAATTTCCCTTAAAATATTACGTTGCTCTTATTTCCTGCTTCATAAAGACCACATAACTAATTGCGAAGAAGACTACACTCAAGCTTATCAACACAACGATATGAGGCCAAATTTCCAGTAAACTCTGGCCTAAAGTAAGGGGATTATTAAGCATATAATTCAAATCACCGTAAGTTATAATCCCAAGGCCTTTCCACATAGGAGCAAGCAATACAACATAGGCTTCCTGGAAAATATAACTTGGAGAAAGGCGTAATATCGTCTCTTGTGTCCCGGCTTGTTGAATTTGAGTAGATACATCAGCTCCCTGATCAACAGGAGAAATACCTGCTGCTATTACCTGGCCGAATCCTAAAAATACCCAGAAAAAGTATAATATTAAAAATATTACGATGGGTATTAAGAGCGAGCCTGCGCTGCGGCGGAATATAGTCGAAGCAAGCATCGCAAGAGACATCCAAAAGGCTCCATACACAATTGTTATAACAAAATAGATAAATAACCTTATAATTTCATCAGCGGTAGGCGGGACACCAATCATTCGCAAGCCAAAACCGGATATAAGAAGTAACGACGTTCCTATCATCAGCGCTAGCGTAACAATGCCTGCGATGAACTTCCCATTTATTATGCCATCACGGTATATGGGTTGGGCGAGCAGACGGCTCATCGTACGCCCGGTACGTTCACTGTTTATAGCGTCAAAAGCTAAAACGATACCGGCAATAGGAATGATAAGGTCAAAAGCTAAAGTTAGAATCGGAATTCCATTATAAGATGTCGTAAATAAAACAAGGAATATAAATCCGCCTTCTGTTACCGCCTGACTTTGTTCCAGAGCCGCTCTTATTCCTTGCTGGACAGCGTATATTCCAAACCCGCTCGCAACCAGTATCAGCAGGAATAGAACGAAAAATCTAGCGCTATTGAAACAATCAGCCAGTTCTTTACGTATTATTGCTAGCATTATGCGCTTCCTGGCTTTCTTTAAAATATTTCATATAGATATCATCCAGAGAAAATTCTTTTACTTTTATCTGTACCAGCGGTATATTACTTTGTACTATTATTTTAGCTATTTCACCACGCAGGTCGGTATCAGTTGTAATATTTAAATTATTACCCTTAGATTCCACGCTTACAACACCTTTAAGAGCTTTAATGACATCCACCAGTGACGCGCTGGAAGAAGCTGTTTCTACTTCTATGATGTATCTTCCTCCGCCTACGGCTTCTCTACCCAACGACTCTATAGGCCCCTGTATAACCATTTTACCCTTGGCGAGTATCCCTATGCTGTGACATACCCTTTGCACCTGGTAAAGCTGATGCGAGGAAAGCATCACCGTACAACCGATCTTTGGCAATCCGGCGATAATATCAAGGAGCTGGTTGATACCAGCGGGGTCAAGCCCGGAAGTAGGTTCATCGAGGATAACGAGCTTGGGTTCCTTAATTAATACATCCGCAATGCCCAGGCGTTGTCTCATACCCCGGGAAAACTTCTTTGTTTGCTTATCTCTTTGTTCGGTCAGTCCCACCATTTCCAAGACTTCGTCTACACGTTTTTTAGAGTCCGCCCGGCTGATATTATTCATGTCCGCAATGAATTCCAGGTTCTCCCTGGCAGTAAGGTCATCATAAAATCCGACTGATTCAGGTAGATACCCGGTAATACGCTTTATCTTTAAAGGTTCACGGTTTGGATTATAACCCAGCACATGGATAGTGCCTGAGGCGGGTTCGGTTAAACCCAGCAGCATCAATATCGTAGTCGTTTTGCCGGCGCCGTTTGGTCCCAGCAGACCGAACACTTCGTTTTCCCTGACGTGGAAATTTAAATTATCTACGACGGTAACTTTGCCGTAGTTTTTAGTCAGGTTCTGTGTTTCAATCGCGAATGTATCATTCATATTCTATCTTCGGCCAAACCGCATTATTATGAAAAACAACCCTGCAATTACGATGATGATTATTATTACGCCCACCCACCCCCAGATAGTGGGAGTTTTCACGGATACTCTGATAGCCATATTTTCCGCGGTTACCTGTTTTCCGGAAATCTGCAGCGATATCATATAATCACCGGCCACAGTCTTGGGAGGCGGTTTAATATTAACATCTACTGAAACTGTATCCGATGCTTTCATTGTTTCTATATTTTCCGGTGAGAATGTAATCTGCCATCCTTCCGGATGATCGGATGCGAAAGTTATGCCTTCCAGCAAGGCCGTTCCCGTGTTGGATATCTGTATCGAGTATATGTTATCTTTTCCGGCCTGAGCGCTGGTGTTGTAGAGCTGGTTAACCGGAACGGCATATATGGCATATTTAGCAGATATCCTTGCAATAAGTTCGACCGATCCGGTTACATCGCCGGATGTAGCCTGCAAGAGGATTTTATAATCTCCCGGGTCAGGCAGCGGGAAGGAAGGAGCTTTTGCCACAAGTTTTATATTTTTAGTCATGACGCTGAATGAAGAATCTATTGAAATTGAAGATATCTTTTTCCCGGTTTCAAAGGCAGGTTCGATGTAGACTTCCCACCCTGAAGGAGAGGTGACTTTCAAATCGAATATCCTCAGGATCTGTCCTTTATATGAGAGTGTTATATTATATTCAAAAATGCCTGAAGCCAGAGCATCTACCCGGGGATATTCGGTAGTTAGCGCGATAGCATCGGGCAGTACTTCAGGTTCGGCAACGTCTTCAGGAGTAGTTGTAGCGGTGATATTTTCTGAAAAATCACCATCAGCCATATATCCAGCGATCTATCTTTCAGGCTGATAATCAGATTGGCTCTAAATTCTATCAATGAATCTTTCTGCAACTCTTCCGAGGAGTTGTGCCAGACGTTAGTTTCCGGGTCTTTCAAGGGCACATGGGGCGGAATGCCCTTTTTTTCTTCAACCCGGGTAGAGCCCAGGCTTATAATATCTTTTGCCAGGTCCCACATATTGGTCGGGCCGCTGGTAATAGGTTGCAGGTATTCTCCGACGTTTACATCCTCCCACCAGCGTATTTGCGCTCCGCGTATTATCTCGTTTTCGTGGATATGGTCGATGTAATCCATCTCTTGTTGAGTATATTTATGTACTTCCAGTTTGGGCATGGGTTTTATCGAAGGCTTTGTATTTTTCTGCTCCGACGGCGTGACCAGATAAAACAAATGTTTTTTGTGTTTGATAGCGACAAGTTCATCCTTATGGTTGAAATATTTCAGCTGGTCATGAAGGAGGAAAGTCCTCGGGCCTTTACCATCCGGACTGGTTTTATCTATGTGGGTATTGGGGCCGTACCAAAGACGGAAAGAATCACCCGGGCGTATCGGTTTAAAGAATTCCCAGTGAGGCATATAAGTCCACATCACATGTTGATCAGCCTGGGGTGCTCCAGGATCCAAACTTCTGGCTACGCCTATTTCAGCAGGTATCTCTCTGAAGTTTATGGGGCCTTGAAAGGAAATAACCAGTTCAAAAAACGGGGGAGCGATGATAGAACCCCACCTGGTTTGACTGGCATATTTTTCGTCACGCCATAAAGGGTTGGGGTCCTGGATCGCGTCAGCTCTATTTAAAATCAGGGCTTTAGTGGCCACACGATAGGTTACCGGATGGGAAATCTTGCCGGGGACAGGGTCATCTCCGAGCCAGCCGACTTCCTGTTCACTGGCGCTCCATTGTTCCAGCATTTTTTGTTCTTCTCTGGTGTACACACCCGGTAAAACCATATCGGTATGCCTCCTGATTAAAGTGTTTACATCCGCCCGGTGTACAGCTCCGAGGGCCCGCAACCAAAATGAAAGATAGGCCTGTCTATCCTGTTCCATCCTATCGGACCGTGTACAAGTCCCTTGGGGATGAAGATAATACAGCTTTTCGTTACGATGTGCTTTTCACCGCCCAGCCAGACTTCCAATTCTCCGCCTAAATCATGGGGATCATCCCTGTTAGTACCGAAAAGCGCGAGTACCTCATCAAAATCGTGACAATGAGGTAGAACCGGATTAGGTCTTTCAGCCAGGGGGACTTTGGGTAACTCGTGAGGCCAAAACCATGAACCTCCCACGAAGAAAGCGCCGGGTATCACTTCACTATCCAAATGTAGTACAGTTACGCTTTCATTGGGCTTTTTCTCGGCTTTAGTCCATTCAGCCCTGACCATATTAGGTTTAAGCTCGGTAACAATATATTTGCCGTATTTTGTTTTCGCCATATAACAAACACTCCTAATAAAAACTTCCTGATGTCATTTTGATAAGTTAATTTTCAGAGTTCGCCCCGTATTATCCATGGGATATGTTTACATTTAATAGATTTATCAGAAAACAACAGCCCAATAATGGGCGTGTAGTCAACAACTAATAACAGACTGCACGCCCATTATATTACCGCTTGGAATATCTATTTACTTAGCCACATTTTTTCAGGGCGCCACTCATTCATGCCGTAGTCATACATATCGCAATCGTGCACCTTCGAAGTCGTAGCTTTGAAGTAGTAGTTCACAAGAATAGGTGTAGCTATACAGTATTTGTCGGTGGCCATTTTCAAGAATTCCTGGAACAGCGCTTTTCTCTTAGCCGCGTCAGGTTCGGAGCCTGCTTCCAGATATTTAGCGTTGTAATCTTCAGGAATTAAAAGGCTCTTGGTGCTAAAGCCGGTGGCTTTACTGGTCATCTTGCTTTTGAACCCGTCAGCAATTCCGTTCGCACCCGCTATCCAGAAAAATACCAACTGGTTGGTCCATCCATCCTTTACAAACTGGTTGTATTTTGACGGATCCATGGTGTCCAGCGTGGCCTTGATCCCGACCTCATTCAGGTAATTTTGTACCATCTGCATCATATCCGGAGTGGGGACGGCCGATGGTAATGATATTTTGGTCTGCAAGCCGTTGGGATAGCCAGCCTCGGCTAAGAGTTCCTTTGCCTTCTGGGGATTATAAGGATAACCTGCGATGTTCTGGTCATAGTACAGGCCGTCCTTCCTGTCCCACTGGTTGGTAGACGTAAAGTAGCCTTTCCCAATTGCTTTGGTTATGGCTTCGGCATCGATGGCATGGGAAACTGCCTTTCGTATCCTGATATCGGAGAAAATCGAGTCAGTATGGCCGCCATCGCCGGCGATACCCCATATCTGCTGCGGATATTTGAGGAGAGTATACTTGCCGGATTTCTCCAGATCAAGGGCGCCGACGATATCAATCTGTCTGATTACATCCGCTTCTCCTGCTTTGAAAGATGCCAGTTGCGTCACCGGGTCGGCGACAAAAACGAACTCCAGTCCGTCAAGATAGGGCTTGCCGCCCCAGTAGTCGTCGAACCTTTCGAACTTCAGGGAAACGTCACGCTGGTAGCTGACGAACTTGTACGGGCCCGTTCCTACAGGCTTAAAATCGGCATCATTAGTCACTGTTTTCAGATAAGTCGGCGATACCATACCGCCGGACATTGAGCACATGACATCTATAAAGCCAACATCGAATTTGGAAAATTTTAATTGTATCTTGTATGGATCAAGGACATCGATTGATGTACAATACAGCAAATCCGATGACCGGACACCTTTTTTAACCAATTCCAGGTTGTACTTCACTGCATCGGCATTGAAATCAGTGCCGTCATGGAACTTCACACCCTTTCTCAATGTCATGGTGAAAGTTAAATAATCTGCACTGAACTCGAAGGTTTCCGCCAGTTCGCCGACATACTGCATCGTTTTTGGATCGCGGCTGAGGAGGTACTGGATAGCAGGTCTCTCAAGCGCCTGCTCACCTCCGAATGTTATCTTCCCCGGATAACCCAGGCTCGTGATACCCGGAGTAGATAAAATTTTTAAATAGCCGCCATATTGCGGCGTCGTCGCTGTAGCCGTTGTTGCCGGCGCTGAGGTCGTAGTTTTCGCCGTCGTTGTTGCGCCAGGTGTGGTAGTTTGCTCTGTCTGAGCGCAAGCGCTAAGGAACAAGATTGAGACTAGTGAAATGGCCAGTAGTATTAGACCCCACTTTTTCATCAAATGTGCCTCCCTAATATTTTATTAACGTTGTCGGCCCGGGTTTTTTGATAAACGCTTCAAACCATTTACACCTCCATTATTTAAAGAAGGTTAATTATTTAACTATGCTGGTATCATTTATAAAAATATTCAATATCTGATTACCGGCAAATCGATATAAGAAGGATAAAGCGATTCATGATAAATGGTCTGTCTGGCCGTAACCCCTTTGGCATCCTCTCCCGGCTGATTACCTGTATTCATATTCCGGTCATACTCCGGGAAATTGCTGCTCGAAATATCGAGCCGCAGGCAGTGTCCTTTGAGGAACATCTGGCTGGCTGTTTCCATATTGATAATGTATTCATTAATCTCATTAGGGATAATGAATTGTTCTTTCAGGAATGATTTGCGATATCGGGCCCGGATAATACCGTCGGTCACGTTATAGGCATGACCGTCGGGATAAACATCAACTAGCTTGACTGTAAAATCCGTGTCTTTAACCGAGGTCGCGGCATACAGGTGCATCTCCAGCGGGCCGGTGACTTCTACGTCTTCCTTAAGCTCGGGGGTAGTGTAGCAGAGAACGTCATCGCGCCGCTCGATAAGCGATTGGTCTTTGGGAGAAGAAGCGAATCCGCAGGTACCATGGCCTCGGCAGCCGGTAGAAGGAATGGGGAAGTGAGGATCGTAGAGAAACACATCGGCTGTCTCTGAAGTCGGCTCGTTCCGGTTCAGAAAACCATCGCCGCCTGATGTACTGGCATGACCTTTGCTGTGCAGGAAGAATCTTTGCCACTGCGTACCGGGCAGCGGCCAGCTGTCAGCGGTTTTCCAGATATTGGCGCCCATTAAAAAGTATCGTATGGCCGGTAAATCGATATCCATGCCTCGCAGATATTTGTTGAAAAACCCCAGGTTGTGTTCGAATATGGGACTTCCTAAAATCGAGGCAAAACGCCCGAAGTTAAGTTCACCCACATCTCCCATTATAGAAGGTCCCATGTGAAGCCACGGTCCCATCAGCACATGCTGGCCCTCCCGCGCGATCCTGGTAGCTCCTTTTTCTTTCATAGAGTTAAAATTATTAAAAGTACCGCTCGTAAAAAAATCGTACCACCCGGAAACATGACAGCACGGCACCGCGACTTTTTCATATTCCGGTCTGGCCTCTTTCGCTTCAGGAGAAACCTGTGGATTAAGTACCGAATCATGCCAGTATTCTCTTATAATGTCAAAGTCCGCTTGCGGGACATCTTTCAGCGGCAGGTAATTGTACACTTCTTCAGGATTGGCGTAGCCGCGGTTCAGAAGTTCACGCATGCTGGAAACATCTTTACCTTGTTTTTCCAATCTATCTGCCAGTTCCAGCCCGTCAAGCAGCAGATGATTTGCGAACAGGCCGAGGTTGAAGACTCCGTTCAAGCGCGACGGGAGCATACCGGAACCCGATATCCACGGCGCTATCGCCTTAAGGTGTGGCGGATTCTCTTTAGCCAGCACCCATTGCACTGTTCCCAGATATGAGCCTCCGGCTGTGCCCACGTTTCCGTCGCACCACGCTTGGCTGGCTAGCCATTCTACTGTATCATAGCCGTCAGGCCCTTCCACTGTTAAATAAGGATCCTCAAGGATTTGCTTTCCATCTGAATCATAAGTGCCTCTGACGCTTTGAACTACGATATTGTATCCTGATAAAACGGTGTTCAGCATCGGCATGAAATTAGAGCCTCCGCCCATTTCCCACTTTAACCGGTCATATCGGGTGCGCATCAAAATAACCGGGCGCTTCTGCCGGTCATTAAGGCGGTAAACATCAGCCCGTAAAACAGTACCGTCCCGCACTTCAATGGGTACGCTTCTGTCAATACGTATAGAGTTCTTCATGGATATTACTCTCCTCATCGTAGAAAAACATGCCGATTATATCCCCTATTGTTAATACTTTATATAATTACGCCTATTATAGCATTATAAAATGTCAGGTTATTTGTCAGTAATATTTTCATATTTAATCAATTTTAAAAATTTATTATCTGGATTTGGTTGTTATTTTAACAAATTAGTGTTAAAATTCAAGATTAAATTAATCATCTCGGAAACAAGGGAAAGGGATATGGTTAAGTACCATGGCAAGAAAGACAGAACAGCACGGCTTTTAAAACTGCAAATGTTGTTGTCTCAACACCCGGAAGGAATGGAGGCACAACAAATAGCGGATGAATGCTCTATCAGCATAAGAACTTTTTACCGGGACCTGAAAACGTTGGAATATTCTCTCAACATTCCTATTTGGTCTAATCATGGTAAATATGGTGTAACCAAAGAACATTTTCTATCTCCCATCGTTTTTTCCATTGAAGAAGCGGTTAATATTCTTTGGGCAATACGTTTGATGCAGAATCTTACTTACGAGTTCAATCCGAGCATCCAATCCACCTTCGGAAAACTTAATACCATAGTCCCGCCACAGGTCAGGCAGAAAATACAGGATACTCTGGAGTTCATGAAAAAACTACCGGTTAATCAGAGTAGAATGGTTATCTTCAAGACGCTTGTTCAGGCTTGGTTTAAACAGCAGACGTTGGTTTTTCATTACCTTGAGCAATATGCACAGGAGTCTGTTGACCGCACTGTCGATATTTATTTTATCGAGCCTTCGATTCTCGGTCATTCGAATTATATCATCGGATTTTGTCATGAAATGAAAAAAGTCTATGCTTTTAAAGAAAGCAATATTCATAGCGATATTATCGTCACCCAAAATTTTTATGAAATACCCCCAGATTATAGTGCCGCAAATTTTCTCGGTTCCCAATGGGATGTGCATCTCAACAAGGAACTGGAAACGATAAAGTTGCGGTTTAGTTCAAAAGTAAGTAAACGCGTCAAGGAAACCACTTGGCATCCCTCGCAGAAAACGGAATTGAACCCTGACGGTTCTTTAATCATGACGCTACAGGTACGCGATTTTGACTATTTTGGTGCCTGGATATTAGGGTGGGGAGATAATGTTGAAGTGCTAGAACCAGAAACATTGCGCAACCTGATAAAAAGTATTGTAGAATCACTTAAGACAATATATGAAAATTGATCTTACTACATGGCGCGTGGGGAATACGTAAGTCCGGCTTTATTGTAAACCAATCAAGAACTTAAATCAGCCGGGCTTACTTATCATAAGAAGTTGGATGATATCGACCTTGAACTCAATAATGTCAATGTCAGGCTGGACAAGCTCTATGACGTGCTCGAGACAGGCAAGTTAAGTCTGGATGAACTTGCTCCAAGGATCAAACAGTTAAAACCCCGTCAGGACGAGATATCCAAAGCCAGGATTATGATGGAAGCGGAGATGGCAACGAAGGGTGTGGAACCGTTAGATGCTGCCAGGGTGAAAGAATACATTCACGATTTAGCGACTTTACTCATGGAGACTCGGTCGTTTATTGAGAAGATTGTCATTCACGGAACCGATGGTAAGATTTATTACAAGCTGCCGGTACCGTCAAAATGGCAGGAACAAGAGGAGTTTTCAGTTCATTTCTGAAAGGCGTCAAGTCCCCCCTTTCTTTTCAAGGTAAAATCAGTCAATCTTTTCTTCGTCCCCTAATAAGGACACAATGTGGCTATCTGACTCCCGGAGTCCCCGGTTGATCCGTTAATCGGCACAGAACCGGATATGGCTCAGTTTGCAGCACTGATGACTACTCCCGGATTTGACCTGAATGAGTATGTCCGTCAGCAGGTTGGAGCTTTCAACAGGCTTTACAATTATCAGCTAGTACCTCATCGTATAACAAGTCGATACCGGCAACGGATGCTCCAGCAATTATCCCTTTGAAAAAATCAATGAATTCCGGCGTATGCTTTTCCAGTTGCCGGTGATAATCTTCTAGAATTGCGGTTTCAGCTTTAGTGAAGTTACGTTTTAACCTCTCCAGTGCCCATGAACCGAATATCTGATGCATTTGTTGGGCATACTGATAACCCATGTCAAAATCCGAGCCCTGTACCATAATGACCGGAGCTGCGTTGGGTGCCAGCGGCACTCCGTCTTTAAATGAAATCTCGGCTTTAAGGAAATCTTTTTTAACCATGGGTTTTCCCTTCAATGCTTTTTAATAGAACACCACCTTGAATCCGGCAACTAGCTCTCCCATTCTCCCCAACTGCCGAACCACTCTCCCAGGCCAAGGTCCGTAGGTTTATCTGCCGGAGGAACCAGAGATTCGTAAACCTGTCTGGCATAAGCCTGGCATCTGGTGAAAGCTCTAACGGTTTTGGCATAATTGTTTATTGATTCATTATCTTCGGTTTTTTGGGCCAGAACCAGGTAATAATCACCTTTTTGATTCTCGGCTGCCGCCTTATCGAATATTGCATCGAGTGGGACGTAAGGAATATCGTGGTAAGTAAGCTTGCGTAGTTCTTTGTTTGCGTAGTACAGATCATATTGAGCGCGCTTTTTTGCAGCGGCTACGATTAATTCTGGTTTGGATGCGAGCTGCAGCTCGAAGAAAGTATGGGTGGCAGCTATATGATAGAAGTGCCAGCCTGTGGTTAAAGGCTCGGCTTTTCTTCCGGCTGGCCCGACACAAGCGTAATATAAGCCCTTATCACCGTTATCGGGCAGCATTATTCCCACCATACCATTTCCAAGATTGCCTATGTGCACATCCCAACCTAAACCTTTGGTTTGTTGTAGCTTTAGATCCGCCTCTTCTAATGAAGAATATTCAGGTGGCCGGCTGGGAAAACGCCACAACATCTTGGCAAAGTCCAGGTCCACTTTACCGTGGTAATTATGGAGAGCGTTCCAGATGCACAGATTTCGCCTTACCGAGTTAAAGTCATCCAGGTTCCAGCCCCCGTGAGGGACATAAGTCAAATCCCATCCAAACACATTATCTAAAAACGGTTTTAACTCCGGAACAAGTGAATTGTTGGTAGCATAGAGGAAGTCCTTCTCTTCGTAATCACCGGCCCTTCTGATGGTTTGAGGGTCCCGGCATTCAAGGATACCAGCCTTGCCGTTTATATCTGCCCAGAGGCCGGCAGCCTGGCTGCCTTGCGGGTATGTCAACTGCATTGCCAAAGCTTCTTCAACACTATTTGCAAATCGCAGGGTATGTCTTACGACAAGAGTCCCGTTGATACCCTGGTTTGAACTATCTTTACCGGCGCAGCCGGCGCCGTGGTGTGCATAGGCAAGGCCTTTATTGTTCATGGCCGGGTGAATACTGAAAGTAGGCACACCCATTCTGGTAATGTAGCCATTGCCTGTATCCGGGAGGACCGCGAGCAAGGCTTCATGTGAAAGCGGATGGTCTCCGGAGCCGCCGCAAATCAGTCTGCCGTCTTTAGTGGCGCTTCCCCAGGCGGCAAAGCCGCTGCATCCAGAAGAAGGGGGGCTACCGGATTGAGTTTGCTGGCGTCCCAGACCCCGGTATACCGGCGGAATGTGAAAAGACATGCAATCGTCGGCCATCACTTCATCAGGGGTTAAATCAATACCGAAAGTGGCAGCCCCGTCTGCAATGCCCCGGAACATATCGATAAATTCAGGGGCATGTTTCTCCAGTTGCGCCTGATAGGCACGCAAAATTCCAGTTTCTTTATTGTTGAAATTACGTTTGAGCCTTTCCAAAGCCCAGGAACCGAATATTTGACATAGTTGTTGGGCATATTGATAACCCATCTGGTAGTCAGAGCCTTGCAGCAAAATAACGGGAGCAATATTGGGAGCCAGCGGAACGCCATTATCAAAAGATATTTCCGGTTTGAAAGCAGAGTTTTTCATATTATTACCCTTTCCAAATCTAAAAATTCAGTACTTCGTTTTTCCAAAATTGTTGGTTCCTGGCAAAAGACCGCTTGTAGGGATCTAAAATTTGGATTTCCTAAAATAACTCCCATTGGTGATCTTTTCTAGATACACCGTATACTATAGAAAATATATGATAAAGGCAAGATTAATCAATAGTTGAAATGGAGTACTAATATCTATCGTTTTCTTGTCATAGGTCGGCCGATTTCCGCTTTTTCTGCCGGGGTTGCCAGACCACACATCTTTCCTGCAGATTTGATAGCCACATTAAAAATATATTATCTTGTATCGTTTTAGTTATCAAGTTTACACTACTGAGCTTAATAATTTACTGCCCTAAGTAGCAAATTGGATTGCGAGCGTCACGATTGTTCATTTCCGGTTATAAATACTCCATTTTGACTATTGATTTAGCCTGCTTAAAGTATGTATAACTATTAATGTAAATATTCAATCACAATTAAAGAAATGAAAGGATGTAATAGATGAATAATAACGAATTTTCCTCTGAGCCAGAAATGGGAGCTCCAACTATCGACAGCGTCTGCACCCAGGCTTTTGCGATCGGCCTCACAGCAATGTTGGGAAATATGAACGGGCAGTGTGTTGATTGTCCGATAACCTATTGGCCCGGATATCTTAAACTGGTCATACCTCCGACCGGAAACCGTTATCTAATGGTGGGTGAAGGTGTTCCTTTTGTGCTGATGAATGAAAAGGGCGTTATCCTTGCAGCCGGAGGGCGGCACGCCCGCCAACTTACTTCCGTTCCGGATGCTCCTAAAAACCGTTCGAAAATGGAATTGCTAAGGACATGTAACAGCGCCGCGGAGTTTGTAAAAGCCTGGTCCGAAGACTTTGAAAAATATGGGGGACGCGGTTCTGGCTGCACTCTGGTTGTTGACACGAAAGAAGGTTACGGACTGGAAGGCGCAAACGTGATGAGTAAAGATTCGCCAGGTTACGCTATCCATGGCCCTATGACGGACCAGGTTTTTGTTTCCGCCAACTTTTTCATTTCTAAAAGGTTAAAAGCATTCGCGGAGGGAGGCGTAGGATCTGGTTACAACCGTGCCAAGAGAATGTGGCAGCTGCTAATCGATAGGCAATATGATACTATCACCATGCAGCCATCCCGGCCGACTCAAACCGGCGACAAGATGCCGCCTTTTACGCGCGGCGGCGGCATCACTCCAGCCTACTTTATGAAGTGCCTCAGAGACCACGGTAACATAAATCCACGTGATGGCAGTTTCAGCTGCTACGTGCCGGAGGAAAGAGGGCAAGGGGGACTATGTTGCCACGGCTTATGGGAATATACAGTTGCTGCTTATTTTGGGGTTACCAGAACAGAATATACCGATTTATTAACCTGCGAATGGATAACACCGAACCAACCCTGCATTTCTCCATTCCTGCCTGTATATATAGGGATAAATGAGCTCCCGGAGGCACTGGCGACAACCAAGGCTTATAACCTATTCGAAAACTTACGCGCGAAGATGGACTACCATCCGGAATACAGGGATGACATTACAGAATTCTGGACAGGTTTTGAAATCCGCACTATCGAGGAGAGCACCCTCGCCGAGGCAAAAGCCGCCCAGTTGGTAGATCAGGGAGATAAACAGGCAGCCAGAGTAGCCCTGACCGAGTTTGTCGCACGAAAGTGTGATGAAGCCATGGCAACCTGTCAGAAAATGCTCGATTTTTTTAACGATCTTCCGGTGCTCCAAAAAAAATAAACAAGGAAAACCGATAGAAAAAGCGAGACGGTAATCGAGAAATGGAATCCGGCTTCTGACTTTAATCTGGCAGATTGAATGAGGGCAGTTGACACTGCATATGATAATGCAAATCGGCGATATTCTTTAATATCGCTTGAAGCTACATGAAAATAACTCTTTAGCTTACATTGATTCAAGCTAAAGGAGAATAACAATCTCCCGCTTTACTGTTTCCGACGTTTTTCAACTTGAATAATTGACAAAAATAAACCTGCATCATTTTTACTTAAACATAAAAAAACTTGATAATGAAAAAAATAATCACTGGTGACCAGCTGACAGTATTAGCCACGGTAGCAATGGCAATCCTTGCTATGAATGCCCTGCAACCTGTTCTCCCTCTTTATCTCAGTTCAATCGGGGTTTCCCCCGCTACAATGGGGTTTATGTTTTCCGTGTCTATGATAGGCATGGTAATCGGAGAAAGCGCCGGTGGGTGGCTAGCTGACAGATTAGGATTAAAAATACCGCTAATGATAGGCACAATCATCTGTGCTCCGGCGATATTTTGTTTTGTCTTCACAAAAAATATTCCCGCCATTTTTTTAATTTTTTTGTTCTGGGGAATAACACGCTCTACTATCTTTGGGCCGAGCCGTGGCTTTATGGGCAACACCGCACCTCCAATGCAAAAGGCAACATTTATGGGTATCTATGCTACCACTATGGCAGCTTCACGAAGTGTTGGAACCTTGATTAGCGGCTTCATAGCCGACACGCGAGGGTACAACTGGAACTTTTTCATCGCATCAGGGATTTCCCTCATAGGTGGGGCAATACTTCTAACAGGCCTTGCAAAGACTCCTTTTCTTAAACCCAAACCAACTTCGATATCTATCGAGCGCACGAGCGAATTTTCACTACACCCGAAGAATTTCAATTCTAAACCGTTTATTTTTCAATGCACAGCGGCAGGCCTCAACTTCCTCGGTGTAGGCGTGATGTCTTTTTTGCCACTTCTCGCTACTGAAGTGGTTGGAGTCAGGGCTACTGACACAGGTCTCGTTCTTACGATCGGAGGATTGGTAAATACAGCGTCTCTAATTCTGATGGGAAGGCTAGCCGACCGGAAAGGTAAAAGGACCCTGATGATATTAGGCTTCCTGGTCTCGGCGTGCGGTTTAACCGGAATAGCTTTTGCTAAAACTTTTCCCTGGCTTATAATTTTCGTGGTCATCAACAGTTTAGGAGGAGCTATATTCGGGCCAGCCGCAGTAGCTCTACTCTCGGATTCCGTACCACATCACAAGCAAAGCACAGCGATGGGGATTTATGGAGCATGCGAAGACATTGGTAATGTTATTGGTTCCGCCTTGGCTGGAGTAGTGTGGACCTCCTTCGGTCCACCGTCAACATTTCTGCTCGGTACTCTTGCTGCTTTTTTAGGTGCAATCGTTTGTTTGGGTTTGTTAAAAGACAAGGTTCCGGCTAACGTCATATAATATTGGGATTTAGTACGTTTTCGTATCCCATACCAACTTCTAATTAACCACGCCATCGGTATTTATTTTGGGTGAGGTGACTGCCTATGTCGTTCATCTTTTCATCTGTTTAACTATAATATTCATAAAAGCCGCGCCGTGTTTTTTTCCTCCGAGATAGCCAGAAGCTACCAATTTTTTCAACGTTTCCGGTGGGGCATATTGTATATCTCCAGATTCGCCGTAAATAATACTGGCGATATTGAGTAACGTGTCCAGCCCTACAAGGTCTGCTAAGGTGAACGGCCCCATGGGGTGCTTTAAACCCAATGTAACGGCGGTATCGATATCTTCAATGGTGGCAATCCCTGATTCAACTATACATATAGCATTGAGAATTTGAGGCACCATGAGGCGATTGACGATGAAGCCGGGAGAATCCTGAACGATGACAGCTGTTTTACCCAGCGATTTTGCGAATTCTACAGAAAGTGCCATTGTCGCATCACTCGTGGCGTTGGTTTTGACGATTTCCAGAAGCTTAAGCTCCGGCACGGGATTGAAAAAATGCATACCGATCACTTTGTCACAGCGGGAAGTAGCCGTGGCAATTTCACCGACGGAAAGGCTGGAAGTATTAGTCGCAAGTGAAGTTTCCGGCATACAAATATTATCCAGCCCGGAAAAAACCTGCTTTTTTAAGCCTACATCCTCGGGACAGCTTCAATAACCAGGTCGCATCTTCGGAAATCTGCAATATCGGTAGTCCCGGTAATTCTTGCAAGAGTAGCGTCTTTTTCCTATCGAGTTATTTTCGCTTTATCAACACTTTTGTTCAGAGATGCCTCTATGGCGGTATACCCTTTCTGCAACAGTCCTGGGTTGGTTTCAGAAACAACTACCGAATAGCCCGATTGCGCGCAAACCTGAGCGATACCGCTGCCCATCTGCCCACAACCGACGACGCCGACATTTTTTATTTTCATGAGCGTTTTCTTTCATAAACGATATTACCATCAATTATAGTCATCTCAACCCTGATGTCGCATATTTTATCCGGGGGCACAAGGTACGGATCTTCTGATAGTACGACGAAGTCCGCCAATTTTCCTGGTTCGATACTGCCTTTTATTTGTTCCTCAAAACCTATCTTCGCTCCATTTATTGTGAATATCTCAATGGCCTCATCGATATCAATACGCTGTTCTATTAGAGGGTGATTAACCAGGGAATGAATCCCACCGATGGGGTTCATTCCAGTGACGGGAGAATCCGAACCGCCGGAGACCAATATTTCATCGTTCAAAATAGCACGATATGTATGCGCCCTTTTTACCCGCTCATCTCCCAGCAGAGATCGGTAATAATCTAAATTTGGCCCTTCGCAGACGGGGATGAACATAGGCTGCATAGTTCATTGAAGCAAGAAAAAACCGAGTCGAGGACGACCAAAATCAAAAAATTGATGGGCCGATGTTTCCATGATGTGATGCGAAATGCATAACCTCACATCCCGATTGGATAAAACGAGATACGGCCGTGCCGGAGTTTGGGAATTCAAATTGAATTAAGCTTTTCCTAAAAGCTCCGCTAGTTTTTCTTTACGGGTTTTCCTTTTCTTTGCTATCAGCAGGAAAGTCTGCGGTACATCGGCCATCAGGGCGCGTGACTGCTCAGCGGCGACGATATAGTAATCAATAATTTTGTCTTCCATCGCCATTGCCTGCTTCACGACATCAGCGGATTTCGCGCCGGCCGCCAGATCTGTCTTGATGATATATTTATCCGCTTCCAGATTTAGAGCGTAACCGCCCTCCAGGGCATCGGTAATAACACCGTAATAGGCCCTTTCTATCTGGGCAACATTCTTTTTGTTGTCTTTCGCAAAAGCAAGATAAGTCTCGGCATCCGCTGAGAAATTTTTCGCCAGCGCTTCGTAAAACGCCGCCGATTCGTTTTCCAGTTTCCGGGCCAGTGTAATGCCCTCGGACATGGTATGTATTATCATCAAGTCCCCCTTAGAACCACCGCTGAATAACGACTTTACTCTCGGTAAAGAACCGGATGGCTTCCTTCCCCTGGGTATGCAGCACGCCGAAGAAAGAATCTTTCATGCCGCTGAAGGGGAAGAGCGCCACGGGCGCTACGATACCGATATTGATGCCCACATTACCGCTATTGATGTTATACTGGAATTCCCGGGCGCTCTTGCCATTCTGGGTAAAGATGGAATGACCGTTGCCGAAAGGATTATCATTGCTCAAATCAATAGCTTCTTTCAGTGTTTTCGCGCGCATGACGGACATCACCGGGCCAAAGATCTCTTCGCAGCAGATTTTCATACCCGGCTTGACGCTTTCAAAGACCGTCGGGCCTACGAAGCAGGTATCAGGATAGTCGCCGATAATTTTCGGCTTCCGCCCGTCCAGCACCAGTTTGGCGCCTTCTTTGATACCGCTTTCAATATAATTCATGATGGTTGCTTTTTTCGCTTTATCGCGCACCGGGCCCATCTGGATTGATTCATCCAGACCATAGCCGACCTTGATATTAGAAGCCTGTTCAAGGACTTTATCCATGAAGCTCTTGTAGAACGCGTCATCATCGCCGACAACGACGGCGTTGGCCGCCGCGAGGCAGCGTTGACCGGCATTACCAAAGAACGAAGTCATCATGGCAGCTACCGTCCGGTTAATATCACAATCCGGCATAATGGTCATGAAGTTCTTGGCGCCGCACTGCGCGATAACCCTTTTCCCCGTATCGCCGCATCTCTTGTAGATGACGTCACGGCCGACGGGAGTCGACCCGACAAATGTAATACCGGCGATGCCCTTATGATCCAGCATACCGTTGACGACGGCCCGGCCGCCGTGCACCACATTCCAAACCCCCGGCGGGAAACCGGCTTCTTCAGCCAGTTCAGCCAGTCTATTCTGGCTGTTGGGCACTTCGCTTGAAGGTTTGACAACAACGCAGTTGCCGGTGGCAATAGCGTAAGGTACCGACCAGAGCGGGATCATGAACGGGAAGTTAAACGGGCCGATGACACCGAAAACTCCCAGCGGGGTGGGGATGACCCACTCGTCAATGCCGTGGGCGATATCCTCTGAATAATAACCCTGCATCAGGGTGGGCACACCGCAGGCGACCTCGACATTTTCAATACCGCGGCGTGTTTCCCCGCGCGATTCGTCAATAGTCTTGCCGTGCTCCTGGGTCTGGATGCGGCTGACTTCCTCGAAATTCTCTTCGAGCAGCTCTTTCAATTTAAAAAGCAGTCTCGAACGGGCCAGAGGCGTCGTCCTGCGCCAATCCGGAAACGCTTCCTGAGCGGCAGTAACAGCGGCATCGATTTCTTCCTTGGTGGATATCGGCACTTTCGCGATGGTCTTGCCATTGGCGGGATTGACGACATCGACAATCTCACCTTTGGATTCGACCCATTCGCCCCCGATATAGTTTTTTATCGTTTTTACTTGTTTAATCGGTTCTTCTAAAAAAGCCATGTGTCTTAATACCTCCTTATTACCTTTCCTTTATTCTTCTTTTCCGGGTTCCTGCAGCGTACGATAGTAATTATCGCCGAGGTCGTTAGGATCAAATATTTCTCTTATCTTCCGTTGATACCGGAAGGCAGATGGTTGTGCCGATGCCATTAGAAGCTTATCGCGGATTTCCCTGGGAGTGGCCATGCCGTCCGTCCAGCGGGCGGAGTCGTTCTGTTTTTCCATGGCAGGCCCCCACCCCTTTTTAGCGCCCAGTGCCGCGGTAGCGTCAAAGAAGGCAAGGCAGCCTTCGGTGGATTCCTTACTGTACGGGTCGAAGTGGGCGAAGTTTTCCCATACGGTAGCGCCGCCACCGCCAAGAACGCCTATACCACCCATAGTGCAGTCACCGCCGGCATTCACAATCTGTCCTTTCGCTTCCCATTTCTTCTTAAACTCAGTGCCTTCATCCATGAACTGTATCCCGTAGTCCGGGGGACCCTGCCAGCCGTAACAGCCGTCGTAACCCCCGCCGAAAACGAGGTTCAGATTTTTATGTCCCAGCCTGACCATGTACATCAGTGACCATTCCTCGATTTCAGGATCAAGCATGGCTTCTACTTTCCAGCCTTTAACCTCGGCCAGTATTTCATCGAGGGCTTTTTCCTGCCATGCGATATCACGCGGCGTCATGCCGGCCAGTATAAGCTGGAAATCATGTTTCATAGTTTCCGTGGTTTTAACAATTTCCTTGTCTTTCATCAGTTCTTCAAGGTCGTAAAGAGTCTTGGTAGGGTCGGTCAATATCTTGACCATAGCCCATTTCAAGTCCCGCCCGAACATATTGAATTGCCGGTGAGCGATATAACCTATTTCAGCGTCCCAGATTTTATGGGAGGCATCGGAGTAAGCCTGCCATGTGGGGAACGCTACTGTGTAAGATCTTAAATTCTTCGGCAGTACCGCCCTGTAGGCCGGAGGTCTGCCCACAGTGGGCATAGAGGTCGGGCCCGGCCAGGGGAAGAGCTTGAGGGCGATTTTTGTAAAGACGCCCAGACCTCCCTGGGTTCCCAGACCACCCCTGATGATGCTCCTGACGCTTGGCCCGGGGCCTTCGCCGGTGAACCAGCCGCAACGCGACCCGAGAGCGCCGGTGCGCAATATCTCACCGTTTGGCATTACCCATTCCGCGCCGAGCATGTTTTCTCCGTGGCCGCCCATATAAGCGCCGGCGGGTCCCGCGCCCGCAAAGGAAGTAGCGCTGGCCAGGGGCGAGCAACTGGAGCCGGCGCCGATGATGTGGGTATTCAATCCTACCTTCATCGCCTCGGCCTGGAGTACAGCGCCGATGACGTAAGGCTCGATAACAGCGAACATGTTCTTTTCGTCGATTTCCAAAATCCTGTCCATGCGCCGCATATCTATCTGGATAGCGCCGTGGTGAGAAGGATATCCCATCGCCGACCAGAAAGTGCTGGAGGCCTTAAATTTAATCTTGTATTTGTTACATACTTTAACGATGGCCTGGACTTCTTCCGTGCTGCCCGGAAGGAGAACTGCTTCGCCCCTGGGAGTATATACCTTGTAATAAGGCCCAAGGTGAATAGCAGTGTGAGAAAGCGGATAACGATACGAGTCCAGCAGCGCCGGGTCGTCGGAGATATTATTCTGACCTACGATATCTTCTAATGCCTGATAGGCTTCTCTAGACAGTTTCATTTATTATTTCCTCCTCGCCGGTTGCATTGCCTGTTTTACCAGGTCCATGATGTCAAAAACCTGCATCTTGTCGCCTGATGCACTTACGGAATCAAGGAAGTTCCTTTCGCACCAGCCGCAGGCGCTGACGATGGCATCGGTCCCGGTGGACTTAGCCTCTTCTATTCTTTCATTGGCCGTCCATTTAGAAAAGTCAGGATAAGTTTCTTTAACGCCGCCTCCGGCGCCGCAGCACCAGGCATACTCTTTAATCCTCTCCATCTCCACCAGTTCAAGACCGGGGATGGCTTTAAGGATATTACGCGGCGTATCATAGACGCCCCAGGCGCCGTTATAGCGCGGCTTACGCGGTTCATAAACCACTACCTGGTTGTAAATTTTCTTTTCTTTACCGTCCCATGGTATGTACGGTTCGCCCTGCCTGCCGAGGTGGCAGGGGTCATGGTAAGTAACCCGAATAGGCACGGATTTAGTAAGTTTGAGCTTACCGCTGTTAATCAGGCGTTCGATATATTGCGTTGTGTGGAGTACCTCGACTTGAAAGCCCAGCTTGGGATAAAGGCGGGAAAAAGCATGGAATCCATCGGCGCAGGAGGTCACTACGGTTTTGACGCCCGCCGATTTCCACATTTTTATAATCTTCCCGGCGCTTTTGACAAATTCGTCGCGATATCCCATATAGTTGGCGCGGGCGCCGCAGCATGATTCACCATCACCCATGATGCCAATATCGACACCGGCATTTTTCATGATGGTGACTGCGTTCCTGACGACCGGCCAAAGTTCTTTATCATAGCTGTACCGGCAACCGGCATGAAAGAGCACTTCAGCCGGTTCATTGGAAATGAGCTTTACATCCAACCCCTCGGCCCAATCACCCCGGTTGGCTTTTTTCTCCATCATCATGTTGTCTTCCTTGCGGAGACTATCGATGACCGCCTTGTGCTGGGGCAGCAATTGTTTATCTTCGACCAGGCGGGCGCGAAGCTCGTACATCATCTGCAGCGGTTCGAGATTGTAACGGCATATTTTATCAGCCACGTCACAAGAGCCGCAGAGAACGCATTTGAACACGATGTCCTTGACTTTCTCGGTATATTCGCTTTCTTTGTTGATAAGCGAAAGCGCTACAGCAAACCGGCCTCTTGCCGAGTATGCATTGAAATTATTGTAGGCTATGCTGGGGCAGCCTTTGGAGAACCTGCGGCTCTTTATCTGGTCAAGCGGAATAAACTTGCAGTAAGAGCACTGGCTGCATCGTTCCATATCTGGTCTGAAATCTTCTAAAGCCACTTTTCTATGCCTCCTTCTTTTCCATTCACCTAAAAGCAGAGCTTTCCGGGATTCATTATATTATTAGGGTCGAATAACCCTTTTATCTTCTTTAAAACCGCGGTCGTCTGCGCGTCACGGTTATAAGCCATGTCCGCCCAGATGCCGTAAGGCCGGGAGTAATAAGCTCCCTGCCTGAGCATTTCTTCACTGGCCTTGCCGAAGAACTCTTTCATCCTGGCAGTTTCACGGGTATTCTCAGGATTGTAAGGCAAGTGAAATTCACAATGGCAGGAGGCGCCCTGGTGTATCGGCTGCAGGTACACCCCGATATCGGATACAGGATACTGGCAAGCTTCCGCGGCAGAATACATCGCCTTGACGAAACCGGGAGTCTTATCAAGGGTTGTCAGGAAGAATATGTCCTGGCATCCGCCTTTATAGCCAAGTTTCCAGTATTTTTCAGCAGACGGGTTGAAAGCCGCTTTCATTATCTCGGCGTTCCTGGCGCCGGGGATTTCCGGAACCAGCTTCAGTCCGAATTGCTGGGCAATATCCGCCATGTCCAGTTCCTGGAATTCAACTCTTTCTTTAACGAGTCTTTCCCGCCCGGCGATGGTTACCAGAACCGACCACGCGGGCAGTTCCATGGCGCGGGCTTTGATAGCATCCGGCTTGCCCCCGAGCAGTGACGCCAGAGTTACATTATTCAGTATCAACAGGTTATCGCCGAATCTAAATCTGAGGACTTTATAGACGAAATTCAAAAGGTCATCCAGTTTGTTAGAGGTCACGAAGTAGAGTTTATGAATCTCCGGTAGAAGTTCGCATTTGACTGAAACCCATGTTACGATGCCCATAGTACCCTGCGCAGCGGAAACGAGTCTCCAGTAGTCCAACTGTCCCGGCCCGCCCAGGGATATCGGCGCATGTTTGTGTTTCCAGGCATCATCCGGGTTCTTCGTATTGCCGGCGTCTCCGGTACGGAACAACTCGCCGTTGCCCCAGATTATTTCCGTATTCCTCAAAGGCTCCGGGAACAACCACTGTAACCGGGGTATGACCGTCGGCTCGCGGTCGATTAAGGCGGATACTATAGACTTGTTAGCCCGCGGCGCTAACGGCATAGAGAGCTTCATTCCCTCTTTAGCCAGCGCAGTTTGGAGTTGCGGGTAAGTCACACCCGCCTCGATGATGGCAGTCCGGCTGCGGCGGTCGATCCTGATAATGCGGTTCATGCCGCTCATGTCCAGGATTACCGCTCCGGGTACGCCGGGAACCGTACCGCCGCGGAAATGCGGCGCCCCGGAACTTACCGGCACCAGCGGAGTTTGCGTCTTGTTTGCCCAATTCACAATCGCCTGTACTTCGTCCGCGCTCCCGGGTTTTACCACACAGCGCGGCTTCACCGGCAGAGCAAAGCTCTGGTCGCGGGAGTAAGCTTCGTTAATGTCTGCATTATCGATGACTTTTCCCCCACCTACAATTTCTTTCAGCTTCTGTTTGATCTCATTCACCTCTACATCTCCTTTTTCAGGAATTCAAGTATCGCCTATAATAAAAGAAAAAGGCACACTAATCGCCAACATGTATAGCGATGAGTGCCTTTCTGTCCTTTCTGAATAGAATAATAGTATTGAAAAATGATACTGTATTATATATTACATTCCCCCAAGCATGATTGTCAATCCAGCTTGACAAAGGCAAAATATCCGCTTAAAGTCAGAAAAGTGATATTGTTTTTTCGTCTAACATATGGAGACTAATAATGACATCTTCAATATTTTTTCAATTCCACAAACTTGAAATTAAGCCCCAAATATGATAAATATTAACTGAAGGTCTTCACAATCGTTTTCCCCCCATTACATCGGAACAAGGAGGATATCATTATTAACGGTAATAATTGCATACACAGAGTGGTCATCACAGGCATTGGCGCCATGACGCCGCTCGGCATGGATATGGAAACTTTGTGGGCTAATCTTATCGCCGGTAAGTCCGGCATAGATTATATTACCCTTTTCGACGCCGCCCCGCACGAGACAAAAATCGCCGGGGAGGTGAAGGGATTCGAGCCCGAAAAATATATCAGCCGTAAAGAAATACGCCGCATGGACCGCTTCGCCCAGCTGGCGGTAGCCGCGGGACATGAAGCGGTAAAAAACGCCAACCTGAAAATCGACAGCTCCAACCAGGATCAAATCGGCGTATTTGTCGGCAGCGGCATCGGCGGCCTGGGCACGATGTTCGAGCAGGCGAAAATCCTGGTCGAAAAAGGGCCGGACAGGGTCAGCCCGTTCCTGGCGCCGATGATGATCGCGGACATCGCCGCCGCCCAGATATCCATCGCGCTGGGGGTCAGGGGGCCTAATTTCTGCACGACATCAGCATGTTCCAGCGGTTCCGATGCCATCGGCGTAGCCTATGAATTAATCAAGTCCGGTAATACGCCTATTATGCTGGCCGGCGGCGCCGAATCACTTGTAAATCCGCTGGGTATCACGGCATTCAACGCGTTAAAAGCCCTTTCCACCAGTAACGACCCCCCGCAGAAAGCATCACGTCCTTTCGATAAAAACCGCGACGGCTTTATCATCAGCGAAGGGGCGGTCGTGCTTGTCATGGAAAGCATTGAGCACGCCGTCAGCCGGGGCGCCAACATCCTGGCGGAAATAATCGGTTACGGGGCTACATCGGATTCATTTCACGTTACGCAGCCGCTGGAAGACGGTTCCGGGGCGGCTAAAGCGATGCAAGCCGCCATTAATAAAGCCGGGATTAAACCGGAAGACATCCAGTATATCAACGCGCACGGAACTTCCACCCAATTAAATGACGCCATGGAGACCAAGGCTATCAAGACTGTCTTCGGCGAATATGCCTACAAGGTGCCGGTAAGCTCGACAAAATCCATGCTGGGGCACATGATAGGCTGCGCAGGGGCAGTAGAACCGGCCATCTGCATCATGACGATATTAAAAGGAATTATCGCGCCGACAATCAACCTCGAAAACCCCGACCCCAATTGCGACCTGGATTATGTACCTAACACTGCCCGCCCGGCTAAAGTGGATACCGCGCTGACCAACTCCTTCGGCTTCGGCGGACATAATTCGGTACTTATCTTACGGAGATTTGAGGCCGGAGCTTGAGCCACAGCCGATGGAACCTGCTGCCTCCCGCAAAAATTCTACCTGAAGATAATATTGCAGGCTTGCCGCCGCTTTTAATACAGCTCCTTTACAACCGCGGCGTATCCCGCGCCGAGGACTTCCGCCCTTTCCTGGCCAGTGATAAAAGCCTGCTGGGCGATCCTTTCCTCCTCCCCGACATGGATAAAGCGGTCACGAGGATAAAGCGGGCGCTGTCTGTGGGCGAGACAATCGGTATCTATGGGGATTTTGACGCCGACGGCATTACTTCCACCGCCACGCTGGTACAGGGATTATCATTCCTCGGCGGAAAAACGATACCCTATATCCCTCACCGCCAGACGGAAGGACACGGGCTGACTTCCACCGCATTAAAACGCCTGTATGAACAAGGCGTCAGCCTGATTATCACCGTCGACTGCGGCGTGACCGATGCCGCCGAGGTCAGGCAATCAAAAAACATCGGGCTGGATATCATTATTACCGACCATCACAGCCCTTTAAATGAAATCCCGGAAGCCCTGGCTGTTATCGACCCCAAACTGAAATACTCCAGATATCCGTTTACGCAACTGGCCGGGGTAGGAGTCGCATTCAAACTGCTGCAGGCACTTTTCCAGGGTACCGGCAAAGAAGAACAAATCAATTCCGTTCTCGACCTGGTCGCCATCGGCACGATCGCCGATATGTCGCCGCCGCTCGATGAAAACCGCTATCTCATCACCGAGGGATTGAAACTGATGAACACCAGGCCGCGGACTGCTATTAAAGCCATAATCAACCAGACCCGGCTGGAAGCGGGCAAACTCAACGCGGAAAGCATCGGCTGGGTCATCGGGCCGTGTCTTAACGCCGCCGGGAGACTGGCTGACGGGTTAACCGGCTATAAGCTGCTCGTTACGGAATCAGAACAGGAAGCACACGAACTGGCGGTATGGCTCGCCGCTAAAAACGAGGAACGCCAGAAACTCACCGGTTCGACACTTCTCAAGGCCAGGGAACAGGTTATTACACGCGGACTGCCTCCCCTGCTCATCACCGCCGCCCGGGAATATCCTATGGGCATTGCCGGACTGGTAGCCAGCCGACTGAGCGAAGAATTTTACCACCCGGCTATCGTCATCAACACGGCGGATGCGGTCTGCCATGCCAGCTGCCGCAGTATCCCCGAGTTCGATATCATCGCCGCGCTGAACAAGGTCAGTAAATACTTTACGCGGTACGGCGGGCACGCCCAGGCAGCAGGTTTTACCATGCCGATGAAAGACCTGCCGCGGATGGAAGAGGAACTTTCCGCCCTGGTGGCCGAGCAGTTGAAAGGCATGGAACTGCGGCCGCACCTGGACATCGACGCGCAAATGACGCTTCCCGAACTCGGCGGAGATACCTATAAAACGACGCAAATGCTGGCGCCTTTCGGCCTCGGCAACCCGGTTCCCATATTCCTGAGCCGCGGGGTGGAACTGGCGGAACAGCGCACCATGGGCAGCGGCGGCGAGCACCTGCGGATGAAGTTCAAACAGGGCCGCACAGCCTGGGACGCGGTGGCCTTCCGCCTGAGAGACCACCTGCCGGAGATAGCGCCCCGCATGGACATCGTCTATAACCTGGAAGTAGACCGCTGGAACGGTAACGAGAAACTCAGGCTGAACATTTTAGATTTTAAAAAGAGCGGGTAATAAAAAGTGTCATTCCCGCGTAGGCGGGAATCCAGCGAGGAGACCACTACTTGTTCGACCTCCAACGTGGATTCTGGCCTTCGCCAGAATGACAAAATCCAAAGGCAGGAGAATAAGACATGAAGAATCCGAACGGTCCTTACCCGGGCAGACAGGTATTCGTCGGGGTGACGGCGCAGGGGAAACCAGCCTTCGCCTATTTAGTAACGGGGCGCAGTCCGGCCAGCCGGGAAAGGCTGGCGACGCCTAAAGATAACAGCATCATCATGGGGCCGCTCGGTAACGCGTCGTATGACTGGCTGCGGCATTACACGGCGGTAAAATACGATAACGCCATAGGGCTGCTCGCGGTGACCAACGGAATCCAGACCGAAGCTATTTTTGAAATGTACAAACTGCTCTATCATACGACCTCAGTGCCGAACAAGAGCTATTTGAAAAAAATATCAGCGGGAGCTAATTACGAGCCGGATAGCCTGCATACACCGCGTCCTTCCGCGGTAATCACAAATCCACCCGGTAAAACCGACCCCGTATATTTAATAGGCATCGCCACGGATAACGGCGCGTTTGCCTGGCAGATAAAGCCAAAAGCGGGCACGTTTTACGGTGTTTCCACATATCACGGGGACATCGATAATCCGGGTAATTATAAAGTTGAAAACGGCCCGGCGGAATTGAAATGCGCCGCGCAAACGCCGGAAGAAATCGCGAGATTCATTTACGACATCTCAGAAGAATCTTATAAAGGCGATGATATACGTGTGTGCGCTATAGGGGGAATAAGGGAGGGTAACGCGTGGAAACTGGCGCATATAAACCGGCATAAGGGGTAATCAATAATACTGGATTCCCATTTTCACGGGAATGACGTGGCAGGATTCTTTTTTACCTTCCGTCGGAATGTATACTTTCTGCTAATTTGAGGTGGCTGCTCACCTGAAAAACAGCCAGTATATCAGCGCCAGGTGAATGGCGGTACCGACTATTAAGACAAATGTAAAAATTCCCTTTTTTGTCTTATGCCGGAACAGCGCTCTTCCTAACCAGCCGCCGGGAAATCCACCCAGTAAAGCCAACCAGTGCAAGACAGCTTCCGGTATGCGCCGACCACCCCTTTTAGCATGGGCTTTATCATAACCGTATAAAAGAAAAGTAATAACACTCGCCGCGGCCAGCCATATCCAATAGGGATGCCAGTTCATACGTCCTTCCGGATGCTTTCTAGAGTACGAACTTTTATCCTTACCATGTTCCTAAGGTATCCCGTATGTCCCTGTATTACCATCGAGAAAGATGGGTAAATGCGGCGGATAAAAGGTTGAAAGCGAGAGAATCAGAGCCAGCAGTATTATGAAAATGACGGCAATTATCCCCGTGTAGTCTGGTAATTTAGATGAAGTCATTATGCGATAACTGATTAACTGTCCTATGATAATGGCCACAAGGAAAATGAGAATATCAACCAGTAGTATTTCTTCTCCCACAATCGCGGTGTACGCATAAAACACCAACCCGGTAAAAACAGGGATTACATAAACAGCTACAGCCTTCGCGGTCAGGAAGTTATTGACATGCTTCCTCAAGAAGAAGATTTCAATAGCGGCAAAAAGGCACATAGGCCAAAACCCCTGCTTGAAGTGTTCCCAAACGCTCTCATTAACCGAGGCAAATACACCGACGATACTTGATTCACCCGACCACTCAAATAAAAAATGTAATAATGCCCCGACTAAAAACACGAATACAATACCTGATAGTTCCCACTTTAAGGCGTACTTTTTCATCGTTGTCTCCATGAGTTACGCAAGGCAGTTACGGTGAATTTTCCCATTTAATTCTCTTGTCTCGTTTGGCTTTTTACGCTTTCGTCTTGCTTTGCGCCAGGGAACCCCAGCCCAAGACGCCGATGGCGGTCAGAAGCGCTTCCTTTTCCCCGGCAGAGAGCGAGGGCTTTTCAAAGAGGTTTTTCAGGATATCGATGGCTTTCTTGTATTCCATATATAGTCAGTCATTCCTGACTTATGATGAACAGGTTCGCTTTCGAATAATTACACTTTAGTATGATCGCAGATCGTGTCGCCGTGCTCGCAAACATTGGCCCCGTTCTCCAGTGTGTGGTTAACGTGAGCTGTAACTGCCTTTTCAGGATCAGCTTCGGTTACGCCGAGCACTACCTCGATATTGCTTTGCTGGAAGGCCATGCGCGGCCCCATACCCATACCACCGGCCAAAACAACGCTGACGCCGCGTTTGGCCAATTCGCCCGGCAGTGTGCCGCAGCTATGGGGGGTAACGGCAATAGTTTCTTTCCTCATTACCTTCCCGTCCTGACCGACATCCAGCAACATGAACTCATTAGCCTGGCCGAAATGCGGCATTAAGCGGCCGCCGCTCACCGGCATTGCATATTTCATTATTTTTCTCCTTTATTTTTACAGGTTACTTTCTGTTCGTCATGACAACACAGGGTAACCGGCATAACACAAAAACTGCCTCTTTCTGATTTATAGTTTTAGCATTGAGAGAGGTTATGGACATATGTGTATGGATTAAGAGGCAGGTTTCTCATCGGTTTCTTCCACCTCCCCTTTTTTCACCCACCGCGTGCGCCAGATCATAAGACTGATGGTGATTATGAGGATAACTATCGAGATTACCTGGGCTTCATGCAGGCCGAATAAAAACGGCTTACCCTCCCGGATAAAGTCGACGGCGATGCGCCAGACGGAATAAAAAGACAGGTATACCATGAATAGCGAGCCGTCCGGACGTAAACGCTTTCTGAGCAAGAGCAGGATACCGAAGACAACCAGGTTAAAAATAATCTCGTATATCTGCGTCGGATGAACAGAAACACCCACCGGGCCGAGGCTCTCGGGATGGGTGTAAACTATCGAGCAGAAGATATCCGTCTCCAGACCATAGCAGCAGCCGTTCAAAGTACAGCCAACGCGCCCTACGGCCTGCGACAGGATAATACCTGGCGCCAGCACATCCACCAGGTGACCGTAAGGTATCTTTTTAAACAGGCTGAATATCCAAACGCCCAGCGCCGCCCCCAGCACCGCCCCGTAAATGGCCAATCCGTCTCCGCCGATTATCCGGCTTAAATCCTGGCTGTAAGTAGACCAGTTATCGATAACATGTAAAAGACGCGCGCCGATAATGCCGGAAGGGATACCGACGATTGCGGCGTTTAAAATAATGTCGCCGTTAAGCCTGGGGTCTTTTTTAACCGAATACAGCGCCCAGGCGACGACGGTGATTACCGCCAGGGCAACCATAATGCCGTACCAGCCGACTATGATAGGCCCGATCTCAAAAGCGATGGGGCTAACAGGAATTTCAATCATTATATTTCCATGATACCATTATTCAATAATTTTAAGCTAAAACCAGCACTGCGTGGATTTTTTAAGCTGTTATCCCCACCCGGAGATTCTCCGGTCGTTGAACTTCTTAAGTATGACAGATGGAATCAGGAACACAGGGCTTCGGCGAATGCCCGGGCATCAAATTTCACTAAATCTTCCAGTCCCTCACCCACGCCGATAAGCTCGATGGGAACTTTCAATTCGTCACAGATGGCCAGCACAATGCCGCCCTTGGCGGTTCCGTCCAGCTTGGCGATGATAATGCCGGTGACGCCTACCGCCTCAGAAAAATATTTGGCCTGCGACAATCCGTTCTGGCCGGTGGTGGCATCCAGCACCAGGATAACCTCATGCGGAGCCGAGGCATCCAGTTTAACGGCCACACGCTTTACTTTCTTGAGTTCTTCCATGAATACTCTCGCGGATGGACTTGAGAGCTGTATCGGAAAAACGCAATGTCTCTTCCATTTTCTTGCGCTCGGTGATATCCGTAGTAATGGAGAGCAAACATGGCTCATTGCCGAAATTAATGAGTTCCGCAGAAAACAGTTTGGTGCGTTTTTCGCCGGATTTATTCCGGAAGTAGTATTCCTCATTACGGATGGCGCCCTTTTTCTTTAATATGCTTAACATCCTTGTTCTATCTTCGGGTTCGATCCATCCCCCGTTGTTAACCGGCTTGACATTGATTATTTCTTCACGGGCATAGCCGGTGGCCTGGAAAAAGGAGTCATTAGCGTCCAGTATAGTACCATCGCTGAGCCTGGCGATTACGATTGATTCCGGACTGGAACGGAAGGCCTTGGAGAATTTCTCTTCTGATTCACGCAACGCCTCTTCGGCTTTTTTACGTCCTGTAATATCACGGACGAAACCGATTACATGTATGTTTTCTTCTTGCTGGATAGGTGTAGTGTTAATCTCTACCCATACATGCACGCCGTTTTTCTTTGTAAGTTCTAATTCGTCCGGTCCCGTTGGATTATTAGCCATGTTGATTGCCAGCAGCCGGACGGCTTCAGGATAATATTTACTGTCAAGAAGATTGAGTTTGAGGAAATTCTGGCCTATCAGTTCTTCCCGTGTATAGCCTATTATTTCCTCGGCTTTTTTATTGCCGTAGATAAAGGTGCCTTTTGAATCGCTGATGTATACGCCGTCAGGGGCGCTTTCAAGATATATTCTTAAATGTTTTTCTGATGTTCGCACCGCCTCTTCCATTTGGCGGCGCTCGGTGATGTTGCGCAGTGAAGCCAGGTAAGCCGGTTTACCTTCCCATGTAATATCGACCACTCTCATCTCGGCAATGGTTTTGTCTTTATCGGTTTGCGTTATCTCGATTTCGGTTGTTTTTCCGCCGTCGATAGGGTAATTAAAAGGCTTATTGGTAAGTTCTTTTTGTGTCTGACCCAGCAGTGTTTCTACAGCCGGATTAGTGAATAATATTCTATTATCGTCGCTGACCACGAGAATTGCGTCGGCGTTTTTATCCAGGATTTTTAACAGGTTGGTCTGAATGCTAAGTATTTCCAGGGCATGCTGCTCCAGTTCCCGCTGCATGCGGGCACGCTCGATGGCGTAAAAGAGGGAGCGTTCCATGTATACGCCTTCCAGTTGCCCTTTTACCAGATAATCCTGCGCGCCCGCTTTGACCGCTTTAATGGCGGTAGACTCATCATCATAGCCGCTGAGCACTACCAGAGGTATTTGCGGCGCCTGGGCGAGTATCTTGTTTACAGTATCCAGACCGGCGCTGTCGGGGAGCCCGAGGTCGGAAATAACGAGGTCGGGGCTTGCTTTTTCCAGGTACGCCAGGCCTTCATGCAGATTTTTCGCGGTGGTTACCGCAAACCTGGCATTTGTTGACCTGGACAGCCGTCTTTGCATCAGTTCGGCGTCATCCGGGTTATCTTCTATAAGCAGGACACCGATTATCATTTCATCCATTATTCAAGCCTTTTTCCGAGCGGATTCCTTGCGTAAAAAACATAATATCCTGTTAGTTCTTTTCCGCCTTTTCGTTAATTAAAAGCCAGTAGAGGCCTATCTGGCGTACGGCTTCCAGAAACTGGTTGAAATCCACCGGCTTGCGCACGTAGCTGTTCGCCCCGGATTCGTAACTACTGATGAGATCCTGGTCCTCTTTAGATGAGGTGAGAATAACCACAGGGGTGAGCCTGGTGTGTTCATCGGCGCGGAGATGTTTCAGCACGTGTAAACCGTCCATCCTCGGCATTTTTAAATCCAGGAGGATGAGCCGGGGCAATTCCTTGGTGTTCCGGTCAATATATGCTCCTCTGCAGAAAAGGTAGTCCAGGGCTTCCACGCCGTCGTGGGCTACCACCACGTTGTTGGCGATGTTGTTCTTGCGGAAAGCCCGCATGGTTAACTCGATATCATCCGGATTATCATCTACGAGGAGTATTGTTTCATTTGGCAGCATAGTAGTCATCTCCTTCAGCCGAGTGTAAAATAAAACGTGGCGCCCTTTCCTACTGCTCCCTCGGCCCGCACCATTCCCCCGTGGCGGTTCACAATGCGCCGCACCGTGGCCAGGCCGATGCCTGTTCCGGGAAACTCGGTGTTATCATGCAGGCGCTGAAAAGCTCCGAACAATTTATCGACGTATGTCATATCGAATCCGGCGCCGTTATCCTTAACGTAGAAGGTTTTCTGTTCGTTGCTCAAGGTTGAACCGAATTCGATACTGGCGTCAGTTACTTTACTCGTGAACTTCCAGGCGTTGCCCAGCAGGTTTTCCAGTAACGCCCTGAGCAGTTGCGGGTCTCCATCTGCGGCAAGGTCTCCGCTGATGATAAACTCCACATTTCGTTCCGGCTGTGTTTCCCGCAGTCTGGTAGAAATCTCCAGCGCCAACGTGCTCAGGTCTAACGGTTCGCGGTGAAGTTCGCTCCTGGAAAGTCGTGAAAGCCTGAGCAGACCGTCAATGAGCTCGCCCATTTTCTGGCTGGCGTTACGCAGCCGTTTCAGGTAATCCTGGCCGTTGGTATCGATATTCCCCGCATAGTCCTCCAGTAGCGCCTGGCTGAAACCATCGATGCTCCGGAGCGGTGAACGCAGATCATGTGAAACAGAGTAGCTGAAGGCTTCAAGTTCCTTATTGGCCGCCTCAAGCCGGGCGCTGGACTGCTCCAGGTGGGACATGGCCTCTTTTAGTTTTTCCTCCGCTTTTTTTCTTTCGGTGATGTCCTGGTAAAGCAATTGATACTGTTTCTCGCCGTTCCAGACTATGTCTTTGATCAGTACTTCAAGATGGCGCACTTCGCCGTCTTTCCGCACGATGCTCGTCTCACCGGATTTTGGTATAAACTCATTATTAGCCATTTTCTGGACTATTCGTTCGTGTTCCAGGTATTTTCCCGGCGTAAACCGTTTTTCAATAGGTCTTGAATTATACTCTTCAATGCTGCTAAACCCGTATATCTCCAGCAGCGACTGGTTGATGTATACCGGCTCACCGCAGGAATTCACAATCCGGATGCCCAGCGGAGAATCATCCAGCGAATGGCGGAAGTTCTCCTCGCTGTGTTTCAGGGCTTCCTCTGCCTGTTTACGTTCGGTAATGTCTGTTATTGATATAATGCGGCACCGCTCGCCGCCGATGCTGATGACCTCGGCCGAGGCCAGGCCGATGAGTACCTCGCCGGACTTCATGCGTGAGCTAAACTCCTGGTTAAAAACCCTGCCGTCTTTTTGCAGGGTTTTTAACCACGTTTCCGCCTCTTCCTCATTAACCCAGAGATTAAGTTCAGACGCGCTGTGCCCGATTATCTCTTCGCGGCTGTAGCCGGTAAAGCGCAGGAAGCTTTCATTAGCCTCAATGAAACGGTTTTCTTTTATATTAGTGATGCCTATGGCGTTAGCGCTGGAACTGAAAGCCTTGGAGAACTTCTCCTCTGAATCTTTCAGCGCTTCTTCTGCCTTTTTCCGCTCGGTGATATCTATCCAGGTCACCAGGATGTACTGCCGTTGGCCGTTTTTATTGATAATCTTTGCATTCAGCTCAACGGTAAATGGCTCCCCGTTCTTCTTTTGAAAAGTCATCTGCTTGGTTAATTGTTCACCCAGGTTTATTCCCTCATCCTGCGGGGATTCTTGTAAGCTTGCTCTAATTTCATCCTTTTTATCGCCGGGCCACCATGGATACGGGATCTTTATGCCGACTATTTCGGCCAGAGTGAATCCGGTAAGCTTTTCAAACGCAGGGTTGGCGTACTTTATGGTACCATCAGGGTATGTCACGAATATCGCGTCGGGTGTATTCGTCAGAAGGGTGGAGTTGAACTCTTCACTTTCTTTCAGCGCTTCCTCCACTTTTTTACGCTCGGTAATATCCGTTATTACGACAATACGGCATGGTTTACCTGCGATGTTTATGACCTCCGCCGAGCTTAACCCCATACGTATCTCGCCGGATTTCATACGGGACTGAAACTCGAAATTATCAAATCTGCCTTCTTTTTTAATAGAGTCTTGTAATTTTTTCCAATCATCCTGATTTACCCAGAGTTTAAGTTCCTCGGCGGTATGTCCGATAATCTCTTTACGTGTATAGCCGGTAAAGCGGCAGAAACTATCGTTGATTTCTACATATTTGTTATCTGTTAACGATACGATGCAAACGGCGTTGGCGCTGGAATTGAAAGCTCTTGAGAACTTTTCCTCCGAATCTTTCAAGGCTTCTTCTGCCTTTTTCCGCTCCGTAATATCACGGAAAACACCTAACATTTTAAGGGATTTACCATCAGCATCTTTAACAAGAGAAATGGATAGATTAACAGAAAATTTATCTTTATTTTTTCTTATTGCAGCTGTTTCCCCGCTCCAGAAACCTTTCATTTCTATCTCTTTAATAATATTCTTTACATCTTCAGGATTTTCAACAAATTGCGCTACATTCAGTTTTACCATCTCTTCGGCGGAATAATTAAATATTTTATTAGCGGATTCGTTAGCATAGGTAATATTGCCATTCATATCCGTCAACACAAAGCTGTCGTAAGCATTCTCAACAGCTTGTGAGAATACTTTTAACTTCCCTTCCATTTCTTTACGCTCGGTAATATCGGCTGTCACAGAAATAATGCACGGCTCGCCTTTGATAGTGATAGCATCGGATGAGGTCAGACCGATGCGTATCTCGCCGGACTTCATACGGGATGGGTACTCCAGGTTACTGAAAATGCCTTTATTTTCAATTATCATTTGCATTAGTTTTGGATCTATCAAATCTCCCCAGAGACCGACTTCCATCGCGGTGTGTCCAATCAGTTCTTCGCGGGAATAGCCGGTAAAACGCGTAGAACTCGCGTTAACATCAACAATCCGGCCGTCTTTAAGGGAACTTATACAGATGGCAATAGCACTAGAGTTGAAGGCTTTGGAGAACTTTTCCTCCGAATCTTTCAAGGCTTCTTCTGCCTTTTTCCGCTCGGTAATATCGGTTATCGCTATTACCGCGCACATTTTGCCTGCAATATTTATTATCTCGGTGGAAAATAGAATGGTTTTTAGCTCTCCCGATTTCACACGGGAGGCAAATTGATGATTAAATATCCTGCGTTTTTGCATTAAAATGCTTCTCATGGTTTTCAGGTCATCCTCGTTTTCCCAGAGGCCTAGTTCCGCCGAGGTACGGCCGATTGTTTCTTCACGGGTGTAGCCGGTGAACCGTAAATAACTATCGTTAACATCGATGAAGGTCTCTCCTTCGATGCTGGCGATACACAATGGGTTGGGATTGGCGTGAAATACCTTGATGAACTTTTCTTCAGAATTTTTTAATGCCTCCTCCGCCTTTTTCCTCTCGGTGATATCGGTTATCACCACGATACGGCACTCTTTACCTCCGATATTTATTACCTCAGACGAGGATAAACCTACTCGTATCTCGCCCGATTTCATACGGGAGTGAAACTCGATATTAGTGAACTTCCCTTCATTTTCGGGATTAATTTGTATTCGTTTAAACTCTTCCGGATTTGACCAGAGTTTAAGTTCGGTAGCGGTGTGGCCGATCGCTTCTTCGCGGGTATAGCCGGTGAAACGGGAAAAGCCTTCGTTGATTTCTAAGAACTTGCCATCCGTCAGAGAAGTAATACAGATGGCGGTGTTGCTGGAATTGAAAGCTTTAGAGAATTTCTCCTCCGAATCTCTCAACGCTTCCTCAGCCCGTTTACGTCCGGTAATGTCGCGGATGGTAGCCATATCGGCCGGCCGGCCCTGGAATTCGATCTGGCTGGCATTTATTTCCATATTAAGTCTTTCGCCTTTTTTATTGATGATGTCGAATTCGTATTTCTGCGCCGCTTCCTCACCTGCCAGCCTTTTTCTATTTAGAGTTGAGACCATCTCCCTTTGTTCTTCGGCAATAATATTGACAAATTGTTTCCCGATTACTTCTTCTTTCGGGTAGCCGTATACCTCAACCATTTTTGAGTTGATGTATTTGACCACGCGGTCCTGAATGATGATAATACCGTCGCTGCTGTTTTCAACCAGGCTGGCGTATTTCGCCTCGGAATCTTTCAGCGCTTCCTCGGCTTTCTTCCGCTCTGTGATGTCAACCCAGTTTATCAAGATATATTTCCGCTCTTCGTTTTTCATTATTGAGGTGGCGGTCACCTCAACCCGGAAATGTTCGCCGTTCTTTTTCTGGTAAGTCATTTCCTTTTTTAAATTATCCTTAAATGAGGTGTGTTTTAAAGTCGCGGCTATTTTTACCTCTGTTTCCTTCGGCCACCACGGGTAGGGAGCGCTATTACCGATAACATCAGCGATAGTAAAGCCGGTCAGCTTTTCAAAAGCCGGGTTAACGTATTTTATCGACCTGTCAGGGTTTAAAACGATTACCTGATGGGGCGTGCCCTGGAGCAGGCTGGAAGTAAATTGCTCGCTTTCTTTCAGTTCGTCTTCAGCCTGCTTGCGTTCGGATATATCCAGGGCCATTACGAGCAGGCATTCTTCACCCCCTATGTTGATGCGTTCCGCGGACATTAGCACGGGATGGACTTCTCCGGACTTTACGCGCAGGTAAAACTCCTCGTTTGATACGCGTCCCCGCTCTTTCATCATTGTCAGCATACGTTCGCGGTCTTTCGGGTTGACCCAGATGTCGATATCATTCACTTTGTGGCCGATTATTTCTTCGCGCGTATAGCCTGTAAAAGCGGTGTAGCTATCGTTAATCTCGAGGACGACGTTATCTCTCAGCCTGGTCAGTGATAAGCCCATGGGGCTATAGCGGAAAATACCGGCAAACTTCTCTTCATTCTCGCGCAGAGATTCCTTTATCTGTTCAACCTCTGACAGGCGTTCCAGGGCTGTTTCCAGCTCTTGAATCAGCTCTTTTTTGGTTTTTGATCGTTTTCGTCTCTTCTTTCTTCATCGCCATATCCCCCTTCTGAAAAAGTTGATTGTTTGAGATCCCAGTCGAGATGATGGATCAAGGGACTCCGGACCACGTGGTGTAATAAAATGACGAACACCCCAATTTCGACTTAGTATGCCATCGTGAGCAATCCTGCCCCAAGGCTGAATGGTTCTTTTCGGCAGCCGTTGTTGGGTAAAATCATTGAATGGAACCTTAACATCCTGTCCTTAATAAAATTCAGAATATAGGCTGTTAACTCTCTTATAACTAGCTGATACATTATTTACGCGAGGTTATTGCAGGTATAAGAGAAACACGGGCAATATCGAAAAGACTTAATCGGTATGCATACCGATGGTCTGCCCGACGATATAGCTGCAAACGTCAGACGCCAGGAAAGCCACCACAGGCCCCATATCATCAGGAGTGCACGACCTTTTTATTGCGGAGGCCTGGACGAACATGTTTGCTAGCTCGGGCGGGGCATTCTTTATCAGGTTTGTATGGCCCAGGCCGGGAAATACGCAGTTGACGATTACTCCTGCGGGTGCCACTTCCATTGCCAGGGCATGAGTAAAAGCCTGGATTCCCGCCTTGGCGGCGCCGTATATCGATATAGTAGGGATTCCTTGCCCGCCGGATGTATTTACAATCCTGCCGTATTTGCGCCTTATCATCGAAGGGAGGACGGCTTTAGCGACATTAATCTGGCCGTAAAGATTAACTTTAATGTTGAAATCTATTTCTTCTTGGGTCATTTCGATGAAAAGTTTCAATTGACTGCTCGCGCCGGCATTATTAACTAAAATATCAATCTTTCCGAATTTATCTAAGGCGGTCTTGACCATTTTTTCAACGTCTTTTACATCTGTCATATCGAACTTGATAGCCACACTTTCCCGACCCATTTTTGTTATTTCATCGGCGGTTTTTTGGGCTCCTTCCAGGTCTTTATCGGCGGAGATGATATCGCAACCTTCCTGTGCCAGAGTTAATGCGATGCCTTTGCCGTAACCGATCTGACTTCCAGTGCCGGTCACCAGTGCTACCTTGTCTTTAAGTTTAAGATCCATTTCTTTCTCCTTTTTTGTTTTCTTCAGGCCGACAGTGGTCTTGCCGTAACCTTTTTCTTCGACAAGGCCGATTTCGCCTTCATCGAGTAGTATGAAACATCGTCGACTGTCTTGACTACGCCGACGATGGTATTAAAGTGCGTTTTTAACTTTTCTACTTCTAATAACCTGGCCATTTCTAAACCTAAAAATGTGGTTAGATTATTCCTCTAAGCCTTGGGTCCAGTGCGTCTCTCAACCCGTCGCCCACCAGATTGAATGATAGAACTACCGCTAATATGGATACTCCAGGCGCAAAGGATAACATGGGATTCGTCAGCAAATACCTGTAGCCATCGTTTACCATGGAACCCCACGTAGCGGTAGGGGGACTGATTCCGATACCGAGAAAGCTCAGCGATGCCTCGGCAAGAATTGCAAAACCTAAGTTCATGGTCATCGCTACCAGCAGGGTAGCAAAGGAATTGGGCAATAGATGTTTTATCATGATGCGCATGGGGCTGGCACCGATGAGAATCGCCGCGGTGATGAAGTCGGCTTCTTTCGTTGAAATTATTTGCCCGTTAGTCAAGCGGCAATATACCGGAATCATGCCGATGCTAAGCGCGATAAAAATGTTTCTAAGTCCCCCACCCAGCAAAGCGGCGACGGCCATCATTAAAATGATTGGCGGAATAGACATAAGCGCGTCGATAAATCGCATGATAATCGTTTGAGCCCAGCCGCCGAAGTAGCCGGCGCATAACCCCATGGCGGTGCCAATTACTGCAGCTATTAAAACTGAAACGAGGCCGACAATCAGTGAAATTCTCGCGCCGTAAATGGTACGGCTCAATGTATCCCTGCCGATATCGTCAGTACCCAAGAGATGCGCCGCTGACGGTTGTTGTAAAGCGGCGGGCAGGTCTTGCTTGTACGGATCGTAAGGAGCTAAAAGAGGCGCGAAAATGGCGGCTATGATGAACAGCGCTATTATAACGAGGCCAACAATGTTTATCCATCGGGCAGATACCACTCTAATGAAACGACGAAATTCGTTGACACGTGGCCTCGCCGATTGTTGTAACGATTGTTGTTTCTCTGGTGCCGATGTATTATTTTCAGTCATATCTTACTCTAGGGTCAATCCAGCCGTATGAAATATCGACCGCCAAATTCGACAAACATGTTATCAAACTTATAATGACCAGCGAGGCCTGCACGACTTGAAAGTCCTTGTTGAAACTGGCGAGTACCAGCAATCTACCCATGCCGGGGATATTGAACACGGTCTCGACAAGGACCGACCCGCCGATAATTGTGCGTAAGTTTATCCCTGTCAGCGTGACGATAGGAATCAAGGCGTTACGCAGGGCATGCCTGAATACTATGACCCGTTCCGTCAATCCCTTTGACATGGCGGTACGGATGTAATCATTCCTGATAACCTCGAGCATGCTCGAACGTGTTTGCCGGGTGAGGATTGCCAGAAAAGGTAAACCCAGACAAATAACCGGCATAATAGCCATCTTTATGCTCTTTACAAAATCTTCAAAGGGCGAAGTATAACCCTGGAGCGGCAACCAATGCAGTGTGAGACCAAATAAGTAAATGCCCAGTATACCAAGCCAGAATACCGGTACGGCGACTCCAGTATTGGCTAGCAGAGACACGACGTTATCGAGCCAACTGCCGCGCCGTATAGCGCTAAGAATACCAAATATGATTCCCAGAACAACGGAACCAATGAAAGCCAAAAGGGCTAGATACAGGGTGATAGGTATACGTGTTATTAATAGTTTTGAGACGCTTTGTCTTAAGGTTATCGATGTCCCGAAATCACCGTGGATACTATTATTTAACCAGTGAATATATTGCTCGTAAACCGGCCGGTCTAAGAATAATTCTTTTCTAAGGGCATCGATCTGTTCCTGTGTGGCTTCAGTTCCGAGAATGGTCAACACAGGGTCCCCGGGTATTAGTTGCATTAATAGAAAACTGATAATCGTGACCAATAATACAACGATTACCGTCTGGACCAACCTTCTTACGATGAAACTTAACATACCTGTTTATCCTCGGCTGGATTTAAATTTCCTGGAGTTTCCAGGAAAAACATTCACTAAATAAATACGTTATATCATACATGAAAAATCTACCGACTATTCATACCGTTTTCATATTAACATGTACTTACAAGCTTTTTTCCAAACACTTCCCTCGATCAGCTCCCGGGTAGAAATCATTCCCCTCAATGTCTTTAGACAGCAGGTTTAAAATTCCTTTTTGTTATTGCTCCGAAATGTATAAAAGGCCTATCGACTCTCAGGTCTCTGAGCGGGCAATGTTTAATCCCCTTGGGAATAAAAATAATACAACTGTTTTTAAGAATATATTTTTCGTCTTCGATCCAGAACTCTATCTCGCCTCCCAGGTCGCTCGGGTTTTTCCAATCAGTGCCTATCCAGCCCAGTACCTCGTTGAAATCATGAACATGAGCTGCCAGTTCTTCTTTTACCGTCGAGGCTCCTAAAGCCCATTCAAAACCCATGTGGAAAGAACCGGGAATAATATCATTATCCATTTTTACGATATGGGCCAGCCTTGCCATCCTATCTGGCCTCGCCAAATCTCTTTCTTTTTCCTGCTCTGACGCCATATATTGGTCTATGATATATTTTTTGTATTTTAATCCAGCCATCCGGCACCTCCTTATTTAGTAGTTTGCATATTTGATTTACTTCGTAGCATCGGTATGCAGGTAGATGCCTCCTGTACCCATAGCGGTGTGAAATATAGGTCTATCTACTCTTTTAATGATTAACGGGGCATGTTTCATACCCTTTGGTACAAATATAATCGAGCTTTTTGTAAGTATTTGCGGTTCGTCTTCCAGCCAGAATTCTATTTCTCCACCCAGGTCATACGGGTCTTCGACGTTATTGCCAATAAACGTAATTATTTCATCGAAATCGTGAGTATGCGCGCCTCCGGTATTTTTAGGTAATTCCCCGCCCGGCATTATCCAGACACATTCGGAGTATAATCCATTTTTCACGATTGAATTATCCAGATATAGCAGTTGTATCCGCCCGCCTTCTCCGATCTTTGGGATGTAGTGAGGATTAGGACCCTGCCTTGGCGGCGAAAGTTTGGAGGCGATTTTCAGTTCCGAGATAACATGTTGCCCATATTTGCGTTTAGCCATTAAATGCGCCTCCATTTATTAAGCCGGTGGATCCTGCGGCTGGTTCTTGTATTTATTTTCAGGTGTTTTTTTACCAGTGACCGGGTGATTAAAATGGAAGGATGGGATATAACCTGAAGGATAAAGCGTATCTGATTTCTGCGGTCTATCTGGATGTGGAGCTGGATTATTAGGATACCCGCCTACGGCTTTTTTACGTTCTGGCTTGACCCATCCTTGATCAAGTGTAGCATAGACGATAGGATTCCATGCTATCTGTAATATTTTCCATTTACCGCTGTCTTTGATATATTTAACGTTGTAAATCCCATCGAACAACACTTCATTAATTCCATCGCCCTGCGGCAGAGATACTAAGCCAAAACCGTACCAGCGCCCTTCGGCTTTTTTACCATCTTCAACGATGTCAACGATGCCTGAAAGTTGCATAATCTGGTGCAAAGCCTCAGGATTAGTACTCCGCTCTTTTTCTCCAGCGAAATATCTCCTGACCCCTTCTTTACCAGAAAATATTCCTACGCTAATTTGAAGAAGCGTATCAGGGCTATTGGCAAAACAATCAATCAGCTCTTCATACATCCAATGCTCGATATAATATCCATAAGCCCTTTGAAGCCTTTTGATTGCTTCTAAATCTTCCAGTAAACTGACTCTTTCTTCAAGTTTTTTAACTTTCTCAGCCACATCGGATAAATCCATGAACGAGCCCCCTTATTAAAACACCAATAATCTGACAGTTCCTTTCAGAAAAACGATGTTTGCATGGCGTTTCTATGATTAATACTCCTTATCTCAACATTAGGTCAAGTACATGACTGGCCCTTCGTTGGACTTTTTTTAAACAATCAACAAATTGTTGTCTTTCTTTTGGTGATAATGATGAAAATATCAGTTCAAGCGCCTTGTTGGTTGCTTTTTCATATTTAGCCTGGGCTTTTTTTGTGATCGTGATTCGATAGACTTTATCCTCAGGATTTTTTATTTTTTCTATTAATCCGGCCTTGACCATTCTGTTTACAAGGGTGGATACAGAATTGTGTTGCCGCTTTGTTACTCCGCTTATTGTTTTTAATGTTGTGGAGCCATTAAAAAGTGTAAGTACATGCAATATCCGGGCTTGTTCTCTGGTGATGCCGCTTCTAACCAATTCAATTATATGAGACCTCGCAACGCTATAATGGGCCTCATCTAAAAATACCCATAGATCCATGGCATTCAAGGAATCGATTGATTCTTTTTTATTCCTTATTTTTGCTGATTGATTTTTATTTTCCTGGTTATTAATTACCATCATTAATACTTATAGACCTTCTTTTTTTCAAGATTTGTTTTTGTATGGCAATCGCGTAAAAGAATCAAGAACCCCTTAAGGATACAAGGATGGGTCTGTAGACATAGTACGTGTAAACTTCAGCTTGCTGATCTTCCATACTCCATTGACTTTTTCATATTCGCACTCATTTATTCCTTGTACCCAGTTGGGGGTCGGCACACAGAAAAGCATATATATAAGCCATTTACCTTTGGCTTTGTTCCCGTTAACCGTAATGTCAGGATGGACTGCCATATGCAGTTCGGTTCTCTTTAGTCGCTCTTTGGCTAGCTTGCCCAGGTAAATTTCCTCTATGGCCTTTTTTCCTTTTTTTACTCCAGAATTACGGACTTCTGAGGTTGCATCTTCTGTAAACAGGTCCACAACGCTTTCATAATCAAGGTAGTCCATTAAGTCCATGTATTTCTGATGTAACTTTTTTATATTTTCAAGGTCTTCTATAGCTGTCAATCTTTTTTCAATATCCGACATGTAAACTCCCATCGGCAATAAATTGCCAGTATAGTATGAATGCGCGAAACAATCAACTTATTAGTGATACATGTTAGTTTTGCAGACGCCAAAATGAAGGATTGGTCTTTTTGCTTTTAGTATGTTCAACGGGCAGTGGATTATACCTGCGGGAATAAAAGCCATGAAGCTCTTATCGCTGACATTCCTTTTACCGTCTATCCATAACTCGACTTCACCGCATAAATCATTAATATCATCCGGGTTGGTACCGACAAAGCCAAGAATCTCATCAAAATCATGTGTATGAGGTTGCATTCTGGGTTCAGCCCCGGGTTCGAGCGGCGGCCAATCACCTGGCCAGAACCAGGAGACACTCATCTGGAAAGCTCCCGGGAGGACTTCATCGTCCATGAACAACAACCGTTTTGCTTCTTCAGGCGTCCAGATTGGACTAAAGGTTTGTTCAGCTATTTTTGTTTTAAGTTCGGTGACGAAATAACGCTTATCAGCTTTGTTCATTTTAATTATCACTCCAGTTTTATTTCTTTTTGGTTATTCCCTGCGGGGTCTGGGCGACCCAATTTTTAGATGGAGCACAGTTAAAATGGAAAATAGGTCTTTCTGCGCGTAATATATTCAGTGGGCAGTGCATCACACCAGCCGGGACGAAAGCCATGAAACTTTTATCCAGTATATTTTGTTGGCCGTCTATCCATAATTCGACTTCACCACCTAAATCATTAATGTCATCGGGATTAGTACCGACAAAGCCTATTATCTCGTCAAAATCATGTGTGTGTGGTTTTACTCTGGGCTCCGCCCCTGGTTTAAGCGCTGGCCAATCACCTGGCCAAAACCAGGAGACGCTCATATAAAAAGCGCCGGGTAACACGTCATTGTCTAAAAATAGCAACCGTTTGGCTTCTTGTGGATTGCTCGAAGATTTCCGGGGCTTTCAATCCGCTTTCTGCCAGCGGGTCCAATGCCAGCCATGTTACCAGCGAAAGTGATTCCAGGTTGGTATAGATATTGCCCCCGCCCCAGATGCCCTTGGTGGCATCCCCGGCCATATATTTCAGCTCGACGCCTTCGTTTCCGGTCAAGCCGAATCTTTCTTCGATGACTGAGCGCGGCAGTTCGATTATCTCTTTCATGCCCAGCGATACCTGCCGGCGCGCGTATGGTTTTCTTAAACCGGCCTTCTCGGCCAGCAGGGAGTTGACGCCGTCGGCTACGATAATGGTGTCGGCGTAAAGTTCGCCTTCATCGCCCCGCGCCTTGATACCGACGAATTTACCCTGGTAGTTTATCAGGTCGTCCACCACGGCATTGGTCAGGAGCATCGCGCCTGCTTCTTCGGCCATCGAGGCGTACCATTGGTCGAATTTTGCTCGGGAAACGGTGAAGCTGTTATTAAAAGGAGGTTTGTTATGGTCTTCGCTCTCAACACCGATGGATACGGCATTGTTCGGCGATATCAGGTATATCTTGATGCCTTTGATGTTACGTTCCAAGGGGGCTTGTTCCCAAAAATTGGGAATCAGCCGGTTGAGCACAGTGGTGTATAAAATACCGCCGAAAACGTTCTTGCTGCCCGGGGCGGACCCGCGCTCCATGACGGCAACATTCATTCCGGCCTTGGCCAGTACGTAAGCCGCTGTTGTTCCGGCTGGACCGGCGCCCACGATAATTACATCGAACTCATTCTCTTTTGTCATGTTATTCTATTATCGCACAAACACGAACACGCAGGCAACGGCTGGTACATTAGATTTTGTAGCATTTGGTTGAATAAACCTGTGGATGGTTGTCTGGCAGGTTCGCTCCCCCTTTTTAAAAGGGGGACGCAGGGGGATTTTGAGCTAGTCAACAACCACAAGCTAATAGTACCGTAAATTAGGCAATATAGCTTACGCTTAAGCTTATGCTTATGCGTACGGGTAATCTTATGCCCAGGACTTGCCTTTGTGTTCCTTGTGGAAGATGTCCTCTTTCAGGTCTTCCGGTTTGCACTTATAGACTTTACATAACAAGCAGGTGAGGTCGGGTGAACCGTACATCGGATCCTGGTGATTGTTATCCGTCAGGACATTGGGATTGGAAATAAATAAACCGCGGTATCCCTTCGCCGGTTCCTCGGGGTAGAAGCAGTTAGCGGTGAGCGCCACCACGCGCGGGTCGATTCCGGGAAAGAGCCGGGCTTTCTGCCTTACCCGGCCTCGGGGCGATTCAACCCACACAAAATCGCCGTCCTCGATGCCGAGTTCCCGTGCGGTAGCCGGGTTAATCTGCATCGTGGGGAACTCCATGAAGCTCCTCAGCCAGGGTATATTGCGGTACTGCCCTAGGAAATAAAAGGGCGCGCGGAATCCGGACGTCATCACCAGCGGGTATTCCTTGTAAAGCTCTGGTGTGGAGTACGGACTCTCTCCCGGTTCCGTGAAATAGGGCAGCGGGTCGTACCCCAGTTTTTCCAGCACTGTAGAATAGAGCTCCAGCTTGCCGGTAGGGGTGGGGAATCCTCCGCCTTTACGCCAGTAGTCGGTTTTGTATTTGTAATAAACCTGGTCTTCGTTCATGCAGGCGGAAACGGTATTCTCGCTGAACTGTTTCCAGGTGAGGCCGCCTTTTTTAAGTTGTGCATCGAGGACGGCCTCGACGTCTTTAAACCAGTATTGGGGGGACACCCGCTTTCCCAGCTCATTAAAAATCCAGACATCTGCTTTGGCTTCCCCCGGCGGCTCGACGCATTTGTTATGGGCTTCTATCATGAAGCGCGGGTGCATATCGTAGATATCGTCTATTTCCAGCCAGTGTGCCGCCGGCAGAACCATATCCGCCATTTCCGCCATCGGCCCCCAGAACTGGTCTACCTGCACCAGGAAATCAACTTTTTTCAAACCCTCGACAACTTCTTTGGTGTTAGCCATGTGGACTATTTGCTGGCCGCCCACGCTTATCCAGACGCGGATGGGCTTATTTCCGGCGTTTAAGTCGCGTATGACCTCGTCGGGATTACAGGTACGAGCGGCGCCCATTTTAAATTTTTGGCCGCCGTAAATGTGGCTCTTCATTTCATCGGTAAGGGGGATTTCATTGAAAAAATCCTCGATAAGGCCGGTCTTGGGCAGTACCCAGCTCACCATGCCCCCCGGTCTCTCGATGTTGCCGCAGATAGCCATAAGGTCGACTATCGCCCGCATGGTCTGGCCGCAGTTGGCCTGCCTTTCCACCGAGCTGCCCACCTGGATGCATCCCGGCGTATCCAGGGCGAACATCCGGGCGGCCTGGATTATCTTCTGTTTCGGTATCCAGGTAATCTCGGATACTTTTTCCACCGGGTACTCTTCACACCGGGCTTTAAGCTCTTCGAAGCCGTGAGTCCATTTTTCCACGAATTTTTTATCATACAGCCCTTCGCTGATGATGATATTCATCATGCCCAGCGCTAAAGCGGCATCCGTGCCGGGGCGTATCTGCAGCCACAGCGTCGCGCGGGAAGTGTAAGCCGTCGCTCTCGGATCGATGATTATCAGGTTCTTGCAATAGTCCAGTGATTTCATGTACCAGTAGCACATCTCCGAGTCTGCGCTGCTGATTTCAAGCTGCTTCGCCCACATTATCTGAGTCTTGGGATATTCCCCGCCCCACCCGTGATAATCGCAGTATAATCTGCCGTAACCGGTCACCAGCCCGTAAATGCCCAGCCGCGGGCTATGGCAGACATAACCCGGGGAAATGACATTGGCCGAACCCATCGAACGCGAAAAACGGTGCGTATAGCGGTTATAACCGCGTCCCGTACCCTGTGAAGTTGCCACCGTCCATGGGCCGTATTTCTCTGAGGCTTCTTTTACTTTAGCGGCTATCGTGTCCAGCGCTTCATCCCAGCTGATGCGTTTCCATTTGCCTTCGCCCTTCTCGCCGTCTCTTTTATAAGGGTATTTAATGCGGTAAGGATTATCTATGTGCTGGATGCTGGAAAGACCCTTGGCGCACATCGTGCCGCGCGTAGTAGATTCGGGGTTTCCTTCGATATGTGTAATAACGCCGTCCTGCACTTCCACGAGGACCCCGCAGCCGCCGTGGCAGCTTTTACAGGTAGTTTTGATTATTTTCTTTTCAGCCATCATAAACTCCAATAACCGCGCAAAATGATTGCTTAAGTAATACGCACTTTAAGTAAAATGGGCTGGTGGATACCTGCTTTAAGGAGACAATATTTCAGAGCGAAAGCCCCGATGGTATGACAGATAATGGCGGTAATCAGCATCATGCTGGAAGCCTCGATACCCGAATATATACTGGAAACCGAGATACCCAGTGGCGCTATGATACCAAGCCCGATAACCCCCACCCAGAAAATCGTGGCAAAACGCCCAACCACCAACTGCCTTACGGAAAGACTGGCTACATCGGAAGCGAAATTGACGCTTATAAGGTAAATGCCGATGATGAAAGCGTTAACGATTAAGGTGACCCGGCTGCATGTCTCGGCGAAAGCGATGTCCACCTGTCCGCCCGCTAGACCAATGCCTATAATCATACCGAAGCCGTCGGCTATGCCTGCCAGCAGAAAGACGATAGGCAATATCCCTGTATTCCAGAAAGGAACGGTCTTGCATTTATTCATGATGAAGCCGCTGTAAACCCCCGTTCCCAGCGCGAAAATACCCGCCAGGACCACGAAGACCCAGTAAAGAGGAGCCTCTGCTGCGCCAAGGTAAGGAGCAAAATCAAAATATGGATTGCGGATGACCATATGCACGAAGCTGAAAGTGCTGAAGAGAACGGTAAATAAAATACCGCGCGCAAACCATGACCTTTTCCAGGCATCGGAAAATGGCGGGAGAGTGCGGAAAAAGCGGAGCGGCTGGCCGAAGTAGAGTATGTGAATGGGTACTTTTAAGAACATGATAATGACCCAGCTCGCAACCATGCCCCACCAGTTATTCATGAAAAGGGAAACAAGATATAGCCCCGCCCCAAGGCTGGTAAAGACCTCGGCGATCCAGACCAGCATGCCGCGGCGTTCTATCCATTCCTTTTGCTGCATAGGTTTAACCATCCATTCATGGGTGACCATCCACTGTCGCGTCTGCATCTTAGCGGCCTGCCTTTTTCTTTAATATATCGCTGGCCTTGTCTTCTATGGTGCTCAAATGCTGAATATGAATGCCTGTCCGGGTTTCAACAGGCGCCAGGTTGGATGGCGCGTTACCGATTTTGCCGTCTATATAATATATTGAAGGGTCTGTGCCGTACTCCGGATAAAGCTGGAAAGCATTTTTCTCTTTAATCAGCCGTGAAATTTCACTATTTGGATCATCAAGATCCCCGAATGTCAACGCCCTCGCCTGGCACGTGTTGACGCAAGCTGGGGAAGCCTCCCGGTCAACCCCCGGTTTAAATCCCTTGGACATCCCGGCATCTATGCGCTCCATGCAGAAATTGCATTTCTCTGTTGTCCCGGTAGTATGCGGATATATTTTCTTGCCGGCTTTCTCAAACCTGGTTTTTTCATATTCCGGAAAATAGCCGGTGTCTTTATCTTTTGAAAGAAAAGTGCGGTTCTGGTAAGGGCAAACAACTACGCAATACCGGCAGCCTACGCATTTAACATTATCGATATAAACAATACCGTCATCGCGTTTTATCGTTGCTCCCGTGGGGCAGACTTCCACGCAGGGTGCCTCTTTGCATTGATTACATCGCACCGGGAATGTAGTGAGCGAGGCTTCGGCTCCCTGCCCGGCTTCTGGTTCCCAGGCTATCAGCCGGGGCCACGTCATGCCGATGGGCAAGAAATGCTCCACACGGCAGGCAACTATGCAAGCATGACAGCGGGTGCACTTTATCAGGTTGACTACCATACCCCATCTCATACCTATCTTATTCAATCCCCCTTTGAAACAGTGTAATCCTGCGCAAATACGTTATTTCTTTGCCTTGGAACCTATGTTTATAATGAGCCTACGCAATATCATCACGAAAATTTATGAAATACATCACTTTGTAACTTAGTTTACATAGTAACATAGGATTCTATGATTGTCAATCCCTTTTTCTGTCCGATTTTTTAAAATTCATTTATTACTGGTTTTATTGCCCTGTTTAGCTTGACAAAATCTCCCGGAACGTACATTATATTTTTAGGTTCGGGTTGAATCCGACTGCAATATGGAGGTAGATATGCCTGTCACCCTGGAAATGCTGGCTAAAATGAGCTACTTCAAAGGTTTGACCGTCGACGAGATTAAAGAAGTAAAAAACTGTATCGCCTCTGAAAAACATATCGAAAAAGGGCAGATATTATTATTAGAGAATGACGAAACTGATTACATGTACTTCATTACTTCAGGTTCGGTAAAGATATTTAAAAGATCCATTAATGGCAAGCAGCAGATACTCAATATTGCTTCTGTCGGCGAAACCCTTAACGACGTGGCAACCTTTGACGGCGGTAAATGCGCCATGGATATGCAGGCGATGACCTCTGTACACCTCTACGCAATTACCAAGGAAAATATGAAACTCCTTTTCTTAAAATTTCCCGGCATAGCACTGAACACCGCCGCTGTTCTCGCCGGTAAGGTCCGGCGCGATTCTTCCCTGGTCGAAGTGCTCTCCTTCGACTTGGTAATCAGCCGCCTTGCCAGGCTGATACTAAAACACTTGGCTGCCGGCGGGGGCGAGCGCCTTCCGCCTTTCACCCAGGAAGACCTCGCGGCTATGGTAGGCTCGAGCCGGGTTTTTGTTAATAAATCCTTAAGAGTCATGGAAGAAAACCATGCTATCAGGCTGGAACGCCGCCGTATTGTGATAATCGATGAGCAGGCGCTGAAAAACTTGATCCGGTAGACCTGTTCTATACTGCGGATGCCTGTTTTAAAAAAGTCTACTCTTGCCAGGAAGACTGTTTTCGTACACTCGGGGTTACGAGAACGTTGCTGCTTCCGGCTTTAATCTGCTGTTTCGCGTTCATCACGGCCGGGACTTTTGGTATTAACGGCTGGTATAAACCTGCTTTAAGCACGCAATATTTCAAAGAAAAAGCTCCAATGGCATGGCAGACAATTGCCGTAATCTGCATCACGCTTGAAACCCCGCCCCCGGCGTAGATGCTGGAAACGGATATCCCCAGCGGCAGCACGATTCCCAGGGCGATTAGCCCCACCCAGAAAACAACCGCCACCTTGCCGGTGATGAGCTCCTCGACCGATATTTTGCCCACCGCGGAACTATAGCTTGCGTTAACCAGGTAAATAATAATAATAAAAGCATTGGCCGTCAGCGTCACCCTGCTCCACATTTCGGCGGAAGCCATATTAACATTCCCTCCGGCCAAGCCTATCGCTATGATTAAACCAAACCCTTCCGCTATGCCGGTTAACAGAAAAACAATGGGCAGGGTGCCGGTACTCCAGAATGGGACGCTTTTACAGCTGTTCAGGATGAAGCCGCTGTATACGCATGTCAGTAGGGCAAAAATGCCGGCAATACCGCCGGATATCCAGTAGAGCGGTGTAGCCGCGGGACCTAAAAATCCGCCGATGTCAGACTGCCCGATGGCTAATTGCGCTAAGGCAAAACTGGTGAAAACCATGGTAAAAGCAACACCCCGTGCGCTCCATGATGTTTTCCAGGCATTGGAAAATGGCGGCATCGTGCGCCAGAAACGGAGCGGCTTTCCAAAATACGCTATATGAACAGGCAGCTTCAGGCATATGATTATCAGTAAGCCGATGGCCATTCCCGGCCGATTATTCATAAAAAGTGAAACCAGGAATAATCCCGCGCCGAGGCCGCTGAGTACTTCGGAAATCCATAACAGGATGCCCCTTTTTTCGATCCACTCTTTTTGGGGCATTGGTTTTACCATCCACTCATGGGTAACCATCCATTGCCGCGTATTCATTTTCATACTCACCTGAACTTCTTGGTAACTTACTCAAAATTATATCATAATGCATAATTAAAATGCAATACATCAAAAATGGGGCTTCAGGCAAGGATTTAATCCTGGCTATAGCGGTGGGTTGTGAAATTTCATCCAGGCTGGCCAGGGCCGCGCGCTGGCACACCATCACCTCCGAAGAAGTCAGGAAAGCCATCAGTAATCCGCCCCGGGATAAAAACGCCCATTCCGCATTTGGCGGAGCGGCGGCGGTCGGGAAGCTTTTAAAGTTAGACCGGGAGAAAATGCTGCATGCCCTGGGTATTGTAGGCCGTCACATTGGTACCTCCCTGTCAGCGGGACAACGGGAAGCCGGTATGCGTGGTATGACCAAATATGTCGTGCCGGGATGGCAAAACACGGGTTCGGTAGTATCAGCGCTATTGGCCGGGATGGGTTATCTCGGAGACACCACGGTGCTTGACGACCCAAAACAACTGGGCTGGGATCCCGAACATATAACGGCTGACCTTGGTAAAAACTGGATTTTTAATCTTCAAATTCACTATAAGCCCTACCCCTGCTGCGGGGGCTTTCATAACAATCTTGACTGTTTTTACAATATTATTGAGCAGAACAATCTGACCCCTGAAGATATTGAGCAGGTTAAAGTTTTCGGCAGTTGGTTTGTCCAATCACCCAGGGGGCCTAAAGAAATCCCGGGCATCTATGCCGCGCAGTTCAACCAGGCATATAACATTGCTCTTTTGGCTCACCGGGTCAGGCGAGGCGTTGAATGGGCAGACCCGGATACGATGAAAAATCCGGCGATACTTGACTTCATGGATAAAGTAACCTTTTATGCCGACCCTGATTTTGCTAAAAAGGCACAAGAGGCAAGAATAGAAGACCCCAGGGTCCGTCCCGCCAGGGTCGAAGTCACGGCCGGAGGAAAGGTACTTGCCAGCGAGATAAAGTTCCGTCGAGGTGATAGTTTTACAGACCTTTACTGGACATGGGAAGATGCCGTGGCCAAATTCCAGCACAATGCGGAAAGGATTTTAACAAGGGGTAAAATTGAGCAGGCAACAAAAATTCTGCTACACCTGGAAGGTATAAATCAGGTTTCTCAACTCATCGATGAAATTACCCTGTAAACCGGGAGTGATATAGGAGAAAGAACATTATGGATTTCGCCCTTGATGAAGAACAACTCATGCTTCAGCAGTCTATCAGGAAATTTGTGCAAAAAGAAGTCAAACCCATACTGGTAGATTACTATAACCGCCGGGATCCCAAAGACCCCCGCCCCCGGGAAATACGCAAGAAGCTCTACGACATGGGCTTGTACGGGCTTGGCTTTGACCCGAAGTGGGGGGGCGGCGGCGCCAGCCTGGTTACCCAGGCTATAGTCTGTGAAGAACTGGGCGCGGGTGATATGAATTTCACCGGCGGGCTTGCCTATTTTTTGCAGGTGGCTCACTTTATGGAAGTCTTCCTGACCGATGAGCAGAAGGCGGAATGGTACCCCGTTATCATGAATGACCCGTATTTTGTGATGGGCAATTGCACTTCCGAGGAGGAAAGCTCGTCTGACGCTACCCTCCCTTATGATGAGCCGGGCAAAGCTATCATGACCTGTGTAGAGCCGGATGGTGATGATTATATTATCAACGGCAAAAAATACTGGGTTACCGGAGGAGCCTCGGCCAAGCTGTATGTCGTCTGGTGCCGGACTGACAGGAATAAACCCCTCAGCGAATGCTTTACCCCGCTGCTTGTGCCCCGTGAGACCCCCGGAGTCTCCCTGGGAAGCCTTCATGAACTGATGATGGCTGACCGCATCGGCAATCCCGCCAGCGCGGAAGTTATCTTCGATAACGTGCGGGTACCCAAACGGTACCTGGTAGGGGAATACGGCAAGATGTTCTGGCCCCGTATGAAAGAGTTCGTCCATGACTATATCTGTCATGTCGCCAATTATCTCGGCATCGCCCGAGACTGCTATGAACGGACGGTTGAGTATGCCAAGACCAGGGTCCAGGGAGGCAAACCGATTATCGAGCACCCTAATATCGCTATTAAAGTTGCCGAGATGCTGGAAATTATAGAAACCAGCCGCTTGTTAATACACAAGGTTGCCTGGTCGTGGGATACGAATAAAGACTATAACCAGGCTATGCCCTTCCTGGTGAAGTCCTTTGTCGCCGATTCTCTTTCCAGGTTTTATGAATACGCTCTGGATATCTGGGGAGGCCCCGGCGCTATAATAGAGTCGCCTATCCAGCGTGCTTTCCGCAACCAGGTTGCCCGCCGCCACGGCGCCGGAACCCCTGATTTTTGCCGTATCCGCGCCGCTAAATATCTCTAGGATAACAGGACAACGTAGGGGCGGGTTCATAACCCGCCCACCCCTTTACCCCAATTGTTATTCCCGTGAAAACGGGAATCCAGCGTCGCGCTTATATTTTGGGGTAACGGCGACCCTCTTTTAAAAGAACACAGATGGAGTACGGGTGGTATCCAGTTAAACGTGGTTAGCGCTATAAAATACTAAGAAACCTTGAACAAGTCATTGCGTCGTCCCGATTTATCGGGACGCGCCATCCCGATGTCCTCCTTTTTTCCAAATCGGGAGGCGTGGCAATCTCTATCATGGCATCAAATAAGTCATGCCTTCAAATATAGAGTTAATTATTCAGAGCTTCCCTAAATAAAGCTGTCCTTGACATTGGATTCCGGCTTTCATTGGAATCGTTAGTAGGGGCGGGTTCATAACCCGCCCGCCCTTTTCCCTCGTTTTTAGCCTTGTTTCCTCTACCTTTGAGCTTGCCTGCTGAAGCTTTAGCGTAAGTAGGGGAGAGAGGATTAAGGTGAGGGGAACCCGCGCTGCTTATCGCACAGTACCGCGCGCGTTATTTTACCAGCTTTTTATTATATTCCAGCAAGAGCTTTTTCATCTTGTCCTGTTTTTTCTCCATGCCGGGCTTGTCGAGAAATTCCATCAGCAGCGGGGATTTAAGAGTATACGGCTTCCACTTCGGCATGGGTCTGCCGTCGGCGTCAAGTCCGTTCGGGTCCCCGTTTCTGGCGAAGTTCGTCCAGTAGTTGCACATCTGCCGCGCCAGGTCGTAGTGTTTGCCCTTAAACGGACGCCAGCACTTGGCCAGTGTTTCAAACTCAAACCAGAGGTCGGAAGAATGGAAAGCGCCCGCGTCGTCGCCGGGTATTTCCGGGCCGAAACGGTAGCTGAAGACTGTTTGTCCGCCTTGCGCTGCCGTGGTCTCGCAGAAGAGGCTGGCGGTAAGCTCGGTGCCGTTCACCGTGGCGGCTTTCTGAAGGCTGATGCCCTCGGCGGCGGCCTTTTCCCGAGCCAGCCGGCAAAACTCCGCTTCAATGCAGGGTATATTTTCTGCCGCCCATTTATCAATATCGTCATCCGGCGGAACAATCAGGAATTCGTCTCTGGTCGAGCCTATCATCACCGGAATCCGCGCCTGGTGCCCGTTTAGAACACTGATGGATGAGTCCTCGACGACGTATTTGCCGTCTATCGTCGAGCCCCAGTTTTTATTGAATTCAAGATGTTTGGCCATAAGCGTTTTGGCGTCGATGGCCTTCGCAGCGGCGAGATTCTTTGCCCCGATAAATTTAAAGAACTCTTCCCCCATCTCGGTCAGTTCCTCGAGACTGCGGCTTATCATTACCATGCGCTGCGGCTTTTTAATTCGCACGCCGCCGCCGGACTGCACGATGGCCTTGGCAAAGGCGCCCTTCGCCATCGGTGAATTCACGTGCGCCATGACGCTCCCGCCCCCCGCCGATTGCCCGAAAATGGTGATATTATCCGGGTCCCCGCCGAAATTGGCGATATTGCGCCGTACCCAGTCGATGCCGGCTTTCTGGTCGAGATAACCCCAGTTGGCAGCGAATCCGTCTGGAGAATTCTTGATGATTTCCGGATGCGTCATAAAACCGAATACATTAAGGCGGTAATTTACGGAAACCAGTATCACGCCGCGGCGCGCGATGCGCTCGCCGTCGAACTCCATTTCCCACGGGTAGCCCTCCATCAGGCCGCCGCCGTATATCCACACCATGACGGGCATTTTTTCCTTGCCGGTTTTAGCGTTCGTCCAGATGTTAAGATACAGGCAGTCTTCATCCATCGGTACCTCCGGGTCTACGTGCCATTCCCTGGCATAAAAAGCGCCGCTGCCTGGGTTGGAACCCGGAACGCGCTGCATGGCGATGGGCATAAACTCAAGGCACTCGCGTACGCCTTGCCAGTCAGCCGCAGGCTGCGGGGCTCTCCAGCGCAGTTCTCCGACAGGCGGAGCGGCGAACGGAACGCCCTTGAATGCAGTAATGCGCGGGTCGGCGGCCGGGATACCGCGCACCATTCCGTTTTCCGTCTTTGTAATACGAAGCATGTTGTCCTCCTTATTTAAATTCAGTCAGCAGCGTCAGGTTATGCGCCACCAGGAAATTGGTCAGGTCATCCGGGTCATGTTTCTCCATGCCGGGCTTGTCGAGGAATTCCATCGCTCTCGGAGCCTCGGAATACGGTTTCCATAACGGCATCGGTTTGCCGTCCGCGTCCGGACCGTTCGGGTCTCCGCTCCGGGCAAAGTTGGTCCAGTAATTGCACATCTGCCGTGCCAGGTCATAATGTTTGCCTTTGAACGGACGCCAGCATTTGGACAGTGTTTCAAACTCGAACCAGAGGTCGGAAGAATGGAAAGCGCCGGCGTTATCACCCGGAATCTCCGGGCCGAAGTGATAAAAATAGATATTCTTATCGCCGCGCTCGGTGCTGAGGCGGCAGAAGGTACGGACGCTTATATCGAAGGCGCTGACCGTCGCCGCCTGCTTCAGACTGATGCCGTCGCGCTCCGCTTTTTTCCTGGCCAGAGCTATAAAGGCGCCTGCCGCATCGGCAATATTATTTTTAGCCCACTCTTCAATGGCTTTTTCGTCGTCCGTGCGGGGCCCGGTATGGAACTCGTCTTTGGTGATGCCGACCATATACGGTATCTTGTGGTGTTTGCCTTCCAGAAACACGTCGGTGGGGTCCTTGGCGACATATTTCCCGTCGATGGTAAGGCCGAAAACACCCATGACGCCGATGCCCGCCTTCTTACAGAATTCCGTCTGCCTGTCAAAAAGTGTCTGAGCATCGATTGCCCGCGCTTCGGCCAGATTTTTAACGCCGAGAAAATCAAAAAACCTGATACCGGTCTCCTCGGCTTTCTTGAGGTCCGGATAGTTCCGCTCATTGCCTTTAGGCGCCAGCACTCTTACAGCGCCGCAGGACTGCGCGATAGCGCGTTGGAAAGAACCCTCGGCCATTGGCGACGTCATATGGCAAAGCACGCTGCGCCCGCCGCCCGATTGTCCGAATATCGTGATATTGCCGGGGTCTCCGCCAAAATTGGCGATATTGCGCCGCACCCAGTCGATGCCCGCTTTCTGGTCGAGGAAACCCCAGTTGCAGGGTACGCCGTCGGGATTTTCGGCGGTAAGTTCCGGATGCGCCAGATAGCCGAACACGTTAACGCGGTAGGTCACGGAAACGAAGACTATACCGCGGCGCGCTATTCGTTCCCCGTCGAACTCCATTTCAGCGGTATAGCCGCACTGCAGACCGCCGCCAAAAATCCAGAACATGACAGGCAGTTTTTCATTGTCTGTTTTTGCTGGTGTCCAGATATTGAGATAGAGGCAATCCTCGCTCATCGGAATCGCCGAATCTACATGCCATTCTCTTGTGTATAAATCATTCGGGTTGCCGCCGGGGATTTCCTGCATGGAAATCGGCGCGAATTCAAAACATTTTCGAATGCCTTCCCAGTTAACCGCTGGTTGAGGCGCGCGCCATCTGTTTATTCCTGCCGGAGTAGCGGCAAAGGGTATTCCCTTAAAGGATGTAATTCTAGCATCGGCGGCAGGAAGCCCTTGAACCATGCCGTTTTCCGTTTTTGTTATGCGAAGCATTAAAAACCCCCTGCTGAATTAACATAAAATGTACCATCAATGGATAATCTTTACCATTGTAAAAGAACATCAGGATATTTACCAGTCTTGACGTTTTTTATCTATCCCGGGGACCAAATAAATACATATTGGTACACCATCATCATATGGTATTTTCCCAGCGCATCAGGTCTTTTTTTCACAGCCGATTTTAGAATTCGGACAAACTCTCATTTACGGTTTCCCCTCCGCTAATGTATACTATAGAAACCAGCCGGGTAGGGTGGATGATATTTAACATAATGTAATAATGAATAACAAGAATATGAAGCTGATTTTATATGTAACGAATAAATAATACGAAACCAATTGAAGCTGAATCATGAAAACATCTGTGCAAATCAAAAAACGAATCGAAGCTGAAATTCATTCGAATTTTTCCAATCAGCTTCAAAAAAATAAAATTAAAAAAACGCTCTATTTACAAAACGAATAAATAACCTGTAAGGAAAAGAAAATCGGGGAAGTGGATTTAGTTATTTCATGCCGTCAAACGTTATTTTCCTAAAAGAGTGCGCGGATGCATATCACCGATTTAAACTGAGGCAAAATATTATAAAAAAATTCCTGAAAATAGATTGAAAATTGAGGAGTATTGCAAAATATTGAATTACGCGCTGATATACTCATACCAACTTAACGATAAACAAATTAATCAAGTACGGGAATTCTGTAAAAGCAGAAACTTGCGGTCTGTCTCCGCGAGTATCTACCATGATTGGTGTGATAAATGCCTGCCGGTAACACCTTTCAAATTTCTGTCATTGGTACGTAACGCTAATTACGTGATAACCAGCACTTACCATGGTACGATATTTTCGATCATTTGCAGAAAGCAATTCGTGGTATACGGTAAAGGCATGGCTAAAATAAGTTCGCTTCTTGAAGAACTCGGTCTAACCAGCCGCTTGATAGAAGATGATATCAGAATTGAAACAATCATTGATATACCCATTGATTACACACGCGTTGATGAAGTGTTGGCGGAGAAAAGGCGGGAGTCCCTCACTTACCTGGTAAATGCGATTGAAGGTAAGGGAATATGAATTTCCCTGATGTTTCAAAAATTAAGCGTAAGTTCTGCAATGGATGTGGAACGTGTGCCGGTGTATGCCCCAATAACGCTATTGAAATGGTAGTTGACTCCAGGGGTGTTTATAAGCCGGTGATTAACGCCGATAGATGTAATTCGTGCGGTATGTGCTTTAACGCGCCACCCGGAAAGAATAAAGGATTTACCACGTAAGAATCGGTCGTAAAGGAAAGTCTAGAATTTTTGCGGAGGCGCAGATTAACAACTGCGGAATCGCCCAACTCATAAAAGCACAAAAAACAATTACTTAAAAGGAGCATCATGGAACAAAAAACAGTCTATTTTGAAAAACCGGGCGGCGACGAAAACACCGCCCAGACTTTCGCGCTGGCCAAACAGCGGGCGGACGCTTTAGGCATCAAGACCTTCGTGGTGGCTTCAACGGTGGGCAATACCGCCGTCAAAGCGATGGACGCTTTAAAAGGGTATAAAGTTATCATCGTGACGCACACCGCCGGATTCCGCGGGCCGAACACGCAGGAATTCACGGACGAGAACAAAAAAATCGTCGAAGAAAAAGGCGGCATAATCCTGACCACCACCCACGCGCTGGGCGGCATCCACCGCTCGTTCGGCGCTTCCGTCGACGGCAAACCCGCCCCGCCTTCGAGCGCCATCGGGGACGTGGTAGCGCAGACGCTGCGGATGTTCAGCCAGGGCACGAAAGTAGCGTGCGAGATTGCCGCCATGGCCGCCGACGCCGGACTGGTAAAAGTGGACGAGGAAATCGTCTCGATAGGCGGGACTGGCCGCGGCGCGGACACCGCGCTGGTGATAAAAGCGGATTACGCCCAGAAGTTCTTTGGAATGCGGGTAAAAGAGCTTATCTGCAAACCGAGGCTGTGAGAAATCTAGCCCAGAAACGTGGTTAGAATACTGGAAAATACCTTGAGTTCATCACGGTGGGCGTTATGGCCGCGGTTCTTGAAGACTTTTACCTGGCAATCCGGTATCACCCTGGCCGCAGCATAGGCCTGCCGTACCGGGACTATCTGGTCGCGCGCGCCCCAGACCAGGAGCGTCGGCACATTCACTTCAGATAACCGGTTTTCCAGCACAACACTCTGCCGTTTGAAGGTAGTTAAATTTTCGCCTACCTGCAGAATAGCCGGCGTCAGCGGAAAAACAAGCTCAACAGGATTAAGGTGCCTGGCTACCCACTTGATGCCTTTCACGATGCCCATGATCATCACGCCCATGTTGTGTATCAACCCGGGAACCGACAGAACCTGGAGCCAAAACCCGATTTCTCTGCCCAGGCACAGACTATCGATAAGCACCAGTTTTTTAACCCTGCCGGTAGATTTCAGCGTATAATCCAACGCAATACCGCCGCCCAGGGAATGCCCCACGAGATTGAAGCTCTCCAGTCCGATGCTGGCGGCAAATTTATCAACAAATTCCGAAAGCTCATGAATATAATAATTGCCGGTCAAAGGCTGGCTCCCGCCGAAACCGGGCAAATCAGGGGCAAAAACCGAGTAATTGGCTGAAAGTTCAGCGATGTTTTTCCACCAGGTAGTCGCGTCACCGGCGCCGCCGTGTATCACCATCAGCGGTTCTCCCCGGCCGGCGGCGTAATAACGGACATCCAGCCCATTGACTTTAACAGAGTTGCTTTTAATTTCGTTCGTCATACTTTTATCTTAAAGCGGGCGTTACCTTCAAATAGTATCCAGAGTCACTAACCGGAAAAACAATCCCTTACTTCTTGAGGAATTTCACATGACACCCATCATATTTATTATATCCGGCCTTTCTTTAGATATTGTTAAGATTTATTCTAATGCCGTCTTCCACTAATAAATATTTTACCCGCTGGGCACTACAGCCTTGTCTCAAAGATATCCCCAATTGGAACGAAAAGGTCACAAGACACCACCCTCACCTTCTAAAACGTTCAGGGACAGCCTGGAGATATCCTGTCAAATAAATTCTAACACCGTGATAAGCAATTGGAGAACGGTTCAGGCCAGTACCTTCGGCGGGGGTTGGCACCGTATTTTTGTCCGATTTTTATACGTTTGTTAAATGAAGCGTATAAAAATTGTCTTGATTAGGGGTAAAGGTTGCTATTGTGCTTCCATCGTTATAGAATAGGCAACAGGGAAGGTTATGGAAACAACACGGCAGCTCTACGAGCTGCAAGAACAAGATAACGAAATAGAACAGGCCGAGCAATCGCTGGCGCAAAAGAACAGCGAGCTTGGTAACCGCGCCGTGCTTGAAGCCGCGCTGCAAAAAGCGGCCACGGAGCAAAAGCGCCTTGACGACCTGAAACGCCAGCGCCGTGAAGCGGAAGCGCAGGTAAATGATATTTTAAGTAAAATTAATGCCGCGGAACAACAGTTGTTTGGCGGCAAAGTGACCAATTCCAAGGAACTTTCCAATCTCCAGCATGAAATAAATACCTTGAAAACTCAAAACGACAAGCTCGAGACAAAAGCGCTGGATATTATCGACAAAGTAGAAGAAACAGAGACAAGCGCCGCTGCGGTCGGCGCTGAATACAAAACAATCGAGGAAGAATGGAACCACCGGCAAAAGCAACTCGCTGTAGAAGTAGAACAACTCAAAGCCCAACTGGCGGAACTTAAACCGGAACGCGCACAGACTGCCGGGCAAATCGAAGCCCCGGTATTAGCTTTATATAACAAACTCAGGCTGCAGAAAAAACAGGCCGTATCCAAGGTAGAACAAGGCATCTGCCGCTCCTGCCGCATATCGCTGTCAGCGAGCGCTGTACAGAGAGCGCGCAACGGCCAGCCGGTGCAATGCAGCACGTGCGGGCGCATCCTGTATATTCCTTAAATATTTTTTCCGAAGGCTCCAAAAACTTGAACGATAAACTCACCATATTCACCGACGGCGCAGCTCGCGGAAATCCGGGTCCCGCCGCTATCGGCGTTGTTATCAAGGACGAAAAAGGCAATACAGTTGCCGCCATTTCCCGATGTCTCGGCAATACCACCAACAACCAGGCAGAATACCGCGGAATTATCGCCGCGCTGGAAAAAGCCGTCAGCTTAGGCGCGCGGCAGGTTATGGTATACTCCGATTCCGAGCTGATGGTAAAACAAATCAACGGACAGTACAGGATAAAGAACGCCGCCCTGCAGCCCCTCCATGCGGAGGTAGTCAAGCTGACCGGCAGGCTGGAGAATTTCAAGATAAGCCACATCCGCCGGGAGCAAAACAAGGAAGCCGACGCGCTGGCTAACAAGGCGCTGGACGGCGGCTAAAAACCTAGGGGACTTGCCACGGTAGTACTCTCATTCAATATTTATTATTTTTATGCAAAGTCTCTGTCACCCTGAATTCAACTATTTTTTTTATCAAATTAAAAGGGATGGGCTTATCTAAAGAAAACCTGATCGTTCCCTTCGAGGTGTGATACGGCTTCAGCTTTTCCTTGAACCCGGCGACAGCTGCAGGAGCCGGATACAGCCCGATGTGGTCTTTATAAGCGGCAAAATGAATAAGGTTGCCGTTCAGTTTAAACGTGGGCATCCCATAGCTAATCGCCTCTTGAGCTGCGGGCGCCGATTCTTTGATAATCCGTCTGATTTTTTGTAATTTGCCCTGAACGTCTTCAGGGAACCCGGCAAAATATTCATCTATATTCGCGGCTTTATTCATCGGCACCTGTTTTCACCTTTTGCCCACGGAAACTGCGCTCCGTTTTAACGCAGGGCAATACACTGAAATTTTTCAAAGGCAATATTATTTAGCGTTTTTGTCTTCCTGCCATATGCCAAAAGGATTACCTTCAGTATCCTGGCAGTTTGCTAAATATCCTTCTCCCGGCACAGCCATTTTTGCCAGCGTGATGATGCCTCCAAGACTTGTAATCTTAGCAATGTACTCATCTATTGAATTAACACCAATATAAGCGGTCATCCTTTGCCCGGGTTCTCCCCTCTTCCCCAAACCGCCCCCGACGCCTTTTCCCCCGTTCAAATCAGTCGATTCAAAAAGAAAAAAATCAGGCATCCCCGGATAGCTCACGAACTTCCAGTCAAATAGTTCTTCGTAGAATTTTTTTGCTCTCTCCGGATTATCCGCCGCTACATCCAGGTGTACAATCGTCGGCATGTTTTATTCTCCTTTTTTGGCTCTACATTCAAAACTAATCCACATATCTGCCGGCCTTCTCATGCCGGCGGAATCAGTTTCAAGCCCTTTCATCATATCGAACCGGTGATAAAATAATCATCAAATCCGGCGGTGAAATATTGCAGTTTTATTACATTCTGTTGACACTCCCCCCTGTCTCCACTACACTATAAGCGGGTCAAGTAAACCGGGTGACCGCCCTGACTTTGGTCGGGGAGGAAAGTCCGAGCTCCACCGGGCAGGAAGCTGGGTAACACCCAGGAAGGGCGACCTTACGGATAGTGCAACAGAAACATACCGCCCCGATGTAAATCAGGGTAAGGGTGAAATGGCGAGGTAAGAGCTCACCGGCTCCGGTGCGAACCGGAGGCCGTGCAAACCCCTTCCGGAGCAAGACCAAATAGAGGGACGCAGGGACGCCCGGCCCGTTCCCCGGGTTGGTCGCTAGAACCCGGTGGTAACACCGGGACCAGATAGATGGTCACCGCCCCGATTTATCGGGGTACAGAACTCGGCTTACAGGTTTACTTGGCTCGCCCGTTTTTATCTTTCGCTGAGGCCTCTCTTACTCTGAATTTGACGATCTTTTTTATTAGCTCAAAAGGGATGGGTTTGTCTAAAGGAAACCTGATTGTCCCCTTTGACGTACCATAAAGCGATAGTTCTTTCTGGAATGCGCTGACACCGGAAGGTGTAGGGAAAAAGCCGATATGGTCTTTAAAAGCTGCAAAGTGCACCAGGTTGCCGTTTAATTTATACGTGGGCATCCCGTAACTAATAGCTTCCCGGGCGCCGGGCGCTGATCCTTTGATAACCTGCCGGATTTGTGTTAGTTTTTCCTGGATATTTTCGGGAAAATCGGTTATGTATTCATCGATATTACGGTATTTATTCATGGCTTTTTATAACCTCCCGAAACTTCTGTTTTTTCGGCCGATAGTTCAATTATATCCTTGTGTCCCCAACACGTAAAATACAAACACAACACCGGGCGTTTTTCTATTCAGGCAGTTATGGTATTATTGAATTAAATATCACCCGATACGGGTTTAGGTGAACAGGAGGTACTGCTATGGTTTCTCGTGACCTTAGAGGATGGATGGCTCAACTGGAGGCGGCGGGAGAACTGAAAAAGGTAAAAACCCTCGTGGACTGGGATGATGAGATATCCCAGGTAATCCGCAAAGTTTACATGCAAAGCGGCCCGGCGCTCCTTTTTGAAAATATCAAAGACCATCAAAACACTTTTTCCCGCAGGCTATTCACCAACGGGATGGGAACACAATCACGCATCAACCTTATGCTCGGCCTGCCTAAAGACGCGTCATCGCTGGAGGCCGTTCAGACCATCAGGGAAAGAATGAAGCATCCTGTTGCCCCGGTCAGGGTTAAAACAGGACCCGTTAAAGAAAATATCATCAAGGGCAAAGATATAGACCTGTTCCAAATACCTGTCCCGAAGTGGCACCCCCTCGACGGAGGGAGGTATATCAACACATTTTTTGCAGCCGTCACCAGAGACCCCGATACCGGCGTGAATAACTGCGGCATCTACCGGGGCAATATCCTGAGCAAGAACAAGATAGGCGTGCTCATGATACCGATGAAGGACTGGGGCATCACTTATGAAAAATACAAGGCAATGGGCAAGCCCATGCCGGTGGCTTTCGTTTATGGGTACGACCCTACTTTACTGGGTGTGGCCGGAACGCCGGTCAACGGGCCGGAATACGACCTGTCCGGCGGCATCCGCCAGGCTCCCATCGAGTTGATAAAATGCGAGACTTCAGATATTGAAGTGCCGGCATACGCGGAAATCGTGGTGGAGGGAATAATGTCGCCCGACCCCGCCGACTACGAAATCGAAGGCCCGTTCGGTGAAGGTTCAGGGTATTACGGTGAAGCCCGCAAAAGACCAGTTGTGGAAGTTACATGTATTACACACCGTAATGATGCGATATTCCGCGGCGCTTTAGTTGGAACCGGAAGTACCTGCGTTGACGAGTTGAAATCGCTCATTGGCACGATGATGAGAGTGGTCACATGGAATACGCTGGACCTGCTGGAAATCCCCGGTATACTCGATGTCCGGATCGGGCCGCTCTCCGCGGTCAAGATTCACAAAACCTACCAGGGGCAGCCGCGGCAAATCGCCGCCGCTTTATGGGGTTCCAAATTCGCAGGGCACCATTTTAACGCCGTGATGGTGGTGGAGGAGGATGTGGATATTCATAACACGATGGCGCTCATGTCCGCCATGCACCAGAAGGCGGACTTCAAGCGCGACCTGGTAGTTTATCCGCTTTATATAGGGTCGCCCATAGACGTCAGTGTGCCGTACGATTTCAGAGATGAACTGGCTTACGGCGCCAGCGTGCAAAACAAGCTGCTCATTGACGCCACGATAGACTGGGAGACACACCCCATCCGGGCGGAGTGGGGGAACAAGAGGTTCCCGCCGAACTGCAATTATTCCAGGCAGGACACCGAAAAACTGGTGGAAAAGAGATGGAAAGAGTACGGGCTTTGATTAACCTGTCATTCTGAGTAAAGCGAAGAATCTCGGGGAGGGGGAGGAATACCCCACCCAACCCCGATATCCTTCACTACGTTCAGGATGACAAAAAATGCGCTTAAGGTGACAAGAATGCTAATAACGGCAAGTGTATGCGAAAGAAAGTATCGTTCGAATATTATATTTATATAATGACAAATAAATCAAGGATGCTTTACGTTGGTGTTACGAACAATCTTGAGCGCCGTGTTTTTGAACACAAGAGCAAACTTTTACCTGGTTTTACCAAACGATATGGTTTGTCAAAACTTGTGTATTTTGAATCCACTAACGAAGTAACAGCAGCAATCGAACGAGAAAAGGAAATTAAAGGCTGGGTCAGAAGGAAAAAGACCGCTTTAATTCACTCGTTAAATCCAGGGTGGAAAGATTTAAGTGAGGATTGGTTTGAGCCATCGGTCATTCTGGGCAAATCGAAGAATCTCGGGGAGGGGAAGGCCCCACCCAACCCCGATATCCTTCACTACGTTCAGGATGACAAAAGAAGCTCTGGATGACAAAAGTGGGCTCAGAAATGACAACCCGGCTTGATATTTAATGCAGTCGCTTTCAAACGGAGAATACCGGTAAATGGTTATAATCATCGCGATAACGGGTGCCCAGGCGGGCAAGCGCATTCTGAAAGGGGGCGCCCTGAAGGTCGGCAAAGAATTTTTCGGCTTTAAGCGGAATGGTGTCCCGGTCAAATACTTCCTGCAGCGCCTGAACACGAGCGCCGAAGGAATCCAGCAGGGTATCGTCCAGGTCAAACAGGATTGTAGTAATCCCGTTGACCTGCCGCTTAACCATTACCGAGCTCTATAGCGCGCTGGTGGGCTGCTTTTACCGCTTCCGCTACGAGCGTGCTAAAACCCCCGTTTTCAAACACTTTAAGCGCGGCTTCCGTGGTGCCGCCTTTAGAGGTGACGTTGCGCCGCAATTCGGCGGGCGGCCGGCCGGATTGCGCTAACAGGCTGCCCGCGCCGAGCATGGTCTGCGAGACGAGAATTTCAGCTTCTTTACGCGGCAGTCCAATGTTCACCGCCGCTTCGGCCAGTGCTTCGGCGAGAAGAAAAACGTAGGCTGGTCCACTGCCGCTGACGGCTGTAACCGTGTCGATATATTTTTCGTCGTCGAAGTAAATTTCTTTTCCCATCGCGCCGAGGACAGCCCGCGCGCTTTCTTTTTGCTGTTGGGTGACCTCCGGCGTAGAAGTCCAGCCGCTGGCGCCGAGACCGATACGGGCGGGGGTGTTGGGCATAGAGCGCACGATACACTTATGAGCCAGCCCCTCCCCTATTTTGCTGATTTTCACCCCAGCCATGATGGATAGAACAAGTTGAGCTGGTTTTATGCTGCCTTTCAAATCCGGCAGAACTTCCGGCAGGGTTTGAGGCTTGACTGCGAGGACGATAACGTCTTTACCAGTGACGGCTTCCTTATTACTGCCGGAAACTGCCACGCCGTATTTCTTTTTCAGATAATCAAGACGTTCTTTGCTGACATCACTGACACAAATATCTTTAACTGAGGCCAGCTTCTTCTCAATCAAAGCAACGACTATAGCCTCACCCATATTCCCCCCACCGATAAAAGCTATTTTCATGTTATTGCCTTTTTTTGATTTTTCGTTATTCTATCTATCACAGTCAGGATTATTCCAAGCAATATTGCCGCCAGCCCTGGCGATACCAGGTAGCTCCGCAGATCCGTTAATATTCCCCTGGCGCCCTGGTCGCTGACGCGCTGCACCATTACATTCCATTCGGGAGGTACTGAAACCACTATATAAAGGATGCCGGTCAAAATAACCGTAATCCAGAAATACCGTGGCCTAGCTATCAATCCCCCGATGTACATTAAAACAAGACCCGCGAGTACTACAGGCACAATTATTATCCACCACCCCACGATGCCCAGGGGTAGATTCGAACCATGATCATAAGCAATCGAAGCTGTCAATACATAGGTTGATATACCAACCCCGGCTGCGAAAATACCCAAACCCACCCAGGCGACGATCTTAAAAAACGTCCTCGTTTTCACTTATTCCCTCCCCTGAGTTACGGGTATCCCGCAGAGATTTTCCTTACCTCACCACGATATTGACCGGTTTATTGTTTTCCCGTCGTTGCGAGGGAGCGCCGGTCGAACCGGCAGCGACCGTGTCAATCTCCATCACTATATTAGTTACATACTAGAGATTGCCACGCCTCCCGATTCGCTACGGCCGGAACATCCCCCTCACCTTAATCCTCTCCCTCGGTGGGGAGAGGAGAATAAGGAAGGGTGATATCAATGGGGCTCGCAATGACGGTTATTATTTCACCACGATATTTACCAATTTCCCGGGCACATATATTATGTTAACTATCTGATTGCCTTCGAGGAAGGGTTTGACTTTTTCCGCGGCTGCCGCCGCTTTTTTTGCCTCGTCAGCGGAGATTGAAGCAGGAACGTTTAATCTTTCCCTTACTTTACCGTTCACCTGTACGACCAGTGTTATCTCTTCCGTTTTGGTCAACGCTTCGTCCCATTCCGGCCATTTCTGGTTATGGACGCTGTATCCATATCCCAGCTTCTCCCAGATTTCCTCGGCCAGGTGCGGAGCTGTCGGAGACAGCAAGAGAATTAACGCTTTGATGGATTCTTTCCATATAGATATAGAAGCGCTCCCCGCCTCTTTAACCTTACCAAGGTAGTTGGAAAATTCCATCAGCGCCGCGACCATCGTGTTAAAGCGCATTTTCTCGGCGTCTTCAGTGGCTTTTTTAATCGTCTGGTGTGTCAGGCGGACAAGCTCTTCATCACTGCCGGTTCCCCTGGAAACGTATTCGTCTAGCGCCAGGTTCCAGACGCGGTTGAGCCACCGGCTCAGGCCGTTAATGCCGCTGTCGTCCCATTCTCCGCCCTGGTCCCACGGCCCCAGGAACATCAGGTAAGCGCGTACCGTATCCGCGCCCAATTCAAGCACGTATTCATCAGGGTTGACCACATTGCCCTTGGACTTGCTCATTTTCTGGTGTCCGCAAAGAATGATACCCTGGTTAAAGAGCTTTAAAAACGGCTCGCCGAAATCAATAATGCCCATGTCCCTGATGGCCTTGGTAAAGAAACGTGTATAAAGCAGATGCATCACGGCGTGTTCGGCGCCGCCGGAATAGAAATCGACCGGCATCCAGTGCTTCAACTTAGCCGGGTCGAAAGCGCGGTCGTTTTCATGCGGGCTGGTATAGCGCATGGCATACCAGCAGGAACATAGAAAGCCGTCGATTGTATCCGTCTCACGTTTTGCTTTTCCGCCGCATCTGGGGCAGGTTGTATTCACGAATTTTTCATTATATTTCAGCGGTGATTCGCCGGTAGGTCTAAATTCAGCGTCTTCCGGCAGCAGGACCGGCAGGTCTTTTTCCGGCACCGGAACGATGCCGCATTTTTCACAGTGAATCATGGGGATGGGCGCGCCCCAATAGCGCTGGCGGGAAATAAGCCAGTCGCGGATTTTATAGGTGATGGTGCGTTTGCCCCACCCTTTTTCCTCAAGGTATTCCGATACCTTTACGATACCCTGTTCGCTGGGCAGCCCGTTGAAACGGTCGGAGTTGACCATTTTCCCCGGCAAGGTATAGGCTTCTTTAAGCTCGCCGCCGTCCCAGTCCGGCGGTGATATGACCACGGGAACCGGGATATTATATTTCTTCGCGAAAGCGAAATCGCGCTCATCATGCGCAGGCACGGCCATGACCGCGCCGGTGCCGTAAGACGCTAATACGTAATCGCCGATCCAGATGGGCACTTTTTTCCCGTTAAGGCGGTTGACGCAGTAAGCGCCGGTAAAGACGCCGTCCTTTTCTTTTTCTGTAGACAGCCGCTCGATATCCGTGAACTGACGGCTCTTAGTGATATAGGCTTCAACTTCCGCTTTATGTTCAGGGGTAGCGAGCCTGGTTACCAGCGGATGCTCCGGCGCCAGCGCCATGAAAGTGACACCGTAAACCGTATCGGGGCGGGTGGTAAATATCTTAATCTCTTTTTCCGTGACACCCGGATGGTCTAAAGCGAAGGAAATCTCCGTGCCGTAGCTCTTGCCTATCCAGTTACGCTGCATAATCTGGATACGCTCCGGCCAGTCGATGCCGTTGAACTCCAGGAGCTCATCGGCGTAGCGGGTAATGCGGAAAAGCCACTGCGCCAGATCACGCTTGATAACTTCAGACTCGCAGCGCCAGCATTTTCCGTTTTCCACCTGCTCGTTGGCCAGCACCACCTGGCATTTAGGACACCAGTTCACCGGCGCGGTGCCGTAATAGGCCAAATCTTTTTCAAACAGCTTGACGAAAAACCACTGCGTCCATTTATAGTATTCCGGCAGGCAGGTAATCACTTCCCTGTCCCAATCGTATATCGCGCCGATGCTCTTTAGCTGGCGGCGCATATTTTCGACATTCTGCATCGTCCACTTAAAGGGGTGAATGCCTTTCTTGATGGCGGCGTTCTCGGCGGGCAGCCCGAAAGCATCGAATCCCATCGGGTGCAGCACGTTAAAGCCGCGCATCCGCTTATAGCGGGCGTGGACATCGGCGGGCACATTATTATACCAGTGGCCTATGTGCAGGTCGCCGGAGGTATAAGGGAACATGGTAAGCGCGTACCACTTGGGGCGCGGGTCATTATCATTGACCTTGTAAAGCTTATCGTCGGCCCATTTCTGCTGCCACTTTTTATCTAACGTCCGGGGGTCGAATTTTTCCGCCATAGCTAAACTCCAAATTTATGTCTTGCAGTCATTTTAACAATAATAGATATGGTATGTAAATAAAACAGGTGAAACCCGGGATGATGATTAGCCCGGGAGAGAGAAAATGTCAAGAGAAGATATTGTTAAGGAAGCTCTGAATAAGTTGACCATGGGTGAAACCTGGAACTTTCTTTATACTATGATAAAGTTTGTAGTCGGAGTTCACCCTCACCCTACCCTCTCCCGTCAAGAGGGAAATGTGGAAGGACGACATCATAGGAGATTGCCACGCTTGCGCGCCGAACCACTACAGCGCGCGGGCACGCCTCCTGATGTGGTTGTTCACCATTTGCCTCTTGTCAATCACACTGTACGTATACTAAGATACCCCCTCACCTTAATCCTCTCCCTCGGAGGGGAGAGGGGAATGGCGACATCATAGGAGATTGCCACGCTTGCGCGCCGAACCACTACAGCGCGCGGGCACGCCTCCCGATTTGCATTTTCACTCTCACCTCGCATCAAGTACTTACGAAGGGGGTAGAACATTGGCAAAATCCTCTTCTGCTTCCCCTTTGATATTTTATTCACCCTCACCCTACCCTCTCCCGTCAAGAGGGAAATGTGGAAGGACGACATCATAGGAGATTGCCACGCTTGCGCGTCGAAACGCTACAGCGCAGGCACACCTCCCGACTGCCGGGCTTACCCTAACCCTTGTCTTCAAGTCCTATATCGAGTACGCGACATGGCACGGGGAAGTATGTACATTGCCGAATCCTTCTCACTCTCCCTTTTACAAAGGGAGACGACAGAGAATATAATTTCAAGCGCTCCGGCAACCCATTTTTAAAATCACCCGTAACACCGCGCTACTGTATTACATTCCTGCACTCTCCTGTCGAGGGAGAGTGAAATATGGAAAGGGCGACATCGTTGGGAACGAGGCGGCACGACATGTCATGCCGAAGCAATGACTTGTTCAAAGATTTGTTAAATGATTCTATTTTCTGTTGAAAACATGGGTTTTAAGAGCCTTGTACTCCTGGTCGCGAAAAACCAGCGTGCACTGCTCTCCTTCGAGGCTCACATCGATAAACCCGCGTTCGCCGGTCCCATCCCAGATACTCGAAGGTGATATATAGGTAGCCGGGGGATCGGGCAGCCCGCCGGAAGGCGCGCATACAGCGTAGACCACCCCCGAATTCTGTAAAAGCTCCATGCGGTGAATATGCCCCGAAAACACAATGTCGACCCCGTATTTGTTAAAAATTGGTATTAACTTCTCAATAGTCTCGGGGTTATCGTACCAGTTCCATCCATCCATCCGTAATCCGGACGCATAATAGAATCCATGGCTCATGACGATTTTCCAGTCATCGGCCGGAATATTCTTAAGCTGTTCTTCAAGCCATGCCGCCTGGGTGTCCGTAAAACTTTCCGCGCTCCATTCCACATCCACGACGAGGAAATGCACTTTGCCGACGTCTAACCTGTACCACAGCCGGGAACCCGTTTGCACGTCCATCCCTTCCGGATAACAATAATTCAAACTATTTCCGTAACCGGAAAACAGCGTATCGTGATTGCCGATGGCAAACCTCGTCGGGATAATCGATGTTGTTTTAGAAAAGGCCTCGAAAGCCTGCCGCCACTGGTTCCTCTGAAAACCGTATTCGACAAAGTCGCCAATGATGAAAAGCATATTATAATCATTGGCAGGACTGGCAATTTCACCAAGCATGGATGCGGTATAATCGTTAAGGGCCGTCCCTGCGCCGTAGTGAGTGTCGCTGGCGACGGCGAAGTGTAATGTTCCGCTGACCGGAGGCGTGGTAAAGGAAACCGGTTCCCCTTCATTTATCTGGTACCAATAGGCGGCATCCGCCTTGAGGTTGCGCAGCATGAAAACATGCGTTTGCGACGGTTTATCTTCCTCGATTTTAACCATAACGCTTCCCTGCCACCATTTGAGCGTGTTTTTGTTGGCCGCTTTTGTATTAAATACTACCGCCATATCCGGCACACCGAACATGCCCGTCCCGTCAGCCATTAAAACCTGCGGCGGAGTATCACCGATGCCTGGTGAAAATATACCGCTCGTTACAACAAAGGCCGCCGGCGGGATGATTATGGCAGGCAAAGAAATGATGACGGCTGTTATCTTCAGCCATTGCCAGTCCCCTGCTGCTGTCCACTGGAATAATACGGCAAAAGCCAGCAAAATAATCCCGATGATTCCTAACGCGAGAAAAACCCATCGAAATTGCGCGTTTACCTTGAGAAGTCCCGCCGTTCCATGCTGGGCGAAAGCCCATGACAGGAAAGCGACTATCAGCGCCACGCCGACCAAGGCTAAAATGGTGGGTACTTGATGTTTCATATTTACAAATATATCACCTTTACAGATACATCACCAGTCAGTTACAACAACTGCGATTTCATGATTATGTAATTATTCGAAGTTAAATGATATAACTTTTCCACAGCCCACCCGCCATAATATATACGAATGAATATCGTGGATAATACATCTCACGAGGGTCAGGACGGTTCATTACTGAGAAAACTAGCCAGGGTGTCCGCCTGGGCTTTGCTGGCCGGCATCGTTATTCTTGTCATCTCCGGATGGGGCATCACTCAAACCGGAGTGATATACAAGTTTTCTTTTGGCCTTGTAGACCGAAGGCTGGCCGACGCTATCCATAGAGCCTCCAATGCACCGGTGGTTTTTTTCTTCCTGGCGCACGTGCTCATTAATATTAAGCTAGCGATAGCACGCCGGCACCATTCCGGGAGGACGGCCGATATTATACTGATTATTGCCGGAGTACTGCTGATGGCGATAACGGTTTACATGGAATATTTTCGGCTTGGGGGATAAATGAAAATTCAAGTTATGATAATGTCCGCTCTGATGATCATGATTCTGGCTTTAGCGGCTGCCTGCGGACGGACGGCTCCCCCGATATCCGCAAACGAAACAGAAGCCACAGAGTTCATGGGAACAAAACTGACCCCGATAAATAAGCAGCTTAATAATGCTCTTATCGGCACCCAGCAAATTGATAAAACAACCTACAGGCTGGGAGTGGACGGCCTGGTAGAGCGTCCCCTGAGCTTAAGCTTCGATTACCTTGTGAGATACCACCGCCGGATAGTTATAGTATTCGCGCATTGTCTTGGGAACATGGTAAACGATTATATCGCCCACCTTGATATCTTCAGGATTAAGACGCTTGATCGTCATGAGACTGCCGGATGTTAATTCCGGTTCCATGCTTTCATCGGAAACAAACAGGGAAGGAAATATTCCTTTTGTTATTAAAAACCCTGCGGCACAGGCGATTATTAAGACTAATAGTACGATGGCGCGCTTCATATATTATCTATCTTACATCTGGGCTGATATGCAGTAAAGTATCTGAAAGAGACTATTTTAGGAATTAAGGTTTGTCCTGAATTTTGTCTAAAATGCCGGTAGTGACTGTCGCTTTCTTCAATGTTTTGGCAGGACGAATTGAGGGGAAACTATTAACAGGCCTCTTTGCTGCCCTGATGTCTTTTAATGATAACGTACTAATAAACACGGTTTTCGGGTTTTTGTACCTAACTTTTAGAGCGGTTTAACTTGCTGTGCAGGCGGTCCAAAGCGCTGAATAGTTCCTTCTCGGCGGCCAGGGCGTCTTCAGGCAGGTCATCACGTCTGCGGGCGCATCCGGGCGGTGCGGGCTTAATAGGCGCGATATGCATCGGTCTTACGATTTCCGTGTAAGTCCTGTGATGATAGATTTGAGGCTTGATTCTCTCAACAGGAGGTTGTACCGCATGAAGAGGTTTTTTTACTATCGGAGTCTCTATTTTGACCGCAGGACTTTCTGGTTTAACAGTGTTTCTGCCTATGTTTTCAATGAGAGCCGCCAGTACCCGGTTCTGATCGGCAGCGCCTTTCTTTAGCTCCTGGGAAGCTTCGGCGAGGCTTTTAACAGCGCTGGTATGGCTGGCAAGGTGCTGCGCATATTCTCCGATGGCTGCGGAGAAGTTATTTAGCGCAATCTCTGTGGTATCAATCTTTTTCTCCGTAGCTTCTATTTTCCGCGTCAGCACGCGGTTGGAGCGCTTTTCTTCATTGATGACCGGGGCGAAGATGCTCCTGTGTATTGCGGAACCGCCGCGTAACAGCTCGCCGCCGTAAAGGAAGATAGTCAGCAGAACGAGGGCGATGATAATAAACATCAACCCCTGCTGGCTCTGGAAGAACAGCAGCGGCAGGCCGAGGTAGTGTATCTGTTTGCCTACCGTGCCGCGGATATCTGCCGGACGGATAGTAAAGGGATCTTCACCCGTATTGTCACCCTTGGTGCGGAAACCCAGTGAAGGTACTGTCTTGATTTCTATCACCCGGTGAGATACAACCGCCGGGTAGCTGTAATATTCCCGTACCATGTCCGGGACGTTGTAAATGATGATGTCGCCTACTTTCACGTCTTTAGGATTAACGGGCTGGATTGAAAGGAGACTCCCTGATTGCAATGTCGGTTCCATGCTGCTGCCGAAGATAGGCATGAACGGCAGTGTCCCTTTTATAATCAGGAACCCCGCGGCACAGGCGATAAATAAGACTATTAAACCAATTGCGCGTTTCATATCTTCCCGCTACCTTTGGGTAACCTCGCAGTATAGTTCGGGTACGATACTCCACCCCGTCCCCCAGTCATCGGGGTCGGGCGAAACCAGTCGGTAAGCGCCGCCTGATACTTCAACAACGTATTCCGTGTCAGAACCGCCTTCGATGTTGAAAGAAACTACGCCGTTTTCCAGGCTCAATACGCGGAAGGTCATCGGCTTTTGTGATTCAATTGATTTAGCTGTGTACAGCTCCATATTTAGATAGGAGTAGGCCTTGATTAGCTCGGCGGTATTGGTCAGGTAGATTTTTACCTGGAGGTCGCCGGAGTAGTCGGAATGAGGCGTAATATCAAAAAGGTCGCCTGCTGGAACTTCGCTCTGGGTTATCTTTTTTTCGTAGTTAACGGAAACGTATACCTGCGTAACAGAAGCCGGATGAAGCACTTTATCTGCTTTTAAGCTGATGCCTGCCTGTAATCCGTTAACTTGTTCCCATGTCCAGGGACGGCCGGTAGTTGGATTGCCTCTCCATTCAAAAGACCTTGTGCTATATTCACCGCCGGTCTGGACCTCCTCTTTCCCCTCATAAATATTGCCGTTTATCTTGATAACTGCCCGGGCATAGCCGTTGAATTTCTCGGCTCTATCGGTGGAACCGGAGAAACGAAAGAAAACACTGATGCTTTTAATATCTTTGACCACGCCGTCTTCCAAGGTTTTATGGTCGGTCAGATTATACAGGTCGGTTTCGTATTTATTGAAGTGAAAAGTGCTCAGATAAGTCGTGCCGTCATCGGCGGGCATATCATCAACTTTATCCCAATGATTTCCTATAATGGGAAACTGGAATTTGATTTCGTCTTCGTCCCCGGGCGCGTTGGGCAGGAGAATTTCCGAATCATACTGGCCGCCGGGCATTATCTGCTGCCAATCCGGCTGGTTTTCCGAAGCCTCGTATGTAGTCCAGACAGCATCGGCCAGTGTCCCGTTCAGCGAAGCCGTTGTGGTGTTGGTATAGGTGTATGCGAAGGTGCCGGTGGTCAACACCAGTGCTAACATCAGGATTCCGCTGAATACCAGTTTCTTTTTCATTTTATTTCGTGCCGGTGACTCGTTTTCGTTTATGGCGATAGGGCAGCCGGACTTTTATGCCCGGCGGCCCTACCATGTTCTTTTTATATTTATTGCCGCTACCTCTGGGCGATTTCGCAGAACAAATCTGGCGTAGCCGAGCCGTCCCAGCCGCCGGCCGGGTGAACATGGGTAATAAAGTAACCTCTCTTTACCCTGACGCTCATATTGGCGGAACCGTCCGTGAACATGCTGGCGGAGCCGTTATCGAGGGTCAGCATCACCCAGTCGTTGGCATCGGCTGTCCCGCTCTCATTGATATCGACTTTAGAATTGGTAGCCTGGTCTACTATTTCCAGCTGCAGGGCTAATACACGGTAATACTTGATTAATTCGTCGGTATTACCGATGGTGATGGTAGTTACCAGGTCGCCGGTATAATCTTCGGCGGGAGAAATATCGAAAATCCGGTTAGGCCCGCCGATGGAGCCCTTGAAAAACCCGAAGGCGTTCCAGCTGATATTAGCCGAGCCGACGGCATTAGCCGTGACGTCGGCAAAGTTGGATTCGATGGTTGCAGCGTTCAGACTTGTGGTGGAGTTGATGAAGCCGTAAGCGAAGACGCTGCCGGTAACAGCCAGCGCTAAAAGAGCCGCGCCCACGAGATAGGCGCCCATGCCTTTAGATACGGTAAAGGTAACCTTGTCATCATCGCTAAGCACCGTATCGTACTCCATATTGCTCTTGACTGCGCCGCCATTCAATCTGGCGGTAGCCTTGTCCGGTATGCCGAACTGGTCTTTGAACTGCTCGCGTATTTCGCCGATGCTCAACCCTTCGAGGTCGGCTGCTTCATACTGGTCTCTGAATTTGATTTCTACCATAGTCCTTTACTCCTTGTCATCTGTGGTTTGTTAAGTAATTTCGTTTTATGATTTTTCGCTGATAAAAGATTTAAAGCGTGCCATCAGGCTTTCTTTAAACTCGTTGAACTCCGCCCTTGTGACGTATTGCCCGGAACCGGCATCCCTGGCGGCCTTGCTGCGGATTAGTATCGGCATGCTTCTCTGGGCTGCCTCGAAGACGATGTTAGCCTGGTCGTTATTCACCATCTTATTCTGTATCATCTTCAGGTGTCGCCGGATTGCATCTTCGCTCATATCGAGTTTGGAGGCTGTTTCTGCCAGGCTGGCGCCGGCCGCGATGGCGCTCAAGACCTGGGATTCTTTTGTGGTCAGGTTGGCGAGGAGGTTTTCTACCTGCTGGTTAACAGATGCTGCGTCCTTAAATTCCACCAGTACTCTGGCGGCCAGTCCCGGCAGCAGCAATTCTTCGATGATAGGCAGATTTCCTTTGGATATTTCCCTGATGATGTTAAGCAGCACATCTGGATCGGTGTCTTTAGTAAGGCAGGCTCCCGCGCCGGACTTGATAGCCTGGAAGAGTTTATCCTCCTCTTTTTTCTCCAGCGTAAGCATAACCGTAACTGAAGGAAGGCTCCGCTTGATGCGGCGGGTAATCTCGCAGCCGTTTGTAGTGGTATCCTGGAGGCTGAGGATTGCGATGAGCGGAGGATTTGCTTCGATGAAGGAAAGTGCCTCGTCGTTGCTCGTAGTTTCACCTGTAACCTCGAAGTCATCCTCGCCGGAGAGAATGAAGTGTATACCTTCGCGAAAAAGAACCTGCGGATCTGAAAGAAATACTCTGATTTTTTCCATTTTTTCTATCATCCTGTCAATAAAATAGCTTCAGATTTAGCGCGTGTTTTTTTAGTTATATCCAATTTAACATGCGAACATAAAGACAGGTCTAAGAAAAATAAAAAAAGTATAAAGATGTCGTTAATTTTTGATTAAGAAAAAGAAATTGATGGGAAATGGGAATAGGGAATAACGGTATCGTTGAGCATAAAAATACGGGATATTTTACCGGCGTTGAAAGGGCAGAAGGTACAATACCGTTAAATGGAGCCTTTGGTTTACCTCGTTACCGGACGGATGAACCGGTAGCCGATGCCGTGCTCGGTAACGATGATGCCGGGGGACTCCGTGTTATCCTCTATTTTTTGCCGCAGGTGCTGGATATGTACCCTCAGCAGGTCGCGGGCGTCAACATAATTATCTCCCCAGACTTTGGTCAGCAGGCTCTCATGGGATAATATGCGTCCTTCGTTGCGAATGAGGTGATAGAGAAGTTTTCTTTCCGTTGAGGTAAGCTTGACCGATTTTCCGCCCAGCATCACTTCGTTGCGGGCAAAATCCACGGATAGCTTGCCGGCTGTAAACGGGCGTTCGTCATCGGTAACGGCCAGTCCCTGGGCGCGCCTTAGGACAGCCTGCACACGGGCAATCAGTTCGATATGGCTGAAAGGTTTGGTTATGTAGTCATCGGCGCCCAGCTCCAGCCCTTTGGCGATGTCTGTATCTTCACCCCTGACAGTCAGCATGAGTACCGGCACATCGGAAAAACGGCGTATTTCCTTGAGGACCTGATAACCGTCCATGTCCGGTAGTCCGACGTCCAGGATAACCACATCCGGGCTTTCGCTTTCGACGAGGTCTACCCCTTTACGCCCGTTAGCCGCTGATATCACGGTAGTGCCGCTCCAGCGTAACTGGAAACACAATGAAACGACTTCTATAATCCCCGGATCGTCTTCTACTACCAGTACCTTCATAATGCTCCTTGCGCTGCAGGCCGTGGTGAAGGCCTTCGCGGCAGGTAGAAAGAAAAAGTGCTGCCCCTGCCGCTGTCGCTATCAACCCAGATCCGGCCTCCGTGCAGTTCGACAACCTGTTTGGATAACGCCAGTCCCAGCCCTAGCCCCGGCTGCTGCTGCCTGTCGGCGCTTATACGGCTGTAAGGTTTAAAAAGGCGCGCTTGCTCTTCTTTGGCAATGCCGATGCCGTTATCTTTTACTTCCACCATTACACCTGAGTCCTGTTCGCGCGCCCTGATGACGATGCTGCCGAACCGCGGTGTAAATTTGACGGCGTTGGTCACTAGATTCATTAATACCTGCTCCAGTCTCGGCCCGTCGCCGTGGACAAGGGGCAAATAACCTGGTAGTTCTGTGGTGAGCTTTTGCTCTTTGTTCTGGACCAGCGGGTTAAGTTGTATTCCCACCCCGAGGATAATTGACTTAATATCCACCGGCTCTAGCTGAAGCTGTAGTTTCCCGTTGCCGGTTTTTACGGTATCCAGCAGTTCCGCGAGGCGCTTTTCCAGCGTGGCTGAGTTCTGGATAATGGTCTGTATTAATTTCTGAGAGGATTTATCGGCGATATTTTCCAGTTCTTCCCCCAGTAAACCTGCCGCGGCTATAATTGATGTCAGGGGAGTTTTCAGTTCATGGCTTAGGGTATCGATAAACCGTGACCATTCTTCTTCTTTGGTTTCCACTATCACACGCCTTTAATCAAGTAATTTGCGGGTTATTATCGAATCAGAAAGGTAAATCCCGCATATTCCGGTCTTAATTTACGCTGTCAAGGACAGATCATCTTTGGTTTTGTACCGGGACGGCGTTATTTCGCTATCCCTTTTGCGACGCTCTTCAGAAGGCTGAGAATGCCGATAACGGCTCGCTGTACTTCGGGAGGTTCTTCACCGAGCATCCTTGCTACATACGGATCCAGCTGCCGGCTGCTGTAGCGCGCTGCGGCTTCTTCGACTCCGCCCTGGGTTTGGGGAGAGAGAAAACCGGCCAGCGTGAACAGTTCATCCTCGTCGAAACCCAGGGGTTTGGCGATACGGCGCAATATGCGCGCTGAAGGGAAGCGCTCGCCCCTTTCTATCCGCCCCAGGTGAGATGAAGATACACTGGACTCTGCGGCCAGTTCCTGCAAAGTCAAAGGAACCTTGATTCTCTGCTGCTTGATTATTTTACCCAGATCACTATTTGAATAATCCATGTTGATATTATAATTTGCCATTTGGCAAATGTCAATACCATTTTATATCAAAAAGTGACCGCTCTATGTCCATAATTTGGCTTTTTAGCTTTACCGGCATTTCTTGACGCTGCTGGGTCTCACCTATATAATGAGAACGGCTTATTGTAAGTTGGGATTAAGAGTTGCCTGGAATAACTTGCGGGTAATTTTAGTTATTATTAAACACTATTAATGAGTTAAGTAATGAACAATTACGATGTAATTATTGTCGGCGGTGGTCCGGCGGGAATTTTCGCGGCTCTTGAGCTTTGCCAGGAATCCGCGCTGAAAATCCTTCTTATTGAAAAAGGTAAAGATATTGCCGGCCGTCGCTGCCCGGTAAGAGACACGGGCGGCGCTTGTGTTTCCTGCCGGCCTTGCAACCTTGTTTGCGGCCTCGGGGGGGCAGGCGCTTTCAGTGACGGCAAGCTGGTCTTGTCTTCCGAGGTTGGCGGTCACCTCGCGGAGTACCTTGGTGAAAAATCCGCCGCTACGCTTATCAAATATGTCGATGATTTGTATGTAAAATTCGGCGCCTCGGAAAAAGTATTCGGCGGCGACGGCGTTGTCGGGGAAATCAGCCGGAAAGCTGAAGATGCCGGATTGCGCCTGATACCCACGCCCGTGCGCCACATGGGCACGGAAAACGGGTACGAGGTCTTGAAGGCCATGCAGGACTACCTCGCGTCCAGAGTGGAACTGAAACTGCGGTCTATGGCGTCGGAAATAATCGTTGAAAAAGGCATCGTCAAGGGCGTCTGCACGGAAGATGGAGAAGAACACCGCTGTAAATACCTTGTACTGGCGCCGGGCCGTGAAGGAGCCGACTGGTTCTCCCACGAGGCTGAACGTTTGAAACTGGCTACGCGGATTAACCCGGTGGATATCGGCGTCAGGGTGGATCTTTGCCTTTAACCAACGTGCCCTTCTCAGAACCTTCACCCAGGTCGACTGCCCCCTTTTCCGCAAAACATTCTACCACTTCATCCCATTTAGTAAAGCTAAGGCTGTTGATTTATCGGTATTGCAAACGCTTGATGGCCTCTACGTCTTCAAGGATATCGATCTTTTTCTGCAGCTCTTCCGATGCCAAGATGAACCTCCTCCGGCTTTATTAACTTTTCAACCGGTTTATTGTTTACTACACCACTCCGTCATACCCGGTGTCAACTCTAAATCCGGAATTAAAAAGTGACTTCAGTCACATACAGGTCCACCGGCTAACAGGATAATTAAATAAGCATGGGAGGTGAATTATGTGGTTTATGCATGATTTTGGAGGATGGAGTATGTTATTCGGAGGGGTATGGATGCTGGTGTTCTGGGGCGGTATTATCGCTTTAATCGTCTGGGGAGTCACGAGATTGACGCGGCATGATACTAATACAATTCGTAGTTCCACTCCCCTGGATTTGGTTAAAGAGCGATACGCGCGGGGTGAAATTACCAGAGACCAGTACGAGCAAATGAAAAGGGATTTGTCTTAATCTGCAAATAACAGGTGCCGGCGGCTAAGGCAAACGTTACGTCCGCCGGCGTTACCTGCGGCCGGAGACTCCCTGGTTTTTTCTTGTTACCGTGAAGGGCATTAAAGACTGATTGCTGTTGCGCGCAATTTTACCCAGTATTTCCGCCCTGGCCGGAAGCCTGCGGTCTTCAAACCCGCGGCGATAAGCCGGGTCTAGTTTCGCTTTCATCCCGGGAGCGTATGATTCAAAATACACGCTTGTCGTCATCATAAGGCACCTCCACACCGGATATACTTAATTAAAGCAAATCACTCCGGTAAAAACATCCAACGTTAGTCACCAGCGGCGGGCGTACTTTCACCCTATGCGGGTGCTATGACCTTATCAATTTCAACGGTTGATACAACGCAGACGGTGTTCGCCCGAATGATTTTTATCCTGCTTTAGAGATGTCTAAAAGCTGGCACCCATGACAAAAATAGGGGGTAATAATATCCTAATTGGTACTATCTACCTATATCAAGGCCGGCAGCGTCAGTTTACAATATTAGAAGGGATAACTATGAATATTTCAGTATGTCTTTTTTACTAAAGGCAGAATGGATTATATACTATGGCTAAACATGATGCCGGTACTGAACTTAAACGGGACGAGTTTTCCAAAATCTTCGACGAATACCGCGCCAAGATAGAGGAAATCACACGGCGTTCAGAAACGAACTTCCAGATTAACGAGATCAAATCCGATAATGTTCATACCGATGAAGTTCATCCTGATGAAGAGGAACATATCGAGGTAGTAAGCGCATCACCTTCAACTGCTGCGGATACCGCCGCGAATCCCCAGAGTCAGCCTGAAAGCACGCTTCTTCCAATGGAAAATCCCGTCCCCGTCCAAGCTGAATCAATTGAAAACAAGATTGAGAGCCCGGCAGAAAGCACACCATCTCCCAGGATAGAACCGGCACCGAAACTCAAGATAGAGGACGATAGGTCCAACGGCAACCATCCCGTCTTTCATGAATCCGCCGATATCCTGAACCAGGCCAAACGTGAAGCAAAGCAGATAATTGAAGAGGCGGAAGAAAGCGCGAAAAAAGAGGCAAAGAAAAGAACACAATCGCAGGTTGATAAAATCATCGATAAAGCAAGAAAAGAAGCCGATGATATTATCGCCCGGGCGAATAAAAACGCGGAAAAAGTCAGGGATGACGTTATCACCGAATCAAAACGCGAAGCCGACCTGATCATACGGGAAATTACAGATAAATACCGCCAGGAAACCGAGGCTAAGTCATCCCGCATCATGGCAGAAGCGCAGGAGAAAGCAGGGAAAATACTGGCCGATGTTTCCGCTACCACTTCTCAAATCAGCAATCATATCACGGAAATTGTCCACAGGGCAAGACAGACAACCAACGAACTGGAAAATACGCTCCAGACGGAAATAAACGAACTAAACAAAATCATCGGAGAGACAAAGCAAAAGCTGGAAGAAGAAAAGATACCGACAAATGAAGAAAGATACAATCCGCCGGATTCAAAACAAATTGGTGAAATGATTACCGGCCCATCACTGGAGATACGCCTGATTGGAGAAAAAGCGGCCGGGACAAACGGCAGCGGGGCGATGTTCAGCGGGCAAATGGAAATGAAATCCGCTTCAGAGTCATTCGATTATCAATACCTGAAAAAATTGAAGAAATACCTGGTTCATATCCCAAGAATCAAGTATCTCCAGGAATACGCCTCCGAAAAAGAAATGTCAGTTGTTTTTGATGTCCTGGAACCGCTGCCTCTATTCGATATCCTGAGTAAAGTTCCAATAGTGGAAAAGATTATTACCCGCGCCGACGATAATTTCTGCCTGGTTTTTAAAACAAACGTAGAATAAACTCACCCGGAATTTTTCATCCAGGCTGGTCCGGCGGTCTATCACGGGGCGTCACGAGGAATACCGGCACCTGGGAAGTACGGATGATTTCATCTGCCACGCTGCCCAGCACCATGCGCTTAATCCCGGAGACGCCGTGCGTGGCCATGATAATCAAGTCCACATCGTTACGAGTAACGTAATCCTTGATAATACCTGCCGGCTTGCCGATATCTACGACCCTGCTTACTTTAATCTTACCAGCTTCAAAGTGGCCGGCGATTTTATCAAGATATTTCCGGGCTATACCCGCCGCATCATTCTCAATACGATCTTTTTCATCCGGCAGAACGTTAGCCTCCAATCCGCCTGCGACGCGGAACGGCTCTACAACGCGCAAGAATGCAATTTCATTGACTTTAGAGACCTCCGTAAACCATTTTACATAGGGGAGCACGCTTTCAGCTAACTCCGAACCGTCCAGCGGAATCAATATCTTCGTATACATCGCGGTTCCTCTCAAATTTTAAATATTCAGCATCCTATTATAGCATAACGTATTTCGATTTCAGGCTTTTTCAATAACAACGGGCAAATGCCACCGGTTTATTGCCCCGGTTTGTTACCAAAATACACTTTGGTGTGGGGCCAGGGTATCTCGATGCCTTCTTTATCGAAGGTCTTTTTCAACCTTAGCCTCAATTCACCCATCACATTCCACTGTTCCAGAGGCTTGACATCCCCTGTTATCTTGATATCGATGCCGGAATCGCCTAGTTTATCTACACGGAGCACTTGTGGTATACATTTAAAGACCTTACCCCATCTTTCTTCTTCTGCCATTTTATTGCAGACCCCGTTAATCACATTGATAGCTTTCTCAAGATCGGTATCATAAGCAACCGATATGTTAAGATTAACCCTGGAAAAATGCCGGGAGTAGTTGCTGGCTACTCTTATCTCACCATTCGGAACATGATGGACAATGCCGTCAAGGTCACGGAGCACTGTTTTTCGCAGGTTAATCATTTCCACCAGACCGGTAACACCTCCCACACTCGCCACATCGCCGACGCGGTATTGGTTTTCCATCAGCAGGAATATCCCTGCAATCAGGTCGCGGATCATAAACTGGGCGCCAAAGCCGACGGCGATCCCAACAATCCCGAAGCCTGCCAGGACAGGTCCAACCGGTACATTCAGCTCCGATAATATCATAAGCAGTGCTATCAGGATAATGACAACCCTGCCCAAACCTAAAAACACCACCTGTAAGGTATCGGAACGCTTCTTGATGCCCTCCTTGCTTTCTCCCCTTACCGGGCGCGCCATGAGATTATTCATCAAAGACGGCAAAAACCTCTTTAGTACCATCAGCAAAACAATCCCAATAATAATGACTAGCACTATCCTGGTGCCGTGTTCCCAAATCCAGTTTTTAATGCTTTCACCGGTCAGCAAATCCGGGGTGCCTTCTTCAGAAAAAGTCATCAATATAAAAGAAGCCACCATCACCAGAGCGGCTGCAATTTCAAGTACCCAGAATATAATATTTACCACGCGCGCTGCTCTACCGCGTTTCTTTTCCTTAACAGAATCGGGCGCAGCATCAATTTTCTTTTCCTTGAGCACTCCGGCAGCCATATTCCGTGCTTTTTCATTCAGAAACAGCAGCAAAAGCATAAATAAAGCAGCGCCGAGAAGAAACCACAGGCTGTTATTGATTAACCATCCCCACATAATTTATATCCTCCCGGAATTCAGTAAAGTATCCTTTGACCGAATATGCCAAGAAAAAACATTACATCTTCGTTCTCTTTCCAAGAAAACAGAAAACGTTTATATCTTACGCTACAATCTCACATTAGGTCATTATTTGCATTTGGTGTCTCTTACCTATCCCCTTTATCCCCTTTCCAACCACAGGCATTTGCAGTCAAACAGAAATTTCTCAGGGTTGGAAAGGGGAGTTTGTATGAGAGGGGCTGCGCCCCTCTCCGCAGGCTACTCCGCATTAAAGGTACAAAATATTTTATTACGGGCAAGTTTAAAGAAACTTTATAATCAATACACATAAGCAACCATATATAAACGGAACTACATTATTAATGATGGAAAAGTCTCAAGCCGGAATAGGCCATGACCATTCCGTAGGCATCGCATGCTTTGACACTATCATCATCCCGGATAGAGCCGCCGGGCTGCACGATGTAGGCGACACCGCTTTCATAAGCCCGGTCGATAGTATCACGGAAAGGTATCATGCCGTCAGAGCTTAAAGATACTCCTTTCAAACCTTTGAGCCAGTCTTTTTTCTGGTCCCAAGTGAGCTGCGGAGGCACTTTTTCAAGCGCCGCTTTAAGGTTCTCTTTTTCAAAGCTGTTCAGTCTTTCCTGGAGAAATAAATCTACAGCATTATTGCGTTCCGCCCGGACAACACCTTTGCGCCATTTAAAATCCAGGATTACCGGGTGCCGGCGCAGGAACCAGCGGTCGGCTTTTTCCGCCGCCAGACGCGTGCAGTGAATACGCGACTGCTGCCCTGCCCCTATCCCGATGGCCTGGCCTTCGACTGCAAAACCGATGGTATTCGACTGCGTATATTTGATAGTAGCGGTACAGATAACAAGGTCACGCACGGCATCAGCCGGAAATTCTTTCTTTTTCGTGACGACGTCTTTCAAGATGTCAGATGTAATGACCGCGTTATTACGTTTTTGCTCCAGCTGAATACCAAAGACTTCCCGCGTTTCCGTTTCTCCCGGAGAGTAATCAACATCGATTTCCATCACCAGGTATTTACCGCCTTTTTTGGCTTTAAGGATATCCAGGGCGGCTTTTTCATATCCCGGGGCGATAACACCGTCCGAGACTTCCCGGCTGATTAATTTAGCCGTTGGCACATCAACAATATCGCTTAATGCGGCGAAGTCGCCATAAGAAGAAACGCGGTCGGCGCCTCTTGCCCGGGCATAGGCTGCCATCAGCGGCGAGATTTCCATGTCATCTACAAAATAGGCCTTTTTCAGCGTATCGCTCAACGGCAGGCCGACGGCCGCTCCGGCAGGGCTCACATGCTTGAAAGAAGCAGCGGCCGGCATTTTCAGCGCGTATTTCAACTCCTTGACCAACTGCCAGGAATTGAGCGCATCCAGCATATTGATATACCCGGGCGCACCGTTAACCACCCTGAACGGCAGTTTGCCTTTAGTTGAATATATCCGGGCAGGTTTTTGGTGGGGATTGAATCCGTAACGTAAGATAATCTCGTTGTCACTCATGATAATATCTCCTGCTTTTTAATTTTTCTCCGTTCTAAATAATGCGACGGGGTACAAACAAATACGTGTTAATAAGTTTATTCTACACAATAAGAGACAGCAGTTCAAAGTTGACAATAACTGCCTGCGATGTTAGACTTGGCATAGTTTAGCATTTCAGTCAACATTAGCGATGTAAACCAAATACGCGCCAGTGTAACATATTTGAAATAAGGTATAATAAAACCATCGACCATCCTGAAAACCGGGAACGCTTTACATGTTCAAAACATTGAGAGAAGACATACAGACCGTTTTTTCCAAGGACCCGGCCGCCCGGAGCATACTGGAGGTTTTAACATGCTATCCCGGCTTGCACGCCCTCTGGATGCACCGCAAAGCGCACTGGATGTGGCAGCATAACCTCAAGTTATGCGGGCGTATCGTATCTCATATCAACCGCTTTCTAACCGGAATTGAAATCCATCCCGGCGCAACTATCGGGCGCCGCTTTTTCATCGACCACGGCGCCGGCGTGCTCATCGGCGAGACGGCTGAAATCGGCGATGATGTTTTAATGTACGGCGGCGTAGTGCTGGGCGGCACCACCCTGGAAAAAAAGAAACGCCACCCTACGCTGGGCAACGGCGTGGAAATGGGCACGGGGGCGATAGCGCTCGGCCCGATAACCATCGGCGATGGAGCACGGATAGGGGCCAGTTCGGTCGTCATAAAATCAGTCCCTCCGGGTGTAACAGTAGTCGGTATACCCGGCCGTATCGTTACCAAGACGGAAAAACCTTCCATGGACTTGCAGCACGGCCGCTTACCCGACCCCGTGGCAGAGGCCATCCGGCTGGTACTGAAAGACCAGCAAATCCTCGAGGAACGGCTTAGAAGGCTGGAAGAAGCCAGCGGTATTTCTATTCCCCGCGATGAGCTGGAGGAAGACAAAAAGGTTATCGAACAAGATTTCTCCGAAGGCGCGGGATAATTACACCGTATACAGGGAAGGTCCAGTGAAAATTGCCGTAGCCATGAGCGGAGGTATCGATTCTTCCACAACCGCCGCTCTTCTCAAAGAAGAAGGACATGAAGTAATCGGCGTGACCATGCAGCTGATGCCGCATCATAACGCCCCAGAGGATGCGCAAAAGGCCGCCGCCAGGCTGGGCATAGCTCACCATATCATTGATTTCCAGGATATTTTTACCCGGACGATAATCGACAATTTCTGCCGCGAATACAGCCGGGGAAGGACGCCGAATCCCTGCGTCCTGTGCAACAAGCTCATCAAGTTCGGGGCGCTGTGGGGAAAGGCGGCGGAACTGGGCGCGGGCTTCATTGCCACCGGGCATTATGCCCTTATTGAAAGAAATGGAGGAGAAATCCTTTTAAAAAAAGGCGCCGACGCAAAAAAAGACCAGTCCTACTTCCTGTGTCAGCTAACACAGAAACAGCTAAGTCACGTCCTGTTCCCAATAGGCGGGCTGACCAAAACCAGGGTAAGGCAAATCGCGCGGGAAATGGGACTACCCGCAGCTTCCAGACCGGAGAGCCAGGAAATCTGCTTTATTCCGGATAATGATTATGCCGGGTTCCTAAAAACCTACGGAAAACAATCATCAATACCCGGCCCGATACTGGATGAAAAAGGAAAGATCCTGGGTGAGCACCACGGCATCACATACTATACCATCGGACAGCGCCACGGCCTCGGCATCGCCAATGCGGAGCCTTTTACAGAGACCATCCCCAAGATGCAGTACGCCACTTCCAAGATTGCTGACGCTATCAACATGTTCTACGAGGGGATGAGCCTCAAAGAGATACGGCGTAATTTTATCCAGCAGCATAACGATTATATTTCCGATACGACGGCTTTTAACTGGATCCGGCGGTTTACGGAAATAGCTGTTAAAGAAGCCTCGCAGTACAAGCCCCGGGTGGGCAATACATGGGTCGCCGGGGAGACGGTCATCGATATCGACGGGGAAGACGCCTGGCTCTGGGATATTATAGACACGCGGTCAAGATTCCTGATAGCCACGCACATGTCTTACACGCGCACCAAGAAAGACGCGCAAATACTGATGGAAAAGGCCTATATCAGGACCGGCATAATACCACGGATTATTTACACCGATAAACTGAGGGCATACCTGGAGGGGATAGAATTGACCTTCGGCGCCGATACCGCGCATAAACGGGGCAGTTCCTTCGATGTCGAGGTCAATAACAATATGATCAAGCGCATGCACGGGACCATTAAATCAAGGACCAAGGTGATGAGAGGATTGCATACCATAAAATCCGCCAGGCAATACATGGCCGGCTGGCTGGTGCATTATAATTTCTTCAGGCCCCATATGTCGCTGAAAGACAGGACGCCGGCGCAGGCCGCAGGTGTGGATTTCCCGTTCAGGAACTGGAAGGAACTGACCGAACAGCCGTACGAGAAGACGGCAAGGATAAAAATCACGAAACAGGGTAGAGGGACAAGAAAATCTAAATTATAAGTGCTAATAACTTCTGAATAAGTAGCTCTATATCTGAAGACATAACTACTTTTACGCGTTGATAGAGATAGCCGCGCTTGCGCGCCGAAGCGCTACAGAGCGCGGGCACGCCTTTCGCCCTTAATTTCACCCTCACCCTGCCCTCTCCCCTCAACCCTATTCTCTTATCCACCAACCAAGAATGAGTAAAACCGGAAAGCGAATACGCGGGAAGGGCTATTCGCCCATGAATTGAAGCACGACCTGCCTGGAGCGGGCACGGTTATCAAACTCCACCAGCACTATTTGCTGATACTGCCCGAGTATTAATCTCTTGTTGGCGATGGGGACGACCAGTGACTGCCCCATCATCGAGGCGCGGATATGTGAAAAACCGTTATTCTCTTCCCACAGGAACTTGTGCCGGTAAACGATTTCCCGCGGCACGACCCTCGCCCACATGTTCTTGAAATCGGCAATCAGACCCTCTTCAAATTCGATAGTGCCGACCCCGGCCGTGGTGCCGGGGAGAAAAACGGTGACGGTGCCGTTGGACATATAAGCCAGCTCCATCTGCTGCTGGATTTTAGGGGTGATGTTGATGACGGCGACGTATTGTTCTTCCCGGGCCGCGTTGGTGTCTACATTTATTTTCCTGGTGAGGATAATCATAGCTGCCTCCCGAAAAGAGCTATTCCCGTATTTTTTATCAGGAAGACCGCCTGCCGTCGATTATGTGCGCGAGCGCCATCAGCGGGTGCCGGTAAACCATGCGCGGGCCGCTGTATCTCATGACCTGCTTTATCTTCTCGCGCATCGCCGGCTGGTAGCAGTGGACGGTGCATTTAGAGCAGGCCGGCTTGGCGGCTTCGAACGGGCATTTCATGAGGCGCTTCAGCGCGTATTCTTCAAGCTCGGCGCATTCTCTGCAAAGGCCGTCCGCGCCATGAACACCCTGGCAGTAAAGGGATATCATCGCGGTCACGGTCTGTTTTTCGCGCTCGATCCTTTTATCAGCCATACCGGTGTTTATTATGCTGCAATTAATTGAAATAGTCCAGCGGATTCGCCTTAATATATGATTTCCCGCTATAATTGCTATTGGAAAAGTAATCTATGCTCAGTATCGCTAACGTATCCAAATCATATAACGCCCGCCCGCTGTTCAGCGGCGTCAGCTTTAACGTTGGCATGAAAGACCGCATCGCCGTCATCGGGCAGAACGGCACCGGTAAGACGACGCTGTTTGAAATTATCTGCGGTCATGTCGCCCCGGATACCGGCAGCGTGGCCGCGCGGCGCGGCACGACGATAGGCTATTTGCAGCAGGACATAGAACCGGGGAGAGGAAGCCGCCTGCTGGACGAGGTGGCGCAATCCTCGGCGCATATCACCGGCATGGCGCATAAAATCCAGGCGCTCCAGGCAGACCTGGCCGAAGAAAAGGACGAAGAGGAAATAGCCGTGATGCTCAAGGAACTTGGAGAACTGCAGCATACCTTTGAATCCTCCGGCGGCTATGACACCGAACATGAAGCGCGGACAATCCTTTCCGGGCTGGGATTCGCCGAGGCGGATTTCTACCGCCCGCTTTCCGAATTCAGCGGCGGCTGGCTGACGCGCATCGAGCTGGCCAAGCTGCTCTTTTTGAATCCCGACCTGCTCATCCTCGACGAGCCGACCAACCACCTCGACCTGGAAACACAGCGCTGGTTTGAAAATTATCTCAAGGGCTATCACGGGGCGGTCATGGTCACTTCTCACGACCGCGCCTTTTTAAACAACGTGGCCAGGAAAATAATCGCCATTGAAAAAGACGACGTTATCTTTTATCACGGTGATTACGACGGCTATGTCCTCGCCCGAGAAAAGGAACTGGAAATAAAGCAGTCGACAGCCCGGCGTCAGGAACAAAAGATACAGAAACAAATGCGCTTTATCGAGCGGTTCCGCTATAAAGCCAGGAAAGCTTCACAGGTGCAAAGCCGGATAAAAGCTCTGGAAAAAATAGACCGCATCGTCGTTCCGCGATCGACGAAGAAGATAGCTTTCTCGTTCCCGGAGCCGAAGCGCAGCGGTGAAAAAGTAATCACGTTGAAAAACATCGCCAAGTCTTACGATTCAAAGGTGATATACCGCGATTTGTCTCTTGTTCTCAACCGCGGCGACCGCGCGGCGCTGGTGGGGTTAAACGGCGCGGGCAAATCGACGCTCCTTAAAATACTGGCGGGCGTCCTGCCGTTCGATAAAGGCGAGCGCATCCCCGGACATAATGTCACCACGGCTTATTTCGCCCAATTCTATATCGAATCGCTCAATCCGCGTAATACGATACTGGAGGAACTGCGCCAGGCAGCGCCTGAAGAGTCCGAACAGGGGATACGAGGGCTGGCCGGGGCATTCCTTTTCAGCGGCGATGATGTCCTGAAAAAAGTGGAAGTGCTTTCCGGCGGGGAAAAAACGCGCCTGGCCATCGCGCGGATGCTGGTGCGCCCGGCCAATTTTATCCTCATGGATGAACCGACCAATCACCTTGATATCCCTTCCCGCGAAATACTGTCCGACGCGCTGGAAGCCTACACCGGCACGCTGTGCTTCATCACCCACGACCGCACTCTGATACGTGAAGTGGCAAACAAGATTATTGAAATCAGGGACGGTACGCTGGAGGTTTTCCACGGTAATTACGATGAATTTCTCAGCCGGAAAGAATCGCCGGGGAAGGATATAGAATTACCGCCTAGCCTTAAAGCCGTCGCTTTTCCGGTCAGCGAGGCAAGGTACACACAGCGCCAGCGCAAGGCGCTGGAAGGCGAATTGAGAAACCAGCATTACCAAAAGATATCGCCGGTAAAAAAGCGCATCGCGGAAATAGAAAAACACGTGGCCGGGCTAACGGCGCGGCAGGCGGAAATCGAGGCGCTATTCGCCGACCCGGAACATTATAAAGACGGGGACAGAGCGGCGGATACCAACCGGGAATATGTGGTCACTAAAGAATCCATCAGGAAACTTACCGCCGAATGGGACAGCCTAACAGCAGAGGCGGAAAAATTGGAGAGGGAATATGAAGAAGAAAAGGGGAGGATGGGATAGAGAACCTGGCAAACAAATTAGCTCTTAGACGTTTGTTCCCTCCGCGCCAGCGCGGTAATCCGCTTCACGAAAACGGTTTTAGCTTCAGTATAACCATCTCGGTCATGTTCATATTTTTCCTTCAGTTCCAGTTTTAATTTCCCATAGTCAGAGGCAATATTGGGATGGGTCATGAGGTAATCTCGAAAGTAAAGCTCGTCCCAGTCGCCGGCGTACCTGATATGAACGTGAAATGCCTGCCCTTTAAATCCTTGCTCGGTATAGCCTTTAACAAACATCATATGGGGAGGTGGATTCTCCGGATGCGCGATATATCTGAATCCCGCTGACTGCGTGTCCACTATGAGTTTATTAGTATCGGTTTTATCTTTGATTTCAACCAGAATATCTATCGTGGGCTTGGCGATTAATCCGGGTACGGCCGTACTGCCGATATGACTCATCCTTACGATATTTTGAATGCCGATAGACTGCTCAATAACAGCCTTTTCCTTGAGGTATTTCTTTTTCCATTCCGGCTTATGTTCGCTTAAAATGATGGGGAACATCTGCCAGCGTTCCTTATCCGTCATCTCATCCAGATTCTTATTCATAGAAACTGCCTTCCTCTTGAATAATCAACGACAAATAGGAGGTGGATTCCCACTTTCGCGGGAATGACGTATTAATTACTACTTCTTTTCCTTTTCTTTGACGTACTTCACCGTCAGAGGCAGGTTCACAAAGACAATCGGCTTGTTTATCGTCTTAAAGATAAGCGGGCAGTGCATCAGGCCGCGCGGTATTTCCAGGATAGTTGGTTCTTTGATAATGTACTTTTCAACCTCTTCACCGAGGTATACCTCTACTTCCGCGTCGAAGTCCGCAGCGTTACTCTGGTCGCCGCCTAGAAATATCCACACCTCGTCAAAAGGGTGCGTATGCGGCCCGTCCGGCATTTTAAACGGAGCGGTGACGTAGTTCCACAGCATCCCGAAGTTAACTTCTCCGCCGTGGTCGCCGCTGAAGTGGACCGGCTTGGGATGGCCTTGAGGCCCTTTGATAAAGCGTGTTTTGGTAAAGTACTTATCGTATTTCCGTGGTTCCATAAAGGGCTCCTTATAAATTGGCTTTTTACTTAGGGAAGCTCTGAATAAGTAGCTTTTTTTAAAGACATGACTATTTTGATGCCATGATAGAGATTGCCACGCCTCCCGATTTGGAATAAAGGAGGACATCGGGATGGCGCGCAATGACTTGTTCAGAGGTTTCTTAGCTTAGATTATCACACAATATAGGGAGAAGGGCAAAGGGAGAAGGGTATGTATTGGTAAAGGGACAAGAGACAAGGGAGAAGGGAGCGTTCATGTGTCAGCGGAGGAAACCAGGAGTAACTAAAAACTAATTAGCTCATTGCCTATATTTTATAGTAGCTGTCCCCGGCACACGATTTGCAAAGCGTTTTATCTTCTTTTTTTACCTGGCGGCCGTCTACTACCCTTTCTCCGCAGGAAGCACAGACAGCTTTTTCCCGGGGAGAGCCGGGCAGGTCGGTTTCCGGTATTTGCACGGATACTTCCTGTAACATTACCAGTTCATTATCCGGGATTTGCGATATTTTACGGAGTGTTTCTTCATTAGTTGCTTCATTACTGATGTGTTCCGGGATGGTGGCGCGCACTGCCTTGCCTGTATCGGTGTTCACAAAAGTAGCCGCGAATTTCCCGTAATCCGCGTGTTTAAGCGAACGGTGCCCTAAAGTGCAGCCGGTAATTGCCTGCACGGCATCAGTCATGCAGCGGTCAATTTCCGTATAAACGATGAGGTTCTTGTTTTTCTTTTCGGGGTCCAGTCCCAGTGCCTGCATGGCGGCCATCGTTATCTTCGTCCCTAAAGCGATACCGGCACAGGCGTGCCCGTGAAAATCACCGGCCTTTTTTACGTAATAATCGAAGTCCTTCATTTATCCTCCTTGTAATGAATTTTACGCTGAAGCTGCAATTTATGGTCAAAATGTAATATATATTTAATTATTTTAGCACATATTTTTATGCCTTATTATTGCGAAAGAGATATAATCATACAAAAGGTAGGCGGGAAATAAAATAATTATCCGGAAGCCCGTCGTATGTCGATGATAGAGAATAAAAAAAGATGTGTTCTGGTGGTCGATGACCACCCGAAAGTCCTAAGATTTATCGAAATAGGGTTAAAACTTCACGGCTATGAAGTTATCGCCACTGTCTCCGGTGAGGAAGCGCTGAAACTGGTTAAATCAGCCAAACCGGATATCATGCTCCTGGATATCGTCATGCCGGGGATAGACGGTTTTGAAGTACTTAAACAAGTACGGACTTTTACGCAGATGCCGGTTATCGCCTTCAGCGCCAGCGCCTCTAATTTCCAGGATGCCATCCGGCTGGGCGCCAATGATTTTCTGGCTAAGCCTTTTGAACCGGACGAGATGGTAAAGAGAATAAAATTTATCCTCAAGTGTTGATACGGCCTGACTATGACGGTGTATCGTTTTTCGGCAGGGCGAAAGAAAAAGTTGAACCTTTCCCCGCCGCCGAGGTCACCTTGATCCAGCCTCCCTGCGCCTCTACCAGCCTCTTGCATACCACCAACCCCAGCCCTGCGCCGCTTGTCGGCCGTGTGGATGGTTCCAATTGCTGAAACAATTCAAACAGCTTTGCCTGGTCTTCCCGGGTGATACCCGGTCCATGGTCTGCAATACTGGTAATAATGAGGTCCTTATCAGTACGGGCGGAAATTTTTATCCGGGTGCCTGCCGGTGTGTACTTGGTGGCGTTCTCCAGGAGATTATAAAGAATTCTTTCTACCCGCACCGGGTCTGCTTCCACGGGCGGCAGTTCACCGGGAAATTCCATCACGAACTTGTGGCTTGCCCCCTGGTCCTTTAATTTTTGAATGACATTACGGGTTGAGCCGGGAATGCTGACCGGTTCCGAGCGCAGCTTGAGATGCCCGGCCTGGTACCTGGAAAGTTCGAGCATGTTTTCCAGGATAGACGCAAGCTGGTCCGCGCCTTCAATGCCGTTTTGAATAAGCTCGTGCACTTCTTCCCCAGTCAGCCCCTGGGACATAGCTGTTCTTAGAGAACCGGTAACCACGGTAAGCGGGGTGCGCAGTTCATGAGAGACCAGGCCGATGAATTCGTCCTTCATCTGCTCAGCTTTCTTGAGATCGGTAATATCCGTGCAGATACCTATCAGCCTTACCGGCTGGTTCATTCTGTCATAAATACCTTTACCCAGGGCATTAATCCAGCGTATCTGCCCGTTGGGCTGGGAAACGCGGAACTCGCATCCAACCGGCGTATGGTTTTTCAGCGCCTGGTCTATGTGTTTCATGGTAAATTCACGGTCTTCATGGTTGACGATGTTTTTCCAGGCCTCGAAAGAGGGGGTGGTTTTATGAGGATCCAGACCGAAAAGTTCAAAAATTTTCGGGGTCCATTCATTACGCCCGGAAACCAAATCATAGTCCCACGCCCCGGCGTCGGCGGCGTCATAGGCCATCTCCAGGCGGTTGTTTATCTGCTGTAATTCCGTTTCTGTCTCTTTCAGATCGGTGATGTCTTGCCCCTGGGCTATCGTGGCTACGGGAGTCCTGCCGTCGGACGCGTATATCATGGCCGAGTTCCATAATACGACGCGCACTGTCCCGTCGACAAGCTGCTCGCTTTTCCAACGGCATTGGGGCAAGAGGCATATTCGAAGCGTTGGGCGTGGAATCAGAAAAATATCTTTCGGAGGGGAAAAAAGTATCGATAGTAATCCAATCTAAAAACGGAAAACCTGAATATACATTAAAAGTAGAATAAATTTTTTGGAGGTATATAGTGAAATACGCAGTACCGGTAGTTGGCGGCAAGATGTCGCCGCATTTTGGCCATTGTGAGCAGTTCGCATTCTATGATGTTGATGAAAAGATGAAGATTACCCATAAAGAGTTCATTAATTCGCCGGAGCATCAGCCCGGTCTTCTACCCGTCTGGCTGGCGGAAAAAGGCGCTTCTGTTGTTATCGCCGGGGGCATGGGACCCATGGCGGTAGATCTCCTGAAGCAGCGGGGTGTAGATGTCGTACTCGGCGCGGTAGAATCCGACCCGGAAAAGGCCGTTCTCAGCCACCTTAAAGGGAGCCTGGCTACGTCCGATAATACATGCAACCATGAACACGAGCACGGGCACGATAATTGCGCCCATTAACCACAAGGAGCATTATATGACGAAGAAATCAAGCCCGACATGCGCCAAGTGCCCGGCAGGAGCCTGTGAGCCACGAGTAGAAGCCGGAGAAAAACTTTCTTTGGACAAGTCTCCTAACTTTTGCCCGATGAAATTAATGCCGGACGTAATTGAGAAAGCTTTATCCGAGTATGATAAACCTGACGTAGGAGAATTCGCCCGCCAGGCATCATTGCAAGAATTCGAATGCTACGAACAAACTCCGGAAGGGCGAAGGACTAAAAATCCAAGAATTCTCGAGCTGATACAATTCGCCCATAAGTGCGGTTATAAGAAGCTGGGGCTGGCTTTTTGCGGCGGTCTCGCCAAAGAAGGCCGCATGTTGACCGAAATATTGGAAAATAACGGGTTCGAGGTAGTTTCGGTCAAATGCAAGGTGGGGGGAATTCCGAAAGAAAGAATCGGGATGAAGCCGGAGGAAAAAATAGCGGGACCGGATAAATACGAGTCCATGTGCAACCCGATTGCCCAGGCCGAGATATTAAATGAGGAAAATGTTGACCTGGCTGTTATGCTGGGACTTTGCATCGGGCATGACACGCTTTTCATCAAATACTGCCGCGTGCCGATGACCATAATCGCCGTGAAGGACAGGGTCACCGGGCACAATCCACTGGCGGCACTTTATCTATCGGATTCGTACTATGCCAGGCTAAAGACGAAAGCGAAATAATCAAATTAAAATAGATAAATTCGAGTTAGAAAACTTTTGGAGGAATATCTGCAATGGTATCGAGAGATCAAGTCATCAAGAGCCTCGAAGAAGTGCTGGTGCCGGCCGCTAAACGCAGCATCGTGGGATTGAATATGGTGCGGGAAGTAACCATCTCCGATGGCAAGGTAAGTATTAACCTGGCTTCTACCGGGCTTGTTCCCGGGGCAAAAGACTGGATCAAGGATAAAACCCGCGCAGCCGTCCAGAAACTGCCTGATGTAAAAGAGGTAGCGGTGGAATATACCGAGGTCAAGGCTAAAGATTTAAATAAGATAGGCCAGATTATCGCGGTAATGAGCGGCAAGGGAGGCGTAGGCAAATCGCTGGTTTCCGGTTTGATTGCGATAGCGCTAAAACGCAAAGGATATGAAGTGGGAATTCTCGACGCCGATATCACCGGGCCGAGCATTCCCAAGATGTTCGGGCTTAAGGGTCCGGTAAGCGGTAATGACGACGGACTGTTACCGGCGCTTACAAGGTCCGGTATCGAGGTCATGTCTATCAACCTTCTCCTGCCTAATGAGGATGAAGCTGTCATCTGGCGCGGGCCGATGATCGGGAACGTCATCAAACAGTTCGGAGAGGATGTGCTTTGGGGCAAGCTGGATTATCTCATCATCGACCTGCCGCCGGGCACAGCAGACGCGCCGCTTACCGTCATGCAGAGTCTGCCGATATCAGGCATCATCATCGTTTTCACCCCTCAAGACCTGGTTGAAATGATTGTGAAAAAAGCAGTGAACATGGCACAAAAACTGGATAAACAGGTCATAGGGGTAGTGGAAAACATGAGTTATTTATACGTGCCGGAAATAAACAGGAAAATAGAGATATTCGGTAAAAGCCGCGGCGAACAAATGGCTAATACGGCCGGCGCTCCTCTGCTCGGTCAGCTGCCGATAGATCCGCAGTTGGCTAAACTCTGCGATGAAGGCAATATCGAAAGCTATACGTCTGAAATCTATGATTCCTTTGTTCGTAATCTAGACGGGATTTTAAATATCGAAACGAAGTAGGTAAAAAACGATCTACGGAAAAAGTCATATGTTAGTAAATGCTTCAAACGGAACTTATATTGTTTTTCCGGCCGGCATTGGAATCATGCTCCATGCCTGTTTAATCGATTGATGACTTCTTACGAATGAGGAGGACAAAATGACGCTGCGCATTACTACTTTAAGCGAAAATACTGCCGGCATGGGAGACTTCCTTGGGGAATGGGGATTGAGCATCCTGGTTGAAGCGGATGATATCACTATTCTCTTTGACACAGGAAAAAGCATCTCTGCCGTTTATAATGCCGACAGCTTCAAGATCGACCTTTCCAGGGTGAATAAAATAGTTTTGAGCCACGGTCACTACGACCATACCGGCGGGTTGAGCAGCATGCTGAGAAGAATCGGCAAAGAGGTAGAGATAATCGCGCATCCGGATATCTGGCAGGCCAAGTATTCTCGGCGTAAAAACGAGGCCGACCGTCACATCGGCATACCGTTTCAGCCGAGGGAACTGGAAAGCCTGGGAGCACGCTTTAATCTAACCAGGGAACCTTATAAAATAACCGGTGATATTATGACAACCGGCGAAGTACCGATGATAACCGGGTTCGAGCAAATAGACGAAGGTCTATATGTAAGAGAAGAGTCCGGCTGGCAGCCTGACAAGCTCCTGGATGACCAGGCTCTGATAATTAAGACGGAAGGCGGACTGGTTGTAATCCTGGGTTGCGCTCACAGGGGAATGATTAATACTATATATCATGCCAGGAAATTGACCGGAGAAGAAAAAATACGCGCGGTTATCGGGGGCTCTCATTTAATGGGGGTTACAGAAGAGCGCATGTGGCAGACTATTGCCTCGCTCCAGGAGATAGGCGCTCAGCGATTAGGCCTATGCCACTGCACCGACCTGCCTGCAGCCAGCCTTATCGCCCATGAGTTCCCGGAGACTTTCTTTTTTAATAAAGCCGGCACGAGAATAGTGCTGGAATAGACGGTTAAGACCATAAACGGATTTTATTTAGATATGTAATGGATACCGCAATTTTGAGATAGGTTCGTGGAATGTCTGGTGGTTCATGATTTTCTACCACCTGCAATGACTGCAGGTAATCATTTTCCCTAACGTATTGCAGAAAGAACCAGCCGGGCTCCGGAAATCATTCAAACCCGACAGGACAGGGTGATGACGTTTCTCACATAAGGAGTCTGGGCAGGCGCGACGCTATATTCTATCTTCATACCATTTCAAACAGGGACATTATGGTTCTGGACAGGACTGGTTTTCTTTTTAATTGGTCTTATATTTCTTATTTTAGCGACAATAGCAGTTTCAAGTACGCTCTAAATACAGTCTATTTTCATCCGGTGTTTACAGGATATCCCGCCATCCGATGTATCTCTGATTATGGTTTACCTGGGGGTAAGTATCTGCCGCTTCCTGGCTGTTTTTACCTATCACTATAATCACTTTTTTCGAAGAGTGAGTCAAGTTTATCGGCTGATCGCAGGCCGATTACCCCCTGTCATTAGTGCACTCTGGACAGGAATCTCGGGGCCATTTTCAGCCTGTCCTGTATTTAGCTCCCCGCGTTATTATTATCTTATTACAGGCAGTTCTATGAAGGAGGCTTGATTTACCCGGTGGAATATAGTCTGTTTCGCCGGAATACCCGTAGTATCTTCCCCGGTCGGATTACCGGTGTTCATGTTACGGTCGAAAGACGGGAAGTTACTGCTGGAGACATCGATGCGTATCATGTGACCCCGGCGGAACAGGTTGCTGGTCGCCACCATGTCGATTACGTACTCAATTATCTCTCCCGGACGGATTAATTCCGGGACGAAGGTCGATTTTCTAAAGCGGGCGCGTACGATTCCGTCGGCGACGTTATAGCAGTGGCCGTCCGGATGCACATCGACCAGCTTTGCTGTGAAATCGGTATCGCATGCGGACGTAGCCGCGAAGAGGTGGAGCGCCAGCGGGCCGGTTATTTCCAGGTCTTCTTGAAGCGCCGGGGTCGTATAGCACAAGACATCCTCGCGCCCTTCGATGTGTGACTGTTCGAGCGGGCCGGCTGTAAATCCGTTCCCTGCCGCCCATGCACCTCCCCTGGTTGGTACGGGTGAGAGAGGGTCGTAAATAAAAGTGTCGGGCGGTTCGGCGCCGGGTTCCCTGCGGTCGAGCCGTCCGTCTCCGGAAGCTTTATTTGCGCGGCCGTCGCTGTGTAAATAATAACGCTCCCATGACGTATTCGGCAGGGGCCAGTCCGCGGCGTTTTGCCACATGTTTTTCCCCATAACAAAGTAGCGTACCGCAGGCAGTTCCGGCCCTTCCCCTCTTATGTATTTATTGAAAAAGCCGATATTATATTCGGTGCTGCCCGTGCCACGTGCATCCGCTTGCGGGCAGTCTGCCTCTCCTTGCGCGCCGGGAGTGCCGTGCGGCCAGGGCCCGATAAACAAATGCTGACCCTGCCGGGCGGCAGCCGAGCCGCCTTTCTTCTTCATACCAGTGAAGTTATTCAGAATACCGCGCAGGTTAAAGTCATACCATCCGCTCTGGTGCAGGCAGGGAACGGTTACTTTTTCATAGTCCCAGTAAATACCGGCTGCCTGCTCCAATGGAGGCAGACCTTTTAATCCGCGGTTGTACCAGATATCTTTAATCCCCGGAAAATCAAAATGGGGGATGTCCTTAAGAGGTAAATAAGAGAGTGTTTCCCGCGGCCGGGTAACTACCTCGTTAAGAAGCTGGCGTATCCTGGCGGCATCCTTACCCTGCTCCGCCAGTTTATCCGCAATGTCCAGTCCCATTGTTGCCACTGATGATGCCGCCATGATAACAGGGATGACACCGTACCAGAGAGTGGCCTGCGGAGCCGGTGTGTCCGATGAAATGGATGGGGCCATGGCCTTCAAATGCGGGGGACGCTCCATGGCGAGAAGCCATTGCACACGCGCCATGTAAGAGCCGCCCTGTGTTCCAATGTTGCCGTCGCACCAGGGCTGCCCGGCTATCCATTCCACGGTGTCATACCCATCCGGTCTTTCCTGCGCGAGGAATGCGTCTCCCCCGTCATAATTACCTTCGGAGGCGTAGCGCCCTCTCATATCCTGATAGACAACGGCATACCCGGCTTCAACCATTTTAATAAAGCTAAAATCAGCTTCTGTCATTATTATTTTTCCGTAAGGAGTACGCGTAAGAAGGGCCGGATGCTTTTGTTTATCGTCCGGACGGTAAACATCGGCGCGCAGTATCACGCCGTCTCGGGTTTTCATCGGCACATTGCGGTCTATGCGTATCGAATTAAACAAGTCCATATCATACCCCTTATCATCTTAATATTTTCCCAGCCGGGCGTCCTAGGCGTACGGCATTATTATATTTTCCCTATAGTTTTGACAATATTGCATCGGCCCTGGAATGTCAAGAGAGTTGTAGGGCTGAAAAACACCCTGGTACAGGCAAGCCCGGGATAGTTGACAAAAAACCAGGGTGACAATATAATTAATCGTGTACGATATCGTGCCCGATTACTTCTTAAGAATATACAGAAATGAAGCGGTCAGGTCAAATTTTAATAGCAACCATATTTTAATGTCAGGTCAATTATATTATGATATATATCGAAAACAGAAGTTTACAGAACCACGTACACGCACCAGCCAGGAATGCGGCTTTTCAGCCAAAACCAACAATATCCGGTCAAAAGCAGTCTACCCGTATTGTGCCTGGTTGACACAGATTGACACCGCCAAATCGAACAAGGAGGATTCTCAATGCAAGCGTTGGAAGAATTAGCCATGCATCTGCGGGGTAGAGCGGCGGAGATAGCCGGTAAAAAAAAAGAGGGAGCCAGGGTTGTCGGGTTTATCCCCGGATTCACACCCGAGGAACTAATTTATGCGTCCGGAGCGATTCCGGTAGGACTTATCCGGGGGGGTGATTCGGCTGGAATAACGGGAAGCATACCTTATATAACACGCTTTATCGATACATTCTGCCGGGCGCAAGTGGGGTACCGGTTGTCCAGCGATGAGCCTTTATATAAACTCCCCGACCTGTTGGCGGTTCCCTGCGCCGATGATAATTACCGCGGCTTAGCCGACGTTTGGAAAGTAACCAGCGGCGCCGAGGTGTTCAAGCTGGGCGTCCCCCATGAGCGGACGGACCATGCGGTCAACTATTATGTGGAAATACTCGGTCTTTTCAAGAAAAAGCTGGAGGAATTAACAGGTAAAGAAATAACCGACGATAAGCTGAGAGGGGCTATCGATATCTACAACAGGATGAGGGATTCCTTGAATAAAATAAGCCTTCTCCGCCTACAACCGCAGCCTCCCATAAGCGGCAAGGATTTTGCCAGACTTAATCATATCTCCTATTGCGGCGATGCGCCCACCGTAACGCGGATAGCGGACTCTCTTTACAGCGAATTAAGCGGGGCAAAAGGGCCGGAGGGAAAGACCAGGATATTGTTAGTAGCTTCGACCCTCGCCATGGGAGACTATAAAATCTACGATCTCCTTGAAGAAGCGGGGGCGACGGTAGTATTCGAAGAGGTCTGCGAGGGCATACGGCAATACTGGGAGCCGGTGAAGCCCAACGGAGACCTGCTGGCTGCTTTGGCAGATAAATACATCAGGCGCAGGTCGCCGCCGCCGCCTTTCTTCCGCCCTCCTGAAGGCAGATTCGAATTTATTACCGGTAAAGCCAGGGAATACAAAGCCGACGGAGTTATCTGGTACGAACTCCTTTACAGAGAGTCCTACGAAAGTGAATTTTTCTTTTTCTCCCGGAAACTGGGAAAAGAGACGGGAATACCAATATTGATGCTTCAATCCGATTACGACATGTCTGAAATCAGCATCTTCAGAACGCGCATCGAGGCTTTTATCGAATCTATCAAGGGGAGGAAATGAACAGTGTACGACGATTTGCTGGAACTGTGCGGTTATACGCCGGAAGAAATAAAAAGCGATTTACCCAGGATAGAAAAGGCTTTTGAAATACTGGGCATAGATAAAGTCGATGCCGAAAGGAGCGCCGCGCATATCAGGCAATATCAGGACACCGAGCTGATGGGTTTCCGCATCATGCGGGGCGTGGGACTAAGAGAACTGGTAAGCCTGGTACTGGCCCGCGAGGAGAATAAAAAAGTAGTCTACTTTACCCCTACCGTGTGGATATTGGGATATGAGTTTTAGAGTTATACATGATAAATCAAGCAAAATGCGGTGGCTGTGGCCTTGCCCGCGTGGCAGTCCGTACACAATGGTACCGTAGCAAGATCGGATGGTCGTAAATCAGCCCCGCGGCCGGGTACGTGATGATTTTCCCAGTTATGACAATCAACGCACTGCCGGTTGGCACCCGTCACCGCCATATGTACATCAAATGTTGTGTCAGTGGTATTGGCGTGCGCTAACGTAAGGTCGCCGCGCTTGAATCCATCGGCGCCGCCGGAACGGGCGTGGCAAAACAGGCAGTTAGTTCTTTCCGGTTTGTGAACAGTCTGGACCGCCTGGTCCATGGATATAGTCATCACGGCAGTATCCGGCACAAAAATTTCTCCGACCATTACCCGAATGTAATCTTTTTGATGGCAGACAAGGCAATCGATGTTTGCCAGTTGCGACTGTGTCAGGTTTTCCTCCGGTTTAGCACCTAATCCGGGATGGCAAGACCCTCAGCCGTTGTCTTTCACTCATCCCTGTGTATTTTCTGTTTTGTAAACCATAGGATCATTTGACCGACGGGAGGTGCCTTTGAAACGACATCATAGGGGTTCTTCAACGATTATAATTTTTTGTGACCTTGTCCCGGGCTAGGCCGGGGTATCTAAGCAGTCATTGATATCTTTAGAAATAAGATATTTCGGTTAGGTGTGATATATTTTGACCGGTAGTAAATTCCTATTTAAGCCCTTATATTCCGACCATGTGCTAAAGGAACCAAAAGAAAGAGCCCCGTTTTACCGGGGCTCTCGGTTTACAACTGATGCTATTATTAGTCCAGTCCGCAATTTTAAAAGACGGCGGCTAATTCTATTATCTAGTAATCGGTATTACCGGGCAATTTATAAGCGCTAGACCAATGAGCCTGCTTCCGGTGAGACATCATTAGGATCCAGAGCTTTATGAATCTTATGCCACCATTCCAGGTAATTACACAACTTTTTGGACACTTCTTCGGAATTGTCCATAGTCTCCGCAAAATAGAATTCGCGGACTGCCCGCGCCTTTTGATCTTCTCGCCACTGATTTACGGCATCCATTGCTTCCTGGTTGGTAGGATTGAAAGCGCAAAAGATTTCAGTCTTGCCCAGGTGGCCCTGTTCAACACCCCAGCCAAAGAAACCGCCGCCGTCGTCCAGGATCAAACCCTTCTTGATTAAAGGCATTTTAGCTTCTCCGGCTCCGGTGGCCCATTTGATGGTGAGATCCCGCTGTCCCATGATGGGAATAGATTTAAAGGTGCCGCCGGACCGGAAAGTCTCGCGGATAGAAGCGCTGATACGGGTGCACTGGATTAAGAGGATGCCTTCTATCTCAGGGTCCTCTACCATTTTCAAAGACTCCCCGTTATTATCGGCAATGATCTTGTCCAACACCTTCTTTTTATAGGCGAAGTCTTCCGCGGAAGTACCGGCGATGATAATGAAGAAACCGGGACCTTTGACCTGCTTGGCCATCCGTCCGAATACTTCAAAAAATTCTTCATTACAGGTAGTGATATTGCCGGCTACCATGGCCGGGTTAAAGCCCATATGCTCGAGAGCGATTTCACTTTCACCAATCTTGATTTCCGCGTTAAACATTTCCTCAACAGTGGAAAAACTGAAATAACGCGCCATCATATATGCCGGTTTATCTTTTAAAGTATAACGCGGTGATTGACCCTGCAGGGAATAGGCAGTGGGGCCGGGCCAGTGATATAGTTTGACGGCCGCTTTGGTGAATATTCCCGGTGACGCCCCGGGCGGGACAGCGCTGGTTAGAATCGACCTTAACGATATACCAGGTCCGTCGCCGCTAAACCATTCACCGGAAGACCCAAGAGAGCCGGAATGGACGATATCTCCTTCCGGAGAGACCCATTCAACGGCCAGGTGATTGCGGTCATCGCCGCTGGTGGTTTCATCCAAATGTCCGTGGCCGCGAAGTATGGCTGCGCAGTTCGATCCTGCGCCTTTGACGCAAAAATGCAGGCCTCTTTTGAAAGTCTCCGCCTGCAGTTCTGCCGATATCACGTACGGTTCCACTACGGCATACATGTTTTTTTCATTGATTTCAATGATGTGGTTCATTCTCCTGAGGTCTATCAGAAGGGAACCCGGCACAAAAAGCCCTGTCCAGCCTGTGCAGATAGGCCTGAAGATGATTTTATGTTTGTTGCAGAGCTTGACAATAGCCGAAACTTCTGCGGTGTTTTTGGGCATAATGACCGCTGCAAACGGATTATCTTTATAAGCCGCCATAATTAAAGGGTCATCACAGATATTCTCGGCGCCTACTACATCCTCGAACTCTTTATAAATATCTTTATTAAAAGTCATGATTCTTTACCCCCTTTCTTAGACTGCCTTCTCCAATAATTCCACGATATCGTATACTTTAAGGTTACTATTTGCTTCCTTAAAGCTCTTCTCGCACCACGGACAGGCAGTTACAATAGCTTCTGCTCCCGTGGAACTGGCTTCCTTTATTCTCTCCCGTGCGGTCCACGCGGCAAAATCGGGATTGGATTCATTAACGCCGCCTCCGGCTCCGCAGCACCAGGCATATTCTTTGATACGAGTCATCTCGGTGAGTTTCAATCCGGGAATGCTTTTTAGCACATCTCTGGGCGGATCATATACGCCGTGTGTACCCCGGCGATAAGTCTTGGGCGGATCAAAAACGAAGTTTCCACCGGGCAGTTTCTTGCCTTCCCAGTGAATCCAGGGCTCACCCAACCTTCCCAGGCGGCATGGATCATGATAGGTGACCGTGAGATCGACTTTCTTTACAGGCTTCAATTTACCTTTTTTAATCAGGCGGGCGAAGTATTCGCTGGTATGCAGGACCTCCAGGTCGCCCTTCAAATTATATTTATCATAGAGTACCTTAAAAGCATGATAGCCATCAGCGCAGCCGGTAACCAGTGTTTTAGCGCCGGATTTTTTAATCTGCGCCATATTCTTCTTCGCCTGTTTCAGAAAATCTTCTTCATAACCCATCTGGTAAGCCCGTCCGCCGCAGCAAAGCTCGCTGGCTCCCCCGATGCCGAAGTTAACACCGGCTTTCCGGAGCAGCCCGGCCGTTCCCTGGGCGAGTTTCCACATGTCTTTATTAAAGCTGGTCAGGCAGCCGACATGATAGATTACATCCACCTTTTCCTTGGTGAAATCCTTGATGTTCAGACCTTTGGCCCAATCACCCCGTTTCGCGGCTGCACCGGGAACCATATTATTCCCTTTCCGCATCATTTCGACAGCCTTGTCCAAGGCAGGGACGGTGTGACCGTCCTTGACCGACTGGATACGGTATTCCTGGATCGGTTCCATCACTTCCATATCCATGGCGTAGTTGCAGGAAACCCCGCAGGCGCCGCACATCTGGCAGTTCTTGACCATATCCAGGATTCTATCGGAGTATTGAAATCCTTTCTGTAAAGCCGCCTTGGCAACATGTAACCGGCCGCCGCCGGAATAAATATGAAAATCATACCTGGCGATGCTGGGACAAACGTAAGAAAATTCCTTGTTAGCAACCTTTTGCATGGGGATAAATTTACAGGCCGAACAGCGGTGGCACATTGCCAGGTCGCCCTGATATTTTTCCAGTCCCATATTCAAATCCTCCATTAGTTATCATTCAGCCGATTTATTTTACCAGTAGAGTTTGCCGGGATTCATGATATGATTGGGGTCAAATATATTCTTCAATTTGTTAAAAACCGTCATGGAAGCCGCGTCTCTATTAATAATAAGCCTGGTGTTTTCTCCATAAGGCCGGGAGAAGAAAGCCCCATTGTTCAGCAATGCCCTGGTAGCGGCAGCCGACAGATTCTGGATTTTCTGGACTTCAGACGCTTCTTCAGGATTATAGAACAAATTAAATTCACAATGGATACTTGTATTCTGGACCGCCGGCTGGATATAAACACCCAGGTCGGTAGCGGCATAGCCGCCGGCACCGGCTGCATCCAGCATGGTCTTAACCATACTTTCGGTCTTATCATTGATGGTCAGGAAGAAAATGTCCTCGCAAGCTCCCTTGTAGCGCAGCTTCCAATACGGCTCGTCGCTGGGTTTCTGCACGGTTTTCATCATTTCATAAGCCGAAATGCTGCCAACGGATTTGGCTGAAGCTAAACCCAACCGTTGAGTCAAAGCAGAGATTTCTTTGACATAGGCGTTTACTCTCTCCTCAGGAAAATACTCGTATCCGGCGACCACATAGAAGAGTATCCAGGAAGGTAATTCGGATTTTATCTTCTGATAGTCGGCAGGCCAACTTTTTGCAAAAATGGCAGCCAGATTGGTACTGTTAAGAATAAAACATTCATTGACCATTCTTAAACGAATGAGCCAGGCAGACATATCCAGCAGAGGCGCCAGATTGGAAGAGCCAACCATAAAAGCTTCTTCATAGCCGGGCAGTATTTCGCAACGCAGGGAAGCCCAGGTTACGATACCCATCGTCCCCTGCGCTCCCTGGATTATCCTATGATAGGAACCGGTGCCGGGACCGTAAGGCGCTTTTTGCACCCCTCCCGCCTTCGACTGCTCTTCGATAGTGCCAGGACCGGCAGCCTGTCCGGTTCTGAACTCATCTCCGGTTCCAAATATAACCTCTACACAGGCCAGGGGATCACTTACATCCCACTGATATTTGGGCATCACTACCGGCTCCCGTTCCAGCATGCTGCCGATGACGCTCTTGGACTGGCGAGGCAATAGAGGCATGTTCAGTCTGATACCAGCTTTAGCAGCTTCCGGAATTAATTCTTTAAAAGTGACGCCCGGTTCAACCATGGCCACCCGGCGCGGACGGTCGACACGGAGTATCTTTTTCATTTTACTCAAATCAACGATAACCGCGCCTCCTGTGCCGGGGACGGTATCGCCGCGGAAATGAGGCGGGCCGGAACTTACCGGCACCAGCGGGGTGTTTGTCTCATTCGCCAGCTTGACGATTTTCTCCACCTCGGCGGTGGTTTTCGGCTTGACGATGTATGCAGGCTCTACCTTGTTGACAAAGCTCATGTCGCTGGAATATTCATCCAGCGCTTTCGGCTTGTCGCTTACGTTGGCAGCGCCCACGATCTTGACAAGCTTCGTCTCTACTACCATGACTACCTCCTTATATATAATAAGCTTTAAAATACCCGGTTAGCGGCTCAATTGACACAAATTCAAGTATTTAATAGTATATCTCAATGTTTGTTTTAAGTCCACCAATTTCAGGATAAAAAAAACGCCTCTTGTCAACAGTTATAGTTATAGGGTATACTTAAGCGATTTTATTCTATTTTTACGGCTGGGAGGAGGACCAATGGAACAGTACACTTTCCCCAAATGTCAGAAATGCAGCACCGGCGACCTCGTACCTCTTTCAGATTTCGGCAGTCAGGGAGCTGCTATCCATTATAAAGCGTGGGTTTGTACCAATCCTGATTGCGGCTTTAACCTTAAAATCAGGAATGGCGATGTATATAGAGACGAACCTATCATGAGCGGTTCGATGCATAATTCCCGCCCCCGGTAGTATCACTTTAACAACTTGCGGCTGTTAAATAAATCGGGGAATAACGCGAATGCTAACCGTGCTTCCACGGGTTGCAAAACTCAAGCGGGCGGCACTTGACCTGCTTTTCCCGCAATGGTGTATTGGCTGCGGAAAAGAAGGCAGTTATATTTGCGGCTCCTGCCGGCGTTCTCTAAAAACCATCATTCCCCCCGTTTGCCCCAGGTGCGGGCGTCCTTTGCCGGAAACATCATCCGCCGCAGAGTGTTCCAACTGCGCGGGACGGTTGACTTCCATCACAAGCATCAATGCCCCGTTTCTATTTACCGGCGTGATACGGGATGCCGTCCATGAGTTTAAGTATCGCAATCTAAGAGCGCTTGGGCCGGAACTGGCGCAATTATTATTTGAATATTTCCGGGTAAATCCTGTCCCGGGTGATGTCCTCGTGCCGCTGCCCCTGCATCCCAAACGCTTTAAGGAGCGCGGTTATAACCAAAGCGCCGTGCTGGGGAGGGAACTTGGCAAGCTGAGCGGACTGCCGGTGATTGGAGACTGTTTGATACGCACGAAATTCATTAATTCCCAGGCGCGGTCGGCCGGTGTGAACGAGCGGCATAATAACGTTATCGACGCATTTGCCTGCCGCGACGGGCGACTGAACGGCAGACAGGTAATTCTTATCGATGATGTATCCACTTCGGGAGCCACGCTCGATTCCTGCGCCGGAACGCTTAAGGCCGCCGGGGCCGCCGCGGTCCGCGGCCTTGTTGTCGCACTGGAACTTTAGGAAATAAAATCGCCAGGAGTGTTGAAATGGAACTGCATATTACAGGAACCAACATGGAAATTACAACCGAGACGCAGCGCTATGTAGAACGCAAACTGGGCAAGCTTAACCGGCACAAGCCTGATATCATCGATATCAAGGTTGAAATCTCTGAAGAAGGCACCAAGTCGCCGCAGGAGCGCTACCTGGTGCGGGTGACCGTCCAGAGCACCAGTGTCAGCACTCTCATTCACGGGGAGGAGCGGGCGGAAAGCGTTTTCCAGGCCGTGGATAAAGTTGTCGATATCATGTCACGGCAGTTGGAACGCCGAAAAGGCAAACTGTACGACAAAGGCCGGGGAAATTCGATGGCCAGGGGTAAATTCCCGCAGCCTGAACCGCCACGGGATGAAAGAAAGGTAGTCAAGCGCAAACGCTTCGCTGTTGAACCGATGACGCAGGGAGAAGCAATCGACCGGATGGAAACCCTCAAGCATAATTTCTTCCTTTTCCTTAATTCTGAAAATGATGAAGTAAACCTTCTCTACCGGCGGGCAGACGGCAACTACGGCCTTATCGAGCCGGATATCCGGCATTACCGTGATTGACAACAGAATACCAACAGGATAGCATGATAATTAGAGAGTAGATAACAGGGGAATCTTATGGCCGCTAAACACAACAATTTGTATCTATTCATGGCGCTGGCCTGCTTTGCAGGCATTATCCTGATATTTGTCTTCGACGGATATATCGGCGTCTACGATAAGATGGTGATAGATAACGGCCAGTACCCGCAAAATGTAGAATGGGACGAATGGGCCCGGCAGGAAAAATACGGCGGCAGTGTGGGTACCAGCCTGGAGCGCGGCGGGCAGGCCGACTTTACCTATACTATTGAAAACCACCGTTTCTCGGCATATACCGATGTCATTGAAGCTACTCTCTGGTACAACAGGGTAAAAGTAGCAGACTTGCTGTCAAAGAATATTTCCGTGCCTTCTTTCGATGAAGCGGAAGTGAAATGGACAGTGAGGACGGCAGACATCCTTCCTGCAGACGCTTCCGTAAACCAGAATTACTTTTATATTGTTAATATTAAAAGGGGCAGTTTGGAGCGTGAGGTAAACATCAGCGTTTACATTTCTAATATCACGAAAGAAATTCCGTCTCCGGCGTCCCGATAGACCGGAATTACGGGGGTATGATTATAATATGAAACTGGAATATGTACTGTACGGCTTCGGTGTTTTGTTCTGCATCGCCGGGGTAGCGTACCTGGCGGCGGAATATGTTAAATACCTATCCGATTACGGCAAGCTTGGCGCGCTGCTTTTAACCGTGGGTCTTTTCACGTTCCTGGGGAAATATTTTGAAGGACTGGGGTGGTAATTATATGGCAAGAAATGAAACGGCTCGGCGTGGACATCCACAACCGTATGGCGACGACCAGCCTGCTCACCGAAGGCGGAAAGCAGGGAGCGAGGGTGGTGGGGGCGACCGCAGTGGACGCTCACACCGGGGAATTTTACGTCTTCCGGGCGAAGGCTACCGTCATCGCTACCGGGGGGGCGGGACGCCTGGGGCTTTTCGCGCCGGAAATTACCGCTTCCAGCTCGATGAGCGACATGAACAGCGCGGGGGTCGGCCAGGCGATAGGCTGGAACGCCGGGGCTGAGTTCGTCTGCATGGACCAGTCCGGCCACAACCGCCTGAGCGGCTTCGGCTACGCTCCCTACAGCATGGGCGGCGCGCATAATACCTATCACGGCACGCCGATAGTCGACGCTGACGGCAAAGAGGTGCCCTGGGTGGACCCGTTCGGAAGGGAACTGACGACTGTGCTGCAGCGGTTCATGCCATCGGAAGGTCAACCCTTTGCCCTGGGCGAGGGGATAGGCATAGGCCTTTATTTACAGCAATACCGCTCCAACGACCTGACCCGCGACCTCGTGGAGCGCATCCGCAAGGGCGAGTTCAAGCTGCCGCTTTACGCCGACCTGACCCGGCTGCCGGAGACGGAACGGCGCTGCATATTTAGCATGATGGTTGGCAACGAAGGCAAGACCCGCATCCCGGTTTACGATACATATACCAAGGCCGGCTTCGACCCGGATAAAGATATGCTCCAAACCCCGGTCATGCCGCCGGAAGGGTACTCCCACTCCAACTTCTGGGGCGCGGCTATCAACGCGCCGCCGAACGTCCGCAGCATGGGCGGCGGCGGTTATCTACTCGACTGGAATTTAAGAACAAATTTGGAAGGGCTTTATGCCGCCGCGGGCGGTACTATCTTCGGCGGGGGATGCCACGGTGAATCGCACACCACGGGCCGGTACGCCGGACGCCATGCCGCCGCTTACGCGAAGAACGCGCCGGAACCTGCCGCTGACAAACGCCAAATCGAGGCGGAGAAGGAACGCGCCTATTCCGCGCTGAAGAACAGCAAGCAGGGCAACGGCTGGAAGGAAATCAACGCGGCCATCGCCCGCATCATGCGGGACTATTGCGGCTCGCATAAGACAGAACTGACGCTGAACCTGGGTTTAAGGCTGCTGAACGAACTCCGGACAACCGAGCTTGCCTCGGCTTACGCTTCCAATCCGCACGAGCTGGGACGCCTGCTGGAATGCCATTCGCTGATTTCCATGGGCGAACTGGTAATGCAGTCTTCACTACAGCGCAAGGCGAGCAATTCCGTCCTGGGCTTTAACAGGCTGGATTATCCCGCGATGGATCCGCCGGAGTGGAACAAGCTGCTGCCGGTTTTCCAGGAGAACGGAAAGGTGAAAGTCAGGGAGCTGCCGCTGGACTTCCATCTCAAGGCGCCTTACGCCGCCGACTACGAGGAGAATTATAAAAAATATGCCGGTGTGTAATTGACACACGCCGATTTTATAAAGGGAAGGTAAACGAAAATGAGCGACAAAGCGTATATCGTACCCAATCCCCCGACGCCGAACAAGGCGGTGGAGTTCAACCCGGAAATTTGCATCGGGTGTAACTCGTGCGTGACCGTATGCCCTGACGACGTGATGATGCCCAACCCGGAAAAGAAAAAGGAGCCCATCGTCGTCTACCCGGAGGAGTGCTGGTACTGCGCGGCCTGCGTCGAGGAGTGCCCGCGGCCGGGAGCGATAAAGCTGCTCCACCCCACGCAGCAGCGCATCTCAGTCAACTGGAAGCGCAAAGACACCGGCGAACTATACCGTTTGGGCATGAAAAACCCGCCTCCGTCGAACAACCGCCCGCCGTCCGGGGGAGTATAATAAAAACGTGGCGATAATCGAGACTTTCGGTCTTTCAAGGGACTTCGGCAGCAGAAAAGCGGTCGATGACCTGACGCTCCGGGTGGAACCGGGCGAGGTGCTGGGTTTTCTCGGCCCGAACGGGGCGGGAAAGACAACCACAATCCGCATGCTGGCCGGCATGATAGCGGCCACGCGGGGCTATGCTACGGTAGCGGGCTTCAGGACAGATAAAGACGCCGGGCAGGTGCACGAGCACATCGGCCTGCTCACGGAAACGCCGGGTTTTTACAACCGGCTGACGGCAGAACGCAATTTACAGTTCTACGCCGGATTTTACAGTAACATCGATAGCGCCGCCGCAATCGAGAAGTACCTCAAAAAAGTCGGCCTCTGGGAGCGCCGCAACGATAAGGTAGGCGCGTTCTCAAAAGGCATGAAGCAGAGGCTGGCGCTGACCCGCGCCATGCTGCATGAGCCGGAGGTGCTTTTCCTGGATGAACCCACCGCAGGACTGGACCCCGAAGCGGCTTCAGAAGTGAGGGAACTGATAAGCGGCCTGAGCAAAGAAGGCCGCACCATTTTTCTCTCCACCCATAACCTAAATGAGGCGGAAGCCCTTTGCCGCCGCATCGCGGTAATAAACACCCGACTGCTGGCTGTCGATACAGCGGAGGCCCTGCGCCGGAAATTTTTCCGCCGCCAGATTATCGTGGAGCTGGAAGCCCAGGACAAAAACGCGGCGGAAGCCGCCGGAAAACTGCCTTTCGTCCGTGACATCCAATCGGAAGGAAACCGCCTGACGCTGGAACTGGCAGACTCCGAGCAAAACCGCCCGGAGCTGGTAAAAACAATCGTTGAAGCGGGAGGGAGAGTAATATCAGTGGCGGAAAAGCAGTATCCCCTGGAGGATGTCTATCTCAAGCTGATCCACGAGGAAGAGGGACATGATTCGTAAGCGGATAAAAAATGTCCTGATGAAAGAATGGCAGGTGCTGTTCACAGACCCCAACAGCGCCCTGCTTATTACGCTAGTGCCGCTGATTATAGTGGGGCAGGGAATTCTGTATGTCTGGCTTGCCTTCCGGTTCGGCGGGAGTGAGATGCTTTCGATTTCCATATTCCAGAACGCCGTCGAAAAAACGATAGCGGCGCTGCCTGAAGCGGCTCTGCTCTCCGGTACGGAACAAATCCTGGTACTTTTGTTGCAACAGTTCAACTTTTACCTGCTGCTTATCCCCACCATGATTGCCATCAGCGCGGCGACATTCAGCATCGTCGATGAAAAACAAACCGGCAGCCTCGAAGCATTACTGGCCACACCGGTGCGCACCTGGGAGCTTTTACTGGGTAAAGCGCTGGCCGGGGCGATACCGGCACTGGTGATGACATGGATATCGGCGGGGATATTCCTGCTTATTGCGTCATTTATCGGGTGGGGGGTTTATTTCGGGATAATCATTAACGCCACCTGGTTCCTGAACCTTTTCCTGGTAACTCCAACGGTAGCCATATTGAGTTTTATTTTGGGTATCATCGGTTCTTCCCGAGCTAAGGACGCCAAAAGCGCCCAGAACATGGTCGTGGTGATAATACTGCCGGTATTCGCTTTAATAGGGATACAGATTACCGGCATCGTGTGGTTTACGCCTCTCCTGACATTAGCCCTGGGAATAGTCTTAGGCATAGTTGATTGGCTGATGCTGCGGATTGCGGTTAAGCTTTTCCGGAGGGAAGCCATTCTCCTGCAATGGCGTTAGACCCGGCTTTAAACCGGCTTCATCAATTTAGCGCGGAGGCTTTCGGCCTTACGCGGCGCGGCCAGCCAGAAGCTAAGGCCTCCGAGGACAAATGCTCCGATGGCGATGTAAAAGGCAATATTATAGCTTCCGGTCATGTCGTGAATATAACCTCCAAGCCATGGGCCGATAGCCCCGCCTACGCCCGAACCGGTCATCAGCAGGGCGGTTAGAGTGCCGACGTTCCTGCCTCTGAAGATATCACCCGTCCCGACAATCATTACAGGTGAGAATATCCCTGTGGCAAAGCCGGAACATACGGGAAATACATAGAGAAGCCAGAGCTGCGAAGCGTCTTTGACCAGTAGCATGGCGGCGGTACCGAATATGGCCAAGGCCACGGAGACTATCAGCGCCGTTTCCCGTCCGATTTTGTCGGAGATAGAAGAGCAAAGCTGCCCGGCTATAGAGGCAAACCCGAACAGGGCGAAAGCGGAAGCCGCGATCATGCTGCTGAATCCCACGTCCTCGGCGAATTTTACCCCGTGGGCTAACACCATATAGAGCCCGATACCCCATAAAAAGAATTCCGCCAGCACCAGCATCCAGAGCTGGTAGGTCCGGAAAGCCGCTTTCAGAGTCCAATCGGTCGCGGGCAATGACGTTGTTTTTTCGCTGCCGCCTTCTGCCGGTTTACCGGCTTCATATACCGTCCGGCCTTTGTCGCCCGGGCGGAGATAATAAAAGATAAGATATAGCGGCACCAGAACCACGAGAACCAGACCCCCCATGACCAGGAAAGAAGCCTGCCATCCCCATCTGGTAATTACAGCCTCAACCATCATGGTATAGACAAAACTCATGCCGCCGCCGATTTGCCCCAATCCCACCGCCATCCCCCTTTTCTTGCCGAACCAGTTTATCAGCGCCGGATTGAAAATGACCGAACCGCAAAAAGCAGTGCCGATGGGCACGACGAACCCGAAGAGCAGGTAAAAATGCCAGAGCTCCCGGGCAAAATAACAGGCGGCAGTAGCCAGCGATACCGTACATAATCCCATGATGGCCACGGCGCGCGGTTTCCAGCGGTCTATCAGGAAGCCGGCTAAGGGGGCCGTTAAACCGTAGACAAGGATATTCAGCGACAGCATGATGGCGGTGCTGCCGCGATACCAGCCGAAATGGTCCAGCACGGGCGCGTAGAAAACGGAGAACGCGAACCTGACGCCGTAAATCAGCATCATGGCGATGATCATGAGGCCGATGATATACCAGCCCCAGAATATGCGGGGTTTCCCGGTCATTTTTAATGCCTTTCCGACTAATATATTTACGATACCATAAAATACGGCCATGTTACGAGTGGGCGTTTAACGGCTTGACCATATTTATTCCTGATGATATGATTGAACCGGATGTTGGACCAAGTTCGATAACACAATCTATATTCCCAGTCACACCCCGGCTGGTAAAAGGCCAGGCGCTTTTAACCGGTAAATAAAGTGCGGCCGTTCCTGCCGGAGATTGTTTATTCCATTTTTCTTATCATAAGTAATTTTTCTGCTATTGTTTATTAGCCGCGGTGTGACTGAACCGCGGCTTTTTGTTTTTCCCAACCTGGGTTTCCTGTAGCCCAACCGCCTTTCCAGCTTGACGGATTGTATACGGAAGATAATCAATAAACAAAATAAAAGGAGAATCATAATGAATAAAATCACCAAAAAGAGAATGAAAGAGTCACTTAAAAACGATAAATTTCCGCGCTCGGCGAAATACGACCCGGAATGGGTGTTAAAGGGGTGGATGGGGCCTAATGTGCTGTGGCTGACGGAGTGGCTGTGCGAGAAAATGGAGCTTAAGCCGGGGATGCGCGTGCTGGACATGGGCTGCGGCAAGGCTTTAAGTTCTATATTCCTGGCTAAAGAATACGGCGTGCAGGTCTGGGCGAACGACCTTTGGATACCTGCTGCGGAAAACTGGCAGCGCATCAAGGAGGCGAGAGTGGAAAACCTGGTCTACCCGGTACATGCCGAGGCGCACGATTTACCTTACGCCGAGGAGTTCTTCGACGCTGTTGTCAGCCTTGATTCATACCAGTACTACGGCACCGACGACCTGTATTTAGGCTACTTCCACAAGTTCGTCAAGCCGGGTGGGCAGATAGGGATAGTTGTGCCGGGGCTGGCGCAGAACTTTTTAACGCCGCCGGAGCACCTGACGAAGCCAAGTGGAAACCGCACGACTTTCTGGGTGGACGAGTGCTGGAGCTTCCATACCGCGGCCTGGTGGCAGCGCCACTGGGGGAAGATGGACTGTGTTAAAGAAGTTGCGGCAGACTATATGCCGGACGGCGTTAAAGACTGGATTCAATACGAGAAGGCGTGCGACGAGGCGGGGACGCTGATGTTCCCCTCCGAGGCGGCGGCGCTGGAGGAGGACGGCGGCAGGTACCTGGCTCTTATCAGGGTACTGGGAAGGCGGAAGGAGCAGTAACACTTGGCTAACGAATATGAGATAAACCTTGAAGAACTTGGCTGGGACGATTTTTTTTCCGTCTCTTTTAAGTCTTTAAATATACCGGATGTGATTCCCGCCAGGGTTGTGACCATTGAAAAGGAGATTTGCCAGGTGTTGTCCGCGTCCGGCGAATTCGCGGCGCAGCTTTCCGGCCGGATGCGTTATGCAGCGCGCGGAGACAATTACCCGGCTATAGGGGACTGGCTGGCCGTACAGCCGCTGCCCGGCGAACCAAAGGCGGTTATCCACTCGATTTTACCCCGGAAAAGCAAATTCTCCCGGGGTATATCCGGCGGGCGGCAGCGTATCGAAGGCGGGCGCACGGAAGAACAGGTTGTCGCCGCTAACGTGGATACTGTTTTCCTTGTCAGCGGGCTGGATGGCGGCCGCAACCTGAACCTGAGAAGAATCGAACGCTACCTGGCTATCGCTCAAACAAGCGAGGCGGCGCCGGTTATCGTCTTGAATAAAACCGACCTATGCCCGGATATAACCGCCCACATCAACGGCGTTAAAACGGCGGCACCCGGCATCCCCGTCCATGCCGTGAGCGCAATCGAACACACGGGGCTAAATACTTTGAAACAATACCTCGTAAAAGGCAGCACGACGGCGCTGCTGGGGTCGTCCGGGGTAGGCAAATCGGCCATCATCAACGCCCTGCTGGGCGCGGAGCGGCTGGCTACCGGCGAGGTCCGGCAAAGCGACCGCGAAGGACGGCATACTACCACCCGCCGCGAACTTTTCCTGTTGCCGGGCGGGGGAATGGTCATCGACACACCGGGTATGCGCGAGATACAGGTCTGGGGCGATGAAAAAAGCCTTGATAATGCCTTCGAGGATATTGCAAGATTCGGCTTAAACTGCCGTTTTTCCGACTGCCGGCATGACACGGAACCGGGCTGCGCCGTCCGGGAAGCTTTGCGGCAAGGAGAGCTGGATGCAGGGCATTTCAATAACTACCAGCAGTTACAACGCGAGCTCCGGCACCTGGCCGCGCGCCAGGAAGGGAAGGCCGCCTTGGTAGAAAAAGTGAGGTGGAAAAAAATATCGAAAATCCAGAAACGCATGAAGAGGAACAGGTAAGGTCCGAGATGAACGAGGAACGGGCGGCGGTATTTCTGCCGCCGCCCGCTTTCTCTTTAGCCCAGCATTTTCAGCAGGAAAGGAATACTGACCAGGCTTACGATCGTCGTGAGGAATACCACGCTGGAAACCATCTCGGCCTCATTCCGGTATTTTGCCGCCAGGATAGCCGCCGTCGCGGCCGCAGGCATCGCTGAATCGAGGATGACCACCGAACGGAATATTCCGGTAATATTCAGGAGGCTGACAACAGCCAGACCAAGCGCCAGCCCCACTCCCATGCGCAAGACACAGGCCAGTATCGTCGTCGGGATAGAAGTCATTCTTGTTTTGGAGAGGTTGTATCCCAGGACAATCAGGACGAGAGGGATGGCCATTTTTGAAATAAAACCCAGCGAATCGACTATCAGCACAGGCACACGGACGCTCGTAAAATTCAATATCAAGCCCAGTACCGCAGCGTAGACGACCGGCTGGCGGAGGACTTCTTTAACATTTTCTTTCCAGTGCTTCCCCGCCATGATGAATATGTATTGACGGAGAGCCTTAGCTGGCGGATGGCTGTCTGGTCCACCGTATAGAGCCCTACGCCTATCCACGGACGTGAAACAAAGCCGTTATTAACCAGCTCCTGTATTATTGGTGTAGCGGTTTCTGAACTGATGGCAAAGCCGGTGGCTTCAGCGCCGGTGGCTACTATCTTCGCGCTGGTAATACCGATAACTTCGCCGGCTAAATTCACCAGCGGGCCTCCGCTATTACCCGGATTTATCGCGGCGCTGGTATCTATCAGGTTATACAGGGTCTGGTCCTGGTCTATTTCTAATGAAACATTTAGCTGGCTGATAATGCCTACCGTTGCCCTTGTTCCGCGCCCAAGGGAGTTTCCTATCGCGACGACCCAGTCTCCCACTCGCAATTGGGACGAATCCCCGATTTTTAATGCCGCCAGGTTATTGGCATTGATTTTAAGAATCGCCAGGTCGTTGACTACGTCTGTCGCTACCGAATTTGTATCGGCGGAATAAGATTCGCCGTTATCCAGGGTGACGGTAATGGACTTGGCGCCTTCAATCACGTGGTTGTTGGTTACGATGATGCCGCTGGGATCTATAATCCACCCTGACCCTGCCCCTTCCTGGGTATACTGCCGGTCAAAAAAGTCCAGGACGGTTACTTCTGTCGTTATCGCTACAACGGATGGTTTAACCAGCGCTACCACATCGGATATATTGGGTAAATCTGTCGTCAATGTTGTGGCCTGGGTGGTAGCTGGTGTCCAGTTGGTGGCTATCGGTATTACTGAAGTAATTGGTGCTGCAGAAGTCGTTGAGTTGGATGATGTTTCCTGCGGGGTTATGGTGATACAGCCCGGTAAAAGGATAACGATAGAAAGCAGTAATATAATTATTGTTCTCGTGATTATTGTATTCATTCTATTCATAATTATAACATACTGGATAATTATTAAAGAAATATTAAACGCATGAAAAGACCCCCTCTTCTTTTCAGAAAGAGGGGGTCGGAATTTCTCAAGACTCGGTTTTATTTTATTTGAATTCTGCAGGTACTTCGGGCAGTGACTTGAGAGCTTCTTTAACCATGTCTTCGGGGTAGGCGTAATCTGTCAGCTTACCGCTCAGATAGGATTCATATGCTGCCATGTCAAAATGACCGTGGCCGCTATGGTTAAAGAGAATTACCTTGGACTGACCGCTCTGTTTGCACTTCAGGGCTTCGTCGATAGCAACTCTGATTGCATGGTTGGTTTCCGGCGCGCTGATGATACCCTCTGTGCGGGCAAAAGTAAGACCTGCTTCAAAGGTGGCCATTTGCGGTACTGCTCTTGCTTCGATGACGCCTAGTTTGTGCAGGTGGCTGACCAGCGGCGACATACCATGATATCGTAGGCCGCCTGCGTGGACGGGAGGCGGCATGAAATCATGGCCTAGCGTGAACATCTTGGCGATAGGCGCTAGGCCGGCTACATCACCGTAATCGAAGGCATAAAGACCTTTGGTCAGCGATGGGCAGCTTTCCGGCTCGACGGCGATTACTTGCAGATTTTTCTTACTGCCGCTTAGCTTGTCTTTTATGAATGGGAGCGCTAGTCCGGCGAAGTTCGAACCGCCGCCAACGCAGCCGATAACGATATCGGGGTAAAAACCGGCCATCTCCATCTGTTTCATGGCTTCCTGCCCGATAACGGTCTGGTGCATCAGGACGTGGTTGAGCACGCTGCCCAGAGAATAATGCGTGGGTATCTTGCTGGTAACACAATCCTCGACCGCTTCGCTTATAGCGAACCCGAGGCTCCCATTATTTCCGGGGTCTTTAGCAAGCATATCGCGCCCGGTTTTTGTATCCGGACTGGGACTGGCTACGCATGTGGCTCCCCATGTTTCCATCATCAGGCGGCGGTACGGTTTCTGGTTAAAGCTCACTTTGACCATGTAAACCTTGCATTCGATGTCGAACAGTTTACAGGCAAGAGCGAGCGAGCTTCCCCATTGTCCGGCTCCTGTTTCGGTAGTGATGCGGTTTATGCCTTCTTTTTTATTGTAATAGGCCTGGGCTACCGCTGTATTAGGCTTATGGCTGCCGGCCGGGCTTGTCCCTTCGTATTTATAGTATATTTTTGCCGGTGTGCCCAGTAATTTCTCCAGGCGTAATGCCCGGAACAATGTTGTTGGCCTCCAGAGGTGGTAGACCTCCTGCACTTCTTCAGGGATTTCAATATAGCGTTCCTGGCTCACTTCCTGCTTGATCAGTTCCATCGGGAAGAGGGGTGCCAAATCGGCCGGGCCCAGAGGTTGCTTGGTGCCCGGGTGCAGGTATGGCGGCAGTGGCTTCGGTAGATCGGGCTGGATGTTGTACCAGCGGGTTGGCATGTCCTTTTCGTTTAAAAGATATTTTGTCCTTTCCATTTTCCTCCCTTTTTTATCTATAAAAAATAATTTGTTTTATCTCAAGGCAGGCATCTGAAATTATATGGGCTTTGCCTCCCGGTTATTTTCGCATGAATCCATAGCTTTGCGCAAACTGGAAACAAACGTTTTTAATGAAGAAAGAGTCTCATCCTCTTCGATGAGTTGTATCAATTTGCTCCCCACGATAACCCCGTCGGCTGTGCTCGCAACGCGCTTAGCCTGTTCCGGCGTGGAAATGCCGAAGCCCACGCATAAAGGAAGGTGTGCCTTTTGCCTGACCCTTCCTATAAAACTTTCCAGTTCCGGCGGCAGGGTGTTTCTGGTGCCGGTGACGCCCGTTAGCGAGACCATGTAAATAAATCCGCGCGCTCTCGCGGCAACCTCGTCGATGCGCTTTGCGGTGCTCGTTGGCGCCAGGAAGTATATCAGGTCGATGTCATGCCGGAGTGTCGCTGTTTCCAGGTCGGCGCCTTCATCCGGTGTCAGGTCCGGCACGATAAGTCCGCTTATGCCTGCATCGCGGCAGCTTTTACAGAAAGCTTCCAGTCCGGAGTTAACTATCGGGTTATAATATGTCATAAAAGCCAGCGGCGCTGATACTCTGCTTTGAATTTCATGGGCTAGTTCCAGGCACAGGCGCGGTGTAACGCCCTGCTGCAGGGCTTTAAAACTCGCGTGCTGGATGGTAGCGCCGTCGGCGAGGGGGTCGGAAAATGGGATGCCCAGTTCGATTATGTCGCAGCCGCTGTCCGCCAGCGCCCCGGCTATGCGTAGTGTGGACTTAACGTCCGGATACCCGGCGGTGATGTATCCGATTAACGCTTTATGCCCGTTTTTAAAAACGGATTCGATGCGGCTCATTATTTTTTCCTCGAATTTCGCCCTTCCATTTTATCCCTCTCCCTTGACGGGAGAGGGCAGGGTGAGGGAGAAATCTATATCCTTTACATCTTTAAAGCCTTTATCACGATATCAAGGTCTTTATCGCCGCGTCCTGACAGGTTGACGACGATTATTTTATCCTTCGGAAGGTCGGCTGCCAGGTGGGCGGCGTAATAAACAGCGTGGGAAGATTCGAGCGCCGGGATGATGCCTTCCGTTTTGCAGAGAAGCTTGAAGCCTTCCAGCGCCTGTGTATCGTTCACGGAAACGTATGTCGCCCGTCCGCTGTCTTTGTAGAAGCTGTGTTCCGGTCCCACCCCGGGATAGTCCAGTCCCGGTGCGATACTGTGTGTTTCGTTTATCTGGCCGTTCTCGTCCTCCAGGAGGTAGGACTTCGTGCCGTGTAAAACGCCCGTCTTGCCTTTAGCCAGCGTGGCGGAATGTTTGTCGGTGTCGAGTCCCTGTCCTGCTGCTTCTACTCCGATGAATTTCACTTCCGGTTCGTCGTAAAAAGCGTGGAACAGGCCGATGCTGTTGCTGCCTCCGCCGACACAGGCAACCAGGTAATCCGGCAGCCTCTGGTATTGTCGTACCATCTGTTCGATGGTTTCTCTGCCGATTATTGATTGAAAGTCCCTCACGATTCTGGGATAAGGATGCGGTCCCACTACCGAGCCGAGCAGATAATGCGTGGTTGCCACGTTGCTGACCCAGTCTCGGATGGCCTCGTTAATCGCGTCTTTAAGCGTGCGGCTGCCGGAATCGACCGGGCGTACTTCCGCTCCCACCAGCTTCATCCGGTTGACGTTGGATGCCTGCCGCTTGATATCTTCCGAACCCATGTAAACGATGCATTCCAGTCCCAGCATCGCGCAAACGGTAGCCGTCGCCACCCCGTGCTGTCCGGCTCCGGTCTCCGCTATAATGCGTTTTTTCCCCATGCGCTTGGCAAGCAGTCCCTGCCCCAGCGCGTTATTTATCTTGTGCGCTCCTGTATGGGCCAGGTCTTCACGCTTTAGTAATATCATCGACCCGCCCATTTTTGCCGTAAGTTGCCGCGCATAGTACAATGCGGTAGGCCGCCCCACGTAATCATGGCAAAGCGATTTAAATTCAACATGGAACGTATCATCGGCCAGGGCGTCGTCGTAAGCTTTCTCCAGTTCGTCCAGCGCCGGCATTAATGTTTCCGGGACGAATTTGCCCCCGTATTGTCCGAAATAACCTTTTTTATCCGGCCTTGCTTTATTATCCATAAAAATATCCTGTATGCCTTTTTCCGGTAGGTAAGGGTTAAACCCCTTATCCCTTATTTACTTCCTTGTTACTTGACACTTGCTACTTGATACTTATTTTTCACCATCGGCCTTCCTTACCGCTTTTATAAAAGCCTTGATTTTTTTAATATCTTTTTCACCGTCTGTCTCTACACCTGATGACACATCTACTCCCCATGGTTTGACTTTAATGATTACCTCGGAAACATTTTTAGGATTCAGTCCTCCGGCGATGATTACATTGAACTTTTCAGCTATCGGCTTTGCAATGTCCCAGTCCATCGGTCGGCCGGTGCCGCCATATCGTTTTTCATCATATGTGTCGAGCAGAAAGACATGTTTTTTATCGGAAAATATCTTGCTCCAGGCCGCCAGGTCCTGGCAGATCTGTTCCGGTTTATGTTGTATCTTGATTTTCATCACTTTAAAAACCGGTGGCGTAAGCTGCCGGCAGTAATCCATGTTTTCATCACCGCTAAGCTGTACATAATCGAGGTGGCAAAACTCCGCTATTCGGTTAACGACATAAACGGGCGTATTCACAAACACCCCTGCGATTTCTGGAATATCCGTCTTATTCGCTTTCAGCGCTGCGTAGATTTTATTCGCCTGGGCGGGCGTTATCTGGCGTGGGCTGGTGGTGAAAACCATCCCGATGAAATCAGCCCCCGCATTAGCTGCCGCGATGGCCTGTTCTTCGGTTTTAATGCCGCAAATCTTAACTCTTGTCATGCCGTCAATTCCTTGATACGCCCTCTAATGTCTTGAGCGGTTACCAGTGTTTCGCCTACCAGCGCCGCGTTGACTCCCCAGGATTCAAGTCTTTTTATATCATCATGGTTCTTAATACCGCTTTCGCTGACCACTATTTTACCACGCGGTATGAAATACCGCAGGTTTCGGGTGGTTTCAATATCTGTCTCGAATGTTTTAAGGTCGCGGTTATTGATGCCGATGATTTCCGCGCCGCTTTGTAGCGCCTTCTCCAGTTCGCTCTTGTCATGTATTTCCACCAGGCAGGCCATTCCCAGGTTGTGACTGAGATTCAGCAGGTTGGCCAATTGCTTTTGGTTGAGAATAGCCGCTATCAGCAGCAGCGCGTCGGCGCCGCTTATGGCGGTCTCGTAAACCTGGTATTCGTCGAAGATGAAATCCTTGCGTAATAAAGGCAGGTTTACTTTTTCGCGGATGTCCTTTAAATGTTCCAGGCTGCCCTGGAAATGGTTGATTTCGGTCAGCACGGAAATAGCCGCGGCACCGCTTTTTTCGTAAACCTGTGCCATCTCTGCCGGTTTAAAATCAGGGCAAAGCAGCCCTTTTGAAGGCGAAGCCTTCTTTATCTCGGCGATTAGCTTTATGCCGTTTCCTGATATGACGGACTTGAAGTCGAGCGGTTTATGCTGGGCAAGGATCTCTTTTAACGCAGAGAAAGGCACAGCGCGCTTTTGTAGCGTCACCTCGCGCTTTTTATCCGCGACTATTTTATCCAGTATTGTCTTTGCCATTTTAATTCAAACTCTGGCTTACCTCGATTAATTTTTCAAGGCTCTTTTTCGCCCGTCCGCTGTCTATGGCTTCTTCAGCCGTGCGCGTAGCCTTAATAAAGTCGGTAGTCATATTCCCGGCGATAAGCGCGGCGGCCGCGTTCATTACCACGGCGTCGCGTAAAGCGCTTTTTTCTCCGCCGAGTATTCGGCGTAGTGTAGCGGCATTTTCCGGTGGCGTTCCGCCGTTAATCGCTGCTTTATCGGCCCTGTTCAACCCGAAGCTTTCGGGTGATATCTCGTATCGTAATGATACTTTTTCCGGGGTAACCTCCCAGACCAGTGTTTTATCGCTTAAAGAAATTTCATCGAGGCCGTCCTTGCCGTGTACTACCAGTGCGTGCCTGACGCCCAGCCTGTGGAGAACGGCGGCGATTTTCACCCCCAGCGCTTCATCAGCTACGCCGAGCAGCATGTATTCCGCGCGCGCCGGATTGGTCAGCGGGCCGAGGATATTAAACACTGTGCGGATGCCTATTTCCTTGCGTACCGGCCCGGCGTATTTCATGGCAGGATGATATGTCTGGGCGAACATGAAGCCGACTCCTGCCTCATCCACGCAGGCGGCCACGCTTTCGGGAGAAAGGGCGATTTTTACCCCCAGCGCTTCGAGTATGTCGGCGGCGCCGCATTTACTCGTGGCGGCGCGGTTGCCGTGCTTCGCCACTTTCAGTCCCGCTCCCGCTGCCGCAAAACAGGCCGCGGTGGATATATTAAAACTGCCGGAGCCGTCTCCTCCTGTTCCGACTATATCTATGCATGAACTCTTTGTCTTTACAGGTGTCGCCCTGGCGCGCATGACGCTGGCCAGCCCTGCTATCTCGTCGGGATTCTCACCCTTAATACGTAAAGCGGTCAGGAAGGCGCTTATCTGGGAGGCAGTGGCCTCACCGCTCATGATTTCCTCCATCGCGCCGGACGCCTGCTCAAACGTCAGTGATTTCCCCTCAACTAGTGTACTTATGGCCTCTTTGATCATTATTAATATTCTCTCTTAGCGTTTTCCTTTTTAAAAAATGATGATATATCATTTAAAAATAATTTAAAGCTTCGTTGGTTTGTCCCCCTTGTAAAGGGGGATTAAAGGAGGATTTAGCGTTAATGGCTTCTTTTATCATTATCGATATTCTCTCTTACTGTCTTCCTTTTTAATAAAATAGTGAAATATCATTAAAAAATAATTTCAAGCTAGTTGGTTTGTCCCCCTTGTAAAGGGGGATACAAGGAGGATTTAACCCGAATTTTCCCTTAATCCGTGTTTTCCCCTGCCATTATTTCCTTCTTTGTCCTCCCTTTATTCCCCCTCTCTGTCGACGGAGGGGGGGCTAGGGGGTAAGGTCGCCCTTACATCCTTAGAAAATTCTTCAGCAAATTCTTTCCCATCTTTGTCATTATCGATTCCGGGTGGAACTGTACGCCCTCTACCGCGTACTCTTTGTGGCGCAGCCCCATTATAATCCCGTTTTCTGTGTGGGCGCTGATTTCCAGGCAGTCCGGCAGGCTGCTTTCCTGGACTGACAGAGAGTGATAACGGACGGCCGTAATCGGGCTGGCTAATCCGCTGAAAACACCTTTGCCGTCGTGGTAAATCAAGGAAGTCTTCCCGTGCCGGATTTCTCCGGCGTGTGTCACCTTTCCGCCGTATAGGATAACGTTCGGGTGCAGGTTCTGCGCCAGGGACACAGCTTCGAGCCCATCTCCAGCTTCCCCGACTACACGGAAATCCGGTTCTGTTTCCAGCAGCGCCCGCAGACCTCGTCTGACGACCTGGTGGTCATCAACCAGCATAATGGTTATCATTCATGGCCTCCGGGCTGCTTTGAAATTCTACCCTTCTTTAGGTTTGATTTTGTTGAATTCGGCTGGAGGTCAAGACACAAGTTGCGGACATCCATCTGCATTGTGCTTATGAGCGTGCGCATCTCTTCAATGTTGGGTGCAAGTTTTTCTGGAGATTTTATTATGCTGTCAACCATAAACTTCAGGGCGGTCAGAGGTTGCCCAATGCTGTCATGCAGCTCTCGAGCAAGCTTTTCTCTATCCGCCTCATACTGTGCCGCACCCTGCAAGAGAGATGGCGGTTGTATCGGCGCCGCAGACGCAACCATTTTACTCCGAGAGGTCTGCTGCCCGGCAGGAAGCTTTACCGGTGTTGATTTAGTGACTCGTTTTCGCATTTTTTTCAATGGGCTATCAAGCGTTCGTTACATTCTGTTATATAATGCCATTCTACAAAGCTATCTGTGGAAAAGTAATAACATCAGGGGCAAAATTATTACAAAACTATGACAGTTTACGTAAGTAAGGCACTTTGCTGCTTGTGGAACTACTGATGGAAACTATTCCGGTATAGAGACAGGAAGCCCCGGCTCGCGCTCGCTATCCTGCTCGACGAAGTGGAGCAGTTCGGTGTAGGTTAGCGAATAGCCCTCATAATGCTGGCCGCCAAGGCCGATGCTCCCCCAGTCCAGAGCAATACGCCAGCCGCCGATATCGGCCAGTAACCAGACATGGTCAGACTCCGGGTAGGTCTCCCCGTTTTTTTTAAGATTGCCGAGGATGGGGGTAGCCGTGATACCTGATTGTGACAGGCGGTCAAACATCATTAAGGTGGCATCATCGCAGTCAAAGTCATGAGACGGAACGGGTAATTGAAAGAACACATATTTAAAGAACAGAGAAGGTAAACTGATAATTAGAACCAGAATTCCGAACAGTAGCACAATGGTTAAATATTTAGGATTAGTTTTCTCCATTAAGTAAATTTTATCTTATTAAGTAATATTACTTAATAGCTATTAAGTAATATTACTTAGTTATCACTAAGGACTTTTTGTAAAGCTGACCTGTCATCATCTCTTTTCAAACCACTGGTTACGATTGAGTGCTATTAATTTTTACCTTACCTGCCTAAATCACACATTCTCTACATTCCATCTCCATATTTTCTCCATAATTCTGCTTCATAATTGTCCATAGAGGCCGGGAAAACCGGCAAATAAAAAGAAAGGGGAAAATATCATGAAGAAAGGACTAAAGTTACTGGGGCTGGCAGTGGGAGCGGTAGCCATCATGAGCCTGGCTCTGAGCGGCACCGTTTTCGCCGATACCCCGGAAGACACAACCACGCAGACCTGTGCCGGGTATGGCTGGCACGGTTTCCAGGGAGAAGGAGCAACCTGCTCGGAGGCAGTGAGCGAGCTGCTGGGACTTACTCCTGACGAACTCTGCGATCTGCGCCAGGAAGGCAAGAGCCTCGCCGAGATTGCTGCCGAAAAGAACGTTTCCGTGGACAACCTCGTGGCAGCCGTAATGGCGGAAAAAACTGCGGCGATACAGGCCAGGGTGGCCGATGGCACCATCACCCAGGAACAGGCTGACCTGATGATCCAGCGGATGACCGAGAGAACCGAGTTGGCTGTTAACAGGACTGCAACCGGCCCGGCCGAGTGGCGGATGGGCAGCGGCTACGGGAAATCCGGTGAAGGTGCCGGTATGGCTAATCGGGGCAGCGGTACAGGCGCCAACCTTGGCGACCCGGAAAACTGCACCGCTACGGGCGGCATGAACAAGTGGGGTCGTGGGGCGCGCTAGACGCAGTCCGAGTGACGCAAGAAGGAGGGGGAGCTAATCTCCCTCCTTTTTGCTAACCAAGGGGAACGTGATAGAATTAATCTAAAATTACCACTATGCAGGTGACAATGGCAGGTAAAATACTGGTCGTTGATGACGAGAAGAAAATCGTCGAAATATTAAAAGGCTACCTGGAGCGGGAAGGCTACCAGGTAATTACTGCTTACGACGGCCGAGCGGCTCTGGAACTGGCCCGGCGTGATTCGCCCGACATGATAATTCTTGATTTGATGCTCCCCGAGGTTTCAGGGTGGGATGTCTGCCGGGAACTGCGCCGGAAATCCGACGTCCCGATAATCATGCTGACCGCCAGGGATGATACCACCGACAAGATCATCGGGCTGGAACTTGGGGCAGATGATTACGTTACCAAGCCTTTCGATCCCAAGGAAATCGTTTCCAGGGTCAGAGCGGTGCTGCGCAGAAGCGAGGGTAAGGCGGTCGCGAAAGCGGTCCTGAGCGTCGGTGATATCATCATCGATACCGAAAAACGCATTGTGCGCCGCGGCGAAAGCAATATCGAACTTACTCCCATCGAGTTTGAAATCATCAAAGTACTGGCGGAGAATCCGGGAAGGGTTTACAGCCGTATGCAGCTACTCGACAAGGTGCAGGGTGACGCCTACGAAGGTTACGAGCGCACTATCGACAGTCATATCAAGAATCTGCGCAGAAAGCTGGAGCTTGATGCGGAGCACCCGAGGTATGTTATCACCGTTTACGGGGTGGGTTATAAACTAGGGGATGTTTAAAATGCGTACTCTGACCTGGAAGCTGGGCGGGGCTTTATTGCTGATCGTCGTAGTATCAGTGGGTTTGATGGCATATCTTACCAACCTGAGCACAGCCCGTGAATTCCAACAATACGTTTCACGGGGAAATACAATGTATGCCCAGTCCTTAGCCGATAGTCTCGGAGATGCGTACGCCGCAGGAAATAACTGGTCCAATCTGCAGGAGAGACTGGAGAGCCTGCCCCTCTCAACTTCACAAAGAGTGATAGTTGCGGACAGTTCCGGCGTGGTCATAGGCGATATAACAGGGGAATGGCTTAACAGGAATTCGGCAGACATAGGGCTGAGTAACGGGACTCCCATAAACGCTTCCGGTCAGACAGTCGGCAGCCTCTACCTGCTGACGACGAGCGAGACCGGTATGGGTAGAGGCCACATGGGAGGGAGAATCTCTCCGGCCGCGCCCGTGCCAGTTGCCGCCAATGACGACTTTCTCGACCGGGTAAATACCGCCCTCTGGCAGGTGGGGCTAGTCACCGCGGCGGTGGCAATTGTCATCGGCCTGTTGCTTACCCGGCAGATAACCCGTCCTGTACGAGCGCTTATCTCCGGCGTCCGCCACCTGACCAAGGGTGAACTAAGCTACCGGGTGAAGGTCAAATCCTATGATGAGATAGGAGAACTGGCGGAATCATTCAATACCATGGCATCCGGCCTTGAAAGAGGCGAGCAGTCACGCCGGCAGCTTACGGCGGACATTACTCATGAACTGCGCACTCCTCTTACAATAATTAATGGAACTGTCGATGGTATTGTCGACGGCGTTTTTCAACCGGATAAGGAACATTTGCTTTCAATCAAAGAACAGGCGACGATGATGACACACCTGATAGGCGACCTGCGGGATATTTCCCTGGCGGAATCAGGACAACTGAAGCTGAACCTTGTTTCAACGAACGTGGTTGAACTGGTGAAACGAGTGGCCTCGAATTACGAAGTGACTGCAGCGGGGAAAAATGTGAGGATCGAGTTACAGGAAGCGGCGCAAGTCCCCGACATGAGAATCGACCCTGTCCGTATCGAGCAAGTGATTGCCAATCTTTTAACGAACGCTATCAGGTATACTCCCTCCGGCGGCAATATTACCGTCAGTGTTAAGAGCGAGGAAGCCGGACTGGTAATCTCCATCGCCGATACTGGAGAAGGGATCGCCGCTGAAGACATGCCTTATATATTCGAACGTTTCTACCGTTCCGGGAGTTCCCGTGCCCGGAAGGATGGAGGAACCGGATTGGGGCTGGCAATCGTGAAGCAAATGGTCGAGGCCCATGGCGGTAAAGTCCGGGTTGAAAGCGAAGCGGGTAAGGGCAGCGTATTCAGTATCTTTTTACCTTTATTAACTTAACGAATTAGTATTTCGAGTCCTATCAAGAAGTAGTAAAATGGGGTCTAATAGACAAAATATCCCGATAATCCGGGTGTCAGTTTTATTATCCCCACATAACCTGTATAAAAAGACAGCATCCGGTCCATTTCGATATAAATATTATAATTTATCTTCAAAAAGTGGTGTGAGAAAAAACGAGGAATCAGCCAAATAATCGAGGTAGAGCGGGATCTATATAAGCTCTCTGAAAATTCATTCTGAATTTTACGCCTTCAGTTGAACCCAAGACCTCTTATCCTTCCACCTCTACGGGAGATGTTTCATAAGAGGTTTGTCAACTTGCTGAGGGGAGGAAATAAGTTTGTTTGGGACACCGCCCAGAGGTTTGGTCCCGATTTATCGGGATGCCAGCCAAACCTCTTGCCACATCTGCTCTCAGGTTGTAGGATATAATCAAATCCGATTCAAGAGGAATGAGCATGATTCACAAGATAAGTGTCAATACCCGTTCCCACGTGGAGTTCATCGATATAACCGGGAAAGTAAGGGATATCATTGCGGATAGCGGCGTTATCAGCGGCATATGCTATATCTACGTACCGCATACCACTGCCGCGGTTATGATTAACGAACATGCCGATCCGGACGTGGTGGAGGACATCGCGGCGCATCTGGATTTGATGGTACCGCAGCGCGGCAATTACCGGCATTCCGAAGGTAATTCCACGGCACATATCAAGGCAAGCATCATCGGCGAATCAAAGACGGTATTCATCGAATACGGCGAGCCGGCGCTGGGGACATGGCAGGGCATCTTTTTCTGCGAGTTCGACGGGCCGCGACGCCGGGAAATATGGGTGAAGGTTGATGGAGAGAAGTAGTTTATCCAGATAATTAGATTTAAAATGTTTGTTCAGAAGAAACTCAATAAACTAAAAATAGAGCAGGTAATTGAAAAGGCTGAAAAGCTATTGCCAGGAGTACCGGCTCCCGATAATGAATTGGACCCCAGATGGCAGGCAATAATAGAAATAGGAGAATATATTCCATCTTATCCTGGTTATGTCTGGAATTTTATTAAAAAATGGGGTAAACATCCAAGCAAGGACCTAAGAACCGCCATTGCAACTTGTTTACTTGAGCATTTGCTTGAATATCATTTTGATGAATTCTTCCCATTAATAAAAGAAGCTTGTCAGCAAAGTAAACGGTTCAGGTTCACTTTGCACATGGCTGGACAATTCGGCCAAGCGAATCTGGACAAGAATTCAAAGGTTTTCATGGCTTTACGAGATGAATTCGATATCTAAATAGTATCTAAATACTCCATCAACCATTCCAGAACAGCCTGTGCGGCGCTTTTGATATTCTGCGCGCGGTCTCCGAGAAACTCATGTTTGCGGCTGAAAACGCCGTCCTTGTGCGCTAAACCGAGATAGAAAAGCCCTACCGGCTTGCCCGGAGTTGCGCCTCCCGGACCGGCAATACCTGTATCAGCGATACAAATATCAACATTTAACAGTTTTTTCCCGCCCGCCGCCATCTCCCCGGCGACTTGAGCGCTCACCGCACCGTATTGCTTCAGCGTTGCGGCTTTAACGCCGATAACACCCGTTTTAACCTCGTTGCTGTAAGAAACAACCGAACCTTTAAAGTAATCAGAGCTGCCGGGGACGCCTGTGACCATGTGGGCTATCAGCCCGCCGGTAGCGGATTCCACCGCGCCCAGGGTCAGGCCTTTGCGCTTTAATAGTTCCCCTATTTCAAATTCAATACCCGGCATCTCAGACGTACCTCTCCATCAGGCTGAAAAGCAGTTCATCGCCGACATCCTGTCCGTTTTTAACAAGCCTTTCAATTACTTCGGCGACCTGCCGGTACAGAACGGGGTTATTCAAGCCTTCGAGACTATTATAAAAACCAAGCCGGCGGCCGAGCTTATAATTGTTTCTTTCTTGCAGGGGCAGCGCCTGGAAACTACCGATTACCGCCAGCATCTTTTCCTTATCTACCGGGAGCTTGCCTTCAATTTCCGGCAGAAGATTTATCATATGGTCGCTGACTACCTGCGACGTACATTCCAGGTTCTCAATCAATAATTTAATCTCCTCCACCATCTCCTCGTCATTGGACCTGATAAAAGCGCCGCATGCAACATCCGCGTGCAGCAGCATCCTCGGCTGCACCGTTAAAGTCCTGAAACGGATAAAATCCGGGTTAATTTCATTGAGTACGCGCGAGGTCTCCAGCGCGTGTTCCCGCCACAGTCTTTTTCCCCCGGCGCCCGGCATAACGTATTCGCACAGGGATATACCTGAGGCCACCACATTCCTGCCCCCGGCGATGTGTTCGGTGGCGGTAACGCCCTTGTCCAGGAAACGGAGAACCTCGTCACAGCCCGATTCCAATCCCATGTGAATCCGGGATAAACCGGCTTCCTTTAGCGCCGCCAATTCTTCCGGTTTTTTCTGCGCCGCGGTTTTGGAGCGGGCATAAGTGGTGATACGGTTAATTCCGGGAAAGGTCTCTTTGAGAAAACGCATAATCTCGATAAGATCCCCCGTTTTGGTAATCAACGTGTTGGCATCCTGTAAAAAAGCCTGTTCGCCACCGGCACACATCCAGAGAGCTACGTTGCGTGAGGCACCATCCGGGGAGCTTTCAAGCACCTGCGCTGCGGCCGCCCGGATATTATCCGCGCCGCCGGTTTTCCCGGCCAGTTGAACAATACTATCGTATATTTGTCTGGCTGCGGTTATATCGCTCTTGACCTCATCAACCGGTCTGAGCTGGAATTTCGTACCTTTATAGATGGGACAGAACTTGCAGCGGTTCCAGGGGCAGTTCCGGGTAACACGAACAAGTAACGAATAAGCTTCGCTCGGCGGGCGGATAGGACCAATCTCATAGGTATCCGCCGTCAAGTCGTTTATAACCAAGGAAACACCTGTTTTCTGATAAAATCAAAGTTGGCCGTTACCTTAGCGGCGCCAATTACCGGTCCCATGTGACCGGGCAGCAGATATCCGATTTCCAGGCGTGACAGCGCCTCGATGGATTTTTTCAAATCATCGCCGTTACCGCCGGGCAGATCGACACGTCCGGTATTCATCTCGAACAGTACATCACCGCAGACAAGGACTTTTAGCGGACGGTGGTAAAAGCAAACGCATTCCGGCGAGTGCCCCGGGGCTAAAATCAACTCCAGTTCTGTATCTCCGGCTTTTAAAACGCTGTCTTCAATCAGGATATCTTCTTTGAATTCCGGCGGCTCCAGCCCGAACATCCGGGCGCCGTCAATGACGACGGAACGATAGTTAGCCTGCTGGATGGAGTGCAAAGCTATTTTCGCGCCGGATAATTCTTTAAAGTCCTTGTTGGCCGCGCTGTGGTCGATGTGAAGGTGAGTATTGACGATAAAACCGATGTCTTCCGGTTCGATGCCGTCTGAGCGCATATCCGCTACCCGCGAGGCCAGGTAAGCCGGATTGCCGGGATCGATGATGATACCGGGCCTGCCGGTAAAAACATAGGTATTGCAGTCGAGTTCACCGCGTTCCGGGTAGAAAAATAGATTGTTTACCAGTTTCATGCTATAATCTCCAAAATATGATTAGATAATAATCAAATATATATTTTATTATAGCATGGTACGGACTTTACATTAATATCGTAATACGATTTGAAGATGGGGTGGATGGCTTGGTGGTGGCCGTGGTCGGCGAGACTGACGGTCCGGTAGTTGTTGTCTTGGTCGCCGCGATGGTTGACGTGGTGGTAGCCGGAGTGGTCGTCTCATCACTACAAGCCCCCAGCAGGACACCGAGTATTATAATGAATGCTAAGAATAGGATCAAGGTTTTTTCATTTTTCCCTCCTGCATTAACGAGCAACTATGACCAAAGACTTATCATATCCTCCACTCGTATTCCATGCACCTCCTTCCGTTACGATGCCTAACCATAACAAATGACTTCATCATCCACTTGTCAATCAGCTTTCAACCAGCTTCTACGGGAAGTTTTTATCGGTAATATGTTAATATCGTTTCAGGATCAAGGTTATATTATTGGATTCTTGTAAACAATTTTGCCACCGACTATCGTATACAATATAGGTATTTCATGGATTTTATCAGGATTAATTGTTAAAATATCTTCACCTATCACTGTAAAATCAGCCAGTTTGCCAACTTCGATTGATCCTCTGATGTGTTCCTGATGGTCCTGCCAGGCGCCGTTAATAGTATAAGATCGGATAGCCTGTTCTACATTGAGACATTGCTCGGCCCCGAGAACATTACCGGTAGCTTTGTCTTTTCTTAACACGGCGGACTCTACACCCTGTCGCCAGTCAGGATATGTTACAGAGGCATCCGAACTATTGGTGACAATAACGCCTTTATCGAATAGCGTTTTTAGCGGCCAGTGATATGCTGCTCTTTTTTCACCGGTAATACTGACCATCAAGTTGCCGATGGTCCATTTAATAGCAGATTGTACATTAGCACCAATATTGTTACTGGCCATACGTTCGATACACTCTGGAGTAGCGTAATCGGTATGAATAATATAATGCCGGGCGTCCCAAGGACGTTCTTTTAAAGCCGCAATATATCCGTCAACGCAGGCGTCAATAGCCCGGTCGCCGGTGACGTGAATGCCAACCTGGAAGCCCCGTGCGCTGGCATATTTAATCATACTGATGAGCATGCTGTACCGATCTTCATCATTATTACCTTCCACCAATAGTTGACCGTGGCCCCCGCCGATATAATCTTCGTACATGAAAGCGGTCTTGGAAGGCGGAATACCGTCGGCAAGGAGTTTGAGCCCGGATATTCTCAGCCATTCATTTCCGAAACCCGTGGTCGTCCCCACGCTATCAACAGATTGTTTAACGGTCGCTAGAGAAGGGCCGCCTCTTACCATGCAGTTCACCCTGAGGGTGAATTTCCCTTGATTATAAAGATCGGTATAAATCCTGATTACTTCGGGGTCCAGGCCGGGTTCGGTAACGCAGGTTATTCCCAGGGAATTGAGTTCCGCCATGGCATTGAGGATACCGGCTTTACGTTCCGCCTCGGTCGGCGGAGGCATGATGGCCCGTATCGGGAAGGTCATCTCGAACAAGATGCCGGTCGGCTCGCCTTTGTCATCTTTCTGGATAAATCCCTGCGGAGGTGGCGGCGTATCCCTGTTTATTCCCGCCAGTTCCAGAGTTTTACTGTTAACCAGCAGGACATGGCCGGAAAACTCCGTAAGCATGACCGGATTAACAGGGCTGACAGGGTCAAGGTCATGGCGGGTAGGCCAGATATCCGGACTACCTTTACTTTCCGCCAAAAATCCCCTGTCCCAACCCCAGCCCGAAATCCATTTGCCCGGCTTTACCTCAGCGACTTTAACAGCAGTGGCCGCCTTAATATCCGCTATGGATTTAATAACAGGATAATGGAGGTCGAGTTGCATGGGCGGCCGCTCTAACCCGAAACCGTTGAGATGGCAATGGGCGTCATTGATGCCTGGCAACACTGTTGCCCCTTTTAAATCAAGTAATCGGGTGTTATTCCCAGCCAGTTTTTTCATGTCGGTGTTGGATCCCACACCCACGATCTTCGTATCTTTAACCGCAACTGCTTCCACGATAGAAAAATCACTATCAACGGTGACAACATTACCGTTGAACATCACTAAATCGGGATTCATTTGCTGCCATTTGGATTCCATCCGTTTTGTCATTAGCCACTACTCCTAAAATTCAAGTGATCGTAACTTTCTGGTTCCAGTAATATTCCTTTTATTTAGACATCGAATACAGGGGACTGGTCACAACGGTGTAATGGAAAATCGGCCTGTCTACCCGTTTGATGTAGAGAGGGCAGTGTTTGACGCCAGCGGGCACGAATATCATGCAACTTTTGTTGATAATGTGCTTTTCCTCTTCCATCCAGAATTCAACCTCGCCGCACATATCATGGGGATTATCGTAATCACTTCCGAATAAACCGATGATTTCCGGGACATCGTGTTTATGTTGAAAATATGTCTGTTTTTCCGGGACTTTAACATACCAGCAGCAGTTCATCTGGAAAGAACCGGGAACCACCCTCTCATCCATCCATAGAATCAGGTGGTTCCACTCTTCCAGCTTTTTTATCGCTTCCGGATTCATACTCTCGGGCCGATAAGTATCAGTAACGATATTTTTAGCGTATTTTAATTTTGCCATTGACACCTCCAGCCTAAAAATACCAGCACTGAAACAGGAAATAAATATTTCGTTTCATTAGCGCTTAATATTTTATAAACTTATATATAAATGTACGTTGATGAGCAGGCACGGTCAATAGCTCATAACAGCTATTTGGAGACCTGGAAATAATGGGTTATCCTGAAATGGATTTGAAAGAGCCAGGGTAGATAAACAGGACAATATTATATCTTTTCAGCTTCTAGTCTTCTGTTAAGCAAGTAGCAAAAAACGGCAAGACGAATTTCCCAGTCCCGAATAAAAATCTAGCCCGTCTGTTGATGCGGTTGTCCTACTAATTTATCACTCTAAGTAAGAATGCTCAAAATAAAGAAGCCCGCGAAAAGGAGACTCTTTAATGGCAAACCTATTTCACAAGCGATGTCTCGAAAAAAGTATCCTTACTTTGAGACAGGCGGATAGCTCTCCCATTGTCCCCAACCGCCAAACCACTCCCCTAGCCCAAGGTCAGCAGGTTTACATGCCGGGGGAACCAAAGACTCGTATACCTGCCTGGCATAGGCCTGACATCTGGTAAAGCCTCTGAGTGCCTTCGCATAATTACACATCGATTCATTGCTTTTGGTTTTTTGAGCGATACCCAGATAATAATCGCCCTTTTGATTTTCGGCGGCTGCCCTGTTGAATATTGTATCCAGCGGCGTGTAAGGGACATCCCAGCAGGTCAGCTTGCGCAGTTCTTTATTGGCATAATACAAGTCGTACTGAGAGCGTTTCTTGGCGGCTCTAACGATATCGTCTGGTCTGGAAGCGAGCTGAAGTTCGAAGAAGGTATGCGTGGCTGCGATATGGTAATAATGCCAATCTGCAGTCAGTGGTTCGGCTTGTCTGGCGGCAGGCCCGACACAGGCGCAGTATAATCCATTATCGCCGTTGTCCGGCAACATCAAGCCTACCATGCCGTTGCCCAGGTTACCGATGTGCGTATCCCAACCGAGTCCTTTGGTCCGGTAGAGCGCAATATCCGCCTCTTCCAGCGTAGGATAAGCCGGCGGTTCGCTGGGGAAACGCCACAACATCTTGACGAAGTCCAGGTCTATCTTGCCGTGGTAGTTATGGAGCGCATTCCAAATGCACAGATTCCTCCGTACCGAGTTCATATCGTCAAGGTTCCAGCCCCCGTGAGGAACGTAAAGTAGGTCCCAGCCGAACCGGTTATTCAGATAAGGTTTCAGCTCGGGGACAAGGGAGTTGTTGGTGGCGTAGAGGAAATCCCGTTCGCCGTAGTCTCCGGCTTTCCTGACGGTTTGTGGATTCCGGCATTCGAGAACGAAGGCATTATTGTTCCCATCCACCCAAAGCCCGGCGGCCTGGCTGCCGGAAGGATAGGACAACTGCATTGCCAAGGCTTCATCGGCGTTGGCGGTGAACCGCAATGTATGTCTTACCAGCAAGGTTCCGGAGATACCCTGTTCCGAACTTTCTTTGCCGGCACTGCCGGCGCCGTGGTGTACATAAGCCAGGCCTTTGTTATTCATCGCGGGATGGATGCTGAAACTGGGTACACCCATCCGGGTAATGTAGCTGTTGCCTGTATCCGGAAGCGCCGCGATGAGGAATTCATGCGCAAGAGGATGGTCCCCGGAAGCGCCGCAGATTACGCGTCCGTCTTTGGTGGCGCTGCCCCAGGCGGCAAAACCGCTGCATCCGTTATGGGGTTGGTTAATTGTCTGGCTCTCCTGCCGTCCCAGTCCCCGGTATACCGGCGGAATATGAAAAGACATGCAATCGTCAGCCATTACTTCATCATGCGTTAAAGCGACGCCGGAATCGGCGGCTCCGGCGGCTACTCCCCGGAACATATCCAAAAATTCAGGGGTATGCTTCTCCAGTTGTGCGCGATAAGCCTGCAAGATGCCGATTTCGGCCTTGTTGAATTTGCGTTTGAGCCTTTCCAGTGCCCAGAGGCCGAATATCTGATGTATTTGTCTGGCATATTAATAGCCCATATCATAATCCGATCCGCATATTACTATGACCGGAGCGATATTAGGTGCCAGGGGTACACCGTCTTCATAAGTTATCTCCGGGGGAAATGGCTTATTCATTTTTAATTGTTACCTCCTCAGTCATCCTTAATATAATTTCATTTATGCTATGATTCTGGCGTCAGCTATATTCCCGGATTCATTTACAAGGCTTAAACTCGTTATTATCATCATAATGCGTCTTTAATAACGCAACAAACATGATTAATATATTCCAGGTTATTCTATTTATCAATAGCTTTTTTGGGTTATGGTTCTAATCGAATAATAAACCTGGATCCGGATAATAGTTGAAAAAAGCTATTGATAGTATTAAATCCTTACGGATAATATTAATACAACATCGGCAGGATAAAGATAAAATGATACGTGCAAAGGTCAGTGCAATATGAAAAAGACAAGGGCCAGGAACTGGATAGACCTGGGGGATTGGGGGAAAGGAATGGATGGCTTCAAGCTGCCGTCCAGCAGCGAGCTTGTCGGAAAAGAAATCGGGCTTTATTTCAATGTTGGGAAAGGGACTATAAAATATTCATTCCATGATGTAAAATCCCTCACCTGGAAGGTTCTCGAAGGCCCCGAAAAAGGGCGGTCCGAAGCTGAGAAATATGAAGCGATTTGTATAGCACCCGATATTTATTTTGTGGATTTTGTCAGGAAAACCCGGCCCGACACATCTGTCTCGATGGCTTTAAATCTAGGTACAGGGGAAGCCACGGTTCTTATCGCTACGGCTCCAGACCGGGAATACGCCGGTCGAAGTCTGGTAGACAGATTGGATAGGGGCATCGACCTGAGTACGATTAGGATTGAAATACTACATGCAATTATTAATTCTTCCTCACCAGATAGGTCGGTAAAGCCCCTCCGGAGAACTTCAGACCTCGTTGGAAAGAGGATAAAATATACTTATAGTTTCAACCATGTCTACGAACATATTTATCTTAATGACCGGTTATTCACATGGCATTGCCTAGCGGGTGTTGAAAAAGGACTGGCCGATACCGAAATCTGCGACTGTTTTAACATAGCCCCGAATATCTACCTTTTTTCCTGGCGAGAGAAGATAATGCCGACTTTTGGAGTAGTATTGATCGACTTAAAAGAAATGAGGTCGAACGGCAAAACATTCGGGCTTGATATCAGTTCGGGCAAATACGTAAATTTTACCATGGGGTCCCGCGCCGAAATTATCGGGGAGACTAAGCTGCAGTAAAAATCGAGCATCGCAACAGCCCGATTTACACCGGATTATTAAGCACGAACTTTTCCCATTAGCCTGTGCTTGCGATTATGAGGCGCTAATCTGTTTCAAGCTCATTTTTACTTTTTTTCAAGTACCGGCAGATCGTTGAAAAATTCAAGCATTTTACGGCAGGCTGCCATGGCTTCATCACATTTTCGGGCTACAAATTCAGTCAGGACGCCTCTGGCCCATTTGATATCCACGTCAATGCCCTTGCTGATGGGTTGACCGGGACTCCGGTTGGGAGTTGGGCCTATCCCGACAAGTAAAGAACATACAAAAACCTCGATATCCCTGCCGGGATGGCCCAATAAATTAGTTAATTGATTCCTTTATAGCTAACGGGCGCTTGGCTCCAGCCAAACCTCTTTGTCAATATATTGCATCAGAGAAAAGGTCAGGGTGCCCGGATCATGGACCCCTTTCTGGAGGAAAACAATACGGCTTTCTTCTACATAAGGTATAACCATGACATCATCGTACATAACCCTGATTGCGGCCTGGATCAGCTTCGGGTCGGGCACTTTCGAAAATTGCGCCGCCTCAAGTCCCTCTTTGAATCCGGTGGGCAGTTTAACACTTAGGAACTGGAGGCCGAGCCAGTAGTCACTCATGCTGGCAAAATTTGAAAAGCTGTTTAAAGCAGGGTTCAGAAGGCCGTCGGACCAGCCGCTGAAAATATATTCTGCATACTTGGCCGCGGTCGGTTTGTCAACCTCGACATTAATTCCCACTTCGCGAAGCATACCGGCTACTGCGGTGGAATAATCTGTCGGGATTATCGAGAAAGGATGCATCATGGTTTTGAAGCCATTGGGGTAACCTGCCTCTGTGAGCAGCGCCTTAGCCTTGGTTTGGCTATAAATGTGCTTGTCGAGGTTTGGGATAGCTGTCTGTGCGAAACCGGGGTAAACCTGGTACGCGGGCTGGACGAAACCATAACCCAGGGCTTTAGCCAGAGCCTCGCGGTCAATGGCGTATGAGGCAGCAAGCCGTACATTAATATTGGCCCAGGGGGAAGCACTTTTCTTGCTGTCCGGGATCAGAGAATAGGTCCCACCCGGTTCGGTTACCATTTCATAACCTGCTTTTTGCATTTCTTGGGCAGTGATACCCGAAGTTGATAAACGCTGGAGATCGCCTTTCTGAAATGCGAGTTTGCGCACTGTTGCGTCAGCGATAACACTTATTTCAAGACCGTCAAGATAAGGCTTGCCTGGTTCCCAGTAATTGGGGTTTCTCTTAAACACCATCTTTGCATCTCGCTCATAAGAAACGAAAATGAAAGGTCCTGTACCCACAGGGTTCCATTTAGCCCATTCCGCGCCGTTTTTATCAAAGGATGCTTTCGATATCTGTTCTGTTACCCCATTTGACAGATTGACAAGCGTGGTGTTCTTATATTGAGCAACGTTAATGCGTATGGTATAGTCATCGACTACGTCTACCGAAAGCCATTCAGTCGTGGTTTTCGCCGCGATTTGCAGGTCCAGGTTCCACTTGCACACTGCGGCATTAAAATCGGAACCGTCATGGAACTTGACACCTTTTCTTAATCCGATGAGTATTGTTTTGCCATCGGCCGATGGTGTCCAGGAGACCGCCAGCTCCGGTACGATATTTCCTGTTCGGTCAACTCTTATTAGCCTGTCTAAAACGGGGCAAGCCCAGAGCCATGAGTCATTATTACCTTCTGCCGGATATCCGATGGGTCTTGTCGGCCCTGCAGCCATAGACCGTTTATATATGCCTCCGTATTTGGCGGCATCCGGGTTAACGGTTGTTTTTACAGCAGTTGTCGGCGCGGTTGTTTTCGCAGTAGTTGTTACCACCGCCGTGGTGGTCGCCGGAGATGTCGTCTTAGTTTCTTCGCTGCAAGCGACTAAGCATAGACTTGAAAGTGCAATAATAGCTAATACGATGAATAAAAAATTTTTCATAATCACTCTTTTCAATAATAGATAGATTCTAGAATTACCTGGTTTTTCTTTGATGGACAGTTCCAGGCCGATGGCAAATAGCAAAAGAATGACGCCCATTTCAGCCATGGAATTAATTGACTCGGTTTCATGGACGATACCTAAACCGTGAGGCCCGAATGCAACGCCGCCCGCCAGGTAACCAAGGGTGACGGGTAAATGTAAAAAGCGCGCCAGCAATCCGCCGGCAATAGCGGTGACCAGCACGACAAGCAGGTCGAGCCCGATACCCAGGCCTTCCACAAAAACACCCCCCGGAGTGTTACTGTATTCTGCCCTATTGTAGCATGTATTTTGCAGAAAAAGCACAGCTGTAATTAACATTTATTACTTTTATTTTCAATGATACCGCATGTTTTACAGAACGTTTATGCCGCCAAGCCGGGTATTTATACGCTTTTTACATGCAGCAGCGTAAACTGGAGATAATTAAATAGAGGATTGATAAGGTATGTTAGGCATAACCACTACAAATGACCCCGGCGCCTCCGGTATCAAAGATATCGCGGAGGCTTTAGGCGGCGGGCTTAAAGAAGGCTCTTTCGTAGTCATCGAGGGCGAACCGAAAACCGGGAAAAGCGTATTGTGCCAGCATATCGTTTTCGGTATCCTGAATACCCAGAGGACTTCTGTTGCCTACTACTCATCCGAGTTCAACACCGATGGACTGACCGTGCAAATGAACTCCCTGTCGATGGACACAGCAGATGAACGGGCGGAGGACCGTCTCCGGGTCTTTAAAATATATTCCAAGACCGTTGTGAGAGAACCGGAAAAGTCTTTAAAACTAATCCTCACCCACATCCAGGGGCTCCCGCCGCACTTCAGGCTGATTGTCATCGATTCACCTTCGGTTTACCTGACCAGGGTCAACCCCGTCGTTAAAGTGGACTTCCTGCAATCCTGCAAAGAGATGTGCGATAAAAACCGCACTATTGTTATCGCGCTGGATACAAGCGCCTTTGAAAACAAGTCATTGCAACGTGCTTTTACGATGAGCGACTATTACATACGCCTGAAAAACCAGGATTCCATGATAGAGACCGGTAAGATCGACATCCGCAATATAAAAATGATGGAGGTCAAACGTCTTGCCGGAGCAGAGCGCTGGGGACAACCGGGCATGAAGTTTGAAATCAAGCCCAGGGTAGGCATACAGCTTCTCCCCTTTATGAGCGTTAAAATTTAGCCTCTCACTCCAACCTTTCATCCGATTGCAGCCGGTATTATGTCATAGATTTGTAACTATTTCCCTCCGTGTTTTATGACTTTTCAATCTCACGCTGTTACAATATAAATATCAGTATGCTCTGTTAGCCTTGCCTGATGCATGCTGTCCTGTTATTTTAAGACTGGAGAGTCATTCTTGGCTTTAACAAATATCGCCGTAACATTAGCCGGACTGGCAACAATCGGTTTCCTGGCATGGTTTTTCTTCAGCCCGCGGAAAGCCCGTTCCAGCCGCATTACCGGGGGTTTTCAGGAAATAGTAATTACAGTCAAAGGCGGCTATTCACCGGATACGATACGCGTACGCAAGGGCGTGCCGCTGAAGATAATCTTCGACCGGAAAGAAGCCGGCGAATGCAGTGCCAAAGTTGTTTTCCCGGATTTCCAGGTAAGCAAAGACCTGGCACCTTACGCCAAGACCACACTTGAATTTACGCCGGATAAAGTCGGAAAATTCGGCTTTGCGTGCGGCATGAATATGCTCCACGGCACCATTATCGTCGAAGAAGCCTCCACAGCGGCGGAACCCACCGCACCTCACCCCCAGCCTTCCGGCAAGGCGGAAAAAGCTGAATTTACCATCGCCGGGGGTGTTACCTGCGCCTCCTGCGCGGTCAATATTGAAAAAGGCATTTCATATCTCCCCGGCGTAGCTGATGTCAAGGTTAATGTCGGCAACGACCGCGTCACAGTGGTTTATGACCCTGCCCTTATTTCACCGGAACAAATACAGAAAGCCATTGAAAGCGCGGGCTACCGCGTACGCCGGCGCAGCCGGACAGTGACCGCCGAGAGCCAGGCGCAGGAAGCGGTAAACCAGTCCGCCGAACGCAAGGACCTTACCCGGAGGCTCATCATCGGGGCAGTACTTTCGCTGCCGGTTGTCGTCGCCATGATGGCGCATGAACTTTTCCACGCCGCGTGGGTGCCGGATATCATGATGAATCACTGGTTCCATCTTGTACTCATCACGCCGGTCATGTTCTACAGCGGCTGGCCGATACACCGTACCGGCTGGTTGACTTTAAGTCACCGCACCGCCGACATGAACACGCTGATAACCGTGGGCACCATAGCGGCATACGGCTACAGCCTGGTAGTGACGGTAGCGCCGGGGCTGCTTCCGGAAAGCCTGCGGTCGGTGTACTTTGAAGCGGTGGGGGTCATTATTACATTAATCATTCTCGGACGCCTTATTGAAGCCATCGCCAAGGGCGGCACCGGTGAAGCCATCCGTCAGCTCGTCGGGCTGCAGGCAAGGACCGCGCGTGTTGTCCGCGGCGGGCAAGAAAAAGACATCCCCATAGAAGAAGTCATCGCGAATGATATCGTTATCGTGCGCCCCGGAGAGAAAGTCCCGGTGGACGGTGAAATTACCGAAGGACGCTCGACCATCGATGAATCTATGGTCACCGGAGAAAGCCTGCCTGTTACCAAAAGCCAAGGCGATACGGTCATCGGCGCCACCATCAACCAGACAGGCGCCTTCCGCTTCAAAGCCACGAAGGTCGGCTCCGATACCATGCTTGCGCAGATAATCCAGCTGGTGGAACAGGCGCAGGCCTCCAAAGCGCCTATCCAACGCCTTGCCGACCTCGTTGCCAGCCGTTTCGTGCCGGGGGTCATCTTTATCGCGATCATAACCTTTCTTATCTGGTTCAATTTCGGGCCGGAGCCCGCCTTGATATTCGCCCTGGTGAACGCGGTAGCGGTGCTGATTATCGCCTGCCCGTGCGCACTGGGACTGGCCACGCCGCTTTCCATCATGGTAGGCACGGGCAAAGGCGCGCAGAACGGCATCCTCATCCGCTCCGCCGCCGCCCTGGAGATAGCCCACAAGCTGCAAACGCTGGTGCTGGACAAGACCGGAACCATCACCAAAGGCAAACCGTCGCTGACAGACATCGTACCGCTGGACGGCTTCAGCGCCGATGATATTTTACAGGTTACCGCCTCGGCGGAACGATCTTCGGAGCACCCGCTGGCGCAGGCGATAACCGGGGGCGCACTGGATAGAGGCTTAAAGCTGGTAGAGCCCGGAGAATTCGATTCTGTTACCGGACAGGGCATCAAGGTAACGGTTGACGGACGCAGGGTGCTGGCCGGCACGCGCCGTCTGCTGAATGATGCCGGATATGAAACTGGCGGGCTTGAAAAGCTGGCCGAGCCGCTGGCCGCCGACGGCAAAACCGCCGTATATATTGCAGTGGACGGACGTCCGGCAGGCGTTATCGCAGTAGCGGATACGGTCAAGGAAGGTTCGGCTGCCGCCATCGCCGCTCTAAAGCGGCTGGGCATAGAGGTAGTGATGATTACCGGCGATAACCGCTATACCGCCGCCGCCATCGCCCGGCAGGTGGGCATCGAGCGGGTACTGGCCGAGGTACTGCCGCAGGATAAAGCGCTGGAGGTAAAGCGGCTCCAGGGAGAAGGCAAGCTGGTCGGCATGGTCGGTGACGGTATCAACGATGCCCCGGCGCTGGCGCAGGCCGATATCGGCATTGCCATCGGCACAGGGACGGATGTGGCCATCGAATCATCAGATATTACCCTTATCTCCGGCGAGCTTAAGGGCGTGGTCACCGCAATCAGTCTGAGCCGCGCCACTATGAGAAATATCCGCCAGAACCTGACCTGGGCTTTTATCTATAACATCATCGGCATTCCCATCGCCGCAGGAGCGCTTTACCCCGCCTTCGGCATACTTTTAAGCCCGATGATAGGCGCCGCGGCCATGGCTATGAGTTCAATATCCGTGGTCTCTAACGCCAACCGCCTGCGCGGATTTAAATCCGCCCCGCTGGAAGTACCTTCGACCTTTAAAGTGGAACCGCGTGTAGAAATAAGTGAAAGAAAAGCGACAGAGGAGACTGAAATGGCTACTGTTAAAGACCTCGTATGCGGGATGGAAATAGACCCGAAGACCGCCGCCGCCAAGCTGGATTATAAAGGCAAGGCATACTACTTTTGCGCGTTGTCCTGCCGCGATAAATTCCAGGCTGACCCGGAGAAATACTTAAAAAAGGGGTAAAGAGGAAAACTCCAAATTCCATTGTCTGAATCCCCCTGTTCAGGGTTACGGATTTGGCGCTGAGGATAAATCAAGCCAGGTCTTTCTTAAGTTGCTCGAACTGATTTTTATTTATTTCTCCCCGCACATAGCGTTCGCGGGCAATATCGAGCAGATTCCGTTGTCCGCTATTCGCCGGCGCGTTTTGCCTGGTCAGCCTGAAAACCAGCCAGATAATAAAACCGAAGACTATACCCCAAAATAAAACCATAATCAATAAAGAAATTTCCATGTTCTCACCCTCATGATTTAATCTCACTATGGATTGCCAGCCTCGATAGATATCAGTTAGCCAGTACCGGGCAGGCATTCCGATAATAGGATAGTAGAAAAATGTTAAATAATTATAAAGGTGTGAAATTTTTACTATTTATTTATGCCCCATCAACCGAAATTAATGTCTTGTTTAGCGCCTGCCTCTTAAAATGAAGAAGCGTTACAAATATAACTCCGGGGAGGTAGGCCATGACCATTCCAAAAGAAAGCATACTGCTCGTTGATGACGAAGAGGCTATCAGGGGAATATTAAATAAGGGTCTGGCAATGCGCGGCTATGTCTGCGATGAGGCCGAGGACGGCGAAGAGGCCTTAGCCAAATTAAAAGAGAAACCATCCGACCTCGTAATCATGGACATCAACATGCCGGGCAGGCAGGGCAGCGAAATTTTACCGGATATTACCTCCAATTTCCCGGAAACAGCCGTCATCATGGCCAGCGGCATCAGCGATAATAAAGTAATCGCCAAATGCATCAAGGACGGCGCCCAGGATTATATTAACAAGCCGTTTAAATTCGAACAGGTTCTCCAGAGCGTCAACGGCACGCTGGACAAGCGGAGAGTGGCGCTGGAGATACAACATTACCTCCAGGACATGGGCAAGAATAACGGCAAACCGACTGAATCCAGGAAGTTTTTTCTCGGCACCGTGGAATCGCTGATTAATACACTGGAATCGCTGGATATCTTCATAAAAGGACATTCACAGGCGGTTTCCGAGATAGCGCTGACCATAGGCAAACAGATGAATTTCACTCCGGAAGAACTGGACGATCTGCGCTGGGCCGCCCTGCTTCACGACGTCGGCAGAATAGCCGTCGACCCAAATATTCTGAACAAGCCCGGCGAGCTTACCTCCAGCGAATACCGCCATATCATGACCCATGCAGTGGTCGGCCCCAACCTTGTCAAACCGTTCGTCAATGAAAAAGTAGTCGATATTATATCCCACCACCATGACCGCTATGACGGTTCCGGTCTCGACCAGAAAATCCGCGGCAAAGATATCCCGGTGGGCTCCAGGGTTATCGCTGTCGCCGATGCTTACCAGGCAATGATTTCCGACCGTCCTTACCGCCGCGCTATGTCCATCCATGACGCCATGGAAGAACTGGTCTGGTATAGCGGCACGCAGTTCGATCCTATTATCGCTAATATCCTGATCAACCGCATCAGGCAGCAGCCACTGCCGAATATCATTCGGCCAAAACATTAACAGCTGAAACACTTTCTGCCGAAACACTTTCGACCGGATAAGTTATCCATAATTCCCGGGCGGGTCTTGCAGACCCGCCCTTTTATTTTTACCCCCGCCCCTCTCTGGTGTATAATCATGCCGTAGACTCTCCACTAACTCTTCCCTGACAGGAGGATAACGCGTATGGAACTGACACCCGAAGAACGCAGAAAAATCTACGAAGAAGAAAAAGCGCGCATCGAGGCCCGCGAGCAACTGGAGAGGGAGAAACGAAAACCATCCGCTGATGCCACTACCAGCCTGACGCCTAACGTGGCCGGGCTATTATGCTACCTGGGAGTATGGGTTACAGGCATCATCTTTATCATCCTGGAGCGAAAAAACCAGTGGGTGCGCTTTCACGCCGCGCAGTCTATCGTTACCTTCGGGTCGCTTTTCATCATCAGCGGCCTTGTCGGCTGGATACCTGTGGTCGGCAATATATTTCCAACCTTGATAGGAATATTGGGATTTATATTATGGATAATCCTGATGGTCAAGGCTTACCAGGGCGAATACTATAAACTGGCGGTAGCCGGTGACATCGCCGAGATGATAGTATCCGGTTCCGGCACGATAGTTAGTCCGCAGGAACCGCCTGCCGCTGCCGAAAAACCAACGGCGGGGCAAGAAACCAAACCAGCGGCGCGCACAGAAGATCTGGAAAAGAAAATCGAGCAAAAGGTTGATGATTTTTTTGAAAGGAGGCGGGCGGGGAGGATAACCGGCGCGGCCTTCGTAATCGCGTGGTGCATAGCTTTGCTGGTTGTTTTCAATTTCTGCCACCAGTTCATCGCCTATTACCACGCCGATACCTTCGGCGGCATCGTAACCTGGGAAAGATACCCATTCTTCACGAACGAAATCAGACTGTGGCTGCCGGTATTGACAGCCGCTTTAATAGCGGCCATCATCGGTAATTTTCTCCTTATCTTCTTTGATAATAAGGCGTTACGCGATATTATCCGGATAATCATGGACGCCTTCGGGCTGGCCGCGGTGATAACACTGCTTTCCGTCTTTCCCTTCGATTTCTACGTCATCCCTAATGCCGCCGCCGCTTCCGGTACGCACATCGGGGTTATCGTCATCCTGGTGTTCATCACCATAGGGATGAGCATAGGGATACTGGTGCGCGTTATCAAGCTGATTTTGAGTTTATTGAAAGGTTCTAGCACCCCAACAACCACACAGACAACTAACCGCTGACTATCTTAATCGCCTTACGCGGGCAGGCGCGCACGCATTCTCCGCAGGCGCGGCAGGCGGACGGTTCCGGCAGGGGCGCTGTGTAAGGCTGTTCCTGCTTTAACCGCCTTGAGGAGCAAACTTTAGCCGCGGCGCAAACACCGCCCGCGCAATCTTCCGGGCGGCACTTAGAAAAATCCAGCAGCGCCATTTTTCTTAACATTTGCATTACCAAATCCTACTCCGTCTCCCTTTGACAAGGGAGACGATAGATTTTTCCAGAACTCCAACCAATTGCAACCCCTTGTTCCATCCTCTACACAAAGGAGGAAAAATCGGAGCCGGTCAGAAACATTTAGAAGCAAACTTGCTTCAACACGAGCCCCCTCAGCCGAATCTGAAGCCGGTTCCGGCGCTGCTGAAATTATGGCCGTAAAACGGCGTGACGATTTTCTCCGGCTCTTTCTTCCGGCATTCCGGGCATTCTACCTGGCTATCGGAATCGTTGATTCGGCGGAGCATTTCGAATTTGTGGCCGCAATGGCGGCAGCGATAAAAATATAATGGCATAACAACCTCCTTCACCCGTTCTTAAAGTTTATGTGAATACGCCTCATCCGTATGTGATTTTTGTCGCTTCGTCATTTGACATGACGCCCGCATGTTGGATATGCTTTTCAAGGCGAGCTTTCCAGGTTTTTGGAATTTTTACTTTTAGGGGGAGATATGGCTAAAAACGCTTCAGTCAAAACGATTACCGAACCTTCACGAAAAATAAAAGTCTGGCGCGAATGCGACGTAGTGGTGGTGGGGGGCGGGCCGGGAGGCATCGGCTCCGCAATAGCGGCGGCGCGCAACGGGAAAGATAATCGAGCTTCTTGTAATTATTTGCGGCTCGTCTTCCAGCCAAAATTCTATTTCTCCTCCCAGGTCATACGGATCTTCGACGTTATTGCCAATAAAGGTAATTACCTCGTCGAAATCGTGGGTGTGTGCGCCTCCAGTGTTCTTGGGTAATTCCCCGCCCGGCATTATCCAGACGCATTCTGAATATAAAGCATTCTTCACAATCTCATTATCCAGATAGAGTAGTTGAATGCGCCCGCCTTCGCCTGGACTTGGGATATCATGAGGATTTGGCCCCTGTCTTGGCGGAGAGTGTTTTGAGGCAAGTTTCAGTTCTGAGATCACATAATTACCGTATTTGCTTTTAGACATTCGATATACCCCCCGTGCACTGTGTTATACACAGTGACAAATTCAACTTCTGTAATTATTCGCAGATGTTTTCTTTCCGGTAACCGGGTGATTAAAATGAAAAGATAGGATATAACCCGAAGGATAAAGCGTATCTAGTTTCTGCGGTCTTTTCTTTTTCCCTCTATTCACTCCGGAATCACAGACTTCTGCGGTAGCATTTTTATTTACTCAGCGTCCTCCAAAGCTGTTAATCTCTTTTCAAAATCTCCCGACATGTAACCTTCGATATTAAATAATGAATCAGACTTCTTATCACGCCCTTTATTATTCCAACCACCGTGCTGACTGACTCTTCATGGGATTTAGGTATAATTCCACAAAAAGTCAAATATGTAATCGCGATTTATTGTATCACTCAATTGTCTTTTCTTATTTTGTTATATTGTACCCCTCAATCTGGGATCTAATGCATCCCTTAAACCATCGCCGACCAGGTTGAAGGATAATACCAGCAGAATTATAGCTATTCCAGGAGCAAAGGAAAGCACTGGATTTGAGAGCAGGTATTTATATCCCTGGCTGACCATGGATCCCCAAGCTGCTGTGGGGGGTAATATACCAATGCCCAGATAGCTCAAGCCAGCTTCAGCCAGGACAGCAGTACCGATGTGCAAAGTAATCAATACAAGTAAAGGGGGAAATGCATTTGGTAAAAGGTGGCGAAGCATGATCCGAATATGACCTGCTCCCATACAACGCGCAGCGAGTATATGGTCGCTTTCTTTAATGGTAATTACTTGGCCGCACATCAACCGGCAATATCCCGGAACCATCGCAATGCCGAGAGATAAAATTACATTTTTCAAGCCGTTACCCAGAATGGCGGAGATAATAAGCGCCAGTACCAGCGGGGGTAAAGATAACATTGTATCCATTATTCTCATAATGATGTTATTAACCCAGCCGCCGAAATATCCGGCCGCTAAACCAAGTGCCATACCTATAATACTGGCTAAGATAACCACCAGAGCACCCACAACCAGTGATATTTGCGTTCCGTAGATGAGTCGGCTCAATAAATCGCGCCCAAGCCAATCGGTGCCAAGGAGATGGGTTCTGGAAGGCTGTTGTAACACCTCACTCAGATTTTGTTTGACCGGGCTGTAAGGGGCTAAAAACGGAGCAAATGCCGCTAACAATATTGCAAAAACAATTATCACCGCGCCAAAAATCACCACCCACCGGTTGAACAACACCCTGAAGATACGACGGGACTCGCTTACTTTCGGCGGTATAGATGATTGTGCGTTATTATTAGAAAAATCAATCATTGATTTCATAAATTAAAAACCCTATTCATATCGGATTCTTTGGTCAAGCCAACCGTAACAAATATCAACCAAAAGATTAGCCAGGACAACAACCGAACCAATTATCAGCGCACATGCCTGAACAACGATAAAATCTTTAGTCATAGCGGATTCTACAAGTAATCTTCCCATGCCGGGAATGTTGAATACGCTCTCTACAAGAACAGAGCCTCCAACCATGACTCCAAGGTATAATCCCAGCACAGTTATAACAGGGATGAGGCCGTTTTTGAGGGCATGTCTGAATACGATAGTCCGTTCTCTTAAACCCTTGGACCAGGCAGTACGGATATAGTCCTGATGTATTACTTCAAGCATGCTCGATCGTGTTTGCCTGGCCAGTACCGCGATGCCGGGAATTGCCAGGCAGATAACCGGAAGAAATGTACCGCGAATATTCCCCCAGAGATCAGTAGTTGGAGAAATCCAACCCGTAAGAGTGAACCAACCGAGCTTGAGTCCAAAAACATATATGCCCAGCACGCCCAACCAGAATATGGGAACCGCAATGCCAATATTAGCCAGTATCGTGACTATCTGGTCAATCCAACTGCCGCGCCTGATGGCGCAGATGATACCCGCGCTGATTCCGAGAGTAACACTTATAATTAATGCTTCGAATGATAATTGCAAGGTAATAGGCAGCCTGAGCGCCAGCAAACTGTTTACGGATTCCTGGTACATTATTGAATCTCCCAGATTACCTTGAAGAGTTTGAGATAGCCAGTGACCGTACTGCACCACCATCGGACGATCCAGCCATAGCTTTTTAATCATGGCATCTATCTGTTCTTGGGAAGCATCAATACCAAGCATGGCACGAACTGGGTCACCCGGCACTGAAAATACCAGGATATACACCATAACCGTAACCAGGAAAAGCACAATAATTCCTAATATAAGTCTCCGGATTAAATAGGCTAACAACTGTTCAGACTCCCTTTCCTGTTAAAGTTTAATTTATTCTCTGAAGAAATATAGTCAGTAAAAATACTAAGCATAATCGGACTTCATTATATTTGCCCGATTATACCTCCGTCAAATTCAATAAATCAAAGAAGACGAAATATTATTTTCCCGGTGGCGGTTGAATAAATTCTACATAATATATACTATTTTTACTTAAGTCGCCATCTTGAATAGTCAAGGAGTAGGGGGTCAGCCGGAATTCCGGCCAACCCCATTATTAGTCAGTAGCCTACTTACTTATCCAGCAATCTTCCGGAGTCCACTCTTCCCCGGATGTAGTAGAGAACCTGTCGTCACGGACCTGTGACCATTTGGTGGTCACCTGGGTCTCTATACAAAGAGGAATCATGTGGCTCGTCTGATTAAACAGATATTCTTGTGCTTTCCAGCTAGCCGCCTGTTTGGAGGCAAAGTCTGTGGCGGTAATTGCTGCCTCTAAATAACCATCAATCTCGGTGGAATGTAACAGGGAAACATAAGCCGGAGCGCCGCCCGTGCGGTAGTAACCTGCCAACTGGGTGGGAGGATCTGGGCCTGGGTTTTGATTTACAAACAGCCATCCTTCCCATCCCTTGGAAAAGTTCTCCATCATAGCAGCCCTCGAAGTAGGAACAACCTGAGCTTTGATGCCTGCATCGGCGAGCATACCCGCTACTGCGGTTCCGGAGTCTTGGGTTTGAGGATCAACATAAATGGTGGTACTGAAACCACTCGGATAACCGGCATCAGCGAGTAACTGCTTCGCCGTCGCGGTATTAAATGGATAGCCTTTTACATTGGGGCTATAAGCCCAGTTAGTAGGAAGGTTAAACCCGTTCGTAACGATACCGTATCCCAGGAAAAGACTATCAACAATTGCTTTCTTATCAATTGCATATTCCATTGCCTGCCTGACGCTGGCCTTAGAAAGGGGAGAACTGGTAGTACCGCTGCTGGGAAGCATAACATATTGTCTAGTAGGAGCGCCCTGAGTAAGAACTTCAAGTACAAACTTATCTGAGGCCTTAAAATCCCGGGCCTGAAGGGGAGTAGATTGAAGTATAACGTCTATGCCGTGAGATTGCAGTGTCATGCTTCGCGTAGTCTCATCAGTGATGATCTGGAACTGAACTCCATCAAGGTATGGTTTTCCGGGCTGCCAGTATCCGTCGAACTTCTCATAAACGACGCCAACACCCTTGGTCCAGGAAACAAACACAAAAGGACCTGTGCCAACCGGATGAGTTTTTCCCCACTCATCTCCATTGGTTTGCCAGCCTGTCGGCGAAACGATGCTCCCTCCTGTGTTGCAGAGTTTGAACACTATGGCATTATCCCATACAATGAGATTGGCCTTAACAGTGTATTCATCAATAACTTCAACGGATTTTACATTTTTAAACAAATTGTTCTTTGCGTTAGTTAGATAATCCCAATTCCACTTTACCGCTGCCGCATTAAAAGGAGTTCCATCATGGAACTTGATGTTCTTCTTCAATTTCACAGTCAGGGTTAATGCTTTAGAATCGGTTTCCCAGCTCTCAGCCAGCCAGGGAACTACCTGTCCAGAAAGGTCCAGACGCCCCAGTTGCTCAATAGCGGGTTTAATCATCGCTCTTCCTTGAGAGGTTATCTCACCGGGGTCGCCCAGGTTGTTGCCATCGCTGATCATGGCAATCTTAAGTGTGCCACCGCGCTGCTGATTGCTGGTCGCCGGCGCAGTTGTTGGTGTCGTTGCAGGTTTAGTTGTGACCGCTGGTGATGTTGAAGCCGTGGTCGTCTGTGTAGTATTAGAACAAGCTGGTAGGAGCAACATTAATATGAGAACGACGACAAAGCTAAAAAACGTTAGTTTCTTACCCACATTTCCCTCCTGAATTATTTTTAAATGTGCTAAAAAAGACAAACCACTCGTGACGGGTTTCTTTAAATTAATCACCCCCTTTAAACCTTGCTCTATGTTTTTGGTGATTATTGTAGCAAACGTTTTTAAATATATGTTTGCATACATTTTAATAAGCGCAGGTTTTTAAACACCTTCTCTTAGCACTCTTTTGTAATCAGATGATGATAAGCGTTTTATCTGTGGACCAGCACTTTCAGGAAGTTATCATTTGTTTCAAGTGACGATGGTGAATGAGCCCTCAAATCCCTCTTTATCGTTTTAAAAACGAAATTGACATGTTTTTTCACTTCACGCTTAGCTTCTTCGTATTTGCGGTTCTCTAGCAGGGACAATATCCTTTGATGTTCATCCAAAGAACGTTGCTCAGAACCTTCCATACTAAAATAGATAAACTGATATCGCGCCAGGTTATAACTAATTGATTGAAAAAATTGAATCAAACGAGAATTTCCCGCAGATTCGACTATATTGTGATGAACCTTTAATAGGATTTGAATACGGTTTAACAACTGGTCAGGTTCGATATCTCTCGTCAATGGTGGTAATGCTATAGCACTGTCCAATGACAATCTCACCTTGGACAAATTATAAACCTTGTTAGATTTAATACAATCGATAGCATAACATTCTATCATTTCTCGAATATTAATGACTTCAGTAAAATCCTCAATAGACAATTCATTAACATAAGTCCCTCTTCTTGGTATGCTGGTCACTAATTGATCTCTCTCCAATAATCGGAAAGCTTCACGTAATGGTGGCCGGCTAATATTGAAAAGGTCTGAAAGATCGCACTCATTGAGCCTTTCACCAGGTTTCAACTTACCTGTGATAATATTATTTCTTAATAATTTTAGAGCGCTTGCGGTCACACCCAATATTTCCATGGTTTCCTCTCAAATAAAATAAATCAACCACAATATTATTGTATACAATATACAATATACAAAATTATTTTGTCAATGGGTGTGGGGGCATTTTTCTTCTGCGTATCCTGGTTTTAGCGGATTTTGGATGTCCGGTGACACATGAATCATTGTTAAACAACCTGCGGAAGCGGCAGTCGGCAAGGCGGAGAGTGTGCCACAATTATTACGGCCATCGGTAATTCGGGCCGGACTGGTTTCGATGAAGTGCTGAATATCCTTATATTGATTTCCTGCCCCAATTTTACTAACAGATAAACGTTCTGTTATTACTGCTAACTTCTTTTCAAAATACGCAGTAATTCCCTGGTTGAACACTTCCTTCCAGTATTTCGTAACTATCGCAATATGATATTCCCAATGATAAACGCGGTGAGCGAATCGTATGTATTCCATCCTATACAGAATACTATTCCCATATTTACGTAAACATTGCGCATCGAAAGGACTTTTTCAATTCATTTGTCATAAATGATGATTATTAAGGTGTAACGAAAGTGATAGTTGACAAAAGAGATTGCAATAATTGTACTATTAAATAGTATTAATAAATCGGTATGGGGATTGGGAGAGCTTGTTGTTAATTTTTACCATGCTTGAGCCAGGAGGAGAGGCGGCTTATAATAATTTGAAACACGCAACCTATTCGAAGGAAATCATATAAGTATTTGTGCCAAACGTGGTTGTTTGAATATTTTCATATCGAGATTGAAAAGAGCACCATAATTCTTTTGATAAAGGAGCTTGTACATGACTTTAGAGGAAATTGAAAAAAGAGTAAAGATTTTGGAGGACGTTGAGGAAATAAAAAAGCTGCAGGCATATTATGTCAGTCGTATAAACCCCCCTAAATGGAATGAAATAAAAGACTGCTTTGCCAAAGATGCTGTCTTTGATACGTATGCTGGAAGGGTCAGAGGTATAGATCTAATCGAAAAGATTTTAACAGAGAATATAGCCCAAATACATAAGGGGCAGTTTGCGGTATTTATTGTTCAACCTATTATAGAGGTTGATGGAGACAAGGCGAGGGCTAGTTGGGGTCTGGTTGAATTACTTCCGGAAAAGTTAAAAATGCCATTTATGCAGGGTGATCCACCAAATTGGGTGTATGGGCCTTATGATATGGAATATGTGAGAGAACATGGGAAATGGAAAATCAGCTATTTGAAATGGAGAAGCGACATAATTTAACCTCGTTAAAAAAATTTGTGAGAATTGGTTTATCTTAAAAAATATGCAATGGTGATTTTATAATCTCCAGGGAGGAAAATATGGTAATTCAATATTTACAATCGAAGTATAAGCCGACGACCTGCGAAAGATGCTGGAAATGCGATTGGTGCTTTCGATGGGATAATCATAACAAAATCGACACAATGTCAGGACGCTATAGTTTTTACTGCAGTCTGACAATTGAAAATCCGATTGTTAAGGATAAGAACCCCCCTACACTAGATGACAAATGCCCCTATTTTAGGAAGCCTGATAAAGAAATTGATTTGAACTTGGCTGTGAAGATGCAATGACCTGCTTATTGCCAAAGAAAACCCTGTTTCACCCAAAACGAACGTGCCCGAGCTTACTTTGCGGGGATTGGTTTGGGGATTAGTTCTTATACATTAAATGGCAAATATCAAAAAAGGAGACGAGATGGAACTGGGTTTTGCCCATTAACCGGGCTATCTTAGGCATCTGGGCTTGTGCACCTCTTGTATCAGGTATTAGGCCGGGTCCTATCACAAAACTTATGACATTTGTTCCTTCGCACTCGGCTGCGATTGTAAGTGCGAGTTCTACTTGGGCTCTCTTTATTACCTCATAAGAGCCCATGTAAGCCCCACCAACTGAAGAGACGCAGACGAATATCCCCGCATTCCGTTTGAGCATTGATGGCAGAAATGCACGGGCTAGTAGTACTGGACCTCTCAGATTTAACTTATAGCTCATGTCCCAGTATTCGATCGGTACGTTCTTGACAGCTCCTATTGGCTCGACGGCTGCTTTATTTAAGACGATATCCACTGGTCCAAAGAGACTAATGACTTTGTTTACCAAATTCTTAATACTGCGCTCGTTGCCGACGTCGGTTTGAACAAAAATGACTTTGTCAGAATCTAATTCTATTTGGGATGGCTTCAGCTGCAGATATTCCGGCTTTCTTGTCAATCTCAGCAATGATCACTCTGGCTCCAAGCCAGGCTAGCGAGCGTGCAGCCTCAAAACCAATTCCGGTCCCGGCACCGGTAACTACTGCAGTGTTATTAGCCAAAGATACCGAGGTCAGGTTTCCTTTAAGAATTATCGGTGTGCCATTCATAATTGAATTTTAATTAAACGATGGGGGAATTCAAGAAGTCCAACGGGAAATATATCAGGGCTTGGCGCGTTATCCAGGGAACCTCTGAAAAAGGTATCAACAGGCTTTGAGTTACGCCGCGACACTGGGTATAAACACAATCACGATCGATATTACACCTGCCCTTGAGATTATGGGGGCTTATCAGAAACGGGACGAGGTCATTAAAGGACTTTTTCCTGAGTATACCGGCCAATACAAGTCTAAAATAACATTGCCCCCCGACATTCTAACCAGGGACGCTTACAATTTCTTTTCGTTGAAAATAGACGACGGCCGTGGAAACATCAAATCCGCCCGTCTCGATAGTCGCGGTATTAAGACCATCATCGCGGCTACGAACATAAAACAGAGAACCCGGATGATATACCTGTATAATTATGCTGAAATGAACAATTATCTTGTCTGCGGCACGACCAATCACAGCGAAGATATCCAGGGATTTTTCGTCAAGTACGGAGATGGTGGTGTGGATATTGAACCGCTGGCGCGCCTGTACAAAACTCAGGTATACCAGCTAGCCGGCCATCTTGGCATTAACCGGGAAATCCTGGAAAGAGAACCCAGCCCGGATACTTATAGTCTTAGCCAATCTGACGAAGAATTCTATTTCCGTATGCCCTATGATATACTTGACTTGCTTTTATACGCCTGGGAAAACCGAGTCCCCCTCGCCGAGGTATGCCAGGTCTTGTCCCTGACTGAAGAGCAGGTCAAGAGGGCTTTCAGGGATTTTGGGGCTAAGGCTAAAACTACCAGGCATTTGCATACTATGCCCCCGGCTCTTGAATAAACGCAGAATTGTGGTACAAATGTCCAAGCAGAAGATATGTAACCGATGCGCCCTGCCGGCGGCTTTCCCCGGCATCCGTTTCAACGAAGCGGGCGTATGTAATTTTTGCCAGGGGTTCAAAGGAGCCGGCGGCGAGGCGACGAAAAAGGCTGAATATCGGTTGAAGTTCGAATCATTAATCGATCAGTACCGCGGAGATTCCACCTACGATGCCCTGATGTGCTACAGCGGAGGCAAGGACAGTACCTATACCCTGTCCATTCTTAAGGAACAATATGGTCTGAATATCCTGGCTGTAACTGTCGATAATGGTTTTATCTCGGAGCAGGCATCCAGAAACATCAGGGTCGTCGTGGAGAATCTTGGGGTAGATCATATCTATTATAAACCACGATTTGATGTCCTGGCCAAGATCTTCCGTCACTGCGCTAGTAACGATATATATTCTAGGAAATCCCTTGAACGCGCGAGCGGTATCTGCACTTCCTGCATGGCCATAGTAAAATACAGTACCCTTCGTATGGCGCTGGAAAAGGATATTCCTCTTATTGTATATGGTTGGTCACCCGGCCAGTCCCCGGTCACGTCATCCATTATCAAGAACAATCCCGGTATCGTGAAGATGATGCAAAAATCGCTCTACGACCCGCTGTATCGAGTAGCTGGCAACGATATCAAGCCATATTTTCTTGAGGATAAGCATTTCGGGGATACTTTTCGGTTCCCATATTACATTCATCCGCTGGCGTTTCTTGGCTACGATGAAGAAACCGCTTATAAAAGCATCGCACGCTTAAGCTGGAAACCGCCAGGTGATACTGATGCCAATTCTACCAACTGTCTTCTTAACTCCTTCGCCAACATGATGCATAAACGCCGATTGGGCTTTCACCCTTATGTCTACGAGCTATCAAACCTGGTACGGGGAGGCTATCTTGACCGTGATATAGCCCTCGCAAGATTAGCGCAATCGGAAAACCCGGAGATAATCTCGAAGGTCAAGAGAAAACTCGAAATCGAGGCGGACTGAAGCGAGAGAAAAGATGTTTTTTCTGGAATGGCTTGTCATATTCGTGAAGAACTTATTTACGGATACCCTAAGAACAATCATTCTCAGCGGATATGATGAGAAGACCATCTGTAAATATTTCCGTAATCGAGGCGCTCAGATCGGGGATGGATGCCATATTTTGACCAAATCGCTGGGGACTCCCTATCTTGTCAGTCTCGGGAATCATGTCTGGATTTCACCGGGCGTTGTGTTTCACACTCACGATGGTGGAACCTGGGTGCTCAGGGACAAGTACCCGTATATTGATGTATTTGGACCTATCATTATCGAAGACAATTGCCTCATCGGCAGAAATGCCCAGTTGCTACCAAACATACGTATCGGTAGAAACTCGGTAGTCGGCGCCGGCTCGGTGGTTGTCTCCGATATTCCTCCCAATAGTATCGTCATCGGGGCGCCGGCCAGACCCTTCAGTTCTTTTCTAAAATACGAAGAAAAAAGTGTTGCCCTATGGAAAGAACAGATCCCGCCCGGTATAGATACAAGTGCTAAATACTGGCGGGGGTCATTACGGAAATACAAGAAACAGTTACGTAAACACCTTACAATATTGTTCATGAACCGTATAAAAAGAGAGGCGGCAGAGCCAGATAAATAAACCTTTTCTCAGAATAAATCGGATATTTTAGTTCCTGTTATTGTTCTAACCATTTTCTGACTTCTCTCTGACATTGTTCTAACTGCTCTATCTTATGATAGTCTTGGTTGACCAGTGCCGCCTATGAATCCCTGATTCAAGGATACCCATGATGTTCGTGCGAAATAAGGCTGCATCTAAAGCAGGCAGAGTCCTGATAGTCAATTCTGATCCGGAAATAACCCGAATCTTAGAAGTAAACTTGAGCCACGCCAACCTCGAGGTATTCATGGCCCATAATGGCACCGATGCCTTACAGATCATCCGCCGCGGGAAATCAGATATCATCATCCTTGACCAGGAGATCCTTGATACAGAAAACGCTGAAGTCTTACGAAGTCTGAAAAAATTGTCCACCGGTATCCCTGTTCTCGTTATCGGCAGCAGACTCAAGCATAAAACGATATCAAGTATGGGCGAAATCGATACGAGTTATATCGCCAAGCCTTTTGATCCTAAAGAAGTAATCGCCCTTATCCAGCGACACCTGATGTCCAGAGAGCGAACGATAACAATGAATCTGTTGACGGGACTTCGGAAACCAATTCATCTCTATGATGTCGTTTCCACCGAAAAGAGTATGAGGAAAACCGATACCGTCCCCATATCAAACAATTGGCAAGGTAGCCTCCAGGCGATAGATTCATTACAAACGGCGATGGATATCAGCAGAAAAGAGGCCCGAAGCGCGCTTAAAAACATTCAGCGAATCGTCAGTTCATTCGGAAAAACGGTACCACCTGAGTTAAAAGGATTTTTCGACCAGCTTACCAGTGATGTCCAGGAGATGGCAGTACTCTGCAATCGGTCTCTTTACCTCGCTGCCGAATTCAACCACCGAATGGAAATGCAGGAAGACCGATTACTACGGCAGGAATCTGAACAAGTGATCACCTCAGAAGCTATCCTGACCATCTGCCGGAACCTGACGAAGACAATCGAGGCCCGATCTCTTTTTGATCCAGAAAGTAGTAAACGAGTGGTAAATTATACCCTCGCCATCGCCGACGAGATGAAAGTGTCCAATGCCGAGCAACAGGTACTTTATTTCGCTGCCATGCTTAAAGACCTGGCCCTGGCCTTTTCTCGCGCCGATGAGATTGAGCGTAATATGTTAATAAACCTTGAAGCAGCCATAATGTTGAGAGACAGGCTGAATTCTCTCTGGAAGGCGCTCGTTAACATCCCCTTCTTGCTGCCTGCCTGTAATCTGCTACTCTACAAACATGAAAGATATGATGGCACGGGCGGCAGCTTTGGCCTCAAAGGAAATAACATCCCACTGGGTAGCAGAGTTCTGGCTGTAGCTGATGCCTTCGATGCGCTAACATCGCCCCTATTATCGGGCGAAGTAAAAGCCCCTAACCTGTCTATACAGGAAATCGTTGCTGGATCAGGGCTCGCGTTTGATCCTCATATTGTCAGCGCTTTAATGATGCTTATTAAGAGAAACGAACTTGAGTTTACCGGTACGGAAAGTACAAAGTGAAATGGGCTCGGGCGTATATCCAAGGTAAATCTGTGTTATCCTGACTAGAAAGGAACTGACTTAAAGCCAGATTTAAGAATATGAAAGCGATTATTACCGGAGGCGCCGGTTTTATCGGTTCGTATATCGCCGAAGAGCTGATCAAACGCGGCTACCGGGTTGTCATTATCGATAACCTTTCCACTGGCAGATTATCAAACCTCGAACTTATTCTTGGGAATAAAGACGCCGACTTTATCCAGGGAAGTATTACAAATCTCCAATTGCTCCGCAAAGTGCTCTCCCGAGCTGACTATGTTTTTCACCAGGCGGCATTACCCAGCGTCCCCCGCAGCATTAAGAATCCGAGAGCCTCTCACATTACAAATGCCACCGGCACACTGAATGTGCTGATGGCCGCGCGCGACAACGGTGTAAAAAAAGTTGTCTTCGCTTCATCCTCTTCTGTTTACGGCGATACCCCTACCCTACCTAAAGTCGAAGACATGGTCCCCAACCCGCAGTCACCTTATGCAGTGACCAAACTCGCCGCAGAATACTACTGCAGGGTATTTGAGAGAGTCTACGGCCTTAAGACCATCTGCTTGCGGTATTTCAACGTGTACGGCCCGCGTCAAGATCCCGGTTCAACTTATGCTGCCGTAATTCCTCTTTTTATTAGCAGTGTCATAATGGGAAAGCCGCCGGTTATTTTTGGTAACGGCGAGCAGACCCGTGATTTCACATATGTCAAAGACGTTGTCGAGGCCAATATTCTGGGGGCGGAGAGCAACGCTTCCGGGGTTTTTAATATCGGCAGCGGAGTGAGAGTAACCATAAATCACCTGGCAGAGCTGGTTATCGAACTTGCCGGTGGAAAAATGCTTAAAATAGCGTACCGTGATGCGAGGCCTGGAGATGTGTTACACAGTCTGGCCTCCATTACCAGAGCTGCGGCTTTTGGCTACCGTCCAAAATATAAGCTAAAGCAAGGACTGCAAGAAGTAGTAAACCAGTTTCACAAATCGACATGAAAAAGATCCCCGCGTGTTAATTGAATAAGGAGAACAGATGTCTAATGAGAAGGTAAAGCGAAATTATGGGAATAATGATACCCAGGAAATAAAAAACCGGGTGGATAACGCTACCGTATGTATCGTCGGCCTTGGTTATGTAGGTTTGCCTCTTGTCGAAGCGTTTGCCCAAAAGCTCAAGGTAATCGGCTATGATATTAGTACCAAGAGGGTAGCCGAGCTAAGCCAGAAATATAACGACTCGGGCGTTCATTTTACCATTGACCCCGGAAAAATATTAAAGGCGGACTTCACCATCATTTGCGTACCTACGCCAGTGACTAAAATGAAGGAACCGGACCTTTCACCCATTGAAAACGCAGCTGCCACTGTAGGCAGAAATCTTAAGAAGGGAAGCGTGGTTATTCTTGAGTCAACGGTTTATCCCGGCGTCACTGAAGAAATAGTAGGACCAATTCTGGGAAAAGAATCCGGCTTGAAATGCGGCAGGGATTTTAAAAGAGACTACGCCCCAGAGAGGGTCAACCCCGGTGATACTAAAGATACCATAGACAAAATAATCAACGTTGTATCCGGGATGGACGCCGAGACCAGGGAGCTTGTCGCTGAGCTCTACAGCAGGATAATCCCGGAAATTTTCCAGGCTAAAAATATCCAAACAGCTGAGGCGGCTAAAGTAATTGAAAACATCCAGAGGGACCTGAACATAGCTCTGATGAACGAGCTTTCCCTTATTTTTGAGAAGCTGCATCTGGACATTAAAGACGTGCTGGACGCCGCAGCTACAAAATGGAACTTTCATCGCTACTCTCCGGGTCTTGTCGGTGGACACTGCATCCCTGTAGACCCATACTACCTGGTACACCGGGCCCAAGAATTAGGCTATCACTCCCAGGTGATTTCTGCAGGCCGGGCTATTAATGACTCGATGGCGAAACACGTGGCCGAGATGACGGTCAAAGCCCTTAATAATGTGGGCAAGGTCATCAAAGGCTCGAAAGTCCTCATCATCGGTCTGACCTATAAAGAAAACGTCCCCGATACCAGGGAAACACCGCAGAAACACGTTATTGAAGAGCTCAAGGAATACGGCATTGAGCCGATGGGATACGATCCGTTGCTTGATATCGCCGAAGCTGAAAAAGAGTTTAAAGTAAGGATGCTACCCAGCCTTGAACCACAAATAAGATTTGATGGCGTGATTCTGGCCGTAGCTCATAATGTATTTAGGGATAAAACCCGTGGGATCAGCCTGGAAAGCCTGGCCGGAATAATGAACGGCCATCCAGTACTGGTTGATATTCGCCGGTTCTTTGATGGCGCCGAGTCAGCTAACAAGGGATTTTGCTATCGTACCCTGTAAACGAAAACCAGGCCGTCATCGGGTGTCTCTAGATTTATTGGACATCCTGGTGCTGTAAACTGAGAAAGACCTTGTTGTAGCTTTCGACGACTTTACGGAAATGGAAACCTGATAGCAACAGTCCCAATGAGATGGGGAGTTTGCGGGGCCGTTTAAGGAGAGTCGTAAATATCAACCTCCAGAAATATCTCTTTCCCTTATCCATAAAACCCAAAACCCAGAGAGCCCTGAAAAAACCAGTAACGTGAGATAACCTCAATTGAGAAATCCCTGCGGTCTTCCGGGGCTTGTATTCCTTCAGGAAAGTAACTACCCGTTCATAGTAATGACGCGGTGAATATATCGTATCCAGCACGTTTTTATAGCCGGTCATCAGGGTTTCTAATTTCATCCTGGGAATGAAGTTCATGGAAAAGTCAGTATTATCTCCGGTGAAATTGGTCGTTAGCCGGTTTTCACTCTTGAGCCGTTTGTAGAGTCTTGTCCCCTTGGGGGCATTGAGCAGTCCGACCATCGCGGTCACGATGCCGGTATTTTGAATAAAGTGTATCTGCTTGCTGAAAATGGAGGCCGGGTCACTATCGAAGCCGAGGATAAAGCCACCCATGACCTCCAGCCCAGCGTTTTGCAGTTTCTTTACCGCGGCGGCGAGATCACGGTTGCTATTTTGCATTTTATTGCATTCCACCAGGCTATCTTCGTTCGGCGTCTCAATGCCGACAAATACCCGGTTGAAACCGGCCTCGGTCATTAGCCGCAGCAGTTCGTCATCATCGGCAAGGTTAATGGAGGCCTCTGTGAAAGGTAAGAAGGGGTATTTTTTCTCTTTTTGCCAGGCAATGATAGCCGGCAGGGTTTCTTCTTTTAATTTCCTTTTATTGCCGATAAAATTGTCGTCAACGATGAACAGGCTGCCTCGCCAGCCGGCCGTATATAATGCATCGAGCTCCTTTGTCATCTGTTGACTGGCTTTAGTCCTGGGGGTGTGGCCGTTAAGTACGATGATATCACAAAAATCGCAGTCGAAGGGGCATCCCCTGGAATATTGCAGGCTCATCGCTGAGTAATGCTTCATGTTGATGAGCGACCACATGGGGAGGGGTGTCCGGTCGATGTCAGGACGCTCATCAGAAGCGTAAACGGGTTTCAAGCAACCTCGCGTCAGGTCGGACAAGAATGGAGGCAGCGTGGCTTCAGCCTCTCCCAGCACAAAATGGTCGACTCCCTCAAACTCTTCGAAGCCAGTGGTAAACAGCGGGCCGCCGGCGACTACTTTTGCCTTCAATTTATTGCAGCGGGCGATCACTTCCCTGGCCGATTCTTTCTGTACAACCATCGCGCTGACGAAAACATAATCAGCCCACCTGATATTTTCATCGCTCAACGATTGCACGTTTAAGTCCACCAGCCTTTTCTCCCATTCGCCGGGCAGCATGGCAGCTACCGTCAGTAGTCCGAGGGGTGGGAAATTGGCTTTTTTGGAGATGAACTTTAATGCGTGCCGGAAGCTCCAGAAAGTATCGGGGTAATGCGGATATACTAATAGTATTTTCATAAGACCTTCTTAGGGGATTTCAAGTCAAGAAGCTGAGGATTCAAAGATTTGAATTAACCTGAAAAATAAATATTCTAGCTGAGCAAGATTTGCGTTCACAATTGGTAAAATACACACATTTAGATAGTTTTTATCCGACCATTGGTTCGTCTATCGGCGGTAGTTACCCTGTGGACGATGAGTCTTGCTGTTTGGTATTTGATCAATCGGGTATTTATGTTACACACAACGGCGAATTTATTAGCTGTTCGAGAGATAAACCTTTTATCAGACGGGAAGATATTGAACAACTTGGTATCGCTAAGTTAAGAGAACAAGTCCTCAAGGCAATTAGTTAATAGATTGGCGGGCGCTAATAGTCTTGAACTTTCAAGCTAAACCTTAATATCAACTTTCCCGGCTCTACCCCGTCACCACTGTTGTCCCCGTCGCTTTAGCGATGAGCTTCCCTTTCTGGTCGGTCACCGTCATCTCGGAAACGCCAATGCGCCGTCCGCTCTTGATGACGCGGCATTCGGCGGTCAATTCGTCCCCCACTGCGGCGCCGGAAATCAGGTGAATATTGAACTGGGTAGCGATGCTCGGTGTCACCAGCGAGTTCGTGCCGTAAGCAAAAGCCTGGTCGGCCAGCGCCATAACTATCCCCCCGAACACCATCCCGTTAAAGTTCAGGTGTTCCGGCGTAACCTTCATCATAACTTTTGCGTATCCCGGCGTCAGTTCCAGCAGCTTCATCTTCAAGAATGACGCTATCGGTTCATCCTTCTCCTGCGCCTTCAGCCTGGCTATGTTTTCAACGGACTTATTTTCAGCAGACATTATGTCAATCTACCTCGCCTTCGTAGAGTCGGTCAATTATAACATGCCCCGCCTGCCGTTACGCAATGTTCTACACTTTCCCCTATTCCACGATTATATTATGTCTTGTACTTTTTACCACTCCCAGCCTCAAGCGGCACATTATGTTTACCTGCATTTACCATAACCCTGGAAACAATTACGCTCGCCCGGCTTTGAATTGTTTCCCTTAAACGGCTTTTACGTTACCCCATGTTGACAAACACCCCCGCTTTACCTTAATAATTAATTTCAGTAGTACACCGTGAGGAGGCAACCATGTCTGTCTATCTTATGCTCACAACCCTTACCGATGCCGGCAGAAAAGCCCTGCAGGAGAACCCGGAGATTCTCAAGGATATCAATAAAGAAGTTGAGTACATGGGGGTTAAAATCCTGACCCAGTACGCCCTGCTCGGTCAATACGACTTTGTGAACATCGTCGAAGCGCCCAGCAACGAAGCTGTAGCCAAGCTGGCTATCCGCTTAAGCGCCAAGGGCACGATGCAGACGCTCACGCTAACCGCCATTACCCTTGACCACCTTATCTCTACGCTGAAAGAAAAAGAGAATCCCTGGTAAGTTCCGGTGGACTATCCTCATCTAACAATTTAATAATTTAGTTTTTCTTCGCTTATTTCCCTTTCCGGAAAGGGTATAGCCTCTTCGGAAGGGGAAAATCCGTTTTACAGCCCTTATTGCATCGGAATCGCCTTTCTTTTTACCGCTGTTTCCTTTTGACTTAGCTGTTATTTTTCAAGTATGATAGGCACAAACCGTGATAATAAGGAGGCATAGAAATGACCACTGGCGCATATGAAAAATATATCGTGAGGAAACCCGTCTATGAAGCAGGTAAAGGTTACCAGGGACGCCAGAGTCCCACGATGACCTTCATGAGCAGCAGGCAGGTGCCTGAAGCCAACTATTACATCGAGCTTGGCTGGATATGGGAGATGCCGAAACCCAATCCCCACATCCACGAACACGTCCACCCTTACGATGAAATCGTCCTGCACTGGGGCGGGAACCCGGAATTGCCGCAGGTGCTGGGCGGGGAAATTGAGTTTTACATCGGCGGACAGCCGATTACGTTTAATACCACCACAGGCATTTACATCCCCGCCGGCGTTCCTCACGGCCCACTCACCTGGAAGAAGTTCGAATTCCCTCATATCGAAATGGCCTTCATGCTCGGTACCGGAGACCCGGCTAAAGCCTGGGGCAAAAGCGGTATTACCGAAGCGAAGAATACCACACCCAGGAAAACTAAAAACTTCGATTATGAGCAGTATGTTATCAGGAGTCCTTTAAGGGAATCTCCGGGCGCCCTTTCCGGCAAGGGACGGCAGTCCCCTACCATGACCTACATGAGCGGCGCCCAGATACCGGGCGTAAAGGTTTATATCGAATTCGGCTGGATTAACGCTGTAACGGATACTATAAAGGAGATGAAGCACGATAAATTCGATGAAATCGTCATGCACATCGGCGGCGACCCGAAAGACCCGGAAGATCTCGGTGCGGATATGACCTTCGGGCTCGGCGGAAATGAATACAGGTTCGATAAAAGCTTCGCCTTTTTTATCCCCAGGGGCATGGCGCACGGGCCGCTTGTCTGGCACAACTGGCGCAAACCGCATATCGAGATGGCCATCATGCTCGGCGCAGGCACTTTAAAAGAAGGCTGGGGATTCGACTTCATGGAACGCTTCCCCAACCGGACGATTATAAAACAGGATTAAGTTGAATAAACAGGAGATAACCAATGGATATCAAGGAGCTTGAGGCGAAAATAGCAATACTGGAGAAACAGGTTAAAGCACAGGAGAAAGAGCTAACTGTCCTGAAAGACATCGAAGCGATAAAGAAACTGCAAAAAGCCTACGGCTATTACGTGGAACACATGATGTACCAGGAGATAGTCGATTGTTTTTCCGATAGTCCGGAGGTTAAATTAGACTGGCTGGAAGGCAAATGGCTGGGCAAAGAAGGAGTAAAAAAATACTTCGCTTTCATGCAAAAGACTCCGCCTTCTTTCCAGCACCAGGTTATGCAAATCGCCGGCATCGTGGATATTGACCCCGATGGCATAACCGCGTCGGGGCGCTGGTATGCCTTCGGCGGCATGTTCTTCCCGCAACCTGATGGCGTGAAGCGTTCCTTCGTCGCCGGTATCTATGAAATCCGTTATATCAAAGAAAATGGCATCTGGAAAATGTTTCAATTAAACTGGGTTATACCGTATGCCGTTACTCCTGCCGGAGATTGGCGCCTCCCGGAGGATGTTAACCGGCCGTATCTTGCGGGACAGTGGCGCGGTCCTGCCCCGGATATTCCCCTGGACAGAGAAGACAAGCGCTACATTACCGGCTATATCTTCCCCTTTCACTACAACCACCCGGTGACCGGAAAACCAACTTCAGAGAACGAGAAGAACAAGAAGTTAAGAGAAACTTAAAAAAGGATGAATTTAACATTAAGCGGGGCGGGTTTGAAACCCGCCCCTTCTCTTTTAGTCTCCACGTTTTTCCAGCAATACCAAAAGCGGTTTCAGTCGGTCATGGCTATGGCTGATTATATCCATCATCGCCCGCCTCTGCGCAGTAAGCTTATAGGTGTTTTCACGTAGTATATTAGCAATAGAGACCGTTGTCTGTTTACTCTTTAGCCACTATCTAATAAAAACATCTTTCATTTAAAAACTAAATTCCAGCATTTTCATCAGTGTCAACGTATTTACCTATATATTGATATGAAATCGTGTTATTTGATATTACGGGACACTCCTCCTTATAATAACCATCACTTAAATATAAAAGTTCACTCTAAAACTCTTGAAGCATGCTAAATATATCATTTGCGAATGTTTTAAAATCAAAATACATCAATGTAAAGGCAACCATACTGATAATCAGTGGCAGCACCCAATCCCTAATAATAAAGAAGTTATATATTTTGTTTTATCCGATGATATATCTTTTGTATAATCCATATCCTTAAAAGGAGCTTCAATGGTAATAAACACAACTGATAATCTTTTAAACCGAATGTTAACCGTGGATGAAGTGGCTTTTGCATTGCATATACATCCTGCTACTGTCAGGAAGTGGGCAAAACAAGGGCAGCTTAAATCATACCGGTTCGGAGCAAAAGGCAATGTGAGATTCAAAGCAGAAGACGTAGCACGTTTTTCTAATGCTGCTGTTGAAACACCGGATCTGGATACTTCTACAATCAACTCATCCGTAAAAAACGCCATTCATACTATCGTGGTTGAAAAACCCGGGACAAAAACCAAAAAACAGGAAGTACCGGTAATCAAAGCTGTATCTATTGTTAACGATCTGCCTCTGAAAGAAGCATTACGCGTATCCGAAGATACGTTCAGCAGTATCTTTACTCACAGTCCGATAGCAATTTCTCTTACCAGGCTGCGGGACAACGTCATTATTGAAGTAAATGACAGTTTCACTCACTTAACCGGCCATGCGCGGGAAGAAATTATCGGGCATAGAGTGAAAGAGATTAACATCTGGGCTAACATGACTGATCGTGAACGGATGCTGAAAACGCTTAAAGAAAAAGGGAATATCTGTAATGAGGAATACTATTTTCGTAAAAAAAACGGTGAAATTCATCCTGTAATGTTATCTGCTGAAGACGTATTCATCGATGGTGAAGAATGTTTACTCATCATGATGATAGATATAACCGAAAGGAATAAAGCGGAGGAAGCCCTGAAAGAAACTGAGGAGTTCAACTCCACTCTCCTGACGAATACACCCGATGCGATATTCGTGACATACCCCGATGGAACCATAAAGTACGCTAATCCTGCCTTTGAAAAGCTTACCGGCTTTTCTCTAGTCGAAATAGTCGGCATGAAAATGCCGTATCCATGGTGGCCCGGCGATAAAACGGACGAAATTAGCGCAAGATTACAAGAATCCGCCCCGGATGAGGGAATAAACCTGGGTGAAAAATTAACAAAGCAGATGACTTTTCAAAATAAGAACGGGGAGCCATTTACCGTCGAGCTGAATGCAAAGATAATCAATAAAAACGGCCAAAGGCAATATATCCTTGTTACATGGAAAGATATCACCGAGCGTATAAAAGCTGAAAAGGCATCTAAAAATTCGGAGGAGAAGTTCTCCAAGGTATTTAGCACCAGCGCAACCGCATTTGGAATCACATCATTAAAATCCAATGTATTTATCGAGGCTAATGATAGTCTAACCCGTTTTACCGGGTATCCGCGCGAGGAAATAGTCGGGCGGAGCGCTGCCGAACTCAATCTCTGGGTAAATCCAGAAGAACTTAAAGTATGGCAAGATAAACTTAAAACAAGTAACCGGGTGTCCAACATAGAGTTTAGTTCCCGGATGAAAACAGGCGAAGTACGCATCGGCCTGGCTTCGGCTGAAATTATCAACATCGGTGATGAGCCGTGCCGCATCATTACTATAACCGATATCACCGAGCGGAAAAAAGACGAGGAAGCATTACGTTTTTCGGATGCCGCATTCAAATCCATACATGAAGCTATAATCGCCGTAGATAACAATAACAACGTTACTTACTGGAATAAAATCAGCGAATCGCTATTCGGATGCAAAGCTGCCGAGGCGGTAGGGAAAAAACTCGATAGCCTCATCCAGCCGGTGGAAACATATCCCGGTCATAATGCTGAGCTTATACGTAAACTCAAGGAGCAAGGGTTCAACCGTGATGAAATGTTATACAACACATCTGATAACAAGATATGGGTCGACATGAGCGTCCGGGTAATAGAAAAGGACGGAAAACGTCACGGCTACGTGATGACCGCATCAGACATCTCTGAACGAAAGCGCATGGAGCATGAATTAAGCGCCTACCGCAGCCAACTGGAGGAACTCGTAGAAAAAAGAACGGCGGAACTAAGCACCGTCAATAAAAAGCTGGAAGATGAATTGGAAGAAAGAAAGCGTATCGGCAGGGAATTAGTCCAGGCCAGAGACGCTGCTGAAGGCGCTAACCGCTCCAAAAGTGATTTCCTGGCACGTATGAGCCACGAGATACGCACCCCTATCCACGGAGTCATTGGAACGATAAACCTCCTGCTGGATACTGAATTAAAAGAAGAGCAGCGCCAATACGGTAAAATGGCGCAGGCATCCGCAGAATCGTTACTGAGTATCATCAACGATATCCTTGATTTTTCCAAGATCGAAGCTGCACAGTTGGTACTCGAAAAAATGGAATTCGACCTGCAGAGCATCGTCGAAGAAGCTCTCCAGCCCATGGTACTGACAGCGCAGAAAAAAGGCCTCGAACTTTCCTGTAGAATCATGCCCAACGTGCCTCTGTCACTGGTTGGAGATGCCGGCCGCCTGCGCCAGACATTGGTCAATCTGCTGGGCAATTCAGTCAAATTCACCGAACGCGGTGAAATATCTGCCTGTGTCGCGATTGAATCTGAAAATACCGATACTGTTGAACTGCAGTTCACCGTATATGACACAGGTATAGGCATACCGGAGGAGAAGCAAACAACACTGTTCGAACCGTTTACCCAGGCTAACGGTTCAAAATTTGGAGGCACTGGCCTGGGACTGGCAATCTGCCGCCAGTTGACAACGATGATGGGAGGACGCATTTGGCTGGAAAGCCAGCCGGGTAAGGGAAGCACTTTCCGTTTTACTGCCAGGTTCGCCAGGGGAACTACCACAGCAGATTCAGCAATAACACCTCCGGCATTCGAACGTTTAAAAGGAACGCCGTTATTGGTAGTAGATGATAACCTTAAAAGTAGAGTAACCCTGACAGAAATGCTTAATAACTGGGGATTAGCCGTTTCCGAAGCTGCAGATGAAATGACAGCCATGCAGCAATTACTAAAAATCAAGGATAACACCGGGCAACTCCCGCTGGTATTGATGGATATGACTTTACCACCTTCAAATGGTTTTACCATCGGCAGGAAAATGTTTGAAAATTATTCTCCAAAGCCTAAAATCATCATGATGCTGCCGTGTTACAATCTCAGCGATAATTTTTCCCGCTGCCAGGAAGCAGGTATTCCCACGTACATTACAAAACCGGTTAAAAAGAGCGAACTACAAAAAGCTATTCTGGCTTCTTTTGGGGCATTAACTGTTGATAATAATGACGCAACGGCCAAGACAGTGGTTACTATACCCAGGCTACAATTAAGAATACTTGTCGCGGAGGATAATCCCACCTCTCAGCTTATAGCCCGTAAGACATTAGAAAAAATGGGTTGTACTGTACAGATAGCGGGCAACGGTCTGGAAGCTACCAGGATGATCCAGCAGGGTAAATACGACCTAATTTTGATGGATTTTGAGATGCCGGAAATGAACGGCCTCGAAGCTACGCGCGTTATCCGTAATGGAGAAAAACAAACAGGCGGTCATTTACCAATCATCGCGATGACAGCCAATGCCATGAAAAACCATCACGACCAATGCCTGGAAGCCGGTATGGACAATTATCTTACAAAGCCGGTCAGCCCGGATAATCTTTTTCATGCAATTAAAGGTTTAATCCCGGTTAAAAAAGCGGAACCTGAATCTGAGTTAAAACAGGAGCCTGCCGTAGATTTCAAAACAGCATTACAAACCGTGGGTGGCGATAAAGATATCCTGAAAGAAGTGCTTAAAGTGTTCCTGGAAGAAGATTCACCAAAACTTCTTCAGAATATCGCCGAGGCTATCCGGCAACATGACGGCAAGGCAATTAAAGCGGAGGCTCACGGCATGAAAGGGGCGGTAGCAGCTCTGGGCGGAAAAACCACTGCAGCGGCAGCCGCGCGGCTCGAAGCTGCAGGATTAAGCGGCGATATGGCCGCATCTCAAACAATATTCGACGAGATGTGCGCCGAACTCGAACGCTTTAAAGACTTTTACTCCAAAGCCGACCTGAAAACCGAGGAGGCAGGCAAATGAGAACGAAACCCTTAGTACTCGTGGTTGATGATGAAAAATCTCTGGTGCTGATAGCGCAGCGCGTGCTGCAAAAAGAAGGCTTTGACGTTATTACGGCAAATAACGGCGTTGAAGGACTTCAGCAAGCGTACGCTAACTTGCCTGATGTTATCGTGCTGGATATCGTTATGCCGGAGATGAACGGCTACCAGGTTTGCCAGAAACTCCAGGCAAATGAGAAAACCTGCGGAATCCCCATCATTTTCCTCAGCGTTAAAGGGAACGTCGATGAGAAAAAAGGGGCAACGATTGAAGGCCTGAAAGAAATCAACGAAGCTTTTAACCGCGGCGCATCGGACTTTTTAAACAAGCCTGTTACCGCCATGGAATTAATCGACACAATTAACAAGGCGCTCTCATTCCACCGGATTTTAAGCTCTTGAGCAAGACTACCACATTCAGAAATGCTGAGGGCGGGTTTTCAACCCACCCTTTTTGTTTTATTCTTCCTTTTTCAGCGATGCGTTGCGTGCGGCATCCGTGCTGGGTTTGCCGGTTACCGGGTGCTTAAAATGGAATGGAACAATATACCCCGATGGATAGCGCGAGTCAATATCCCGGGGTTTATCCGGCTTGGGAGCGTTCCCGAATAGCTGGGTTTTTGTCTGCTGCGAGGCGGCAATACGCTCCGGCTTAACCCAGCCCTTTTCAGGGGGAGCGGTATAAAGTGGATTCCATGTCAGCTTCAGGATCTTCCATATTCCATCTTCTTTGATATAATCAGTAATATAAATGCCGTCGGTAAAAAGCTGATAGACGCCTTCGCCTCTGGGAAGCGATACGGAGCCGAATCCATACCAGCGGCCTTTGGCCGTTTTACCGTCAGCACCGATATCAACTATGCCCGAAAGCTGCATTATCTGGTGCAGGAACTCCGGGTTCCGGCCCATCTGGGAGATACCGGTAAAATATTTTCTTACTCCCTCTTTCCCCATAAAGATACCAACCATGATATTCAGCATAGTATCAGGCCTATCGGCAAAGAGGTCGATGATATCTTCGTACATCCAGTGCTCGATATAAAAGCCGTAGGACCTTTGCAGTCTCTCAATTGCCTGGATGTCATTCAGGACTGCTAACTGTTTTTCCTGTTCTTTAAAAGAGGCTACCTGTTCCTCCAGTTGTTTTATTCTTGCTTCCATAGCTTTTGAATACATCTTTCTTCTCCTGGATATCGCCCACATTTTTATTCATGAACCGGGCCATGGGCGCCGATGTCAGAAGGATGATGCCGGCAAGAATTTTCACCTGAAACTGGCGGGCATACTCCATGAATTTTTTAAAATTATCCATGTCATACACCGCCTGGGTCTGGATAAACTCCGCACCCGCCTCGATTTTCTTTTCAAACTTGTAAATTTGCAACTCTTCCGAAGCCTCGGTATTGGAAACAACCTTAACTACCGCGCCGGGGAAAAAAGCGGGTTTGCCCGTTAAAGCGTTACCGGACAGGTCAAAGCCCTCATTCAGCCGCCAGATTGTCTGCAGCAGAGTTACAGAATCGAGGTCAAAGACATCTTTAGCCGCGGGCTGGTCGCCTTTACAGGACATATCACCGGTCAGCGCCAGCACGTTCCTGACACCCAGCACCCACGCTCCGAGCAGGTCGGACTGTAAAGCGATGCGGTTACGGTCGCGGCAGGTCATCTGGAAAATCGGGTCGAGCCCGCCCTGCACGCACATCGCCGAGGTGGCCAGTCCGCTTAACCGCATGATGGAACTCTGCTGGTCGGTAACATTAGCGGCATCCACTTTGCCCTTGAGCACCTCGATATTTTCTTTCATTTCATGAGTATCTGTGCCTTTGACCGGCCCGAACTCACATGAGACAGCGAATTGTCCTGATTCCAGTTTAGATTGAAGGCTCATTGTTATTTGACCTCCTTCGCAGGATTAGGCGCCGCTCCGGCAGCGACAGGTTTTACAACCGTTCCGGGAACGGCCGTTCCCGCGGCGGGCGCTCCCTGTTTGACAGGAGGCGGAGGGGGAGGCGGAAGCTTTTCAGGATTTTCCAGCCCGAACTTCGAGATATGCATCAACCTGGAATCCGGCAGCCGTTTCCTGTTATCGAGCGGCTTTATCATGTCTGCCAGGCGGTTCAACTGTCCTTTAGCTTTTAAACGATTGTATATCAGCTCCCAGCCGCAATCGCGGTCTGGTGATACTTCACATTTACCATTATTCGCTCCTCCGCAAGCGCCGCTGATAAGACTCTTGGTGCAGGCGGTAAGAGGACAGATTCCGCCGGTATAAAACAGGAGGCACTGGCCGCACTCATAACAGCGCTCGCTGCCTTCCCATTCGCCGCGTATTCCGCCCCGGTTGATGGTATTGCAGCCGGGGTAAACCGGCTTGTTTATCGCCGCCGCGACGCATTGGATGCCGATACCGCAGGTTAGCACGAGTACCGCATCGGCGGCAGCGACCTGGTCAACCCGACCTCTCAAGGCAGATTTAACCAGCGCTTTTTCGCAGAGGAAATCGATAACCTTGGTGCCGGTGACTGTCTTGCCGGCCGCGGTAATTTTGTCTTTCATCTCGGCTACCGCTTTATGACCGCCTGTGCCCGATGCCTTGGCGCAGCCGTGACAGCCCAGGATAAACACGCTATTATCCTTTTCGAGGTAAGCTATTATCTCTTCAAACGGCTTTTGTTCTGATAAAATCATCTCTCCTCCATTTCCTAAAGTTTCTTCCTCTCATCTCTTCTCTTAAGAAGAGTCCCTCTCCCCCATGATAATCGCCCTTCCATATCTCCCTCTCCCTTGAGGGGAGAGGGCAGGGTGAGGGTGAAATCCCGGGAGAGGAACAAAAGGAGAGGGGTAATCAATGCCTTCTACAATCGTTATTCCTCTTTTCATCACTTTACACTACCCTCCGAAAATGTCATTGCGAGGAGCGCCGGTCGAACCGGCAGCGACGTGGCAATCTATCACTGCTTTCATCTAACGTCTTCCTCTCTCCTCTTTTACACTACCCGGTATTGACCGATTTCCCGACCTTTAGGCGTAACGACGTGGATAGAACAGGCCAGGCATGGATCGAAGGAACGGATGATGCGCACGACTTCGAATGGGTTCTTTTCATCCTTGACCTTCGTGCCTATAAGCGCCTGCTCGATAGGACCGTGCTGGCCCTGGTCATCCATCGGCGAGATATTCCAGGTAGTCGGTACGACCGCCTGGTAGTTGGCAATTTTCTTGTCTTTGATTTCAATCCAGTGCCCCAGCGCGCCGCGTGAGCCTTCCATGATGCCCATGCCCATAGCGGTATCCGGGATTTCATAAGTTGTATAGCAGGACTCGCCCGGTTTCAGTGAGAGCGCCCAGCCTTCCAGCTGGTCTGCAAGGTACTTGGCGGAAAGCGCCCTGGACAGGTGGCGTCCCAGTACGGAAAAAAGCGCTGAAGGCGAGGCCTTGAGCTGTTTTAAAGCGCCGTCCACCAGCTCTTTCATCTTCGGGTCGCCGTTGGCGTAAGTAACCGCCACGCGCGCTACCGGCCCTACTTCATATACCTTGCCGTCATAGCGCGGCGCTTTCGCCCATGTGTAAGCTCCGTTCTTGCCGGGCTGCGGTTTGGTGTCGCCATTTGAAGGATGCAGATTTGTCGTTGAATCTTCATACCAGGAGTATTTAACTTGCTCGGTAATTTTATTCATATCCAGTGTGCCCGGTTTCAGGTCGGCGGAAATAGTTCCCTGCTTAAAGAGCCTGTCACGGGTAGCATAGTCCGGATTCTTGCCGTCAAGGTCGTACCCGCCGTAGGAGAGAAGATTCTTGCAGCCCACGCCGATGCCCGCGTAGTCGCTGTAAGCGCCGGCGACGGCCAGCACGTCCGGGATGTAAATATTATCGACGAAATCCTGCAGGATTTTAATCTTCCAGATATAGGCCATGATATTGTCTACCGTCGGCGTGCTGGTGACACCGCCGGGGACGACGCCCACGCTGTGGGGAACCTTGCCGCTGAAGATACTGACCGCCTCGTGGCCGATGCGCCTGATTTCCAGCGCCCTGACATAGTGCGCCACGGCCTGCTGGTTGACGGCGGCGGGCAGGCGGTAATCGCCTTCATAGCGGGGCAGGAAAGGACCCGGTTCGCCGCGGGCGATAAAATCTTTTATCGAGTTCAGTTGGGAATCATTGCCTTCATATTTTGCCACGTCCGCGATGTTGACGAAGTCCAGCGCTGCCAGGTGGTAAAAGTGGAGGATATGGTCCTGGACGACATGCGCGCCCTGGATGAGATTGCGTATGATGCGGCCGTTATCCGGTATCTTGCCGGCAATACCGAAGGCGCTGTCGAGGTTCAGCGTGGCGGCGATGCCGTGCGACTGCGGGCACACGCCACAGATACGCTGGGCGATAATCTGGGCATCACGCGGGTCTCGGCCGCGCAGGATAAGCTCTATGCCGCGGAACAGATTACCGGTCGCCCTGGCGTATTTAACGGCTCCGTTTTCTACAGTACATTCGATTTTTAAATGTCCCTCAATCCTGGTTACGGGATCGATAACTATTTTACCCATTATTTTGCCTCCTTGCCGGCCCAGTAAGCGCCGATAACCGGCAGCTCCACATCCACGAGTTTCTCATAGAACGGCGATGTCTGGTCGGGAAATTCAGGTTGGGTACAGCCGTTGCACGGCGCCCCGGCCCCGATGACCCAGTTCGTGCCGTTATTCCATTTCCTAAGGGGGCAATCGGCGTAAGTAATCGGGCCTTTACAACCCATTTCATATAGACATCCATCATCGCCGAGCTTTTTCGCGAATTTTCCTTCATCGAAGTAGGAGCGGCGAGGGCAATTTTCATGAATCAGCTTGCCGTAAAACGCTTTAGGACGGAGGAAATCATCCAGGTCATCCGCCGTGGGCAATCCCTTGAGTAGTATGCTGGCTATTGTCCCTATAAACCAGTCGGGGTGAGGGGGGCATCCGGGGACATTGATTAACGGCTTTTTAATTCCTTTAGCCGCAAGGACGGCGCTCACCGGCAGGCATTCGGTGGGATTGGGTTTAGCGGCGGGAATACCGCCGAATGAAGCGCAGGTTCCCAGCGCGATGACCGCCATTGCGTCCTGTGCCAGTTCCACTACCCTCTGCAGCATGGTGACCGGTTTGCCGTTCCTTTCGCCGATGGCTCCGAATGCGCCGTTGGCGCCCATCGGTACCGCGCCGTCACAGACGAACACATAACCGTCCTTCTTCTGCCTGGCCGTGTTCTCCATGACTTCTATAGCCATGTCACCGGCGGCGGCCATTATCACCGGGTGAAACCTGAGATTGATGTGCACACCGGGCGCTATCTGGTCGATGAGCACATTTTTGATGGTTGGACTGGCCGCGTTCAGTGACGATACGGCGCAGCCAGTGCATGACGCTGCTTGCAGGTAAACAACGGGAATTTCTTTAACCATCAAGACCAACTCCTTTCCTGATATTTAAATAAGTGTTTTCACGCAAGTGTTAATACGCGCAATACTAAATAATATCACTTTTGGGGGTTGGAAGTCACGCCTGATTCGGAGTGTGATGATTAATGATTGTCATTCCCGTGAAAGCGGGAGTCCAGTGAGTGGGGGAAGTATTTTCCCTTTTATTATTTTGGGGTATTGACTGATGACTTGGCTGTTTGTAAATGCTAGACTGTTAGTACATGACGATATAGAGACAGCGATATAGACCCGGTCTTTATTGCAACCAGATTATCCAAATTATTGTGACCATTCCCCTGTTTGTGTGAAATTTGGTTAATTATTTCGTTTCACTTGCGTATTTGATAGTAAGGGACCGGAAAAGAGATTTCCAACGGATGCTCAAAAAGTTAGTTAAAAATAACGCGCCTTATTAAAAAACCTGTAAAAGAGGAAAAAGGAGAATGTGCACGTGAAGGTATTATATGAGTTTATTCCAAGACAGAACTTTCTTACCATTGCTGAAAGTGTTAAGGATTTAGTGGACGGATGGAATATTACGGATAGTGCCAGCGGTTCGCCCGCGCCCGGCGGCGCTGCTGTATCTTGCGTGCTCAAAATGAAATATCCAGACAAGATAGCTATACCAATGCTTATCACCAACTATAAGGGGCCGGTAGAAATAGGCGCTGCCGCGCTCGCCGCCGAAGCTATGGGTATTGATGGTATGATCCCGGACCCGGGAGATCCTCCAAAATACGGGCATCTTATAAGAACACAAGAGGATGGCAGCTGTCAAATTCTGACAGACCCGGATGAAGTCCTGGCATATCGGCGCTCCACCGGCCCTGCCGAGGGAGTCAGGAATTTCCTCCGGAACACGATTAAGATAAACAAGGTCAAGCTGGGCTGCCTGTTAACGGCGCGGGCGCCCGTTGAGGGCGCTATCGCCCGGATACAGGACGCATGGGATTTTTGCTTTTTCTTAAGGCTTGAAGATGCAACTTTACCAAAGCTAAAACAAATAGGTGAGGAATGCAAGCGTTTGGGCAAACCCATCTATCCTTATTTTGTAGTAGGGACAGCAAAGAACCAGAAGACTTTAGAGAGAATCGGCTGGCCCGCCAGTGCAACTATGGAGAACGCTGAAAGATTTGTGGCAGGTCTTGAAGGTGTTGTCGAAGGTATAATACCAACCTGCCTGGGAGATTCCGCGGGAGATATGGAACTATTGCAGAAGATTCAGAAGTTCCGCAAATAAATAAAAACATCCCCGGACGAACTGCAAGTTGTACCGCACCGGCTTTTACCGGTGCGGTTATTTTTATGGGGGAAATCCGGCCGGGGAACCTTTTACGGGTGGGATTGGGATGGACGACCGTGTAATTCAATGCCCCCATCCATCTGAACTTGACGACTTAACCAGAATAGGTAGAATTTGACCACTCATCCTCTCCCTTTCGTAAAGGGAGAGTGAGAGAGGGATTTTGATTAACTCAATGCCCCGTCCATCTGCGCCACTATCTGCTCGTTGGTGTAATGGCTGAGGCTGATAGCATCGGAGGGACAGCCGCCCGCGCAGGCGCCGCAGCCTTTACAGAGCGCGTCATTAACCTTGCATACGCGCTTCTTATCGTCGTAGGATATGGCGCTGTAGGGGCAGACGTTCTTACATAGCTGGCAGCCGGTGCAGAGCTTTTCATTAATAACAGCGGTAGTGGCTTCGATTTCTACCGTGCCGCGGGAAATCATCGCCAGCGCTTCCGCCGCCGCCGCCGAGGCCTGCGCCACCGTATCCGGTATGTCTTTAGGCCCCTGGCAGCACCCCGCGATAAAGATGCCGTCGGTCATCGTCGCCACCGGGTCGAGCTTGGGGTGCTTTTCCAGGAAAAAGCCGTCGGCACTGCGGCTGATATTGAACAGCCGGGCGATTTGCGCCGCGTCGCGGGAAGGCTCGATACCGCAGCTCAAGACCACCATGTCCACGGGAATGCGGCGCTGCCGCCCTATCAACGTATCCTCGAACTGGACAATCAACTTGCCTTTTTCGGCGGGGGTTTCCGCGATATTGGTTACTTCCGCCGGTTTACCGCGGAGAAAGACCGTACCCTCCTGCAGGACGCGGTTATAAAACTCTTCGTAGCCTTTGCCAAAGCTCCGTATGTCTATATAAAACTCGTAGACCTCCGCGCTGGTGTGTTCTTTAATCAGGTGGGCGAATTTCATCGAGTACATGCAGCAGACGCGCGAGCAGTATTCGTGATAGGCTTCATCGCGGCTGCCCACGCAGTGAATGATGGCGATGCTTTCCGGCTCTTTACCGTCCTTGAGCTTGATATGGCCGCCGGTAGGCCCGGCCGAGTTGACCAGCCGTTCGAACTCAAGACTGGAGAGTACATTATCCAGCCGGCCGTAACCGTATTGTTTTACTACCGAGGGGTCGAATAAATCGAAGCCGGTGGTAATCAGGATTGCGCCGACTTCCACCTCGACGATTTCATCTTTCTGGCTGAAATCTATCGCGCCCGTTTCGCAACCTACGATGCCCTTCTTGGGATTGCCTTTCTGGCACAGGCGGCACACGTCTTTCCCTGAAGCCAGCCCCTTGATATGGAGGCAGTGTTCGCAATCGATGAGCACTTTATTGGGCACAGCCTGCGCGAACGGCTTATAAATCGCCTTGCGCTTGCCCAGCCCCTGCTCGAATTCATCCGGGACGATGGTGGGGCAAAGCGTCGTGCAGTTGCCGCAGCCGGTGCATTTCTTTAAATCTATATAACGGGCTTTTTGCCGGATTTTCACTTTAAAATTGCCCACATACCCGCCCACCTCTTCAATTTCGCTGTAGGTGAACAGCTTGATGTTGGGATGGGAACCGGCCAGCGTCATCTTGGGCGTTAAAATACAGGCGGAGCAGTCGAGGGTTGGGAAGGTCTTATCGAGTTGCGCCATGTGCCCGCCGATGCTGCCGCTTTTTTCTACTAAATATACCTGGTTGCCGGAATCGGCGATTTTCAGCGCCGCCTGGATGCCGGCTATGCCGCCGCCCACGACCAGTGTCGCTTTGTTGACCGGCGACTGCCGCGTTTCCAGCGGCTGGTTATAGGTAACGCGCTTAACCGCGGCGGCTACGAGCGCTTTAGCTTTTTCCGTCGCTTTAGCCTTATCTTCAGTCACCCAGGAGCAGTGCTCCCGGATATTAGCCATTTCAAAGAAATAGGGGTTCAGCCCGGCATCCTGCAGGACGCGGCGGTAGGTCGGCTCGTGCATCGTCGGCGAGCAGGCCGCCACCACGACGCGGTTCAGGCCGAGCTCCCTGATGTCCTTTTTTATCATTTCCTGGCCGGGGTCTGAGCACATGAAGCGGTAAGCGCGCGCGACCTTGACGTTTTCCAGTCCCGCGGCGAATTTCGCCACGTCTTCAACATCTACCGTGCCGGCGATGTTGCTGCCGCAGTGACAAACATAAACCCCGATTCTTGGTTCCATCTTCCTACTCTTTTACTTACCAGCAATCAATTTCATGAGCAAGCTTTAATGTAATTTCCTCTCCCCTCTGAGGGAGAGGATTAAGGTGAGGGAGTGTTTTATTATCCTGTATTCTCACCCTCACCCTACCCTCTCCCCTCAAGGGAGAGGGATGTAGGAAAAATATTCCTTTGAAGGAGAAGGGATTATTTGTTTGCTCATTTTAAAATCTCCCAAGAACCCCCTCTGTCTGGACCAACCCTTTTTATTTTATTTTTTTTCTTTAGGTATTAGGGTTTTCCCTGATTTTCGATATGTTTAACTTTGCCGGTGTTCAATAGCGTGAAAAATATTGTCTGTCTTACGCCTTCATGATATAATTGTGCTGGTACTGGCGATTCGTCTAGCGGTAGGACAGCAGACTCTGGATCTGCATGCCCAGGTTCGAATCCTGGATCGCCAGCCATTCAATAAGCTTTCCCAACTTCTGTTTGAGAATACAAAGCTTATACAGGGTTTCCAGCTCCGTTCATTCCCGATAATGATTATAACTCAATTTCGGTTTCCTGCTTTTTTTACCATCCATCATTATATTTTATATAGCCGCGCGGCTGCGCCGGTTAAATGCAGCACTTTACCAATTTATACAGTCCCAGGTTTCTCGCGATAGAACGTTCCGGCCGGAAACTAGCCGTTTTGGTGTAATGCGCGATTTTCAGACGCCTTGCTGTAGTAGGCTGGAGTCAATGAGATGGGATGAAAGAGAACAGGTTTCCCGATTCTTTTAAAAGTTAGCGGTGTATGGACTAATCCGGCGGGAATATAGACCACGGTGGGTTTCTCGATTAAATGCAGTTCTTCTTCTTCGCCTAAAAACAGTTCAATTGTTGCATCGAACTCAAACATATCCTCTAGATTTCCGCCCAAAAAGCAAAGAAATTGGTCGAATTTATGAGAATGAGCCACCCGGTCGAACAACGCCGGCTCCTTAATCAATCTCCACGCCATGGAAAAATTCGCTGCCGAGCCGAAGTGCCTGGCGCTATCGATATATGGGGCTGGTGTAGCCATTTTGATAAGAGGTTTGTTCCTGAGTTCCGGTTCTGTTAAAAAGTATTTCTTATACTTTGAATCTGCCATATTTTTACATCCTTTAAGGTATTTTGTTTTATCAAAATATCTCCAGCCGATAAGCTTGTTTCTGTCGCATTTTACATAATAATTTTATCGGCTTCCTGCTTCAATGGGTGGAACTCCGGTTTTACCTGTTATACTATGCGATATCACACACGAGCGCCGTCACCGAATGGGGCTCGAAACTATAATTCGAAGTTTGCCCGTGAGCGGTTAGCGCGGTTTCCTTCGCCTTTACCTCGTGAGGTGAAGTGAATGTATTTTCCGCTTTGATATCGGGCCCGTTAATTGTATATGCTGTAATCCTGCCTTTAAAAACCCCGGACGTCAGTTGCAGGCTTGTCTCCATAGCCTCGGAACGGCTCCGGTTAACTACGTAGACCGCTATTTGTTTTTTCGCTTCGTCGAGCGTAGCCGCTACATCCAGCACGCGGACGCCGCTATAGTCACTGCTGGAAAAGGTATCACCTTCCCATTGGGGGTTGAGCGCCAGGCTGCCGCAGGTGCGGCTGTAGACCTCGAAGGGAAAGTATATCGTTTGGAGGACGAGCCCGTCCGGCCTCGTGAAAACTGGCGCAATGACATTCACTATCTGGGCGATGTTGGCCATTTTCACCATGCGGGCGTGCCGAATAAAAGCGTTAAGCTGCACGCCGGTGGCCAGGGCGTCTTCCAGGTTATAGATTTCTTCCAGCTTCATTTGTTCGCGCACTTCTTCAGGGTAGGTGCGGTACCATACATTCCACTCGTCCACAGCGATATAGACGGGGCGCTTTATTTGCCTCTCAAGCCGGACAGCCTCAATCAGTCCTTCGTAAGAAGACAGGCGTTTTTCGAGCAGTTCAGAGACAGCCATATAACCGTCAAAATCATTGTTCGCGTTGCCGATATACCAGTGAACGGAAAGATAGTCGATCAGTTCCGGCGCATGTTCAAGAAGCAGTTGCGCGCGTTCGACCCATCTTCCCTTCCAGTCGGATACCGCCGAGGCAATCAACTTGATATTGGGGTCCGTCCATTTCATCACTTTACCGAATTCGGTAAAGGCACGGGCATATTCCTCGGGAGTCTTATAGCCTATTTGCCAGTGGCCGTCCACTTCGTTGCCGATGCCCCAGTATTTGACGTTATGCGATTTTGGATAGCCGTGTTTACGGCGCAATTCGCTCAACGTGGAATTTTCCTTCCCGTTGCAGTATTCCACCCAGTCCCGCGCTTCCCTCATATCGCCGTCGCCGCAGTTGACTACTAGGTACGGCTCGGTTTTAAGCCTGCGGCAGAAATCTATAAACTCGTTAGTGCCGAAGCGGTTAGGTTCCATGTCATGCCACGCCAGTTCCATGCGCACCGGCCGCTCGCCAGCCGGGCCTACGCCGTCGCGCCAGCGGTAGCCGGAAGCAAAGTTACCCCCGGGATAGCGTATCAAACCCATATTGAGTCTCCGCAGTTCTTTCATGACGTCGGTGCGGAATCCGTCTTTATCAGCCAGCGGGGACCCCGGCTCGTAAATCCCTCCATAAATGCAGCGCCCCAGGTGTTCGGCAAAGCCGCCGAAGATATTACGGTCGATTACGCCTGTTATGCTTTCGGGGTCTATATTAATGCGGTTCATATATCTCCTCTAAAATGCAGCCGTTTTACTGGAAAGCTTAGCACGGACTTAAACATCGAGTCAAAAAAATATTTGAATGAACTATAATGATTGCGATATATTTATAATGATGAAAAGATGTTTTAGAAAAGAGGAAAAATGGAACCGATAAAAATTGGATTCGTACCAGCCCACCGCGAGCCTTTCGATGAAAACTGGGCCGCACAAATGCGCCAGCGCTGCCTGGACGCGTTTCCTGCCGGCCCGCTGCTGGAGATAATCGTGCCTGATAAACGGCTGACTAAGAGCGGCTGCGTCCGGGACGATAACGAGGCCGAAAAAGTAATCGGCTTCTTCAGGGAGAAAGGGATTGACGGACTGATAATCGGCACCATGACCTTCGGCGACGAGGTATCTGCCCTCTCGGTCGCTGCGGCCTTCCGCGATCATCCCATCCTGCTTTTCGGGACGAAAGAAGGCCCCTTTACCGCTGATGGCAACCGCCGGTCGGATTCTTTCTGCGGTACCCTCTCGATTTCCTCCGGCCTTCACCGGCGGCAGATTCGGTTCGCGTTCGGCGGCATTGTTTTCCCGGAAGAGGAAAAGTTCCAGGCTGCCGTCATGGATTTTATCCGTGTTTGTGCTATCGCGCGCGGCTTTACCGGCGCCAGGATAGGGCTCGTCGGCCCGCGGCCCGAACGTTTCGAGACCTGTATTTTCAGCGAAGACCTGCTGATGAGAAAGTTCAAGCAGAGGGTAGTCCCCATAGACCTGGCGGATATTATGGCGCGGGCGGCAGCGGCGAAAAACACGCCGGAGATAAAAGCGATTCTCAAGAATATGAAAGCCCAGACCGACCTTTCCGCCGCCGCGGCTGACACTGTTAAGAACATCGCCGGGCTGGAATACGCTTTAACACAGTTTGCCGGTGAAAAGAAGCTTTCCGCCATGGGCATCCAGTGCTGGACCGCCATGCAGAGCGTTTACGGCATCTCTCCCTGCTACGCGATGGGGCGCCTGACCGATAGCGGCGTTATGACCTCCTGTGAAGTCGATATCTACGGCGCGCTGACGATGCTGATACAATATCTTGCCTCGTTGGGGACGACTGTCCCGCATTTTATCGATTGGACGATTCAAAACCAGGAAAAAGAAAATGTGTTCCTTTCCTGGCACTGCGGCAACGCTCCGCCTTCCCTGGTCTGCAAGAACTGCAAGGTAACGATGAAGTACCACAGCATTCTGGGAGAGTCTCTCGGTGTCGAGAATTCAGTGGGAACCGGGGAATTCCAGCTTAATCCGGGGGTGGTCACTTTATGCCGTCTACAGGAACATGACGGTAAATTCAAGATGTTGATTGCCGAAGGCAAGGCCGTGGCCTCCAAACAGCAGCTCCGGGGTTCGTGGAGCTGGGTGGAAGTGCCCGACCTGGATAAGCTTTACTCTACGCTGGTGAAGGAAGGTTTCACGCACCACGCCAGCCTGATTCACGGCGATTGTTCGCGGGCTGTCAAAGACGCCTGCGAATACCTGGGAATTGAAGCGGTCGTGGTATAAATATCTGATTTTAAAAGGAGAGCTAAAAATGTTTAAGTTCGGCGTTGATTCGCTTATCTGGACCGAGGAATTCACGGAGAAGGATATACCTCTCTTAAAAAAAGCCAGGTCATTCGGTTTTTCCGTCATGGATATTAATATCGGCCACCCCGAGAGGTTTCCGGTTAAAGCGGTGAAAAAGGCGGTCAAGGAAGCCGGTATCGAGGTAGTGACTACCATCGGTCTGCCCGCCGACAGCAACCCGATAGACCCGAAACCGGCGGTCAGAAAGCACGCTGTTGAAACCATGAAATTGATGGTTGACATAAATATCGAATTAGGTTCGAAGATAGTAGGTGGTGTTCTCTACTCGTCGTGGGGCTATCTGACCGGCAAGTGCCGGACGGAACAGGAATGGGCGTGGTCGGTAGAGTGTATGAAAGAAGCTGCCGGATACGCGAAAAGCAAGAGCGATTTAATACTGGCAATAGAGCCGGTCAACCGTTTTGAGACTCATTTCATCAACATCGCTGAAGATGCGGTGAAATATTGTAAGGAAATAGGCACCGGCAATGTTAAAGTCCACCTTGATTCTTTCCACATGATTCGTGAAGAACTCGATTTCGCTAAAGCGGTGCAGACCTGCGGTAAAGAATACCTGGGTTACGTCCACGTTTGTGAGAATAATCGCGGCATTCCCGGCACCGGGCAGGTGCCCTGGAAAAAGTTTTTCACCGCCCTTAAAAAAATCGGTTATACAGGCCCGCTCGTTATCGAGTCATTTGACCCCGGTTTTGAAGAGATAAACCGCCTCTGCGCTATCTGGCGGAAATTCGCCGATACGGGCGAAGAACTGGCCGTCAAAGGCCTGCAAAACCTGAAGAAAATCGAAGCTTCTCTGGCAAAATAAAAATATTGTGAGGGAGATAATATGAACGTCAATAAACTGTTTGATATCACCGGGCGCAAAGCTTTGGTCACGGGTGCGGGTAGAGGCATTGGTAAGGTGCTGGCAATTGCGCTGGCCGAGGCCGGCTGCGATGTGGCCGTCCTGGAGATAGATAAAAAGACCGCTGAAGAGACCGCCGAGGAAATCCAGAAAATGGGGCGCAAGAGCATTGGTATCCAGGTAGATGTAACGAAGAAAGACCAGATCGACAGTGCCTTTACGAAGACGGCGAAAACGCTGGGCGGGCTGGATATCTGCGTCAATAATGCCGGTATCGCCATCCACAAACCGGCCGAGGAAATGCCCGAGGAAGATTACGATAAAGAAATGGATATCAATGTTAAAGGCGTTTTTCTCTGCTCACAGGCGGCGGCAAGAATAATGATACCGCAGAAAAAAGGCAGCATCATCAACATCGCCTCGATGTCCGGGCACGCCGTGAATTTACCGCAGAAACAAGCCATCTACAATGCCTCGAAAGCGGGCGTGATCATGCTGACCAAGTCCATGGCATTGGAGTGGGCGCCGCTCGGAATCAGGGTCAATTGCATCAGCCCCGGCTACATAAAAACCCAGATGACACTGGCAACCATGACCCATATGTTCCCGACGTGGGAAGCCCTAACACCGCTGGGTCGCCTGGGCGTGCCGGAAGATCTGCGCGGTGTGGTTATCTTGCTTGCCTCAGATGCTTCCGGCTTCATGGTAGGTTCTGATGTAGTGATAGACGGGGGATATACGATTCGCTAATCAATCAGTTATTGAAGATTTTTTCGATAAAACGCCATCCGCCGCGGTAAACCGTTCGAGGTAACTTCCGGCGCGGTGGAAGGTCGCGGCGTCTTCCGGTAGTCCCAAATCAGCGGGGATTCAGAACCGTCCCGGCCCTGACCACTTTCATATCGAAGTCAACCGGCCTCACGCGCGGTAAAACCTTGCACTGGCGGCCGATGGCGGTACCGTCAGGCACAATAACTTCTTTGCCGACTAAAGTTATATCTCTGTTTTCCATTGCTGAACCTGCACCGAACCCGACGTAGCAATAAGCGCCTACTTTTGTTCCTTCATCTAGGATACATCTGTCGACGATACTATGAGAACCTATCGAAGCCTTTGACATTACAATCGAGTTTCTGATTACAGCCCCTTCAGCGATATGTACGCCGGGAGACAGTATCGAGTTTTCGACATGCCCTCGGATAACACACCCGGGACTTATCAGGCTGTTGATGATGCTTTCCTCTTTATTTTCTATATAGGCAGGAAGAACTTTACTCGTTCCGAGGATATTCCAGTCGCTATTCAGGCTGAAACGCGGTCTTTCTACCAGTAATTCCATATTGGCCTGGTAGTAGGCTTCCATGGTCCCTATATCCTGCCAGTATCCATCATACCGGTAACCGAAAACCCGGTCTTTCTTGACCATCCGCGGTAGAATATTGTAGCCGAAATCATGCAGTGACTGCGCATCAGTCGTGTCCTCTTTCAGATGGGTGGTTAATAATTCCCGCTTGAAGATATAAATACCCATGGAAGCCATGTTTGATAGCGAATAGGATGATTTTTCAACGAATTCCCGTATCTGCCCTCCGGAATCCATAGTAACCGTGCCGAAACGGTGCGTCTCTTCAGGTTGCACACTCACTACCCCTATCGTCACATCTGCATTCATAGCATGGTGAAAAGCAATCATTTCACGGTAATCCATTTTGTAAATGTGATCTCCGGCCAGTACTATCACCGTATCGGCGTCCTCTTTTTCAAGGTAATCCAGGTTCTGGTATACGGCATCGGCCGTACCGGCGTATGAGCCTTGCGGTGGTAGTATTGAGAGACTCACACTTTCACGATTTGCCATGTACCATTCATTGAGGTAAGCGCTCATGTCAGCGCGCTTATGATCCACCAGGACGCCAATATCTGAAATATAGGAATGGATGCAATTACTCAGGCTGAAATCGATGACGCGGAACTTACCGGCGAAAGGCAGAGCCGGCTTGGGTCTCAGATAACACAACATATCCATCCTTGTGCCCCTGCCACCCGCGAGGATTAAGGCGGTAGTTTTTGCCATGAATTTCTTTCCCTTTATTAATAAACCGGGTTCTTGATAATCCGGTATCATCATACAGGCTGTGTTATTGAAAAGTTATAAAATACAGTGAAAATTAGTTACATAAATATCACACCTTTTATCGAAGTAATGTCATTTAGTAATGTGAGACTTTCCACACGTTCATAGAAGAATTACATAGTATCAGAAAATAACATTAAGCTGGTGAGCTTGACTGGCCTGAATAAAGATGTGATAATTATTAACAGCGGTTGGCAGTTATAATATCCCCGCAGTTCTGCCGGATTAGTTTCATTTTACACGGCGTTTTTAATGGTACAAAAGTGCGATTACATTGCCGGGACTATTAAAGAGCCAATCCTGTTTCATGCGTGGCGCATTCGTCTAGCGGCCTAGGACGCGTCCCTCTCAAGGACGAGATCACGGGTTCGAATCCCGTATGCGCTACCAATTAGGTAATAAAATTACATCTCCTTCATAGGTTTGGAAATATGATTACCTTCTTTGAGACTAATATATTCGATCCAGACCGAGTTAGTTCTTACCCATTTTTTTGTTGACTTCTTTAGTTTTGCTCAAAAAGTATGGCTACCTGTTTGCTCAACTTATGGCTACAACTTTTATGACATCTCGATATCTATCAAGATTCTGTTCTCCGGATGCCCAAAGGGCTGTTCAACGGGAATCAGCTGAATTCTGATATGCTTCGTTGAAATATCAAATCTCCTAGTCAAATAATCTTACAGGGGAGCCATACTCAGGCCATTTACCTGTAATATTACATGTACCGCCGATGTCCGGGTTCATACAACCACAGATAGATAACTCGATACCAAATTTCCTCCCAATTTGTCTGAAATGAGCGTAAATTTCTTCCCTCTTTCGCCGTGACAGAGGAACGACAGAAGAATGTTCGGCATATACCGCCAAACGCCTTTCATCTTTATACAATCCAAGTAAATCCTCTAAAATTCTCCTGTCCGGGATACCCCTTTTTAAGGATGCGGCTATAGAGGGTCTCAAGAAAAGATCAGCCACCAGGAACGGTGTCACACCGCGGTATAATTCTGTAATCGGAATTCCTTTTATGGTTCCTGAAAGGGCGAACAGGTTAAATCCAAATGGTGGTAGGTCATCTGCTTGTCAATTGAGCTTGGTAGATGGTATTCTACTTGGGGATGGTCACTTAAAAAGAATAGATGGAGGCAAAATTGGCTACAAAGAAGAATGGTTCAATTGAAAAGATAGTTTTCAAAGGTACTTCTTTAAGCTCATTCGGCGATAATTCAACAGTAGCGTGCGTGGATGTAAAGAATGACAAAATTATCCGCATCCGGCCGCTGCATTTCGATTGGAAGTACAAACCAGAAGAATTCAATCCCTGGAAATTCGAGGCGCGGGGAAAGACTTTTGTTCCACCATTGAAAAGTATGGTGCCCCCTCTGGGGACCGCATATAAGAAAAGGGTGTATTCACCCAACCGTATCCTTTACCCGTTAAAGAGAGTAGACTGGGACCCGAAAGGGGAAAGAAATCCGCAGAACCGTGGCAAGAGCAAGTATGTCAGAATCTCCTGGGACGAGGCTCTGGATATCGTTGTCAGCGAGATTAAAAGGGTTCAGAAGAAATATGGTCCTCATGGTATTTGTCTACAGGCCGAGGGCCATGGCGAAGGCAAGGTAATCAATGCTGCTCACGGCTGCTCTACCTACCTGATGAAGCTGCTTGGCGGTTATACTCAGCAAGTCCGCAATCCTGATAGCTGGGAAGGCTGGTACTGGGGAGCCAAGCACGTTTGGGGTAATGAACCCGTAGGCCTCAATATGGAGTTTTGTTCCAACCTTTATAACGATGTGGCGCAGAATACTGAAATGCTTATCTGTCAGGGTTGTGACCAGGAGACAACACCATGGGGCTTTGGCGGTGGGCATCTACCGAGCTTGATGAGCTATTGGTATACCGAATTGGGCATCAAACAGATTTATATCTCTCCGGATGTAAACTATGCGGCCGCTGTACATGCCGATAAATGGATACCAATCCTGCCCAATACCGATGTAGCTCTGCAGTTGGCTATTGCTTATATCTGGATTACTGAAGGAACCTATAATAAAGAATACTTGAAGACCCATGCTGTGGGTTTTGATAAATTTGCGGATTATGTGTTGGGTAAAGAAGATGGCGTAGCTAAAACTCCGACCTGGGCTTCACCCAAGTGCGGAGTTTCCTCCCGAATCATCAAAGCCCTGGCAAGGGAATGGGCAAAGAAGCGTACCACTGTTTGCCACGGCTACGGTGGGCCTTATATTCGAGGCCCTTATTCCAGCGAGCCGGCCCGCATGGAAATTTGTCTCCTGGGTATGCAGGGGCTGGGCAGACCGGGGGTAAATCAGCTTACTTTCGTTGAAGGTTCTATGATCGGAGCCTACGAGAAAAAGAGGCACGGTAAAGGTGCCTTGATGGGAATGCTGACCCCGGCTTCTATCATACGTCCTATGGTCAACAAAGCCTACCGGGGCTATTTCCCCCAGCAGCCGAAGCAGGAACAGGTTATCCCCAAGCCGCTGCTGCATGACGCTATCCTGGACGGACACTATGATATTTACGGCAGTTCCGACCAGATGGACCCGGTCGAAGACCAGTTCAAGCATTATGTTTATCCCGTACCTGGTAAATCGGAAGTCCACATGCTATGGACGGATACCCCATGCTTCACCACTTGCTGGAATGACGCCAACTCCTTCCATGACGCCATGCGTTCCGAGAAGATCGAGTTTATTCTGGTACAGCACCCCTGGATGGAAAATGATTCTATATTTGCAGATATCATCCTGCCCTCCAACACCAAGTACGAGGAGGATGATATCGGCGCCGATCACTGGCCGGTGCAGTACAACTGCGTGTATCTGGAAGAGAAAGCCATCGAGCCGCGCGGCGAGACCATGAGCGATTGGGAAATCGTGGGTGAAATCGCCAAGCGGTTCGGTCTCTATAAGGAATATACCGAGGGTAAAACTCTTCAGGAATGGCAGAAGGTCGGCTTCGATGGCTCAGGCATGGAGGCTGCCGGTCTTTGTACATGGAAACAGATTAATGAAAAGAAATACTATGTGGTGCCGACCAATCCCGACTGGGAGAAAATACCGGCAGGCATGATCGAGTTTTATGAAGACCCGGCAAAATGCCCAATGACCACCCCCAGCGGCAAGCTGGAATATTATTCCCAGAGACTAGCCGATGCCTTCCCCGATGATATGGAAAGGCCGCCGGTCCCGCACTGGGTTGAGAAGAGCGGATTCCATGATGAAAGAATCTCCAGCGAGAGAGCTAGGGCTTATTCCTTGCTGGTAATGTCCAACCATCCTAGGTGGAGAGTGCATGCTCAAATGGATGATTGCACCTGGTTCCATGAAATAGTGACAGGAAAGGTTAAAGGACCGGATGGTTATCTTTATGAGCCGTTGTGGATACATCCCATTGATGCCGCCATGCGGGGCATCAAGAACGGGGATGTAGTGAATTGTTACAATGAGCGGGGGCAGGTGCTCTTCGGCGCCTATATCACGGAAAGAATCATGCCGGGAGTTATCAGCATTGACCACGGCTCACGGTACGATCCCATTGTACCTGGGAAAATCGATAGGGGTGGGGCCATCAATACCATCTGTCCCCACCACACCACCTCTAAAAATTGCGCCGGCATGGTAACCAGCGGTTTCCTGGCAGAAGTCAAAAAAGAGAACCTGGGCGAACTCAGACGGCAGTATCCTGAAGCGTTCGCCAGAACGTATGATTATGCTTCCGGCTTAAGATTTGAAAGAGTACTAGCTAAAGAAGACAAATAGCTGGGCAGGATAGAAAGCGTTAGATAAAGAGATGGTCTGGACTTATGTTTCCAGGCCATCTCTTTATTTTCCTAAAAGCATTAACGATATTTATTAAAGAAAACAGTTCTATATTTTTCAAAGGCTCCTACAGCACTTATATCGATTCTAACCTGGGTTTCAGTTGCAGGCCATGTCCTTTTTCTTCCATGCTTTCTCAATATACTAATATCTCTGTGTTTTACCGCAATAAAACCACCTTTGGAAAATATACAAAACTCATACTGATATATCGTTCACAAAATATCGCAAAAATATTTCCCGGAGTATTGACAAGTCAAAAAGGGAGTGTTAGTATAATAATACGGTAAACAGTTGCCGTATACCGAATATCAGATTAAACATTCAGGAACATGGTGACCTGTGAATACTCAAAACGCTATCGCAGAAAACATATCAAGCGGGCTTCGCCAACTCGATGATCTACTGCAGGGCTTGCGCACGGGCGATAATGTTGTGTGGCAGGTGGACCGCCTTGAAGACTACCCTTATTTTGCCCACGCGTTCGCTCAGCAATCGATCAATAACAAACTCAATTGCGTTTACCTGAGTTTCGCCGCTCATGGCGGTATACTCAAACCGTGCCAGGGACTTGAAATTATCAGGATAGATCCCTCTCCCGGCTTCGACTATTTTTCCGGAGAGGTTCACCGTATTATTGAAAAACGCGGCAATACGGTTTGTTACATCTTCGATAACCTGTCCGACCTTGTTGATGAATGGGCTACCGATGAATCGCTGGCTAATTTCTTTCAGGTCACCTGTCCTTACCTCTTCCAGGTAGGCGCTGTAGCTTATTTCGCCTTAAGGCGCGGACAGCACGGGCACAGTGCTATCTCCCGCATCCGCGATACCACGCAAATACTGGTGGATGTTTTCCATGTCGGTGATAGCACGTACATCCAGCCGCTGAAGGTCTGGTCCCGGTATTCTCCCCAGATGTTTTTACCGCACCGTATTACGGAAGAGGAATGGGAGCCGATTTCCCGCAGTGGTGATGCCGCCCGGATACTTGCAACGGCAGTTAAAAAACCATTGAGTACGAGTTTCGAGTCCATCGCGCCCTGGGATACGGTTTACCGTAAAATCCAACAAAATCGCGGACAGGGCAGTGATGTGTCCGTGCTGACTAAAGAGAATATCGAGCTTAAAGAAGCATTATCCCGCATGATGATTGGCAACCACAAAAAGCTGGTGCAGCTATCTGACCGATATGTAAACATGTCCGACCTGCTGCAAGTACGAGACCGTCTTATTGGTTCGGGTAGAATCGGCGGCAAAGCCGCCGGCATGATTTTGGCCAGGAATGTTTTACTGGGCGAAAAAGGCAAGACTGATTTTTCTCAGGTACTGGAAGAACATGATTCTTTCTATATCGGCGCGGATGTGTTTTTTACCTTCCTGGTAAATAATGACCTTTTTAAAATTCGTTTGGACCTTTCTGGAACCGGTAGGATTTCCCGGGAAGAATTCGCTGAACTGGAGCAGAGATTCCTCGCGGGTAAATTCACGGAAGAAACTATGGAACAGTTCCGCGGCATAATAGATTACTACGGGCAGGCGCCCATTATCGTTCGCTCATCCAGCCTCCTAGAAGACGGTTTTTCAGATGCTTTTGCCGGTAAGTACCGCAGTGAATTTTGCGCTAACCAGGGTAGTCCTGAAAAACGCCTGGAAGCCTTTTTAAAGGCCGTCAAGCTGGTGTATGCCAGCGCTTTGAATCCGGATGCCCTGGCTTATCGCCATCACCGCGGCCTGGCTGAAGGTGACGAACAGATGGCAATACTTGTACAGCGTGTTTCCGGCACACCTTATAAACAATACTTCTTTCCGAGTCTGGCTGGGGTGGCTTTTTCCCGGAACCTGTATGCCTGGACAGACCGCATCGATCCTAAAAAGGGGATGATAAGGCTGGTATTCGGTTTGGGTACCCGTGCTGTTAACCGTGTCAGCGGTGATTACATCAGGATGATAGCGGTCAGTCACCCTGCCCTCCGGCCGGAAATCGGTATGGACGTTGCCAAATATTCCCAGCGCCTGATAGATGTCCTGAACCTGGATGAAAATGCTTTGCAGACTAGATCTTTCATTGAAGTAATCGAAGGTAATAAGTACCCTTCTATTAATATGCTTTTGTCTGACATGTCTGACGGCTATTTGCGCGACTGGTCGTTATCCGCGGAAACCGGCATGGAGAAAAAACCAGTGCTGACCTTCAACAATCTTATTAATAACACCGCGCTGGTTGATATTATCGGTGAGTTGTTAGCAAAGCTGGAGACGGCATGGGGACAGCCGGTAGACATTGAGTTCACAGCGTTTGTTGACAGTGAAGACAATATCAAGATTAACCTGCTTCAATGCAGAACCCTGCGAGTTCCCGCGCTCACAGAAAAACAGGCCAGGTTACCGGCTAAATTACCTAAAGAACAGATACTATTCCGCTCTAGCAGGGCGTTGAACGCCGGTGTCATTAGCGGCATTGGCTACATTATTTATATCGACCCCAGGAAATACGCTGCTATCCCTCTGGACAGGAAAAGGAATCTGGGGCGGGCTATCGGACAGATGAACAACAATCTGCGTGATAAGAAATGCGCGTTGATGATGATGGGACCGGGACGGTGGGGCAGTAATAACATCGAATTAGGCATTAACGTGGGCTATGCGGATATTGATGCTACTGCCATTCTGGCGGAGGTTGCCTTTGAAAAAGCAGGCCATACGCCGGAAGTATCTTACGGTACACATTTCTTTCAGGACCTTGTGGAATCTAACATCCTCTATCTGCCTGTTTATCCCGATGAAGCCGGCACTGAGTTCAATAATGAATTTTTCACTCAATCTCCCAACGTCATTACCGACTTGCTGCCGGAGTTAAAAGAATATGAAGATGTTATCCATGTCATAGATGTGCCGCGGACTACCGGCGGTGCTATGGCAAAAGTAGTTGTTGACCTGCAGACTCGTGACGCTATTTGCTTTCTGGATAAAAAAGAAACACTGGATAAAAAAATAAAAAGGAGAAAGGGAAAATGAATCTTCAGAGACCAAATTCCGATGATGCTACCAGGACTGCCAATCGTTCCCGGAATGTCGTTCCTTCAAGCGGCATTTGCTCGCGGTGTATCGACGGATGCACGGGAAACTGCGAAGTGTTCAAGGCGACATTTCGTAGTCGCGAACTGATTTATCCCGGACCTTTCGGCGACATTACTGCCGGTGGGGATAAGGATTATCCTATTGATTACTCGCATCTCAATATCCAGGGGTATGCGCTGGGTGCTAAAGGACTGCCGGAAGGAGTGAGTGCAGACTCGGATTCCGCCATCTTCCCGGCGGTCGACACGGAGACGGAATACGGCTGGGACAAGAAAGTTAAAATGAGAGTGCCCATTTTCACCGGGGCGCTGGGCTCTACGGAAATTGCCCGTAAGAATTGGGAGCATTTTGCCGTAGGTGCGGCTTTAAGCGGTGTCACACTGGTCTGCGGTGAAAACGTTTGCGGTATCGACCCACAGCTTAAACTGGATAAAAACAAGAAAATCACCTCTTCGCCGGACATGGACCGCCGTATCGATGTCTATAAGCGTTATCATCGTGGCTATGGCGAAATCCTGGTCCAGATGAATGTTGAAGACACCCGCCTGGGCGTGGCAGAATATGTTAGCCGTAAACATGGACTAGACACGATCGAACTTAAATGGGGTCAAGGCGCCAAGTGCATCGGCGGCGAAATTAAAGTCGATAGTCTGGAGCGCGCTAAAGAGCTGCAGAAACGCGGCTATATCGTTACCCCTGACCCTTCTCATCCCTTAAGCCAGGCAGCTTATGAGGACGGGTCACTGAAAGAGTTCGAGCGTCACAGCCGCCTCGGCTTTATTAGTGAAGAAGGATTTTATGCTGAGGTCAAGCGATTAAGAGGCCTGGGATTCAAACGGATTACGTTAAAAACAGGCGCTTACGGACTGCGTGAGTTGGCTATGGCGATTAAATGGAGTTCCAAGGCTCATATTGACCTACTGACGATTGATGGCGCCGGCGGAGGTACCGGTATGAGTCCCTGGCGCATGATGGAAGAATGGGGTATGCCCAGCCTCTATTTGCATGCTGCGGCTTATGAATTTTGCCAGAGGCTCGCCAACCGCGGTGAGCGGGTGCCGGATATCGCCTTCGGTGGCGGCTTCAGCAGCGAAGATGGCGTATTCAAAGCACTGGCCTTGGGCGCACCCTTTACAAAAGCTGTCTGCATGGGGCGGGCTCTAATGATTCCGGGCATGGTCGGTAAAAATATCGCGCATTGGATAAAAGATGGTAAATTGCCCAATACTGTCAGCCAGTTCGGCACGACGCCGGAAGAAATATTTGTTTGCTACGAAGAGGTCAGAGACCTGGTAGGAGCGGATGAGATGAAGAGTCTTCCGCTTGGCGCGCTGGGTGTTTACAGCTACGCTGAAAAGATAAGAGTGGGACTCCAGCAGCTTATGGCGGGCGCTCGATGTTTCAGTGTGCCGGCTATTAGCCGCTCTGACCTGATGTCCCTGACCGAGGAATGTGTCAAGGTTACCGGTATTCCTTACCTGATGAACGCTTATCGTGATGAAGCTATAGATATTCTGGAAGGCAGACATAACGGGCACGAAATCGAAAGTATGCTGATTGGTAGGCCGGGGCTTTCCCGCCGCTACCGCAGCTATGAATAATTATTAAGTAAATAAATGCTAACTGGTAGAAAAAGAACACGGAAGCAACTTACCATCCAGCTTTGCTGAGGTAAGCAACTTACCCCCCGGCTTGCCGGGGGGTAAGTCATTTAAATACCCAATACAATACCTGATTTGACGCACATTTAATGCGTCCTTATTATAGTCTGTACGCATATCGTGGCATGCCTTGTCAGTATCACTGTAACATGAACGTAACATATCTGTAATCTGCGTGTAATATGCTAATCATAAAATAAAGGCATATGGATACTGAGGAGGTTAAAGATGCCTGTTGATACTGGTGACACTGCCTGGTTGTTGATGTCTTCAGCGCTGGTAATGCTGATGACGCCCGGCCTCGCCTTTTTTTACGGCGGTATGGTGCGGCGGAAAAACATTCTTTCCACACTGATGATGAGCTTCGCCTGTCTCGGTTTGGTAGGCTTGCTCTGGGTATTATATGGATACAACCGGGAGACCATCCACGCCTATCGGCTATCCATGCGAAGCTACCCCTGACTCGTATGTCGCCGCTGCCCCGGCCCTTGAGCCCCTGATATGCATAAAAAGGGATAGCACTATTGTACCCGTTATGTCCACTTCCTGGATGTGGTTTTTGCTTTCAACATGGTGGGTGATGGCTTAAGGGACGCTATTGACCCAAGACTAAGGGGGCTATTATAACCTCGATACAATAAATACCCTTTGGTGTATCTAATCCCTTTTTCTCCTCATAAAATTGTATCCCTAACTGTTACCTTATTGTACTTTATATTCTTAACATTTGCTTTCCCGATTCTTATCCATTTAAGAACCCAGCTTATAATACCGGCTGAAAATAGCTATTGCCAGACCAGCATTAAATGGGTAATATTTAACAGTATTTATAATATATTTTGTACATCTGATGCAATTAAGGATTAGATTTATATTATTTTCAATTTGAAGTAATCGAGCTGTTATTACTTGATATTTCCAGCGGCGGCAAGAAGAAAACATGGATCATCATATCATAATGATATGCTTAAGCAGAAATTCGAATATGGAGTTGAATTATGAACAAATTCGTTGTTGAGACAAATTATGGGAAGGTGCGCGGGATAGCGGAGGGGGGAGTATATTCCTTTAAGGGCATACCCTACGGAGGACCAACAGGTGGGGAGAACCGGTTTATGCCGCCCACTCCACCAAAGCCCTGGGCCGGAGTCAGGGATGCCAGCCGATATGGTCTGTCGTGCTGGCAGGTAGTTGAAGGATTTAACAAGCTGGAGTATGACCTGCTGGGAGCCATCGGCAGTGACTCGATGAGCGAGGACTGTCTTGTTCTCAATGTATGGACGGCAGGAATAAATGATAACGGCAAACGCCCGGTGATGGTCTGGCTGCACGGGGGAGGATTTTTTGAAGGATCAGGTGATGCCCTGCCGTGCAATGAAGGTGCTTCACTGGCCAGGACACAGGATGTGGTTCTCGTCACCGTCAATCACCGTCTGGGAGTATTTGGTTACCTGCACCTGGGAGAAATCGCCGGGGAAAGGTATGCGACATCGGGTAATGCCGGCATGCTTGACCTGGTGGAAGCTCTTAAATGGATACATGACAATATCGCCAATTTCGGTGGAAACCCTGGAAATGTCACGATCTTTGGTTTATCGGGAGGAGGCGCCAAGGTTTGTATCCTGATGGCTATGCCGGAGGCTAAAGGCTTATTTCACCATGCCATAGCGGAAAGCGGCATTGCCCTGAGGGCGAAAACAATTGAGGAAGCCACACGCTCTGCTCACAATTATCTCAAAGTGCTTGGAGTGAGTAATAAAGATGTCGGAGTATTGCATAAGATGCGTGCCGATATGATATACGGCGCTTGGATGGAGATGCCGCCGGTGCCCTGGATACCGACGGGCAAAGCCCAGTTTCAACCTGTACTTGACGGTAAATCCATTCCCGTCCATCCATTTGACCCGGTAGCTGCGCCCACGGCATCGGATGTATCGCTGATGATCGGCACCAATAAGGATGAGATGAATTTCATGCTCTATCGTGACCCACGGTTCGGTAAATACGATGAGGCAACTATACCAGATGCTATTATCGGCAGTTTGAAAGGGCGTTTAATCGATATAACCCCAGGTCAGGTCAAACACCTAATAACAACCTACCGGCGAACGCGGCCGGGGTCAACTCCACACGATTTACTAATTGGCATTACAAGCGATATCCACCGAAACGGTTCGATAAGTATTGCTGAGCGTAAGATAGCCGGAGGCAGAGCCCCGGTCTACATGTATCTCCTGACCTGGGAAAGCCCGGGCTTAAACGGCATGCTCAAATCCTGTCATGTACTGGAGTCACCCTTTGTCTTTAATAACGTGGAGCCTTCCATCGGACTCATCGGTAACGGGCCTGAGCGTTTTAGTCTTGCAAAGAGCATGAGTGGTGCCTGGGCAGCCTTCGCACGTGATGGGAATCCCGACCATGAGGGTATTCCGCACTGGCCGGTATACACTAAAGATAAGCGGTCGACGATGATCTTTAACACGGAATGCCATGTAGAAGATGACCCAAGAAGAGAAGAACGATTGGCCTGGGAAGGTATAATCTAATCGTGACCGCTGTAATTACTAGATTCTTTCTACAAGCTCATTGATATTATTCCCGAAAAGAGGTCTACGAGATAATGCGACTTTTCTTGATGGTAAAATGTAAGAATAAAAGCAAATTCATGAAGAAATCATGGTTTGCACTGGACTAATTTACTTTTACTATCCTGCATACTTCGATGGGATGTGCCAGATTCAGCTTGCCTCAGAGCAATAACAGGCTGTTCTGAAGTGTATGGAGATTTAATATCTTGCTGTTCCTTCCGCAGTATTAAATATCTTGGGAAAATCTTTTCTTTTTAGTACTAATTTTTGGAGAACAGATCACATCCTCTCGAGGTAATATCGTTCTTTAACCATTCAGGGGTTGGTTAAGGTGAAGACAAGGTCACTTGTAAATTTTGAACCGAACGGTGTTACGTGCCAGACCATCTGATACACACTCAGGTCATGTGGTGAGTTGCTTAAAGAGGATTTTAAAACGTTCCAAGAAGGGTAGTATCTGATAATAGTATCTTCATGCAAACATCCAATAGTATCGAAGGATGCCGTTATACTTCATAAAATATGCTTGACGGACGAGTTAGTACCTCAAATCAGTTCGATATTGACAATAATGTAGCAGATAATCAGCAAAATCTGATAATAAATGAGTGAAATCGTCACGGAAACATTATATTCATACTGTGATAATGCTTAAAGTCAACGTCACCAAAGGGGACTCTGACGCGGATTATTCGAAGGTAATTAAGTATGTCCCTTAAAATCCTTTAATTTCATTTAATTCCGTTTAATAATCACTACTTTGCCACAATGATGCCCCTAATGCGCCAATTATAACCCTGATATGGAGCATTATCCAAGCTTTGGACAGAATTGTCACTCCCAATTTACGTTATAAGAGCCCCAATATTGTTTTATATCAGGAAAACGGAGATTTTTTACAGGCTAAGGAACCTTATAAACCATTGGGTGAAGTATTATCCCTAATATAAACTGGTTTAGGTATTAGTCTATTTGAGTACGGAGAACTAATTTTTAGAGTCAATCTGGAGACATATTGGCTGATAGGAGGAAGAAATTAGCATGGCGGCTATTTAATACACTCCTATATCAACCGGGTTATACAATTATACAAGTTGAAACAAGAAGAGCTAGCTATTATGTCGGTAATCATCCAGGGTTAGGTAAAAAGAAACATAAAAACAAAAAGCTTCCCAATAACGAGGCTTACGTTACTTTGTGGGTGGTCTATAGTTCAGAAAGGATACCCCATATCAACTATTGATTTCCTTTTTTAACGGCAGTTAAATTTGATTATGGAGGTTTTAAAAATTTTATTATGTGTAGTTATTTATTATGAACAAGCGTGAGGCTTATAGTTTAGCAATTGAAAAATCAAGAAAATACCTTGAGTTTCTTGGGAAAAAAGAGCTTTCTGACCAAGAAAGGAATTGGGTTATCGATGAAACAGTGAAAGGTTTCATGGAAAACGTTAACCCTGGTTTTCTAAAATACAGGAAATCAGTCTCTACCGACTACACCGCCGTCGAATGGACCGATTCCGAAGCCAGTTTTACTGATATAAATGGAAAAGAGTTTATTGATTGTTTAGGTGGTTATGGAGTCTTTAATGTCGGACATCGCCATCACAAAGTAATGGGCGCGGTAATAAATCAATTAAACCGGCAAGCGCTGCATAGTCAAGAGCTTTTAGACCCCTTAAGGGCGATGCTTGCCAGTTTGTTGGCCATGATCACTCCCGGAAATTTGCAGTATTGCTTTTTCACCAACAGTGGCACCGAATCAGTGGAAGGTGCTTTAAAACTGGCACGCCTGCATACCAAGCGCACCGGCATTATATCAACCCTAGGAGCCTTTCACGGTAAGTCAATGGGGTCGCTTAGCGCAACGTCAAAATCGATTTTCAGAGAACCTTTCCTGCCCCTTGTACCGGATTTCCGGCATGTCTCTTATGGTGACGCCAACATTCTGGAAGCAGAAATAGAATGTGCCAAATTCACCGGCGATGGTATAGCCGCGGTAATACTTGAACCTATCCAGGGGGAAGGAGGGATTATTATACCTCCGGATGATTATTTTCCACGCGTTAGAGAGATATGCGATCGATATGATGTACTTCTGATAGTTGACGAAGTTCAGACAGGCTTAGGCAGGACTGGGAAACTGTTCGGCATTAACCATTATGGGGTAAAACCAGATATCATGTGCCTTGCCAAGCCGCTTGGAGGAGGGGTTATGCCCATCGGCGCTTTCATCTCCACAAAGGAAATCTGGCAGGAGATGATGCCTAACCCGTTTTTACATACTACAACATTTGGAGGTAACCCGTTGGCTTGCGCCGCAGCGATTGCCTCGATAAACGTAACCCTGGAAGAAAAGCTACCAGAACAGGCCGCTGAGAAAGGGGCCTATTTTATACCTGAACTGCAAAATTTAATGAGCAAATATGATAACATTTGTAAAGAAGCCCGCGGGCGTGGTTTGATGATTGGGATGGAGTTTACTTCAAATGAGGCCGGTTACGATGTTGCTAAAGGGCTTTTCGAAAACGGTGTTCTTGTAGCCGGGACACTGATAAATGCTAAAACTCTGCGGATTGAACCCCCGTTAGTTATCACTAAAACTGAGCTTGATAAGGTTTTGGAAATGTTAAACAAAGTTCTGGCTAATGTGTCAAAGAAATCCAACCAGAAGAATAATCATTCCAAAAAGGCAGAAGCACAATAGTGAAATCCGCATTACCCTGGGGCGCAACGCTAACTATCCCCATCGAGGAAGCAGATGTAATAATTCTGGGGTTACCTTTTGATGGAGGGGTAAGCAACGAGAAGGGTGCGGCGGAGGCACCAGAACGCCTGCGGGAGCTTTCAAGAATATTGCCCATGTCTACGGAAGAGGGGGCGGTATTCCGGGGCCTAAAGATACACGATGATGGAAATATCATCCCCACTCTTGACCATCAAAAATACTTCGAAGAAATTTATCAGCGAGCTTATGATCTTATAACCCATCATCAATTTTGCCTCTTCCTGGGGGGTGACCATTCTGTAGGGATACCTCTCGCAAGCGCGTTTTCCAGGGCCCACGCTGGCGAAAATGTTGGCATTATTCATCTTGATGCCCATTGCGATCTCGCCGATGAATATGATGGGCTTCGCTGGTCGCACGCCTGTACGCAACGCCGCGCTTTAGAGCTACCGAACGTAAAACCGGAAAATCTCACAATGATAGGTATTCGTTCCTTTATGGAGGATGAACTGGAATTTCTTGCCAAGCATCCGGATATATGCGTCATAAAAGCCCGTGAAATATATCAACACAGTTTGACCTGGGCGTCCGAAAAGATAATGGAACGTTTTCTCCACTGCTCTGCTATCTATCTTTCCATTGACATCGATGTGCTGGATCCGGCCTACGCGCCCGGCACGGGTACACCCGAAAGCGGCGGTTTAAGCACAAGAGAACTAATGGAATTGATACGGGAAATAGTTACCCATTTCCCCGTGAAAGCGGCAGATGTTGTCGAAGTGTCACCGCCTCTTGATTTATCTAATATTACTTCATGGGCGGCACTTAAAGTTATTTATGAAATCTTTGGTGCAATATTTAACCGTAAGACGGGGATAATATCTTAAATACAAGGGGGCAGGAATAAATGAATAAAAACTTCGATATGATTATCAAAGGGAATATTATCACCGTGGTCAATCAACAACCCAGGGCTGAAGCTATCGGTATCAAGGGCGATAGAATCGTGTCCGTTGGTAAGGTAAGTGAGGTCGCCGCAGGCGCCGAAAAAACCACCAAGGTGCTTGATTTAAAAGGAAAAACCGTCCTACCGGGCTTCATTGATAGCCACACTCACCCGATGGGCACGGGCAAAAACCATCTCGGTGTGAACATGACTTTGGTTAAAACAGTAAATGAAGCCATGGAAAAGATAAGGCAAAAGGTTAAGGAAACTCCTCCAGGAAATCTTATTTTTTGCCCGGATTATAACCGCCAGAGCGTAGCGGAAAAAAGGTATCCCTCAAGAAAAGAGCTGGATAGTATTTCCACCAAACATCCTATCTGGATACAGCACTACGATGGACATTTTTCGCAACTTAATAGTCTGGCGATTAGCCTGCTTCACTTAACAGCTGGCATGGAGGGAGTTTTAGTTGATTCTAAAGGAGAACTCACCGGCCTGATACAGGACCCGGCTTCTGCCCGCCCCTTGAGCACCGGAGACAATTTTACAGACACATCCGAAGCTATGAAAGCGTTGACGCTGGTAGCCGAAGAAGCGGTATCGGTTGGCATCACCACCCTCTTTGCCAAGGAAGGTCTGGAAAATGCCGAATTCATCATGAAAAATTTAAAAAAAATACCCGTACGTATCCACCCCATGTTACTGTGTAGAACCGATTTGGACAAGATAATCAGTATTAAACCTCCGTACGGCCATATCTGCGTAGCCACTTTAACTGATGGCTCAATTGAAGCACGCACAGCCGCGTTATATGAACCCTATGCCGATGACCCTACGACGCTAGGCGTGTTGATTTACTCCGACGAAAAACTATATAGCTTAGTCGAGAAAGCACACAAAGCCGGTTTCCAGATTTCTATCCATGCTGAATCGGAACGCGCCATTGACCAAGTCCTCTGGGCTTTTGAAAAAGTGCTGGAGAAATATCCGCGCAAGGACCACCGCCATCGCATCGAACATTTTGAGGTTGTAACCCCAAAGCAGATTAAACGTGTCGCGAGGTTGGGTGTTGCCCTGGCCATGCAGCCTATGTTCATCACCGCCTGCGAAGGCCCTAACCTGGATTATTACCGCTCGTTATTAGGAGAGGACAGGGTAAAAAGAACAAATACCTATCGCTACATTTTGAATGAAGAAATTCTTGTTTCCGGCGGTTCGGATTCTCCTGTCACTGGAATGAACCCCATCGGTGGGATTCACGCCCTGGTTAATCACCCGCTTAAAGAACAGCGTATCGATGTTCACGAGGCTATCGAGATATTTACAATAAATGGAGCCAAAATTGGCTTTGAGGAAGATATAAAAGGCAGTATCGAACCAGGGAAACTGGCAGATTTTGTTGTGCTATCCGACGATCCTTATTTGGTACCCAGGGAGAAGATAAAAGATATCAGTGTTGAGATGACCATCGTTGGAGGTAATATTACATACAATAAAGGTGATAAATAAAAAATGGTTATCTTTTCCTAATCGTATTATACTCTAACATGGTTTACAACTTTCCCATTCTCCCCAGCTTCCAAACCATTCTCCCAAACCGAGGTCCGTAGGTTTATCTGCTGGAGGAACCAGAGATTCGTAAACCTGTCTGGCGTAAGCCTGGCACATGGTAAAACCTCTAACGGCTTTAGCATAATTGATTATTGATTCATTACCTTTTGTTTTTTGAGCCAGAACCAGGTAATAATCACCTTTTTGGTTTTCAGCTGCGGCTTTATCGAATATCGCATCGAGCGGGGCGTATGCGATATCGTAGTAAGTAAGCTTGCGTAGTTCTTTGTTTGCGTAGTACAGATCATATTGAGCCCGTTTTTTAGCGGCTTGAATTATATCTTGCGGAGTTGAGGCAAGCCGAAGCTCAAAGAAAGTATGTGTGGCAGCTATCGGATAGAAGTGCCAATCTGTGGTTAAAGGCTCAGCTTGTCTCCCGGCTGGCCCGACACAAGCGTAATATAGGCCCTTATCGCCGTTATCAGGCAGCATTATTCCCACCATCCCGTTACCCAAATTGCCCACATGCGTGTCCCATCCAAATCCTTTTGTCTCATATAGCTTGATATCAGCCTCTTCAAGGGTAGGATAATCAGGAGCTTTGGAAGGAAATCGCCATATCATTTTCACGAATTCCCCGTCGTTATGAATCTCCACCAGCATATCCGCGCCGAATTCCCCGCTCTGGGTTTCAATGCCCAATTTACTCAGAGATTCAATGAAATGATCCACCAATGAGCTGGCAATTTCTGGCTGAGCGTCGTCGATAAAGGACGGGCGGTTGCCTTTACGCGTGTCAGCCATCAGGGTAAACTGCGATACGACAATGGCTTTGCCGTGGATATCCAGGGCTTTTGCCGTAACCGCTTCCGCCCGGTAAAGCTCGCCCACATAACCCGGAATGCTGAGACAGCCTTCGCTGACCAGCCGTATTCCTTTCCGGCGTACAACCTCCGGGTTTATGAGTATAATGTCTTCTTCATCCGGCAAACCGATGACGGTTATGCGCAGAGATACTCCTATCTGCGGAGCAGCCAATCCCACCCGCCCCTCTTCAGCGTGCAGCGTCTCGCACATGTCCTTGATGAGTTTCTTTACGGACCGGTCGATCGCACTGACTCGATTGGTTTTCCGTTTAAGTATAGGATCGGGTACCGTCCTGATATCTAAAACCGTCATTTTATTTCCTGCATTTCAATTTATTGCTCTCTCTTAAGTTTACTGAATGAGACCGACGGGGTCAATATCCACCGTCCAACCCTGCGGAAAAGCCAGGGGAGATAGAAAATCAGACAGGTCTGCGCCGCGGAGAATAATGTGCCAGCGGTAGCGGCCGCGCAAACGATGAAGGTACGCCGGCGCCGGACCGATTATACTGACGCCCGCAATTCCCCTTTTGTCCTTTTCCGCCAGGAGCAAATCCCTCATTCTTTCCGCCTGCTGACGGCAAACGGCATCATTGCCATGCGTGAACAGCAAACGAGCCAGCCGGTTAAACGGCGGGAAATGAAGCTGCCGCCGATAGGCAATCTCCTGTTCGTAAAAAGAGGCGTAATCATGCCCCGATGCGGCCCGGACGGCGTAGTGTTCCGGCGTGTAGGTCTGGATGACTACTTTTCCGCCTGCCTGCCCCCGCCCCGCCCTTCCGGCCACCTGGCTTAAAAGCTGGAACGTCCTCTCTCCGGCGCGGAAGTCCGGAAAGTTCAGCGCGGTATCAGCGTTAACCACGCCTACCAGCGTTACAGACGGAATATCGTGCCCTTTAGCCACTATCTGCGTGCCGATGAGTATTTCCGCCTGGCCGCTGCGGAACTTCTTCAAAATATCTTCGTCGGAAGATTTCCTGCCGGTGGAATCGCTGTCCCAACGGAGCACCCGGGCGCGGGGGAAAGCATAGCCGACTTCCTGCTCCAGTTTTTGCGTACCCATGCCGAGATATTTTATCTGGGGGCTGGCGCAGTTGGGACAGACCGCGGGCGCCGGCGCTTTGGTATTGCACTGGTGGCAAATTAACATTTTATCCGTGATGTGCTGCGCCAGGGGCACACCGCAGCGGCGGCAGCGCAGCACGTAGCCGCACTTCCGGCACTGTATAAAGGTAGCGCCGCCGCGCCGGTTGAGAAAGAGTATCGCCTGTTCATGATTTGCCACCACGTTATTAACGGCTTCCGTCAGCGCGCGGCTGAAAATACTGCGGTTACCCGCTTTCAATTCTTCCCTCATATCCACGACTACCACAGCCGGTAAAGCCGCGCCGACGCTGGGAACGACTCTTTCCGGCAAAGATAGAAGAGTAAATTCACCGTTTCTCGCTTTATAGAATGTCTCGACGTCAGGTGTGGCGCTGCCCAACACCACCACCGCGCCGGTCATCTCCGCGAGTTTAACGGCAGCGTTACGGGCATGGTAATGCGGCGAGTTGTCCTGTTTATAAGTCCATTCATGCTCTTCATCGATAACAATAAGACCGAGGCCGGGCTGCGGCGCGAAAAGCGCGCTGCGGGAACCGATGACAACATCGAACTCACCCCGGTGTATACGCCGCCATTCGTCAAACTGCTCTCCGAGCGAAAGTTTGCTGTGCAACACTGCTACGCGGTGGGGAAAACGGGCGGCAAAGCGTTCGATGGTTTGCGGCGTAAGGGCAATTTCCGGCACCAGCACAATGCCTTTTTTTCCCAGCCTGACCGTCTCGGCCAGTGCTTGTAAATAAATTTCCGTCTTGCCGCTGCCGGTAACGCCGTAAAGTAAAAATACCGATACTGAATCTGTAGAGGAAACCGGCTTCTCCAAAGCAGCTTTAATCGTTCCCAAAGCCGCCTGCTGGTCGGCGGTAAGCGTTAACGGAAACAAAAAGGAAATATCATCGTAAGAAATCGGTTCGCGCCGCACTTCTATCGACTGGAATTTTACCAGCCCCTTGCGCTCGAGGTCTTCGGCGGCAGCTTTGCTGCACCCCGTCTTGAGACGGACCTGCGCCCACGATACAGGGCGGGACTGCGCTTTCAGGAAATCGATAACGGCCTGTTGTTTTGTTTTCAGTCCTGTTATTTCTCCCGCGCTTGTCAGACTAATGTGCAGTTCCATTTTCGGTTTCACCCTGACCGGCGCAAGTTCATATGTCCTGGTCAGGATACCGCGTTTGACCAGTTGCGATATAGCGGCGGCGGCTTTTTTCCGGCCGAGTTCCTTCTGCAGCAGTTTAACATCGACTCGTCCCTGCCCTGTCAATAACGCGACAATACGCTTCTGGATATCATCGAGTGAAGCCTCGTTAAAATCCGTTCCCGGCAAGCTGACGAAAGCGCGCGCGGGACGTTCGAATCCCGGCGGCAGCATCAGCGCCACGGCATCGAACAGCGGCGAAAGATAATACCCGCTTATCCACCGCGCCAGTGCAATAGCCGACGGCGAAAGCAGCGGAACGGGGTCGATGATGCTTAAGATATCACGGGTGTCTTCAACAGCCGGACGGGGGGTAAGTTCCAGCACAATACCCTGTAGTATTTTTTCACCGAAGGGAACGAGCACCGCCTGCCCAGCTCGGACATCTAAATGGGGAGGAACGGCATAGCTGAAGGTATTGCGCCGGGCTGCCGGCGAATTGACACTGACCTCAGCATATTTCATCTCAGCGGTCATAATCATGCCCGGCCTTTAAAATATTAGATAAACAAAGGAGGAGCCCATTTTGAAGTCCTGTTTGTATAGGAATTCGAGCTCCCCCGATGTGTACGATATTTTATATGATTAGGTAGTTTCTTTATTCTCTACGGCTGGTTTTTCAGCAGCTTCCGGAGCTTTGGCCTCTGTCTTTGCCTCTACTTTAGCTGCTTCGGGCGCTGCTGCCGCTGCGGCCACAGGTTTTTGCTCGGCGGTTTCCGCCTGCATTACCTCGACGACCTCTTCCGGAGGCGCCTGCATCAATTCATCGCCGACCTGTTTCAGCTTACGCTCAACTCGCTTAATCTTGCGGCGTGCTTCCTTGCCGGAAAGGCCGCGCAGGTAATAAAGCCGAGCGCGGCGTACTTTACCCTGCCGGACGATTTCTACTTTTTCTACCAGCGAGGAAGAGAACGGGAAGGTACGTTCCACGCCGATGCCGAAGGCTACATGTCTTACGGTAAAGCTGGCGCTGATGCCACCATGCTTTATCTTGATGACAACGCCCTGGTAAACCTGGATACGTTCTTTGCCGCCTTCGACTATCCTGGCGCTGACCCTGACGGTATCGCCGGGGGAGATGTCAGGAATTTTAGGATTCTTCTTTACTTCCAGCAGTGATGCCATATTCATGTTAAGACTCCCTATCTTTATTTGCTTTTGATTTTCCGCTGATGAGACGTGCTACCAGTTTTTTATCCTCCAGACCGAGGTTGGCTTTATTTATTAATTCCGGACGGCGTTCCAGCGTCCGCTTGATAATCTGCTCGCGGCGCCAACGGGCTATCCGGGCATGGTCACCGGAAAGCAAGATTTCCGGCACTTTCCAGCCGCGGAAATCCTCCGGGCGCGTGTACTGCGGATATTCCAGCAGTCCGCCGGCGTGAGAATCATCCAGTGCCGATTCCTCCGAGCCGAGCACGCCCGGTATCAGCCTTAGCACAGAATCGATGACTACCATGGCGGGGAGTTCTCCGCCGGTCAAGACATAGTCGCCGATGCTGATTTCATCATTCGCCAGGTGCTCGCGCACGCGTTCGTCTTCACCTTCGTAATGCCCGCAGATAAAGACGAGGTGCTTTTTCTGAGAAAGTTCCTGCGCTATCTGCTGGTTAAAAAGACGCCCCTGCGGCGTCAATAAAATAACGTGCGGCGGTTCATTACCAGCGGTTTTAATATCTTCTACCGCCTCGAAGATAGGCCCGGGTTTCAGCACCATGCCGGCGCCTCCTCCGTAGGGACTATCATCTACGACGTGATGCCTGTCATGCGTATAGTCACGGATATTGGTGACTTTCACTTCCACCAGCCCGTTATCGATGGCGCGCTTGAAAATGCCGAAGCTGAAAGGCGCCTCGAACATGGGCGGGAAAAGCGTTAAAACATCTATTTTCATTTCTTTCGTCATTGCGAGCCATCCCGACCTTCAGTCGGGAGGCGTGGCAATCTCCATGGCCTATTGACTTCCACGAAGGGTCATTTTATCTAGTGTTCGGTGTTCACTCCCTTAATCATTTGCACCGCGTGCGGTATGGCCGGGAGCACTGTTTCAAGGCATTCTTTAACCGCCTTGGGGCTCCCCGGCAGATTTACTATCAGGCATTGCCCCCGCAAGCCAGCCACCGCCCGGCTTAACATGGCCATGGGTGTTACTAACATCGACCTGGCCCGCATCACCTCGGCGATGCCCGGCACTTCTTTATCAGCGACAGCCAGAGTCGCTTCCGGCGTTACGTCCCGCGGCGTTAGCCCCGTCCCCCCGTTCGTCAGGATAACATCCATTTTGCCGCCGTCCGCCCACTCGATGAGTTTGGCGGATATCTGTTCCAGTTCGTCGGGGACTATTTCATAGCCGGTCACCACGCCGATACCCACCACCATATCACGAATAGCCGGACCGCTCAAATCTTCCCGCTGTCCCCGCGACCCCTTATCACTGACGGTTAAAATCCCGATGTTAATCATGACACTTTTTACAAAACAAATTATATTCTACCACAGATAAGGCTAAAGGGGGAAGTGAAGAAGGAAGGATGAGAGCAATATTATTCGTTTTAAAAATTTTATTTAATTTTTTCCTAGAGTGAATTAGCTTCAGGCATCCGTTCTTTAGTTTTTGTTAAATAGCTTCATCTCCGGTTATTCGTTAACATTATTATGTTAACTGCCCCTTTCCCTCACCCAAATCATCTTCAGATTCCCCTTTGACGTTTTATTCACCCTCACCCTTGGCTTCCATCACCCCTCAAGGGAGAGGGGAATAATGAAGGGGCAAGATTCTACTGGGGAACGAAACATTTTAATTAGCTTTCAGCTATTAGCAGACATCTTCCTAGTGCCCCCCTGCGCTGAATCGGTAACACTGGAGTTCTGGCGGGCAAGAATTTCCGGGGCAGTGCCGCTCCAGAGTTAACACCAATAGATTATAGTTTAGCACGGAGAGATTGTAAACAGGATTTAGTCCAAGCAGTTGTCAGATATCAGCGGACAGACAGACTGCCCTGACCTGTTCCCACCTTTTATGCTATAATCTCCCCATGAACGCAGACATTCTAGCCACTATCCGTCAAGAGCTTAAAGCGCAGGCCAACCAAAAAACCCGGGAAACCCAGCAGCGCTTCTTTAAAGAGGCGGTGAGCTTTTACGGGCTGACTAACCCCACTGTCGAAAAACTGGCCCGGCAGCATTTCCCTGAAGTTAAACCCCTTGGCAAGCAGGCAATCTTCGCCCTCTGCGAAGAATTATTAAAGTCCGGCTATTTCGAGGAGTCGCTTATCGCCTTTGAATGGTCGTACCGCCTCGAAAAGGAATACGAACCGGAAGATTTTTCCATCTTTGAGAGCTGGATAGAAAAATATGTCAGTAACTGGGCCGCCTGTGATGCGCTCTGCAACCACACTGTCAGCGCTTTAATAGAAAAATACCCGCAGTTTATAGAAAACCTCAAGCAGTGGGCAAAGTCCGAGAACCGCTGGTTCCGCCGCGCTGCCGCCGTGACGCTTGTCCTCCCCGCCCGTAATGGCAAGTTCCTGCCGGACATCATTAAAATCGCCGATATCCTTTTGGCCGACAGCGACGACCTGGTACAAAAAGGTTACGGCTGGATGCTGAAAGAAGCGGGCAAAACGCACCAGGAAGAAGTCTTTAATTACGTTATGAAGAACAAGAAAGTAATGCCGCGAACCGCCCTCCGTTACGCGATAGAAAAGATGCCGCCGGACTTGAAGCGCCGGGCAATGGAAAAATAACCCGCCACCGGACAATTTGTCTGCGATAATAATTCAGCGATATCCGGCGACCAATTCTCCGCACTGTTTCCTACCATTAAATCATAACTTGTAGTTCCGCTTTTGCCACTTTTTTTTAGTCCCTTATTACTATATTACTCACATTTTTATAACAAATATCCAAAAATAGCAAAAAACATCTAAAAAAGTGGGTAAAAACACTTGACAAGCAGGGGGTATTGTGTTCTAAAATGGTAAAACGTGGTAAATAGTGGTAAGTCAGGGTGAGAAAAGCAGATGACCTTTTACGGGGAGTTCGACTACAAAATAGATGAAAAGGGCAGGGTGCCAATCCCGCCCAAATACCGTAACGCCCTGAAAGACGGCATAGTATTAACGCCCGGAGCTGAAAGCTGTCTTACCGTTTACACAGCGGTGGAATGGAAAAAAATCTCCGCCAAGCTTACCGGCAGCGGCCTTTCGCGCAGCAAGATGAGGAAATTAAGCCGGGCGCTCTTTGCGATGGCTTTCAGCACCAGGATAGACAACCAGGGGCGCATCGCCATACCGGCGCCGCTCCGCGAACATGCCCACATGACGGATGACGTGGTTATCGCCGGCGCTAACACTTACCTGGAAATCTGGGATAAAGCGCTGTGGGAAGAAGAGAAGAGGGACAGCCAGGATCAAGCCTGGCAGATAATTGAGAGCCTGGAGAACACCTGATGTCCAATAGCAGGTACACGTCCAGCCATACGCCGGTCTTACTCTCGGAGACGCTGAAGACACTGGCCGTCCAACCGGGCGGCCGTTATATTGACTGCACGCTCGGCAGCGCCGGGCACGCCCTGTCTATCATGGAACACGCTTCTCCCGGCGGACAGTTACTCGGCATCGATGCTGACCCGGAAGCCATAGAGGCAGCCCGCAAGAAACTGAAAGATTACCAGGAAACCGTCCTGCTGGTGAATGATAACTTTGTTAATTTACAGTCTATCTGCATCAAGCATGATTTCTTCCCCGTGCACGGCATCCTGCTCGACCTCGGACTATCTTCGATGCAGCTGGAAGAAAACCGCCGCGGCTTCAGCTTTCAGCACGACGAGCCGCTGGACATGAGATTCAATCCCGCCCAGAAGATAACCGCCGCGGATATTGTGAACACCTCACCGGAGGAAAGACTGGCCAACATTTTTTACACTTACGGCGAGGAAATCCACAGCCGCCGCATCGCACGTGAAATCGTTAATCACCGCCCGTTGGAAACCACCCTCCAACTGGCGAAGCCCATAGAGCATGCCGTAGGCCGGAGAGGGAAAATACACCCGGCCACGAAAACCTTCCAGGCGCTTCGCATCGCCGTAAATCACGAACTGGAGAACCTGGAATCCGTCCTGAAGCAGGCTGTAGAACTACTCGGCTATGAAGGCAGGCTTGTAGTTATCAGCTATCATTCTCTTGAAGACAGGATTGTAAAGCAGTTTATGCAAAAAGAGTCCCGGGGCTGTATATGCCCGCCGGAAACCCCTGTTTGCATCTGCCAGCATTCTCCAGGCCTGAGAATGATAAACAAGAAAGTCATTATACCTTCAGCAGCAGAAATCAGCCAGAACCCGCGCAGCCGCAGCGCCAAGCTTAGAGCGGCCGAGCGCATTATTACCCCTGGCGATTCTTACGCCACAACGGAGGATCATACTTTCCTGACACTGGCTAAGTCAGGAAACTGGAGAAAACCGGCTTTACTGGAAAAAATAAGGACCGTATTCTTAGCGGCATAAAAAATATCATGAGATTATAGCCGACATGCAGATATAGTTATCTTTAACGTTCGGCGGCATGGTAAAAGAACCGTCAGTGGACTGGAAACGGAAAACCTGCTCCGCTTCCTGCTCCAGGCCGGTGTCCTTGATAGTCAGGCCGATATCGGCCAGGAAAAAGAGATCCCAGTAAGCCTTGCCGGCATCCGTATAATGGACGCGGCCTGATTTTATGGCGGGGAGTCCGGCATCGGCGCCCTTTAAACGGCTGATGATTCTGGCTATAGCGGCATCCTGCAGCACCGGCCTGACATCAGGGTTTTCATCGAGCAATTGAAGCTCAACGGCGTACCTTATCCAGGCGGGGCCTTCCAGTAACCAGTCGAGGACTTTTTTATCCAGGATTTGCGCCTTCTAAAACAAGATTTTCCGGCATTTGAGTGAGGACATTCTGACACTCTTATTTTAGCGTTTTTCCGTAAGAAGGTAAAGGGGAGGTGAAGAAAAAAGGAGTGAAGCCCGCTATAAACCGGGTCTCACTCCTTTCTGAAGCTGGAAATCGGATATGTTTTGCTAAACATTATCTAAACATTATTAATCGTCGAAGGCCTGGCTCACCTTCCAGACCTTCCAGACATTGCCGACTAATTCCGGCGAAGGTTTTAAAGTAGGTTTACCGGGTTTCCATCCGGAAGGAGTGGCCTCCGTGCCTTTGGAGTTGCGTACAAGCTGGAACGCCTTGATCTGGCGGATGGACTCGCTGACGTTGCGGCCGACCGGGGGCGTTAAAACCTCAAAACCCTGGATAACGCCGTCAGGGTCGATGATGAATCTACCCCTGGTTTCCACGCCGGTGTCATCATCATATATCCCGTACAGCTTACCTATGCCGCCGTCCTGGTCCGATAACATCGCAAAGGGAATATTCTTATTAATCATCTTTGACAATTCATGGTCATTCCACATTTTATGCACGTAAATACTGTCAACGCTGCAGGACAGCACCTCTACTCCCAATCCCTGGAGTTCTGCGTGTTTTTCAGCAACTGCTGAAATTTCGGTGGCTCACACAAAGGTGAAATCGCCGGGGTAAAAACACAACAGCACCCATTTGCCTTTATGTTCGGAAAGGCTGATATTCATAAACTTGCCGTTATGATATGCGGGAGCAGTAAAATCGGGGGCTGGTTTACCTACTTTTACCATCGCTTGTTTAACCTCCTTTACATTTAACTCGGCAGCTGGAGCGGTTAAAGAAACCGGTTTCTTAATCGGGGGTCTCTGGCATCCGGGCTTGAACTCTTCAGGCATTATCTTAACCTCCTTGCTTTTTCAGGCTGCATGATAATTATAATCACTTCCTTCTTGTTGTCAATCCCTTTTTTAGCTATGGCCGCGGCATTTTCCTACACGCGGACGATGTCGAAGCGGTCAAGATTCATTACCTTGTTCCATGCCGCGACGAAGTCGCCCACAAATTTGTCTCCACCGTCCTTGCACGCATAGACTTCCGCCAGCGCCCGGAGCTGGGAGTTCGAACCGAAGACAAGGTCGACGCGGGTAGCGGTCCACTTAAGGCCACCCGTGGCGCGGTCACGTCCCTCGAACATGTCCTTGTCTTCATTGGCAGCCTTCCACTCCGTGCTCATGTCGAGCAAATTAATGAAAAAGTCATTGGTTAGTGTCTCAGGTCGATTAGTGAAGACACCGTGCTTCGTCTGTCCGAAATTTGTATTCAATACACGCAAGCCGCCGATGAGAACCGTCATTTCAGGAGCCGTCAGTGTTAGTAATTGCGCCCGGTCAATCAGCAGTTCCTCGGCTGATACGGAGAACCTGGTCTTGAGGTAGTTGCGGAACCCGTCCGCGACCGGTTCGAGTACGGCAAAGGATACCACATCGGTCTGCTCCTGCAAGGCATCCATGCGCCCCGGCGTGAAAGGAACCGTAATGTCGTGCCCCGCCTTTTTGGCAGCCTGCTCGACACCCGCACAACCAGCCAGAACGATTAAGTCGGCCAGCGATACCTTCTTGCCGCCGGACTGTGCATTATTGAACTCGCGCTGAATATCCTCGATGGTCTTCAGCACCTTTCCCAGCCGTGCCGGTTGGTTGACTTCCCAGTCCTTCTGCGGCGCCAGGCGAATGCGGGCGCCGTTGGCCCCGCCTCTTTTATCGGAGCCGCGGAAGGTGGATGCCGAAGCCCAGGCAGTATAAACCAGTTCAGAGACGGCAAGCCCCGATGCGAGAATCTTGCTTTTGAGTAAAGCGATGTCATGAGCATCGATCAGTTTATGATTAACGGCCGGTATCGGGTCTTGCCAGATGAGCTCTTCCGCCGGCACTTCCGGGCCGAGATAGCGTGTGCGCGGACCCATATCGCGGTGCGTCAGCTTGAACCACGCCCTCGCGAACGCGTCCGCTAACTGCTCCGGGTGTTCGTAGAAACGCCTTGAAATCTTCTCGTAGACAGGGTCGAACCGCAGGGCGAGGTCAGTGGTCAGCATGCCCGGCGTGCGATTCCTGGAAGGGTCATGGGGATCTGGCACGGTGCCGGCGCCGGCGTCTCCCTTTGGCTTCCACTGGTACGCGCCGGCGGGGCTCTTCGTCAATTCCCATTCAAAGCTAAACAGAATCCTGAAGAAGTTGTTGCTCCATTTTGTTGGCGTGTTCGTCCAGATGACTTCCGGGCCGCCTGTAATCGTGTCATTACCTTTGCCCGTGCCGAATTTACTCTTCCAGCCAAGGCCCTGCTCCTCGATGGGGGCGGCTTCAGGTTCGGGACCTACCAGTAACGGATCGCCGGCGCCGTGGGTCTTGCCGAAGGCATGGCCGCCAGCAATAAGGGCCACCGTCTCCTCGTCATTCATCGCCATGCGCGCGAAGACGTCGCGGATATCCCTGGCAGCGGCCAGAGGGTCCGGGTTGCCGTTCGGGCCTTCCGGATTGACGTAAATAAGACCCATCTGCACAGCGGCAAGCGGGTTATCGAGATCTCTCTCCCCTGAATAGCGTTTATCACCGCCTAACCAGGCGGTTTCGGAACCCCAATAGACGCTCTCATCCGGCTCCCAGGCGTCCTCTCGTCCGCCGGCGAAGCCGAATGTCTTGAACTCCATCGATTCCAATGCGACATTGCCCGCAAGAATCATGAGGTCGGCCCAGGAGATCTTCCGGCCATACTTCTGCTTGATCGGCCATAGTAATCGGCGGGCTTTGTCGAGGTTTGCGTTATCTGGCCAGCTGCTAAGAGGTGGAAAGCGCTGCTGGCTGCTGCCGGCGCCGCCGCGGCCATCACCGATGCGGTAGGTGCCGGCGCTGTGCCATGCCATGCGAATGAACAGAGGCCCGTAATGGCCGAAGTCCGCCGGCCACCAGTTCTGTGACATGGTCATCAGTTCACTAAGGTCTTTCTTCACAGCCCCTAAGTCAAGACTCTTGAACTCTTCGGCGTAGTTGAAATCCTCACCCATAGGATTAGACTTGGCTGAACGCTGACGCAGAATATTGAGCCGCAACTGGTTCGGCCACCAGTCCTGGTTTGACTTGCCTCTGTCAGCAGAGGTAACCGGGTTCTTTTTTATCTCTTCATTCTCTGCCATCTTTCGCCTCTTTTTCTAAACATTTCTTATTTTTTACCTGGTGTTAATAATTTTCAGCCAGCACCTCGTAATACTCCCGGCCATGTTTGCAGGCTGGGCATTCCTTGGGCGCTTCCGGTCCTTCATGGATATAACCGCAGTTTGTGCAGTGCCACTTTACGGTTGTTTTCTTTTTGAATACTTCACCGGAGGCTGCGTTCGCGGCCAGTTTGCGGTAACGCTTTTCATGGAACTCTTCCACTTCCCCGATTTCCTTGAATGAATCAGCAATATCGGTAAAACCCTCCGCCCGTGCGGTTTTCTCAAAATCGGGGTAAATGGTGCCCCACTCCATCTTCTCACCATCAGCGGCGGCCTTGAGATTATCCAGCGTTTTGGCGATGACGCCGGCCGGGTAGGCGGCTGTAATTTCTACGTCGCCGCCTTCGAGGTATTTGAAGAATATCTCGGCATGCTCTTTTTCATTGCCGGCGGTTTCCGTAAAGATATTGGCGATTTGCTCGTAACCTTCCTTACGGGCGATGCTGGCAAAAAACGTGTACCTGTTTCTAGCCTGTGATTCTCCCGCGAACGCGGTTAAGAGGTTCTTTTCTGTTTGGGTGCCCTTGACTGATTTTTTTACCATTATATCCTCCTTCAATTTCTATTTATTCTGACAGTCTTTACAAAGACCGCAAAATTCAAGCTGATGACCGGAAACCAGGAAGCCGGTTTTCCGTGATAATCTTTCATCCAGTGAAGTATCAACCGGTTCGTCCACATCATATATTTTATCGCATGATTCGCACCGGAAATGGTAATGATTTTCTTTTCTTCCTTCATATCTGCTGGTATTACCCTCAATATGCAGCTCGGCTATCTGCCCGCTTTCCTGTAATATTTTCAGGTTACGGTAAACCGTTCCCTTGCTGATTTTGGGTATTTCCTTTTTTACACCTTCATATATCGCATCCGCAGTCGGATGAGACGTCGCTTTCTTCAGATACCTTAGAATTGCTTCTCTTTGCTTTGTTTCTCTTCTCATTTTACCGTTAATAGTTCCTATTACTGATTAAAAAGCGTGCTTTATTTCCGTTCTTTTATCTACTTGCGGAAAATGTCTATTCCGAACGCATCAGCGACTGGAGAGCTTCACGGTCGCGGATGATGATCTTGCGGCGGTCATAGCGGATAACGCCGTTATCTTCCATCGTTTTCAATGATTTACCGATTACTTCCCGTACCGTACCGGTCATGGCCGCCATATCGGCGCGGGTTAAAACAAGAGATGCGTCGCAGGCGCCCTTGACATTATCTGTGAGCAGCATCTTGGCCAGGCGTCCGCTGACGCATCTGAGTGAAAGGTCTTCCACCAGGGTTATGTAATGATGCATTTCCGTTGCCAGCAGTTTGATGGCATTACGGGCTACCTGCGGATATTCACTGATTAAAATGTCCAGATCGGCGCTGGTGAGCCCGTACAATTCAGAAGGCGTCACCGCCTGTACGCTCTCCGGATGGCGGCCGCCGTTTAAAGCGCCTGCATGGCCGAAGCAATCACCGGGCCGCGCCAGGCGGAGAATCTGCTCTTTGCCCCGGTCAGATGTCTTGAACAACTTGATAAGACCGGCGGCAACGAAGTAGATGATATTCGCCTGCTCCTGTTCCAGCCAGATTATCTCGTGTTTTTTTACTTCCCTGACCTTCAATAACCCGGCAATTCCTTCCAATATCTTATCATCAAGCCCGGAAAACATCGGCACGAGCCTGAAAAAAGCTATTTCAATATTGTTAGCTGGCGCTGTTAAAGTTGAATTATTCAAGATTTATCCTATCTAAAATTGTGTTTCCCGGTCTTTTCTATAAATGCTCCGGGAGCGAGGCAGGCCGCCCCCAGTTTGCCGTCTTTCCGCCCCCGGCCTGCCTCCAAGGCTCCCTTACCTATGATAACCGACCCGCCTTTTTACCAGCTGGCCTTCAGTTTCCTCGTCTTTATATGCTTCGGCCGCCGGTTCTGTAATATCGGGCAGGTCGTGGGAATAGCCGCATTGCAGACATGTTTCATACCAGCCGTACATATCGTGGTCGATAAATACTTCTCCGTTCCGGCAATGGGTGCATCCACGGACTTTTATCTTTCCCATGTCGACCTCCTTTTTTCTTCTTTTTTAAACCCTGACGGCATGTCCCTTGAAAATGGCCATTTCGTACCTTACTACAAGATAATAACGTTCCAGCAATAAAGAAGTTATAAAATCAAGGGGTAAAATGTTACAAAACTATGTCAATTGGCATTTATATAAAAACGGGTGCAGAGTGTTAATGCAGAGGATTTCAAAAGAATATCGGGGGCGGCGGGACTATCCGGATTCAGGCCGGTCGATGATATAGCCCGTCTTTGGGATAGTGCGGATAATACCGGGAGTGCCGGAACCGCTTTCCAGCTTGTTGCGCAACCGGCTGATCCATGTCCTTAATATCTGCACGTCATCACGGTATTCCGGTCCCCAGACGCTGGTGAGAAGCTCTTCATAAAGCATCAGCCGTCCGGCATTATTGATAAGCTGGCTCAACAGAAACCATTCTATCCGGGTGAGGTACTTTGTCTCGCCGTTGACTGTCACGTCGCGGTTTTTAAAATCTACGGTGACGTCTCCCATTTTGTATATTTGTAGGGTTTCCCGTTTTTCAACATTGCCCATGCGTCTGCGGATAGCTTCAATCCTGGCCACCAGCTCATCAGGATTAAAAGGTTTGGGAAGGTAGTCGTCAGCGCCCAGGTGAAGTCCTTTTATCCTGTCGGTATCCGTGCCTTTTGCCGTCAGTACAATCACCGGCATGGAGGAAAAGCTGCGCAGTTCTTTGAGCATGGCCAGACCGTCCATCTTCGGCATAAGGACATCGAGTACAACCAGGTCAGGTTCCTGGGCTTTTACCTGTTCCAGTCCTTCCAGACCGTTGTTAGCGGTAAGCACATCATACCCGGAAGATTTCAGCTTGGAAACAAGGAAGTTCAGAATCCTTACTTCGTCGTCAACTGCCAGTATTCGGAAACGTCTCATAATTCAAATACCGTTATTGCTGCAATAACCGCTATTTCTACAATAATAAGTAATCAACCACGCGTTTGTCAAAACAGGGTTAGAAAAAGTGGAATTTTGATTATAATGTCATAACTTTGTAACTATTTCTCTTCCTGTGTTATGACTTCGTTATCGCGGGTTATATATTATGATAATATCAGTTTTGGCAGCCGCTAATATGTAATTGGTTAAAATATTTCCGGAAGGAGGTAAAATGAAACCGAGGGAACTTAAGCGCGATATATACTGCGTCGGTGCGATCGACTGGGACAGGCGTTTATTTGATTCGCTTATTCCCCTGCCGGACGGCACGAGCTATAACTCTTACCTGGTTAAAGGAACCGGCAAGACCGCGCTCATCGATACCGTAAATCCGCCGATGAAGGATGTTTTATTGGAAAACCTTGACCTGCTGGAGGTCAAGAACATCGATTACGTCATCTTCAACCACGCCGAACCCGACCATGCCGGCAGTATCCGCGAAGTGCTGGCGAAGTATCCGGAAGCCGTAGCGGTCTGCACAGAAAAATGTAAAGGAATGCTCATCGACAGGTTCATGGTCGCGGAGGATAGATTCAAGATAGTGCAGGATAAAGAAACGCTTTCCCTTGGCGACCGGACGCTGGAATTTATCCACGCTCCCTGGGTGCACTGGCCGGAGACGATGCTGACCTACCTGCGCGAAGAAAAAATTCTTTTCCCCTGTGATTTCTTCGGTTCGCACCTGGCCGGCACGGAAATATTCGTCAAGGACGCCGGGCAAGAATATGAAGCCGCTAAAAGATACTGGGCGGAAATCATGATGCCCTTCCGGCTGCAAATCCAGAAAAACCTGGAAAAAATCAAGGGATATCAAATAGAAATGATAGCGCCGAGCCACGGCCCTGTGCATGACATCCCCAAATTTATTATTGAAGCGTACCGCAGCTGGGCTTTTGACGAGCCGGGCAACATCGTCGTGCTTCCCTATATTTCAATGCACGGGAGCACCCGCAAGATGGTCGAATATCTCGTTTCCGCGCTGGCCGCGCGGGACGTAACCGTGAAACAGTTCGACCTGACAGCCGCGGATATCGGAAAGCTGGCCGCCGCGCTTGTTGACGCCGCTACCATCGTTATCGGCACACCTACGGTGCTTATCGGCCCGCACCCTAATGTGGCTTACGCCGCTTTCCTGGCCAACGCTATCAAGCCAAAGGCCAAATTTGCGTCAATCATCGGCTCCTACGGATGGGGAACAAAAGCGGTAGAGCAGATTGCCGCGATGATTCCCAACCTGAAAGTGGAAATAATCCCGCCGGTAATCTGCAAGGGCTTCCCCAAAGAAGCTGATTTTCAGGCGCTGGAAGCCTTGGCGGAAACAATCGCTGAAAAACATAAGGCCGCCGGCCTGATATAAAATCTAATAAACGGAGGAAAAAATGCTTAGTATTGAAGCCACCAAGAAAATAACCCCGGAAGAAGCCATCAAGCGTGCCGTAAAATTTTTCGGGCCGCAAGGCTACGGACTGACCGTTAAAATTGAGCGAACTTAAAAAAGATTCCCTGTACTTCGGGGCGGCGGTCGACAAGGTATTAAAGCGCATCGAGCCGCACAACCAATTTATCTGGGGGGCGGACTGGGAAAGCGTACCGGCATTGAGCCTGGCGCACGATAGGTACCATATCGCGCTGACACTGCATAATACTTTCGACCAATGTCTCGATGATGAAATCAGCCCGTTTGGCGATATTTTCAAGGTGTTTGGGGAAAAGAGAGCGTACTCGACACAAACGAGGACGGCATTGGAAGTAGGCATGAGCATTGCCGACGTGGTAACTACCGTGAACAGGGGTTTTGCCGACGGAATGCGCAACGATCCTTTACAGCAAAACGTCATGGCGGGACATTTAAAGCCTTACCTCGATAAAGTAGTCGGAATCGATAACGCCGCTTTCGACCCGGTAAGCCTAGACATGCTGAAGCTGAAGAGCCAGCTTCACTATAACTTTACCGCTGGCAAAGAACAGTTATTCAATATCAAAGCGAGCGCACTTGCCGCGCTGCCTGACGATATCAGGGAAAAGGCCAAGGACAAAGTACTCATCGTCAGCATGGGCAGGCGCACAGCGCAGAAACAGCACGACCTGCTGGCGGAAAGCGTGCGGCAGATACTTAAAGAAGAGCCGGCCTTCCCGATACTCGTGGTTTTTACAACAGTCGAAGGCGACGGAGGCAGCGGCGCACGGTGGGAAGTGATGAAAAATCTCCAGGATGATTTCCAGGATAATGTCATCTGTTCCGACGGGCGGCTGCCGTACTTTTTAGAGCTTATGAACGCCGCGGATTATAACTGCATGCCTTCACTCTACGAGCCGCACGGCGGCGCATATACCGGGATAGTGATACCGATAGCGCGCGCGGTCGACGGGCTGGCGGAGCAAATTTGCGCGCTGAATCCCACGGGCGAGGCGGCCCGGATTAATGCGAAATGGCACAGCAAATATGAAGCTCCGACCGGGTTTTTATTCCGCGAAGAACCCAATAAAAACATGAACCAACTGACAAGTGAACTGAAAGAGCTGTTAGAAGTCAGTCCTTCGCCGAGGAACGCGCTGTTCATGGAGATGCAAAAAACGCTCACGAACGCGCTGCAAGAAGCCGTGAAGCTGCGTTTAAAGCTGCCGGAAAAATACGCAAATCTGGTACTGGCGGTGCTGAAGAAACAGGAGTCTTCTAACTGGTATACAAACCTGGGGGGGATGCTGGCATTAATCGAAGAGGCACGCACCAGGAGAAAATTGCGGTAAAAAACAATAAGAAAAGAACGGAGAACGCTATGGCAGATAAATACGGAAAATACCTGGTCGCGGAACCCAGAGGCAAAGACATCGGCGCTTTTCCGCGGTGGATACTTTACGGCGGCAGGGATTTTGAAGGCGCGGAATTTTCACAGAGAATACACTATCTCGCCGAGCCTTATTTCATGGTAAAAGAGGCCCACAGCCACGACTTCGACCAGTTTTATCTTATCTGCGGGGCCGACTTCGCGAATCCGTGGGACTTCCGCGCGGAAATCGATCTTTCCCTGGGCAAGGAAGAGGAATTGCACATCATTACCACACCAACGGCAGTGCATATCCCCAAAGGAATGATTCACGGGCCGATAAACTTCAGGAAAATAGATAAGCCGATACTGTTTATCGACTCACTGCTATCCGCCCAGTACGCGTTGGCCGGGAAGCCGCCGCAGGCTAATCCATTATAAGGTCGGCAGAATCCTTCTGTGTTTTGAAAGCCGAACTACTTTTCCTTATAATTAATGGTGAGTTAAAAAGAATCCGAAATTAGTTAGCAGGCAGGCGAACTCAGGATCGCCTACGGACTCCGCAAGGAGTAAAGGAGAATAAGGTGCTCGTCCGAGGCTCAACCAGACTTCGCTGACACAAGATATTGGTTTAATAAAAGACAGATTGCAAGTTACCTCATTATAAAAAGGAGCATATGAGCCGTTTATCAGATAAATTCCAGAAAGCCGCCAAGTTAAACGTACAGACGATGGGTTTCCGAACCTCACAAAAGACCGCGCGGGAGCCAAGTTTACTGCTAATCCTCAGTATTACACCGGAAGCATTGAAAAATAAAGCCGATATGGACAAGGCTGGCGCGATCCTTATCCGCCCCGAAAGCGCGCCTGTGACGCCGGAAAGCGCCCGGGAAATAGCGGAAATATACACTGAAATTCCCGTTGGGGTATACATCGAAGACGCGGACGAAAAGGTAACGGATGCCCTGGCCGAAGCCGGCTGCGATTTCCTGGTATTTCCGCCTTCCAGCCGCCTCTTTAGCGTTTCCGAGGAGAAAAAAACCGGGAAGATTATCCAGGTGGAATCATCAATGGACGACAGCCTGCTGCGGGCTGTAAACAGCTTTTCAGTAGACGCGGTAATAGCCGCCGACACATTCACCGGCGGCGCGATGTCCTGGCACGAATTGCTGATATTCCAGCACCTGGCCAATACGATATCCAGGCCTTTAATCATTAATATACCTCCCGATGTTACCGAAGCCGAATTAAAAGCGCTTTTTGAAGCCGGTGCGGACGGCGTAATAGCGGAAGACTCCGCGTTGAAAGCCGGAGGTTTGAAGAAACTGCAGGAACTTATCGGGAAGCTGCCGCCGCGCTCGGCGAGGAAACGCGGTAAAGTGGATGCTACGCTGCCGCACGGCGGAGGAGGGGCTGCCGCGCCGGCACCCGACGAAGAAGAGGAAGACGAGTAGTTGAAATCATTATTTGCCAGATCATATTTGATAAAGTAAGATTAAAATAATACGGTGTTGGGAGGTGTTGTTTGAAAATATATAACTATACTGTAGTATTTGAACCGGTTACCGAAGGCGGGTATAACGTAGTTGTCCCAGCCATACCGGAAATCTGCACCTTCGGCGATACTCTTGAAGAAGCCAAGACAATGGCTGAGGACGCTATTAAATGCTTTATAGAAAGCGCCTTAAAAACAAAGGAACCCATTCCCGAAGACCGCAAGCCTTCTATTGAACGTTTAGCTGTCCGAGTATAGAATGGTTAAATTGCCCGCTCTAAACGGTCGTAAGGTATTACAGGTTTTACAAAAAGCAGGATTTTATATTCACCACCAGAGCGGCAGCCATGCTCGGCTCTTCCATAAGCAACGCCCCGAATTACGCGTAACCATCCCGATTCATAGCAAAGACCTGCCTGACAAAACCTTAAGGGCAATATTAAAACAAGCGGATATTAAAGAAACTGATTTCAAAAAATACCTGAACAGTTGACCATGGATTTCTCAAATGAATCGTAACAAAGGACTACTGCCGCGCCGGCGCCCGATGAAGAAGAGGAAGACGAGTAATTAATAATTATTCATCCACTGAGTGAAAATAACGGCCTCATCCCTTTTATCCCTCTTTCTCCGCGACCGGCTTTGTACTAAAAGTTCTTTGTTAAGTTATTGCGAAGTATCTTGTCCCCTTCAAACCGGACGAGATTCTTCGTGGCTCCCACCTGCGCAAATGCTTCGGCTGACAGGTCGTCCGCGGAGTGACAGTTCTTGTTGTCTTCCTTAAAGCGACGGAAAACAAAAAAATTACCAGCTATGTCCGGTTTTCGCACTGCCATGCATCTTATTTAATAGAAGGAGAAAACGTTTTTATGAGAGACCGTTTGCGCCAGTTCTTAAAATACCTGACAGAGAAAACAGGCAAAGTAAACGGGGTAAACTCATAGCGGATATGATATAATACAAAATAATCATAATATTCGTAAACGTCCGGGCATTTACCTGTCAAGGGGGAAAATGTATAAAACAAAATCAATATGCCTGATTATAGTCCTGCTGCTGGCAATGCTGCTGCCAGGTTGCACAAACGGCAATAAAACCACAGAAACAACCGCCAGTTCCAGCTTCATGGGGGTGCTGGGCATGGTGCCTTATTCCTTCTTCGAGGAATGCGATATCCAGTACGGCAACTTCGGCATGGCGAGGGAAATGCACGGGGCGATCGAGGTAACCAACTTGGAAGAGTTGGCGCAACTGACCAAAGACGAGAAATTGAAAATCGGGGACGCCATGAATGAAATACAAAACGCATTTCCCACTTGGCTTAATTTTGAGGAAAACGTGGCCGAGCTAACAGGTATCAGCATTTTTTCCTTCAACCGTATTATCTACATTTCCAGCGGGCCGCCTCACGAGACATGGATAGCAACAGGAAACTTCGACGAAGCGCTCATCGAAGGAAAGCTAACCGCGCTGGGGTACGGCAAAATCGAGTACGGGAAATATTCCTACTACAGCATCAGAGACGATTTTCAAATGGATTTAAAAGACCCGCTGGGACGTTTAGTAATGGCACAAATGAACCGCGTAGCGGTGCTGGACAACATTCTTATCATTTCGCCGACGACAGAAGACGTCAAGAACACGCTGGACACGATGGACGGAAAAGCGTCTTCAATACTAAATGACGCGGTATGCAAGTCGCTGGCGGAAAGGCTGGGCGAACCGCTGGCCGCGGCGCTGACTACACCGGAGAGAATAATCAACTCGGTGGGGACATCTAGCAAATTTCCGTTCAGTTTTACTATTCCGGAGGACTGGGGAAGATTACGCGGTTTCGAGGCGGCGGGGCTGGGCTACAGCGCCGAGGGAGAAAAACGGTATTTCAATATAGTGCTCGATTACAAGGATAAAAGCGATGCGGAAGCCGACGGGGAGGAGATAATCAAGAGGATGAACAGCTATTCTCTCACACTGTCAAGAAATACCAGCGTTCCCTTTACCGATATTTTCAGGCCGGGGGTATCCCTAGTAAAGAAAACCGGGGAAGACTTTATGTTGAACATCAGCTGTGAACTTATAGAAAAAGAGAGGTGGGGAATAGCGCCACAACTGGGGGGCGGGAGCAGTTTCCCGGTACGCGACCTGTTGTTTTTGGCGCCGGAACCTTCTATTTATGTTAAGTAGCTGACAAGGAGACGGAGATGAAAAAACACAAAATGAAAATCTCCAAATTCGAGGTGAGGCTGGAGGAGGAGGCGGGGGGCGGTTATAATGTTACAGTTCCAGTTTTCCCGGATATCAAGGCACACGGCAAGACACTGAAAGAAGCCAAAGCGCTGGCGAAAAAGGCCGTGGAACTGCGGATAGACGCGCTGAAAGCCAATGAAGATACCACCGTTAATGTAGGACGCCTTCAGGATGAAATACGAGCCTATATGGAAAGAAACTCCCAGATAGGCGGGCCGTAAATAACTACAATGGCAGATTAGAGACAAGGAGGATGGGCGGGTGAAAAAACACGAGATGAGAATACACAACTATATCGTCAGGTTCGAATCAGCGGATGAAAGATAACCATACAATAGTCTTTAATCCGGCTATCCATCACCGCCATTCAATACGGCTTAAGAATTATGATTACTCGTTGCCCGGCGCTTATTTCGTTACGATTTCCGCCTATCAGAAAATTGATTTATTCGGTGAAATATACGGACAACGAATGAGCCTCAACCAATATGGGAATATTCTCTATTCAGTTTGGACGAATATTACGTTTCATTATCCCAACGTCCACTTGGACTCATTCGTTATCATGCCAAACCATATTCATGGCTTGATATGGATTACAGACAGGGCGGGTTATGAACCCGCCCCTACGAAACGATATCCTCTTTCGGAAATCGTTAAACAATTCAAGGGATTATGTGCCAGGCAAATCAATATTTTACGGGATACCCCCGGTTCGCCGGTATGGCAGCGCAATTACTATGAACACATTGTACGTAATGAAAACGAGTTGAACGCAATCAGAAAGTATATTGAGGCTAATGTTCTCAATTGGCCGTTGGATGATGAAAAATCGAATGCGTAGGGGCAGGTTTTAACCTGCCCGGTGGGGAGGGGCGGTGGTCCAAAAAAGAAAGCCCCGAAATTTTCAGGGCTTTGGTTTTTAATTTTATTCCCCTCACCTTTTATTCCTCTCCCGCAAGGGGAGAGGGTAAGAGGAACCAAGATGAAAGGGTGTTTATCTATACGCCCTGGGTCATCTGGTAGACTTTGCCCTCGGTGCCGATAGACGGGGCGATGACCATTTCGGCGTTGTGCATTTCCTGGATATTGGCCGCGCCGCAGAAGCCCATCGCTATGCGTAAAGCGCCGACAAAATTCTCCGTTCCGTGGACGATAGACGTCGGCCCGAAGAGCAGTTTTTCCAGCGTGGTATTCGTACCAACCTTGATACGCGTACCGCGGGGCAGGGCGGGGTGGGGAGTTGCCATCCCCCAGTGATAGCCGCGTCCGGGGGCTTCTTTCGTCTGGGCGATGGGGGAGCCAATCATGACGGCGTCGGTGCCGGCGGCAAAGGACTTGCAAATGTCGCCGCCCTTGCGCAGACCGCCGTCGGTAATAATCGGGACATATCTGCCGGACTCGCGGTAATATTCATCCCTGGCCGCCGCGCAGTCGATAGTAGCCGTAATCTGGGGAACGCCGATGCCGAGCACTTCCCGGCTGGTGCAGGCCGCGCCGGGACCAACGCCTACGAGGACCGCTGCAAGGCCGGTCCGCATCAACTCAAGACAGCCGCTGTAACTGACGCAGTTGCCAACGACAATAGGCATTTTTGTCTGGTCAACCATCTCCGCGATATTCAGTCCGCGGTAGCTCTTGGAAATATGGCGGGCGCTGGTGACGGTGGTCGCGATTACCAGGATATCGCCGCCTGCTTCCTCAATGATAGGCACGAAGCGCTTGGTATTGGCCGGTATCACGGCAATGGCGCAAACCGCTTTCGCTTTCTTGATAGCCTGAACCCTATCGCCGATAAGGTTGTCCTTAATCGGCTCTTTGTAAACTTTTTGCATCAAAGCGGTAACTTCGGTATTAGACGCCCCGGCGATTTTATCCAGCACTTCGTCCGGGTTTTCATAGCGGGCCTGTATGCCGTCGATGTTGAGAACACCGAGGCCGCCCATCTTGCTCATCCGGACTGCCATTTTTACATCGACGACGGAATCCATGGCTGAAGCAATAAACGGAATAGAGAATTTAAAATCGCCGATGTGGAAGTCAGTATTGGTCTGGTCAGGATTGAGGGTGACATCTCCGGGCACGATAGCCACTTCATCAAAACCGTAGGACTGCCGGAGCTGCTTGAACTTTGGTAACGGTTTAGCGCTGCACATGTTAGTGCTATTTATTATAACAAAACAGGAAATCTTTTTGCAAGGCGTCTTTTCCATATCAACGAGCCTGACACCCGGAAAATATTTTTTATTTTTTAAGAATATATTACCATATAGTCATTGACAATACCCCGCAAAACTCCTTATAATGCCATAACGTAATAGCGTCGGGCAGGATGCATTATGCTGATACTGTTTTTAATACTGGCTCTTATCTTTCTCGTCGGCGGCAGCGCGGGGCTGTTCTATGTAAACATCAATATTATGTCCGGTACCGACCTCTGGGTCTGCGGCAATATCACCTTCGGTGTATTCCTGGCAGTTGGTGTGGTAGTAATAATCTTCATGGCGTTATTCAATTCCCAGTTCGAATAGCAGGCGATATCACCACCTCTGTGTTTTTTCTCCACATTATCCCCGGTTTATCAATCTCCAGAATAGACATAAGGAGGCATATCATCATATAATATTCAGGTTAAGGATATTTATTTATGCCGGTTCTTTACGTTGTGGCCACCCCCATAGGAAACCTGGAAGATGTCACGCTGCGGGCATTACGCGTGCTGCGGGAAGTAAAACTCGTTGCGGCGGAAGACACGCGCAAGACGCGGCGGCTTCTTAACGCCTACGATATCAAGACACCGATGACGAGCTATTACGAGCATAACAAAATGACCAAGCTGGAATATATCCTCGACTTTCTGAAAGAAGGCGACGTAGCGCTCGTATCCGACGCGGGGATGCCTGGCATTTCCGACCCCGGCTATGAGCTCATCGCAGCCGCAAGCGAACGCCGGGTACAGGTAGTGCCGATTCCCGGCGCCTCGTCCGTTACTACAGCGCTGGCGGTTTCCGGGCTGCCGACCGACCGTTTTATTTACATTGGGTTCCTGCCGAATAAAGCGAGCGCGCGTCGGGAAGCTTTAAAAACCGCGGCCAATGAACCGGGGACAATTATCATTCTTGAAGCTCCGCACAGGATCATAGCGGCGCTGGACCCGGGAATCACTCAAAATAAAGACGCCGGCCAGGTAATGGTCAAGGTGAATCCGGATAACCTGAAGCTGGCTTTTGAAACCGAGTTTGTGTTCTTCTTGAAAGTCATCTTGGAATCACGTTTGTATTCCACAAAGATAAACGGGCCCGTACCGACGGGGTTCCACCTCGCCCATTCGATACCGTTCTTATCGAACGAAGCTTTGGAAACCTGCAGGGTTACACCAGTCGCCAGGTTGGTCAATATCGAGTTCTTGTAGGACGGGAAGTTAAGACGGATAGTATAGTCATCTACGACATCTACCGAGGTCCAGTCTGTCGTCTTCTTTGCGGCGATTATCAAATCCAGATTCCATTTACATACCGAGGCATTGAAATCAGAGCCGTCATGGAATTTGACGCCTTTCCTCAGGTGAAGCAGCAGGGATTTATTGTCCTGGCTAAAGTCCCAGGATTCTGCCAGTATAGGCACAATTTTGCCATCCCTGGTCACCCGTATCAGCGTCTCTAAGGCTGGAGCGGCAAAGGTATAAGAGTTACCGCTGCCTTCCGATGGATAACCGATAGGCAGAGGAGGGCCGACCGTAAACGCTGCTTTAACAACACCACCGTACTTATCACTTGCAGGAGTAGTCACTGTGGTTGGTAAAGACGTTGGCGCTGCAGTAGTAGTGCCCACTGGTTTTGTCGTGGCTGCCTGTGTCGTGGTGGTAGCGGACGGTGCAGCTTTATCACAGGCTCCAAGCAGCAGGGCAGCTATTAATAAAAACCCAAACAATACGAATAATAGTCTTTTTCTCAACTGTAACCTCCCTCTAATTATTATAATTTCTGACGGGCAATACCGGGTCATCTTATCATCATAACGATTTCCCCTACCTTTTTTATACCTCCTTATTTACGAATGATTTTTTTAAAATCAGCGAATATATTTTCAGTAAGTTTTAATCAGGAATACTTTATTCTTCCCTGAATGCCGATATCCACATAAAAATCGCGAACGCTAATTATTCATTAAAATTCTATCGAGAGAAAAAAGTAGTCCCTTCAGAGAGAGATTTCAGGTCGTCAGTTATCATTTGTGCTTCCAGTTGGGCCTTGCCAAAGTGCGATAGAGATTCACTCCAAAGAACCATCTGTTCCCTGACAAATTCTTGAGATTGGCCGGAAGATTGGCTAGACATTTCATATGCAAACGCCGCTCTATCTACCCCTATTCCATAATCCAGTAAAACCTCATCCAACCTTTCTTTGAATGAGTGCACGACGGGGTAGGTCAGGTATGCAGGATTCGTGTTCAGAAGTTGCTTGAAAAGGTTCCTGGCTTCGATATAATAAAGGAAAGCTGCCTGATCGGCTTTGGTGGTTACCTCATCCGGGTCTTTCCCGAGCTGTAGTTTAATATATTCGCCGGTGGATTTTCCGGGTATGCCGATTCCGCTGGGGTTGCCATAAGAAAAGTGCATGGTCAGGCTGGCAGGGTACATGATAATGTTCATTATATAGTTGAAATTATCGAGTCCTGCCCCGGACCCGGGGTCACTATAATGCCATTGATTTGCATCGGGGTCATACCAGTCGTCGGACTTGAAAGTTTTCTTCGTGAATGCAAAGTCGATTTTCCCCTGGGCAGCGGCAGCTGAAATATGCTGCCAGAGTGTAGCATAACGGCGGAGAGTGTTTCTACTCATGGTCTGCCAATCTGGTATATTGAAATCACGTGTATTTGTCCCTGCGAAATGATTCGCATTTACCAGGAATTCAGCCTCTTCGCCGGCATCGCCCGGTTTCCTTATAACAAAATGTTCGGCATTACTTTCGACTAATGATATATTGCCGGCGGCATCGCTCATGAGAAAATTGCCAGCCATGCCGGTACGCTGGGCCGCCTTTAAAAAGTCATGGGCTTCAGCTGGTGAAGAGCAATGTTGCCCCAGGTACTGCCAGGCGCATTCGGCTATCAGCCCCCAGGTTGCCTTCCGGCTCATGTTGGCTGTCATCAGCCAGCTAAAACCGGAGCTGTTAATGGCTGCTTGATCGATAATTCGCCCCGCGAAAGGGAATGAAATATAGCTATTACCTTTTTCCGGAAAGGCTATCAGAATCAATCTGGGAGCGTTCCTTTCCGTGCCGCCTCCGCCATTGATTGCTACGACGGGCTTGCCATCTGTTGTGGATTTACCTGCTGCGGCATAGGAGTTACACATGTGAGGCTCTTCCGGTCTATCATTCCGCGTGCCGGATTGTTCGGAAGCTTTAGGACCACCTGGTATCCCGCACTCTTCGGGGTAAGGTTCCAGGGGCGATATCATACGGTAGAGTAAACCTGTGATAAGTATCAGATCTCCGCGGGAAATTTCATATCCTTCCTTGGCGCACCCCGCGACAATACCCTCATGCCACTCTCCGAAAGACGGAACTAAATTATCGGTATAGTACATCAAGACCTTCATATCTCTTTGAATCTGCTCAGGCGTGCGCACCGGCCCGGAGGGCGATGGAGGCATTGGTATATCGGGGTGAATTAAGTGCAGGAGAAGATTATATTCTGCTTGGTGCCCGGAGTGTGCCATATATCTGCCTGACACAACATTACGAAAAATCCATGGTGCTGCCTGTCTGCCATATTGATAACCCATTTCATAATTTGAGCCCGAGACAACGATTACCGGTGGTATACCCGAAGAGACTTTGGCTGGAGGAATATTATTTAAACTTAATTTGTTTGCCACATTTTCTCTCCTTCGATTTTTTTGTTAAAACGAATAAATTCGCTCGTTAAGTTATAAAGCTTGATTAAGATATAATCACCTTTTAGTAAATTGGCTATAATCCCTGATATTTATTTTTCCACGGCAAATCAGTATCAAAAGATATAAAGTCCTTAATTGTTATGGAATTTGTAACCTGAAACAAGTTTACGAATCACATTTTTTTGAGTTAAGCAATAATAAAACACGTTTTTAGCTTCAGCGAATATAAATATAACATTGGGGTCAAGACGAATCAATAGTTGAATTGTGCTATTTATTTTTGTTTAAATGATGACGATAATTAGACTGGTGCAAATTTATGTAAAAGAACGGTGAGTAGTATGGTAGCTTATATTATCCGTCGCATATTGCAGATGCTATTAGTACTAATAATTGTGACCGGTATCGTCTTTTTACTTGTTCGGCTATTGCCGGGCGACCCAATACTTATGTATCTAACCACTCAGGATCTCGAGAATACCACAACCGAGCAAATCAATTATCTCAGACACCAATTCGGACTCGACAAACCCATAATAGTACAGTATGTGAATTGGATAAAACAGGTACTTAGCGGAGACTTGGGTATTTCTGTCATTAACCGAAGGCCCATAATTGACGATGTAAAAGCCAGGGTACCCATAACCTTGGAATTGGGTACTCTCGCTTTTGCCTTGAGTATTATAGTTGGTATCCCGATAGGGGTCGTCGCAGCGGTAAAGCGAGGCACTTTGTTAGATAACATGCTCTCTGGTATTGGCAATCTAGGAATTTGCATACCATCTTTTTGGCTGGGTATCCTTTTAATATATGTGATCGGCTATAAACTTAATTTGCTACCTATATATGGTTTTACATCGCCGCTTGAAAATTTTTCGCTCAACGTTCGCCAGATTATTATGCCGGTCATCTGCCTTGGCTTAGCTCCTATCGCCACGGGGCTACGCCTTACACGTTCCAGCATGCTCGAGGTTTTACGGCAGGATTATATCAGGACCGCCTGGGCTAAAGGGCTAAGTCAGCGCATAATTATTATTAAACATGCCCTTAAAAACGGCCTGATGCCAGTGATTACCGTCAAGGGCATGACCCTTGCGGTAATTGTGGGCGGTTCGGTACTTATTGAAACGGTATTCAGCATCCCGGGAATGGGCCGGCTGGCTGTGGAAGGGCTCTTTACACACGATTATCCAGTTATACAGGGCACAATGTTGATTGCTGCTACATTCACTTTATGCGTTAACCTGCTTGTTGACCTTTCATACGGATGGCTTGATCCCAGGATAAGGTATACATAAGGAGGCAATCATTATGCCAACCGAGGTTGCAGAAAAAACTCTCTTCGATGCTGTTCCTCCGCGTTCCAATGAATTTCGAAGATTTTTAAAAGTATTTATAAGCCGGCCGGTGGTAATCATTGGTTTTGTGATCATTTTGGTTGCCCTGATATGCGCTATTATTCCCGGCACACTCGCCCCTTTTAATCCCGTTGAGCAAGATCTCTATAATATCCTGACTCCACCAGATTCGAGTCACTTCTTAGGTACAGATGCGCTGGGACGTGATATGTTAAGCCGTATCATTTATGGAACTAGAACCGGGCTAATCATTGCCAGTGCAGCCATCGCCACTTCTACATTAATCGGCACAATTCTGGGGCTGTCAGCTGGGTATTTCGGTGGATGGACATACACTATTATAATGAGAATTATCGACTCTTTAATGGCTTTCCCTGGCATGTTGTTGGCGCTTCTTATCACCGCATTGCTTGGCGGTGGGGTGCATATGGTAATTATCGCCCTTGGAGTTGGAGGCATACCAACGTATTCCCGTGTCATGTGCAGCCAGGCAATGTCAATTCGGGAAAATGATTATATCGTGGCATCTCGCAGCCTTGGGGCTGGAAACAACCGCATTATGCTCAGACATGTCCTGCCCAATGCCCTTCCTCCGACGATAGTGATGATGACTCTCTCGGTGGGAACCGTCATTCTTGCCGAGGCTGGCCTTAGTTATCTCGGCATTGGTGTCAGGGAGCCGACAATCGCATGGGGAAGTCTAGTAAGTGATGGTTTTCAATACCTGTTCGCGCGCCCGCTTATTTCACTGGCCCCTGGAATTGCTATAATACTTGTTGTATTCGCATTTAATATGGTCGGGGATGGCTTGAGAGATGCTCTTGACCCGCGGCTTCGCGGTATTATCTAGGTTTTTAACCAGGAAACGTTTTAAATCATCTTGATTTGGTGCAACTACCTTGATAATCCCTTATTCCATACTATGAACCCCAAAGAGGCTGTCAGTGCTAAGCCGGATAGTATTCCCCAGAAATACAAGGGGTTGTTCGGCAAAACATCTAATAACACTCCTCCCAGTATCGGTGCAACAGATGTGGCTAACGCCTGGCTAAAGCTCAATAGCCCCATATATCGACCACGCTGGTCCGCCGGAGAAAGTTGCGCTGTTATTGAACTCATCGTTGGTAGAATCAGCATCTCACCTAGAGTAACGATAATCATGGTTACAAGAACCCAGCTATAGTTTCTGAACCAACTTAGAGACAGATAACCGCAAAATAACAGGCTGCCTAAAATAATCGCCTTTCTTTCCCCCAACCAATTAATACCACGGGACACCGGGTATTGAAAAACAACGATTATTAAACCATTAGCAGTGAGTAGAAGACCGTATTGGGCTGTTGAAAATCCCAGGTAATCTACGGAAAAAACCGAAAGTGAATTGGTTAATTGTAACAAAACCAGAAGTACCATGAAACTTAGACTGACAAATATGAGTAAATTTCTATTAGCAATCGCCTTGAAAAGTGATTTTTGAAAACTCACACGCTCAGTGATACCGGGAAAAGACTCTCGAAATGAAAACAAAACAATGAGGAAAGAAGCGATACCCAATAAAGATAAGACTCCCCAAAGAGAGGCGTAAGAAAAAAAGCCAACCAAAAGCCCTGCCAGCCCCGTTCCAACCGCAAACCCGAGATTCGTACTGATAGCAAGCAGCCCAAAAGATTCGGACAAGAGATTCGGTGGTGCGAGATCTGCTATAGCCGTTCTGAAGGTCGCATTAATCAAACCATATAACAACATAATAAAAGCAATTATAATCACAATGATCCATATCGGAGCTGTTATCCAGATTAAGAGCGTCGCCAATATGCTTAATGGTATGCTGATTCCTCCGGAAATCAGAATCAGCCGGCGGCGGCCAAACCTGTCTGATAATACGCCCCCGATCAGAGATGTTACAATGCTGGGTATGGCGATAATAGCCAAGACTGTCCCTGCTAAAGTTCCGGAAAGACCACGTACATCGTGCAGGTAGAGCATCATGAGCGGAAAAGAAACAGAGAAGCCGGTCCAATTAAGGAAGTTACCCGCGTTTGCAATCCAGATACCGGAATCGAAATGTTGAAAGATGGAGCGATGTGAAAAATGATTTATTTTGGGCAAATGATTGGCTTTATCCATTTAACCGATCCTTTATTGCGGCGTGAATTTCTCTTGGCACTCTGGGGGATTCACTTTTATATGCTTTTCCGACATAAAATGGTCTTATTCAAGCATTTTTGTGTAAAATTTTAGTTTTTCTAACAAACAGCGATGGCTCGCTCATGACTATACTTCCCGCACATCGCCGCTAACCAAAGTTGTTTAGCGGCAGAATCTTTCAACCAGCAAACGTTGAGGATGTAGAGTACTCTTTGGTAATGTCATGGTTTATTCAAACGGAAAATCAATACCAGCCAGCCATTTTTGGGAAAATCAGGAAATACCTGCCCATTAAAGAAGGGAAAAACCCATTCAGCGTTTTTAAGCAAAAGGATTGCTACCTTGCCTCGCCTGACCTATTAACAAATAAGTCGATAATCCTTGTAAAGTTTTTCTTGAAGCGGGCGGTACCTATCCATTATATCCTGGTTAATCGTCAGCTTGGGCTTGGTTGTTTTTGGGATCAGATCAAGGTATTTTTTATCGCTTAAATACTCTCTCATCTCCTTTTTAGCTTCATCCATAATTTCCGGACGAGTAATTATCTCAAATGCAGCACACGCGTTAACTTTACCAACAACATCGAGTGCTTTTTTCCCGATAGAAGAGCCGGCAGAGGCAGCGAAACCCCAACTGTGTGCTGTAATTCCGGGCGGGGTAACAGCAATATTCAGCATACTCATCGGAGCAAACCATGAGTATTCTGAATTATCAGAAACAGGGCCTGTCCCGCCGTGGGCGGCTGTGACCTTTGTGTCAAGGCCAGTCTCCGGGGCATTGTAAGCTTTTTGAAGGCGTTTCGCGAAATCCTGATCTTCTTGTGTAAACCTTGGGGCACCGATTGATTGTAGATTACGGTGAACCAATTCAGCCATAGTCTTATTTGGTATTCGTTCATGGGTTGAAGTTATTCTCTCAATCTCGAACGTTGTCTCAGTAGCGAGAGCCGCACCTTGCGCGCATTTATCAATACGACTAATAATATAATTTGCTTCTTCCGAAGTAACAAACCTGCCGATTACCCAGATAGTCGCCCGGTCAGGAACTACATTAGGGAAGCTGGGTCCGACATCCGGGAAAGAATAATTAATTGTATTGGATGCATAGGGAGGAGAACCTGGTGTCATATGTTCTCTTAAATGCTCGATCATATTTCCCATAATCAGGGCTGCATCCAGCGCGCTCCTGCCCGACCAGGGAGCACTGCCGTGGGCTGTTTTGCCCTTGAAATGATATTGATTATTAAAATATGCGTTGGAGGTTGTGTAGTCAGTAACGTTATGAGTACTAGGATGCCAATCGAATACCACATCGATATCATTGAATAGCCCTGCTCTTGCCATAAAGGGCTTACCGATACAAATCTCCTCTGCTGGTGTTCCCATGACCTTGATAGTACACGTTAAGTTGAATTTTTCAACTGCATTTTTTAAAGCGGCCGCAGCCAGGGCTGCTCCAACACCAAGTAAATTGTGCCCGCACCCGTGCCCTGGCGCTCCTTGCACGATGGGTTTTTGTTCAGGCACACTTGCTTGAGAGAGACCCGGAAGAGCATCATATTCAGCGCTGAAAGCAATTGTTGGCTTTCCTGTGCCGTATGTCGCTACAAACGCAGTCGGCATTCCGGCGGCACCTTTTTTAACCGAAAAGCCATATTTCTTGAGAATTTGTGCCAGAGCTTGGGATGACTTGTATTCCTCCATGCCAAGTTCTGAATATGACCATATGGCATCAGCAATTGAATAAAAATCCACATTATTGATATCAACCCAGTGCTCAATAAATTTTTTCTCTTCATTTATATGCTCTGCCATCAAGACCTCCTTCCATCATCAGATTTCTGAAGCATTTTGCGGACTCATTTAAATCAGAAGCAAAGTCAAACTATTTAATAATAAGTTAATATTCCAACTCCTTGAGTGAATCCTCAAAGATGTCTAATCCTATATGGAGTTGGCTATCGCTTATCACAAGCGGGAACATCAACCGGAAAACATTGTGCAGAGCGCCGCAGGTCATTATCAACAATCCATGCTCGTGACACTTTTTTCGAATTTCTTCAGTCTCGCCAGCAGCCGGCTCTTTGGTTTTCCGGTCTTTGACCAATTCTACCCCGACCATGCTTCCGAGCCCTCTGTAGCCCTACTTACACGCGGCTCTCCGGCCCATTTGGCCTTCTGCCGGCCCGGCCGGCGGCAAGCTTGGCCGTGATCAGCGCGACCCTCGCCAGCGCTAACGACGATGGCTACACCGTACCCCTGCTCGATGAACCGCTCAGCCGCTGGATCGTCACCGGCTGCGAGGTGCGGTATGAGAACGAAACGTTGACCTTGGTGGATGGTAATGGTTTTTTGCGCAGCGGTAGCTGAGCTTGAGCCGGTACCCTGGAATTGACCGGCGTTTATTATCCAGCAGCTAAAATTCACCTCAGCGTATACCATGGAGACCCGGATATCAGGATTTAAATCAGTGCTGAAAACGCCGAATTGCTCCAGCGGACTAGAGCCGGTGCCGTTTAAATCATCCACCGTCCAGTCCAACCCAGTATCCGGATTGATGGAAAATGAATAACCGTAAGTGGTAAAGGCAGTACCAGGGTTTTCACTTAACACGGCTTCATAGCGGTTGCCGTTTACCTTTATCGAAGCGCGAATGTTATTGGTGCCGCTGCTGGAATCCCTGGCTCTAAAATAAATATTAAGGTTAGCTATAGGGGAACCGGCAGGTATAGAGAATGGTGAAAAGGTGAATAATTGATAATTCTCTCCCGAATCAGTGGTGCCGGTAATGTAATCGGAATCGTTCGGGGTTGTTTCATCCACGTCATCCCAGCGGGGAGAAGAGTTCCATGTGCCGTGATTATTTCCGTCACCCGTAGGCACCCTGGTCTGGCTGCTGCCATCATAGCTCCTGTTCCAGTTGTTAAAGTTGGAGCAGGTGTCCGTGGAGATGGTGGTGTAAGACCGGTACCCCGACCAGTAGAGATACGCGGCAATCACATCGGCGCTAGCCGGGTTAGTTGTAAGCGTGGTGGAGCTGGATTCATGCAGAGTCTGGTAAATATTGGAAACAGGAGTATCCATCAGCGAGTTACCAATGGCCACGTAATCCCCGGCGATAGCCTCCTGAAGGTCCCGCAGTTCCAGCTTGGAAGTATAAGCCTCAACCCTGGTGCCGCCGGCCAGTGAAGTGATTTTATATATCTGCCTGTAGATATCCCAGGAAATGGGCACATCGTTGTCTTTGGGAGCTCCGTAGGCATCAGTCATTTCCGTGACAACCCACGCGATTCCGGACGGCGTTCTTTCAGGATGGGTTGGATGAAGCTCATAGTTGAACTGGAAGGTGGAGGTTAAAGTCCCGTTATCAGAGGAAAAGTTGGGAAACGAAGTGAAAAGAGGATAAGAGGAATCATCATCGAAGTTCCAGACAATAGCCTGGCCGCCGTTATGGTCTGAAATATTGACGGAATCCCGGTAATAGGGTTCTCCGATGCTGGCAAGCTTATCTAAATCACAGGAAGGGTTATCTTCGTCATAGGTGAAACCCTGCGGCAGCCAGATTCCGACCGACTTAATGGTCAGGTTGTCCCCGGTATCGGGCGTAAATTCGATGGTAATATGGAACGGCTGACCGGCAACTGCACCTGCCGAGCCGGAGATTTTAAGCTTTTCGGAATCGAACATGTCCAGGACATCTTCGGCGGTCAGGTCCAGTTCGGTTAGCGTGACATTGCTTGGCGCCCAGATATTCTGGATGGTCACATTAGTGGTTAGTCCGTTAACCTCGGTGTCCAATTCATAGGAGACATTGGAGTCAAAAATAAAGTTGTAGCATTCCTCGCCGAAGAGCGACTGCAGCCCTCCGTATTTTATACGCCATATCCCGTCTTCTATTCCGGCATCGGCGGCGTAAAGTTCTTTGGTTTTATCTTCATATGCAACACCGGTCTTGAGAGCCGTGCCGATTTGGTCCAGCACCGGAACCAGGATAAGGCTTCCCAGGAGAAGAAATATCAGCACCAGGACCAGGGCCTGACCTGACTGGTCCGAATGTAATCCGGATTTATAAACCGCTCTTATTTTCATATGATTGTCCCGAATAGTTACATTTGAGGCCGGGCGGTTATTTCCCGTACCCTGGTAACATCGATAATATTAGTGCCTGCGCCGACGCTGCTGGTAATCGTTAACAGCAGCGTGCCGTTATCGGAAAAGCAATTCGTCAATTCTGAGTCATTGTTGATATATTCGGCCACCAGCGATACCGTGCTTTCACCGTCAACCGTGTAAGTGCGGTAGAGCTTGCCTTCTTCAATGGAATAGGTGATATTATGCGAAACGCTGCCCCAGTCTTCCCAGGCCATGGAAAGGTCTGACGTCACGGGGAATCCGTCCGCACCGGCAAACACTTGCGCCATCTGGCCGTCACGGCCAATCCAGAATAAAGCGTTCATGGCGTTGCGGCTGGCGGTAGTATAGTCGCTATTTTTAGAAGTTTGGGTCAATACCTGAGCGCTCGAAACCGCTATGCCGAGAGCAATGAAACTAGTGATAGCCAGGCTGACCGCTACTTCCAGCAGTGTAAAGCCGCCCTGTTTATTATGGAAAAAATTACTCATACAGTGTATCATTACGATTCGCCTTATAACACTGGAGCATTATAATTTCGCGGTTACGGTGTTCGATAGTTATATTGATGTTCTGAATATTATTATTCTCTTCTACAAAAATTTCAGCGGTATAACCGGCGAAATCATCGGGTATAGTAACATTATAGGAAGGTTCATATTTTTGTTTCCTGATATCCTCCATGATAGTTTCGGCCAGGATTTTCGCAGAAGCCCTCTCGTCGGCAATAACGCGCGACGAGGAAGAGTTAGCAACGCCGGTGAGGAAAGACACGCTGATTATACCCATAATCGCTAGGGCAACTATAGTTTCCAGTAACGTAAAGCCCTTTTCACTTCTCATAATTACCTTTTACCCGGCCTATTAAACACACAGCGGGAATATACCCGGTTCAGGGGTATAGTTCCTCTAGGATTATTATTCTCTGAAAGGTCTCAAGCGTAAATAGTAAAATCGTCACCTGTCTGCCTATTACTAAGGTCATAGTGCTGCCCGTTGCAGCTGCAGTTAGCGGAACATATCCAGTGCCGGAGTACCCGGGGCAGCGCCGTTTTATGATTTCAGGGAATTTACGATAGGCGTTTTAAGAAAGGCATTCACTACTTCCGGGTCAAACTGCGTGCCGGCACAGCGCTTTATTTCGATGATAGCTTCACTGACGGAAATCGAAGACCGGTACGGACGGTCTGACGTCATCGCGTCAAAGGAATCAGCCGCTGCCAATATCCTGGAGCCGAGGGGTATATTTTCGCGGGACACCTTCTGTTTTAGACCGGTGCCGTCGTAGCTGTCATGGTGGTGCTTGATAATCTCGATAATTTTATCGTTGACCAGCGGCTGTACAATGCTGGGGCCGATGACGCAGTGCGTGAGGATATAATCATATTCCTGCGGGGTGAGTTCGCCCGGTTTATTCTGAATTGTCGGATCAATGCCTATTTTACCAATATCGTGAAGCAGGGCAGACCAGCGTAAATTATCCAGGTCTTCCCCTTTCAGTCCCATGATAGAAGCTGTTTCCATGGCTATTTTGGTTACCCGGCGCGAATGACCGGCGGTGTATTTGTCCTTGGCCTCCAGGGCGCTGACGAGCGATTCGACGGCGTCAATAAAAAGCCTCTGGAGTTCTTTGGCCTGTTCTTCAACTTTACCTTCCAGCACCTGGCTTTTCTGCTTGAGACTTTGCTCCAGTTTTCTTTTTTCCAGTACCGAGTTGATGTTGCTGACAAGCTGATCGACATCAAAAGGCTTGGTGATGTAATCATACGCCCCGTTCTTCATGCATTTCACAATCGTATCCGGTTCAACGACGGCCGTGGCCATAACTACGGCTGTATCCGGGAAAGATCTTTTAAGGCGCGGGAGAAATTCGCTTCCCGATGTGCCCGGCATCATGATATCCAGGATGACCAGGTCAGCCGGATTGTTTTTCATGGATTCCAGCGCTTCGTCGGCACTGCTGGCCTCGGTACAGGAAAAACCCCTGAGCGACAGGCACCTGTTAAGGCTTCGCCTTACCGTTTTCTCATCATCGACGATGAGGATACTCTCTTTCTGGAGTGTAGTTACCATATCAAGCCTCCTTGGCTGTCTGAAATCCGTTTTAATTAGCTGCTATGGGCATTCTGATAGTGAAGGTGGTGCCCTTGCCGACCTGGGTTTTTACACTTATTTTGCCGTTATGCTTGACGATGATACCGTAGCAAATACTCAGGCCGAGACCGGTTCCCTTGCCGATGTCTTTAGTAGTGAAGAACGGGTCAAAGATACGGGATAAGACGTTTTTTTTGATGCCGCAACCGGTATCAGCGAATATGATATTGACATGATTGTTGACCTTCTCCGAAGTTACCGTTAGAGTACCCGGCCGGTTGGTTTCTTCGATAGCAGCTTCAGCGTTTAAAATAATGTTGAGAAAAACCTGCTGGAGCTGGTACTTATCAAGCTGAATCTCAGGCATGTTTTCCTGGAGATTGGTAATTATATTAATATTTTTCATTCTTTCTTCATGTTCGCGCAGCCGCAGCACTTCTCTGACCACATCATTTACGGAAGATTGTCCGTTTTCATAGCTGTTATTGCGGGTAAAGAGAAGGACGTTTTTGACAATACTGGCGGCGCGTTTAGCTTCATCGTAAACGCACTGCATGTCTTCTTTATGCTGATCGGGCAGGTCGCTATTGACCAGCAATTGAGATAGAGTGAGGATACCGGTAAGAGGGTTATTGAGTTCATGCGCCAGGCCGGCGGCCATCTCACCCAGTGAGGCCAGGCGGTCCATCAGGTATAATTTATCTTCCTCTTCTCTTTCCCGTGAGACATCGGTAAAAATAAGCAGCATCCGCTCGATATCCATCTTGATGACAACGCAGGCGATTATCTTTTCTGCGTTTTTGACCTTGTATCTGAATTCCAGGGAACGAACATCGGTATTTTCCATCTTAACGGATGTATAATGGTCAAAAAGCTGACCGACGCGCAGGACTTCATTAATCGCTTTGTTTTCAATAACTTTCCGCCCGGTATGGAAAATCTTGCGGAAGGATTCATTGGCCATGATTATGCGGTCAGCGCTATCGGTAACGAGCACACCCTCCGGCATCGAGGTCAGGATACTTTCAACCATCAAGTTTTGGGCCTGTATTTTAGCCTCGGTTTCTTTCTGCTCGGTGATATCGCGGTATACGACGATGTATGATGACGGGCGTCCGTTCTCATCAAATAAAGGGGAGCGGCGGCAATCGCAGAGGAATGTGCTGCCGTCTTTGCGCCGCTTGGTTAATACCGCTTTCCAGATTTTACCCAGCGCAAGTGTACTCGTTATTTCTTTCCTGGTTTTTTTGGTAATAGGTTCGGAACTAAAAATATCGATGTCAGCGCCCAGCACTTCATCGATCGAATAGCCGAGCAGTTTCAGGCTTTCCTCCGCTTTTATTTGCTGGGTGACTTCCATATTTACAGAGATCATGCAGGGTTCATTATTGACGACTATCTTCTCCACCGAAAACAGGCCGACACCCACTTCTCCGGACTTTTTACGGAATTTTATCATCTTGTTACGGGGATGACTTTCGGTACTCAGTTCGCCGACCAGTTTTTCCCGGCTTTCATCCTCTACCCAGATGTTTAATTCTGTAGAAGTGCGGCCGATGGCTTCCTGGCGGGTGTATCCCATTACTTGGTAAAAGCTATCATTAACATCGATGAACCTGCCGTCTTTAATCGTGGTGATGCCGATGGCGCACGGGATTTCCCGGAAAGCCTTGGAGAATTTCTCTTCGGATACACGCAGGGCTTCCTCCGCCTTTTTGCGCTCGGTAATATCGGTGATGGCGACTATGCGGCATTGTTTGCCGTTGATATTTAATATTTCAGCGGAGGCCAGGCCTACTTTTACTTCTCCCGACTTTGCGCGGGAGCGCATTTCAAGATTATGGAAACCACCTTCGTTTTCGATTTTGTCATGGAACTGCCGCAGGTCTTCTTTATTGGTCCAGAGATTAAGTTCCGCAGCGGTACGGCCGAGCACTTCTTCGCGGGTGTAGCCGGTAAAACGGGAATAGCTTTCGTTGACCTCGATCAGCCGGTTATCTTCCAGTGTAGTGATGCATATCGAATTAGCGCTGGCCAGGAAAGCCTTGGAGAATTTCTCCTCGGACTCCCTTAACGCCACTTCCATCTGCTTGCGCTCGGTGATATCAGTTATAACCCTTAACCGGCACGGTGTACCCCCAATATTGATAATCTCGACTGAGGATAGGCCGATGCGTATCTCGCCCGACTTCATACGGTAGCTGAATTCCATGTTAAATATTCTGCCGTCTCTTTTCAGGAGTTCAATGCTTTTTTGCAGTTCCTCTTTATATACCCAAAGGTTGAATTCTTCTGCACAATGTCCGATAATCTCTTCGCGGCTATACCCGGTAAAGCGGCAGAAACTTTCGTTGACCTCAACAAATTTTTTCTCTTCAGCGGACGTAATAGCAACGGCATTAGCGCTGGTGTTGAAGGCTTTAAAGAATTTCTCCTCGGACTCCCTTAACGCCATCTCCATCTTTTTGCGTTCAGTGATGTCCTCAACCACGATGATCATGCGGCGTACACCGCCGAGATTGATGGATTCGGCGGAGAACAGACAGATGCTGACCTGACCCGATTTGTTTCTAAATTTTATTTCTTCATTATTAAACCGGCCCTTTTCCAGTGACAGTTTTAAAATCCTGTTGCGGTCTTCCTGCGATGCCCACATATTAAGCTCATCTGCGTTGTGGCCAATCAGCTCTTGCCGGGAATAGCCACTCAATTTCACATAGTTATCGTTAACTTCCAGGAAGCTGCCGCCATTAGATGAAATAAGAGCCATGGCATCGGACGCGGAATTGAAGGCCTTGGAGAACTTCTCCTCAGACTCCTGCAGGGCTTTCTCCGCCTGTTTACGCTGGGTGATATCGGTTATCACCATCATGCGGTAGGGCTCGCCCCCGATATTAATCATATCGGAAGAGGCAAGGCCGAAGCGTATTTCGCCGGATTTCATGCGTGAACTGAACTCATGGTTAAGTGCCCGGCCCTCTTTTTCAATGGCGTCAGACCAGCGTTGTTTCTCTTCCGGGTTGACCCAGACGTCGAGTCCTCCGGCTATTATCTCCTCGCGGGTATAACCGGTGAAACGGGTGAAGGCGTCGTTAATGTTTATGTCGAGATGGTTTTTAAGTGATCGGATACTGATAGCATTGGCGCTGGCGTTGAAAGCCTTGGAGAATTTCTCCTCGGACTCCCGTAAAGCTGTTTCCATCTGCTTGCGCTCGGTGATATCTAGCGATGTTATTACGTAACCGAATTTTGTATCGCCCTTTTTCATTACCTGTACCGATGTGTCGACCCATATATCACCATGCGGCATGGCATACAGTCGTTCATTCCTGTAATAGCCCTGGGAAACAAGTTGTTTTATCCTCAGCTGGTCTTGCTCCGGGTCTCCCGGTACCGGTTTAAGGACATCATGCAATTGTTGGCCGATAGATTTAGCCGCAGGGATGCCGAATAGCTGTTCGCTCGAATTATTCCAATATGTGATGGTTCGGTTGTTATCCACGGCGATAATGCTTTCGTGGATGGATTTGAATGCGGCATCAGAAAAACGGAGAGCTTCTTCCATTTGCTTGCGCTCGGTAATATCTACCCAGTTGATAAGGTGGTATTGGCGTTCGCCGCCGTTATTAATTACTGTTGCGCTTACCTCAACCCAGAACCGCTCGCCGTTCTTCTTCCGGTAGGCCATCTCTTTTTTCATGCCTTTGGTGAAATGAGTCTCTTTTAAATACACATCGATTTCGTCTCTGGTTTCTTCAGGCCACCAGGGATAAGGGGTTTTTGTTCCGATAATATCGGACAGGGTGTAACCAGAGAGCTTTTCAAAAGCGGGGTTCACGTATTTGATAGCCGAATCCGGGTAGGCGACGAATATGGGATTTGGTGTGTTAGCCAACAGAGTGGAGGTGAACTCTTCACTTTCTTTCAGGGCGTCTTCGGCCCATTTTTTCTCGGTGATATCCCGCACGACGATATAGAGCGCTTGCGGCTCGCCGGTTTTATTACGGATTACCGTCCTGGTCTGCTCGGTCCAGATTATCGTCCCGTCTTTATGCATCAAGCGTAAAATAATGGGCCGGGTGATATCTTCACAGGTGCTTTTAATATTGTTAAATATATTAATATCGTCCGGGTGAACTATTTTACGGAGCAATTCATGATCGGTCTCCAGTTCTTCAGGGGTGTGTCCTGTCATCTGGAACCAGGATGGGCTGATAAAAGTAAACCTGTGAAACGGCACCAGCTGCACGTGGAATATCACGTCGGTGGAGCTTTTGGATAGTATATGGTTATTACTATTTTTTTCAACCGTAATGATTTCATCTGCGCTGCCGTTTTCCAGCTGCAGATCAAAAGCAAGCTGTTTCTTTTCAACCGACGGGTGTTTGGTTTCGTTTTAGCGCCGGCATGCAGCGCGTCATTACATATAGCGAAGCGTCCGTCCATGCTCATGGCGTCGATCACCGGGCCTGTCCATTCGAGGATTTTATAGCATGCTCCGGCCGGGCCGAGCTGGCCGAGGACGAAGTCGGAGATATCACGGGACATGACGCCGTCCTGCAGCTTTCCGTTTAAAACCATCTTGTAACTTTCGGGAACTCTCAGCCATGTCCTGCCGAGTATCATATAAGCGGTCGATTCATACGATAAAGTCAGCGCCAGCGCGCCGATACCGCCCATCGTCGTCGAATGGCCGTTGGTAATCGAAAGGTAGACCGTGCCGGGTAAAGCCCAGCAATTCTCCGCCGCCAGCAGGTGGCCGATACCCTTGTTAATATAGACGTTGCTCTGCGGGACACCGAGCGCTTTTGCCCGCTTTTTCATGCGGGCGCGTCCAACCTCGGTTTCCATCAACGTGCCGAAGCTGCCGTCCCCGGCATGGTCATCCATTACTATTGCCATGTTAGGGTCGAAGAATTTAGCCCCCATGGATTCAATCGGAGGGCCGCCCCTGCCGATTCCCGGCACCGGGCACGGAGAGGTTAAAAACACATAATCGCCCGGTGAAACTTCTTTCTTTTCACCGGCTTTGGCCAGGATTTTTTCTGTTATCGTTTTTCCCATTTGCCAACTCCTTTTGTATGATACGCTCCTGATTGCGTTGGTGTTAAAATTTATTTTGCCATTTTTTTACAAAGCGCGTTAACCTCTTCCTCGGTCAGCCACCTGTCCTGTCCGAGTGAGGCGCGCCGGTCGATTTCTTCGAGGCCTGCCTTGATAATAGCGTCTATTATTCCTTTATCATATTTGAGTTTGAGATATTTCAGGAATCCTTCAATTACATTTGGATTGATAACTACCTTACCAAAGAATAACTCGTGAGTTTGTCCTACGATTTCTGGATTCCAGCCTTCCATGCCGGCCTCGAAAAAGCTCTTGCCCTGCCGTCTCAATTCTACTAGTCCGGACGCGTGAGAGCTTTCCGCCCAAACCCTGTCGCCCACCACGGCTTTCCAGTGCTGAGTCTGGGCTCCGCTGGCTTTCTGCACATATTGCGCGAGTTCATAAAGTTTTTCCAGTTTTATACCGGTTGAAATGCCGTAGACAGCCTCCAGCGCCAGCACCACTTCTTCAAATGAGGTATTTCCCGCCCTGTCTCCCAGGCCGCAGATGACAACATCCAGCCAATCCGCGCCCCCTTCTATCCCGGAAACAGCATTGCCCGATGCCAGCCCGAAGTCATTATGGTTGTGGCAGGTAAGACCTTTATCCGGACCTATCGCTTTCCTGAAAGCGCTGACGATATATTTCCATGCCGAAGGCGAGGCGCAGCCCATGGTATCGGCGATGGAAATACGGTCGGCACCGGCTTCTGTGACCATTTTGGCCAGTTCCAATTGCAGCTCGTGGTATTTACGCATGCCCAGATTTTTTAAAACCCTGAAACTGCCGGACGCCATCGTTATGCCCATAGAGATGTTGAGGTCCGGGTGGGTATCTTTAATGTACCTGATAAGCTTAACATAAGCCTCTTGCTCTTGCGGGGTCTCGGGCACCAGCAGGCACACCGGCCCGAACGCGGTGCAGCCGATTTCCACAGCGCGGTCGGCGGCTTTTTTAACAACATCCAGCTGACTGTGCAAATCGCCGCACATCCTGTTCAGGATAAGCCTGGTAGGCTTTTTAATAACGCCGGCGGACAATATCCTTTTTACCGTATCTTCCTGGTAAGGATTGCCCACGTAACCGCAATCTATAGCTTCAACACCCATCGCGCTTAACTTACCGGCTATCTCCACCTTCTGGTCGATGGTGAAAGATACCGAAACATTTTCTTCACCTTCCCTCAGGGTAGTTTCCTGGATATGTATCCTTTCAGGCAGGTTGGGAGACATTGCCCGGACCTCGGGGAACCAGGTAGCCGGCGAGGTGAACCATTTACCCGGTTTGTACCAGGGATGCAGTTCCTGTATTTCCTGCTCGTTCATTTTTCTCGGTAAAACCATCTATCTTCAATCTCCTCGCAATATTCTCGATAATAATCGCCTGTTTTAAGCAAAGCGCGGGTACCAGTGCTTGTTTTTAACCGGGAAATGACAATCCGGACTGCTGCACAGGTTACACGCAATGGGACGCACCTGAGGCAGCCTGGCGCCTTTGCATGCTTCGATATACTCAATCATTTTTACAACCTGGTCTTTCTCTCCCTCTATAGCCAGGACAACGCCCCCCTCGGCGCCGGCCAGTCCCCCTGCGGCAATCGGAATCGCTTTCGCCCCGCTTAAGATATTAACAGCCTGTATTTCAGTGACCGTCTTACCGGCTTTCACGGGGAAAAGTCCGCAGGCCATACCCATCGCGTATTCGAACTCCTGTTTACGGGCGGTAGCTTTAGCAGCTTCAAGGATACTCACGGGGATGAGTTTTTCCAGACCTACCGCACAAATGATCGTAAAACCTTTTTGCGCCTGCACACCTGTTATCCGGGCGATGGTGCCGCCTCCGTCATCGTGGCCGAACAATACCCCGGCATTAAATGAAGTATCCACCGCATTGCAGCCCTTAACGTAAACATCATCCGGACCTATCTCCTCCATTAACTTGCCCAGCGATATTCCGGACTCCATCTTATGGTTTTTGATTACCCACTTGAAAGGAAACCAGTCTACGTTGAATTTCTTCGGAGGGGCGTTGGGGTCGGGGGGAGGAGGGGGAGCGGTGGGTTTGCGTGAAGCTCCTATCTCGGTACATAATCCCTGCGGGAATATCCCGCCATGCACCCAGTGGTCCGTCCATGGTGCTTCCCCGGTAAGTTCTTTCACGAGAAAATAGGAAGTGCTGCTGGCATGAATTATAATCATGCCTCCTTCCGCGGCCTTTTTCACTACATCCATGCGGGCAATCGCTTTTGCAATCAAACATTTTGATTCCACCGGGGTTAGAACAACTTGCGCTCTCATAGATATTTCCCCTCTTTCTAAATAATAATTAATCGCTTTAAATGGCTTATCATATATAATATAATGGCTATTTACCGTCCTCGGCAAGGCGGGAATACCCTGATTTGACCACCGGGTATTCATCGATGAACAGGTACCGGTCTGTAGTTTTGTCCCAGGCCGGCCAGCTTATCAGCCCGTCCACGCCGGGGTCGCCGTTTTTAGCGTATTGAGTCCATATTTTCATTGTTATTTCGGCCACTTTACGGTCGTTCTCATCCAGGCCGGGGTTGGGTGTCTTTGCTCCGGCCTGTCCGGCCATGCCGAATAACCCCTGCCAGAAACCGCTTTTATTGTCCCAGTCGCCGAAGACATATCCCAGTTCGATAGCATGGAAGGAAACGCAGCCTTCTTTCCTCCAGCCCGCCGGCACCCGGTCGAAGATGCAGGCATGCGCCTTAACGCCGGTCCTGGCCGCGCCGGAGAACAGACCCAGGTAAGCGGGGATGAGATAAAGCCCTTGCTTCATGTAAATCTCGCCCTTGTTGCAAACCAGGATGTAAGGCACCGGCAATTGTTTGCCCGCCTTGAAAACGTCCATCGGCTTGTCCGGCATGAACCAGCCGTCTATCGCCACGTCCCAGAGTCCCCCGCGCCCGGTGGCGCCGAGTTCCTGGATAAGCGCCTGCTCGGCTTCGACAATCTTTTCCCACGGCAGGGCGCGCGCCGCTTCAAGCGGGTTTTTCTCCTTGTCCACTCCAAGCTTCGCAAAAAATTTCTCTCCCGTGGCTTCGAGGTCCTTAAGAGGTCTCCCGTCCGGGCTGGCGCTTTCCGCGATACCCCGCCGGAAAAGCCCTTTTCCCAACGGCGAGCTTATCAGGCAAATAACCTTAGCCGCTCCCCCGGACTCGCCGAAAATGGTGACGTTGTCCGGGTCGCCGCCAAAGGCAGAGATGTTGTTTTTAACCCATTTCAGCCCGGCCAGCGTATCCAGGAACATGTAGTTACCGGACACGCCCTGCGGTGATTCTTTGGAGAGCAGGGGGTGCGCCAGGAGCCCGATGGGCCCGAGCCTCATGTTGATATTAACCTGCACCACGCCGTGGCTAGGCAGACGAGGCAGATTATAAACCGGCTCGTTGGCCGAGCCGAAGATGAATCCGCCGCCGTGTATCCAGACCATCACGGGCAATCTGTCCGTGGCTTTTCGGGCGGGTGTAATGACATTCAGATACAGGCAGTCCTCGCTCTGGGGAGCCTGCAGACGGGGGCTGGGGACAGGTTTGGCGTTGGGATCCGGGCGTGTGCCGGGCAGGGGGCTGGATGTCTGGGGCGCGTACTTGCAGAAAGTAGTGCATTCCCTGACTCCCTTCCACGGAGCGGCCGGCTGCGGCGGTTTCCAGCGCAGGTCGCCTACAGGGGGAGCGGCATATGGTATGCTCCGGTATATGTGTACCCGGTCTTCACCTTCACCGATGATCGCTCCCGTAATATAGCCTGTTTCGATTTTTATTTTTTCCATGAGTGATTTCCCCTTTAAGTGACGCTGACCGTTATTAGCCGGGCATAAATCAATCTCTAAAGAAACGGGGAACAACTTCCAGGGCAGCACGAATGAACATGGGCTGTAACCGGGTCAGCCATATCCATATGATAAAGCTTCCCCGGTTACGGTTTATTCTCTCAACCAGGCTGCCGCCATAAGGTCTTTAGTGGAGGCTCTTATCCAGCCAGACATCCGCGTAACGCGGGGTATCCACGCCGTTAAACGCAGTCTGGACGTAGTCATGATGATAGCCTTTGTTCTGCAGACCGACGGACTCTTCTTCATAGAACGGAATTACCGTCATGTCATCATACAGGAGCTGGATCATGACTTTAATGGCGTTTGTATCTATTTCAAGCGTAGCAAGCGAGGCGTTCAGCGCTTGTTGGAAGCCGACTGGTTTTTTAACATATTGCCACTGCAGCCCCGCGAAGTAACTGATGAAAGTATCGTTCTTGTTAGCCTGCACCAGCATGCTTTCCGCCAATATACCGTCCCACGTGCCGCCGATGCGCATCGAGTCATATTTGGCGGAGGTGACGGTATCGATGGTCACGTCAATGCCTACATTGCGGAGCATTTCCGCTACCGCGGTCACCTGGTCTTTGGTGATTATCACCGGGCGTCCGGTAAGCGTGGTCTTGAATCCGGTCGGAAAGCCGGCCTCTGAGAGAAGCTGCTTGGACCGGGCCGGGTCAAATTTGGTAGGAGTAAGCCCGGCAATCCGGACGTCGGGCAGTCCCTGCATGAGCTGGTAAGGAGCTACGCTGTGGCCTGAGCCTAAAGCTTCAGCCATAAGTTCCCTGTCGAGAGCGTAGGAAGCGGCGTAGCGCACCCTGACGTCAGCCCATGGTGATTTGGGATCCATGCTTGCCGGAGCCAGCACCCTGGGGCCTGAATTCCTCAATACAACGTCGAACTTCCCGCTTTTTTCCATTTCCTTGGAGACGACGGGATTCGTCGAGGTATATGCCATGATATCGCCTTTTTCAAAAGACAGTCTCCGGACCGTATCGTCGGGGATGACCGTCATTACTATGCCGTCAAGATAAGGCTTGCCGGGGTCCCAGTAGTTGGGGTTGCGCTTCAGCACGAGCTTGACATCGCGCTGGTATTCCGCGAACATGAACGGCCCCGTGCCGACCGGGTTGGACCGGGCCCACTCGATGCCGTTTTTATCGAAAGACGCCTTGGACATCATGCCGGCGATGGTCAACTTGCTTAAACCGCTGAAAAGGGTGTTAGTATAGGACGAAAGATTTATACGGATTGTAGAGTCATCGATAACCTCAACCGAGGTCCAGCTGGCGACATCGGCTTTTTTAGCCGCTATTTGCAGGTCAAGGTTCCACTTGCAGACCGCTGCGTTGAAATCGGAACCGTCATGGAACTTAACGCCCTTTCTCAGGTTGATGGTTATTGATTTCAGGTCGTCGGCGATTTTCCAGGAAGTCGCCAGTTCGCCCTGGATGCTCCCGTCCATTTTCAGCAGCATAAGGCGCTCGAAAACGGCCTGCAGTGAAACGCCCGTGGAGTTACTCACTTCGGGCATATAGCCGATGTTGCCGACCAGGCCGGCGTTCAGGGAAGTTACAAGAGTGCCGCCGTACTTTTCCCCCTGGGGCGCGGCTGGCGTCGTCGTCACTGTTGTCGTTTTCGGCGGTGCAGTGGTGGGGGCAATCGTTGTGGCTGCTGTAGTTGCAGGAGCTGTTGTTGTAGAAGGTTCCGTTGTTGAACAGGCAATGGCAAGTGTTGAAGCGATAACAACTAATATTAAACTAACGAATATCGCTCTTAATAAAATACTCTTTCGCATGCGGGAAACCTCCATATTTAAAATTATGAACATACCGGTTTAATAATGTCATAAAATTATCGGGATTATTTCATCTATCACCTTCCTTTAATTCTAAAATATGGTTTATTGATTTCGTATCTATACCGGATACAGGAATGGCAGCCGGTGGTATGTAAAACATACCAATATTAACAACTATCAATCTAAAAGTCAATAGAGCTAATCATCCCCCGTCGGATGGAGTCTAGCAGCTGTTCCTCCGGCAATGATTCAGGATATATATCTCTCGGTAGCCGGTCTTTAAAAAATACGGGGTCCAGGATGGTTTGCCTATCACGTTTAAAGGCGGGTATAATAAACGGTATGAAATCCGCAACAGTGTTATCGAGGACCGCTCTTTTAGTTTTAGGTATGATCGGGGAGGCGCCCATAAATCCTTACGCGATTGTGCGTTTGATGAACGAAAAACGGAGAAGCTCAAGGCGAAAAATTCACGCGCAAACGGTATACGGCATAATCAATACCCTGAGCGCGAAGAAGCTCATCGTTGGAAAAAAGACAGCAAACGGCAACATGCCGGATAAAACCGTCTATTCGATAACCGATAAAGGGAAAGAACTGATAAGAAATAACCTGCTTTCATATCTCGGAACACCTGAAAATAGCCTGTCGGAACTGGCTCTGGCCATGATGTTAGTAGGATACCTGGACAAAGAGACAGTTTTGAAAGCGTTAAAGGAATACCGGTCCAAGGCAGGCAAGGAAATTGCCGTCCGGAAAAATCTCGGTTCATTTGATATAACCGAAGAAGCCTACATTAGAAAAATAGCAATCGAACATACTTTACACATCCTTGAAATCAATTATAAAACGGTCAATCAACTTATAACAAAAATAGAAAAAGATTCTCAATGGGGTAATCTGTCCGTGCCGTGGTGGAGATATTAAATTTTCAAAACAGATTTCCGGAAATAAAGCGTATTCAAGATATAGTCAAATTCAAAACGGCTGGCGCTATTTACATGTTAGACAAATCCATCACAACACAATCTGTATTCCCTGTCTTCTGAAAATGCCTGCGCTCTAACGCCGTAATTTTCTCCAGGCGGCGTCGATGCTGCTCCTCGCCTGGGAAACCCGCCTCAGGATAGCGCGGGCGGGAACTCCCGGCGGACAGGCAGCCAATCCCCGGTAGAAGTACTCCGCGTTCTTTTATCGTTGGGGATGAACACAGGGCTAGATTACTTTGCCGGGGGCGGCGCTCCGGGCGGTGCGCCAGGAGGTGGTCCGGAAACCGGTTTGGTGGTCAGCCATTCCCCAACGCGTTCAAAGTGGGGAATTTTCATTTCCAAATTCTGCCGCCGGACGGGTATCATGTCTACAATGTCGAAGCCGCATGTCTGCAGGATGCGTTCCAGGTTGAAAGCGCAGGATACCGTGCCGTTGCCGCTGCCGCCGGCGTAGCACAGCCCCACTGCCGGGGTGGTTATATTTTGCCGGGGCGGCATACCCGGACCGGGCGGCGGCCCGAACATAAAGCGCGTCCGGCGCAAACGATCGAGGAATCCCCGCATGCTCTCGCTTAAATCCCCGAAGTAAACCGGCGTGGCAAACACTGCCGCATCGGAAGTCTTGATATTGTCCGATATCGATGCAAAATCATCTTCGATGATGCAGCGGTGCTCGGTGCGGCAAATCCCCCACCCGTCCTTATTGCACTGGCGGCATTTCTCCAGGTTGAGCTCCGTCAGGAAGATTGTTTCCACCTCGCCTCCTGCCCTGGCGGCGCCCCTGCGGATAGCCTCGATGGCGCTTGCGGTCTTACCGGCCCGGTTCTTGCTTCCGGATAAAATGAGAATCTTCATTTTGCACCTCACCACGGGTAAAAATTCAGAAACGGCGGCCTTTGCCCACGATTATAACACGGCAGGGCCGCAGATGGAACTGGATATCCCGGAAGCTAAAAATGATGAACAAAAAAAGGAGGGTGGGGCCGGTAAAGCCCCTCACCCTCCGTTAATTTATGTGATGAAGCGTTGATTATAGAAACGCTTGTTTGTGACTTGGATTAGCCGATCGGCCCGCCCTCGCCGGTGACCAGCAAGGCTAAAATTATAATTGGTATGGCGCCCAGGATGATCAGGTCTGGCGCCGCCTGACCGATTCCCTGGAAAACAAACCAACCTAATCCGCCAGCCCCGATAAGGGCCGCTACAGTGGTAAGCCCCACCGCCTGTACTGATGCCGTCCTGATACCTTCTAAAATTAAGGGAGCGGACAGCGGCACCTCCACACGGCGGAAGACCTGCCAGCGGCTCATCCCCATCCCCATTCCGGCATCTGTTGCTGCCGAATCCACCTGGCGCAGTCCGACATAGGTATTCCGCACCATCGGAAGCAGCGAATAAATAGTTAGAGCGATGATAGCCGGGGTGACGCCAACGCCCCTGATACCAAAATCGCGCAATGCCGGGAAAGCGAAAGACAGCGCCGAAAGCGGCGCTATCAGCAGGCCGAATAGCGCCAGGCTTGGTATGGTTTGCATGATGTTGGTGATAAAGAACACGGGTCCCTCGGCGTGCTTGTTCCGGGTCGCCCAGATACCCAAGGGAATACCAATTACCGCCGCCGCGGCAACACTGAAGCTAAACAAGCGGATGTGTTGCAGCAACTCTTGTATGAAACGCTGCTGATTACCCCTGAACTCTTCCATGACGGAGATGTTATTCATCCATCCGGTGGAAAGAAGAAAGACAAAAAACGCCGGGCCGCTCCAGGAAACCAGGTTCTGCCAGATACGCCTGTTAGGCAGTTGCCGGCGGGCGGCGAATATCACGACGTATGCCCCGGCCATGGTGACCCAGAAGCCAGCACCAGGTGAAACTCTGGCTGCCGGCGCCTCTCCTTCAAGGAGTTGACGGCTAAACAGTCCGACCAGTATAAAGGTAAGTACAAGCACGACGTTGGCGGTGAGACCCATCCCAATCCCGCGCATTTTTACCAGTTTGACCATGCTCAGGGTAAAGCAAAGCAACCACAATCCAGCGATGGCAGCAGCCCCGATTCCATCGAAACCCTCCCTCAGGCTCAAGCTGGTACCCGCCGCCAGCCGGTTTGGTTTCAATGTCAGCCAGCCCAACAGCAGCGAGGATAGACCGATAATAGAGCCGGCAAGTGCGACACTGTCAGGACTAATCAGCCGCCGCATTATCTATCACCTTCCTTAAGAATCCATCCGATATTACTTCAAGAACCCTTTCTGAGTTAAGTAATCCCTGGCTACTTCGGTCGCGTTCTGCCCCTCAGCGGCAATCCTGCCGTTCAATGTCTGGAGGGTGACCATGTCCAGGCTCTCGAAAATTGGCTTTAGTATATCGCCAATCTCAGGATATTTGTTATAAACTTCACTGCGGATAATCGGTGCCGGTTCATAAACCGGCTGAACGCCCCTGGGGTCGGACAGAACCACAAGGTTGAAGGCGCTAAGCGAGCCGTCCGTGCCGTAGGCCATGGCGGCATTAACGCCATCGGTCCCTTTAGCGGCTGCTTTTTCCGTCTGCGCGGTTTCCCCACTGGATACCGTCAGCAACTGGGACTGCTTCAATGTGAAACCGTAAGCCTGCTGAAATGCCGGCAAAGCCGCCGGGCTGGTGACGAACTCCTCGGAGCCGATCAACTTGACAAAGCCGCCCCTGTTGACGTACGCGGCGAAGTCGTCAAGGGAAACGAGTTTCTCTCTATCGGCCAGGGCTTCCGGTATGGCGATGGCCCATGTGTTGTTAGCCGGCGCCGCGGTGAGCCATACGATATTGTTCGCAGCTTTATCCAGTTCTTTAACCCTCTCATATCCCTGCCGGGCGTTTTTCCAGACAGGGGAGTCTGCTTCGTCAAAAAAGAAAGCACCGTTGCCGGTATACTCCGGGTACAGGTCAAGCTCCCCGCTGATGATAGCCTTACGCACCACCGAGGTCGGGCCGAAAGAAGATTTATCAACCACGTTAAAGCCACTATCCCGCAGCATCAAGATAATCATCTGCGACAGCAGCGCTCCTTCGGTGTCAATCTTCGACCCTACGGTGATAGGCCCTTTGTCTCCTACACTTCCGCCGGCGCAGCCGGACAAAACGACCAGTGTTATAAAGATAAGTCCCATTAAGCCCGGTATTTTATTCATTTTTACGCCCCCTTTCAGGTTTGCTTCGTCTTCTGATAATGCTTGCGCTCTAACGCCGTAACTTTCTCCAGGCGGCGTCGATGCCGCTCCTCACCTGAGAAACTCGCCGCTAAAAAGACGTTAACCAGTTCTTCAGCCAGTTCCGTTCCTACCACCCGCGCTCCCAGGCAGAGCACATTCATATCGTCGTGCTCAACACCTTGATGCGCTGAATATGAGTCGTGGCAGAGGGAAGCACGGATACCTGCCGCCTTGTTGGCGGCGATGCAGGCGCCGACGCCGCTTCCGCAGACTAATATTCCACGCTGCGCTTTCTCTGAGACTACCGCCTGCGCAACATTCTCAGCAAAATCCGGATAATCGTCTTGAGAGTCAAATTTCCATGCTCCCAAATCCTTAATATCGTACTTGTTGCTGAGTCGTTCTACCAGTTGATTCTTAAGGTCTAAGCCGCCATGGTCGGCCGCTATTACCACTTTGAGTCCCATATTCACTTCCTCTGTAAAAGGCGTTGAGTCTCGTCCGTGACGCGCTGAGCGGTCAACCCCAGCTTCTCATATATCACTTTGCCCGGAGCTGAAGCGCCAAACCGGGAAATCCCTATAGCCATGCCGTCCATCCCTACATAATGCTCCCAGCCGGTGGGCGTTCCCGCCTCTATGGAAATGCGTACGCGTATGTCTGGAGGCAGCACTTCATCCCGGTATTCTGAAGGCTGGGCATCGAACAACTCCCAGGAAGGTAACGAAACGACGCGGGTTGAAATACCCTTCTGCTGCAGGTCAATGCCGGCTTGTAAGGCAATATGCACCTCGGAACCCGTGGCGATAAGAATTGCCTCCGGAGCAGCCGCGGACTGCCAGAGGACGTATCCGCCCTGCCGCAGACCGCTGGCTGGAGCCAGTTTTGTCCGGTCGAGTACAGGCAAACCCTGCCGGCTGAGAACCAGGGCCGTCGGACCGCTTCGGCGCTCCAGTGCGGCCTTCCAGGCCTCGACGGTCTCGGCGGCGTCCGCCGGACGGAGGGTTACCAGGTTGGGAAGCAGCCTCAGCCCCATCAATTGCTCGATGGGTTGGTGTGTGGGGCCGTCCTCTCCCAAGCCGACTGAATCGTGGGTAAAGATAAATATCACGCGAATACCCATGAGCGCCGCCAGCCGTACCGGAGGGCGCATATAGTCATAGAATATCAGGAAGGTGCCCGTATACGGAATGATTCCTCCGTGCAGGGACATGCCGTTAGCTATCGCCCCCATAGCGTGTTCGCGGACGCCGAAGTGCATGTTGTGGTCGACAGGGTTGTCAAATCCAAAGCAGCCGTAGTCCTTCAAGAAAGTCTTGGTAGAGGGAGCTAAATCCGCCGAGCCTCCTGTAAAGGAATGCACTGTTTTAGCGATGGCATTCATCACCAGACCGGAAGCCTCGCGTGTGGCAACCGGTTTGTCTGAAGGTTTAAACATATCGGACAGACCTTTATCCCATCCATCCGGCAGGTCTCCCCGTAAATCCGCCTCCAGTTGGCGGGCTTCCCGGGGATAAGTCCGGCGGTACGCTGCCATTCGGGTTTCCCACTCCTGTTGCTGAAGTTTGCCTCTTGCCAGCGCCCGGCGAAAATGAGCCAGTACTTCCGGGGGGATGGTGAACGGCTCTTCATAGGGCCATTTCAGGTTCTTCCTGGTCAGTCGCACCTCTTCTTCACCCAGGGGTTCTCCGTGAGCGGCGGCGGTGCCGGCCTTGTTGGGGCTGCCGTAACCGATAACGGTGCGACAAATAATGAGGCTTGGTTTACTATCTTGAGATTGGGCATCGAGTATGGCCGCGCTTACGGCCGTACTCACGGCCGCCATATCCATCCCGTCTATTGGCCCGATGACATTCCAGCCGTAGGCTGAAAACCGTTGAGCAACATTCTCTGTAAAGGCAAGGTTGGTATTCCCCTCGATAGAGATGCCGTTGTCATCATATAGATAGATGAGCTTTCCCAGGCGCAGTGTGCCGGCAAGCGAAGCCGCCTCGGAGGCTACCCCCTCCTGGAGGTCTCCGTCCGAGACAATGGCATACGTATAATGATTGATAATTTCGTGTCCCAGCCGATTATAATGTTGCGCCAGCCGTTTCTCGATTGCGGCCATCCCCACGCCATTGGCAAAACCCTGGCCGAGAGGTCCCGTGGTAACTTCCAATCCGGGAACGAGGCCGTACTCCGGGTGTCCCGGCGTAAGGCTTCCCCATTGCCGGAATCGCTTCAGTTCATCCAGGGAAAGAGTGTATCCGGTAAGGTGAAGCAGCGCGTACAGCATTGCCGAAGCATGTCCCGCGGAGAGAACAAAGCGGTCCCTGTCGGGCCATTTGGGATCCCCGGGATTATGTTTAAGAAACCGGTTCCATAGTGTGTAAGCCATCGGCGCCGCGCCCATTGGTGTTCCCGGATGCCCGGAGTTTGCCATTTGCACCATGTCTACCGCCAGAAAGCGAATAGTGTTTATCGAAAGTTCATCCAACTGACTGTTCAATACGCTCTCCTTCCCTTGAATCCCCCTCAAGCATTTAATAGACAGCAGCGCCGCCGCCGATGATAGCCAAATCAGAAACGTCTTTCACGTGGCCGCCTCCGTTCAATCCTAAGACTCTTCCACGCGGGCAATCGTCGCTGGAATCAATTCGGAAAGGGCGGGGTGAATGTGAATACTTTCGCCGATTTCTCCCGCGTGTCCGCCTGATGTCATGGCGTTCACCACTTCCTGAATAAGCTCCGGGGCATATGGGCCGATAATATGAAAGCCCAGAATTTTACCGGTGCCTTTCTCCAGTATAGCTTTGGCAAAACCCTCTTTTTCCACCATGGCCTGACCCTTGGCGACATCAAAGTACTTTGCACTGGCGACAACAACCTCATGGTCTTTTCCGGCGTTCTCCACGGTCATCCCGACAGAAGCAATCTGCGGGTGAGAATAAATGGCACGGGGCACGGCGCTGTAGTCTACTTTCACCTTAGCATCATGAAAGGCATTATTAGCCGCTATTGCGGCTTCTCTATTGGCCATATGCCGGAACATGTATTTCCCGGCAGCATCCCCGGCGGCAAAAATGTTTTTCCTGGTCGTCTCGAGATACTCGTTGACCTTTATGAAACCTCTGTTATCTGTTTCTACACCGGTGTTTTCCACCTTCAATATATCCGCGTTGGATCTTCTCCCTGCAGCAATCATGATTCTTTGCGCTGTGAACTCCGTTAGTTTACCGGTAGAGTTATTTCTGGTCAGAACGGCAGCGCCTTCCTTAGACGCTTTCACTTCTTGTACCTGGGAATTAACGTAAACTTTCATCCGTTTGCTTAGAGCCTTTTTAAGCAGGGAAGCGATTTCCGGCTCTTCGGAAAGGATAAGACGGTTTGCCATCTCGAGAATGGTAACCCTAGTGCCCATGGCCGCAAAGAAATGCCCGAATTCTACCGCGATATATCCGCCTCCAACGATTATAAGATTTTCGGGTCTCTCCTTCAATTCCAGCGCGTTTTCGTTGGTCAAATAGTCGATGTTGTCAAGCCCTTTTATGGGAGGTATCAGCGGTCGCGAACCGGACGTGATGAAAATCTTCCGGCCTTTCATATTTTCTCCCCCTACCTCAACGGTATATTCTCCGCTGAAGTGACACTCTGCTTCGTAGAAATCCAGGTTCTTCTGTTGCGATATTCCTTCCCTGATATGTTTCTGGTCTGCGGCCCGGCTTTTCCTCATCCGCTCCATGATGGCGCCAAAATCTATGTGCTTTATTTCTGCCTCGATGCCCAGTTTGGCGGCTTCCTGTATCTCTACTATTCTATCGGCGGGGTATATCAGCATTTTCGACGGGATACAGCCCAGGTTGAGGCAGGTACCGCCCAAAGGCCCCTTGTCCACCATGGCCACTTTCAGTCCGTGTTCAATAGCCTCGTCCGCAATTATCGCCCCACACCCGCTGCCGATGACGATAACATCATAGGTTTTCATTTTTGGGGTCTCCTTAGCTTTTATGTCCTTGAGATTTCTCTAATTGGCACTGGCCCACGACGGAAGACATCGGCTTTTCCTCTGCTATATTGTTCTATTCCGTTCTACAGCGGGCCTTCAAGCCGTGAAGCGTGTACCATAGCCTTGGTAGGGATACAGACGTGAAAGATACAGTCACCGCCTACAGTGCCTTTCTCTTCATGCCAACTGAATCCATGTATTGCTTAGCGTTACCGGCGGCATACTCTCCAGCGGTTCCGGCACCGATGATAAGAATATCCACTTTTGGCATATTTTACCCCCTTGTTTACCCGGCTCATCGCTGGATTGATGGTTTGTTAACTTACGAAATAAGTAATGATTCGATTAAAATAATGCTACTTCTTTACCTGAATTCCCTTACTCCTTTCGAATGCCACATGACCTTTTATCTGTTTTGCCGCTGGCTTGGGGTTGGGATAGTACCAGGCAGCGTCCCTGTTTACCTTGTCACCAATAACGATGTCATAATAGTCGGCGTGACCTTTCCACGGACACTCGTAGTCCGTATCACTTTCTCGAAAGTACTCCCTCTTTATCGAGTCCGGAGGGAAATACACATTGCTTTCCACCATCTCGTATTTTTCGCTCTCAGCCAGTACGACTCCGCCCCATGTTGCCTGTGCCATGGTTCACCTCTGTATTTTTATAGAATTTTACTTTGATTGGTCGATTGCTACCTCATAATCATGACCTTCCCACCTGCCTCTATCCGTCCAGAAGAAGGTTAACTTAATGGACCTTTCTGGTTAAAGTGCACCGCTACATCCACAAAACCGATGTCTTGATTCGTTTGAAACGAGGAAATGGTTAATCCTCCATATCAGTTATTTATTATAGTGTTTAGAACATTTCATTTGGATAACATATCGACCGGACGATATTAAATATTTATGTCATTTTCCAAAACATTCTTTTTTCAAGAAACCATGAGCATCTTTCTACGTTCTTCTACTGTCTATTACGGTATTTTTAAGGTATTATCTGTCCGGCGCCGGCACGCCGCAACGTTTCGTCTTCATTCTTCAGACAGCTCTCCCTTACCGCTCGCAGCACCTTACCGGCGGCGGTCTCCCGCCGGAACCATGCGTCGATCGTCACTATAGTCCAGATTGTTGGTTAACAGTAGCTTGAAAAGTGACTCACGGGACATTATGAAGCCTTGATTCACCAATTCAAAAGTGAACAATTACGAATTCAAACTGAAGGAAAGTTCAAAGGTTCTTGATATTGTACGCCACCGCCCACCATTTGCCCCGCCCATGATTCCACCCTGCCCCAAATTCTAATTTTCAAAGTCTAAATCCTAAATACTAAATCCTCCCAGCACCAATAGTGTTTCCTGCCGGCAGAATACCAAAATCGATACCGATTAAGAAAAAAATCATACCCGCAATTACCGATATGGCACCAACTAAAAACTGGATAAATAATCATGCTGAAGCTCTCATAAATATAAATCGAAGGATAATCAATACAATGATCAATGGAGCGATTCCCCTTATAACTTCAAATGTCATGTCTTTAAATAATTTTCGCACCAATGATTATTCTCCATCTAATACTACAGACTGGTTAATGCCAGTCTAACCAACATAAAATGATATCGGTCAAATACAAATGTTGAAATAATGACTTTGGGTTTTAATGTTATTAAATGCCAGCAATTCACTCAGCATCACTTGCGTGCTATAATTGACGATATTAAGTTAAGATAAAGCAAAAAATCCAAGACGGTGCTTATCACGGGCGTTGGCCGGTAAAAAGATTATCAGGAGGAGAGCTATGGTCCCCGGATACGGCAAGATACTGGATATAGACCTGGCAAGCAGGAAAATCATTAAAAAAGAAATCGACCCGGAGTTTGCCCGCAAGTATATCGGTGGGGTGGGATTCGGTTGCAAGATACTTTACGATGAAGTAAGGCATGATGTAGACCCCCTTGGCCCGGAAAACATCGTCATTTTTGCTGTCGGCGCGCTTACCGGGAGCGGGGTACCTACCGGCACCAGGACAGAGATTACGACCAAGCATCCGCTTACGTTACACATCGGTACGGGGAATTCAGGCGGGTCCTGGGGCCTTACCTGAAGCACGCTGGCTATGAGGCTGTTGTAGTCAGGAATAGGGCGGAAAAGCCGGTATACGTGTTTATAGACGATGATAATGTTGAAATCAAGGATGCCTCTCACCTCTGGGGCAAAGATGCGCTTGTTACTACCGATATTCTGTTCCAGGAACTGCCCGCGAAGATAGCTGTAATTGCTATTGGTACCGGTGGGGAAAACATGGTGAGATACGCCTGCCCGCTCAACGACCGCTACCATGTTGCCGGCAGAACCGGCGCAGGAGCCGTGATGGGTTCTAAAAATTTAAAAGCAGTTGTTGTTAATGGAAAATTGCAGGTCAAGGTTTTTGACAAAGATTCTTTAACTCCGAGAGTGGAGAAAGATTAGTGACGTATGGTAAGTGAACAATACTAAGATAAGTTAAATGGTTTAAATATCCGAGAGTATCTAGTGTTTTATCAGGATATGTCGCAATCACTAGTGTTTCTAGATTTTTTAAAACCCGAATCCCACTGAGTGATTTATATTTACAATGCCATATACGTAAGTTTTTAATTTCAAGCGGCAAATTAAAGACTGGAAGTATCTTTTCGCGGTTACGCATCAGATCAATATACATATAATCTCAAAGCCTCGCTGCTTACTTCCCGCTCTTTATCGCTTCCTGCTGCGCCAGGAAAAGCTGCTGGATGCCTTTTTCCGCCAGCGCCATCAGGTCGTTCAGGGTCTGCTTGGAAAAAGTCTTGCCCTCGGCGGTGCCCTGCACTTCTACAAACTCGCCCTTGCTGGTCATCACCACATTGAAGTCTACTGCCGCCCGGGAATCCTCGTCGTAGCATAAATCGAGCAGCATATCGTTATTAATCACGCCCACGCTTACCGCCGCAACGGCGTATTTCAGCGGTATCGATGATATCACGCCCATATTTTTAAGTGTTTCCATCGCCTTGTAAAGCGCGACGTAGCCGCCGGTGATGGCCGCCGTACGCGTCCCGGCGTCCGCCTGGAGGACATCGCAATCGATTGTTAAAGTCCTTTCGCCCAGTGTCGCCATATCCGCCGCCGCTCTTAGCGAACGCCCCACGAGCCGCTGTATCTCCTGGTTGCGTCCGGTCACGTGCCCCACGGAGGAGTCGCGCTGGGTGCGCGTTACCGTGGCGCGGGGCAGCATGGCGTACTCCGCCGTAATCCAGCCCCGGCCGCTCCCCTTGAGAAAAGAGGGTACCCTCTCCTCGACGCTGACCGAGCACAGCACATGGGTTTTCCCCATTTTAATCAGCGCCGAACCTTCTGCAAAGCTTTGATAATCCGGTATTATTTTAATCGGCCGCAGTTCGTTATAGGCGCGTCCATCAACTCTCTTCAAAAAATATTCTCCCTTCCGCATATCCCGTCAGAGTATAACAAAGATAAGCGCCTGATGGCAATAAAAAGGACTTGCCGTCTTTACCCGTCCGGTGCTAGACTAGGTTGGTATGGAAAAGGCATCTTCCGTTAAATACGAATCAATGACCATCCATGATTTACCTCCCGCCGACAGGCCCCGGGAAAGATTGCAAAGGTTGGGCGTCGAGGCTCTTTCCGCGCAGGAAATCCTCGCTGTTCTATTAGGCAGGGGCATCGCCGGTGAATCGGTGATGATTACCGCGCAGCGGCTTTTAAGCCAGTTCGGGGGGTTGAAAGGGATTGCGGGGGCCTCGCTGGAAGAACTTTCAAAGGTGCGCGGCATTGGCCCCGCTAAAGCGTGCCAGATTAAAGCCGCGGTGGAACTTTCACGCCGCACCGACGGCCATGGAGACCCGACCGATAAGACTACCATTAAAACACCGGAAGATGTATACAATCTGACGCAGGGAAAACTCAAAGGGAAAAAGAAAGAGTATTTTTTGGCGGCTTTGCTGGACACCCGCAATCACCTCATCAGGCTGGCGGAAATATCCGTCGGCAGTCTGGACGGCAGTATCGTCCATCCCCGGGAAGTATTCAAAGAAGCGATATCCGCTTCCGCCTCCTCCGTTATCTTTGTTCATAATCATCCTTCCGGAGATACCGAGGCATCCGTTGATGATATCAGGCTGACTAAAAGACTTTCTGAAGTTGGGGAATTGGTAGGTATCAGTGTCCTCGACCACGTAATAATCGGCGGGAAAAACTACCTCAGTATGAAAAGGCAGGGACTGTACTAGCGGGGGCTATATTAATCGAGGTATAAGGCCAGCCAGTGCCGGTCATTATCCGGTTCGATGTACCAGAATTCATTGCCGATACGCGCCATGCAGATAGCGTGATAGACGCCGGGACCGACCGTGACGCCGTACCACTTTTCGTATTCCTGCGGGCTTAATACCTGTACCGAGAGATACTTACCGGTGCTCATCGCCCTGTCGCGCAGTTGTAAAGCGAGGTCTTCACACTGGCCGTTAAAAGCGATTCCGCCAACGTTATCCGCCTTGAGAAAGAGATAAGTATCGGTATCGTCGTTTCGCAGGAACCCGGTAAGCTCCTCTTTACTTTCCCAGTCCTGGAGTTTTATGGGAACTTCAACCGGCACCTCGACGATTCTATCGACGGAAACAATTTTTTCTACCTCGACGGTTTCAACCTCCGTCACGATTTTTTCCACTTCGATATAGACGGGTTCGGGCACAGGGCAGGCTGAACAGGTAGTAACGGTAACGGCGCGCGTTTCAGCGTTAGCGAAATCGGTATTCAAAGCTATCGTCCATGCGGTACATAGGAGAATACCCACGCCCAGCGGAATGAATATTCTGTGCAACAAGGCTGTTTTCTTATTCATACGGCTATTATTTTCACCGGTGATTATATCCGGTGACTCTAATTCTATTTTAAATTGCCGGTGGTCTTATGGTCATAAAAATACCGTATAGATTACATAAAAAGGGGACAGGCGCAAGACGGAACGACTGATGAAATCCCCGGTGGATTTGTAATAACCGGGATATGGCAAATGCGGCGGCGGAAGCTAGGTCAGGTCTTTCAGGAACCTGCGCGAAAAATGATGGGCCAGTGACAGTACCAGGATGCTTGTAATCACTGCCAGCATGACGCTGACGGAAAAGCCGGTCATGGCTACCCCCAGGGCTGTGCCGCTGGCCGGTGGGTGCTCGAAGTCCAGCGCAACCATCAGGAATATGGAAATCCCTACCGCTAGGGCGTAGATGCTGATTGACGCCAGCGCGGCGGTATGGGGGATTAAAGCGCAAAGAGAACCTGCTGTCAGGCCGACCATGTGGCCGCCGATAAGACGCCGCGGGCGGGCGGTAATATTGCGGGGCATGGTGAAAATGATGAAAGCCGAAGAGCCTATCGAAGCGATGACCACTGCGTTCTCTCTATCGAGCAGTAAGAGGATGATAAAAACAACGACCGTTGCTAAAAAACTCTGGTACAGGTAGTTTTTCCATAAAGTTGGGAAAACGCCGCGTACCTTCGACCATCTGCGTTTCCAGTACGTCTTAAAAGTCACGAACATTTAATTCTTGCCTCTATCAGGAAATTATATTACTTATCACCAGGTTTTGTATATCATGCAGATAAAATATGTTTATGCTATATTGTCTATTAGAGGTAGATATGAAATTTACGATGAAAAAGGCCTTGTATTTATTAATAACATTGGCGCTGCTGTCCGTTATTTTATTGACCGGCTGCCCTGCCCCGCAGACATCCCCGGCCGTTACCGGCTCCGGCGTTCTCAAGTTATACGGCACAGACCCTTTCACTCTAGACCCGGCGGTAGCCAGTGACGGCAATTCTAACGATTATATTATGCAGATATTCAGCGGACTGGTGCGGCTGGATGATAACCTGGAACCGGTCCCGGACATCGCGGAGAAGTGGGAATTAAGCCAGGACCGCCGCACTTATACTTTTACTCTCAGGCAGAACGTACGTTTTCACAGCGGGCGGGTAGTTACCGCCGCCGACTTCAAATACTCGTGGGAACGAGCCTGCGACCCTGCCACCGGCTCGGGCACTGCCGGAACATATCTCGGCGACATCGTCGGGGTAAAGGAGGTCGTCGCGGGGAAGGCTAAAGAAATCAGCGGCGTAAAAGCTGTCAGCGAATACGTCCTCCAGGTTACCATCGACGCCCCGAGGTCGTATTTCCTGTTCCGGCTGACCTATCCAACGGCTTTCGCCGTCGATAAAGCCAACGCGTCCGGGAGCGCTGACTGGTGGCGGAAGCCCAACGGCACCGGCCCGTTCAAGCTCAAGGAATGGCAGGAGAACAGTCTTATCGTCCTGGAAAGGAACGCTGATTATTACGGGGACGCGGCAAAGCTGGCACGTGTCGAGTATGCGCTGTGGAGCGGCGTGCCTATGAATTTGTACGAGATGGGGGACATCGATACCGCCGGTGTTTCCGCAGGCTATATCGATAAAGTGACCGATAAAGCCGGGCCGTTTGCCGGCCAGCTGCAAATAACCACGGAGATGAGCTTTTACTGGCTGGGCTTTAACCTTACCGAGCCTCCCTTCGATGATGTAAAAGTACGGCAGGCATTCATCCAGGCAGTGGACAGGGATAAAATAATATCGCTTTCCTTCCGCGACCTGGTGCGCCGGGCCGACGGCATTCTGCCGCCGGGTATCCCCGGTTTTAACGATAAGCTTTCCGCGCCGGGATATAATGCCGCTAAAGCTAAAGAACTGCTCGCGCAATCTAAGTACGGCAGCGCGGCTAACCTGCCGCCCATCGTTCTAACCACCTCCGGTTACGGCGGGCAGATATCAAGTTATCTCGAAGCCGTTATCAATAATTGGCGCGAGAACCTGGGAGTAGAGGTGACGGTGCGCCAGCTAGAGCCGGAAAGGTTCATTTATTTCCTTAAAGAGGAAAAAGACCAGCTCTATGACATGGGCTGGATAGCGGACTATCCTCACCCGCAGGACTTCCTGGAAGTTCTCTTCCGCACCGGGGCAGAGTACAACTACGGCGAATATTCCAATCCGGCCGTGGACGCGCTTTTGGATAAGGCCGCCCTGGAAGGGGACAGCCGGAAGAGCCTTGAGATGTATCAGCAGGCCGAGCAGATGCTGGTGGATGACGCCGCCTGCCTGCCTTTATGGTTCGGGCAGAGTTACACGCTGGTGAAACCGCATGTGACCGGCTACAAACTTAATGCCATGGGATATGCCCGGCTGAGAGATGTGAGTATTAAGAAGTAAACAGATTAAAATGTTGTTTAATTTTATTCAATGCTTCTTTAGAGACATTATATTATTGTAGGTATCTGAGTTCGATAATTCTTTAATTAAAAATTCAACCCATTTTTCAGTATACATATATATTTTTAAAGCTTCTTTATAATCACAAAATTCAGGATTACAAGTTATTTTTCCATCTTTATCAACGCTTCTTATATTATAATATTGCCAACAATTGAAATGTTCAGGGCTTGCTCTAAATTTATTATTGATAGCTTGTGCTACTAATAAAGCAACGTTTGTCGCTCTTAATCTAAAAGGATCATCGTGTATTATTTTTTCTTTAAACCCAACTACACTTACTGGTTGGACATCCCCTATAAGTCTTAGGGTAATCGCTCCTTCAGTCTCTCTGAATTTTCCTTCTTTAATGAATTTCAATTTTGGTAGTAGTTCATCATCTATAAGTATTGTATTATTTCCTTTTTCAATTTTCCCATCTATTGTATCTAGTATAGCTGCATTTTCAGGACCTATTTTAGCGATTTTTTCTAGTAGCTCGAACCAAACTTTTCTTTCTCTTTCAATCTTTTCATCGATAATATTTTTTAATTCCGCATAATGTATCTTTTCGGTTCTTGCTCTATATCTGAAATATACTTCACCGTCCTTTATTTGTTGGTTTTTCCCGCCTGTTTTTATTGCTATAATAGGTTTGTTACTTGACTCAAATATGTGTAAAATCCCAAAAACATTTCCGTTCCACTCATATATATGTCGCTCCCATTCCATCGCTGGTGTAAAATGTTCATTAGCTATTTGCGTAATTGACTCATCGTCAATCTCGTTGAATTTATTGTTCTGTAAACCTAATGGTATATGAGGTAGGTTCTGAACTCCAAAAATAATATATCCACCAATGTTGTTGGCAAATGCGGCAAAATCTTTTATATAATCAGTAATTGATTCCCGATGAAATGCAACTTTGAACTCAACAGTGCTAGACTCTCTAGTCTTTAAGTATTCTTTGTCTGGTTGCAGAATAAATATGTTTTTTAGATCTTCTTCTATTTTCTTATTGTCCATACGTGCTAATTACTTTAGTTGAAAAGACAGGAAATATCAAGCCCGAAGATACGATGGTATTTAAAACTTGATTCGGATTGTGTCTATACAAAGAAAAACGCTATCGCAATCAGTATGTACACGGCCATAAGCTGGACGCCTTCCAGCCAGTGACAAACCCCGTCGGAACCGATATAGTTGGCTATCATTGCCGTCATGACCAGGGCTACCAGTGAAAAAGGCCCGAAAACCAGGTCGAGGGTATTGCCGGTCAGCGCGGTAGAAAGCAGCACCAGCACCGGCACGACGAATAAAGCAATCTGCAAAGCGGAACTCATCCCTATTTCCAGGGAAAGAGTCATATTGTTTTTACGGGCGAAGCTTATCGCGCTGACATGTTCCGGCAGGTTAGTCAGCAGGGCGATAATCACCAGCCAGACAAATGTCTCCGTCAGGTTCAGTCTGTTGATGACCGGGGTAATATTGCCTACCAGGATATCGGATTCGAAGCTGGCTACGGCGATAGCCGCCAGGAGGATTATAAATGCCGTGCGGATGGACCAGGGGCGGTAAGTAGGGTCCGGCGGCGTTGTGCGCTCGACGACGAAGAGATGCTTATGCGTTACCAGCGTATAGAGGAGGCTTAACAGGTAGACGATACCCAGCACAATCGATACCGCCAGGCTCATAGATTCAGCCGGTTTATGCTGCACCATGCTATACAGCGAAGGTAATACCAGCCCTACCACCATGATGATAAGCATGGTGGATGAAAGGCCGGCGGAGTCCTTGTTGAACCTCTGTTCCTTGTATTTCAATCCGCCGGCGAACATCGAAAGCCCGATGAGGAAAAGCACATTGAGCATGATAGACCCTACGATAGATGCCTTGACGAGTTCTACCATTCCCTGGCGGAGGGAAAATACCGCGATAAAAAACTCGATGGCGTTACCGAAGGTGGCGTTTATCAGGGCGGAAATGGTGGTGGAAACACGCTGGGCGATGATGCTGGTTACTTCGACGATAGTGTGGGAGATGCCCACGATGGCTATAGCTGTAACTATAAAAGTCAGGGTCGGATTGAAATCAAGAAAATAAAACAGGGCGGAAATCGGCACAAAGAGTAAAAATCCGTCGAGGGCGTGGAAATGAGAAGGTTTCTTTCTTGAAGGCATAAATCATTTTTGCTTATGTGCAGTTATCTTTAATAATCCTACGCTTTTTCTTGAGATATTTCCAGCCGCAGGATAATGATTGAAAGCAGCGTTAATTAAAAATTAATGCGATGCCTTTAAAGAGAAGCCATGAGATTATCCCGGACAACGGTATTGTTAATAGCCATGCCCAGACGATATTAAACGTAACTCCCCAGCGCACGGCGCTCAGCCGCCTTACCGCGCCTACACCGGAGATAGCCCCGGTAATGACATGAGTGGTGCTGACAGGTACCCCAAGGTGAGTGGCTGTAAAAATGCTTATGGCGCTGGCCGTCTCGGCGCAGAAACCATCAACCGGTGTCAGCTTGGTTATCTTTTGCCCCATCGTCTTCACGATGCGCCAGCCGCCGCTGATGGTGCCCAGCGCGATGGCGGTATGAGCGCTGAGGACTACCCAGAGCGGCACTGAGAATTCGGATATCAAACCCCCGGCGAAAAGGACGCTGGTGATGATGCCCATCGTCTTCTGAGCATCGTTGCCGCCGTGGCCCAGGCTGTAGGCCGCCGCGGAAAAAAGCTGGAGTATACGCGACCATTTATTTATTTTATCCATCGGCTGCCTGCGTAATATCCAGCTTACCATCACTCTAAAGATATAACCCAGCACAATGCCGATTAGCGGCGCCAGGACGATGAATAACAGTGTCTTGTACCAGCCGGAAGCGATAATTACGCTCATGCCCGCGTTAGCGATAGCGGCCCCGGCATATCCGCCGATTAGCGCATGGGAGGAACTGCTGGGTAATCCAAGATACCACGTAGTCATGTTCCATAATATCGCGCCGATAAGGCCTGCCAGGATGACCACCGGGGTTACGGTATTCACATCAATCATCCCGCTGCCGATGGTCTTGGCGACGGTTGTGCCAAAAATAAGAAACGCGACGAAGTTAAAAAAGGCCGCCCAGACAACAGCTTGCTGGGGCTTTAAGACGCGGGTGGAGACAACGGTGGAAATAGAATTGGCGGCATCGTGCATGCCGTTGGTATAATCAAAAACAAGCGCGATGGCAATGATGACTGCTATGAAAAGCGTATTTGAATCCATTTCCAAATCCGATTATAACATGTTAAGGGGATGTTTTGCTAAAAAATTTATTAAACAGGCTGGTAGATTGCGTCAGTGTTATATCAGGATTTGGAGTGAAGACTTAATGCAGCGCTAACAGCAAAAAAGGATTCTCCATGTACGTCTTTCTGTTCGTACTTTGCGTGAGGGTGTGTAGTTTGTATTTTGTTTTTCCAAACTACCAACTACAAATTACCAATTACCCAAATGGCGGAGGGGACAGCCAACTACGCTCTCGCGAGCTTCGATGGCTAAAGGATTCGTTTATTTAACACAGCCTTCCCCGAGCCGGTTTCGTGTCAGACACCGTTATGCACACCAACCACCGCGACGTCGTCGGGGACCCGCAGCTCGATCTCCCGGCAAATCTGCATCAGCGCGGCGCCAAAGATGTCACCGCGCACAAATATGCCGACCGGCTTTGGCAGTGCGCCCCAGCGGATATCCTGCACGACGGCCAATACTGGCGCAAAATCCCATGAAATGCCGGTTGCCAACATTTCTTCGGCGGTGGCGCGGCCAATTTTTTCGACCAGCTCCGGGTCAGTAGTAAAGAGACCGATAACGCCTTCAGTCCACACCAGCATAATGGCAGAAAAAATAATCATAAAACCTTCAAGAATAAAGGTCGCCATCCAGCCGCCTTTTTCCGCCCTCTCGGGCTGTCCTGCGCCGAGGTTTTGCCCCACGAGAATACCGGCCCCCATGCCTAACCCGTACCCGGGAAGCATGATAAAATTCTCAATCCTGTAGAAAAGACTGTGGGCGGCCACGGCATTAGTGCCGAAGGGCGCTATCAACAGGGTAATAACAAATCCCGCAAAAGACCTCTGGAAATTGGTCACCAGCGCCGGCAGTCCGATTTTCAATATCCGGCCGATAATGCTGAAATCGAGAGTAAAATCCTTCCTGGTAACATGCAGACGGGTAGCGCCCCCAAAGAGCAGCCAGAACGCCAGCAGCGCACCAATACCCTGAGCGATGATACCGGCCAAAGCGGCGCCGCCCACGCCCATGCGCGGAAATATCCATAAACCCAGGACTAGAAACGGGCAAAGCACAAGGTGAATAATCCTCGTGCACGCTTCAATCAGCATAGGCCGGATAACATCACCGGAAGCCTGGACGATGTAGAGTATTACAACCATGATGTCCATAGCTATCCAGCCGGCAAATGTGATACGCAGATAGGTTACAGCATCGGCGGCAACGCCGGCTTCAAGACCGAAAATCCTGACGACAGGTTCGGCCAGAGTAATACCCAATAACGTCATTAAAAGTCCCCAGGCGATAACCAGTAATAAAGACTGGGCGGCAACATGATTTGCTGTTTTAATATCGCCGGCACCAATGAATCTCGCCACCATCGCTCTCGAGCCCACCACCAGACCGAAATCCAGAGACATTACGAGCATCACAATCATAAAAGCAACGCCCATAGCGGCAATAGCCGAAGCACCGAGCCTCCCTACCCATACCATATCCGCTGTCTGACTGATAACAAAGAGAGTTTCCATGAGAGCCATAGGCCATGAAAGAAGCAGGAGGTTGCGGACGATAGGTCCCTGAGTCCAGTCTTTATTATAGGCGGATATTTTATTTGAAGGCGTGACAGTTTCAGGCATGATAAATATTTATACTTTTCAGAATACCAGTAAATTTTTTAAACCGGCAGTGCGGATTTGTCAGATGGAAAATCAATTTCTATTGTAAATTCCCCTTTTATTGCGTTATGTCAACCAATCGGCGCATTCCCCTGCCATTGTAGTATAAAGGAAACGGGAAATAATATAAATACGATTATATTGCATGAACTCTGCTTTTTGATTATCCTTTCCATACACCACAGTGATGGAAAGATGGACGAATGAATAAGACGCCCATTCCTAACCCTTCACCTGCTGCGCGGGAAAGGGATTATATCTAAGATGTTTGGTGCTCTTGCCCCGGCGCACCAAACCTCGGGACTGGGACCCACTACTCAAGATAAGCGAACAGAAAAGGTAACGCCAGATATATCTTCAGTTAATTATCAATACGGGACAGGTTTCGCGAGGATGACGGCGGATCAATGCAAAATACCATTTATATTCTTTTTTATTATTGAAAATGACCGCCTGTCTTGAAAATACAAGGCGTTAGCTGTTACAATATATACTTGTGCCGAGGTGGCGGAATGGCAGACGCGCTACGTTCAGGGCGTAGTGTTCGAAAGGGCGTGGGAGTTCAAATCTCCCCCTCGGCACCAGAAAAAGATGCGCTTGTAGCTCAGTTGGATAGAGCGTTGCCCTGCGGAGGCAAAGGTCGTGGGTTCGAGCCCCCCCAAGCGCGCCATTTCCCGGGCGGTTAGCTCAGCCAGGTTAGGCTAACCAGCCGGATGAGAGTAGTTGCCGGGATGGCAGCAAACAAGGGATAACCTGGATAACAGACATGGGCGGTTAGCTCAGCTGGTTAGAGCACCTGCTTTACACGCAAATATTTGCGCTTGCGCGAGCAGAAAACCGCCTGAACCCGTGATTTAGCCTCACCTTCTTGTCCTGCGGCGGATGACCCCCAGAAGTTTAACCAAAAAGGGCTCTTGCTTCGTCAATTATCCGAGGGGGACAAGATGAATGCAACAGGGCAAGCAGACCCAAAGCGGCTCATCGCCGGGGAGTTGGCTGCAGGACGGCTTGTCGATGGTATACCCGACAACAGCTTTCTCGGCATGCTAAAAGATCAAAAAGAACTACAATCAAGTTCGGCGGATCTAGATCATGAACAATCAAGGTAGTGATCCATATTTCATTACTGTCTCCGATTCAAGACAAAAACAAAAGACTCACGGGTGTTTCAGTCGGATTATGATAAAATGTCCATATGGTAAAAGTTTTGGTAAAAGACTCACCGTCGGCTAAAAATAAATCGCTATCTTCAAAAATATTCTCTTCATCCAATAAAACCTCGATAATCTTCTTTTGTATTGTTAATTTCCTCTGGTGGATCGGGCTATACCTCTATGTTCCCGTATTGCCAGTATATATACAAGAGGCAGGAGCCAGTTTAAATATGGTTGGGATAGTGCTCTCTGCATATGCTATACCCCAAGTGTTGTTGCGCATTCCTATAGGGATTTGGTCAGATAGTCTGGGTAAGCGCAAACCTCTTGTAATCATTGGAATTGTCTTTACTTCTTTGGGAGCCCTTGGTCTTGGATTATCAGTAACAACCTGGCTCCTATTTTTATCAAGGATGACTACTGGTATCGGCGCGTCTGCATGGGTTGTCTTTCCTCTATATTTTACGGCTTATTTCAGGGAAAATGGCAGCGATAAAGCAATAGGTATAATAAATTTTGTTCGGAGCATCGCTTTGATAGCTGCAACGGCCGTAAGCGGTTTCATAGCGGAAGGATTTGGTTTGAATCAGCCATTTTTTATTGCTGCCGCGCTTGGGGTTGTCGCTCTGTTTGCCTTGTCTTTTACCAAGGAGTCTAAGCCTTCAAAAGTACGACCGGCAACATGGAGTAATTTCCGGAACGTCGTTACCCGTCCAAAGCTGATAATCGTGTCCATAGCGGCCATATTACTGCACTTCGCAACTTTTACGGGGGTGTTCGGTTTTCTTCCTGTTTATTCATCAAGTATCGGAGCATCCAGTGGCGAATTGGGTCTCATCACTATGATTAACCTGGGTTTCTCGGCCTTCGGGGCGCTGAGTGCGGTATGGATCTGCCGGAAATTGGGTTACCGTTTAACTATCATCTGTAGCGCCCTGCTTATTAGCAGCAGCTTGCTGGCTATCCCGTTTATCAACACAATCCCGTTAATAATGACTGTCCAGATTAGCTGCGGATTTGGTAGCGGGATTCTCATGACACTATTTATGGTTCTCAGTATTCGAGGCTTACGGCCGGAGCAGCAGGCAACAGCGATGGGGGTTTTCCAAGCTGTTTACGCCATCGGTATGTTTGCCGGCCCCATTACTTCAGGATTTTTAGGTAGTGGATTGGGGTTGTCCACGGTATTCTATCTCTCGGGCTCATTGGCCCTGTTGATTTCAGTCATGGCATTTCTGCCGATATTTAATCGGCATGATGGTTAAACCACTATAGCGTGTTCCCGCTGTCCATGGACAGCAAAGAGCCGTTTCATCCGGGTTGTTGCTTCCGGCAGCTAACTTGATTTAGAATGGCCTCAACATAAACATGGCTGACTCCGTCAACAGCCGTGTGTGTGCGGAATCCGCATGATCGGGTAAAACACCCATGCCGATCAAGCAGTCTTCACAGATGGCTTCTCCTTTGTGAAGGTAGACTTTGGCCGGATAATCGTTGGGCTGATCGCTAAACTCGCGGTCGCATTTTGTACATGTAGCTTCCATAATTTCCTCCTATATATTAGGAACAAGATTCAATGTCGTTCTTATGATAATGATAACCCATGATTAAATAAATAGTTATGAAACTTTCGGGAAAAATCTAACAAAATAGTTACATTATTTATTCGAGTCCCACGCGTAATCCCTGCCCTGGATAATACAGTGAGCCTTCATGATGTTCGACACAGAGTCATCGGTCGTGGTGGACTGTCACGTAAGAAGGTCAAAATCAACCGACCTGGTAGAATGCCGCTAATGGGAAGAGCCGGTAATGTCGCCAGCGATATCGCCCGGCATAAAAAGACTTCTTTGACGGGATTAAATCAAGTCTTAAGACGGACATGACCATTCCCCGTTCCTTTTATCAGCAGGGATTTTACCGCTGCATTTTACCTTGTTAATTGCCCCAACTTTTCCACAATCCTGACCATTCCCTCGGTATCAAGGCCGCAGTAATCAAGCAGGTTCCGGCGGATTTTGGCGGCTTCCCCGGCGGGGATGTCACCAAAGGTTATGGAGAGGAAAGTCAGGCTAGCAATGTCGCCGCTGGCGATGGGCATATCCTCATAGCCCGAACCGGTGATGGCGGGGAGAACGGCTTTAAGCGAGGCGCTGCCCTTCTGCGAAGGGTGATAGTAGTGAAAGCCGCGGAAAGGCACAATGAGATCGACCATGCGGGCAAGGACACCCTCCACCCAATTCGCATATTCAGGGAAAGCGGCAGCCAGTTCTTTCAGTACGTTTTCTTCAAACGACTTGTTGTAGGCTAAAATACTGCCTTCGGAGCCGATTAGCCGGCTTAATGCGGAAAGAAGGCCGGGACGCGGATCATTCCGGCCTTCAGCGAGAAATGCGAAGTGTTTCACTTCACCGCCGGGAGATTCCTGTACATGCAGCGAGAACTGGAACGGTATATTCTGGTACGGCCGGGTACCATCGAACAGAGGTATGGCGGTGCCGAAGGTCTCAAAATCAAGGTAATAAAGGGGATATTTCAGCTCGGCGAGGAACTGCCGGATGGGATCTTTTTCTACGTGGGGTTGGCCGCCCAAAACACAGGCGCACTGGATACGCTGCTTGTCGTTGAGCTTATAGCCTGAAGGAATTTTGGCGATCTCCTGAATTCCGCTGCGGTATAGCTCATGGGACTTTTTACCGCCGTAATAGAGGGTAAAAACGTTGTGCTCCGGCAAGCCTTCCCAGCAGTCGGTCAGGGAGCAGGTATAAGGGTCGTTGCAGTGCGGGCCGATGCCCGGTTCCGGGCATTCCGGCAAGGCCAGTATCCCCAGCATTTCCCGGGCACGCTCCACGATGCCGTAACCGGTTTCGTTTACTTCTTCGGTTATGTCGTGAACAGTAAAAAGCTCCTCCGGATTGATTTCCCCGTTTTTAACGTACTGGTTATTAATACACACGAGGAAGCATTTTCTTATGTTAAGCCCGGAGGTCTCGAAGCACATTTTCTGGAAGGAAACGTCATGGAGGTTGACGTCCTTGACCGAGGTGGAGCTTTTAACCTCGATGATGTCCCATTCATCCTCCCCGACCGGGTTCAGGATATCGGCGCGGGAGTAAAGATGATGAGCCATGACCGCCGCTTCAAAGAGAGGCTTTCTCTGCTGGAGAACCTCCCTCGTTTGCCGGATGTTGCCCATGAAATCATCTGAAGGGATGTCAATGCCTCCGGGGTAAAGCTTTTTGGCTAGCTCCCCCACCAGGTGCCCCTGGTCGAAGATGTGCTGCAAGGCGGCATCCGGCTCCGGCAGAAGTTCCGGGGCGTTGACGGATATCCAGAGCAGCCGGGGGCACTGGAGGCCGTTAAGGTATTTCGATTTTGAGAGTAGTTTATTCGGCATTTTGTTTATCCTTTTTCTTGTTGTTTCTCGACTTTTACACGCTTCCAGTATTCTTCATTATACTTTTTGCGTTCTTCTCTTTCCGCTTTATCTTTACATCGCTATCTTTTACGAGCGCCTGTTGAAAGCTGGTAAGGCCAAGAAGGTAGCCCTCGTGGGTTGTATGCAGAAATTATTTACTATTCTCAATGCTATGATAAGCTCAAAGACCTTTTGGAGTTCAGACAATATTTCGCAATGCGTTGCCGTGGAGGTAAAATGAAGACCGTTGCTTCCCCCCGGAAACACCCGTATCATAATTTAGATTTCGCGATTAATTCGCCCTTCACCTTAAAGCGGGTAAGGCCGTCTGCAGCTGCTAGGGCGCCGTAGTGAAGTTACGCCATACAGGGGCTTTTTCATCGCTGAAAGCAGGTATCTCCGGCAGCTTGTCGGCCGCAAGATATTCCGGCGGCTTCACCAGGTTGAAGACTAATGCCTTCTGTTCACACCCGAGGACACACAGTCCGCACCCCATGCACTTCTCCTCGTCGATAAACGCCTTGAGTTTTTTGGAACCGGGGACTTTCTTCATCTCGATAGCGCCGAAGAAACAACGTTCAACACAGGTCTGGCAGCCGATACAAGACTCGCTTTCTACGCTTGCCCGGTAGCGGCTTGGATTACGCAGTTGATGCGCAACACCGTGACGTATAGTTGCTCCCATCACATTACAGCAACACTCGCAACAATGGCAGAGTACTCCGCCGTTCTTCTGGCTAATCCCACCGCTCTTGAGCAGTCCAGCTCTCTCGGCTTCGTCCGAGATAGCGATGGCTTCTTCTATGGATATTACTTTGAGGCTGGATGACTGGTTGAGATTAAATTCAGCGTACTTCCCGAACTCGAAGCAATTAAGAACCGGCTTGTCGCACCGGTGTGCACGTACACGGCAGTCGCAATGACTGACGGCCACAACTTCTTGCTTCGCTTTCTCTCGCAACATGGCATGTATATCTTCTTCAGGCAGAATATCCTCCGGTTTGATGTTGGGGTTGGAGTCGAGGGCTAGCCGAGCCGGTAATATCCGGGACATCGCCCCTCCTACCGGCACTTTTTGGGCTACTCTTACACTGCGGGTTATCATTTTCTGTTCCACTTCAGGCATGAAATCATCCCAGGCCTTCCAGAAGCCTTCCGGGATATCTTCATCTTTGGCTTTAGCGATGCGTGCGAAGAATCCATGCATTGCCATATGGAACAGGTATTCATCGTTTTTGTGGAACAGCAGCCTTCGGCGTTTTAAATCCGCCAGCTTTTCAGCGAGAATTTTCTCGTCCATATTCAATCTTTTTGCTACCTGTGCGCAGGTTGCGGGTTTGAGGAACTCAAGCAGCAGTTCCCCCTCTTCAGGTTTAAAGAGTACCTCGAAATACTTAATTAAATTCTTGGAGCCCGGGTATTCGAATATTTCAGCAATCTTTTCATATATGTCTTTCTTTGGCATCATACACCCCTTTCTGAAATGGTTCTCAAATTACGTAGTTATAATAACACCGTTTTCTCTAGTTAGCACTCTCTCCGGTTTTGTCTTCGCTTTTCATCAGGAAGGTTATCATATTCACTTAGTACTTTCAATAGCGTTAACTTTGTGGCAGCGAGTCTGACCAGTATTTGTGCAGTATGTAGTTCCTTTACCTCTCGAGATGCCCTTAAGTAACGGACACAGTCGCCGGGGCATGTTTACGTCTTTAAATCCGACCCGGTGTACTTCGATGTCATGAACACCTCCAGACAATAGAAAGGTTTGTTGACCTTGGCATAATTCAGCGGGCAGTGGTATATCCCGGGCGGTACGACGACGACCGTGGGGCCATTGATGACATGTTTTTCCCGCTCCTGACCAAAAGTAAACTCAACCTCGGCATCGAACTCTTTCATATCCATCGGATTTGAGCCAAAGAAGTAAAAGAACTCCGTGAAATTATGTTTGTGAGCTTGCGCATGGAACATGTACGGTTTCCTGACCGCGGTTAACGCTAACGATATTTTAGCGCCGGCAGGAATAATAAACTCCGGCACTGCGGACAAGCTTATCCCTTCACCGCCCCATTTGTTGTCTTTGATGACATCCCGGATGAAATACCGGTTATAGTTCGGTTCAGGTGTTTTCACTTCATAAAGGTCTTCACCGAGATCTACTCCCGAATATTTTGTGGTCATAAACATTTCCAGGCAGTAAAAAGGTTTGCCGACCCTGGCGTAGTTCAGAGGGCAGTGATAAACTCCGGGTGCGGCAATGACAATCATCGGGCGATCAATGGTATGTTTTTCATGCTCTGCGCCGAAGCTGTATTCCACATTGGCGTCGAATTCATGCATATCCAGGGGGTTCGAGCCGAAGAACATAAAATATTCCGTGAACATATGTTTATGAGTCGGCTCGTGGAACATATAAGGTTTTCTGACAACTGTTATGGCCGGCGCTTTGGTGCCTGCCGGAATGATATCATCATGGCCCGTTCCGGCTGATATTGCCTGCCCGCCCCATTCTTTTTTCAGTCCATCGTTAATCACATCTTTAAGAAAATATTTTTCGTATTTGAGTTCCGCTTTTTTCTTTGCCATTTTTTCTCCTCCCGGTTCGTTTGTGCCCTTGATTCATCAGGTCAGGTTATTCGAGATTGTAATAACCGCCGTAGGGGCCGATAACAACATTAACAGGAATGCGTCTGCCGGACTTGACAGGCTCGGGAGCCGGAAATTTGAATTCCCGGGACTTCATGTACTCCGGACGCCTTACTATTTCGGCGTGTTTGTCACCGTCCTGGTCGGCGGCATCTAACACAAACATTACTGCTTCGCCTGGCGGCGAACCGCTTTCCTCCCCTCAGCAAGCTGAGGGGTATCCAGCGGAGTTTCTTATGAAATTCGAAAAAATAGCGGCTTGCAGTTCGACCCGGGGCTGGTAGCTGCGTTTTTCAAAATCAGTATCCCAGAGAGATAGCTTTGGTTAAACAGATATCTAATCTAGTACAGGTAAAGTACAACTGGAAGAATTGTGGCTGGATGAACAAAATAACTTCGTTCCCAGGAAACTTCGACCCTACTCGAACTCCCCGTCCACAATATCTCGTTATGATAAAAAGGTTCGTTTATTGGATGCAGCCTTTAGCTATGTCGGCGCATGCATGGAATCTGTAGGACCTTTTATTGACTAAACGATCCGTCATTTTGTAATATTGCGGGCAGTACGGGATTCGTACATGTGACCTCCAGCATGCAATGAACCTGGAGGCTGCCTGTCTCTTTTTATAAGCTAAATATAAAAAACCTTTGTTCAATAATTCGCTCATAAATTTATTATCATTTTTAGTTAAATTGTTGTTAATATGATTTGTATGCGGGAATACTAGAAAGGACTTTACAAGTTGCAAACGTTTCTTTATTGTGTTATAACAATAGCTTGGAAAACCTATTTGATGAATCTTCGTTTTAGAACAATCGACCAGTTATTTTGAAAATAAAATAATAAATTGGAGGGAAAATTGAAAAGGATATTATTCGGAATAATTCTAGCTCTTATCCTGGTTTGTCTAATCGGTCTGCCTGCGTGTACTTCAGATACACCGGATACTACAACCAAAGCAGGGGGGCCGAAGTACGGCGGTACTTTGAGGATAGCCGACGCAATCGGCCCTCACAATGTCGGCTGGCCGGGAGATACTATGTTCGGTATTGCCGGCCCTTTCCAGGAAGTCTTCTTTGACCCCATTCTCAAGGAAGATGCAAAAGGTGTTGTCAAGGAGAACCTGGCTACCAAATGGGAACTTTCCACGGATATGAAATCGCTCACTCTTACACTCCGGAAGGGCGTCAAGTTCCATGACGGGTCAGATTGGAACGCCGATGTCTGTAAATGGAACATCGAAGTATTCATTGAAGGTAAAAATTCCTATTTTGCAAATGTTGCGTCAGTTGTTAAAATTGATGACTACTCAGTTCGGCTTAATCTGAATACTTTCACGAACACTATATACGATGGGCTGGCAAGCGCGCTCGTCGTCTCAAAAGCCGCCTTTGATAAAAACGGCAAGGACTATATGTTAACGCACGCCGTCGGCACCGGGCCTTTTAAAATGGATAGCTTCACACCTGATGTATCGGTCAAAGGTGTCAGGTTTGATGACTACTGGGGCGGCAAACCTTATCTGGATGCCATAGAATTGACTACTATCACCGACCCGACGACCAGGAAGAGCTCTTTTGAAGCCGGAAATGTGGACATCGCCGGCGGCGACCTTTCCAAAGCCGAATACGACCTCAAAGAAAAAGGTTTTGAAGTTGTAAATGGTTATATATCAATTTATTGCTTGATTCCCGATAGTAAAAATTCAGATTCTCCTTTTGCCAATCCCAAGGTACGCCAGGCGATTAGTTACGCTATCGATAGGGATGCAATTGTAAAAGCTTTGGGCTTTGGCTGGTGGACTTCTGTAAACCAGTTCGCTTTCCCCGGCTCTTCTACTTACATCTCGGATATCCCGGATAATCCTTATGATGAAAATAAAGCAAAACAACTGCTTGCGGATGCCGGTTATCCTAACGGTTTTACCAGCACGATTATCGTAGACACTTTTGTCAGCAACAAGGATGCGGTTACCGCTATGCAGGGTTACCTGGGCAAAATAGGCATTAAAGTGGATTTAAATATGGCGGAGATGGGCCCTGCGGTAGGTTTTATGGTTAACGGATGGCACAACGCTCTGTTCGGGGCGGCGAGAGCCGGACTTATCGGTAACGTCAATTCGGGTCTTGCTAACTGGACGACCGACAGCTCCTGGCATTCCAGCCTTCTGAAGACCGCGGAATTTCAGCAGATTTATCAAACATCTCTAACAGCGAAACAATTCGACCCGGCGATGGCGAAGAAAGCGGTTCAGTACCTGTACGATAATACTACGGTCATACCCATCTATGCGGTTACCCGCGGCTGGGTACATGCACCCTATGTACGTGATACCGGTTTCTTCACACAGCAAAACTTCTGGTACTGGGAGCCGGCTAAGACCTGGCTGAACAAATAGATAGACAGTTACAGGTGGTAATACGGGGGAAAAGGTTTTTTGTTATGAATTACATGGCAATCAACCTTTCCCCCAAGTCCGTTTATATAATCACGGAACCACGCCGTGAGAATACGTCAAGTCTTCAGAATCAAAGTTAATTTTCCTTTCTTTAAGAGCAACCAGGAGGTAACCTGAATTGGTATCTTATATCCTCCGCAGAATATTACGAGCGATTGTCCTGCTCTTTTTGGTATCAATAATCATATTTTTCGCAATGCGCATGCTTCCGGGCGATCCCATATACATGATAATGAACCAAGGACAAATCGCTAATGCTACACAGGCGCAAATAGAAGCTATTAGAGAACAGTACGGACTGAATAGACCGCTATTTACGCAATACTTTTTTTGGCTGGGCGGAATATTTACCGGTGACTTCGGCCGTTCGATAATTTATCAATCCTCACCGCTAACAATACTGGCCAGGACAATCCCGGTGACCCTGAATATAAGCATTCCGGCTTTTATTATCAGCCTTCTAGTTGGCATCCCCGCGGGGATTATCTGTGCCCTAAAGAGGGCGACATGGATAGATACAGTGGTTACAGTGCTGGCGAACCTGGGTGTTACTATTCCCGTGTTCTGGTTGGGCACCATGTTGATTTATCTTTTTGCCCTCCAGCTCCACTGGTTGCCGGTTGAAGGTTATACTGCCCCGTTTGAGAATCTCGGCAGGAATATCAGCCAGTTAGTAATGCCAGTATTTTGCCAGGCAATTTTTCCAATTTCAGCCATAGCCCGGCAGATGCGTTCCAGCATGCTCGAAGTAATGAGACAGGATTACGTACGGACCGCCTGGTCCAAAGGCCTGAATGAAAAGCGTGTAGTAACGGGGCATGCCCTCAAGAACAGCCTCATCCCGGTGGTAATACTTTCAGGGTTATTCTTCAGCGGTATTTTAGGCGGCTCTGTTTTGATTGAAACTGTATTTAATATAAGAGGCGCGGGACTAGCAACGGTCAATGCTGTCTTTGCGCACGATTACCCAGTCGTGCAGGCTTTTACTTTAATTATTACTATCTTTACATTAACAGTTAATCTTCTTGTGGACATTTCTTACAGCTGGCTTGACCCGAGAATACGGTATACATAGAAATTCTTTTAACGTTTATACAGGAGATAGTATGAGCGCCAGAATTATGGAGATTTCTCTCCGAACCGGCGAAAAGGGACGTTTATTCAGGGTTTTATTCAAGCGTCCCATAGTAGCGGTCAGCGCGGTATTTATCCTGTTAGTTGTAGGCGTCGCAATATTCGGACCGTGGCTAGCTCCCTATGACCCTTACGTGCAGGAATTAAGCCAGTCCCTGTCCCAGCCCGGTCAAGCTCACATTCTCGGCACTGATATACTGGGCAGAGATGTTTTAAGCCGTTTGATTTACGGTTCAAGGAACTCACTCCTGGTTGGAGTTATCGCTCTGGGGGTAGCAGCCATATTCGGCATGACACTGGGATTGCTGGCCGGATACTTAGGAGGTTGGGTGAACACCGCAATCATGGGCTTCATCGATGCTCTAATGTGTTTTCCAATGATACTATTAGCTCTGGTCATTGCCACCTTACTCGGAGGGGGGATGAGAAATGTTATGATCGCCCTGGGTATTGCCATGATGCCGGGATATGCCCGGTTGATGTTCGGTGAAACCCTTTCCGTTAAGCAAAACGAGTATGTAATGGCAGAACGAGCGGCCGGCGCGGGCAGCGCAAGGATTATGTTACGCCATATTTTACCCAATTGCTTTCCACCGCTAATCGTCCTGGCGACAATGCAAATCGGTGCTGCTATCCTGGCGGAGGCCGGGCTAAGTTTTCTAGGAATCGGCATTGAGCCTCCGGCAGCTGCCTGGGGCCTCATGGTAGAAGATGGACGGCCGTTTCTTTTAGACAATCCTCTTCTCTCTTTTGCGCCCGGTCTTTCAATTATGCTGGTAGTGTTCGCTTTCAACATGGTCGGGGATGGCCTTAGAGACGCTTTTGATCCCAGGCTCCGGGGTACGATATAATCCGGCCTGCAACAGTATTTTTAGCCAGGGCAATTTAGCAGTTACAATTAACGTAAATTGCCGGTATTTTCGCAGGAGGTAATTGCTATGACATTTTCAATAAATGTTGAGAAGAGCGTACCCATGGCGATGAGGGACGGGATATTGCTGCGGGCGGATATCTATCGACCGGGTGATAAAGAGAAACACCCCGCGATATTGATGCGCAGCCCATATAACAGGGCCATGACCCTGGAATTCAGTTTTATGAATATATTTGATGTAGTTACGGCCGGATACGCTCTCGTTGTTCAAAGTCTCCGCGGCACATTTGATTCCGGCGGAGTCATGGGACTGGGTGATGTTTCCCTGGCATCTGAGGGAATAGACGGGTATGATTCTGTAGAATGGATAGCAGCCCAAACGTGGTGTGACGGCAGTGTGGGCACTGCGGGCGGTTCTTACCTGGGGCTCCTCCAGTGGATAACCGCCCGTGAGAATCCGCCCCACCTTAAGGCGATGGCCCCATGGATATCAGGGTCTGGCGGCGCGGAACCGTCGCGTCAGAATGGCATCGTCAACCTTGGGGTAGCATTAAGCTGGATATTGGCTACCGGTTTAGAGATAGTCAAATGGCAAAAAGAGGCGGGGAAAGACGTGTCTAAAGCGCTTGATGTGCTGCGCCGCGGCAACGTCCTGCCGGAAGAAGTCTATAACTTTCTCCCGCTGAAAGATGTTCCCCATTTCAACTTCGAAGGGGTTAAAGAAGTATGGAGGAACCGTATCCTTAACAGCGACCGTGAAAAACCTGAGTTCGTGGAAAAGACACGCACACAATATGAGAAGGTAAAAGTTCCCTGTTTCCATGTAGCGGGGTGGTATGACTTCTACCCTTCTGGTACCCTAGGTCATTATCTTAGCATGAAAGAAAAAGGCGGCTCTACTCTAGCCCGCCGGAGCCAGCATATTCTTATGGGTCCCTGGCTGCATGGAGGTCCCGCTACCGGAATGAGCGTGGGAGACATGGGTTTTGGCGATTTAGCCGGTATGCAGGGCAGCCAGTTAAGCCAGTACAACATAGCCTTTTTCAATAAATATTTACGGGGTATGGCTGTGGATATTCCCGCCGTGCGATATTTCGTAATGGGCAACAACGTCTGGCGGAACGCCGATACATGGCCGTTGCCCCAGACAAACTGGCAGAGGTTCTACCTCCATAGTCAGGGTTCAGCCAATTCTTCTGCGGGGAATGGTAGCCTCAGCCGCGAGGAGCCGGGGAAAGAGCCGGCAGACACGTTCTACTACGACCCCCATAATCCGTTGCCTACCATCGGTTGCCGCGGGGGCATTGCGCTGTTAAGGATACCGGCTGGGATACAGGAGCAATCCCCGAACGAAAGGCGTCAGGATATCCTCTGCTATTCTACTGCGGAATTAAAAGAAGATGTGGAAGTCACCGGTCCGATATCGCTGCACCTGCTTGCCGCTACCTCCGCCCGGGATACCGACTTTGTGGCCAAGCTCATCGATGTTTACCCGGATGGACGAGCCTATAATGTGACAAATGACGGCATTATCCGCGCGCGTTACCGTAAGTCATTATTCAATCCGCTGCCGGTCGTTCCCGGAGAGGTAAATGAGTATACAATCAATCTGGAAGCCACCAGCCAGCTTTTCCGCCGCGGGCACCATATCCGCATCGATATCGCCAGCAGTAGTTTCCCGGAGTATGACCGGAATATGAACACGGGTAATGAAATAGGCGAAGACTCAAAAGGGATTATCGCCAGGCAGACTATTTATCATGATTCGGAATATGCTTCGTATATCGATTTGCCTGTGATAACTAATCTAGAATAATAAAAAAAGTCTTGGTTTTTTATCAGGTTAACAATAATCTTATAGGCAAACTGACATTCGAACGGGAAGTCTACCGGTATATTTACTGATGCAAATGGGGAAGCCGTCCAAGCTTTCGATAGAAAACATGAGAATAGAGAACCAACCAGATGACTATACCAAAAACTAGGCCGAGCAAAACGTAGATGGCTATCTCTGGCACAAACGACAGTAGCATTATGATAATCACGGCGATCTTAAAGAGCCTTCAACCAAGTTTGTGAGTTTTTATTCCCTACTTCATTCAGCGTCCATGAAGTAGGGATGCCGATGAAGAAATTAGGTTTGTCTTTACTGACAAACACACCCACGTCACTCATTAATATACCAATTACGGGTATGATTGCCAGAGAGAAATTGAATATCCAACCCAGGTTCCATACCAACGTCAGAACGTAAAAATAGAGAAAATAGGCTAGGAAAGCGATGATGAAGCCATAATAATAACCCTTAAACTCTTGTATGTTCGTTTTTAGCGGATCGATTTTAAGGATGGCAAGTAAGATAGCAGTAATCCCCAGCGATATGATTGGAAAGAGAAATAGACCCCGGAACCGGGATATCGTCCTGTCAGTCTCACCCTTAACATTCCAATGAGAAGCCGTTTTCAAGCGGTTTGATTTATTTTGGCTTATCCAATTCAGCGACACAATTTAGTAATTGTGATCGTTGCACCACATTAAAGCTGTCGGCAATGTTTCAAACACTCAATTTGTTAAAGTCACGTCTTATCTAAAAGTGTCGCTTTTCATACCCATAAATTTCCGATCTACCATATTTTATTAATAATAAATTTATTTTAATGGTTACTTTATTACTATTTGTTTAACACAACCATGTTATCATAATCAGGAAAACCTAAAAAAGTTAGACCATGCCTCACAACGGAGTGTGAAAATGACAACTACAGATTCCAAGAGTACTTACGAACTGGGCACCGAGGCAAAGCTAGAATTGCTCTACAATGTTAGTAAGAAAATCGGTTCAGTGCCGCGTATGGCACAACTGTTGGAACAGATTATGGAAATGACCCAAAAAGCCCTTGACGCAGAGGCTGCCTCTATTCTTTTATTTCACGATAACGAACAGGAACTATTTTTTGAAACTGCTTCCGGGCCAGTCAAAAATGAATTGAGAGACGTAAAAGTAAATATACAATATGGCATTGCAGGGCAAGTTGTGCGTACCGGGAAACCACTGATAGTAAATAATGTCACTAGAAGCCGTAACTTTCGCAGAAATATTGATGAATTTACGGGATTTTTCACAAAATCACTCATTTGCGTACCGCTGACTACACATCATAAAACGATTGGCGTAATTGAAGTATTGAACAAAATAGATGGAAGCGATTTTGATGAATCCGATTTGCACGTACTTGTTCCAGTTGCCACGACCGCTGCCATGGCAATTGAAAACACCAAACTGCACCAGTCGATACTTGATTCTTATAAGATCACTGTCTTAACTCTGGCAGGAACTATAGATGCTAAAGATCCGTACACCAGGGGACATTCCCAGCGAGTGATGGACTATGCTTTGCTAGCTGGTGCTTCTCTTCAACTTCCACCTGAAAAAATGGAAATACTGGAATATTCCAGTATTCTCCATGACATAGGAAAAATTGTTATTGACGGCCAGATATTAAATAAACCTGATAAACTGACATCATCTGAATGGAACATAGTACGGGAGCATCCTGCAATCGGAGCAAACTTGCTGAAGCAAATTCCTTTTTTGGAACAGGCCAGCACAGTTGTGCTTCACCATCACGAAAGATATGATGGGACCGGCTACCCGGATGGTCTTGAGGGAGAAGATATCCCGCTGATATCCCGGTTGATATCTGTGGTTGACGCATTTGACACTATGACCACGAATCGCTCATATCGTTCTGCCTTTGGTACTGAATATGCTATTAACGAACTTAAAAAGGGTACCTGTAAGCAGTTTTGCCCTGTTGCTGTAGAGGCTTTTATAACAGGTTTTCGAGCTCGTTCAAAAGATACACCTCATACTAATACTTCGAGTCTAGAATAATTAGTATTCTGATCAATTAATAAAGTAACCTGGCGGAACTAGCATTATATCTTATCATGAACATACGATTTCTAGGTGCACATAACTCCGAATCACAAATATCAAACTGTGTCTGTATTTTAATTGATGGAATCATGACCATCGATGCCGGAGGTTTGACATCTAACCTGACTTTACAAGAGCAGAAAAAACTTCGTGCGATTCTCATTACTCATCAACATTATGATCACATTCGTGATATACCCGGGATTGCCCTGATTTCTTTTCTGCGTAAGGGAAATATAAAGATATACTCGACGGGTGGCGTGCTTAATACCATCGAAACTCATTTGCTTAATGGTACAGTATATCCTCGGTTCCAGCAATTACCGGCGTCAAAGCCCGCCGTAAGTTTCCTCCCTGACCCCGAGGATTTTAGCTGCTTCTACTTGCTCCCGTTTTCCGGCCCAGTTCGGCGGGTTTCATTTCCGGATTGCTGGTGCTTGTTTCGCCGTTGGTGCATACCACAAAGACGACCTCTTTGCCTTCCCGCGCCAGGCGCGCAATCGTGCCCCCTATACCCATCTCGATATCGGTGGGGTGGGGGGAAAATGCCAGCAAATATGTTCCCTTATTCTTCATAGACAACCTCCGTTGCATCCGGTATTTCACGGTAATTTGATATAATGTGAAAGCTGATAGAGGAAAATTCACATGATTCAGGAAAGCATAAAAGACATAAAACTGTCAAGAAATATCCGGGATAAATAGGAAGATTAAAGGGGTCATTTCCCTGGAGTCAGCTTTTCCCACCCGCAGGAACCAGGGATGTCTGATTTATTTGTACTGCAATTCGCTAAGCAGTGAAGAAGTTATGAATATACTATCTGTGGTTTAGTCTTTAAAATACTAAGGGGAAGCAGTAATGCTTCCCCTTAATCGATTCGAAGTTATCCAGGCGGTACAATCCAGACGCTAGCTCTTCATATATCCATCGTAGAAATTAGAAGCCACTGCCATCAGGAATACCATCCCCTGAATTCGGGGCGGGTCCAACCCCTGAGCCCACGTCGCCATCAAAGCCGCTGCCATCAGGAATACAATCGCCTGATTGCGGAGCCGGTTCCATATATCCGTTACCGGCTAAAGCGGTACCTGCCAGAGCAAACGCCAGAATGGCTGTTATTGCTACGGCTAACCCTAATACCCTAGATATTTTCCTCATTACAAACCTCCATTATTATATTTTTTTCTTACCATACCTAATAACGAAGTAAAGGGAATTTTGTTACAAAGAAATATCGAGCGTAATATTCAACAAGGGAACAGTTATCGGGATGTTTGCCCTTCCATGAGTACAAATGAGTGATTCCGTTCGTATTTGTTGTGAGACAAAAGGCGAAGCGTAACCATAACACCATGTTGGTTTTTGCTTGAAAGACAGGGCGACTGGACTCCCATTAAGGTATCGCGAGAGTCACGAAACTGCCCTGCTCTGCAAAACAACTTCCTTCTCCGGCTGCGCGGAAGCGGTAGTAATAGGTCACACCCGGCTCAAGCTTGCCAAGATTGAAGCTGACAATCCCTGTAGTGGTGACATCCTTACCCACCGTGAGGTACATGAATTGGCCCGATCCCAATCCCCATTCCATATCCACGTAGACGCTCGGTGCCGTCCCTAGACTTGTCAGGTCGGCATTTACTGTGGCTGAAGTGGCAGTTATCTGAGTGGCAGGGCTATTAACAATGACCGGCGGCCGAGGGGCCACGGCGATAATCGTATAAGGTTCGTTTCCGGTAAGCGCTAAACTATGCTCGTTTCCCGCCGAAATAGCAACTATGTTGGTGAGCCCACTGACCTGAACCGGAACATTGCTGCTGATGGTAGTTCCATTGCCCAATTGGCCATATTGGTTTAAACCCCATGCCCAGACGGTACCATCTGATTTTAGCGCCATGCTATATATCTGACCTGATGAAATTGCTGTTACCCCACTCAAGCCGTTGACCTGCACCGGAGTGTTGCGGTTGGTGTTGGTACCATCGCCTAACTGTCCATAACTGTTATCGCCCCAAGCCCAGACCGTGCCGTCCGCTTCAAGAGCCAAGCTATGAGAGTTTCCTCCAGAAACAGCCAAAACCCCTGTAAGGCCTTTGGCCTGCACCGGCGGGCTGCTGATAACGGTAGTTACGTCGCCCAACTGACCGAGCATGTTGAATCCCCATCCCCAGACTGTTCCATCCGACTTAACTGCCAGGCTATGATAGTCTCCTGCCACAATAGCGATTATGCTACTGAGGCCCTCCACCTGAACTGGAGAACTGCTGCCAGTGGTGTTACCATTACCTAGCTGCTTGGATTTATTATTTCCCCATGCCCAAACAGTACCATCTGATTTCAAAGCGATACTGTGCGCATACCCTGCCGCAACTGCAATGACTTCTGTGAGATTTGTAACCTGTGTCGGAATAATTACGTCCGGGACTTCCAACGATGTAGTGGTGCCGTAGGTTCGGGTTATTGGCGTGTTTGGTACTCCCGTTTGTCCTGAATCATTCCTCCCCCAGGCCCATACCGTGCCGTCTGCCTTCAGGGCCAAGGAATGTCCCTCACCAGCTGAAATGGATACGACTCCATCAAGCGAAATGGTCTGTTGTCCACTCACCTGGCCCCAAGCCTTAAGCAAGCCATCAGACTTCAGCGCTAAGCTATACCATCCACCTGCTGAGATAGAAGTTACATCACTGAGATCATCCACGCGGACAGGCGTGCTGTTTTGATACGGATACTGACGGGCAGTGGCTAACTGACCCTGATCATTCCGGCCCCAACCCCAGACCGTCCCTGGTAGAATTGTCATGGAGTTGCCATCAATAGTAGATTCGGGGGTAGTAGCGATTATCGTCGCTGCCGCCGACCAAGTGGTTTCGGTTGTATATCCGCCGGTTGCGGCAGGGGAGGTTAAAAGCGGAGGCTGCTCGGAAACTGAACTTGTCATTGTCGGGGATATATTCCCGGCACAGCCGGTCAACAGCGCCACCAAGGGAATTAACAGCAACCCAAAAGCAACATGTTGTCTTTTCACAGTAGTCTCCTGACAGGACATATCAGTCAAAGTCCGGCTGCCACCATTATATCAGGTCAGCAAAGATGAGAGTAAGAGAAGACATACCGGTAATATGGTGAATGCCATCATTGGGGAAGTCTGCATGCGTTTAAGTTCAGTGCATCCTGGAAATCCTCCTCTGCTCCCCCTTTGACCCTCCTTCGCCAAGGCTACGGAGGGCAAGCAAGGGGAATGATGTATCTTGCAGTTTTCAGCTATCAGCCGTAAGTACTTCTTGGGGTGGTGGGGAAAAGGGGAGGTTAACGCTCCGAGGTTTGGTCCCGACAGGTCGGGATGCGAAGCCGGAGCGAGACCAAACCTCATAAATAGTACATCCTTCCCCGAGCCGCCAGGCGAGAGGGGAAGGTATGGGATGGGTTCCGCTTTCAATGCAACTCCCAGTCATGATCTCGTGGCAAGCACGGGATGATATAATGCCGGATAGGGGGCAAGAGACCTTTATTTATTATCAGCAAAATCCCCTTTTAATTCCCTCCTTCGGCTTCGCTCAGGACAGGCTCTTTAATAAAGGGGGAAAATGATTGTACCGATATCATTAATACATCACTTTATTATCCAGCGCTATCCATTTTTGAAAAAGCGTATGACATTGGGTATTTTCGTGGTGATACATGGTTAAGAACTTATTATTATCGGGGGTTGAGAACGCCTGATAAAAAGCCTGGTCATCAAAACCGATAGCGGCGGCCTCATCCGCCGTACAGCCGTAATGCACTCTGGAAATCCTGGCCCACATAATCGCTCCGAGGCACATCGGGCAGGGATAGCAGGTGGTATAAAGCTCGCAGCCGGTCAAATCATAGGTGCCCAGCGCCTGCTCCGCCTGCCGTAAGGCGGTAATTTCCGCATGCGCGGTGGAATCGTGGGAGGAGAGCACATTGTTGTGCCCTTTGCCGATAGCTATATCGTCTTTTACCACTACAGCGCCGAAGGGACCGCCATCCCCGGCCAGCATTCCCCGTTCGCCTTCAGCGCAGGCTATCTCAAAAAAGGTATTCATCGTTTACTCCTTCCACGGCTGGGGTTGCCGGATAAAGTGTCAAAGGTTACATCATTGTAAATCTACGGGAGATAAAATACAATGAGGTTGATAAAAAGCCTGGATGCAAAATACCGGTTGTATGAGGTCTATATGTTTAAAAAAATACTTGTTTGTCTGGACGGCTCGAACCTGGCCGAGCAAATCCTGCCTTACGCAATCGAGCAAGCCCGGCGTTTCAGGAGTGAGCTGGTGCTTTTCAGGGTGGTCTCCGTGTCTTCACCTGTGAGCCTGGCAATACCGGGGATGCCCGGACTTCCCATGGAAACCAGGGCGGGCGAAAAGCACCTGGCGGAAGAAGAGAAAGAATCAGAAACATATCTCAAGTCGCTGGCGGAGAAGCTGCAAACGGAAAAGAAGTTGAAAGTCAGCTATGACAAGGTGTACGGCGCGGCGGGGCCATCGATTGTGGAATACAGCGGAAAGAGCGGGATAGAGCTTATCGCCATTGCCACCCACGGGCGGAGCGGACCCGGCCGGGTAATCCTGGGCAGTGTCGCAGACCATATCATCAGGCATGCCAGTATACCGATACTGCTTGTCAGGCCAACCGGAGAAGACAAAAAATAGCCGGGACTTGCCCTGGATTTTATTTTACCCGGTATACGACCTCCCAATGCTCCTCAGCAGGGAGCCGGGTATACCGGATATAATCCGCGAAACCGGCTAAAGCGTTCTTTATTTCCCACTCGTCCGGGAAGTACTCTATAGTCATAAATGAACGGCCGTTCGGTAATAGGCGCTGTTCGAGCGTATTTCCTTCATCGTCATGCTCCCGGTAAAAGCCGTCATACGGAAGCTGGTCGTTGAACAGTGCGAGCGCGCCGGGAATCAGTTTACGGTGCAGGGAAGTCAAAAACGATACGATGTTCTTTTTTGGGATGTGAGACCACCACCCGTGCCCGAAAGCGGCATTGAAGCCCTGCGGCACGCCTGACAGCGTTTAAGCGTCCGCGAGCTGAAAGCACACGGTGGGCCGGACGGAGCACCTTTTTTGAGCCTGTTCTAATAACGAACGGCTGTTATCTATACCTAATCCTCTTCTGGTTCCCCTTTGACATTTTATTCACCCTCACCCTGCCCTCTCCCGTCGAGGGAGAGGGAATTAGGAAGGGGCGATATTCTATGGGGGAACGAAATATATAGCTAGTTCAGCATTACTGATGATGAGCCATAGATATCAATTCAAATGGAAATGGATCCCCGCTCCGATTCGTTTTACTCATACGGGGCAGGCTGTGCGAGGATGACAGGTGAAGAGGGGGTGTTTTTTGACCTCGCTTTTGTCGTGGGCAAAATCCCCTTTTAATTCCCCCTTTGCTAAAGGGGGAAGATGATCGTACCGTTATTCATTTATTTTTCCACAACTCTTATTTCCTTAAGAAAATCAATAATAAAAAACAAATTTATAAAAAAACTTAACAGGGGTATTGACAAAATCAATAATAGTTATTATAATACATTAAGAAAGTTAAGTCGGACATTAAGAAAATTAAGGAAGACGGTAAAATGGCTAAAGAATGGCAGGAATTGACAAAGATGACCCAGGGCAAACCGGTTACCGTAGAGCGCGTCCGGCTGGTGGACAGCGATATCGCCATAGAGGGAAGCTTCACGCTGCCGCCCCTGGCTAATCTTTCAGCCGAGGACCAGTTCTTCGTGATGGCGTTTGTGCGCTGCGGCGGCTCCATCAAGGAAATGGAAGGGATGTACGGCATCAGTTATCCCACGGTGAAAAACCGCATCAACCGCATCGCCGCGCAGTTCGAGTTCGTCGAGACCGTTAAAGTCTCCCCGCAGGAAGAAGTGATTTCCGAGCTGGAGCGCGGTGAAATCTCCGCCGACGAGGCGATAAGGAGGCTACAGAAATGACCAGGCCGCCGCTATGGATGAAAATTAGAATCAGGAACGAGGAACACAAATTCGGGCTGTGGCTGCCGCTGTTCCTGCTGCTGCCGCTGGCGTTCGTTATCCTGATAATCCTTTCGCCGCTGATAATCCTAGGCCTCATCATCTTCTGGGACAGCGGCTGGAGCGAATGGGCGCTCAAAGTACTATGGGCCGCTATCGTGTCGTTCTGGACGATGCGCGGGCTGGAAGTGGATGTCCGGACCGGCGAGCAAAACGTATATATTTCCGTCGTATAGGCGGGTTGAAGGAGGCAAAACAAATGGGTGAAAGTCAGAAGAAAATACTGGAAATGCTGGCACAGGGCAAAATCAATGTCGAGGACGCGCACCGGCTGCTGAGCGCCGTCGGGGCGGAGGAGGGGGGCAGCACCGGGAACAAGAATACCGTCAAGAACGACATCGGCGCGCTGGCGAACAAAGTGATGGAAGGCCGCAAGTACCTGCGCGTGACCGTTACGCCCGGTGAAGGGGGAACAGAGGGCAAGGGCAACCTTTTCCAGGACGGCAACGTGGGGCGGGTGAACGTAAAAGTGCCGTTGTCTTTGATACGCGCCGGCATCAAGCTGACTTCCTTAATACCGGCGGATGCCCTGGATAAAGCGAACAGCGCCCTGCACGAAAAAGGCATCAACTTCGACGTGCGCAATATTAAACAAGAAGACATCGAAAGCCTCATCGAAGCGCTGGGGGACATGGAAGTGGACATCGACGGCGGCAAGGGCGAAAAAGTAAAAGTATACGTAGAATAAAAATAAATATTTAGTTCAGGAGGGAAAAGAAATGGGTTATTTCAGGATTCTGGCAGCCATACCGGGGTTTTTCTTAAGCGCATTCCTGCTGATGCTTATCTGGGGATGGTTGATAACGCCGGAATTCGGCCTGGCGACCATCAGCTACGTGCAGTCCATGCTCATTACCATAGTGCTGTGGATAGCCGTGGCGCCGCTGGCAGCCGCCGGTAAAAAGTAAAGCCAGTAATATTATTGAAAAGAGGAAAACGATGACCACCGAAAACAAAGCTTACCCGGTAACGCTTAAAGGCGAGCTGACAGAAATGCCGGGCCGCTGGCAGTGGCTATTCAAGTGGCTGCTTATCATACCTCATGTAATTTGCCAGTTCGGTCTGTGGATAGCCTTCGCGGTAGTTACCTTCATCGCTTTCTGGGCGGTTGTTTTTACCGGCAAATTTCCCCGGGGACTTTTTGACTTCAACTCCGGGGTGCTGCGGTGGGGATGGAGGGTGGGTTTTTACAGCTACCAGGCCCTCGGCACCGACAAATATCCGCCGTTCAGCCTTGAGCCTGACCCCGGCTATCCTGCCGACCTGGAAATACCATACCCGGAGAAGCTTTCTCAAGGTCTCGTCTGGGTAAAGTGGTGGCTGCTGGCGATACCTCACTGGATTATTATCGGTATTTTCAGCGATTTGGTGCCTATCCTTGTACTAATCGGCGGCATCATCCTGTTATTTACCGGCAAATACCCCGCCGACCTTTTTAAAATCATCGTAGGGCTTAACCGCTGGTCATACCGCGTGGGGGCATACGTCGGGCTGATGAGGGATGAGTATCCGCCCTTCCGGCTGTGGGACAACTAGAGAATTTTTTCCCGCGGGGCTGGTGAAGGATGACTTTGCTGGCCCCGTTTTTATAAGCGCTGCCGCTTCTTTGTCCCTGTTTCCCGGGCCAGGAGAAAGGCCGCCAATGCTATCAAATTAAGCGCAGCCCAGAATCCGAAAGATGAACCCGGCTCGATTAGCGCCAGGCTGTTCCCGATCGGCGGCGCGAAAGTATAGCCAATCCTCGTAAAAGCGTGTATTACCCCCACCCCGATACCGGCGTAAGCCGGACCGATGCCCTCCGTTTCCAGTACCATCGTCGCGGCCACCGCCCAGATGACATCGCGGAAGAGACCGTTCATGATCACCAGCAGCCAGACCGCCTGGCCGGTAACCGGCCAAAGCAGGCCGACGCCGATAGCGCTGATGAGCAATCCCGGAATCACCACCGATTTTCTCAACCCAAGCTTGTCTGAAAGCAGGGTGAAAGGCACGGCGGCCAACATTCCGGCCGCGTTGAGGGCGGCCAACGCGCCGTCAGCACCAGCGGCGGTCCAGCCGCTGTCTCTAAGATAGAGAGGCAGATAACCGATGACGCCTTTATTGCCGCCGGCAAATGCCAGCATGGCGATGCCGATAAGCCAGATGTTGCCGCGTTTCAACACATGTTTCAAAGAAGGCAGAAGCGCAGGCGCCCGGGCAACAGCTTCTGTTTTAGGAGGTTCGGGCATGGTCAGGAACCAGAAGAGCCCGAGGAGAATGGAAACCGCCCCATAAAGATACATGACGTTCTGCCAGCCGCCCAACCACGGCGAAAGCACCGTGGCGCTGAACATGGAGCCGACCATCATCCCGCCCGCCACGGAAGCCGTGATAATCCCCTGGGCTGTTCCCAGTCCCCGGCCGTAAAACCACAGGCTGGTGCTCTTGATAACCATGACGGGCACCGCCTCGCTGACCATGCCGAAAAGCAGCGATGTTACCGTAAGCGAAACGAAGCCGTCCGCAGTGCCGCGCAAAGCGCCGAAAATACCTGCCAGCAGACAGGCGATGGATAAGACCCGCCGCGCTCCGAAGCGGTCGGCGATAAAACCGGCTGCCGGAATGGTCACTATTCCCGCGATGGAACCGAAGCCCCACACGACGCCTATCTGGACGAGGTTCAGGTTGAGCTCTTTGGCGATTTCACTGAACAACACCGGCATGCAGGCTGTAGAAATGGCGAAGACCACGGCGATTATTATCGAGCCCAGGCCGAGTGAGTACCAGCGTTTGCGGGAGGGAGGATTATTGTTCAAATTATTCTACTTTCAATCGGTTAAGATAGAGCCTTCATTATTCCTTATTCACCCTCACCCTATTCGCTATGCTCAGTGCAGGATTGAAATTCTTTCCTCAACCTGGGGTGGGCGGGTTTTAAACCCGCCCCTACGAATACTGGCCCCTGTACTCGGCTTGAGCGGATTCCTTACTCCGGCCTTTGACGCGATGAAAGAGACCGTCGAAGCCCTGGAAAAAGCCGGATTACGGAAAAATATAAAAATCATGATCGGCGGCGGACAGATGGACGATGAGGTCCGGAAATATGCCAAGGCCGATGCCTACGGTAAAGATGCTATGGCAGCCGTGTCTCTTTCGAAACAGTGGTACGGTGTAAAATAGTATGGTTAAAGAATGGTCGGAGCTTTCTCCAGCAGAAAAGCGGGAAGAGCGTTTTAAAAGGTGGGTTTCTCCGCCGGGCGTCAACTTTGCCAATCCGCAGGCTGCCCAGGCTTATAAAGAAAGAACGACCAGACTTACCAGGGCATTACAGTTAAAAGAGCCGGATAGAGTCCCCGTTTTCCTGCCGGCGGGATTTTTCGCAGCTTCTTACGCGGGGACTAACCTCCACACCGTAATGTACGATTATGCCGAGCTCAAACGGGCCTGGCTGAAATTTCTTGACGAGTTTGATGCCGATACGTTTATGGGCCCCGGCCTGGTGCCCCCGGGCAGAGCCCTGGACATCACCGACTATAAGCTTTACCGGTGGCCCGGCCATGGACTCGATATAAACGTACCTTCCTACCAGGCGGTCGAAGGCGAGTACATGAAAGCCAACGAATATGACGCCCTGATTAACGATCCGTCTGATTTCTGGCTGCGCATATTTTTGCCGCGTATCTTCGGCGCTCTTGGAGGATTCCAAAAAATCCCTTCGCTAATGGGCTTCCAGGAAATAGCCACCATGGGTTTCGTACCGTTCGGTTTACCGGATGTGCAGGCTTCTTTTCAGGCGCTGCTGGAAGCCGGCCGGGAGAGCATGAAGTGGTTTTCTGTAATCATGGAAGTAGGCGCGGCGTCACAGGCGGCCGGATTCCCCGGTATGGCCGGCGGCCTGGCCAAGGCGCCTTTCGATACTCTCGGGGATACGTTAAGAGGCACCCAGGGTATCATGATGGACATATTCCGGCGTCCTGAAAAAGTCCAGGCGGCAATGGAAAGACTCATTCCCCTGGTAATTAGCTCAGCGATAGGCTCGGCGGACATCTCTAACACTCCGATGATATTTTTCCCGCTGCACAAAGGCGCCGACAGCTTCATTTCCGTCAAGCAGTTTGAAACATTTTACTGGCCGGCTTTAAAAAAGGTTATCCTGGCATTGGTGAACGAAGGCATTGTGCCGGTATTGTTCGCCGAAGGCGCGTATAATAAACGCCTTGAGGTTATCCAGGATTTGCCGAAAGGCTCGGTAGCCTGGTATTTCGACCAGACCGACATCATCCGGGCCAAGAAACTAATCGGCGATAAATATTGCATTATCGGCAATGTGCCCACCTCCCTGATGATGACCGGCACACCCAGAGACGTGAAAGAACACTGCCGTAAACTTATCGAAGTCTGCGGTAAAGACGGCGGATACATCCTGGCCGGCGGCGCGAACATAGATAAAGGCAACCCGGATAATCTGCGCGCCATGATGGCGGCCGCCAAAGAATACGGCGTATATAAATAATATCACGGCTTAATAAGATACCAGCTGTTTAATACTATCTGGTATTTTTTCATTCCCGGCGCTATCAATTTGGCTATGCCTGAGAGGATAATTTTGGTAAAGCAATGGTCGGAATTCACCTGTGAAGAAAAACGCGAAGAGCATCTAAAACGGCGGCTCTCGTCCGCCGGAGTGAAACTTAACAGCCTTGCGGCAACAAAAAGATGCCGGTTTAAAGCCACGCTGCTGATGAAGACCATCAAAAGGGATATTTTCTGCCGCGTTCCCGTCACAATTCTTTCGGGTACCTGCACCGCCTGCCGTGCCGGAGTCAATCCAGCAGCCAAAGAATACAAGTAATATTTATCCCGACTTATAAAGAAAGAGGTATTTTAAATGAAGACAGCTAAAAAATGGGAAGACATGACCTGGCAGGAAAAACGCGAGGAACGCTTTAAGAAATGGCTTTCTCCGCCGAACGCGAAATTCGTCAGCCCCGAGGCGGAAAAGCTGTATAAGGAAAGAATAACCAGGCTTATCAAGGCCATCAAACTCGAAGAGCCCGACCGCGTGCCGGTGATGCTGCCCACCGGTAATTTCCCGGCTTATTACGCAGGGTCTAACTATCGCGCCATGATGTATGATCATGAAGCAATGCTGAAGGCATGTATCAAGTTCATGGACGATTTCGGTGATATGGACATGTACTCGCCCCAGATAATCGGTTCCGGGAAAATTGCGGAGGCGATGCAGTCCAGGGTGACGAAATTACCCGGCATCGGCTTGCCGGAGAACGCGACGATGAACCAGATTTGCGAGGGCGAATACATGCTGGCCGATGAGTACGACCGGCTGATGATGGACCCCTCCGATTATTATCTCCGGGTTAACCTGCCCCGAACCACCGGCCTATTTGAATCTTTTAAGAAACTCCCCACTATCCGCAACATGCAGGGCGCCATGTGGATTAACGCGCTGGCCGATCCCGATATACGCAAGACGTTCCAGACACTAATGGACCTGGCTGACGAACAAAAGAAGTATCAATCCATCGCAATGAAGGCTCATATGATGGCGATTTCACGGGGCTACCCCGCGTTTCGCGGCATGGGCATCATGGCCGGGGCTCCGTTCGACCACTTCGCGGATTTATTGCGCGGCACCCGGGGCATCGCGATGGATATGTTCCGCCAGCCCAAGAAACTGCACGAGGCTATCGATCACCAGCTTAAACTAACTCTTTCCGCGATCAAAAACGTACCCGTGACAGGAAACTCCACCATTTGCTTTATGGCACTGCACAAGGGCGACGACACGTTCATGTCCGACAAGCAATTCGATGAATTCTACTGGCCGGGTTTACGGGCAATTTTCATGGCTATGATTAACGAGGGGCTGGTACCGATGCCGTTTGCCGAGGGCAGGTATACCAACCGCCTGAAACAGATTACCGACACACCAAAAAGCGGCGTTATCTGGTGGTTCGACCAGACCGATATGGCTCAAGCCAAGAAGTACCTGGGTAATGTAGCCTGTATCCTGGGGAATGTGCCCACGTCAGTGGTTAAAACCGGTACCGTCGCGCAGGTCAAGGAGAACTGCCGCAAGCTTATCGAGACTTGTGCACCGGGCGGCGGCTATATACTGGCCGGCGGCGCCAGCCTGGATACAGGAAATTTCGAGAACCTGAAAGCGATGCAGGAAGCTGCGGCTGAATACGGTACTTATAAATAATACCGGTAGTAGAGGGCTGAAAAGCTGGAGCGAGTTTTGCCCTTCTTTGCCATCCTGAGCTTAGAGAAGGATCCGTGTCCTCGTGAATCAATGAACGGATTCTTCCTCGCCCTGGTTTCACCGGGAGTCCTCAGAATGGCGTTTAGGGTAAAGCCGCTATAATTACTTGTAAGGAGAACATGAACGTGGAGACAACAAAAAAATGGGAAGATATGACCTGGCAGGAAAAACGCGAGGAGCGTTTCAAGGCATGGCTGGCTGCCAAGAACGTTAAATTTATCAATCCCGAAGCGGAAAAGCTTTATAAGCAGCGGGTTACCCGGCTTATCAAGGCTATCAAGATGGAGGAGCCCGACCGCGTACCGGTGATGCTGCCCGTAGGTAACTTCCCTGCTTATTACGCCGGCTATGACTACTACCAGTGCTCTCATGATTATGAGAAGCTGAAGAAAGCCTATATTAAATTCATGGATGACTTCGGCGATATGGACATGAGTCCCTCCGGTATGATTAACTCCGGGCCTATCGCTGAAAAGATTCAATCGAACGTCATTAAAATACCCGGCTTCGGCCTGCCTAAAGACGCCTCCATGCATAACATTAACGAAGGCGAATATATGAAGGCCGATGAGTATGACAAGCTTATGCTCGACCCATCCGATTATTTTACCAGGGTTAATCTGCCGCGCACTGCAAAACTCTTTGAGTCCTTCGCCAAGCTGCCGACGCTGCGCCATGCCCAGCCGGCTAGCTGGATAGCCGCTCTTTCCGACCCGGAAATACGTAAAACTTTCCAGGTTTTGATAGACCTCGGCGACGAACAGAAGAAGTTCATGGCCGCCATGGGGGTCATCCATGCTTCCGCGCTTTCACGCGGTCTCCCTACTTTTCGCGGTCTCAATACCACCGCAGCCGGCGCGCCCTTCGACCATTTTGCCGATTTACTGCGAGGCACACACGGCATTGTGATGGATATGTACCGCCAGCCCAAGAAGCTGCATGAGGCCATGGAACACCAGCTAAAGCTGTCGCTGGCAGGGATTAAAAACACGCCCATAACAGGGAGTTCTCCCGTCTCCTTTATCGCTCTTCACAAGGGCGACGACAGTTTCATGTCCGATAAGCAGTTCGAAGAGTTCTACTGGCCGGGGCTGCGTAAGATTATGATGGCCTTGATTGACGAAGGACTCGTTCCCATGCCCTTCGCTGAAGGTAAGTTTACGCGCCGCCTCAAGCAGATTGCAGACACACCAAGGAGCGGCGTCATGTGGTGGTTCGACCAGACGGACATGGCGGAAGCGAAGAAATACCTTGGGGACATATGCTGTATTGTCGGCAATGTACCCACCTCGGTTATGAAAACCGGCACAGCTGAGCAGGTCAAGGAGAGCTGCCGCAAACTAATAGAGATTTGCGGAACTGGCGGCGGTTATATCCTGGCTGCCGGCGCCAGTCTCGATAATGGCAAATTCGAAAACTTTAAAGCCATGCAGGAATCAGCGTCCGAATACGGTCTATATAAAAAATAGCATTCACAGGAGAAGTGTAACTAATGCGCCGCAGCACCGGAGATAAGGCGCATTCAGGAGGGTCGAGATGGAGACTACAAAAAAATGGGAAGATATGACCTGGCAGGAAAAACGCGAAGAGCGTTTCAAGCGCTGGCTCTCCCCAAAGAATGTGAAATTCGTCTCTAAAGAAGCTGAAAGCCGTTATAAAGCGCGCGTCACCCGGTTCATCAAGGCCATCAAGATGGAAGAGGGCGACCGCGTGCCCTGCATGCTGCCGGCGGGTTATTTCCCGGCCTATTACGCGGGCTTTACCTTCCGTGACATCATGTATGATTATGACAAGCTTAAACGCGCCTGGCTCAAGTATATACATGATTTCCAGGACGCGGATAGCGCCAGCGGCCCCAGCCTGGTCGTTCCCGGCCGCATACTGGATGCGATAGACCTCAAGACCATGATGTGGCCCGGCCACGGCATGAGCGAGGACGCCTGGTATTATCAGCATATCGAAAAGGAATATATGAAAGCCGATGAATATGACCGGCTTATCAGTGACCCCTCCGATTATACCTTCCGGTACAATCTGCCGCGTACTATCGGCCTTCTCAAGGCTTTTGACCGCTTGCCGCCCCTGCGCTCGTTCCAGGGCAGCCGCCTGGGGCTGGTGGCCGTCCTGGCAGACCCGGAAATACGCAAGGCTTTCCAGAAAATGATCGACCTGGGTGAGGAATACGATAAATGGCAGGCGGTGGTCAAAGAGGTCAGCCAGGTTGCGCTGGCCCAGGGTTTACCCAACGTACGCGGCGGCATGGGAGGCGCCCCTTTTGATACCCTGGCCGACTTTCTGCGGGGCACGCAGGGTATCTCCATCGACTTGTTCCGCCAGCCGGAAAAAATAATCCGGTATGTTGAAGCTATTACACCTCAGATGATTGAGAATGTCATTAAAACCGCGGATAGAATAGATTGCCCGCTGGTGAGCATGCCCCTGCACAAGGGCGATGACGTTTTCATGTCCGATAAGCAGTTTGAGAAATTCTACTGGCCGACCTACCAGAAAATGCTCCTGGCCATGATTAATGAAGGGCTGGTGCCTTTCCCCTTCGCCGAGGGTAAGCACAACCGCCGCCTCAATTATTACGCGGACATGCCCAGGAGCGGTGTCGTCTGGTACTTCGACCAGACGGATATGAAAGAAGCGAAAAAGATACTGGGTAACACTTCCTGCATCGTCGGGAATGTGCCGGCCTCGATTATCATCACCGGCACAAAACAGCAGGTTAAAGACAGGTGCCGGGAGCTCATCGAAGCCTGCGCCCCCGGCGGTGGTTATATCCTGAGCGGCGGTGCCAGCGTCGATAAGTGCAAGGCTGAGAACCTCCACGTGATGATGGAGGCCGTTGAGGAATACGGCCGATATAAATAGCACTATAGAGGCAGAATATATGGACAGCGTAATGAACTGGAAGGAATTAACACCGGAGCAGCGGCGCGAAGAGCGCTTTAAAAGGTGGCTAAACGCTCCAGGAGTCGAATTTGACAGCCCGGAAGCCGAAAAACAATATAAGGCACGGATAACCCGTCTTGTCAATGCTATCAAGCTCCAGGAAGGAGACCGCGTGCCGTGTATGCTGCCGACGGGTTATTTCCCCGCTTATCATGCCGGGTACGACCTGAAAACGGTTATGTACGACTATGACAAGCAGCGCGATTCCTGGCTTAAATTCATGAGAGATTTCGGCGATATGGATACCTTCGCCGGACCGGGGCTGGTGCTTCCCGCGCCGGCGCTGGAGATAATAGGCCACAAGATACATAAATGGCCGGGACACGGCATCGCAGATGATGTACCGATGTACCAGTTCGTCGAGGGCGAATATATTAAAGCCGACGAATACGATAAGCTCATCAAAGACCCGACCGATTTCTGGCTGCGGACTTTCATGCCCCGTGAGGCCAAAGCCTTCGAGCCGTTAGCGAAGCTGCCCCACTTGACGCCGTTTATCGGTATACCGATTTTCTATCTCGCCGTTTTCGGCAACCCGGAAATCCAGGAGTCATTGAAAACGATAATGAAAGCCGGCGATGAAATAGCAAAATGGGGCAAAGCCGTAGCCGAGGTTTCGCGCACTGCAATTAAGGCCGGTTACGCTCCTTTTTCCGGCGGTCTATCGGGCGCGCCTTTCGATATGCTGGCCGATATGTGCCGCGGCACTAACGGCATCGTCATGGACATGTTCCGGCAGCCGGATAAAATCCTTGAAGCGATAGACAGGATCACGCCTATCGTTATCGATGATGCGGTTAAAAGCGCTGAAACGGCGATGTCACCGGTTATTATGATGCCGCTGCACAAGGGCGATAAAACTTTCATGTCCCAGAAAGCGTTCGAAACCTTCTACTGGCCGAGCCTGAAAAAAGTCCTGCTGGGCATGATTAATGAAGGGCTGGTGCCGATGCCTTTTGCCGAGGGCAACTACATACCGCGCCTCGAGATTATAAGCGATATGCCCAGGAGCGGCGTGATGTGGTATTTCGAGTACATGGATATGGCCCTGGCAAAAAAGACCGTGGGCAAGGTATCCTGCATTATCGGCAACCTGCCTGTTTCTGTTATGGTCACGGGCACAGCAAAAGATGTAAAAGAAGGCTGCCGCAAGCTCATCGAGACCTGCGCCCCGGGCGGAGGATATATTTTGAGCGCATCAGCGAGTATTGATAAAGGCGATATTAATAATCTACATGCGATGATGGACGCCGCCAAGGAATACGGCGTTTACAAATAAAAATATCTCAAGTAACAGGAACAAGTATCAAAGAAAAAAGATATAATAAAGAGTTGGGGGAATTTGTTACTTGATATTTGATACTTACCCTAAAAAGAAATAGGAGAGGAACATATGGACACCAAAGTATCCGGACCAACCAAGGAAGTCATCATTTCTTACGACCGTCCGACGGTTATCATCGGGGAACGCATTAACCCCACCGGCAAGAAGAAACTGGCCGAAGCCCTGAAGGCAGGCGACCTTTCCCTCGTGAAGAAGGAAGCTCTGGAGCAGGCAGCCGCCGGCGCCGCGATTCTCGATTGCAACGTTAACACCCCCGGCGTGGACGATGTGAAACTGCTACCGGAAGCATTGAAAGTAATCATGGATACCGTCGATATCCCCGTCTGCATCGACAGCCCGAACATCGCGGCTCTCGAAGCCGGTCTGAAAGTATGGAAAGGCAAGGCGCTGGTCAACTCCGTGAGCGGTGAGAAGCACCGCCTCGAGCGCGTCCTGCCGTTAATCAAGGAGTACGGCGCAGCAGTGGTGGGACTGGCGCAGGATGATGAAGGTATTCCGAAATCGACCGAACGCCGTGTAGCCGTGGCTTATAAAATCGTCGAGGCTGCCGCGAAAATCGGTATCCCGAAAGAAGATATCATCATCGACGTGATGGCATATTCTATCGGCGCGGAACCGAAGTCCGGCAAGGACGTATTGGCCGCTCTCCGCCAGATACGCGCGGAACTGGGACTGAATATGACCATGGGGCTGAGCAATATTTCCTTCGGCATGCCCGACCGGGCGATACTGAACAGCGCCTGGGTAGCAATGGTGATAGACGCGGGAGGAACCGCACTTATCGCCGACGCGGCCAAAGTGCTGCCGGCAGTGCTTTCCGCCGACCTCGTGATGGGACGCGACCGCTTTGGACGCAGGTACCTGGAAGCATTCCGCAAGAGGCAGGCCGCATTACCTCCTAAAGCGTAAGCCTTACGCATAAGGGCCTTAAGCGTAAGGGGTTGAGTGCGTCAGGCTTGACACCTGTGAGTACAGAGACTATACTTTAAGATGCACCTGCATTTTGCAGCTGGTAAACGCTGAGGTGAATTTTAGCTGCTGGATACTAAACGCAGGTCAATTCAAGGGTACCGGCTCAAGCTAATCTACCTCTGCGCAAAAAACCATTACCTTTAAAAAAAGAATCGATTTAAGCTCTTATTATTACGGGGGTAAAGTCGCGCTCACCTGGGAACAGACCGAAAGCGGCACACTAGAGGGAGATGACGCCCTCTATATTGCTTTTTCCGGTAACGGCGGCAGCACCTGGAGTGAAAATTTTAAAATTTTCAGCGATGACGGCCCGACGAGTCCTGACGGATATATTATACCTGATGAATATGCTACCAGTACCTTTAAAGCACGCTTTACCTTTAATTTTGACAGCTACAATGAATTTTTAATCCTCGATGATATTTCCTTTAAATACCTGCCCGTAGACAGTTCCGTCACGTTCGCCATTGACGATGAGCAGGTCTACCTCGACGGCAGCGGAGATCCTCAATCAGGCCCCGGAGAAATTGAAGCCTCCGATTCCTCCGTACTCCTGAATATAGCGTGGGACGGGTTTTCCTACGCCTGTCGCCAGGACGTTACCGATCTTGTTATGCAGTATCCGGAAGTAGAAGGTGAAGAGCATCACACCGGCAACGCCAAATATACCGTCGGCGGGGTGACCGCCAACACCGGCACGCACGTTTCTTACGCCGGCTGGTCGCTTATCATCGTCTATTTCAGCCCTGATACAGCCGGCCACTACCTTTATTTGTATGACGTGTTCTCCGTCAATCCGCAATACTCCGATCTTGACTTCGACTACGACGAGGAACCGGGAGGTGAAATCACCGGCTTTGTAATTCCGGACCCTATTAAGGACAAGGACGGCAACATTCTTGAGACAATAGCCGCCAGGCTAACGGTGTTCGTCGGTGAAGGCGACGCCTGGTTATACGATACTGATCTGCCTAGTGCGGCAAATAGTTGGGATGAGACCACCGACTGCGTACGGATTGTCGGTCAGACATCCGGTGCATCCATGTTTCTTTCCAATGATAATAGTCCGGAATATAACGTCTGGAACTCGTCTTCATACCCCGGCACGAGTCACATCGGCGTGGATATTGATACATTTGAAATCCTCTGGACCGATAATATTTTCGTTCCGAAAGATGAAAGGGTAACCCTTCACATGTATTCGGGCCAGGACTTCTGGAACCTGGTATATTTCATTCTATCCGTGCGCAGCAAGACCATCGTCGGCAGTACCGAATACTATACCATATCCAATAACTAACAAATTTCTGAACAACGCCTCGTAAGTTGTTAAAAGCCTTTTCGCCGTCGAACCATTTTTTGCCCCCACCCGCTCATCCTGAGCCTGTCGAAGGATGTAAACGGAGAGGCTTGCCAATCGAAGTTTTAACGTAGTTGGGGAGACAGAAAGTGAGGTCGGGGAAAGGCTTATTCAAAGATTCCCTGACAGCCTCTTCACTAGGCGCAGGTGCGGAAACGCCACGCCGCTATCAGGCCGAAGACCGCCGTAAAGACCAGCAGCGCTATTATGCCCGGTACCGCCGCGCTGAAATCAGCCCCGAAGACCATCAACTTGTTAAAGCCGTCCGTCGCCCAGGCGTGCGGCGTGACTTTTGCGATGTTCTGCAGCCACTGCGGGTAAAGAAACAGCGGCCACCAGCACCCGCCCAGGGGCGCCAATACCAGTGACGTGATAACCGCCAGGGAACCGGCGCTGCGCTGCGTCCGGGCCAGCGTTGCCAGCATCAAAGCGAAGGCCGAGGACATGATTACCATCAGGATAGAAAGGATTATCACCGCCAGCGGTGAAAGCCCCATATCCACCCTGAACGCTAAAATACCCACGCCCCAGAATATCGCTATCTGCACCAGCCCCCGGATGACTGAACCGGTAAATATACCGCCCAATATCGTTTCTCTCCTGACCGAACTCGCCAGCAGCCTCTCCAGCGTGTTGTTCTTGCGTTCTTTGACAATTGATTCCGCCATGACGGCGGACGCAAAAAAGACGAACATCACCAGGTAACCCGGCATTACGAAGTTGGACGGGTTTTCCGCCTCCACCTCGCCAAACTTTTCCGTTTTGAATGTCAGGTAGGATTCCCCGTCGCTGCCGGTAAAGTATTCCTGCATCATGCGCTGTGCCGCCAGGCTAATGCCGGCCGTGTCGGTCGGCGAGAGCGCGCCGCCTTCGATCATCAAGGCAATGCTGGCCTCGATAACTACCCGGTGCGTGTTAATCTGTGAAGCAATGGCTCCGGCCAGTCCGTTCAACGCCGCCCTGGTATTAACGCTTCCGGCATTGGCATAAATATCCAGGCTTGTAGTTTTGCCTCCGGTCAGAGCCTGTGTAAAATCAGCCTGAAAAGTAATGAAACCGCCCAATTTTTCATCCGCCACAGCCTGCCGGGCGGCGGCATAATCCTTCTCCCAGACAATTTTCGGGTCGCCGGGTTTAAGGAGAGATTCATCCTTTGTTTCCATCGCGTCCAGTATCTGGTAGCTCAAACTGCCCGCCGCTTCCTGCGTGGCCAGGTGCAGCTCCAGCCGTGTGTCTTCTCCGCCGACGTTCTTCAGCAGGACATTGAAAAGGACAATGAACATCAGGGGGAAAATGATAAAGAAAAACGCTGCGCCGCGGTCTTTCAGGAATATTTTCAGGTCTTTCACCGCGATAAGCCAGACGCGCTGCATTTGGATCATGTCTTATTTACCCCCCTCCACAGCCCTGAAGACAAGCCGGCTGATAACCAGCCCGGCTACTACGACCGCCCCCATGAAGATAAAGGCCTCCCCTGTTCCGGCCAGTGAACCGTTGCCGTTGATTACCGTCTTGATAGCTTCATTAGCGTAAGTATTGAGTGAGAATTTACTTATCGTGTCCAGCACGGTGCCTTCCTCCACCGCGAAGAAGGTGCCGCCCAGCATGGTCATCGCCATCGTAAATACAACGCCTATCCACACCGCCGCGTCTTCGGAACGGGAAACCGAGGCGATTATCATGCCCAGCGCTGACGCCGCCGCCGCGAAAACAAGCACGACCAGTATCGACGCCAGGAAAGAAAGCGGCGTGAATATCTGGAATACGGCGTACGCCAGAGCCATCAGGATAACGGTCTGGACAAAACCCCGGCCGATGCTGGCCAAAAACTTGCCGAAGAACAACTCCCCGGCGCTGAGGCGGGTGGTTAAAAGCCGCTCCAACGTGCCTCTCTTGCGCTCCTCGACGATAGCCCGGGCGCTTAAAGTGAGGGCGAACAGGACATACATGGTAACGATACCCGGTATGAACTGGAGGATGAAGTCGGGGCTGTCACCGGTTATCTCTTCTTTCACGTTCACTGCCGGCTGCTGCCGCGCTTCGTCCAGCTTTTGCTGTACTGTAATCCTGATACGTTCTTGAGAAATTGCGGTATCTTTCAGGTTAACCGTTACCTGGTGGTTTATCTGGAATTGCTGGTTAATGCCTTCTGCGAGGCTGCGGATAATGCTCGCCAGTATCTGGCCCTCCTGCCCGCCGTTACCGCGCTGTAAAAATACCAGCTCGGCCTTGCCGCCATTCGCCAGCGTATCTGAAAACCCGGCCGGGATGTAGAGCGCCAGCGTTATGTCGGACCTGTCCAGCTTGGCTTCGGCTTGTTCCAGTGTCAGTTCTTCGATGCTGATGCCGTCCACTTCATCAAGTTGCCTGATAAGCATTGTAGAGTAGACGCCTTTATCTTCATCCACGATTCGGGCGGTGGCCTCGAAAAAAGAATCCCCCCCGAAAGCCCCGTACATCAGCCCGAAGGTCACGATGGGCAGCAGAATACTGAAGGCAAGGTCGCCCTTGTCCCGGATATACAGGAGCACTTCGTTCAGGGTGATAAATAAAGCTCTTTTCATATTTAACTTACTTACTTGTCATCCTGGGCATAGCGAAGGATCTCGTATCCGAAAGACGGGACGTGATTCTTCGTCGCTTCGTTCCCCCCGGAATGACATTTAGTCTCGCAAACTTCGTCCGGTCAGCTTTAAAAACACGTCCTCCAGGGTTACTTTTTCCGGGTCCCCCAGCTGCGATTTTAATTGATGCGGCGTATCCATCGCGATAATCTTGCCGCCGTCCATGATTGCTACGCGCTGGCAAAGGTGGTCGGCTTCTTCCATGTAGTGCGTCGTGTACAGGACGGTCATGCCCTTCTGCTGAAGACCTTTTATGTTCTCGTAGATATTATTGCGGGACTGCGGGTCGATGCCTACGGTCGGCTCGTCCAGGAAAAGTAATTCCGGCTTTCCCATCAGGGCGATGGCCAAATTGATGCGGCGCTTCATGCCGCCGGAAAACTTGGCTACTTTACCTTTTGCCCGCTCTTCCAGCCCCATCAGCTTGAGATTGACCATAGCCTGTTCGCGGGCGTCTTTGCTGTTCATCCCCGCCATCCGCCCGAAGAAGACCATATTCTCCACGGCGGATAGGTCTTCATAAAGCGCCAGTTCCTGCGGGCACACGCCGATGATGTTGCGGATAGCCGGGGCTTCATTGCTCATTGTATGTCCGCCGATTGTAATTTCGCCGCTGTCGGGCTTCAGGACGGTGGCCAGCATGCGGATGGTGGTCGTTTTCCCGGCACCGTTCGGGCCGAGCAGGCCGAAGATTTCCCCTTTGTAAATGGAAAAGGAAACCCCGTTGACGGCCTTAAAATCATTGAAACTTTTCTGGAGGTCTTTAGCTATCATGAATTCTTCGGCCATAATTACCCCCGGTAATACACAAATAAAATACCGCCCGTATTATATCATCTGTCGAACTGATTCACAAAATGACCGAGGCCTCCTTTTCAGGAGGCCTCGTATAATTCTTGTACTCTTAGAATATTTACTTATTATAGAGCGCTTTAGCTACATCCGCCATGCCGAGTTCTTCCAGCTTCTTCTTGCCCGGTTTGCCGGATTTTAAGTCCACCCCCATCGCTTCAAGATATTCGTCGTTCAGATCCTTGTCTATGGTTATACCGGCGCGGGGTCCGACCTTCTTGGGCGGTTTACCCATCATCCTGTCCGGAAGTACGAACGGGACTTTTAGCCCCTCCCGGGCGTTGAAGGCCAGCCGTATATTGTAAATCCTTTCGCCGGTCTTGAGCAGCTCGTCCATGGTTACATCCCAGCCGGTTATAGTTCGCATCGCTTCAACGAACTGGTCGACATGGCCGTAGCCGTCCCCGAAGACGAGCATACATAAGCCCGCGGCGTTATAGACCTCGCACATGCAAGCGCCGCGCTTGTGGTATTCTCCGCGCCCCTTGTAGCTGCTGCGGTCAAAGCCGGGAGGTGCGATCATCACACCGGGCGGAAACGGCCCCTCTCCGCTTTGTGTGTGCCGTCCGGGCGTGGGCTCTGCCCCGTAGCCGATGGCGAAACCGGGCCCGCCGCGCGAGTCGTGCGCCGCGATTTCCTGCCCGCCCACGTGCATTGCGTATTTCTCGGAGCGTTTACCGATTTTCTCCACGGCGATTTTCACACCGTCGGCGAGGATATTGCCGAAGCCTTCGCGTTTGGCTATCTTTTCCGTCAAAGCCACGATGGCTTTAGTGTTGCCCCACGTCATCTCCAAGCCGTCGGTGTCTTTCCTGGTGATAATGCCGTTTTCATAGCACTCAATGGCAAAAGCTACACAAGCCCCGGCCGATATTGTGTCCAGACCTTCGCGGTTGCAGATATCGTTGAGCTTGATTATTGATTCAAGATCGTCGTTAAGCAGATTACTGCCGAACATGGCCAGGGTTTCATACTCGGGCTTATGTGCGCCGGCCTCGTATTTAAATTCTCCGGTACTGGCTTTCATATGCCCGCCGCAGGCGATGGGGCAATGCCAGCAGCCGTATTTACGTTCCTGCAGGGCAATCGTCGGATCGCCTCCCAGGTCTTTATATTGCGGGAAATCGATTACCGCCACACCGTCCCAGTTCTTGCACGGCGCGTCATCTGATTCTACGCACGGAATGAAGATACCGGGCGTACCGAAGTCACCTATGAATTTGGCGCCCGGCCTCATTTTAGTAAGGTGGTCTTTCCTCATATCGTTCGCTTTTTGCTCATCGGCCATGGGCACTTTCATCTTGCCTTTCATGGCGATGGCCTTGAGCTTCTTGGAGCCCATGACCGCGGCCAGTCCGGAACGCGCCGCCGCCCGCCCCTTGTTGTTCATCACCGCGGCAGTGAGGGCCAGCTTTTCACCGGACGGGCCGATGCAGGCAACCTCGACGTCTTTGCCCAGCTCGGCTCTCAAAATATCCTCCGTCTCGAAGGTGTCTTTGCCCCATATTTTTGAGGCGTCTTTTATCTCCGCCTTGCCGTTATCGATAAAGAGATAAACGGGTTTATCTGACTTTCCGGTAAAGAATACGGCGTCGTATCCGGCGAATTTTAACGCCGGGCCTACGTTCCCGCCGGAGTTGGCATCGCCCCAGCCGCCGGTAAGCGGCGATTTGCCCACCATGATATACCGCGAGCCGCCGAGCGCCGGCGTACCGGTCAGTACCCCCGTCACCAGCCCCAGGATATTGTCCGGCCCCAGCGGGTCGACGCCGGGTTTCTGCCGGTCGAAGATGATTTTGGCGCCCAGGCCGTAGCCGCCCAGGAAATCACGCCCCGTTTTTTCATCGAGCCCCTCTTCCCTGATTTGTTTTTTGGAAAGGTCGACCCAGAGGATTTTACCCATGAAACCGTGTGCCATGTCCACCTCCATAGTATAAATGAAGCATTCTGATAATATTTTCCATTTCCAGATTACAGCGCACTCTATTGAATGTCAAACCTGGCTTTTTTAGGTGTAAATCGAGCGTGTCTTTGTGTTACTTGTCCTAGAACAACTATATATGGACGGTTCCGTTTGCATATGGTTCCTTACGTGTATTGATTATGAACTTCCTTTAAACTTGCCCGTTATTAAATACTATGTACTTATAAGCGGAGTAGCCTGCGGAGAGGGGCGCAGCCCCTCTCTTTCTGGCTCCCCTTTCCAACCTGAAAATATTTCTGGTTGTCTGTAAATGCCTCTGGTTGGAAAAGGGGAACAAGGGGATAGGTAAGAGACACCAAAAGCAGGTAGTACCACGGGGACTGCTAATTGACGCCGCCGTGTCATAGATGTAAAATCACGGTTGAGATAGGTAAAGGAGAAGCGATGGAAGTTACTCTCCAGGCTCAGCCGGAAGCTGTCAAACTGGATACCACGAGAACTGCCCTCATCGTGGTGGACATGCAGAACGCCTTTTTAAAAAAGGGCGGCTTGTTTGATGTCATGGGGATGTTGGACGAAGGCAGGGCCGGGTGCGCCATCACCAACAACGAACGGATAATCGCGGCCTTTCACCGTGCCTGCATTAAAGTCATCTACCTGAGGATGGTTTACCGTGCCGACCTCGCTGATGCCGGCGGCCCGGAGTCTCCTAACTACTGGAAGGAAAAAGGGCGTGAGATGGCGAGGAAGAATCCCGAGCACAGGCACAAATATCTCATTGAAGGTTCGTGGGATGCCGAAATCATCGACGAGTTGAAACCGCTGCCGGAGGATATCGTTATCAATAAGAACCGGTTCAGCGGCTTCTTTAACACCAACCTGGACTCCGTCTTGAGAACATTCAACATCAAACACCTTGTTTTTACCGGGGTTGCCACGAACGTCTGCGTGGAATCTACATTACGGGATTCTTTTTTCCACGAGTATTTTCCCGTTTTGGTCAGCGACGCCTGCGCCAACACCGGCCCGGACTTTATCCAGGCAGCCACTATGTGGACCGTAAGGAATGTGTTCGGCTGGGTAACGGATACAGCGGAATTAATTAAAGCCCTGAAATAGGCAGTACATTTTTCCATCAAGGAGGTAGATATGTCGCCCATACTAAAGGATAAAGTTGCTATCATCACCGGGGCCGGGCGCGGACTGGGTAAGGCTTTCGCGCTGCGGTTCGCCGCGGAAGGGGCTAAGCTGCTCCTGCCTGATATCAGCCTGGAGCGCGCTGAATCTACCGCTAAAGAGATTAAAGCCGGCGGCGGTACCGCCGCCGCCATGCTGGCCGATATCTCCAGCGAAAAAGACACGCAGAATATGGCTGAACAGGTTCAAAAACTCTATGGTAAAGTGGATATCCTGCTCAATAACGCGGCTCTTTACTACGGCGTCAGCCGGAGATCCTGGGACGCCTGGACGGTCGATGACTGGGACCGCATGTTCGAGATTAACGTTAGAGGCACATACCTTTGCTGTAAAGCTGTCGGCCCTCTCATGGTCAAGGCGGGCAAAGGCAAGATTATCAACATCGCCTCGGATGTATTCAAGGTGCCCGGCGCTGTCAACCTTCTGGCTTACGCTTGCTCCAAGGCCGCTGTTTATGCCATGACGCAGGCTCTGGCGCGTGCTTTAGGTCCCTCCGGCATTAACGTTAATTGTATCGGGCCCGGTTTTACCGCCACGGAAGCGAGCCTTGGCCAGGACGGTAACAAGGGAGCGTTCGATGCTACCATCGATATGCAGGCCATCAAGCGCCGCGAGGAGCCTTCGGATTTGCCCGGCACCGCCGTCTTTTTAGCCTCGTCTGACTCCGACTTTATTACCGGCCATTACATCGTGGTTAACGGCGGGAGCGTAATGGTTTAGCGCAGTAATCCGTTCCCTCCCTTCCCCCTTTTAAAAGGGGGAATACAAGGGGGATTTTGATCAGGTTCATACCCGCGCAGCCTATCCCGTATAAGTAAAACAAATCGGGGGCGGGAATCCAAGTGACCACGCTGCCGCCGCGCTGCGCCATGCCGAGGGTATCCGTCTTCTTAACATCAAAACCGGCGGCAATGGCTGTCTCCGCAATGATATCGCTGGCCAGGACAACCCCTTGTCCCCCCACGCCGGTTACAAGCAAGTCCATCTTTTTCATCATTTTTTCTCTACGTTGTCATCCCTGCGAAAAACGGCGCTTTTGGTTCCTTTTCCCGTTTCCTCTCCCCTTGAGGGAGAGGGCCGACTCGCAGTCGGATTAAGGTGAGGGGTAAGTAACCAACCTTTATGATGCCTTTCTACGCTCAGAATGACACACTAATAATAACTTATACTAATTCTTAGCCGGACCGGAAATCGCTTTCTGCGGGCAAAGCTGCTCGCAGATGGTGCAGATATCACCGGCGCACAGCGCCGCATCGATAGACACCTTACCGTCTTCAGCAGTCTGTATCGCCGAACAGCCAAGGCGCAGGCACGTGCCGCACTGCGTGCATTTTTCTGTGTCCACAGCGCGCGGGTTGGCCCTCTTCTTTACCCTGACGGCGCAATTGCCGCGCACGATGATGACGGAAACTTCCGGCCTGTCCAGTGAATCCCTCACACCAGCCCGCAGCGCTTTAATATCGAACGCGTTGATTACTTTCACATCCTTGACCCCGATGCCCTTGACCAGGCTTTCAATGTCTACAGCAAAAGTTGGCTCGCTCTGGGCGGTCAGGCCGGTGCCGGGGTGTTCCTGGTGGCCGGTCATGGCAGTGGTGCGGTTATCTAAAATCAATATCGTGATAGTGCCCTGATTGTATAAGGCGTTAATCAGGCCGGTAATACCGGAATGCATGAAAGTGGAATCGCCGATGACGGCGACGATTTTACTTTTTACCCCCGCTTTTTCCATGCCTAATGCCTGCCCGATGCCCGCGCCCATGCAGGCGGTGGTATCGAGGACGTTAAGCGGCGGGTAAGCGCCCAGCGTATAGCAGCCGATGTCTCCGGCGATAATCAGCTTCGGTTCCTGCGGCTCTTTAGCATCCAGCAACTTTGAACGCTGGCCGATGGTGTTTAAAACGGAGTAAATGCCTGTATGCGGACAGCCCGGGCAAAGAAGGGGAGGACGCCGCGGCATGCCGGTGGCTTGCGGAATGACTTTAACGGTTTCGGATTCCGGCAGTAATCCGGCGCCGACGCAATTATCCGTGACGATGCGTGTATTTAATTCTCCTATCAGCGGGATGAACTCTTTACCCGTTACCTTGATGCCCATCGCCTGGATGTTGTCCTGTAAAAACGGGTCGAGCTCTTCAATAACGATGAGGCGCTTTACGCCTTCGGCGAATTTTTTAATTAAATTCTTCGGCAGCGGCCAGGTCATGCCCAGTTTCAGGAATGATGCTTCCGGGAAAACCTCCCTGGCGTATTGATAGGCCACGCCGCTGGTCACTATGCCCAGATCGCGTTTGCCCCAGGTTATTTTATTAAACGGGAAAATCTCCGAGAACTCCGCCAGCTTGAGGATGCGCTTTTCCACCATGCCGTGGCGCGGTAACGCGTTGACCGGCAGCATGACGTATTTTTGCACATTAAAATGGAAAGCGGGCTGCGCGTTTTTAACCGTGCGCGAGCGGTTCACATCCACGACGGATTTTGAGTGTGCGATACGCATCGTGGTGCGGAACAGCACCGGCGTATCGAACTGCTCGCTGATATCGAATGCGGCTGGAATGAGGTCGTAGATTTCCTGGCTGTCGGATGGTTCCAGCATCGCCACCTTGGCCAGGCGGGCATAGTGCCGGTTGTCCTGCTCGTTCTGGGAACTGTGTATCTGCGGGTCGTCCGCGGTGATGACCACCAGTCCGCCGACGATGCCTGTTATCGAAGCCGCCATGAACGGATCACTGGCCACATTCAGACCGACATGTTTCATGGATACCATGGCGCGGGCGCCCGTATATGCAGCGCCCATACCTACTTCCATGGCCACTTTTTCGTTGGTGGCCCACTCTGCGTGGATGTCCTTGAAGCGGGACAGGTTTTCCAGTATTTCGGTGCTGGGTGTGCCGGGGTAAGCGGCCGCCACCTGAACGCCTGCGTGGTACGCGCTTAGCGCCAGGGCTTCGTTCCCGGAAAGCAATTGCGGGGTTTTTACTTTATTCATCAACTTAATACAACAAAAGATACTAAAATATTAATACCAAATGGAATAAGATAATGTCAATATGTTACGCAATCAGGGTAAAATTCATATCTACATGCAAATTGTACCATAATTTACATTGTCTGCACAATTGTTTGCAGATAAAACGGGAAAGCGGGCGGCCGTTATTGAGAAAATACCCGGAGTCTTTTATACTCATATTATAATTATGAGATATCATCTGAAAATATTCACGATTGTTATAGCTTTAGTTACGTTACTTGCCGTGCCGGCGGGATGCGGCGATACTCAACAGTTGGAAGGCGCTCTCGAAAGAGCTGCCATTATCGACCAGCTTTATCTTTTAGAACCTGATTCATCGTTTATCGGTGAAGCCGCCGGTCTCCTTGAATCTTACGGCTTTGCCGTAGATTTATGGCAGGGCAGCGAAATTACCGTGGATTTTTACCGCAAGCTGCCTTCCATGGGATACAAGCTCATTATCTTCAGAGTGCATTCCGGTCTGTTGATGAACATCCAGGGCGGGGCAGCGAAAGCGATGGAGACCACTTACCTTTTCACCGCGGAAAACTATACCACGGTAAGATACATTACCGACCAACTGACCGATAAAGTGTCCAGCGCGCTGATGTCCGATAAAATACCGCTGGTATTCGCCGTCAATTCCGCATTTATAAAGGGCGCTGAAGGCCGCTTCGAGGATACCGTGGTGATAATGATGGGATGTGAAAGTTATTACTATGAGGATATGCCGAAGATATTTATTGAAAAAGGGGCCTCGGCGTATATCGGCTGGAGCACTGTGGTCAGCCTGGATTACGTTGATAGTGCCGTACTCGACCTGATGGGCAACCTGTTTACTGCGGACATGCCCCTGGCGAAGGGCATCAATCAGACGATGTCCGACCTGGGCAGGGACCCTAACTTCAACGCTTACCTTAAATATTACCCGCCCGCCAGCGGTAACCAGACTGTCAAAGAACTAATTAAAAATGAAATGAAATGAAGATTGAAAAAGCAATAACTGAATTGCAGCTATACCGGGCTAATTCATTTGTTGAAAAGGGCTGCCGGGGAAATCCGGCTGGCGTGTGCCTGCTGCCGCAAGCGGGAGATGATGATTTTTACTGCCGGGTAGCCGTTAAAATGAATTTACCCGAGACTGCTTTCCTCGTTCAGGAAGGTGAAGTTTTTCAACTGAGGTGGTTCACACGCGGCGGCAGCGAGGTGGATTTGTGCGGTCATGCCACATTGGCGTCCGCCTTTATATTGTGTAACAAGGGATATGTAAAAGCCGGGGATGAAATCCGTTTTCAAAGTAAAAGCGGCAGCCTGACGGCGCAATCGGACGGCGACTTTATTACACTGGGCTTCCCCCGGGAAAAAATAACCGAAGTCAGTCAGTGTGAACATGACTTCAGGGAGTATTTCGGTTTTGCACCGCTTTATACCGGACGGACGCGCTTTGATTACTTCCTGGTGACTGATACGGCGGATACGGTAAAGAATCTCGCGCCCGACTTCAAGAATTTGAAAAAGATAAAAACACGCGGTATTATTATCACAGCAAAATCAGAAAGCAGGGAATATGATTTTATATCCCGTTTCTTTGCGCCTGCTATCGGTATAGCTGAAGATCCGGTGACCGGCTCGGCGCATTGCGCGTTAGGACCTTATTGGAGCGCTATTCTTAAAAAGGATAGTCTGACGGGCTACCAGGCTTCTCAAGAGGGCGGTGTCGTAAAGGTAAAAGTACTCAAGGACAGCGTGCAGCTTGGCGGCCGGGTGCAGGAAGTTTCGTTATCGAATGAAATAAAACAGGCAATTCTATCCCGGTGAGGTTTTTACGATATGAGCGAACAGTGGTACAACTTCAGCCCTGAAAGTGCTCTGGAAAAATTACAATCAAAGCGGCACGGCCTGACTGCAGCCGAGGCTGAATCGCGGCTGCGTCACTTCGGCCCCAATTTGCTGGAACAAAAGAAAAAAACCTCGCCGGTGCTTGTTTTTCTCCAGCAGTTCATGAGCCCTCTTATTTATGTGCTGCTTGTCGCTGTGGCGATATCGTTTGCGGTCGGCCATTACACCGATGCTTATGTGGTCATCGGCGTTCTTTTACTCAATGCTATCATCGGATTTATCCAGGAAACCAATGCGGAAAAAGCGATGGAAGCGCTGATGAAAATGGCAGCTCCGCAGACACGCGTCCGGCGCGACGGCGTCCTGAAAATGGTGCCGTCCCGTGAAATCGTCCCCGGGGATATTTTACTTTTGGAAACAGGAGATAAAATTTCAGCGGATGCCAGGCTGCTGGAAGTATCGAACTTTAAAGTGAACGAAGCCACTCTGACCGGCGAATCGGTGGCGGTGGATAAGCTGCTGCGCGCTCTTCCGGGTGATTTAACCGTAGCTGAACGTAAGAACATGGTGTTTATGGGCACTATTACCACCTACGGCCGGGCTACTGCCGTTGCCGTGACTACCGGTATGGGCACCGAGATGGGCAAGATAGCCGGTGAACTCCAGGATGTTAAACCGGAAAAAACCCCTTTACAGCAAAGCATTTCTAAAGTGAGCCGCTATTTAATCATCTTGTTTATTGGTGTTTGTGTTCTGCTGGTGGTCGTCGGCCTGGTTAAAGGCATGGAATGGCTGGAAATATTCCTGCTGGCGGTTGCCGCCGCTGTTTCTGCTATACCGGAAGGCCTCCCTGCTGTTGTTACCGTGGTGCTGTCTATCGGCATGAGGAGCATGGCGCGCCGCAACGCTATCGTGCGTAAACTTGTGGCGGTAGAAACACTGGGTTCGGCCACGGTCATCTGCTCGGATAAAACGGGTACGCTTACGATGAACCAGATGACGGTCAGGCGCATCTACCTGGACGGACGGTGGATTGAAGTAACCGGAGAAGGCTACGCGCCTCAAGGCGATTTTCTGGTTGACGGACAAAAAATCGATCCGGTAAAAGACCCGGCGCTTGACCTGCATTTAAAAATAGGCGCTCTCTGCAACGATGCGTCTTTAACGCTGGATGACGACCGTCATTACAGTATTTTCGGCGACCCGACCGAAGGCGCCCTGGTAGTAGCCGCCGCTAAAGCCGGTATGGAACGCGAAAAACTGAATAAAGATTTCCCGCGCATCGATGAAATACCTTTTCAGAGTGAAAAACTGTATATGACTACCCTGCATCACAGCGACGATAGAAAACGGGCGTACGTGAAGGGCGCCCCGGAGAAAATCCTGGCTTTAAGCCGGCACATCTGCCGGGGAGAATCCTGCATTCCGTTGGGCGACGCGGAAAAGCAATTGATAATCGATGCTAATGATGCCCTGGCCAAAGAAGCCATGAGGGTCATTGCTACAGCGTATGTCGACCTTCCCGTTGAATTGGATGACATTGAAGAGAAGCATATCCTCGATAATATGGTGTTGGTAGGCCTTTCCGGCATGGCCGACCCGCCCCGTGAAGAAGCTAGAGAAGCAATAAGATTGTGCCGGGAGGCAGGTATCAAGGTTATCATGATTACCGGCGATAACAAGATTACAGCGGAATCTATCGCCCGCCAACTGGAACTTCCACCGGGTAAAGCAGTCACCGGGCAAGAACTCAGCAAGATGAGTGACGAGCAGCTTTCTGCGCAGGTTGAAAGTGTTTCCGTGTTCGCCCGTATCGAACCTATCCAGAAATTGAAAATCGTCAAGGCTTTAAGAGGGCGCGGCCACGTCGTGGCGATGACCGGCGACGGTGTTAACGACGCCCCTGCTTTAAAGGCGGCTAACATCGGCATTTCCATGGGCATCACCGGCACGGATGTTGCCAAGGAGTCCAGCGATATGACCCTCGCCGATGATAACTTTGCTTCTGTTGTAGCGGCGGTGGAAGAAGGCAGGGTGATTTTTAACCGTCTGCGCAATGTGATCTTTTTATTAATGAGCACCAACATCGGCGAGTTGCTCGCGCTGATTCTTACCATCCTGTTCCTCGGTAAAGCGCCGCTGCTGGCAGTACAGATTATCTGGGTCAACCTTGTCACGGATACGGTTTCGTCTATTCCTCTGGGGCTTGAACCCAAGACCGGTGATGAGCTCAAGCAGCCCCCTCGTGACCCTAGGGTGGGGATACTATTTCCGGGTATGCTGTTGCGCGTTGGTTTCATGGCGGTATTGATGGGTGGCGGCATCTTTACGATTTTTAATTGGGCACAGGCACGTATGAGCATCGAAGAAGCCCGCACTATCGCTTTTTGCACCATGGTTACGTTCGAGTGGTTCCGCGCTTTCAACGCACGGTCTGATGAACGTACTGTCTTCAAACTGGGTATTTTCCGCAATCGCTTGCTGGTGGGCGCAATTGCAATAGCCGTCATGCTTCAGATGGCTGTAGTCTATGTACCTTTCCTTCAAACAGCTTTCCAGACTGTGCCGTTGGGACTTGAAAGGTGGGGCATTATTCTTGGCGCCGGCTGCAGTCTTTTCATCATTGAAGAAGTCCGTAAAATGTTATTCCCCCGGATTTTCAGCTTTGGCAAATGGCGACCGGTAAAAATCCAGCCTCGGTAAAAAATCGGAAATAACGTCCGGCGCCTTTTAAATAAAGCATCGAAAATAGTCTGGCGGGAGCTTTAATTGCCGGACAATACTCTTGACACCTGAAAGTGCTTGAACTACCCTGAAATCAGGGTAAAAAAACCGGGGGGCGGCAAGAGGGATGGGCGCATGATGATACGCTTTGTTTCAATAAGGGACTAATGATGAACTATTTCGCTTATGCTTCGAACCTGAATAAAAAGCAGATGCAAACGCGCTGCCCGGACAGTAAGCCTTCGTTCCCGGCGGTGCTGCCTAACTATAAGCTGATTTTTTCCGGGTGGTCCCGGGAGTGGCGGGGCGGCAAGGCCACCATCAAGGCTTTCCGGGGAGAAAAGGTGCGCGGCGCGATATATGAAGTATCCGATGCCTGTATGCGGCAACTGGATAAATATGAGACCGGCTATGCCAGGTTGAATGTCACGGTATTTGACGAGGACAACCGGGCTGTACAGGCGGTTACCTACATCAAGACCGGCCAGATTGAAGAAACAACGCCTTCCAAAGAATACGCGGAGATAATGCGCCAGGGCTACCATGACTGGCGGCTTATCTAGATAGTATTAGAGAACTTCTATCTTGATTTGAGTGTTATTACTATTGCAGTAATTGTCACGAATTTATATTATATCTTCGTAGCAGCGAGTGTGTCAATCATGCCAGCTGTCCACAATTGTCTATTGATTGGCTAACTTGATATAATATAATGTCAGGAAATGGTAATAAATCTGTCCAAAGGAGTCGCAAATGCCCTCAGCTAATTATGAAGTTAAAGATAAATCTCTTGCCGGAAGCGGCATACAGCGTATAGAGTGGGCTTACCGTGAAATGCCTGTCCAGAAGCTTATCAGGGAAAGGTTCAAGGCGGAAAAACCGTTAAAAGGTATTCGCATCGCGGGATGTTTGCATATCACTACAGAGACGGCCAACCTGGCGATAACTCTAAAAGAAGGCGGAGCGCATCTTGTCCTCTGCGCCTCGAATCCGCTGAGCACCCAGGATGATGTAGCCGCCGCCCTGGTGGGCTACGGTATTCCGACCGGCGCTATCAAGGGTGAAGACGGGGATACTTATTATAAACATATCAATATGGCCCTGGACAGCAAACCTAACATTACTATCGATGACGGTGCCGACCTCCTTACTACAGTGCATACAAAACGGACAGACCTGATTAAAAACATCATCGGCGGCGCCGAGGAAACTACTACCGGCGTCATCCGCCTCCGCAGCATGGCTAAAGCAGGGCAATTAAAGTACCCTGTTATCGCTATTAATGATGCTGATACCAAGCATCTCTTCGATAATCGCTACGGTACCGGCCAGAGCACTATCGATGGGGTTACGCGAGCCACCAATATCCTCTGGGCGGGCAAGAATGTGGTAGTATGCGGCTATGGCTGGTGCGGCCACGGCCTTGCCATGAGGGCTAAAGGCATGGGATCGCTGGTAATTGTTACAGAGGTGAATCCCACCCGTGCCCTGGAAGCTGTGATGGACGGCTTCAGGGTCATGCCCATTGCTGAAGCTTCCAGGATAGGCGATATTTTCATTACTGTCACCGGCGATAAAAATGTCATCGATAAAGCGCATTTCCAGGTGATGAAGGATGGCGCTATCATGGCCAACAGCGGCCACTTCAACTCGGAAATCAATATTCCGGCCCTGGAAAAATTATCCGGTAAAAAACGTACTGTTCGTACTTTTGTTGAAGAATATACCCTTAAAGACGGGCGCTGCTTGTTCCTGCTCGGTGAGGGCAGATTGATTAATCTGGCGGCAGCGGAAGGCCACCCGGCCAGCGTCATGGACATGAGCTTTGCAGACCAGGCTCTGTGCATGGAATACATTGTTCAAAACAAAGGGAAACTGGCTGTTAAGGTACACGAAGTGCCTGAAGAAATCGATAAAGAGGTAGCGAGACTTAAATTAAAAGCGATGGGCGTGTCCATCGATACACTGACTGCCGAACAGAAAAAGTATTTATCGAGCTGGCAGGAAGGGACATAGAAAGATCATTTCCTCTGAGAGGAGAGGATTAATAATACAACACCCCTGGGCCCCTGTTCAAAAAACAGGGAGCGTTGGGCATAGGGTGGAGAGGATAAGGGGTAAGTTGGCAGCTTCTCCCCTTCGTAAGGGGAGATTGAGAGGGATTTTGAATTCCGGAATAAGCATTGGCCCGGGCATGGATGCAATCGGCCCCGGCTTTTTGAATGTATTTTGCAATCTCCTGGCCTTCTTCAACCGTGGTGGCTTTGTCGTGCCCGAGTTCTATAACGTTTACCAGTGCGGAAACCACGAAATCATTACCCAGGCGTCTTTTAATTTCCTGAATAATTTCAACTGCGAAACGGGTGCGGTTTTCCATGTTCTGGCAGCCGTAAGAGTCCTGTCTCTTATTCCAGATGCGCGATAGAAAACTATTGATGAGGTGGCCGGTGCCGCAATTTACCTCTACTCCGTCAAACCCGGCCTTTTTCGCCCTTTCGGCGGTGGCGGCGAACTTGTCCACGATATCCTGAATTTCCGGAATGGTCAGACCGCGAGGAAGCTGGTCCCCGGTTAACGCCGCAGGTACTTCAGACGGAATAAGCCCGAGCACCTCTTCCGCGCCCATAGACGAGGAAGAAATGGGTTGATAGCCTGAATGCGGGTCGTGCCAAGGCCCGGCATGAAAGAGCTGTTGGAAAACAAAACCCCCATGCTTGTGAATGGCCGAAGCGATTTGAGCGAAGCCGGGGATATGTTCGTCGTCATTTAAAAGCAGTTGAAAACGGTTATGCAATCCCAGCGGCGGGTCGATACCGCCCATTTCCACGATGATTAGGCCGGCGCCGCCCCTAGCTAAGGCTTCATACATGGAAATATGCCTGTTGTTTACAAAACCGCCCATATCATAAGCGCTGGCTGTTCCTGAAGCCGTTTTTACCATACGATTTTTAATGCGCAAAGGCCCCAGTTGGCAGGGTTCTAATATCTTCTCGAATTTCATTTTACTCATGATAGTCCTTCTGCTTTTTAATATCCCTATCCGGCTCGCCGAAGACCATCAACAGGTTACCAGCATCGGTGCTCTTGAGTATAATAGTTCACCGGCACGGGATACGCATTCCAGCTACAACTTAAAACCCGCCGGTATTTTTTGAGTGAACAAACCGGACCAGATTGGCGAATCGAGAACCGTGGCTATGATAAAAGGCCGGTGAACTTCCCTGACATACATCGGAAGGTGTACCGTATTCTTCGGAACCAGCATCGTCGAATTTTTGGTAATCAAATACTTTTCCGCCTCGTCCCCCTCGCCCATCCAGAATTCGACCGTTCCTCCTAGGTCGGGAGCTTTGTCCAAATCAGTCCCGATAAAGCTGAAGGTCTGGTAAAAAGGATGCTTATGCGGTAAAAAAGGCTCGTAGGAAGAATGCTCATCTGATTGCCCGTCCGGTAAAAGTGGTATTACCTTTTCCCGGCCAAGACCGAAACCTACCCCCGCCCCATATATCAGGTGACAGTCTATGCTGTGCGGAGCATCAGGATTGGAAGCGGCGTCGAAGAACATGACGCGGGCTGCTTTATCTCTGAAGGAGGGATAAACCGGCAAACTTTTTACATCTACCTCGGTGTAATCTTTCCCGTATTTTCCAGAACCTTTAGGCATCGGTTCGACTTTTGGCGGTACCCAATCATCGTCCTCACAGTTTTCGAATCCAGGCGGAAGTTTTCGACGCGCGGGGATAGAGGCGGCTAAAGGCGAATCTGCTACGATAATCATCATGCCGGGTCCATGAATTTCCTCAGCGTATCCCGGCCCGCCCGGCGTATCCGAAGGATGCAGACATGTTGTCGGCTTGTCGAATCTGTGAAATTCCGCGGCTTCTCCCTCGCCGACCCAACTGCAGAAAGTTCCCCCAATATCGTCGGGACGTTCCGGATTAACCGACATATAGCTTGATGTCCAGGTATAGACGTTACTCATGGGAAAAGTCGGCTTGGGCATGGCGCGATAGCCGTAATAATAATAAATACGCGGGTCGATAGGGTACTGCGGCCGTTTTTTCCCTAGCATGTATTTACTGCCGCCTCCGGATGAGGTGCTTAATACACTGCCCCTGACGTGACCTTCCATAAAATGAGGGCATTCTTCATGGTCGCGATAATCGTAGTGGTAAATCTCGTCGTTCTTAGCGTCAACCGCAAAAAGGTTCATCGATTCTATGGGGTTTGCTTCGGTAAAATATTTCGAGTACTTTTGTTTTTTAGCCATACGCCGCTACCATCCTTTTTTTCGCTAACCTAATTCTAATCTGTAATCCACGGGGCGACTTTGCCGTAAACTTGCGATGACAAAGCCGCCCCTTTTGCATAACTTTAAGCAAATATTAAGTTATTACTTGCTCAACCAGATATTCTCGGAGCGGTAATTCATGGGATAGAGTCTGAACATTTCGCAATCCTTTACCTGGGGTGAAAAGGCCGAGACCTGCATTTCAACAATGACGGGATTATATATGCAGTAACCGTCAATAGCAATCTTTCCGAGCTGCTTAAGAAGCGCTATCCTCTTGGCAGCGTCGTGTTCCGAGTTTATCGAGTTCAAGATGTTATTATACTCATCGGGATAATAAGTAAACGAACTGCCGTAATACCTGGCTTTGCTCGTTAACCTGCCCATGTAAATAGTCGCCATGTCTTTGTCCGCGCCCGTGGGAATTTGAATCGCGGTGAACTGGTTGTTGTACCCGTTAATGCGCAGATCGTTGTACCGTGCCGCATCGGCAACATCCAGTTGAAGGTTAATACCTACATTTCTGAGATATCCCTGTATCATGGTGAAGAAATCCGTCTGGTAAACACCCGCAGTATAAGATACTTTGGTATCGATACCCTTGGAATAACCGGCTTCTGCCAATAATTGTTTAGCTTTTTCCGGGTTAAAAGGATAACCGATAACATCAGGATTGTAGCCCATGTTCAACTGGGAGACAATCTGGTTGTTGGGCATGAAGAATTCTTTGCCTACGGTTTTAGCTATCGCCGCAGTATCCATCGCGTGTTGAATCGCCTGTCTTACCTTGATATTGGAATAAAACGAAGAAGAATGAGCGCTGTCACCGATCATGCCGACTACCGCCATTTCCTGCTGGTTAATCTGAAAACCCATAGCTTTCATCGATCCGGCGTCGGTCGTGGAAACGGTTCGAGCGATATGCCCTTCCCCGGCTTTCAAAGACATTAATCTCGCCACCGGGTCGGTGATGAAATTGATTTCAATTCCATCAAGGTATGGTTTGGGTTTCTGCCAGTAATCGTTGAACCTCTCATATTTAAGTACTACGTCACGAGTGTAGCTTACAAACTTGAAAGGACCTGTGCCCACCGGATGCAGCAGGGAAGCGTCTTTACCTAATGTTTGAATGGCCGTCGGCGATACCATCGGGCACTGATAAGTAGCAAGGTTGTTTAGTAACCCTGCATCAAAATTTTTAAGGTTCAGGCGGATAGTATATTCATCAACGACGTCTATCGAATCTACCGATTTTAATTCTGCCATGGTAGAATTGCGGTTCATTTCCAAGCTGAATTTGGCAGCGGTTGCGTTAAAGTCGGTGCCGTCGTGGAATTTTACGCCCTTTCTCAGATTGAACGTAAGTGCAGTATAATCTGTGTTGTACTTCCAATCGGTAGCAAGCCACGGGACCAGCGCGCCTTTGCCATCTTCAGAATATTGTATTAGCATTTCAAGGGCAGGCTGCCTGTACGCGCCGTCATTACCTGCATTGGCTACCCCGGGATAACCGATGTTGGTGAGGTTGGGTTCAGTGATTACTTTTAATATCCCGCCGAATTGCGCGGCGGTTGAGCTTGTTGCCGTGGTGGCTGAGGCGGCAGTGGTGGTTGCGGCTGCTGTGGTGGTGGGTTTCGGAGCTGACGTTGTTTGTGAAGGAGAGGCCGAAACAGACGTCGTGGTAGTTGACTTGCCGGTGCAGCCGGCAAATAGCAGCCCGCTCACCAGGATTAGAGCTAAAATGATGAACAATGATCTTTTCATTCCTGCGGACCTCCTGTTATAATTTGAGAAATATTTCTGAACCTGTATCAATTCATAGCTGAAGATTATTACCACAAATAAAACGAAGAACAAGAGCGTAACAGAATTTTACTTTTAACAATCACCTCCTCACCTAACGAGCAATTAAATATAAGCGACACAAGCAGTAAAGTCAACTCAATTAAGGCCCCTTGCCGGTTTCACCCAGAGTGCCGCGTAATCGCGGGTCAAGCGCATCTCGTAAGCCGTCTCCCGCCATGCTGAAACCGAACACGACCAACATGCACGCCAGGCCGGGAGCAAAAGACAGTACCGGCAAAGTCAGTAAATAGCGGTAGCCGTCGTTCACCATGCTGCCCCAGGCTGGCGTGGGCGGCATGACGCCCACACCCAGAAAGCTTAATCCCGCTTCCGAAATAATAACAACACCCAAATCCATGGTGATTAAAACCAGCAGAGGAGGAAACGAATTAGGAAGAATATGTCGGAAAATTACACGGACATCGCTGGCACCCATGGACCTTCCGGCTACTATATAGTCATTTTGTTTCACGGAAAGCGCCTGGCTGCACATAAGACGGCAGTGCCCCGCCAGCACGGATACACCGAGGGCGATAACGACATTCTTGATACCGCCGCCTAGTATCGCGGAGATGACCAGAGCACTCATTATACCCGGAACAGCCATCAGGGCATCCATAAACCTCATAATTATTCCGGATATTATACCGCCAAAATAAGAGGCGATTAATCCCAGAGATTGCCCAACGATTACGCCGATGGCCACCGCTCCCAACCCAATGATTAAAGAGGTTCTGGCGCCGTATATGAGGCGGCTCAGGGTATCCCTACCCAGCGTATCTGTTCCTAAAAGGTGATGCAGACTAGGCTGTTGTAATTGAATTTCCGGCGCCATCTCATATGGGTCATAAGGAGCCAGCCAGTTAGCAAATATGGCAGTTAAAACAAACAAAATAATTATAATAAAACCGATCAACGAAAGTTTACGCCTGGTGATCACGGTCATTATGCGCCAGAACTCACTATGTCTCTGTTCTGCTTTAGGAAGTTCTAGAGTTGTCACTGGAGCTACTTACCTCTTAATTCTTCATCCGTATCTTATTCTTGGGTCGAGCCAGCCATAAGAAATATCCACAAGAAGATTGGCTACAATAACTATTGCTGCAATAATCAATATACCCGCTTGTACGATAAGGTAGTCGTGCGAAGTTACCGATTGCACCATCAATCTCCCGAAGCCCGGTACATTGAAGACAGTCTCGATAAGGACCGAGCCACCAAAAACCATGCGCACCTGCATCCCGAGCATAGTGACTACCGGAATCAGGCCGTTTTTAATCATGTGCCTTACCACGATTGACCTTTCTCTCAGCCCTTTTGCCCATGCGGTACGTACATAGTCCTGACGCACGACCTCTAGCATGCTCGAGCGGGTCTGCCGCGCTATCGATGAAAGGGAAAAGAAAGAAAGACAAAAAACCGGCATAATAAGCTGCCTGGAACTTTTCCAGAAATCAACAACTGGCGAAGTATAACCCTGAATGGGCAGCCATCTCAGCTGCAGACCGAACAGGTATATCATCAGAATGCCTAACCAAAAGGGGGGCGCGGTGATACCGATGTTGGCAATGAATGTTAATAAAGAGTCGATTGCCTTGTCTCGTCTCAAAGCGCAAGTTATTCCGAAAATAATACCGAAGAACGCGCCTAAGGCTACGGCCAATATCCCGAGGTGTATCGTCACCGGCATAGATTCAGATATCAGTTTTGTTACTTTAGCCTGATAAAATATCGATTTACCCAGATCCCCGCTGAAAGCATTCCCAAGCCAGAAAAAATACTGCACCAAGAGCGGCTTATCCAGCCCATATTCTGCCCTCATGGCATCGAGTTTCGATTCGTCTGCAATGGAAATATCCCCCTGCGCAACGAATAGCGAAAGCGGGTCGCCGGGAAGCAAGCGCATTACCATGAATACGATAAATGTAAGCAGAAAGAGAACTACTAAACCAAGGAGCAAACGCTTGATAATATATATTTGCATATTTAACCAAGACCCGGTTTAGATAATAAGTGAAATCTTTTAATTTGAACCTGCGTCAAAATTATCTGAATTATAGCATAAAATAAATTCAATATTCAATATAGCACATTGACTCATAATAAGTGTTACCGAAGGCACGGAGTAAAAAAGGAGGTCTGGGGTGACACGGAAAAGTATCTATGAATATCTAAAGGCAATAAAGGATCGTTATCATCAAGCATCAAAGGAAGAAAAGGGCAGGATACTGGATGAATTTACCAAGGTGACAAGGATACACCGAAAAGCAGCCATCAGGCTTTTGAATCAGGTTTCACAGCAAAATAGACCGAAAAGGAGAGGGCGGAAACGGGAATATGATGCGTAGGAGGTAAAGATGCTGAAAATCATCTGGGGGTCGTACGATAGGCTGTGTTCTAAACGTCTCAAGCCTTTTATGGCGGAGATGATCAGCATCTTGCGAAGTCATGGTGAATTGCGCATTATTGCTGAAATCCAGGCGCAGCTCTGCCGGATGAGCCCAGCCACGATTGATCGCTTATTAAAACCGTATCGCAAGTCAGGTGGTCGGAGAGGATTTACTACCACCAGGCCGGGAAACATGTCAAAGAAAATGATACCCATCAAGACTTTTACGGACTGGCAGGAGAACAAGCCTGGCTTTGTGGAAATAGACCTGGTAGCTCACTGCGGAGAAAGTGTAGATGGTTTTTATCTCAATACGCTTTGCGCCGTGGACGTTTGGAGCGGTTGGACGGAATGCCTGCCGGTGTGGGGTAAATAGCAAGAAAAAGTGCGGCAGGCCGTGCACCACATGAGAGAGCGGTTCCCTTTTCCCCTGCTCGGCATAGAATCGGATAACGGTGGTGAATTCATTAACATGGTCTTATACAAATATTGCCAGGATGAGAAAATCACTTTCACGAGGTCCCGGTCTTACAAGAAGAACGATAGCTGCCATGTGGAGCAGAAGAATGGCAACGTAGTGCGGCGTATCGTAGGCTATGACCGGTATACCACCAAAGCCGCTTACGATGGTCTGGACAGGCTTTATTACCTGGTCAGGCTCCAATTCAACTTCTTTCAGCCAACCATGAAACTGGTAAAGAAAACAAGACACGGCGCTAAAGTACATAAGGTATATGAGACCGCACAAACACCTTATCAGCGTTTATTGCGGGCCGGCATGCTTACAGATGCCAAAAAAGCTGAATTGGCAGCAACCTACCGCGGGCTAAACCCGGTGACCTTGCTCAAGCAGATTAACTCTAACCTTGATAAACTATGGCGGTTAGCAGACCGTCAATTAACTCATGGTAACCGTATTTATGAGGCAACGAGGAGGGCTTCGGTAACAGTTTAATTTGACGCAACACGAGAACTTGAATCTTTAATTTAACTGTTGGCCATTACAGATAACGTCAATGAATTACATACATTATCTAATCTATGCTCGCAAAATTAGCCTTTAAATCCTTTTGTAAATTCTCATATGTTTTGAGCCTTTCTTCACTCTTAGCAATCGCTATTATATAGGTGCCGCAATCCAACCCCAAAAGCCTGGTATTGGGAATCCTTTCAGGTGGTTTATACCACGAGTCGTGAATTCATATATAACCGCCAGCCTTCTATCTTCTCCCGGGCATCTTCTAGGGACAGAAACCAACTTTAATTTAGACATTCTTCACTTACCCTCCATTAAAAGCTTCAATGAAAGCGTTATCCGTCGGTTTGCCGGCCTGCTAAAGTCTAGCTCAACACCATTCAGGTATGCCCCCCACCAGTGCAGAACCTTTGGATTTACATTCAATCTGAAATCTTAAATGTTCAATATTGATATATTGGCTGAGATAACTGGAGTTTTTCTTAAATTATTTTAACTTTTATCCACATAAGACTCCAAGCAAGGACCTGCGGCAGCATGAAAAGGCCTATTGAAAGCATCGGGATATTGTGTTCTCAATTCGTCAAGGTTTGCCGGTTCTATATCAACTAAAAAACCGCTTACCGCCATACCGCAAGCGTTTCTGGAGGTTATATTACGTGGAGATATGGCATTGATTGCCCCTCCACGGTCTATTTCTCCCGGCACGATAGGGTCGTATTTAGCGCCGTGATCCTGGCTTACTGCGCCAGGCATGACTCTTTCGGTTACATAGGCTCCTGCCAAAACCGATCCTCTTTCGTTGTAAACTCTTACCATATCACCATTCTTAATGCCTCTTGCCGCAGCATCATGGGGATTGATCCAGACTGGCTGATATTGGTATCCATCAAGCCCCCTTACCTTGCAGGTGGGGATTTCTCTTAGCCAGTCGATATCCTCATGATTAGCGTGTACTCCCCATCTGGGATGATTGGATATCATTAGTAAAGGATATTTATTTGACCTCGGGTGCAGCAGGCTTTCCTGGTGGGTCTCGCCAAAGGGTATCCAGTGCGGCACCGGGGGTCTTTCTTCATCATCAGGGAAATGCTCCTTCAGTCCAACTGATTCGAATTCGATTTTCCCGGTAGGGGTTTTTAAAGGATTAGCTTCCGGATCATCATAGAATCGTTTCAAGCCGGGCGGATCTTTTTTCCAATCGGGTGAAACCGGTACAACATAATAGCCTTTTTCCTTTAGTTGATCCCATGTCACCATATTTTGAATCCGGGAATTGTTAAAACTTTCTTTTATCCATTCATCAACTGATTTTCCGCCGGTATATTCCTCCAGAACACCCAGTTTTTCCGCGATGGCACAAACTATTTCATAATCACTCATGCTTTCGCCAATCGGCTCAATGCACTTGTATTCAGGGAAAAGAATGGTAAAGCTCCAGATCATATGGATTTCAGGGCAATTTTCCACGGGATAACTATATTTTTTGAATTGATTTTCCCTGCTGGCAGTTTCAGATTCACATCCGTACCAGCTTACAGGCGGATTAAGAATGGCGTCAGGAACAAGAGTTTTGGGGATAAATGAATAATTTGTGTCGGCAATGAACCCTCCTCTGTATCCTGCATGCAGTTTAGGACGCCTCACGGCTTTCGGCAGCGGGTACTCACCGCGCTGATCGAACATACCCCATTCGAGCATTTTAACCTGATTGGCTCCGGATTTACCTAATCCCTGCATCGCCAATAGCAGGATTTGCAGCCGAGCCGGCTCCGTTGAATATGGCCCCCGGATTCCCGGCCCTCCATTACCGATTACTACCGATGTCCTCTTAGATGCCCAGAGTCTGGCCAGGGCTTTGATTGTGGCTGCGCGGACCCCGGTTATACCGGATGCCCAGTCCGGCGTTTTAGGAATACCGTCCTCTTTTCCCAAAACATATTCCGCAAATTTATCAAAACCGTGTGTATGCGTCGCCACATAGCCTTTATCGTAAGTTCCTTCGGAAATCCAGACATAAGCAATAGCCAGATAAAGCGCAGCATCCGTGTTCGGCCTGACAGGTATCCACTTATCTGCATGGACGCCCGCAGCATAGTTGAGATCGGGGGCGATGTAAATTTGCGGTATACCAAGGTCGGTAAACCAGTAGCTTAAACGGCTGGCCATCTGCCCTCCCCAACCCCAGGGGGTAGTCTCCTGATCGCATCCCCAAAACAGTAAAAGCTCTGAATTTTCTGCGATATCAGTCATTACATTAGCCTGGGGAACCTGCTGCCCAACCGGCTCCATACCCCAGGCGTGTTTACCTCCCCAGACCCATCCTTCCCAACTATCAGGGTTCCTTACCTGGAGAGTATAACCGCCCAGTAAGTTTAATAGTCTCCGCCCGCAACCGTGAGAGGCATGCACGGTCTTGTTTTCACCGTGGCAATCGGACTGATAAAATATTGCTACTGTGGTGTATTTTTCTTGAATTCTCTTTATTTCACTGGCAATGATATCAAGGGCTTCATCCCACGATATTCTCACGTAACGGCTTTTCCCCCGGTTTTCGATATGTCTTTCGCCTTTATAATCAAAATCCACTCTTTTCAGCGGATACAGGATCCGGTTTGGTGAATAACAGCGCCTTTTATAAGAGAGTGAAAGAGGCGGTAACAGCGTTTTCATTAAAGGTTCAAAGGTCCGGCCGCGAGCTTCAATCTTCCAGGGATTGAATTCCGTTGGATCATATTTCCAGTCATAGTGGAACGGCCTGATGCGGACTATTTTACCGTCTTGTACATCTACTAATGAGGCGTTCGAACCATAAGACTCCCCGCACCAACTTATATCTTTTATAAACGACTGCACCTCTTTAGTCTTCATCCACAATTTACCATCCTTTATCCGAGTTGCAGATATTCTTTGGTGTGCTCTTCCGATCTGCCACCCAGGAGAAAATAGGCGCCCTTATTGATATACATGTCAGCTACCAAGCCGGTAAACCGCCCATTGGCATCGGCCCCAATCTTGAATGTCATATCATAGGGATGACGTTTCGGGGACATGAAAAAAGATTCCGCCAGGCTCATCTGGTAATGTACCGGACGTTTTAAATGCAGGCAGGCGGCTGCGGCAAGGTCTTCACCGATAATCGCGGATTTCTGGCCGAATTGACCGCCTGAAAAAGCTTCGATATAGCGGATCTTAGGAAAGCCAATCGCTTCACCGATAGCTGCGGCGATAGGATGGATATTAATGCTGCGCCCTAGAATGACTAATTCCGCTTCGTCTCCCTCGCCTTCCATGTAGCAGGTCACGTTTTCAGGTTCCAACGGAGCCTGGTGGTTGAGCTGGGTCGAGAAATCAGCCTCCACGACATATTTAGATTGGGCGATGGCTTTTTCCGCATCGCCGAAAATTTGCGGAGTGATCGATATCAGGTTGGGCGACCAATCATGCAGTTTATCCGCTCCCGGCGCCAGGGCTTCCTTTGGGGTCATGTATACCGGCAGCGGTTCGTAATCCAGCTTAACTGCGGCGGCGGCGGCCCTGGCATGCTCCCGTGTGTCCGCGGCAATAATGGCGATAGGATCGCCGTAAGACCTGACGATATCTTCAACAAGTAAAGGTTTATCCGGCACGGCCAGGCGAACGCGGTTCGTGCCTTTGATTTCTTTTTCAGTAATAATCCCCGCGACGCCCGGCATTTTAGCGGCGGCACTGTAATCGACTGATTTTACTTTAGCGCGATGGGTCATGCAGTGCACGCCGGCGATTTCTAAAGCGTTATCGAAGTAGTAATCTGCGGCAAATTTAGCCAGTCCGCAGGCTTTTAGCATCGAGTTGGGGCGGGGATGAGATACACCCAGCATCTTTTCAGGCAGCGCGGCTCTTACTTTAACCGGCGTAGTCTCTTTCCTTATAAATTTCCCGGCCAGCCGGACGGCATCGACGATTTTAGTGTAGCCGGTACAGCGGCAGAGGTTATGCGCCAAAGCTTTTTTGATATCAGCCAGTGTGGGGTTGGGGTTATTGTCCAGCAGCGCCTTGGTAGCCATAATCATGCCGGGGGTGCAATAGCCGCACTGTATAGCGCCGGAGAGGACGAAAGCTTCCTGTATCAGGTGGGGATTTTCCGGCGTGCCTAGGCCTTCCACCGAGATTACATCCGCGCCTTCTAAATCGGTGACTTTTTTCAGACAGGAACGTGTTGCTTTACCGTTGACAATCACAGTGCAGGCGCCGCATTGCCCCTTGCGGTCGCAGGATTGTTTGGTGCCGGTGAGATGCAGGTCTTCCCGGAGCAGATCCAGCAGTACCTTATCCGGGGCTACTTCTACCTGCTTTTTGATACCGTTAATCGTGAGCGTAACCTTTTTCACTTAAGACCTCCCTGAAGTTGAAATGTATCAGTTGGATTAGTATGATTATTACATGCTGATAGAAAAATAACAATATTGTCTGTAAATTGTCAAATGATGAGGCTGGCTTTACAGCGGTGCATTAATTAATACGTTACAAAAAGGACAAGTAATATGATGCCACTTGTTTCGATATTTTCCCAGGGTGAAAATAAGCAGAAAAATGTCGCCGGATTGATCAAGAATTATCTTAAGTCATTAAAGCCCTCTTTGCTAAACTGCTGCCGGCGTATGTATTTTCAATCCGCAGATCACAAATACAGGATAACTATAGGCTTCGATATGGAGTATTACAGGGTTGCCCCGGCGAACAACTACTTTCTGTCGAAAACCGGGAAAAGTAATCATACTATACTGGAACTCAAGTACTTAGAGAAGGATAATGACAAAGGTGAATCTATAACCAGCCTGTTTCCGGTTAGAATGACTAAGAGCTCAATTATGTTCCGAGTTGACGATATTAGTACCGTTACCCTCTGAGAGCCTGCATACTCTTGAACAGCCCGTGTCAAAGGTGTATGATTAATAAGAGGTTGACCCTCGCCCCTGTTTGTTTATGCTGTGCTAATTTCCTCAAAAAAACGCTGAGTTAACTGCTGCGAAAAGATGTAATCAACACCGTTTGAAAGGGGGACAATATCTGATGCCGACTACACCCGCCGCAATAGACCTGTCAAAATTCCGCCGTGAAGAGATTCTCCGTGATGGCTACCGCGTACTGTTAAGACCGATTGAAAAGAGCGATGTGTCGCTTTGGCTTGGTTTTATTTCCCGGTTAAGCACCCATTCCCTGTATCTCCGCTTCCATTACATACCCAAGGGAATGACGGAAGATGATGCCCTCCACTACTGTACCGTGGACTATAAAAACTCATTTGCATACGTTGCAGAGATCGGGTATGGAAAAGAAAGGAAGATAATAGCCATTACACGCTACTACCGCCTGCCTAATAAACGTTCCGCGGAAGTGGCCTTTGCCATTGAAGATGCGTACCAGAATATCGGTCTCGGCACCAAGCTGATTCAAGGTTTGGCGGATGTCGCCCGTGAAAATGATATTAACGTTTTTGAAGCCGATGTCCTCGGTGAAAACCGCCAGATGATGATAGCCTTTAAGGATTACGGCTTTCACATTACCAGTAGTATGGAAGGCGGGGTTTACCATGTTACTTTCCCTATAAAACAGACAACTGTCGTAGACAAGAAAGAAGCATTCCGCGACCGAACCGCTGTTGTAGCTTCTTTACAGCCCCTGGTTAATCCAAAGTCCGTAGCGATAATCGGGGCCGCCAGGAATGTCGGCACCATCGGCAACCTGCTGATGCGCTGTATATTACAAAGCGGCTATTCCGGGATTGTGTATCCCGTAAACCCCAATACGGAAGCGGTACTTTCGATTAAGTCTTATCCCTCGGTACTGGATGTACCCGGTAAAGTAGATATGGCGATTATTGCTGTTCCGGCAGCAGTTGTAAACCATGTAGCTGATGAATGCGGCAGGAAAGGCGTCAGGGCTTTAATTGTTATCTCGGACGGCTTTCGTGAGAGAAATCCGGAAGGCGCTGTCAGAGAAGAGGAACTGAGAAATATTACCCTCAGCTACGGTATGAGGCTGGTCGGGCCTAATTGCATGGGCATTATCAATACCGATCCTGAAATCAGTCTCAATGCCACCTTCTCCCAGGTATATCCCAAAGTAGGGAACATAGCCTTTCTATCTCAAAGCGGTGCTATGGGTCTGACTATTCTGGAACATGTCAGGAACATGAATATGGGTCTTTCCTCTTTTGTAAGTGTGGGCAACCGCGCTGATGTCTCCTACCATGACTTTTTACAGTACTGGGAACAGGACCCGGCTACTAAAGTTATCCTGCTTTATCTGGAGTCATTCGGTGACCCGGATAAGTTTGCCAGGATTGCCCGGCGCGTTTCCATGAAAAAACCTATCGTCGCGGTAAAAAGCGGTACCACCGCCGCCGGCGCGAGAGCAGCTTCTTCACACACCGGTGCCCTGGCGTCATCGGATGTCGCTTCGAGTATCCTGTTTAAAAATGCCGGTATTATCAGGGTAAATACAGTAGAAGAGCTTTTTAATATGGCTGCCTTGTTGTCTACCCAGCCTCTGCCCAAAGGCAGGAGACTGGCTATTGTCACTAACGGCGGCGGACCGGGTATTATCGCTGCTGATGCCGCCGCGAGCAATGGGTTGCTGGTTGAGGAACTTTCTGAGGAAACCCACGCTAAAATCAGGCCGATGATGAAACGGGGTATCAACATCGGTAATCCCATCGATACTACTGCGGGAGCCTCCGCAGAAGAATACGAAAGGATACTCCGGGTATTGGCGGAGGATGATAACGTTGATTCTGTCCTGGCCATCTTCGCTCCACCGATAGTTATCGAGACGGGCGAGATGGAAAAAGCTCTCGGGCGCGTAGCGCCGCTCTTCTGGCGCTATAAAAAACCGATTCTTGGCTGTTTTATCGGGCAGAAAGGTTTGAGCTCCCAGTTGGGGACACAAGGCCATTATATACCGCTTTTCACCTTCCCGGAAGAAGCTATGGTCTCTTTAAGAAGGGCGACGGAATATGACGAATTGCGGCGCAAACCCCAGGGGAAAATACCGGTATTTAAAGATATTCAAAAAGAAAAAGCCCGCGAACTTATAGATGCCGCAATACAAAATAGCAAGGAAGGTACTCTGTGGCTTTCGCCCACGGAGATAGCAGATTTACTGAAATACTATGGGATTCAATGCGCGAAAGTAGCCGTCGCCAGTACTGCGGACGAAGCGCAGACAGCCGCTGCCAAACTCGGTTTTCCGGTGGCGGTTAAACTGGAATCGCCGACGATTACACACAAGACAGATGTCGGCGGCGTTATATTGAATGTTACCTCCGAGAGTGAAGTAGAAAAAGCCTTTAACACCATTAAAAAGAATCTGGAAAAACTGGGCCGCGAGAAAGAAATGACCGGGGTAACGATACAGCAAATGTCTACCGGTGGCATTGAGACAATTGTCGGTGTTACGCAGGACCCGTCTTTTGGGCCTCTGATGATGTTTGGTTCCGGCGGTATTTACGCTGAACTGCTTAAAGACGTTACCCTGAAGCTGCATCCGATTACGGATTTGGACGCAGTAGAGATGATAGGTTCATTAAAAATGACCAAATTACTTGAAGGCTACCGCGGTTCTCCACCGAGAGATATAGATGCTCTGCAGGATTTGCTGCTGAGGGTTTCGGCAATGGTGGAGGACGTACCGGAAATCGCTGAACTTGACTTGAATCCGGTGAACGTTATGCTGAAGGGAGAGGGGTACCGGGTTATCGATGCCAGAATCATGGTCAAATAGAAATTTGCCGCCGGATGCAGTTCGTTTTGCCCCGGGATATGTTTACGATCCAGTATACCTGGAGCATGACACCGGAGCGCATCCTGAGAGCGCCCAACGGCTGGAGGCCATCATTTCCGATCTCGATTGGAAAGGCATCCGGCAGCAGTGTAAAAGTATTCCGGCGCGCCCGGCAACGATGGATGAACTCACTACCGTACACCAATCGGAGTATATCGCGCGTGTCGAAGAGTATTGCCGGAAGGGTGGAGGCTGGTGGGATGCCGATACGCGCATGTCAAGAAATTCCTACAAAGCTGCCCTTTATGCCGCCGGTGGCAGCATCGCCGCCGTTGAAGCTGTATTAAAAAGGGAAGTGCCCTGCGCCTATGCGCTGGTACGGCCCCCGGGTCATCACGCCACTGCTAACAACGCCATGGGCTTTTGCCTGTTCAATAATGTCGCCGTTGCGGCCAACTGCGCTTTAAAGACCTATAAAATGGAACGGGTGCTGATCCTTGATTTTGATGTGCATCACGGCAACGGCACTCAGGAGGCATTCGAGCATAATCCGTATGTCCTTTATATATCAATGCACCAGTACCCGCTTTTCCCCGGCACGGGACACCTGGCTGAAACAGCACGAGGCACCGGAGCAGGGACGGCGATAAATATACCGCTGCCCGCCGGCTGTGGCGATGATGAATATAAACAGGTGTTCGATGAGATTGTCGTCCCGGCTTCCAGCCGGTTTAGACCTGAGATTATCCTGGTATCCGCCGGTTATGACGGCCACTGGGCTGATGAACAGAGCAATATGCGGCTTACACTGGAAGGATATTTCCATCTGACCCGGGTTATCCAGCAAATGGCTGAAGAACTCTGCGGAGGGAAGATTATTTATTACCTGGAAGGCGGCTATAACCTCAAGGTTTTAACTTGCGCGGTGAATGCCACTTTCAATATATGGCTTAAAGAAAATTACTTCGATGACCCGTTTGGTTTACCGAGGAATGGCATCAAGCCGCACGGCGTGAATGAATTAATCACAGAAGTAAAAAGGCGGCACGGGTTATTCTAGATATCCGGTATGCCCCGTCTCCAGGTTCGAAACCAGTTATTTATTCCAGCCGGTCAACCGGTAAACCCTGACCAATTCCGCCTTCCCCTTGAAAGCCTGCGGTTCCAGGGAGTCGGCCTGGATTTGCTCTTTAACCTGGCGGTATGTTTCCGGTCCCAGCCAGACTTCCGTCCCGGGCGTTGCGCTGCATATACGGGAAGCCAGGTTCACCGCGTCACCGATGACTGTATATTCTGTGCGGCCTGCAGAGCCGACATTGCCGGCCAGCGCCTCCCCTGTATTGATGCCGATGCCGAATTGAACCTTAGGCAAGGATGAGTCATTTTCCTGTATTTGCTCGATAGCGCGTTGTGATTCCCAGGCGGCTTTAGCTGCCAGCCGGGCATGCTCCGGCAGGTCCTGCGGCGCGTTCCAGACCGCCATAATGTTATCTCCGGCGAACTTGTTCACCATGCCTTTGTTTTCCAGCACTTTATCGATGATGATAGACAGATAAGTATTCAGCATGCTGACTATTGCCTCCGGCGACATCTGCTCGCTCAGTTTCGTGTACTGCCGGATATCCGCGAAGAGTATCGTCACTTCTTTACGCTCGCCGCCAAGATGAAGCACGCCAGAATCGGCCATACTAAGTATTTGACTGGCCACCTGCTTGGAAACATATCTGCCGAATAAATCGGTAACGAAACGCTTGTCGGACTGCTCGATGACAATCATTGTTATGATGCTGGCAATAAAAAGCATTATCAGCAGGGAGAGGGGATAAAGCATATTCAATATATAGCCGCGGTCGAAGTAGGTAAAACAAACCACCACATATATAACAAAAAAGGCGAAAACCAGCAGCCCTCCCCACTTCAGCTTCAGGCGGGACAGGGCCAGGCATATAAATGCTATAACAACGAGCATGATAAGCAGGGTAGTTAATGAGTCGGCCTCTGTCAGGAACCGGTTGCGCAGGATAGTATCCATCGCCGTCGCCTGGATGTGGACGCCGGGTACTTTACCGGTCACAGTGGGTGCTCCCCAGGTATCCAGCTCGCCGGTAGCCGTCATGCCGATGATGACAATTTTATTTTTAACCGCTGCAGGATCGAAGTTACCGGAAATAACATCACCGTAAGACAGGTAAGGGCGGCCGGAGTCTAAGGTGGAGTAATTAACACGCAGGCGGTAAGCGGCATCGGCCGGTATTTTCCGGGAAAGCAGATCCAGCGCACCATCCTCCCGAGGATATTCAGTAGGGAGGGGAAGCGAAAATTGGGTATATAGTATTGACAGCATTAATGAAGGATAAACTTCTCCGGAAGCATCCCGGACGACCAATGGCAGCCGCCGGACTTTACCGTCGCGGTCCGGGACGATGTTTACATGGCCGGCTGCCCGGCTTGCGCTCTCAAGCGCCGATACCGGCATCAATATGCTGCCGTACACTTCCTTATCCCCGGAAACCGGCATGAGCTGATCGCCTGTAAATGCCAGCACTACATTACCGGCATCTTCTATAGCCCTGGCAAAGACGGCGTCGTCAGCCGAAACATCCAGGAAGAGAACATCGAAACCTATGGTCCTGGCTCCGGCCGCAGCCAGGTTATCCACCGCTTCGGCATGTAACCTGCGTGACCAGTCAGACCACTTGCCGTAGGTCTGGAGGGTTTTATCATCTATCCCCACCACGACTATATTCTGAGAGGGCGTTTCCTCTGTAAAAAGCTGGTCGGAGAGCCATAGCTGAATACTGGCAAACGGCTGTGCAAGAATTGTAATAGCTGCAAATAAAAGGCCGATGCCCAATAGTACCAGTGTATGGTTGCGGATGCGACTTTGGCGGCGGCTTGTTCTTTTTTCTGACAAAACCGGACTTCCTTAAAGGTAGAAATGGCTTTATTCCGGCCGTTATCCGGGGGTGATAATAACGCTTGCGTCTGCCCAGGTTCTAACCAGTGTCCCGGTACTTATATCGATACCGGTGACAGTTGCAGAGTTCACCAGCGGGCTGGTCTCACTGCCGGTAACAACGTAAGTAGCTAAAAATTCCCAGATTTCACCGGGATCAAGTAGTCCGTTGCCATTGCAGTCGCCATACTTAAAAGTGATGGAATTTTGCAGCATAATATCTGTAATTGTAATATTGGATAGTGAAACGTTACCAAAATTACCAACCCAGAAGATGTAAGAGATGGTATCACCCGGATGAGCCTCTGCAGTATCGGCATCTTTATCCATCAGGAAAAACGGAGTACCGGAATTAAACCTGTTAGTAGACAAATTATAGTTAAGGCAGCTCCAAACCTCACCGTTGACCAGCGATTTTTGCCACTGCTCGAGTATTTTACCATAATACCAGACTGTTACAGTGGCTGTTGTAGGACCGTGCCCGTTATCCGAACGGTAATGTACCTTGTACTGGTACGTACCGCTTTCAAAAGGCCCACTGATATAGATAGTCTCTGGTCCGTAACCATCGGTATCATCATGGTCCAGGTACGGGTCTCCTGCCAGATTCCCCTGGATGCCCCAGTCCGGGTGCGGATTAGCGTAATGGCAATCGCTGGTTAGATCATACATCGTGCCCCCGGGGCGGATAAGATGACCATCGACGTTACCGCCGGCGGTGTCCCAGGTCAGTATGATTTTAATCTGGTGGTCTCCGATAACGGTGACGCTTTCCAGAGCCGTGGCAGTAACAATCTGTGCTGTAATGGAATATGTTCCTGAGACAGTGACTGCGTTGACTAGAGTAACCACGTCACCGGTCACGGCTGTGTGCTGGGTAGTATATATCCAATGCTCACTCGTATCAAGAATCCCATTCCCGTTAGTGTCACCGCTCTGGAATGTGATCGTTCCCGTGATATCATCTGTTATATTAATAGATGATAACGGGGTGTTGCCGGTATTGGTCACGGTGTAGGTAAAAGTAATTATATCGCCGACCGCGGCCGTAGAAGTGCTGGCAACATTTGTTACCGCTATCTCCGGAGCAGAGTAAATAACGGTCACGCTGTCATTAGCTTCAGCCCCTCCGGGATTGGTAACGGATACGGTGATAACATTTTGACCGCCGGTAAGATTGACACTGAAACTGAAGTTGTTTTCAATAATCGAGAAGGTTTGGAAAAGTAGCGACGCCGTTCACCGCTTTAGCCCTGGCGTTACCGTATAAGAAGGCACCTGTAATGCCGGAGTCGGAAGTAATAACGCTTAAGCTTACTTCTGCCGTAGAATCGGTCACTTTATTACCGTAGATATCCACTACCGTCACCACCGGTTGCGCGGCGAAAGCTATCCCCGCGGGAGCGCCGGTAACCGGCTGACTAAAAGCAAGCCTTATTCCGGAACCGGAGTGTATCACGAAAGGATCGCTAACGGCCGGAGTTAAACCTCCGCTTGCCGCCGTGAGCTTGTAGGTTCCGGCTTTATTGATGATTAAATCCTTGAAATTGAAATAGCCTTTTTCCGATGTCACCGTTGTTGCCCCGAATAGCGTAACATCGGCGGAGCCTGTATCACCGGTAATGGCCAGGGATCCTACATTCCTGTAGCCGGTAACGATGTTGCCGTTGATATCCACTGCCGCTATTACCGGCAGGGTAACAAAGGCATCTCCCGCTTCAGCGCCTGCCGGCTGTGTAATAAACACGAGTTTTACCGCAGGACCTACCGTTGATGACGGCGTCGCTGAAGACCGCGGCGAGCACGCAGTTATAACAACTGCCAGTACAGCCGCTAAAGTGATAATCAGCCAGAGATTAGAATAACGTTTTAAATTCACCATCATGAAAACATCTTCTTTTTACCTATACATTCTAATATAAATAATAGTGACAGGTAAATATTAATTTCCTGTTAATTATATTAATATTTTAAAATAACGGCAGGTTAGCTCTGTAAAAACCCAAATCCCGCCCCGCCGGTAGTTAGCGTGAGTGTTTTGCAGTCGGGAAGGATGAAGCCCGTCTTGCTTCATTAGAGCGCAGTAAAATTATTACTGCAACGCAACTGAAAAATCCAAACCGCACTCCCCTGCATATTCTTTGATGGCAGTTACGGTCTGCTGAGGGGGTAATTCCAGTTTTGGCCCTTTTGTTTGCCCGATATGCAATTCACCGCACCAGGAGACTGACTCACCCTGCGGTACCCGGCGGAGAACATCTTTGACGGCATCCGCGCCTGCCGCGCTGATTTTAATCCACCCGGTTTCAGAGATAAAATCCTCTTTAGAAGTTATTTCTTCCATCGTCTTGGTACGATTGGTACCGGTAATCAAGGTAAACTGCCATTGCCCGTTTTCTTCCCATGAATACAGCTCATATCCTTTGAAGGAACGCGGGAGCTTGTCTATCGCGGTTATTGAAAGCTTGTCGATTAATTTACCCGCCTGCTCCAGCGATTCCATTACCACCGGATTACTCCTGGGGTCTTCACCCTTATAAAAAGAAGGTGAAGGATATCCCAGTTCAAGGGAAATTACGCTGGCTTCCTGCTGACCTAGCGGCATCCATATCGTTACCCCGTCGAATGACATGGAAGAAATTGGCGTCCAGAAAGCTCCCCAATATATTGGCGCTTTATCGACACAAACCAAAAATGATTTTCCCCTCACCGGCACTTCCAGCCCGGAGATACGTTTAAAAGCTGCATCGGTAAGTTTTATCTCGTGAGTTTGAGCATTATAGCTGATGATATCCGGCGTTGTCAGGACAGGCTGGTCCGCGATTTCAACGTGGCTTTGCATTTCCATTTTATCCGGGGGCACATCTTCTCTTGTCAAATAAATAGCAAAGCCTTCGCTTTTCACGAGGGTGCCGTTGAAAGTAGTGCTGTAGTTATTGACATTGAGGGTGTAAACGGTGCCAAAATCAAAGTCAGTACCAAGATTGACGTCTTTCTCAAAACTGGTATAAATGGCGGGACAAAAAACTCCCCATGGGTGTTGAACAGTCACCTTGATATTTACCGTGCTGCCTTCGCGGGTGGTCACGATATCGTGAAAAGTCGTACACCCGTCAGATAATCCGCCCTTAATGTAAACGCCTATCTGCGGGGGGTTCGATTTCATTAGATAGACCTTGACGTCATCTATCGGCGCCAACTTAATTTCCATATCGGTGCGCTGGTTTATCATGTCCCACTGCCCGTCCATCATGGCTGCGGTTACCTTTCCTGACCGGACTGTAACTTCGGCAACGTGGCGTGTAATGACCTCAGCCAGCGCCTGACCGGTCCTGTTGCCGTAACCTGCGTGCCTGCTGTCGAATTCGATAGAAATTTTCCAGCCGTCTCCGACGGAGGTAGTATCCGTTACTTTTAAAGTCTCCGGTATACCGTCGAACCTAAAAGTGGCTTCCGACCTTACGAATTCTTCGGCGACTTTCCTGCTCTCATTCAGGGAACCCGCCGGTGACCCGGTACAGGCAATGCCGGTAAAAGTAATTAGAACCAGTAGCGCCGATATGCAGATTAATCTTATTTTAAACATAATGATACCGCCTCATATGAGCTTCTATAATATTATAACGAAAAACTTCCTGCTTTGTTGCCTGTCTCAAGAAGCACATCATCCTGCAACCGGTACTATTTGCTTATGGTTGTTGGCTAGCTCAAAATCCCCCTGTATCCCCCTTTTATAAAGGGGGAGTGAGCTTGCCAGGCAACTATCCACAGATTTATTCAACCAAATCCAAATAAAACCCCGCAACCCACTCATTGACAGCGGACCATTTACTTGTTATAATACTAATTGTTAGTTTTTTACTAACTATTAGGCACAGCTTAATATTGTGGTTTTCACTAATATAATCGGGAGGTATCCAGTTTATGTCCAGGCCAAACCGCGCTGAATTGGTTGAAAACGCTCTTAACACCGGCGCAGAAATTTTCCGGGTATCGCTCCCTATCGTCCCGAGAGAAATTCTCGATCTGGATGTCACCATGACCCAGCTAAAGATCCTTTTTCTTCTCTTTGTTGACGGTCACAAGCGAATGAGCGACCTGGCCTCTGACCTGGGCGTAACGCTGGCTACGGCTTCCGGCCTGGTAGACCGCATGGTAGAGAGAGAGATGGTAATCAGGGAAAGCCAGCCCGACGACCGGAGAGTTGTCTTATGCCGCCTTTCCGAGTCAGGCAGAGTATCGATAAGCAGAATATGGGAATCAGCCGCCAACCGCTTGCGTGACCTCCTCAAGAACCTCGACGACGGAAGTCTCCAGACATTAACCGGGATTTTACAAACAATGCTGGCTTCAGCCAAGCGGGAAAATCAAGCAACAAAATCCGATTAACTTTTTAGAGGCGTCTTATGTTCAGTAAAATTGGCAGTTTTGCCGTCAAGTTCAAATTCTTGATTATCGCGGTCTGGGTGGCCGCCGCCGTGCTCATGTTCCTTTTCGCGCCTTCTTTAAGCGAAGTGGGCACGATGAACGAGAGCGATTTTCTCCCCGGGGACAGCGAGGCGCTGCAGGCCAGCGAACTTATGGCTGAATATTTCCCGGAATCCACTACCGGTTCAGCCGTCAGCCTGATTTTTTACAACCCACAGAAAATCAGCGATGCCGATATGGCTTATGCCCGCCAGGTCAGGGACTGGCTGCAGTCCGGGCAGCCAGCATTTGAAATAGAAAACGTGACATCCGTCTTCGACAGCGAGCAGATGGCAGCCACCCTCATGAGCCCGGACGGTACAACCATGCTGATGAACGCCAACCTGGCCCAGGCGGCTTTCGACGCTAAATCGATTGAAACTACAAAGGAAATACGCGATTATCTAAAGGAAACACCGGAAGGATTGGAAATATATGTTTCCGGGTCGGTGGGCATCTATGGAGACATGTTTAAAGCGCTTAATGAAAGCATCGACCTGACGACGCTTGTTACCGTACTACTGATTATCGTTCTGCTCATCATCATTTACCGTTCGCCGGTGGCGGCGCTGGTGCCGCTGGTTACTATCGGCATCGCTTTCCTGGTGGCACGCGGGACTGTCGGCCTCATCGGCCAGGCCGGGGTCTCGTTATGGTCGCAGCTCGATATCTTTCTCATCGTGATAGTATTCGGTATCGGCACGGATTACTGCCTCTTTTTAATATCCCGTTTCCGTGAAGAACTGGGGCGGAATGAAAGCCGTACGGCGGCGATGAAAGCCACCGTCGCCAACATCGGCGCGGTCATTACCGCCAGCGCGTTTGCCGTCATCGTCGGCTTGTCCGGTATGTACGTCGCGAAATACCAGATGATCAAGACGATGGGCCCGATATTGGGACTGGCCATTTTTATCACCCTGCTGGCCGCTCTGACACTAACTCCGGCGCTGGCATCGGTCTTCGGCCGGAAGCTTTTCTGGCCGCGCCATGAAGAAACGCGCCAGGGCAAGACAGGCAAACAATCCAGGTTCTGGGAGAAAATCGCCGGAATTTCTACGCGTAAACCAATCATTGTCGGAGGCATCCTGGTAATCCTGATGCTGCTGCCCTACTTAGCCATGCCGGAACTCAACCGCTCTTTCGACCAGCTGTCGGAACTGCCGAAGGAGGCGGAATCTGTTGCCGGGTACAATATACTTGAAGAACACTATGACATCGGCGAGATGGACCCGGCGAAGGCCGTAATCGCGGCGCCGGAAGGCACCGATATTACCAGTTCCGAATCCCTGGCGGCGCTAACCAGAATCACCAGCGATCTCGGCAAAGTGCCGGGGGTGGTTAAAGTCCAGAGCGCGGTACAGCCGCAGGGCAGCGGGCAGACTCCCGCCGCCATGACTGTATCCGGTCAGCTTGCCGCGATGGGAGACGGCTTAACAGCGTCCTTGAGCGGAACCAGTGCCGACCCTTCAGCGCTTTTTAAGCCGGAACTGGCCGCGACATTTTCCATGTTAAATACATACCTCGGCGAGCTGGGACAGAATTACAGTTGGGTCAAGAGCGAAGCCAGCTACCAGGGGCTTTATAGCGATTTACAGGGCATCAACCAGGCAATCGATAGAATCAAAACCGATGCATTGGTCGAAAACCAGCTCATGGCTTTAAGCGCTTATGTAAACCAAACCAGTAACGCGATTGCCGCATCCGGGGGCTCTCTGACGCCTGAATCAATCGGGCTTTTAACGGTTTTAAAAGGTTACCTCGATGAACTGGCGGCGCAGTACCCGGATATAAAATCAAACGCAGGCTATCAGACCGCCTATCCGATTATTACAAAAATCGGGATAGCGCTGATGTCATCGCAGCCTCCCAACATGCTGCCTCCGGACGTGCAAGCCGTCATGGCGGCGCTGCCGGATAACCTCCAGCAGCTTGCTTTCGCCCTCGATAAAATCGCGGATGACTTCCGCGGCAAGAACGCTATGCTGTTTTCCGCTTCACTGGCTTTTCTTTCTACCGGCGATTCGCCGGCACAGAAATTACAGTCGGCATTCGTTTCATTCAGCACCAATCTTCAGACTTTGAGCGCCAAATTCATGGCTAACGGCAATCCCGTTTTTTTCTCTCCATCCCTGACAGCGTCCTCGGCGGAACTGCAGTCATTGATGAACGCATTCTTCAGTCCCGACAAACGGGCGACCATGCTTTATATCGTGCTTGACACCTATCCGCAATCGGAGAGCGCCATGACCACGGTTACCCTGGCCAGGGAAGCTTTACGAAGCAGTGTCAGCGGAACCGCGCTGAAAGAAGCCGAGGCGGTTATCGGCGGTTCTTCTGCAATACTGGCGGACGTACGCAGTACTCTGGACAATGATTTCAACATCGTCATGATCGTAGTTATCGTCGCTATTTTCATCGTATTGGCCGTACTGCTGCGGAGCCTGATAGCCCCCATCTATTTGCTCCTGTCTGTGCTTTTAAGCTACGGCGCCACGCTGGGCATTATCACCTGGATATTCCAGGACCTGATGGGGCAGCCAGGCATCAGCTTCATGATACCCATAATTCTCTTCGTGCTGCTGATAGCGCTGGGGTCGGACTATAATATCTTCCTCATGTCCCGCGTCAGGGAAGAATCCTCTTTTGTCCCCACGAAGGAAGGCGCCCGCCTGGCGGCAATCGTTACCGGCGGGGTCATTACAGCGTGCGGCATCATCCTGGCAGGCACTTTCGCCACGCTGGTAATCACCCCTATTCAAACGATGGTGCAGCTCGGCGCCGCCGTGGCCATCGGCGTTTTCATCGATACGTTCCTGGTGCGTGCCATGCTGGTGCCCGCTATCGCCAGCCTGCTGGGCAAGTGGAATTGGTGGCCGTCGAAGCACGGTTAAATAGCTTCCATTATAAGCTTGCTATTTTAACAATATTATGCTATTATATCTCAATCGTGATGATCCAACATCAGGATGTATCTTATGAGGGTAAAAACTAAAAAAGCAACCTTTAACCTGCCTACCAGTGTTCTTGCGGCGCTCGATGAAGTCATAGCCAACGGAGCGGCTCCCAGTAAGAACGCGCTGGTGGAACAGGCATTATTGAAAGAAATTCAGGAAGTCCGCCGGAAGACGCGGCGGGAATTATGGCAGCAGGGAGCCCGCGATAAATTATTACTAAAAGATATTAGTAATATTGAGGCTGCTTTCCTTACCGCCGATGCCGAAACCATAGAAAGGATAGCCTGATGCCGGTTTTCCAGTGGGCGGTTGTTGAGGCTAATCTCAATCCCGTTGTGGGAACCGAACAAAGAGGCATACGCCCGGTTCTTGTTGTAAGTAATGAAGATTTCAATCAGGCTATGCCGAATGTGACTGTTTTGCCTCTCACATCGACCAGTCGCCGCTTATATCCTGCCGAAGTCTCATTACCGGAAAGAAAAGCGGGGCAGCCTGGAGAGGCTATCATTATCGCCCACCAGATAAGGACGATTTCCAAGAAAAAGCTGGGTAAAATACTCGGCTACCTGGCCGATATTCCACTCCAGCAAGCAGTAAATAAAGCTATAAAAGACCATCTCGATATAGATATTACTATTACATCGTCTGATTAAAAAAATAAAGAAAACGATATGAAATCAAGATTATCCCCTATTCTCTGGAGCGTCTTAACCCTGGCGGCGTCAATGGCGCTGGCGCTATACGTAGCCGGGCGCGAAAAAGCATTCCTCGTTGCCAACCAGGACGTAATGCCGCATGTCTCCACCGGCTCTCTGGGTCCTGTGGCGCTGTATTTTTTCGGTGTTGTGGTGGTAATGGCAATCGTACTGTTCTTTATCCCCCTCAGGTGGCTGAAGTACGTTTTTAAAATCCTTTTTACCTTGATGTTCGCCTGGGGAGTGCTTGTTGTGACGGACCTGGGATCTCCCTCCGCCGTGGCCTACGCTGTCGCAATCATCGCAGGACTGGCCTGGCTGTTCCTGGCGCGCATATGGCTGCACAATATTCTTTTGCTTATTGCCCTATCTGCGGCGGGTGCGATTTTCGGGTTTATTTTTGCGCCGTGGGCTTTCATGATTTTCATGCTGATAATCGCTGTGTACGACCTGCTGGCGGTGCGTTTCGGTTTCATGGTCTGGATGGCGGATAAACTATCGGAAACAACTTCCCTGCCCGCCTTTATCTTCCCAAGGGCGTTAAAGGACTGGCGGCTCAAGCTTTCTACCGTTCACTTCAACGAGCTAAAAGAGAAAGAGTCCTCGGAGCGGGAATACTCGATATTGGGGGGCGGCGACATCGGTTTTCCTCTCATGCTGACGGTCTCGGTTTTCTATATCTCCGACCTTGCCGGCGCATTGGTGGTGGGTGTGTTCGGGCTGGTGGGGCTTGTCGGCGCTTTTCTGATACAGGTATGGTGGCTCAAGGGCAAGCCCATGCCCGCGCTGCCGCCCATCGCTTTTTTCTCGCTGATAGGGTTCCTGATAGCCACGTACTGATACGATAGTTTATTCTCAAAGCGCAGGGCTGGCTTGCCCCGGAAAGGACTTCTCTTGGCAAAATCAGACAAACAGATATACCAGGTAAATATTCCCCTGACAACCAATAAAGCGGATATATTAAAGCGGATAAAGCGCCTGGGCAACTCCACCCGCAATGAGAAAATGGCCGCGCGCCTGGAGCAAATCACCGGGGAGATAGCGGAGAAAGCGCTCGCAGTGGCCCACCCCAAAGCCGTCTACCGTATATCCGCGGCGCGCGTAATCGATAGAAGAACCGTGGAAATCGGCGGCGTGCACTTTACCAGCCGCTCTTTAAGCAGGTGCCTGGAAAACCAGCCTGTTGTTTTTCCCTTCCTCGCCACAGCGGGGCGGGAACTCGACGAGATGCCCACATCCCCCGGCGACCTCATGATGCAGTACACCCTGGATACTATCAAGATGGTGATACTCTTCAGCGCCGCGGAATACCTGACCGATTATATCAAGGAAAAACACTCTCTGCACGGTACGGCGGCGCTTAATCCGGGCGAGTTCGCCGACTTCCCGGTTACCCAGCAAAAACCGCTCTTCGAACTCTTCGGAGACAGCGCCGAAAGCCTGTTAGGGGTAACGCTTACCTCCGGCTGCGCTTTAAAACCCACCAAGTCACGCTCCGGGATTCTTTTCCCTAACGAGACAGGCTTTATGAGCTGCAAGCTCTGTACCCTGGTTAAATGCCCCGGCCGCCGCGCCGCTTATGACCCGGCGGTGGTGGAAAAGTATATTACCGCAGATTAAGATAATAAACTAAAAGGGATATCTTCTTGCCGCACAATGATACCCATATCAATCTACCGGTTTTCCGGCATGCTCCGGCCGCTGTCGCTATAGATTTAGACGGGACTTTTCTGAAACATGATTTAAAAGTATCAGCGCGTAACCAAGCAGCGGTAGAAAAATGTATTGCTCGCGGCATACCGGTAATTATAGCTACTTCCCGCCCCGCCCGCAGTGTGCGCCGTTTCCTGGGAGAACAGTTATTACAGGATTGCTCACTGGTGATGCAGAACGGCGCTATCGCGAAAGCGGCGCCGCCCTTTTCCGGGTATTTTAAAGAGGAACTGACTGAGGTTATAGCACGGGAAATTATCGAGCTCATTCTACAAAAAGAACCGGAGGCTCACATTATTATCGAGATAGAGGGCTACGAGTTCGGCACCAACTGGCCGCGTGACGCCGCAGAGCTATGGGAACGCAATTCCGCCACGCCGGAAATACAGCTGCCTCTCAAATCAGCCCTGGCGTCAGGCCCAACAAATCCCTTGCCGGAACCGCGCGTGCAGCCGCGTATCCAGTTATGATGTGGAACCTGGACTTCAGGCGTATCTTCGATGCTGACTATCTTGGCCTCCGGCGGAATGAACGTGGTGAGAGCGTTCATCAGCGTGGTTTTACCGGAGGCGGTTTCTCCGGATACCCAGGCATTCATACCTTCCTGGAGAACGATTGAAAGATAGGCCGCCATATCGTAATTAAGCGCCCCGAATTGGATAAGCTCCAATATGCTCAACGGCGTTTCGCTGAATTTTCTGATGGAGAAGTTACTGCCTGTTTTAGATACATCTATTCCGTAAACGATATTGATACGTGAGCCGTCCGGCAGGGTAGCATCTACAATGGGTTCTTTAAACGTCACCGGGTGCTTGATACCCTCCGCCAGCTCGATGACGAATTTATCCAGCGATTCGTTGTTATCGAACCCGACGCTGGACCTGAGACTGCCGAAAATCTTGTGCTCGACGAAGATATTACCGACTCCGGAACATGAAATATCTTCGATGTTCGGGTCGAGTATCATCGGGTCGAGCGCGCCCATGCCTTCAAGTTTACGCCGCAGAAGGTAATGGAGACTGGTATACTGGAATTTAGATATATGTATTTTCCCTTTATTCCCGCCGGTCTTGAGAAAAAGCGGCTTGCTTTCCTTTTTTTCTTTGTGGCCGTTATTTTTCCCGTTACCGTCATCGTTTTTTTCTTTATTATTTTCGTCTTGTTTCCCGTTTTTCTTTGCGCCTGGCGCCGCGTCGCCGTGTCCGTTGACTGTCACCATCCTGTCGACGATGCTCATAATAATTTTAAAACGCTTTGAGGCGTCTTCCACACCTTCTAGCTCCTCAACATGGTCGGCCAGGCGGTTTTCTATATCGTCCAGGACGACGTCCTGGGCATTTATCAGGCTGGGCTCTATGGCTATATAATTATTCCTGATGTCTTCATGGTTCGCCAGTATATGTACGAAGACTCCATCGCCCACCTTGTAAATAAGATTGGGGTTTTTGTTTCCTTTCTGTGCCCTGGTTACTTTTTCAAAATACTGCGGGATGCCTATCTTCTCTATAGGAAGCATGCGCAGGTATTGGAGAAGGTGTGGGCTCTCCTTACTGGCCTGTTGAAATTCAGGGACAAGCTGCGGGAATAAAGGGCACTTTTCCATAGCAGCCCCGCATTCCTTCTTGCATTCCCCGGGACAGGGCTTTATTTCAAACGGCAGTTTAAGCATTAAGTCTCCTAGACTCTAGCCTTGGCAAGCGGGATGATGCGCATACCGAGCTTCGGTTCGATGTTAAAGCTGACGACATCACCTGTAGGGCGTTCGGCCCCGCGCACTTTAAGCACCTCCATCAGTTTGATCATACTGTCGCCGACCTGCTCCAGGCGGAGCCTGAAACGCGCGTCGCAGAGCGACCGGGTCCGTGAAAGCATATCTTCTTCAAAAGCGTAAGAATGCGCCACCAGTATTACCGTCCGCCCGTCATCGCACAGTCCCTTGCACCGTGAAAAGAAATCGATGATTGCCACGGGATTGCTGTGCGCCACGAGCAGCGTAATGGAATCTATAATAATCAGTTTGAACTCCTGCGGCAGCCGTGAAAAGTGAAGCGTTAAAACGTGAAAAGGCTTTTGGCCTCCCTGCATGCCGTTCCGGAAAGTGATGGGATAGATACGCAGCTTATCGGCCAGGAAATGGTCTTTTACGTTCATCGCCAGTGAATCCATCTGGCTTATCAGGCTGCGCACATTATTCTCCGTAGTATAATAAGCTACGGAAATATCGCCGTTAATCAGCGTGCCGTTGGTTAAATGCTGGCATAAAACACTTTTTCCGGCATCGGAATGGCCTTCGATAAGACAAAGAGAACCGAGCGGTATGCCGCCGCCCAGTTTCTCATCTACTTCGTTAACGCGGGTAACGATAAATTCCTTCTTTTTTTCTGCCATGGGTTATCACCTTCTCTTCAGGGGTGTGTTATTTTCCGTTGCTGCCATCCGCCTCCGGAGTGAGGTTGATACAGAACTCTCTATCTTCGCCGTCTTCATCCGGCAGTACCAGTTTTAGTTTAACCGGCTGTTTTTCTTTCTGTTTATCCACTTCGATTATCTCTTCTTCGAGTAAATCTTTCTCATCGGTATTCCAGGATGGTATAACAGGATGCAGAGGAGCATCGCCTCCCGTGAGAATGCCGTGCAGCAGCAGCATTGATTGGCTCCATATCTCCGTGCTGGTGGAAGCTTCCGTGTCTGCCTCGGTTATTTCTGAAAGGCGGATAATGACCTCTTTCAGTTCCGGAGACAGGTGACCGCTGATTCCGTAGACCTCCAGGAAAGTGGGTAACTGTTCGCGGCCTATTTCTCTGTTCGCCCTGGCTACCCAGTTAATCAGGTTAGCCAGCATATTCACCCGGGGCACGGACATATTTACGTCATCAGATGTGTTTTCGTACTGCATGGGTTGGTCCTCCTGCATGGGTTGTTCCTCGTCCTCAGACATCTCCGGCTCGATGGGAAGCTCTTCCTCCGGTTCTTCTTCGGCCGAACCGTCTTCGGCGGCGGTGTCTTCCGGCATGTAAGAGTCTTCATCCTGTGACGGTATTTCATCTTCCGGCGCTATGGCGTTATCCATGTCACCGGAAGCCTGCGGATTATCTTCATCGGATAATTGTTCGTCGTCACTAATCATGCTGTCTTCCGGAGAAGCTTCTTCTTCCTCTTCTTGCTCGGGAGCTTCTTCCAGGTCCAGCAGGTCATCACCTTCATCGGGAGCATTTTCATCTTCCAGTGATTCTTCGGTTTCGGTAAGGGCGTCCGTGGGTTCCTGTCGAGGTTTTTGGTCTCTAGGCGTTTCCAGGCTGCCTTTCATGGTCACCTTTTCACCTTCATCGCCCAGCGCCGAAAGAATGTTGGAGATTTCGGAAGAGGGTAATTCCATATTCAAAAGGTAATCCCTGACGCTGGCGAGCGATTGTTTCAGCTCCCCCTTCATCAGCTTGATTTCTTCTTGAAGAGTATCGAGTCTTCTTTCGTCAGCCATATAGTTTTACCCCCCTTTTGACTTGAGCTCCTCCTTGAGAGCTTCCTTTTCCAGGTCGTTCGGAATAGGGCTCTGGGCTTCCATCAAATGAACCCGGATATCCATGAGGATATCTTTCAATTCATCCCTGACAGCGCGGAACTCTTTTCCTAAAGCTTCGATATTATTGTCTTTATCCATGTTTCCTCCTTAAAACTGGGCGACTGATTGGAATAATGTGCCGGCTATTTTCGGCAGAAGGACAAGGCACACGCCGGAAATTGCCGCGGTGATTCCCAGGTTGCTGAATATCTTTAATTTGCTGCCGCCTTCCGCCAGCGTAGGCACGATTGCGTCAGCTACGGTGAACATCAGCACCAGCGGTATTACCAGGTGATTCATGGTTTCCAGCCCGGATAGATTAAAAGTGGATAATGAAGTCAGCGAAGGAGCCCCCGATATCGTCGGCATTGTCTCCTGGGCGTGGCTTATCATCGCTCCGAATGCCATAATAATATTGGTAATAAAAACCAGGATGATTACTACGGCCGCATGCATCGTGACGCATAACCAGCGGAACGGACCGGAAATTGTCCTGCGCCTGGCGCGCAGTAATGCCACCCGGCTCGCGTAAGCTGCCGCGTGCTGCCCGGCCAGACCTGCCGACCCGCCTACTTCAATCGCGTCATAGAACATCCCTACGCTCCGGTTAGCCAGTTCGCTGCCGGTTTCATCGATGAATTTCTTCCAGGACAGCCGTGGCCTGATACCGGCGGTAAGCCTGGTATGGAGGTTTTTCACGGAAATCCGCAGGACGTTGATAGCATCGAGGTCCAGCCTGCCCAGCGCGGCATTAACTGTTGTGCCCAATGCGGCGCAAACCCCTCCCAGTGAACGCAGGAAAGTGCCCACTTCATCGTCCCGTTTAAATATCTTTTTATCATCTTTTGTCATGAGATAACCTATCGGCAGCAGCAGGCTGGAAACTATAATCAATGCTATGCCTATATCCTGGCCGGTCAGCAGGAATAGAGACCCCACGATAATAACGACAATCAAAGTGGGCTTAAACAATCCGCTCGCCAGCTTTTGCTCCTTTGAACCGCTCCAGCTTAAGACGGTGTCCTCTTTAGGCGCGATGAGCCATATCAGCCAGACTCCCATGACGGTAACTGAAACGCAAATAAAGGCCATGCCCATGATTAGGCCGATCTCTATTTTATATATCATGGTTGACACGATACCAATGACCACAATCAGGACGGCGGAAAGAATCAGTGATACATAAGCATCCGTCCACATCTTAAGCCCCTCGAGGGCGCGGCCGTACTCGTTTTCATAATCCTCTGCCCGGGCTTTAGCCTCTCTCGAAAGGAACTCCGCCTCCGGCTCGCCGGATATCAGGGAACTGGAAAGACGCAAAAGCAAACCTTTAATCTCCGGTTCTTTAGCCGGCTCGCCCACCGCGCGGCAGGCTCGTGCATAATCGTACTTCAGACGCTGCCGGGCCAGTTCAACTCTGTTAAAATATTCCGCCGAGGAACACTTAAGCTTGGCAGCCCGCTCGAATATCTGGTCGCGCGGAACGCCGGAAGCGGCAATAGTGGACATGTAAGAGAGTTGGTACAACATGTCGAAGCTCAGCTTACTCTTGCCCTTGCTTTTACCGTTGCCTTTACCGCTTATTATTGCGATCAGGCTTTTTATTTTCTCCAGCATTATTCCGCCCTTTTTCCTGTGTTCCGTATTAAGCCCAGACCAATCCTGTGATGCGGGTCTGGCTGGCTTCAGGCAATGAATTATCATCTATCATCAGCCTGATATAGCTCGTGCCAGCCGGCCCGCTGTTTTCGGAATTACCGTAATAATCTATTTCCAGGTAATCGGTATCATCGACGACGACATATCCCGGGAAATTATAATTAGCCGTGATATCTATCCAGTTATTGGAAGCAGTAAAATAACCCTGGCCTGCATCTGTATCCAGCACTTCCCGTATAGTGCCGTCGGCTCTCCGGATGATAACATCGATGCTCAGACAGGCATTCGTTTCTGTCCCGGAGGCCCATCCGTCGGCGCGTCCGTGATAATTGAGCGTCCATGCAGCCGCGGAAATCCTGTTAATCCCGGAAAGCGGAAACAGATGTGAAGCGCTCTGCTCGGTGTCTTCACTGTCATGCAGCAGCCAGCGCCCGGTTTCATTTCCGCTTATGCTTTCGGTTGTCTCGGTTACTGCGGCGCCGTCCGACGGTGTCCATCCCTTGAGCATGTAGTAAGCGGCGCCTCCGGTGCTGACGGTTTCCGCGTGCGCTGTCAGGGTTGGCGGTCCGCAAATCAGGGTAGGGGCCACGCCGTTTGATGTAGATACGGTGATGGTAATCGCCCGGTAGCCTGCGGCCGGATTCAATAACGCCTCGAGATTTATTTGCTCCTGGGGATTCAGTATACCCGGCTCGAAAGCTTCCGGCTGGCTGTTATAATATATTCCCGTGTCCTTCCACTGGTTATTACCGAGTTCACCGCTGTGGTAGGGCAGCCAGTTTACATAATAATTATCCGCAGCATCATAATACTGGACGATACAATCCCACTTATCATAGCCGGATAGTCGTGTTTGTCCGCTGTTCTTGATGACTGCCTGTAAAGCATTGGCGGCGGACAGGACGGAACTGATGCCCGTAAGCCTGGTTCTCATCATTTCGCCTTCTCTAACGCTTAACTGCTGCGCGCTGAGTGCAGCAGTATCCGCTGATGTGAGGATGCCCTGTGAAAGGGTCATACATCCCACCACTATCATTGCGATGCAAACAATGCAGACGACCGTCGTCGTCATGTCCTTCGCTCCTTATTTAGTACCTGTATCGTTAAATCTCTTCCTCCCACCGGCGGTAACGCCGGCCCTCCGCGCTTACGGCGAGAAATAGGTGGAAGCTGTAATACCGCTGGGAGTAGCAATGACGGCCATATTCGTCGTACCGGCTCCTGCCGCGGGATTCAATTGCGCCCTGATTAGCATTTGTTCCTTGGCGTTTAAAATATTCGGTTCGTAAAATTCTTCCTTACCGTCAACCCTTATCCAGGCCATTTCCCATTCGTTATCTCCCAGGGTTTCCTCGGTGAAGGGCAGCCATGTAATATGATATATGCCGTCGCCATCGTAATACTGGATGATGACGTCCCACTTATCATAATCGGCCAGCCGTGTCTGTCCGCTGTTTTCTACCGTAATTTCCAGGGTATTTCCCGCTGTAAGAGTAGCATCTAGAGGTATTATTTCCGTTCTCATGATGCTTTCATTTCTCTGGCCTACGGCATCCAGTCCGGTAGTGCTGGAGTCTACAGACGTTAAAAATCCGCGTGACATCGTCATCCCGCCGAAGGCTATCAGCGCTATACAAATTATTGAGACAATCGCTGTCTCCATTTACTTTCTCCGTTACATGCTGAAGTAGAAGTCATCGGAAATACCGTTAGGAATAATGAATTTAGCGTAATATGTTCCCCCTCCCGGATCGCTGCTGAAGGTTATCGTAACTTTAATCGTTGCGCTGGTCTGCCACTGGGAGTCGATTTCCAGTAAATAGCTCCACTGCGGATAACTTGCCGGCGCTTCATCAACATAAGGAATACGGTTAAAACCATCTTCCTGCCCGAAGAACAGATCGCTATTTTCTACACTCAGGATACGCTGAGTGCCTACATTTTTTATCCACAAATACACAGACGTATGGTTGGCAGAATTTGCCGCGTGAACGATGTTTATCCGGCTTTTCATACGCTCGTCAACCGTTTCGGCCATGCTGGTCATAGCCTGGCTGGAGCTATTCACCATCGGGTAAACACTGTTAAAGACAAATATCATGCACACAACCCCCGCTATTATCAGTAGAGCTGTAGTTATGGCTTTCTCCACAGAAGCCCTCCATTATTCCTTCGGAGCGGATGCTTGCGGCCTTTTCATCCACATCTCCCACAGCTACGGGAAGCGGGTAGCACCCACTAAAACACTGGACATGGGTGGGGGCCTGGATTACCAAGCCCCCAACCCCATGTCGAGATTTTGCCTTGCTTTTAGCGCAGGTTCATTATGGCGTCCATGTAAGGGGGGGTTGTCCGTTCGATTTCGAGAACGGCGCCAATCGGGGTCACGAGTACCAGGCTGAACGTCTTGTTCACTCCCAGCAGATGGGTTCCGTCAAGGGCGTTAAGCAGGTTGCCCGGGGCACTCGTATTGCTGCTGCCGCCGATTGTGATCTCGAACTTCTCATCGGTCTCTAACAGGTAATCGCCGTCATCTTTGCCAAGAGCAGTTGCGGTCCAATATAGATTGGTTACGTTCTGGTCCTGGTCTATGTAGTTGATGATTACCTTGTTAGCTGTACCGGCAGCTATGCCGGTGGCAGTGCCGGGTGCCGTAGGCGGTGTGAAATCGATCGCTTCGCCGCCGAGTACGCTGGCGATTGTGAAGCTGACCTGGCTGACGTTGCCGTTGGCGCCGGTGGATGGAGCGACTGCGGAAACCGCGCCCCTCAGTTCTATGGTGCTGCGGGCTTCCTTAAGCCCGGCATAAACGGCTTCCTGGCCTTTTTGTGTCGAGAATAAGCCGGCGGATAACGCTGTATAGGCGAAGACCGCGGCAACCACGACAAAGGCAATCAGGATAATAGCGGTCTCAAGACCGGTGATACCTTTCTCATGTCTTAAAAACTTTTTAAGCATTTTTTTCTCCTTTTTACCTAAGTTGGAAGTATTACTCTACCGCAGGTTCATGATTGTGTCGATGTAAGCCGGAATCGTGCGTTCGATAGTTAGCACGGCGCCTACGGGGGTGACCACTTCAAGATTGAAGGTTGTGTTGATTCCCAGGTAATCGGCGGAAAGAGCATCGATAAGGTTGCCGCCGCTGGTGCCATTAGTAGTATTACCGACGGTGATCTGGAATTTCTCGTTGGTCTCCAGTAAGCTATCGCCATCGTCTTTCCCCAGTTTGGTAATAGTCCAGAAGAGGTTGGTGACCTTTTGGTTCTGGTCATAGTAGTTAATGACCACTTTGTTGGTGCTGTTGGTGCCGGTAAGAGCTAAGCCGTTATTAGCAGTTGCAGCTGTAGGAACGGTAAAATCAATTGCTTCGCCGCCGAGCACGTTAGACACGGTGAAAGCTATTTGCTTGATGGTGCCGTCAGCGCCGGTGTTGTTGGCCGTAGCTACAACCGGGCCCCTGAGTTCGAGAGTGCTCCGGGCTTCCTTAAGTCCGGAATAGACCGCTTCCTGGCTTTTCTGCGTGGAGAAGAGGCCGGCGGATAACGCTGTATAGGCGAATACCGCGGCGACCACGACAAAGGCAATCAGGATGATGGCGGTCTCAAGACCGGTGATACCTTTCTCATGATTTAAAAACCTTCTTAACATTTTTCCTCCTTGATTTTGCTTGTTTCCATGGTAAAGAAATTTTACTTTCCGTTGTTGCTGCCTGATGCTGTTTGTCGGTGAACATCACCCCCTTTTATGCCTTTACTCTTTTATTTTCAGTTGGCTAAACTAGTATTCGTGTTTTTACTTTTCAAGCCGTTTCTGGCAAACCGGACAGGTTATACTTTATAAATCCGTTCCATTGTTTCTGAATAATCATGAGCCAGCCTGAAACAGTCATAATTATTCAAATAATTATCGCCCGGCGCATGCCCGGGGGAATCATTGCTTTCAGACGCCGGTTGAAAATTGATATCCGGGCTCTTTGTATTCATTGCCATCGCTGTTTGTATTAACACTGCTGTAAAAATCATGCCGGATATAAAAGCAATGATCATCCACCGCCTGGAGGAATTTACCGTGTTTCGCATGGAATTTACGCTTTCGTGAATCATCATTCTCTAATACAAATTTATTATTTCGTCTACCCTGGCCGGTATGGTCCGTTCAAGAATCAGCACCGCGCCTACCGGCGGCTTGACTTCAAGAGAAAATTCATGGTACGGACCGGGATTCCGTTCCGGACAAAGGACCGGGCGACCACCTCGAACGGCAGATCAAAGAGAAACGGCTGCCATGGCATCTTTACCGTAGGCATCGGCCTTGGCATATTTCCGGACCTCGTCGTCCATCTGTCCGCCGCCGATCATGATTTTTATATTTTTCCTTAATCCGGCTTTTTCCAGGGCTTCGACAGTCTCTTTCATTGCGTCAAAGGCCGGGGTAAGGAATCCGCTCAAGCCGAGTACAGGGGCTTTGGTCTGTTTCATCGCTTCGACGAATGTCTCTTTCGGAACGTCGACGCCCAGGTTGGTGACTTCAAAACCGTTGACGTCCAGCATGAATTCAACGATATTGAGTCCGATGTCATGGATATCGCCCGCTACTGTGCCGATGACAACCTTGCCGATTTTCTTGCCTGAACCTGTACCTTTGCTCAGTTTCGGCTTCAATATAGCGTTTACCTGCTTGAGAACTTCACCTGAATAAACAAGTTCGGGAAGGAAATACTCGCCGGCAGCAAAGCGCTTGCCGACAATAGCCATTCCTGCGCTGGTTTCATCGAGGACTTTATAGGGGTCTTCCCCAGAGTCCAATTTCTGTTTTACCAGTGCAATGACTTCCTCTTCTTTCAAATCTGCCAATAGATTGACCAGGTCTCCGGACATAAGAGTATCCTCCTTAATATTATTAACTATTAAAATTCAGTGTGTTTTACCGTAATATCGGCAAAGCCACGGGTTCATGGCGAGTATATCAATGCTCACGTTAAAAGTCAAATGTTTTACTTAATAATTATACAGCTTAACAATAATCATATATGATGGTATAGTGGTTGGCGTTACAGATTGGTTTATCCAATCCATAATTAGTACTAAAGATATAAGACCTGCCGCTTACTTTACAAGGCTTTATCCATGAGATACAATGAAATCGCTGAATGCGGGTGTAACTCAGTGGTAGAGTGTTTGCTTCCCAAGCAAAAGGTCGCGAGTTCGAATCTCGTCACCCGCTCCAGGATTCAGCTTCAAAGTGTTCACGAAGGAAATCTTCGATAGATTTCTCAACTCCAGAGCTTCAGGTACAAGTCCTACCGTTGTTTTGGCCTGAAGTATCTACACCATCTTTTCACAGAAAGGGCATGTGCCAGCAAATTCAGGACATCCTTCTGCTCCTAAGGTGGGTTTCCAATCTAGATCATGTAAGATTTCTACGACCTTATGCGGATAATCTGTGATTGCTTTTTCCAGACCATAATTTTTTATGATCGTAGACACAGCTTCGAGATGTGGAATAAGGAATTTCTGCATCCTATTATAATCGACATATATAACATCATGCTGAATAAGTTCAAGATTTTTCTTTAGTAGAGTTGTTAATTTATTATCTAATTCCTTGCCGGTTGATGAATAGTAAAATTCATCAACTTCACATAGTAGTCTATGAACCATACCAGCCAATTCCTCAAAGTGCTTTTCAAGACTTTCCCGGTTTATTTCTTCTGAAACAGCTTTTCGTCCTGCTTGATATATCAATACCGGGGCAATAATTAATGCGAAGATAAAACCAATTACCCATTCCTTATGCCATGACGTCAGAAGCAAACCTGATGTTGTGATAACAATGCCCATCGCCAAAATGCCCTCAGATGACGCAAGCCACTTTTTTGTTCTTATTTTTAAAGGATGGTCGTTCTCTGATAAGGTAACTTCTTGCTTTGATATTCCGCATATTTCAGCTATTCTCGGCTGTATAAAGTTCAAAGACATGCGTATCTTTTTGCCCAATGCACCATTTACCAACTTTTTAGTTAAAATATTGTCTTGGAGCATTTCATTACCTCTGACAATAATAATATTATCTACGAATAATATGCACATTGGTGCTTATACCATTTTTAAATATATGCTTTTACCTAAAATCCATCCTTACCCTTGCTAGATCGCTTGAAAAGCGACCATATTCCCTCAGTTGGCCTATATTTATCCCTTCAATCTGCATTGATTGTTGACAATTTTCACCATTTATAACTAAAATTTAGCTATTATAATTAGGGAGTTAAATATATGCCTTTAGGATTAAATATTGAAGAATTGAGCAATTTTTTTGAAGACGAATACATAGCTACTTTTGATAAGCGACAAAAATCACAAGAGCATTTTGCACTAGAATTAATGAATCACGGTATCCCCAGACTCGAAGCTCAACGAAAAGCGATGTACTATGTTCGTCAAGAGTCTACTGCTCATGCTTTATTGGTAACTATTCAGGCGAACAATGCTCGCATTGAATCCCAACTGAAGGATAAAGGATTATTATAGCTTGTTAGTGATGTCTTGGAAGTAATAATCTTACGGCAATGGAGCCTTATTAAATTTCAAGCTATCCTGAAAGGTAACCGTCCTTGTATATCTCTGTACCATTTCAAGGCTTTCCCACCGCCTGAGTCTTTAATTGTCATGGTATCTACTCCAGCCTTACGTAACAGGCAAGCGAAGGTTCGCAGGAAAGTATGAGGATTGTAGGGCAGGCCAGTCTTAACCTCGAGAATAGCGGCTCAACTATGCTATCCCGCTCCTGTGGTGCATGATGAATGTTTTGGCCAGGCTACTATGCCCGGATGGACCGGCTTCTGTCGGCGTGGGCGCGGGAAGAGTTACGCCTGGAACTTGAGATTGATTCCACGCTCGTTTTTAGTGAGAAGCCTAACATGACAGAATTTCCTATTAAAAACCGGGACATAAAAAACTATCCCGGCAACTATGCAGCTGCCGGGATAATCTCTCAAACTTACTATTCTATTTCTATATTTCTAGCGGGCGCTCGGCTCCAGCCAAACCCATTTGTCAAAATAATCATTCAGAGTAAAGGTTTCCGTGCCGGGATCATGAACGCCTTTCTGGAGGAAAACGATGCGCTTTTCTTCGATATAAGGTATGACCATTGCATCATCATGTATTACCCTCATTACGTTCTGTATCAACTGCGGTTCGGGTTCTTTGGTGGCCGCTGCTATATCGAACCCCACTTGTAACCCGGCAGGTAGTTTCACGCTCGGGAATTCCAGGCCGAGCCAGTATGCGCTTGAGCTGACAAAATTCGAATAGCTGTTTAAACCATGGTGCATCAAACCGTCAGACCAGCCGCCGTAACGTAATTCCGTATACTTGGCTGAGGTTAATTTATCAATTTCTGCATTGATACCTACCTCGCGGAGCATGCCGGCTACAGCCGTGGAATAATCTGCCGGGATTACCGCGAAGGGATGAATCATTGTCTTGAAGCCGTTGGGGTAACCTCCCTCTTTAAGCAGAGCTTTAGCCCTGGCTGTGTCATATAAGTGTTTGTCCAGGTTTGGTATAGCCGTCTGCGCGAAACCGGGATAAATCTGGTACGCGGGCTGGGTGAAGCCGTAGCCCAGGGCTTTTGCCAGTGACTCGCGGTCAAGAGCGTATGACGCGGCTAACCGTATATTAATGTTTGCCCAGGGCGAAGCATTATTCTTGCTGTCCGGAATCAGGGTGTAGGTTCCGGCAGACTCGGTAACCATTTTAAAACCTGCTTGTTGGAGTTCCTGGGCGGTGATACCGGAAGTCGCAAAACGATGGAGGTCGGCTTTCTGGAACGCTAGTTTACGCACTGTTGCGTCGGAGATGACGTTTACCTCCAGGCCGTCAAGATACGGTAAGCCTGGTTCCCAATAATTTGGGTTTCTCTTACACACCATCTTGGAATCTCGCTCGTAATTCACGAAGATGAAAGGTCCCGTGCCCACGGGGTTCCACCTGGCGGCTTCGATGCCGTTCTTATCTACAAATGCCTTCGATATCATTTGTGTTATACCGCCTGCCAGGCCGTTCAGGAGCGTGTTCTTATATTGCGCGACGTTAATACGTATTGTATAGTCGTCGACTATGTCTACCGACTGCCATTCAGTCGTCTTTTTCGCTGCGATTATCAGGTCCAGGTTCCACTTGGCTACCGTGGCATTGAAATCGGAACCATCATGGAACTTGACGCCTTTTCTCAAGCCGATGACCATGGCTTTGCCGTCGGGCGCAATTTCCCAGGAAACCGCCAGTTCTGGAACGATTTTTCCTGTTAAGTCAATTCTTATCAGCCTGTCCAAAATCGGGGAGGCCCAGGTATACGAATCGTTAGCGGCTTCTGCCGGGTAACCAAAAGGCCTGCTCGCACCTGCCGCTAAAGAACGTTTGTATACGCCTCCGTATTTAGCGGCATCCGGGGAAGTGGTTGTTTTCACTGGAGTTGTTGTTGTCGGCGCGGTTGTTTTTACCGTCGTTGCGGGCGTTGTGGTTGTCGGAGTTGTTGTCTGAGTTTCATTGCTGCAAGCCACCAGGGGCAAACTTGCCAGCGCGATCACCAATAATATGACCATTAATAGTTTTTTCATATATTTCCTTTCCATAATAGACAAACTGTAAGATTATTAACGAACCCGGTTTGGTTTTTCTATTATATTGCCTCCTTTTTAACAATTACGAAAGAAACAGGTGATTTAAAAATCAATAGCTAACCTGGCAAAGTATCTTAGTACGACTATTATAAATCTAGTTAATGATAGAATATAATATATTACAAGTCAAATATACAGGTCAGGACTATAATATCTATTTTAAAGCAGGCTACGGTAAAATATCTTTAGCTTTTATAACTCTATCGCCGCGCCGCGCATATTGGGGCACCGCCCCTCCTAAAGCTTCCACCCGGCCGTCCGGGAATACCTTGATGCCCTTTCCGGAAGGGATCCCATAACCTTCGGCCCCGTCTTTTTCCAGCGTCAGCAGCGCTTTAAGCTCCGCCCAGTCATCATCTTCGGCATGAGTATCGCAAAGCACCGGCGCTATGCCCATGCAGGGGAATATCTCCGCCGTAGTGTCATTATCTGGGTCGCGCCAGCGGACCCACTCGCGCGCCAGCATTATAGATCCTGCAGAAATGCCGAAGAACGGCTTCCCCTGGTTATAGATACCGTTAAAATAGCCGGTTAGGTCCTTTTTATGGAGAACGTCCATACCGGCCTCTACATCACCGCCGCTGATGAAGATTATATCCGCCGCTTCCATTATGTCTTTGGCTTTCTTGAGGTCGGCTTTTCCAGGGACGGTAACGGCATGTTTTATTTTCCCGGCCCCTGCCTCTTTAAAAGCAGAGGTGATAAAGCCGAAAAACTGGGTGCTGTCATCATTAGCTGCGCCGACGTATGCTACCGTGGGCTCACGAACACCGCATTCTTTAAAGATTGCCTGTAATATCGGGTCGGGACCTTTGCGCCGTGAACCCGGCCCCCCGGCCAGTAGAAAAACCGGTTTTTTTATCGTTGTCATCTTATTATCATGCCTTTCAATTTAATGTTTGTCCAGGTAGTCGTTAATATTAAGCGGGAAAAGCGTCTTCGCCAGGCTGTATTTCCCGGAATCTTCAGGCGCCAGGAATTCTTTATGAACTATTGTAATATCTGCCTTTTTGCCGTAAAGTGCGCGGATTATTTCCTCAGCCTCTTTATCCAGGGCGTTTTTCTCGCGGCGCTGGCTTGCCATATACAGGATATAAACACCATGAGAGATTTGTTCCAGCTTATATTCATCCAGGCCTTCCAGCGCGCTCAGGGCATTGTCCAGGGTGCGCAGGGTAACAAGATGTCCGTTACAGGTCAGCGTGGAATTAGTGAACCGGCCTTCGATAGCCTCAGCGATAAGGCCGGAACTGCGGCCGCAGGCGCATTTTTGTGTTTTGTCGAGGCGGACAAAGTCTCCCACATCGAAGCGGAGCATGTAATACCACGGATTATTGAAAGTGGTTATCAGGATGCGGCCTGTCAGCGGGCCGCCGTGTTCTTTTTTTAATGGCTGAAAATCTACCCGGCAGGACTCGGTGTTCTGGTGGAACTTGCCGGCCTCGCATTCCATGAAAACATAGCCCGTCTCGGTAGAGCCGTAAGAACTGGCGGTAGGTCCCGCGAAGACTTTACGAATTTGCCGGTAGAATAGCTTCGAGGGAAATTCATAGGTAAAAACTATTAATCCAGGCTGATGGACTTTTGTTTTCTTCACCGCAGCGTACCGGCACAGCTTGGCCAGAAAAGAGGCGTTAGCTTCAAGGATAACCGGTTTGAAGATATTCAACTCATCAATCATTCTGTCCATCATCTGCGGCGTCCAGACAGCGGTATCGGTCTTTTCGTTCAAATAGAGAAACCTGTCCAGCCGTCTTTTCTCAAAGGGAAGGTCGATATCGTCAGAGATAATGCCGACATTGCGCGCGTTCACCAGGATTGCTTCCGGATGGCTCCCGGTAGCAAAACGCGCCGCATGGGCATTCAGTTTCCAGGAAGCCCTCTCCGATGCGTCCCACCACGGCTGAGACCAGATATTGGTTACCCTGACGGCATCGCTGGAGCCGCTGGTAGTTACACACTGGATTTCACCGCTGCTCAGCCCTTTTTTAATGTCGCGTCCCGCGGGTACGAAACCTTGCGGAAAATGCTCGCGTATATCACGCTTGGTAAGCGCCGGCAGGGCCGCATAGCGATTGTCTATATGTGAAGCCGGACCGGGGTCGAATTTGCGCCACGCCTTATATGCGCCAAGCTGTCCCAGGGAAGTCTCCAGGATTTCCCGGGAATTTTTATAATATTCCGCCGAATATTCCATAAGGCATGCCTTTATCTGATATTTTGCAGTACGCGCAAAGCGCGCAAAGTGACCCACTTGTTTGGCTTCTTTTTCGGCCCGAAGTCAACCCACGTCTTGCCTGTATAATCGTATTCCATCAGCCAGCGTCCCAGGTTGTCCTGTTTGTCTCTGATAAACTCAAGAGTACTGGCCAGGCGCGGGTCATCGCCGTAACCGAGTCCGCACAGGGCTTCGGCAATTTGCAGGATATCCGTCACGTAAAATACCGGGAAACCGAATTTCCACCAGTTGCCGCTCGGCCTGGCGCTGTAGCCGTTGGGATAATCAGCTTTTGTGGGATCTTTACTTAAAAAGAAATCTACACCGGCTTTTATCGCTCTCTCGATCAGCAATGTCCTTTTCTCCTTTGGCAGCCTGGAAAATGCCAGCATTACCTTGGCGCCGCCCCAGGCGCAGGACAGCTTATTGTTGGAGCCGCAGGCGAAGTTCGGGCCGCATTTACCGGCATAATACCGCAGCGGAGCGTTCTTTTCCGTCATTGGGGCAATCCCCTCTCCGGTCATACTCCTTGCCATCCACTCGAAGGCTTTATCCAGGCGCGGGTCTTCGCAGCCTAAATCGAGTAGTGAATCGCAGGTATTGCCCTGCAGGCAGTCGGCCGTTCCGGAAGGAAGGCCGTTAACCGTGAAATGGCCGTCTTTTGTCAACCCGTGGTCCAGGATATAAGTGCATGCGGTAGCTATCCGCCTATCCATCGTTGAGGAAGCTCCGAGCTGTGCCAGCAGGATTAGCGACCACACTGTAGCCGTATATTTGGGATAGTATCCGGCCCCCGGTTTCTCCCAGTACCCTTCATCCTGCATTTTATCCAGAACGGCGGTAATAGGGCCGTTTTCGTGAGCTGCTTTTTGCGCTGCCGTCAGTGGGCTGCCGCCGGCTTTTACCAGGTCGCGCATGGCCAGGTATTTTACACCTGCGTCTTCCGGCTCAAGCAGCCAGTCGATAGGATCAGGCTTGGCCTTGATACCTTTTACCATGCTCAATCCCCCTTATGCCTTGATTTTACTTATTGAGGCGGTTGTTTCCTCTCGATTATACCAGCCGCCGAGGGTGTAGCCAAAGCTTTGGCCCTGTCTTCTTTCGCCACGGCTTTTTTAAATTCTTTGATGACCGGTATCATTAATAGCCCGACGAAGATGAATGACAGCACATCAGCGGCAGGTAGTGACAGCAGCGTGCCCTCCAGTTTCCATAGATGGGACATGATTAGTGTTAAAGGAATCAGGAATAAGATTGGCCTTGAAAAAGCCGCAAAAAACGAATACCCGGCTTTACCGATAGCCTGGAAGATCATCTGGCTGACCATCATCAGCCCTATTAAGGGCATTGCCAGGAAAACGAGTCTCATCGCATAAGCGCCCATTTCAACCAGCGCCGGGTCATCCCGGAAAATGCGCACAATCGGCTCGGGGAATATATAAATCAGGGCGAATCCAACCAGGCATAATATCGTCGATGATATGTAAGCCAGGTAAATTCCTTTAAGCCCGAGGCGGAAGCGCCCGGCGCCGTAGTTGAAGCCTAATATCGGCTGCAAGCCCTGGCCGATGACCATCGCCGGTATATTCAAAAACATCATGACGCGCGGGAGAATCGTAAATGCCGAAAGGGCTATTGATCCCCCATAAACGCCGACGTAGTGAATTAGTATCATGGCGGAAATGCTGCTGGATACGGTCTGCACGAATGAAGAAATACCTATCGCCAGCATTGAAGCCAGTATTTTAAAGTCTGGTTTAAGGTTCTTAAAATGGATTTTCAGGTAGCTTTTTCCTCTCCAGTAGTAGCTGAAGAGAATAAACATGGAAGCTACCTGTGAAAGAACGGTTGCCAGTGCCGAACCAGCAACTCCCCATTTCAGCACCGCCACGAAAAGCGCGGTAAAGAGAATACATAATATTGCTCCCATTACCATCGACACCATGCCGATGCGGGCATTGCCTTCAGACCTGGTGAGAGTAAGCAAAATTATGGTGAAGGTGCCGAAAATAGTCCCGCCGATGATGATAACGAGGTAAGTGCTGGCGTAAGCAAGTACATTGGCCTCAGCGCCGATAAGGCTCAGCCAGAACTTGTTAAAGGGCATCAGAATGACCATTACGAGGATAGAAAGCGCCAGTCCCGCCGTAAAGCAGTTGCCTAGTGCTTGTTCCGCTTTGGCGTTATCTCCGGAGCCGAGATTCCGGGAAATCACCGAGAGGCCGCCGACGCCTACCATCATCCCGATGCCCATGGCGAACATCTGCAGCGGAAAAACTATGCCGAGACCCCCGATGGCGTCAGTCCCTACATATTGACCGACAAATATGGTATTGATAACGTTGTTCAAGGACTGGACAAACATCCCGGCAAATGCCGGCAGCGCCATTTTAATCAGCAGCCAGCCGATGCGGTCGGTGTCCAGCTCGGTTTTACGCTGAAGGTTCATTGGTCTTTGCATTGGAGCGGGCATATCTTTTATCTTTACTTTCTAGCTGGAGTATAGAAGCTGTGTTCTAGACTACTGCATTTTAATTAATGTGTTCCGGAGATTTATCAGCCAGCCGGTCGTATGATTGGGCTTAACACCGGTACTAGTGAGTTGCGTAATGCCCCTTATACCAACTTCTTATCTGGATGGCTGTTTTCTCTCGATTATACCAGCCGCTGCTAGGGATACCCCAGAACAAATTTATTCTGGAGACCCGTGACACAAAAAAAACCATCGCCATGGGCCCCGCCGCCGGCAGCCGCATGACCTATATGGGCGGCGGGTCTTTACTGCTCGCCGTCAATCAGCTTAAGAAAGCCATGGATGAAGCCGGAGGCAGGACTCACGCCGCCCTGAAGAAAGCGGGTAAACCTACCCGCTTTATCGGCGAAAAGAAAAATAAAGAAGGCAAAACAGACCCTGCGACAGGTCAGGGTGCTAATAATGAATCCATTGTTCATAACATCCAGATGGCGGAGGTTGAGTTGAATACCGAGACCGGCGATGTTAAAGTGCTGAAGATGACCACTGCAGTTGACGCCGGTGTTATCATCAACCCCCAGGCAGCCGAAGGCCAACTCGAAGGGGGCATGGACCAGGGCATCGGCTTTGCGTTAAGAGAGGAATATATCCACGGGAAAACGAGCGACTGGAAAAACTTTAAATTCCCGACCATCGAGATGATGCCGGAAACGGAGATTATCTTCCGCGAAACCCCCAGGCCTACCGGGACGCTGGGCGCTACCGGCATCGGTGAAATGACGATGATTTCTACCGCTCCATCCATAACCAACGCTATTTACAATGCCTGCGGCGTACGCATCCACGATTTACCGGCCACGCCGGACAAGGTAAAAAGAGGCCTGGCAGAACTAAAGAAATAGGTTTCAATTATAAAGCCGGTCGACTTTTTATTAATCGACCGGCTTTTTTTGTCCGAAATCGCATGGAACAGCCGGGACTTTGCCGTCCGTCCACCCCGTTTTTACATGTTACCGTTTTAAGGGATTTTTACCTATTATTGTTGAATCAAAAGTCGGCGCAAACATAATATGCCCGAACATAATCGGCTTATCCACCCTCTTGAAATTGAGAGGACAATGCAGGAGATTTCCCGGAACATACACCCAGGTAGTCGTAGTTATAACATGAATTTCTGCGTCTTCCCCCTCACCCATCGTAAACTCTACCTCAGCGCCAAATTCCTTGAAATTCATCGGGTCTCCGCCGATAAAGTAAAGGATTTCAGCAATGGCATGCCTGTGCCCGTCAGGTATCATTTTATAAGGTTTATAGATAGGGCGCAGGACCTGGGTAAGAGGCTCATCCCACCCTGCTACGGCCTCTTTCTGCCCCATGCCGATGTATACCGGAGCGCCAGGGTCATCTGCTTTGGGCACTCCCCATGGTTCTTTTAAAAAATACTTGTCATATTTTGTCTTGCTCATTTTCCCCTTCCTCCATTTTCTCAAATTTCAATTGCTATTATTTAAACACAACCCGGTCTCTAATTCAATCCGGATTAATTTGCCGGGCTGTAACCGGAGGTTTATTCCTTTTCACGATTTCACGTTTATTTTACATTACATATAAGCGCATCTATAATAGAACCTGAAGGATCGGCAGAAACGCGCAGGATAACTAGAAAGGACTTTTAAGGAGCAGATTATGGTTCGAAACGGTTTACTGATTGACTACGAATACTGCACCGGATGCCATAGTTGCGAGATTGCCTGCAAGCAGGAACACAATTTTCCGGCAGGAAAGGGGGGAATACGGGTCAGCGAGATTATTACGGAGAACCCTTCCGGAAAGCACCGCATCGACAACCTGCCGTTTATTACCGAGAATTGCGACCTGTGCGCCGCGAGGACGAAGCAGGGCGAGTCTCCGGCCTGTGTCAAGCACTGCCAGGCATGGTGCATGTATTACGGCCGCCTGACTGAACTGGCCGATATCATGGAAGACAAGCCGCGGGCTGTGCTTTATAGCCACTAAGCATAGCCGGTCCCGGGATGAACGTACAAAGGAGCGATACGATGCCGGATAAAAACAAAGACGTGAAGATGGTAAAAATGGGCGCCTGGTCGGCAGGCCCGGGGTGCCACGGCGGCTGCGGCGTTAAAGTATATATTCAGAACGGTAAAGTAATCAAGATAGAGGGTGACGAAGACCACCCCTATTTGCAGGGGCGGCTTTGCCCGCGCGCGCTGGCAATGACGCAGTATATTTATCACCCCGACCGGCTGCGTTACCCCTTAAAGCGCACCGGAGAGCGAGGCGAGGGCAAATGGCAGCGCATTTCCTGGGACGAGGCTTTCGATACCTGCGTCAGCCGTATGCAGGAGATAAAGCAGAAATACGGTGCCGAGGCGATGGTCTTCGCGCAGGGGACCGGTCGGGATGCCGGCGGGCCTATCCTGTTCCTGGCCTACGCCTACGGCAGTCCTAACTGGACACTATACGGCCTCTCCGGCCTGGCCTGTTTTACCCCGCGGCTTGCCGCGATGCATATGGTCAGCGGAGACGCCGTCTTCCCGGACACAGCGCAGTTCTTTCCGGCCCGCTATGATGACCCCGATTTCGTTCCCCCCAAAGTGCTGATAAACTGGGCCCGGGGCATTCAGGGCAGCCAGTGCGTTGACCATTATGAAACCAGCCACTGGTTTGTAGACTTGATGAAACGCGGCACTAAATTAATCGTCATCGACCCGCGGCTTTCATGGGAAGCCTCCCGCGCCGCGTTGTGGCTGCCTATCCGCCCGGGCACCGATGGCGCTCTCGCCCTGGCGCTGATGAACGTTATCATCAACGAAAACCTCTATGATAAGGAATTCGTCCGGAAGTGGACGCACGGCTTCGACCAGTTGGCCGAGCGAGTGCAGGAATATCCGCCGGACAAAGTCTCTAAAATAACCTGGATTCCCGAGAAAGATATTATTAAAGCGGCTCACATGTACGCTGAGGCTAAGCCGGCATCTATCCGCTTCGGCCAGCCGCTGGACTGCAACGCCCAGGCCGTTAGCACCATCCAGGCATTGACCTGCCTCTGGACGATTACCGGTAACCTGGACGTACCGGGCGGGAACGTCATTGCCCGGCCGCCTTACGGTGTGACCATCTATCCCTATTCTACGGAAGAAGTAATCCAGCTCTACGGCGAGGAATTTGTCACCAAACTGAACAAGAAAAGGATCGGGGCAGACCGCTACCCTCTGGTCAAGAATTTCCGCGCCTGGGCACAGCCTGACATGGTGCTAGAGCAAATCGAGACCGGAAAACCTTACCCTATCAAGGGATTCTGGTGCCAGACCAATAACTTCCTGGCTAATACCGCGCAGGACCCCCGCCGGCACTACGAGGCTATCCGTAAACTGGATTTCAACGTGGTGGTAGACCTTTTTATGACGCCTACCGCCCAAGCCATCGCCGATATCATCCTTCCCGCCGGGACTTTCCCGGAAAAAGATTCTGTCTTTACCACCGGCGTCCCCCTGAACGCGATACAGAAAGTAGTCTCTGTTGACGAGTGCAAGTCCGACTGGGAAATCAACTTCGAAATAGCCAGGCGTCTCAGCCCGGAATCCGTCCCGTGGAAAAACGTGCGGGAGCTTCTGACAGACCGCATCAAGCCCTGCGGCAAGACCTTCGAGGAACTTTGCGAAAGCCCCTGGGCACTGGCGCCAAAAGGACACCCTTCAGGCACCGTTCCCTACCGCCGTTACGAGAAGGGATTATTGCGCCCGGACGGTAAACCCGGCTTCCGCACGCCAACCGGCAAGGTAGAGCTTTATTGTACACGCTGGAAAGACTGGGGACTTGACCCGCTGCCTTACCACGAAGAGCAGCTGGAGAGTGAAGTAAGCACACCGGACATCTACAAGGACTATCCGCTTATCCTGATAACAGGGCGGCGCTCCGCGGGGTTCTACCACAGCGAACACCGCATGATTCCGTGGCTGCGGGAACTCGAACCAGAACCTACGGTAGAAATCCACCCGGATACTGCCAGTCAATACGGCATCGAGGAAGGCGACTGGGTCTGGATCGAGGGGGTGCGTGGGAAGGTAAAGCGCAAGGCTAAGCTGACCCCGGTGGTGAACCGGAAAACGGTGCACGCCCTGCATGGCTGGTGGTACCCGGAGCGGGATGGGAAGGCACCCTACTTTAACGGCGTTTGGGAGATTAACGTCAACCAGTTGATACCGATGGGACACCAGAGCAAATCAGGTTTCGGCGGCGTACCTTTGAAGACGATGCTTTGCCGTTTGGTAAAGGTCACCGGGTGAGAGTTTCCATTTTAAGCCTGACACTTCAGTCAAGCCCGGATGGTTTACGGAATTCCTGTTCGATATATTTCGTAATATCTTGAATGACGGGGCTGATACTATCGGTTTTCTGGTTGATAACAAAGTCAATCGGCACGAGGATATCTTCAGACAAGGGGAGTATTTTCAGTTCACCGGCATTCACTTCCGCTTCGACATCTTTAATGTGCCACAACCCGAGGGTATTACCTTCCTTTACAAACACCTTAAGTACATCGGTGCTTAAAGTATTTACGATGATAAGGGGAGGCGTAAGTATTCCCGCCTGTTGGAACTTGTCAGCCACAAGCGTATGCAAAAGTGAACCGGGCGCTCCGCAGATAATAGGATAACTCACGAGATCCGCCCATTCGACCTTCTTCTTTTTCGCCAGGGAAATGTTAGGTGACGCGACGAATACAAGTCTTTCGCCATCTGAAATCCTGATGGGCTTAACCTTGCTTTTATCATAATCGGTCCTCAAGACGATTCCGATATCGACTTCCATATCCGAAACTTTTTGTACTATCTGGGTAGAGTTTTCAATTAAAAGTTCGATATTTACCCCGGGATGGGCCTTGCATACTTTTGATAACGCAGCCGTAACCTGGCTGTGGAAAAGAGGGGTAACGCCGATGGTGATGGGCCTGACTTTTAACGAATTGAAAAAAGTATCTATGTTATTGAGTTGTGTCCAGATTTCCCTGGTGTATTGATATAAATCCTGTCCCGCCCTGGTGAGAATCACTCTTTGCTTTTTTATGTTAAATAGCTTTACTCCGGTGTATTGCTCCAGTGATTTAAGGTGATAGCTAACCGTGGGCTGAGTTAGCCCCAGTTGCTCGGCGGCAATTGAAATGCTTCCATGTGTCACCGCGTAGTAAAAAACCATCAACTGGTGGGTATCTATGTTTAAAACACTCATAATCGCTCATCCCGGAGCCCAGCCCCTGCTGGTATCTATATTAATATAGAATAATTTGTATTGCATTCCTCTGATTCAGCACTTATTATTAGAGTGATTCCATTTAGGTTTAATTCCTTCTGCCGCTTATTCTATCACCTGTATCTTCCCTAGTCCAGAAATCCGGGTAAAAGCTGATTTTAATAAAGAAGTCAAAGAATAAATGACTTAACAGGAGCCGTTAATGGGTTTTATTGAAAAATACAAATTCCAGGCGCTGCTGTTTATGACGGCGCAATTTATGAAACAAACCAGCAGGATGCGTCCATCTTTTAAAAAGCGCCTCCGGGAGAAAAATTTCACAGCGCAAATAAAAACCATGGATAATTCCGCAGGCCGGTATTTTACTTTTAAAAACGGGAAAATACTTTCCAGGAGCGGGTTACACACCCATCCCGATATCAGCCTGGGTTTCCGCGATGCGGGTTTAGGTTTTAGGCTGCTCGTACCGTGGCGTAATCAACAAGAAATGATTGACGCCATGAAAAACTTCTGCCTTACCATGGACGGCCCTGATGAATTAACCTACTGGTTCATGCAAACGCTCAGCCAGATGATGTCAGCCGGGATAAAATACGGGAATGACATGGGGAAAGGCGTTAAAAGATACGTCAACAATTCTAATGCGGGGGCATTATTCGTTGATGTCAAAGATAATAAAATCATCCGGATGACCCCCATCGAATTCGATAAAAGCGACGCCGCTTCATTTACGATTGAAGCAAGGGGCAAGCAGTTCACTCCCCCACGGAAAGGAACCGTTTCTCCGTTCGGTTTTTCATTGAAGTCCACGGTGTATTCGCCGGATAGAATCCTGTATCCGATGAAGCGTGTCGATTTCGACCCCAAAGGCGAACGCCACACGGAAAACAGGGGTATCTCCGGGTACGAGAGAATCAGCTGGGATGAAGCGCTGGATATCGTGGTAAGTGAGATAAAACGGGTAAAAAGGGAACATGGCCCCGGCTCTATATTAACCAGTACCGCCTCTCACCACAACTGGGGAAACATCGGCTACTACCTGAGCGCCCACCGCCGCTTTTCCAACCTCATCGGATGCACCCAGGTTGTCGCCAACCCGGATAGCTGGGAGGGGTGGTTCTGGGGCGCCACTCATCACTGGGGTAACAGTATGCGCCTCGGCGGGGCAGAGATATATGGAACCGTTGAAGATGCCATGAAACACTGTGAAATGGTTGTCTACTGGAGCAGCGACCCCGAATCTATTCCGGGAGCTTACAGCGGATTCGAAAGCACCGTGCGCCGCCAGTGGCTGCAGGAACTGGGTGTCAAGACCGTCCACATCAACCCGTTTTTTGACCCGACGGCGGCTTTGTTCGGCGGGAAATGGCTTGCACCCCGTCCCGATACGGGCAACGCCATGTCACTGGCAATCGCCTATGTCTGGATAAAAGAAGACCTGTATGACAAAGATTATATCGCCAAGCGCACGACAGGATTCGATATCTGGAAAGACTATATCCTGGGAAAAGAAGACGGGATTCCTAAAACACCTGAATGGCAGGAAAAAGAGACTGGCGTCCCCGCTAAAGATGTCCGGGCGCTGGCCAGGGAATGGGGCACAAAGAAGACTTATCTTGCCGCCGGCAGCCCCGGAAATACCGAGGGAGGCGCCTGCCGCTGCGCCACCGGGCTGGAATGGGCCCGTTCTATGGTATGCCTGATGGCAATGCAGGGCATCGGTAAACCCGGCGTCAACATGGGCAATATGACCTACGGCGCGCCGCTGGATACCAGGTTCTATTTCCCCGGCTATGCCGAGGGAGGCTTTTCCGGCGACATCGAAGCGACGGCTTCAGCGATGAACATGTACCAGCGCATGCCTCATCTGCCGTCAGTGAACACTGTTGCGCAGAAAATCCCCCGGCTGAACATTCCGGAGGCTATCCTAAACGGGCATACCGAGGGTTATCCCAACAACACCAAGTCCATCGAGGGGCAGTTCGTTAAATTCTCCTATCCCGCTCCGGGATACTCAAAAGTTAAAATGTATTACAAGTACGGCGGCTCGTACATCGCCACCATGAATGAGACCAACCGTTATGTCAAAGCGTACCAAACGCCGGAGATGGAGTTCGTGGTGAACCAGGCCATCTGGATGGAAGGCGAGACGAAGTTCGCCGATATCATTCTGCCGGCCTGTACCAACTTCGAGCGCTGGGACATCGGTGAGACAAGCAACGCCGGGGGGTATATCATCCACAATTTCACCAAGATGAACCACCGCATCATCACCCTGCAGCACAAGTGCATCGAGCCACTGGGCGAATCGAAGTCAGATTACGAGATATTCGCCGAACTGGCCAAGCGGCTGAACCTCAGCATGTATTATTCCGAAGGCATGAGTGAGCTCGACTGGTGCAAGCGCATGTTCGATGCCTCGGACCTGTCCGGGGTGATTTCCTGGAAAAAGTTCCTGAAGAAAGGGTACTACGTTGTCCCTGCGCCGCAGGAAGCACTAAAAGCGCCAACTGCCTACAAATGGTTCGCCGAAGGCCGGAAAAAAGACCTGACCGAGCCAATACCCCTCCCCTCGGATTACGGTGAAGGCTATCTTGAAGGACTCCAGACGCAGTCCGGAAAAATCGAGTTCGAATGTTCCAGTCTGAAACGGTACGACCCGAACGACCCGGAAAGGCCGACCATCAGTAAATTTATACCGTCATGGGAAGGCCCGCACACGACAGAGCTGTATAAAAAGTACCCGCTTCAGCTTCTCTCGCCTCATCCGCGTTTCAGTTTCCATACCCACAACGACGGGAAGGACAGTGTTATCAATGACATTAAAGACCACCGGGTATTAATCGACGGCTATTACTACTGGATCATCCGTTTGAACACGAAAGACGCCGCCGAGCGCGGGCTGAAGCATGATGACCTGGTGAAAGTGTTTAACGATCGCGGAGCGGTCATCTGCGCCGTCCATGTCACCGAACGTCTTCCCAAGGGGACAGCCCATTCCTCCTGCTCATCCGCGATATACGACCCGATTGGCGAGCCCGGAAATTCAGTCGACCGCGCCGGAACCATCAACCTGCTGACTTCATCCCGGCCTGTCATAAAAAAATCACACAGCAATGCTTCTAACACCTGCCTTGTTCAGGTAGAAAAGTGGAAAGGGCAGTAATATGAAAAAGTGGAGTCTTATTATCGATGTTGCTAAATGTGAAGAATGCCACAACTGCTTTTTGTCGTGCAAAGATGAGCATGTTGATAATGATTTTTTACCGTTTTCGCTTGCTCAGCCCAGGCACGGGCAAAGGTGGCTCGATATCCTGACCAAAGAAAGGGGACAGTTCCCGCTCATCGATGTGGCCAATATGCCCATCATGTGCATGCATTGCGATAACGCGCCCTGTATAAAGAAAGCGAAAGACGGGGCTGTTTACAAACTCGATAGCGGAATTGTAATCATCGACCCGGTCAAGGCTAAAGGTCAAAAGGATATCGTGAGCAGCTGTCCGTACAAAGCAATCTGGTGGAACGAGGAAAAACAGATACCTCAGAAATGCACCATGTGCGCCCATTTACTGACCGATGGATGGAAAGCGCCCAGGTGCGTCCAGGCCTGCCCTACCGGAGCAATGAGTATTTTAAATGTTGAAGATACGCAGGTGGCGGAAATCGTTAAAGAAGAAAAACTCGAGGTACTACATCCCGAATGGAAGACTCTGCCGAGAGTATATTACAAAAACCTGTACCGTTATCTGAAATGCTTCATCGCGGGAAGTGTGGCCTTCCAGAAAGACGGCATCACCGACTGCGCTGACGGCGCGAAGGTCACTTTATACCGGAAATCGGAAAAAATCGGCGAAATGACCGCCGATAACTATGGAGATTTCAAATTCGATAATCTTGACGAAGGCGAAGGTTATCGCCTGGAAATTGCTTACAGGACATACCCGGTAAAAACCGTAGAGGTAAGTTTGACTGCCAGTCAGAACGTGGGTACAATTCTTCTGTAGGTATTACCGTAACCAATCCGATTTGAAGGTTCGATAGAGCGAAGAATTAACGAAGAGTTAACGTGGACAGCATGAAAGAAAAACCGGCAGGCATAGTCAGCAAAAGCAATATCCTAGATGACCCGGGGACATTGCAAAGCTACTCGCAAGACGGGTACTCCGCTGGTGCCGGTTAGCTCCGGGCCGCCGCATTTCCCCGGCGATACCGTCCCGAGTATCTCCGGGGCAGTCATGGTGGATATGAGCGGAATGAACCGGATAGTAAGAATCGACCGGAAAAACCGGATGGCATTAATCGAGCCGGGCGTAACTTACGGCCAGCTCCAGCCGGAACTGGCCAAAGAAGGGCTGCGCCTCTCCGCGCCGCTGCTCCCGAGGGCAAATAAATCGGTGATAACCAGTCTTCTGGAAAGACAACCTATCATTGTTCCCAGATACCAGTGGTCGATGATGGAGCCGCTGCGCTGCCTTGAGGTGGTCTGGGGAAACGGTGAGACAATCTGGACCGGCGAAGCGGGAGTGCTCCCCCACTCATTAGAGAAACAGTGGGAAAAGGGTTTAGTCCAGATCGATCCCAAAGGGCCGCTTGATACCGATTGGTATCGGCTCGTTTCCGGCGCCCAGGGGAGCATGGGCATCGTTACCTGGGCTTCAATTAAATGCGAGATACTGCCCAGGGCGCACCAGGGCTTCTTCATACCGGCGGATAATCTTGCAAGCCTTATCGATTGCGCTTACCGGCTGCTGAGGCTCCGGCTGGGCGATGAATTACTACTGTTAAACAACTCCAATTTAGCCTGCATCCTCGGCCATAGCGCCGTTGAAATAAAGACATTGCGTCATAAGCTGCCGCCGTGGGTTATCTTCATTGGCATCGCCGGACGCGATATACTCCCCGAAGAAAGAGTCGAAGTTCAAGAGCAGGACATCAGGGATGTTGCCCGGCAATTCGGGCTGGACTGGCTATTTCCAGGCGCCTTGTAGAACAGAACGGCGGTAAAATAGAAGTTGCCAGCCAGGTTGGCACGGGAACCACGTTCACAGTGAAGCTGCCATTAGAAAAAAGGAGGGAACCCCGGTCATGAAGTCTGAACCCAGTATCCTCATAGTAGACGATAACGAAGATCTATTACAGACATTCGCCATGATATTAAAGCGGCGCGGTTTCAGCGTGGAAACGGCAGGCAACGGTTCCTCCGCCGTGGAAAAATCCAAACAACATACATTTGATGTTACTTTAATGGACATCGTCATGCCGGAGATGAACGGCGTGGAAGCCTTCAAGAAAATCAAAGAGCTGCAGCCCGGCGCGCCGGTGATTTTAATGACCGCTTATTCCGATGAAGAGCTTATCCAAACCGCTAAAGACGAAGGCGTCCGCAAGATAATCCATAAGCCTATCAGGATAGACCAGCTGGTAGAACTAATTACCGAGACCGCCGGCAGCCAGCCGATACTCGTCATCGATGATGATGAAGATATATGCGCTACGCTGACCAGGGTGCTCAAGATGCAGGGACACACCGTCCTGACAGCGGGCAGCGGCGAAGAAGCTATTAACATCGCCCGTAAAAGAGACTGCCAGATAGCGTTTATAGATATCAAACTGCCGAACATCGACGGAATGGAAACGCTGCTGAGATTGAAGGAAGTAAATCCCGATTTACTTACCGTGATGATGACCGGCTTCCGTAACGAGGTCAAGGACGCGCTGGAAAAAGCGCAGGCAAACTCGGTTGTGACGTGCCTTTATAAGCCGTTCGATCCGTCTGAAGCGGTAGACCTGGTGAAGAAAATAGGCAAGAAATCAAACCGTACCGGGAGAACAAATGAAGGTTAAGGAAACCATCCTCGTCGTAGATGACGACCGGGATTTCCTGGACATCATCCGGCGCATTTTGGGATATAAAGGTTATACCGTGGAAACCGTTTCCTCGGCTGACGAGGCGATATCATGTCTGAAAGCGCATTTTCATAATGTAGCCATCCTGGACATCAGCCTGCCGGATGCCAACGGTACCGAGCTGCTGCCCAAAATCATGGGAATGCACCCGGATATCATCGCCATCATGCTGACCGGGCACTCCTCGGTGCAGAACGCGGTACAGTCTTTGAACAGCGGCGCTTTTGCTTATCTGGAGAAACCGGTAGACCCGGAAAACCTGCTTTCCGTCATCAATCGCGGCCTGGAAAGGCAGCGCCTGATGCTGGAAAACCGCCGCCTGCTGCAGGAGCTGGAACGCCATAACCGCGTGGCCAATACCCTGCTCAGCGTATCCCAGGCCGTGGCACAGTCACTCGATTTACAGAAAATCATCGACGCGGCGCTGGAAAAAGTGGCTGAATCAACGGGATTGGAAGTCAGCTTCGTTTATCTTACCAAGAACGACAGACTGCAGATCGCCGGCCACCGCGGATTGTCACCGATGATAGTTGATAAATTGCCGAAGGAAGCCGATAAACAAAGCGGCACCATCGGCGGTATTTACAGCCAGGGCAAGCCGATCGTTATCGAAAAGCTTTCCAAAGACGGCGGTGAAGACCTGGATTTTCTAAGGCAAGGGGGCTACTTTTCATTCGCCGGAGTGCCCTTGATGATCGTGGGCGAAAGCATCGGCATCCTGGGGGTAGCCACCAGCTTCACGCGGTATTTCAGCCCGACGAATAACGAACTGCTTTTAGGCATCGGGCGTGAAATTGCCATCGCCGTGCGGAACGCCCAGTTGTATGAAGAAGCTTCCAGTTCCAAAGCGCTGCGCGAGCTCGATACCATGCGCACCGAGTTCCTGGCCAATGTTTCTCATGAACTGCGCACACCGCTGGCAGTAATTAAAGGTTCAGCAAACAGCCTGCTCCAGCCGGACGTGATTTTCGACGAGGAAACAAGGCGCGAGTTCCTGGTATCCATCGATAAAGACGCCGATACACTGACCCGCCTGGTGGATGACCTGCTGATGATGTCCCGGCTCGAGGCCGACGCTCTCGAGGTCAACCGGAAACCGCGGGCCGTCCTGGATCTATTCGACCTGGTAAAGGACAGGCTAGAAGGCCTGACAGTCAAACACCGCCTGCGCATCACCGTTCCCGATTCCATACCGCCAGTGGCAGCCGATGATATCCGTATAGGAGAAGTTTTGACCAACCTCGTAGATAACGCCGTTAAATTCTCCGAAGATAACACCACGATAAAAATCGAAGCCCATCCGAATTTAAAAGAAATAATTATAAGTGTTGCCGATGAAGGCATCGGCATACTTCCGGAACTCCAGGAAAAGGTATTCGAACGCTTTTTCCAGGGGAAAAACGGCCGTAAGGGCAGCCGGAGGAAAGGAACCGGATTGGGGCTAGCCATCTGCCGCGGTATAGTCGAGGCGCACGGGGGGAAAATCTGGGTGGAAAGCAAACCCGGCAAAGGCACAAAATTCAGCTTCAGTCTCCCGGCGGCATAAAAGGGGGAACGACAATGGACAAAAAACGCATAATGATTGTAGACGATGACCCGGCGATACTCCGCCTGTTGAGCACCAATCTCAAGGCGAGAGGCTATGAGATCGTCACTGCAACGGACGGAGAGGAATCTCTTGAAGCGGTACAGAAAGAATTCGTAGATTTGATAATCCTGGACCTCATGATGCCCAAGGTAGACGGCGTGGAAGTCTGCCGGCGTGTCCGTGAATGGTCCGATGTGCCGATTATCATCCTTAGCGCCCGCGGTGATGAGAACGATAAAGTAAAATGCCTGGAGCTTGGAGCCGACGATTATCTTACCAAACCTTTCGGCATCGCCGAACTGATGGCGCGCATCAAGACGGCTTTCCGCCACCGCGGCGACCCTTCCGTGGCGCCGGCCCAATCCAGCTTTACCTATAACGGCATGGAAATCAACTTCGCCAAGAGGCGCGTTACCGTCGACGGTAAAGACGTGACGCTCACACCTACGGAGTATTCCCTGTTACAGCACCTGGCGGTAAATTCAGACAAAGTCCTCACCCACAGCATGCTGCTGCAAAGCGTATGGGGCAATGAGTATTCTTCAGAGAAAGAATACCTGCGCGTCTTCGTGGGACGGCTGCGCCGCAAACTGGAGCCCGACCCTAAGAATCCGAGATATATCCAGACGATCCCGGGCGTAGGCTACCACCTGGCCGCCATAAAATAAAGCCACTTCAAATCCGGTATTTCCCCTTCTTTTCCGGTATGAGCGCGTGTCTGAAACACCCAGATAGGAACTTGAGTATTAACCCTGACTATTATTGGGTGATGACGTACTACTCACCCAGATTCACAAAACGTATGATTTATGTGTATTGAACTATGTCACGGCATGTCAAATCATGCCGATAAAACGAATAATACGCTCCGGGGGATGTAATGCCGGTAAAAATAAATAACATGACCTATTACAGAACATCCGAAGTATGCCAGATTGCCCGCATCAGCCGGAGCACGCTGCTGCGCTGGCTGAAGGAAGACAGCCTGAAAATATCAGATTTCCGGGACAGGAGAAGCTGGCGGCTGTTTACGCAAAAAGACGTGAACACGCTGGTATCGGAAGCTAATAAAATTTGTGAAGTATAAAAAATGATGGCAAGTTCACCCATCATCTTAACGTTATTTAAATTTTATAAGGAAAGGAGGAAATTCAATGAACAAAATCGTCAAGAGGCTCAGCAGGGGGGAAAAAGGGTTCACACTCGTCGAGTTACTGATTGTGTTTACCTTACTGGCCGTACTCGCGGCAATTATGATCCCTAACGTATCAGGGTTTGTGGCTTACGGTCATACCCAGAGCGCCGCAGCGGAACTCTCAGTCGTCCAGACAGCGATGGATGCCATGATGGCGAAGGACAATATCACCACGGTAACAGCATCGTCCAATACCAGCGATATGAGCGATTTCCCTGATGATACCACCCCACTTTATCCCGGCTATCTACGCTTCCAGAACACAAAAGGGACGTACCAGTGCGACACCACCGGTCTTGTCTCCCAGAACACTACAGGTTACTAGTTGAGAAGGGTTTACAGCTAATAAATTGAGTGAGTGAGTGCCCTATGGCCATGAATCTATCCACACCGCAGAATAATATAAATGACGCTGAGAAAACCGAAACAACGGTTGCGGCAGAGCTTGAACATCCTGTGAAAGCCGGACGGCAGGACACCGACACGCCAAATATGCAGAATCTGCTGGCAAAAGCCACCAGAGACGCAGAGTTAGCCAAAACGGCGGTCAGAAAAGCCATTACCCAGGCTTTCAAGGAAAGAGAAGAGTCATTGAAGAAAGCTGAAACCATGGCAGAATCCTTTGACGAGGCGATACTGAGCAGCAGCGCTCCTGTTACTCAAACGCCAGCCAGGAGTGCTGCGCCCGCGGTTCCAATTAAAAGTACCGAGTACCTGAACAAGATGCTTGTAAAGAAAGCTTTGTCCAGCGGGAACAATACGCAGAGCGCATTTGCAGACATTATCAAGACGTATTTTGCCAGTAAACAGGAGACGGAAACAAGGAAGGACGCCGTCAGTCCGGTGAATGTTCAAAACAAGAACCCGCACCCGGCTACCGAGCATGCCGCCGATGACCAGTCTCAAAATAAAACGTCCAGGATAATAGTAGAAGCCAAGTCAGACAGGATTGCATCCAGGGTGGTTGTTAACCAGGCCCAGGATGAAATCAGGAAAGCCAGGGAAGAAGCCGAGATGGTAAAAAGGACGGCCGAAGCAGCCGTCAGCCGCGCCCGTGAAGAGGCCGATACCTCACGTAAAGAAGCGGAAGAAGCGGTTACCTCCGCTAAAAATTGGATAGAACAGGCTAAAAATGAAATCATGGCCGAAAAGAAAGCCGCTGGGCTGATTGCCAGCCAGGCGCAGCAGGAGGCTCTAAGCCAGGCTGCTGAAGAAATTAAAAAAGCCAAGGGTGAAGTTAATGCGGCCAAAGAAGCCGCCAACACCGCCATCCGGCTGGCGAAAGAAGAAGTCAGCAGGTCACGGGAGGAAGCCGAAACCTACCGGAAGAACTCCCTGGTGGCCATAGCGGCACTCGAAGATAAAATTCTCAAGATAACGGAGAAAGTTAAAACCATAAAACAGCAATCGCTGATTTCCATCAGCGAAGCCCAGGCTGAAGCCCAAAAAGCTAATGAAGAGGCTAGAAAAACGCGCTTTGAATGCGAAACGCTGGTTAAACAGGCCGAGGCAGAGAAACAGAAAGCGACGGAAGAAGCCAGGCTGGAAATAATGAAAGCGCGTGAAACAATCATCCAATCCGAAAAGCGCGCCTATGACCAGGTACGCGAGCAAATGGACCGGGTTAAAGAAGAAGCGGAAAAAACCAGGCATTCGGCTTATGAAGCCGTCATTAAAGCGCAGGAAGAAGCCAGGCTAGCCCGGGAAGAAGCTAAAATAATCCAATTAGCTTCTGAAGACGCGGTGGGTAAAGCCATCGAGCAAAAACGCAAGACTGAAGAAGAGGCGGAGAAAGCCAAACAGACGATGCTTGAGTTTGTGACCAGGGCGCAGGATGAAAGCCGGAAAGCGCGTGATGAAGCTGAAGTAGCTACGATCAGGGCTAATGACGCCATGATTAAAGCCCAGCAGGACATCATCGGTATGACGATAAATGAAATCAGCGCGACGCGGCAGGAACTCGAGGATGCCGTCAATAACCCGGCAAACCTGATGAAGGACGAGCCGGAAAATAAAGGCGGTCAGTCCTCCAGGTATCACCCGGATGTCATGAATACGCTGCTGCGCGAAATGCGCACTCCTTTGCACTCGATATCCGGCTTTGCCAGGCTGATGCTCGACGAGGATATCGATGACGCCGCAACGCGCAGGGAATTCCTGGCGATAGTAGTCCAGCAGAGCGAAAACATGACCCAGCTCCTGGATGATTTATCCGGTAAAGCGCAATCCATAGATGATAATACACCGGCGGATACCGTTGAACAATCCGCCTGAAAAAGATGATGCATTACATTGAAAATAATTTCACGGAAGGCTCGCGAAGACGCCCGGTAAGCACCAATCCCGAGAAATATTATGGCGAAAAAGATACTGATTATAGAAGCCGATCCGACAGCGCTGAGACTCACGGAGTTTACCCTGAAACAGCGCGGCCATCAGGTACTTTCAACCTGTAACGGGCTGGAAGGCATCATCACAGCCCAGAAAGAAACACCTGACCTCATTATACTCGACGTCATGTTACCGGGAATCGACGGATACGAGGTGTGCAAACGCCTGCGCACCGGCGCCCAGACCGCAGAGATTCCTATTCTTATTATTTCCGGTAAAGCCCGCGAAGAAGATATAGCCATCGGTTTTAAGGCGGGCGCCAGCGATTACCTGCCCAAGCCGGCCACGCCTTCGACCATCATCAGCCGCGTCGAGCGACTGCTGGATATCAAGCCGGACGGCAAGCTCGGCATTATCCCTTTTATTAACTCCAGCGGCAGTCCCGGAATGACCGTGTTATTAGCGGAAATCGCGGCGGCCATGGCGGAGATGGAAAAACAGGTGACCATGGTGGAAGTTACCGCCAGCCGGAAAGACCATAAAAACACTTCTTCCCATGCGGATAATCCGGGCCGCGCCATCATTGAAACAGATACCGGCAACGCGGAGAAAGCCGAACCGGCCTGTGAAATGCTGCCGTCCGGCATACGCTTATTACACATCGCCGAAAGCACCGACGAAAATGATTCCGCCTCCAGCATGGAACTGTTGAACGGCATGAGCGGCTCCACCGATTATTTGCTAATCGACCTGCCCCTTAAACCTTCGCCTTTTACCCGGTCTGTGCTGGGAGCCTGCGAGCTAACCATTATCGCCAGCGGCTATAAACTGAAAGATATTTCTGAAATCTATAATATAGTCCGGCTGCTTAATTTCAGCGGCGTGTCCGCCGCCAAAAGCGCCGCAATTATAATCGACACCGAGGGTTCTTTCCCTGCCGCTTCACTAAGCAGCATCAAACCGTATTTTGAGGCCAACCTGGGCATAGACCTGGCGGGTGTGATATCCTTCGACGCCAAGGTCTTCCAGCTTTCTTACCTTGAAAGCCAGCCGATTATAAAGTCCGGACAGAACACCCAGTTCGCCCAGAATATCCGGCAGATAGCACGCTATATACTCTCACATAATACAAAAAAAATAGAAATGCTGAAATCCGCTATCCGCCTGCCGCACCTGGAGAAAGGTAAATGATTGTTGCCAACCAGAAACCAAGAGCCAACCTCGGCGAATCGCTCGTGCAAATGCAGGTCATTTCCGCAGAGCAGCTTCATAGCGCGCTCGAACTCCAGAAAGAAAGCGGTAAAAAACTTTCTGAAATCCTGGTAAGCCAGGGAATTATCGGCACCGAAGACCTTGCTTCTTTCCTCAGTATCGAGTGGAATATCCCGCTCATCGATTTGAAGACCCACGTCGTGCAGCCGGAAGCTTTGCAGCTTGTCCCGGAAAGACTGGCGCGGAAGCATACGCTTATTCCCCTGCATATCACGGGTGAGTCACTAATAGTCGTCATGGCGGACCCGGATGATTATAACGCCATCGGCGATGTATTCACCCAGACCGGTATGAGAATCGAAGCAGCATTTGCCAACGCCTCCGATATCCGGAAAGCCATCGATATTTATTACCGCTCGAATGAAGAAATCCAGGATAAAGTTACCAGATACGCTCCGAAAGGACCCTCCGCAGAAAAAGAATACGCTGATTTTAATGCCGATACACCTATTACAAAAAGCCTCGACCTTATTATCGAACAGGCAGCGCGCGACCGCGCTTCCGATATCCACCTGGAGCCCCAGGGAGACAAGCTGCGCGTGCGTTACCGCATTGACGGCATACTGCATGATGTAAACGCTCTCCCCTTAAGCGTCCATGCCGAACTGGCATCCAGGATAAAAATCCTGGCGGAAATGGACGTGGCGCGCTCCCGGCAGGCCCAGGACGGCCAGTTTTCCGTGACTATCGGCGATGTTAATATCGATATCCGCGTCGCTACCACAAATACAATTTACGGCGAGCGCATCGTGTTACGCTTACTGGACAAGTCACTATCGCTTTTTACCCTGCCTGAGATCGGGCTGCTGCCGGAGACCCTTAAGAAATATCGCTCTCTGCTGCATTACCCCTTCGGCATGATTCTGGTGGGCGGCCCTACCGGCTCAGGCAAGACCACCACGCTTTATACTTCCATCAATGAACTCGACCATAAAAAGCGTAATATAATGACCATCGAAGACCCTGTAGAATACCAGTTTGAAAATATAAGCCAGAGCCAAGTAGACCCCAAATCCGGGATTACGTTTGCCGGCGGGCTGAAGGCAATGCTCAGGCAGGACCCGGATGTGATACTGGTGGGAGAAATCCGGGATAAAGATACGGCAGTGACGGCGGTGCAGGCGGCTATGACCGGCCACCTGGTTTTTTCATCCATTCACGCTAATGATGCCGTCAGCATGCTGCCGCGCTTATTAGACCTGGGCGTGGAACCGTCCCTGGCCGCAGCGATACTCATTGCCAATGTAGCCCAGCGGATGGTCAGGAGAATCTGTCCCAACTGCCGCACCTCTTTCATCCCCACGGCACAGGAGCAGGAAATCTATTCCCGTGAAATGAACCAGGAAATTACAACCGTTTACAAGGGCACCGGCTGCCACCTCTGCGGCAATACCGGCTACCGAGGACGGATAGGCATCTTCGAGATGCTCATTATGAGCGACAATATTAAAAAACTGCTGGTGAAAAACGCCGGCATTAATGAAATCAGAGACCTGGCCGTGCGCGAAGGAATGCTTACCATGAAACGCGACGGTCTGAATAAAGTCAGGGAAGGCATCACGACCCTGGAAGAATTAACGCAAAGCATCTTCGGCCTCGGTTAACGCCGGTATCGAATACCATGAAGGGTAAAAGATGTACCAGTATAAAGCCTATACGGCGGATAAAAAGATCATCGAAGGCACTATCGATGCCGCAAATGAGAGCACGGCCGAAGACTACCTGCGCAAGGCCGGTTACCGCCATATCCTGACGCTGGAAAAAACCCGCCCGGCATTCAACTTCGAACGCGCTTTCCCTCGGCTGAACCGCGTGAACCGGACGGACACCGTCGAGATGCTCCTGCAACTGGCAACGCTGGTCGATTCCCATATGCCGGTAATTCAAGCCCTGGGCCTGCTGGCCGAGCAATCCGCGAAAGTTGCGCTGAAAGACATTATCAATAATATAGGCAAAGAGCTTTCCGGAGGCGCTTCATTCGCCCAGTCGCTGGCGGACTACGGCTCGGGCAGCCATGCGGTCCAGACAGCGGAGACTTACCATCATTCTTCAAGGCCAAAACCTTGAAAGCCTCATCATTTTTTATTCCCAACTTTCCTGTCACCAGGTATTGGATCGCGGTTGTCAATGGCCAATTCCCCATACTTGCGAGGTCTTCATCCGAGAAGCTCCCCGGCCAGGCGTTTTCACCACCCCCAATATCAAGCGTGGAACCGGCCATACCCGGGATAAAGATAATCGGATAATCCCGGCCGTCTTTAATGGTATACTGCCCCTGTGAATCGGCAGCCTGTTTTTCGAGTGCAAAAGCAGCGGTGGTGTTTAACAGCAATACAATGACAAGGAGCAGAGCAGTTAAAGTTCTCATTAATATAGGTTTCATATGCGCATCTCCTGCATTTATTTCATACTCTTAAAAATAACAGGGGTGTGATATTGAGTGAGAATCGACATGAGTCTTTGAACGATTGATTTTCAAGATTCCAAAAAATGGAGCCAGCGATAGGATTTGAACCTACGACCCGCGCTTTACGAAAGCGCCGCTCTACCACTGAGCTACGCTGGCACATGATACAAAGTTTTCTTCTATCCTCCACCAAGCCCGCTTTCCATATCATAGCATAACATTCCGCGGTTTAGATTGACAAGTTGTATTATCAAAACAGCTTTTCCTGGCTGTTACATCCATCCTCCAACCCGGGATAAAGTCACTATTTGGACTTATTATGATATTTATGCCGATGGTTTTATATTTATATATCATGCCAGTTGTCACATTAGTTGACACTTTAGTTGTACAGTAGTATTATTATGTTTACAGTACTAAAGTACCTCGTTGCAGATAAAATTATGTCAAGGGAGTTGATTGATCTTACTTTAAGACGGGTAAAATTATAGTCCGGTACTAAATTTTTTTACGGTTAATTATGGAAAAGAACCACCAGAAAAAAACGGTACTGATAATTGAAGATGAAGCGGATATCAGAAGCTTCATTGCACGGGTGCTTGAGCTTGAGGGTTACACTGTGCTTGAAGCGGGAGACGGCATAGCCGGCATGGAACTAATCAAGGGAAATCCTGTCTCCCTGGTGCTGCTTGACCTGAGACTACCCGGCCCGGACGGATGGTCTGTTCTACGTGAAATAAAGCGTAACCGGGATCTATCCAGAATACCGGTGGTGGTGCTTACCGCCATCGCTGAATCCATGCAGCGTAGAAAAACATTACGAATGGGTGCTTCCAGCTACCTGATAAAACCACTGAGCGCACGCAGCTTGAGTATGACGATCGCGGATATTCTGCACGATAAAAACCAATCCTACCGGGCGCTGCAAAAAGAAGCATCCGGCGCCAAATAGGAGAACCAGGCTATTATTCAAGGAACTGATCTCCTACCTAGAAAGAATATCCTTAATCCTGCGGTTAAAAACACTTCTTTCCAGGAGAACGCGCCGTCCGCATTTGAGGCATTTCAGTCCAATGTCCGCGCCAAGCCTGGAGATCTGCCAGTCATAACCGCCGCAGGGGTGAACTTTCTTGAGCCGGACGATGTCACCGAGTTTAATTTCCTGCGTCATCACCGCCGTCACTTCACATCCAGACAGATGTTTATCCGGTCTCTCAGGTCACGGGCAATACTGCGGGCAGCCTCGGCGAAGTCTTTCCCTTTAGAAGCATAGAGTACCTGGCGCGACGAGTTGATAACCGTCCGCCGGCGGCCGGCGTCAACGCCGTACTGCGCTACCAGGGAAAGCTCTCCGCCCTGCGTGCCGACACCCGGAATCAGGAGCAGTAATTCAGGATACCTCCGGCGCATGAGCTTAAGCTCTTCAGGATAGGTAGCCCCTACCACCAGTCCAAGGTTACCGTATTTATTCCAGCTGTTCACTTTTTCCGCGACAACTTCGAAAAGCATCTTTTCTCCGCCGCCGGTTTTACAGGTGAGCGACTGGAAATCGACGGCACCGGGGTTAGAGGTGCGGCAGAGGATAAAGACGCCGCGGTCCTGATAGTTGACGAATGACTCCAGAGAATCATAGCCCAGGTAGGGGCTGGCCGTCATAGCATCAAAATTATAATAATCAAAGAGACTTCTGGCATATGCGGCAGCGGTATTACCGATATCGCCGCGCTTGGCATCAATAATTACGGGGATGTCAGCGGGAATATAATCCCGGGTGCGTTTCAGGGCGTCCAACCCCGTGATGCCAAGGGCTTCATAAAAGGCAATATTCGGCTTGTAGGCACAAACAAGATCGGCGGTAGCGTCAATTATCGCCTTATTGAAATCGAAAATATCTAGTCCGGCGGGTATTAATGCAGGGTCGGTATCCAGTCCCACACAGAGCAGGCTCTGGTTTTTCCTGCTTGCCTGTGCCAATTTCTCAGTAAATCTCATACATATTCACGTACCGGCTTAACAAGACATGCAAAGCTGCCGGACGAATCAGGCGCAACGCCATCCGGGATTATACGGCGGCTTTACTCATAGGGGAGGTCATGGCTTCCGGGGGGAGCATATTAGACAGGATCTTTTCCATGGCCATGGTATGACAGCAAAAACCCCACTGCGAATAGAAGTTGCAGGTGCAATGCCATTTACCGCTTTTAAAACCGGTGTCATAGGAATCATTTTCACCGCGGAACTTGACCGATAATTCGTTAAAGGTAACACGTTCCGTTTCCTGGGCATAACGCTTGGCCTTTTCAATCTTACCGATCAGACTTGACTGCATCATCATCGCTACCTCCTCAAACTAAAAAGCACCGGCCCTTGCGAGTGCGGTGCTCTTATTTCACGCCTTTAATGAGAAGCCGGGATAGTCGGATTAGCAGAATCTCTCTCATAACGTTTTAATTTTACTCCCTTTTTTTCCGGAAGTCCAGCGTAAATACGGCCTTATTTTTTTACAATTGTTACCAGCTATCCCTGATTTTTTTTAGTAGAAACCCGCTTGTTCTTTAACTGCCACTGTGCCTATTATGGAGTTGTTTGAAGATACATCAATTGACAGGTGCTGGAGCTAACCCTATAATTTTATTTAAGTCCAGCGAAGGAATTTGTTATAATAAGTAAGATGCAAAAGAGAAGAATCGGCGTGCTTACCGGCGGCGGCGATTGCGCCGGATTGAACCCCGCCCTCAAATGGGTGGTCAAGACAGCGATGGACGAATCACTGGAATGGGACCGTGGCGTCCGGTATGAAGTGATAGGCATACGGGACGGCTGGAAAGGCCTGGTTAATGTAGACCTGTCCAGCCTGGATACCGCCGGTAACCTTTCCCCGCTGAATCCGGAAATCGTGCGGACGTGGGACAGGTACGGCGGGACAATGCTGGGGACTTCGCGGTTCAGCCCGTACGACCCGAGGCATGAATGCTCCAAACAGGTAATCGAGAACATACAGCGGCTGGGTCTGGACGCGGTCATCGCCATCGGCGGTGACGGAACGCTGGCCATCGCGACGCGGATGGCGCGGGAAGGCGTTAACGTCATCGGCATTCCAAAGACAATCGATAAAGACCTGCCGGAGACGGATTATACCCTGGGTTATGAAACGGCTCTGAATGTCATCGTTGAAGAAGTAGACCGCCTGCGGACGACCGCCGGTTCTCACAAGAGAATCTTCGTTGTTGAAACGATGGGGCGTACGGCCGGATGGCTGGCGCTTGAAGGCGGCGAGGCATGCGGAGCGTATATTATATTGATTCCAGAATCCGACTTTTCACTGGACAAAGTAAACAAGCTTTTATTGGAAGGACGCCGGGCCGGCACCAGGTACGAAATCATCATCGCAGCGGAAGGAGCCAAACCGGAAGGCGGTGTGGAAGTTGTCAGGAAAGAGGGAGTGGACTCCTTCGGGCATAAATCCCTGGGAGGCATCGGTGAGGTTTTAGCCCACCAGATAGAAGAGGGCACCGGCATCGAGACCCGCAGCGTGGAATTGAGCCACCTGCAGCGTGGAGGCGCTCCCTGCGCTTACGACCGCAGGATGGGGAGATACTTCGGCATTGCCGCCATCGACCTTATAGTGAACAAGAAATACGGCAACATGGTTTGCGTGCAGAACGGCAGCATCAACTATGTTGCGCTGGAGAAAATATACGGGCGTCTGAAACTGGTCGACCCTACCACGCAGTATGACCCGGAACGGTATAACGGACGCCGCACAATTTTAAATTGGGAGAGTAAAAATGGCCGAACTAAAAAAAGTCAAAGACAGTTTTGACATGGATAACCTGATACGGCAGGCAGTTTTCGGGGCAGATGAAAAATCCAGGGACGAAGCCAGGCATCACATACAGAAAACAGCCCGCGAACACGGCATCTACCCGGCCAGCATCCAGAGTCTTTATGAAGCCGCCGGCAAGGGAGAATTTAAAGGAATAACCGTGCCCGCAATTAATATCAGGATGATAACCTATGACACAGCTAGGGCGGTTTTCCGGGCGGCATTAAAAAACAAGGTGGGCGCTTTCAGTTTTGAGATTGCGCGTTCCGAAATTGGCTATACCAAGCAGAGCCCGGCGGAATATGCCGCCTGCGTACTGGCCGCCGCGCTGAAAGAGGGTTTCAAGGGACCGGTATTTATCCAGGGCGACCATTACCAGGTCAAGCAATCAGCGTATCAGAAGACGCCTGACGCAGAACTGAATGACATTAAGAAGCTCGTCAAAGATTCGATAGATGCCGGTTTCTACAACATCGATATCGATGCTTCAACGCTGGTGGATATTTCCAGGGAAGACCTGACCGAGCAGCAGGCGAAGAACTCACAGGTCACGGCGGAAATGACCCTTTATATCCGCAGCATCGAGCCCAAGGGCATAACCGTATCGGTGGGCGGGGAAATCGGCGAGATAGGCAAGGGCAACAGCACCGTGGGAGACCTGCGGGCTTTCATGGACGGCTACCTGAAGCTGCTGCCTGAAGGCGTCAAGGGAATTTCTAAAATCAGCGTGCAGACCGGCACCGCTCACGGGGGGGTCGTACTGCCGGATGGCTCTCTGGCCAAGGTTAAAATCGATTTCGATACTCTTAAAGAGATGTCCAGAGCATCCCGAAAGGAATACGGGCTGGGCGGCGCGGTACAACACGGCGCTTCTACCCTGCCGGATGAGGCCTTCGACATGTTCCCGAAGATGGAGGCAATCGAAGTGCACCTGGCTACCGGGTTCCAGAACATCGTTTACGATAACCCCAGCTTCCCCAAGGACTTACTGGAGCGGATCTACCGCTACCTCGATGAAAAGTGCGCCAGCGAAAGAAAGGCCGGCGATACTACAGAGCAGTTCCACTATAATACACGCAAGAAGGCCTTCGGGGATTTCAAGAAAGAGACCTGGACGCTGCCGCCAGACGTTAACAAGCAGATAATGCAGGAACTGGAAGAGCGCTTTACGCTGATGTTCAAGAAGCTGAACGCCGTAAATACCGTAGAATTGGTGAAGAAGTACACTAGATAATCGGTAAGAATAAAAAACCAGCTTAGCATCATTAGATAATTCCTCTCCCCCCAATTCAAGATGAGAGGAATTATTTTTTGCCCGGATTTTAAGCCAAGGTCAACTTCCGGAATAAGGAAGGAATTTAAAAGGCTGGATACTTCCGTGAGGAAAATACCCAGCCTATCTTAAACAAACCTTGAATTTCGGCGTTATTTTTTGCCGATTCTGAACATTTTGGTGCCGCAGGACGGACACACACCCTGCGTAGCCGGCTTGCCGTTCTTCATGGTAATGCTCTTTGCATTGCTCATTTCTTTCTTCGCGCGGCACTTTACACAATATGCTTGCATGGTTCCTCCTTCCGTCAAAGCTATTTGCTATAAACAATAAAACAAATTTAGCCTCATGTCAAGGGGCGTTTGCGAATAAAACCAGCTTTTTTACGCCTGTAAATAAAATTTTCTTGGAAAGCACGCTCAAACAAGCCTGATAACGGGCCTATTTTAGCTTCAAATACCTAATAATTCGCACTTATGCTATAATATTATGTCTAAACAGATACAAATAAAGATTGGTCTGAGTAGGACTAAAGTACTATCCACAAAAACAACAAGTTGCGCGGGTGTTTTCTTTATGTCAACGCTCCGAAAGCAGCTTTAGAGCAAGCGGGAGAACAGCATAATGAAAAAGACAGTTTTCGTAGACGGGCAGCAGGGCACGGTCGGTTTGAAACTGCGCGAGCGCCTGTCCGTGAGAAAAGATATTGAAATCATCGAGATACCGGAGGAGAAGCGCAAGGACCAGGAAACCAAGAAAAAGTTCCTTAACGAAGCGGACATCGTGTTTCTCTGCCTGCCGGATGACGCAGCACGCGAGTCCGTGAGCCTGATAAAGAACACCTCAGTTTGCGTCCTCGACGGGTCAACAGCGCACCGTGTAGCGCCGGGATGGGTTTACGGCTTCCCGGAACTCAATAAAGAACAACGAAAGCTGATTAAGAACTCCAAAAGAATAGCCGTGCCCGGCTGCCATGCCACCGGTTTTATTTCGATGGTCTATCCGCTGATAGCGCAAGGCATCATGGCGCCGGATTACCCGGTCACATGCCACGCCGTGGCAGGTTACAGCGGCGGCGGCAAGTCCATGATAGCGGATTTCGAGGACGCTCACTCGCCGGACTACATCAAGAACCCGCGTCCGTACGCGCTGGAACTGAACCACAAGCACATCCCGGAGATGACGAAAATACCAGGGTTATCACGGGCGCCTGTCTTCGCGCCGACGGTGGTAAACGTATATGCCGGGGAAATTATTTCCGTCCCCCTGATACAAGGTTATCTAATGAAGGAGATGTCCGCGGCAGACATCCGGGAAGTGCTAGCAGAATACTACAAGGGCGAGCAGTTCATCAAAGTGATGCCCTATCCCGCTAACGACCACCTGAAAAACGGCTTCATGACTTTTGCAGACTGCGCCGGTACGAACAACCTGGAAATATTCATCTTTGGGAACAAGGAAAGAATCCTGCTTTCCGCGCGTTATGACAACCTGGGCAAGGGCGCATCCGGCGCGGCGGTACAGGATATGAACATCATACTGGGGGCGGCGGAGAACACGGGACTAGCGCAGCAGTGAACGGTGAATGGAGCCATGTCTAAATACACCCACCTGGAATTGAACCGCGATTTAACAGCCCCTGCCGGGTATTACACCCCGTTGAAGGAAGTCAGGATGAAATACGGCGGGCGCGAGGTCCTTTACGCCGTAAGCCGGGCGGTCATCGAGTGCTCCTGCTGCGGGTCATGCAACTTCAACTCCGCGATGGTGCCCGGCTACATCGTAAAGTGGCAGGCGGAAAAGAATAAAGAGGGCTTGCCCGTTTCCGAGGTGGAACCGGTGACCGGGGAAAAAGCCCGCGATGATATAAGGAAAACAATCCGGGAAAACGAGTTCATATCACAGACCGATTTCTGGTAATGATATTATTACCCAGCCGTCGCCTTTTCCACCAATTCCCTATAGGCCGCCATCAGCTTTTGAGTTACAGCGCCGGGTTTGCCCGCGCCGATAGTTAAAGTGCTGCCGCCTTCGTCCATGACCTCTTTTACCGGCATAATTTCAATTACCGCGTTGGTCATGAAGGCTTCTTCACACTTCCTGATAGCGCCGATGCCCACCGGGCCCTGGCTTACTTCTATCCCCAGGCCGGAGGCGAGTTCAATTACCACTTCCCGCGTTACGCCCGGAAGGATACCGCTGTTCAAGGCCGGTGTTATAAGCCTGCCGTCCCGGTAAAAGAAAACGTTGCTGCCGCCGCCTTCGGCGATATACCCGTCGTCGTTTAAAATAAGAGTTTCATCCAAGCCGCGCGACGCCATTTCCATCCTGGCCATGAGACTTTCGAGATGATTGAGCGTCTTCATGGCAGCGATGGGGGACTGCCTGCAGCGCCGTATCTTGGCCGCGATGCCGATACGAAATCCCCCGGTATATTTTTCCTCCGCGAAAGGGGTATATGGCCGGGCGGTGACTACCACCGTGGGCTTGATATCGGTCACACTCGTCCAGGGGGCTACATCGGACGCGCCGTTGGACACCGTAATGCGGACACGGGCGCTTTCCAGGCTGTTGGACATGAGGGTATCCCGGCAGGCTTTATCCAGGTCAAATTCCGCCAGCTTTTGATTTAGCGAAATGGTCTTCGCCGACGTATGCAGGCGCTCGAGATGCTTTTCCAGGAGAAAGAAACGGCCGCGATAAGTGCGCATCGACTCGTAAAGACCGAAACCATAAAGAAAACCGTGGTCGAAAACAGAGATGAGGGCTTTGGAGCGCGGCACGAGCGAACCGTTGAGATAGACAAGTTCTTCCATGATTACCTCCCCACCTGAATCCCGGCCAAAGCCGGAAAGAAATTTACGTGATTCGTTGTTCGTTTATAACAATTTTTTTATTAACCAGCCGAATGTAATCAGCTTCGACATTCGTTATTAGTTTATGTTAAATGGATTCCATTTTTCCCGGTTTCGTTTCTATTATTAGACTGCCAGACGAATATTCATTTTATAATAATTTTTACCCGCCGCACGCGGATATAAGCCTACAGCCATACCAGTATACATCAGTTATTGAAGAAGGTAAACGGGTATTTGTCCTGCTGACGGGAGGGAGAATGTGAGGGATTAAGCCCGATAAACATCACCTCTGGACATAACCCGATAGATGACAACCAGTTTGGCATCATCATCAATACGGTAAAGAACGCGGTAATCCCCTACACGTATACGGTATCCTTCGCCCGCGGTCAGTTTTTTTACGCCGTAAGGACGAGGATTATCGGCTAAGGCAGCAATCTTACCGTTGACTCTCTCTTGAGTTTGCGCCGGAAGTCCGCATATCTGGCGGTGGGCATTATGGCTAATTTCCAGCCGGTACAATTATTTTAGTCTCTTTCGATTTTGCCAAGTGCTCTGTAAAAGGCATCGTCGGCTCTACGTCCAGTTCAGCCTGGAGCAACTCAGCAGCGTCAGAAAGGTCTTCCAGCCTCTGAACCATATCGTTATACTGGTCAATGCCGATGATAACCGCTTTTACTTTACTGCCGGAGACGATAAGGTACGGCTCGCCTCCGCCAGATACTTCATCTATAAGCCGGGTAAGCTGCGGCCTGGCTTCGGCCATGCCAATCGATTTAATTCTAGTCATGCTTCCCTCCATTAACGTTTATATTAACATAGGTATTAACACCTGTCAACATTAAGATAGGACGCTGGATCCCGGCCTTCGCCGAGATGACATGCTTGTCGAAGAGAATCAGGCAATCGACATTTTCAGAAAGTTCGTAAGTATATCATGTCCCGCCGGCGTCATGATGGATTCAGGGTGGAACTGGACGCCTTCGACGGCGTTGCGGCGGTCCCTGACGGCCATAATCACGCCATCCTCGGTCTTCGCGGATACCTCATGGACGCGATATTTAACCAGGATTATCCCGTCGTGCAAGGTGTCGTGCTGCTGGTATCTACGGCGGTTGCAGTAACCAATCTGGTGGTGGACCTTTCCTACGGCTGGCTCGATCCCAGAATACGTTTCAGATAAGGTATCGTAATTATGTGCGCAGAAAACATCGTGAATCCGGTAATGACAGATATTCAACCTCGTATAAGCGGGAGCCGCCGCTTTGTTAGAGTACTTTCCGGCCGTTGGTTGGTCATATTCGGTGCCATTGTGATTATCGCGATGATTTCCGTCGCCATCTTCGCCCCCTGGCTGGCACCATATGACCCTTATGAACCTGACTATAACAACGTGTTATCGCAACCTGCCAAAGAGCATTTGCTCGGCACGGATGCTATCGGCAGGGATACGCTTAGCCGCATCATCTATGGCGCCCGGACTTCATTGATAATAGGGCTAATCACGGTCGGTTGTGCCTCCGTCACAGGGATGTTGCTTGGGCTAATAGCAGGATATTTCGGCGGCTGGACATACACGATAATCATGAGGTTCATCGATGCCCTCATGTCCTTCCCGATGATATTGCTGGCATTGGTCGTCGCGGCCTTACTCGGAGGCGGAATTAGAAATGTAATCATTGCTTTAAGCATCGGACTTACTCCCGGATATACCAGGTTGATGTGCGGCCAGGTACTTTCTGTTAAAGAAAACGAATACGTACTGGCAGGCCGCGCCCTGGGAGCCAGCAACCGGCGTATTATGTTTCGCCACATCGTTCCCAATTGCTTTTCACCGCTTATCGTAGTTATGAGCATGATGTTGGGAACGACTATTTTAGCGGAAGCCGGATTAAGCTTTCTTGGGATCGGAATTGTGCCTCCCACCCCTTCCTGGGGCGGCATGATTAATAGCGGCCGGCAGTATTTATTGACGCATCCGATACTTTCTTTTGCGCCGGGTTTTGTTATAATGCTCGTAGTACTTGCCTTTAATATGGTCGGCGATGGTTTACGGGATGCCCTTGATCCCAGGTTAAGAGGTACACTATAACCTTGATAAACAGAAACGAATTGCCCCATAATGCTAATTAGTTTTAATTCCTAAAAAGAATCAGCGACTGCCACAGTTAAAAATAATGTTTGAGGAGTATGTAAATGCCCAAATTAAAGTGTCAAAATTATATCATTACAGACTTAAAGCTTCCGGAAGAAAGTCAAAACCGTCTTGCCAAATATAATGAGAGGGCTACTCGTATTCTCTGGCTGGAAGACTTCGTGATAAAAGGGGCGCCAAGTGTAATCCTATCATGGTACTGGAAAGCTACCGAAAAACCGAGCACTCCGCAGCATACGCATGATTTCGATGAGGTCGTCGGCTTTATCGGGAGCGACCCGCAAAATCCCAAAGAGCTGTACGGTGAGGTAGAGTTCTGGATCGACGACGAAAAGTACACTCTTACCAAGAGCTGCCTCATCTATTGCCCCAAAGGAATCAGGCATTGCCCCTTAAGGGTCGTCAGGGCCGATAAGCCCATACTTTTTGTGGCATTTTCAACAACATTGAATTATATTAAAGATAATATAGTCCATCCTGATAAATAAAATGGTTCCGTTTGCGTATGGTGCTTATGTGTATTGATTTTAAAGTTCCTTTAAACTTGCCCGTTAAAATTATTTGTACTTATTATGCGGAGTAGCCTACGGAGAGTCCCGATTCATCGAGAGAGTCGCTTTTACCGGAGATAATATATCCGGAATTTAGGAACCGAATGTTAAGTTATTGTAAAAATTTGCCGTTATGAAGGAGTCGCCATGAGCAAATACCCTGACCGGTACGCTGTCCTTGAAAAATTCGACTTCGAACGACCGCCCGTCGGAGTGAAATTCTTGCCTGTCAAACCGCAGAGATTGGAAAGACCGGGCAAGCTGCTGGACTTTTGTGAGATGCTCGTCGAGGCGCAGAATGGCAAGGCGTTTTACGTTACAAAGGAAGACTTCACCTGCGTGGGGCCGATGCTGCTGGGCATGAGAGAAATGGAACCTAAATCCGAAAGCGGGCTGGTAGGTGTGAAACTGGGTGTTTTCAAGGAAGCCAGGGCCAACCGGAGGATTTACAGTAGTCTCCCCAGGCTGAGCGGCAATATAATTAAATACGTTTCCTTCGCGCCGGTGGATAAAATGGACTTCGACCCGGATATCCTGATTATCCTATCCAGCGTCAGCCAGGCAGAGATACTCAACCGCGCCAGGTCATATACCAGCGGCGAACCATGGACGGCTAAAGCCACGGTCGTGGCTGGATGCGCATGGATATACATTTATCCCTACCTGACCGGAGAAATTAATCTTACGGTTACCGGCTTCGGCTTCGGGATGAAGGCGCGGGGGCTCTTCCCTGAAGGTCGTATCCTGACGACAATCCCCTGGGGGCGCATCGGCGATATGCTGCAAAACCTGAGCGAGATGGAGTGGGTGCCGGAATCCTTCTCGATAGGGGGAGAAGCCCATAAGAAGAAGATGCAGCGTATACGTGATGAGGTGGCAAAAGAATTTTAAAAAAGGCGCCACCAGTTCTCTTAAGCGTGATTATTCAGTGCCGGGCCAAGACAAGGTATCTACACTAGGATCCCAGGACTGCTAAGACGTCGTTGACCTGCTCCCAATAGTAAGATATCACTTGTTAAACTCGTGACTTTAGTCAGGATAGCTTCAGGAGCTGGTAGAAGGTATCCCATGGCGCTTCAGGAACGTTCTTTAAGAGCCGCATTATCTGGGGACAGATCAGCTACCAGTTTCTTTAAACTGGAGTCCTCCTGCGCCATTTCCTTGAGCCGGGTGGATCAGGTCCACTCCCATGTCGCTGTATCCTTTGCGCCGACAATCAAACCGAATGGTACGATAAGAATATCATCTAAATATCAGATAGTACCTCTAAACCACCCAGGCGCCAAACCGCTTAGCTTACCGGCAATATCTCTGTTGCTGCTTTTACCTAATAGCGAAAGTTAGGTCGAAATCCTTTATAGTTCCTATTGATACCTCGGCTCCACCAATAATCCCAACGGTAATTGGTATGAGTAGTTCGCAGTTGGGAAAGTCGCTCTCATTTCTTTTAATATGATATAGTTTGTCTGATGGCACTTTCTTTCCTGAATAAAGTCACCCGCAAGTGGGTCCTGTGGATACTGCTGGATATTCTAATCTTCCTGGTCTTTGCGCTGCTGGCATGGCGCTATTTCCCGGTGGAAAAACAAACGGCCGGTCAACTGGAGATAGCGCTCAAAATACTGAACGGGTGGATACCATACGTTCATATCGCCACCGAGTACCCGCCTTTAGTGCTTCTTTTCTACCTTATTCCGGCGCTGTTTTTCCGTTCTTTAGTCTCGTATTATGTTGCTTTTACCGTACAGCTGCTGCTGTTCGACGTTCTGGGAATGTATTTGATTGCGAAAACCGGCTCACGGCTGGGAATATCCCTTAATAAAGCCCTGCTGTTACACGCGGTTCTGATTGCCGCCGCGGGGCCGATAGTGGCCGCATCTTTCGATATTATACCGGCTGTAATGGTATTAGCCGCCCTGGCCTGCTTTATCAACGGGAAAAGCCATTGGGCCTGGGCGATTGCCGGCCTCGGCTTCATGACCAAGCTTTTCCCGATAATAATCGTGCCGTTCTTTGTGATATACCATTTAAGGCAAAAGCAGTACAGGCAGATGGCTGAAGGGGCGGCTATCCTGATCCTGATTATTATGGCGCTGTCCGTTCCCTGGCTTACGCTTAACGCAAAAGGTTTCTGGGCTACTTACGTTTATCACATCGAACGAGGGCTGCATTCCGAAAGCACTTACGGCACAGCGCTGCTCCTGGGGAAAATAATGGGACTGATCAAGGTGGGGGGAATCTATAATTACGGTTCCTGGAACCTTTATTCTCCGCTGGCGTACCGGCTGGCCGGACTGTCTTTTGTGATAGCGGCCGGTCTGCTTTGCGCCGTGTATGTTTTTTTTATACGCGATATTCTCAAAAAGACACCCGACCCGGTTAAAACAGGCGGCTTGAATCCGGCATCCGTACGCTCATTAATCCAGTACGCTTCAGCGGCGGTATTAATCTTTATGCTGTCCGGAAAAGTCTTTTCCATGCAGTACCTGGTATGGCTGTACCCATTGCTGCCGCTGATTACGGGGCGCTGGCAAAGCGCGGTATATGCCACATTCCTGGCGGCGTGCGTTTTTTCCCAGTTTGTTTACCCTTATTTTTACGCGCAATTCGAGCAGTTTGCGCCTTCACTGGTAGTAATGATGTTCATCCGGAATGCGCTGCTGGTGGTTTGCGCTGTATTTATTTTATTGCCGAGAGAGCGGCTTTCAAAGACCGCGCTTGAACCTGCCCGGTAAATACCCGTCGATATTACGCCGGCACCTTGTTTACCGCAAGGTATTTTCACATCGCCGGGCTACATTCCGCCCGGTTACCAGGCTGGAGCGATAACGCCTTTTTAGCTATAATCCACTATATCCTCTTTGACAGAATCAGCCCGCGGTCTTATAATATATATGCTCAAGGTGAGTTTTTCCTGAAACTAAAACAGCAGTCGAATTAATTGTTCCCCTGTTTGTTTGTGAGCGTATTTAGGTGCGTTTTGCAAGGAGGTAGGGGTTTTTTTCTTGCCCTCTGAAACCACCCTATGGCATTACTAGTTCCTTCCCTGATTGCCTACGTCTTATCGTGCCTGATACCCATGGTCTTTGCCAGGAAAGACTATAAAGCGGCAAGGTTCATTTCTTACGGCCTGGTGCTGATTGCCAGCGTTTTACTGGTAATACTGGCGGTGAGCGTATTTATCTCCAACCAGCCGTTAAGCGCAATGCTGCTCCGGATAACGCCCGAACTTGGTTTTACAATTTACCTGGACCGCCTGGCCGCGCTCTTCATCTTTATCATTGCGGTTGTGGCCGCGTGTTTTGCCGTTTATTCTTTCAATTACGCTGAACATGCCGGCACAAGCACCAGGAAAAACCTGCTGGCGGGATTCAGCGGCCTTTTCATACTATCGATGGCGATGTTCGTCGCCTCCGGCAACATATTTTCACAGCTTCTTTTCTGGGAACTGATGTCGCTGACTTCATTTTTCCTGGTGATGTTCGACTATGAAAAGAAGGAAACGCAAAAGTCCGGGCTGTTCTATTTTGTGATGACCCAGATGAGCACGCTTTTTCTGATGCTGGCTTTCATCATTGTTTATAATTTTACCGGCTCATTCAACCTGCAGCCTGTAAGCGATGCTTCCCCGGCATTACAGGGCGTCGTCTTCATTTCATTGTTCATCAGCTTCGGCATTAAAGCGGGCATCATGCCCTTCCATAAGTGGCTACCTTACGCCCACTCCGCCAGCCCTTCCAATGTCTCGGCTTTAATGTCCGGGGTAATGATAAAAGTAGCCATCTACGGCCTGGTGAGATATTTACTAAATGTCCTCGATCCTGATTTATGGTGGGGTGTAGTGATTTTGATATTTGGCATTGTCTCCGCCCTGCTAGGGGTCATTTATGCTCTCAAAGAACACGATATTAAAAGATTACTGGCCTATCACAGCATTGAAAACATCGGCATTATCCTCCTGGGCATAGGTTTATACGTAATTTTCCGGGAATACGGCCTTCCGGACCTGGCTTTTCTCAGCCTGGCGGCGGGACTGTTCCATACCCTGAACCACGCGCTTTTCAAGAGCCTTCTCTTTATGACGGCAGGCTCGGTGGTCATGGTGATGTCGACCAGGAATATCGAGGAGATGGGCGGCCTGATAAAAAAGATGCCTTATACCGGCACGCTCTTCCTCATCGGCGCGGTGGCTATATCCGCCCTGCCACCTTTAAACGGATTTGTCAGCGAACTAATGATATTCCAGGCTTTTTTCCAGTCGTTTTCCATGGGCAGTCCCTCAATGGCGATACTGCTTTTCATCGGTCTTTCACTATTCGCGCTGACCAGCGCGCTGGCGGCGGCCTGTTTTGTGAAAGCCTTTGGTATTATTTTCCTGGCCACGCCGCGGTCGGAAGAAGCGGCAAAAGCGCACGAGGTTGCGCCCGGCATGATAATCGGCCCGGTAATACTGGCGGCGCTGTGTTTCCTGTTCGGCATCGGTTCGTACCAGATTTTCAATTATCTCGGTTACCGGTCTCCTATACCGGATATGCTGGTCATTGCCTTGATTTTAACGGGTTTCCTGGTTGTTTCCCTGATATTCATACGCCTGGCAGCCAACCGCCGGAAACGAATCAGCGATACGTGGGCCTGCGGCCTGCCGGCGCTTAATGCTCGCATGGAATACACCGCATCCGGTTTTTCTGACCCGATTCTCACTATCTTTACCTGGATTTACCGGACGAGCAAGTCAATCCGCCGCAATTACTGGGATAAACAGGCCAGTCTTTTCAAGAGCGGCTACGCTGAAGTGCGCACGTTTAATTTCTTCGAGGGCAGGCTGTATATGCCGGTGGTGCGGTTGGTACAGCACATATCCAGGTATGTCTCCGACAAGCATAACGCCGACCTGGACACATTAATCCTTTATTCGTTCCTGGCTATCGTGATATTACTGCTGGCCGTGGGATGGCTGGTGTAATTATGAATTTGACGGCTTATATTTTAGTCAACACCATATTCGTGCTGTTAATCTCCCCGCTGCTTGTGGGTGTAATCAGGAAGGTAAAAGCGCTGGCGCAAGGGAGAAGAGGCATCCCGCTACTGCAGATATATTACCTGCTGGCGAAACTTTTCAAAAAGGAAACCATCTATTCCACCAACTCATCCTTCATTACCAGGATAACACCTTACTTGAACATCGCATTTATGCTGGCGGCTTCGCTCTTCGTGCCGCTGATTTTCATCCCTGAGCCGGTTGCCGGAATCGGGAACGTGATACTGTTCCTCTACCTGATGGTGACGGCCAAGTTCTTCATGGCGCTGGCCGGGTTGGACGCGGGGAGCACTTTCGGGGGGATGGGGAGTTCCCGGGAGATGTCCATTTCCGCCGTCATAGAACCGGGTGTAATAATCGTCGTTGCCGCTATCGCTTTCGTCCTGGGGACTTTTAATATCCCGGAGATGTTTACCCTGAGGATGGCGGAACCAGTTTATAACAACGCGACGCTCCTGCTCATTTCGATTTCCCTGTTCATCGTGCTGATAACTGAGACTTCCCGTGTGCCGGTGGACAACCCGGAAACACACCTGGAACTGACGATGGTGCACGAAGCAATGATACTGGAGTATACCGGCCCCAATTTGGCATTAATGGAAATATCCCACGCCGTAAAGCATACGCTTTTAATGGGTCTTTTAATCAATCTCCTGTTCCCGTGGGGGCTGGCAATATCACTGACCGCCGGCGGCCTGCTTGTGGCAGCGCTGATGTTCATCGTAAAAAGCCTGGTGCTGGCGGTAATTATCGGCCTGTTCGAATCCCTGACAGCTAAATGGCGTTTATTCGCCCTGCCGAAACTGTTCATGCTGGCCTATGCGCTGGCTTTCATGACGATAATCGTGGAGCTGCTGGTATGATATCACCGCTGATGGTAACTCTCACCAAGATAATACTGGTGCTGGTGTTGTTCTCAACACTCCTGATAATCCTGCAGCGGAATATCACCTCGCTGTTCAACATTTACGGCGCGCAATCGATGCTGATGGCCGTTATCGCCTTCATACTTTTTGCCGTAAGCGGGCAACACATCCTGCTGGCGCTGGCTATCCTGACGATTGTCATCAAGGTTGTGCTTATACCTTACACACTGCATAAAGTGCAGGCCAGAGCCGCTATCAAGCGCGACATCGAATTCAGATACCTGACGCCGGTAAGCTCGGTTATCACAGGTATTATCCTTATTTTCTTCGTCTATTATGTACTGGACGCGGTGCTGCCGGCCGACGATACGCTGCTGGCCATGGGCGCCGTCATCGGCGTTTCTTTAAGCCTGATGGGCATGATGATAATTTTCAGCCGTAAAAAGGTAATTACCAAGCTCATCGGATACCTGGTAATGGAAAACGGCATACTGCTGTTCAGCCTTTTCATGGCTGAGCTGCCGTTCATCATCGAGCTTCTCATTATCGTCGATTTAATATTTTTCATCATGCTGGCGGTTATACTGGCTTTCGGCATCGATTCCACCATCGAGGACTTTAATCAAAAACTGAACGCTTTTACAACCTGGCTGAAGAGATAAAATGATATTACTTAGCTATATAATATTCGGCGCTGCGATCATGGCTATACTGATGCCGCTGGCGTTCCGTTCCCGCGACATCACCGCCAAAAGCGCTTTTTTCAACAACCTCAATTCCCTTACCATCCTGCACAGCGCCGGCTATCTGGGTATAACTTTATTTATCATGTGGCGCGTCCCGCTGCCCGCGTACTTTTTTAACAATTACCTGTTCATCGATTCCCTGGGGATTTACGAGGTGCTGATTACCTCGATAATATTCCTGCTGGCCTCGATTTTCGGGCACGGATACATAAAATCGCTTTTACGCGCTGGCGAGCTTAAGGCCGAGATGCTGGGGCTTTATTACTCCTGCTTCAATTTACTCATGGCGTCCATAGTTTTTGCCTTCTTTTCCAACAACCTGGCGCTTTTCTGGATACTGCTGGAGCTGACCACGCTCTTTTCCGCGGTGCTCATAGTCACGCTGGGGAGCAGGGATAACATCGTAGCTTCCCTGAAGTATGTTTTTATCGCTTCTACGGCCATGCTGTTTTCCGTAGTCGGCCTGATTATTCTTTTTACCATGGCCAAGCAGGCAACTGGCGCGGGCACTTTAAACTGGGGCGAACTGGCGGAAGCGGCGGCTGCTTTTCCTGCTCCCGCCTTTGTCCTGGCTTTTGCTTTTATCTTTATAGGTTTTGCGGCCAAGACCGGCATCATACCTTTTCACACGTGGCTGCCGCAAGCTCATGCCAAGGCGCCTTCGGTTGTAAGCACGATATTATCCGGTGTCCTGTTAAACTGCGGCATCTACGGCATTCTCCGCCTTTATGCCATCGCAGCACATACGCCTGCACAAAAAACGATTTCCCTGGTTCTCCTCTTCTTCGGCGTGCTCAGCATGGCGCTGGCCGCTTTCAGCATGCTGCCTCGTTCGAACATCAAGAAGTTAATCGCTTTTTCCAGCATCGAGCACATGGGCCTGATGCTTATCGGAATCGGGCTGGGGACTTTTACCGCCATCTACTGGACGCTTTTCCACGTTCTCCTGCACTCGTTAATCAAAGCGCTGCTCTTTTTCTCCGCCGGCATTCTCCACAGGCAGTACGAGAGCAATAAAATGCTGGAAATGCCCAATGCCCTGCGTTTACAGCCGCTGGCTTCATGGGGACTGATAATCGGGAGCATTGCTATTCTCGGCATACCCCCATCCCCGGTTTTCTTATCCAAGCTGTTCCTTTTAATCCAGCTGGGCGACTATTCCCTGCAATTGCTCCTGCTGGCGCTGATTATTGTGGCCGGCATGGCGCCGAATTCTTGCTTGATAGAGATTGAAAAGTGGGAGGGCTAGACAATGGATGATTTGATGGACATTATTAAAAAGCGGCGTAGTATGCGTGCTTACCAGGATAAGCCTCTGCCGGAGGAAGTAGTTCAGAAAATACTGGAAGCCGCCAGGTATGCTCCCAGCGCGCGCAACGCGCAGCCCCTGGAATATAAGGTAATCACCAACAAGGCTTTTGCTAAAAAGCTTTCCGGCGGCATCAGCGAAGCTATGAAGAAGGAAGGCATGTCATTAAAAGCGCCGCCTGCGGTGAGACTGGATTATTTTTACAACGCCCCGCTGCTGATAATCATTACGGCGCCAAAGAAGAACACCTGGGGTGTGCACGACGGAGCGATAGCGGTAGACCACATCATGCTTTATACTACATCGATAGGGCTGGGTTCGTGCTTTATAGGGATGGCGAGATTGATCATGCAGAGCCCGGAACTGGTGAAAGAACTGAACATCACCGGGGACAAGACCATCGTGGCGGCGGTGGTATGCGGTTACCCTGACGGCTGGCCGGAGGAAAAAGAGAAGAAGATGACGGCGGAGTTCTTCAAATAGACGGCGGAAAAGTTACCGACTGTAAAATCCCCCTCCCTGAAAAGAGGGGGATTTGTTTTTAATGACCCGTCATCCTCTGAAAAAGTCATCGCGAGCCCCTCACAATATCTCCCTTTCCATATCTGAATCTCCTCTCCCCTTGAGGGAGAGGATTAAGGTGAGGGGGTAATCTTAGAAAACGCTAAGTGTGATTGATACCAGGGCTAGGGTGAGGGTGAAAAGCAAATCGGCAAGCGTGGCAATCTCTATCACGGCATTAGAATAATCATGTCTTCAAGTATTAGTCTCCCCATATCAAGTCCTAATTTATCCGTCATTCCCGGCTTGACCGGGAATCCATGCTATGAAATCCTCTGAAAAAGTCATCGCGTCGGCACGCCATGTCGTGCCGCGCTATCCCCCGCGATGTCTCTCTTCCACTTCTTCTCTCCCCTTGCTTGCCCACCGGAGTTTTAACGCAGGCTGGAGGGAGAGTGCAAAAATTTACGATCGTTGTGCGGTATTAACGGGTGATTTTATAAATATGGGCTGCCGGAGCAGATGAAATTATATTCACTGTCGTCTCCCTTTTACAAAGGGAGAGCGAGAAGGATTCGATAATATACATTTATTTCATTGAGGGAGAGTGCCGACTCGCAGTCGGACTAAGAGCCTGCCCCGTGCCCTGTCCCGTACTTGATACGGGATTGATACGTGGTGAGGGGTAACGATCCCGCGTAGTCGTGAGGCGTGGCAATCTCTATCGTGGCATTAAAATAGTCATGTCTTCAAGTATTAGTCTCCCCATATCAAGTCCTAATTTATCCGTCATTCCCGGCTTGACCGGGAATCCATGCTATGAAACCCTTTGAATAATTCATTGCGTCGCCTCCCATAATGTCGATCTTCCGCATCTCCTCTCCCCTTGAGGGAGAGGATTAAGGTGAGGGGTAAAAATCCCGCGCAGTTGGGAGGCGTGGCAATCTCTATCATGACATTAGAATAGTTAAATCTTCTTTAACATGGAGGCATCGTTTAGAAAAAATGGAGCGGAAGCGGATATGGAGCGGAATATCCCGATTAGAATCGTGACGACTTTTGCTTTGACTGGGAAGCATTGAACACAAGGAATGGAGCGGAAGACGGGATTCGAACCCGCGACTTCCTCCTTGGCAAGGAGGCATTCTACCACTGAACTACTTCCGCCCGATAAGTTATATGGTGCCGAGGCCCAGAATTGAACTGGGGACACGCGGATTTTCAGTCCGCTGCTCTACCATCTGAGCTACCTCGGCACAGAGATGATACAAGCTATATTTTACTTTAGATTAGGCTTCCAGTCAAGGAAGATGCCTGTTCTAATTCCAGGCCATATTTATTAGTTAGTTATTATGATGTAGAATACTTCTAATGAAAGAAGCCCCCACTCGTAAAATCTTCGGACTGCATCCCAATATCTTTTTCCTGGGACTTGTCTCCTTGCTGACCGATGTCTCCAGCGAGATGATTTTTACCATTATGCCGCTGTTTGTCGTTAATGTGCTGGGAGCAGGCGCTACCGTGGTAGGGCTTATCGGCGGGCTCTCAGACGCCACGGATGCCGTCCTGCGTATCTTCAGCGGGCGTATCAGCGATAAATTAAAAAAACGCAAGCTGCCTGCTGTGCTGGGCTACGGTTTTTCCACACTCGTAAAGCCCTTCATGTATTTTGCCGCATCTTGGGGAGTGACGCTCGTGGTGCGCTTCGGCGACAGGATCGGCAAGGGCATCCGCAGTTCACCGCGTGACGCGCTGGTAGCCGATTCGGTGGAAGCATACCAGCGGGGTCGGGGATTCGGCATTCACCGCGCCATGGATACAGCCGGGGCGACCCTCGGACTGGTCATCGCCGCGGTAATCATTTACGTTTTCCAGGGCAGGGGACTAAATCTTGAACTGCAAACGTACCAGCGGTTGGTGCTGATAGGCGTGATTCCGGCGGTGCTGGCGGTAATCGTGCTGCTGGTATTTGTGCATGAAAGGAAGAAGAAAGTTGAATCTATTGCCGTTGAAAAAAACGCTCCGGTAATAAAAAGCGAAGAGAAATTCGATACGCGCTTCAAGCTGTATTTACTGGTCATGGGCGTTTTTACACTGGGCAACTCATCGGATTTCTTCGTGATACTAAGAGCGCAGGACCTGGGGACTTCAGTGCTTTACATAACTATGATGCTGGTTTTATTCAACCTGGCTTATACTCTGGTATCCACACCGGCCGGAATCCTTTCCGACAGGATAGGACGCCGGCGGGTCATTATTCTAGGATGGTTTATCTATGCGGCGGTATATCTCGGTTTCGCTCTGTCGAACAGCCTTTGGCTAACGTGGGTATTGTTTGCGGTGTACGGTGTTTATTATGGGGTGGCGGAAGGGGCGGCTAAAGCTTTCGTGTCCGACCTCGTGCCGGCGTCAAGGCGCGGGACCGCTTACGGCTACTATAACGGTGTTGTAGGTATAGCGCTGCTTCCCGCGAGCGTTTTAGCCGGATGGTTGTGGGACAGGATAAGCCCGGCGACTCCGTTCTACCTGGGGGCGGCTCTGGCTTTTATCGCGATGATTGGGTTGATGACGCTGGTGAAAGAGAAATAGACAATTTTTTGGCGTTGGTGAAGACCGGAGAAATGACCCGGGAACTATATGCGCATTAAAGTGCGAGCACTGCCGAGAAAATGAATTTTATTCAGGAATCAAACATTATCATTCGATAGAGGAATGAAATGGTTCCGTTTGCATATGGTTGCTTATGGGTATTGATTAGGAACTCCTTTAAACTTGACCGTAATAAAAATAATTTGTACTTATAAAGCGGAGTAGCCTGGGGTGATCCCGATTCATCGGGACTCTCCTTCAAAATCCCCTTTCCAACCCGAAAATATTTCTGTTGTTTGTAAATGCCTCTGGTTGGAAAGGGGATAAAGGGGATAGGTAAGAGACATCAAATGCAATTAGTACCAAAGAATTCCCCTGAAATTTTCGTAAAATCATTTAACATAAACTGGCTTATAATTAACATAACATTGGAAACAATTCGTAGCTGTTTATTCTTGAATTGTTTCCTAATAATGCCTTTTTGGGGTAAAGTAAAAAGAACGGCTTTTATTGCGGTGGTGGGATTGATAACTATAGTGAAGGAATAACGGTAAGTTGAACAGGGGAGAGGTGGATAAAGTAATTTCCGGACGATGCTGGCTACTATCTTCTCAGATTAAATCCTAACATAGCGGCAACAGGCACGCAAAGCAAGAATAAGGCAACGACTATTGAAACGAAGTTGTCACTTAAGTTGAACGGTATTGCGATGGCAATAGATACGCCCACCCAGACAACCGCCGCCACAATACCGAGAAACACAGAACCGCGCTGATGTAATATAAACCTGATCCCGAAAAGGCCGATTATGATACCGAAGGCATAGCCGAGCAAAAGTCCTATTATCGCCAATCCCAGGTCTGCCAGTGAGCCGTCACCCAGTCCCCGCCCGGCCAGAAACCCGCCCAGCACGCCGAAGATGACGCCGGATATAGCCAGCCCGATAGTTGTAAGAATAATACGCAGTATTTTATGAGGCGGATGTTTCTTATTCATTTTCTTTTTTAAAATTACCATAACTGATTGGAGAATGGCAAAAAGAGATGAATAATGAGGTTATGAATAATGAATAAGTATCGGGAGGGAACATCACATTATTCCAGGATAATGTTATCGATAAGGCGCGTCTTACCGAACTTGACCGCCATCGAGACGAGGGCGGGTTTTTCCATCTGTCCCTCAAATTCCTTAAGCGTTTGCGTATCGGCAATGCTGACATATACTATTTCCGCAAGCGGTTCCCGGTTAATAAGCGCTTTCATGTCGCGGCGTATTTTTTCAGCGTCTTTGTCACCCTTTGAAGCCATATCGCGCGCCAGCGTTAACGCTTTGTAAAGCACCGGGGCGCCCTTGCGAAGTTCCGGGGTAAGATAAGTGTTGCGGCTGCTCATAGCCAGGCCGTTAGGCTCCCGTACTGTGGGGCAGGCAACTACTTCAAGATTCATATTAAGATCGGCGGCCATCTTTTTAATGACCAGTAATTGCTGGGCGTCCTTCTGCCCGAAATAAGCTTTAGTAGGCTGAACGATATTGAATAGCTTGGCCACGACGGTGCTGACACCGCGGAAGTGGCCCGGCCGGGATGCGCCTTCCAGCGGCTCGGTAAGGCCGCTGACATCTACCCAGGTATTATACTTATCCGGGTACATTTCTTTATCCGAAGGCATAAATACCGTATCGGTAAAAGGTTTCAGCATAGCCAGGTCGCGTTCGGTATCCCTGGGGTAATTTTTAAAATCTTCCTTGGGACCGAACTGAGTGGGATTAACGAAGATGCTCACGACCGACACACTGTTTTCTGCTTTAGCGCGTTTTACCAGGGAGATATGGCCTTCGTGAAGGTAGCCCATAGTGGGTACGAAGCCGACCGTACCTTTGGTCTGGCGGCGCCATTCCCGCATCCCGGCTACCGTTTCAATGATTTCCATCTTAACAGGCTCTTATTTATTTACGTCCCATTTTTTGAGATAGGCCGTTTGTCCCAGGGTAGAGCCGCGCTTGATTTCTTCGCGTATACGATTTTCCTTCTCCAGAACGTCGATAGCGCGGTTGGCCATTTCCATGGCAAGGTTCTTGGGGACGACGACAACGCCGCTTTCATCACCGATAATCCAGTCGCCGGGTTCAACCTTGCGATTGCAGACTTCTATAGGGGCGTTGATCTCGCCGAAGCCCTTGGGTTCACCGGCAGTAGGCGTAAAGTGGCGTGCGAAAAGCGGAAATTTCACTTTACGGATATCGTCGATATCGCGTACGGCGCCGTCGATAACCACGCCGACAACGCCTTTGCTAAGACAGCTATGCGTGGCTAACTCGCCCCAGACGGCGGTTTCGCCCTGGCAGGCATCGATAACGAGTACATCACCTTTTTTCGCGTGGTCGATAGCCTGCACCGGCGCGCTCCAATCGCCGTTATAGGTGCGCACGGTCACAGCCGGTCCGGCAAATTTCAACTCGCCGGGTTCACCGACCCAAACAGGTTGAAGACCTCTAAGCTCCCCGGTACGGTGCATGGCATCACTGATATTGGCGGTGCTGACTTTCATGAAAGCTTCTACCAGGTGATCGGCGTCATATTTCAAGAATTCCTTGGTGGCCAGCGGTTTGCCCATCTTCAATGATTGGGCAATCTTACGGGCGGATTCCTCGGGACTGGCAGCTTTGTACAGCGCCCCGCCGACGATGATGATATCCGCTCCGGCTTCATAAGCCCGGACGGCAGTCTCGCTATTAATACCGCCGGCGGCGGATATTTGAGACTTCGAAACCATTTTGGCGACTTTCTTTATAATATCGATAGGTTTAATACCCAGCACCTGCTGGTCGAGTCCGACATGGATGTTGATAATATCAACGCCCATCGCTTCCAGTTCTACAGCGCGAGCGGCCGGGTCGGCGCAGGAAATGAGGTCGGCGCCAACCTGGACGCCGTATTTTTTAGCGGCTAGTACAGCTTCTCGGATACATGAATCAGGCGAGCAGCCGAGAATAAATACTACATTAGCGCCGGCCTTAGCGGAGATTTCAATTTCAGCGGCGCCGGCATCCATCGTTTTCATATCGGCGACGATAGTATGTCCCGGGAACTTGTTACGCAGTTCACGGACGGCGTTCATGCCCTCTGATTTAATCAGGGGCGTGCCAGCTTCAATCCAGGCCTTAGAAATATCACCGGTTACTGAAAGAATACCTTTAACCGCTTCTTCAGCAATCTGGAGAGCGCGAGGCAGGTCAATCAAATCAAGGGCGACCTGCATAGGAGGAAAAGAGCCTTTGGAAGAGCGTTTCTTTTCTGCCCCGGTCTTATTATTGGACGTTGTCATATTACCACCCCCTTAATCAATTCAGGCGAATATTTTCTCGTCTAACTTCGTGGTGATGGCGTTAATTTTATTAACGTGGACGACTTTAGGGTGATAGTTTTGCAAATCTTCTTCCCGTACCTGGTCGTAAGTAAGGATAATGACGACATCGCCTTTAACACCCATGCGCGCGGCGGCGCCGTTGAGGCAAATATCGCCGCAGCCTTCTTTCCCTTCAATAGCGTATGTAGTAAAGCGCGCGCCGTTATTGACATTAAGCACGTGCACCTGCTCGTAAGCGATAATATCCGCGGCGGCCATAAGCTTTTTATCGATAGTGATACTGCCTTCATAATCGATATTAGCATCGGTGACGCGGGCCCGGTGGATTTTACTCTTCAGCATGGTTCTCATGGTAATACCCCCGAATAATATTTTTACTATCCTTAAAGCGCCGTCAGACCCTGGTGACCAGGATTGGTATTGTCACTGCTCTTTAGCAGCGTTTCCATATCTACGGCTTGTTTACGATCGATTTTCCCTTTAGCAAGCGCAATGGGTATAGTCTGAATACCCAGTTCCTTATAAGGAAAGAGCAAAGCCGGGGCTTTTTCTTCAAGCGTAGCGAGGTGTTTCCTGACAGTTCCTTCATCACCGCGGGCGATAGGGCCGGTGAGACATTGCGGAAGGCCGATAGTTTCAACGTTGTGGAGAGTGCCGCGCATCAAGGGAAGTAGAGCGCGGACAGCCTGATCGGTAGGGATGGAAAATGTTTGCCAGAGGTCGGAAGCCATTTTAACGAGCGTTACCATGTAATTAGAAGCAAAAACAGCGGCGGCATGATAGGCGGCTTTATCGCCGGCCTTGAGTTTTATCCAGTGGCCGCCTAATTTACCGGCCATCGTCTTGAGGATAGAGAGAAGGGGTTCCTCTGCCTCAATAGTGAAGGTAGAGCCGGGGATGTTCTCAATGGCCTGCTCGTATCCGGCAAAGGTCTGGAGGGGATGAAAACCGCCCACATCAGCGCCGGAGATACGGGCTGAGTCAAGAATATCGACGGAATCAGCGCCGCTGCAGTGAACGGCGGCGGAACCTTTACGCCACTTGATTTGAGAGGCTACACTGCCGATAGCAGCATCAGGAGTGGTGATAAATGTGATATCAGTAACGTTGGCGACCGCCTGACTGTTGGGGGCTATTTCACAGCCTTTTATTAGTTTGGCCAGCTTGGCCGAGGCTGTAGAATCGATGTCATAGATTGCCGCAACCTGATAGTCCCGGCGGTTTAAGAGGACTGCCAGGGCGGTGCCTACTGTTCCGGCTCCGATAAATCCAGTTTTGAGCATAATCCCTCTAAACAAAAACCCTCTCGTTTTTAACCGAGAGGGCATACAAAACCGGATTCATATTATGCCGTCTCGGTCGTTACTGATCCAAGCGACGTATTTTGTTAAGGTTATGACTCTAGACTCACCGCCACTACTGGTCGATGGTATTTTCATTATAGTCTTAGTACGATGGATTGTCAATATGCATGCCAGAATGATGTTAAAAACAAAGCGCAATTGTCTTGGTTAGCAGCTAAATGCTATAATTCCCTCATATATTTAGAAAAGAGAGGCCGAAAATCGAAATCATACCTTCCGTAGACATTAAAGGCGGGAAATGCGTACGCCTTTACCAGGGGAACTATAATCGGGAGACGGTGTTCTCCGATGACCCACTCGATATGGCGCTAAAGTGGCAGTCCGCCGGGGCTTCACGTATACATATCGTCGACCTGGACGGCGCGGCTACCGGCGAGATAGGTAATATGGACATTATCCAGGATATTGCGCGCGCCATGCTGATACCGGTGCAGTTGGGAGGCGGCGTAAGGACTATCGAGACAATAGAGATGCTGCTTAAAGCAGGAATCGAGCGGGTAATATTGGGAACAGTTGCAGTCGAAGATCCAAGGCTGGTCGTGGAAGCATGCCGGAGATTCAACGAAAATATCATCGTCGGCATAGATGCTCGGGGAGGATATGTGGCCACTAGGGGATGGGTCAAAGAGACCGAACAGACGGCCGTGGGACTGGCAAAAGCCATGGCGCTGGTAGGAGTGAAGCGATTTGTTTATACCGATATAACACGCGACGGCACGATGACAGAACCAAATATACCCGCGATTTCCGAGATGATAGACAACGTGGGGCTGCAGATAATAGCAGCGGGAGGCATTTGCTCTCTGGTACATTTGAAGATACTATCAAAAATAGGCGCAGCGGGTGCTATAATTGGTAAAGCGTTGTATACAGGGGACATCAATCTGAAGCAGGCCTTAAAAGAAATAAACCAGTAAAAGAGGAAGACTTACTTGACCAGGCTAAATTATAACGATAAAGGGCTTATCCCGGTAGTAATACAGGATGAAGAAACGGGCGCAGTACTGATGCTGGGGTATATGAATGAAGAATCGCTGAAGCTAACCCAGGACAGCGGCGAAGTCTGGTTTTACAGCCGCAGTCGGCAGGAACTCTGGCACAAAGGGGCTACTTCAGGGAACTATCTCAAGCTGGTTTCAATACGGAAAGACTGCGAGGATAACAGTCTGCTGGTGAAAGCACGTCCTGCCGGGCCTACCTGCCACACCGGCCATAAATCATGTTTTTACCGCGACTTGGACGGGGTTGAAAAGAGTAAAACCTAAGCAGCCGTAGAGGCCGCTTCTTCCGCTTTATCAATTTCTACAGCTTTATTCATCGCCGCGATGCTGTTATTGGCATCGCCGGTAATGGCAGCAACCACAATCACAGCCGTTAAAGAGGGCCAGTTCATGGCTCCCGACGGCAATATGGTTCAGACCATCCGGATTGACTATGCCAGCGATATCAATATAAAGGCGTTTGCACTTGATATTAACATCGAGGAGGGTCCGGCATTCCAGCGAATCCGGGACTTCAAGACCGGGGAATCCAATGCCGTAAGTCCTGGCTATGGAATATTCCCGAGCAGATTCCGTGATTTCATTGTAGTGACGGGTCCGAACTGGGTTGACGTGAATTACAACCCAACTACGGCAGTTTGCCCCCGGAAATTCAGGACGCGATCAACCAGGAGATTTCGCGTGTTGGAGCGACAATCGGGCAAGTAATATTCAACGCTCTCATGACGGGTATTTCTACGGTTTTACGCGCCTATAACGTAATAATCGGTTTCGCGGTTTTGCCGTTTTTTCTTTTTTACATACTGCGGGACTCGGAATCGCTGAAGAAAAGCCTGTGTTCCTTTTTGCCATTCAGCATGGAATTCCACGGCAAGAACATCGCCAAGATAGTAGGATTAGTGCTGGGCAGGTATCTCAAAGCCCAGGGCACGCTGGGATTTATCGTCGGTTTTTTTACTTTCATCGGTTTGTTGCTGTTGCGGGTGCCGTATCCGCTGGCGCTGGGCGTAGTAGCGGGCTTTACGGAGATGATACCGACCTTCGGCCCTTGGATAGGCGGCGCGGTGGCGGTTTTAGTAACTCTGGCAATGGTGCCTGATAAAGTCCTGTTTGTAGCTCTACTCTTCCTTGGGATACAACTGCTGGAAAATAACTTTCTTGTGCCGAGGATACAAAGCGCCTATCTCCATATTCATCCGGCGGTAATGATTGTCCTGCTGGTTTTCGGCACTTACATTGCCGGTGTATGGGGGTTGGTATTTATCGGCCCGGTGACGGCGACAATTGTGGAAATATTCAAATACATGCGGGACTTCTGTGACGGAAAACCGTGCCAGTTGCCAGACTTCCATAATACCGGCTAAATTGAACGACCTGCCGATGGATTCAGTGGTACTATTTGCATCTGGTTGTTTGGAGATGCTCGCCAATCCTCTCTTATAGAATCCCCTTTTCATCCCGGGTTAATTATATATAGTTGCCGGCAGTTCCGGCTTGAACAAAGCGGATAATTGCGCAAGAAACCAAATGCAGACGAAACTGATTTACCCGTGTTTGCCTCCGTGTGTTAGAGCCTTTATAATTGGGTTATGGATAAACCTCTCCTGGTGCTTTTTGACGGCAACAATATTGTCCACCGTGCTTACCACGCCTTCGAAGCTTCCAAGTACCGGCAGGCCACATCGCTGACGGTATCTAAAACGGGGGAGGTAGTCAGCGCGGTCTACGGCTTTTCCGTGATGCTTTTAAAGGTGCTTAACGATCTTAAGCCCACGCATATCGCCATAGCTTTTGATAAAAAGGGCAAGACCTTCCGCCATGTTCTTTTCGACCAGTATAAAGCGCAGCGCACGGCCGCGCCCGATGATTTGATAAGCCAGATAGGGCGGGTCAAGCAGCTGGTGGGAACTTTCCGCATTCCCCTTTTTGAAATAGATAAATACGAAGCTGATGACGTCTTGGGGACATTGAGCAAACAGGCCGGTCAGCAGGGCATCGAAACGGTTATCGTTACCGGCGACGCCGATGCTATGCAGCTTGTATCGCCCCTGGTGAAAATCCTGTATCCCCGGCCGGGTAAAACCTTCAGCGAGACGGTTTTATTCGACGCGGCGGCGGTCAAGGAAAAGTTCGGCGTCGGGCCGGAATATGTCGCCGATTACAAGGCGCTTGTCGGCGACCCTTCGGATAATATCCCCGGCGTCCACGGCATCGGCGAGAAGACGGCGGTCAAGCTGATTCAACAGTTCGGCTCCGTGGAGAATATCTATAAACATTTGAATGAGGTTGCGCCTCCCCGCATCCGCGAGATATTAACAAAACAGGAAGAAACAGCGTACCAGAGCAAGATATTGACAACAATCGTAACTGAGACCCCGGTTACGCTGGACCTGGAAAAATGCCGCCTGGGCGGGTACGACCGCAAGCAGGCGACTGATTTGTTCCGCGAGCTTGAATTCTTCAGCCTAATTCCCCGGCTTCCGGGTGTTGAAAGCGCTCCCGCAGCAGTTGTAATCAAGGCGGAGCCGGTAAAAACGGATTACCGCGTTGTGGCCTCTACAGAGAGCCTCGATGAACTGGTTACGAGATTATCGGAGGCTAAAATTTTTGCCTTCGACACCGAGACGGACGGACTGAACCCGATGCTGGCCAAACTAGTCGGGATTTCTTTATGCGCGGAACCTGGCATCGCTTATTATATACCGGTCGGGCACGTAATTCTTGACGAGATACAGCAGCTGCCGCTGGAGCAGGTTATCCAGCGGCTTAAGCCCCTTTTTGGGGACACGGCGCTGAAAAAAATAGGTCATAACGGCAAGTTCGACATGATGGCCCTGGCGCAGCGCGGCATAGAAGTCCGCGGGTTGAAATTTGACTCCATGATTGCCGCTAACCTGCTGGGTGAAAAATCGGTGGCGCTGAAAACGCTGGCTTTTAACCTGCTGGGGATAGAAATGACGCCCATCAATAACCTTATCGGCACGGGAGCGAAGCAGAAAACAATGGCGCAGATTGACATAAAGACCGTTGCCGCGTATTCCGGCGTTGATGCCGATATGACCTTCCGGCTGGCAGCTATCTTCGATAAACAATTAGCGGAGCAGGGACTTAAAAATCTGTTCGATGAGGTGGAGATGCCGCTGGTGCCGGTGCTGCTGGAAATGGAACGGAACGGCATCAGACTGGATACAGGCTTTCTGAAAGAAATGTCCCGGACTCTCGACGAGCAGATACAAACACTCGAAAACAAAATATACAGCCAGGCTGACGGAGATTTCAACATTAACTCGCCCTTGCAGCTTGGGAAAGTACTTTTCGAAAAACTGCATATTCCCGCGCCGCGCAAGAGCGGCGGTAAATACTCCACCGAAGCCTCTGTGCTGGAAGAACTTAAACCTGCTTTCCCCATCGTCGGGGATATACTGGAATACCGCCAGCTTGCCAAGTTAAAATCCACCTATATCGATGCTTTAACGGAGCTCGTAAATCCAAACACGGGGCGGATTCATACCAGCTTCAACCAGGCGCGGACAAGCACCGGGCGGCTTTCCTCCTCCGACCCTAACATGCAGAACATTCCCGTGCGCGGGGAACTGGGAGGACAGGTCAGGCAGGCATTCGTCGCCCCGGAAGGCTCGAGCCTGCTTTGCGGTGACTACTCGCAGATAGACCTGCGCGCCCTGGCGCATTTGTCGCGCGATGAGAATCTTGTTTGCGCTTTTAAGAACGATGAGGATATTCATGCGACTACAGCATCGCTGCTTTTCGGGGTGGAAAAAGCCGGGGTATCTAAAGAACAGCGGCGCTTTGCCAAGACAATCAACTTCGGCGTGATATACGGCATGAGCGACTACGGTCTGGAGCAGGCTACCGAATTTTCACGCGAAGAAGCCGGCAAATTCATCAAGGCCTATTTTGATAAATATCCGGGTGTAACTAAATACCTGGAAGAAACCCGCGAAAAAGCCCGGCGCGACGGCTATGTGGAAACCTTGCTGGGACGGCGGCGCTATATTTCGGACATCAACTCCTCCAACCGCCAGGTGAGGGAATCCGCCGAGCGCATGGCCATCAACATGCCGGTGCAAGGCACCTCAGCCGATATTATAAAAGTAGCGATGTTGAATATCTGCCGGGAGATGAAGGAGCGCAAGCTTCAGAGTAAATTGCTCCTCCAGGTGCATGATGAACTTGTTTTTGAGGTCCCGGATACGGAGATGGACGTTATGCGCAAGCTTGTCTGCGATATAATGTCCACGGCGGTGGAGTTGTGCGTACCGCTCAAGGTGGATACGAAAGTGGGGCGAAACTGGGGAGAGGCAAAGTAAGTAATTTATATTTGGTATTTTGTAGTTTGGAAAAACGGCAATAGCCCGAAATATAAGGGGCGTTCTCATGGCTTTAAAGATGCGGAAAGCTGATGTGAGTGATATTCACGCCCTTTGCGGGTTGATGACCGAATTAAGCGGCCAATCTATTACTCCGGAACAGATGCAGGACAGGCTTAAAATGGTCGAGGAAAGTAGGATTGATTCGCTCTTCGTATGTGAAGAAAATGGAACGATACTTGGCTTGCTCGGATTCAGAATAAGAGAAAATCTGGAAGAGGCAAGCTGCTTCGGGGAAATATCGGCAATAGATGAAAATCATGATAAACGGAGATCTGGGGTGGGACGTTTCATGATGGAATACGCTGAAATCCTGGCCAGGCAATTCAATTGCAAAGGGATGTGGCTGGTCAGCGGTTTAAAACGGGAGGAAGAAGCCCATAAATTCTACAAGCAGTTGGGATATGATATAACCGGTTATAGATTTGTGAAGTTGTTTAAATAGTTGAATACTCGTCATTGTCAGACCATCCCGATATCATCGGGATGCGAATCAATCTCATATTTAACCAGCGGAATATCGATTGATAATGACAGGAAAGATCTATTAAATAAATCGTATATAAGAACGGAAGACAATTGAATACATTAATAAAAAAAAGTAAATCCATTTATTACGGCTGGTATATCCTGGCTGCGGCGATAGTGCTGTTAACCTACCAGAGCGTGGCATTCGTTTACGGCATGACGGCTTTCATGACCCCCATGGCTGTATCGATGGGGTGGACGTACGCGCAGATTTCCCTGGCTGTTACGATACGCGGCGTGGAGGTTGGCGCTTTAGACCCGATAGCGGGGATAGTCATCGACCGGTGGCCGGCTCGCCGCCTGATGATACTGGGCACGATAGTATTCACGGCCGGCGTATTGCTTCTAAGCCGCGCGACCAGTCTGTGGGTATTCTACCTGTCCTACATCATCATGGGACTAGGCGGGACTTTCAGCTTCAGTATGGTGCCGCAGACGATACTTGCCAGGTGGTTTAAAAAGAACATCGGCAAGGTCAGCGGTATTCTTTCCATGGGCTTTTCCATCGGCGGGATATTCGTGCCTTTTATCGTCACCGGGATACAGGCGTACGGCTGGCGTGATATGATGATGTACCTGGCTTTTGGGACGCTGATACTGGGCCTGCCCCTGTCACTGGTTTTCCGTGACCGCCCGGAGGACTACGGCATGCTGGCGGACGGAGCGGTTCCGGTTGATACCGAAGTTATCCACAGGGAACCGACCATGACATTCAGACAGGTATTGAAGATACGGGCTTTCTGGCTGATAGGGCTGGCCGGCATGCTGCAAATGCTGGCGGTTCACGCTCTCACCATACACATCGTGCCGTACCTGGGCAGCCTCGGCATGAACAGTACGACCGCCGCATTAAGCGTGACGATATTTTCCGCGGTAGCGCTGGGCATCAGGCTGCTTTACGGGTTCCTCGCCGATGTCATTGCCAAAAAATACCTGATGGTTATTTCCTGCGGCATCTCGGCTATTGCGCTGGTGATGTTGAGCGCTCTTGACGGTAAGTCGTTTACCGCGATGGTTGTCTTCAGCGTCGTTTATGCCTTCGGCGTGGCTGGTTCTTCGGCCTTAAGAGTCCCGATTCTCCGCGATTATTTCGGGGCCGGGAACTTCGGGACGGTTTTCGGGTGGATATCCGTTTTCACGGTTATCGGCGGAGTAACGGGCGCGCCGCTGGCAGGATGGGTCTATGACGCGCGCGGTACCTATTTCCCGATATGGCTTGTATTTGCGGGTTTGTGTGCTTTAGCGGTCGTTTTCCTACTGATGCTGCCGACTCCGGTGGTCAATAAACCGCCTAAATTAATAGCGGTGAAGTAGGTGAGGATGAGTAAGACCGATAAGATTATCTATATCGTAATCGCGTCGGTTGTCGGCATAATACTTATCGGCCTGGTAGTATGGATGTATTGCCTGCCTGTTTTCGACATGACGGTAAAGATTCCCATGTATGCCGAGAATATCCAGATTCTCAAGATGATAAGAACGGACATCCCGGCAGACATGGTAGCGGAAATAGGCTTCAGGCTGGGGATGAAGGGAAAAATCGAGGATGCCCGGGACTCTTACACGATGAGCGATAATGAGACAGGGGCATTTTTATCCGTACACAAGACCACAGGCGCAATCGATTACTACATATTGTCGAAACTTTACCCTGAAAAGCCGCCTGTGATGCCGTCAACGGAAGAAGCGGCATCGATAGCGACGGAATTCCTTGCGGAAAGGAACTGGCTGGCCGAAGGCACGGCAGTAAACAGGGTGGAAAAAGGCCTGATTATAAATGACGGGAAACCCGCCAATCTCTCCATTACTTTTGACCTGCCTGTAAAAACATTTTCGACCCTGAAAAATATTTGCGTTGTTACGATAGGAGACGGCGGGGAGGTGATTTCTTTATTTTATAATCCGGGGAGATACGAGCCTCTAATGACAACTACCCTGAAGCCGGTCCAAAAGGCCTATAAGGAGTTGAAAAAAACAGGAAGCAAATACTCCGGAATCGGTAAACTCTGGATATCAATCGATAATGTTTCGATGGAGTACTGGCCGGTTGATAAAAACAAAGAATTCTTTCTCTATCCCGTGTATGTTTTCAGAGGTAAATGCTTGCCCGGAGATGAAGTTTATACCGGCTGGATTGATGCGACCAGCGAATACTCGTTCGATTTTCCAGTTACTGAATAGTAGTTCTATATTAAAAGGGAAATATATGCCGGAATTACCGGAAGTAGAAACGATTAAAACCGAACTCATGCCCCATGTAGTTGGGCGGACGATAACCGGCGCGGCTGTTTATTGGGATAAGATGGTAAAAGAGCCGTCTTTAGCGGAGTTCTGCCGGCGCGTTACGGGACAAAAGATAATTGACCTGACGCGGCTGGGCAAGTACCTGTTTTTTCACCTGGGCAGCGGCGAAAAGCTGGTCATGCACATGAAAATGACCGGCTCGCTGTTGATAAATCCGCCCGATGCCAGGTTCGCCCGCGCTGTATTTCAATTGGACGACGGCGCTACGCTGCATTTCCGCGACCCGCGCAAGTTCGGGAAAATGTGGCTCGCGGCGGATGAAAGCGCTGTGGCGCAAAAACTCGGCCCGGAGCCGATCGATGAAGATTTTACCGTGAAAACGCTGGCCGCGATATTGAGCAAACGTAAAGCGCCCGTCAAGCCGGTGCTCCTCGACCAGGCGATTATTGCCGGAATCGGCAATATGTACGCTGATGAATCCCTTTATGAAGCAAAAATCCACCCGGAAAGACCGGCAAGCAGCCTTAACGGTGAAGAGGTAAAGCGTCTCCACCGCGCTATCCGGAGGGTGCTGCGCGCGGCAATAAAAAATAAGGGCGCCAGCGTAAGGAATTACATCCGCCCGGACGGAGACATCGGCAGCGCTCATGACGAGTTCCGCGTGGCTCACGGTACCGGCAAGAACTGCCCCCGCTGCGGCACAGCGATAAAGCGCATTGTGGTGCGTGGGCGCGGCACCTATTTTTGCCCGGAATGCCAGCGGGTAAAATAATCCCCTATTTTAATTACGGGGGATTGTGGTCTTTCTCTAGCTGTCCCACAAGCGAAATGGCGGATATTCATCCGTCATCAGGGCAGCGTAAGCACATACACGGTATGTCCAGCGGTTAAAGCCGATAATGATTTTAAACAGGTCAGCGGGGTATGTACCGGTAAAAAGCAGGATTATACCGGCGACGAGCACGAGGATAGGTATCAAATCGGAAAAGATACTGATGATAATCCAATGGGGGATAGCCAGCAGCCACCACTTTATCCATACCAAACCCTGTGAAAGCTTTTCGGGATAGGGAATGGAAATATCGGCGGGGTAATCGGGTAGGGATTCCAGGGTAAAGGGCGGGTATTTATCGGTGCCGAGCGCAGAATAGCTGTAAAAGCCAACCCGCCACATCCAGCGCAGAACGCCGACGTTGAAATCGAACATGCTTTTCGGATATTTGCCGGTAAATACGATAGCGAAAAAGGATATCACCCATAACACACAGAAGGCTATCTGAAGGAAAAAGAGGACAACATAGTGCGGAATGGCGAGCAGCCACTTGAAAATCCAGAGCCAGCGGCTGAGTATTCCCGTTAATTCGCCCTTGATATTGAGCGGATAGATTTTCATTTCTGTTGTCAAGGTGAACCTCCTTTAATTGTAAAAATAATTACCAATACATTACTATTTTGCCTGTCAATAGTCAAGCTTAACGCGATTCGTTATTGACAGAATAAATTCCGGTGATGTATTTTATATTCAATCATTGTAATACGTAAAACCGATCATTAAGGAGGCATCTATGGCAATACAGGGCAATGTCGCGGCGGTCACGGTTCCGAAACCCGGGGTGTTTTCATCTTACGGTCACGGCTGGAAGCAGCTCTGGAAATATTTCCTGATCCTATTCTTGATCGGGATTATTTTTTTTGCTATCTCCGCCGTTTTCAGCGTGCCTCAATGGGTAATCAACCGGGGTGAGACGGTTGATGTGTTCACGGGTGTCGCCTTGCTGTTTGGGCTCCTGGGGCTTGTCTATTCGTTGCTGATAGTGAATCCGGTCAACTACGGCCAGACCTATGCGTATCTTAAGGCTTCCCGCGGTGATAAAGTTGAAATAGAGGATATGTTTGCCGCATTCAAGAATTATTGGAATGCGGTACTGTCGTCCTTAATTGTAAGTATTATTGTGGGTATTGGTTTTATTCTTCTTATCGTGCCGGGTATAATCTTTGCATGTAAACTGGCTTTTGTTCCTTACCTCGTGGTGGACAAAAAGATGACCATGGGTAAAGCTATAGACACTAGCTGGCGCATGACCAAAGGCCATGGCGGGCAAGTATTTCTTATCGTACTGTTGGGTATTCCTATCCTGATAGCGGGTCTCATTTGCCTGGGTGTCGGAGTAATAATATCGATAATGTGGATCAACGCTGCTTTTGCCTCGCTTTATTATGCTGTTAGTGCATCAGAAGAAGTAAAAATGGCGCCGGCAGCGCCGCCGTTAGCGGTTCAAGGAAATGATATACAGCCGCAGGGGCCTGTTACCTCTTAAAGTGTAGCTGTGCCGGATACCGCCGGAAGGATAAATTTAAAGATATCCATCATGGTATTCAGTATATTGGAATTGCTTACCCAGCTAGCCAGCCAGTCGAAGACAGGGTAAGCCTGTACTACCAGCGCAAAAATAGCCATACTTACTATCGAGCCCGCCAGGCTGAATATACCGCCCAGCACGCGGTAAAAGACGCCTGTTTTCCACATCGCCCCGAATACCTTCCTCGGTATGAAAAAGACGAAATGCAGTATTACGGAAATAATTCCCGCCGTGATGAAGAAACCCAGGAAATTACTCCAGTTATAAGGCAGGAAAGACAATAGCGATGCCAGCAGTCCGTAGGCGAGACCGGCTATAAATAGCGCAATATACATGGCCAACAGCGATGAAAGGGCTTTTACCGCTCCTTCTTTCAAACCGCCCAGCAAGCCCAGTATCAATAATATAATGACGATGATATCAACCCAGTTCATGATTAACATTATGATTGAATGGTTTTTATTTAGCAAGAAAGTAAGGGCTGATATTTACGTTGAAACAAGCGGCACCGGAGTATTCTGTTTGTTTTCGTTTATTATGTTATACACAGTAAGGGGGACTTTGGTACTCTCCCCCACCTGAATTACGGGTTTACTTGGCTGTCAAAAGGCGCCGTAAATTGTATCGTGTATACAGGTATTACCGGGAACACTGCCTCTGGAATTGATTATGGATAGGGGAGCGATATTAGCAAATGTCCATTTCACCTGTGAAAACCCTCGACAGGATGAGACTCATTCTCGATAGTAAGTTATCGAATGCCGCTTTCACTGTCATATTTTATGCTCAAACTAAAGCTAAAAAACAACACAATTTGCATATATGCCCGCAATGACAATAGAAAAAAGAAGCGCCCCGATGAAATCGGGGCGCTGTACTGATCATTAAATTGAGAAACCTGAAGGACTAGTCTGCTTCGTCGTTAGCTCCATCCGCCTCGTCAGCGGCCTCATCAGCGTCCGCCTCGTCGGCGGCGTCGTCTTCAAGTTCGTGCGCCAGCTCATTTTCAGACGATTCTATGTCCGGGAGGCCGGCTGCTTTCTCCATGACCGCCACATTGCCGCCTTCAGCATTAGCGGCCGCGGCCGCATCCGCTGACGCGGAGAGGCTGGCCAGCAGGCGCATCGCCTCGTCCTCTTCTCCTACGGGTTTCAGCGTGGGAACTTCTTCCTCGGCCAGGTAACGGGCGGGAATCAGTTTGCCGATGATAACGTTCTCTTTCAGGCCGATGAGCTTGTCTATCCTGCCGTTGGCGGCAGCTTCGGTAAGAATCCTGGTGGTTTCCTGGAACGAAGCGGCGGCCAGCCAGCTATCGGTGCTTAATGAAGCGCGGGTGATGCCCAGGAGGACGGTATGGGCGGTGGCGGGTTCGCCGCCTTCGGCCAGCACCTTGGCGTTGGTATCTTCGTAAACAAATTTGTCAACCAGTTCATCGGGAACAAGGTCGGTATCGCCGGCGGAATCGATGCGCACCTTGGTCAACATCTGGTGGGCGATGACCTCGATGTGCTTATCGTTGATGTTCACGCCCTGGGAGCGGTAAACCTTCTGTACCTCGTCTACCAGGTATTGCTGGACGGCTTCTTTACCCAGGATACGGAGGATATCGTGCGGGTTTATCGAGCCGTCGGTGAGCTGCTGGCCGGCCCTTACAGCGTCGCCGGTCTGTACCCAGATGCTCGCGGTGGAGGGCACGACGTATTCGCGTTCTTCTCTCTCGGCGTAGGTTATCGTCAATTGTTTCTTGGTAACTTTAACTTCACCGGCGAAGCGCGCCAGGATAGGCTGCTTTTCCGGTGTGACCGCGGCTTCCTTGTCTTTTTTGGATGATTCCGCGGCCGGAGGCCCGGCAAGTATCGTGCCGATATCCACGGACTGGCCGTTTTTCACCAGCACCTGCCAGCCGGAGGGTAACGCGTATTCGTCATGGTAAGTCTCGGTGCTGGTAATCTTTATTTTACGCCCTTCTTCGTTCTGGACTATTTCAGCGGCGCCGTCAATTTCAGAGATGATAGCCTGGCCGCGCGGCGTCCGGGCTTCAAAAAGTTCTTCGACACGGGGGAGACCGCTGGTGATATCGAGGCCGACAACACCGCCGGTATGGAATGTACGCAATGTCAGCTGGGTACCGGGTTCGCCGATACTTTCTGCGGCGATAATACCCACGGCGACATTGGTTTCAATAAGCCGTCCGCGGGCAAGGTCGCGGCCGTAGCAGAAGCGGCAGGTGCCGCGGCGGGTTTCGCAGGTCAGCGGCGAACGGACAAAGACCTGTGTCAGGCCGGCGGCAACGATTTTTTCCACCAGCGATTCGCTAAGCTCTTCATTCCTGGCGACGATGATTTCCCCGGTCTTGGGGTCCACTACATCGGCGGCGGCAAATCTGCCGAGAATACGTTCTGCCATCGGCGGCAGGATGCCTCTTTCTTTAGGTTCGGTTACCATCACGCCTTCGGTTGTGCCGCAGTCGTCCACGAAAGTGATGACGTCCTGCGCCACATCGATAAGACGCCGGGTGAGGTAGCCGCTATCGGATGTTCTCAAGGCTGTGTCTGCCAGACCTTTACGCGCGCCGTGCGTAGAAATGAAGTATTCCAGAACGCTGTGGCCTTCACGCAGACTGGACTTGATGGGGAATTCGATGATTTTGCCGGAAGGATCGGTCATCAGACCGCGCATACCGGCCATCTGCCTGATCTGTGAAATATTACCTTTAGCGCCTGAAGTGGCCATCATGTAGACGCCGCCGTAGCGGTCGAGGGTATTCTGGATAGTGCTGGTAATAGTGTTGGTGGTTTCCGTCCAGATATCTACAACCTGGCCGTATCTTTCATCCTCGGTAATCAGGCCGCGGTGGAACTGGCTTTCAAGGGTAGCGATTTTCGCTTCGGTTTCCGCCAGTATCCTGGGTTTGGCGTCAGGAACCTTGATGTCGTTCACCGCAATCGTGATGCCTGAGCGCGAGGCATACTGGAAGCCGAGACGCTTGATGCTGTCCAGTATTTTACCCGTTTCTTCATCAGGCAGCAGCTTGGTGCAGCGGGTGGCTATTTGTTTGATGGTTGACTTATCAATAATCTTGTTATAGAATCCCAGTTCCTTAGGCAGCACTTCATTAAAAATGATGCGTCCGATACTGGTCTTCGTTCTCTCGCCGGTTTCTTTATCCCTGACTTCTATTTCTTCCCTGAGGTCGATGGCGCCGAATTCATAATTGAGCCTGGCGTCATCGAAGCCGTTATAGACTTTACCGTTGCCCTTTGCCTGGGCGCGGATAGTTGTCAGGTAGTAGCAGCCGAGTACCATATCGAGGGTGGGCGTGACGGTAGGTTCACCGCTGCTGGGCAGCAGGATATTATGATGGCTGAGCATCATGTCCCGGGCTTCTTTAACGGCAGCGCGGGATAGAGGTACGTGGACGGCCATCTGGTCGCCGTCAAAATCGGCGTTGAAGGCCGAGCAGACGAGCGGGTGAATCTGGATGGCGCTGCCATCGATAAGCACCGGCTCGAAAGCCTGGATGGAGAGGCGGTGGAGGGTGGGGGCGCGGTTTAACAGCACCGGGCGTTCCTTGACGACCTCTTCCAGTATGTCATATACCTCTGACTTGGCTCTTTCTACCAGTCTCCGGGCGCTCTTGATGTTAGGCGCCAGTCCCTGCGCCACGAGGCGGCGCATGACGAACGGTTTAAATAATTCCAGCGCCATGCGGCGGGGTAAGCCGCACTGGTGCAGCTTGAGTTCCGGGCCGCAGACAATAACGGAACGGCCGGAATAGTCAACGCGCTTGCCGAGCAGGTTCTGGCGGAAACGCCCCTGCTTGCCGCGGAGCATATCGGAGAGTGATTTCAGCTTATGGTTGCCGCTGATAGATATCGCGCGTCCCCGGCGGCCGTTATCGATAAGGGAGTCTACGGCTTCCTGGAGCATGCGCTTTTCATTGCGGACGATAATTTCCGGCGCGCCGATGTCAATCAGGTGGTGCAGACGGTTATTGCGGTTAATAACACGGCGGTAAAGATCATTTAAGTCGCTGGTGGCGAACCGTCCGCCGTCGAGCTGCACCATCGGGCGCAGGTCGGGCGGGAGAACGGGTAGCACGGTTAAAATCATCCATTCCGGCTTGTTGCCGCTGTAGCGGAAAGCTTCCACGACTCTTAACTGCTTGGAAGCCTTTTTGCGCCTCTGCCCGGAGGAAGACTGGGTCTCCTGCAGCAGGTTATTGCGTATCTCATCAAGATTGAGGTTTTTCATGATATGCAGGATGGCCTCGGCGCCCATGCCGGCCTCGAAGACATTACCATATTTAGCTTTAAGGTCATGGAACTGGTTTTCAGTCAGGAGTTCCTTAACGTGAAGTTCCTTGATTTTCTGAATATCAAGGGCAAGTTCCTCTTCTATTTTGGCTTTTTCATCGACGAACTGGCCGCGGGCTTTATTAATATCTTCAACCGGGGCACTATCTTTTTCCATGGCGGCGGTTTTTTCGTCAACCGCTTTTTGACCGTCATCTATTTTCTGACGGGCGGCTTCTTCGGCCTGCTTGACGGCTTCTTCACGGGATTTTTCATCGACGGATGTGACGATATACTGCGAAAAATAGAGAACATGCTCCAGGCTGCGCGGTGAAAGGTCGAGCAGCAGGCCGATGCGGCTGGGGATGCCCTTGGCGAACCAGATGTGGCTTACCGGGCAGGCCAGCTCGATATGACCCATGCGTTCGCGCCGGACTTTAGCGCGGGCTACTTCTACACCGCACTTATCGCAGATTACACCTTTATAGCGGATTCTCTTGTACTTGCCGCAATAGCATTCAAAGTCCTTGGTCGGGCCGAATATCCGCTCACAAAAAAGGCCGTCCCGCTCAGGTTTGAGCGTGCGGTAGTTGATGGTTTCCGGCTTGGTTACCTCGCCGTAGGACCAGCTCCGGATTTGTTCCGGTGAAGCCAGTGAAATCCGTACAGCATCAAAATCATTAATCTCGAACATCTTCTTCTACCTCTTTCCACTGTGGTTCGGTGGTTTCTCTGACCGCTGCTTCCAGCTTGTTGGCTTCTTTTGTAATTTCATCCGTGGTTTCCTCTGCCGGAGCAACCTTGGTTTCTTCTTCGTTGATAACTTCCAGCGCCAGGCCGAGGCTCTGGAGTTCTTTCACGAGAACTTTAAACGATTCCGGAACGCCGGGCTGGAGAATATCATCGCCTTTGATGATGGATTCGTAGGCCTTGGCGCGCCCTGTGACATCATCGGATTTAATCGTGAGCATTTCCTGCAGGTTATGCGCGGCGCCGTAAGCTTCGAGCGCCCATACTTCCATTTCTCCAAAGCGCTGACCGCCGAACTGGGCCTTGCCGCCCAGCGGTTGCTGGGTAATCAGCGAATAAGGGCCGGTTGAGCGGGCGTGTACTTTATCTTCTACAAGGTGGATTAGCTTCATCATGTAAATGTTGCCGACGGTTACCGGCTGGTCGAACGGTTGGCCTGTACGCCCGTCGTGGAGCATGACTTTACCGTAGGTGGGCGGCGCAAATCTGCCTTCGTTATTTATTTTTTCCACCACTTTTTCTAGTTCATCGGCAGACAGGTCGTGAGCGGCAATATCGATTGATTCCAGCCAGAGACGCAGGCCGATATCCCGCGCCTTGCCGAGTTTCTTTTCATCGAAAACGGCTTTGCCGTCATAGCCGCGTTCGTTTACCCAGGCGATAGCGACGTCCTGTTTATAGGGCGCCCTGTATTTACCGGGAGTAGGGTCTTCCGCGCCGGAATGCTGGACGACCCATGACCGGCATAGACCATCCTCAATAGCTTTATCGCTGGCGCCGTCGAAAACCGGTGTTAATGCCCTGAAGCCGAGTACCTGGGCGGCCCAGCCGAGGTGAGTTTCCAGCACCTGGCCGAGATTCATACGTGAAGGCACGCCGATGGGGTCGAGAATAATATCTACAGGCGTGCCGTCAGGCAGGAAGGGCATATCTTCCTTGGGGGCGATGAGGGAAATGACGCCCTTGTTGCCGTGGCGTCCGGCCAGCTTATCGCCGACGGAGACGCGGCGTTTCTGGGCAATCCAGACCTGTACCCACTGGTTGACGCCCGCGGGCAGGTCATCGCCGCCGCTCTTGCTTTCTTTCTGGTCTTTGCGGTTATAGACCTTTACGTTAATGACCTTTCCCCATTCGCCGTGAGGGACTCTCAGGGAGGTGTCTTTGACCTCGCGGGCTTTTTCCCCGAAGATGGCGCGCAGGAGCTTTTCTTCTGCCGAGAGTTCCGTTTCACCTTTTGGTGTGATTTTACCGACGAGGGTATCATCCGGTCTTACTTCCGCGCCGATGCGGATAATACCGTTTTCATCCAGTTCGCGCAGGCTTTCTTCGCCGACGTTCGGGATGTCGCGGGTGATTTCTTCCGGTCCGAGTTTGGTATCACGGGATTCTACCTCGTGTTTGTTAATATGTATGGAGGTGAACATATCATCTTCAACCATGCGGCTGCTGAGGATGATAGCGTCTTCAAAATTGTAGCCTTCCCAGCTCATGAAGGCGACGGTCACATTCTGTCCGAGTGCCAGCTCGCCGTTTTCCGTGGCGGAACTGTCCGCGAGTACCTGACCGGCTTCAACGCGGTCCCCGCGGTTGACCAGCGGGCGCTGGTTGATACAGGTGCCCTGGTTGGTGCGGACGAATTTATTCAGGGGGTAATTTTTCCTGGTGCCGTCATCGTGGGTAATTTCGATGCGGTATTTAGTGTTCAGTTTTTCATCGATATTACCGGAAATCTCAGTCACCACGCCGGCTTTTTCCGCGAAGAGCACCTGGCGGCTGTGCTTGGCGGCTTCCATTTCCATGCCGGTAGCTACCAGCGGCGCCTGCGGACGCAGCAGCGGAACCGCCTGTCTCTGCATATTGGCGCCCATGAGAGCGCGGTTGGCGTCATTGTGTTCCAGGAACGGCGTTAAAGCCGTGGCCACGCTGACTACCTGTTTCGGCGTCACGTCCATATATTCTATTTTCTCAGGGTCTTCAAGAAGGTAGCCGTCAGCCAGCCTGGCCTCGACCCTTTTTTCTTTAAACTGGTTGTTTTCGTCGAGGGGGGCGTTAGCCTGTGCAATGATGTATTTATCTTCTTCATCGGCCGGCATATAGATAATTTCGTCAGAGACGAAAGGTATAACCTTGATCTTCTTTGATTTGAGTTTAGCCAGTTTTTCGGCTATCTGCGCCGTGATAACTTCTCCGGCGGAGATTATCGGCTTGTCTTTTTCATCGAGAATTTCTTCCGTGACCGTTCTGCCTATCATATGTTCGTCTTTGGTACGGATTTCTTTAAGCACCTTGCGATAAGGAGTTTCGATAAATCCATATTCGTTGACGACGCTGTAGGTAGCCAGCGAACCGATAAGGCCGATGTTAGGGCCTTCCGGCGTCTCGATGGGGCAGATACGGCCGTAGTGCGAGAAGTGGACGTCGCGCACTTCGAATCCGGCGCGTTCACGGGAAAGACCACCCGGGCCCATGGCCGAAAGACGGCGCTTATGCGTGAGTTCCGCCAGAGGGTTGGTCTGGTCCATGAACTGTGAAAGCTGAGAGCCGCCGAAGAATTCCCGGACGGCGGCAACGATAGGCCGGATGTTGACCAGCGCGCTGGGGGTGACGGCCTCGGTGCCGATAATGCTCATGCGCTCGCGGACAACCTGTTCCAGTCTCAGAAAACCGATGCGGAACTGTGTCTGTACCAGCTCGCCGACGGTGCGCACGCGGCGGTTGCCGAGGTGGTCGATGTCGTCGATATGGTCGTGGCCGTTATTAATCATGATGATATGGCGTATCATCTCGATCATGTCTTCTTTAGTCAGGGTGCGTTCTTTAAGGCTCACGTTCAACTCGAGGCGCTTGTTCAGCTTGTAACGGCCGACAGTACCCAGGTCATAGCGTGACGCATCGAAGAACAGGTTCTTAATCAGCTTCCGGGCGTTATCCAGCGAGGGGAGTTCGCCAGGATGCAGTTTCTTATATATATCGAGCAGGGCTTCTTTTTCATCCCTGATTAAAGGCTCTTTTGCCATCGTTGTGGTGATGAATTGATAGTCGGAGCCTTTTTCTTCCTTATGGAAAAGTTTGAGCAGTTCATCATCGCTGCTGTAGCCAATGGCGCGCAGAAGTGTAGTAATCGGAATTTTCCTCTTGCCGTCAATCTTGGCTGAGATTACGTTCCGGTTACTCGTTTCAAACTCCAGCCAGGCGCCGCGCGTCGGGATGAGTTTGGCCCCGCATAAGCGGCGGCCGCTGACAGGGTCTTCTTCGCCGGTAAAATAGACACCGGGAGAGCGCAATAGCTGGCTGACGACAACCCTTTCAGCGCCGCTGGTGATAAAGGTGCCTTTAGCGGTCATCATGGGGATATCCCCGAAGAACAGTTCCTGCTCTTTAATTTCCCCGGTTTCTTTAACCAGGAGTCTTACCTTGACATAAAGGGGGGCGGAAAAGGTCTGATCTCGTTCGTGGCATTCCATCTCGGAATGACCTGCGCGAGGGTCGCGGAATTCATAAGCCGCGAAGGTGAGTTCCAGTCGGTTGCCTGTCAGGTCTCTAATGGGGGATATTTCTTCAAGAAGCTGTTTGAGACCTTCTTCCTGGAATCTCTGGAAGGAATCCAGTTGGACTTTAATCAGGTTGGGAACTTCCAGGATAGTAGGCAGCCTTGCGTACGATTTCCTGGTTAGTGGGACTTGTGCTTTGGATACGGGAACCGGCGTTTTTCCAGCCATTTCATCTCCTTAGATAAATACCACAGTCATAGTGTGTTTTACCGGTATGCTCATTTAAAATTAGACACGCGAATATACGTGGCAACAATATGGGTATACTACATTTGGGAAGTCAAAATAACAAACAACTGGGGCATTATTACAAATATCAAGGATATCACAATATAAGTTAGCTTGTCAAGTATTTTAGAAAAAATATTTAAAAGAGTTCAATCTTAAATATCAGAAACGCAAAATAGAACCCGGGATTAGCTTTCATTTTTGTATCCGGACACCTTGATTACTGAGATTTAACTTTTGCCTTGTTATATAATAAAAATATGAATAAATTAACGCGTACCAGGATGATACTGGCGATCATCAGTACCACGCTGGAGGAAACTACTATCTGGGTCATATGGCGCTGGGTGCTGCCGGACTTCGGGTTGAACCTGCCTGTGGCGTTCCTGGTTTCTGTTATGATAGTATGGCTGGTATTCAGCGTCTGGCTTTTTCTTTTCACGACGCGGTTACTGCACAAGCAGGTTCAGGCAGGGCTTCCTTCGATGATCGGCACACGCGGTAAAGTAACTCATGTGCTAAATCCCGAAGGCACGGTGAAAATCCGCGGCGAACTCTGGAGCGCATTGGCGGAGGATGGGGAAATGGAGGCCGGAACAGAAATAATCGTGGTAGAGCAGAATAGCCTTAAACTGACCGTGCGTAGAGAATACAGGATTAAACATTAAAGAGAAATGTCAGGATATCTCCGTCTTTTACAATATACTCTTTACCTTCCAGGCGCAGGATGCCTTTCTTACGCGCTTCGGCCATACTGCCGCTCTTGATAAGGTCGTCATAGGCAATGCCTTCGGCGCGGATGAATCCCTTTTCAAAATCGGAATGGATTTTCCCGGCGGCCTTCTGGGCGTTAAGTCCGCGCCTGATAGGCCAGGCCCTCACCTCATCCTCTCCGACGGTGAAAAAGGATATCATATCCGATAATTCGTAAGACGCCTTGATAGCGCGCGCCAGACCGGATTCCTTGAGTCCATAGTCGTCTCGGAACACTTTAGCTTCGGTCTCTTCCATGTAAGCCAGTTCCATTTCCAGCTTGCCGCACAAGGCGATTACGCGGCAGTTCCTGCCGGAGTATTTTGTGTTGAGTTCGGTTTCTATTGCCGCCGCCTGCGCAAGCTGGTCTTCGCCGATGTTGACCACGAAAAGGAGCGGCTTGGCCGTGAGCAGCTGGTAATTAGTAATGATTTTAACAGCGGCCGGTTCAAGTTCAAGCTCACGGATAGGCTTATCGTTTTCCATTTCCGCTTTAAGGCGCAGGAGTATTTCTTTTTCCTGCTGGATAGCCATGCGGTCTTGCGGTTTAGCTGATTTAGAGGTATCGTCCAATCTTTCCAGCCTGTGCTCTATAATGGTGAGATCAGAAAAAATAAGCTCCAGGGTGAGAGTGCCGATATCCCGGCCGGCATTTATGGTGATTTCAGGGTGAGGGACGCTTTCTTCTTTAAAAGCGCGGACGACGCCGAAAATGGTATCGACGGTGCTGAGCTGGTTCAGCAGACGGCCGCCGAAGCCTTTACTGTCCTGCGCCATTCCCTTGACGGAAGCGCTGATATCGAGGTACTTTGCTTCGACGGGGACTACCTTGGCCGGGTGGAACATGTCGTTAAGCACCCAGAGCCGGGGCTCAGGCACTTTAACCACGCCGATATGCGGCGGCACGGGGTGTAATGGCTTTTTCCACCAGGGCCGGGTCCATGTTCTGGGTAACGGGGTCAATGTCAACAAATACGGGGCGGGCACCAGCTAAAATGATGGCCTCAACCGTGGCGATAAAGGTATTGGAAACAGTAATAACCTCATCACCCGGACCGATCCCGCAGGCGCGGATGGCAATATGTAGAGCGTCTGTCCCCGAACCTACACCAATGGCATGTTGTGTGCCGCAATAGGCTGCAAATTCAGTTTCTACAGTCTGAACATTTTTTCCGAGGAACAACTGCATTCCGTCAAGAGCCTGACTTATCTCAGCAAGCACCTCTTCTTTAATATCCTGATATTGAATTTTTAGATCTACCAGCGGTATACGCACTTTATAACCTCCCCAATAGTTGACTATATGGTTTATCCCGTAGCCCTGTGGAGCACTTTAAATTACCTATGTCACATATTACCTGCGCCGGATTACCGTAAGCGACCATTCCGGCCGGGATATCCTTTGTGACCACGCTTCCTGCACCGATGACGCTATTTTCCCCGATAATTACCCGGGGAAGTATCGTGCAGTTAATACCTATCTGGGCTCCCTTTCTTACAGTTGGCCCTTTCATACATTCTGAGGAATCCGGACAGCCTGGATGAATATCGTTGGCGCAGGTTACTCCCGGTGCCATGAATACATCGTCTTCAATAATAGTGAACTGACCAATGTAAACTTTGTTGTGTATTTTAACATTATTTCCTATCCGGCAACCGTAATCAATGACAGCATTATTCCAGATGCGGAAATTATCGCCTATTTCATTTTCTTCTCTTATAACTACATTGTGTCCTGTTTCCAGGTTAGAGCCTATACGACTGCCGGCATAGATAATAGTACCGCTACGGATGTGAGCTCCCTCGCCGACAGTCAACAATTGGTCTACCGTCCGGCTTGGTAAATAACCCAGTAGCACACCTTCATCGACGACGGCATTTTTACCAATGCGTATTAATTCCTGATTAACCTTGTATTTAACGGAAGATTGAATTTGATTTTTCATAACCCATCCTTAATTAGGTGTCACAAGTTTAAGCAATGATTAAAGAGGCTAAATCTATTTTTTCTCTTTGACCACCGTTTGCCAGGGATTTATCTGCCGCCTCCAGGATGCTGGTCACTTTGAGCCCCGCCCAGCCATCACTTCTTGGCTTGGTACCATCTTTGATACATTTAATGAAGTGACTGCATTCCAGCTTTAAAGGTTCGCCATTGGAGATGAAGGGGATAACAACATCACCATACCTGTAACTCGGAGGCCATGCCGAGAATTTATTGTTGCCGTTACCGTTGCCGTTACCATCGCTGGGCATTGTCAGTCCTTTATCGTAGATATGAATTTTTTCGTTTTCAGAAACATCGTCGTAAACAGCCATCTTCCGGCTTCCTACTATGGTAATCTCACGGATTTTCCGTGGATGCAGCCAGCTGACGTGCACATTTCCCATGGTCCCATTGGCGAAAAGGATTTCGAGGTAGGCCATATCGTAAATGCCGAGATTATTATGGCGCGTGCCCCGGGCACTTACTGCTATCGGTTCATCATTCATTAGCGCCAGCATAATGCTGATATCGTGGGGAGCTAGATCCCAGAGGACATTAACATCAGGGCGGTATAATCCCAGGTTGAGGCGATCTGCATCAATGCTGTACACTTGCCCCAGTTGGCCGTTACGTATTATCTCTCTCAGGAAATCCACGGCTGGATGATATTCGTAAGTATGCCCTGCCATGAGTACCAGATTCCGTTTTTCGGCTAATTCAATCAGTTCCAGAGCCTCACTGCTGGTGGCCGTTATAGGCTTCTCGATGAGGACATGCTTATCATGGAGCAATGCAGCTTTGGCTAGTTTAAAGTGGGTACTTACCGGGGTAGCTATTATCACTGCGTCTACGCCGTTAGAGATCAGGCTATTATAGTCGGTAGTAGACTCTACATAGGGATATTGATCCCTGACCTGTTTGAGTTTACGCTCATCTGCGTCACATACCATAGCCAGCTTTGCTTCTGGCAGTTCGTGGCAGACTCTCACATGTTTTGGTCCCCAGTAACCGCAACCAACAACTCCAATTTTAACCACTTCGTGCCTCCTTATGGCTTGAATCAACTGCCATCTCTCTTCAGGATGATAGACAGCGTCTGTAAAAATATTTTTGTATCCAAGAGAAAAGATTGCTTATTTATATACTCGATATCCAGTTGAACCATATTATCAAAAGAAAGGCCTTTTCTCTTGCTAACCTGCCATAGACCGGTGATACCAGGTTTCACTTGAAATCTCTGACGATGCCAATCGCTATACAAATTTACCGCAAAGGGGATATCCGGCCTGGGGCCAATAGCGGACATATCTCCTTTTAAAACATTAATAAATTGCGGTAATTCATCCAGGTTTGTTTTACGGAGCCAGTCACCAACCCTGGTAACCCTTGGATCGTTAGTGACTTTATAAACCGCCTGTCCATTTTGGTCAACAGTATATGGGGCATCTTCCAGAACGTATTTGGTTATATACGATTTATACTCACTATCGTCATTGTTTGCCTGCATTGTCCGGAATTTATACAATGTAAATTTTCTGCCGTTTTTCCCTATTTGTTCTCGACGAAAGATGGCACTTCCTGGAGAATCAAGCTTTATAATCAAAGCAACGACGACCATTAGAGGTGACAAAACTACCATGATAAAGGCCGCCATCAAACGGTCAAACACATTTTTCCACCACTGGTATTTTGTCAGGTTGTAAGCTATTACTTTATCCATATGCTTATTAGAGCCGGTAACACTGATCTCGTCTTCCCGATTGTTCAGCGTACTTGCCAATTGTGTTTTTATGTATTCTCCGGCGACATTAATTAGATTCATTTCTTTCCCGATTCAGGTTAGCAGCGCTCCCTGAATATGTTCCTGTTTTTATGCCATCACAATTTCGGGCTTTTTATTCTTAGCTGCGGGGCGTCCAATGCCTTCATATATGAACCCCGCACGGGTCATCTTTTCCGGGTCATACATGTTTCGACCATCGATGATAATGGGGTAATTCATTGAAGCAGCAATTATAGACATATCAAGTGTTTTGAACTCTTCCCATTCAGTTACAAGTATTAAAGCATCACTTCCTTTGGCTACCTCGTAAGCATTAAGGCAGTAGTTTACGTTTTGCATGAGTTTGGCTGCAACTTCCATAGCAATAGGGTCATAAGCTTTTATTCTGCAACCTTTTTCTTCAAGTTTTGCAATCAAGGGTAGCGCACGTGCTTCCCGCATATCATCAGAATTGGGCTTATAAGATAATCCAAGAATACCGATGGTCTTGCCTTCCAGGGAACCAAGAAGACGATGCAGTTTATTTACTACTAGAAGTATTTGTTGCTGATTTATATTTTGAGCGGCCCGTATAATCCGCAATGGAATACCGCGGCTTTTTGCCATGTGGATGAGTCCTCTAACGTCCTTGGGTAAACAACTTCCGCCCCACCCCAGTCCGGCATTAAGGTAACCTTTACCAAAACGCGGATCTAATCCCATTATTTCTGCCACGCGCGTGATATCCACGCCATACTCATCACAAAGCAACGCCATTTCATTCATGAAGCTGATTCTGGTGGCGAGGAACACATTAGATGCGTACTTGGACATTTCAGCGGTCTTGTTGTCACACATAACTACGGGTGAGTTCAGAGGCTCGAAAAGGCCGGCTACAGCTTCGTTGGCACTGATGTCTGATGAACCGACAACAACTCGGGTGGGGTTCATGAAGTCGTAGACTGCCGATCCTTCTCTTAAAAATTCGGGATTAGAGACGATAAAGAAATTATATCTGTTTTGACTATGGTAGGTAAGTATCTGTGAAACAATTTCAGCCGTGCCAATGGGTACGGTACTTTTCATTACTACCGTTAATGAACTGCTTGCAGCTTCAGCAATGTTTTTTGCCGCAAGCTTGACCCATTTTAAATCCGGTTTACCGTTACGTGCTGAAGGTGTCCCCACGGCAATAAAAGCAAAATCGGCACCCAGTAATGCCTGTTTATAATTACTGGTTATATTTAATCTTGCCTCTTGTCTGTTACGTCTCCATAATTCATTTAAGCCCGGCTCACTTATTGGTAACTCACCGCGTTCAAGGGAGCATATCTTCTTGGTGTCTATTTCAATCAGATTTACGTTGTGACCTAGTTCGGCAAAACAAGCAGCGGTAACAAGACCGACATATCCTGCCCCTATAACAGCTATATTCTTCATAATTTATTTTCCTCGGTTTTCTTTAATACTTTAATTGTATTATCCACAGGTTTGTATAAAGTGAAATATTGGTTAGGATTGGGTTAGAACATTGTTCTATTACTTTCATTAATCACCTTAATTATCAGCTAATGCTAATTCTATGTCTTTCCATTTACGGATCATTAATAAGGCACTTACGATTTGGGGATCAAAACACAGGCCCGAGTTTTCAACTATTTTCTGCATAGCGCTTGAAGGGGTTAATTTAACGTGCGTTGATTGGTCTGATGTAAGGCGGTAATAAGTATCTACAACGGCCAGGATTCTTGATCCAAGCGGAATATCAGCGCCTTTAATACCAAAATTTCCTCCGGTACCGTTATAAGTTTCCCATCTATAAAGGATTAACTTACAGGCGGTTGAAAAAAACGGAATTGTTGAAAGAGCCTTCCAAACCAGGTTAAGGCGGTCACTGACATCTGCCATTATCTCGATATTAATTGAGTATCGCTCATTGCTGTTATATCGTACAAAAGCAAGCGCCAAGTCTTTAAATAATGCCGCATAATACAGCGCCTGGCAGTCACTTTCGGACATTCTGAATTCCTTCGCTATTGCCAGGGAACAATCCGCTACGTCTTTGGCACTTTCCGGCGAAAACAGGTGTTTCACCTGGAATGTCGCGGCTGTGTCACGGCAGATAGTGAGGATAGCTTCCGAAGCGGCGGATTGTTCTGCCTCGTGTTGCAGGAGGCGGTCTTGTTGAATTTCCAAACGCGTATTACAGTCATCTGCCAGAAAGAGTGAGCGATTACATAGAACGGCTAACTCCTGGATTTTGCTGCACAATTTATCAAAGTTGTATCTAATATCGTGTGGTTTTTGTTTATTAAGTGATGCAATAGCCTGTCGTGTGGTTTCAAGTGCTTCGCGTGCTTCCTTGCGGCTTATATCCATCGCCAAATGGAGTGTATCGATTTCCTGCATCCAACTCTGCCATTTTTTAGGCAAGGTAACCACATAAGTAGTTCCTTCACCTTTTTCGCCGGTAGCTTCCAACTTGCCTCCAAGCGACTGAATTAGAATATTGGCAGGAAATAGTTCATTGATTAAGGTCCCCTCTAACGTACTAGATTGCTGGTGAAGCAGATTATCCAATGTCCGAGTTGAGATGTAGTGATCCGGATTGGATATTTTTATCCGGATATACTCTTCACTTTTATCTGACAGATTAATGCGCAGGCGGCACGCAAGCGGCGACGAGATAATCTCACTTCTAATAATATAGAGAAGGCTTTGCGCCAGGCTTTTTTTATCCCTGACTATCCGGTAAATTTCACCGTCTGTGATAATATCTGAGCTGATTTGATGCTGAGTTGCTAGTACTTCAACCTGCTTCAATACCCAAACCAGGACTTCCCGAATATCAACCTCTTCACAAGAAACTCCTGACCCAGGAGTTTCAGATTTGGCTAAACTTGAAATGCCTTCTACGATACGGGCCAGCAGATGGTAGTTGTCATGGAGGTTGTTAATGCTTTGCTGATGTCTTTTATCAAGGTTTTTACTATTACGCTCAAAGGTTTGTAAGCAATCCTTCATTCTATTCATGGGGAGCTCTAGCTCGCGTGTAATGAAATCCAGCCAGCCCATCGCTCCCTGCATAGCCCTAAGGCCTTCTTTATAGGCTTGTGTTGTTTCACGATGAGATACAATAACGGAAGGTACGACTCTGTTTCCTCTAAGGTCGAAATAGCAGTTACTTTCCGGTAAGTTTTTCAACAATTCAATTTGATCCGAGGCTGCCTCAATGACTTCAAGAGGATGAATATAAGTGCGTTTCTCATTGGTCACTACTGCAAGATGGATGTTCATGTTGGAGGTTTGTTCTTTGATATCAGGATAATTCCTATAACCAGCATAGCCTGCCGATAGATGTTCGTCAGCAAATAGTAACCTGATACGGCGGTTGTAATCAGCGATTATCCTACGGCATAATGTCTTGGCTTTCCAAGGTGAAGTTATTACTGCGAATTTATCACCGCTGAAATGCCCTGTCAGGTCCGTGGAATTGCCGAAGAGACGGACAGCTTCAGAAATAATATTCCCCAATACACAAATAATTTGGTCGCCCTGATGATAACCGTAGGCTTTGTTAATTGCCGTCAAATCATGTAAGGTAATAAATACCATTGCCAAATTGCTCTTTTGTTGGAGCAGACGTTGGATTTCGTTGCTAATCTGAATCCGATTCGGTAGGCCAGTTAGAGGATTGGTGTTAATCATACGTTCTCTGTGTATCAGGTATCCCTGAACCAGAGCCACCACTTCTTTCGGCTCAAAAGGCTTGGTAATAACGTGGATAATTGAATCCTCGATCTTTGGAATAGGGTTGTTTCTTTCAAGCCTGGTGCCAATGACGATCACTGGAACACGGTTCGCTGTGGATAACTCGTTAATACGACGGCGCATTTCAGCATAATTTATATCAGGGAGGCTTGCATCCAGAATAATAATATCCGGTTCATGTTCATTACTTTCAAGCTTGTATAGTGCTTCGCTTCCGCTCTGAGCAGAGACTACTTCCAGGTTTGCATGGGCAAGGTTTACTTCCAGAACTTGTAATATATCTGGTTCAGAGTTGACCAAAAGAACTCTGCCCGCCTTTTTAGTTGTTCCGCTTATTATCATTTGGAAGGATCCTTTTTGATGTACGATTTAGGTGCTGCAAACCTTCAACAATCAAAATCATAGAATACTGCAGTTAGAACAATGTCGGAGCTAAGTCAGAAAACGGTTAGAATATATTAAACACAGACATTATTATTGATCAGTTTGTTTAGTCTCTTGGCGGAATAAAGCAATTGATAATTGGACTGAATGGTGAGAATGGGGTTAGAAATTAGTTAAAATAATGGAAAATAAAATACCGGTGGGGTTGACTAGTGCAGCTAACTGTTCTAGAATAAGGTGCACGATTGATGGTAAGATTAGAGTATAAATTTGGGAGGAAAAGGTAGGAAGAGTTAGGTTAACATTTATCTGGCATCAAAATATATTGAAAATAAAGGTCCATCATACAGGTACCTCAGTATGAAATAGATTTTTTAATTTAATTTTCGCCATACGGCAAAGTTTACGGGATATTAATAATCGTTTAATAGATTTTTATGAATACTTAACTTGACAGGATGTAATATGACAGTAAATAGTTTTCAAGAAATATTGAATATTTGTACTGTCAGACTAAAAAACAGATGGTACAAATAAAGGGTTAGCATGAGAGAAAAGATACTTTTAGTGGAAGATGATGTCGAATATCAGAATCTAACTGCTACTTGGTTACAGAATGCTGGCTATGAAGTGCTTACGGCCGGAGATGGTGCGGAGGGTATGCGCCGTGTTTTTAGCAGCCGTCCGAATTTGGTAATACTCGACGCAAACATACCCAAAATGGATGGTTGGGAAGTATGCCGCCGTATCCGGGAGATGAGTGATATCCCTGTGTTAATGGTAACGGTAAATGGTCAGAAGGCTGATCGCCTTAAAGGATTTACCATGGGTGCAGACGATTATTTGACCAAACCGGTTGATTTCCATGAGCTAATCGCGAGGATACAGGCCATCCTGCGGCGGTCTGTAGTAGGAACGCAGGAAGAAAAGGCGAGTACTTTCAGAAACGGCGGGTTAGAGATTGATTGGCAAAGCCGTCAGGTCTGGGTAAGAGGCGAAAGAGTGAAACTATCGCCTACAGAATTCAAAATTATGTCTTGTCTGGTTAAAAACAGGGGCTGGATCGTTACTCACGAACAACTTTTGGAAAAAGCCTGGGGCCCGAATTATATCGGCGATAAATCGTTCGTAAAACTATATATAAGGTATTTGCGGCAAAAAATTGAGGAAAACCCACATAATCCGCAAATAATTATGACCGAGCGTGGTGTAGGGTATTTCTTTGCGATGCAAAACGATGAATCAGATAACCCGGGAGGTCAGACTGGTGACGCGGCATAGGATTTTACCTGAACAGCAAACTAAGTCTGCTCGTGTAGCATACCAGGGAGAGGAGTCGATCAAAATGATCTCCGTTTCTGAAAGCAACGGCATGGCTGTCCCCAAGATCTATGAAGATCGACATGGTCTGCCGGTTATGTCTGGCGTTTCTGCTCAAGAAGAAAGAAACCACCAGGCTAAAACGGAAACCAATACAATTTCAGTATTATGGCATGAACTTATTACGCCTCTTACGGTAATCAAAGGATATGCGGCAACTCTTTTACAACTCAATAGTGTTATTGCCGAGGAACAGAAAGAGCAATATCTTAAAGGTATTGATTCTGCCAGTAACAGGGTCATACGCCTGTTGGAAAACTTAAGGGACATTACCAAGCTCGAAGAAACAGATGCAATCAGTATGATGCATATTCCTATTCTTGATTTGCTGCGACAAGCCGCATCGGAAAATCAGAACCAAACTACTAGGCATATTATTAAATTGCTCCCCTGTCCACGTTTGCCCATGGTAAAAGCCGACCCCGAAAAAATAGAGATGGTAATCAATAATCTTCTAGTCAATGCTATAAAATATACGCCGCAGGGTGGTGACATAGAAGTGGGGGTTAGGATGGTCCGGGATGATGAAGAATTAAGAAAAATCTACGGAAATACACCTGTGATAAAGTTGCCTTGTTTGATTATCAGTGTTGCGGATACAGGTGTGGGCATACCCGAGAGCGATCTTGATCATATTTTCGATAAGTTCTACAGAGTGAAATCCAAGCTCACACGCACTACTCCTGGGGTTGGGCTGGGTTTATATATTTGTAAAATCATCGTGGAAGCTCATCACGGATGTATTTGGGCCAGGAACAAGATGCAAATGGGAAGTATCTTCCACTTTTCGCTGCCTTTAGAATAGAATATTATACTCTCCCTTCTTGGTATCCCTGGAATCTGTTTTTAGTGTTAACTGTTATTAGGATTCCATTATTCCGACTCTTTGCTGTCAGGGTCTTTATGAAGGAACGTTTCAACGTCTTCCGTAAAAAAACGGTAATCACGGCGCTGTCCGATACGGCACGATTTAAGAACTCCGAGCTTGCTCCATAACCTGATAGTATTGGGATGAACATGCAGCATATGAGCTACTTCAGACACTGTAAGCATCCGCGGACGCTGGTTTAGATTATTTTTATCTTCCGTCACGGTTCATCAACCGCCTTTATAATTCATTTAGTTTCTCAACTAAGCTTAACGTTTTTTAACTTTCATAATAACAGGGGCAGCACCATAGTTAAATAGGTGTTATTCACTATATTTTTGGGTGGCACTCTTATAAACGTATTCTAAATGTGAATGTCAAGCGAAAATACACCCACTGTGACGGTTGAAAATGCACCCACCTTTTCCTGGCTCTGAGTGATAAGGTAAAATGACATCGGGACACGATGAATCGAGGCTTCCGGCGCCGGCTGTATGGGAGCCGGTATATCAGTCGCTTTAATACGAGGTTTTGCCCCCGGTAAAGACAGGCTGGCAAAGACGGCATCAAGCTCTGTGCCTTCCAGAGTTTCTTTTTCGATTAGTTTTTTAGCCAGTTCTATGAGCTTATCTTTATTATCGACAAGCACCTTCTTGGCTACAGCGTAGGCTTCATGAATCAGGGTATCAATTTCGCGATCGATTGTCAGGGCGGTTCTTTCACTGTAATCCCGCTGCTCGGAAATTTCACGGCCCAGGAAAACCATTTCCTGCTTATTGCCGAATGTCCGCGTGCCCAGTTTATCGCTCATGCCAAAATCGGTAACCATGCGGCGGGCGTATTCAGTCACCCTCTGGATATCGTTATGCGGCCCGGTTGACCTTTCATTAAAGATTAATTCCTCGGCAGCGTGTCCGCCGAGCAACGTTGCCAGCGTATCTTTAAGCTGGGAACGGGTGGTAAGATATTTGTCTTCCACCGGCAGCTGCTTCGTATAGCCCAATGCCATCCCGCGCGCCACTATGGATATTTTATGCACGGGGTCGGCGTTAGGCAGCATCCTGGCCACCAGCGCATGACCGGCTTCATGGTAGGCAATAACTTCTTTTTCCTGGGGGCTGATTTTCCGGCTTTTCCTTTCAGGTCCGGCGAGAACACGGTCAATGGATTCTTCCATCTCCGACATGCCGATGGATTTCTTGTTGCGCCGGGCCGCCAGTATGGCAGCTTCGTTGACCATATTGGCCAGGTCAGCGCCGCTGAAGCCTACGGTACCTTTAGCGAGTATCTCAAGGTCTATGGCGGGGTCAAGGGGCTTTCCCTTGGTATGCACTTTAAGAATCGCCAAACGACCGCTGATATCCGGCCTGTCCAGCACCACGCGCCGGTCAAAGCGCCCGGGGCGTAATAGCGCCGGGTCAAGGATATCCGGCCGGTTGGTAGCGGCGATAACGATAACGCTGGTATTGGTATCAAAGCCGTCCATTTCCACGAGTATCTGGTTAAGTGTCTGCTCGCGCTCATCGTGGCTGCCGCCCAGGCCGGCGCCGCGCTGGCGGCCCACAGCATCAATTTCATCGATAAATACGATGCAGGGTGTGTTGCGCTTGGCCTGGTCAAAAAGGTCGCGGACTCTTGAAGCGCCTACACCGACGAACATCTCAACGAATTCACTGCCGCTGATGGAAAAGAAGGGAACGTCAGCTTCACCGGCTACAGCGCGGGCGAGCAGCGTTTTACCGGTGCCGGGAGGCCCGATGAGTAAAACGCCCTTGGGAATACGCGCGCCCAGCGTCTGGAACTTTTCTTTAGCCTTAAGAAATTCCACGACTTCCTGCATGTCCTGCTTAGCTTCTTCAGCGCCAGCAACATCAGCAAAGGTAACGGTAACGCGGTTGGCAGGGAAAAGCCTTGCCCGGCTGCGCCCGAAGTTCATTGCCTGGTTATTGGCGCCGCTTGCCTTGCGGAAAATCCAGTAAAAGATAAAGACCAGCAGGAGAATAGGCAGGATGCTGCCCAGCACCTGCCCCCAGTCAATGCCGCTTGGTGATTTATAGTCATAATCCTCAGGGAGAACAAGCTCCAATTCTTTTAGTTCCGCCAGAGTTAAAGCACCAATATCCGCTTTGAGTTGTTTATCATCTTTGGTAGTAACAAGTAAAGCAGGATTTTCAACAACCAGCTTCTTTATTTCCCCGTTCTTTGATTTTTCAATAACCTGGCTCAGCGTAACCGTTTCCGGCTGGCTGGACTGGCCGTTAATCCATAAAGTAGAAAGGAAGATGACTACTATAATGATAAAAATATAGATAAAGCCATTTCGTTTCCAGTTCAAAGTTATACCTCACCATTATAAAGACTTTTCTCAGTCTATTATAATTATATCACGATATAATAAATATATCACAAATATTATTAAAAAATAGTTAATATTTGCGGTTTAAACGTGTTTTTCTGGTTCATCAGCGCGAGTATATTGACGAGAAGAAAAACATGCGGGGGACGTGATTAACACCCGTAGCCTTCCTGAAATAGAACGAAGCAATCCGAGGTCAAACATTACGGTTCAACCGGGATTGCTTCGTTTAACTCATGCCACTGCCGGTACTTATAATGCGTTTTTTAATTATTTTTGCTAATATCTACCTTCCCAATCAAGCGGGCCAACCAGCGTGCCCATACCCAGATCATACGCAAGGTCAGCCGACCAACGCCCCCAGGCTTTCACCCCGGGAAAAAACCCCGAGCCTCCAGTGCTGAACTACATCCCCGCATCCGAAATGAAACCAGTGTATAGATTACCGCTAATCGTCCCTTCGAAGAATCCTTCGAGCACGCAGGGTGCGATGTGCCAGGATGAAAAAGCCGTGACTGTATTAGAAAACGATTTATCCCTGCATCACCAGTTCCAGGGCATCATTTTTAACAGCGGCGGCAGCCATGATCCTCTCAAATTCAGGTTCGTTGTTGTTCAACAGGTTCATGCAGGCTCCGACCACCCCGGCATCATAAAGCGTGCCGGATTCTTTAGATATCTCGGCGAGCGCATATTGCAGACCGAGGGAAGGACGGTAAGGGCGGTGGGAGGACATAGCCTCAACAACGTCCGCCACTCCCAGTATCCTGGCTTCAATGATAATCTCCTCTCCGGTAAGAGAAGCCGGATAGCCGGACCCGTTGAGCCTCTCATGGTGCTGGAGGACAGCCAGTGTGACCGGCCAGGGAAAATCAATTTTCTGCAGGATTTCGTACCCGACACGCGGATGGGTCTTGATAATTTTGAATTCATTTTGGGTTACCTTACCAGGCTTGTTAAGTATCTCAAACGGCACCGCCACCTTGCCGATATCATGAAGAAGACCCGCGATGTAAACACCCGTTTGCTGCCACTCGGAAAGACCCATCTCCGCTGCGATAGTCTTTGCCAGCACCGCAACCCGCCGCTGATGATCGGCGGTATAAGCGTCTCTGGATTCCACTACCAGGGACATAGCATAGATAACACCGTCCAGCGCCTTTTGGAGTTTGTCATGCTTCTGTTTGATATCCTCATAACGATTGGCGTTATCGATACTTACGGCCGCATCACGTGAGGCAATGAGCAGCAGCCTTCTCTCTTCAATACTGTAAGGCTCACACGTACTCTTTTGTTTGAGGAGCAACACACCGGCCAAGAACTCATCGTTCAGCAACGGCACAATCAGCTCGATGTTATTACTCACCAGGGGCTGGTAGTCCTGAGGTGAAAGACCGGCAAGGGACGGAATAATTTCCAAGTCACAAATGTCAATCACTCTATCTTGCTGTTTCAGGGCCGTCAAGAAGGGATTATTAGCAGCGAAGTATATCTGCTCCTGGATTTTCTGACCGGAGTAATTTCGTATCGAGTAGCTGCCAGTGACCGGCGAAGGAAGCAACAAATAGGCGCCCCGGCTCTGCATACTATTAGCCACGGATTCTAACAGCGATGACGTCAATTGTTCCAGATCCAGTTCACCTTTGATTTCCCCGGTAAAATTTTTCAGGGTCTGGATATGCTCATACCTTTCACGGAAAAACCAGGCGTCTACGATTTGCTGGAAACGGATAAGGGCCGGATGGAATATCAAAGCGATCAAAAAGACAGTCAAGGCAGTTATTGTAAGGGAAATGGCATTAAAAAAATCCCCCAAAAAAAAATAACTTAAAAGGTAAACAACGCTACCGAAAATGCTGAAAATAAGGGCGCACGTCAGCGAATAGGTAGCCCCTTTCCTGAGGACTACCTTCATTTCCAGCAGATTGTGTTTCAACATAGCCATCGTGGCGCCCGCGCAAAAAATGATGTTCCCAAAGATGCCCAGGGGATATATATTGATACCCAGAGCCGGAAGATAGTCTGTAGTAGCGGTTATAACCATAAAAGCAATACCAACCAAAATATATTGATAACGGACTCTGCTATCGGCAACCCTGGTAACTTTGTATCGATTTATTAACAGGGCGGCGCTGCGCAATACAGGCAAGTAAGCGCATATTAAATAGAGCGGAAAAAGAGGCCCTATGACGAGGGTTCTGCCGTACCAAATCGTCCGCACGCCGCTAATCACCAGCCCTGTTGGAATCAAGGCCAACACCACAAAAAAAGCGATATACATCGGGTACATAAAATACATGTTCGGCCGGGTCTTGGTAAATCTAATAGTAAACAAGTAGAAGGACATTGAAGCGCTGAGTATCGAGGCGAGGACCAATTTTTCCCAGACCAAAGCGGCGGACAAATCACTACTGTTTCGCATCATGAATAAGAAAAAGCCCCAGGCCGCCATTAAGAAAAGGAAAATTGCGAACGGCCACCTGGCCACGTGTTGTTTCCCCCTAAGTATCAGGGCGGTCAGTAATGCCAGGCAAAAAAGGACTTCAAGTAAAGGCATTAACAGGTACATATTTGCAATTTTCCCCCAAGTTCCGTACGTACTTCCTGTTTCGTTGAGCCACTTTGACTTCCTACCGGCTCCGATGAGTTCTCTGATAATGTCATCAGGGGCATTAACCCTTTCTTCAAAGCCTCCTCTTGAGAAAAGGATGAAAATAAACAGTCTGGCCAACAATCGTTAGCCCTCTCTGATGCAATCAAAGTCCAGTTAGTGCAATTTAAGTCTAATTGCACCATGTCAACATAAAATCACAAACAAACTACAATTATTATCAAAAACGTCACAAGAACAAGTTCGATTGATTGTGGATAGTACTTTATTCCTACTTTTAAAATACGCGTCCGGAAATCAATGAAAAATCACAATCCAGAATATCAAGAGACGCTTTTGTTTTTCACCCCGTCTTAAAAGCAAGCGAATTAGTTTGTTGGCGGTTTGCGTAATTTTTCAGGCACAATATAAGGCCGGGATAACTTGACAATGAACGGTCTACTAGTGTAAATTTTAAAGGTATTGTGCAAAATGCCATTATTATAGAAATTCCCCATTTTTTCTTAATACGTTCGCAATGCCCGCAAAAAAACCGCAACATTAAACAATAAACACAATAAATCTTGGAAGGAGAGTGACTGAAATGCCCGATGCAAAGCGTAAAAAAGTCGGCGTCAAACCAGGTCCAAAGGTTGACGTTAAACCCGACAAGACCGTGTACAAATCCCTGGCGCTGGGCGGACTGCTCGGCGGCGGAGGCGAGTGTTCCGTCGATGTGAAAGACGGCAAAGCGGTCAGGATCAGACCATTCCACTATGATGAAAAATACACTCCAAAACAACTCAATCCATGGAAAATAAAGAGAAATGGCGCGACGCTGGAACCACTGATGAAAGCGCTGCCCGGCACTTTTTCACTGGCGTACAAGAAGAGGACTTTTTCTTCTAACCGTATCAAATATCCTCTGCTCAGAGTGGACTTCGACCCCAACGGCGAGCGGAATACCCAGAACCGCGGCAAGAGCAAATACAAGAGAATTTCCTGGGACGAGGCCACGACGCTCGTTGCCAATGAAGTTAAGCGGCAGCACAAGCTCTACGGCCCGCTTTCCATCCTCGTACAGGGCGACGGCCACGGCGAATGCAAAACGATTCATACCCCCCACGGCCACCAGGGCAGGCTGCTCGATATGATGGGAGGTTTCACACAGCAGGTGCGGAACCCGGACAGCTGGGAAGGCTGGTACTGGGGTTCCAAGCACGTCTGGGGTCAGGGATTCCAGGGTATGATGTCACCGGCAGCCAACCTCGTCAAAGACATTTCCGAAAATACAGAAATGTGTCTTTTCTGGGGCTGCGACCCGGAGACTACCCCCTGGGGTTTCACCGGCCAGTATGCCACAAGGGTATGCTACTTCTGGACACAGGCCGGCATCAAGCAGGTTTACATCTGCCCCGAGCTTAACTACGGCGCTGCGGTACATGCCGATAAATGGATACCGGTGTTGCCGAATACAGATGCCGCTCTGCAATTAGCCATCATCTATACCTGGATTAAGGAAGGCACCTGGAATAAAGAATATGTTAAAACCCACGCCGTGGGTATGGACTATATTGAAAACTATGTCCTGGGTAAGGAAGACGGTGTACCCAAGTCACCGGAATGGGCTTCCAAGAAATGCGGCGTGCCGGAATGGACAATCAAAGCGTTAGCCCGCGAATTCGCCAAGAAAGTAACTTCTATCATCCACTACTTCGGCGGAGGCATGTGCAGAGGTCCGTTCTCCCATGAGCCCGGCCGGCTGGAATGCATCCTGCTGGGCATGCAGGGACTGGGCGCCCCCGGCGTACACCAGTGCCAGATAACCTACTTCGGTATGCCGAGAGCGGAAGGCCTCAAGAGCATCCGTTTCTTCAACCCGGATCTGAGTGAGCGCTTGAGGATACCATGCAGAACAACCATCGATGCCTGGGGTAAGCAGCTTATCCCGAAGACGCTTATCCAGGACGCTATCCTCAAACCGCCCCTAACCTTCATGGGCAGCGGCGGACAGGAATCACAGACAGAAGACCAGTTTGTAAAATACACCTACCCCATCGCCAAGGAAAAGGGCGGCTGTGAGATACACATGATGTGGACGGATACTCCCTGCCGCATCACCTGCTGGAACCACGGCAACGCGTCTATTGACGCACAGAAGAGCCCCAAGATAGAATTCGTGGTTGCCCAGCACCCCTGGCTGGAAAACGAATGTATCTATGCCGACCTCATCCTGCCGGCGAACACCACGCTGGAAGTAGAAGATATCGTTACCAATACCCGCCAGGGACCCCATTTCCAGAGCATTACCATCCAGGAACAGGCTATCGAGCCTATCGGCGAGTCCAAGAGCGACTACGAAATAGTCCTGGCAATAGCGGAAAAGCTGGGCATGGGCAAGAAATTCTCAGAAGGCAAGAGCACCAGAGACCTGCAGCATGACGTGTGGGAAACCATGGATATTACCAAGATGATATCCTTTGAAGACCTGATGGAAAAGAAATGCTTTATCTACCCGACCGCCAAAGACTGGGAGAGCGACTCGCCCGGCTTCAGAAAATTCTATGAAGACCCGAAGAAGAACCCTCTGCCCACACCAACCGGCTTGCTGGAGTTCTACTCCGCGCGGCTGGCCAAGCACTTCCCGGATGATAAAGAGCGGCCTCCGTATCCGCAGTGGATTGAAAAGGGCGTGACGCATGACGAGCGTGTATCAAGCGAACGCGCGGCCATGTTCCCGCTGCTGTGCATGTCCAACCACGGACGATGGCGCACCCACTCCCAGGGGGATGACATCACCTGGACCCGTGAAACGCCGACGGGCAAGGTTCTCGGACCGGATAACTACAGGTATGAGCCGGTCTGGATCAACCCGGCCGACGCCGCCAAGCGCGGTATCAAGGACGGAGACATAGTTAAAGTATTCAACGAGCGCGGCGTAGTGCTCTGCGGCGCCCGCGTCTGGGAACGCATGAGCCCGGGTGTCGCCTACGTAGACCACGGCGCGCGGCACGACCCGATAATTCATAACGTCGACCGCGGCGGCGCCATCAACACAATTGCGCCGGACGGCATCACATCCAAGAACGCCGTCGGCCAGGCTACTACCGCTTACCTGGTCGATTGCCAGAAAGTTACCGAAAGAGATTACCAGGAATGGAGAGCCCAGGACCCCGAATCATTCGACGAGGCTTTCAAGAGAGAATACGACCCGGCATACGGCCAGCGCTTTAACGGCTGGGTTGAAGGAGGAATGGAATAATGGCTAAGGTATTTGTTATAGACGTAGGGATTTGTAACGGTTGCTACAGCTGCCAGATTTCCTGCAAAGACGAACATGTAGGTAACGATTGGTCTCCTATCGCCAAGCCCGAGCCGGACGCCGGCCAGTTCTGGCTGAAAATCCAGGAAAACATCTGCGGCACCGTGCCCAAGGTAAAAATGCACTATATACCGCTGCTCTGCCAGCATTGCGATAACGCGCCGTGCATGGCGGCCTGCCCCGTGGACGCTATCTACAAGAGGGATGACGGTCTGGTCATCCTCGACCCGGAAAAATGCTCCGGCTGCAAGAATTGCGTTGACGCCTGTCCTTACCACGTCATCTACTTCAACGAGAGCCTGAACATCGCCCAAAAATGCACAGGCTGCGCGCACCTGCTGGATGGCGGCGAGTGGAAGATACCCCGCTGCGCCGATTCCTGCCCCACCGAGGCCATCAAGTTCGGCGAGGAATCAGAGTTCAAAGACCTTATCGCCAAGGCTGAGGTGCTAAAGCCGAAGCTGGGCACCAAGCCGAGGGTGTATTACCTGAACATCCCCAAGAAATTCATCGCCGGGACGGTTTACGACCCGGCTGCTAAAGAGGTAATCATCGGCGCTACCTGCACGCTGACCGGACCCAAGGCGAAGGTATATACCGCCAAGACCGACGCCTTCGGCGATTTCTGGTTCCAGAACCTGGCCGACGGCAAATACGGCTTGAATATCGAGGCAAAAGGCTTTGCCGCCAAATCCTTCGATAAGATGGAACTCGGCAAAGATATTAACCTCGGCGATATCCCGATGGCTAAAGCCAAGAAATAAAGTCTAAAACTCCCTTAATCCCTCTTTACGAAAGAGGGAAACCGAAAAGGGAATATGATAAAAGGGGGGAGCGTAAAACTCCCCCCTTTTTTGTTGTTAAAATCCCTCTCACTCTCCCTTTTTCAAAGGGAGACGAACCATTATTTTTACCTTTTTTTGCTCCAAAAAGAAACAATTCAAAGCTTGGCAGGCATGAATTGTTACTAGAGTTATGTTAAGTTGTAATTAAAGAAGTGAATATGTATTATTTGCTAAATGCTGTGAAAGACTAATAGAATAGTGTAACTAAGTAAATTAATGATTCATAGACTCTATGGAAAATCAACGTACATTGAATCTCATTATCCAACAATACAATCAACTGCATAACAAGATGGGAGAAGCATTTAAAGGATTTGGGCTTGATCCAATGCCTGGTTCAATTGCTAGTAAAGAATTAGCCATAAGTAATGAAGTTCAGACAGCATTTAATCAAGGCTCTCTTCTTCTCGAAGTTGCTTCAGATCATTTATCTGCTTTTTCACGAGAAATTACAGAACCGATATTACCATTTGCTGCATGGACTAGCATTAGGAGTGTTTTGGAACTATCATCAATAAGTATTTAGATGATTGACCAACATATTAACGTTGATGAACGTATTTCAAGAAGTTATGCTTATCGTTGTCGTGGTCTTGAGCAACGTATAAAATTCGCAGAATCTACAAACGATCAAGCCGAAATAAAAAGTGCACAGAAAAGACAAAAAGAAGTAATTCAAAAAGCCATACATAGAGGACTAACCAATATTAACAATAAAGGTAGAACAGTACTTGTTAATGAAATGTCTACATTTGTAGACTTGGTAAGTTCACAATTGAAAGAAGAGGAAACCTATAGACTTCTTTCTAGTATGACGCATGGACACCAATGGGCACTGATTCCGCTTGGATATATTCCTGTTGCAGAAATACCAGATGGTAACCTTTTAAAAAAAACGATATCAATTGAATCCATTGGTTATCTTACTTTTACTGGAATAAACGCATACCAAAAAATGACAAATAACAAATGTAAGCTTTATGGATGGCCGCTTGAAGAAATTCAAAAAGCATTTGGTAAAATAAACCGTGCAATAGCTGAAATATTTAAAAGTTCGATAAGTAACAAATAAAACATATACCGGTTATTTTATTCTAAGTACCTTTAATAAAGCTGTTGAGGGATTTCATCCTGTATCATTGACGCCAATCCTGAATATCTGGTAAACAATAGCCCCGTGGGCCCCTGGACAGGGAATGCCGATATCAGCAAATTCATGGCCGCAGGAATCAAGTACTTTGATTATATTGATGGCGGATATGAAGGTACGGTGCCCATGGCCATACCCAATGATTTACAGTCTAATCTTAACTACATTGATGCTATTGCCGCCGCCGGGGCGTACGGCGTATTTGTGGATGAAGTATCTTCACAACCCTCAACAGCGGGTCTGGACTATCTTAAGCAATTAGCTGACAGGGCTCATTCATTAGGACTAAAGGTTGTCTTCAACGCCGGTGTTGACTCATGGTCAGATTCTTTAATGGAATACTGTGATTACATTAACAGTTCCGAGATCTGGAGTAATGCCCCCCTGACTGACAGCCAGACCAGGTGGGCGAGCCGGACATGGTTTTTAACTCAAGGCGTAAATGACGCTGTTACAGCAGCCAGGCTAACTAATGCCGCTCTTGGCCAGGGTATCAATGCACTATATGCCTGTACCTCATACATGGCATTACCGTCCTGGCTAGATAGCTATATTGCCCTTATCGAACCAGCCAGTCCTGCTGCACCTGTTATTACTCCGGAGCCTGTAACCATGCCTGCTCCAGTTGTAGAACCTGCTCTTATTACAGAACCTGCTCCTGTTGTGGCTCCTATCGTTATTATCCCCACACCGGCAATAATCGCGGATACTACTCCTGCACCCACCACAATCGCCAACACGCCTGTTACCCCACCTGCAGAGCAGAACACCAGTGATAACTTCTTTTCAAGTTTATGGCAATCATTACAGAGCATCTGGGACAGTATTCTCACCCTGGCAGGCATATAGGAATGTTAATTAATGAAAGGAAGTCAGGTGCCCGACTATGAATAACAATGATGATATCTTAAAAACAGAAGATGAGTTTGACCCTAACAATCAAAGCACCTGTAAGGGTTTAGAGATGGAAATGGAAGGGGCTTCTGCGTTAATGGAGGCAGAAGACCTGTTAGATAGTAAAAACTCTGATTATGTCCAGGGATTTATTAGCGGGTTTTCCCATTGTTTGAGATTGGGTGAGCGTTTTGACACTATCAACAATGAAAAGTTAAGGGGTTACACTCAATAACAAACAGATACCGGATGCTGGATTAAACATATAAAAGAGGGGGGAGCCTGGCTACCCCCTCTTTACTTTATCCTTAAAGTGATTTCTTGTTTCTCCTTGTTCCAACCACGAGGACTGTAATCAGGATTACCAATAAAACCGCGCCGATGACTATCCACATAAGAAAATTAGGTGGACTTGACGCTGACACAGTGACAGGTAAAGTGGTGAAGGAGCCATCGCTGCCATAAACCGTATAGTCACCGACTGCTTTAACTCTATAGTGGTAAAGGGTATTTGGCGTCAGGCCGGTTAGATCTTCCGTGATATGTCCTGATGCAGTAGACGGTGTAACAGTTACCTTGGTAGTGCCATAGGCAGTTGTTGTTCCATATTCAAAAGAAACCTTGGTGTCGGCAGCAATTATATTGTCAAAACTGGCGCTTATCGTCGCCCCTGTACTGGCTATATTGGTGGCAACTCCCGTAGTCACAGGAAATATTTCCTGCTCTTGTCCCATAGCCAAAGCCGGTTCGGCACTGGCATATTCTCTGACCCAGAAATTATCGTAGGATACGTCAAAGGCTTTGTTAAGGTCATAGGTTATTAAAGACAGACCGGGATTCGTCAGGGAGGAGTCAGTATGCTCAATATAAGGGGTATCGTCAATCATTACAATTATATTATTCGTATTTTCTTGCCTGGAAATGACGGTGGTCAGTTTGTACCATGTTCCGGTGTTAATAGGGTCATTTATCTTCACAGCGGGTGTAATCTGTGACCAAATATTACTAACCACTTTGTTAAGAGCAGCATTGTTCCAGTATATGTCCATGAAGCTTTCATACTTATCGGCGACTATACCGTATCTTGGGCAGATAATCGCATTTCCGGCCTTGATATTCGGATTAACGGAAACCTCGGCTACATAGCTGTCCGGGAAATTTTTCAGTGCGCCGTTATCAAATATCTCTAATATGGGCTCGCCCCTGGCCGGACCCTGATGCTGTAAAATCCCGTTTTGAATACTCTGCGTGACTCCGTAATAGTTAACCATGCGGGTGTTGCTGTTAGTCCAGGCGGCATCCTGAAAGTCGTCTGCCCAGATAAAGGTATTATGAATGTTACTGGTAGTGGTTACCGCAGGATTACCGTAGTACATGTATATCTTTACTGTGCCCGAAGCCGGAAGAGAAGGTGCTTTTACCCAGAATTCTGCAGAGTTGGAGGTTACATTGTACATCCAGTATGATATTTCGTAGGTGTTATCGCTATTTACAAACCTTATATCACCGAAGTTTGCCTGCATATTCGTATTGTAAGCAACAGGTATTTTTACCTGGTAACCGGTGAGATTGACACCGGATTTTTCGTTTATCGTGATCTCTATACGATGACTCCAAGCCGAGTCCCACCACTTGTCCGGTGCCGGCAGTGTGGAGAAGCTGACGGATATACTATGGTCAGCATTAACATCATTGAATTTATAACTATTTACTGCCGGTATTATCGCCGAGCCGTCTACCGTTAACGTGGCGATAGAGCTGCCGGTACCAGGAGTTATGATAAAGGTTTGGCCGTCACCCGGTTTAACCGTAACGGCGCCGGATGGTGAAATGGCGCCGCCGGCGCTGGCGCTGGAGGTAATAGTGTAAGTGTTGCCAAAAGTAACTACTACCGTATGAGGAATTATAACATTCTTGATAACATAGGTATTGGTAACAGCCATGAAAACGCCATTATCGTTAATTCTGGTAACATGGTATCCGTCATTGGGAGTGATAGTAATTGTAGCGTCGGTTCCGGAGTTCACTGTTTGAGTGTTTGGTTTTACAGTTCCATGTCCGCCGAGAACCGAAGCATTAATCGCAAGTGCACTTGCCGTTGGTATCCAGTCAGCACGGCTCCAGTTACCCTGTGAGTTGGTGGTGAACTGGGTTTGTGCTACACCATTTGGAGTCATGGAAAAGACCTGGGGAGTGTTCCCGTTTCGCCAGGAGGTGAAGACTATCGCATTACCGGTCTGAAGCCATACAGGCTGGTCATCGGCGTATTCGTTATTTGTCACGCGTACCGGGTTAGCGCCGTCTGCATTCATAACAAATATCTGGCTATTACCATAAAGCGTAGAACTGTAAGTCAACTTGCTGCCATCATTCAGCCAGGACGGGTAGTTGTCCACGACGGTATTGTTGGTCAGCCGCGTCTGGCTGCTGCCGTCGGCTTTCATGACATATATTTCGTAATTTCCATCACGGTTCGATGTGAAAGCAATCTTGGAGCCATCGGGTGAAATAGTGGGCATAATGTCCGAATCGGTATTTTTGGTAAGCCGTGTCTGGCTGCTGCCATCGGCATTCATCACATATATCTCATTGTTGCCGTCACGATCGGAAACAAAAACAATCTTTGCCTTATCCGATGAGAAATCAGACATACCGTCGAAGCCGGTATTACTAGTGAGCTGTGTCTGCCCCGTCCCGTCAGGATTCATAACGAACACTTCCGCGTTAACATTACTCCATGCGGTGAAGGTAATCTTGCTGAAGTCCGGCGCAAACCTCGGCCAGGCTTTCTTAAAAGTGTTATTGGTCAAGCGTGCCAGGTAGACATTATCCGGGGTCACGGCATAGACTTCTTCATTACCATCCCGGGCAGATATAAAAGCAAACTTTGCAGGACCGTATGGTGTAGTAGCATCACCGATAGTAGTAAAGGTCATATCTTTGCCGTAAGCAACTCCCTGGGCTCCACCATCGGCTTTGGCCCGATAGTGCCAGGTCATGCCGGGAAAGAGGCCTGTGATGTTGGCGCTGAAATAACCGGTAGCAGTGAGAGGCTGAACACTAGTGGTTTTTCCGTAATCCTTCGTAGCCCCGTACTCAAAAGATACGTTAACCTTGGTTGCCGTCCCCAGTTGCGTCAGATTTCCGTTGAGAATGGCTCCTCCCGCAGCTACCGAAGAGGCCGCTAAGGATACCGCTATCGGGGAAGTTGCCGCCAATGCTGATTGTGCCGGTATGATAATAAGCGTTAGCAGTATCACCGTGCAGAATGCCCTGATGAATAACTTCGTTATGTTCTTTCTCATTTTCCATTCCTCCGATTCATGATGGCAGTAGCCAATATTTTATAAGGCAACATTTGTAACTCCTTTATTCAAAACAAAACTCTACTTATATCTTCGTGCAATTGTAAAAATATGTATATTGACAATGGTACGTAATAACCTCAAATAAAAGTACGTATTTACGGAGTATCGCCGCTAAGTATTTTTTGTGTAGATGTGTTTCGTGTGATTTTTCAGCATCAGCCTGGAAACCCGGTGGCCGCGGCACACCCGGCGCAGAGGCCTGCATCCCCGGAGGTAATTTATCTTGTTTTACGGTAATGTATCTTGAATTTTGATAGGCTAATATTGAGAAAACGGATACTCTTATTCATCTTTTTCAGTATCCAACAAAATTTTTCTTTCAATGGCGTACTTTACCAATTGTTCATGTTGATTACGAAGTCCCAGTTTACGCAGCATATTAGCACGGTGGATTTCAACTGTGCGCTGGCTGATGCAAAGCCGTTCCGCTATCATCGCATTAGTAAGGCCACCGACTACCAGGTCAAAAACCTCGTGTTCTCTTTTAGTCAACACTTCGTAAGGATCGATAGTTGTTTTTTTCAGGTACCGGGCGGCCTTTTCCGCAACTCTTTCAGAAACAGGAATACTCAATTGCGTTTGACTGGAATTGACCTCCCGGATCGTATTAACGAGTTTTCCTGCTGCCGATGATTTTAGAACATATATCTTTACTCCCGCCCGCATCATTTCCATGATACGATTTTCATAATCATTTTTACGTGGTACGATAATAGCAGTATCGGGGAAACGGTGATTTACCAGCCGCACAATCTCAAGAGTATTGCTGGCATTAAGTCCAAGTATGAGGACATCCGGATGCAGATTTCCAATCATATCCAGCGCGTCGAAACCATTATTTACTTCCCCGATAATCTCTATATCCGGCTCTGACGCAAGTAATAACCGCATGCTATTCTTGATGTTTTGTTGATCTTCAGCTATCAGTACCTTTATACGCTTCACACCCAAATCCCCTTTGGTACTTATTCGACCGTTAATAATCTTTTGATGGAAATTCTTACTTCCCACATCTTCACTCACTAAAGATGCAATTTTTTACAGTTATTCGACAGTCACGCTTTTAGCCAGGTTGCGCGGGAAATCAATAGGGCAACCTCTTAATTTGGCTGTATGGTAGGCGAGCAATTGGAGTAATATCGTATGCAATACCGGTGATAATAGATAATGCGTATGCGGTATTTTAAACACGACATCAACAGATTCATCTATCGTAGTGTCATTTTCATCAGCTAACGCAATAACAAAGGCATTACGGGCTTTAGTTTCTTTAATACTGGTTATCATCGCTTCATAATTGCTATCTTGTGCCGCAATCGCAATTACCGGCACCCCGGCGCAAAGCAAAGCAAGAGGCCCATGCTTTAGTTCCCCGGCGGCATATCCTTCAGCATGAATATATGCAATCTCTTTGAGTTTTAGAGCGCCTTCCAGTGCAACCGGGTAGTTGATGCCTCTACCGATAAACAATACATCTGTGCATTGGGCTAGATATTTTGCACATTCCATGATCTGCGGTTCCATTTCAAAGAGTTTTTCTACTTTATCCGGCAAAATACTAATTTCTCCAATCAGTTGTTCACGTATTCCCGGGTCAATAGATGGATGCAATAAGGTTAACTGATACAAGGATATTAATTGAGCAATGAAACTCTTTGTGGCCGCAACACTAACTTCCGGTCCGGCTTTGTTATAAATCGTACGGTCAGATATGCGGCTGGCGGTACTCCCCGGCACATTGGTTATTGCTAGTATTTTTACCCCGGCCTTTTGCATTGTATTCATAGACGTTAATACATCTGCAGTTTCACCGGATTGAGTTATCACAATCGCTTCATTGGGGAATATCATGCGGCGGTGATTAACTTCAGATCCGAAAGAAACGTTGGTCGGAATCCCCAGGAGTTCCTCGATTACGTATTCTCCTATGAGGCCGGCATAATAAGAAGTACCGCAGGCAATAATACTTAAGGATTGTACATCCTTGCCAATAGTAAGTTTGGTAGTCAACAGAGCGTGGTCAGATATCGTATCGCGAATGACTCTCGGCTGCTCATGTATTTCTTTAATCATAAAATGAGCATAACCATTCTTTTGAATGTCCGCTTTACACATATCTACCTGTTTTTCTTCCCGGCGGACCTCTTCTCCATTTTTTCTGAATGCTACGCTGTTTTCAGTAATTACTCCGATATCTCCGTCCTCCATATATATGACTTTGTTGGTATAGCTGATAATTGCCGGTGTATCAGAGGCGATAAATTTTTCGCAGTCACTCATTCCGATAACCATTGGACTACCCATTTTTGCGATAACCAGCTTAGGTTCATCTTTACACAGGACCACGATAGCATAAGAACCTTTCAACACCTTTATAGCAAGTTGTACGGCATTTTCCAGGTTTCCTTTATAGAATTTTTCAATAAGATGAGGTATAACTTCAGTATCTGTCTCTGAAATAATATCGTGCCCTTCAGCAATTAGTTGCCGTTTTAGTTCCTGGTAATTGGTGATAATGCCATTGTGTACTACTGCAAATCTGCCGGAACAATCCAAATGAGGATGAGCATTTAATAATGACGGCTGTCCATGGGTTGCCCACCTGGTATGTGCAATACCCGCGCTCCCATTAAGATGGGGAGACTCTTCCTTAAGGACTGCTACTCTGACCGCGTTCTTATATACTTTAATGTCATTTAAACGATCATTTTCACGTACCGCTATTCCGGATGAATCATAGCCTCGGTATTCTAATCGACTCAAGCAATCCATCAGAATAGGTTCAGCTTGACGCTTGCCAATATATCCTACAATTCCACACATAATCTCACTCCCTTAAAGATATTCGGAGCAATTCAGTTATTTCTTTCCGTTAGCTGATTGCCGGTACATTTTAATATCCACTTCCGAATAATCTTTTTCCACCTTTCACTTATTATGTTAAACCCCTCAATAACTATTAAGAAGTCGTATGCTAACCTAAAGCATGGCGTACAAACCGCGTATTTCGCTGGTAACCGTTTTGCAGTAAAACCATTAGTAAATAGGTAGTTACGTATTTTTTAAAGCAGGAGCAGGCAGGAATAATCATGTTGAAAAGGAAATTGGGGTTTTATAAATCAAGTGCGCAGCCGGCCGAATTTCTCACTTCAATGATCAGGTTATATTGAAAACTCAAAACCGGCATAGTGCTCCCGCTCCTAGTGTTTGTTTCACGGACCAATATAAACGGTGAAATAGCGACCATCAATGTCCAACCCGGAAAATATACGCGGCACATCACAATAAACCTTCACTTTTAACATGATGGGGCATTCGTTGCTGAAGGAACGATATCGGGGATACTCTGGCTCTATCAAAAAAGAGGATAAACAGCGCACCTAATAACATGCCAAAATCCTCAAAGATCGTAGACCAGTCTGTGTTTCTCTTAACCCCGCTGAAACAACCGCAGTCAATATCAAGGCCGCGAGCCACATTGATGACGGCAAGACTGATAAATATCACTAATAATGCGGATATTATAAAAGATGCCGCCCTGACTTTTACTCCCAAAACAAGAGCCAGACCTGCAAATAGTGATATCCATGGAATAAAAGCTGCGGATAAGCCAATTATTGAAGGGGGGAAAAGCTTGTAGTTATATATTGATGAGGCAAGTCCCATCGTATTAAAAATATGCGGTATTGCACTGTATATGAATAAAGCGCCGATTAATAACCGGATTATAAGATGTAAGTAATCGTTGTGAAGGAATTTCATAGCGTTAATTATTGTTTAACCATCCCATAATCAGCTTCCTGCCAGTAAAAATATCCTCCAATCAGGACGAACAGATTATGGTAGCCGCGTACTGCCAATTCTCCCGCCAATTCCAGACCGGCAGGACATCCGGGTGCGCAATATGTAATTATAACAGCGTCCTTATCCGGCACTACTGTTACCGGGTCTATATATTGTTCCGGGTGCGTAGTTTGAATCCATACTGAAGAGACTGGTAAGCTAAGAGAGCCGACAATATGTGATTTATTCCAATCTGCCTTATACCTGGCATCCAAAATAATGGCTGGCGTATTATCTGCTAGGGCTTTTGCAGTGGCAGCATCTATATAGTAAATCCCCGGTGAGGGCTGTTCAGCTTTAGACCTAATTTCGGCCAATAATACTTCATTAACTGCAGTTGGTAATACCTGGGTCACAGTGGTGGTAATAGGGGTTGCTGTGGGTTGAATATCCGGTACCTTAGTTATGGGTTGAACAACAACCGCCGTAGTAGTGGGTTGGACAACCGCCGGATTGGTTTGTTGAGCATCCAGCGCTAGAGTAGTGAGTTGAGCAACCGGGGTCTCTGAAGTGGGTTGAATAATTTGCGTGGTAGGTTGAGTAATCAGCGTCTCCGTGGTGGTTTGAACAACTGGTGTCTCTGAAATGGGTTGAGAAGCCACCGTCTGCGAGGATACCGCTGCCGAGCAGCCGTATATACTTACCAATGCAATTGATAATACTGCTATCATAACCAAACTAAAGAATGATTTAAACTTTATCATAATGCTCCTTACTGCAGCTTATTTTTCCGTGGGATAGCCGGCAGTTTCCCATACGGGGTAGCCTTCTCCCAGGACAAAAATATTCTGGTATCCTTGTTCGGATAGTTCCTTGGCAATATCCAGGCCGAGTTCACAATCACCGCCATCACAATACGAAATTAACACGGCTTGCTTGTCAGGTATAATTTTTACCGGATCTGTTATTCCCTTTAGTAATTCTTTTGCGGGCATATAGATAGCGCCGGAAATATGTCCAATAGCATACTGCTGGTTGCTTCTTGCGTCCAAAAAAACAGCTAGTTTATCATCATACAGCTTTTTTGCAGATTCCAGTTCTATAAAGGAAATCCCCGGGTAAATCAGTTCACTTTTTGACTTTAAGTCAACTAATTGTTTTTGTTGAATCGCGGTTGTTAATGAGCCGTTAAAAGCATTGGTCAGTAACGAAAAGTTTAATAAGCCCCCAAGCAGGATAGCCAAAGCCATGAAATAAAGACAATCTTTGATTATCATTCTCCAAAAAAATGCCGGGTGATTGCCGGAAGACCCGGAAGCAGAACCTGTTTTGGTTTGTTGTATCATAGACATGCTGCTATTCTCTCCTGCGTCTATTACTATTGTAGTCACGTAAATGGAACCGCAACAATCCAAGTGACTACCTATTAGTGGCACTGAATAGTACTTAATCTAGGCCCTAAAATGCTGACGTAATCCTGAACTGTGTCTGTGTTTTGGTTATTGGAATTTTTAGACAGACTGCTATATATTATTCCCTGTATTACAAATGAAACAAGTAATCTAGGTATTCGTGGATTGGCAAAGTTTAACCCGCAACCCTAAACGATAATCAATGATATTTTTAGGGAAATATTTCAATGAATATGTACAGGCGGAGTAAAGAAGTTTTTAAAAAGTTTAATTGGAGGATTTTGAATAAGGTAGAGAGAGTAATAATCGGGCTGACATCTAACCTATTTCCCCAATGGGATTGTAAAGAAAAAGGTCGAGCCTTTACCCTTCCTGGATTCCACCCATATTTGCCCGCCGTGAGCCTCTACCAGAATCCGGCACACGAAGCCAGCTATCTGGTTTCAGGCAGCGCATTGAAAACGGTTGTCTTCCCGCTCTGGGGCAGGCCGATTATTCCTATGTTAATGCTCATAAGTGTATTTTATTATCCTTGCAAGAAGTATATTAACTTCGTTTAGCGTAAAATTCGCGAAATGGCAATCCCAATGATATATTTGGCACGTTGATAGAGATTGCCGCGCCTCCTCCTACGCTAAAGCTTCGGCGGATGGCCCGCAATGACAGCTAACGACCTTTTTTGACAATTTCCCGGGCTCTTTTAAGCGCCAGTTCTCTTTCATCGGTGTTGAGCCTGTCGTTTGCCGCCAAATTGAGCAGGACAAGCAGTGATTCGTGGGATGCTATATCGCCGAGCTGGTTGACGGCTTGCGCCCGCATTTTTCCCGAGAGCTGCATATCGGTAGCAATACCGCTCAGCTTTTTAAGTTCTTCATTTTGCATTACATCATCTTGTTCTTCCGTCATGGCTGTTCACCTCTCGTTAAAACGGTAGGACTGCGGCAGGTTCTCTTGCGATTATTCCTTAACGGCGACTTTTTGTCAACCTTCACATGTGAAGCCCTTAAGACTAAGCCTTTTAGTGGTGAAGATAGTACCTTATTATGGTAAAATTAGTTGAACCTGGGTAGGGAGATAAAAATTGCTGCACGTATTCTTCGGCGCGGATGATTATTCCATCCGCCAGGCGCTTAATGCGATAAAAAAAAGCATCGGAGATGCTACCGCCCTGATGACCAATACCACCGTTCTTGAAGGTAAACAGGTAACGGTAGAACAGCTCCATGCTGCGTGTGAGACGGTGCCTTTCCTGGCGGAAAAACGCCTGGTAATCGTCGAAGGGCTGCTGGAACGCTTTGAAGCGAAGGCGAAAACCGGGAAGAAGAAAGCGGCGCGCCAGCCGGACCAGCCGGAAGAATACATGGTAGTAGCTGAGGCGGTAAGAAAACTGCCGCCTTTTACAGAGTGCGTCATCATCGGCGGGGAGGTAAATGAGCGCAATCCCCTGTTGAGGGAACTGGCAGTATTTAACAAGGTCAGGAACTTCCCCCTGTTAAATAAGTCCCAGCTAAGCCAGTGGGTTGAAGGGCGGGTTGCCGGCGCCGGCGGCAGTATCTCTCCCAACGCGTCGGCATTACTGATAAAATTCGTCGGCAATGACCTGTGGGCAATGGCCTCCGAAGCAGATAAACTCACGCAGTACGCCGCCGGACGCCGTATTGAAGAAGCGGATGTAAAAGCTGTCGTCAGCGATGCCCAGGAAGCCAGTGTCTTTGCTATGGTGGATGCCGTTATGGAATCACGGTTGAACGCGGCGCAGGAACTTTTACAGCAGCAGTTCAGGGACGGGGCGGCCCCGGTCCAGCTATTGACCATGCTGGCCAGGCAGTTGAGGATTATTTTCCAGGTCAAGGAAATGCGCAGCAGGGGAGTGGCGCGGGCAATAATACAAACCAAACTCGGACTTAACGCCGAGTTTATCTTGAATAAAGCCTGGGCGCAGGCTGATAAGTACTCGATAGAAAGGCTGCGAGAAGTTTTTCACAAGCTCCTTGAAGCCGACCTGGCGATAAAGACAGGGAAACTGGACGGCGAAATTGCCCTGGAAATCCTGGTGGTGGAGCTCGGGCAGAGAGGCGTCGTCCCGTCCAAATAGACCGGAAGCCGTTAGTTACGGAGGAGATGATGCCCATACCGGAAGACAGGTTTATAAAAGTCGGTAATATCAACACACGCTACTGGATGTCAGGGGAACAGGGAACGCCGGTGGTACTCATCCACGGACTGGGCGGCTCAATTGAAAACTGGGTCAAGAACATCGATGTCCTGGGGCAGAGCCACCGGGTCTACGCGCCGGATTTAATGGGCTTCGGGCAGACGGATAAACAACCTGTTTTGCGCAAAGTGGATGAACTGGTGCAGTTTCTGCACGATTTCATGGAAGTCCAAAAAATCGAAAAAGCCGCCCTCATAGGGAATTCGCTGGGAGGCGCACTTGCTCTGTCTTTCAGCGTTCAGTTTCCAGATAAGGTCGATAGACTGGTGCTGGCGGATAACGCGGGCATGGGACGGGAAGTGAATATCCTGTTTAGACTGTCATCTTTGCCGGTACTGGGTCAGATAATGACACGGCCCAGCCGGAGGACTGTCAGTATGTTGTGGCGCAAGATCGTCTACGATCGGCTGATGGTAACGACCGAACTGGTGGAAAAGACCTATAAGCTTGCGGCCTTGCCCGGCGCTTCAAAAGCGCTGCTGGCCACGATTCGCGCCGGTATCAATTTCCGGGGGCAGCGTACTTTTGTTACAAGCCTGCTCCTGGATAGCGCAACAAAAGTAAAAGTGCCGACGTTGATATTCTGGGGACAGCGGGACCGCATAATACCGGTCGCTCATGCCGGCATCGCGGTGGATTTGATCCCGAACTCCCGTTTGAAAATATTCGATCACTGCGGCCATATGCCGCAGCTAGAACGCCCCGAAGAATTCAACAAACTTGTGCTGGACTTTTTGGCTTAAGCGGATTGAGCGATATGAAACAAAAAATATCAGATAAACCAGTCATCGGGGTGGATATAGGCGGGACGAAAATGCTGACGGCGCTTATTAGCGCCGGCGGCAAGATGCTGGTAAAGAATACCCATCCAACTCTCGTGCATGAAGGCGTCGATGCTGTTATCAACCGCCTGTGCAAGGGGATAGACAGCCTGCTTCAACACAAAAATATTAAGCCCCCGGAACTTGGCGGCATTTGCATTGCGTGCGCGGGCGGGATAGACAGCGGCAGCGGCGTGGTGGTTACACCTTCACCCAACATGCCCGGCTGGACGGACATACCGCTGGCGGAAATCATCGGTAAAAAGTTCAGGGTTAAGACTCATGTTATCAATGATGCCAGCGCGGCGGCGCTGGGGGAGCACCGCTGCGGCGCCGGCGAAGGTGTGGATAACCTCGTTCTGCTTACGCTGGGGACGGGAATCGGAGGTGGAATTATTACCGGTGGTGTGTTATATCTAGGCGCTGTAGGCGCTGCCGGAGAACTGGGGCACATGACCATCGATGACAGCGGCCCGTTATGCGGCTGCGGTAATCACGGCTGCCTGGAAATGCTGGCTTCCGGCAAAGCGGTGGCGCGGCTGGCGGTAGAGAGGATACGGGAGGGGGAAACATCGGTGTTGACCGGGATGGCTGATGGTAAACTGGAGAATATCACCGCCGAGATGGTCGGCGAAGCCGCGCGGAAATCGGATAAACTGGCCGGGGAGGTTATCGAGCAGGCGGCATATTTCCTCGGCGTGGGTATGGTGAACATCGTTAATATTTTTAATCCGGAGATGATAATTATCGGCGGGGGAATGGCCGCGATGGGCGAAATGCTCATCGAACCGGGCAGGAAAATAGTAAAAGAGAGGGCTTTTCCAATCGCTTCGCGGGCGGTGAGTATTATTTCGGCGAGGCTGGGGAATGAAGCGGGGGTTTACGGCGCGGCGGCCTTCGCTTTAGAAAAACAATGAGGAGGTAAAATGAAAGTACGCAAAGCTGTTATTACTGCCGCGGGTTGGGGCACGCGTTTCCTGCCCGTCACCCGTTCCCAGCCCAAGGAAATGCTGCCGATAGTAGACAGGCCGATGATTCAGTACGCGGTTGAAGAGGCTATTGAAGCCGGCATCGAACAGGTAGTGATGGTAACCTCGATGGGTAAAAGGTCCATCGAGGATTATTTCGACCGCGCGTATGAACTGGAACATTTTTTAGCATGGAAGGGTGAAACGGCTTTACTGCAAAAAATGAAGGAACTATCGAACATGGTGGACATCTGCTACGTCCGCCAGAAGGAACAACACGGCCTGGGACAGGCAATTTATACGGCCATGCACATTATCGGTAATGAGCCTTTTGCGGTGATGCTTCCCGACGATATCATCATCGGTAAAGAGGCAACCTTAAAACGCATGATCGAGATTTATGAAGAACGCGGCGCCGGTGTAATAGCGGTTGAGGAAATAGCTCAAGAAGACACCGATAAATACGGAATAATCGAGCCCCGCCCGGTAACGAAAGGGATTTATGAAATATTGAGCCTGGTTGAAAAACCGGAGCCGTCCAGGGCGCCCTCGCGTCTGGGAATAGTCGGCAGGTATATTTTGCCTCCTGAAATATTCGAGGCACTGATGGTTACCAAGCCCGGTAAAAACAAGGAAATACAGGTGACCGATGCCCTCCAGCTATTGCTGAAGAAACAGGCGCTTTATGCCTGCGAGATTGAAGGCACACGGTATGACACCGGCACACCGCTGGGCTGGCTGAAAGCAAACATGGCGCTGGCTTTACAGCATGAAGATTATGGTCCCGAGCTTAAAAAATATCTGAAAACCCTGATGTAAATATTTAACGCAAAACTCAATAGTCAAAAGTTAAAGCCATAACTAAAAAGTTGAAACTGACGGTGCTTTCAATTTTCTGTTATGTTTTTAAGTTTGGACTTTTAACTTTTAAATCAACCTTGCCTCCGATTGACAGCCAGCCTCCTATAAATCTACAATCATAGGTAAGTAATTCACTTATTTAGTTTGGAGAATTTTTGTGAACAGCGATGAAATCCGTTCCGCCTATTTAATGTTTTTCGAGGAGAAAGGTCATAAGGTTATCCCCAGTTCTTCCCTGATACCTAAAGACAATCCCACCCTGCTGCTGACTACAGCCGGAGTGGTACAGATACAGCCTTATATCCTGGGACAGGCCGAACCTCCCTCCCGCCGGCTGGCTTCATGCCAGAAATGTTTCCGGACTACGGATATAGAGTCGGTGGGTGACCCCACCCACATGACTTTTTTTGAAATGCTGGGCAACTGGTCCGTAGGCGACTATTTTAAGAAAGAGGCTATTGCCTGGGCGTGGGAATTTTACACCGAAAGACTTCACCTGCCTAAAGAAAGACTCTGGACGACCATTTACCTTGATGATGAAGAATCGCATGATTTATGGCGTGCTATCGGTGTACCGGAAGAAAAAATCACCCGCTGCGATGAAAAGGACAATTTCTGGGGACCGCCCGGCGCCTCCGGCCCCTGCGGCCCCTGTTCCGAAATACATTTCGACCTCGGGGAGGAAAGAAGCTGCGGGCCGAATTGCAGGCCGAACGACGGCTGCGGGCGCTTTGTGGAGATATGGAACCTGGTTTTTATGCAGTATTTCCAGGATGAGCAGGGCAAACGCACGCCATTGGCGCGTCCCTGCGTCGATACGGGAGCCGGATTAGAGCGGAATGTCACCGTTCTTACAGGTAAAAAATCAGCGTATGATACGGATGTCTTCGCGCCGATGCTGGAAAAAGTGTCCGAACTGACGGGCAAAAAATACGGCACTAATGCCGATGATGATAATGCGATGAGAATCGTGGCGGAACACGGAAGGTCGCTGGCTTTCCTCGTAGCCGACGGCGTCATGCCGGATAACGAGGGACGGGGGTACGTACTGCGGCGGTTATTAAGACGGGCGGCTTTATTCGGGAGGAAAATTGGACTGGATAAACCATTCCTTTCCGGGGTAGCCAAAGTAGCCGTTAACAAGATGAGCCATGTCTATCCTGAACTGAAGCAGCGGCAGGATATGATTGAAAAAATAATCAGGATGGAAGAAGAGAGATTTGAAGAAACGCTGAACACCGGGCTGGCGATAATCGAGGATTTTATTTCTTCAAAAACTGATGAAAAGGATAAGCAAATTTCCGGCGCAGATGCGTTTAAGCTGGCCGATACTTACGGCTTCCCCATCGAACTGACAAAGGAAATCGTGGAGAAAGCCGGTTTCACTATAGATATGGATGGTTTTGAGAAAGAGATGGAAAAGCAGCGCGAAAGGGCGCGCGCCACGCATAAGTTCGATGTAGCGTCGAAGATGGGCGGCGCGGGTAAACTGGATGTTAAAGCCACGGAGTTCACCGGATATACGTGCTATGAACAGAAAGCGAAGATAATAAAACTCCTGGCGGACGGTAAAGAAGTCGAGAACATTAAAGCCGGTCAATCGGCCGGTATCGTGCTCGATACTACTCCTTTCTACGGTGAAATGGGGGGGCAGTTGGGTGACAAGGGCGAGATTTTCCGTGCCGGCGGCAGCTTTATCGTTGATAACGCCGTGCATCCGCAGGCGGATGTAACACTGCACCATGGGAAGGTCGGCGCCGGGTCTTTCAAGGTAGGGGATGAGGTATTAGCCAGAGTAGATATCGAGCGCCGCCTGGACATCGCCCGCAATCACTCCGCCACCCATCTCTTGCAGGCGGCGCTGCGGCAGGTTCTCGGCGAGCATATCCAGCAGCGCGGTTCCATGGTAGCCCCGGAACGCTTGCGGTTCGACTTTTCCCACCTGGCGGCCATGACGCCTGACGAAATTAAATCCGTGCAGCGCATCGTTAACGAGAGAATCCGGCAGAACCTTAAAGTAAATGCCGAGCAGTCGGCCTATAAAAAAGCTATCGAAGCGGGCGTAACCGCTTTATTCGATGAAAAATACGGCGATGTAGTGCGCGTGATGCGCATCGGCGAACCTCCGGTCAGCGCGGAACTTTGCGGCGGTACACATATATCTTCCACCGGGGAAATAGGGTATTTCCAGGTTCTCAGCGAGGGAAGCGTGGGGGCGGGGATAAGGCGCATCGAGGCTGTTACCGGGCGCGGCGCCGAGGCGTTTTTCGACCAGCGCAATGCCAACCTGGAAAATATCGCCAAATCACTGGAGACGACTCCGGATAAAATCCAGGAGAAAATCACCGGATTGCTCGAGCAGTTGAATAACGAGCGGAAACAAGCACTGGCCCGGGAACGGGATACAGCAAAAAATGAAGCGGAATCTTTATTAAGCCAGACAGAGATCGTTAACGGTGTTAAAGTGCTGGCAGCCAGGGTTGTTACCGGCGACCAGCAGGTGCTGCGGGAAACAACCGATTATCTCCGTGATAAACTCGGCAGCGGTATCGTTGTGCTTGGAGCGGTTATCGGTGAAAGGCCGCTGTTTATCGCGACAGTAACACCGGACCTGGTGCAAAAAGGTAACAACGCCGGGGATATCATTAAACAGGTCTCTAAGGTGGCGGGCGGCGGCGGCGGCGGCAAGCCGAATTTTGCCCAGGCCGGCGGTAAAGATAAAGAGAAAATGGATGAAGCCCTGCGCCTGGTGAAAACCCTGGTAAAATAAGGGATATTGGTCAAGTATCAAATATCAACGAACAAGTAACAAGGAAATATTAAGTGAGAAGTAATAAAGTGAGAGGTTCCATAACTTATCAGTTCAGTACTTACAACTTCCTTGATGCTTGTCACTTGAATTTTGTTACTTATCAAGCAGGAGACAGAAATCACACGTTTTATGGGTCTTGATATTGGGGACAGCCGCATCGGCGTGGCTCTCAGCGATCCGCTGGGTATCCTCGCTACCCCGTTTATGATTATTAACCGCGTAAATGATGAATCGGCGGTAAGGAATATTGTTGACATAATAATAAACAAGGAAGTGTCCAGGGTGATCGCCGGTTTGCCGCTGAATATGGACAGCACCCGTGGGGAGCAGGCGGAAAAGACGGATTTCTTCGTGATGAAATTGAAAAGCCGGACCAGTATACCGGTTGAATACCAGGATGAGAGATTATCGACCGTATCCGCCCGCGAGCTAATCAAGAAAGTCAGGAAGACCAATCGCGCTACCCGCTATGATGCGGCGGCGGCGGCGCTTATACTGCAGAGTTACCTGGATGAGGCCGGTCAGCGTATAGACCGGCCTCAAGAAATGGATTTGCCAGCGGATTGAGCCGCTGTAACCTGGATGCCAGCTTTGTTGACAAGACTTTCACCGCACAAGTATCATAGAATTGGTATTATGCCTTCTCCCAGAAATATTCTTGATGACCGCGTGATATCGGAACAGGATAAAAATATATGGCAGTAAAACGTGATTATTATGAAGTGCTCGGCGTGGAGCGCGGCGCTTCCGGCGAAGAAATAAAGAAAGCTTTCCGTAAACTGGCTTTCCAGTACCACCCGGACCGCAACGGTGAAGACGGCGCGTCTGATAAATTTAAAGAAATCAATGAGGCCTATGAAGTCCTCTCCGACACGGATAAGCGTTCCGCTTATGACCGCTACGGGCACAACGGCCCGGAGAACATCTTCGGGAGGGACTTTGAAGGTTTTAACATGGGCGGCTTCGGCGATATTTTCGAGGCCTTTTTCGGCGGCACGTCTACGGCTTCCCGCCAGTCGCCGCAGCGCGGCGCTGAGCTCCGCTACCAGGTTGCCATTTCTTTTGAAGAGGCAGCTCTCGGCGTTGAAAAAGAGATAGAAATCAGCCGCACCGAGATTTGTGAATCTTGCCATGGGACGCGTTCCAGGCCGGGAACTAATCCTGCCCGCTGTCCGGAATGCAACGGCACGGGACAGATAAGGCGCGTACAGCGCAGCATCTTCGGCCAGTTTGTCAACGCGGCTACCTGCAGCCAGTGCCGCGGCGAGGGAACACTGGTTACGGATCCTTGTCCGGACTGCAAAGGTACCGGCTACCAAAAGCACCGCCGGAAAATATTGGTCAGCGTGCCTGCCGGAATTGATGACAGAAATGTCATCCGCATAACCGGTGAAGGTGAAGCCGGCTACAAGGGCGGTTCACCGGGGAATTTATACGTCGAGGTAGCTGTAGCCAGGCACAAGTTCTTTACCAGGGAAGGCGATAACGTTATCTATGAGCTCCCGGTTAACTTCGCCCGGGTGGCGCTGGGCGCTGAAGTAGCCGTTCCCACGTTATACGGAGAGAATAAGCTGAAAATTCCTGCCGGCAGCCAGACGGGTAAAATATTCCGCATAAAGGATAAAGGTATTCCCCGCCTGCACGGCAGCGGCCGAGGCGACCAGTTGGTGGTACTGCGCGTGGTGACGCCGGAATCATTGACCAGGGAACAGCGCAAGCTGTTTGAAGAACTGGCGAAGAGCCTGGGTTAGCGGTAATTGAGTCTTGTTTAAAAATCCTGCCGGAATTCCCGGTTCACTGTGCAACAGCATCCTTCTTACGATAGAAGGCGCGTCTATATATTAAAGAAACCATTGTGAAGCCGGCAAGTGAGCGCTTTCTAGTGTCCTGTCTCGGAATTACGTTGACAAAGTTGTTCTCTCTCCCCTGCGTGGGAGAGAGCTAGAGAGAGGGGGAATTTCTGATGGCATTCATTCGTTAAGCCCTTCATTTCACCCTCTCCTGACCTCTCCCATCAAGGGAGAGGAAAATGGGAGGTTGATATCTCGGGGGACGACGCAATGACTTGATCAGAGGTTTCCTAGATATAATCGCCGCCGGAAGAAGACGGATTTTCTGATTTTGGGTCACTTCCCATTTTTCTTTCGGTTCCGTTGAAAAGCCGGATAATGTTATCGCGGTGTATAACGTAGATGAAGATGGCCCCGACCATGGCATAAAGCACGAAAACGAAACTGGGATAAGGCCCGAAGAACTGTATTTGCAGGATGCTGAAAGCCATTAACACGATAAAGGCGCTGACTGCCCCGATGATTGAACCCATGGACATATACCTGGTCCTGATGCCGATAATGAGCATCAGCCCGCCGCCGATGACCGCAGCCTGCCAGTACATGACAAGCAGTGCGCCGATGAAGGCCCCCACGCCGCGCCCGCCCTTGAACTTGAGGAAGATAGACCATGTATGCCCGGCGATTGCGGACAGCGCCGCCAGTACCATGGCGGCTTCTCTCCATGATTCGATATCGAGAAAATTAGCGTAGGGACTGCTGAAAATCAGGTGCGCGCATAATACCGCAAACGCTGATTTTGCCATGTCCAGAAGAAGTGAAAGCGCCGCCGCTTTTTTACCGGCCGTGCGCATGACATTGGTCATGCCTATTCTTTTCAAGCCGGACGTGCGCATCGTCCCGATCATCGTCGCCGGGGACAGCGGCAGCGCTTACGTGCAGATAGGCAAAGACATCGCCCGCGCAGTAAAAGAGCTTGGACGGGAAATTGTCATCATGGCCAGCGGCGATATGACCCACTATGAGCCGCACGACACCGCCAAAGAGAAAGACCTTTACGCCGTCGAGGCGATGCTTAAACTGGATATTCCGGAACTGACACGCCGCTATAAGGAACGCCGCATTACGATGTGCGCCTACCCGCCCCTGGTCTGCGTCATGAGCGCGGTCAAAGAGCTTGGCGCGACCGGCGGAGAACTGGTAAAATACCAGACCAGCGGTGATGTGACCGGCGATAAGACACAGGTCGTCGGGTACGCGGGCGTGATTTTCAAAGGAGGGTAACATGCACCCTATCGTCGCTTTAGCAAAGAACACGGTAGAAAAATACGTTAAAGAGGGGAAAACACACGCTCCCCCCGGGGCGCTGACGCCGGAAATGAAAGAAAAGGCCGGTGTCTTCGTATCGATACATAAGCTGGGCGACCTGCGCGGGTGCATCGGCACTTTTGAGCCTTATGAGGAGAACGTGGCGCGGGAGGTCATCCACAACGCTGTCAGCGCCGCGACGGAGGACCCGCGCTTCGACGCTATTACGCCGGACGAGCTTAAAGACCTCGACTACAGCGTGGACGTGCTGACCAGCCCGGAGCCGGTGGAATATACAAGCAAGCTGGACGCTAAAAAGTACGGGGTCATTGTGGAATCCGGTTGGCGGAGGGGCTTGTTACTCCCCGACCTCGAAGGCGTGGACACCCCGGAAGAACAGATAGCCATCTGCCGGCAGAAGGGCGGCATAGGCCATAAAGAGCCGGTGCAGCTTTACAGGTTTGAGGTGAAGAGGTACAAATAGGGGGAAGTAACAAATCTCAAGCAACAAGTAACAAGGAAGTTAAAAGGGGAAACTCAAAATTCAAAAACACCAGCCTACGCACGAGGCTTCGGCTGGCAGGCAGGTTAAAAGTAAAAACCGGGTTTTGTGTAAAAACAACGGAGCCTATCCCTTTATCCCTTCCCTTCTCGCGGCTGACGCAACGCTAGCGGGAAGGGTAGATATTAAAGAGGTTTGGTCTCGCCCCGGCTCCGCACGGGGCTCGACAAACCTCGTGCTGTATGCCCCGCCTTTTCCCCCCAAACTACTAATTTCCCATCCTCACACTCACACACAAAAGTTTTACTTGCCCTCCGAATCTTTACCGCAGCTGGGTCACTCCCACGCAACCTGCCCCATATGAGTAAAACGAATCGGGGGCGGGAATCCAGAATCATCATTATTGCATTATTCTGACTATTAAATTAGAATATTCTTTTGTAACAACCGCATCTTACGTCCCTCTTGTTAAAGAGGGACAGGAGGAAGATTGAGGAGGAGAGAAAACAGCTTTACGGGTTTGAGGTGAAGAGATAAGTAGTGATTAAACGGACTGTATTTATATATTTGATATTTGTTTTCCTTTTCTTGTTCTTGTCATCGTGTGATGGCCATAAAATAGAAGGTGAAGTAATATCAAAAAATCACGAACTGTCAGAGACTCGATATGTAATTATGCCAATGTTAGTCAACCCAGAGGAATCAGCAACCTGGCATTATCAAGGGAAATCACCTATATTGGTATATGCCCCAATGGTTATAGAAGACGACGAAGATTATCTATTAACAATTAAAAGTACAAACTTAGATTATCCAGCGGTAATAAAGGTTTCTGCTGCTATTTATAATCAGGTTCGTGTTGGAGAGTTTACTAAACTCACCGAATATCAGAGCTTTAAGGAAGGCGGTATATTAAGAGAACCTACACCTCAGGAAACAGTAGATAAAATATTTGAGGGCAAGTATCCGTATATAAAACAACAGTAGATACACACAGGAGGATACAACTTAATGCCACAAAGTAAGTTTAAAAAGCAAGAGTGCCCAAAGAAATGCTCAGGTAAAGATAGAATTAGAGAAGCCTGTAATACAGAGATACCTCCCAAGGTAAAAGAATATTTAGGTAATAAAACTTTTTATACGTGTGGTTATTGCTCAGCTTTTTGGATTTCCAATTTGAATAAACAGTTACCACTTAAACCATTAATAATTAGTCATGATGGATTTAACTGGCTTTTAGGAGACGGTCAATTTCATAAACTTAAATAAATTGACACTTTGAATAAGTAAGCAGGCGCCTAAAAGTGGTGCAGCCCCTCTTCTTTCTCTCCCCTTCTCTGCCTTCGGAGGGGGACTTAGAGGGAGAGGTCTGGATTCCCGCCTGCGCGGGAATGACAAAATCTTTCAAGCATGGTGGAGGTATAGAAAACCCTCTTAATCTCCCTTTACGAAATGGAGAGACATAGCGGTACAGATCGAGTACAGTGGTTACAAAATAGACCGGGCACATCGGTTACAAGTAAGGTAAAATCAGGAGGTAATCAATATGGCCTACGCAGCAGGAGGCGGCGCCGCAGCGGCTCATTACGCGGCCATCGCTAACGCTATTAAAGCGTCCGGCGCTATTATCAGGGTGGAACCGGAAGAATTTATGAAGATACTTTCAAAGGCTAAAGACCCGCTGGTGGTAGCGTCCAAGGGCGGCTTTATTAAAGCCAATCACCAGTACCTGACGAGTTATAAAGGCCTCATCTTCTTTACAAAATCGTCCGAGCCTCTAATGCTCCCCGGCAGCGCCGAGGTAGTAACTTCAAAGCAGATATGGATTCCTTCATGAAGTTGTACCGGCTTTCCTTAACCGCCTGCGCACCAGTTTTTCCAGCTCGATGGCCAGGAAGCCGGCAATGGAAACCAGGATTATCGGCAGCCACCAGATAGCCGGGAACGGGGCCGTCCGCAGGGGGCTGATGCCGAAGAGAGACGCGGAGTATACTATCAGTATTTGCAGCCCGAAGGTCAAACCCGCGCCGATAACCACGTACTTGTTGGAAAAAGGGCTGAATGTGAACGCCGAATCATCGATCGACCTGGCCGTGAAGAGGTAGCCTATCTGCACCATGATCAGGGTGGTAAACGCTATCGTCTGGGCCTGGGTTATTTGTTCCGCCGATGTTCCGTAGATGCCGGTATAGGCCAGATACAACCCGAAAACGGACAGCGCGGATATCCCGGACACGATGGCGACTTTCTGCACCAGCAGCGGGTTGAACAGTTTCTCGTTCGGGTCGCGGGGCGGCCGGTCCAGTATCCCCTTCTCCTTGATTTCCCAGATCAGGGGGATGGAACAGGCGATGGCGATGATGAGGTTCACCCATAATATCTGCACCGGTTCAATGGGCAGCCTCAAGGCGAAAGCCGCTACCAGCGGGGACAGGAGCACCGCCCCGACGGTTACCAGCCCCTGGCCTACGTTGGTGGGCAAAATATACAGTATCACCTTCCGGATGTTCGTGAAAACATGCCTCCCCTCCTCAACCGCCGCCACGATGCTCGCGAAGTTATCATCGGCCAGCACCATGTCAGCGGCTTCCTTGCTGACCTCGGTACCGGTAATACCCATCGCGATGCCGATATCGGCCCTCTTCAGCGCCGGGGCGTCATTGACGCCGTCGCCCGTAACCGCCACGATTTCGCCGCGCTTTTGCAATAGCTCTACGATGCGGAATTTGTGCTCGGGGGTTACCCTCGCGTACACGGACACATCCTTGACCGCTTCGCCCAGGGCTTCATCGCTCATTGTTTCAATCTCTTCCCCGCTGAAGGCGGCATTATTTCCGTTGCCGATGCCCAGTTGTCCGGCGACAGCCCTGGCGGTCTCGATGTGATCCCCGGTGATCATCACCACCCGTATACCGGCCGATTTACATTTTTTCACCGCGTCCACGGCTTCCTGGCGCGGCGGGTCGATCATGCCCTGCAGGCCAAGAAAAGTCATGCCGTGCAAATCATCGGTCGTGAGTGACATCTTGCCTTCATCCACGTATTTACAGGCCATGCCGATGACCCTCAACGCCTCCTGCGCCATTTCGCTGGCTTTGTCCAGCGCCGCCGCGCGGTTCAGCGCCTCCGGTTTACCGTCAGCCGCCCGGTCCCGGCACATGGCCAGGATTTTCTCCGGCGAACCTTTGACATAGATAACTTTCTTTCCTCCGGATTCGTGCATGGTAGCCATGTACATGAGGTCGGAGCTGAAGGGAACCTCATCCAGCCTTGGCGAGATTTCAGCCAGCCCAGCCTTCTTCGCGCTGACCACCAGCGCGCCTTCTGTCGGATCCCCTTTAATGCCGTATCCCTGCTCGCCGCGTACCAGTATGCAATTATTGCAAGCGGCACCGGCCGTCAGCGTGGCTACCAGGCCATCGCGGCCACTGCCGTTCGGCGCCACCGCCTCTCCTTCCAGGTAGAATTGTCCCTCCGGTTCGTAACCGGCGCCGGAAACCCGGTAATCTCTACCAGCCGCATGCACCCAGACCACCGTCATCTCGTTCCTGGTCAGCGTACCGGTCTTGTCGGAGCAGATGACCGTGGTGCACCCCAGTGTTTCCGCCGCCGGCAAGCGCTTGACAAGGGCATTCCGGCGGGACATGGCGATGGAGCCAACGGCGAAAGCTGCGATTATCGCCCCCGCGAGCCCCTCCGGAATCATCGCAACGATTACGCCCACCGTGGCCAGCAGCATATAGATCCAGCTGTACCCGAAGGCAATCCCCATGATAAAATTGACGATGCCGAAAGCGATGCAGACGATGATTATCAGCCTGGTAAAAGCGGCTATCTTGCGCATGATGGGAGGGGATGTCTTTTTAGTTTCCTGCATCACATGCGCGATCTTGCCCAGTTCGGTCTCTCCCGCCGTCGCGACGACGACGCCCTTCCCCCGTCCCCGCGTTACGAATGTGCCGCTAAAGCACATGTTGACCTGGTCTCCGGGGCCGAGATTCGGGTGAGGCAAGGGATCGATTTCTTTGCGCACCGGCATTGATTCGCCGGTGAGCGCGGCTTCGTCTATAGACAGTTCTTTCACCAAAAACAAGCGCAAATCCGCCGGTACCCGATCCCCATCCTCCAGTAGTACGATATCGCCGGGTACGAGTTCACGCGTCGGAGCGTTTTCTGTTTTGCCGCCGCGTATGACGTTGCACCGCGGCACCATCATCTTTTTCAGAGCCTCCAGGGACGACTCCGCTTTGCCTTCCTGGATAAACCCGATAACGGCCGTCGCCAGGATTACGCCGATGATAACCCACATATCCATTAATGTATCGGCTTCCATGAAGCTATAGAGGAAAAAACACGCCAGTGCGGCCACCATGAGGACGTAAAGGAGGGGGTTATGGAATTGCAGCAGCAGGCGTACCAGCGGACCCCTTTTCCGGGTAATGATTTCGTTGTATCCGTACTTGTTCAGCCTCGCCTTCGGCTCATCGCCGGTAAGACCCTCGGGACTCGTATCCAGGGCGTTGAATACGCTTTCGATCGGCTGCTGATACCATTTGAGTTCATCAGTCATCTTCTGATTCCTCCTATACTACCTGCCTGAGTTTATCCGGGTAAAAAAAAAGCGAGACCGCACGGCACAGATTGCCGTGACGATCTCGCCACTAGAGCTATTTCTAGCGGACAGCCGGGAGGTTCTCTCCGTATTGACGACTGCCCGATCCTGTTACTGGCTGGCTACTCCTCGATACCTGAATTATAACATCAATGACCCCACCGGTCAATCGTCGGGAGGCCGGAGGGTTTTATCTGCATTTGTTGGAAATAATCATCTTACCCCTGTCAGTCCGAGTACGAAGGATGGAGATGATTAAGGTGAAGGGAATACCAACCCTGTCCTCTATTCCCCAAAATGAGTCATTAAACTGTTTACATTTCTTCTCTTGCCTGTGTATACTGGTGGCTGAAGGACAACCGTTGTAAACCTGGGGTAAAATGACATAAATAACGAATATCCGAAAATTGAAGCTGTTTCGGCAAACGAATAGATTGGATTTTTAGCTTCAGTTCGAATCTGGAAAACCGGATAAATCTTTTTCTAATAACGAATCGATATATAATTTGCCGGTAATTTCCAAAAACCGCTAGATAAAAAAGCGTTTTTGGAGTACATTAAGAACAGAAATTGAACCGGGCAGGTGTGCGATGAGCAAGGATATGTTTGAGGAACAACAGCCGGAACAGCCTGTAGAAAAATTCGGCACCGCGCCGCAGGGCGCTCCGCTGGCCGCCCGCATGAGGCCGACCACGCTTAACGGCTTCGTCGGGCAGGAACACTTGATCGGCAAGGGGCGGGTACTGCGCCGCGCTATCGAGGCCGACCATATCCCATCGATGATTTTCTGGGGGCCGCCCGGCTGCGGCAAGACCACCCTCGCCAATATCATCTCCGCCACCACCGGCGCTTTCTTCTCTCCCGTCAGCGCCGTCAGCGCCACCGTTGCCGACTTACGGCGCATTATCCAGCAGGCCGCGGAACGGCGCAAGACGCATGCGCAAAAGACCATCCTCTTCATCGATGAAATCCACCGCTTCAATAAAGCCCAGCAGGACGCCGTCCTCCCCTACGTCGAAGACGGCACCGTCGTCCTCATCGGCGCCACCACGGAAAACCCATCCTTCGAGGTCACGTCGCCGCTGCTTTCGCGCGCCCGCGTCGTGCCGCTGAAGCCGCTCACCGCCGAAGAAATACAGGTGCTTCTTATCCGGGCGCTCAAGGACAAGTTCCAGGGCATCGGCGCGCTCAACGCCGATATTGCGCCGGAAGCCATGGCACACCTCATCGCCCTTTCGCGCAATGACGCCCGCATCGCCCTCAATACCCTGGAAATAGCGGCCCAGAATATGATTCCAGATGCCGCCGGCAGGCGCAACCTGACGCTGGAGATCATCGAGGATACGCTGCAAAAAAGGGCCGTTATTTACGATAAAAAAGGCGAGCAGCACTACGACCTTATCTCCGCCCTGCACAAATCCCTGCGCGATTCCGACCCCGACGGCGCTTTGTACTGGCTGGCTGTAATGCTGGAAGGCGGGGAAGACCCGCTGTTCATCGCCCGCCGCATGATACGCGCCGCCTCCGAGGATATAGGCATGGCCGACCCGCAGGCGCTGGTGGTGGCGATGGCCGCCCAGCAAGCCGTCCATTTCGTCGGTATGCCGGAAGCTAATCTCGCCCTCGCCGAAGCGGCGGTTTACCTGGCTACCGCGCCCAAGAGCAACTCGCTTTACGAGGCCTATACGCGCCTCCAGAAAGCGATCAAAGCGGGGTCGAGCGAGTCCGTGCCGCTCCACCTGCGCAACCCGGTCACGCCTTTAATGAAGGATATGGGTTACGGCAAGGACTACAAATACGCCCATGACTACCCCGACCATGTAGTATCGCAGGAGCACCTGCCTGATTCACTGAAAGGCAGGGAGTTTTATAATCCGGGGCAGCTGGGCTACGAAAAACAGGTGCGCGAACGGCTGAAGGAATGGCACCTTAAGAAGAACCAGAGCGAGAACCCGGAAGACAGGCAGCCGGGTTAAAGAGCTGAACCGGATTTCCCGCCGCCGCCATTCACAGAAATATCTACCGCCGCCATCATGCTTTTTTTACTTTTGTGACGTTCTATGCTATCCTTTTGTAGAATCCAGAGTATTGTTTTAGCGTAAAATCACCTCGAAGAAGATGAACAAGGCAAAATCATGGGCAGAGAACGCCAGTCTGCTTAACCGGGAATTCGGGGGGAAAACTCTTCAACACTGCAAACTGCTCAGCGGCCGGCAGTTCGCGGTTACCCCGGGTTTTTTACGAGCCTGCTGTTCGGCGACTCACGAAAAAGGGACTCCCACGATATGTACTTATAATGGCCCGGATGTGCATCCCTCCGATTTCTTCAAGGGATTACGCGAGATAATCTACGCAAATCAGGCCAAGTCCGGCCCGTGTTCCGGGTGCCGTCTTCTTCGCCAGATAAAAATGCCCCGCCATTTCGTGGCCGGTTACCTCCATCACATTTCACTTCACGATTATTGCGGGTGTAACGCGAGATGTGTTTATTGCGCAGGAAGCGAATATACCCTGCCCCAAAAATTCGTCGCAAGTTTTGACCATGTTGTCCTTTTTAAGAACCTGCTTAAAAATAACCTTATCAAGCCGCTGTTTACCTCTGTAGCGTGGGGAGGCGGCGAGCCCACCCTTCTTAAATCATTTGAAAAGACCGTTGACCTGTTGAGGACCAGCGGCGTCCGGCAAATAATTAATACCAATGGTATATGCTTCAGTCCCGCGATAGAAAAAGCTCTGAAAGCAAAACTAGCTACCGTTCAGATAAGCGTCGATAGCGGCACGAACGATATTTATTCAAAGGTAAAAGGGAATGTACATTGCGACGACGTCTGGAAAACAGCCCGACGTTATGCCGACGCAAACGACGACTTCATTTTAAAGTACATTGTTTTTTACATGAACTCCGACCAAAACGAAGCAGAGTGTTTTGTACGACGCGCGCACGAAGCTGGCGTTAAAAAAATATGCATCTCGGTAGATACCAGGTCTGTTTTCAGCCATTCATCCCAGTACAAGGAAGTAACCGCTAAAGAATTCGCCGCAGCCGCCTCAATTTATAACCTGGCGAAAACTGCGAAAATCAAATGTTTCTTCGAAACCATCTGGTTACCGCAGCATATCCGGCAGATCGAGAAGACAGGCAATTTCAAGGTGTCACCTTTTTTTACGAGAGTGGAATTCGTCAAGCATTTCGCGTTGGCAGGATTCTCTCTGGCTTTCCGAAGGTTACACGGGCAGCTTCGCGGCTCTAGTTCGGCGTGAACCTCCAATCCGCTACGAAAAACAGGTGCGCGAACGGCTGAAGGAATGGCACCTTAAGAAGAACCAGAGCGAGAACCCGGAAGACAGGCAGCCGGGTTAAAGAGCTGATTTTTCCGCGTCCAGGTCTACCGTTCTTTTTGAAAAGCCGGAGAAAAATGCCTTTACAGCCAGCGGACAAAATTGAGAACGGGCATGCCTGTTCAATTCTATAAAAGCGGTCTTGTTACCCAGCGCGGCGCGGTAGGCGTGTTCCGTCGTCATGTTATCAAAAGCATCGGCAACCGCGATTAACCGGGCCCCGATGGGTATTTCCCTGCCCTTGAGCTGACGCGGATACCCCGCGCCGTCGAATCTCTCGTGGTGATAGAGAATCAGCCAGCTGGCATCTTCAAGGAACGGAATTCCGTGAACCAGGTTGAAGCCTATCTCCGTGTGCTTGTTCATGGTTTCCCGCTCATCTTCAGAGAGGTTACCCGGCTTGTTCAGCACTCTATCCGGGATAGCCAGTTTGCCGATATCATGGAGGATGGCGGCATATTCGATAGAATGCCTGTATTCTACGGAAAGCCCCAGGCGGCGCGCCCCCATGAGAGCGTATTCCGCCACGCGCCGTGAGTGCCCGCATCCTGCCGTTTCCTTGGCGTCCGCTAAAGATACCAGCGCGTTAATGGTGCTTTTATAGTAACCCCTCAAGCAATCGTTAAGCCTGACATTTTCTATTACCTGGGCGGCGGTGGCCGCCACCCCGGCAAGAGTATGCACATCCTGTTTGGTGAAAGCAGGCTGGCCTGGTTTATTGGCTACTTCAATAACCCCCACCACTTTCCGCTGCACGATAACCGGCGCGCAGATTAAAGACCTGGCCGTGAAGCCGTATACTTTATGCGCAAACCTGTTAACGCGCGGATTATTAATGACGGAGTTCATTACCGCAGGCCTGCCGCTCCGGGCGACCCAGCCGGTAAGGCCGGACTGCTCATCTATGGGGAAACGCCTGACCTGTCTCATTATCAGGCCGCCGGAGTACTTTAAAACCAGTTCCTGGGTTTCTTCATCGATAAAAAACAATAACGAAACCGAGGCATTCAGCGCCCGGCGGGTCATTTGTGTAATACCGGCAATCAGCGAATTGGCTTTTCTATCCGACGCTATTTCCCGCCAGATATTATCGAGGAGGTCATTGGCCGTTTTGCTAACGTCCATCCCGGTGCCGTTGACCGCGGCCAGAATATCTTCATTAACAAGGGTCATTCTCACAACCATCTCAATCCAATTACTCCAAGATAAATGATGTGGCTGGGAGCGAGCGACGAAATCTGCTCCAGCGTGACGGCGTCGTTGCGGTAGACAACCGGCTCCTGCCCCAATTCGCCGAGGTACTGGACGAGGTTATAGGTGAATGAGTCGTAGTTATCAATTAAGAGTATCAAATATATCTCCCGAATGACTTGACTATCATTTCCATTTTACCAGATCGAAGAGGAACACTAAGCAAAATCCCCTTTTAATTCCCCCTTGACAAAGGGGGAATATGATTTATGCTAACCCGACCAGCACGGGAAAGCCCCGCTTGCGCTAATCCGGGCAAGTTCTTCCCCTGCGCTCCGCGCGGGAACACAATTGTTGAAGGGATAGGAGGTTTTAATATATCAACTCATTTAGGGTTTATCCATCCTGAAAGCTCATAATTCTATATAGCAATCTTTATGATTATACCAGAAACACGGGCGGGAGAATCATACGAACCGGCTTGAGGAATGGAGCTACATCGAGGATATCGACCACTCGAAAACAAAGGCCAAGTCACCCGAGACCAACGGCATCTTTGTAGGTTTACCATCAGGAGGGCAAAGGCCGTCTCCGATTCGAATCATGCTCGCATCCGCCGGCGAAGACAAGACAACATTGGTAATTGAGGCTTTTGGGGATAATAAGAATCCGATCGACTGGATCTTGCAAGAGGCCAATGAATTGATCAATACACCCAATAAAATTGTTTGACCGGCCCATAATTCAGCTAAATTTAAGCTGAAACCGAAATGATCTCCGTATCACACAATTAAGAGTATTTTCATTGTTTTTCTGTTGAAAGGTACTGTAGAATCATCGCTCTAAGTGCTTGAAATGATTTTATTATTTCATGGCATTGTTCGGGTGGAATTATTGAAAACAAATTTTCGATTTTATCATTTTCTTCGCCAAGTTCATAACAACGTTTGCCTTTTGCTGTTATTTTTAAATATTTTCTGTTACGATGACCTTTCGGCTTGAGGATTCTAATAAGTCCTTGTTCTTCCATACGTTTTGCCAGTCCGGATGCGCCATGGGATTCAATGAACATAAGTTCTGCTATAGAGCCAATGGTAGCCTTTTGTTCAGTATGTAAAAGATGGAACAGTACCGCCGATTGCACAGACGTGATTCCTATATCCGATAACTCTCTGTCTCTCGCTTTAGTGATCAGCAAGCTCAGCTGGCGTATTATTATCCGCAGTTTCAAGTAATCGTTCGAAATATTATTTTCGGGTATACTTAATATGTTCATTTTCTAAATTCTCCCCTACCCAATGATTCCTGATATTTCTAAACTCAGGTACATTGATTAAATAATAAATTCACTTGTGATATTGAAAATAACACATTTTTTGCATACTTACGTTTTAAAACGGTAAAATACGATACATATAATAAATCATAAATCACCGCATCCGTCAATTACAATACCCTGCCCGAATCCGGATATTATAATTTTATCCTGCGTAATATTTTTCAAATAACATTCACTCTTATTTTTGTTAAAATGCTCTTCCCGTGCATGGATTAATATTTATACCGATAATCGCGCAACAAAAAAAGTACCTGTCATCTCTCCTGTGTTTTTTGGTATTTGAATTTTCACCATTTCAGAACGGGCAGATGGCTGGATAGCCCGGTATCTTTGAATTTTTCTTTCCAGTTACCCGCGGGGCAGTAAGCCAGGCACTTGCCGCACTTCCAGGTAGGCGATGACTGGAGTCCTGCCGAACCCGTACTCTTAACCGCCTCTGCTACCTCCTGGGCCGTGGCGTCCAAAGAGGTTACGAGGTCTTTGTCGCCGCCGGTCTTCTTCATAAGTCCGTGCGCAGCTATCCGGCACCTAGTCATGTCCACGTGGCAATAATCATAAGATTTTTCAACATTATTGTCTTTAAAAATAACGCGCCGCGCAGCTTTCTCGCCGTACTTGCTTAAAGCACCAGTGGGGCATACGGTCGTGCAGATGTTGCATTTTTCCGGGTTACATAAACGCGGGCCGCTGTACATGGGATCGGGTTCCAGCTCGGCTGTCGTCAATATTGCGCCGAACCTGTTCCGCGGGCCGAATTGCGGCGTCAGCACGATACTGAGCCAACCGAATTCGCCCAGACCGGCGGCCACCGCAGCGTGCCGCTGGCTGATGGAGGTACCGTTACCGAACGGGCCGACATGCGTCGGCATGGCAACCGCACGGGTATTCTTTTCGATGTATTGAGCGACATCGTATACAGAGTAAAGTAAATGGAAATTAGGGGCGACAGTGTACCCGTAAGTGCCGTAGATGCCCTGAGCCTGGCGTTTGCCGTCTTCAAAATTTCTAAATATCGCCTGGATGACGCCATCCGCCAGCCGCACCCCGACGACGACGACGGATTTGCATCCCGGCAGAAAATCGGTGGGGTGTGTCCCTTCGGGAGCGTTATCGAATCTTGAAACGGGAGCAATACCGCAAAGGTCCATTCCTATTTTATATGCGTGTTTTTTAATACCATTTTCAATATTCATTTCAACCCTCCTCGTGTTTTTTAAGTGCCCTAATGGTGAGACTTGATACCGTCGGTTGTTTGTACTGATATAGAATCGCCGGCTGTAACTACAAATTCGCCTTTCAAATCCTTTTTAACAGCAGCCCAGTGTCCGCCGGGTTCTTTATCCAGAGGCACGCCCTGTTCTATCATCGCTTTTCTCACCAGTTTTCCGTCAAGCTCTCTTGGCACGATGCCATCCTTGATACATAATGCGGCAGCTATTGCGGCAGCCTGGCCCGTGCTCATCGAGGGCGCAATAACGCGCACAGCAGCGATGGCATTGAATTCAGCAGATACGCATCTCCCTGTCACCAGCAGGTTATCTATATTGAGGGGAACGAGAGACCGGTAAGGTATTTCACAATACTCCAGCGGATTGACCCGCGCTTCACAGCCTTTAGGTCTGCCGAACGGATGCATATCATCAGGGCATTGAGATGGACGGCAGACGGCAGGCGCTTGAGGTTCTTTAATGTGGACATGTCTGATAAATCCCAGCCTCGGACTGGTCGGGTGATGAGTATCGAAGAATTCAGGAAATTTGGCTATCCCGTCTTCGAATTTTCTGGCGCAGGCGATGTCTTCGTCTTTAAGTACATATTCACCCACGATACGCCTGGAATCTCTGATCCCATGCAGGTTTGCCAGACCGGTAAGCCTGCTCTTCTTGAACCCCGGGACATATTTTTTGAAGAACTTTTCCATCCAGGTTATCTGCCGGTGCTGTTCGATTATCTGCCTGGTTAGATCTTCTACATCCGTGTTTCGGGTATAAAAACTGTGTGTTGTCATGATTGTGACGTCTGAATCATCTTCCGGCGTGTTAGGCACCGGATATATCAGCGCCGTGGGGAAGATAAAGAACGGAAGGTCGCCGTTCTTCACCGCTTCTTCCTCGAGATCGACAAGCAGCGACATTTTTTTGGGAATCCCGTGCGCCGCCGTTTCCCTGGCTGTCCAGTCCTTTTTAGCCTTGCCGTATTTTTTCATATTTACATTGGACATTCTGAAAGCCATGGTTGTCGACATGTTTAGTCCGGCGAACTCCGGGCTGCCTGTTTCATAAGGCACCCCCGCAAAAGCAGCTACATCCGCGTCTCCGGTGGCATCGATGATTATCCTGGCCGATACCGCCATCCTACCGGATTTGGAATGACATATTACTTCCTTGATTTTTTTATCTTCAATCGTTGTATCAATGGCATATGTCCCGTAGAGAATCCTTGCCCCGTTCTCCAACAGCATCTGTTCCAACATCAGTTTACCCTTTTCAGGATCGATTGCCGGGGTATGAGGCCGTTGATATAAATCTCCTTCTGCATCCAGTCTATCGAGCCATTCCTTGCAGTTACCCTCTATCATCCCAGCCACGCCCGTGACATATCCGTTTGTCGCGAGCCCTCCAAGAGAGGTCTGGCTTTCCAGTAACAGTGTCCTCAGACCACTTCGGGCGGCGGTCATGGCAGCCGACACACCTGCCACTCCTCCCCCGATGACGAGAAAGTCCACGTCAAACTTCTTCGTAATCATCATCTACCCTGCCTCTCTTTCATTTTAAATACCAATGTTGTGTTATTATATTTTCTTAATCCCGGACGGGATTTGTGAAGTAAATATCAATTACGGTCAAGCCTTTTTACGGGATAAATTATGAAAGGATTACACGGCAAGATAACCCCTAACGCTTGACTACCGTTTCATAAATACATTTTACACATCCACGCCTCATCTCATCGGCCTGTTTATCTTTCGCCGGATATCTGTCTGCAAAGGTGACTTTCTCCAGTATCTCCTCAAGGCTCATACCTTTGTCTACCGCTGATTTTACGGAATCCAGGCAATATCGTACTGCATCGCTCATCTTCGGAAGGTAGGTTTTATCGCAGATATCCCCGTGTCCCGGAACGATGATATCTACATCCAGCTTTTCCAGACTGGCTATGGACTCAAGCCATTGGTAGGGAAGAGAACCGAGAAAAATGGGCATTCTCTGGACAACATTATCTCCTGTGAATACAACTCTTTCTTCCGGAACGTATACGGCTGTTTGGGAGGCGGTATGGCCCGGCATGTTGATGAGATGGAAAGTGTGTTTACCCAGATACAAGGTCATGCTTTGTGAAAATGTGACCGACGGGAGGCGGTAGTGATACTCTTTATCGAGAACGGCATCAGGAGACATGTGTTTGAGCATCCCCTTTAGTTCTTCCAGGTTGGCGTTCTGCAAGGCCCGGCGCGTGCCTTCGTACCCTAGGATGGTACAGTCGAACCAGTAGTTTCCGGCGGCATGGTCCGGGTGGGGTTCGGTGTTTATCAGATACCGGAGCTTACCGTACACGGACATCTCGCCGAGCCATTTTTTTACGTCGTCCGGCGCCATGGGAGTATCGATAGCTACCAGCCCTTCTTCGGTCACCACAAAACTGGTATTACAACCGCGAAAATTATTCTCGAAATAGACTCCTTGTGATATCTTTTTCATTTCTCAAGCACCTCAATTCGGACTTTCAACAGGCTTTACAGGGCCGGAAAATTACAGAGTCATACGTTATATTATAATGATGAACCGGCGTCGACAATAATAGTCTGTCCGGTGACATACCTGGATAAATCCGAAGCCAGAAACAAGGCAACCCCGGCAATATCATCAGGCTGGGCTATTTTTCTGGGCTGACCACCGGGCTTATTTTCAGCCGGTTTGGCGGAGTGGTCAAGCTTGATGTTGAAGCCGCTGATGTCATGGCTGTTTATATCCGTAGCGACACCGCCGGGAGCAATTGAATTTACCCGTATATTATACTGGCCAAGGTCAAAACCCAGCCACCTGGTAATCTGGATAATGGCCGCCTTTGAAACACCGTAAACATACTGCGAGCGGAGCGCCTTGATGCCCGATGTCGAGCTGATATTGATTATAGAGCCTCCTCCGCGCTCTTTCATTACCCGGCTGGCGGCGATACAGCCGTTATGGCAGCCCCGGGCATTGATAGTCATGACCTTGTTCCATAAGGTAAAATCAACCTCTATCGATGGGGTGAGCGCGCCGACTCCGGCGTTATTTACCATGATGTCCAGAGCGCCGAACTCCCGGACCACCCGCTTGACAAAAGCCTCCAATTCGCTTTCATTGGATATGTCGACTTTTCCGGACAGACAACGCCGTCCCAGCTTGCGAACCGCCTCTACAGTGCCTTCCATGTCATAATCCTGACCGGACAGGTTCACATCGCAAACGGCCACATCGGCTCCGGCGCCGGCCAGAGTAAGCGCAATGGCCCGTCCGATGCCTCTTGTTCCCGCCGCGCCGGTAACGATAGCCACTTTGCCTTCCAACGTAAAACTTGAGCTAACCATATTTCAGTCTCCTTAAACAATAATTAAGAAAAACATCAAGAATGCGGTTTCGCGTCTGGGTTTCCGGGATTGTATTTGGATAATGGTTTCTTCAAAATACGATCACATTACGTAAAGCCTCTCCCTTTTCAGACGAGGCAATAGCTTCATTAATGTTCTCCAAAGGGTACCGTCCAGAGATAAGTTCATCCAGTTTAATACGTCCGGATTTATACAAATCCACAAGGCGGGGGATATCCATTCTCAGCCGGGCCTGTCCCATCCCGCAGCCCGTTAGCATCCTGCCGGAAATAAATTCTACTGGTTCAAAAATAGAAAGATACTCTTTAGTGGAATGCCCGATGATAACGCTCATTCCGTTTTTGGCGGACATATCAAAACCCTGGCGTAGAACGCTGAGTCCCGCAGTAGCGACAAATACATAATCAGCGCCCCGCCCTGAAGTCAGTTCCCATGCCGTTGCGACCGGGTCCGGATTAGTTTTTGCGTTAATGGTATGGGTGGCGCCAAAAAACCTGGCTGCCTCCAGTTTCTTGTCCAGAATATCCACCGCGATGATAGGACAGGCTCCAGAGATAACCGCCCCCTGTATAATGTTAAGGCCTACTCCCCCGGCTCCCATGACAATAACACTGGAAAGAGGTTGAACTTTAGCTTTATTGACAACCGCGCCATAACCGGAAATTACTCCGCACCCCAGAAGCGCAGCGCTATCCATAGGTACATCATCGGGGATTTTTACAATATTATCTTCAGAAACAGTCGTATATTCGGCAAACCCGGCAATCGAGCCCGCCATTTGGAAAGGTCGCATCCCGCCTTTATTAACATACCGGCCAGGTAGAGACAGAGAAAATTCCTTTCCTGCTTTCCGGGGTTTGGCGCTGTTCTTTTGGCACATGTGAGGCAATCCGATGGTACAGTAATAACATTTGCCGCAACCGGCTCTTGCTAATGAAACCACTACATGGTCACCCGGTTTGACATACGTGACCCCTTCCCCTACCTCATCGATATAACCGGAGATTTCATGTCCTCCTATTGCCGGCAGGCCGGAGTTGCCATGTTCTCCATTAAATGAATGAATATCACTGTGACAAATAGCCGTAGCGGCGATACGTATTTTAACTTCATTTTCCAGGGGCGGATCCAGGGTTACGTCTTCAATTATTAGTGGTTTTTTAAATTCATAACATAATGCCGCCTTCATATTTCAACTCCTTATTTTCCCATAATCAAATTCGGTATAAATCCGGGGAATATTTACTACAATTAATTAAAGCCAGGTTTCAGAATATCTTCTTTATTCTCTAAATTTGGCGGGTAAATAATGTTTTCCCGCGAATTATTCCGGCTTTTTATTTATCGATTTTCATCTTGATTCATTCGCCTGGAGTAGAATCCGGCCCGGCAGGCTTTATCCGGGAAGTTGAAATAGTACACATATATGATATCATTTATGATATAACTATGTTACCAACTACCCCCCGGTTTGTCAACATCGCTTTGATTTATATTATAATATATGATATCATATAAGAGATTATTTTACATCCTCGCGTACCACCAGTTTCAGCCTGGATTTACTTATCAGATCGCGATGAATATCTTATTATAAAAAAGGAGATGAAAATGATTTCAGAAAAACATGCTAAATATTATAGAACAAAACCGTACCGCGATTTCAGTTCCCACTACCCTACGCTAACCTTGCCGGCTTTTAATATCCTTGGCCGCGATTGGAATTCCAACTTCAATATGGACTGGTTCTGTGTTACCGAGCCTTTCCTCATGATTACCGAACCCCATACACATGAATTCGACCAGTACCTCGTTTTCCAGAACGCTGATGCGACCAAGGTTGATGAATTTGATGCCGAGGTTTGGTTACACCTGGGACCAAAAGGAGAACAGGAGAAACTGGTCATTAAGGAAGCGGGCTATGTGTATATACCTGCGGGATTGGTACATACTCCGCTGGAGTTCGTGAAAATCAACAAACCCATCGTATTTATGGATATCACTCTTACAGCAAAATATTTGCGTAAACCGGAAGACCCCAGTAAGCCCACCGTGACATACAGGAGTCAACAATAGTATTCTTCATACCTCACATAAAAAGCAGGAAGAGAGGAGCATGCTCCTCTCTTCCTGCGCGACATTCAGATTTGAGTGATTTCCAGTAGCGGATTGCTGTTTTTATCCCCGGTTGTTTAGTGCAACAGGAGCTTTAACTAAAGCGTTCCTCTAAGTCTGGGATCGAGCGCATCCCGCAAACCATCGCCTACCATGTTGAAGGCAAATACAACCAGCATTATCGCAACACCGGGTGCGATGGATAAATAAGGATTTGAAAGCAGATAGCGATATCCGGTGCTTACCATGGACCCCCAGGCGGCTCCCGGCGCTTCTATTCCGATGCCCAGGAAACTCAAGCCTGCTTCAGATAGAATCGCCATGCCCAGCATCATCGTCATCATAACTATGAGCGGTGGAAGGCAATTAGGCAGGATATGACGCAGCATCATACGTAAGTTACTGGCTCCCATTGAACGTCCTGCCATAATGTAGTCATTTGCCTTGATTGAGAGAGTCTGTCCGCACATCAATCTGGCGTACCCGGGTACCAGACCGATACCCAAGGCTATCATGATATTTGCCAAACCACCTCCGAGTACGGTGGCGATTACCAGTGCCAGTAATATCATCGGTATTGTCATCATGGAATCCATAAACCGCATGATTATCGTGTATACCAGTCCTCCGGTATAACCCGCCACTAATCCCAGCGTTATACCGATCCCGGAAGCGATAGCGACGGCAATAATACCAACCATCAACGAATTTCTCGTGCCGTAAATAATGCGGCTCAAAATATCCCTGCCGACATTATCAGTTCCAAGGAGATGACGCCAGCTAGGCATTTCCAATTTTTCGTCCATATTTAGTTCGTACGGGTCATATGGAGCGAGGATAGGGGCAAAAATAGCCGTTACTATCAGTAGTAAAACGATAATCAAGCCGAATATTACCAGCTTGCGGCTAAAAAATACTCTTCGAAAACGCTTGAATTCGCTGATACGCGGCGCAGTTTCTGTAAGTATTACACCCGGATTATTATTTGGGATATAATCTTTAGGCTCATTAGTCATAGCGTATCCTCGGATCCAGCCAGCCATAGGAAATATCGACAAGAAGGTTTGATAACGTAACGATAATAGCAATAAGCACGCAACACCCCTGAACAACCAGATAATCCTTATCGAATACGGCGTCAATTATCAGTCTGCCCATACCAGGAATATTAAAGACCGTTTCAATCAGGACGGAACCGCCCACTATATGCGGAACCTGTAAACCAATTAAAGTAACGACAGGTATAAGCCCGTTTTTCATGATATGTTTTGAGATTACTGTTTTTTCTTTCAGTCCCTTAGACCAGGCAGTCCGGACATAGTCCTGCCGTATGATTTCAAGCATGCTTGAACGCGTTTGGCGTGCGGTGGATGCTAAAGATACTACGCTCAAGCATATCACCGGCATGATGGCTTTTTGCAAGCTCAGGCCAAGATCATCGAAAGGGGAAGTAAATCCCTGAACCGGCAACCAACCTAAGATAAGACTGAAAAGGTAGGCCATCAACACGCCCAACCAGAAAACAGGGACACTTATCCCGAGGTTCGCAATCGAGGTAAAAACTGTATCCAGCCAGCTGCCGCGCCTCAGCGCGGAAACCATACCCGCCAGAATACCGAACGTACTGCTGAAAAAAAGAGCAAGAATACCCAGGTAAAGAGTAATCGGCAGGCGCTCTTTAATGAGATCCCATACCGGGGCAGCGTTAAAGACCGAATCTCCAAAATCTCCGCGAGCAATATTTCCTATCCAGTCTAAATATTGGATAGCCAGTGACTTATCCAGACCGAATTCGACGCGGAGCTCCTGGTATTCCTCAGGGGTTAGTCCCTCCATCTGGTTTCGGACGATGTAAAGCTGAAGAGGATCGCCGGGAACTAAACGCATCAACAGGAATACGATAATACTGGCGATAACAAGGACAATTACCGATTGAAGAAGACGACGTAGGAAGAATGCGCCCAACTTATATTTCCTTTCAGAGCCGTTACTTCAGCATTGTTCACGTATGACAAAAGGAAACGAGTTAAATACCGGTGATGTTGATGATCCGTCTGAAAAACACCAGTTCAAAAACATGTTTCTAAAAATATATATCTGCCGCTTCCCGTTATTATTTATATTTAAATTTCTTCCGCCTTTGCCCCTATACCCTATTCCCTGAACACTATTCCCTATCTATGCTATAATGGGTTTCAAATGACTGTCGCAATAACGGGCGCTACCGGCCATATTGGCGCTTGCCTCGTGCGTGCCCTGGTTGAAAAAGGCCGTCCCGCGCGCTGCCTGGTCCACGTCAACACCAAACCGCTGGAAGGAGTGGCGGCGGAGTTCGTTCGCAGTGATATTTGTGACGTTGAATCGCTTTGTCAGGCTTTCCGCGGCGCTGAAGTGGTCTATCACCTGGCGGCCTGTATTTCGCTTTCGATGGCTGATTTACCTGAAGTAGAAGCGATTAATGTCGGCGGTACGCGCAATGTTGTCGAAGCCTGCCTCCGTACGGGCGTGCGCCGCCTGGTGCATTTCAGTTCTATTCATTCCCTGGTGCAGGAACCTCTGGAAACCCCGGTGGATGAGAACCGTCCCCTCGTTTGTTCGAAGAGCTGCCCGCCGTATGATCTCACCAAGGCCGCTGCTGAAAAAGAGATACGGCGCGGCATAGAGCGCGGCTTGGATGCCGTTATCGTTAATCCTACCGGTGTTATCGGGCCTTATGATTTCCAGCCGTCGTTTCTCGGCGAAGCCATAATATCTTTGGCGCAAAACAGGCTGCCCGCTCTGGTTACCGGCGGGTTCGACTGGGTGGATGTGCGCGACGTTGTCTCCGGCGCTATGCGCGCCGAGGAACTGGCCCCGGCCGGCGAGTCTTATCTCTTATCCGGCCACTGGGTCTCGATGTGTGACATTGCCGCGATGGTATCGGAAATTACCGGTGTACGGAATAATAAAATGACCTGTCCTTTATGGCTGGCCCGCCTCGGGGCGCCGGTCATCCAGGGCGTCAGCCGCTTGAGCGGCAAGCGCCCGCTTTATACCAGTGTTTCGCTCCGCGCTTTAAGGAGTAATCATAATATCAGCCACGAAAAAGCCTCCAGGGAATTGGGTTACCAGCCGCGTCCTTTCCATGAAACTTTGGTGGATACTTTGCGCTGGTTCGAGGCTAATGGAAAGCTCGCGGGTTTACCGGCCTCCGCCGGGAAGGAATCCGCGTGAAAGAATATACGGTTTACAGCGCCTTGCTGCTGGGCTTGCTGGCAGTTGGTGTGGCAGTGTTCATCTCTTTATGGTTTATCGTCGCTCCCTACGGCCGCCATGCGCGTAAAGGCTGGGGCTATTCCGTGGGCAGTAAGCTTGCCTGGGTAATCATGGAAGCCCCGGTGCCGGTGGCTTTCCTGGTTTGTTTTTTCCTTGGCGGACGATTTGATATCGTGAGCATTGTTTTCCTCCTCATGTGGGGGGCGCACTATATCCACCGCGCCTTCATATATCCCTTTAGCCTGCGGGGCGCAGCCCGGCGCATGCCGCTTTCAGTTGTGAGTATGGGAGTTCTCTTTAACCTGATGAACGGCTATCTCAACGGCCGTTATCTCTATACTTTCTCGGATGGATACAGCGCGGCATGGTTTTACGATCCGCGTTTTATTGTGGGCGCGGCGTTATTCATTACCGGATTTGTCATCAACCGCAGGGCCGACCAGGTACTGCGCGGCTTGCGCCAAGCCGGTGAAACGGGCTATAAAATTTCCAATGACCGCTTGTTCCGCTGGGTATCCAGCCCTAATTACCTGGGTGAGATTACTATCTGGATAGGCTGGGCGGTAGCTACCTGGTCGTGGCCGGGGATGGTTTTCGCTTTCTGGACTATCGCCAACCTGCTGCCGCGCGCGCGGGCCAATCATGCCTGGTATAAAACCACTTTCCCTGATTATCCCCCGGAGCGCAAGGCTCTGTTTCCGGGGGTTTGGTGAATGGAAAGCACGGCTGTAATAACCGGGGTATGAGATATTAACTGGTATTTCTGCTTGCTTAGCGGCGTATTTTCATACTATTTCGTATTTAAATAACTTAAGTAGCTTTCAACATCAAACAGAAGTAATTTTTCATTTGTTAGTGATATTCATTATCAAATTGATCGTCTCCCCTGTAAGGGGAGATAAGAGAAGGGTTTCGCACTCTGCCCCGTTAAAAAACCGGCGGGCTGCTCCGGATTCTACCGGGAACGCAACCCGCCTTTATTTTTAACAGCTAATAGCTGACAGCAATCAGCTACTTGTTCTCAACCGTCGGAGACGGCGCTTTCGGTTTTTCTTTTACCGGCGTCGGCACGGACGGCACATCCAGCTTCTTGCCGGACACTTTAACGATGGATGAAAACTTCGGCGGGCACGATTCTATGCAGGTGCCGCACTTGACGCATTTATCCTGGTCGATGACGTGCACCATGCGCTTGCCGCCGGTGATGGCCTCGGCCGGGCAGGCGCGCGCGCAGGTGCCGCAACCCTGGCACTTATCCGGCAGGATGTAAAAGTTAATCAGTTTCTGGCAGGCCAAAGCGGGACAGCGCTTTTCATTGATGTGCGCCTCATATTCGTCTTTAAAATAGCGCAATGTGGTGAGGATGGGATTGGGCGCTGTTTGTCCCAGCTGGCAGAGCGACCCTGCCTTGATATCGTCGGCGAGTTTCTGTAGTGTCTCGATGTCTTCCGGTTTGCCTTCGCCGATGCAAATCCTTTCCAGGATAGTTAACATTTGCTTGGTGCCCACGCGGCAGGGGACGCACTTACCGCAGGATTCCGACTGTATGAATGAGAGGAAGTAGCGCGCTACGTCCACCATGCAGGTATCCTCGTCCATCACCACCATGCCGCCGGAGCCCATCATTGCGCCCGCCGCGGCCAGCGCTTCGTAGTCCACCGATTTATCGAGATGTTCAGCCGGCAGGCAGCCGCCGGACGGCCCGCCGCATTGCACGGCTTTAAATTGCTTGCCGCCGGGAACGCCGCCGCCTATTTCGGTGATAATCTTGCGCAGGGTGATGCCCATCGGCACTTCGATAAGCCCGCTGTTGGCAATCTTACCCGTCAGCGCAAAAACAGCCGTGCCCTTACTCTTCTCAGTGCCTGTGGAGGCATACCAGTCCGCCCCTTTGGAGATAATTACCGGCACGGTGGCCAGCGACTTTACATTATTGATATTGCTCGGTTTACCCCACAGCCCTGAAACCGCCGGAAACGGGGGACGGGAACGCGGCATGCCGCGCTTGCCTTCGATGGAGGCCATGAGCGCGGTTTCCTCGCCGCAGACAAAAGCGCCGGCGCCTTCCTTGATGTGGATATTGAAGGTGAAATCGGTTCCCAGTATGTTTTTACCGCTTAAATTTTTTTCCTCGGCCTGCTTGATGGCGAGCCGCACGCGCTTTACGGCGAGCGGGTATTCGGCGCGGATGTAGACATATCCTTCTGAAGCGCCGATGGCGTAAGCGGCAATAGTCATGCCTTCGAGGACGGTATGAGGGTCGCCTTCCATGGTACTGCGGTCCATGAAAGCGCCGGGGTCGCCCTCATCGGCGTTACAAATCATGTATTTTTGGTCGGCTTTACTGTTATGGCAAAATTCCCATTTCGTGCCGGTGGAAAAACCAGCGCCGCCGCGCCCGCGCAGGCCTGATTTCTTTACTTCCGCGATGACCTGTTCCGGCGTCATTTCCTTGACAACTTTCTTCAGCGATTCATAACCGCCGGTGGCGATATAGTCTTCGATTCTTTCCGGGTTAATGCGGCCGCAGTTGCGCAGGATAATGCGCTGCTGCATGGCGTAATACTTGATATCCTTATGGTGGGGTACCGGCTGGTTCGTGGTTGGGTCTTTATAATATAAGCGCTCGACCGGTTTCCCGTTAACAAAATGTGATTCTACGATTTCCGCGGCGTCATCCGGGGTCACGTGGGCATAAAAGATGCCGTCCGGCTCGACAATGGCTACCGGCCCCTGCTCGCAGAAGCCGTGGCACCCGGTAAAGTCCACGATGACATCGGTAAGCCCTTTTTCATCGATAGCTTTTTTCAGCGCTTCAGTCAGTTCCAGTGATTTGCCGGAAACGCAGCCCGTTCCCTGGCAGATATATATCGTACGCTTCTTGCCGTTATGCTGATTTGTTATAGTCACCTAAAACCTCCGCGACTTTCTTGGTCGTCATCTTGCCGTAGGTCTCGTTATCTATTGTCATCGTCGGCGCTAACGCGCAGGCGCCGATGCAGGCTACGGTTTCCAGCGTGTATTCGAGGTCGGCAGTGGTCTCGCCGGCCTGTATGCCGAGGCGCTTTTCCACCTCTGCCAGCACCTTGCCGGAACCGCGCACGTGGCAGGCGGTGCCGCGGCAGACACGTATCACTTTCTTGCCCAGGGGAGTCAATTTAAACTGGGCGTAGAACGTGCTGACGCCGTAGATGGTGCTTTCCGACACGTTCAGAAACGCGGAAATCTCCTTCATGGCGGCCGCGGGCAGGTAGCGGAACTGCTCCTGTGTCTCCTGCAGTACGGTGATTAGTTCGTGCTTTTCACCCTTATGCCGCGCGAATATTTCCTTCATCTTGTCCTGTATGTCTGCTTTGGTTAATGTATCAGTAGCCAGGGGAATCACCTCCATCTTTCTAGAGCCTGGCCAGACGCCAGGCAATGACTTCGCTCAGTATTGTAATATCCTCGGTCGGCAGATAATCGGAAATGGTGCTGTCGAACAGGATGTTCCCGTCCGCGGCAAATTCCTTGTCGCCCTGCCACAGGACGAAGGTCAGCGGCACACGCGGAAAGGCCGGTATGGTTACGCCCGCATCGCCGTAATCGGCTTTTACCCCGCCCATCTGCCGCCCCGCCCCGATCAGTTTTTGCGGTTCGTCCTTATAGCGTTTAACGACGGGCTCTATCGCCCGTTTGAAAAAGGTCGGGTAGTAATTCAGGCCGTCGTGCAGCTCTTTATAGGTTATCATTTTCCCCGTCAGCGGCGTGCCCTTTGCGCGCGTGAGATAGTGCAGCAACAGGATTTTGTCTCTTAGCGGCACGGCTTCACCAGAGCCGGACAGCGTTACCTCCCCATCGGGGTAACTGATATTATAAGTCCGGTGCAGATGTTCAATGGTTATTATCTTGCGGTCCGGCAGGTATTCAGCCCCGCTTTTCCGGCATTGCTCATCAATACCAGATATAGCAGATAATTGCTCGCGGGCAAGCTTGAAAGCCAGCCGGTGGGCTAATTCCCGTACGCCGGGCTCCGGTACTGTTACCTGTTTAGTCATTCCTAGTATATTTTACTAGAAATCGGCCTCCCTTGTCATTTTAAGGGAGCGGGACTCTTCTTAAGAGAAGAGGTAGTGGAAGGATAGCTTTGATTGGTTTTGTTAAAACACTGTTTCTTAAAAAGAAAACAATTTGTAGCTAATAGGGGTATTTGTTTTTATTTTTCAGCTTTGATTCGTTTGGTTATTTTCACCGGCATTTTCCTGGTTTAGCTTCGCTTCGTTTTGTAATATATTAGCGTTTTTTTACTGATTCAGCTTCATTCGTTTTGTAAATATTTTTTACTGTAAAACTTTTCTAAGGGGGAAGACAGGAAGGGGGCAAGGACAACACCAGTATACAGTGAATCCGGGAGAAGTGTAAACAGGATTTTGTCACAGGTGAGAAAAGCGGTCAGCTACCATTTTTTATCCTTTCATTTACCGACATGGATTCCCGCTTTCGCGGGAATGACAAGATATAAGATGATAGAGCCCGATCCCATATCAAGTACCGGGCAGGCTTTCGTGGGGATGGTACGATAAATGGACTGGATTCCCGCTTTCGCGGGAATGACGGGAGCGTGGTTACCCTTCAGCCAGGATTTTACAAATTTCTGCCGCGTATGTTTCGCTGGTTATCCCTCTCTCTAATGAGACTGTCCGAAAACTGTCATACTGAAGGAGCGAAGCGATTGAAGTATCTCGGGGTGGGGCGGAAATGTAGCTAAATCCACCCCACACCGAGATGTTTCGCTACGCTCAACATGACAATTCTGCCTTTTCGGACAGCCTCAAGAAATGCTGGATTCCGGTTGTGCGGGGAATGAAACAATTGAATTACATCTTGCGGCGCTGCTGAATTTTTTCCGCTACAGAAAGACGCGCGAGGGCTCTCTTTAAAGCGGCCTCGGCGGAGGCTTCATCCAGGCCAATCGCTTTCCTATCGCGCAGACGGTCTTCCGCCCGCTTTTTAGCGGTTTCGGCGCGTTTTATGTCAATTTCCTCAGCGCGTTCGGCGGCGTCTGCCAGGACGATAACCCTGTCCGGGCGCACTTCCAGAAAGCCGCCGGCGATAGCCATAATCTCGTCCTGCCCGCCTTTTTTAGCTACCAATTCACCAGCCTGGAGCATGGTCATCAGGGGCGCATGGTGCGGCAGTATGCCAAGCTGTCCTTCCACGCCGGGGGCGACAATCTCATCAACTTCCCCGGAGAAAACAATGCGTTCGGCGGTAACGATTTCAAGCTTGATGTTAGACACGGGACATAGCTCCCAGTTTTTTGGCGGCTTCCGGCACTTCTTCAATGCCGCCGACCATATAAAACGCCTGCTCGGGCAGGTCATCGTATTTACCTTCGAGTATTTCCTTAAAGCCGCGGACGGTATCAGCGACCTTGACATATTTACCGGGCCGCCCGGTAAAGACCTCGGAGACAAACATCGGCTGAGAGAGGAACCGCTGGATGCGGCGCGCACGAGCGACGGCCATCTTGTCTTCCTCGCTTAATTCCTCGATACCAAGGATAGCGATGATATCCTGCAAGTCTTTATAGCGCTGCAGGACGCGCTGCACTTCACGGGCAACGCTGTAATGCTCCTGTCCGAGAATCTTGGGGTCAAGAATGCGGGAGGTAGAGGTAAGGGGGTCAACTGCGGGAAAGAGACCCTGCTCGGCGATGGACCTTTCCAGCGCCACCACGGCATCGAGATGACCGAAAGTGGTTACCACGCCGGGGTCGGTATAATCATCAGCGGGAACATAAACAGCCTGGAAGGAAGTAATCGAACCTTTACGGGTGGAGGCAATCCTTTCCTGCAACTCACCCATTTCCGTGGCGAGGGTGGGCTGGTAGCCTACCGCCGAGGGCATACGCCCCAGCAGCGCCGAGACTTCCATACCGGCCAGGGTATAGCGGTAAATATTATCGATAAAGAGGAGGACGTCCTGCCCTTCGACATCACGGAAATACTCTGCCATGGTCAGACCGGTCAAACCAACGCGCAGGCGGACACCGGGCGGCTCATTCATCTGCCCGAAGACCATGACGGTTTTATCGATGACGCCGGACTCTTTCATTTCCCGCCAGAGGTCATTGCCTTCACGGGAGCGCTCGCCGATGCCGGTGAACACGGAAAAACCGCCGTGCATAGTGGCGACGTTGCGGATAAGCTCCTGGATAATAACCGTCTTGCCCACGCCGGCGCCGCCGTAAGCGCCAATCTTGCCGCCCTTGGTAAACGGCGCGATAAGATCAATCACTTTAAGGCCTGTTTCCAATACCTGCGTACTGGTTTCCTGTTCTTCAAAAGTTGGCGGCGAGCGGTGAATAGGCCAATGTTCGCCGGTTTTTACTTCGCCGAGGTTATCCAGCGGGGTGCCCATGACATCGAAAAGCCGCCCCAGAGTAGCCCGGCCAACCGGCACGCTTAAAGCCGCGCCAGTATCTACAGCTTCAGCGCCGCGCTCGAGGCCGTCCGTGGGGGAAAGCGAAAGACAGCGCACCCAGTTATTGCCGAGATGGTCCTGCACTTCCAAAACGATTTTTTCTTTACCCATCGATATTTCGACGGCATTAAAAAGCGCAGGGAGTTCATCAGGCGGAAATTCAACGTCAACAACCGTACCGATTACCTGAGATACTTTTCCTTTAGCCATAATAACCTCACTTTGGTTAAATCCCTCTCTAACTCTCCCTTTACAAAAGGGAGAGGATGCTCAAATAAAGTCCATATTTTGTCAGGATTCCAGCGCCGCCACACCGCCGGTGATATCAAGAAGTTCACGGGTGATGGCTTCCTGCCGAGCCTTGTTATATAGAAGCGTTAAATCGCCGATGAGTTCAGTGGCGCTATCGGTAGCGCTGCGCATGGCCACCATCCGCGCCGACTGCTCGCTGGCGATAGACTCCAGAATAGCATGATAAATTTCCATCTCTACAAAGCGCGGCAGCAGTCCGCTTAAAACCGCCTCGGCGCCGGGTTCATAAATATAATCCACGTTCTGTCCGGCGGGCAAGGGGGCCGGCTGCACGGGCAGCAACTGCTTTAAATCGGGCACCTGCACCATCGTAGAAACAAACCTGGCATAAGAGATATAGACCTTGCCGATGGCGCCTTTACTGTATTCATCAATAATGATATGGGAAATGGGCACGGTATCCAGGAATCCGGGATTATCGCCGAGACCGGTGAATTCAGCGCTGACATTCAGACCGGCGCGCGCCGCGAAATCACGCCCTTTACGCCCGACAGCAATGACATTGACCGGACAAGCCACTTCCTTGATAAAGAGCGCCATGCGGCGGTTCAGGTTAGCGTTAAGGCCGCCGCAGAGTCCCCGGTCAGGGGTGATATGCACAAGAATGATGTTTTTCGAATCACATACCTTGAGGAGGGGATGCTGGGTGGTGGTTTCCGGTAAAGCGGCAAGGTCAGAGATGACCTGGCGTATTTTTTCCGAATAAGGGCGGCCGGCCAGACCGCGCTCCTGCGCTTTACGCATCTTGGATGCGGCAATCATTTCCATCGCGCGGGTAATCTTGGCGATGTTCTGGATGCCTTTAATACGGCGTTTTACTTTACGGATATCCGGCATGATTTACACTACACTTTACTATACTTTATTTCTACCGCTGCTGTTAAAATCCCTCTCTAACTCTCCCTTTACGAAAGGGAGAGGATGACCGTGTAAACCTCATATTTAGGTCGTAATCTAATCTGTCTCCCTCTTTCGTAAGGAGGGACTAAGGGAGAATTACTTCCCAAATCCCTGTTTGAATTCGGTGATGGCTTTTTTCAGTGTTTCTTCGTCTTGTTTACTGAGAGCTTTAGTTTGCGCGACGGACTTGCCCAAACCGGCATAGCCGGAATCGGCGAAGTTATAGAAACCGGCTTCAAAAGCGGCCACTTTTTCCAGCGGGATATCATCCATATATCCGTTAATGACCGCGTAAAGAATCATGACCTGCCTTTCAACGGGCACAGGGGCGAATTGCGGCTGCTTTAAAATTTCCTGTATGCGCAGACCACGCTCAAGCTGTTGCTGAGTGGCTTTATCAAGCTCGGCGGTACCGAACTGGGCGAAGGCCGCTACCTCGCGGAACTGTCCCATATCCAGCTTAAGACGCCCGGCAACCTGCTTCATGGCGGGGGTCTGCGCCTTGCTGCCTACGCGCGAGACAGAGATACCGACGTTCAAAGCGGGCTTGATGCCGGCGTTAAACAAATCAGATTCCAGATAAAGCTGACCATCAGTGATGGAAATAACGTTGGTGGGAATATAGGCCGAGACGTCACCGGCCAGCGTTTCAATAATAGGCAAGGCGGTCATCGAGCCGCCGCCGTACTGTTTATCGTATTTAGCGGCGCGTTCCAGCAAACGGCTGTGCAGGTAAAAGACATCGCCGGGATAAGCCTCACGGCCCGGCGGACGCCGCAGCAGCAGTGAAAGCTGCCGGTAAGCCCAGGCGTGCTTGGAAAGGTCATCGTAGACAATCAGCACATCCTTGCCCTGCTCCATGAACTCCTCGCCCATGGCGCAGCCGGTATAAGGCGCCAGATACTGCAGAGCCACGGATTCCGACGCGCTGGCGGCGACGATAATGGTGTGCTCCATGGCTCCGTGCTCCGCTAAAGTGGCAGCGATACGCGCTACCTGGGATACCTTCTGACCGATGGCCACGTAAATACAAATCAAATCGCCGCCCTTCTGGTTGATAATAGCGTCGACGGCGATAGAAGTCTTTCCGGTAGAACGGTCGCCGATGATAAGCTCGCGCTGACCGCGCCCGATGGGGAACATGCTGTCCACAGCCTTGATGCCGGTCTGCACAGGCGTGTCTACCGGGGCACGCAGTACCACGTTGGGAGCGACGCGCTCAATAGGCCGGGTCTTTTCCGTCCTGATAACACCTTTGCCGTCAATCGGGCGGCCCAGCGGGTCGACAACGCGTCCAATCAAGGCGCTGCCTACCGGGACTTCCGCAATACGCCCGGTGCACTTGACCTCATCACCTTCCTTTATTTGCGTATAATCGCCCAGTACGACAGAGGAAACGCTGTCCTCTAGCGGCGCGTCTTCCCCGATAACGCTCTCAATATAATTAAGGAAAATCCCGAAAGTCGTCGTGGAAACTTCTCTCATTTCCTCAATTTTCCCGAGGCCGGACAAGGCGTCAGCGGAAATAATCGCCACAAAATGGGACAATCCCTGCGTCACCGCCATCATCCTGTCGTGCGCCTCAGGCGCCATGCACTTGACGCTGGCGCCGCGCTCTGCCAGATATTTTTCTAACTTAGCGGCTAAAGCTTTCTCTTTTTCGTTAGCAGGTGTCAAAACAAAATTCTGCCCTCGAATACCGTTTACGCCGGGCCCGAAGAGCGGATGAGTGCCGAGTATCATGCCCTTCTTGATATATTTATGCATAATCTCCACCGGCGCGGCTTTAATGGATGTAATATCCATAACGATTTGCTCCGGCCGGATAAAGGGGGCTATTTCCCTGACTACTGCCTCGAAGCTGCCGATGGGTACAGAAATGATAATAACATCCGCTTTGCCCACCGCTTCCCGGCTGTTCTCGGCAATCTCTACGCCTTTCGGACTTCGGGTTTCTTTCAGCTTTTGTTTATCGTTATCTGCCAGGATTATGTCTAGTCCTTCTTCCCGTAAAAAGCGGCAGAGCCACTGCCCCATTTTCCCCCCGCCCCCGATTATTGCTATCTTCATATCGCCGCTTCCTTTGCTCTTTTTTTACTTTCACCGACGAGCTTATGGATTTTATTGCAGGTCTCGATGACCTGTTTTAATTCATCAGGTGTTATTTGCTGGGCGGTATCGACAATGGCTTCTTCCGGATTAGAGTGACATTCAATCATCAGCCCCTCGGCGCCGCACGCAATCGCCGCGCAAGACATATCCAGGATAAGGTCCCGCCGGCCGGTGCCGTGGCTGGGGTCGACGAGAACGGGCAGGAATGTTTCCTTCTGGATGGCAGGTACGGCGGCAAGGTCGAGAGAATAGCGGGTGTAGTTTTTACCTTTACCAACTGGCAGCATGCCGCGTTCAACCAGGATTATCTTCGAGTTACCTTCAGACGCGATATATTCAGAAAAAGACAGGAATTCCTCGATGCCGGCCCCGAAGTGCCGTTTAAAAAGCACCGGGAGACCCGTCCGCCCGGCGGCCTGGAGGAGGTCCTGGTTGTACATATTGCGGGAACCTATCTGGATAATATCCGCGTATTTCGCTACGATTTTAAGAGACTCATGCCCGATGGCTTCAGTAACAATCGGCATTTCCAGGCGGTCACCGGCTTCACGCATCCAGGAGAGAGCTTCCTCCGCCATTTCTTCACCTTCCGACCCGATGCCCTGCCAGGAATGGACGGAACTGCGCGGCTTGAAGACACCGCCCCGAAGGATGTGAGCGCCGGCTTTTTTCACGGCCTCGGCTATTTTATCGAATTGCTGCTTGCTTTCTATTGAGCACGGCCCGGCAATGAAGACCGGTTCCTGTCCGCCGATAACTACATTCTTTATCTTGATTTCTCCGGGGTGTTCCCTGCCGGCCAGCGCTTCACCGTATTCCCTGCTGATAAGCTTATAAGGCGCTTCCACCGGCCTGACATCTTTAACGCCCGGCAGAGCGGCAAGGCGGTCAAAGTCTACTTTTGTTTCATCGCCGACAATGCCGATGATAGTGCGGAATTCACCCCGCGATACATCCGCGCGCAACCCTTTCTTTTTTATTTCCTCGACAACCCGGTTTACTTCTTCTGTTTTTGCGCCGCTGTTCATGATAATCATTTCTTAATTTCTCCTTAATAAGCCGGTGTGGCTTGTATACATAAAAATTAAGACCCTTCACATGGAAGGGTCTCAGCAGTTTTCTTTTTATTTTACCTTCAGGTTAAGTTTTAAGTTACAACCGAGCCCCCCATTTTATTGGGACGTTCCAGATACATATAGATGTAATAATAGTAGCTATTTCGCATTTGTCTATGCTTCTAAACGTTTCTTAAAGTATATTATAACGTATTTCCCATATCTTTGTCAATTGCCACTTAATGTCTAATATTCTTATCTGTTTGCGTATTTCGTTTCAGCCCGATAACAGCCACTGCGTATTTCTTTAAAGAAACCCGATTCCCGGTTGAACCCGGATGTTATGTCTAGTTATTTGTCCCGCTGGAACCAATGGATATTCTTCTTTGGGATTTCTTTAACCTCCGGAGCCGGTTCCAGCGCTTTTGTTACCTTATGCGCGATATAACTGATGGGTTTTGTAATAAATTTAAAAGGCCCCAGCCTATGGCCGATACTCTGGGCTGTGAGGTCGGTGTAAAGGCTAACCGTCTGAAACGCAGTCAGAAAGTCGAGGCAAATGAATATTTCCTCGGCAATCCCGAAAGGCATGCTCAGAGGCAAGAAACCCCGCGCGTATTCCACAGCCCATACGCCGTTGGTAAAATTCATGGCGCGAGCCTGGCCCGGACCGACATATATGCGGTCGCCGGGCTTATAGAGCGTCTTTTCAAACTGGCCTTCACCGTAGTACCAGGTCTCTCCGTCGATGATGGTATCCCAGAACCCGGTGAAATGCCGTCCGGAATGGCCCTCGGAGCCGATTGGGGTCCCCCAGATCATTATATATTCGGTCATGGAAGCATAATAGAGCTTCATCTGGATCATCGCGCCTCCGGCTATGCTGTATATCCAGGGTTGAGAAAAATCCAGCACTTTCGGATAGTGGACCGCGAGAGCCTTTGCGAAATCATCAAACATCTGCGGCTTAGGCTTGCCGAGACATTCCAAAGCGCACTGATGAACGATATCAGGATCAAATACAGGCATCGGCATCAACCTCCATATTTCTAATCTGTAACCTTCAAACACCGTCATCGAACGGTCCGAATATCTTATTAATCGAACCGCTGACAATACGAATAGCCCGGCTGCGGGACATCATTTTCCCCAGGATAAAGAACCCCAGCCGGTTGGATTTCCCGGCAATGACGCTCGGGCGCTTTCCCAAAGCATTCAGTGCCTCTGCAACCGCCGACTTTACATCCATCACCTTCACGAACCGGCACGACTTCGGCTCACCGGCGTCCCAGCCGGGTGTTTTCGTCGAACCTGCCATAAATCCCAGCACATCAACTCCATATCGGCCAAGCTCATGCCACAGGCTCTCAGCGATTATCAGGTTATAGGCTTTTGTTCCTGAATAATTAGCGCAGTACGCAGTCCCGTATAGTGCCGAACCGGAAGAAAGGAAAATGATACCCCCACGCCTCCGCTCAACCATCTTCCTGCTAAAGTGATGGGCCAAAATGAGCCCGGCCCGCGCGTTGACGTGCAGCTGCTTCTCAAGCTGGTCAAGGGGACTATCGAGAAAGGGATGGACTAATGAAAAACCGGCATTGTTCACCAGCAAACCAATCTCCAATGAATCAGTGACAGGCGTAATTTCCTGTAATATATCTTCACCGCTGAGGTCAAGCGCTATTGTCCTGACTTCAACACCGTAGTCCTTTTGTATAGAATCAGCCCGTTCTTTCAGTAAAGCAGCATTAGTGGCGATTAGAATTACATTGAGTCCCCGTTCAGCGCACTGGCGGGCGAATTCAGCGCCGAGTCCCCGCGACGCGCCGGTAATCAATGCCCACGGGCCGTATCTTTCCGGGAAAGAAGTTTTCATTCACAAACATTTAACACTTTTCAGGCATACTTTGTAAACTTCATTCCGTTTTGAGGGGCGATAGAGAGAACCAATTTATGCTTTACTAACCGATGGGATAAAGTATAAATTTCTATATACAGCTCATCGAGTATTTGAACATCCGGATACAAATTTACCCGGAAATGTTATAATCGATTAATGCTAGAACATCCGCAAGTCGGTTCGTTTTTATCTTGCGGTATCCCGTATTAGTGTATGAAGAAGATCATCCTGGCCTCGGCTTCCCCGCGCCGGAAGGCGCTGCTGGAACAGCTTTGTCTTAAATTCACGGTAGACACCCGCGTACAGGAAGATACAGGTTTTACAGGGAAAGAACCGCACCGGCTCGTAAAAGAAATCTCGCTTAAAAAAGCCGAATCAGCAGCCGGCAGATATCCTGACGCCATTATTATCGCCGCTGATACTATCGGGGTCATCGGCGGCTGCATAATCGGCAAACCGCATTCAGAAAGTAAAGCCCGCGCTATGCTCACCGGGTTGAGCGGCAAAGCGCACAGCGTAATCACCGGTTATACCGTCCTGGATACACTTACCCGCAAAGTCGCCACGCACAGCGTGGAAACCACCGTTTATATGAAGCGGATTACGGAGACAGAAATAGAAGCGTATGTGAAAACCGGCGAACCGCTGGATAAAGCGGGCGCGTACGCCATCCAGGGGCTTGGGGCGGCATTCGTGGAGAAAATCGAGGGCGATTACTTCAATGTCGTGGGATTACCATTGTGCGCTCTCGCGGAAACCTTGAAGGAATTCGGCGTCAACGTACCGGGAGAATAAATGATGCCGCGCTTTCCCCCGCCACATAACCCGTTGAGAAAGCGGCCTGCAAATTATATCCGCCGGTCCCGGCAGCCACATCCATAACCTCCCCGCAAAAATAAAGCCCTGCTGCCATCCGGGAAGCCATGGTGCGCGGGTCAATTTCCTTGAGCGAAACCCCACCGGATGTCACTATGGCGGTCGGCATGGAATAAGCGTCTTTAATATCGAACCGTAATGATTTCAGCAGATTCAACAGCCTTTCGCGTTCTTCCGATGTAATCTGGCTGCCCAGTTTTTCGAGCGGCACATCCGTCATACACATAAACAGTTCTGCTAGCTTCGGCGGCAATAAATCCCTGACGATATTCCGGTAAGTACGTTTGCTGAAATTATCGAACATCTGCTGGAGTTCTTTCCGGAGCATGTTACTATCCCTGCCGGGCATAAGGTCGATAAAAACGCTCACGGGGCCTTTTTCAAGCGCATCCACAATAGCAAAACTCATCTCCAGGATAACAGGGCCGCTAAGGCCAAAATGCGTTATGATAGCGTCACCGGTACGGCTTTCGATGATGGGCGGCCTGGGTTGTTTTCCGTCGATACCCCGCCCGGCATCCACTCCAGGTACGAGAGAGGAATCGATTTTTTCCGCCGGGCACCGGAACGCAGTTACGCGCACGTTGTGGAGACTGACGCCCTGCATCTGTTTAGCCCTTTTAATATCGGTAACTACAAGCGGGACAAGGCCCGGACGTAATTTAACAATCGTATGCCCCAGCGCCGCAGCGATATTGAAACCATCGCCGGTAGAGCCGGTCTGCGGGTGAGACGAGCCTCCGGCGGCTACGATGACCGCGGACGCCGGTATTTTCCCCTTGGCAGTTTGCACTCCGGTTACCCTGCCGTTCTCAGAAAGCACACTGGTGACGTTGACACCACACCGCACAGCTACCCTGCCGTCAGCTGCATAGCGCTCGAAGGCACGCAGGATGTCGCGAGAATTATCCGTAACCGGGTAAATCCTGCCATCCGGCTCGGTCTTACATTCGACTCCATAACGGCGCATGAGAGCCAGCAAATCATCGCGGAAGAACCGGCTGAACGCGTTGTAGAGAAAGCGCCCGTTGGGACCGAACTGAGCGATGAAACTGTCCGTATCCCGGCTGTTAGTCAAGTTACAGCGCCCGTTGCCGGAGATAATGATTTTCTTACCAGGGCACTCCATCTTTTCTAATAGAAGCACTCCTGCGCCCAGTTCCGCCGCCCGTCCGGCGGCCATCATTCCCGCCGCTCCCGCGCCAATGATTATGATTTGGAAATTATCAGACATAATAGTAGTGTGACGTAAACGGGAACGGGGTGTCAAGAAAATATCTGGGGCTCTCCTTAAAAAGACGCCTTGCATCGAGGGATAAAATAAAAAGAGGAGAGCGTAAAAATTCCCCTCTTTTATGGTCTGAACCGGGGTAGTGAATTATAGAAAATCTCAATACACCAATTTGTACTTACTTAAGATACAGGCAGGCGCGGCTGCCCGGTAAATTACCATTTACTGAGGATAATATCCATGATAGCTTTTTCTGTCCGTGTGTATTTTTTCACTTTATCGGCTTCTTCCGGTTTACGTATTTTCTCCGGTCGTTTCATATATACCTCGCTTTTTATCTTGATACTGTTCTCAACTTGTTACTTATATTATGGAGTAAACGTATTGCTGATAAGGTCGATAATCGCCCCTTCAATATAATTCCCGGTGGTTATGCTTTTGGAATTATTTTGCCGGCAGAGCCCTAACCGCCGCTCATCACAGAAGGACAGATTCGACTGGATTGCTGCGGAAGCCCAGTTTTCATTATAGATATTGATATTGAATTCTTCATCCACTCTTTCGGTTACCGGTTTGGCAGGTTTATGCCGATATATTTTGTTTGCGATTGCCAGTTGCAGTGCCATATATTCCTCCTTTACCATCGAATAACTGTTTAACTACTTTAATGGTAACATCGGGCAGGCTGCAGTTTGAATATATCCAGGATATATCCGGGGATATATTTCCGGCATGATAAACACAAACCGATGAAGTTGAAAACACATTTACCAAAAAAGTTATGGAGAGGGATTAACGGCCGGTTTAAGAACCAAAAGGCTAGATAAGATTGATTTCCCGGGCGCGAGCCACGGCCTGAGTCCGCGCCTTAACACCTAATTTTTCCAGGATATTATGGGCATGTATTTTCACGGTACCCGTGCTGATGAACAATTTTTCGGCAATCTGCTGGTTGGAGAGTTCCTCTGCCATGAGTTTTAATACTTCCAGTTCACGCCCGCTAAGGATAGCTTGATGAGGCGAGAGCAAATTCTCCCCGCTTTTTAACGCGCGTTTCCGCCCCTCTTCAGCTTCTATAATATTAAGCAGCTTGCCGGTATATTCCGGCGTAATTCCCCTGGAAAGGGCTTTTCTTAATAGGGTAACCAGCAGCTTTCCTCTGTCAATGAAAGTGCGGATATAGCCCTCCGGCTCTGCCATGGTCAAAGCACCGGAAAGGAACTCAAGGGCGGATTCCTGTGTATCTGCAGAAAGTGCCTGGTAAAGACGTCCCAACACGGAATTCGGTTGAATTTTATCTTTAATAGAATCCGCGTATATGCTATGCAATGCTTCCGCCGCGGCGGTCTTTTGACCCTGCGCTAATAACAGACTTATACCGGCATGGCGTAAATCATAAGCCAGGAAGTCAATATCCCCGGCCAATGTATTTCCCCATTGCGAAGCGGTGGCTAAATCATCCTGCCTGAGGGCTAAAAAGATGTGGCGGGCGGCATGTTCGGCGCGGATGCTGCCCGAACTGTTGTTATGCGCAATCCGGCAGGCTTTTTCAAATACTTCCCCGGCTCCGGCCTTATCCCCCTGGGCCAGCAGGCAACTCGCCAGCATTTCATGCAGCTGGACCAGTAAAAACGTGGTTCCGCCAATCTTGATTTGCTCGATTGCCTGCTGAACATGATATACCGCCGCTTTCAGGTCGTTCCATTCGTAATAAAGGTCGCCCAGGCACTGGTGAGAAACATAACCTGCGGGCGATTCCCCGGCTAATTCCAGAGCCTGCTGATACAGCCCAAACGATTCGTGTAGTTTACCTCCCCATTTTTTCATATAGCCCAACTTGCTGAGCGCGGGCACGGCAACGATATTATTACCCGCCTGGCGCGCGGTTACATACGCCTCATGAAGTAACGGTTCGGCTTCTTCAAAATTCCCGCTGGAAAAATAAATATTACCCAATATTTCAGCCACTGTAGAGCGGTCGTCGAGTCTATCAGGGGGTAATTGCGATAACGCTTTCTTGCCCAATTCGATTGCCCGGGGGACATCTTTGCGACTGATGGCGATTAAGGTCTGCAAGGTTTCAAAATCTCCCGGTATGCCGTCATCAAGCTGGGTCGCCTTTTCCAGCCTTGTCAGTTGCAGCTCGGCAGGGTCGGGCTGGCCGGTTGTAGTCAGCGCAATAATGTACCACCTGCGAAGCCGGGGATACGTTTGCATTATATCTTCAGGCATCAGTTGATACCAATTAAGCACGGTCAGAAACTCTCCGCTGCGCAATCTTTTATTGCTGATTGAATCGATAATCCGGGCGGCGACTTCCCAGTCCCCTGCGAGGATGGCATGGTGAACAGCATCATCCGGAAAGCCGTTGGTTTCATACCACCTGCCGGCACGTTTGTGCAGTTCGATAACCACCGCTCCGAGTACTTTCTCCGCCTGGTGCGAGAGTAACTCGCTAAAAAGATGCTCATACCGATACCACTGGTGTGATTCATCCAGCGGAATGATAAACACGTTAGCCTTCTCCAGGCCGAGCAGTATATCCTGACTATACTCGTTTCCGGTAACGGCATTGCACAGGGAAGCATTCAGGTGCTCCAAAACGGAAGTTTTCAATAAAAACTCCTGCACTTTATCGGATTGCCTTTGGAGAACCTCTTCAAGCAGGTAGTCCATGATATAGCGGTGGTTGCCCGTAAACTCACGGATAAATTCAGGGATGTCCGGCTGCAATTGCGCGGCCAGCGCCGCCATTTTAAGCCCGATTACCCAGCCTTCCGTATGACTTTCCAGTATGCGGATATCTTCACCGGAAAGGCCGGGAGTTTTCATCTCCTTGAACAAAGCAGCCGCTTCATCCCGGTTAAAACGCAAGTCATCGGCGGATATTTCCAGCATCATGCCTTTACCGCGGAAACGCGCCAGCGGCAAGGGTGGTTCGGCGCGGGTAGCAATAACGACATGTATTTGAGACGGCAGGTGTTCCAGCAGATACGTAATGCCGTCGTGGATGACTTTAGAATTTATCAGTTGATAGTCATCGAGAACAATTACGCACTCATCAGGAATTCCGGCAAGCTCATTAATTATAATAGATAACAATGTTTCAACTTGCGGTGTACGGGACGAATGAAGATAAGCCACGGCGCTATCCCCTGAAGCGGGACGGAGAGTCTTGACGGAAGCAACCAGGTATTCCCAGAAAGGGTTGGGGTCATCATCCCCCTTATCAAGGGAAATCCAGGCCGTGTTTACCTGCTGGTTAACATCACGGGCCCAATTGCTTATTAGAGTTGTTTTGCCAAAACCCGCCGGGGCTGAAATAATTACAAGACTATATCTAAGGCCTTCCTGCAGCCGCTCCAACAAACGCGGGCGCTGCACTAAAGACGGCCTTGCCGGAGGAATACTCAGCTTGGTTTTTATTAACGGTGTGTCCACTTCGGCCTCTTGCTTCAAACACCTGACCGGCTGAAATAGAAGAGATGAAGATATTATAGCATATCTTAACTTTTATCCCGTTCCTGTTCCTATCAAGATTTAAATACGCCTGTTCCCGTGATTTCGCCATGCAAATTTGAAGCGTCTGCGCCATGATTTTAACTTATCCTTAGACTCATTATCTTTAACTTTTTACTTTACTTTCTTACCTAATCACATTAATAATGAGATATAAGTTCTTGTTCTATTGTATTCTTTATCATAAACTCACAATAATAGTTAGCCGGAGGAACATCATGTCAGAGCAAAAGCATATCATAGTCATCGGGGGGACAGCGTGCGGGCCAAAAGCGGCAGCAAGAGCGCGGCGCTGCGACCCGGCGGCTAAAATAACTCTCATCGAGCAGAAAGATAATTTATCAACCGCTACCTGCGGCCTGCCCTACTACATCTCCGGCGTAATCGCTAATGAAAGCGCGATGGTCACCCGGCAGCCCGGTTACTTCCGCGATGTCTTCAATATGACAGTGCTCACCGGCACTAAAGCGACGGCAATCAATTCTGAAGCGCACACGGTGGAAATAGCAGACCTGAAAACAGGCCAACACTCGCCTTTATTTTATGACAAGCTGGTTTTAGCTACGGGCGCTGTACCAACCGTACCGCCGTGGGAAGGCCGGGACCTGAAAGGCATTTTCACGCTTTCCAATATCCAGGATGCTAACGCCATCCGGGCATACATTTCTACCCTGGTAAAAAAAGAGGTGGTAATCGTCGGGGCGGGTTTGATAGGTATGGAAATGGCGGAGAACTTCACGGCAATGGGCTGCAAAGTCACCATGATAGAAGCGCTGGGCTGGCCCCTGCCCACATTACTCGATGCCGACATGGGCGCACACCTGGAAAATCACCTTGAATCCAAAGGCGTGAAACTCTTCTTCGGGCAGCGCGTTTCCGGCTTCAGCGGCGACAGCGCCGGGCGCGTGAGCAAAGTGCTGACGGGGGATACCGCCCATGAAGCGGGGCTGGTGCTGCTTTCACTGGGTGTCAAACCGAACATTACCCTGGCAAAAGAAGCCGGCTTAACCATAGGGAAGACGGGCGGCATAGAGGTCAACCAGTACCTGCAAACGAGCAACCCTGATATATATGCCGGGGGCGACTGCGCCGAAACTACAAATCTTATTACCGGGAAAAAGACTCTGGTGCCGCTGGGTTCCACCGCCAACAAGCAGGGCCGTATCATTGGGACTAACGTAACCGGCGGCAAAGATACGTTCCCTGGTGTCGTCGGCACAGGCATTGCCAAAATCTTCGATCTTAAAGCCGCGGCGCTCATTTCCGGTCGGATTTCCCGTTGACCCTGGCCAACTGGCAGTGCCATATCGTCTGGAAGAAGTAACCGTAAGCACAACCTTTTACAGGTGCCCGTAACCTGCTACTTTTAGATAAAATTATTGACATCCTTTACGGGCCGTTATATAATCGCTTTACTTATCCTGTTAAGAGGATTGAATTGTCTCTTATAAATTTGGAGATACAGCCTGGTCTGAATAATTTATCCGGCACTACTGCGCCCGGGCGGGCTCATTGTGTCTCCAGTTCGGAGCTTGATAAAGATTAGCAGATGATTCCGGAGGCGCGCCAGAGCCCAGGACAAAAACCTGGGCTTTTTTAATGGGGTGAAAAGGCGTCGAGTTGAATGTTAAGGCGCATATGCATTATAAATAAAGAGGCAGAAAATAAAATACTAAACTAGAAGGGTGAATTTGTGGCTAAGAGAAAAGAAGAAAAACCAAAGGAATATACCCGCAGGCAGTTGTCCCATGCGAAAAAGGAGAAGCTGCGGCAGCGCATTATCCTCATCACGGCGATAGTGATAGTTGCGGCCATTATCCTGATACCAGTTATCGGGTGGATTGTTACCGAGTACTATCCCATGCACCAGACCGTATTGAAAGTAAACGATGTTAAATACAATATGCGTGACATGATCGATTATATGAAAATCGGCAGGGCAAATGATACCAATAATGAAAAAAACGGCTGGACGCTGGCCGGCGAGGCGCTGCAATACATGCAGCAGGGCGAGATAATGAGGCAGGGCGCGGCCAAACTGGGCATTACAGCCAGCGATAATGAAACGAAGCAATACCTGGAAATGATGGGTATGCCTGATGATAAGGCTTTCAAAATCTACTACGGTAACCAGTTGATCGCGGCCCAGTTGCAGAATAACTACTTCGGGGAGAATTTGACGAAGACCGCCGACCAGGTTCATGCCCTGATGATGATGCTGGAGAGCGATGAGCAGGCTCTGGAAATAAGAGAAATGTTAGTCAGCGGCGGCAACTTTACCGCGCTGGCCGAAGAACACGCGCAGAACTACTATTCCAAGAATGTCAATAAGGGTGATTTCGGCTGGCATATCCGGGAAGTGCTTAAAACCATGTTGGGCACGGACTTTCCGCTGGATTATGCTTTCAGCGCTAACGCGGGCGATTTGAGCCAGCCCATAACCGATAACGAGACTTACAAGCAATGGGGCTACTGGCTCATTAAACTAGTGGACAGGCCGGAAGAAGGCAAAGTAAATGTCCAGGCGCTGCTGGTAAGCGATAAAGCGCTGGCGATGGACATCAAGAGCCGTCTGGAAGCGAATACCGCCGGCCTGGGGGATATGGCCGACCAGTATACCCAGTACAGTCTTTCCAAAGATACGCACGGCGACATCGGGGTAATTAATAACGCTGACAACAGCACTTATACCCAGGCTTTTAATGACTACGTGTGGAACGAGGCCACACCGGCAGGTATATGGAGCGAGCCTATCCTGGAAGAAGAACTCTGGACCAGGGGGGGCTCCTGGATTGTAAAAGTAGTTGAAAAAGAAGCTGACCGGGCGCTTAACGATGAAGATAGAAGTTATCTTATCTCTGAAGCGTTTAATTACTGGTTTAGCACACTGACAGAGGATCCTGCTTTAAAACTTGAGAACGACCTGGTTACCGAGGAAATGCAGTTGTTCGCGGTGGAACGGTTGGAAAAGGAATATCCATATCAGGGACAATAGCCATGAATAAAAAAAGTATCGGCATCGGATTACTGGGGCTGGGTGTGGTCTCCGGCCAGACGGCCAGAGTGCTTGAAGAAAAATCGGTGGAGCTGGCGGAAAAAGTCGGCTGTCCCCTGGTTTTACGCAAAGTGAAGGTCCTGGCATCAGATTTAGAACGTACGCAGGCTAAACAAATGCCCGCCGGGCTGCTCACCACCGATGATGATGAATTTTTCAATGAGCCCGGTATAGATATTGTTATTGAAGCTATCGGCGGGGAGAATCCGGCGCGAGAATATATCAGCCGGGCGCTTTCCGGCGGCAAGCATGTCGTCACTTCCAATAAAGAGGTCATTGCCAAGCACGGCGTCGAACTTTTAAGCCTGGCGCAGCAGCACGGCGTGGGTCTCCAGTATGAGGCCAGCGTTGGCGGGGGCATACCGCTGATAGCGCCTTTCAAGCACGACCTCACGGCCAATAAAATCAACGGCATTTATGCCATTATCAACGGGACGACCAACTATATCCTGAGCCGTATGGCTAAAGAAGGCATCGACTTTGCCGCTGTGCTGAAACAGGCGCAGGAACTCGGCTACGCGGAACGCAATCCCAAAAACGATGTGGAGGGGTATGACGCCCGCTACAAGCTGGCTATCCTGGCCTCGCTGGCTTTCAGGATGCAGGTGCGCCCCGATGATATTTACCGCGAGGGGATATCCCGGCTGACCAGCCGTGATTTCCGTTACGCGCGGGAGCTGGGATTCGCTATCAAGCTGCTGGCGATCGCCAAGCAGAATGACGATTCCATCGAAGCCCGGGTGCATCCCGTCTTTATTCCGCAGGATTCTTTCATCGCCAAGGTGGACGGCGTCTATAATGCCGTCCAGGTAGAAGGCGACCTTGTGGGCAAGGTGCTGTTCATGGGCCAGGGCGCCGGCGCTTTGCCTACCAGCAGCGCTGTAATTGCCGATGTTGTGTCTTCAGCGCGGAAGATAGTCCTGGGGGTCGGCAGTATCTCGGTCTGGAAAGCCGATTCTAAGAAAAGCATCAAGTCTATCGATGAAATCGTGACGCAGTACTATATCAGGCTGAACGCGGCGGACCAGCCCGGCGTGCTGGCGAAAATTGCCACGGTATTCGGCAATAACGCTATCAGCATAGCCTCGGCGATACAGCCGGAGTCCGACGATGTGACGCAGACGGCGGAAATCGTGATTATGACTCACCCTGCGCGAGAACGCGATATGCAGAAAGGCTTACGCGAACTGGAAGGGCTCGACGTTGTGAAAGAAGTAGCTAATTTCATCCGCGTCGAGGATATAGAAGGGGGATAGTACCGGTCATTGCGAGCCGTCAAGCCATAGGCGAGAGGCGTGGCAATCTCAATGATAGGCTTAGTACAAAGATAGAGATTCCCACGGTCGCTGCCAGTTCGACCGGCGCCTCCTCGGAACGACATGAAAATAGAAGGGGGATAAAACCCCCTTTAATTCCCCCTTTACGAAAGGGGGAAATTCGAGAGGAAATGATATGAAAAAAGGTGTACTGTTTCAATATAAAAAATATCTGCCGGTTACCCGCAAGACACCGATGTTCAGCATAGGGGAGGGGGATACACCCCTGGTGAAGTGCGACAGGCTGGCGCAGAAGTACGGCTGTAAAGAGCTTTATTTCAAACTGGAAGGATGTAATCCTACCGGCTCATTTAAAGACCGCGGCATGGTGATGGCCGTTGCCAAAGCTGTCGAAGCGGGCAGCAAGGCGATTATCTGTGCCTCCACCGGCAACACCAGCGCCTCGGCGGCCGCTTATGCCGCCTACCTTGGTTTGGAGTGCATCATCGTTATCCCCGGCGGGAAAATCGCGCTGGGCAAGCTGGCCCAGGCTATCGTTTACGGGGCGAAAATCATCGCCGTCGATGGTAACTTCGATAAAGCGCTGGAAATTGTCCGAAGCCTTTCGGACAGGCACCCGGTGACACTGGTCAATTCACTCAATCCTTTCCGCATCGAAGGGCAGAAGACCGGCGCTTTCGAGATTATCGATGTCCTCGGTGACGCGCCGGACTATCACTTCCTGCCGGTAGGGAACGCCGGCAACATTACCGCCTACTGGAAGGGATACAAAGAATATTTTGAGCTGGGGAAATCGACCAAAAAGCCTAAGATGTACGGCTTCCAGGCGGAAGGCTCCGCCCCTATTGTCCGCGGGCACGCCATCGAAAAGCCCGAAACGATTGCCACAGCCATACGCATCGGCAATCCGGCCAGCTGGAAACAGGCGGAAAATGCCCGCGACGAGTCCGGCGGCATTATCGATATGGCCAGCGATGACGAGATACTCAGCGCCCAGCGCGTCATGTCGGCGGAGGCGGGCGTCTTCGGCGAGCCGGCTTCCTGCGCGCCGCTGGCCGGCTTAATAAAACTGACTCAGCAGGGTAAAAAATTCACTGGCAGCGTCATCGTCTGCGTGGTCACCGGCAACGGCCTCAAGGACACGGAAACGGCATTGAAGAAAGCCCCGAAGATTATGGAGCTTCCGGCGGACATCCAGGCGGTGGAAAAGGCGCTGGGGTGGGGATAAACGATTTGTCATTGCGAGGAAAGAAGTGACGAAGCAATCCGCACTTTATTTTAAGTACAGCTAACGGATTGCTTCGCTTCGCTCGCAATGACATTATAAAGGAGGCGGTGTATGATTGACGAAGCAAAAATTAAAAAAGCGGTATTGAGTATCCTGGAGGCTATCGGGGAAGACCCGAAACGCGAAGGTGTCAGAAATACTCCCCAGCGCGTGGCGGAGATGTACACCGAGCTTTTCCAGGGTATGTCTAAAGACCCTAAAGCCGACCTCGACGTGGACTTCGAATTGGGGCACCGGGAAATGGTTGTGCTTAAGGATATTCCCTTCTACTCCATGTGCGAGCATCACCTGCTGCCGTTTTACGGGGTCGCCCACGTGGGTTATATCCCCAATAAAGAGGGGCGCATCGTGGGTATCAGCAAGCTGGCGCGCGTGGTAGAGACGATAGCCCGCCGTCCCCAGGTACAGGAACGCATGACCACCCAGATAGCCGATACTATTTCCCAGGCTTTAAATGCCACCGGAGTAGGTGTGGTCATCCAGGCGGAACACATGTGCATGATCATGCGCGGCATTAAAAAGCCCGGCAGCAACATGATAACTTCCGCGCTGCGGGGCTCGCTGATGAGCCAGGCCAAGAGCCGCGCCGAGTTCTTCTCCCTGATTCAGGGGAAATAGAACAGTTCCAAATGTAATATGAAGTTGAAAAGGTATAATAGTGGTGTTAAAATGGATGTAAAAGAGAGTAATAATGGAGCATAAAATATGCCGGTCAATGTATCTTTAAAAAATGTGCCTGATGAGCTAATGGAAAAACTGCGCATGAGGGCCAAACGGAACCGCCGCTCGCTCCAGGGCGAACTAATGACCATTCTTGAAGAGGCTACGGGTGTCCCCAAGCTCACAATAGAACAAGCAGAATTACATCTCCGGGAGCTTAATTTGACAACCGGAGACGAAGCCACGCAGTGGATCAGGGAATTGAGGGATGTCCGTTAAAGTTGCGGATGCTTCGGTTATTGCAGCATGGTGTTTCGGAGAACCGAGGGCGGACGAAGCCCGGGCAGTCTTGAGGGACGCCGACCTTCATGCTCCCCTATTATTAGCTTATGAACTGACCAACATCGCCAGAAAGAAAGCGGTTTTGTATCCCGCCAGGGCTGAAGCTTTAATGGACGCGCTCAAAACCGCTTTAGCTATTCCCATTCACTGGGCTGAAGTGGACCATCCGGTAGTTTACCGGCTTTCTGTTAATGCGGGCATTACCTCCTATGACGCGAGCTATCTTTATCTGGCGCGGAAACTGGGTGCGGCCCTGGTTACGTTTGACGAAAAGCTTGCACGCGCGGCGAAACAGAAGAAAATATTGTGACATTTTCCATCTAATTCAGGGGAAATAATTATGGATAAAGCTCAAAAAGCCTTTGAAAATATGTTTAGCCGGAAAACGAATTGTGCCCAGGCGGTTTTCAGCGCTTTAAGTAAAGAATATGGTTTGAAGGAAGACCAGGCGCTAGCTATAGCGCAGGCTTTCGGAAGCGGGATGCGCGTTAACAGTATCTGCGGAGCGGTTACCGGCGCTTACATGGTACTCGGATTGGCTAATCCCCCGCCAATGGAAAACCCGAGACAGAGTATGGACAAGACCAATGCTTTGGCGGCGGAGTTCAACCGCAAGTTCAAAGAATTATACGGCTCGTTAAACTGTACGGACCTGCTCGGTTATAACTTGACGAATCCGGAAGAAACCGCGGAAGCCCGGGAAAAAGGGTTGTTTGTTACCAGATGCCCCGAATTTGTCCGTGATTCTGTAAAGATAGTCGAAGGCCTGCTTAAGGGGAAATAAACATCACTGCTTCTCATCCGCCGTTAAAGCGAGGTGTTCATCCTTATCGCCGTTCCCGTTTATTTCCACGATATCTTCCGAATGCGCAGGCATAAACCACTTCTGCGCGATAAACGTGGGAATTACCGCGCTGGCGATTACCACGCCGACCAGCAGGGAATACTGAACTTGATTGATAATTCCAGAAGTCAGGCCGAAGACCGCGGAAATAGTCCCGAAGGTAAGGCCCGTGCTCATCAAGAGCGTTGTGTACATAGCTCCGTGGGGAATGTATTTCTTCGACAGGAAGAATACCCCGGCGAACTTACTGGCCATCTTGAGAACGAACAGGATTGCAAAAAGCCCCAGCGCCGAGTAAATCATGGGGAATGATACCCTTAACCCGCCGACGATGAAGAATATCGGCGTGATGACAGCGTAAGCCACCGTGCGCAGTTTGTCCCTGACCGCCTTCGTGCCTGACGTCTCCTTAAAATGCGGAGACATGAGCAGTCCCAGCACGAACGCCGGCAGCACGGCGTGACCATCGCCAACCTGCGCAAAAAACATGAAAGCCAGCAACAACAGGAAGATGTATTTAATCTCCGGTTCAACCACTTTGTTCTTTAAGCGGGCGTTATCAAAAACCAGGTGGGAAAACTTGGTCGCCAGGATGATGACCACGATGGAAACCACGATAAAAACCAGGGTATAAATCGTTGGCTTCATAAAAAGAATACTCAAAGCCAGCGCCGTGCCCATATCCGTAATGAACGTGGAAGACATGAGAAGTTTGCCGATTTGGGTTTTTGACAGTCCTGTCTCTACTAACACCGAATAAACTACCGCCAGCGAGGTTGTGGAAAGGGCCACGCCTGCCAGCAGTGACGCCTGCAAACTCCAGTGAGCGACGAAATAGGTATAAGCGGCTACAACAATAAAGGGGGCTAAAAAGGAAAAGAAGCCGATGAGGAAGCTCTCCTTGAACTTCTCTTTCATCATCCTTGTATCTATTTCCGTACCGGCCAGAAAAGTGAGAGTAATGCCCCCGAAGCCCGCCAGGTAGGTCATCCAGTCCTGCGTGTGCAATCCGAGGGAACCGCCGACTGCACCAAGGAGAATCTCGATGATAGCTACGGACAGCCCCAGTTTCAGAGAAATGAGACTGGCGAGGAGAATGAGGATTCCCATGGCCAGGGGAATGAAGTTTTCACTCATATGAAATTGCCTCCCGTTATTGCGGCTTCCCCCGGCGGCAGGCAATAAAAAAGCCTCTACCGACGGGATGCCAGTAGAAGCTATCAGCTTTGTTTTGCGGTTCAGGAAGCTTTAAAAGTCCTCGGCGAGCTTCATCGCCACTATAAATATTATATCATATTCGGTAAATTTCAGCCATCTTTTCCCGGTAGTATTTTGCAGCTTTTTATCATCTGGTATAATTGAAAAGGCAGGGGCTTTTTGTATTTTAACCCGGCAGCAGTTAGAGGTTGGATATAGGTTTGATTAACCAAAAAAATACCAGGCTGGATAACTCATTTCGTAGAGATGTCACGGGGTATATAGAAAGGTGCCACCTTGAAGACGGAAGATATTTTATTATTACGCCGCCTGATGAGTAAAATTGACTACTAGACTTTACGTTACGGCCTCGCTGAATTCTTCCGCGGGAATCACATCCGGCTCGGCTATGGACTCAAAACCCAGAGCCGCCCGCCATTCCAGGATTTCCTGTCTGAACGTATCATAATCTTTCCGGAGAGACTCATAAAGCCGGGCGTTCTCCAGGGCAATGGCGCCCAGGTTGGCGGCGGCGCTGATAAAATAAATATCATGTTTATCGAAGAGGCGTGGTTTGCTGGTATACACCCTTATTACGCCAATTATTTCCCCTTTTAACGTTATCGGCACGGAAAGAATGGAGAATATACCCTCTTTTTTAGCCTGGGCGCGGTATTGGACTCTTTCGTCTACCGTGGCATCCATGATATTTACCGGCTTGCCGCTTAGCGCTTCGGAGATACTTTTATCTGCCGATACCGGGCCTTTTCTGACATACCAGTCGCTCAAGCCGTAAGCCGTGGTATGAAGGAGGAGTTTCTTATCCGGGGTAAGCAGCATCAGCGAGCAGCCTTTGGCATTGACAGCTTTTGCGATTGTCTCCACGATGGAGTGCAATACATCTTCCGGTTCATGAGCCGAATTCACCGCCGCCGCTATTTCATACAGGCTCTGGTAGTAATCACCTTTGCTCTTGAACATCTTCATACCTCCTTCCCTTTATCCTGGTATTTCCCGCTTTTCTGTGTTGGGAGTTTAGTTTACACCCCCTCGCATTTTGTTGTCAACTATTTATTATTACGGTTTGGAGGGGAGGGGAGTGGGAGGTAAAAATCGTTGAAAACCTTGTAGTATAAAATATCTGCCTGATCAATATCCTTGGAATACTGATTATGTCTCTTGACAGGGTATTTTCCGGCTTCTATAATAGAAAGAAAAAAGAAAGAAGAAGGAAGGGATTATATTATGAGGTTCGTAATAGATTCTCATGCCTATGAAATAAGCAGAGACATTATTCTTGATGCTACCAGAGGCATCCCTCCTAAACCATTTGACGGAAGAAATCGGTATTATGTAGAACTTCATGGATTAAAATATCCGATTAAACAACCTGTTCACCTGGCAACAGGGCTGCCTTATCGAGGTTTTTTCAATGCGCAATATGCATATCATATTCTTAATAAACTAGGTTTTCCTGTTCGACTATTAGAAATAGAGAATGGAATAAAACCTACGCCTGGCAATTCTAATACAACCAATGTGAAAGAGGGTGTTTTAAAGTTCGCTATTACTCTGGAACAGGATGAAGACGGCTTTATCGTTACCAGCGTCCCGGCTTTACCGGGGTGCCATTCACAGGGGAGAACTGAAGAAGACGCTATTGCCAACATCAGAGAAGCCATTCGCGGGTATATCGCCAGTATGCGCCGTCACGGAGAACCGATACCTGGTATCACCGAGGTACGAGAGGTGGAGGTTGTCGTTTAATGCCTCACCTCCCGGTAATATCAGGAGATGATTTCGCTAAGGCAGTTCGCAAGATTGGTTATGTCCGGGACCATACTGAAGGAAGTCATATGATACTGCTTCACCCAACCAGAGGGCGGCTTTCCGTACCAAGACATAAAGAACTGGGACGCGGGTTGTTACGCAATTTGATAAGAGACGCCGGAATATCCAGAGACGAATTCCTCGCGCTGCTCTAACTACGTTTGAAAATAACGCCTTCTAAACGTCCAGGTTGGCGCTCTTGGCGTGCGTCTGGATGAATGATTTGCGCGGCGGTACCTCGTCGCCCATTAAAATATGGAAAACCTCGTCCGCCTTGGTGATATCCTCTACATTGACGGAAAGAATAGTGCGGGAGGCCGGGTTCATCGTTGTCTCCCAGAGCTGCTCCGCGGTCATTTCGCCGAGACCCTTGTAGCGCTGGAGTTCTACCCTCTTGCCGCTTAATTCCTTCACGGCGGCGTCTTTTTCCTGCTCGGAGTAAACCCATTTCAGGTTGCCGCTCGATTTGATGCGGTACAGGGGAGGCTGGGCAATATAGAGATAACCGGAGTTAATGAGCTTGGCCATGTGACGGTAGAAGAAGGTGAGCAAAAGCGTGCGGATATGGGAGCCGTCCACGTCGGCATCGGTCATCAGGATGACCTTGTGATAGCGCACTCTCTCGGGGTCGAACTCTTCATCCAGCCCCGCGCCGATGGCGGTAATGATGGTGCGTATTTCTTCATTGGCCAGCATTTTATCAGGCGCGGCTTTTTCCACATTCAGGATTTTACCTCGTAAAGGCAGTATCGCCTGGAAACGGCGGTTGCGCCCCTGCTTGGCCGAGCCTCCGGCGGAATCGCCCTCAACCAGGTACAGCTCGCACTGCGCCGGGTCTTTCTCCGAGCAGTCGGCCAGCTTGCCGGGAAGCGTGCCGGATTCCAGCCCGCTCTTCCGTATGATGAGGTCGCGCGCTTTGCGGGCGGCTTCACGCGCCCGGGAAGCGGTGACGCATTTTTCCATGATTTTCTTGGCGTCATCGGGGTGCTCTTCCATGAAAAGCGCCAGGCCTTCGTTGACGGCGCTTTCCACCAGGCTCTTCATTTCAATGTTGCCCAGCTTGCCTTTTGTCTGCCCTTCGAACTGCGGCTCGGCAAGCTTGACGCTGACAACGGCCGTCATACCTTCCCGTACGTCTTCGCCGGTCAGGTTGGATTCATCTTCCTTGAGGAACTTGTTTTTCTTGGCGTAATCGTTGAGCACCCGCGTCAGCGCCGAGCGGAACCCTGTAAGGTGGGTGCCCCCGTCTATCGTGTTGACGCAGTTTGCAAAACTGAAAGCGGTTTCGCTGTAGCCGTCATTATACTGGATGGCTACTTCGATAACATTAGTATCTATTGTCTTGGTGATGTATACCGGCGTTGCATTACGCACGATGCGGTTGCGGTTAAGGTGGCGGACAAAACCGGAAATACCGCCTTCGAAGTAGAAGGTCTGCTCCAGGTCTTTCTCCTCGTCGATGATGGATCCCAGTCCGGATTTACTTGCATCTCGGTGGCCGCGATGCGTAATCCTTCGACGACGAAGCCGGTAACAAAGACCAGCAGGATTAAAAGAAGAGTTATTATGTCATCAAGGCGGTTGTCGAGCCGCTTTGCCTTGAGAATATAACGCCGGAAGACGGCCATCAGCACACCGATGATGCCCAGTATGCCGAAGATATCCGTCACTATTGAATAGCCCAGGTAAAAATCGCCCTCCATGAATTCGAAGATGTAGTGGCTGACGAAGTCCAGGAAAGCGCCCAGCAGCAGCACGAAAAAGCCCCCGAAGATGAAGAAATGCATCAGGCCCGGATAAAGCTCTTTGGCGCGGAACGGCTTTTCCGCACCGAGGAACTTGCGGTGTAATAACAAATCGATAAATGCGGTACGGCAAAAAACGCGGATGCGCTGCCGCAAGTGATCGCCGCGGTTAGCCGGCTGGCCGGCGCGCCACCTGAGGTAATGCCGGTAAACGGACCAGAGAAGGACTACCGTGGCGATAGCGGCCAGGGAGTACATCAGCCAGTCCAATTGAATATTCCAGAAAATCTCGCGCGTAGGCTCTGCCATAACCTGAACCTCCAAATCAAATAATAAATAATTAACTGAATAAGTCATTGCGGCGGCACGACATGTCGTGCCGCGCCATCCCGATGTCATCCTCTATTCCAAATCGGGAGGCGTGGCAATCTCTATCATGGCATTAAAATGGTTATGTTTTCAAAAATTGAAATACTTATTCAGAGCTTCCCTAAAAAGTAACTGATTAAAAATAATTGTAACATAAGATACATATTAACAATTATTACACATTATATATAAAAAACAGGATAATGTGAAATTGAATAGAAAATGAACGTAATTTTAAGAGCATGAATCATAAAAAGAGTAAATGCGCAAAAGCGCAAAAGCCTACTTTCTCTCCCTCGCAATGGCAGATAGCCCGTCGACCGATCCATTTTAAATTACGCCGGCGACGACGTTGTGAGAATTAAGATGTACCTTGAGAATGCTTTCTGAAATATTTTGAACGATAACCGGATAAAAACTGATAAATGTCTGAACAAGCCATTTGCGAGCCATTGAGCCAAAAGGGCGAAAGGCGCGGCAATCTCTATCAAGGCATTAAAAAAGTTATGTCATCAAATATGGAGGTGCTTGTTCAAAGCTTCCCGAAATAATATCAGGGAGGTCTTGTAACCTGTCGAATACGATTATATCATTAGTGGAGGGGAGACTTTACGGAGTAAGGCAGCCGCCTGCCCCGTACCGCGGATACGGGGGAGAGATAGCGAGGGTTTTATACTTGAGCAACTGCGCAATAACGCATATGCGTTAATGAGGGGAAATGAAGAGATTTGATCTTATAGAGCATACGGCTGATATCGGCCTCAACGCTTACGGGAAAGATATGCCGGAGGCTTTCGTGAATGCGGCTTACGGCATGTTCTCGATTATCGCGGAGCTCGATAACGTGCGCGCGGTCGAGACCCGCCGCGTCGAAGTCGGCGCCGACGATATTGAAGGCCTGCTTTTCGAGTGGCTGAACAGCCTCCTCTACTATTTCGATGTCGAGATGCTCCTTTTCAGGCAGTTCGATATTGTTGAATTCAGCAATAACCGGCTGGTTGCCGACTGTCGCGGCGAGAAGGTTGATCGATCGCGCCACCAAATAAAAATCGGCGTAAAATCGGCCACCTACCACCTGCTGGAAGTCAACCGGCAGGAAAACCGGGTGCGCGTTATCTTTGACATATAACCGTCATTAAGAAACCCATATAATATCCTCACTCCGTATTCCCCTTCAAAGGGGAGATTGAGAGGGATTTTGTAATGTACATTTATCCCCTCTCTTTCAATGGGAGAGGGTGAGCTTTATTAAACGGAAGGCGTGGCAATCTCATTGATAGTCGCGGTTGATTTTCAGGATAATTCTTGGAAAAAGATGTATATAATCAGGTTTGCATGAAGACAAAATATGATTGATAGTCTTCAGTTTATGGAATACAGTTTACATTAGGTGGTTATGAAAAACGGCAGGAAAGCAGCCCTGTATTTTTGGTATCGGTAGAAAACGAATAGCCATTTACTTGATTATCGAGCAGAATTAACATAATACTTCTGCAAAAGTTAAAAATTACAAAACGAATAATATCTGAATCATGAAAGAAAAAAAATATATCACAAAACGAATCGAGGCCAAAAATCATTTGTTTTTTCATCTTTAGCTTGAATTGTTTATAATTTTTTAAAAGTATTTTTTACAAAACGAAATATGGCTAAAAGACAGGAGTTAAGATGCCGGTGTGGAGCAGCCAAATGGAAAAAATAGACGAATACCGCTGGCGCATTCCCAAAAGCGCTAAAAGCGGCATGCGCGTTGACGGCCTTATCTACGCATCGGAAACAATGCTGCATCAGATACTGCAAGATAAAGCTGCGGAGCAGGTGGCCAACGTCGCCTTTCTCCCCGGCATTGTTGGCAGTTCCCTGGCCATGCCGGACATCCACTGGGGCTACGGATTCGCCATCGGCGGCGTCGCTGCCACGCGCGTTAGCGATGGCGTGGTCTCGCCGGGAGGCGTAGGGTTCGACATCAACTGCGGCGTGCGGCTTTTACGCACCAATCTCACTCTCGAGGAAATCCGCCCTCGCATTAATAAACTGGCCGACGCTATTTTTAACGCTGTGCCTTCGGGCGTAGGTTCGAAAGGAAATATCAAGCTTAACTCTAAGGAAATGAATGAAGTCCTTGTAAAAGGCTCCCGCTGGGCGGTTAATAACAGCTATGGGCGAAGGGAAGACCTGCTGACCACCGAAGAAAACGGTGAAATAGCCGGGGCGGATCCCGACCGCGTCAGCCAGAGAGCTAAAGAGCGCGGCAGTCCGCAGCTGGGCACCCTCGGCTCCGGCAACCACTTTTTAGAGGTGGCTGTCATCGATGAGATTTACGAGCCGGAAACCGCCCGCGTGATGGGACTGGACGAAATCGGGCAGGTTGTCCTGTATGTCCATTGCGGTTCGCGCGGCCTCGGCCACCAGGTCGCCGATGATTATATCAAGGAGATGCTCCGGGCGATGCAGAAATACGGCATAACCGTTCCGGATAGACAACTCGCCTGCGCGCCGGTGACATCCCCGGAAGGACAGGCCTACCTCGCCGCTATGCGCTGCGCCGCCAACTATGCCTGGGTCAACCGCCAGTGTATCACTCACTGGGTGCGCGAGGCTTTCTGCCGCGTCATGGAAACCGGAGAAGCGAAAGCGGGACTGGAACTTGTTTACGATGTAACTCATAACATTGCTAAGATAGAAGAACATGAAGTGGAAGGGAAAAAAGTGAAGCTGTGCGTCCACCGCAAAGGGGCCACCCGCGCTTTTCCCCCCGGCCACCCCGATGTGCCGCAGCAATACGCCCGAATCGGCCAGCCCATCCTTATCCCCGGGGACATGGGGAGGTATTCCTACATTCTCGTCGGCACGGAGCGCGCGATGCAGGAGACCTTCGGCTCGACGTGCCACGGCGCGGGGAGGCTGCAAAGCCGGTCGGCGGCCAAGCGCGCGCTGAGCGGTCGTGAAGTGCTGGAAGCTTTGGACGCCAAAGGCATCATCGTGCGTGCGGGCAGCCTCCCCGGACTGGCTGAAGAGGCTTCGGAGTCCTACAAGAATGTCAACGACGTCGTGGACGTGGTGCAGGGAGCCGGAATCTCGAAAAAAGTGGCCCGCACCCGGCCGATAGCGGTAATCAAGGGATAAAAATGGATCCGAAATTTGTCTTAGGTCAAAAAGTTCATATCATTACACTGATTGATGGCTACGGTCGCCCTGACCCGCGCATGACAAAGTGGGTCGGTAAAAACGGCGAGGTCGTCAATTACTTTTTTGTTTCCGCCATTGAAACTTGGGAGAAAACCCTCAATCCGCCCGATATTTACTGCTACGATGTCCGCCTGGATGAAGGCGGCGATATCGTACGGGGCATACCGGAAGTGGGGCTTGAGCCGGAATAATCCGGTAGTAAAAGAGGAATTGCGCAATAGCGCAAATACGCACTAAAACATGGAAAATCGTCACCCCGGGGGTTACCAATGAAAAATTTCAGGTTCTTTCTTATCGTGGCCATAGTATGTCTGGCTGCATCCGCGCTCCTTTACTACATTCATTACCTGATCTTTCAGGACCCGCACCATATTTATATTTACCTGCTCGGCGATATCGCCTACCTGCCGCTGGAAGTTTTCCTCGTGGTCATCGTCATCGAGCGCGTGCTTGCCCGGCAGGAAAAACAATCGATGCTGCAGAAGATGAATATGGTCATCGGGGCTTTTTTCAGCGAGATCGGCAATTACCTGCTGGCCGACCTTATCAAGTATTTTAAGAACCGGGAAGAAATATCCCGTAACCTGAACGTTCGAGCAAACTGGACGCAAAAAGACTTTAAAAAGGCGGACGCCTTCGCGTACCGCCTGAAAATAGACGTGGATATGCTCAGCCTGGATTTGGAAGCCCTGAAAAAGTTCCTTTCTTCAAAGCGCACCTACCTCCTGACGCTGCTGGAAAATCCCAACCTCCTCGAGCACGACCGCTTTACCGACCTGCTTTGGGCTACCACCCACCTGGCCGAAGAGTTGGAAGCTCGCCCTTCGCTGGACGCTCTGCCTGAGACTGATAAAAATCACCTTGCCGTGGATATCCAGCGCATGTACGACCACCTCGCCAGCGAATGGCTGGACTATGCGCAGCATATTAAAGCAAACTACCCCTTCCTTTATTCGCTGGTACTGCGGACCCATCCGTTCCAAGAAAAACCCTCGGCGGTGGTTGCCTGAGGCGGGAATGAACGTTTTAATTGATACCCACGCTCACCTGGATGATATCGAAAATCTTGCAGAGGCTATCGACGGCGCTAAAAAAGCCGGATTGGCGGCCATTATCGCCCTGGGACTGGATATTACGTCGAATCAAAAAGTGCTGGCTATCGCGGCGCGATACCCGGGCTTCGTCTATCCCGCTTTGGGCTACTACCCGGACAACATCAAAGAAGCGGAAATCGAGGTTAATCTCGAGTTCATTAAAGCCAATATCGCTCGCGCCGCAGCCATAGGGGAAATTGGGCTCGATTACAGCAAATGGACGCGGGCTAGAGTTCCTAAAGAGCTGCAAAAACAGGTGCTGCGGGAAATATTTAGAATAGCCAGAGAGCACGATAAACCGGCGCTCATCCATTCCCGCTATGCCTGGCGGGACGCTTTAAACCTTGCGGTAGAGGCCGGACTGGAAAAGGCTGTTTTCCACTGGTACACGGGGCCTCTAAGCGTATTGAAAGACATCTTGGCTCACGGGTATTTTATTTCCGCTACTCCCGCTGTAGAGTACCACACGGAACATCAGCAAGCGGTTAAAGAAACGCCTTTATCCCATTTACTGCTGGAAACCGATTGCCCGGTGGTGTACGCGCGCGGTAGAGAGGGCGAGTTTAAATCCAGCCCGGCGGACGTTATCCGGTCTTTAAAAGGCGCGGCGGCGCTTAAAGGTGTAAGCGAAGCGGAGATAGCTAAAGCGACCACCGGGAACGCGCAGAGGTTATTCAGGTTAAGCTGAACACCTTGATTGCCGTGTGTGCAGCACCGGTTTGGATTTATTATCCCCGGTAAAATATCACCTATGCCTTTTATATTCCCGGTAAATAAACGCCAGCGATACGATAAAACCAGATATATCGGAAACCGGCCCGGACCACCATACCCCGGTGAGGCCGAAAAGGAAGCGGAAAAGATACAGCAGCGGAACAAAAACGATAAACTGGCGTATCAGCGATAAAACCAGCGCCGTTTTGCCCTTGGACAGCCCCTGGAACGCGGTGATTAACATGATGTTCAGCCCCACGAATACCATTGTAGACAGCATTATGCGCATTGCCGGTACCGCTACCGAGATAAGTTCCGCGTCTTTGGTAAAAATGGCGATAATCTGGGGCGTGAAGATTTCAAGTATAGCGGTGATAACGACCAGCAGCGCCGTGATTCCCGCCGAGGCCAGTTTTATCGCCCGCCACAGTCTTTTGAATAATTGAGCTCCGAAGCAGAAACCGACTATCGGCAGCAGGCCGTGAGATACGCCCAGGATGGGCATGAACGCAAAATCGGAAACGCGCATCATGAGGCCTACAGCGGCAATGGTGATTGAGCCGAAAGAGGACACCACGGTGTTGAACAGCATGAAGGCCAGGCTTTCCGTGACCTGGAGTATGGATGAAGGCGCCCCGACGCGGTAAATATTGCGCAGGATGCCTGTATCCGGCTTAAGATGGACGGCTTTTATGTGGAAAGCCGTCTGATGTGTAAAGAAGTAATACAAGCCCAGTAAAACCCCGCCCAACTGGGCGATGACCGTAGCCCAGGCAGCCCCGCGGACACCCATTTCCGGGAAAGGCCCGATACCCATAATCATCAGGGGGTCGAGGGCGATATTAATTACCGTGGCTGAAATCATGATAATCATCGGCTTCATGGCGTCGCCGGAACCGCGTATCAGGCTGCCTGTTAACATAGCCAGGATAATCAGCGGCGCTCCGCAGGAAGTGATTAACATGTATTGACGGCTGTATTCCATTATGTCCGGCGTGGCTCCAATCGCCCGCAGGATAGGGTCTGAAAAGAACACCGCCGCCATCATGAAAAGAAATCCCCAGAAAGCGCTGAGAAAGAATATCTGCCCGGCGACGCGGTTAGCGGCGTCCGGATTGTTCTCGCCGAACCGGCGGGAAACCAGCGCGCTGATCCCGATGCCGGTGCCCCCGCCAATCGCGTAAAACAAAATCTGGTAAGGAAACACTATCGTCAATGCGGCGATAGCCTCGTGGCCCAGCCTTGCAACCCAGAAAGTGTCCACGATATTGTAAAGGCTCGTTGATACGGATGAGGCGATGCCCGGCAGGCTTAAAGCCACCAGCAGCTTGCCTAACGGCGCTGTGCCTAAACGCTCTGTATAATCTTTCATATGTTACCTCAAGAAATGGGCAATCTTTTACACCTGGAAAAACATTGAAGGAATGCAGTTGTGCTGAATATCCCGGTGACGGATTGCCGGAAGAGTCCCTGAGTTGGAAATAGCGGTGCATTAATGAAGGGACACTAATCCCTGTAGACAAAGGTCGACATCGGGAGTATTGGGCAGGCCTGATATCAGTAATTCCAAGCTGAACTGGAAAGACCGTCGGTCTTGACCAGCATGATGATTAATCCGTTAGTATTGAATATTATCCCGGTTATCATGAAAACTCCTCTATTATCTCTCCGGGAGAGCCATAGAGAGTATATGCCCTAAAATTATTAATGTCAATATTTTGAAATGGACTGTTGGATATTCACGGAAACACTGTGTATTGATGTAAGCCCATTTATTTCAGCTCATGGATTTCGTAATATCCCAGAAGTTCGCCTTCAGGACTGCGGACGCTTCTCATGTAGGCGCGGTAGGCTTCCCGCTCCGCAAGGAGGAATTCATCCGCGCCGGTTTTCATCTTATCATGGTAATCCCGGATCATGCGGCATGAGTTTTCATTATGACAGTGAAAAATACTCTTGCCGGTAATTTCACCGTATTTAATATACTTCTTGCGCGCCGCCGTATTAAGGTAGCGGATAATATGCTCGTTATCCACGAACACGACAGCGTTTTTCCGGCTGTCTAAAATGATTTGAGGAATCCCGGAGTTAACAGATTGCACTTATTATTCTCTCTTCGCTGTATCCCTTTCATCCAGCGGATTCCAGCCGAACCACCAGCGCGGAGGCTGTAATTTTCTCCTCCTTGTACCATTGGAGAAAATACGTATATGCGCAAAAGAGCAATAGCGCATTTGCACACTTTTACTTTACCATTGTCTTGGCTGCATCGTTAATGCCTGCTTCCAGCATCATTACACAGCCCAGGATGCGGTCCACGTTTTTAATTACTGACGGGATTCCGCTGGATATTTCCTTCAGCGCCTCGGCGTTCCGCCGCAGGGCTCTAATTTTCATGGCCATGCTTTTAACGTCATATTCCTGTGTCATATATCACTCCTCACAATAGTTGGCTTAACACCGTAAAACTATTGCTACTTGTTACTTGCAACTTGTTTACTTCCGCTAATGGTGCGGCCGCTGGTCTAAAAAGCGCCGGCTCTTCGCCTGCGAACGCGGCAGGCTCCCGTACTCGTGAAACTCGATGTTATAGCCCAGGTTGGTGATGAGCCTTAACTGGTCGGTCAGCTTCGCTTTAATCGAGGCCTCGTCTTTTTTATACTCCGGCTTTATCTCCGCTTTCAGCGTGATGTCGTCGATGTCGCCTTTCTTGGTGACTACCAGCTGGTATTCATCGCCGAGCTGGGGAATACCCCGCACCACCTCTTCGACAGCCCCCGGTGAGAACAGCACGCCTTTCACCTTGGTTATATCGTCCGCACGTCCCATCACGCCGCCGTCCAGCCGGCGGTAGGTGCGCCCGCATTCGCATTGCTCCGGGTGCCACTGGATGATGTCCTTGACATCGAAGCGGATGCAAGGCTGGGCGAAGCGGTGGAAAGTAGTGACTACCATCTTACCCGGCTGGCCGGGTTTTTCTATCGGCTTGCCGGTGGCGGCATCTTCTATCTCCACGAGGTAAAAACCCTCGTTAACGTGCAGTCCGGCCTGGTGGCGGCACTCCCAGCCCCAGTGGCCGATTTCCGTACTGCCCACCTGGTCGTATACTTTAGCACCCCAGGCGTCCTCCATCCTCTTTCGGGTTGCCGGGATACTGCCCCCCGGTTCCCCTGCCACCGTGATTTTCCGGATAGTCAGGTCTTTGGGCGGGTTGATGCCCATCTTGCGCGCAGTATCCGCCATGCCCAGGATGTAGGTAGGGGTTGCGCCCATCGCGGTGGCGCGTAGTTCCTGTATTTTCAGAATGCGGGCGGAGGTATCCAGCACGCCTCCGGGTATAACCTCGCAGCCGATTTTCTCGTTGGCATAATGGTATGCCCAGAAAGCGACGAAGATGTTATAGCCGAAAGGCACGAAAACGCGGTCGCCCGGCCGGTAGCCCTGGGCCCACAGCGCGTAAGCGTAGGCCTCGGTACCTGCTTCGATATCCTGCGCGGAATCGGCCTGGTAAACAGGCTGACCGGTTGTCCCGCTGGTCTGCCGGTAAGAAATGACTTCGTTCAGGGGGACGGCCAGCATATCACCATAGGGGAAGGGGTCTTTACCTTGAGCGCCCCGTAGCATCGATTTTTCTATCTTGGGGACCCTGCGTATATCTTCAAACGTCTTGATATCTCCCGGCTCGATGCCGGCGTCTTTGTAAAGTCCATGGTAGAATTTAGAGCGCTCATAAGCCCAGGTAAAAATCTCTTTGAACTTCTTTAACTGGAGCCTTTGCAGCTTCTCCCGGGGCATTGTCTCCAGTACCGGATTCCAGAATTCACTCATTTTCATAAAGCAACCTCTCTCCGCGGCGGGCGTAAAATCAAGAAAATTAAAAAACTCGACTAAACATCAATATACTCAAACCGCGGGCAATTGGCAACTGCCGCACCTGATATTCGTTCCATGTGGAATAAAAATGAATGTAAATACACCTCGAATGACGGCGTAATAAAGTCAAATTGAGACTATAAAGCAGTTGACAAAAGCAGTACGGCGTAATAAAATAATTCTGGATGGAACATTATCCGTCCCCTGGCTTTCCATCCGAGGTTTCCCGATGATAGTAAGCGAAGTCAGCAAGCGAACCGACAAAACCCCCCTGGGCACACTCTTATCTATGATGATGTCTTATGATGTGCTGGCGCGGTATCTTGAAGTAAAACTGAAAAAATACCAGGTCAGCCTCATCAGGTTCAACATCATGAGCACGCTTTTCAAGAACGGCGGAGAAATGACGCCTTCACAGATAGCGGAGAGCGTCTTCCGTGAAAAAAATTCGGTCACCGCGGTCATCAACACGATGGAAAAACAGGGCGTTGTCCGCCGCGAACCGTCTCCTGAAGACCGGAGGTCGGTAAAAGTGGTCATTACGGAAAAAGGCTGGAAAGAAGCCAACCGGTTGAATCCTATCGTCCAGGAACTCAGCCGGGAAGCGCTTTCCTGCATGGACAGGGAACAGGTCGAGAACCTTGTCGGCATGATGCGGACGTTCAGGGAAAGCCTGGCGCCTAAAATCAGCAAAAACAACGGAAAAACAGGTTAGAAACAAGCAATCCAGGTCTCACGGCGCGGCCGGAAGCGGCTGACGCTGAATACGAATGAAGAGGGGATTATGTAACTGTGAAAGAGATTAGAATTCATGGAAGGGGAGGACAGGGGGCGGTCATGGTGGCCAGGATGATGGCCAGCGCTTTCCTTGCGGAAGGCAAGTCCGTTGCCAGCTTTCCTATGTACGGCTTTGAAAGGCGCGGCGCGCCTGTTGTGGCATTCGCCCGTGTTGATGATAAGCCCATCATGGAGAAGACACAGATCTATAACCCTGATTGTCTGGTAGTGATAGATCCGGGCCTGATAACGCTGCCTACGCTATTTACCGGTCTCAAGCCGGGCGGCGCTCTCATCATCAACAGCAAAAAGTCGCTGACAAGCAAACCAAATGAGAATCTTAAAATCGGCGGCGTGGTTAATGCCACCCAGATTGCCGTCGAGGAAATCGGCCGGGACATTCCCAATACATGTCTTCTCGGCGCTTTCGCGGCTGCCACCGGCTGGCTCAAACTGGAATCGGTGCTGGCCTGCCTGGGAGAATATCTCAGCGGCGATATGCTCCAGCGGAACCTTAAGAGCGCTGAAAGAGGATATAAGGAAGTGGAGGTAATGAAATGGTAATTAAACACAAGAATATTTTTACAACCGAATCAGCCTGGTCAGATGCTGATAAGCAGATGCTTTGCCTGGATACCGGCGGCTGGCGCACGGAAAGACCGGTGCTGGACCAGACCAAGTGTAATTACTGCGGTGATAGTCTCATCGCCTTCACCTTTAACGATAATATCGATTGCCGGACCTGAAACCATCGTCTCTTCCGGAAGCATGGTAGCATGAGCGCCGCCCATTATAATCTTAACATCGGGTTTAGCCTGCTTGATAAATCCGGCAATGAGTAAAGCCGTGCTAATAGTCGGGGTCATGGCGGTGATTCCTATAACATCTGCATCAGCTACATGTCCTGGAACATCTTCCGGTTTCAGTCCCAGGGCGTTAGCATCCAACAGCGTCACCGGATAACCGGCTTTTTCCAGGATGGCGGCAATTAAGGCCAATCCAAGCGGCGGCTGTGGATATTGCGTAAATTGCGGCGGGTTTATAAGAGCAATTTTTAACATGTATGCAAGTATCTTTTCATTGTGAGATGAATCATCGTTTATATTTTGTTAAAGCCTGGTGAATTACATTATTCATGGCATGTAGAGTTATTCCATTGAAAAAACTCATTGCCCCCAGGATTACCAGGAAAATAGCGATAAGCGCCCAGGCGACGGATATCACATTACTCTGAGTGTAGAGGGTGAGCGTAAAAAATCCGGCCGCCAGTCCTAACAACATCAGGATTATTCCAGCCAAACCGAAGAATAACAAAGGTCTTTGTTCAGAAATCATAACCAGTATACGTGTCATAACACCCAACCCGTGGGACACCGGGTTTAATGTCGACCCGTCTTTACCGTAAATGACAGACACAGGAACCTGGATGATTTTTAAATTTTGCCGGGCAGCCTCGGCTACAGTCTCGGCGGATATAGCCATACCGCTTTCCTTTAAATTAAGCTCGGCTATAGCTTTACGTGAAAATGCCCTGAAACCGCACTCGGAATCAGATAAGTGCTTATCAGAAAGTACATTTACCGAGCCGGCTATTACCTTCTGTCCAATACGGCGGTAAAAAGGTATTTTCTCTGCCTGTTTCTCTCTGGTACCGATAACGACGTCATAGCCTTCTAGTACCGGTTTGATGATATTGGGGATTTCCTGCGGATTATGCTGTGCGTCAGCATCCAGTATGATAAGTACATCCGGGTCTCTTTTTCTTGCTTCATTGAATATGCTGAGAATTGCAGCTCCGTACCCCTTATTTTGCGGATGCCTGATTACATCGGCTCCCGCAAATTGAGCTATTTTTGCAGTTTCGTCAGCGCTGCCGTCATCAACAACGACGACTTCATTTACATATTGCCTGGTACTAAGCACCAAACTGCCTATATATTTGCTCTCATTATAAGCCGGCATACCCGCCATTATCTTCATATTATTCACATTCATGGGATATTTTATCATTTTGATAGCGCTTTCAGTTTTAGTTCTCCCATTATAACCTCCATAAGCTATTACAGGCAAGGGCATATCATCAAATTTGTTCACGATACTAACTTTTGACAATGGAGCCGATTAACGATAAAATTAAATCGGTTTATGCGGGAGTAACTCAGTTGGTAGAGTTCCTGCCCTCCAAGCAGGCTGTCGCGGGTTCGAGTCCCGTCTCCCGCTTTTCTCCTGAGACAACAAGGCGTCCGGTGGAATATCCACCGGACGCCTTAATATTTTGTCTCGTTATTTGCAGTTTAAAGCAATCCCCTTAACCTCGGGTCGAGGGCATCACGCAAGCCGTCTCCTACCATATTAAATGAAAACACCACCAGGAAGATTGCAATACCCGGCGCAAAACAAAGCCATGGATTACTCTGAAGATATACATAACTTTCATTGACCATCGAGCCCCAGGCAGCTTCAGGCGGGACAATACCCATGCCCAGAAAACCAAGACCGGCTTCGGCTAGTATTAAAGTACCCAGCTGCATCGTCATTAACACGATAAGAGGCGGAAATGCGTTTGGCAGTATATGTATAAGCATGGTGCGCAAGTTGCCAGCGCCGATGGATTTTTCCGCCATAATATAATCATTTTGTTTCAGGCTGAGAGTTAGGCCGCACATCACTCTGACATATCCGGCAATTGTGCCGATACTTAAAGCGATAATAACATTCCGGAGCCCATTACCAAGTATAGATGCCAGGAACATCAATAAAATGAACCCCGGAAAGCACATTAGAGTATCCACAGCTCTCATGATGATCATGTAAGCAGTTCCTCCGGCATAACCTGCCAGCATCCCCAGAGAAATACCGATTACGGAGGCAATAGCAACGGTTATGAACCCTACAGCCAGGGCTATTCTTGAACCGTAAATAAGCCGGCTTAAAGAATCCCTGCCGAGAAGGTCCGTTCCCAACCAGTGCTGGTCGCTGGGAAGTTCTAATGACATGCCGGCAGCTATTTCATATGGACCATAAGGAGCAAGCAGTGGGGCAAAAATAGCTGTAAATAATACCATAAACAAAATAATCAGGCCAACAATAACGACCCAGCGTTTAAAAAATATCCTGATAAAACGGCGCAACTCGCTGACCCGCGGCGCTTTTTCAGGTATCATTGAGACATTACCTGTAATGACGGCCATTTTCTATAATCTCCTAGCTGTAACGAATTCTGGGGTCAATCCAACTGTACGATATATCAACGATCAGGTTGACGATAAGAATAAACGAACCAAAGATAAGTGCCAGGTCCTGAACTACTACATAGTCCTGCCCCTGGATACTGCTTACAAATAGTCTCCCAATGCCGGGAATGGAAAAAATAGTCTCGGTAATGACCGAACCGGCAAAAACCATGCCGACACCCATGCCAATCAAGGTAACCACAGGGATAAGACTGTTTTTCATCGCGTGCTTCAGTATTACAACGCGTTCTGTCAGGCCTTTAGACCAGGCGGTGCGGATGTAATCCTGGCGAATAATTTCCAGCATGCTGGAACGCATCTGGCGGGCATTCATAGCCAAACCTAACGCAGCCGTACAGATAACCGGCATAATTGATGTCTTGATGCTCATGCCAAAGTCATCCCACGGCAAAACATATCCGGAGAAAGGCAATAAATTCATCTTTAAACCAAAAATAAATATCAAAAAAATACCTAACAGGAAACTTGGCAAACATATCAAGACGACACTTAAAGGGGAAACGATATTATCCAGCCATCTACCGCGCCTGATAGCCGCCAGCATCCCAATAGTAGTCCCTATCGTGATACTAACGGCCATAGATAGTACACCCAGTGTCAGTGTAATCGGTAAAGTCTCGCCTAATAGTGTACCGACCTTTTCCTTGTAATACAGTGATTGACCGAAATCTCCTGTAGCAACACCGGAAATCCATTTTAAATATTGTACAATTAAAGGTTTATCCAGGCCGTATTGAATGCGTAAATGATCAACATATTCCTGATCCAGATTGCCGGTGCCGATAACATACATCGTAATTGGATCACTGGGCATTAGTCGCATCGCGAAAAAGACCAGCAATGATACCATTAGCAGAACAAGAAAAGCCATTAGTAAACGTCTGATGATAAACGCTGTCATATAAAACCTCGGATAATATCAGAATCTGCGATATCGGAGCAAATAATCCACTTACACAACTCTGTTGATATCACAATGGTACAAATTACATATTAAAAAAAGATTCCTGGTAACCGGCAGGGTGGCGTATCTCCGGTTATTTTCCGTTAACACGCCACCCTGAAATCTATTCTGTGTTAGTTGAGATCATCCGTCCAATCATCGTAGTGTCTCCACAGCGTGCCATCCACCGGCCCTAAATATGCGGTATGGAAGTCATTCCGGGAGATTAATATGTAGGGGGATGCAAAAAGAGGCACTACCATGCATTCATCACTGAACTGCCTGACCATCTTTTTCATCAAGTCTTTGATATCTTCATAAGAGGAAGCCTTTAAAGCTTCATTAGCCATCGCAATAAATTCCGGCGATTTTTTGATGCTTTTCTTGAAGTTTATCGGCTGGGGGCCATATTGGAACACTATTTCAGAGCTGTTGCGTGATGTAGGCATCATAGCAACCAGAAGCTCATCCCAGCCCTGAGGCCAGATAGTGTAATAGCGGCCGGGGTCGGCTACATCCAGCGTGGCATCAATGCCAACCTCTTTAAGATATCCCTGGATGGCGGCAGCGATATCCTTATCACGCGCTATGGTCATAATCTTAGTCTTATAACCGTTGGGATAACCGGCTTCTTTCAACAGGTCTTTTGCTTTTTGAACATTAAACGGACGCGGGTCATAATCATCATTCCAGGAGTAAGAACCCGGCTGGCTCATCTGTGTCAGAGGGGTATATTTTCCTGATCCGATTAATGCCGCTAACTGCGGGCGGTTGATAGCATACTCTACCGCCGCACGAATTTTCTGGTCAGCCCATGGTTTAGTTGGATCATCAGAGTTAAAGAAAAGACAAGGCGTCATGGAAATAGCACCATAGGTAACCTGGAAGCCTTTTTTCTCGAGTGTTATGGCAGTAGGGACGTTAATCAGATTACTTGTCCAGACATCTCCGTCTCCGGACTGCATTAAAGCCGAGCAGACCGAGACATCAGGAATAATCTTGTATTCAATATTCTGGATATAAGGTTTGCCTGCGCGCCAGTAATCATTATTTCTCGTCATTTTCAGATAGGCATCTCGTTTAAACTCGACGAGCTTATAAGGACCTGTTCCTACCGGGTTTAACCGGGACCAGGATTTTCTGGCTTCATCATCAGCCCCGGCGTTTTTAAAAGCCGTTGGGGAGACAACGTACATAGAAGAATAGTTGGTAACTGTGTTCAGGTCGATGTAGCTCAGATTCAACCGGAGAGTGTTGGCATCCACAATGTCCATAGATGTTATGTAAGGATAATAGGCTACTTTTGCGGCTATCATCTGTTCGATGTTCCATTTTACTGCCGCGGCATCCATTACTGTACCGTCATGGAATTTCACGCCTTTACGTAAATTGTAGGTGAGGGTACTGGCATTCTTATCGAGTTTCCATGATTCACACAGCACGCCTTCATAAGCGCCGGTGTTGCTCATGACAAAAAGTGTTTCATTGAAATAGTTGCATGAGTAATAGTCGTTAGAGGACATTTCCGGCGGATAACCCAGTACCTTGGGTCCCTGGTTGTGAAGTTGTACAATGGTACCGCCAACTTTGGGTGTGCCCGGGGCGGCAGTAGTAGGTACAACAGCAGTAGTTTTGGTTGCTGCAGGGCCGGTAGTTCCAGCGGGAGTGGTAGTCTTTACTGTTGTAGTTGCAGCGGGGGCAGTCGTTGTAACTGCTTGTTCACCGCAGCCGGTTAAAATTAATGTACCAATAAGGATAATGCCTAATAAAGCATAGAGTAATTTCTTCATAAATTCCTTTTACCTCTTTCTATAAATTATTTCCCCAGCTTCAAAAGTAAGCTCATCCCGTCATAATCTGCCCCCCTTGTCTAGAGAAAATTCTTATTTTTTATATTAAAATGATTCGTAAAAACAGGTTCTTTTAGCTAAAAAAAGCCGGACTTTCTCAATTATCAAGAGTATGTCATAAATATTAGTAAAATTAAATACCCTGAACGGGGTATTTATATTGATATAATAGTAATATGTTCTTATGATGGGGCATACAGTTCAATTCTAAATTGGCTTGTTCCTCCGGTAACACCACGGAAATTGAAAAAATCAAATATTTTTTCAAATCAATGGAAATCCGATAACTGGTTTTGAGTATTTTAGGGAACCGCCAATTTTCATTTGTAACATTATAACATATGTTGTCAAGTAATTAATCAAGTTCACATTTTATTAGTATTTCGCATTATATCATTATATTTATTGTGAAATACCAATTCATATTATGAAAATCTTATTGAATTCCTGACAGTGTTAGTGCTAGAATTTAGGACTGTTTGGCGGTACCGATGTTTTTAAAGATAGTAAATATATCAGGAGGAGTTGCCAGATGAACGAAACAGAATACGCGCAGTTAAAAAAATGGCCTTACCCCGTTAATTACGGCAAAGAGAATGAAGTGTCTACCGATGTGCTAATCATCGGCGGGGGAATTGCCGGTTGCCATGCTGCTATCAGCGCTGTAAAAAGAGGGGCCAAAGTAGCCGTCGTGGAAAAAGCGTCGGTAATACGTAGCGGCGCAGGCGGGGACGGCGTTGACCACTGGCATCTCGCCTGCACGAACCCTTGCTCGAACATCACTCCGACAGAAATGATGGAAGCGCTGAAAACATCCTTTGGGGAAATGGGCTATGGCGAGTTCGGTAATGGTATCGCCGCCTACATTTCCGCCAGTGAAAGCTATGATGCCATGCTCGACATCGAGAAAATGGGTATCAAGGTACGGGATGTCGACGATCATTTCGTCGGCGCCAGCTTCAGAGACGAAAAAACCAAGCTGATGTTCGCTTATGACTACGATAATAACTTTACCATCCGCGTTATGGCCGGTAATGTAAAACCGGCGCTTTTCAAAGAAATGAAGCGCCTGGGAGTGAAAATCTACGACCGCATTATCGTGACCAATCTTCTTACCGAAGGCGGTAAGCCGGGCAACCGCGTTATCGGCGCGATGGGGGTGAACGTCCGCACCGGCGAATTCTATATCTTTAAAGCCAAGGCTACTATTATTTCTTCTTCCAAGCCAAACGGTATCTGGATGTTCTCTTCCGAGCAAAAAGGCGGCGCCGCTTTCCAGGAACCTAATCTGACGGCAGAAAGCTTTTCCGCCATGTGGGACGCCGGTGTAGAACTGGGTATGATGGAAGGCAGCGGCACCCGGATGCAAAGCGGCGGTTTCAGCTATTTGATGTATTCTACCGGCTGTTCTCATAACACATGGTTTGCCTGCACCCTTGTAGATGCCAACGGCAAGGAAATCCCCTGGGTTGATAAAGACGGTAAAGAACTGAAGACTGTGGAAGAACGTAATCACTGCGCCCCCGGTCAGCGGGCTTTTGTATACGACGGGCCGCGCCTGGCTCCTGACCTTCCTGAGCGTATCGCCAAGGGCGAATTCACGCTGCCTCTTTACGCCGACCTGCCCGGAATGCCGGCACATGAACGCCGGGCTATATGGGGTTTGATGGTCGGTAATGAAGGTAAAACCCGTATTCCTGTTTACTGGACTTTACAGAACTGGGGGTTCGACCCGGATAAAGACATGCTGCAGGCTACCGTTCAACCGCCTGACCTTTATACCTGGGGCGCCTGGTGGAAGGGTTACGGATCGCGTCATTTCCGCGGTCTATCCGGCGGAGGGCCTATCTTTGACTGGGAACTTAAAACCAACCTGCCGGGTCTATATGCCGCCGGTTCCACGTTAATGTGCGGGGCTAATCATTCAGGCTCAGCCACAACCGGGCGTTACGCGGCCAGGAAAGCCGCCAAGTACGCTTCCACAGCTAAAGAACCTGTTGTAGATAGAAAACAGATAGAGGCCGAGAAAAAACGTGTGTATGCGCCGGTCAACCGCAAGGAAGGCATAGGCTGGAAAGAACTAAAAATGGGTCTCGTCCGCATCATGCAGGACTATTGCGGTGAATGTAAAAATGAAGAAGTCCTTCTGAGAGGCCTGGAATGGCTGCAGAGTATGAGAGACAGCGAAATAGCCTCGGCCTATGCCCGGAACCCTCATGAACTGGGACGCACACTGGAAGCCATGGCACAGGTGACCTTGAACGAAATTATTATAAAAGCGACATTGGCTCATAAGGCCAGCAGCCGCCCGCTGGACTTAAAGCGCCTGGATTATCCCCGGATGGACCCGCCGGAATATAAAAAATATATGACCATCCGTAAAGACAACGGCGGTATTAAAATCGGCGAATTACCTCTGAATTACTGGCTGCTTTCGCCTAATGCCCCGACCTATGAAGAAAACTACCGCAAACATTGTGAGCTATAAAAAAACTTACTCTATATATAAGGAGAATTACCATGGCTGATGCAGTATATATGATGCCCAATCCAATGACACCGAATCTGTGCGTAACCATAGACCCCGGGAAATGCAAAGGCTGTAATTTATGCGTCGATTCCTGCCACACCGATGTGATGCTGCCTAATCTGGAAAAGGGCAAACCACCAATCGTTGTGTATCCGGATGAATGCTGGTTCTGCGGCGATTGCGTGCAGGCCTGCCAGAACGGAGCCATCACGATGGAGTTTCCGATGAACCAGCGTGTCGGCTGGAAGCGTAAAGCCACCGGCGAGTTTTTCCGCATCGGCATGAAGAATCCGCCTCCGCCGAATACCCGTCCGCCGGAAGAATAATGAATAGGCTATATAAATAAAATACTTACGGTGAGTGAGCGGCTTGTCGCCAACCCGTATGAGCCCAGCTTTTCCTCCATTAGCAGCACGGCTGCTGGAAGAACAAGACTACCGGCTAAGCTCATCGCGTCGAGACGCAGTCTTATATACTTTCGGAGGCGAAGATGACGACTTTTAACGAGTATTTAGAAAAATATGGGCATGCGCCCGCCTGGCCGTATCCTATTAAATACGATAAAGAGCAGGAAATCGAGACGGATGTCCTTATCCTGGGCGGCGGTATTGCAGGCTGCTGGGCGGCCATCAGCGCCGCCAGGAAAGGCGTAAAAGTGGCTATCGTAGAAAAATCAGCTACGATAAGGAGCGGCTCCGGCGGGCCGGGATGCGACCACTGGTGCGATTGTGTCACCCACCCCTTGTCTAAAGCCGGCCCGGATGAATGGGTACATCGTTTAACCAGGCAGCCTTACAGCAACGGCATCGGCCGGGAGATACAGGTACGAGAGAACTGGGACACACTCCAGGAAATGGAACAGATGGGCGGCAAAATAAGGGATTACGATGATAAATACCTCGGCGCTGAAGGCCGGGATGATGCCTCCAAGATTATGATTTCACCACGCTCGAGCCCCTTTCACAATACTAACGCTGTGATACGCGTCTGGGGCACCACCTTCAAACCGGCTCTGAAGAAAGAATGTGAACGCCTCGGTGTCAGGATTTATGACCGCGTCATGGTTACCAGCCTTTTAACCGAGGGTGGGAAACAGGGGAGCAGGGTCATCGGTGCGACGGGTGTTAACAGCCGGACAGGCGAATTCATGGTTTTCAAGTGTAAAGCCGCCGTTCTGACCACAGCCGGTTCAGGTCCGGTCTGGATGTTCAACTCGGAACTCGCTGGCATTACTACCATGGGACCGCGTTCACTTTCCAGTGACGGCATCGCCATGGCCTGGAAAGCCGGAGCCGAATTCACATTGATGGAATCATCCGGTGTCTGGCGTATCGCCGCCGGTGGACACAAGCATAAATGGTATACCGGCGCCGGTGATGCCAGCTATGAAAATGTCATGCTTATCGATAATAACGGAAAACCGCTTCCCCGTGTAGCCGAACCAAGCTGGGGCATACCGCCAGAAAAGATGGACCGCAGTCCTCAAGGCCGTATGACGGATTTACGCGACGGTGTGCTTAAGGGAGAATACGCTTTACCATTCTGGGGAGATTTCCCGGGGATGAAGGACATCGAGCGTGAAGTAATCTGGGACATGATGCTCAAAGAAGAATCCACTACCAAAATTATCGTCGATAGTTTTAATGAAGCGGGATTTAAATCATCGAGAGACCTGCTGGCCAATTACGCGCTCATCGAAGGCATCAGCATGCCGCAGTGGCGGCAGACCAGAGGCAGCGGCATCATCACCGACTGGAGCCTCAAAACCAGCCTTGACGGCCTGTACGCTGCGGGTATGCAGCTCTTTTCACCGGGCGACCACAGTTTTGCCGCGTCTACAGGCAGATACGCCGGTCGAAAAGCGGCCGATTATGCCGGTCAAATTGGATTCGCCCCACTTTCAAAAGAACAACTGGCCATCGAGAAATTGCGCGTCTATGCGCCGGTCAAGAAAACCGAAGGCATAGATTGGAAGGAACTGCACGCCGGAATCGCCCGTGCGATGCAGTTTTTCTGTTCCGAGTATAAGACCGAAGCGCTATTGAAGATGGGGCTGGACACGATTAATGAAATCGAGGAAAATTACGTGCCGCGGCTGTATGCCCCCGATCCTCATAAACTGGTGCGCGGCCTGGAAGATTTAAGCATGTTGACACATGCCCAGATTATCCTTCAAGCCTCGATGGCACGTAAAGCAAGCAGCCAGCCGCTGGATTTCCAGCGCATCGATTATCCTGAGCTCGACCCGCCGGATTGGGTAAAGTTCCTGGTTGTCAGCATGGCGGACGGCAAGGTAAAATCAGAAAAACGCCCTATGGATTTTGCCGGTAATCTGAAAAAGGAATATGAAGCCCATAACAAAGATTACAAAGGCGTTTTTAAAAAGTAATTGTGTTTATAAGCATTATTGAAGGGGGCAAAAGCCCCCTTCAATGTTAATTCAAACAACCGAATATTTGTACTAATATATTGATTTTACAAACTCCATTGCACTTCTTAATTGATTTTTACGTCTAAATGTGCTTAAATTGATAAGTTGGAAAGGGGAACATAAAATGCCAGAAATGAATTTAACCGCTGCCAGGAGAAATGTGATCGGGAAGAAAACCAAGGTATTACGCCGCCAGGGCATTACCCCGGCACATCTCTTCGGGCATGATTTAAAATCAGAAGCTTTACAGTGCGACACTACCGAGCTTACCAAAATACTCGCCCAAGCCGGTACGACCCGTCTCCTGAGCCTTAGTGTTGAAGGAGAAAGAGAACCCAAGCGGGTATTTGTACGTGAAATTCAAAAAGATATCCTGAGCCGCCAGCTTTTACACGTTGATTTTTACCAGGTAAATAAAGATGAAAAGATGCAGATGGACATCCCTATCATCCTGGTTGGCGAAGCCCCTGCCATGAGAGGCAAAGGCCGCATGGTCTCCAAGGGTATCATGGAACTTAAAATTGAATGTCTACCTGAAAAAGTCCCGCCGTTTATTGAAGTAGACATAAGTATTCTAACTGAACTTGAACAGGGTATTTACGTTAAAGATATTCCCCTTGACCCGGCAATTACCGTTCATGCCGACCCTAACCAGTTGGTAGTCAAGGTTACTGAAGTCACCATGAAGCTCGAAGAAGAGAAGCCGATCGCTGCTGCTGCCGAAGGCGAAGCTGCTGAAGGCGAAGCTGCTGCCGGTGCTGAAGGGGCAGCCAAGCCCGGTGCCGAAGCTGCGGCAGGAGCCAAACCTGGCGGTGAGGCTGCAGCTAAACCCGGTGCTGCGGCCAAGCCCGGCGCCGATGCAGGAAAAGGCGAAAAGAAAAAGTAAACTTTCCGGGCGGGTAAAACCGCCCGGTTCCTTTTCCGGATGTCTGTTGGTTGTAAGATGATTATTGATAGGGGGCTAAAAGAGGCGCAAAAATTGCTACAAGAATAAGAATCAAGATAATAACAGCGCCGAAAGTAACCACCCAACGGCTGAACATTACCTTGAACATGCGGCGCAACTCGCTTACGCGCGGCGGATTGGTTTGCGGTACTATCATGTTATTTTCTATAGCCATTATTATTTACTCATTCGTACTTGATTCTGGGGTCGAGCCAGCCGTAAGAAATATCAACAACAAGATTAGCCAGACATACTGCCAATGCCGTGATAAGGACGGTAGCCTGTAAAACAGGAAGATCTTTACCGAATCCGGCCGATACGATAAGCCGGCCCATACCGTTGATATTAAATACCGTCTCCACCAAGACCGCCCCTCCGACGAGGGTACGTACCTGTAAACCCAGAAGAGTGACTACCGGAATCAGGGCATTTTTCAGAACGTGCTTAAAAACCACACTACGTTCCTTTAATCCTTTGGCCATTGCCGTCCGCACATAATCCTGACGGATTACTTCCAGCACACTCGAACGCGTTTGCCTCGCCATAACAGCTACTGCAGGAACAGCCATACAAATGACGGGCATGATGGTTGTTTGAATGCTCCTTACCAGGTCATCAGTCGGCCAGGTAAAACCCTGGATCGCCAGCCAGTGCAGTTTGTAGCCGAAAAAATAAGAACCTAAAATAGCCAGCCAGAAAATGGGTATAGCTACGCCGGTATTGGCAAACAAACTGATGAACGGGTCAATGAAGGAGCCCCGCCGTATCGCGCCTACGGCTCCCAAAATAATACCGATGACAGGACTGATTATGAAGGCTAATGCAGATAAATAAAGGGTATAAGGCAGACGCTCGGAGATAATAGTGCTGACGGAGTAATTAAGAGTAATAGAAGTACCCAGGTCTCCTTTGAGAGCGTTAGTCAGCCAATGGACGTACTGCACTACGACCGGCCTGTCCAGCCACATCTCCTTCCGGAGAGCCTCTATCTGTTCCGGCGATGCTTCCCCACCAAGCATCGCTATCACAGGGTCTCCCGGCACCATCTGGAGCAGCATGAAGGTTATTAAAGAGACCAGGAAAATAACGATTACCGTCTGTATTAATCTGCGGATAATAAAGGCTGCCAAATTCAACTCCGAATTTCAAATTGGATTAATGGCGAATAATTAAGAATTTTTCCCGGGTATAATCAGTCCCGGGGAGAGCGAATCTAATAACCTGCGCTCTCCCCGGAGACTTTTTCAACCCTGTAGAGTTAAAACCTGTTTATTTATCCAGCCAGCATTCTTCCGGTGTCCACATCTGGGTATTGAGGCTTTTCAGGAAACCGGAGTTTTTAACGTACTTTTGTTCGACTGCGACATCAAGACGGGTATCAAGAAGAAGCTGCAGACAATAGGTATCAACGAATGATTTCATCAGCGCCTGGGCTAATTTTTGCTTGGTGGCAAAATCAGGAGCAGCAACTGCATCCGTGATCAGCTTGACGTAGTCAGGCGGAGTAAGCATGGATACGAAAGTTTGTCCACCGCCCTTGTAGAACCTGTTCATTGTATCAATCACATCAGTGGACTGACCGAGTGAATTGATGATGACGCCTTCCCATCCTATGCCGGTGGTCGTCATTTCTCTCACTACCGCATCCGCTGTGATTTTAACCTCGGCGTTAATGCCGACTTTCTTGAAGTAGTCCTGCAAGGCCAGTACACGTTTGTTCATGGTAGCATCCTGGCTGCCAATAAGAATGGTGCTGAAACCAGCCGAATAACCCGCTTCAGCCAGTAACTGTTTCGCTTTATCGACATTATACGGGTAGCCGACCACATCCGGGTTATATGCCCAGTTACCTTTCGGCACCATCTGGTTAACAGCTGTGCCCAGATCTCCGAAAATGGCTTTTACGTATTCATCCCTGTTGACCGCGTAGTTGGCCGCCTGGCGCACTTTCAGGTCCGCCCAAGGAGAGCTCGCAATTGCTGAAGAGAAAACATAGCCGTCAGCGCCGCCGGAAATGTTTTGGTATATCGGGGTAAAGCCGGCGTTTTTAACGGTTGTGATCTGCGGCTGGTCTACGGTAATAATAGTTTCCAGTTCGCCAGAAATTAAGCTCATGGCTTTGGTATTCATATCAGGAATAGTGATCCATTCGATCCGGTTAAGGTAAGGCTTCCCCGTCTGCCAATAGCTGGGATTTTTTTCATAAACAACGAGACTATTCTTCTTCCACTCCTTGAATATGAAAGGACCGGTGCCGACAGGATGATCCGCCGCGTAGGCCGCCCCGTTGTTCAAGTAGTTTTCAGGGGATATTATCATGCCGGGGCCGGAGGCCAGGTTATTGATAACGGTGCTATCCCAGTTTTTTAAAGTAATCTGGACTGTGTTGGTATCAATGGACTTCACAGCGGCGAAAGATGTGTACGCGGCCATCTTGCCATCCATGCGGTATTGCATATTCCAGCGTACAGCCTCAGCGTTGAGGGGCGTACCATCGTGGAATTTCACGCCCTGCCTGATAGTAAGAGTAATTGTTTTGTTGGCCACGTCTTCTTTCCACGCCGTGGCTAACCATGGTACTAATACGCCGCTGGCGTCAGCACGCAGCAATGTCTCCAATGCGGGGCCAGCCATATACCAGCTGTTCATACCACGATGATTCAGCGGGTCTCCCAGGCTGACACCTTCAGAGGTAAAACGGCTGATTCTCATCGTGCCGCCATACTTGGGCTGCCCGGCGGTAGCTGTAGTTGTTGCTGCTGGTTTAGTCGTAGTTGCAGCTGGGGTAGTGGTCTTGGGGGCTGTTGTGGTCGTCATAGCGGGCGCGGTAGTAGTAGCTGTGGGAGTCTCTTCACCACAAGCTGTCAAGGCGAGCGCGGCGACTAAAATAACTGCCAAGATTAAAAATATACCCTTTTTCAATTTTTGTCCTCCCGTATTAATTTAGATTGGCTTATTACCAGAAACAATCCCTGTGCTAAATATCCGTTTTTTATTGTGTTTTTAATTACTGCCACCTCCTTTTTACTTCACGTAAGATGTCTGGTATGTGATAGGGAATATATGACCAATTCTATCATATCAAGCTCATTCAGTAAACCATGATTCCTCGTTTTAACAACTAATCAAATATTTATATTACTTTTTATGAAGACAAGTGGAAAAATAAGGGGATAAAATGGCTGCGGACAAGGAGAAAACGGCCTGAGATATTGGTTGGAAAAAGTAAAATGGGTTATGGGCAGCGTTTAAAGCGTGATCCAATTTATTTTGTTCAATTCTACGCTGGACATTTATTTTCTATGTTCACCCGGATAAACGCGTCTTTTATAATAAACACCAAATAAAACGACACCTAATGTTAAAGCCGATATGAGGTAGCCCGGTAAGTAGACTTTGTAAAATCTGCTATTTACGATTTTTCCTCCGTTTGCAGATGATTTGAAAACAGGCATAATACCAAGGTTCGCATATGCTGCGCTATCTCCATTGTATCTCCAGTGATTTCCCACATATTCCTGATTTATTGTAAAAACGGTGTATTTCAAATAGCTGCCGCTTACGTAATATTCAACAGGGCATGTTTTCTCACATTTGAGTGTTTCCTGATTAATTCCGGTAATACTATCTTCTCCCGTTCCCAGGATATATAAATTTTGCATCACATTTTGCGTTTTACTAAGCTCAAGATATTCATTTAAACTTTCTATATAGACAACATTATCTACCGCATAGACCATACCGGTGACATTATTATTCTCGAAAAGCGTTATCAAGTTGTTAGCCAAGCTAACTTTAATATCATCCTGGTGGAATAAAAATCGATAGTTCTCATAATCAGCTTCATGTGCAAGAATAATATATTTGATATTGAGCGGCGCCAATAGCTCACCCTTGTTTTCTATCTGTTCCTGATTACGCAACAAGAATTCCACGTATTTACTTACCGGATTCGAGTTTTGACTGTATGTGTCACCAATCTCAATGTTATCACCACATATTATCGATTTGCCAAAGAAGTGCCGGGCCGGGTTTCCCAGACGTTTATCCTCGTTATTAATCCACTTAATATCAAACCATCCATGCCAGGGTAAGAAAAGCACATTATAATCACCTTCCTGTTTATCCAGGTAATGCTTTACTTCATACCATTCCGGCGGGTAATTTGTCGCTTTTACTTTACCATTCAGGCCAAATATCGAAAACGAAGATAACAGCGGAGAGAGAATCGATAATCCGACTAAAGCTACCATGGTCCACTTTAATAAGAACTGCTTCTGATGATGGCCGTATTTAACCAACTCCAATATGCCGAGACCGCCCAAATATGCATACGACAGAGCAAGTAACATTACAAACCTGTGCGTATCTCTGAAACCGTTAAAATAAGGTACGTTTTCCCATAACCAAGTAAATACGGGTTGTGTAAGCCGGCTGCTCGCTCCAAGCGCCAATAAGTAACCAGTAATTCCCAATATTCCGAAAGAAAGTATCGTCCATTTCCGTTTTTTATCAGTAATATTCGTCGTAAAGCCAAATGCAGCCAGGAATATTATAATTGCAAATGCAAGTCTCCAAAGAGAAGTATAATCCGGATAATCTATACCTCCTCTCCAGAACCCATGCATGGTGGCAATATCTATCGCCGTACCGAGGTTAGAACTTGCCTTGGGAGTAAAAAAAAGAATATCAGCTTCAGTTATTCCTTCCAAAATAGTGCCGCTGCTGGTAAACGCCGGTAATAGCCAGTACGTGTTTAGCAGCATGATTGCACCAAACCCGGCTATAGTTCTCTTAAATATTTCCCGACGGTTCCCGCAGGCGCTTGCTTTTACCAGGAAAACAATAAACAAAGAAAGCAGCAACAAGAAAAACCCGTGAATTTGCACTACACCTACCAGGACAGACAGAACAGCCAGCTTTAATAAAGCTTTCCAATTACCTTGTTCCAGGGTTTCTATAAAAGCTTTGATTGCATGCGGCAATAATGCATATGAAACCAGTATTCCCCACTGCCCCACCATCATCCGCACATAAACGAAAGGATTGATCATATACAAGATGCCGGCATAATATGCTGCGGCACTTTTGGCGGGGATAAGACGGTATGCCCCCAGGCCTGAAAGAAATAATATAGCTAACAAGATTATTTTTTGTAGAATCCATACCGGAACAATTCTGGACAAAATGGGAAATATTAAGCTTAAAGGGGCACTGGCTATACTCCCCAACCATTCTGGAAACCCAAAAAAGTAATTGCTATACGATTCAGCAGGACCAAAAGGCATATCCAAAGTCAATATATATTCGGGCAACAAGAGCGGACCTAAAACCACAAATGAAAGGAAGGAAAATATAAGATATGGCAACCAACGTTTTTCTTTAGTCATCGGTTTTTTTATTAAATATATTTCCGCGGTCTATGAGTTTAAGTATAGCTAAAGTAACTCTGTTTTCCTTTTTGAACATTCCGGATATTATAATCTCTACGTGTTCACGGGTCAGCACTCCCAATACAAAAAGGCTTAACAAATATACAATTCCGGCTACAAGCACAGAAAACACAGTCAATCCTCTGTCTGCATGAGGCATGAAGTAAAGTATAATTCCCATTAAGGCATAACATACACATAGTCTTATGCTGCATTTAACTTTTATTCCATAGCGCCTCGCAGCTAATATCATCAGAATAAAACAAAGGAAGCAAGAAACCGTAGTGGCGGAAGCTGCTCCCTCGATACCATATTCAGGTATCAGGAGCCACAATAGAAGTATCTGCACAATTGCAACGCCGGCAAGTATAACAGCTGGCAGGCGTGGATTTCCCATGGCCTGGAGGCTTTGCCCCAGCACATTAATAACTACAAGAAATCCCATGCCTGCTGAAACAATAGCTAAAACACTGCTGCCCGGCAAATAATTTACGGGGAAAAAGAGGGTCAGCAACGGTCCGGGTATTATTATGAATAGTAATGAAATCGGGATAAGGAAAAGGAGTGAATAATCAAGGGATATAGAAATATACTTTTTTGAATTATCATCCTTGATATGCCTGGAAATAAATGAAAATACGGCTGACATCATCCCCAGGGTTATCCATACAGGCAGCCGGGCAAGGGTTATAGCGGACTGGTAATATCCAACCATCTGGTCAGATGTCATCAGGAATTTTATAGCCAGTAGATCTACGGTCATCAGTAAATTCAAGCCAACAGTACCAAACAATGCAGGCACAGCGTATTTTAATATTTCCGGGCAAATATAGCTTTTTTTCCAAAAGCGAATATTCCTGACGGCAACAATTGATATCAGGGTAGATACAATAATCCCTAAAGAAAAACCGGATATTGCCCCAAGTGCTCTATACCCCAATAAGACCAGAATAATGCCAAATATTAGTCTTAATGCCGCCTGCAAGATATTCAACAAGGCTACTTGCTTAAAGTTAAAAAGCCCCTGCAACGCAGAAACTGCAACTCTTCCAGGAGATGATAAAACAACGGTAATGATTATTACCGGAACGATATAAGCATAGCCAGTTCCAAGACCACCTGAGAGTGATATAATCAGCCAGAAGATTGTACCAATAATCAATCCTATTACCAGGTTACCTAAAAATGAAGTCCTGAGTATCTTTGCCCGGTCAGCACCAGGTTCAGCCAGGAATTTTGCAGCAGCCTGAGGAAACCCAGATTGAATAAAAATGCTGAGCACAAGGAATATAGTCATGGAAACACCGAATATACCATAATCTTCGACACTCAATAGCCATCCAGCCCCTACATTAAACGCGTAATTAAGTAGGTTGGTTACAAATAAGGCGACAATAAGCAGCAGGCTGCTTCTGGCAACCCCGTCATGATTTGTAACGCTAGATTCAATTAAAGATAATTGTGCCATAATGTGTTATAATAATACCATATATTATACTTTTGGCGCTAATTACGCTACCTTCCATGATTTGAATATTTTTATTGAGTAAGTTGATACTAAATAAATTACGTTGATGTTTAGATTCGTTTTAATCGCTCCTTTTGCTTTTTACCCTCAGGGTACCGTCCATGTTAGAATAATGCCGATTGCCAGGTGGCTATATTCCCGTGGACACGAGGTTAGTATTATCCTTCCTCCTTATGATAATCTTTCAGAATCAGGCCGGGAATACAGGGCAGATAGTGTTAACATTATTAATATCAAGATTCCATCTGTCTCTTCACCTTTAAAACAGCTGCTATCAGCATGGAGGCTGGTAAAGAAAGTTATCTCTGCCCACCCGGATGTTGTGCATTTGTTCAAACCAACGGGATACGGCGGCCTCAGCGGTATGTTTTTACTCATGCTCCGCCGTCTTGGCCTTTTTAAAGCTGTTATTATCCTCGATACAGATGATTGGGAAGGCGAGGGAGGTTTTTATACCCAATTTCTCTCCCGGCGTCTTTATCCCCGCTATCAGCTTGAATTCTACCGGTTTCAGAACAATTGGGTGCCAAAGCATGTCGATGCGGTAACAGCAGCCAGCAGGACATTGCAGTCTTTAATATCAGAAATGGGAGTTCCATCGTCCAGGATTTACTATTTGCCGAATGGTACATACGGATTAGAGCCTCCGCCTGTAACGGAATCCCAGGCTGCAATATTGAAAGAAAAACTGAGCATTTCCGGCAAGCCGGTGGTACTGCTCTATACCAGGTTCTTTGAATTTGGGGTAAAACAGGTCGCGGATATATTACAAATTTTACAAAAGGAAGTACCTGATACAAGACTGCTGGTGGTGGGAAAGGGCAAATTCGGGGAAGAGAACGACCTATTAAACCTGGTTAAAGAGATGGGAATTCCCGATATGGTTACCTTTACCGGGTGGATAGACGCGGATAAAGTACATGAATACTTGAGGGTTTCTGATGTCGCGATATATCCCTTCGATGATAATCTGTTGAACCGCACTAAATGCCCGGGCAAGCTGGTGGAAATGATGAACCTTGGCATATGTGTTATCGCTAACAAAGTGGGACAAATAGCAGAATACATCGAGGATGGAAAATCCGGTATTCTTGTAGAGCCGGGAGATACCCAAGGCTTTGCCGACGGCATCATCCGCCTGTTGAAAGATGAGCGTTTAAGGAACGAAATAGGCGCCAATGCCAGGAAGATGATAAGGACAAATTTCAACTGGGAAAAATTGCTGGCAGTGCTGGAGGACGTTTACCGGAATAAATAACCGGGATATCAAGGTTTTTTAACGGCACTTAATAGTACCATTGGAATAATCCCATAGCTCAGATTGCCCAACTTCGCCAGACAACCACCAACTCCGATTCTCCCCAGCATTTTTTCATATCTGACAATGCTTTCAACTAACCATCTGTTAGTTATCTTACCAGAAACCCCCAATACCTCGGGGAAAGGGCAAATCACACTGACTGTAAAATTAATCTGTCTCAGAGTTGGAATCAGGTCTTGTAAGCCATACATTTTAAGGTGAGCCCCCAGTGATAGATCTCCAAGAACTTTCGAGGGGGTAAAGAGGAGATAGCGTCCATTCTGTTTTAAAACACGATATACTTCCATCAGATGAGGCTTCAAGTCTTTTTCGGGTAAATGTTCGATAACGTCTTTACTAACTGCTATATCGAACGATTCGTTTTGAAACCCCTGCATGTCTCTAGCATCAGCGAGAAGGAAACTTGCTTTAATACTTTCACTTTTATTTGATTTCGCTTGCGCTATAGCGACTTCAGATACATCCAGGCCTACGACTTCATTCCCTGTACCGGCACAAGCTATTGCTAAAGTACCATCGCCACAACCAATATCAAGTACCTTTTTACTTCTCCCGATGTTTTTCATCAGTATTTTATCCAGGATTGATAATTTCTCTTTATAAAGGAATCCGGAGGGATTCTGGCCTCTTATACCTTGATGTAAAAGATAGGTATGAAACTCATCATATGCTTCTCTAAAACTCTCAGTACTGGAATCTGCTGCCAGTTTTTGACCCAGGTGCTTTTCTACTTCTTTTTGGGTTATATCTGTATTTTTCATAGCTTATTATTTCACAGAAACAACTATTGTCGGACTGCCCCAATGCGCCCAATCACTCGATGAGTTATTGTTCAGGCCAGGGTTTGTTACGAAAGCTATATCTATCGTTTTGTTAACGTAATTTGCCAGATCTATTTCGTATTCATGCCATTTTCTGTCTTCAATATTATGTTTTGGATCAATATATTTTGAAAATACTTCACTATTTATTTCGTTGTCTTTTATAATAATCTTAAATTGTACACCATCTCCAGCATTTGTCCACGTAGAAGGAGTTGTAGATATAGCGAACTTAATGCTTGCTTTTTCAGGTACAATAACACTAGTATAGTTAACATACGAATTTCGAGTAAATGTTCCCTGAGGAGCGAGAGGGTGTTGAAAAAGCGTGGGCCTGTTATCACTATTAACGGTTAGAGATGAAACTACCGGTATTAAAATAGCCTCGTTTTTAAAAGCTTCAATCGTATTTCCTTTGTTTCCGTCTGGTAAGTCATATTCCTTTATTGCATCAGGATATTCCTCAATAAAGCTATAGTATGCATACTCCCCTTCCAGACTATATTTTTCATATACATAAGCATTTCCGATATTTTGAATATAGTAGTATTTATTTAATGTAAGTTTGACAATAGGATCTGTAGAATCAAGTTTAGTAATATTTTGTGCGAACAAAAGTATTGATTTAAAGTTTCGTTCACTAATCATTTTTAAAACCCTATCAACCTCCTGCAATGGAACCTTCGGAGTGAAGGGTGGACGTAAAAAGGTGTGTTTACTTGGTGCTTCATGTCCGGTCAGCCAGTAGATAGTTGCCCCTCCCCAGGCATGAATAAGGATGTTATCTTCTTCTATTGTATTTTTATTCAAATATTCTGCAATTTCCAACTGCTGTTTGTAATCTACTATCTGTACATTTCCCGTACAAACCCAAGATACGAATTCCCAGTTTATGTTTGAGTTTGGGTATTGTTTGACGGAGAAGAATATCGCGGGAATGAATGAGAATAACAGTAAAATAATAAGGAATATATTTGTAATATTTTTTTCGTATTCAGAAAACAAAGACGTAATAGATTTACTTTTTATATTATCTAACACCAACCCCAGACTAATACCGACACAAATAGCCGCCGGTGCGATCACTATAGAGAAATGATGGCCGTAATTGGGTGGGATACCGGCCACCATTAAAAATAAAAGAAACCAAGAAAAGGGTATAATAGCCCTCCATCTATAGTTTTTTTGCTTCAAGATACATGCTATGAGACCTAAAAAGGCAAATAACCATAATGGTAATCCTTGAGCAACGTCCAGAAACTTGATACCATAATTAACATTAGCTTTCGCGAAATACGCACTTCCAGGCAGGAAATTTAGAACAGTCTGTTTTACCAACTCGCTGATTGCACCATGGCTCCAAAAATAAACAAGGAATGCTGAAATCGGGAGAATGATACCCACAGTTAGAATTAACAAGTCAGCAGTTGTATGGCCTGCAAAAGACCATTTTGTTTGATGGTTTTCTTTATACAATCGGTATCTAGCGATGGCAATTATAATCACAAGCAATAATATTCCTATACCTTGATTCTGCCTGATTAATAAAGCGGCAGACATAAATATAGCCGCGATCAGCAACAAGATTCTGTTGCCGTTTTTCAAATACCTATTTCCAATATACACAGAAAATATAACAAAAGGTATTGAGAATGACTCAGCCATTGCCTGGTGGGCGCCATAAAACGGGGCATTCATGAATAAACTATAAAATAAAGCAGCAATTAAGCCGGCCTTTTTGCCACTCCAATCCCTGGCAATTAGGTATAAAACAAATATAGAAACCAGGAACAGGATATTATTCTCTATCCTGATAGGAATAATACTATTGCCAAAGAAATGAATCGGCAGCAAATGCAACAGATAAAGCAAGGGACCTTTTTCAGCAAAAATATCAACATATAATATTTTCCCTTGATCCCAGAGCCAAGCTGTGTAGGCAAAATAGCCTTCATCGCCTTCAATCGATGTGTTGAGCCAAAGCATTCTTAAGATGAAGGCAAGCAGTATTATGACGGCTAATAGCAAGAACTCACTTTTAGAGCTCAGTAATTTAAGAAACCCTTTCAAGTTCATTTACTTTCCTTGCTTCTTCAATCTGCAGGCATATTTCTTCTTGCGCCTTGACTACTTCTCTGACATCTTCCAAGCGTACCGGAAATTCAGTATCGTTCATAATACTTTTGACAATTTCCGGGATCATTGCTGAGTGTCCGCCAGAAAAGGTTCCCGAGATGAGCTTGACAGCGGCGCCGGCAGTTTCCAATTTTGCTTTGGCGTCTGCGGCAACCTGCTTGAGGACAAATTTTAAAAAACCGTTTCATTTTTAGTTGAGAAAAGAGCTATATATAGGATATAATACCCACATAAATATTTCCTGCACAAAAAATGCAGAAGGAGATGTTAATAATGGGAGTAAGGACAATCCAGGAATCAGCGCAGGATGTAAGAGTGTACCATGAAGCCGATGTAGTAGTGGTAGGGGGCGGCCCCGGGGGTATAGGCGCCGCTTTATCGGCAGCCCGGAGCGGAGCTAAAACAATACTGGTAGAAAGATACGGCCACCTGGGCGGTATGGCTACCGGCGGACAGGTATTAATGGTGCCACAGGTGTTCGCAGGAATCGAGCCCTGGAAATTACTGGGCGTTTGTCAGGAATGGGTAGACAGGTGCGAACCACTGGACGGATGCATGCACCCGAAAAAAGAGGAAATAGGCTCCAAAGATCCGCAAATTATCAAGGATTGGGCGCTGCGCACCTTCGGTATGATAGCCGGCGAAATGAGATATTCAGTTTACTTCGACCAGGAAATGCTCAAGTGCGTATTGAACGACCTGATCGAAGAGGCAGGGGTCAAATTGCTGCTGCATTCCTGGGCTGCACGCGCTATCGTAGATAAGAACAAGGTCAAGGGCATTATGTTCGAGAGCAAGTCAGGCCGCCAAGCGATATTAGGTAAAGTAGTAATCGATACCACCGGCGACGGCGACCTGTTCCCATCCGCAGGCGCGGCTTTCGACGAATCCAAGGGAGATGGTCTCCGCAGTTCGGCGCTGGCGCTGGTTTTCCGCGTAGCCAACGTCGATGTCGTGAAATTCACCACATGGCGCATGGAGAATCCCGAACAACACAAGGTATTAAAAGAGAAAATGGACGGCATCTGGAATGAGGAATTCCAGGCGGCATTAAAACCCGGCATCATGAATCCTTATCATCTCGTCCCGCAAGCGACACCCCGCCCCGATGTTATCTGGGTCAACAACTGGATTCAAAACCGCAGCACTTCCAATGTCGATGACCTGACCTGGGTTGAAATCAACATGAGGAAAGCGATGCGCATCTGGCTAAAATTCGTCAAGGCTAATCTACCTGGTTATGAAAAAGCCTGGATACTGGATACAGCCTCACAGCTCGGCACACGCGGCGGGCGGCGTTTGACAGGTGAATATTTTATCACCAAAGAAGAACTCTCGGCCCCCAAAATTCATGAAGACACCGTGGTAATGTTCCACCGCATGGGGCCTCCGCAGCCGGGTAAAGCACCCGTCCCGGTATGTTTCCCTTACCGGGCGCTGGTTCCAAAGGAAATAGACGGATTTCTGACCGCCGGCCGCAGTTTCTCGTCGGACCCGTTCGCCAATAATATGGCCAACCTTATCCCGCACTGCGTCGCGACAGGGCAGGCAGCCGGCACCGCGGCAGCTTTAGCCGTAAAAGCGAAAATCGAACCGAGAAAGGTAGATTACAAAGCCCTGCAAAAAGCTCTTAAGGCGCAGGGTTTCCCGATGCCTTCCAAATAGGATATAAACCGAAGGTAACTGAAAAAATAAGTAGGCCTCCCTGACGGGTGTTCGACCAGACTCAACGCAGTCGAAACCCATATTAAGGAGGCCTGCTTTTTAAAGGACCAATATTAAAGGAGCCTTGAGCGAGGGAAAATAAAGTTAACCGGGCTTCCTTGCGCTTACCAGATAATCATCTTTACCATCGGCAATGCTAATGTCTTTAAATCCAGCCCCCATCAACATCCGGCGCATTTCCTCGTTTCTAGGTAACAGATGATTGCAGACTTCCGGCAAGGTACGGTGAATATCGTTAATAGCCTGACGGCTCGATGTATGACAGATGAATATCTTCCTGTTTCCCTTGAGGAGGTGACTAATCTTCCTCAAGGCTTTCTGCTTATCATTAAAATGGGGAAAAACGGAATAACAAACAACCGCGTCAAAAGATTTTTCCGGCAGGCGGATGTTCTCAATGTCCTCACAGATATAACTGATATTACCCTGGAATCCCTTGGCATACGCTATCTTGAGCATTTCTTCCGCGTAGTCAAGACAAACGATACTGCCTTCACGCCCAATTTTGTTTAATAAGTAAGGGATAAATACCCCGGTTCCTGTACCGACGTCAAGCACTGACGCGCCGGTTTTTATGTCAAGGCGGGCCGCCATCGCTTCCAGCCGAGATTTATCTTGTTCCGTGGATTTTTCATCCCAGTCGGTAGCCCTTGAATTAAAATATTCTTTGCTCATGATGCCTTTTCCAATAACGATTTTTTCTGCCAGCGCTTCATCTTTCTCTTGGGAGAGAAGATCACCGCCAGCATAAAAATGAGCGATGAAGTGATGACGATAGTGGCGCCACTGGGAACGTTAAAAAGATATGAAAATAATAAACCTGTCCAACTCGATAGCACGCCAAAAGCAGCCGCGATCAGAAACATGCGCTTGAGGTTATAAGTAAGCTGGTAGGCCGCGGCGGCCGGATTTAATATGAGGCTAAAAATGAGCAAACCGCCAATGGAACTGAATGACGCCGTTATCGTAGCCCCAGTCATAAACAGGATACCGTAAAGTATCACTGCCGCCGGAATGCCGACGGAACGCGCCATGTCACGCTGAAAAACAACAGCCTGAATCTCTTTAAAGAAGATTATCACAATACCTACCACCAATACAGCTACTACAGCTAAAACAACGATATCACTCCGGGTGTTAGTGAGAATGCTGCCCCATAACAATTCTAAAGCCTGCGACTTAGGGCCAGACATCAATCCCATGAAAAGGAAAGCCAGCCCCAGCATCAGGGAAAACATGATGCCGACAGAAGTCTCCGGGTTGAGCTCGCCGCGGTCGGCCAGCGGCCCGACGACAGCCGCCGCGCCCAAACTGAAAGCGAAGGCCCCGATTAAGGGATTAAAACCCAACCACAGCCCTAACAAAGCCCCGGCGAAAGCGGCATGCGACATACAGACGCCGATAAAAGGCATATGCAGCAGCACGACAAAGACGCCGATAATAGCACAGGCAATCCCGCCGAGGAGACCGGATATAAGCGCGTTCTGCATGAACGGATATGTTAAAATTGAAAAATCCATAAGCCGATACCTTTCAGTACTAAATCAACGCAGCTTCCCCGCGTCTTTTTGCCACCTCGGCTACGGGCATATCGTAAAGCTGCGCCAGCTTATCATCAGTCAATAAATCAGCGGAGGAGCCTTCATCATAGATGAATCCATCCTTCATCAGCACTACTCGGTCGCAAGCAATGGGTAAAGCACTCAAATCATGGGTAACAAACATGGTAGTTAATTTGCGGGCATCATGGATGCGTTTCACCAGTTCCAGTATATCAGTCTTTGCCTTCCAATCCAGTGAAGCGGTCGGTTCATCCAGCAGGAATATTTCCGGTTCCTGGGCCAAGCAACGCGCCACAGCCACCCGCTGCTGCTCGCCGCCGGAAAGATGCCCTATCGGCCGTTGAGCAAGATGAGTCATACCTACCAGATCCAGCGCTGTATCCACGATTTCCCAATCGCGCTTATCCGGCTTATGAAACAAGCCAAGACGACCACAGCGTCCTATCATAGCTACTTCACGAACGCTTATCGGCATCCGGGGGTCGATTATCTGAGCCTGCGCTACATAGCCAACTTTCTTCCTTAGGGCGTGACCGTTGCCGGAAGTCAAAGCGTGACCGAGCACATTAACGCGACCGTTAACCAGTCTTCCCATTCCATTCACAACGGTAAGCAGCGTAGTTTTGCCCGCACCATTGGGCCCGATAATGCCAACAAATTCACCGCTTCTTACTTTTAAAGATACACCGCGCAGGGCAACATCTTCACGGTAAGAGACGACTGCATTCTCGATATCGATGGATATTTTATGCGAACTCTCTTCTGTCATCCCCATCTTCTTCTTCTATTTTCCGGCAGCGGCCAGAATCAGATCAACATTTTTTTCGATAGCTTTTTCCCAGGTGTCAGTATTTTCATAACCACCCGGGAAGTTAGAAAGCGTAATCTGTTTTACACCAAGCTGTTCAGCCAGACTCTTACCGGATTCGCCGCCTGTCTGCATATTATCGATAACCAGATTCACTTTACCGCTTTTCCCCTTGTCTACGAGGTCTTTTATTACCTGAGGAGTGAAGGTTTCCGGCCTGCCGTAAGTGGCAACGATAATTAACCCCATCCACTTCACAAAGCCAGCCTGCTGCTCGTCACAGAGGACATTCACTCCAGTGAGATTCTTATCCGCCAGCATGCTTTTTATTTCCGATTCTTTAGCCGTTACGGTTGTTTTGTATTCGTTAGCGGATGCACTATACGCCGCAGCATTACCAGGATCCAGCCGCGACAGTATTTCAGTAATTTTATCGGCGGCTTCCCTTTGTACCGGTGGAGTCATCCAATTCCCCGCTATCTCGATTATTTCGGTAACCAGGTTTTTATTATCGGCAGAGGCAATCAGTTCAGTAGAGAACTTCTCACCCTGCCAGTTATGAATGATAAAAAGACCAGCGTCGGCAAGCTTCTGGATATCACCCGGTGTTACGTCAAAATGTCCGGGACACTGCGCCGGAGGAATAATATTTACCACGCTGACTTTATCTCCCCCAATGCGCTCGACAATTTGAGCAAGCAACGAGGTGCTGGTAACTACTTTGAATTTAGAGTTATCTTCATCAGCGCACCCGCCCACAAAGATACCAGTTATTAAACTCAATATTAAGATAGCGACAATAAATACACCTGATTTTCTCACGTAACTATACTTCCTTACAAATTAATTATACGCTAGCATTTTAAAAAGACATAACAAGCGACCGTTACATGCAGCAGTTTAAAACTTCAATCAATGTTCCCCAGGGATTTATCGCAACTTATTGTTATTGCATTTAGTTGCATTAATATTCTATATAAAACAGTATTAGGTTGTCAAGAAAGAAATCTGCTCAGGCGAACGGAGACGCGGGCAAAACTCGAAGCCTCCGCCAATACAGAGGATTTCAGGCTCCTTCATTATACGTACACGGCGCGGCGATGATAGAAGAAATAGAAAGTTGTACCGGCTTACCCTGGGACGAAGCGGTGAATAAAATATCCACCCTTATGAATCGCGGCTACATCGAAGGATTTGCGGAACCGCAGCAGTATTCCCACCAGCTAAAACTTCCCCGAAAGCGCCTGGTAAGTATCAGCTAACGATTGCGGCACTACCCTCACATCGCCCAACACAGGAACGAAGTTGGTATCACCATTCCAGCGCGGCACAATATGGCTGTGAAAATGTCCTTCGAGACCGGCACCGGCCACTTTACCAAGATTAGCTCCGATATTTAATCCGTCCGGTTTACTTTCCTTTTTAAGAACCTTGATACTGCGGCTAACCAACTCAAAGTGCTCATTCCGTTCTTCTACAGTAAGATCCTCGATATTTCCGATATGGCGGTAAGGGGCAACCAGCAAATGGCCGGGATTATACGGGAAGCTGTTTAATAAAATAAGGTTTTTCACGCCGCGATAGAGGATATAGTTCTCTTTATCTTTATTTTCGGCGGCTTTTTCGCAGATAAAGCACCCTTTCGGCTTCTCACTTTTAACATATTGAATGCGCCACGGCGCCCAGATATATTTCATATTGATTCTCCTTAAAGCCAACTCTGCTATTTTAGGCAGTAAGAGTAATGCGCGTCAAACGCTTGGCTTTATATATGACACTATGTTATAATAATCTCCGTATGGTTAAGACTAAGAAAGAAACTACCACGGTTGAAACACCGGTTACAGATCTTAAGACTTTTATTGAGAATGTTAATAAAAAAGATCACCGTAACGGGCTGAAAATCACCTTTGGGTTTACCAAGCGCAAGAAAAAATAGGCGAACACCCGCGTTACGTCCGCTTTTTCTCTTCGAACGGTTCATCCGCTGAAAAGTCAGGCTGGTAATTTTCCGCTGAATCCATTTCCTGCGTCCAGCCATTTTCGATGCCCAGTTTTTCCGTCAGAGCAACCACTTCCGCATATTCTTCAGGGGTAATCTTACGTCCCAATTCGGGATAACGATGGCGGGCGGCCTTATGCGCCGGGTAGTATTGCGACATGATGCTTACCGATACTTCCGGCGAAACTTCACTCACCAGCCAGCTTAAAGACTCTTCACTACCGGCAATTCCATGGGGCAAAATCAGGTGGCGGATAATCAGCCCCTTTTGCGCAATGTCTTCACCATCCACTTCCAGATTACCGACCTGCCGGTACATTTCCTTTATCGCGGCACGAGAGGCTTCAACGTAGCCGCGGGCATGAGAATATTTACGACCATATTCATTCGAGGAATAGCGTAAATCAGCAAGATAGATACTAATAATCCCATCCAATGCCTTGATAGTATCTAAGGAATCATAACTGCCGGTGTTATAAACCAACGGCAGGCGGAGTCCCCGAGGTACGGCTTCCATTAAAGCCCGGACAATCTGCGGCACAACATGCGAAGGAGTTACCAAGTTGATATTGTGGCACTTAAGTTCGTCCTGGAGATAGAGCATACGATCAGCCAAAACGCCGATACTTATTTCACGGTCTTTTTGAGCTTCCGGTTCCTGACTTATCCGGTAGTTCTGGCAATAGACACAGCGCATGTTGCAGTTTGCGAAAAAGATAGTGCCGGAGCCAAGTGTGCCTGATATTACCGGTTCTTCACCGTGGTGGGCACAGAAAGATGAAACTACCGGTAAAGCACCCGTTTTACAGAAGCCAGTTTTCCCTTTCAAACGGTTAACGCGGCATCTCCGGGGGCAGATATCACATTCAGCAAGGCGCGCTTCTAAAGAGACAGCGCGTTTCTCCAACTCGCCCGAATGGCAGAGAGCGATATATCCAGGTTTGTAACTCACGGCTTTTTCCGTTTCACTTCCAGTACCAAGCCGTTTATCCCGACCACATCAACTTCCTCACCCACACCAATATCGCCATCAATAGAACTTGCATGCCAGTATTCACCGTTAATCTTAATAACGCCCTGCGAATTTAAAGTTTGCGTCACTTCACCGTCCAGGCCTATCATACCGTCAGCGCCGGTTGCCTTACGGTGGCGTATAGCAGGCACAACCGCTTTATGGATAATAAAGAAGTAAACGACAACCACCAGCAGCACAACTAGGATTAAAGGCCAGGTGATGGCAATATTGAAGAACCTCAGACCCAGAAAAATAATCACCAGCAGAATAGCTTCGTCCAATAGCGAAACCAGGATGAGCAACCAGGCTTTTAAAGTGGAAATTTCACCGCTGTTCTTCATTATTTCTGCTGCTTTTGTATCTTTGCCCATGTATCACGCAAAGACACCGTCCGATTAAATACCAATTTTCCCAGGGAAGCATCAGGGTCAATACAAAAATAGCCCAGCCTTTCAAACTGGAAGAGGCTGCCGGATGGAGCGTCAGCCAGGGAAGGTTCAACACGGCAAGACTTTAAGACTTCAAGGGAAGCAGGATTAAGATAATCCTTGTAATCAGCGCCTTCTTCTACATCCATAGGATTTTCCCTGGTGAAAAGATGATCATATAAACGCGCTTCAGCTTCAAGGGAATGCGCAGCCGAGACCCAGTGCATCGTCGATTGAACTCTGCGCCCGTCAGGCGCATCACCGCCGCGGGTAGCCGGGTCATAGGTACAATGCACCTCAATTATCTCTCCGGTATTTTCATCTTTTTTTACACCCACACAGGTAACAAGATAGGCATAGCGCAATCTTACTTCGCGGCCCGGCGACAGACGGTAGTATTTCGGCGGCGGCACTTCGCGAAAATCTTCCTGCTCGATATAAAGAACCCTGGAAAACGGCACTTTGCGGGTTCCGGCGGCGGGGTCTTCGGGATTATTCACCGCGTCGAACTCTTCCACCTGATTTTCCGGGTAGTTGTCGATTACAAGGCGCAGCGGACGGAGCACACCCATTACGCGCGGTGAGCGTCTATTTAAATCCTCGCGGAGGCAATGCTCAAGAAAGTTGATATCTATAGTGGTGTTGGATTCAGAAATACCGCTGTTTTCGCAGTAAATCCTGATAGCTTCCGGCGTATATCCGCGGCGGCGGAACGCCGCGAGGGTCGGCATGCGCGGGTCGTCCCAGCCTGCCACGACACCTGCTTCAACTAACGGACGTAGTACCCGTTTACTCACTACGGTGTATGTTAACGAGTATCTCCCGAATTCGATTTGCTGTGAATGGAAAATTCCCAATTGATCCAGGAACCAGTCATAAAGGGGACGATGGTCTTTAAATTCCAGAGAACAAAGGGAATGGGTAATTCCTTCGATAGAATCCTCAATAGGATGGGCAAAGTCATACATCGGGTAGATACACCATTTATCACCCGTGCGCGGGTGCGTGGCGCGCATGACGCGGTACACGACAGGGTCACGCATGTTCATGTTGGGGGCGGCCATATCGATCTTTGCCCGCAGAACTCTTGAGCCGTCAGAGTACTCCCCGTCCCGCATACGTTTGAACAAATCAAGGCTTTCTTCCACCGTCCGTTCGCGGTAGGGACTCGGCTTGCCCGGTTCAGTCAAGGTACCTCGGTATTCTCTTATTTGATCAGCAGATAAATCGTCAATGTATGCCTTGCCTTTTTTAATCAACTGCACGGCACACTCGTACATTTTCTCAAAATAGTCCGAGGCAAAAAACAGACGGTCTCCCCAGTCCCATCCCAGCCAGCGGACATCGTTAATAATAGCGTCTACATATTTCGGGTCTTCGTGGGAAGGATTGGTATCATCGAACCTTAAATTATACAGGCCTCCGAATTCGTTAGCGATGCCGTAACTTATCCAGATGGCTTTAGCATGCCCGATGTGCAGCAGGCCGTTGGGTTCCGGAGGAAACCTGGTGTGTACTTTTTTCCCGAATTTGTTTGTCTTTATATCCTGGCGGACAATATCCCGGATGAAGTCTTCTTGTTTTTTGGGGTTGGGCATGTCCATGTTGTTCTCCTGTATTATTTTTCGTATTTGAGGGACTTAAAAATCCCTCCCCATCCATCCCTTTTTCAAGGGATGGCATAATTAGTTAAACCCAATGATAAACCTGGTTATATTCCATGCTATGTCTTACTACAACGCCTCAACTGCCATCCAGCTTGGCTAGCGCAGTCTTGATACGATTCAGACATCTCTCTTTACCAAGCACGGCCATCGTCTCGAAAAGCGGCGGCGCAGCCTCACGAGCGGTAGTTGCTACCCGCAGCGGATTAAAAAGCTGGCCTGCTTTTATTCCTAAAGCCTCGGCAAGGCGTCTCAAGGTATCTTCCAACAGATTCTGGTCGAAGCTTTCCAGCGAAGACAGTTTTTCTTCAGCGCCTTTTAAAGCCGCTAGCACGACTTCCGGAGTCATTTTCTTGCCTATGAGCATCGAAGCTTCATATTCCAGCTTATCTACAAAGAAGAAATCAGCATAGGCGGCCGCATCATTAAGAGTATTAATCCGCGGCTGTATCAGCGGCGCGATACGGCTAACATAGGCGGCATCCAGAGGGCGCTCGACCTCCGGCGGTAAATACTTTTCCAAGAACGGCAATACCCTGTTCGTGAAGTCTTCAACAGACAGAGCGCGCATGTAAACGCCGTTCATCCAATCGAGTTTTTCAATATTAAAGAAAGCGCCGGTCTTTCCAATCCTCTCGAACGAGAAATTATCAATGAGTTGCCGGCGGGTCATAATCTCGGTTTTATCATCCAGAGACCAGCCCATCAACGCCAGAAAGTTGAACATAGCTTCCGGCAAATACCCCTTCTCGCGGTATTCCAAAAGAGAGACCGAGCCGTGCCGTTTGCTCAACTTGGCGCGGTCAGCGCCGACCAGCATCGGGTGATGAACATACTCCGGCGGGTCATAACCCAGCGCTTTATACATCATCATATGCCTCGGCGTGGATGATATCCATTCTTCGGCACGAATAACATGCGAGATTTTCATAGAATGGTCGTCGACGACATTAGCAAGATGGTATGTCGGGTAGCCATCGGATTTCAGCATGACGAAGTCATCAATCGTGTTATTTTCAAAAGTCACATCGCCATAAACAATATCATGAAACATTGTCTGACCTTCTAAAGGCACTTTAAAGCGGATTACAGGATTAATACCTTGCGCCTGATATTCCGCCCGCTGTTTGGCGGTCAATTCACGGCAATGGCGGTCATAGCCAGACATCTGTTTGCTGGCAGCCTGTTCCTTGCGTATTTTTTCCAGCCGCTCCTCGGAACAATAGCAATAATAAGCATTGCCCTGAGCAACAAGTTTTTCAGCGGCTTCTTTGTAAAGGTGCAACCGTTGAGATTGATAATAAGGCCCGTAATCGCCGCCTTTTCCCGGTCCCTCGTCCCATTCCAGTCCCAGCCAGGAAAGGGCATCCATCATATATTCCACGGCGCCTTCTACTTTACGCTCGACATCAGTATCTTCAATGCGTAAAACAAATGTCCCGTTGAAGCGGCGAGCCATAATGTAATCGAACATGGCAGTGCGGATGTTGCCCACGTGGGGACGTCCTGTGGGACTGGGGGCAAAACGAACTCTAACGGGCTTATCCATAATTAACCTTTCTGTTATTTCCTGCCGTTTCTCCAGATACATTTTAACATTCCGCTTCTTAAGTTACCAGAAATGACGTTCACGGGCGTTCGAGCACGATATGGATTCGTTATTCGTTTATCGAATTTTTTTATTTATTTTTAGCTTTGGAACGAAGAGGATTCGTTCTTTCGATCCATTATTATGTCTAGCAGCAAATACCTACTTTGTTGTTTTTATAGTATACGTCAGAACATGGAAAACGTAAACGTGATTTTGTCCCATAACCCCGCCATCGAATTCCCCCGACTACGGGGAATGGTAATAGGACCGAACATTCATCCAACACAGAATCGAGAATACCGAAAGGCAGGATTACAGAGCAGGTGTGATTAATATACTATCCTTTGTATTAAAAAAGTTATAGAATACAAATTAAGTTACACGGTATTTTATCTGGAGGTAAATTGATGGTTAGTAATAGTAACAAGGACGTTGACAATGACCAGATAGTGCCGGGAGAGAAATCCGTTACCGTGGTGGTAAGCCGCCGGGTATTTCCCGGACACGACCGGGACTACGATGAATGGGTACGTAAACTGGTGGCGGCAGCCACAGAAGCGCCAGGCAACTCCGGCGCTACGCTGCTTATACCACAACCGGGGAAACCAGGGCTTTACCACGTCGTGCTGCGTTTTAAAGACGGGGAGTCCGTGCACAGATGGGAAGATTCGTATATCCGCCAGAAGCTATCACACGAGGCGGACGCTTTTTCCGTGAAAAGCCGGCAGGAAGCTACCGGCCTGGAAACCTGGTTTTCCATCCCGGAGTGCCCGGAACTGGCACCGCCGCCGCACTGGAAGCAATTCATCGTCACTACCATCGGCGTGTACCTTGTATCGACAATAATTGTCGTGGCATTGGGCTACATCAAACTAGGCTGGAATTTTTACGTGGAAAACATCCTCACCAGCGCACTCGTGGTGGCCGCGCTGGTCTGGGCGGTCATGCCCTTTTTAACCCGCGTGGTTTTCTCGCGGTGGCTTTACGGCAGGAACAAGCCGATGTAGCTACCCCGGTAGCTATCCGGTTTTTTCAGGCTGAAGGGCCTCATGGGCTTTCTTGAGCCAGTCCGGTATAGCGATATGCTGGGGGCACTTTTCCAAACATTCCCCGCAGTCTTCACATTTGTCAGCGCGGGATTCCGGCTTCATGAAGGGGCTGTTATACATCCGTCGCGCCGTGGTGTAATCCTCATAAATCGCGGCGTCATTATAGAACTGGAAAATCCGGGGTTTAAAACCTGAAGAGGCTGCGGACTTTAAAGAAAATGTATTATTAGCGGTTATACCGGTTAAAACCCTGTTATAGGCTAGACTATGTACATACTTTAACCTTGCGGTATCCAATGCCGTCTGTAATCTATTATTTCTGTACTCAGGAATGACTAAGATATCAAAGAAATATCCTTCTTTATTAGTCATTCCTATTTTTTTCTGCATCGTAATATCATGCCCGTTACTCGTATCATACTCATCAAGACTTATCCAGCTATACGCAGCAACTTTATATCCATCCAGTGCCACAAAGCAAATCCTGCCTCTTTTAAATCTCTGTTGAAAAAGATTTAAATCTTTTTCACTGACTACGCTTTTGAACTTATCCAGATCATTTACAGTAGCTTGCCGGATTTCCACTTTTATTTTAGGCACAATTTCTTTAATCGGCTCAGCTAATGGCCGTTCCAAAAATATATCACTCCACCAATCCAGCCCGAGAGTTATACGCATTATTAACCTGATAATTAACCATGTCGAACGCGGTATTCCGTGTTGACGGATCTGTATCTTTAACCGTTTGAACAGACTGTTCTCAGTAAGAATGATTTTGTTATCGATATTCGGTCGTCCTTCCGATGTTGTAATGTGCATACACTACCTCCTAATTCACAGGCAATAAGAGATCGGTATACTTGTACCTATAATGATATAGCAGCTCTAAAATAGTACAATATAAATAAACCATTAACTTATCCATGTTGTTTTCAATAGGTTTTGCTGCCCTGATAGAGGTAGTTGAGTAATGTCGTTTTATTTAATTTGCTCAGGAAGCAACAACCTAATTTCTTAACTTCCCTTCTGTTTTCCTTGGTATTGTTTATAAAATAACTTTAAAAGAAACAAGTTAGAACGCAGTTTGTTATTTGTAAGAATTTGGTTATAACTGCTCATGCCCATAATGATTCGGTCAAAAAAGTTACTTGCTGCAACGGGAAAAAACAAATATAAAGCCGTAACCGTGATATAATTCAATTCTAACCGATTTACGACCTTTGTCTTACTACATTCCAACCCTAAACAAGGGATAATTGAAAAGTTATGAGTTTACCACATAAACAAATATCGGGCTAGTGTTAACCCAGTCTAAAAAGGAGCTTAACTCCTGTTAATGGATCTCGAAGATTAGGCAGGAAAAAAGAAAATGAAAAAAGCAATCGTTACTGGCGGTGCAGGATTTATCGGTTCTCATATTACGGAGGAACTGGTAAAACGAGGTTATCAGGTTACAATAATAGATAATCTGTCCACGGGCAAATTGTTGAATATAGAGTCGAGTCTGAGCTGTAAAGGTGTCGAGTTAGTCAAAGGCAGCATCGTTGATTTGCCATTATTGCATAAAGTGTTCGCTGGCGCTGACTATGTATTTCATGAAGCGGCGATTCCCAGCGTTCCCCGAAGCATTAAAAACCCCCGAAAATCTCATATGGCAAATGTAACCGGTACCCTGAACGTGCTACTGGCCGCCCGTGATACAGGAGTAAAAAAATTGGTCTTTGCTTCATCTTCATCTGTTTATGGTGATACGCCAACTCTCCCTAAAGTTGATGTTATGACTCCGAATCCCTTATCGCCATATGCCATTACCTATCTCGCGTCTGAGTTTTATTGCAAGGTATTCCAATCCATTTATGGATTGAAAACGGTGTGCTTGCGGTATTTCAACGTCTATGGTCCCCGGCAAGATCCCAATTCTCCGTATGCTGCCGTAATACCTCTCTTTTTCCGGAATGCCATCGAAGGAAAGTCACCAGTTATCTTCGGGGATGGAGAGCAAAGCAGGGATTTTACCTTCGTTAAAGACGTTGCCGAAGCAAATATCCAGGCAGCCGAGAATAATGCGACAGGGATCTTTAACCTCGGGAATTCGCAAAGGATAACAGTTAACCATCTGGTGAATCTGATCATTAAGCTTGTGGGTAACAAAAACGTCAAACCAGTTTATAAAGACCCAAGACCGGGCGATATATTGCACAGTCTGGCCGATATCACCAGGGCCAGGAGCTTCGGCTATAATCCTAAATTCAATCTTGAGTCAGGGTTAAGAGAAGTATATAAATATATGGAAATTTAGATTTGGAAAGAGTAGATTTAAGATATATTTTCAGCTCATAGATGTGTTAACCTGAGTTTCAAAAATGATAAATCACTAACTAGACGCATCGCACTAAAAGCATCACAATAAAATATACGGAGTCTCTCCCAGCCTGGGATCTGCTAATACTTTTTTAGTATGCCATTTATTAGATTAGAGATGTTTAAAGTGCCAACTTTGAGTGAATAATTTTTCGATACATCTGGAATCAGGGACTTATTGGGTATCATTAAAAAATATGTTAAGGTATTTCATTGAAAAAGATAGGCTGCAGCGTTTTGCACTGGTTGTTTTGATTCTCATTATAATTCTGGGTATGTTTTTTCTGGTTTTAAATATCCTGGACATCAATGAAGATTATTTACTGAACCTGCCAATCAATATATTTAATAATATTTTTATTACCGCTCTGGCCATACCTCTGATATATCTGAGCGTTAATATTTTCACCCATACCGGTTCGCCCAGGTTACTGGCTCTGGGGGCCGCTCAAATGGCTTTAGGTATCGGGAGCCTGCTTAAGGGATGGCTTCCCAATACCAGTTTGGATATTCTTGTCATCCTTTATGAGAGCATACTTGTATTAACTTCTTTGATTTATCTAGTTGGGGCAATAATGGTTATCATCAGACCGGATAACTCCGGGTTGAATTCCAGAAAAAAAATACGGGTTGTCACATTGAGTTATGCGAGCATATTAATAATCATATCTATAATCGTATTGCTCGTCTTTCGGGGAGTCATTCCTGCACATATCGTTTTTAGAGAAAACACCGTATCAGTCCAAAATGTAATGCAAATAATATCTATATTATTATTATTTACCGCATCATTTATCTTTTTCAGAATTTCCTTACTAGCACACTCGGATTTGTCTCACTGGTATTTTTTGGGTGTCTTGTCTTTGTCTTTCGGAGTTTTTTTTATGGCCCAAGGTCCTGTCGAAAGTAAAATAGCGTGGGCAGGGAGAGCTTCTCAATACTTTGGTAACATTTGTTTTCTCATTGCCGTAATCAGGAACTACAAGGAAATTCATAATAATATGGACGCAGGCCATTAAGAGAAATATGATGATGTTTAAAAATGTTATGCAAGGGTTTTACAAATGACCGATAATGAACATGCAGGTGTCGCCGGGACTATAGCAAAAAACACCTTGTTTAACTTTATTGCCAGCGCATCGGACATGGTGATTAACTTCGGTATCGGTATTTTACTGGCGCGGTTTCTCGGTCCTGAAGATTACGGTGTGTATTCATTCCTGATGTGGTTTATCTCTTTTGTCCAACTTTTTGTTAATCTTGGGTTGGGGAATATGGTAATAAGATATGTGGCTGAAGCCATTGGACGGCAGGATATCGGAACAGCCGTATCTTTAGTGGGACTGGCTTCATGGATAAGGGTAGCGGCATCAATAGTAATTATTATCATCCTCGTTGTCTTTGCTCAATTCTGGGCTGAATTGTTCAGTAATCCTGGCATCGAGTCCTTATTTATTGTTCTTTCTCTGGGAATCCTGCCAAATGTATTAAATTTTTTGTTGTCTTCTATCTTTGCCGGCTTTCAGAAATATGAATATGGCGCTTATATGATGCTGGCAACAAACCCGCTACGCGCCCTGGGAATAGTCATAGTATGTATCCTGGGCCTCGGCGTGCAGGAAATATTATACGTGAGTATCTTTTCATGGGTTGTGGGTTTATTTTTCGGGTTATTTCTGCTTCGCCGGTTAATACCACTGAAAGGTTTACTCAACGTACCGCGTTTGACTCCAGAATCGAAACGTGCCTTAAAGTATTCTCTGATCATGACAGGGATATTTTTCGTGGGCTACTTTCAGGTACAAAGAGCTGAGATGTTTTTCCTGGGTATTTACCAATCCAGCGAGGTGGTTGGCTTTTATTCTATAGCTTTTCTTCTTGCTCAAAACTCGATAGGGCTGGTGCTTCAGGTTTTCAGTGGGGTGCTTGTCCCCGCTATTTCGGAGCAATTCGCCCGAGGTGATATTGACAGGATCAGGGCAATATATTTAAATTCAGCACGATATCTTATGATGTTTGGTTTTCCCCTGGCGATAGGGGGCATTGCTTTATCCGCGCCAATTATTCAAGTGTTTTATGGAGCAGAATATACGCCGGCCGTACTGATGTTGCAGATTTTGTTATTCCCGTTCGCTCTTCTGGCGATATCTAATGCTGCAACGGGAGTGCTGTATGGTATGGACAAGCCATCATCAGTTCTTACGACGGGAGTCTTGTTGGTCATTATTAGTATTGGGCTGGACCTGTGGCTTATTCCAAAGTATGGCGCAATTGGAGCTGCGGTGGGTAGCTCTATACCCCGGATAATATCGGCAGTTCTTTATATCATTTTTGCCTCGCGAATTTGCCAGACTTCCTGGCCTATGAGAGATACTCTTAAAATAATTTCTATATCTTTTATCATGGGAATTATCATTTTCTATCTTCAATTGCACATTCATATTGCGTTGGTGGCTCTGGTTCTCTTGTTACCGTTGGGTGTTGTTATCATGTTGATAGGTCTAACGGGTATCGGAGTAATACGCCAGAGTGATATCGATATTCTGAGACGAACGCAGGATGGACTCCCGGGTCTTTTACGGGGAAGTTACGGCTTTTTACTAGGAATCGTAGAAAAGCTGGTAAGAAAGCGGATAACGCAATAAAATAACGAAAAATTTATAAAGTGGTGTTTAATACAAAATTTGGAAATGTTGAGAAAAAAAACACCGGTTTTAAGTGTTTGTTCAGATTATCAAAGGTATTTTATTGGCCCGTGATTCTAACCGCCTAATAACAATATTCTAACCTTATTCATACGTAAAAATATTATGATTGTAACTAGAAAGCGAACGTTCCGGATCCAAGAATATAATTGTAATGCGCGAATTTGCAGCGCCCAAAGAGAAATCTTATGAAAATTCTAATAGTAACGAATATGTACCCCACAGAGAGAATGCCCTTTTTCGGTACTTTCGTCAAGGAGCAGGTGGAGTCCTTGAAGAAAAACGGTGCCGAGGTTGATGTATTATTTGTAAATGGTAAAAAGAACCGATTAAATTATCTCTGGGGGTTCCCGAGGTTATGGGCCAGACTACTAACACGGCGTTATGATTTAATCCATGCGCATTATGTGTTTTCAGGGATAATTGCCAGGGCGCAATTTCTTTACCCGGTAGTGCTAACGCACCACGGCCATCAGGTTTTTCAAACCTGGCAGGCCCCTATTTGCCGGCTTGTCACCTTGTTCATGGATAAGACATTAGTTATGTCAAGCGAGATGAAGGAAAGAGGCCGCCTGAGTAAATCTCTCGTTGTTCCCTGCGGTGTCGATTTTGAATTGTTCAAACCGATGCAGCGCCAGCAAATGAGGAAGGAGCTAAATCTGAGCGCCAACAATAAACTGGTAATCTTCGCGGGGCAACACGACGTACCAGTCAAGCGATGGGATATAGTACAAGCTTCGGTAGAGATATTAAAAGAAAGAGTCCCTGATGCTGAGTTGGTACTGGTATCAAAAAAACCCCTCGGAGTTGTCCCGAAATATATGAGTGCCTGCGACGTGCTGGTTTTGGTCTCAGATGGCGAAGGTTCACCGATGGTTATTAAAGAGGCTATGGCCTGTAATTTACCCATTGTTTCCGTCCCTGTTGGTGATGTCCCCGAGGTTATTAGCGACACTGATGGATGCTTTATCTGCTCACAGGTGCCAACGGACGTTGCGGAAAAGCTGGAAATGGCTTTAAACCGTGGTAAAAGGACGAACGGCCGGGAAAAGGTGGCGCATCTAGAAATAGGCGCTATTAGCCGCAGACTCATGGCTATTTACGAACAGGTAATCGAGGAAAAAAGCTTGAGATGGTGGAACTTTTATCGAATAAGGCGAAAAAATCAAAAGGGGACTTCTGAACAAGGCATTACTGATAGAAACGTTTCATAAAGTTTCTATGATATGCAGCAACTATTTTTTTGAATATGAGTACGATAATAAAACAAACCTTGTACCCTAAATTTCTCACCCAACCTAGAGGTATGGCCTGGGCGGTTATACTCATCGCCCTTGGCTGGGCACTCTTACAATGGGCATTACCTTCCTTCCTGTTTCTGGCGATAGTGATTGTTTTTATCATTGGGTTCAAGAAACCTGTTTGGGCTATAGCCGCGCTCTTGTTACAACAATTGACAATAACCAGTTACATGGTCCCTACTCCCTTTGTCGCTATCAGCTTACGCTTGATGCTGTTACTGCTTACTCTTTTTATCCTCAGGGGAGCTTTGGCCCGGAAAGAGATCGACCTGGGGCCAAATGCGCGTAGGCTGATTATTCCAGCACTGGTATTGATAATCATTTCGGTAATAGCGAATTCATTTGATTCCATAGGATTCGATAGTGTTTTCAGAGATTTTCGTAATATTGTGACCGGTGTATTATTTGCTATTCTTTTACCAGCTATAATCGAAAGTCCGAAACAACTAAAAATCGTCTTGAGTTTCGCTTTCGTTATAGCAATAGCGTCAGCTCTTATAGCAATCATGCAACATTATAATATTCTGGGAATGCAACAAGCTACCCTGGTTCCAGAGATAATGGTCAGATTGGGAAGAGCGCCGGGTATGAGCGAAATGGAACTGGAACTTTCATATTTATTATCGGTTATTATAGCGATCTTAGCAGGCATCTTTCTTAAAAATGGGGTAGGTCTAGCAAACAAAAAATTGCTTTTTATACCAATATTAGTATTATTCCTGGGTTTATGGTTCACTTATACCCGTTCGGCTATTTTCGCTTTGATATGCGGTTTCATAGGTATGGCGTCGTTTTTAATGTTACGGAGTAAATGGTGGATAATACTGACAGTTCTGCTCGTTACGCTCGTCTTTTTAGCAAATTCTAGTGTTGTTGTAGAATCTACAGTCGGCGGACGTTCAAACATAGAACAAGAGGAAAGCGGCGTCGCCAGGGCAATACTCTGGCAAGCAGGGCTAGCCATCGCTTTTGATAATCCTATCACGGGAATCGGTGCTGAACAATTTATGACGGTCTCTCCACAATATGCTTCCCGTATTGACCCATCCCTAATCGATTGGGAAAGAAATCGATACTGGAGTTATATGACTTTGGGTAATGACCCGCCTCATAATGACTATTTGATGATGTGGGTAAATTACGGCGTGCTGGCTTTGGTTATGTTTTTATGGCTGCATTTCGTTATCCTTTCTAATTTTATGAAGTCATATTTCAAATCAAATAATCGATTTCTTAAAGCATTATCACTGGGTTTCGCCGGGGCGTTTATAACTTACGTGGCGAATTCTTTTTACCACAATTTGTTAGATACCATGCCTCTTTTCTGGGTACTGGCTGGTTTTTCTCTTGTCATGATAAAACTTGCTGCTAAAGAAAAAAATGGATCAAAGATTTTGATGCTTAATTCATCCGCGCAAATCACAACAGTTAAAAGCTCTAAAGATGAAAGATAGGGAATTCAGGTGGAAGATAAACAGAAAATAACCGTCATGCTCACCATTAATAAAATGATTATTGGCGGAGCAGAGCAGCAGTTCCTGGAGCTCGCCAAGGGGTTGGACAAGTCACGTTTTAGACTTATAGTGGTCACTCTTTATCCTGGTGGAGACCTGGAGCCGGAAATTAAAAATATTCCAAATATAGAATATATCTGTTTAAATAGAAAGAGCAAGTATAATTACGTTCTTCTTTTTACAATGTTGAGGCTCCTGCGGCAAAAGAATGTAGACGTTATCCAGCCGTTCCTAACTCCGGCAACTTTCTTTACTCTATTACCTGCGGTGATTAACCGAACCCCAGTCAAGGTTATTACAGAACGCGGAAATAAGCGCAGTAAGCCTGGACTGGGACATAGTTTCTACCTGCGTATAGAGGATTTTTTCACGCGTTTTACCGAATATGTTGTACCTAACAGCGAATCCGGTAAGAGCTATTTGATTAAGCGGGGTATAAACGTTGATTGCATCAGGGTAATCTATAACGGTATAAATATTAGTCGTCTGGCTCCTGATCCAGATAAAGTCGCCCGAATAAAAGCCGCCATGGGGCTGCCGTCCAACGGGATAGTCGTTGGTATCTCGGCCAGCCTCACCGCCAACAAAGACCATGCTACATTTCTTCAAGCTGCCCGATTGGTATCACGCGCCATGCCGCAGGTAAAGTTCGCCATACTTGGCGATGGACCATTGGGCCCTATGCTTAAAAACATGGCCGGGGAATTAGGAATAGAATCAAATGTGAGTTTCCTAGGCAATCAAACGGATGTAGGTTCTTATATATCGATGTTTGATATTGCGTGCCTATGTTCAGCCGAGCCGGAAGGGTGCTCTAACTCTATATTAGAAGCAATGGCCTTTGGTAAGCCTGTGGTAGCTACAAATGCCGGTGGGAATAATGAGTTGATAGTAGATGGAGAAACGGGGTTGATAGTCCCGGTCAGAAATCCGGAACGCCTCGCCGAGGCAATTCTTACTTGTTTGCAGCAACCGGAAAGAGCCCGGGAGATGGGAAAACGTGGTGAGTCTGTGATAGCGAGCCGGTTTTCTCTTGAGCGCATGGTAAGAGATTATGAAATTCTTTTTGAAGAGGCTATTAAACTGAAAAGAAGTCGCCATTCGTCAAAAAAACGAAATCATAATTTAGATTGATCCTATTTTGCCTAGAATTCTAAGATGCGAGGATCAAAGCCTACGCGAAGCTCGAATTATTAAGTATCATAGGCTTGCTCGCAGATATTTACCGCAGTTCAATCCCCAAAAAGGGAGCTAACTATTGGATCTCAAAAAGGCAGTAAGAAAAAGCGCCGGTGGCATACTAGCTGTGATATTGATGCTGCTAGGTTATATTGCAAAGGCAAAGCGGCAGGCGTTTCAAAAAGATGTAATCCTGGCAATTGCTTTTCATAATCCCGATAGTAAACTTTTTAAAAAAATCATTACCTGGTTCCAGAAAAACGGATTTGTTTTTCTTTCATCTGCTCAATTGATAGATATACTAAATAAAAAAGATGTTTGCCCGCCAGGCGCGCTCTGGATTTCCCTTGATGACGGATGGCGAGGGAACATTACTAATGTCGTGCCACTGGCCGTACAATACAATATACCGATAACCATATTTGCGTGTACTGATGCGATAGAGGAAGGTACTTTCTGGTGGAGAAAAATTATATTATCTCCACATTCAGTTCCGGTTGAATTCCGAAATGTGAATTCAATAAAAAAACTGCCGGAAAATCAAAGAAAACACGTAATCGGGTTGATTGATCACGCCGGCGTAATATTTCCCCGGGAAGCTATGACTATTGATGAAATTAAATGTATTAGCTCAATACCACAGGTAACCATAGGTGCTCATACGGCTTCACATCCAATCCTCCCTAACTGTTCAGATAACCAGGTTGCACAAGAGTTTGACGAATCAAAAAGAAGACTGGAGAAGTGGACAGGGAAAAATGTCACATCCTTTGCCTATCCCAACGGTTCTTTTGACGGCAGGGAAAGACCACTGCTTGAGGCTTATAAGTACGAATTAGCAGCTACCACCGAAAATAAATTCGCTTCAGTGAATACCGATGCTTACTTATTCCCCAGGAATATCCTGATGGAAGACGGTAGTTTTCTAGAGAATTTGTGTCATGCGCTTGGTATCTGGGAGCCTCTGGTTAAAAAGTTAAAAAAACTTGCCAGGTAAACCGGATACGCCTTATGCATTTATTAAAACGGGCAATAATATACTTACCCCATGATTAATCTTTGCGATTTATCAAGAAAACTTCGAGGCCAGCTTACAAGCACACTCCGGTGGTAGAACTTATTAATCGTTATCGTAGAGAATGTCTCCTGGCGCGAATTTATGATAACTACCGGTAGGCCACTGGTCTGGAGAATCGCCGCTAGAGGTATTTCATATTTGCCGATCGCTTCACAAATAATCTTGGCGGGCTTCAGATCGGCAATGTAACGGACTGCAAATGGTAATGCCTTCTTGTCGTTCTTGAACTGTCGTTTTGAATTGCTGAACGCTATGTCCTGAATATTTTTAGCAATATCCAAACCAACGCGGATTGCTTCTTCTGTCAACCGCCTTTTCTCCTTCTTAGCCCTTTCCGGCATTATGATGGTTTGATAAATCCCATCAATTGTCCAGGCTTTATTGGAGATTCGGGCTTGGTGAACACGCTCACTTTCAGTCTCATTAAACCCAAGGTCAATCCATCTGCCACACCAGCTTCAAGCAGGCATTTTACTGTTTCATAAAAATAAAGGTCAATTTTGACAAAAGTACTATAGACATGAAAGCATGGATTATCTATAATCTAAGCATATATTTTAAAATTAAAATAAGATGGGGATATTATAATGAAACATGCTTTAATGTTTTTAACTATTCGGGGATTTACTCTAATTCTACTTTTGTCACTACTAATGAATATACCGTGCCCCGTATTGGCAGCCTCAAACGGAATTACTGTCTCAGGTTTAGACCTCTATCCATCACTGGAAGTATGCTCCGTCATTCTGAGATACACCGGCGACGATAATCATAATGCCACTGTAGATTTAAAATGGCGCGTCAGCGGCACTGATACATGGAAACAGGGCCCGGACATGGTCAACGATACCAGGGCTACGGTGATGCGCAACGAGGGAAATACCAATTATATTACCAATGCCTGGAAGAATCAATTTCGTACCGTCATAATTTTACCGCTGGAAGTGTTCAATTCCAGCGGTACGGATTACGTAGCTACTTCAATTACTCCCAACACAACTTATGATGTCCGGATAACGGTAACGGACGCGGATGGTGTCACAGGGACCAACCCCGTAACCGGCTCATTCACAACATGGGACACTGACCCTCCATCGTCAGGCAACACATATTACGTATCAACTTCCGGAAGCAGCACCAACCCCGGAACGTATGCCTCGCCGTGGAGCCTGGCCAAAGCCATTTCAACTGTTAGCGCCGGAGACACGGTCATGCTGCTGCCCGGCACCTACAGTGGTCAGAAGACTTTTAACCGTTCAGGAACCGTAAACAACTACATCACCTGGCGCAGCTATGACTATAACAATGCTGCAACTATTACCCACAGCACTTATGAGCAATCCACCCTAATAATTAGCGGGGCCAGCTATAACAGGTTCAAGGGGCTTATAGTAACAAACGCAGGCTCATCTCCTGTTTTTTATATAAATGGTTCATCGGTTCGTAATGTGATAGAGGACTGTGTTTTCCATGTTAATGGTGGAGGTTATTGGAGCGTTGGAGTAGCTCAACCAGATGCCAGCGTAAGTGAAACTATTATAAGACGAAATACCTTCTACACCAATGTGTCAGGCAGTGACGGAGGACCATTCTGTGTAGAAATGGATTATGCCCTGGTTCGGGGCACCGTATTTTGCGACAATGTGATAAGCAGTTCCGGGGGAAACTTTGGAGACACCATAAACAATGGTCTGTACATGAACGGTCACGTCTATCGTAACATAGTCTCCGGATGTAATGACGATGGGATTGAGTTTGAGAATGAAGGTATAAACTGCACCCTGTGGGCCAACATAATAAAGAACTGCGCAGCTTCCGCCATAGGAGTAGCCCCTGTAACAGTGGGACCTCTGTACGTGTTCAGAAACGTAATACCCGGAAGCGCCCTCGGCAGCGGCGGGACTGCTGCGGTAAAAGAGGGTTATGATTCCAATGGGTACGTTTATTTTTATCATAACACCTTCGCATACGCAGCTGAATCAATTATCACTGACTCAGCAGACTCTCCTAATAGACACCAGACAAACGCTATCTACCGGAACAATGTACTCTATAACACCGCATCTGGTTACGTAGTCCAGTACAACGGCTACGGTGATGGTGACTGGGACTATAATTGTATGTACAACGGCACCTCAGGTGTTTCAATGAAGTGGTTTGGAACTCAATATACATATTCAGCCTGGCGTTCAGCATACCCGGTACATGAAACACACGGGCTGAACTCCAACCCGCAACTGAACACTACGACGGGCGATGTATCCCTGAAATCTATTTCTCCCTGTAAGGACGCCGGAACGGTTATCAAAGGATTCAGCGATGCTGATTCTCCCTGGCCTTATTCAGGAACTGCCCCGGATAAAAGGCCTGGGATTATGTTATTGGAAATATCGAGGGCTTCCATTTTTTCATTTATCTTTATACCACCGTATGCATCGCAAAGGGATACGTGGCAGCGGATAGCATAATATGGTGGGGTACGTAGAGGACGTAGATACCTTTGGTCTTTTACGAATAAAGAATCATGGCCGCACATACATGATGCATTATATTCTTCAATCGTTGCTTTAAGTATCGCAACGTCAGTACCCATCCACGCGGCCATTTCATCCCAGGAAGATGAGATTTTGAAAACATCGTTATTTGCTTGATAGTTATTCATGGCGTCCGCCAGGCCTGACAGGGGAACCGCCGGGGGAACGAAATTGTGCAAAGTATAAATGCCAAAGATACCGACACGCACAAGACCCTCCTTTTCCATCTTAGCAAGCGTATCACTGTCAAAGAGCGTGAAACCGACGCCTTCCGGCTGAAGGGCATATGCATTCCCAAAAGCGAAAAACGCCTGCGCGTACGCTTCATCAATGAAGCGGCGTCCATTCAGGTTGACCCAGAGCGTGTACGGCTCCCACGCCATCTCAAAAAGCCGAACTTTAAGCGGTTGTCCATCGGGACCTTTTGCCTTGACCGGCATACCCGGCGCTTCCCGGCTCGAAAGAAAAGGTCCGTGCATGTTATACGCTCCCATGCCGTCGGTCGCTGCTCCTACTGCCACTGCCATCGTTATGCCGTCACCGGTATTACTGGGCGGTCCGTCATAGCTGATTGTCTCGCGATAATACGGGCAGTGTTTCTTCAGCATTTCTTTGTTATTGCCGTAGCCGCCGGTAGTAATTATCACGCTCTTGGCGTTTACGATTACTTCACTTTCTTTCCCTATTGCTACCATTCCTCGGACAATACCATCCTCTCCTTTCAGTATTTTTTCACCTCGCATATGCGTGAATACTCTGACGCCGCGCTTTTCGCATTCCAGTCGTAATGTTTTCATCAAATGAGCCCCTTGGCCGTTGACCATGTAATGCCTGACCCAGGGAACCTGGCCCGGAAAATACTGCGTTATGGCGAACTCGATACCCATGCCTTCCAACCAGCTTATTGTATCGCCGGACTTATCGATGAAAGCACGCACGATTCTTGGATTGACCTTTGTCCAGTGCGACCATTCCATAGCTCTTTTAAAAAGTACGTCGCGGCTGGCATCGATTCCTGCTCGTTTTTGTACTGGGCTTTCTGCGCCGAAGATGTCATGGGACATGGCGGTACTGCCAGCAGTTGATCCGGATTTTTCAATAACGGTGATATTTTTACATCCCTTTTCTGCAGCTGATAATGCTGCTGCCATGCCTGCACCGCCCCCGCCGACGATGACTATATCCGTATCAATATTTACCCGTTCGTTCATGTGCGCCTCCTCCAATATCATAAGTCAAGATGATATATAAAGTAGTGAAATCAATTATATTTATAATATTAAAACAGAATTGTCAATAGTGTTCAAATGCCAAGTGTGTCAAAAAACTGATAAACCCGGATCGTAATATTAATAATATTTTCAATACGATTTATTTGAAGGGATTAGGTGATACCGAACTCGAATATACGGGGACGGGATTAAAAAAATAGAAGAAATATCAGGCAAAACGGGCTCTTATCTTCCGCTCTGTTGCAGAGCTCATAGTAAGAGATGAATTGCTGGAGAGTCTTTTGCTCGGTAGAAGCCGTTGTTTTAGTTTTCATTGGGTCTTAACCTCAAAATAAAATTTTTGTCGGTTAGATCCGGAGCTTGGCGAAGAAGTCTGTGACTCAGGTCGAATCAGCGTGTTAAAACCGGTTATCTCACCTCCTCTCATCTCGGCTTTAACATTAGCTGACTTTTAATCTGCGGGTCGCAGGTTCGATCCCTGCACGGCTCACCGTTATTTCTTTACGCTGAATGTCCCCGCCGTAGACTGATTCCGGCCAGTATCATCAGGCCGACGGCGTAAGCCGCCAGTACGCCAATCTCTTTACCTATGTCCGCCAGGTCTTTGCCGTTGAGCATCAAAGCGCGGATGCCGTCCACGGCGTAAGTCAGCGGCAGGAATTTTGCCAGCCATTGCAGGTAATTCGGCATTTGATCCACCGGGAACAGCAGCCCGCAGACAAAGATCTGCGGCACGATGAGCAAAGGGATGAACTGCACCATCTGGAACTCGTTCTTGGCAAAAGCGGAAATAAAAATACCCAGGCACACCGCCAGGATGCCGATTAATACCTGGAAAATGATAATCTCCCAGAGGTCGCCGGTGAACCTGGCATTCAGGACGTACACCGCATAAAAGAAGAGAATCAGCGTTTGTACCATCGCGAAGAGCAGGAAACCCAGCAGGTAACCCACCACGATGTCTATCCGGGAGACCGGAGAAGCCATCAGACGTTCGCGGGTGCCTTGTGAACGCTCTCTTAAGAAAGCGATGCCGCTCAAGAGGAAACCGAAGAATAAAATCAGCGTTGCCAGGATGGCCGGCAGCGTCATATCCAGCATCTGCTTGCTGGGTAAAGAAACGCCGACAAGGCTGGCGATAACCAGCGGCACGATGAGAATCAGCGCGGCGGTACGGCGGTCTCGCGCGAGCTGGATAATTGTCCTCTGGGCAATCGTCATAATATTATACATTGGTCTTTACCTCTTCATGCCGGATAAAATAAAGGAAAGCGTCTTCAAGGCAGGCATCCGGCTTGCCGGTTGCCGCGCGCAATTCGTTCGGAGAGCCTTGCGCGATGATTTGCCCCTCCCGCATGAAAACCAGCTGCTGGCAGTGCGCGGCGTCATCCATCGTATGGCTGGAAATTATCAGCGTATTTCCGGCCCGCGTTAGCCCCTCGAAGTATTCCCAGAAATGATATCTGAGTTCCGGGTCGAGGCCCACCGTCGGTTCGTCCAGGAAGAGCAGGGGAGGCTGGTGTACGATGGCGCATCCCAGGCTGACGCGCTGTTTCATGCCGCCGCTCAGCTTGACAACCTGGGTTTTTCGCTTCGGCCACAGGTCGATGAGCTTGATGACCTCGTTTACCCTTGTAATGCGCTCCGGCCTGTTTTTCAGTCCGTAAATGCGGGCAAAGAAATCGATGTTCTGCTCCACGGTCAGTTCGGTGTAAAGGGAGGGAAGCTGCGGCATATAGCCGATGTTGCGGGCGTTAGCCGGTGAAGGCTCCTTGCCCAGGCACGAAATACCGCCGCTGGATGGTTTCAGCAATCCCACCATGAGCCGGATGAGGGTTGTTTTCCCGGCCCCGTTGGAGCCTAAAAGCCCGAAGCTGATACCTTTAGGCGTTTCCAGTGAAATGTCGTTTATTACCTTGAGATGCCCGTAATTAAAACTTATCTTTGAAATGCTGATAGCGCTGTCGGTCATTGCTTCTCCTCCTGTTCCGGTACTTGATTACTTACGCTCATTATGCCGTGGAGCATGAAATCAGCCATGTCCGCCGCTACTTTTTCCTGCGGCAGTTCGCTTAACGGGCCGGATTCGCCTTCCAGCAGCTTTATCATCAGAAATCCGAGGATGAGTCCTCCCGCTGCTCTGACAGCGACGGCCGGTTCCACGCGGCGTGGTTCGTCCGTCGGCTGCATCGCCCGGTAGAGGCTTTCGAACTGGGTAAACACGGGTTTGAAAAAACGTTCCACCCACAGGGCTTTCAACTCCGGGTCCCGCAGGACTTCTCCCATCAATGCCGGCATCCGGGACATCTCCTCGCTCTGGATAAGGTCTAACCTGTTCTGCATTATTTGCCCGAAGACGACAGCGATGTTTTCCCTCGGTATCCTGTATATCAGGTCGAGCAGGGGAGCGGTGATGATAAGATTTTTTATCACGGCGATGAACAGCTCGCGCTTATTGGGATAGTAAAGATAAATCGTGCCTACCGCCATGCCTGCCCCGCTGGCGATTTCCGGTATAGTTGCCGCGGCAAAGCCCTTGCGGGTAAAGACATCCGTGGCCGCTTTGAGGATTTGCGTCCGGCGCTCTACGGTAATGAGTTTTTTCCTGGTTGCTCTATCCGCCACAGCTCAATTCAGCCTCGAATATTAAATGAATGAACATTCATTCATTTTAATAATATATGAGATTACGCTGCCGTTGTCAATACCCTGCCGCTTTATCCGGATATATTTGATAACGAGTAAACCTGGCGGGTATATTATATCGTAAGCCGTTATATCACTGAACGATATATTACTCGTGGATGTAAAAGCCAGCACCCACATTCGGTCGCTGTAAATGGAGACGGCGCTTACCCGTTATATAACGGCTTATAAAAATTATCCCCTTTAACAATAACGACCCTTCCATGTTAGGGGTTGTCCAATAATGTCATACCGAAGGAGCGAAAGCGACTGGGTATCTCCGGGTGAGGCTGAACTCTAGCTAAATCCACCCTTCCCCGAGATGTTTCGCTGCGCTCAACATGACAATTCAGACTTTTCGGACAACCTCAAGGCAAGGCAGGGTGGAAATAAAAAGGGGAGAGTTCGAGTGGGATTTAACCGGGGTTTGAATTACTGACGCTAAACCCTCTCCCCTAATCCCTAATCCCTGATCCCTTATCTGCTGTTATTGACAACCGGGCCGGAGTGCAGTAATATATCGGTAGACGATATATCAATGAACGATATAATACTCGTAAGAGTAAAAGGCAGCACCCATGACCTCAAACGATAACCTGGAAAAATACCTCCCCCTCACGGAAGCCACCTACTATATCTTACTGGCGCTCGTCGAACCGAGGCACGGTTACGCCGTCATGCAGAAAGTAGATGAAATCACCAGGGGTAAAGTGAAAATCGGCCCCGGTACGCTTTACGGCGCATTCGTAACCCTTGAAAAAGAAAGGCTGATTACCATGGTAGGCGAGTCAAAGCGCCGTAAAAGCTACTCCATTACGATGAAGGGAAGAAGGGTGCTCCTTTTCCAGCTCGAAAGACTCGGCAGTATGATACGCAACGGTGCCGATTCCTTTAATATGCTTTCTGCAGACAGGCAAACGCAGGACGGTAAAAATGGATAAAAACCATACAGGTTCCGGCAGTTAAAAAAACTTTAAACACCGGATTCTGATTCCGTATTCCCATTCCCTTGATGTATTTATCTTCCTGCGTTATGATGGGGCTGGTTAATTTTTGCTTGCACTGGAAATTTTTTACAGGAGGGTTATGTGAAAAAAATGCTTGCCGGTAAAGTGGCTATCATCAACGGCGGGGCTACGGGGATGGGCCGGTCTGCCGCCCTGCTCTTCGCGGAAGAGGGCTGTTCCTGTGTCGTCGCCGATATTAATGAGGCCGAGGGTAAGAAAACCGCCGCTGAAGCCTCGAAAAGAGGAAAGGAAGCCGTCTTTATGCATTGCGACCTTACGGATTTGCAGCAGATACAGGACTGCGTTACTCGGACGGTAACCCGGTGGGGCAAGGTGGATATCCTGGTCGGCTGCGCGGGGGGAAGCAAGGTAAAAGGCAGCGCCGCCGCAAGCGCCGCAGCCGCTCCTCCCAATCCTGTAAAAGGCATTCAAGGCCTTTCCGAAGAACATTATGACGCGATTATGGCTTTGAACCTGAAAGGCCACGTCTTTTTCTGCAAGGAAGCAGCGCCTTACATGATGAAGCAGCATTACGGGAAAATAGTCCTGATTTCCTCGATGGGCGTTTACAGTCCCCCGGGGCCCGCCGTGGAATACCATTCGGCCAAGGCCGGCATCTTGGGACTCACTTTCACCCTGGCTTATGAACTGGCTCCCCATAATATAACCGTCAACGCCATTCTGCCGGGGCCGGTCAAGACGCCGTTTTGGGACCCTGTTTTCAGCATGCTGCCGGAAAATGAAAGAGAAGCCGCGCTCAATAAAATCGGTGAAGCCACACCGCTGGGCAGAATCGGCCTGCCGGAAGATATCGCCAACGCGGCGCTGTTCCTTTCGTCGGATATGTCCTCCTTTATCACCGGGGAGGTCCTGGGTGTCGCCGGGGGCGTTCCTCTCAACCGCTATGTGGAGGGCGGCTTTATGGGCATGAGGGAACTTGGGAATAAATAATTTCCACTACAGGCGCAGGTGTAAATCGTTATTAAAAATGGTAAGCTATAAAAAATAAATATGGAGGAATTTACCGGCATGGCCAAGAAAAAATATGAAAAATACTTCCTGTCTAATCCGCTCATCAAGGGCGATGACACCAAATACCGGATAACCTGCCAGGGCAGCAAGACCGGCCTGGGCGGGCTGATGGAAAATTACTGGCTGCGCTGGAACTGCATCACCAAGCCGCGCACCATGCTTGAACCCCACACTCATGATTTCGATGAGATATTCCATTTCTTCGGTGCTGACGCGAGCGATATCTCGGACTTTCAGGCCGTCGTCGAGTTTCACCTGGGTGAAGAAGACGAAATTTACAGGTTCGATAAACCGACCATTGTCTATGTTCCCAAAGGCCTTATCCACGCCCCGATCGATATAAAAGTATGCAATAAACCGATTATTTTTATGAACGTGGCCAACGCGGAAAGCTTCATCACCAAGGTTGAAGGCAACGTAGTGGAATTCGAGGAAGTAAAAGCCCACCTCAACCCTTAATCATTAAGGTACAGGCAGAAAAAAAGAAGGGGGCTTTTGGCCCCCTTCTTCATTATTTCAACAAGGAAGTAGCTTGCGGAGAGGGCGCTCGCCCATCATGTAACGGCTTTAGAAAATCATTCTCTCCCTTTTGTAAAGGGAGAGTTAGAGAGGGATTTAACCAAAGAGAGGAGGGGGGTGAGGGTTGCCCTCGCCCCCCCAAACTTCTCAGGATTGTTTTATTTCAATTCCATGAACCCTTTTGTCTTCAGGCTGATGTCCCCGCCGGAAACGTAAGTGCCGATGATGTTCCCCCGGGTGATGGGCAGCAGCAGGTGGGAAGGATACTGCGCGTTATGGTATACCGTGATGGTATTGGGCGTCTGGCTGCAAAGGTGCGTCATCTTTACCTGGGTCAGGTCCTCGGGGGTATCATCCGAGCTGGCAATCTTTAAGACGAGGCTGTGGCCGGCTTTGATTAAAGCGGCGGTAGGATTAAGATTGATGCACATCTTGTATACCTCTCCCGGCACCAGCGTTTTGGGGTTGGAGTGGGTATAGAAAGCGATGTACGGCAGGGACTTTTTCGTATCCAGCTCGCGGTGGGAAGCTTTTATATAGCCCTGCGTCAGGAAGGTCTCCTTGCCTTCCGCGTCGGCATCGAACATGTTGATGACAAAGTTCATGTCCGTCCCGCGGCAGGAGGCGTACAGATTCAAAACTATCGGCCCGGCTATTTCCATGTTCTCCACCATCGGCGCCGAGGTGTACTTTAAATGCCCGCGGTTGCCCGGCGCGTCATCATAAGACAGTGCTTCGGCTTCCGGCCACGGCTCTATCTCGCAAAGACTGCGGTTCTGGTGCAGGTTGAACGGGATGAACTTGGTTCCGGGGACGGGCATGTCATCGGCGTTCAGCCACTCGCCGGTTCCCTGTATAAAGAGACGCACGTTCGGCTCGTCCATGATGCCGGTATCGTATCCTTTCAGCCAGTGGTCGTACCACCGCAGCAGCTCCCAACTGAACTGGTAAAAAGGCCTGTCCGTATAAGCGGGCGGGCAGTTGAGCAGCTTCCTGGGCATTGTAAACTCCTGCCAGTGATGGAAAGCTCCGGGACGGTGCGCCGCCGCCACGATGTAAGCCGGAATCTTGATTTTACTGTAATCCATGATGGCCCGGTCTTCCCAGTAAGGCCCCCATTCGGGATGGAGCAGGACATCGATTACCGTGCCGTTGGTAACCACATCCGGATTCTTTAAAGTGTCCACCAGCAGCGGGTCGGCGCTGATGTCTTTATCCGCCAGGGCGCGGGCGATGGCTTCTTTATAGCCTTTTTCTCCCAGTTCTTTCAGGGCTACTTTCTCGTCGGTGTGCAGGTCGAAGTTGGCCAGCGAGATGAGCCATCTCAAAAAACCGTTGGCGAGCAGACCGCCCGGGTACCAGTAAAAATTGTACATATCCCAGAAGGCGCTGACCGGCGCGATGCATTTCAAATGCGGCGGCTCCATCAGGGCTACCTGCGAATGATGCGTGCCGAAATAGCCGATACCGGCCATACCTACATTGCCGTTGCACCAGGGCTGTTTGGCCGCCCATTCCACGACGTCACAGGCGTCGGCGGCTTCTTTCGAGCCCAGGTGATTGTAAGCCCCGGTGGACTTGCCGGTGCCCCGCACCGACCCGATGATATAAACGTAACCGCGCCGCACAAAGAAATCGATCGGTCCTGCTTCTACAGAGGCATCGGCGACGCCGCGGATACGGCGGCTCCTCGATGCTGCCGGCCAGATGCGGTCGGACTGTATGTCCTTGTTAAACGGGGACATCGCCACTAGCGCCGGGAATTTGCCCTTGCCTTCGGGGCGGAAAACATCCAGGCAGATTTTTACGCCGTCACGCGTGGTGACGTAAATATCGCGGTTGGCGGTGATTTCATGCTCTCTCCCGGAAATCTTTTTGTTGCCGAAAATAGCGTCGATAGCTTCCATGCTGCCGGCCTCCTGAATTGAAAATTTGTCAGTGCTTGAAGTGACATTCTACCTAGAACTTACCCGTCAAAAATTATACCATAATTGTCAACGTAACGGAAAAGCCGGGAAAACTATGCATTTAGTGGTGGATTTGATATATAATACCATCGGTACTCGGAATTGGATGCTCTATATAAAACGTTCAGGAGAAATATATGGCCGGTCAAGAAACCAGCGGGAAATTTATCCGGGAACCCTCCCGCGAGGTCAGAGTTTTTAAAGAGGCGGATGTCGTGGTGGTGGGCGGCGGAGCCGCGGGTATTTCAGCGGCTGTATCTGCCGCCCGGAACGGCGCAAAAACCATCCTCCTCGAAAGGTACGGTCACCTGGGCGGTCTGGCTTCCGGCGGGTTGGTAACGCTTATCATGCCCATGAGCGACGGCACGAACAAACAGCAGATAGCCGGTATTTGTCAGGAGGTTATCGACCGGCTGGATGCGACAGGCTCTGTTCTTCATCCCAAAATGGAAGAATTGGGTTCAAGTAAACCGGAACTCATCGAATTTTGGAAAACATACTCCTTTTGCGTGATGGACGGCAAAATAAGGCTGAACGCTTTCATGGACCCGGAAATGCTCAAGTGTATTTTGAACGATATGGCGGAAGAAGCAGGCGTCAAGCTGCTGCTCCATTCTTTTTTTGCCGGCGCTATCGTGGATAACGACGTCGTGCGGGGCGTTGTCTTTGAAAGTAAATCCGGCCGGCAGGCCGTGCTGGGCAAGGTGATTATCGATACTACCGGCGACGGCGATGTGTACGCTTCCGCCGGCGCGCTTTTTGACAGCCGGATGGACCCGTCGGACAGGTCGGCCAACCTGGCATTACCCTTCCGCATCGGTAACATCGATTCTGGGAAGTTCTATGGTTTTCGGGCGGCGAACGCGCCGGCTTACAGCGGGATGATGAAGGAACTGGAAAGCCTCCGCGGTTTTACCCAGATACTCCGTACTTTGCGCGAGGACGTCATCTGGGTGAACAACGCCATTCCCAACTTGAGCGGCTTAAGCGTGGAAGACCTTACCTGGCTGGAAATCGACGCCCGCAAGCGGATGCGCATTACCCACGATTTCCTGAAAAAACGCGTGCCCGGCTTTGAAAACAGTTATATCATCGATACCGCGTCGCAAATCGGGGTGCGCTGTACACGCAGATTAAGCGGTGAATATGTCGTCACGGCCCGGGAGGTCTATTCCGGCGTCGTTTTTCCGGATACAGTTGTGATGGGGCCGGATTTCCGCCATGTCTTTTCACCGGAACATCCCCACTGGCATGTTCCTTACCGTGCGCTGGTGCCGCGTAAAGTGAAAAACATGCTCACCGCCGGGCGCTGTATCTCCGCCGATATCGTGGCTAATGATATTTTGGCGCCCATCCAGTACTGCTTCGCTACCGGGCAGGCGGCAGGTGCGGCGGCGGCTCTGGCGGTTAAGGATAAGGTAAATATCGCGCAGGTAGATATTAAAAAACTGCAGGCATTATTAAGCAGGCAGAACGTGCCCTTGCCGGATGAGATAAAGGTGTAAGATAAGAGATAGCGCAGGGCGCGGGAGGCCGGGGCAGCTAATAAGGATATAAAGCTGGTAGGGCTTTAGAATCATTAACAATAAAAGGAGGAAAATCAGATTATGGCTCAAAACTTATTTTGTAAATCAGCGGTGGTAACCGGGGCGGGCAATCCCGTGGGCATCGGAAGGGCGGTAGCGATGGCTCTGGCCGCGGAAGGCGCCAACGTGGTGGTGAATGACATCGGCAAAGACAAGGACGGCAAGAGCTGCGCGGACACGGTCGTCGAGGAAATAAAAAAAGCCGGCGGCACCGCAGTCGCCAATTACGACAGCGTCGCCACGATGCAGGGCGGCGAGAACATTATCAAGACCGCATTGAACAATTTTGGTAAAATCGATATCCTGGTCAACTGCGCGGGCAACTTTATCGTCAAACGCATTTTTGAAACCACGGAAGCGGAGTGGGACTCCATCATGGCTGTCCATATCAAGGGACACTTTGCCTGCTCTAAAGCCGCCGCCATCGAGATGATAAAGCAGAAGAGCGGCAGGATTATCAATTTCTCTTCCCGCGGCGCTACAGTCGGCGGCGGCAGCACCGTCTACAGCACTGCCAAGGCGGGCATCCTGGGCATGACATCGGCAATGGCCGCCGACTTGAAGGAATTCAATATCACCGTCAACGTTATCCTGCCCAGCGCGATCACGGGGCTTTTCCCGTATGCGAAAAAACGGATGGAGGATAATATTCCCGTCGCCTCATCCACCGAGCCGGAATATGTTGCGCCGATGGTCGCCTACCTGGCCACTGACGGAGCCAGGGGAATTACCGGACGCACCATCTATGCCTCCGGCGGCGATATCATCGTTTATCCCCGGTATTTACAGTTCCCCGTCGATTCACCTGTATTCATCCGCAAGACCGGTAAATGGACCGTCGATGAGATTGGTGAAATCGTTCCCCAGTTGCTGGGTTTGTAATATCTAAAATATTCTGAACAAGTCATTGCGAGCCCCAGTAATAGCGCCCTTCCATATTTCCCTCTCCCCCGAGTGGGAGAGGGAAGACAAGGGTGAGGGTGACGCTCTTAGCGAGTCGAAAGGCGTGCCTGCGCACTGTAGCGCTTCGGCGCGCAAGCGTGGCAATCTCTATCATGGCATCAAAATAGATATGTTTAAAATACAGAGCTACTTATTCAGAGGCTCCTTGATATAATAACCCTGGTTACTTAGACCAGTCGGGCAATCCGTCAGGATTAACATCGGTAGTCAGGCGTATCAGGTTGGAGCCGTCGGCGTTCATAACGTATATTTCCTGGTTGCTGTCTCTATTGGAACTGAACGCAATCCTGGTGCCGTCGGGCGACCAGCATGGGTCTACATCGTTATTCGTAATATTGGTGAGGCGTGTCTGGCCGGAGCCGTCGGCGTTTATTACATAAATCTCATTATTACCGTCTTTGTTGCACGAAAAGACTATCTTTTTACCATCGGGCGACCAAACCGGCGCCTGGGCTTTTACACCATTGCTGGTTATCTGGGTCTTGTTGGAGCCGTCGGCGTTCATTAAATGTATCTCCACAACACCTTGTTTGTCGGAGGTGAAGGCAATCTTGCTGCCGTCGGGCGACCAGTCAGGATAACCATTGACATTGTCATCGCTGGTAAGCTGGACCATATTAGAACCGTCGGCGTTCATCACGAATATCTGGCTGCCCCCGCCAACGGCGGAACTGTAGACAATCTTGCTGCCGTCTGGTGACCAGTCGGGATACATGTCGTTAACCTTGTTATTGGTAAGATTTATCTCGTTGGAGCCGTCGGCATTTATCACGCATATTTCATTATTGCCGAGCTTGGTGGAGAAGAAGACGATTTTACTGCCGTCAGGCGATAAGGCAGGCCCCGAATCATAAGACCTGTTATTGGTGAGGCGAGTCTGTCCGGAACCATCACTGTTCATTATGTATATTTCCGAGTTGCCGTCTCTCTGGGATACGAAGACAATCTTGCCGATAGGCCCGCTGGATGTTTGAGCGGCTTCCGGGCCGGATGCCTGCTTGGCGCAGGCAGTGAAGGAGGCGGCTGCCAGTAATACTACTATTGTGGTGAGTAACAGTTTTTTCAACATTCCTGGCTCCTTTTAATACAAAAAGTGCCGTTTTCAACCCGCCGGTCATTCTTTTATTGTTAAATTAAAATTTGCCTCATTGTAACACTAAGAATAGTAAGAGTCAATCAAATTGGGGAAAATGTTTTGCGCTTTTTACCCCCCTATACCCCCAGCGCCTTTATCTCCTCTTTGGACAGGCTCGCCTTGAACTCCGCCAGCTTCTTTTTCCCCTTCGCCGTTACCGCGGCCGCGCCCTTGCTGATTTTCAAGTACCCCGTCAGCTCCAGCTCTTCCACCAGTAATTTTACGTTCACCTTGCTCAACGCCGGGTAAATCCCGTCTCTCTCTTTTTTCGTGAACTCCCCTATGATTTTATCGGTTTTTATGCCCGGCTTCTTTAAAACTCTGTCTAAAACCACCATTTGCCGCCGGAAGTGGGAGCTGGACGGTAAGCCGCTGCATCACCTGATCGACCCCCGTTCCGGCGAACCTGCCCAATCGGGCGTAGTATCGGCCACGGTCATCGCCTGGTCCGCGGTCCAGGCTGAAATAATTGCCAAGGCAGCCTTGATACTCGGCCCTGAAACCGGCATTCGTTTCATAGAAAGCCAGTCCGGGGCTTCCGGCCTGCTGATACTCGAGATTGACCCCCATGACCTCGGCCGCCAGGTCATTATCCCTTATAGCGATAAAAGCCCGTCCCGCCCTTGTCCTGACGATGTTTTTAGCCACATAAACCGCAATACAGGTGATTATCATGACCAGGTAGAAATAACTGGCTTTGGATTTAAAAATAAAATCTCCTATAGCGGGCCGGCGCAAGGACATGCCGTCGGCGCCGCCGGTTACACCATACAATTGGAGGATAATCCAGATGATAATAAAATAGGCCGCTACCGTGGACATAATCAGGTAAAATCCCTTTATCTTCAGTGAAGGCAGTCCGAAGATAATACCAACAAGACCAGCGCCCAGGCCGGCGCAGGGCAGCGCCACCCAAAAAGACAGACCGAGCTTAACGGTGAGAACAGCGGACACATACCCGCCGACGGCCATAAAACCGGCATGTCCCATCGAGATTTGACCGCAGTAGCCTGTTAAAATATTCAAGCCGAGCACGCTGATTATAGTAATCCCGATAATGGTCACATTGGTCAGCAGCCTGTCGCCGGAATAAGCAGGCAGAGTAAAGAGCAAGGCGAAAAATGCCAGTAACAGCACCCAGTGCGTCTTGGTGCGGAAAATGGCCATATCCTGGCCGTAACTCGCCTGAAACACCCCGCTGGGTAAACTCATGCTTAAATCCTTTCTATCCTGGCCAGGCCGAATAGACCGTGGGGTTTAATAATTAGTACAATGATAATAACGATAAACGGGAAGACGTTAGCCAGCCCTCCGCCGGAAGGTAAAAGCGGATCAAGATACCCTGCGGCGACATTCTCCAGTATTCCTAATATGATACCGGCGATGATTGCCCCGCCAATGGAGTCAATCCCACCCAGAAGCACCACCGCGAAAGCCTTCATCCCGGCTGCCGCCAGCGCCGTGGAAACACCGGATACTCCGCCGAGCAGGATACCGCTGATGACACCGACCACGCAGGCAATCACCCAGGAAATGGCGTATATCGTGGTTACCTTGATGCCGACGCTCTGCACTACTTTTTCATCTTCGGCGGTGGCTCTCATTCCCAGGCCGGCCTTGGTATACTTGAAAAGTATCATCAATATAGTCACAGCAATAACAGACACGATGATGCCGATTAATGTTTCCGGAGGTATCGATATTTCCCCGACTTTCAGATTGATCGTCGGCAGAACGCCGTGATAAGCTTTGTATTCACCGCCCCAGACCAGGGTGGCGATTCCGTCCAGCACCGTCCCCAGCGCGATGGTCATCATTATTATAGCCAGCGCGGATTGCCCCACCAGCGGGCGCAGCGCCAGCCGCTCGATCAACAAACCCATAATCGCCGCTACACCTACCGCCGCCAGTAAAGCAGCCCATACCGGCAGGTGGAATGTTACCAGGAAAGTGAATCCCAGGTAACCGCCTATCATTACAAACTGTCCCTGGGCAATGTTAAACGCCTTGGAACACTTGAGTATAATCACAAAACCAATAGCGATCAACGCATAAACCATCCCCAGTCCGAAGCCGGTTACCACCAGTTGCATTAAAAAGTTCATCCGTTCGTCCCCCCGACAGATATTATGCTGATGGTCGTCTTGATTATCCCTGTCCTGCCGTCCCGGTATTTAATCTGAGCTTCAATGGGAGCTTCGGTTTTATCGCTATATATCGCGTCGATAAGCGTCCGGTAACGCTCTTCGACGAACTTTTTCCGGAGTTTCCTATTCCTGGTGAGTTCAGATTCATCCGGATCGAATTCCTTATGCAGGTTGGTGTATTTTATTATGCGGCAACCTTGAGGCAGTGACCGGTTGGTCCTTTCCACAGCTTCTTTAATAAGCTCGTATACCTCAAGTTTTTGAGACAGGTCGCTGAAAGTGGTATACACCACCCTCTTCAGGTCTGCCCACCGGCTGACATTTTCAAAATCAATGCTAATAATGGCAGAAACATAGTTCCTGTCCGGCCCGGCCAGCACCCAGGCGTCCCTTATATAAGGACTAAGCTTCAGCTGACCTTCGATAAACTGGGGAGCCATCGTATCGCCGCATTTCATCTCCACCAGGTCTCTCAACCTGTCCAGGAAGACTACGTGTCCTTCTTCGTTGATCAAAGCGCTATCGCCGCTGTGAAACCAGCCGTCTTTAAGGACTGCCGCTGTATTAGCCGGGTCACGATAATATCCCAGGAAAACGCCGGGCTGACGGCATAAAAGCTCACCGCGGCCGGTAATTCGTATCTCTGTTCCTTTCAGGACAGTCCCTACTGTCTCCAGGCTGATACTGCCCGTCCGGGAACAGGATACCGCGCCGCCTTCAGTCATCCCGTATTGATTTTTCAATGGCACATTCAGCGCGTGGTAGAACTTCATAGTTTCAGGATTAAGCATGGCCGCGATAGCGTAGCAAATCCTGGCATTAGGCAGACCAAGGATATCCCTCAGAGGCCTGAACATCATTAAATCTGCAAGAGGATACAATATACGGGTAAAAAAGCCGGTTTTCTGTCCTTTAAGCCTGGCATCAGCCGTCTTATAGCCAACAGGCATTAACAGGCGGTACATCAGCCTTTTCAGGGGGTCAGCCCCCTGCATACGTGATTGCGCAGTGACAGCCTGCCGCTCCCAGATACGGGAACTATAGAATAGAATGTCCGGCCCGATTTCCCTGATGTCCTGCTGCTGGGTTTCCGGCTTTTCCGCAAAATTCAAGGTGCTTCCGGACAGCAGATGGCACCCGATGCCGAACCACTGCTCTGTAATCCAGGCCGGCGGCATGTATGAAGCGATGTTATCATCTTCATACCAAGGGTCAAGATGCAGGAAGTATTCCGCACCTGATTTCAGCGTTTTGAAGGTATGGACGGCGCCTTTCGGCACATCGCCGGTGGTCCCGGAAGTGTATACGATAGCGCAGATATCATCAGCCTTACCTTCGGCAACATTTTTCTCGAATACCCCGGGATGTTCTGTTTCGTACTTTTTCCCGAATTCAATCACCGTCCGGTAGCCCGCAAGCAGCGGGTTGTTATAACCGGAGACGCCTTTATAACGCCAGTATATAATTTTTTCAAGCAGAGGCAGTTCATTCTTGATTTCCAGGAATTTATCAACCTGCTCCTGGTCTTCAACCACCGCAAACCTCGCTTCCGAGTTAGCTGCAATATATTGCAATTCCTGGGGGGTCAGGTCCGAATAAGAGCCCACTGAAACTCCCTGATCTGCATGAGCGGCCAGTTCCGCAAAATACCACTGGGGGGCATTATCGCCGATAACGAGGAGTTTGTCCCCGGCTTTAAACCCCAGCGACAGGAGACCGAGCGCAAGGTATTTGACATTGCTGTAGTAATCCTGCCAGCTATATGTCTGCCAGATGCCGTGGTGTTTATAGCGTATTGACGTGCGCTCCCGGCCGTATTTTTCAGCGTTATGCTTAAGTATTTGAGGCCAGGTATCACCCTTCTCAAGGTAAACCTGTTCCATTTGGGAAAGCACAGCATCCGGCACGGTTTTTACGCGAGCCATCTCTTCCTCCGCCGGTAATGTTTTACTTCACGGTAACTCTTCTGGGAGCCTACGGCGGAAAGCCCCATGTAGAATTCTTTAACATCTTCATTATCTCTTAATTTGTCCGCCGGCCCTTCCATAACTATTCTGCCGTTTTCCATGACATATCCATGGTGAGAAATGCCGAGAGCGGCCCGGACATTCTGCTCAACAAGGAGGATGGAAACCTGCTGTTCGATATTGATACGATGGATAATCTCAAATATTTCCTGAACCATCAGCGGAGCCAGTCCAAGAGACGGTTCATCCAGAAGCATGAGATTGGGGCTGGACATAAGCGCCCTCCCAATAACCAGCATCTGCTGTTCTCCACCCGAAAGATAACCGCTGGTCCGGCGCCGGAGACTTTTAATCCTGGGGAAGTAATTAAAAACCATTTCCATGTCTTTTTTTATCCCGGAGCGGTCTTTTCTGCGGTAAGCCCCCACAAGCAAGTTCTCCTCAACACTAAGATGTCCCAGCACCCGGCGTCCTTCCATCACCTGGCTGATACCTAGAGACGCAATGCTGTCAGGGTTACTTTTATCAATACGCTGACCATTAAAGACGATGCTGCCGTTGGTTACATCGCCTTCTTCAGTCTTCAACATCCCCGATATAGCTTTCAGTGTCGTCGTCTTACCGCCGCCGTTCGCTCCGAGTAAAGCAACGATTTTACCGTCGCCGACTTCCAGCGATACACCGCGCAGCACCTGGATGACACCCATATAAAAGACTTCTATATTATTTATTTGAAGCATAACTTTCCATTAATCAGATAACGTTTTTTCCGCTTCTATTTCTTTTCCGAGGTAGGCATTAATGACTTCAGGATTAGATTTAATTTCTGCGGGAGTTCCTTCGGCAATCTTTTTACCGAAATCAAGGACGACAATCCTGTCCGCGATATCCATGACCACCCCCATGTCATGTTCCACCAGGACGATGCAGCTGATACCATTTTTGAGGATAGGCGTATCAGGGTAAGTTTCACCCTGGCCTTCAAAAATATCAATGATAAAACGAGCAATGTCTTCTTTTTCTTCAAGGTTCATCCCGGCCATCGGCTCATCGAGGAGGAGGACTTTAGGTTCTAAAGCCAGAGCACGGCCAAGCTCAACCCTCTTGCGCATACCATAAGGTAAGACACCGACATGGGTCTTGCGAAGAGCTTCTATTTCAAGAAAGTCGATAATTTCTTCAACGGTGCGGCGGTGCTCGATTTCTTCTTTATGCGCCGGGCCGAAATAGAGCGCGCCGGTAACGAAATTTTGTTTCATGAGAGGATGGCGGGCGGCCATGATATTATCCTGGGTGCTGAGGCCGGTGTAAAGTTCGATATTTTGAAAGGTGCGGGCAATGCCCATTTTGGCGAGCTTGTCCGGGCGCATGCGGGTTATCTTTGTATCTTCAAAGTAGATTTCTCCCTTTTGAGGCTTATAAAAACCGCTAATACTGTTCAGGAGGGCTGTTTTGCCGGCACCATTAGGCCCGATGATGGCCAGTATCTCTTTATCACGTATTTCCGTGCTTACATCTACAAGAGCTTTAACACCGCCAAAGCTCAACGAAATATTATCGATCTTAATTTTTACCGGTTTCCGGGTTTCTACATTCAAAATAGGGTCCCTCCCGGCTTATTTACTGCACTTATCCTTTTTCTTCGCCCTTGAGCTTGTCACGGTAATCCGTTACTCTAAAATCCTGCGGACCTTCACATTTTAAGGTCTTTCCTAAACGTCTGGATTTTTGTTTCAGGATATCGGCTGTCTGTTTATTAAGATCAACAGAATATTTTTTAAATCCGGTACATTTAATATTCCAATCTTTGTCAACAATCAGTGTAACATCATCATCTACTGCGTCACAGTAAATTGTAGTCGCCGTTGCCTGCCAGTCTTTCACTCTAATTATCTCCTGAAATCCGGGGGTTCAATCAGGTTCAGCGGATTATATTTTTTCCTATCTTCCCTGTATTATGGTAACAACCGGGCGCTTTGTCAATGTTTTTGGCTTGAATACAACGCTAGCCGCAACACAAAAGTGCAAAACAGCATTATATACTCTCTACCTAATCAGTTATATAAAAACATTTTTCATTATTTGAAATTGTAACCAAGATACCCCTAAATACAACCAAGTGATATTGAAACATAATTGATTATAAGCAGTATTACACAATAAAACGGTATTTAAAATACCCTGAACAGGGTATTTATTGACATTCAAGCCGAAAAGTGATATAAATGCCCGTATGACTCTTGTGTCAAGCAAAGAGTATCATGACATTTTAAATCTTGTTTATTCCGCCAACCGTTGCCAGGATTCGGAAAGCCTGGTTGACACTTTGTGCCAATCAATGATAAAGGCCTTCCGCTCCGAATGCGTCACGTTTCATTTAATCAGGGTGTTACCCCGGCAGGTAGACGTTATTCAATCCCGCTCATTCAAGTCCGGCTGTAGTAATATCGTCGAGGATAAACACTATCCGGCATTATACAGAGACGGCTTTTTCCAGCAGTCTCCCCTTTTAAAAGCGGCAATTTCCTCCACCAGTACCGTGCTGAAAATAAGCAACTCCGTATCCTGTAAAGACTGGGAGATGTCTGATTATTACAATGATTTTATTTCACCGCAGCATTTATACTGGGAGTTATTCCTCACTCTGCGCTGGAAAAATAACATGGAGGGGATGATTACGCTGTGGCGCTCCCGTCAGCAGACGGATTACGATCCCGGTGAAATGGCACGGGCGGAAATACTCGCGCCGCATCTTACGCTTGCCATACGGAATGTCAGCATTCTTTCTAAAATAAACGGCTGGAAAAAGAAGTGCTTTAACGATGAATCCGGCAGCGACGGACTACTTTTACTGGACCAGAAGTTCCATCCCGTCTACTCCAACACCAAGGCCAGGGAAATCTGTCTGTATCTATTTAATAAAAAGCCGCATGATGCCATCAACCTGGAAAAAGGCGATTTCCCGGTGCCATCCTGTATAATCAAAGACTGCTCCGAATTAATGGATCATGTTAAATCCGAATCCCAGTATTTATCCTGGCCTAAAGAGCGGGTGGTTTATTCCGAGAGCGGCAAGCAGTTCCGGTGCGCCTGTTCACTGGTCTGGAAAGCCGATAAGATCCATTCCGTACCTAATTTTATGGTGACTTTGACCGATGTTTCCGGTAAGAACAATCTTGAGGATAAGCTGCAAAACAAATACCACCTGAGCCGGAGAGAGATAGACATCATCTTCTGCATGATTTCTGATATGTCTTATGAAGAAACGGCAGAAAAGCTGTATATCAGCAAGCTGACAGTGCATACGCATATCAAGAATATTTACCGGAAACTGGGCGTAAGGAATAAAATCGAGCTATACCGGCGGATTCAGTCTCTGGACCTGCTGATGTAGCCCGCCGGATACAAAACCCTTTACAGGTCTTTTTGCAGACGGTACACCGTAGTGTCATCAGGTCTTGGTTCCGGAGCGCTTACAATTCTATAACCGTTTTTTTGCCAAAACCTTATAGCATCAGGATTATTAATTTGAACTGCGGAAAGAATAGATTCAACACCTGGATTTTGGCGTATTTCATCTTCTATGCGGCTCACCACTTCTGCGCCTATCCCTTGCCCGCGGTGCGATGCTGCAATCATCAGGAGGGAGATAAAGGCATCTTGAAATTTGCCTTTAAAACCGAAAGGCACATAATCTGCCACACCAATCATTTTTCCCTCTGCATTGAAGATGCCCCGGAAGACTCCGCCTTCATCACGGCATTCGTCGATGTCTTTCTGCACCATAACTAAAGATGCTTTCGGTTCCGGCCCCAGGGCTAAAAAGTCTTCACAATGGCAGTAAACATCAAGGATAGCTTCAACATCGTTTCCGGTGACATTGCGTATTACCAGATTATCATTAGTTGGCAAAGTCCTTCCTTAGTTAATTGCTTGCTAATTACGCAGTTTCACCCCTTCATAATGGCCTTGGCCGGGCACCACCATTCGAAGGATACACACACGCCGCAATCCGTGCATTTCTTCGCGTCGATTCTCGTAGTGTAAACCACCAGGCCGTCGAACTGGGTTTCTTGTTTATCTATAACAATTGCTTTCTCCGGGCATTGCGTCACACAGAGACCGCATTTAAGACATTTTTTGGTATTAATTTTATAAGCCACTTTATCCTCCCTCGACTTTCAATAACGATCCCGCAAGATTTTAGCCCGGGATATCGTAGCCTTCATCAGGCCACCTCGACCAGTCTATTTTTTGGCGTGTTTCTTCCGGTAATACCTGACGGTAAGATTTCTCTGTATGGGAGGGACCCTGGTTAATCTCGATAAATATCCAGGGGCGCGTCGTTTTAATCGGCCGCCAGGGGGAGTGGATAAAGTTCGGCGGGATATAGATACAGCACGTCCGGGTAATTACGTGCCTTTCCAGTTCCGGACCCATGTGCATTTCCACTTCCGCCCCAAGGTCCATGGGGTCATCCGGATTCGAGCCGATGTGCATCAGGAGTTCCGCGTCCTTGTGGATGTGCGGCGGATGCCCGGCGTATTTATAAGTACCGAGGGGTTTAATATCGCCGCTGGGCTTGCCAAAACTGGGGGTTACCCAGTGAACCAGATAGAAATGGCTGCCTTTCATGACGCTTTCCTGCATGCGCACCATGACCGGGCGCTTTTCTTTAGGAAAGTCCTGGGGGTTGTATTCAATGAAATACTTGCCGTATTTGGTTTTATCGGCCATGTTATGCCTCCTCCTATGCCTTTTGTATTTTAATCCTGTTAGCTCTCCCAGGGGAACTTGCCCGTCCCCAGGAAGGTCGTATCGTGCGCATTGTTCAGGCAGATGGCGCTGAAAAGATAGGGGTTTTCAACCTTCCGCGTAATGAGCGGACAATGGACGAAACCCGCCGGGGCAACGATGACGCAGGGATAATCGAAGACGTGAACTTCCTGCTCCTTGCCCATATTTATCTGTATTTCCGCGCCGAGGTACTCCGGACGAGTCGGATCGGTACCGACGAACAACAGCGCCTCGGAGTTGGGATGGACATGCGGGTCTTTGCCGCCATGCCACGGCCCGGTATCTTTATGGAAACAGAAGGTAAAATTGAGATTGAATCCTTCCGTGTTCTTGCCGTTCCACGCCGCCATGTAATCGGCGTTGCCGCCCATGGGGCGCTGGGTCAGGTCGCGGAATTCCATTTTCTTCACCAGGTGCCCATATTTCTTTTCCGATGATAACAGCGGCGTACTTTTTTGTTTCGTATGTTTTGCCTGATACTCATCGGCAAGAGTAATCGCCAGGAAACCGAAAGGTTTACTTAACTTGCGGGTTACCACCGGCGTATGGGGAAAATTTGCCGGAGCAATAACGATAGAGGGTGTATTTATTTCATGTTTTTCACCTTCCGGCCCCATGTCAATCTCTATTTCCGCACCGAAGTCCTGAGGATGGTCATAATCGAACCCCGTAAAAACCAGGACTTCACCGGCCGGATGTGTGTGAGATCCTTCCTCCCCTGCCCATTTCCCCACCCCACTGTAGTAACTCCAGGCAAAATTGAGGTTCAAGCCCTCCAGGTCGCGGCCCTTCGGCCAAACAAACCAATCAGGATCGACTCCTCCCTTATTTTCACGTGATACCTTTTTATATTCAAATTTTTTTATGTAATGCCCGTATTTGGTCGCTGCCATATCCCTGTTTTCCTCCCTTTTTAGTTACCCTCCAGCTTTAAGGCCTGGGATTACCGTACGGGTAAACGACGGAAAAGATGAACGGTTTTTCCAGCTTTGTGACCACCAGGGGGCAATGTGGAAATCCTTTAGGCTGGACAACAACAGTAGGCTCGGTAATGACATGCCGTTCCATTTCCTTACCCATAAACATCTCGCATTCCCCACCCAGCTTGCTCAGGTCATTAGTATCGGCACCGATGAAAAAGAGAAGCTCATCCCAGGTATGGACATGAGGTGTATCCGGAATAGGGCCGAAGCGGTAAGGCGCTTTTTTAATGCTTTCCCACATTATACCGAACGGAATATCGTTGCCGTGGATTTCAGCAATCGAGCCGCCGGAATCGTCACGGTTTAAGGGCCCGTAATGCCAGGCGCTCTTGCGGTGGAAAGCCAGGTGTTCGATGCGCTTGCTGTTTTTAGAAAACCAGGTTGCCAGAGGGGCTTCCGGGGCTTCTTTATCGAGGGCGACAGCTTTAGATTTACATTCCGGGGACTGGGACAATTCCATATAAATGAATCGCTTGTCCATGGTATTGATAGCGGCCGGGAAATGAGGAGTACCTTTAGGGACATAGACCACGGAGGACGAGGTAAAAACATGCCGGTCTCTTTCCTGTTTTTCTCCCAGGCTGATTTCAACTTCCGCGCCTAGCTCACTGAGGTCTGCGCAGTCTGCCCCGAGCCAGAGCAGTACCTGGTTGAAATCATGCTTATGTATACCGTAAGGCGCTTCACCGACCTTGCCGGCAGTCCAGAAAGAACCATATTTAATATGGACATCCAGTCCCAAAAAGTCACCATCCAGTTCGGTGCCCTGCCGGAAACCGCCGGGCACATCCGGCTTGAAAGGAAGCTTTTTCACCAGGTGTCCGTATTTAGTCTTAGCCATTTGCCTTGTCCTCCTTTTCGCTTAAATTAGTTACATAACTAAGGAAGCTATGATTACGCTCTTGATATTTGAAGATTGCCATGATAGAGATTGCCACGCCTCCTCCTAATTTCACCCGCACCCTAGCCCTCTCCCCTCAAGGGAGAGGGGAATAAGGAAGGGCGCTGTTTACGGGACTCGCAATGACGTTGAGGTTTTCTAATACATGCCGTATTCTTTAGCCGCAGCCATCATAGCTTTCAGATTATCGGCTTTCACCTGGGAGGAACTGGCGCCCCCGGCCAGAATATAGCCGCCGCCTTTGCCGCAGTCCTTGATAAGCTGGCGGCAGTATTTATTGACGTCTTGCGGCGTACCGGTGCACATTAGCGAGGTCGGAACATTACCCTGAATGCAGCATTTATCACCAAGGATTTCCTTGGCTTTTTTCATATCCGTCCGGTCAAAGAGCCAGTTGACCCAGCCTTCAGGAACATCTGTGACCTGTTTAAGGCGATTATTATAGCTCCCTTCCGCGAAAAGTGTTACCATCAGCCCTTCTTTAACGATCCCATTGATCACCTCTTTCAACGTGGGCCAGTAGAAGGTCTCGAACTGCTTGTCGGACATGAAAGTATCATCGCCTTTGTGAAGCGGGAACATAACGCTAAGAGTATTAATGTCTTTTCCTATGGTCTTATAACGCGCGATGGTCGTCTCCGCGATTTTTTCCAGTGCCTGGTGAACCTTTTGCGGACGGCGGAAGATATCCATGAAAACTTCCCGCGTGCCCCGGAGCAGATCGCCGAGGGTATCGAAAGGCGCCATATCCGCCGTGCTCCGCACCGACGGTATGCCTGCGGCCAGCGCCGCCCGGCTGACATCCATATTTGCCTTGAGCATTTTTTCCTGCTCGATGCCGGAGTCAATCATCGCCTGCAGAGCTTTCCGCACTAAAGGATTGGCCGCCGGGGCAACGAAGCCGGAAGGAAAACCCAGCAGCGAAATGAGGGGGGGAACCCCGCTCAACGGCGCCAGAGACCTGACCACCCTGGGCAGGAAAGTACGCATCGCCCAATCGGAGGGGTCTCCAATAAGGTCATCGTACTCTTCAGCCTTCATGTTTTCACCTTCGATAAACTGATGGGATGCAGCGTCTTTGGGTAAGCCGTGGCCCGGCCAGGCCGTCAGCTTGTAGTCGATGATTTCCATATGCTTCCCGGAGCTGATACCCACTCCCATGAACGAATCCATATCATCCTGGAAATCCTCCACGTATTTCAATCCGGCGCGGCGCACCAGTTCCGGGTCATACATGGCCTGGTAGAGGGTACCTCCGACGTAGTAGACACAAAAAGAACCTGACGGGAGCGAGACCGGCACGCGGTCGGGCTCCTGCCGCATATAGGCTTTAATCAGCCTGTTAACCCTGGCCTGGTATTTCTTTTTAGCTTCCGGACTATCGAATTTAGCGCCCGGCGCATCCAGCCAGTGTTTAAATCTCCGCTCCCTCTTCTCATCAGGTGTAAGTATATCCCATTTCTTTTCTTCTTCCATGCATCTCCTTATCTACAGCGGCCGGGAATAACGCCATAAAAGCTGCCGGCAATCAGTTAAAGCTAATTCTAATAGGAAAAGGGAGGTAACGTCAACATTTTTAGAATACTACTTTTGACAACAAATCAAATATTGAATTACCATATGACAGAATCTGAATTAATATACGCAACAGGAGGCCGCAATGATCCCCGACCCCATCAAGACGGATAACGGATTAGTTAGCGGTGACACCATGGGCGAAAAAGGCCAGGAAGCACGGATTTATCGAGGAATACCATATGCCACCCCACCCGTTGGCCCAAACCGCTGGAAACCGCCCCAGCCAGCGGCGCCGTGGAAAGGAACCCGCAAGTGTACCACTTTCAGCTGCATCACTCCGCAATTGATAGGTTTAGGCCCGATAACCCCTATTGAACAAAATGAGGACTGTCTTTACCTGAATGTAGTAACTCCCGCTCAAAAAGCAACAGATAAATTGCCGGTGATGGTATTCATGCACGGCGGCGGCTTTACGGGCGGCCACGGTAATGAAAAGCTGATGTGTTCGGCGCGGCTGGCGAACAAAGGCATAATCGTGGTGACCGTTAATATGCGCCTCGAATCAATCGGCCTGTTATGCCATCCGCTGCTTTCCAGGGAATCGCCGCAGGGTGTTTCCGGCAACTACATGTTCCTGGATATGATAGCCGCATTGAAATGGGTACAAAAGAATATTGAAACTTTCGGCGGCGACCCGGATAAAGTGACTATTTTCGGCGAGTCCGGCGGCGGCGCTAAAACGGCCGTGCTGATGGCATCGCCACTGGCTAAAGGGCTTTTCCACCGGGCGATACTGGAAAGCGCCTGGAATCCTACCTATGGAGCCATGAACGGCCCATCTTTGAAAGACATGGAGGTTTACGGCGAAAGGCTGTTCGCCAAACTAGGTGTGAATAAAGAGGCCGACCCGCTTAAAGCGGCGCGCGTTCTGCCGGTACAGAAAATACTGGAGGCCAACTTTGCCATATGCCGGGAAGAAAAAGCGCTCATCGGCATCTGGGACGAAGTAGTAGACGGCTGGGTACTGCCAGACAAGGCTCTGAATATTTTAAGTTCGGATAAATATAATGCCGTACCGTTCATCGCCGGAGGAAACCTGGGAGAAATAATCGATGAAAAATCTTTTCTTTTACTGCCGCACATGATACCTATTTACCTGGAAATGTTCAAAGGCGCGGAAAAGACCAAGACCAAGGCTTACGCGTATATTTTCAACCGCGTGCCGGAAGGGCGCAGGAAAGCCGGGACAATGAACACACCGCACGGCATGGAGCTTACTTACGTCTTCGGGGATTACGATAATACATCCGGCTGGTGGAACAGGCCTATACAGGCCAGGAACACGGGTAATACATCGGCGCGCCCAGCGCGCCCAGCGCCTCCAGCACCTCCGGCTCCAATCGACCCTGAGCTTAACGATACGGATAAAAAAGTGTCCGAGGCGATGATGGCAATGTGGGCGCAGTTTGCGAAGACGGGGAATCCGAACATGAGTGACCTGATATTCTGGCCGCCGTGGACTAAAGATACCGATAAATACCTGTACATCGATGAGCCAATGGCGGTGAAACCGGGATTTTCCAGGATAAAGATGGGGTAAACAGGAACGAGCAAACCGAATAGACACCCGTCCGCGCGGGAATGACGGAGGGGAGATACCAAGTCCTGATAAACAGTCTCGACAAGTCGGGGCAGAGTGACAGAAAACAAAATCCCTCTTGTATTCTCCTTTTACACAGGGAGAAGGGAACGGGTTACGGCTTTCGTAGGAAGGGTATCAATGTACAATTAGACAGCATTTTAAAATATACTTGGGTGTATGCCGATTAACAAATAACAGATTTCCTAATAAGCGAGAATAAACTTGAATTCAGAAGTTGGTCAGCAAGACGAATCAGCAGTAATAGTAAAATCCCGTACACGGGAGTTTTCCGAAATTGCAGTATCGGCCTTCATCCTGGCTATGGCTTTCGGCATCTTTTTTTCGGGCGGGGCAGAAGGATTTTCCAATCCTCCGATGCTATTAAGAATGTGCCTTTATTCTCTTTTTACTGTGTCCCTTGGATTTGTTTTACATGAAATGGGACATCGTTTTATAGCAAGAAAATTAGGATATGCTGCACAATATTCTATATGGATACCAGGTATGTTACTTTCTATTGCTACTGCCTTTTTTAGCGTGATATTTGCTGCTCCCGGGGCGGTAATGATTAGAAGGAAAACATCTACATATAAACCTGCTGAAACTGAAGTAATCGACATTGGCAAGGTGTCATCTGCCGGTCCAATAACAAACATACTACTTACACTGCTATTCTTATTACTATCTTATCTATATTATCTGACAGATGGACTAGGAAATAACTCAACCCGACTTTCAATTATTTTGTTTCTTGGAGTGGAAATTAACACCATATTTGCCGTTTTAAACCTTCTTCCGTTTGGTCCTTTTGACGGATACAAAATCTTTAAGTGGAATAAGAAAATATGGTTTATTATGGCTCTAGTAGCACTCGGATTTTTTGTTTTTACCAAAACGCCAGTCTGGTCTCTAGATGCTCTCAATAGTCCCAAAAGTCCTATATCATACAAAGAATATTCCGATCCAGAAGCTATATATTCTTTCAATTTTCCATCAAACTGGAAATTGATTTCAGATGATAGTGACCAGGAATCAGCTCGTGAATTTGGTGGTTGTACCGAAATTATTATGTTCTATGAAAAATATTATTATGGACAAATTGGAGTGGCTTTTTTTGACTTAACCCAGAGATATCCTACCGACCTTGGTACAATGGATGGAAAGTTGCAGACTGACCTTGAGAAAGAATTTAATCAATTAAAAACAGGCTGGAATCTAAACAAGATAGTTCCAGTTCCAGCGGTCCGGTTACTTCCATGTCTTTTTCCAGGACCGGCGATGTATAGACAAGGACATCGGATCTGGCTTCTATTTCCTGCTGGTCGAACGCTCCCTGCAAAAAGGATGCGCCAAGATTACCGCTCCTGGCGGGGGCGGGATATGCGGGGTCATATAAATAGATATCGGCAGGTTCATCGCCGGGGGGCAGCGTATCGAGCGCCCCGTTGCCGTTGCGGGTATTGGCATGTCCGCTGCTGTGAAAATAATATTTGGTATAAGCGGTGTCTGGAAGCGGCCAGTCTTTTTCATCCCTCCATATATTATCGCCCATGACGAAGATGCGTACCGGAGGCTCATTCATAATACCGTTATCGATGTCTTTTAACCAGCGGTCAAACCACCGGATGTGCAACTGGTTGACGCCGACGGCAGCCCCGGAAGCAGTCGCACCGAAGTCGAGTTCGCCGCAGACACTGGCCTGTTCCGTGGTATGTATCCATGGTCCTATGATTATCTTTTGATTGCTGCGGGCCAGTTGAGACCCCCCGCATTTTTTCATTTTCATATAGCTTTCCAACACATCGCTGGCAAGGTCATCGTACCAGCCGCAGATATGTAAAGCGGGGATGACGACATCTTCAGGCGGGGTGGGGGTATGCAGCTGCTGCCAGTAAGACCGGTCATTGATGTTAGCCAGGTAATCCGTATAGAAAGGCAGCATATCCGGCTTGCCGGCTATTTTTGTGACCGGAGCATCTTTAAGGGGCAGATATTCCAGTTGCCCTCGGATATTATTCATCGCTTTTGCCAGGGCCTCGCGCCTGGGTTTTAGTTCCTCCGGCGGCAGGTTGCTCCGGCGGAGGGATAGAGCTGTCAACATCATGTACCATACCAGCATCTGGTTCAACCTGAAAGCGCCGTTTTTAAAGGGGCGGGCGCCGGCCTGTGTTCCGGCCGGGCATATCGTTTTCAAATGAGGTGGCCGGGGCTTGGCCGCTGCCCACTGGGTAAATCCCATGTGGGAGAGACCGCACATACCCACGTTACCGTCGCACCAGGGTTGGGAGGCCAACCATTCTATGGTATCGTAGCCGTCGTTAGCCTCGGCCCGCCTGGCGTAAAATTCACCCTCGGAAAAACCCGTGCCGCGCAGATCCTGGACGACAACGGCATAACCGGCACGCACGAACTTGTAAAAGCTCATATAGCCGGCCAATACTCCGTTAGTCGCTTCAGTCTTATTATAGGGTGAGCGGACAAGGATGGCTGGATGTCTGGCGGTATCGTCAGGACGGTAGACATCGGCATACAGATTGATGCCGTCTCTCATCCGGGCAGAAATATTAATTTCCAGCTTGACAGACTCTCTGGCTAACACTGCAATCATTCTCCTTCAGGATAACTCGAGTTTTTAATTGCTTAGCAACGGCAGAATAAACCAACATCCCGTCGTTTATCCTGCATATCCTCACGGAATATTGTTGCTTACCGTTATTTTAAGAAAAAGGAACAGGGATTAACCTTTATTCAGGCGTTAATCCCCGTTCCAGGTTTTCTATTTGTCCAGCCAGGCGTCTTGCACAGATGACAGGTTGGTTAAAGTTGTGAAAAACCCATCATCTTTGACGTACTTATATTTTGCAGCAATGCTGGTGCTCCGGTAAAGGGTACTAAGAGAAGCATATTTATCCCTGATGAGACCCATGGCCTGTTGAGTCTTGGCCTTTTTGGTATTAAAGTCCGTGGCCTGGATGATTTCTCTTATGAGTTGGTCCGTGTCCTGGGGATAAAGAATGCTCCTGTAGGGGACGCCGAAACTGGAGAAACCAACGGTTAATATCCTGGAAGCGTCTGCCGCTTCACCGAAGTTCCATCCGAGCAGACCATTATTCCAGCCGGTCTTGATAACGTAGTCATTGAACCTGGCCGGATCTGCAATATCCAGCGTCAGGTTAAATCCGGCTTCATTCAGCTGGGCTAGTATCGCGGTATAAACGTCTACTGAAGACGCCGGGTTATTTCGGATAATCAGCTTCAGACCCAACCCGTTAGGGTAGCCGGCCTCGGTAAGTAATTGTTTGGCCTTGGCGGCATCGTGAGGATACGGTGACGGTGTTGTATTATAACCCCAGGCCGTCTTGGCACAGGGTTGATCGGTAGCATCAAAGTAGCCGAGTCCTATAGCCTTGACCACTGCTTCACGTTCGATAGCGTACTCTACTGCCTGGCGGACCTGGAGCTTGGCAAAAGGTGAATCTGCATGAGCGCCGTCACCGGCCAAGCCGAATAACGCTCCATAAGTTTTGCTGACAGTGTATTTTCCTGAGTCCTCCAGGCTTTTTGCGTCTTTACCTTCCAGCCCGATGATGATGTCTCCCTCACCGGCCTGGAATGAAGCCAGGGCTACCATGGGATCAGTAATGTAAACGAATTCTACTGCATCAAGATATGGCTTTCCTGTCTGCCAGTAGCCTTCCCATTTTGTGTATTTAAGGCTCACATCCCGCTGGAAGCTGACGAATTTAAAAGGTCCTGTGCCTACAGGGTAATTCTTTACCCCTTCCTCACCCCCATGGGTTTTAAAGTAAGTCGGTGATACCATAACGCCCGGGTATGATGTAAAGGCGAAGTCAATGCCGTTATCGAAGGAAGTCTGATTAAGTCTTAATGTGTATTCATCAAGAACATCCATCGACTTTACGGTCTTGAGTTCGACCTTTTTAATAGCTATCTGGCCTTCAAGGTTCCATTTGACCGCCTCGGCGTTAAAAGGCGTGCCGTCCTGAAAATTAACACCTTTTCTGAGGGTGATTATCGTTGTGTTATCCGCGGCGTTGGCTTTCACTTCAGTAGCCAGCCATGGTATGAGGGCTCCGGTGGTATCCACCTTGAGGAGCGTCTCGATACACGGAGAGGCGGCTAAAATATCATCGGACCTTTGCATGGACGGCCCGTATCCTATGGCATTGGGGCTGATTCCATAGATTATTTTAAGAGTGCCGCCTGTCTTGACAGATGGAGTTGTCTTAGTAGGTGGGGCGGTAGTTGTAGTTGCAGCCGGAGAAGTCGTTGTCCCGGTGGAGCAACTCACGGCTATCATTGAAACGATTAATACAACGGCCAAAGCTAAAATGATCAGCCTGGGTAATAATCTAATTGTTTTCATATTTCTCTCCTTAAATGCAGTGCCGCCAAAATCCGTGTACCTTTTTCACAAACCAGTTCGGCATAATATCCTCTTATTTTACACCTCCTAAATATTTTAGTTCAGTCTGAGTAAAGCATTAAATATTGTGCAAAGGTCAACACAATATTCTTACCCTTATAACGATCCCGTTCCGCTTTAGTAGGCCTATCGTACATGGTATCGTATCCGATAACATTTGTATATCATATTCAGGTCAAACTGTCAAACAGCAAAAGGTTCGATTTCCGTTTATCCGCCGGCATTTTATTACTTTCTGCGGGTATTATTTTTCTGTTGAGATATAATAAAACCAGCGGCACTTTCTCCCGCTATTCGTCCCGAATTGATGGCGAAGCCGGATGTAAACCCGGCCAAATTGATATTATAAGTATCGGCGCACCAGCCGCCGGTATCGCTGCCGGCCGCGAAGAGACCGGGGATGGGTGAATCTTGCTGGCTGATGACTTCCATTCGCTCGTTTACTTTAAGGCCTCCCAGTGTGCCCAGCATACCGGGGACGCATTTCATGGCATAAAAAGGAGGGGTGAGCAGTGGTTTGAGATATACCCGGTCCTTGCCGTAGACGGGGTCATAGCCATGCTCGCAGCAGGTATTATATTCTATAATGGTCGCGTTCAATACACCGGGAGTAACTCCTATCCAGCCGGCAATCTCATCCCATGAATCGGCTATCTTTAGGTTTCCCTGCGCGGCTTCCAACTCAACCTCTTTAAGCCAGTCAACGGACTTGACACGTGAAGCTTTATACAGTGAACCCATTCCTTTGGTAAATCCGTTCTCCACCAGGTACTGACGGATGCCGGCATCGAAAAGTGTGTAAGATATCCCTTCCGGCTGACGCATCTGGGCATTGACAGCCTCGAACGATTTTTTACCGTTGCCTTCATCGGTAAATCTTTCACCTTTTTTATTCACCCAAACGGAAATAGGCTCGATGCATAGACCGGTGAGAACGCGTGAACTCGGGAAGCCCGGGCCGGTCATGTGAAGGGTACCCAGGCCTTCGGTAGCCGCGCCTATCTCCATTCCCATGAGTATGCCTTCTCCCTTGTGAGGCAGCCCGATGAGATTAATATTTTCCATATAGGATGGACTGTATTTATGCAAAAGCTGCTTGTTCCCGCCGAATCCTCCGGAGGCGATAACCACGCATTTCGTGTTAATCCGGAGGGGTTGTCTCTTACTTTTAACCAGCACTCCGCTTAAGCCGCCATTATCATCGAGCAGGAGTTTAACAGCCCTGGCGGGCAGAATTATCCGGATACCCAGCGCTTTACAGCGCTTGATGAGCACATTGGTGACTTCCTTCACACCTGTCTTGGGGCAATGCCAGGTGACCATGGTCTGTCCGGGATAATATGGAGGCAGGCCGTAGATTTTCAGCCCCATATTTTCCAGCCATTTAATCGTACCGCCGGACTTGTTTAAATAGGCACGAATGATCCTGGGATTAATTTTGTTATGGGCATAGCTCATTGCTTCCTGGAAGCAGGCATCAGGGCGAACGTCGAGCCGCATGCGTCTCTGGAGGTGGCTGCCCGCTGCAAAAATGCCCCCGGCCAGCGCGGTATTCCCGCCGGGAGAGCGGCGGCTTTCCACGATGATGATTTTTTTAACCCCCATTTCCGCCGCGGCCACGGCGGCAGCCATGCCGGACCCGCCGCCGCCGATGACGGCTAAATCGGCATCAAGGCTCTCAACAATAATGTTCTTTTCAGGCTTCGCCATATCAAGCCTCCTTGAGTTATTATTCCGTTGATTTTAAATGATTATTTCCTCATTCACCAGTTTGATAAATTCATCATCACTCATCCCCAGGATTTCCGTGCATATGTAGTGGTTATGCTCGCCGATGAGCGGGCCGGTACGGATGTGTGCCGGCGTCTTTGAAAGGATGAAAGGCCACCGGGTGTGCAGGTAATCACCCACTACCGGGTGGTGCATCTTGAGCAGTAATTCCCTGGCTTTTACATGAGGGTCAAAATCCACGATTTCCTGGGCGTTTTGCACTATTCCGGCGGGTACGCCGGCCTGCTGCATCAGCATCATCACCTCTTCGGGCGTGAATTGGGCTGTCCATGCGTTCACAAGTCTGTCCAGATCATCTTCATGTTCTTTTCGGGCGGAGAGGGTGGCAAAATTGGTAGATATCGTCCATTCAGGATTACCCAGTGCGCGGCAGAAACCCTGCCACTCCACCTCGCTGAAGACGGCAATAACGCACCACTTGTCATCACCTTTACAGCGGAAGGCATTGTGGGGCGCTGCGTGCGGGTCGCGGCTGCCGACCGGCGGCTGTATCCTGCCGTTGACGGTATAGTCTAACACTGCGGGTCCCAGAAAATGCACCAGTGGTTCCAGCTGGCTGATATCAAAATGCTGTCCTTTACCTGTCCGGCGCCGGTAGTCTAAAGCGGCAATGCCGGCCATGGCGGCAAAAACAGGACCGATGGCATCCGGGACGGCGGTGAATCCCGGCGAGGACGGCCCGTCCTGCGGAAAACGGTAGTAGTAAAACTGGCCGCTCTGGGCCATGGAATTACTGCCCCAGCCGCCCACACCTACCAAAGGGCCTTCCTGTCCCATGATACTGACTTCCAGGAGGATAATATCTTCCTTGACTTTTTTCAGTTCCTCATAGCCAAAGGCCATGGATTTCATCAGCCCAGGGCGCTGGTTCTGGATAACGATATCCGCCCAGGCGACCAGCTTAAGAAATATCTCGCGGCCGCGGGGTTCCCGCAGGTTGACCGTAAAACTTTTTTTGCCGGTATTAAAAGTGTTGAAGGTAATGGAACGATCCGGGCCGGGGATATTATCTTTATATGGCGAACTGGTACGGGCCATCTCAGGGTACCTGGTGGATTCAATCTTGATAACTTCAGCGCCGAAGTCAGCCAGGTACGCCCCCACCCACGGGCCGTTAATAGCCTGGGTCCATTCCACTACTTTTACACCCTGGAAGGGAAGCTTTCTGTCCATACTAGTTAAATAATCCCCCTGGTTTTCAGTCCTGCTAGAGACTCAGCGGTCATTCCCAGTTCACCCTGGTATATTTCGTGGTTATGTTCACCGATGAGCGGAGCCGGGTGACGCGGCCCGGTGCGGGTCTCCGTAGACATGAATAACTGCCCGGCATAAGGGATAGAATCACCAAGTACGGGGTGTGCGATGTTTTGCCAGTAGTTACGGAAGCGGAGTTGTATGTTTTCATATAAATCTTTTACATCATTCACGGCGCTGATGCGGAGTCCTCTTTTTAAAGAGGCATCTTCGATTTCTTTCTTGGTATGCCGTTTTAAGAGCTCGAATACAGGTCTTTCAATGCGGTCTATCATATCCTGGGTTATACCGTCAAAGCCGAACTTGTCCCAATCGATATCTTTGAGGTCTCCGAGCAAACCTTCCTCCTCCAGCCAGACGGCAAGTTGTTTATTTTCACTGGCGCCGATGGTCCCGCCGAAAAGCGTCCAGGTTACATGACCGTCTTTGCAGGGCCATATTGTCCGGGTAAAGACATTGTAGCGGAACATGAGGTCACCGTGTCTCCCTGCATTATAGCGCCGGAACTCCCAGGATACCGGGACCTCGTTGTAGTTTTCCCGGACGGCGCATTCGGACAAAGCGACGTCTACATATTGACCTTCGCCGGACCAGCTCCGGTAATAATAAGCAATCATGGCGGCCAGCGCGGCGTTAGCTCCGCCCAGGCAGTAAGCGTGGTCAGGGCTAAGGCGGCAGGGCACGCCGCCCGGTTTCCCTGTCAGCGACATGATGCCCCCCATGGCCATGGCGACCAGGTCCGTGCCCTTGAAATCCTTATACGGCCCGGTCTGGCCGAACGGACTGATGGACGTCATAATGACAGCGGGATTGATAGCGCTTAACGCATGGTAATCAAGACCGAGTTTCTTCATATACCCGGGTGGAAAAGATTCGAGGATGAAGTCGGCTTTTTTAACGAACTTTCTGAAAATATCCCGCCCTTCCGTAGTCTCGATATTCAGAGTTATGCCCTTTTTACTATCATTAAAGGCAAACCAGTAAAGGCTTTTTTCCAGGTCGAGCGTGTCTTTGTAGAACGGGCCGTAGCGCCTGGCCGGTTCTCCCCCGGGCGGCTCGATTTTAATGACATCAACACCGAACTCGGCCAGGATCTTACCACAGAAGAACCCTGACTCGTTAGTTAAATCCAGCGCGCGTAGTCCGCTTAACATTTCACTCTCTTACCCTGGTATTCTACCTCTGTCTGGCCGGCATGTTTTCTTTGCTTTTTAACACTAAACAATATTTTAGCTTATTCGATTGTTGTTTCCGTAAGCATGGAGCTCGTCCCGGGCATCGGATCATTTGTATGGGAGAGCTTCTTTGCCTATTATCTCCCGGACGATATTAAGTTTATTAATTTCGGCTGTACCGTCAGTATATTCATAGCCGGTCACATCGCGCAAGCGCTGCTCCAGCGGTAATTCATCGGTATAGCCGATATGACCATGCAGCAGCATGCAATCATGGATAATTTTTACGGCCAGTTGGGGGCACCACCATTTGCACATGGACCCTTCCTTGAAAGACGGCTCATCCTTGTCTGCCAGCCAGAGAGTGTAATAACAAAACAACCTGGCGGCTTCGATATAAGTCGAGGCCTCGGCCAGCTTGAAAGATACACCCTCGTATTTGGCGATTGGTTTGCCGAAGGCTATCCTCTCTTTGGAAAAGGCAATCGTTTCGTCTACTGAAGTCTTGGCTATTGCCAGCACTGCCAGTCCCGTTAAAGCCCGGCCTTTATCCACACCGGCCGCAAAAGCCTTGGAAAACGCTTTGCCTTCTTCACTGACACGGTATTTTGATGGTATCCTGACATCATCAAAGTTAATTAACGCTCTTCCCACGGGCACGCAGCCCATATCATGCATGGCTGAGATTTCTATGCCCGGCAGATTCAGAGGAACAAAGAACTGTGTCAGCCCCCTGGTACCCGCGGCCGGGTCTGTTTTGGCCAGCACCAGGCAGGCATCGGCATGAGTGCCCCGGCTTACTGAGGTTTTTTCTCCGGTTATGATGTAATCATCCCCGTCTTTGACGGCTCTGGTCTGGATAGCGGCGACATCGGCTCCGCAACCAGGCTCACTTATGGCGGCGCAGCAGACTTTTTCCGTACTGACAAAAGATGGCACCCACTCAGACATCACCTCTTCCTTTCCCTGGGCCGCCATCCATGCCATATTTTGAACATGGTGCGTCAATCCCCCAACGTTGATATCGACACGCGATAGCTCTTCGATGACTACACCGCGGGTAACCCATGTTGCTTCCTGCCCGCCGTATTTTTCAGGCACACCAAGCCCGGTATAACCTAAATCGGCTATCTTTTTCCAGAGTTCCTTCGGAATCTCCGTTTCCTTAGCGCGTTTCTTGGCTCCCGGCGCTAATTCTTTCCTGGCGAAGTCGCGCACCTGGTTGCGAAACATATTATCCAGTTCACTAAACTCAAACATTTTGTACTACTCCTTTGTACCTGATAAATCCATGAGTCGCGGGGAGACTATCGTGCACGATGTCGTATCCGATAAAGTATATTAAATTCATTCCGGTCTGTCAACTGTTTTTCCAGGGTTTTTTTAAAGCCTCAATATATGCGCCTCTGAAAGGGCATATCACTTGATATGTATGATTTAAAAAAGCCATTAAAAAAGATTAAGACGGTAAAGGGCGGTTCACGGTAAGTTAAATATTGCGCTTATCCAGGATAAGCTTCTTGGCCCGGCGGGAATGATCCAGACTGCCGTAAGGTATTAAGTTTATCGCCGGCGGGAACATCCTGCCGGAATTTATGTTTTTATTTATCACCGGACAATTCATCAGTATTTTATTTATTGTTTCCGCAACCATCAAATCCTGCCCGATTGTCTCTATCGTGAAAAGAAATTGTTCCTTGCCTCTTTGTTCGCTCACTTCCACCTCATAGTCGAATAACTGGGGTATGCTGTAGAGAACGTCATCGAACAGCGACGGATAAATTTCATCGCCCGAGCTTAATTTCATGATCGATTCCAGCCTTCTATTTGTTCCGGCGAACCTTAATAAAGTTGCCGCCCCGCAGGAACAAGGGGACTTTATCCAGCGCGATATATCTCGCGTCCTGTATCTTATCAGCGGTACTCCTGCGCGGGTCAGGGTGCTGAACACCATCTCTCCCTCGGTTTCATCCTCGATTATCCGGCCGGTAGCGGGGTCGATAATCTCCAAATAGAGATCCGCCTCGTTCATGTGAAAACCGTTATGCTCGCTGCATTCCGTCGCCACCGCAAGCCCCATTTCACTCATGCCGTAATGCAAATAGACCTCGCAGTTCCATGCACTCTCTAACCTCCGGCGCATGGCTCCGGGCAAATATACAGAGGTGAGGTATAGAATCCTGACCCCGAGATTGCTTAACTCATGTCCTTCAGCCAACAGTTCTTGTGTTATCCGGTAGATGCGGCCCGTCTGCCCGAAAATGAGAGTCGCCCGGTTGGTTTTAATCAACTCCAGATGTTCCCCGGGCGTATGATCTACCCCTGCTTTTATCGGCGTCGCTCCCATCTTTGCCACCCCACGGGCCAGCAGGTCAAGCTGACCATAAGCGGAGCCGCCGTGAAGAATTATATGCACCACATCGCCTTCGCTTGCTACCGCCCTCATTCCCGCCGACATGAAATCGACTATTTTATCGATATCCTGCGGGGTATACAATATCTTTTTAGGACGGCCGGTCGTTCCTGAAGATAATATTGAAATTGTCCTGGCTATTTTCCCCAGGGAAACGCAAAGCAGCCTGCCAGGGTTTTCTATCAGGGCTTCAGGTGTAGTAAAGGGGACTTTGTCCCAGTCATCAACGCTCACAATTTTATCGGGTTCTATGCCGTTCTGATTATACAATTCCCTGTAGAAAGAACTGTTGTTATAGGCGTATTTCAGGCTCTCTCTGAGTTTATAAAAATGGTATTTATTTATTTCGGTTCGATTTATCTTTTCCTGCAGCTGTCGGCCGGAATATCCGCTAAAAATTGCGTTCTGCTGGCATTCCTGCCTGATTTTATCGTGGAGCCATTGTTCCAGGACGATTGTCATTTTCGGGTTCCTTTTATTAGGTTTCCGGACTGTATTGTCTTGCCGTTTCCTCTTCGGATGATTCTGACGGTAAAGGTCCGGGATAGAGCCGCTCGCCGCTGGTACTCGTTAAATAATTAGCGCAAAACGGCACGATGCGTTTATCCGGGGTCATTACTTGCAGGCAGCAGCCTCGCAACCGGTTCAAGTCGACGGTCCATACCTCCTGGAACGCCATGCAGGTGATGGTGAGGTTATATGCCAGGAGCCTGGAATAGAAACTGTTTTGTTCTTCCGGGCTGACGCCTTTGAAACGCCAGTGCCGGCTGATAAACCGGAGCGCGCTTTCCTGCGGGTCGGCTGTCCGCGCGCCGCTGCCGGTAACTACCTGGCGGGCCAGGGCGCTCATGGATTGCAGTTTACCTTCTTCCGTGAGAATGAAAAAACTGGAAAAGGAACAGTGCGCGTCCCTGACGTGGCGGGGCAGGAAGTGTTCCCACTTGAGTTCGCCGCAGGTTTGAGACTCCAGCGCATTAATGATATCGGGAATGGTTGTGCGTTCTTCATCGGACGGAGCCTGCGGGTAGCGCCCGAAGTGGCTTACAGGCTGAAAATGGACGCCTTTTACGGTTGGTATCCAGCTTTTAGCGAATTGAATTATATCTCCGAGCTGGTCATCGTTAACTCCGTGTATGACCGTAGGAACGAGGATAACGCCTATCTGCTCTTTGGCGCAATTCTCCAGCGCCTGCTTCTTTACGTCGGTAAGCGGAAGTCCCCTCGTGTAACGATAAACATCATCGGTTACACCATCGAACTGGAGGTAGATAGCGCCGCACCCGCTATCTTTTAATTTTTTTAGAAAATCAGGCTCCCGGGCGATTCTTATGCCGTTTGTACTGACCAGGATATGGTCGAAGCCCATTTCCCTCCCCAGGGCGATAATCTGTGGAAGGTCGTCGCGCAAGGTTGGCTCTCCCCCGCTGAACTGGATGGTGCATGTCTCCATCGTTTCCTTAACTGCTTTATACATACTCCGAATAGTCTCGATATCCGGCTCATAAAGGCCGGTTTCACCGGAACTGGCGAAGCATACCGGGCACTTGAGATTGCATCTCGTGGTAAGCTCAATCACCATACTGCATGCTCTCGTCTGGTGTTCCGGACAGAGTCCGCAATCATAAGGACAGCCTCTCGCTGATTCGGAAAAACGCTGAAAAGCACCGGCTCCCGGCTCGCTGCCCTCCGCCCATTTCAGATAATGCCTGGAATCCTGCCGCCAGATAAGCGCCCTGAATTCTCCATGCCGGGCGCAGAATTTTTCCATGTAGATACTTCCGTCTTCCTCCACCTTTTGCGCTGCGATGCGGCCCAGGCAGACCGGACAAAGGCTTTCTGTTTGACCAATTACCTGTTTCACGGCTTCGTTCCTGTGATAATTGAGTAACCGTACTTGCGTGTTTTAAAAAATTGCGCCGGAGAAGCTGCGCGAGACCCGCCGGGGAATTTCTTCAGCCCCTTTTGCATGATTAACCGGAGAGCCATTTCCTTCAATACCCTGGAATGATCTTCAGTATAGATATCACGGAAACCGGATTCCGTTAAGCAACTTACCTGCTCTGCCAGTGGTTTAGCGATGGCGAGACAACTTATTGAGAAGCTGGTGTCAGATTCTCCTCCACTGGTGTCTTCCCGGAGGAAAACGTTGGAAATCAATACCTTTCCGCCGTGTTTTAAAACCCGCGCCATTTCTCCGGCGGTTCTCCGGCTGTCAGCAAGGGTGAAGGAACATTCGTTTATTACAATATCGAAAGTATCACCGGGAAAAGGCAGGTGTTCCGCGGAACCTGTGACCAGACTGATTTTCCGGGATAGTCCCTTTGCCTCGGCATTATTTTTGGAGGAGTGGATCATCGTTGGAGATATGTCTATCCCCACCACGGAGGACCGGTATTGTTCGGCGATAAAAACGGCAGTAGTTCCGCAACCACAAGCAATGTCCAGGACGCGGGATGTCTCATCGAGGTCGACTGCCTGTAAAAGTCTCTTGGTCAGCTCGAGCCCGCCGGGACGGAAAGAACAGGGAGAGTCAGATGCCAGGAAGCACGAATCGCACGATGTGGTGTACTGCGTCATTTATTCTCCAGCATTTCCTCCGCTTCCAGCACCTTTTCTATTACCGTTTTTTCCGTGAGGTAGGCTGCTCCGCACTTGGGGCATTGTAGTCCTTCTGCCATGTTGGAAAATTCAAGGTAGGACATCAGGATATCAGCCTCTTTCATTTCCTCCTGACATTTAAAGCAATGCCACTTTTCCATATCTCACGCTCCCTGGATTTCTGCTTTATGAACGTAGGCCGAGCGGACTGCATAACCATCTGTTTCCGCCGAGTATTCGGCGTAAAAAGTAGCTTTCCCTATCTTGAGCTTGGCCAGGAATATTTTAGTGCCGGGATGGTAGAGTTTCTCGCCTGTATCTTCGGCGGTGAAAATCACCTGCTTTACTTCATCCTCAAGCACGTGCCTTGCATCGAGTATTTTTTTTACTTCATCACTGAGTATCAGCTTCGTCTCTTCCCATGACATCCTGGCCGCCTCCTTGTATAAAAGTCCGTGAAGAAAAAAGGTCAACCGGTCGTAATACCGGCTTTACCGGTAAGGCGTGACCTCAGCTCAGCCTGGTTTTTACGCCGGGCCGCTCCTATCACTGGAGATTTCCGCCTGGTTTTATCCAGCTCCGAACCGAATATGATATCCAATATATGTATTGAAGGCTTGCCTGTCAGGGCGAAAGCGTTCCGGCAGGAAGCGCAGTATGTGAGTACATCGTGAGGCAGTTCTTTGACACGCCCCATGGTAATTCTATTCAACAGCTTCATATCCACGTAAGCAACCATGCCTCCCATACCGCAGCAGCGGGTTTTGTCTTTGGTAAATTCCGGTTCTTCAATAGAGTATCCCAGTTCCGCCGCGATTTTCCTGACACTGTCCTGGATACCGCTTTCATACCTGGCTTTACAGGAATCATGGATAGAAAAAATCTTGTTGTTCTCAGCCTTTGTTACTTCCGGAAGCCCTTTCTTGACCAATAATTCATATACTGTTGTTAGCTGGATATTTGGCGCGTTTTCTTTAAATATGTGATAGCAATCCGGGCAGGCGACAATTAACTCAGGCGTTCCCTGCTTTTCCATTTGGGCAGTAATCTTGCCCAGCATTTGCTGAAAGCGGGACTGGTCTCCTAGTTCATAAGAAGGAGCACCGCAGCAACCCAGTATAATTCCGGTTCCGGGCAATTTGTCCTGAAGGTATTGGTATGTTTTTATCACCAGGTCCGGGGAATATGCTGAAAGACTGCAGCCCGGAAAGAAAAACCGCTTGCAATCCTTCGCGTTTAAACCCGGCGATACCAGGAAGAATGAATCGGAGGCTGCCCAGATCTGGTCATCGATTAAACTCTGGTGCTTGGGGAGTGGGGCTAATTTATCTGCCACCATCTGGTTGCGTAACTCATGACACATTTTCCCGATGTTTAAATGCTCGGGACATAGTACTTCACACAGGCTGCAGAGATTGCAGGAATAGGGGACATTGGGTATTTCTGCGAAACGATTCTTGAGGTCTTCGGCAAGCTTCCCTGGTGTTTCACAGGTTGACTTCAAAAATTCGCAGTTATCCACACATAAACGGCACTCGAGGCATCGCTCCAAAACCTCATCTATTTTACCCAAAACACACCGTCCTCAATTTCGAGTAAAGCAGCCTGTTTCAGTTCGTGCTGCCTGCCGCTATGAATGCCGCTCCCAGCGCTCCTATGATCTGGGGGTTTTCAAAAGACGGCATTTGATGACCTAGTTTCTGTTCAAAAGCATGACGTATTCCGGTATTTTTAGCCACGCCGCCGCTTAAAACAACCTCTTTCGGAAAACCCCTGCGGGTTCCCATGCCCACGATTCTCAGCATTAATGCCTGGTGAACCCCTGCAATAATATCTTCCTTTTTAGCTCCACGGCTGCGCAGACCGACCACCTCTGATTCGGCGAAAACCGCGCAGGTGCTGCTTACGGAACTGGGACTGGTGCTTTTTATTGATAAATCACCCAGTTCATCAACCTTCACCCCCATGCTGACAGATATCAACTCGAGGAATCTGCCTGTTCCGGCCGCGCACTTGTCGTTCGTGGCGAAGTCGATAATATTTCCCTTACCATCAAGCCAGATTATTTTGCTGTCCTGCCCGCCGATGTCGATGACTGTCCGGACTGCCGGAAGTTGTGTAAAAGCGCCTTTACCGTGACATGTTATTTCGCTGACTGCTTTGTTCCCGAAGCCTGCGGAATGCCGTCCGTATCCGGTAACTACAATATAACCGAGTTCTTCCTGCCGGAGTCCGTTAGCCGCCAGTACCCTTTTCAGGACATCACTGGCCGCCAGCGCCATGTCGGGACCTGTAGGTATGATGGAAAAAGCCAGCATCCGTCCGTCCCGGACGATTACCGCTTTTGCCGTCGTCGAGCCTATATCGACTCCAGCGAAAATTTTTTGTAGGCTCATCCCTGATTATTACCTTTCAGATACAGAATATACCAATTACCGCCGGTTGCTCTTGCTCAAACGCGGCAATATCGTACTCGTTTCCATCAATTATCGGCTCGGTATGCTTGGTTTCCTGGGGTTAAAGGATGTTACCGGCGGAAAGATACCGGCCACGGGCAATGAAGGCCTTCTGGACCAGGTACTGGCTCTCAAGTGGGTGAAAGAAAATATCGCGTCTTTTGGCGGCGACCCGGACAACATTACCGTTTTTGGCGAATCAGCCGGAAGCATGAGCATCGCCTGCCTGATGGTGATGCCAAAAGCTAAAGGGCTCTTCCGGAAAGCAATCTTGGAAAGCGGCGCCGGTAACGTGGCGGTGCCGAAGGAAGAGGCGAACCGCTGCGGCGACCTGTTCCTGAAGATTTCCGGTATTAAGAAAGATGATACTAAAGCAATGCGGGCGCTCACTCCGGCACAGCTCCTGGAAATGGAAATAAAAATAAGGACGGCCAGCGCCGGGCCTGATGGAGGCGCCCGGGTAACATCACATTACCCGATAATCGACGGCCAGGTCATTCCTGACGTTCCGGGTGAACTGGCGCGGAAGGGAGCCGCTAAAGGCATTGTGTCTATCATCGGCTCGAACCTGGATGAATACACGCTCTTTGCGATGATGGACCCGGGATTCGCGAAATTAACAGAAACAGACGTCAAGAAAAGGCTTACCGCAATACTTCCGGCTTCAGGAGCCGATGAACTGATAAAAGTTTATGGTAAAGCCATCCAGAAACGCGGCGAACCGGCCACTCCGGCGAATATCATGACGGCGATAAACACCGATCTCATGTTCCGGATGCCGTCACTGGAACTAGTTGAAGCTCAACGCGATAACGAGACACCTGTATATAGCTATATCTTTACCTGGAATTCGCCCGCGATGGGAGGCGTCTTCAAGGCATGCCATGCCCTGGAAATAGGATTTGTATTCGGTAAATACGACGCTGCGTTCTGCGGCATCGGGCCGGAAGCGGATAAGCTCTCCGAGTGCATGCAGGATGCCTGGCTAGCGTTCGCGAAAACCGGGAACCCGTCCTGTAAATGTATCGGAGAGTGGCCGGAATACGGCAGCCAACGCATGACGATGGTGTTAGGGAAAGACAGCCATGTGGAAGCCGCGCCGTTCGAGGCGGAACGGGCGATATGGGACAAGGTAAAACGCCATGACACTTTTATCATTTAGAATACCAATAAACGTAACGCGTCAATACCAGTCTGAGTTAGCATGAAGTTTTTAAACATCAAAGACATGTCAAAAGGAGAGGTATAAATGAAAGAATCCAAGTACGGCAAATACGTAATACCCAAGAAGGTGACGAAACCGGAACCATATCCGACGATGGAATGGATCGGTGATATTGATTATAAAACGAATATGACATTTATGATCACCAAAGTGGTGGCGCCATGTAAAATGGAGGAATTTCCGCATTCCCATGACTTTGACATGTACCTGCATTTTGTTTCCTATGATCATGAACATATGAATGACCTTTTTGGCGAAATCGTCATCGGCCTGGGCGAGGAACAGGAATTACATACCATCACGTCTCCGACCAGCGTCTATATTCCGGCCGGTATGGTCCATTGCCCGCTTATCTTCAAGAGAGTCGATAAACCGATTATCCTCTTTCATACCAGCATAGCATCTAAATATGTAAAAAAATAGGATGTTACTAAGAAATAATTGATACGTACTCGTAATACTGAGGAAAGCTTAAATGTCCAAGATTGATAATAATAAAAAGCTAGTCGAAACGCTCTGCAAAACCGTATTTCAAAATCATGATTTTAGTAAGCTCGATGAAATAATGAGAGACGATTATATACAGCACAATGAAGACACACCCCAGGGTAAAGCCGGATTTAAACAGTTTTTTGAGGGAATATTCAAAGGTCTGCCGGATTTCAGCTATACCGTGAAAAGAATCATCGCCGAAAGCGATTTTGTAGTCATGTACTCCACTACCACGGCTACTCATAAGGGCGAATGGCTGGGAAACTCGCCCACGGGGAATAAACTGAATTTCGACGTCGTCGATATCTTTCGCATCGAGAACGGTAAAATCGCCGAGCATTGGGATGTAGCGGATACATTGAAGTTGTTCACCCAGGTGGGGAAAGTGAAACAATAGGAATACCACAGGATAACGATTGATGCCTAATTTAGTCACCAATATCCAGGGGTACTCCATTCATGACGGACCTGGCATAAGAACAGTGGTGTTCCTTAAAGGATGCGGCCTTGAATGCCGGTGGTGCAGCAATCCCGAATGTATTTCACCACGGCCAGAGGTTGGATTTGTTAAAGCACTTTGCACTAAATGCGGAAAGTGTGCAGAGATTTGCCCTCACGGGGCGCTGGTTTATGAGGCAGGCGGGTTTCCCCGCATCGATCGCGCGCGTTGTACCGGCTGTAGCCTGTGTAGTTCAGCGTGTTCTTATAAAGCAATAATTCTCTATGGCAAGGAAATGAATGCCGAAGAGATTTTCGATGCCGTAAAACGCGATAAAATGTTCTATGATACATCGGGCGGCGGGGTAACGGTTTCCGGTGGAGAAGCGCTACTTCAGCCCCAATTAGTGTGCGATTTGTTTGAACGATGCCAACAGGCCGATATTCACACCTGCATAGAGACATCTGGAAATGTTCCGGAGTCCGCTTTGAAAAAGGTACTTCCTTATACCGATTACATTCTGTATGATCTGAAAATGATGCATTCCAATAAACACCAACAATATACGGGTAAACCTAATAGCCTTATCCTTGATAATGCGAAGTTTATTACTGAAAGCGGCATAGAAACACTTTTCCGGATGCCTTTAATTCCGGGTATTAACGATGATCTTCAAAACATCAAAGAAACGGCAGATTTCTTACATGGATTGGGGGAAAATTACCTCCGTATTGAACTGATGCCATACCACCGGTTGGGAAAAGGCAAATACGATTCTTTGGGCAGGGATTACCCTCTCTCCGATCTTCAAGCCCCTGAACCGGCACAGGTTGAATCAGTGAAAAAGATGATTGAAGCTAATGGTATAGAGTGTTCGATATCAAAATGATTTATGATATCATAACAAGGGAGATTGCACGTTGCGTTTAACCCGACTGGGGGGAATTATGGTTACAAAAATAAATACCGACGAATTATTAGTAAAAAATATCGATAACTTAAAGCTGAGTGAGCGTCTCTTTCAGTTGAAAGACGCTATGTTCGGCGCTCCAAGAGTAATTTCTGTTGACCGGGCCAAGCTGGCTGTAGAATCCTGGAAGGAAACGGAGGGAGAAGATATTGAACTCCGCCGGGCGAAACTATTCAAGAAAGTACTTGAGAGGGTGCCCATAGCTATTCACGATTTTGACATCATTGTTGGCAGAGAAACAGAACACCTCATCGGTGCGCCGGTTTTCGTGGACGAAAACGGAGACTCTATCGCCGGGCTCTGGAGCGAGGGGGATAGCTTAAGCCGCTGGATGGTGTTTCAGGGGGTAAATTCTAAAGAGGAAAAAAATATTCTTCGAGAATGCTCCCGCTTTTTTGCCGGGAAGACCGCGCCGGACCATGTTAATGAGGCATGGCATTCTTTGGCAGGAACCTGGCCGCAGGATATAACGGATGCAAAAGGCAGTGACCCTACTCCTGATTCCGGTTACTTTCCCGGTGTTACCTGCCGGGGAATGTGGGAGAAGCTGCTTTCTAAAGGTATGCGCGGTTTGATTAAAGAAGCTCAGGCCGGCATACAACGATTCAAAGAAATGCAGGAAACCGATGTCAACAAGCTCTATTTCTGGCAATCAGCCGTCATTGTTTGTGAGGCCATGATCCATTACGCCCATAGATACGCGGAAATGGCACGCCGCAAGGCCGGTGAAGAACCGGATCCCGAAAGACGGGCTGAACTTATCGAGATAGCCGGTATTTGCGAACGCGTACCGGAAAAACCGGCGCGGTCATTTCATGAGGCTCTCCAGAGCATGAACTTTATTATGGTCGGTAGAGGACTGGAGGCAATGTATCCTCTATTAGTCGGCAGAATAGACCAATACCTAAAACCCTACTTTGAAAAAGACATCCGGGAGGGGCCGCTAACGCTGGAGAGGGCTGCAGAGCTTCTGGGCAGCGCCTTAACCCTCTGGGGTATGAAGGTGGTTGTACCGGTCGGTAAAACCCAGCAGGAAACCCACCAGTTCAGTTTTTGCATCAATAGTATCAACATCGGCGGCGTGGACAAGAACGGAAAAGATGCCACCAATGCATTAAGCTACCTGGTTCTCCACATGATAGGTTTAACTAAACTATCATCGCCTACTGTTCTCCTCAATTGGAACTCGCAAATACCACATCGCTTGCTGCTTAAGGCTTTAGAGACGAATTATAAGACCAAAGGCGGTATTCCTTTGTTTGAGAACAGCGATCATGTCGTCGCGAGTTTTATAAATGACGGAACACCGCTAGAAGACGCCAGAGACTGGTACGGCCAGGGCTGTGTGACACCGATCCTTCCCACAAAAGTTGACCATAACGGCAGCGAAGGTAAAGGGGCGGTTAACATCGCGCTCTTTCTTGATCTCACTCTTCACCGTGGCGTATCACAAATAACCGGGAAAAAAGTGGGCATCGATGTCGGTAACCCGCGAGACTTCAAGACCTTTAATGATTTATACGAAGCATTCAAGAAACAATGCCGGTATGTTGTTAACAGGGTTTTATGGCTGGGCACTCTAGCCCAGAGCATTGAGCCGCAGTACCTGCGTTTCCCGTTCAATTCCTGCGTCGCCGGGCCCCGTTGTATGGAGAACGGCCAGGATATCCTTATTACTGACCGGGACCACAGTTATGGCATCAGCGACCGGGCAATCGTGGATACGGCAGACTCACTTATCTCAATCAAGAAACTGGTGTATGACGATAAAAAGTTGACCATGGATGAGCTAATGAACGCTCTTGATACTAACTTCGAGGGTGTAAGAGGTGAAGAAATACGGCAGATGTGCCTCGCCGCGCCCAAGTTCGGCAATGATATCGATGAAGCGGACCTGATGGTCCGGGACGTTGGCATGTTTTCCGGGAGCGTTATCATGTCCTATAACAATCCGTTCGATGTACCCTGTAAAATCTCCCGCGAAGGTTTGTCCTGGCACTATTTCGGCGGCCTGGGTATCGGCGCACTCCCCAACGGACGCAAGTCAAAGGAACCGCTCAACGACGGTTCCATATCTCCGATGCGGGGCATGGATCAACTTGGTCCAACCGGTGTAATCAGGTCGGTACTCAAAGCGCAGTATAAAGAATCTTATGCTTCATGCCTGAACCAGAAGTTTTCCGGCTCCGTCATGCAGAGCCCGGAGAGCCGGGAAAAATTAGCCATCCTGACCGATACATTCTTCAGAAACGGCGGGCAGCACATACAATTCAATCTGGTAGACACTAAAGAATTGCTCGATGCCAAAGCACATCCGGAGAAGCACCGTGACCTGGTGGTTAGAGTAGGAGGCTTCAGCGCCTACTTTGTCATGCTTTCCCCGGAAATTCAGGATGATATCGTCCTTAGAAGTACACAGGGTTGTTAAGAATTTTTCTGACGAAGATTTTTGGATCTGGAGCCAATAAAACCAATTTTGAACATAAGGATAATCCTTTGCCTTTCTCCCAAAAAAGTGCCGCGTACAATTTACCCGCCTGGCTTAAACAGGCCGTTTTTTACCAGGTTTACCCCCAGAGTTTTTATGATACCAACGGCGATGGCATCGGGGATATCCCTGGGATAATTCAAAAACTGGACTACCTGCAATGGCTGGGCATCAACGCGGTTTGGATAAACCCCTGTTTTGCTTCCCCTTTCCAGGATGCCGGCTATGACGTGGCTGACTATTACCGGATCGCGCCGCGCCACGGAACCAACCGAGACTTGTATCGACTCTGTCGTGAAGCCCACCGGCGCGGGATCAAAGTCTGCCTCGACCTGGTCGCTGGTCATACTTCCGTCGATCATCCATGGTTTAAGTCTTCCTCCCGCTCTACGCAAAATAAATACTCTGACCGTTATATTTGGGCATCCTCCCCTACATCTGAATCAAATTCGGCCCTTTCACTCATACGGGGAGGTTATGAAAGAAATGGGTACTATGTCGCCAATTGTTTTGATTTCCAGCCTGCTTTAAACTACGGATTCGCTAAACCGGACCAATTGTGGCAGCAACCCGTTGATGCGCCCGGACCGCTTGAGACCCGTAAAGAATTGCTTAAGATCATGCACTATTGGCTTGGTCATGGGGTAGACGGATTTCGTGTTGATATGGCTTTTTCTCTGGTGAAAATCGACCCGGGCCATAAAGAGACGATAAAGTTATGGCAGGACATCGGGCAGCAAGTACGCGCGCACTATCCTGATACCGTCTTGATCTCCGAATGGGGTAACCCCGGGGAATCGATACCCGCCGGCTTCGATATTGATTTTATGCTGCACTTCGGAGTGGCAGGTTACCCCGACCTCCTGCTCAATAGGAACTGCTTCTTTCGCCGCAGCGGCGCCGCGAATATAGGAGTTTTTTTAAAGTCTTATCTGGAGATGGCTGCCAGAACCAAAGGCAAAGGTCTGATTTCTATACCCAGCAGTAATCATGATATTAAGAGGCCCCGGGCTGACGGCCGGACGATTAGTGATCTGAAGGTGATTTTCTCGTTATTGCTGACCTGGCCGGGAGTGCCTTTTATCTATTATGGTGACGAAATCGGCATGCGTTTCATACCCGGGTTGACATCAAAGGAGGGAGGCTACGACCGTACCGGCTCGCGCACTCCCATGCAATGGGGGGACGGGCCCAACGCCGGCTTTTCTATCGCTGACAAAGGACGGCTTTATCTTCCTCTGGATCCACACCGGGACCGTCCGACTGTTACAAAACAGGCCGGAGATGCTCGTTCACTGCTTAACCACGTACGCAAACTGATTGCCTTGAGGAAACGTTCACCTGCGCTTCAAGATGATGGCGCTCTTATCCCTTTACCGGCCGGAAATAACGACCATCACTTCGCTTATCTACGTCAATCCGGAAGCGAGCGGTTCCTCACCGTGCTTAATCCGTCTGCCGAACCATCGCAGGTTCGGCTAAAAGGAATTAAACCTGATAACCCGACCTCCCGTATCTGTCATGGGACAAAAGTGCAGATTGAAGGCGATGATCTTCTGATTACTTTAGCCGGAGTTTCCTACGGCGTCTTTAAGCTTTAGAAACAGTTCAGTTACCTTGATTGGTTTCTTTTAGCTAACTCTAGTGCCCCGACCACACCCGCCAAGTCACCCAGCGCCGGAGCCACAAGATAATGGTCCATATCCTTCATGATTGTTTCTGAGCGGATATATCCGTTCAGTTTCTCGGTCACCTTATGACGAACTGCCGCCATAAGACCGGGATTTTTCATTAACCCACCGCCAATAATGATACGTTGAGGGGATAGGGTACATATGAAGTTATTGACCGCTAAGGCTAGGTAGCTCGCCTCTAGTTCCCAGGCAGGATGGTTAGAAGGGAGCTTTTCAGGCGATTGTCCCCAGCGGAGCTCCATGGCTATCCCGGACGCCAGGCCTTCCAGGCAATCGCCATGGAAAGGACAGCACCCATGGTATGGGTCTTTTTTCCAATCGTGAGGGATGCGTATGTGTCCCATTTCAGGGTGTAAAAGCCCGTGCATTAACCCGCCGTTTATCATACCGCCCCCTCCAAACCCTGTACCCACCGTAAGATAGATAAAAGTATCAAGCCCCCTGGCGGCCCCCCAGACCTGTTCACCCAGTGCAGCGCCATTCACATCAGTATCAATAGATACCGGTACATCGAGCTTTCCGCGTATCTTCTGAACAATATTGACGTTAGACCAGGAGTGCTTTGGCGTGTTGGTAATATATCCATAGGTTGGAGAATTCCGGTCCAGGTCCAGAGGGCCGAAAGAAGCTATGCCTATTGCGGTAAGCTGCTTTTGGCGGGACGTATTTTTAAAGAAATCGATTGCTTTTTCAATGCTCTCATCAGGACTTGTCGTGGCAAATTGAGTTTTTATAAGGTCATCCGGAATTGTACCGATAGCACAAACAAACTTCGTTCCTCCTGTTTCAATTCCGCCGTAAACCTGGTCTATCATCCTATCCCTGCCTGGTCACCGGACTATTCCGGATATCGGAATTTGCTTTATCTGATTATAAGCCTCCCGGTTGGAATAGTGAAATTTATCAGAATTTAGTTTTATAATATTGGTGGTCTGGAGGTATGAGAATGAATGTAAGAGAAGTAGTTGAGGCCATCCTGGAGGTTAACGGCAGAACCGAGATTAAAAACACATGTGACCAGTTGATCGCGGGCAGCTGGGATCGTCAAGTCACCGGCGTGGCCACCACGTTTATGGCCACTGTCGACGTAATCAATCGGTCAATCGCCATGGGCTGCAACCTGATCATCACCCATGAACCAACTTATTTTACCGGTACAGACCGGATAGACTGGTTGAAATCCGATCCGGTCTATCAACGGAAAAAGGCACTAATAGACGATAACCGGATATCTATCTGGCGTTACCATGACCATATGCATATTGGCAATACCGATCTCATCTATGCCGGGTTGCTGAAATACCTGGGATGGACAGATTATCTTGAGACCGAAATCCCGCAACCGCATTGCTACTCGGTTCCCTCGACCTCGGTGACTGATCTGGTCGACTTTCTCAAGAGAACACTTGGCATGAAGGTGATTCGGGTCGTCGGGGACCCGGAAATGAAATGCAGCCGGGTTGGGATACTGGTTGGTGGCGGAAGCCTTGGTCTCGGTCAGGAAGAGATGCCGGCCAGGTTAATGAACGACCAGCAGCTGGATGTAATGATCTGTGGTGAAATCACCGAATGGACACTGAGCGCCTATGTCCGTGACGCTGCAGCTTTGGGCTTTAATAGAGCTATGATCATCGTCGGGCATGAACGAAGCGAGGAACCCGGTATGAAAGCGCTGGCTGACCGGCTTCAGCCCCTGCTAAGAGGAATTCCGGTCCATTTTTCAGATGCTGGAGAGCCTTTCGTTTATCTATAAAGTCATTATCGAAAGAATGGCCAGCGCCTTGACTCCACCGGGCCTTACTACTATAATGCCCGTTTACTCAATTAATGTAACGATAAAAACACGGACATCCCCATATTTGTGCAGTGGGCATTGTTAAACGGATAAAACAAAGGAGAGAACTGCTGTTCCCGATCCCAATATAACAATATACTAATATGACGAAATGTGACTGGCCACTTGTCTTCCGTCACCTTGTTAAGCTAGACTATAGCTTAAGTCATGTTCCCCTATTTGGGCGAGCTGATACACCTTTGGCCGCCCTGAACCATTAGATGCCTGGAGACTCGGTATGAAAGAAAACCTACAGCTTGCTGAAGCATATTTCAAAGACCTTCGTGATATCCATCAGACCGGCGGCGGCGTCAAGGAAGAGTCATATTATGGGATCATGGCAATGAGCAGTCACCGCTACTTGGGCAGGTGCCATAACGTGGTGTTATTGAGATAAAATCAACCAACGATGACACTGGGTTACTACAGAGAGCGGGCAGGGTCTCTAAATATTGGAAAAAGTATCAGCTAGTCCTGGTAACCAACTACCGCGATTTTGTGTTAGTCGGCAAAGACAAGAACGGCAACCCGGTCAAGCTTGAAGCATACAGACTTGCTGTGTCGGAAGCCGATTTTTGGATTAAGGCAGCTCACCCTAAGAAATTCGCCCAAGAGTATGGAGAGACGTTCATTGAATACCTGAGGCGTACCATGCTCCAGGCTGCACCAGTATCCTCTCCGAGGGATTTGGCTTGGTTTCTTGCGTCCTATGCCTGCACCGCCAGCGCCCGCATTGAGGGCAAAGATATTCCCGCTATGAAAAGTGTCCGTTCAGCTCTGGAAGCTGCCCTTGGTTTGAAATTTGAAGGGGGAAAAGGCGAGCATTTCTTCCGCTCCACACTGGTACAGACGATATTCTATGGTTTATTTTCAGCGTGGGTATTGTGGAGCAAGAAGCGTAGCTATACGGCACCGGACATTTTTAGCTGGCATGATGCCCTGTGGGAACTCAAAGTGCCAGTCATGCAATCATTGTTTGCGCAGATTGTAACGCCGGCACATGTTGGGCCGCTTGAGTTTGAAGATACGCTTGATTGGGCGTCATCTACGCTCAACAGAGGCTCTTTCTTCAGCGCCTTTGAAGAAGGTAAAGCTGTCCAGTATTTCTACGAGCCGTTCCTTGAAGCGTTTGACCCGGAACTGAGAAAACAGCTAGGCGTCTGGTACACTCCCCACGAAATTGTTCAGTATATGGTTGCCCGGGTTGATACCGTTCTAAGGGAAGAGCTCAATATCACAGATGGACTGGCGAACCCCAGTGTTTTCGTCCTTGACCCTTGCTGTGGCACCGGTTCTTACCTGGTAGAGGTGCTAAAACATATTCACCAGACACTAAAAGCTAAGGGTTCAGACGCGCTGTTAGCCAGCGACCTTAAAAAGGCAGCGTTGCAAAGGGTATTCGGCTTTGAGATATTGGCGGCACCATTCGTGGTATCACACATGCAACTGGGGCTTCTTCTACAAAGCTTGGGAGCGCCGCTTTCAGATACTACTTATGAGCGAGCTGGAGTCTATCTGACCAATGCTTTGACCGGCTGGGAGCCGCTGGACCCGGAGAAGGAAAAGGCGTTTCAGGCAATGCTCACCGGATTCCCGCAACTACTTGAAGAACAGGCAGATGCCCGCAGAGTTAAGCAGCAGGTGCCAATTCTGGTTATCCTGGGTAATCCGCCCTACAACGCCTTCGCCGGTACAGCTACAACCAAAGAAGAGAGAGACTCCGTAGCTCCTTATAAAGAAGGACTTATCAAGAAGTGGAACATTAAGAAGTTTAACCTTGACGACCCATACATAAGGTTTTTCCGCATGGCGGAACACCTCTCGAAGCTGCCGATGAGCTACTATAACCGCACTCCGGTGGGAGATACGATAAGCCGTCTCACTTCCGATGTTGAAACGGTCAGCACGATTTTTGGTGGGGGAGGCAGTGGCCCGGGTGCGGGTGGTGTTAGTAATATTCCCACCAATCTATTTAAGCTAACAGGTGTCCTTATCGCGATGTTTGTCATCAGCCCCCGTCTGGCTTTGATAGCGCTTATGTCCGCACCGGTTGTTTATTTTGTATCAGCTTACTTCAGAAAGAATACTTACCGGGTACAGAACCAGGTAAGAAGAACAGTAAGTGGGATAAATATCTACCTTCAAGAGACTTTCAGCGGAATGAGGACTATAAAAGCCTATGGTAAAGAAAATGAGTACGGAGACCATTTTCAGAAACCGTTGACAGACAATCTTAAGGCAGTGAACAGTGCCGCTGTGTATGATTCATATTTTCCCTGCGTTATGCAGGCCATAAGAGCAATAGTCATTGCAGTTGTAATCTGGTTCGGCGCGAGAACGAGTGTAACTGAGACACTTGCAATAAGCATCGGGAGTCTGGCTGCAATGGCAGACCTGGTCACAAGGTTTTTTGCACCAATTGATGCCATAACCGGTGATTTCCAGACCCTCCAGCAAGCTTTAGCAGGACTTAAGCGCATCGTTGAACTGCTGCGGGAGAAACCGGAAGAAAAATTGGCTGCGCAATCCGTTCCGGTAAGGCTTTCTGCACGACCGAATGGCACTGCTGTAGAGGTTAAGGGACTAGATTTCAGCTATCGTAAAGGAGAACCGGTGCTCGGCAACGTCAACCTGACCGTTCCTCAAGGTTTGCGAGTGGCTATTGTCGGGCGGACCGGTGCCGGTAAAACCACGCTGCTCAGTCTAATGGCCGGACTCTACAAGCCTGATAGAGCCACAGTCTCCATACTGGGATATGACCCCCACCAGGTTGAGGCGAATGATAGAAGAAGACTCCTCGGCATAGTACCGCAGAATGTTCATATTTTTGAAGGCACTATTAAAGAAAATATCACACTGCGGGATGACTTGATTCCGATGCATGATATCGAGAAAGCAGCGAGCACAGTGGGCCTGCACGATTTCATCACAGGACTGAACAACGGATATGATGCCCTGCTCGGTGTCGAAGGGACCAAGTTATCCCGAGGGCAGGGCCAACTGCTATCTCTGGCGAGGGCTATTGTTTCAGACCCTCCTATCCTTCTTCTCGATGAACCGACATCCGGAGTGGATGCTGTTACCGAGGCAAGCATCATCAAGGCGTTTCGCCAGGCCAGCCAGAACCGTACTATCGTTACAATAAGTCATCGCCTCTCTGGAATCCTTGATGCCGAAGAAGTACACATTATGGGCTCCGGCAGAATTGTGGAGTCTGGTAGACCAGAAGAACTCGCAGGAAAAGAAGGATGGTACAGCGTCTACCGACAACTTGAAAACGTCGGATGGAAGATGGAATAAGAGTGTTGAGTCTCCTAAATCGAGCCATCACTGCGGACGATTTGGAGTCTTAATTCCTCTGACCTGAAAACTAATGTGTAACAATCAAGTAAATTGTTGAGTCACGTGCACATAAAAACCTGCAAACAACTCAATGAAAAACCAAATAGGCAAAAGCCGAATTTATTCCGGTTTTAAAAAAGAATCCCGAGCAATCGGTAATAAGTTTATCGCTAAAATAGAGAAATCCTTGATAAAAATAGGAGTTAGCGATAATTTGATAACGGCTCTGGAAATTTAGAGATGTTTTTATTTTATAGCGAGTGTAATTCTGATTTTTTAAACGATGTAAACCTGATTGGTTAATAATTAAATATTGCTTGTGCCGATTCCAGCTTTGGAAGCTATTGAAAATTTCGAAAATTGGCTGCCTAACTTTTAATCATCAGGTTGGAGGTTCGAGTCCTCCGCGGCTCACCATTTTTAAGACTAATTCGACCCATATTTTTTAATTCTCCCTTCAATTAGTCAGCATACCAGCATTTTGCTTTAATAAAATCCGCGATTTTAACCTTAATTTTGCTTAACAAACTGCTCAACTTTTAGCATCATGATTCTCCCTTTACTCTGGAAGTGGAGTGATGTAAGGGCTGGCGATAGCCAATAAAGCTAGCTATTATCTAGAACTCATACAAGAAGCTGTTTTTGACTTAATATTCCCGGATAGCCCTCCTGAACAACCATCCGGTATAACTCAATTCGACTTTTAGCCCCTAGTTTTCTATAAACATTCTTGATATGTGTATGTACCGTCTGTCGGCTAATATAAAGTTTTTCTCCAATCTCATTATCAGACATTCCTCTAAGTAAATAGTGAGTAATATCTAGTTCTCTTCTACTCAGCCTGAATCTCGTTTGTAAAGTAGTCTCCAGTTTATTTTCGTCGCTGAGGTCAGATAGAGTAACGACGAAATTAGGCGTGGAACTTATTTGGTTCATCTTCCAAATCAGTGAGCATTCTATTCGGAATCTCTGGCCACTTTCTGTAGAAACTATTCTTTCTTTGGGCAATAGGATAGGCTTTCCTTCTTCTTTAACTAAATCAAGGAGGCCGGAACAATCTCTAATAACAAAGGATGGTATGGGGAACTCACCATTTTCAAGATCAAAGATATTATATGGCTTCCTGCTAGATAACTGCAGACAGATATCTCTCGCCTTAACATTGAAAAAGGAAGGATTAAATTTATGGTCTAAACAAAGAAATCCTTCACTATCAGTCTCATCGGGAGACAAGAAATGACTTTCCCGGCTATTAATTTGTGAAATCACACAAGCATTATGTATGGCGACCCCAAGATGAACAGTAAGCCTCGCTGCTTTTAGAACTTCCCTATCTTCATAATCCGGCTGGTTCTTGGGACGCCACAGTGTAATCATGCCTTCCAGATTGTTTTTCCAGCGCAGGGTCAGGAATAACTCCCAATATAAATGCTGTGGTCGTATGAAATCATTATATAAAACTGTCCTCTCCCAGTCCCTAAAGGAAATAGATTCCCCAATTTTCAGGACGTTTTTTAATGAGGAAAGTGCCTCTTTTAATAAGGGAGAATGTTGGTAAAAAGAGTCTGTATATAAAGGGCAGTAATATTTATCTTCATGGAGATTATGGTAATCTGATTTGAAAGATCGAGACTCTCCTATATTTATCTCCTTTGGATACCCTTTGATGAGATGAAAGGTGGCACATTCGGCATGGAACGCTCGCATTATGGAGGGGAATAACGCGCTAATAAAGCTTTCTACGTCTCCACATCTGTTAGCGAGATAGATCAGATTTAATATTTCAAGGTAATCTTTGCTGGTCAGCCTAGCCATTTGCCATATTTATAGCACCTTTTGTTTCCGCTGTCAAAAATACCCTTTTTAGGGTATTGCTTTTACGGATACGTATGTATATATTAGGATGAAAATGGCTTTGAATTGACCCTACAACATTTATAATATAAAGTACAGGGAACACTAATGACGGGTTGGTTAGTGACAGCAACTACTGTTTAGTGTGATATTGTTGATGATGTGACATGGTAGTCTACGAAGACCGCAGTACAAACATGTACCAGTGTAGGAAGTACGGTGAGAGTATTAATAAAGAAACGGCCAAAGTGCTTAAAAAGAAAGCCGGACGGCTGGAAAAAAATCTGGAATGCGAGAGGTCGCTGAACCATAGAGTAACTGACTACAGGGATAGGCTTGTAGCAGAGGTAAAAGCTACTCCAGTTTCAGCAAAACTTACTTAAAGCAAGTGAGTGTGACATTAAGCAGGGGACTACGCTGAATGACAGTCGAGGGGCAAGTTAAATTACGCATTGATAACCTCTCCCTTAGCTTCGGCGGTGTCAAAGCCCTCACTGACTTAAGCCTGGATATCAGAAACAATGAGATACTAGCTATTATCGGACCTAATGGCGCCGGTAAGACGGCTCTACTTAACTGCATAAACGGTTTCTATAAACCGCAAAAGGGTGATATTTATTACGATGGTCAAAGAATCACCCGAATGCGCCCGGATAAACTGGCTAAACTCGGTATCTCCAGAACCTTTCAGAATATCGAACTTTATACCGGACTAAGCACCCAAGATAACATTATGGCTGCCCGCCACGTACTGATGAAGCAAAACTTCATCGCCAGTGCATTATACTTCGGCTGGGCTCACAAGGAGGAAATCGAGCACCGCCGGACGGTAGAAGATATCATTGATTTCCTGGAGATTGAACCACTCAGGAAGAGGATAGTCGCGGTTCTACCCTACGGGATGCGAAAGAGAGTCGAGCTGGGAAGAGCCTTAGCTCTGGAACCGAAAATCTTGCTCCTTGATGAACCAATGGCCGGGATGAACCTGGAGGAAAAGGAGGATATCGCCCGGTTCATAATTGATGTATTCGAAGGCCAGGGAGTGTTAAAGAGGGGCGCAGGTCAGCAGCCTCTCTTCCATATTCTTTCCCTTGAGGGGAAGGGGGATAAAGGGGATAGGGTAGAAAGACCACGCTATAATAAATTGAGACATAGGTTATATCTGTGTAGAACCAGGCCGAAGTAAGATGTAACGTATTATAGATAGAATGGGGGTGATTAACATTAACAAACCAAATCCCATCAAGTTCGGCACGGACGGCTGGCGCGCTATCATTGCCGAGGATTATACCTTTGAAAACGTGCGTTATTGCGCCCAGGGCGTAGCGGAATATTTAAAACAGGCCAAACTCGCCGGGCGCGGTATAGTCATCGGTTATGATACCCGCTTCGCATCGGAGGACTTTGCCGCCGCCGCCGCGGAAATCATCGCCGGGAACGGCATTAATGTCTATCTTGCGCCTAAAGCCGCCCCGACGCCCGTCATTAGCTACGCCGTCCTGGCGCTCAAGGCCGGAGGCGCGATCATTATCACCGCCAGCCATAATGGGGGTATCTGGAACGGTTTCAAGTTCAAAGACGAAAACGGCTCCAGCGCCGCCGATGAAATTACTTCCAAAATTGTCGGCTTTATCGATAAAGCCTATAGCGCCGGTAAAGTTAACCGGCTAGCTTTAGACGAAGCGAAGAAAAAGGGACTCGTCATCGATACCGACCTCGATCCCGCTTACTTCAAACAGGTCGGCAGGCTTATCGACCTTGAGCGGCTAAAGAAGGCTAATCTGAAACTGGTCGTCGATCCCATGTACGGCGCGGGAGCCGGATATTTAAAGAGATTCCTGGAAGGCGGCGCTGTCAGGTTTACCGAGATACACAGCGAACGTAACCCCCTGTTTCCCGGCATCAGGCCGGAGCCGATTATGCCCCACCTGGAAGGACTGGCAGCAGCGGTGAAAAAAGAAAAAGCGAGCGTAGGACTGGCTACCGACGGCGACGCCGACCGCATGGGCATCATCGATGAGAAGGGGAATTTTATCACCCAATTGCAGGTTTTCGCACTGCTGGCTCTTTACATGCTGGAAGTACGCGGTGAGCGCGGCCCGATTGTGAAATCGCTAACCACTACCAATATGGCTTTCCGCCTCGGTGAACTTTTCAACGTACCGGTTTTTCAGACGGCAGTGGGCTTTAAGTACATCGCGCCGGTGATGATGAAAGAGGATGCCGTCTTCGGCGGGGAGGAAAGCGGCGGTTACGCTTTCCGCGGTCATGTAGTGGAACGCGATGGCGTTTTGGCGAATCTATGCTTCCTCGACCTTATGGTGCGAACCGGTAAAAGTCCATCGCAGCTAATCGAATATCTCTATAAAAAGGTCGGCCCGCACTACTACCAGCGGGTTGACATAAGATTTCCCGAAGCGGAACGCAATACTATCATCGACCGAGTCAGGAATTACTCCGGCAAGACCATCGATAACGTAAAAATCTCCAATATCGATACCACGGACGGCTTTCGCTTTAATTTGGTTGATAATACGTGGTTGCTGATACGCTTTTCCGGCACGGAACCCCTGCTGCGTATTTACGTTGAAACAGACTCCACGGAACGCGTGACGCGTTTACTGGAAACAGGGAAGAAAATGGCCGGGGTTTAAGGATAGGCGTTGTAGGGGCGGGTTTCAAACCCGCCCTTATTATAGGAGCGTCATTCCCGCGAAAGCGGGAATCCATGGCTGGGAAAAAGGGGGTAACAAAAATGGTTAATCTTGACGACATGAAAACATATTCCCAATACGATCCGGACGGCATGCTGGGGCGCATTAAAGAACTGCCGGTGCAGTGCCGGAAAGCCTGGGAAGCCGCCATGAATTTAAAATTACCGGACGACTACGCCGATGTGAACAAGGTGGTTGTCCTGGGCATGGGCGGCTCTGCCATTGGCGGCGACCTGGTAAAAAGCCTGGTGGCAGCCGAGGCAAAAATACCTGTTATCGTTCACCGCGACTACGGCCTGCCCGCTTTCGTCGACGAAAAGACACTGTTGATTGCCTCCAGCTATTCCGGCAATACCGAGGAAACTCTGTCCGGCTTCGAGCCGGCGCTCAAGACCAAGGCGAAAAAGATAGCCATGACCACCGGCGGCAAGCTCCAGCAGATGGCCGAGGCCAACAATGTCCCGGTCTTTAAAATAAAGTATATAGCGCAGCCGCGCGCCGCGCTGGGTTATAGCTTTATGCCCACCCTTGCGGTGATGCAGAAACTCGGGTTCATTAAGGATAAAACTAAAGATGTTGACGAGACGGTTAAGGTGCTGGAAAGGCTTGCGGATAGGCTTAACGAGGAATCATATATCGCGACTAATCCCGCCAAGCAAATAGCACAGCGCCTCTACGGCAACCTGCCGGTGATCTATGGCGCGGGTATTGCTGCTGAGGCCGCCCACCGCTGGAAGACGCAGCTCAACGAAAACAGCAAGGCCTGGGCATTTTACGAGGTGTTTCCGGAGCTTAACCATAACGCGACGGTAGGTTTCCCGCTGCCGGAAGAAATTGCCAAAAAGGTCAGGGTCATCCTGCTGCGTTCGCCGATGTTCTACCAGCGCATTAAGCTGCGCTATGAAGTAACCTGTGAGCTTCTCAAGCAGGCCGGAGTACAATACGAGTTTGTTGATAGCGAGGGGATTAGCCCGCTGGCCCAGATGGTCAGCCTGGTTTCCATCGGCGATTATGCCAGCTATTACCTGGCGATTCTCTACAAAGTTGACCCCTCCCCGGTGAAAGTAATAAGCTACCTCAAAGACCGGCTGGCGAAGGGGTAAGGGAACATACAGCGGTATTGTTAGGGATTTATTTGATACAAAATCCCCCTCTTTCCCCCTTTGTAAAGGGGGAAGTCAGTTTCTCCCTTTCAAAAAGGGAGATTAAGAGGGATTTTACCTTTTATTATTTATGCAAAGGAGGTACCACATGGCAAACGGTAAAGGCGCTACGGCGGGTTCACTGGCGGGAACGATATGGTTCATCGGCTGGCTGTTCACCATCGGCTACGCGCACCTGGTCTGGTGGAAAATCATACTTGGCATCGTAGTGTGGCCGTTCTACCTGGGCGGGTACATAAACTAGAACAATATTCTTCAAACCTGGTAAAAAACGAGGCACCTCTTTCATCGGAGGGAGAGGCGAAGGGGTAACACTCATCATCTTACTTGCCTTTACGAAAGGGGACGTTACCACATCGGGTAGTAGAAGGTTTGAGCATGGATTCCTGCTTTTGTGGGAATGACAGGGATATAAAAAAGCGCCGGATTCCGAATAAATCGGTATAAATCCGGCGCTTTGCTTTTCCTGTTCCGGGGATTAACGCTTGGTGTACTGAGGTGCTTTACGGGCCCGTTTGAGACCGGGTTTCTTCCGCTCTTTAGCGCGGGCGTCCCGCGTCAGCAGACCTTGCGCGCGCAGCAGCGGTTTAAAGCGCTCATCGGCCTGGACTAAAGCGCGGGAGATGCCGTGAGAGATGGCGCCGCTCTGCCCGGTGATGCCGCCGCCCAGCACCTTTATTACCGCGTTATACTTGCCGGTGCTCTCGGTGGTGAGGAACGGCAGTGTAATAACGCGCTGGTGCTCCATTGAGGGGAATCTTTCTTCCAGCGGGAGCCCATCCACGATGATGGCTCCGTTACCCGCGGTCAGTTTGACACGCGCTACCGCCGTTTTCCGGCGGCCTGTCCCGTAAAAATAACTCTGTTTATCCATAATATCCTCTTATTTAGCGGTTTCTTTAGTTTCTTTTTTAACGGCAGCTTTTACCTTTGGGCCGGGTTGAGCTGCGGCATAAACGCGCAGTCTTTTCTTCATTACAGCGCCGAGGCGGGTATGGGGCAGCATCCCTGTGACAGCGTACTCAATCGCACGCGTGGGGTGTACATCCATCAACTTGCCCAGTGTTATGCTCTTCAGGCCGCCGGGATAGTTGGAGTGCCGGTAATAGGTCTTCTGTTCCGCTTTTTTACCGGTAAAATGCACTTTTCCGGCGTTGATTACCACTACGATGTCACCGCAATCCTGGGCGGGGGAATACGTCGGCTTGTGCTTTCCCATGAGTAGCTTGGCTATCTGTGTCGATAATCTCCCCAGTGTCTGGTCGGCAGCATCTATAACATGCCGTTTCCGTTTGATTTCCGCCGCTTTGGCGGTATAAGTTTTCATCTCGCATCTCCCTTAAAGGGACCTGGATATTCTACTTGCACCAGGCACAATCCGTCAGCCGGGGCAGTCGGCCCGGCAAGGCCGGGGGTAGCGGCGCTGACGATGTCGGTAAACTCGTCAGCCGTCATCTTTCCCTGTCCAACCTTTATTAAAGACCCGACGGTATTGCGTACCTGGTGGGGCAGAAAGGAGTTGGCTGCCATCTCCAGAACAATCATGTCCCCATCCTGTGTTATTTCCGCTTTATAAACATCCCGCACCGTATTCTTCGTGCGGGCAATTTCGGCGCTGCCGACGAAAGAGGCAAAGTCATGCCGTCCGATAAGTGCCCGGCAGGCTTGCCGCATCGCGCTAATATCCATCCCGCCGGTAACGCGGAAGGAAAATCCCTGGCGTATCGGCGAGCGCGTGGAGCTGTTTAAAATATAATATTTATAGGTTCGGCGGACGGCTCTGCGCCGCACGTCGAAGTTATCATCGGCATGGCAGGCTTCTTTAATGGCAATTTCCCCGGGCAGGAAGTGGTTCAGACCTTCTATAAAGGTATTCAACGGCAGGGCAGTATCCGTCCGGAAGCTGACTACCTGTCCGTAAGCATGCACCCCTGCGTCAGTCCTGCTGGCCATCTTGACCCTGATATTTTCTCCTGTGAGTTTCTGCAAAGCCTTTTCTATCTCCCCCTGGATTGTCGGCGCATTAGCCTGGTACTGGGAGCCGTGGTAGTTAGCCCCGTTATATTCAATGATGAGTACCACTTTCGTGCCGGTTGCCAGACCTGTTACCATAATCATTTACTTTAGTTTCAAGTCGAAGGAGGCCCCGCTTCCTTCTCCCCGCACTGGATTCCCGCCTGCGCGGGAATGACAGGTTGGTTTTATTTTACCAGTTCTATCTGGGCCATATGGGCGCCGTCTCCCAGCCTGGGTTCCAGCTTGGTCATACGGGTGTACCCGCCCGGGCGCTCTTTATACCGTGGTCCCAGTTCGGAAAATACTTTTTCGGCCACTTTCTCATCCGTGATAAATGCCAGCGCCTGCCGGTAAGAGGTTAGTCCGCTTTTCTTCCCCAGCGTAATCATCTTTTCAGTCATGCCGCGGATTTCTTTAGCCTTGGCTTCAGTAGTGACTATTTTCTCGTGTTTTAAGAGGTCTGTAACCAGGTTGCGGTACATAGCGTTCCGGTGTGCGCTTGCCCGGCTAAATCCTCTGCCAGAAATTTTATGCCTCATAATAATGGTTCTCCGTATCGGGTTTATTAATGTTTATCTTACGCGGTTTCGTCAGTGTCTTCCAGATCGGCATCATCGCCGGTTTTGGCCCGTTTTGCTTTAAGCAAGGTTTCGGTATCCTCTTCCATTTCCCCTTCGTTCAAGGGATTGAGTGAAAGCCCTATGGCGGTTAGCCGGTCTTCTATTTCCTGGTAGGACTTCTGACCGAAGTTACGCAGTTTGAGCAGTTCTTTCGTCCCCTTGGCTACAAGCTCTCCTACCGTGGCGATATTGCTGCGCCGCAGGCAGTTCATCGTGCGTACTGACAGGTCGAGTTGCTCTACCGGCATATTGTATTTTTCATCGGGGATAGCGAGTCGGATGGCCCGCTCCTCGGCCTTCATCTGGGAAATCTTGACGAATTCTACGAAGGGCGTTATCTGTTCGATTAATATCGATGCAGCGTGGCTCATCGCATCTACCGGCGACATCGTGCCGTCGGTCCAGATTTCCATGGTCAAACGCTCGCGGCTGGTCTCCCGTCCGAGATGCGTCGGCTCGATCAGGTAGTTAACTTTGCGTATCGGTGTGAAAATGGCATCGACGGGTATCGTGCCTACGGGAGTGCTCTCGGTAGATTCAGCCGGGCGGAAACCAGTGCCCATTTCTACATCGAACTCCACGTAAAGCCGGCCTTTGGGGTTGCTCAATGTAATCAGACAAAGATCAGGGTTGGTAATCTCGAAGTCGGCGGAAGGCTTGATATCGGCGGCGCAGATGCGTCCTTCGCCTTCAACTTCCAGTGTTAACGTGCCGGCACGTTCGGAAATGGGTTTAATTCTGAGCTCTTTAACGTTGAGCAGGAATTCCATGACGTCTTCTTTGGCGTTAGGGATGACCGTGAACTCGTGCTGAACTCCTTCAATTCGTACTTGAGTTACCGCCGCACCGGAGAGATAGCCGATCAGAACACGGCGCAAGGAGTTGCCCAGTGTGATGCCGAAACCTTTTTCAAGCGGTTCGGCGACGAATCGTCCGAAGTTATCCGTTTGTTCGGTACATTCGATATGTGGGACTAACAGTCCAGCCAATGGATTGCCTCCTTATTTTAGACCTAACGGGAATAATATTCAGTTATTGCTTTAGCGTCAAACGTGGCGCCGATTTGCTCCGGTGTGGGCATGCTTAGCACCTGTCCTTCCAGGTTTTGACGGTCAAGGCTCAGCCAGCTCAAAACGGTTTTACCCTGGATGTTCTCTACGAGTGTTTTATAGTATTCGCTCTTGCGGCTGCCTTCGCGCCAGCCTAGTTTATCGCCTTCTTTTACCAGGAAGGAAGGCACGTCGGTCTTGTGTCCGTTCACGGTAATATGCCCGTGTCTCACTATCTGGCGGGCTTGCTGGCGGGAATCCGCGAAACCCAGGCGGAAGATAACATTATCCAGCCGCCTCTCCAGCAGAACCAGGAGATTTTCATCGGTGATGCCAGGTTGTTTTTCAGCCGCGGTAAAGTTCTTCCTGAACTGCCTCTCCATCATTCCGTAAGAGTAACGCGCTTTTTGTTTCTCACGGAGCTGCAGACCGCGGTCGGAGATTCTCCGCCGCCGTTTTCCGGCTCCGCCCGCCTGCCCCGGCGGTTTATTACGTTTGTCAATCTCACATTTAGGCGTAAAACACCGGCTGCCCTTTAAAAAGAGCTTTTCTCCGCTGCGCCGGCACAAACGGCATACTGCTGTTGTATATCTTGCCATATTCTTCCCCTTTTACACCCTTCTCCGCTTGGGAGGACGACACCCGCCATGAGGTATCGGCGTGACGTCTCTGATGCCGGTAATATACAGGCCGGTACCCTGGAGTGAGCGGATAGCCGCTTCACGGCCGCTTCCCGGGCCTTTGATATACACTTCGACCTGGCGCAGGCCGTGCACCATGGCTTTACGGGCGGCATCACGGGCCGCCATCTGCGCAGCGTAAGGAGTGCCTTTACGCGAACCTTTAAAGCCTGCCGTCCCGGAGCTTCCCCATCCCAGGGCATTACCTTCCGGGTCGGTAAGGGTAACGATTGTATTATTGAAGCTGGATTGAATAAAAGCTTTCCCGGTAGGTATTGCTTTCTTCTCCCGCTTTCTGGTTTTAACTTTCTTCTTCTGTGGCACCCTCGCCTCCTTAGAACATCCGTTAATTACTTCTTAGCTGTGCCGCGCTTCTGTCCTCTGCCGGCTACCGTCTTGCGCGAACCGCGCTTGGTGCGGGCGTTAGTGCGCGTCCGCTGTCCTCTCGTCGGCAGGCTGCGGCGGTGACGGTTACCGCGGTAACTGCCGATTTCGATAAGACGCTTAATGTTAAAATTTACTTCTTTCCGTAACTCGCCTTCAACCCGGAATTGTTTATCGATAATTTCACGCAGCCGGTTGACTTCTTCATCGGTGAGGTCTTTAACCTTCACTTCGGGAGCGATTTTCGCCTTCGCGAGTATTATCTGGCTCTTGGCCGGGCCGATACCGTAGATGTACTGTAATGACACCCAGGCCTGCTTATTAACCGGTATATCGATTCCTGCTACACGCGGCATTCCCTATCCTCCTGTATCGATGAGACCGGGGTTACCCCTGCCTCTGCTTATGCTTGGGGTTTTCACAGATTATCCTGACTACCCCGCGCCGTTTTACTACCTTGCATTTTTCACATCTAACTTTTACTGAAGCTTTTACTTTCATTTTTATAACCTTTAATCGGTCGTTTTTACCGCTCCCCGTGTGCATGCCGAACGAAAATTTACTTGAGCCGGTAAGTGATCCTGCCGCGGGTTAAATCATAAGGAGATAGCTCTATCAGCACCTTATCACCGGGCAGTACCCTGATATAATGCATTCTTATCTTGCCTGAGATGTGGGCCAGGACAAAGTGCCCGTTCGGAAGCTCCACGCGAAACATCGCATTAGGCAGCGCCTCTACTACTGTCCCTTCTACTTCTATAGCCTCTTTCTTAGGCATACACTCCCCTGGTCAATACCTCCGGTTTACTATCATCAATTGCTATCGTATGTTCAAAATGAGCTGAAAGACTGCCATCGGCGGTGAGAACCGTCCAGTGGTCATTCGCCACCCTCGTATGCCAGTCTCCTGCATTCAACATCGGTTCCAGCGCTAACGCCATTCCCTTCTTTAACACCGGCCCCGTCCCGGGTTTCAGCCCATAGGGAGGTTCGGTACTGTTCGGTATCTGCGGCTCCTCGTGCATTTTTCGCCCTATGCCGTGACCCGTATATTCCCGTACCACCGCGTACCCCCTGGATTCCGCGTAGTTCTGGATGGCCGCGGAAACATCGCCTAACCTTGCCCCTGCTTTTGCCGCCGCGATGCCGCTTTCCAATGAACCCCGCGTTGCCTCTATAAGGCGCAGCGCCTCCGGGCTGGCTTCGCCTACTGGTACTGTTACCGCTGCATCACCCTGGAACCCTTTATATATCGCGCCGAAATCGAGAGCAACGATGTCTCCGTTTTTCAACACCTTGTCCCCCGGAATACCGTGGACGATTTCGTCATTTACAGAGACGCAAACTGTAGCCGGATAACCCCGGTAACCCTTGAACGAGGATTCGGCGCCCAGCCTTTTTAATTCTCTCTCGGCGATAATATCAAGCTCCTTTGTTTTCATTCCCGGTTTTAATTGCTCGGCCAATATTCGCAGTACTTCTGCTACAATCTGCCCCGCCTGCCGCATTACTGCGATTTCTTTTTCAGATTTTAATTCGATGCCCATCCTCATCCCCTCTAGTGCAGGGCGGTTATTATCTTTTTGTTTACCGCTTCCGGGCCGCCTTCGCTGATAACCTCGATAAGCTTGCCGTCTTTCCTGTAATAGTCTATCAGCGGGGATGTCTCTTTTAAATACACCTCCAGCCGCTTCCTGATTGTCTCCGGGTTATCGTCAGCCCGCTGGTATAACTCGCCGCCGCACCGGTCGCAAACACCCTTTTTCTTCGGTGGGGAATCCACCTCGTTATAAGGCGCCTGGCAGTTGCGGCAAATCCAGCGTCCGCCTAATCTCCTGATTACTTCTTCATCTGAAACCTTGATATTAATTACCTTATCAATAGCTTTAGACTGCCTGGCGAGAGCTTTATCCAGCGCTTTTGCCTGGTCCAGGTTCCGGGGGAAGCCGTCTAAAATAGCTCCGGTTTTCACGTCCGGGGCATCCAGCCTCTCCAGCACCATTTGTATCGTTATTTCGTCCGGGACCAACTGACCCTTCTCCATGTAGGCTTTGGCTTTTTTACCCAGGTCGGTTTCCTGCTGGAGAGCTTTCCGGAAAAGATCGCCGGACGCTACCTGCGCCAGCTTCAGCTTTTCCATCAGCATGACCGCCTGTGTGCCTTTACCTGCCCCCGGAGCCCCCAGAAGTATAATATACACCTTTACTCCTATTTTATAAAGCCTTCATTTTATGAAGCCTTCATAGCGCCGCATGACCAACTGGGCTTCGAGCTGCTTCATCGTATCCAGGACAACGCCTACCACGATGAGCATGCCCAGACTGGAAAGCTGTATCTGCTGTACATTGGTTATCGTACGTGCCAGGAAAGGCATGACCGCTACAAAAGCCAGGTAAAGAGCGCCTGCCCAGGTTATCCTGTTGATGACGCCGTTAATATAAGTAGCGGTGTTTTTACCGGGCCGAATGCCGGGAATAAAACCGCCCTGCTTTTGCAGAGTGCCGGGCAGGTCCTGCTGCTGGTAGGTTACCATGGTATAGAAGAAGGTAAAACCTACCGATAGCGCAAAATACAATAACCAGTAGAATGCGCCCACGGGCAGGTCGGTACTGGGACTGAACCAGCGCACGATTGTGTCCGCAAAGCCGGGCGCATCGGGTTTAACAAAGTAGCTGGCCACAATTCCCGGGAACATGACTACAGACATAGAGAAGATAAGCGGTATCATGCCTGAGCTGTTGACGCGCATCGGTATATGTGTCGTGCCTGACTGCCGGTACATGCGGCCGCCGCGGAAAACACTGCGGGCGTACTGCACCGGTATCCGGCGGTGCGCTTCCGTAAAAATAACTATCAGTACTATCGTTGCCAGCATGATGAGAATATAGACAACAAGGCCGATGGGATTTCCCGTGGCCAGGAAGCCTTCCTGTATCAGGGTAGGGTAGCCGGCGACAATGCCGCCGAAAATGATAATTGAAATACCATTGCCTATACCGTATTCAGTAATAAGTTCGCCCAGCCAGACCAGGAAGATTGTGCCGGCGATTAATGATAATACAATTGTAAAGGTAGCCAGTGTATTGGAAGCGCTTACCACACCGGCGCGCTGCAGCAGCACCAGCTGCCCGTAGCCGGAAAGACCGGCAAGGGGCACTGTCAGCCAGTGGGTAATCAAATTTACTTTATTCTTGCCGGCTTCCCCTTCCTGTGACAGGGCTTGCAGCTTGGGGATAACAGGGACCAGCAGTACCATGATAATAGAAGCGGTAATATACGGGTAAACGCCCATTGACGCTACGCTGAACTGCCTCATAGCGCCGCCGCTGAACAGGTCAAGCATGCCGAGCAATGCATTGCTCTGGAAAAGCTCCTTTAGAGCTTCAGGGTTTACACCCGGCAATGGCACGTGGGCAATAAACCGGAATGCAACCAAGATGCCCAGCGTCACCAGTATACGGCGCCGCAGGTCAGGTAGACTGAAAGCATCGAGCATCGCCTGAATTAACCTGGGTCTACTGGACCTTTGCTGCATGCTCTCCCTCCTCGGCCTTGCCGCCGGCGGCTTCTATTTTAGCCTTGGCCGAAGCTGAAAACTTCTGAGCTTTAACCGTGAGCGGGCGGTCGATTTCACCATCGCCCAGCACTTTGACCGGGTGAGCGCATGTTTTAATAAGTCCAGCTGACAGCATGAGTTCTGCGGTTACTTCAGCGCCGGAATCGAAGATGTTGAGTGCGCTTACGCTGACAACATTATATTCAACCTTGTAGATGTTGGTAAAGCCGCGTTTCCGGGGAAGTCTCTTGATAATAGGTAACTGTCCGCCCTCGAATCCGGGGCGCATTTTATTATTGCCGGCGCGCGCTTTCTGGCCTTTGCAGCCGCGTCCGGAGTAAGTGCCGTGTCCGCTGCCTGTGCCGCGGCCAACACGCTTTCTATCTTTCCGTGAGCCCGGTGCCGGGGCGATGTTATTTTGTCTGAGCAACTTCTTCCTCCACTTTAACCAGGTGTCTCACCTTGTTAATCATTCCTCGCACGGAGAGGGTATCTTCGTGGACGACGCTGTGATTCAGCCTGTGCAAACCGAGCGATCTAATAGTCAGCCGCTGGGTTTCAGGGCAGGCAATAGTGCTTTTCACCCAGGTTACCCGTATTTTAGCCATTAGCGGGTGCCTCCTCCGTGCCAACCACAGCCCTGCGTTTGGCTAACTCTTCTTTGGGGTATTTCAGCAGGCTGAGGGCCAGCATCGTCGCTTTGGCGACGTTGATGCGGTTAGAGTTGCCGAGCGATTTTGTTAAAATGTCTTTAACTCCGCTGGCTTCCAGTACCGCCCGTACGCTGCCGCCGGCGATGACGCCCGTACCCGGGGCTGCCGGTTTTAAAAACACATCTGATGCGCCGAAATGCGCCCTGATTTCATGCGGGATGGTGCCTCCCACCATCGGTACTTTAACGATGTTCTTTCTGGCCTGGGCTCCGCCCTTGCTTATCGCGGCGGGGACTTCATTGGCCTTGCCGATGCCGAGACCGACGTGACCTACGCCGTCCCCTGTAACCACCAGTGCGCTAAAGCGCAGGCGTTTACCGCCTTTCATCACTTTTGCCACGCGGTTGACATCGATAAGCTTATCGTTAAGATTCAAATCGGTCGGATCGATGCGACTAATAACTTGCTTCATCCCAATTGCCTCTTCTTTAGAACTTGAGTCCGCCTTTGCGGGCGGCATCGGCCAGCGCTTTTACGCGGCCGTGATACTTAAAGCCGCCGCGGTCGAACGCTACTTGCGTGATACCTTTATCCGTGGCTCGTTTTGCCAGCAGCAAACCAACCAGTTCGGCTTGCCCTGACTTCTTCTTGCCATCGAGGTCCTTTTTTACTTCTGCATCCAGGGTTGATGCGGTGACCAGTGTATTCCCCTGTTCGTCATCAATCACCTGGGCATAAATATTATTCAGACTGCGGTATACGCATAGGCGTGGCCTATCTCCCGTGCCGCTTACCTTTTGTCTAACCCTGACATGTCTTCTTTTCCGTGCGTCTCTGGTGTTGGTTTTACTCATCTCTACGTCCTGCCCACTGCTTTACCGGCTTTACCCGGCTTCAGATGTACTTTTTCTCCGGCATACCTTATGCCTTTGCCCTTGTATATATCGCGGATGCGCAGATCCCGGATTTCTGCCGCCATCTCGCCGACGGTTTCTTTATTCACGCCGCTGACCTTGATTTTGTTCGTTCCTTCCACAGCCAGTGTAATCCCTGGTAAAGGCTTAACTTCTACGGGATGTGAAAAGCCCAGCCGCAGCGTAATGTTATTGCCGGTCTTTTCTGCGCGGAAGCCTACCCCTACGATTTCAAGGTTTTTCTCAAACCCTTTGGAAACTCCCTGTACCATGTTCGCCAGCAGCGACCGTGTCAGCCCGTGGAAAGCGCGGTGCTTCTTGCTGTCATCAGGCCGGTTGACGATAAGGGTATCGCCTTCCAGCTTTACGGACATATCGGGAGGCAGCGTGCGCGTAAGCTCGCCCCTGGGGCCTTTAACCGTAATAGCATCCCCTTTAATAGTGGTCGTCACTCCGGACGGTATTGAGATTGGCATTTTTCCTATTCTAGACATTCAGAACACTCCAGATTGGTTTACCAAACGTAACATAATAACTCACCGCCGGATCCCTGACGCCAGGCTTGCTGCCCTGTTCGGAGTCCGGTAGATGTTGACATAATAGCGACACCCATCCCGCCGTACACACGCGGTATTTCCTTTTTCGCAACGAATACCCTTAACCCCGGTTTGCTTACTCTTTTCAGTCCGGATATAGCCGGCCGGTTATCTCCCAGGTACTTAAGACGTATTTTAATATCCCGGTGCGGCTTGCCTTTAACCACCTCGTAATCTGTGATGAAGCCTTCCTCTTTAAGGATTTTGGCAATAGCCAGCTTCATCCTGGAAGCGGGTACCATTACGCTGTCATGTTTTACCATGCCGGCGTTCCGTATCCGGGTTAACATGTCTGCAATTGGATCAGTAGCTGTCATAACTGCAATTTTCCTTCTTTAGCTTACCAGCTAGATTTTCTAACTCCCGGCAGCTGGGCATCCAGGGCCATTGTTCGGAAACATATCCTGCAGATACCGAACTTGCGTATATAAGCGCGCGACCGCCCGCATAATTTACAGCGGTTGTGTTTCCTCACCGGGTATTTGGGTGTACGCTCAGATTTTAATACCATTGATTTTTTAGCCATAATTAGTTCGCTCCATCCTTGGCGAAGGGCATTCCCATGAGCTCCAGAAGGTGCTTGCCGTCTTCGTCATTCCTGGCGGTGGTGACAATTACTATTTCCATGCCGCGCAGCTTATCAACTTTATCATATTCGATTTCGGGGAATAAAATTTGCTCTTTAAATCCCATGGTATAGTTGCCGCGGCCGTCGAATGAATTGGGGGACACTCCCTGGAACTCGTGCATACGGGGCAGCACTGCGTTGACCAGTTTATCAAAAAATTCATACATGCGTTCGCCGCGCAGCGTCACTGTGAGGCCGATAGGCATGCCGGCCCGCAGTTTGAAATTAGCGATTGATTTGCGTGAGCGGGTTATAACCGGGTGCTGCCCGGCGATGGCGGTCAGGTCGCCCTGTGCTGCTTCCATTGCCTTGGAGTTGGTAATTGCTTCGCCCATACCTATGTTCAGCACTATTTTTACCATGCGGGGCACCTGCATGACGTTCTTATAACCGCCGATCTCCAGCAGGCGCTGCACGACCTCTTTATTGTACTTTTCTTTTAATCTTGCCATTTTACTCAATCACCTCGCGGCATACGCGGCAAAATCTGACTTTCCGGCCGTCCTCGAGCTTTTTATAGCCGATACGGACGGGTTTATTACATTTATTGCAGAGCAGCATTACCTTGGCGACGTCCAGCGGCGCTTCCAGGTCGATGATGCCGGCCTGCCTAGCTGCTCCCTTCGCTTTGGAATGCTTTTTCACGAAGTTGATGCCTTCAACTATTATCTTCTGTTTTTCAGGGTAGGCGAAACGGACCTTCCCTTTTTTGTCCTTGTCCTTGCCGGCGATAACCAGCACAGTATCATCTTTCCTGATTTTCATAACCTTTTCTGCCTTTACAGTACTTCTGGCGCCAGGGAAATTATCTTGGTATAGTTTTTATCCCTTAATTCTCTGGCGACCGGCCCGAAGATACGGGTACCTTTCGGATTATTTTTTTCGGTCAGTATGACCGCTGCATTCTCATCGAACCTGATGAAAGAGCCGTCATTACGCCGGTATGGATATGATTGGCGGACAATGATGGCGCGGACGACATCACCCTTCTTGGTAGGGGCGTTAGGTATGGCCTTTTTTACGGATGCCGAGATGACATCTCCTATCTGGGCATATTTCCGGCGGGTGCCGCCGAGAACCGTAATGCACATGATTTCACGCGCGCCGGTGTTATCCGCAACTTTGAGTACACTCTGCATTTGAATCATTTCTGTATCACCAACATCCTAAGTCGTTATCTCGCTGGGTTTAATATCCGCAACTTCTGATTTTACCATGACTTCTTTAATGCGCCATCTCTTGAGGTGCGAAAGAGGGCGGGTTTCTATAATCATAACCGTGTCCCCGGTCTTGCTTTGTTTCGTTTCATCATGGACGTAATATTTTACGATCCGTTTTACGGTCTTGTTATACTTGGGGTGACGCCACGGTGTATTTACGGCTACAATCACGGTTTTTTCCATCTTGTCGCCGATGACCTGTCCAATTTTAACTTTGCGTTTTTCTTCCATATTTATCCCAACCTATCTTATACCCAGTTCTTTTTCCTTGATAATCGTTTCCAACCGGGCAATATTCCTTCTTACTCTCCGCACCTCACGATGGTTAACCAGCTGCTTGGTGGCGAGGCGGAAACGCAGGTTAAACAGCTCCTGGTGTGATTCTTCCAGCTGCTTCTTCAAATCATCGGCGCTGAGGTCTCTAACTTCCTTAACTTTCACCTTATATACTCCCTATTTTGCCGGTTGGCTGCCCGTGGAGGTAAGTGATTCCCTGTGCACGAACTTGGTCCTCAGCGGCAGTTTGTTTGAAGCCAGGCGTATTGCTTCCTTGGCAACAGCTTCTGGAACACCAGCCATCTCGAATAACATACGGCCGGTCTTAATAACAGATACCCAGTGGTCCGGCAGACCTTTACCGTTGCCCATACGCGTCTCGGCCGGTTTTTTACTGACCGGTTTATCCGGGAACACGCGTATCCATACTTTTCCGCCGCGGCGGATATGACGGGTCATGGCACGCCGGGCAGCCTCGATCTGGGCGCTGGTTAGCCATGCTGATTCTAATGCCTGCATTCCATAATCACCGAAATCGACGACGTTACCACCGCTGGCTCTGCCGTTACGGCGCCCTCTCTGCGATTTGCGATATTTTACCCGCTTAGGCTGATCCATCCTAGGCCTCTTTCTCTTTCTTCTTAGCCGGCTCTCTGGTCTTCCTGGCTTCTACCGGCTTGGTTTCTATTGCTTCAGGCTCTGCTTCTGTCTTCCGCCGCCTTTTTGGAGCTGGTTTCTCTTCAGCCTCTTCGGCTGTTCCAGCTTTTTCTACAGCAGCTTTAGGTTTGGCCTCTTCTTTAACAGCGCCTTCTGTTACGGCTGCTTTTTCTTCAGTTGTTTTGGCAACTTTCTTCGCCCTGGGTTTAACCGCTTTTTCCTCGGTTGCCGCTGGTGCTGCTTCGGCTAATGCCAGTTTTTCCTTAAGGATACCATCGGTCACCGGCGCAGTTATTTCTGTTTCCGCCGGTTTGGTTACTGCTTCAGGCGTAACCAGTTCCGGTAGAATCTGACCTTTATATATCCACACCTTGACGCCGATGCGTCCGAGTGTAGTATGCGCTTCGGTAAATCCGTAATCGATGTCAGCCCGCAGTGTGTGAAGCGGTACCTGTCCCTGGTGGGATGTCTGCCTTCGGGCAATTTCAGCATTTCCCAGACGCCCGGCGCAGCTGACTTTAATGCCTTTGGCACCTGACTGTATCGTGCGGAAAATTGCCTGTTTCATTGCCCGCCGGTAAGCTACGCGGCGCACAATCTGCTCCGCAATGGATTTCGCTACCAGTAAAGCATCCAATTCAGGCTGGCGGATTTCCTGGATATTCAAACGTATCTTTTTACCGATGAGGCTTTCCAGGTGCTGCCTCATTTCTTCCACTCTTTGTCCGCCCCTGCCAATAACTATACCGGGACGCGCGGTATGCAGAGTAACGGTAACATCCTTAGCCTGGCGGTCGATTTCAACCAGTGATATCGCCGCTTCCGGGTATTTGGATTGAATCTCTTTCCGGAGCTTGTAATCTTCCCTGACAAACTCGGCGTAATGTGTATCGCTATACCACTTGGACTGCCAGTCTTTTATGACACCAAGTCTGAAACCTGTCGGGTGAACTTTATGGCCCAATTATCCCTCCTGCTCAGCAACAACGACTGTGATGTGGCTGGAATGCTTCCGGATAGGGCTTACCCGCCCCCTCGACCGCGGCCGGAATCTACGTAAACTGCGTGCATCATCAACATAGATGCGGATAATTTTTAAATCAGCGGGGTCCATCTGGAAATTGTTTTCGGCATTGGCAGCCGCTGAACGTACCAGCTTGGCGATGACCTTGGCTTTAGGCGTAGGTGTAAACTTGAGCATGTTCAATGCCTCGTCTACCCTTTTTCCCCGCACCATTGTTACCAGAGGACGCATCCTCTTTGGTGATAATCCTGTATCTTTTACTCTGGCTTTAACTTCCACTTTATCTCACACCTATGTTTATTCTGCCTTGATTGAGTGCCCCCGGAATGTGCGCGTCGGAGCGAACTCGCCCAGTTTATGTCCCACCATGTTCTCATTGACATAGATGGGCACGTGACGCCGTCCGTCGTAGACACCTATGGTCAAGCCTACCATTTGCGGCAGGATTGTTGAATGTCGCGCCCAGGTCTTGATAACTGTTTTCTGGCCTGAACGTATTACGGCATCTACATGCTTCATCAGCTTTTCATCAACTGCCGGCCCCTTTTTTATTGACCTTGACATGTTCCCTCGCTAAATGCCTATTTTCCCCTGCGTTTTATGATCATTTTATCTGAAGATTTAGGTTTGCGTGTCTTATAACCCAGTGCCGGTTTGCCCCAAGGTGTCTTTGGTCCGGGCAGCCCTATGGGTGAACGGCCTTCGCCGCCGCCATGGGGATGGTCTTTCGGGGACATTACAGAGCCCCTTACGGTAGGCCTCCAGCCCATGTGGCGTCTCCGGCCTGCCTTGCCCAGGCTGATATTCTGATGTTCGATGTTGCCTATCTTGCCGATAGTTGCAATACACTCGGCGCGGAGCCGCCGGATTTCCCCGGAAGGTAACCTCACCAGGACGAATTCGCCCTCTTTTACCATCAACTGGGCTGATGCCCCGGCGCTGCGGACTATCTGGCCGCCGCGTCCTTTTTGCATCTCGATATTATGTATTTCCGTGCCCGTGGGTATCAGGCGCATCGGCATGGAATTACCGGTCTTGATTTCCGCTTTTTCGCCGGACATTACCATGTCCCCCACATTCAACCCGATAGGGGCGAGAATATAACGCTTTTCACCGTCAACATAGAAAATAAGAGCGATGCGGGCGGTGCGGTTCGGATCGTATTCAATCGCGGCCACGCGGCCGGGCACATCCATTTTATCTCTCTTGAAATCGATTATTCTAAGCTGGCGTTTTTCGCCTCCGCCGCGATGGCGTACGGTGACAACACCGCGGAAGTTGCGGCCTGCTTTAGACTTCTTGGGTGCTACCAGCGATTTCTCCGGCTTATCCTTGGTTATCTCTTCGAAAGAATAACCGGTCATATTGCGTCGGCCGGGAGAGGTTGGACGATATTTTTTAATAGCCACTTTAAATCCTAACTCCTCGTATTAAACGCCTTCAAAGAACTCTATCTTGTCCCCAGCTTTTAAGGTGACAACTGCTTTTTTCCATTCATCGTGGTCAATAAAGCCCAACACACCACCACCTATTACATGCCATATAAAAATAATAATAAATATCTTAAGTATTACTATTAAAAAATCTGGTATCATTATATCACTTCGAAAATAAGTGCGCCACAATCAGGACAGCGTACCTTGTTTCCCACTCTTATTTCAGTACAAGCTGGTATTATATTAAAATGTCCATTTACACAAAACCCATTTCCCTCATCATCCACGTTTATAAGATAATGTATCTGCCTACTTGTTACTGGCGGTGCGGGAGGTGGTTTTGGTTTATACCTTATATCGGGTGGTGATGGATTTGATTCTTTTTTCATTTATATTTTTCCTAATCTATACTATCAATTTTTATTACTAATACCAACATATCAACCATTTTCAATTCCTAATTATCAAGTATATCTATAATAACTTTCCATTTTGGATAACAACAACATAAACAATCCGCTTTCACATTAGTAATAGAACCATCTTCATTAACTGAGTAAAAAATTGAATAAAAAATATAACCACTAGATCTATTCTCTGTAACACCTTGTTCTACTACTCCATTAGTATCATACTTTAACAAGGAAATAGTATTTTTACACAAATCTAATATTTTTTTATAAATTTTCATTTAATGGTGACTCCATAAAAATCATGATATAGGTATATTTTCATAAGCAACAATCGTCACGGCAGAAAGTCCACCTTCAGCATCATATGGTCCCGACACTACTTTAAATATATTGTATTCCAATCCTTTATCATCTAAAATTATACTAGTACCATCTGGTTCAAACATTCTTACTATATCGTTCTCTTTTAAATCTTCAAATTGTTTTACTTTCCAGCACTCTTCGTTAAAATCAAAAACTTCAACTTTTCTTTTTTTCATTTATATTCTCCAATTTCCTTAATCTATACTATCAATCTTTATTATACACCAAGGATCATTCGCGCCAAAAAAATTCTTATTCGATCTTAATATAATAAATAATCTTTTCCCATTATCATTTTTACAAAGAATACGTAATGTTGTTGTGGATTCAAAAAGATAAGCACAAGTTGTGTCTATGACTTCCACATTATAAATCCCAACATCAATTAATGCCTTTTCAGCTATGGAATTAAAATCTCTTTTTCCATACACCGTGGATGTAAATATAAATAACACAAAAACAACAATAAAAATTATTTTTTTCATCTTATTTCCTGTTAATTTCATCCCAATTTTTAAAAAATGCTTTTCTTCCCTGTTTTGTCCACGCAATAAATCCTCCTTGACTCTTCCATATTTTATAAGTGGTCAAAAGCAGTAAAGCACCAAGGACCCATAATAAAAGATTCGACACACCTATAAGACCATACAATAATCCTATTACTGCTAAAATTATTAATACATCGCTAAGCATTGCCATCATTTGTATCAAATATTTCATTTTATTCACCTCTATTTAATTTTGTTACACCCCAACTATATACAATATAATCACTAATTTCAATTTGTCAAGCCTTCTTATAAAATATTTTTTTTGCGCGCACTGTAAGAAGTCGATCTGTTTTTTATGTTTTCTAATTCCATGATGGTCGTCCCTATATTTATGGTCCCGGATTTTTTTCAGATCACATTTTTCAGATCACATATGATTAAAACTTAGTAACATAGTATTATAAATAATGCTACCCTTTCTTCTCTGTTTCTTTCCCCCTTATCCTATTGGTTAAAACTGTATAATAGTGTTGTACTATTACTATAATTTATACTATAGCAGTATGGTGGTTTTACTATTACTATATTACTATATGAATGGGAGGGGTTGTACTATTACTATATGAGGTGGGTTTAATGTTATTATATGGAATAGAGGGTTTATTATTACTATACTACCAACTATCGTGGTCATACCACTAAAACCTCTTCAAAATATAGCCATAGGGACCCATATAATAAGTCAGAGGTATTTACGCAAAATTCTTTTTATAGCCCCACCCCCTGACATAACTTTTAAAAAAAGGAGGTAATTGATATGTGGTGGATTCTTCAAATTATAGGATCTTTGGCAGTAGTAGCAGTGCTTACTTATAGTAGAATTGTGGGTTTGTCTTTATCCTCTTATTTTATATATATATTGGCACAGGCTGCAATTATTGGTTGGTGCTTTCCTGTTAGTTATATGAAAGCACCTTCATTTCTACAAGCATGGTTTCTTGGTAATAGCACACTTGCTGTTGGTGGTTTTATAGTAAGTATTATACTTAAAGATGCTATATCAACAAACCACATAGTAGGTGCTATATTAGCTGTTGTAGGAGCTATATTATTAATAGTATAAGTGGTACACAACATGACAACTATCTAAAACAACTATAATACGAAAGGAGGTGATATAAAATGGGTCTGTACGCCACTATCCGAGGCGAGGAGGTCAAATTCTCCGGCTTGCTCGCTGACGTAGTGCTGCGCAACGGAATTGCAATCGTGGATAACACGGTTACAATCCCGCGCGACAGAGCATCTGCAATCCTCGCAGACTTTGCGTTCTCTATGGAGAACGGAAGGCAGCTGATTGCAGAACACAGCATCCAAGGACAAGCGGTCTATAAGCTTGTTAAGGACGCTGCCGCTCTTGCAGCACTGTTCGACTGGGTAGTCTTTAGCGAAGAAGACGCTATAGACTTCGCATAGTCGACTATATGAATAAGATTCGGAGTTTTGTGCATTGTACTTGGCAACAGAAACAATGCAATCATATAAGACAGTAACACACGTTACTGGTTTATATGATTACTACGTCCGGACGCTCGGGAGACGCCAGCAATGGGATTAGATAAACTGAGCGCAACTATAAGAGATAATATGAATACAAATAAAAAAGTATATTTGGCGTGTCCGTATACCTGTAAGAGTAAGAGTTGGGTTGTTAGAAGACTTGTCCATTGGTGGAGGTTCAGAATGGCTAATAAAGCAGCTGCTGAACTAATGAAACAGGGCTACTGTGTATTTAGTCCTATTTCAATGTCCCACCCTATAGCAGTCCAATGTACGCTTCCAGGGACTTGGGACTTTTGGCAAAACCAGGATATGCCTTTTATAGCGTGGTGCGATGAGTTTCATATAGTATGTATTAGAGGTTGGGATAAGTCCACAGGTATTAAAGCTGAAAAAGAATTGGCTGAAAGACTTGGTAAGAAAATTGTTTTTATTGAATATTAGAAAGGAGGTGATATAAATGGGAAAATATGTATGGGAAAAGGATTTGGTGATTGGTGGTAGAAATTTCAGTAACAATAATGGAAAAGGAGGCGATATTATGGAAGAAATCCCCAAATTGGCAGTTGAGCTGCCCCGTATGGTGTACTGCAAACATGGTCTACTTGAACAATGTTGTGGTGTGTGTACTAAACACCCACATTCCGTTGCTGTGAAGGGTGGGCACGTCCCAGGCTCAAGCAAAAGTGGGAGTTCGTATGTAATTAACCCTTGGGCAGGACAGAATAACAACTCAGGTAGTTACTTTGACTTCTAACTAAACAACTAAAACACGAAAGGAGGTGATACACTAGTGGCTAAACACACTCACAAAAACCCAGCGATTGACGCTCTTCTAACTGCTGTTACCGGTGTGTGCAGAATCAACAACATCGAAGCCGATGTTTGCGGTTTCTGCGGACAACCCGCCGATAACTTCAGAGATGAAGAATCGCAGCGTGAGTTTGCTATCTCTGGCATGTGTCAAGCATGTCAGGACCGTATATTCGGTTGATAGCGCTCACACGAACTGAATAAGATTCAGAGCCTTCTGCATTGTGCTTGGTAACAGAAACAATGCAATTCATAATCAATGATGTATAATAAGGAGGTAATAACATGAGTAAAGTAGAACAATGTTTATTTTCAACGTTTGACGAGTATATCTGTAATAACTGGCTGTGCCTTCGTTTCGGTGATGATCGATTGTGCAAATGTGACAATTGTCCTCACTTTATAATAGACAATGAAAATGAAGTTAAACGCATTAAATACGAGGAGGTGTAATAATGACAACATATATCAGCAACGCATTTGCACTGTCGATGGTACCTGACGGCGCAACAATAAGAACCCAGACAGTCGATCTTCCGTCTATTGCTCATAAATTGGGCAACCCGATATCAGTTGTTGGTCACAAGGACACCGCTCGGGTATTCTCTAATTTATTAGGCATTGAAGTTGCTTACAACAGAGTGAGTATATCTATAACACCAAAAGATACACTGTATGTTGGTCAGTTGACCGGTGGACGACTTCCTGAGGGAGCTACTACCATCCCAGAAGGATTCCAAATCAAATGGATTTGCGTTCACATTGATGGAGCCCCAGTGCAGATGGAACGCCACTGGACATACCGTGGTGGCTCCATATACGGTAGTCTTGATCGACTCGCCGACAAGATTGCTGATGTTGTGGGTGGCACCGTCGAGGTAATGGCAGATCCATGGGGAAACCCTAACTGGGACATCAAAGCTCCAGGATTTAACGGGTCACTTCATGATGAATAATGTTATGATAAGGAGGTGAGCATATGAAACTACGTGATTTACATAATCTTTACAGACTGGAAAACGTCGGGATACCTGTAGGTAACGGTTTCTTCAAAGGTGTTATTATTGGAGGAGCCATTTCACTTATTATCTGGGCCGTTATATTGAAACTTATATTCTAAACCTGATTCCATGAAGGAAGGATTGAGAGGTGATTTATGAACAACTTCATAGAATTAGGAAAATTGGGAAAATTTGATAGTTTTAACCTATTGAATAAGTCTAATGTAGAACAACAGAGATAGAATAATTGCCATGGTATTACCTTGGCATTTTGTATATATATAAGAACCTTATTCATAAACTTATATCTTAAATTATACAGATACGTCCGGACGCTCGGGAGACGCCGTTTTACGGGATTAGATAAACTGAGCCATTAACCTTTAACCCAATCTTGAAAGGAGGTTATCATGTATTATCAACTAATAATTAATTACAAAGAAGGACATGAATATTGGAATAAAAATGGTGATTTGCAAGGACCTTACACAAGAGTATCCCGTGACGTAGGGAAGCTCGTAGAAAAGGCTTATGAAGTATATGTTTGTGGGTATGCGATTTGGTCTAAAGTAATCGATGAAAACTACAGACTTATTGCATGCTACGGGGATGATGTGGAAAACTATATCAATGAATCATTGAAAGGAGGTGATACTATGTCTAATCCTATCCCCCCGCTTGCTGAAGACCTGCCTCGTCTGGTCTATTGCAAGCACGGACTGATTGAGTGTTGTTGTGGTATGTGTACCAAACACCCTCATTCAGTAATTGTTAAGGGTGGACCTGTGAAAGGTTCCACTTCCCGTGGACCAGCTCACATAGCTAACCCTTGGGCAGGTAAACGGTATGACAACGTTTACCATTACGATTATTAACCCACAACAGAGCTTTCTGCATTGTGCTCGGTAACAGAAACAATGCAATCATATAAGACAGTAACACACGTTACTGGTTTATATGATTAATACGTCCGGACGCTCGGGAGACGCCAGCAATGGGATTAGATAAACTGAGCACAAACTAACCTTAGGAGGTAACATTATGGAAATTAGTGATTTTTGTTTGAATTATGGGAACGTAGAGATATCTATTGCTTATACGCTAGAGACTGGCATAGATGATCCTGAGATCAAGGTCCTTAATGTTGATTCTATCTGTTTATTTCATTCGGATTATGGCGATATAACTCAACTATATACCAAGGATCTGAACAATGTTATATACACCGAAAACCTTGTTGATGAACTCTCCAAGATAAAGAACTTCATAGATTGTATTGGAGCTTTCGTCAGAGTTGTCAAATGTGTTAAAGAGAAAGGAGGTAAGCTTATGTAACATACATTCAATCCCCGAGCTGGTGGTAATGGGCAAGCCCCCTCGGGGAGGCTAACTCTACCGTAGACGGTTCAAGGTCCGTTTGAGAAAAGAGGATGAGCCAAATAACAATTATAGAAAGGAGGTGATAGTATGAGTATGTATTTTACTTTTCGTATCAGTACCGGCAAAGTAACAATCATTTGCGATTTGGACTACGCAAGATGGTTAGTGGACACATTTAGGATAGCAGGGGGCGTGTGGAAAGGCCCAGGTAACAGAATATATCTATAATAAGGAGGTGATAAATTATGAAGATCAGTTTTCTTAAACCGTGGAAAAAGAAACCACGGGAAGACAAAATCAACCCATTTGAACACAACATGACGTTAATGGGTGAACGTGTTGGTGGTGGCCGCGTATTTGTCATGTATCAGTCTCACGATAATTACAGAGAAATACAGATAGTGGATACTGAAACAGGACAGCGGTTGGAGGTTAAACTACCTGAAACGGAAAAGAAACCAATTATTACAGTGTATGAAACTGTAGTTGGGTGGAAAGCCGCACTCATGGTATTCCGTGATGGTGAATGGGACTGTGAACAAACTGGAATATTTGCTTATGAAGATCCAAAGCGCGCCGTTGCTAGCGCCAAAGAATGGGCCAAGGATGAAGAACTCAAGTTCGTACTGCCTGATTCTTTGAAGGAGGTGGTTTGTGGATAACTTCATTGAATCTGGAGAATTCGGAATTGGCATCGAAGAAATGCTTGATGCCGACAGTGATATTGAAAGTGATATTAACCATTCAGCAGACCAAGAGTTTGACCCTGGTTGCGATAGTTTTGACCCGTGGGATAAGTCTAACACAGGGTCTTAAGGATAAGGTAATATCCACGGTATTACCTAGACGGATTTAGACTTTATAAGAACCTAGTTCATAAACTTACATTTGAAAGGAGAGGAAAAATGGCTGGAATTAATAAAGTTATTTTGATTGGTAGGTTGGGGAACGATCCGGAGACTCGCTGTACAGCAGACGGAACTGCAGTTACTAACTTCCGTATTGCTACTTCGGATGAGTGGATTGATAAAACAACAAATGAGAAGAAAGAGCGCACAGAATGGCATCGCATCGTTGCCTGGCGCAAACTGGGTGAGGTGTGTGGTGAATACCTGTCTAAGGGAAGGCAAGTTTACATAGAAGGTAAGATCCAGACCAGATCTTGGGAAAAGGACGGTGTTACCAGATACACTACTGAAATCATTGCGTCGAATGTACAATTTCTTGGCTCGCGCCCTGATATCAGTACAACACCCGACACCACAACTGCACCAGACATTAATTACCATAAACAAGATGATGATATCCCATTCTAACAAACATAATAAGGAGGTGGTGTCATGTTTGAAGAAATAATTGAGGACATTCGAGAACGGATGTCTGAACAGACTGATTCCAGAATGGCTTCAGCTGATGAGGTCAGGATTTGTTGGTTAATAGGTGAGGTGGAGAATCTCCGCGAGGAGATTAAAGCATTAAAATTACTACAAACACAATAAGGAGGTGATTACAATGGCTACTATTTTCAAATTCGGCCCGAAATACCGCTTTACGTCTGAAATGATTGCAGCTGGAAAGAAACTCGGCTACGATCATAAAAAGACTAACGGTCTTAAATGTCACAAGTGTGGTGACCATAACAACGTACGTAAATTCACGTTAGGTCGTGGCACCTACTACGCTTGTAATAAGTGTGGAGCCCGCTGGGGCAGCCTTGTGAAATAGTCGAAAGACTGGGGTTTGAGCACTGTACCTGCAACAGAAACAGTGCTTTCACATAAACTAATAACTTGTGTTGTTGGTTTATTTTAATAATAACATTAACATAATAAAGGAGGTAACATTGTGGACGAGATTAAATGGGAAAATGAAGAATTTGTTTTTTGTGGTGATACTATGGTAATGTCCGAAGTTTCAGTTCTAGAGTCCGCTGCCGGTTGGTATATTGGTCGTTTGTGTAAAACTATAAAATGTGCCGATAGCAACATGCGTCCTGGGTGCATTCAACCGTATGACAGGTTGAGTGGTTACATGAGTTATGACCACTGTGTTAAATTATTAAAAACTATAAACCAATAAGGAGGTAACTTATGGCTAAAATGAATTGGGATAGGGTAAGAAGAGAAAACAACATACGACGAAGTGCCAGGAGATATTGCATTAATAAAGAAAAGGAATTACTACTTAAAGAAACAGAAAGATGGGAGAAAGAAAACCTCGAATACGAAAAATACGGAATAAGAAGGGGGTAACATTATGATTACAACTGTAAATTATCACAGGGTAGATGTTAAAGCGTTGCAAGCGGACATAAACAATAAGGTCCTTGACGTGATGAGAAGTCATGGCAGTGTATTGGGAAACCCCAATTACAACAATAAGACCATGCCTTTACATGAGAACTTAAACCATTATCTTACCTGGTTACGTGAGGAGTATAATAAGCGAGGCGAGGTGTTTGCTGAGCTTATGAAAATCGTAAACTGGGAGAAAGGAGGTAAGAACATTTACCTGGTTTGTTGCTGTAAACCAAAAGATTGCCATTCAGATATCATAAAGAATGCGGCTGAAGCACTAGTCAAGAAACATCAGGAACAAGAGGATAAAAGACCTAGAATTATAGTCGCTGGAGGTAGAAACTTCAGTGATTTTGAATTGCTTACACATTCGTTGGATAACATCCTTACAAAAGCAAAGGTGAAGGATGTTATAATAGTGTCAGGCAAGGCTAAAGGCGCTGATACGCTTGGCGAGGAATATGCTAAACTGCGTGGGCATGCCGTAGCACCTTTCCCAGCTGATTGGGATAATATTCACGTTCCAGGCGCTGTGGTAAAGGTTAATAGCCGTGGGAAGAAATATAATTCAAAGGCAGGTGCTATTCGTAACGAGGAAATGGCACGTTACGCTGCCGCAAGCCCAGTTCGAGGGGTGTTGGTAGCATTCTGGAATGGGGAAGCTGGAGGTACCAGTTTAATGATTACCATTGCACGGGCTTATGGGCTGCGCGTGTTCATTGTAAAATGTAACTACAATTCGCCATACAAAAGATAAGAAAGGAGGTGATTAGGTGATAGATAGCTTTAGAGGTCAATACAGTTTCTTGAGCAATTTTTATATGCTTAAGTATCCAATCCACTGGATGGGCATAAACTACCCATCATCTGAGCATTTTTATCAGGCAATGAAAACTACAGACATCAACGTACGTTTTCATATAAGCCAACTCCAAACCCCAGGAGAAACAAAAAGATATGGGAAAATCGTCGCAATCCGTAAAGATTGGAATTCTGTAAAAGACACAGTAATGAAGACCGGCGTTCTGCTTAAGTTCACCATGAATGTTGATCTTGCAAATCAACTTATGGAAACAGGTAGTAAAACTCTAATTGAGGGAAACAGATGGCATGATAATTATTGGGGGAACTGTAGCTGTGCCAAATGTATTACCTCTACGGGGTTGAACAAACTGGGACGCACTCTCATGAGTGTAAGGGAAGAATTATTAACTATAAGATAAAAAAAGGAGGTACACAATGATGATCTCTGTAAATGAAGGCGACAAGGTTTTTCTAAATTGTAGAATGATCAATATGGCGTATGTACCACCATACGTATCTGACAATGGGAAACATGTCAAACCAAGATTATACTTTCGCGTTATGACACGTATGGGTGAGGCATATAAACTAACAGCTCTCAACGAATTCGCCAATATCTTCGCAAAGTTTTGTTCATACGGCAAGTATATTAGCCTCGTAGTGGACAAAAGCAACATAGTAAAAGGTTTTATGTTGGGCGAGGATTCGAAAGAGGAGATAGCCACACGTCCTTTTGGTTGGAATATAATAGGACACGAGGGTAATTTGACTTGGAGGAATCTCATGCAGAAGATAAAGAACATGAACTTCTGTAACGAACATATTGAATCTAAACAATTTGGAAATGCTAAGGTCTTGTTTCCAGAAGTATTTCGTAAGAACGGGGAAATGAGATTACTTCGTAACTGTGATAAAATGATATAAGGAGGTGATATTATGGAGGGTAATTATTACGATGACAGTGTTGAATTTGAAAAGAAATGTTCTCCCCTTCTAAACAATGGATACAGGACTCTATGGCCAAAAGTAGTTTCTATGAAAATCAATACCGACAAAGAATTTCAATATAGAGGTATTGATAGATATCTGTATTTCGATAGTGGATTACTTAAAATAGAGGAAAAGATCCGAAGGATATGGAAGGGAGATATTCTTTTGGAATATATGTCTAATGACATAACCAAAAGTGAAGGTTGGATGAATAGAAACCTAGAATGTGACTATATCATATATGCCGTCCTTCCTATAAACGTAATGTTTTGGTTCAACTGGGCTGATTTAAAACACATATGGGAGATTAACAAATCGATTTGGATCAGCGCTGGTGAGAATTTTCAACACGGATTTAGTAAAATTACTGCAGACAATAAGGATAAGGTGAGTGGAAAACACCTATTCAATACACTATCTGTAGGTGTACCACCGGAATGTTTAATTAAAAACACTAGAAACGGATCTACATACATATTTGCTGATGGAGGTGAAAAATGGCAAGAATCAATCTCGAAGCTATAAAAAAGGAAGATGAAATCAGAAACAAGAAGTATGTTTGGGAAAAAGACCTGGTAATTAATGGCAGAGTTATTAAAGATATTAGAAAAGGAGGTGAATACAAATTGCTAAAAGTGACAGCTAATGGAGATCAGGTGTTTTACGCTGATGATGCTGCAGGGATTATTCAATGGTATAGGATAATTGGTAAAATATATCCTAAAAGTGGCTTAAAATATCTCCAGGTAGAAATCAACGGGAATGTTTATAAGCTAGTTCAACAAAATCCCAAGACAACATCAAAATGGGCTGAATTAGCGAGGACCGGAAAGGAAGTTGTACAAGTAATAAACGCCAGCAATGGCAAATACATGGGCGTCTATGTTGATGGCGTCTATAACAAATATTAAAAGGAGGTGACTAATATGTCAGCACAATTACTTGATTTCTGTTTGTATGGTATGAACAAGCAATCCATTACCTATATTTATAATAATGGTGAGGCACATTTTACCATAAATATCAATGATAAGGATATAATGTCCATAGCAAAATATTTGGACATCAAAGCATCGTTTGTAGTTTTCGGTGCTATTTCCTCTATGGTAACCAGAAATGTAACCTCTACTAAAATGATACTCCGATAACAATCGGTGACTAACTTTTCTCGATTGACCGGGGACGGTATTGCGCCCCTTCGGGGCGTTATTTATTTTCTCGATGAACAGAAGAACAAGAAAACTTTTCTTTATTAACCATTCAATAAAAGCAATTAAAGGAGGTGATACTGTTGCACGAAATTGATATAGTAAAAGCGAAAAAGGTACATCTTTGCAATTATTGCAAAACACCAATTCATATTGGCGAAATGTACCATAGGGAAAGGTGGCTCGAGGAAGATGAGGAGAGTGACTTCATAGGACGGAGAACTATCAAACTTCATTGTGGGTGCGTTGAAGCCTATGAAAACTGCCAAAGCAAACTCGAGCGACAATACGACCACTGGGAACAGTGGTATGAACAAATCTTCGTATAATGATATAGCGCCTCTTATGGGGCGCTATTCATTTTCCCGACGGAAAGGAGGCAAATACCATGATCAAAAGAATTGAAAGGTTCATCGTAACGGGCACCCACGCATACGGGCCAGCGAGGCACGACAGTGACTTAGACATCGTCATTAGGAAACAAGATGTCGAAGCTTTAGTTAATTACCTCACTGAACATAACATAGAGACGTATCAAACTGAGGCGCAAGAAGACTATACGGACGCCGGCTTTTACTTCGAATTGGCTTTTATTAAAATAAACATAATAATTGCCATGACAGATCTAGATTTCAAAATATGGGCTGGCAAAACAGAGAGAATGAAGAAACTTCCAGCAGCAATTGAGGATAGATGGAAGAGGCTGGAAACATTCAACTCTATATACAACATAGCCGAAGCATTTAAATAAAAGGAGGTAATGACATGACAAAAAAGACTTTACTACCAAATCTATTAAATCAACCCCCAATCAACCTTTGCGGCTGCGACTCCAAATGTTTCGAACCAAGAGAAGACATAGATCAACTGTGTAAATTCTTGGAGAGCGACATGGAGACTTGCAAAAAGACGGGAGAAAAAGTAAGGGTTTACTTCCCATGCCCATGGCCAACGCGTTAACTGCACCCCGCTCCGACGGTGTGTGGACCATCAACTTACAGAGTCCACGCATACGTTCGGAGCGAGGCTTTCTCGAGGTACCGAAGAACGATGTCATATAACACAAACAAAAGGAGGTGATAACGTGTCTTACAAGAGCCAGAAAAGTGCTAGAGCGAGTGCATGCGTAAAAAAGTACGACTTTATGCAAGACCGCTTGGATAAAATGGTGAGTGACATTGCCAAAGGTAACAGAACCATATGTCAAGAGGAGCTCGAACACGCCTTCCCCCAATCAAGTGGAAAAGAAGGCAAACGGCGTTACGTACGCTAAGCTTTTACGTCGAGGTTTTCTCGAAGTACCGAAGAGCGAACCTCGACGTACAAAGAGAGAGGGGGTGGTAATTATCCCTATTTGCGGGCTGTTAACAGGCATCATCATCCTCATAGGAGCGATGAGGATGGCGAAACACGAAATTTTAACATTAAATAAAGGAGGAGAAATGACAACTGTAAAAACAAAAACAAAAGCGAAGAAGAAAGCAGAAGTAGTGGAGATAGCGGAGGCACCACTGGAACAGAAGATTGATTTAAACTTTATGCAAGATGCCTTCCACGGTGATTTTGTGACAATAGGCAAGGTAAAGGTGTATAATATGCACCTGTTGAGCCCAAGAACTCGTGACGTGGTTAACCATATACTCTTAAACGGAACAAAATGGGGCGTTGATCACTTGATCATTCACCCTAATAAGCCGGAGGGTAAAAGGGGTATGTGGGTCAAACCCTTAAAAACCATTGTAATCAACCTCGACGCAATATGGTCTGATTGCGAAGGTTATATGAGAAACGACGGGTTCTACGGATGTGCCAGAATGTATGCATGGGATACATTCATCTTCACTTTACTCCACGAACTTTGTCACTCCAAAATGGCGGAGGAGAATGATCCGGAACATAATGCACTATCGGATAAAGACAAGGAAGATGCAGCCGACGACTTTGCAGAAGACGAGCTAGAAGAACTATGCATTAACTACGAAACTGAACCCGGTCCAATGTCCCACGAACCGTTCTTCGGCAACCGTTATATGAGAATGTTCGTCGAAGAAATCAAAGACAACAACGAACCTTGGGCACGACGGCAAAACGAAATGCACGACGAGACATATCTCTATGTTAACGAACGCACTGGACAGATGTGTTCTACATATAGAGAATATCTAATGGGTCGTTCAACAACACCAGCCAACAATGACAGATGGGAGGCAACAACCCCACAACCATTAAATGGATTTAAAGGAGAATTGCCTATGAAGACATTGAAGCCATCACCGTCACTGGATTTCGACGGAGATATAGTGGTTTTGCCAGCAGACCAAGCTACACCGGTAGCTCCAGTTGCACCGGTAGCTCCAGCTGCGCCGGTAGCTCCAGCTGCGCCGGTAGCTCCAGCTGCGCCGGTAGCTCCAGCTGCGCCTGTAACCCCAATTACACAGGTAGAGCAGGTCGCACCAGCAACTTATCAGAACAACTATGAAGACATGGAAGATCCTGATCACGTGTTCTATGACACTGATGAGTTTGGTGGCAGAAACCTTGAGAATGAAACAATAGAAGCGTTGTGTGGAGGTGGGACTATGGGACCATTAGTCAGCTACACACAAGTGACCACGGCTGCTCCAGTAGCTCCAGTTGCACCGGTAACTCCAGTTGCACCGGTAGCTCCAGTTACACCGGTAGCTCCAGCTATACCGGTAGCCCAGACTACACCAGCAGCAAAAGTATGTGTATGTGGGGCTGCTATAACAGAAGGAGCTAAGTTCTGCTTCAATTGTGGCGCACAAATAGCTCCACCTGCAGCACCACAAATTCAACAGCCGGTTATACAACAGCCGGTGTATCAACAGCCGGTTTTGCAGCAACCAGCATATCAACAGCCGACGTATCAACAACCAGCACCAATGCCTGAAATAGGCGTCAGAGGATATACTGAAAACCTGCGAACCGATCTGCCACAAACAGGATTGAGCGATCAGGAAATGAGAAATATGTCATATACACTATGGCATAGAATCGATCGATTCATGTTCGATAAATGTGGCTGGAGAATGCCGCTGCCTGCCAACGTTATGGCTAATCCTAACGATGATAAAGCGGGCTTCGACCCAAACCTCAAGTATGCGGTGCTTAGTGGGATACCCATCAATGATATTCCAAACATTGAGAAACTCGTCATCGCCCAGCGTACCATGGAGCCAGTATCAAACAAGAACAAGAAACTTCCAATCGCCGATGGCATCCTCCGTGGATTTATTACAAAAGACGGACTGCCTATGTTCAGTATCTATATGAATTACAATGGATATGAACTAAAGCGAAATATCGTCCCACAAAATCCGTGGAAAATCAAGAACGGAAGCTACACCACTCCGGCAGGTCTTGCACAACGAGGACATCAGATTACTTGGGTGCTAGACGGCGACGACAGAAAGAAAGGCTTTAACGCAAAAGCAAAGTACGTCAATGGTCAGCCGGAGGCTATATGATAAGTTGCATAAAAGGTGTTGTCCTGAAGAAACTCAAAGGAATCGTAGAGATAAAACTCGAAACCGGAGAGCACTTCTGGATAACACCTACACCTCAGCTGAAATTGAAGACAAGAGTATTGGTCGGCTGGGATTGGACCCATAGCCAGCCAACATTTATAAAAACCAAATTCGAAGACACTGAAATCGAAGAACCTGATGAAGACATCATAATTGACACCACACCAAATTACGGTGTTATTGACGAAACATTCAACGAGGTTTTCTCGATGACCGAACGTTCGACGGTCTTCGAAGATAACGACGTTAACGATGTTTAGAAACTAACGATGTTTTCTCGAATTACCGAACGTTCGACGGTTTTCGAGGCTTCGAGGTTTCGAAACTAACGAAGTTTTCTCGAAGGACCGACCTACGAGACGGGGTAAGGTCAACTGTGGGGATAGTCAGATCAGAAAGTGAGCCGGTATCACTAAGCTGAATAGACAAGGACGGTAAACTGCCAGCGGTTGACTTCATCCCACAACTATTTATTTTTTTTTATTCCCATTTTGGGAGAAAGGAAGTGAAGTATGTCAGGTACAAGCAAAGGGTTAGCGCAGACAATTTTGGTAGGAGCACGGGTCAGTACACATTTGAATGTAGACCCGACGAAGAACATCTTCATGAGTTATACCCCAGCAAATCTTCGCGGTGGCGATGGAAAGAAAGTGAACGCCAGACTGGAAATTCCGGTTATGGTAAATCTATTCCGTCAAGAGAAAGGCGACAAATATAGTGTGATCGCATGGGGAAGGTTGGCGGATATCTTCGCACAGAACCTGAATCGTGGTAAGGAAATGCATCTTGTATGCGAACCCACCAGTTATCTGTCAAACGTGCGCAGCAATGTTGACGGTTCAATTATCATTGATAAGAACGGACAGCCGCTCAAACTCCGAAGAAGCAGCCTGCGAATCATTAATTTCGCTTATGGTGCCGATTCGTATACCACTGAAAAGGAAGAGATTCAATTCGGTATCGTGACCGGTGAAGGCAAAAGACCTGCTAAGTGGAATGACGCTACAAGCCCGGATTATGGCATTTGGAAACAGCTTCTGCTGAATCGAAGCAATACGCACTTTAGCCCAGCCCACGAACAGAAAGGTTATTTTGGGTTTGCCAAAGTCGTTATGCCCAAAACTCCCGGATATACGATTCTTTATGGTGCTCAATATGACAAAGAAGCAGTCAGATATAACGTCGGTCAGCCCGGTGTCACTCAGACAGCGCCGGTGCAACAGATGGTTATGATGCCGAATACACAGACAGCACCATTGGTTAATCAGGTAAGTCAAGTACTGAATCCTAATCAGCCGGTATATCAACCGCCGGTTATGCAACCAGTCACTCAACAGCCAGTTATGCAAGCAGCATACCCCCAGACAATGCCGGGTAATGCTCCGTTTTAGTTAGATGTGTTTGGTCGTTATGGTTAATGTTTTCATTCATTTGTTCTCCTAATCAGGTGCGTCGATGCTTTAATTAGTGTCGGCGCACCTACTTTTTTTAATATAGGTGATTATTATGATACCGAATTGTTTTTACGACGTTCGAAGTAGAAGTACCGAATTCTTTTACTATCGTACTTCTTTCGGCGGAACAAAACTTGTCTCTTATGGAACCGCATTCATTTTAAAACAACAACCTCGGTATCCGGCGGCGGCGGCTTATGGAACCGCCATCTCATTTACTTCTAGAAATGGAGGAATTAACAATGCTTAGCTACAAAGACGTAGTGACTACCCACGCCAGAATCAGACATTTTATGGCTAGACAAACCGGCGCAGAAGTTGCGGACATAGAACTTGAAATCAGAAAACTCGCGCAATCGAACATAGATGCTATATATGAAATAAGAAAACTAAAGGAAGCATTATCAAAACTTCCTTGCGTGATAAAAGATGTTATCGTCGAGAACGTGGAAGAAATTTTATGTAAAAAAATCAACGGTTAGGAGGTAAGAACATGATAACACCATTAGAATTGGCAAAAAGGAACTTAGCGGACTATCTTATTAACAATCCAAAAGCACGAAAATATCAGGACGAAATCGATGAAATGTTATCAAAAGTACCCGAAAAAGCCAGATTAGAGACTATCCAACTCGTGCTCGCGGGGAAATTGAAAGAACTTGGCGAGGCATTATGCTGTTTATTAGCCAAAAAACCAGTAGTATAATAGTAATAGTACTATCTACTCCTACTCTTAACCTCTCTTGCTGCAACGTAATGTTTATAGAAATCAAACACATATTCAATCGCTTCAGTTTTACTCATTCCGAACATATCTGTTAGTTCTTGTATAGTACTATTATATTCTTCTGAGTATCTCCAGCTCAATTTATAATCTTTGGTATCATTCTTAAATGGTCTTGACATAATAATTCTCCAAATAGTTATTGTCCTACAATAACCCTGTTGTTATTTATTATTGTCCGACAATAACTAATTATTGTCCGACAATAACTCTGTTGTTATTTATTATTGTCCGACAATAACTAATTATTGTCCGACAATAACTATTGACATAATTTGTCCGACAGATTTATTCATATCTTGTCTTATATTATAATATAAGCATTAATTTCAATTTGTCAAGGGGTAGGGGTAAAAAAGTTGAAGATAGTTGTATAGTAGTACTATTATTACTATTTAACAAAAACGCGGAGATCGAAGTCGAAGTGTTTGATTTTGCAGCGAAAAGAAACTAAACGATAATACAAATAATATGCGGGAAACATAAAAACAAATTTTAACGGAAACTAACGAAGAAATTAATCAAAAACACACTTTTTAACACTTTTAGCTGATTTTGGAGGAAAAAACGGTATGGCCGACGTATTAAAACTGGACGATTATAGACGGGTTGATGCTAAGCCTGTAGGTGTATGGAATGTGATCGACACTAAAACTGGTGAGATATTAGAGCAAGGTATTCTTTTTGACAAGCCCAAAAATGATACAGAACCACCGGAAGGAGTAAAAAAGAATGAGTAAATTCATGACCATAAAGGACTATAACGGTAACAAGGTAACAGTCACAGAAAATGAAACTAGAGTGAAACTTTATGCTGAAAACTATGCTCCAAGACGATCAAATCCAGTGGTCGGGAGTGAGCATGAATGCGAAGGTCTGGTAATCGAGTTATTTCTAAATGATCAATTCTCAATTAGAGTATTGTGGGATAACGGTAATGACAATCGTTATAATGGGAGGGATCTGTTAGTAATAAATAGTAAGGAAAATAAGAAGTTAGGTCCTAATCAAGCATACAAAATTTCCCGCGCGCAGAAAGAAAGTCCACAATCAGATATACCTTACTAGAATAATATAATAGTAATATAAAACTCTCTTTATCTATCTCACAACGAGTTCAGTAGTACTATTACTATCTCACCGATGGTGTTTGATGATGTGCGAATGGGGTTCGATAAGGTGGTGATAATGTATTCGATAATGTGTTGATAATGTTACTATTACTATCGAATTTGTTTATCGAAAAAAATATTTCGATCGAAAATTTCTATCGATCGACAGATATATTGTATCGATCGAGGTCCCAGTAGTATAGTAATACACCATTACACTATCATAGTAATAGTGACATACACTATCATAGTAATATCATAAAAAACCATAGTAATATCATAAAAAATCTCATAGTAATATAACAAAAAACCCCATAGTAATAGTGACAAATCATAGCAAGAAAATAAATCAGAAGGAGGAATGAATGAGAGATATAGTAATAGTAGTGCTTATAGTGTGTGGCTTAGTTATGCTACTACTTTATTTTTATATGATTGATTGTTTATATGGTGTTATGAAGAATCTTTTCCCGTAGCGTTTTCAGCGCGCGGGCTAAAATTTTGATATTAAAGGAAAAAATGTTGCTGTTTTCGGAGGTGGAAAACCGCAGGAAATGGCGCAGGGTTTGGCTAGCTCTCGCAAAGGCGCAGGCGAAGGCGGGTTTGATGGATGAGAAGGCGCTCTCGAAAATCGAGGAAAATCTCAACAACATCGACATCAACGCAGCCCATAAAATCGAGAGGGAGATCAAGCACGATTTGATGGCAGAGCTGAAGGTGTTCGCGGATTTTCACCGGTAATTTCGAGGCTACTTTACGGTTAGACTCATAATAATGCTATTATCGACCGGTTAGAAACGGGTATTAATGAGGTTTAAAAACGGTCAGAGAACTGCTGGCCGGCGTAAAGACTGGGCGATAGCTGAATTAAAGGGAATTAAAGTGTATAATAGTACATTTATGGTATTTTTTGTCGCGGAAAATGGCGGAAAGGGGTTCGACTCCCCATTAGTACCAGCTACGAAAATACCCGCCTTTTGGTGACTATTGGGTGATTCATCGGTGGGGGGGCGGTGGATAAGATAAGGTATCATGGCGATATCGAGAAGGACTTGCCTGTTACTGGCGTTGGTTTTCCATCGGAGGACTATCCAGCATGTTTACGATCAAAGAACCCGAACTTGCCTCTGAGCCTGAAGGTACGGTGACCGTGGAACAGGCTCCTAACCCGGAGCCTATGACAACATTTACCGTCCGGTGTCTTATAGAACTACCCATTATCCAAACGATAGCCGATAAAGAAGCGTTTTAGTGTCATTATCCTGCCAGATAAGTACAATCGGCATTCATTAAGGTCACGCAATCACGAGATAAGGCGTACATAAGGCTAAAAAGCCATATAAGTGCACAAATCAAAGCTAGCAGACCCAACCGTAAATTTCCTGGGATACAGTAGGATACTTTAGCTTTGAAAATGACAGATAAATGCTCTTACTGCAAACACAATAACCCTCTCTTTGAATAAGAAAATAGCACCTTAAAGATATTGATTGTCTACTAATGGAGCCAATTTGTAGACGTAGGTGTCCAATAAATGCCGATAGATTAACCAGGGCGGGCGGTTTAGGAGTTAAGTCCCTTTTTCTGAGCTTCTTCATGTATGCGATGGCGTTTCCGAAGGCGAAGATGGCAGCGACTGTAGTTTTGGGGCTCGAAGAAGCTAAACGTTACACATTTCGTCATATTGTTATATTAAGAACGGGAGGAGCAACTCTTTCCTCTGGATTATCCGTTCAACAATGCCCACCAATGCACGAACATGGAGATGTCTGCCCTTCCATGCTACGAATACTTGGTACCATTTACCTTTTCTACAAAGTGAAAATCACCGCTGCAATAACATAGGGATGTCTGCCATTCCGTGGATAAATCCCAACGTAGCTTGCAAATTTGAATACAATGACAATTAGTTTATTTACTAAGTTTCTACAAATTCATTAATTGAGAGGTTTGACCAGAATTAACGAGGCGTTAAATGATTTGAAAAGAAGGCTATAATGTCCTCCAGTTCATCACTGCTCACTTCGTGCGCTACGCCCGGATATAAAACAAACTGGCAGTTACATCCCACAGACTTGTATATTTTTTCTGCTTCAGGAAAGCGCGCCGCTGCAGTACTTCCATACTGGAACATCAACTGCTGTTCTTCTCCCCCCATTTGGTCTGGATCCTGGTCTCCCAGGTAAAAATACAGGGGAACAGATTTAAAGGTCTGAATATCGAAATCATTACCAACAATTTGGTTTAAATCCGCAACTCCCATTGGATAATTAAGCGTAGTCCCTTCCCATTCTGCTAGAGGAGCTACAGGCCATCCCATGCAAGGACCTACAGTCGCAGCTTGAATCCTGTCCGGATGCAGAATTATAAACCGGTTAGCGAACGCGCCTGAGGATGAAAAGCCGTCAATAAGGACTTTATTCTGCAGGTTGATACCTCTCTGAGAAAGCCTTTGAATAGCATCATCAATCATAGTAATTAATTGAAGGTCAAGTCTTTTCAGGTCATTATCGTTTGTTAATAGAGTACTTCTATCAAGAGCCTGCGTATTCATTACAATAGATCCAGTTCCACCAGGGTTATATTTAAGGGGAATGGGAAAAGCAGGAACCAGTAAGGGAGTCCCCAAAGCCTCTGCCAGGGGTGCGTCCTTTTTCTCTGCTATCTTTTTAGCAGCGGCGTCATGCACAGTCTGGTCGTCGCTGGCGACACCACCTGAATTATTTCCTTCAACTAAAAGGTAATTCGTTTGATTTGTCTTCTGGATGGTAGTGGGTATATAGAGATAATAAGGATAATTGAATCCCTTTGCCCGGTTCGGCTCTATTCGTTCTGCCTCTGTCCATTCAGCTGGTTTTGTCGGTTGACTGGGCTGTGTAGGCTGACTGGTCGACGTCGGTAGTGTAGGATGTGTTGGCGATGTTGATGTAGTTGATGATGGAGTAGGCGTAGCGGTCGGCGTAAAGATTTGTGTGGGTGAGGTAAAAGTTTCCTGGGGCATCAATGATGAGGTGGATGTTGGGGTTTCCTGCGGTATGGTTGATGGGGCAGGCGCGGCACAAGCTCCGAGTAAAACCACGCCGATAGTCAGAGTTATCAAAAGGTTTTTTAGCTTCATCTCAGATCCAGGTTGTCTCGACCGTGGCTAAGTCAACAAACACCTTAAATATACCAGACAACATCCTTGGGGATATAATTATTCAAATTCAAGTGGAACTTCAACTTGCTATACTCCCTTAGGGTAAAAGCGGGTCTTTATGTGGCGAAAAATATATCCTACTGTCTGTTTAATGGTTTTCCATAAGTGAATAACCCGGTCGTATTTGATGACAAACTGGTTATGGTCGGGATTTTGGGCACTAACTCTTGATTGGTCATCGACTAGCCTACCTGGCGACTTGGCAACTTCTACGAACTCTTGTCCCGTTTCGCTCATTTCGTTAATGGTCATGCCGATGATCTCCTGCTGCACCTTTATCATCGTGTCATTAGCTCTTGATATGGCCAATTCAGCTTCTTTCTTGGCTCGTCTGACCATTTCTTGTGCCTTAATTACCTCCATTTTGCCATCTTCTACTAGCTTTCGATTTTCTATCCTGGCTTGCTTAATGGCCGCCCTGGTCTCGCGGTCGGCAGCCTCAGCTTCATCGTGGGCTTTTTGCGCTTTTGCTCGAGCTTCTCTTATTGAAATTATCGATTGCTGCTTGATGGCCTTGGTCTTTTCCCTCAATTTCAATTCTTTGTCTTCGAGCATTCCAACAGCTGTCCGAGCATTCTTCTTATAAGTTTCGGCTTCCTCGCGGGATCTTCTTATTTTTTCTCTGGCGAGGCTGACAGCCTTATTTAGTCTATCAGTAGGTTGACCGATCTCCGTTGGTGGTATGATCAAAGGATTTCGAGGCTGATTGCCGATATTCGTGATCTTTCTTGCCAGCCCTCGTTTGGTAGTATCAAGTTCATTCATAAGTTTTCTTGGGCTGCCGTTCCCGGGTGGCATTTCATGTGATTTAAATCCATTGTCTTCCAGTGCCTCATCGATATTGGCCAGCGTTTCTAATTCATTGATCGACTCTTTTCTTTTCCTTAATGTCTGGCTGAAAACTTCCTTAACAGCTAATTTCGCGATTTCAGCATCCTGTGATGCTTTGACCAGCAAGTCCTGTAGGTTGATGCTAGCAGGCGCTGTCTGTCCTTTATGTTTATTCTTGATATTTATCGTCATCTTAATACTCCCGTTTTTAAGTTAACATAACTTGACATATCATGACTTCTTTACACTAAATGATACTTTTTTTTGACATAGGTCAAACAGGGAGATACCCCCCAATTCAAAATGGGGGAAGTACCAACATTGGGTGTTATATATCTGATAGAGGAGAGGTTAGAGTTATTCAAGTTAGTCTACGTACGTCTTTTCGTGTTTCGCCCCGAGAGACATCAATAAGAAACCAAAAGGTTTATCCACCCACCTGGTGACGATGTTCCCGTGAGGAAAGTCGGCAGGGACAACTACTGCTGTCGGCTCGTTGATAACATACCTTTCATTTTCTGGGCCTATATCAATCTGGATTTCCGCTCCAAGATAATTTATGTCGGATGGATCCGTACCTGCGAAAAGTAAAACTTCATCTTTGGGATGTGTATGAGACCCGCTGCCCGTCCCACGTAGCCATGTACCGGGGTTTTTGTGGATGCCCCAGCAGAAGTTGACATCCATACCCTCCAAGTTCTTGCCGAACATCCAGACCGCGTTTTCCGTCATGCCCGGGCCGGGAACAAAATTACCGTCGGCTATCTCGCCGAAAAGGGCTTTTTCCTCAATCTTTAACTTGCGTTTCGCAAATGTGTTGGGCACCAATGGCTTAACGTATTTATCATAAAGATGACCGTGGGAAATGGTTTCTTCAGAAACGTGCACCCGCTTGGCTCCGAAGGTGGAATTCATGGGGGATTTGATGTTGGAATCTTTGCGCGGCTGCATCCTCTTTATTTGCTCTTCAGACAGCCCGTCACCGAGCCACCGGGAATTGGGCGCTGCGCCCAGGGAAATAATGAAAAAGCTGTAGCCTATCGGGCTGGTCACGTCTAGGGTTACCGAGGGGCAATGATAAAAACCCGCTGGCGTTATTACAACTGAAGGCTTGTCGAAATAATGTATTTCCAGTTCTTTACCCAGGCAGTATTGCAATTCAGCCCCCAGATACTCGGGTCTGTCGGGATCCAGCCCGACGAACACGAGGCATTCCGGGTAAGGATGAACGTGCGGGTCCATGCCAGGATGCCAATCACCCAACCCGGTGTAAAACCCCCAGGAAAAATTAAGAGCCATTCCTTCCAGATGGTTACACGGAAATACTCTGAGGATTTTCGCAACCATATCGTTAACCTGTTTTTCATCTACGATATCAGCCGTGACGGCCAGTGATTTCCGTCCTTTAGCCTCTATCTCTTTGACTGTGCCTTTTAGCGCTTCCAGATTGCAACTGGATATAATGACATCCGCACCGGCATCAGCTAATCCTAGAGCGATGGCTTTGCCTATACCGCCGTGACCACCCACGACGAGAGCAACCTTACCGCTTAAATCGAATAAATTACTCATCTCGAACCCCTTTATTGACTAAAATGTTGGAATTTCTGATTAATTCCGGTTATTTTACGCCTTCGGGAAAGAAGGGGACTAAATACGTCCGCACCAGTTACCATGAAACTTTATGACACTCAAATACCCAAAAGAACTTCATATTACATATGCTACTTGATTTCTTATTTAATATTGATTATGATTAACGTTAATGATATTATCTCTTTAGGCTTTTGTCAAGTGAAATAATCAGATGAATGCAGCTGCCTTCTGACGGTTAACGAAATCAATAAAGGAGGGAAAGAAAATGCCTGAAGAAAAATTTCCTCAAGGATGGATGGTAGTCGATCACATAATTCCCGGTGTCACCGAGGAAATGCTCGATTGGTGGTGGGTCAACATGGAAAAAGGCTATGAATTGTGGTGCCCTGATGAGCACAAGGGATTTAGATGGGAGGTTAAGCCGCCGATGGGCGGTCACATCGGAGCTGTCCAGATAGCTACCGAAAGTATAGATTACGGCCCCGTAATGGATCTACGCATAGAGTGGGTAGACCCTAATATCGGGACTCAAGAACAAAAAGACTTCTGGACTTATAAACACCTTCTAACCGCGGGGTCTACCGGCAAGCAGCCTGGTACCAGAGCTATGGTCATGTTATCTCATCAATGGGAAGCTATTCCCGGTGGATGTAAGATGCGCTCATGTATGCACGGTATTCCAGGGGGCGCTACTGGAAGTCCTCCCCCGGGCGCTCCCCCACGCCCAATGCCGCCTCATCCTAGCGGCAAAAAGCCTTCCGGAGGCGGCTGGCTGGTGCATAATGTTGCCGAGGTCAGCACGTTTAAGGCTTTCCTGCCGGCGCTCTGGGGAATCTGGCAAGCTATTCCCGACTCGGCAATCAACCGCCAGTGTTCATTAAAAATAAAAAAACAGGGTTCGAAAATTATCTACGTTCAATGAGAGGTGAGTTATGGCTGAACCAAAAAACTGGGTAAAAGAAATACATATTGATTTCGAAGCCTGTAAAGGCTGTAAAACGTGCATGAATGCCTGTTTTGCCGATGTGATCCGCTGGAATGAAGCTGAAAAGAAACCGGTTGCCGCCTACCCGGAAGATTGTGTCTGGTGCCTGGCTTGTGAAGCTGGCTGTCCGGCGCAATGTATCGAGGTAATTCCTAACATTCCTTCTCCCTTATTTTCATCGTATTAACTATACGGGCTGAAAAATGCGCGCCGCTCAATAATTAAGGAGGTTTACTTTGGCGATGATAAAAGAATTGGGTGTAGTAATTTCTACCGATATATTAATCATCGGCGGCGGAATAGGTGGCCTGGTAACGGCCGTTAAAGCGAAGGAAGAAAATCCGGACGCTGATGTCTTAATAGTGGAAAAACAGACGACGGGTTGGGCGGGCAAAGCTACTAAAATCGGCGGCATCCTGGCATTCCTCGGCCCAAATAATGACGGGAACAAATTCCTTGATTTCCAGGTCCGTTCTTCTGGTTTTTACTTGAATGACCAGGACTTATTATCCAAATATATAAAGAGTTCCTGCGGAGCCATTGAGGATTTTGATAAATGGGGTGCCAGACTCGCACGCACTCCGGATGGTAAACTCGTTGCCTTCCCCAATAACTTTGCTCCTGAATTGTCGATGACCTTTATCGATATTGACTTGATGCTCCCTATCCGGGCTAAAGCGCGCCAAATGAAGACCAAGTTTTTAAACAAGATCCATGTGGTAGATTTATTGAAACGAGTGAATAAAGTTATTGGAGCAGTTGGTTTTGATATCGTTACTGGTAGATTCTATATATTCAGGGCTAAAGCAACGGTGCTGGCTAACGGCAGCTGCGGCTATAAAGTGAGGAGGTTCTGGGTAGCAGGTACCGGCGATGGCATTGCTGCAGCTTACCGGGCAGGGGCAGAGATGCGTAATGCGGAATTCGGCAACCTCTACGGCCACACCGTATACCAGGATACCGATGGAGGTATGGTAGGTCACCAGTTCCTCTTCAATTCAAAGGGTGAGAACTTAGCCCAAAAATATTTACCAAACTCTGGACCTACCGGCGTTTTTTTGCCGGTGCGGTTAGCTGTAGGTATGGAAACAGAGATAGCCGAGGGAAGAGGCCCGATAACCTTCGCTCCCCCACCTGCACAGGGTGGCGGCTATCCGGGGATGGGTCTTCCAAAACTTAATGACTGGTCGCGGCGTTTGGCTGAAAAGGAAGCGAAATACGGATTACCTTCGGGTACTAAACGTGAGATTGCAATACCATTACATGGCGAAACCTCATGCATTAGAGTAGACCGTGAAATGAGAACTTCTCTGAAAGGACTCTGGGCCATCGGGGATACCAGTTATGCAGGTTCAGCCGTGGCTGGAGCAGTATGTTCACCCCCGGGAATTACACCCGGTTCGGGAATAATGTTTGCGGTAATCAGTGCCGGATGGGCGGGGCCTTCGGCGGCCCGTTATGCGAAAGAACAACCAACAAATAGTTTAGACTACACTGAGATTAACAACCTCAAAGAAGAAATATTTACCCCGATGAAGAGCGGAAAAGCCTTTTTACCTGGTGATGCTATCAGCGATTTACAGGAAGTAACTGCACCGATAAAATTTAACCTCCGGCGCAGCAAAGAGCGTTTAGACGAGTCTATCGCCAGAGTAATAGAACTCAACCAAAAACTCCCTGAATTAACGGCAAAAGACTTCCATTATTTGAGTAAATGCCATGAAGTAAAGAGTATGGTTTTATGCGCCGAATTAACATTCAGATCAGCTTTAATGAGAGAAGAAAGCCGCGGATCGCACTTCCGCCAAGATTTCCCTAACCGTGACGATAAGAACTGGTTAAAGTGGGTAATTATCAAACAGGATAGCGGCAAGATGAAGCTTAAAGCACAGCCGATACCAATAGATAAGTACAAAATCAAACCTCCTGATTAACCATCGGGTTATATCACGGTTTATCTTGAATTGACACTACCCGACATTTAGTCTAAGCTAAAATAAATAATCGATACCGAGTTAGAGGCTACAGGCTAATTATGAATAAAAAAGCCCAAAATGAGATAGAAAATATCCGAACAACCAAGAAAAATGACACGGAAGTCAATCTTTATATACTACTCGACCAGACCGATAGTATCGTTACCAATGCAGTCGAGCTTGAAATAAAGCATCTTAAAATGACTCAACCACAAGTTAGAGTATTGACCATGCTTTCAAGGGAAGACAAGCCGGTTACCCTGGATGAGCTGGCAAACTGGACATTGAAAGAATTTAACTCGGTATCAACATTAATCAACCGCATGGAGAAAAAGGGACTGGTCAAGAAAACTAAAACAAATGGGGACTTGAAAACATATGTCACGCTAACTGAAAAAGGCAGTGAAGTCTATCATAGGCAGGTCACCGAACGCTCAATTCATTTGATATTTGAAAAATTGACAGCTAAAGAAAGAGAGCAATTGGAATCAATTTTGAAAAAAGTGCGGAATACTACACGCGATTTGCTTGGGATGGATTACCGACCGCCGTTTTTACCTTAAGTGTTTGATAAATTTTATTGTCGAATATTTATTCATCTTAAAACGATTCTCTATTGTTAGTTAGCTTATGTTATAACACGTGATGTTACAATAAAATATGGGAACTATAAAACAAATTAGCCGATAATTGGTAGTGTCCTTGTATTTTCATCACGCTCAACAATTTAGTATATGGGGTTTTACGAAGAATGGGTTGTATTATTGCGATAGGCTGAAAGTGAGTTCGAACGTTTTACTAGTTCTTTTCTGAAAGGCGTCAAGTCCCCCTTTTTTCAAAGTAAAATTAGGTCAATCTTTTCTTCGTCCCCTGTTAAGGACACAATGTGGCTATCCGACCCCGGCCCCTTAATCTGTCTAAGAGGTCCCTAACGACCAAGAACTTTGGAAGGCAGCCGGGCGAGTTCTCGTTCTTCATAAGCGCGATTTTCTTTTAGGCAGTACCAGGTTATCTCACAAAGCCTTCGGGCTAAGGCAGAATTAGCGCTATTGGCGCCTTTGCGTCTTTTTATTCTTTCCAAGTAATTGTGGCAATAAGGTGAAGTACGTTGGGCGATCCACGCAGCCTCAACATAAGCCCAGCGTAACCATCGGTTGCAAGTAGGCAGTAAATGCCCATGACGGACCTTACCTCCAGAAGCGTAGGTCGAGGGAACTAGTCCGGCATAAGCACAGAGTTTTCCGGGGTGAGAGAATCGGTGGACATCATCTACCTCAAGGGCCACCAGCGCTGATAGTATCTTGCCCAGACCTGGAATAGTCCGTAAGATAGCCATGCCAGAATGGTGGGATAATGCCTGGTTAATCCACTTTTCCGCATCCTTGATCTGGTCATGAATATTGTCTAAAAGCTCCAAATGAGCCTTTAAGAGTAAGTTATCAGGCGATGCTATATCTGCCTGGTCTAATTGGCTTCTTCCCGAAGCACCGAAAATATCCGAACAAGGCGACAGAATCACATGGTTTCTATCAAGGATGTGATGGATGCGGTTCTTCACCATTGTTCTTAACCCGACAAGCCAGAGTCTTTGCCGAAGGAGATTCTTCTGAGCTCTGACTTCTCTTGAAGGGACGTGAACCAGGGGAATCAGGTCAGCCCGGAGCAGATCGGAGAGTGTGCGAGCATCGATGGTATCTGTTTTAATCTTCGCCTCGGCAATCGCCCTGGTCTTCAGGGGATTGGCAACCACCGGCGCTACCCCAATGCTTTCAAGGATATCATAAATGACACCCCATGTTCTGCCAGCCTCGACCACAGCTTTAACTGGTTCTTCTGAATGACCAAAGAATTCTTGAAAAGAAGATAGTCGTTGGCTAGAGATGCCTCAGCCACCCTATTCCCGGTGCCGTCAGTTACAACCACTTTTGAATATTTTTTGTGAGTGTCTACGCCTGCGTAAAGCATCTTCACCTCCTGGTGTTTTCTTTATGTTACCGCAGACGCCTTTCATCATACCATCTATATATTGATACCTCAGCACCACATTAGTGGACTCGAACTCCTCCTTGCTGTTATTTGCCTGTATTGATATAATCTCTATGGCTGGTACGGCAAAGTCCCTGATTTCTTAAGTAACTCACGCAATCTTGGAATCAAGTCGGGGCGCAAAAAGTTCGATATGGTTCCCGAGTCCCCAGCCATCTTTGGTAATGTTGTTACCCCATTTTAGCCTCAAGTTATCCAATTACAATCTTTGGTCTGAGTTCAAGATTGGTAGTTTTATTACCCTGAAAGTGACAATTCGAACCCCCCCGGCTCTATTTAGCTTCAAAAGAACCTCACCTAAGTTATCAATAGGTAGAACCGAACCGTCTTGATTGTTACTGGGATTAACATATACTCAGAAAGTGACATCATTAGGCTTCTATGATATTCGTAATATATTCTGAAGGGGGATATCTTTATATGTTCGTCCCTGTCGATCCTAATACTAAGACGATGAATCGTTTTTTTCAGGTTCTTGATCTTGAATAGCGCTTATGGGATCCTGAACAGACTTCTCCTTGCTCACTAATACTTCTTCTATCTTTACTCCGCGCATCCTGGTGATGATCATTTTTAGTTCTTTATATCTCAGATTTTCACCCTGCTTGGGAATACGTTGCAGAAGGTGGAGGATAAAACCAGCCACCGTTTTATAACTGCCCTCAGGTAAACCGAGCTTCATTTCTTCATTGGCTTCTTCAACACGCATACTACCGTCAATTTGGAAAGTATAATCGTTGATTACCTCAAAGTCCTTTTCCTCTCCTGCCATGTCATCCCCGAGAGGGCCAACAATCGCCTCAACCAGTTTATCGATACTGATTACCCCAACTGTGCCACCGAACTCATCAACAACCATGGCTATGCGCTGGTTAATATCCCGCATCTCGTTAAAAAGTTTGCTGATAAGCTTGTTCTCCGGAGTAAAATAGGCGGGGCGGACCAATTCATCAATAGAACTCTCATCATTAACGGTACCTTTAGCTTGTGCCATCAGCACATCTTTTATAAACAGAATACCAATGATATTATCCCTGTTCTCGTTATATACAGGAAATTGAGAAAGGGGGTTCTCAGCGTACAGGCTCAGGAAACCGGCTAGCTTTGTACCGCTTTCAATAAATACCACCTCGGCACGCCGTATCATAACTTCGTTGACGGGACGGTCTCCAAATTCAATAACATTGTGAAGCATTTCAGCTGCTTCCCCTTCCACCGTCCCCTCCCGGTGCCCGACTGAAATCATGGTATGTAGTTCCTCTTCGCTGACTGTTGGCTTGGGATTACTTTCTTCGGGTAAAGGGGATAATTTGATGCCAATACGATTCAATAGATAGACCAAGGGATAGAAGATGGTTGAGATCAAGATTATGGGTTGAGCATAAACCAGTGCAATTTTCTCTCCGTGTCGGGCAGCCAGACTCTTGGGTATATATTCGGCTAGAACTAAGGTTACTAAAGTAATTATTATAGTGGCAAGCGCTGCTCCCAGGTTCTCGCCCCAGAGCGAAACGGCAATTATCGTTCCCATAGTGGCAGCCAATGTCTCAAAGAGATTGATTCCCACAAGAACGGTGGCCAGAAACTTTTCCGGTCGCTCTATAATCTTGGCCACGATTTTCGCTCTGGGGTTTCCCTTTTCAATCAGATGCTGCAGGCGGAGTTTTTGGATGCCTATAAAGGCAGTTTCAGCACTACAAAAAAAGGCAGCAATCCCCAGGGAAATGAGGAGCAATACTAAAAATAGACTATGAATACCATCCATATATTGCCTGGCCGCGAACAATCAGGCAGCCTCATACTACCAGCTACTTAATAGTAATGTCAAAAACGATGGAGCATTAATGGCACTTTTGAGGCTAATAATGGGGTCAATACTTCATTTAGCAAATGGTTAGCAAAATCATTTGATAGTTATACACAAACGGGGGAATATAGATTGCTCTCTGGCCTATGAGAACAGACCTTACGGTGTTAACTTTAAAGTAAAATGTGACCTTTGGGCCCAGTTGTGAAATCACATTCACGCACAATGTGACGGCATACATTAGGATCTATCAGAGTTATGGAGTCAATAATTGAAGGAAAGGCAAGACCTCGGTATAATGTCCTCAGAATGCGTATCAAAGTGTTTCTTTTTCCACCCCCTTTGAGTTAAAAAGCAAGGAGGATTATGGATCTAGGTCTGGTGATCGCTGGTGGGCTCTTTTCGCTGGTAGGTGTACTCCTCGGTGCATTCCTTACTCCCTTCACCCAGCTCTTCCTCGAACGGAAGCGCGAGCGACATGCCACAGATCGAGCAAAGCTACTTGTCGCAGCAGAGTTGCTACAGGCGCAAATGATCCTACGTACTGTTTCTAAGGGCGAGCACTGGCCATGCTACGAAGACCCGAATGCTTTCTTGCCGACTTCTGCATGGCGAGAGAATCAGTCCAGTATCGCAGGCCAGGTGAGCGAAGACTTATGGGTTCAAATTGTTATGGCCTATTCACTTCTTGAATATGACCGTGCACGTTTCGCTGCTGCGAACAAGATCCCAGCAGCAACGCCACTCACTGCAGAAGTGGCTAAGGGTATGAAAGAAGAGGCTATTAACTTAGGTCGTCTACGCAGACAGTTAGGACTAGGTGGCGGCTGGTTGGATGAGTTCGAAGAGAAACTCAAAGTAGAAACGTGATTGATATTTTTGGCATGATATAGTTTCGAAGTGAGAGCCACTCTAACCCAAAATGGCACCGTATCTAGCGGCGATATGTAATATAGCCTAACATCTCAGTTGTTACCTGACTCGAGATTTGGCGGCGCCACAAAGTCCGGGTTATCAACCCAGAAGAATCTTGTAGACAAAATCGCCGGCAGGCTTTATACTCCCTCTTGTCGAGCTTTCGCCTCCATGACTAGCTCTGCATCTTTGATGACCTCGGGTACGAGGTTATCCCAACCCAGAGGCATGATATGGACGCCTTGGCAGAATGGTTTGACCTGCCGTATAAGCCGTGCAGTAATTTCCACTGCCTTCTTCTTGCGGTCCTCCTTGGCCGTCTCTTCCATCTCCTTGATGATGCCCTCGGGAACGCTGATACCGGCTACGTTTTTATTCATAAAGTTCGCCATGGTGGCGCTCTTTAGTATCACGATTCCTACGATAACGGGCACCTTAAAGCCCTGGATCTGATTCATGAAGCGCTCAAACTTCTCCGGCTCGTAAATAGCCTGGGTCTGGAAGAACCTGGCCCCAGCCTCAATCTTCTTTTTCATCTTGATAATTTGTGGCTCTATAGGTTCGGCCGCCGGCGTTACCACCGCCCCGATGAAGAAGCCGGGGGCACTTTCCAGCTCATGACCCGCCATATCATGACCCTGGTTCAGCGTGCTGGCCGCCTTGAGCAATTGCACGGAATCAATGTCGTAGACCGGTTTCGCCTCGGTGTGGTCACCCAGGATAGGGTGGTCACCGGTAAGACACAGCACGTTCTCAATACCTAACGCCCAGGCACTCAGCAGGTCGGACTGAAGCGCCAGCCGGTTACGGTCGCGGCAGGTAAGCTGGAAGACCGGCTCCAGGCCTCGCTCGATCAGCCGGGCGGAAACAGCCAGTGAGCCGATGCGCAAAACTGCGCTTTGCAGGTCGGTGACGTTAATGGCGGTCACATGATTTCGCAGTATCTCGGCATCGTGCAGGCATTTATCCAGGCCGACTCCCTTGGGTGGCCCGATTTCCCCCGTGACCACGAATCTTCCACTTTCCAGTGCCTGTTTTAATCTACTCATGTTTCCTTTTACTCCCCTTTTATAAACGTTATTTTATGCGCGGCTGATGACTTTTTTTTCACCACCGAGCGATTTGAAGGTTGCCTCCCCCTCGCCGATTGCCAGGGAACGCGGCCGGCTCCAACGAGAATTATTCTTGGGGTCTCTGTAGATGTCCATCTCACCCAATCGTCCCAGTTTCTTGAGCCGGTCATAGATAAGCTGCCAGCCGCAATCACGGTTCCGGTCAACCTCGCATTTGCCATCTTTGGCTCCCCCGCAAGGGCCGTTAAGCAGGCTCTTGGCACAGAGCGTGACCGGACACAACCCGCCGGTATACTCCACGATGCACTCACCGCAAAGGGAACAATACTCGGTGATGAAATTGTCGTTTACGGTTTCACCCCCGAAGATGGTATCGCAGCCGGGATGCACCATGCCGCCGTCGGTGGCATCCATCACGGTGTGAAAACCCTGACCGCAGGCAAGGACCAGGAAAGAGTCTGCGTCCTTAACCTGTTCGCCATATTCCTCCTGGAGCACTTTTTGGGTGTTGGAGAGCTTGCAGAGCGATATTCCTTTGGGCTGGGGCACACACCATCCAATAATGTTTACCCTTTTTTCTTTCAAGCGTCTCGCCATTTCTTCAGTCTCGGGGATGCCCCCGGAATGACATTTGGCGGCGCAGTTGTCGCAGCCGACGACGAATACCCGCTCACCGGGCTTGAGATATTCCAGAATCTCGTCAATCGGCTTTTGAATTGTTGCGTGCATTAAACAAACCTCCTATTTATTTGCTGACGCTCGACTAATGTTAATGCTAAAATATATCCAGTTTGTGGGGAAATAACCAGTGGCATTATACCCTACGGGGTATGGTATTATCAAGACAGGATTGTGTGGAGGTCATGATAATGGATATAAAAGAAAAGGCTGAAGTTTCTAAAGATATATTGTTGCAGCGGTTAAAGCGATTAGAGGGACAGCTACGTGGTATCCAGAAAATGATTGCCGAAGACCGCGATTGTGTCAGCATCGTGATGCAACTGGCAGCTGTCCGTTCTGGCGTTGAGGGCGTGGGGGCTCTGGTACTGAATAATTGTATGAAGCTCTGCTTTTATCAGGGTCCAGATGCTACGGCCAACATTGATTCTCTATCAAAAGCAGTGGCAATCTGGGGAAGGGTACGGGGTGGCGATAATAAGTGATTTCACTGCGGGGGAAAGAAAATATGTGCAGACTTGGATAAAAGTACAAAGCTTGTGGTAAGAAGTGCAACCACTCGATTGTGATTAGTGACGATTAAGTTGTTTCGGATCCTACTAAAAATCTGAACTAAATACCTGTTTACTACTTTGGTTTTACTTTTTAGTAAATTGGGATACCGGAAGAAGAGAGGCAGCGCTACATACGGCTAATCTGTAGTAGCCAAGATATCATCAGCCATTTCGTTCCCAATTCCTTAAAAAGGCATCCACATTGGCATCTGCTCGGGCTTTCCTTCCGCCTGGGTAAACCAGCTTCACACTGTCCGTTGGAAGGCCGTAGTCCTTCTCAATCCTTTTCTGAATGGAGTCGATTGACGCATCTCCGCGAGCGACACGGAACCGCCTCGGTGTTTCTTGTTTTCGTGTGTTCCCCTCTTGTGCCATGTGGTCCTCCTATTCAGACTGAGTTAGCGCGTCGTTAGCTGTATTTATCATTGATCTTCTAGACCCCGGCCTCGAAATTCTCGGCGAGCTGATCTGCAATCTCGCCGATGAGCATAGCAACTTCTACGCCTCGTCTGGTTTAGCTTTGGGGCGGGGATTATTAGTACTGCCCCTTGGATGCTACGGGCTGCAAGCGAGGCTCAGCTCTGAGGTAGGCTTGACAGCTAGTCCAGAGGGTCATATACTCCAGGTACCCAGAGCGGCGAAGGATAAATATCGCCTCAACACGAATTGAAATGGGAAATCCAGCTTAAGAAAGGTAGAAGAAAATGGCAAAGGAAATTCTGTAGCGGCAAGTTAACCTACGCCTGCCTTTCCATGACCGATGAAGCTGGAGGAGCCGATTCTGAGAATCCTCTGTTAAAAGGTGCTGGAATTAAAACAACAGCTAAACTAGAGGGTGACGAATATGTGATAAATGGAAACAAGGCCTGGCCCACTCATGGCGGGATAGCGGAATGCTATTTGACCATCTGCACCGCTGACCCCAAAGCCGGAGATGACGGTATTGCCTTGATTTACGTGCCCAAGGATACACCGGGGCTGACATTTGGAAAACCGGAAAAGAAGATGTTGTTCAAAACATCGATAAATAGTTCGGTACATTATGATAACGTTCGGGTACCCAAGGAATATCGGCTTGCTGGTCCCGGTATGGATGCCAATTTTTACCATTTCATAGCCGCGGGAACTGGCTGGCATTCAGCAACCATGGCCCTGGGAATTGCCGAGCGTGCTTTTGAAATAGCGCTGGATTATACCGGTAGTCGCCTGGGGGGATTTAAGCCAGTGAGGCAGCATAGCATAGTAGCCGGAATACTTGCAGATATGGCTATTGGCATCAATATGATGAGGTCAAGTATCTATAACCTGAGTTACATGCTTGATCATCTGGATATATACGGTCCACCGTGGACGCCGGAGTTTATATCCAAGGCAGCGGCCATAAGGGTCTTTGCTGGGGACACTGCTGTGGAGATAATCAACAAAGGTGCCGAGTTATTAGGCTCCATGGCCATCTCTGAAGACTTCCCTTATGAAAAGTGCCTGAGGGATATTAAAATAACGCAACTCTGGCTTGGCGGACAACAAATCTCTCGCTATCGTGTTGCCAGGGGTTATTATGATTTGAAAAACTGGGATTAGCCATTTCCGCTTGGTAAATAGGCTAATTAACATTTTGGTGTTATCCGACATTTTCCGCTATTATACCGGTTACCCTCGTCTAGGTTAGACGTCGCGTCAGGTATATTACCCGAGCTTAGATTAGCATGCAATCTATCAGATTGGATGTCCTGTTGTAGATGGCATAAACTCACCGCAGTGGCTTAAACAATCGTCCAGATTGTTTAATGCGGCTGCCATAAACCAGGACGTTGCCACCGGAATTAACGCCCGTATTTGTTTAAGTTTAAGTTAGTCTTTTGGAGAGCGCAGCTACTCTTTGGCTCACGATTTGGGCCGCCTTACTCCGGTCCCGTAATTTCTCCAGTTCCTTTGCCAGCTCAAAATCTCCGATTATGTCCCTTACCCAGTTGCTGAAATCTCTCTTTTCGGTATTCGAGTGATGGGTGAATATGACATCAGTCATCCTGCTCATGGCCTCCGCGAGATCTTTCATGTTTCTTAGAATGACCCCGTCCTGGCAGAAGAACACGTACTGATCTGGAACATCCGATAGTAACTTCTCCGCCTCCTGCTTTCCCGGTAACCGGCTCTGTTTGTTAGCCATGTCCAACAACCTCCATAACCTGTCGTTAGGCTGCCCTTGTCTGTAGCCGAGTATGCTATTATTATTCATAGTCACATAAGCGGTTCTATTAGCAGTTCTAGATTCTGGTAAGATAAGAGTCGTATTGCCCTGCACGTTAGCCTGGTACTCCAGCTTGCGTAGTAAAGTCTTAACCACCGACGCCCATGTGAATAGAGTGGCAGTGTGGCGTGCCAGCCGACGAATCCGCTCACCTTCTTCAGGGTGGGTCAGCAGGTAAATCACATAAGCCTCTATTTCCTTGGAATCAGACGTCTCCAGTACCACGCAGTTTTGGAACGGTATCGCATAGTCTTCACCGGTGCCGCCCGTAAACGCTATCCCTTCCGCCGCCATGGTTTCCAGGCCAACCAGTCCAAAGGGCTCGTGACCACTATTGGCCAGTACGGCATCCGAAGCGCGATATAATATTCGCAGAAAGTCTTGCGGGCAGTGGAACTTCACGTTCAAAACATCCGCTTCGCAGGCACCCGCGATAGCCCGTAAGTAGTCCTCGAAAGTAGCGTTCTCTTTGGTGTTCACCTCTTCAACTTTTAGACCCAGCGAACGCGCATGATTCATTACATCTACGCCATACGGCTCGGTTCCGCCCCTTGTCAGCAGCACCGTCTTAAGACCATCCGCCTTTAGTCTGGCTACCGCCTCAACAGCAGGGTACCACCCCTTGTCCTGGTCCCACCGGGCTATTTTGGTCAGCATCAGGTCAGCGGATACACTCGTTCTGACTCGGGCGGCCGCATCCTTATCGACCTTTGTGAGCAAAGACTTCGGGATGCCATTCGGAATTACCAGCGGATTCAGGCCCATTCCCCACATGATGTGTCTCATGTAGCGACTTACTGTGGTGATCGTGGATGAATCTCTCAGGTGACCCCAGTCTATTCTGTCAAAACCGAACGTATTATTAGCGTTCCAGAACATAATTACCTTGTCCCGGAAGCCCGCGCTTTTTAGCTGGTCGCTGATATTACACATAGTCTCGGCGGTGTGCCACTCCTCGCCCAAAATGAAGACAATTCCGTCTTCCTGGATCGCAGGCTTTACCAAATGGTCTATCAGGTATGACGGGACTGTCTGGTTGAAGTCCAGTATTTTCTGGTTCTCTCCTTCATACACGTCACTCGGATACCGCTCGCTCACGGACTGGCAGCAGCGGTGTAATGTCAGTTTCCCACGTGTGGTCTCTTCGCTTGGCTCCCCGGGGTCGCCGATGAAGAAGAGGTGCGTCAAGAAGCCCGCATCTGACAGAGTATTGCAAAGGTTAGTGACCCTGACCGCAAGGCCACCGGCGAAAGAGTAGCGATCCGGACCCTCGAAGGATAAAACAACGAACATTATGTTCCCACCGGTAATGTTTGTCATTGTCTCACATCCCTCGACCTCCACTTCTCATTAAAGACGATCTGGCGGGCAGAGCTGCCAGTGGGTGAGAATTGGCCCCACTGACATATTATACTTCTCATACACCGGTGACAAGCGACACTAACTAAATATTAATAATCGATACGTAAAGTCACAAATCATCTGATTGTTGGGCCCATCCTTCGGAAATCGAACCAATCAGGCAAACGCAGACTCTGCTCTGAAAGTTCTATATATTGAACAACACGGGCTAGCAAGTTGGATTTGAACGCTAGTGCTTTAATGGGTAGCGAAGTCATTATAAGGGGTTCGGAGGACCACCGATGCATAGATTTCAAGCAAAGCTTGACGGAGCTGGTCTACCTCTTCCACGTACCTTAGGTCCATTGCTCTCACACGTTGCTTAGCAGAGAGAAATGCCTTAGCGAAATCGGAATCGGTTAAAAGGGAGCCCCGGGAACCCTCAGGCCTATAGCTTGCTGTTGTCTTTCCCGTCGATTCCCGGGCTAACCTAAACGCGAATACGGCCTGATTGTGTTGAGCGCCATCGATAGAGTGCTGGCGAAGGCGGTACGGAAATTGTTTGACCTTCCAATATAGAGGTGACGCCCAGCTTCGCTAAAAAGATAAACACATTGTCGTGGAAGTTCCTTAGGGAGATCCAGGATGCTCACTGGCGTCTTGTTCACTAGTTGCTCAAAAGACGGGTGTAATTGTTCCATATATTGCTGAAAAGCGGCGCCCATTAGTTTCCTCCTCAGGGTAGTCGAATGACATTTTAAGACATTTTAACACCAAACGTCTGTGATTCACCACCGTACGGGACTCGAACTACGTGTTGTCCCTTAGCCGTCAAGGGCTGTAGTAGGCTCATCGGCGATAAGCAAGCGCGGGTGGCAGGACATGGAAATTGCCCCTACCACGCGCTGCCTCATCCCGCCGCTCAGCTGGAAAGGATAGTCATTGAGCCTCTGCTCCGGCGCTGGAATCTTTAACAGCCGCAGCGAAGAAATTACTTCCGGCTCAATCATATCATCGGGAAGAGCCTGGTGCAGGCGCACTGATTCGGAGATCTGGTCGCCGATTGTATAGACCGGATTAAGTGAAGTCATCGGGTCCTGGAGTATCATGGAAATCATTTTACCGCGGTAGGCTCTCATCTGGTCTTTAGTCAGTTCGACCAGGTCTCTGCCGTCAAATAATATCTTGCCGCCGATAATCCTGCCCGCAGGCTCCGGCAGCAAACGCATGAGAGACATGCCTGTCACCGTCTTGCCGCAGCCGGATTCGCCGACGATGCCCAGTGTTTCTCCCTCGCGTACGTAGAAACTTATCCCGTCAACAGCTTTGACCACACCCTTGCGGGTGAAGAAAGCGGTATGCAGATCCTCAACTTTAAGGATAATCTCGCTCATACTTGCCTCAACCTCGGGTCAAGCTTATCACGCAACCAGTCGCCCAGGAAGTTACCGGAAAGAACTACCAGCCCGATAGCCATGCCAGGGAAGAACGATACCCACCAGGCAATATCGATGAGGTTTCTGCCGTCGGATACCATTGCCCCCCATGAAGCTGTACTGGCAGGCATACCGGCTCCGAGATAGCTTAAAGTAGATTCAGTTAAAATTACCAGGCCCACCTGCATAGTGGCCATAATAATCAAGGGATTGATTACATTAGGGAAGATATGTTTGACCATGACTCTCAAAGGGGAACTGCCGATTATACGAGCTTGCGAGACGAAATCGGCGTTACGCAGTCTCAATGATTCTCCCCGGATAATACGCGCATAACCAGCCCAACCGAATATTGAAAGCGCCAATACTACGGTTAAGAAGGACGGCCCGAGGATAGTGCCCAGAAGCAGTGCAATCAGTATAGCGGGCAGAGAAAGACAGACGTCAGTTATACGCATTAAAATGGATTCAGTACGTCCTCCTGAATAACCTGCGATTATACCCAATATCGTGCCGATAGTGGCTGTGATCAGAATAACCAGGAGCGAAACGCTTAGAGACACTCTGGCGCCGTAGATAATGCGGCTCAAGATATCCCGGCCGAGATGATCCGTACCGAGGAAATGGGCATAGCTGCCGCCCTCCATAAAAGCGGGGGGTTGCTTCATATTCGTTAGCTCGGTCTCGTCAGGTGGATACTGCGCCAGTAAAGGCGCGAATATCGCCGCAATTATAAGGAGGGATAGAATAGCCACCGGGATAACAAAGTTCAGCTGTAAAGTAGCCGGCTTGCTCTTTTTATAGCCTTTGATGATAACTTCAGCTTTATTTCTTTCTATACTCATTTCTATGTTCTCTGGTACCTGATTTGCGGGTCGATATATGCGTAGGTGATATCTACTACCAGATTTATTAAAAGAATCAGTGTGGCTACCAATACAACAAGGGCTTGAGATACCGGGAAATCGCGCGCTATCATGGCATCAACGCCCAGCTTGCCCAGGCCGGGCCAGGCAAAAACCGTCTCGATAACCACCGCACCGGAAACAAGCATAGCTAAAAGCATTCCGGCTACGGTCAGTGGCGCTATTAGGGCGTTCCGGAAAGCATGCTTCCAGATAACTATTCTCTCAGGAAGTCCCTTGATTCTCGCCAGCTTTACATATTCGCTGTCCAGGACGTCCAGCATGCTGGAACGGACCAGACGCATCATTCCCGGCAGCAGGAAAAATGCAAGGCATCCTACCGGCAGTACGTAATTTGCCGCGGTTGCAGTTCCAAAGGATGGCAACAGAGGACGACCAAAAAAATCAGGGGTGGCAAAAAACCAGATGGATACGATAGCTACCCAAAAGCCCGGTAATCCTTGCCCCAGAACGGCCAGAAACTTAACGATATTATCTATCCAGGAATCGCGCTTAATAGCAGCGAGTACCCCTAAAAGCGTTCCCACCGTCATACTGACGATGAAGGTTATAAGACCCAGTCTTATGGAATTGGGCGCAGCTTGGGCAATCATTTCCATTACCGGACGCCCTCTAAGTATCGATTTTCCGAAGTCACCTTGAACAGCCCCTTTAATAAAGAGCCAGTACTGTTCCGGGTACGGTTTATCAAGTCCCCAATCAGCTTTCATCCTGGCCACATCTTCTTCTGAGGCGATATTTTGCCTCATCAGGTCTATAGGGTTACCTGTAGCGCGGACCAGTAGAAAAATCATAATGGAAATGCCGAGGAGAGCTATAATTGTTTGCAGTAACCGAAATAGGACGAAGCGAATCATCTACATTTCCCTAACTAATTTCAAACTAATATTATTGACGTTTTTAACCATGATTAATTGTTAAAATTAATGATTTTTCAATGGACCAGGCATTCAATCCGAAATAAGAGCCGCAACTCTAATAATTATTTATCACATAATATAAGTTATTAATCTGTTGTGTCAAATATGCTAACTTACCTCCGGCAGAGCAATTTCTGCTGTTTAATGTTGACAGCCGGAGCTTCTTATTTACTTTCTCATTTTCTGATTATTTCTATCCTGTGAGATTCCGGGAAGTTATTAACCCCCCGGAATCTCGTTCAATAGCTTTAGACGCTTTGTTTCTTCCGGTTATTTAGCATGCTGAATGGTATTCAGAGTGCCCCAGAAACCCTGGTACACCGGACCCAGGATGTCGCCGACAGCCGGTGAAAATACCGCGTAGTTTTTCACCTGCATCATACCTACATTAACCCACATATCATAGCCGTATTGCATGAACGCAGTATAATCTTTCACGGCTTGTGCAGGGTCAAGTTGGCTGGCCGCTTTTTTATAAAGCTCGTCGGCTCCGCCCGCTTTCGCCTCATTGGGACCACCTGTACCGTGCATACCGGTAGAGGTGAACATGTTGGCTGAATGGTAGAGGCTGTTATATGTGCCGCCGTACACCCACGGGATAACGGCACCGTTTGCATCGCTCTTGGGATCTCTGTTAAATGCAAAGAATAACTTGGAGTATTGCAGAGAATCGAGTGTAATTATCTTGGTCTGGATGCCTACTTTATTCCAGTAACCCACGAGCATCTGGCTCATGTCCATGTGATAAGCCTGCGCGTAGATTTTGATTACCGGGTCCTTGAAGTTGTTAGGATAACCCGCATCTGCCAATAATTGTTTGGCTTTTGCGACGTCATAGGTGTCAGGTTGCCATGACGGGTCCCATCCGTAGACGCCGGTCTGCATTTGCCAGCGGCCGCCCGGTACTGCTAAGCCCTTGTAGAAAGTATCGCACATCTCCTGGCGGTTAACAGAATAAGACATGGCTTGACGAACCCTGATATCCTTGGTCGGGCCTTCTGTCTGCCAGGTCTGTAAAAAGCTGATGTTCCCCAGGGTGGCAAGCCCGACTTCCTTCAACTGGTAGCCCAGGTTTTTCATCGCGACCAGCCTGTCCGGAGTGATCGTGAAAGCAACGTCAATGTCACCTGATTTCAGCATGGCGATACGCGTAGATTCTTCCGGTACCATATAAGAGATGACTGTCTTCCACGGAGCAACCTGCCCCCAGTAGTCCGGCCTTGCTTCCAGCTCCATAGAAGTACGTGATACCAGTTTCGTGAGCTTGTATGGTCCCGAACCTATCGGATTTTTGCGGAAATTATCCTGTCCCAAACTCTCGACGTAGTTTTTGGGGATGATCAGTACGTTAGAGAAAGGAATAGCCAGTGGCGGTTCCGGGGTATTGCAGGTATAGGTATAAGTATATTCATCAACCACTGCGTCGGATTTAAAATTTTTTCGCAGGTAAGCTGACCAGGGATTTGAAGAGACGTTCGAGGAAAAGCGGTTGATGGAGAATTTGACGTCAGCGGCGGTAAGCGGGTCTCCGTTGCTGAACTTGATCCCCTTGTGGATTTTAAAAGTCCAGGTCAGGCCGTCGGCGCTTAATGAGTAGCTATCGGCTACACACGGAACAAAATTGGCATTTTTATCAACAGTGATTAACGGGTCAAAAACAGCCCAGCCCCAAAAAGTCGTGTAGAAAATCTGGTCGAACGATTCATAAGCGTAATCCTGCTCGGCCACGCGCAGCGTGCCCGTAGACACCACTTTAGTGGCTGCCGTGGTTGTTGCCGCCATACTTGTCGCCGGTGGTGGAGCAGCTGTTGCGGTGAATGGATTGGTTGTCGTAGGTGATGCTGAAGTTGCTGGTGCGGCGGTCGTGGTTGGCGCTTTTTCGGCGCAGCCTGTTATCAGTATGCTGCTGATGACAACAATAGCAAGCATGATGAGAAGTAGTCTTCTCTTCATTGTTTTATTCCTCCTGACAAATTTTTATTTTTTATTATTTACTTACGGATTCCCGGTTCGAAACCCTCGTTACTTTAGTCAACGGGGTATACCGTTACTCCGGTAACAAAAAGAAGTGTAAACACTGTTAACTGAATATACGTTATTGCGACATTATCTTTATTAGACATTTGCGTAATTTTTTTTGTTGGCTCATTATATATCTCAAAAAAGTGAATTGTCAACTCTTTGTTTTTTAAATATTGAAATGTATTGCAATTGGAAATATATTGTTTTATACTATCACAGTTAATTTTCATCAAACGAAGGAGGTGAAAGTATAACAGAATATTGACTATTCACCTCTGCCCTCCTTACGGGTCGTATTACCCTGAATATATTTACGGCATATTGTTAATTATTTATAGCTCAGCTATAACTCTATTTATTCGTAGGAGGAAAAAATGCAGAATGAAAGCCACTCCAGGCGAGCAGTTGTATTACTCTGGATTGCTCTTATCTTAATCTTGGCAGGTGGTTTATTAGCAAATCTGGTGCAAACCAATTTTGGTAAAGTAGATGTCCGGGACATTCGCTTTGTAGGTACTAACGGAACGGTAATGAGCGCTTTGCTCTATATCCCTGATGGTGTCACCAATACAACTCCCGCTCCCGGAGTTCTTTGTATCCACGGATATTTCAACTCGCGTGAACAACAGGGCAGTTTTGCAATTGAGTTATCACGCCGCGGCTATGTTGTCCTTGCCCTCGATGAGACCGGCCACGGCTATTCCGACCCGCCGGCTTTTGCTAATGCTTTTGGCGGAATTGATGGCTTGGCGTACCTGAGAAGCCTTGACATTGTTGATAAGGACAATATCGGCATGGAAGGCCATTCCATGGGAGGCTGGGCTATCGGGCACGCGGCAAATGTATTTAAAGACGGTTATAAATCCATGGTTTTGGAAGGCTCGGGAACAGGCGGCATCTTCGGTGTTCCTGCCGGTGATGCTACCTGGCCTCGTAATCTTTGTGTCGTCTTTTCAAAATGGGATGAGTTTACTTCAACTATGTGGGGAAGTTTCGACCCCCAAAACCCTGATCCCGTTGATATGACTGTCCCTTCGAATGTGGTCAATGCTAACCGGCTCAAAGCACAGTTCGGCACAACTCAGCCGGTAGAAATTGGAAAAATCTACGGCTCTATTACTGACGGTACGGCTAGACAACTTGTTATGCCGCCGGTTATCCATCCGGCTGACATGCAGCATTCCGGCACGGTCGGCGCCGCGGTTGACTGGTTCCAGAAAACTCTGACCGGCGGTCAGCAAATTCCAGCTTCCAACCAGGTCTGGCACTGGAAAGAAATCGGCACTTTAATTGCCATGATCGGTATGATACTGCTGCTGTTCCCTGTCGGCAGCCTCCTTACTAATAGTGTAGGTTTCTTTAGAGAATTGCAAATGGCTCCATCTGCTCCTAGATTGATTAATGGCGTTAAGGGATGGATTCTATGGTTGGTAGGTGCTGTTCTTTTTACCGGTATTCCGGCCACTTTCTATTTGCATTTTACCGGGCTTGCAACCGATTGGGAGTTTAATGCCAGCACATTATTCCCTCAAGGTATTACCAACCAGTTAATGCTCTGGGTGCTGCTGATTGGTGCTATCTCATTGGGGCTTTTCCTGTTTTGGCACTTTGTGTTCAACCGCAAGGCCTCTGCCGCAGACTACGGTCTTAGCTGGGGTACCGGTTTTATGGGCGTAGGGTGGATGAAGATTATCAAATCCTTCCTCCTCGCTTTAACCATTGCCTTTATCGCCTATTTGACACTGGCGGTCTCGGCGTGGTTCTTCAAGACTGATTTTCGTTACTGGGTCGTAACGTTCAAACCAATGGACGCTCTTCACTTCCGCATCTTCCTGAGCTACTTGATACCCTTTGCGGCATTCTTTGTTATTCTTTCTCTTGCCATGCATGGACAGTTACGTCCCGGCGGTAAAGAAGGTAAAGAGATGAGCATGGGTAAAGAAATGCTGATTAACATCGTACTCATGGTTTTGGGCTTCCTGGTTCTGCTGGCTGTCCAGTATATTCCGTTAATATCCGGCGGCGCCTTGACTTATGCTTCTGAATCGCTGTTAACCTGTGTTATTTACCAGTTGATACCGATATTCGTAATTGTCGCCCTGGTTAATACCTACTTCTATCGCAAGACAGGGCATATCTACGTTGGCGCTTTCCTTGTATCGCTGTTGGTGACCTGGAGCCTTACAGCCGGTCAAGTAGTTACAGCGGCAATATAACTTAAACCGGAATTAGGCGCGCAAGCACGCTTATTGAAAAATGAAAAGGTTGGGGTGGAGTATTCTTCCCCAACCTTCTTCTATGCCAGCAGTTATAAAAACCAGTTAGTTTGTTACTTAGGATTTTCCAGCAGCTTGGACCACTGATATTTCTGAAAAAATCGGAAGCACTAACCAGCTTGTATTTAGGATAGGTTTTAGCGTCTGATAAATATTATCCAGCCGAATGGGGGAGGGGACACCTTGTCCCTGTGAAACAACTCTTGATAATATTCCAGCAACTTGTTCAGGTTTTTACCTCTTTCAAATGGTGAATGGGGGGATCAAGATCAAAAGTTACAGGATGCCTCTAAGTCTTGGATCCAAAGCATCTCTGAGTCCATCTCCCACCATATTAAAAGCGAACACGAGCAGCATGACGGCTACGCCTGGTGCCAGAGAAAGGGCAGGATTAGTAGACAGATCCCTGTAACCGTCACTTACCATAGCTCCCCAGGCAGGTGTCGGCGGGGGAACACCCGCGCCCAGAAAGCTCAGGCCGGCCTCGGCAAGGATGGTCATTCCCAGCATCATCGTAACAGCAACGATTAGCACCGGGAAGCAGTTCGGCAGCAAGTGTACTAGCATGATACGCAGGCTGCTGGCGCCCATGGCCCGTCCGGCAAGAATATAATCATTTTCAATCAAAGAAATAACCTGTCCGCGCGTTAAACGTGCAAACATAGGCACCATGCCGATACTAAGTGCGATTATTACATTTCTCAATCCGCTTCCGAGCATGGTAGCGATGATAAGGGTCAGCAATAATCCAGGGAAGGCCATTAACGCGTCCATAAGCCTCATGATTATGGCATTTATATAGCCGCCGATGTATCCGGCCGTTAATCCCAGCCCCATACCTAACGCAGCCCCGAAGCTGACCGCAACAATTCCGATTAATAAGGAAACCCTGCTTCCGAAGATAACGCGGCTTAACGTATCTCTGCCGTGGAAATCAGTGCCGAGCCAGTGTTCCTCATTGGGTTGCAGCAGACGGTTGGCCATGTCTATTCTTTCGGGTTCGTAGGGCGCTATAAGAGGGGCGAATATCGCCGTTAATATCATCGCTAAAATCACGATTGAACCGAAGACTACGACTTTCCGGCTGAAAAATACTTTAAGAAAGCGCCGTGTTTCGCTTATGCGGGGCGGCGTTTCTTCGTATTTCATTTCAATTTCATGCTTGATTGTCATATTTTTCAACACCTATGTGTATCGTATCCTCGGATCGAGCCAGCCGTAAGAAATATCCACCAGCAGGTTCATGACGATGACAAAAGTCGCGATTAGAAGAACACCCCCCTGGACAATCGGATAATCGTGTGAGAACAGGGCGTTGACCATCATTCTGCCAACACCGGGTATATTGAAAACGGTCTCCACGAGCACTGAACCACTGATAATACTGCTCACCTGCAAACCTATCAGCGTGGCAATCGGTATAAGACTGTTTTTTAAGACATGCCTGGTGATAACCGTGCGTTCGTTAAGGCCCTTGGCCCAGGCTGTTCTGACATAGTCATTCTTGATGATTTCAAGGATACTTGAACGGGTTTGGCGTGTAATAAACGATATTGAAATGACGCTCAGACAGACGACCGGCATGATGACCTGTTTGGTACTCAACCAGAGATTTTCGAAAGGCGAAGTATACCCGTATATCGGCAGCCACTTAAGATGTACCCCGAAAAGATATATTAATAGTATTCCCAGCCAAAATATCGGGGCGCTGACACCTATATTAGTCAGGGAAGTCACTAGGGTGTCCAGCCAGCTTCCTCTCTTCAACGCGCTTATTATGCCGGCGGTAATGGCTACGATTGAACTGATCAGGAGCGATAATATACCCAGGTGCGCAGTGATAGGGAAGCTCTGTTTAATGATGGAGGAGATAGCCAGCCTTTGAAATAAAGACGTTCCGAGATCGCCGTGAAGAATGTCATTTATCCAATTCAGATATTGTACGATGAGCGGTTTATCAAGCCCGAATTCTGCGCGAAGTTTTTCCAAAGTTTCCGGCTCGACATTCACTATCGCGGCCCTGTCCAGATATAGAAGTACCGGATCGCCGGGAAGAAGGCGCATCATCAGGAAAACAAATATACTGACGATAATTATGACGATAAATCCGTGTAAAAGACGGAGCAGAATGTATCTGGCCATTTCCTATTCGTTTTCCTTTATTGACTGCAGTCTCTGAAAATAGTATAACATAGGTTCTTTGCTAATCGATTTATTCCGGTTGTAAGTAAGGGGAAGAGCATTAGGAAGCAGCACCTAACACCCTTCCCCCTTACGCTGTTTTATCCTGTTATTAAGGTGTTTTTACTTAACGGATAAAGGTTTATCTTGTTACCCAGACGTAGTCAGGATGCCAGTAAGTGGCGTTAAGAACTGATACGTCAAAATCGTGAACGACAAGCGGATTGTAGGCAGCACCTGTAACCCCCACGTAAACGGGAGTAGCCAGGCAGTAAGTATCGATGATCATCTTATTCATTTGCTTGAACAGATCTGTTCTTTTAGCCTGGTCGGGTTCAGCCGCTGCCTGTTTAACCAGGGCTAGATAATCAGCCGGCATGGTAGCAACGGGCCATCGACCACCCGCACTTGCAGCGATGCCTCCAAGCTGGTAGTAGAACTGGTTCGCCATGTTTTCGAGCGGATTTACAGAAATGTAGAACGGGGCGATGCCGCTGAATTCGGAGCGGGTTTCTGTGGCCCAGCGGGCGGGATCGCCGGCATCCATCGTAACCTTGATGCCGACATTATTCAGGTAACCGGCTACTGCTGTGCTCAGGTTCGTTAGATCAGGAACATTCAGGTAAAAGAGTTTAGTAGTAAAACCATTGGTATAGCCGGCCTCTTTCAGCAGTGTTTTGGCCTTATCCGGATTATACGGGTAACCAACCACGTCAGGATTGTAGGTGGTGCCGGGGACTTCCGGTCTTGCAGCAAATTGATTGGTGTACGACTGTTCGCCGTAGGATTGCGCTTTGGCTATTGCGGGCGCGTCGATAGCGTAAGAAACCGCTTGCCGGACTTTAAGGTTATAGAAGGGGGAGGCGGGGTCTTTGCTGTTATAAATCATACCCCACGCGGCCGTAGGCGCGGTATTAAGCCCGATATTCAAAGGTTTCAGTTGTGAAATCGGTTGCTCGCTGATACGTATCACAGCGTCACCATCGCCGGCTTTAAAAGCAGCTATCATGGTTGTTTCGCTGGCAATAAATTCGATGACGAGATGGTCCAGGTAGGGTTTGCCTTTCCAGTAGTCATCGAACCTGTCAAATGTCAATCTCACCTGGCTCTGGTAACTGGCAAACTTGTACGCGCCGGTCCCAACTGGATGGAACATCGCGTCATTGCCCATTTTTGCATGCGATGTCGGGGATACCATGATAACCCTGATATCACCTTGCAGTATAAATAAATCTATCTGCTTCAGGTTTACCTTGATGGTGTTTGCGTCGACAACATCTACGCTCGCTATGTTACCCACTGATGCCAGTTTCCCATTTACTGCTAGGTCAAGACTGTATTTGGCGGCCTGGGCATCGAATACTGTACCATCATGGAATTTAACGCCTTTTCGGAGGGTGAAGGTGATGGATTTATTGTCGGGGCTGGCTTGCCAGGCTGTAGCCAGTTGCGGGATAACACTTGCGTCTTTGTTATCCCTGGAGGTAAGGTACTCGCAGGCGGCCAGGGAGTATATTGTGTCGCCCAGGGGTAGATCTTTACCCGGGTTACCGATATTGGTCATCGTCAAGTTTGTAAGTATTTTAAATGTGCCGCCGTACTTGGCTCCGGTTGAGCTTGTCGGCGCTGTAGTTGTGGTTGCCGGCGCAGTCGTGGTTGCCGGCGCTGTGGTCTTGGTTGCCGGCGCTGTTGTTGCGGTGCTTGTTGTTGTAGTCGGTTCCGCCTGGGAACAGGCGTTAAGGAACAAGACCGAGATTAACGAAATAGCTAATAGTATAAAAAGCCATTTTTTCATCAGATAGACCTCCTGGAAAAATTTATTTGTGATACTGAGTTTTGTACTCCGGTTGATTTTAAAGATTTCAACCCATCTACACCTCCCTGGTTTAAAGGCTTGATGCCATTTTATTACTGATAACAGCCAACACTATATATTATTCATCATAAACTACAATTATTCAACCGCCGCTATCACTGGTAAATCGATGTATGATGCATATTGGGATTCATGGAATATTTGTTGTTTAGCTGTTATTCCTCTTGCGTCTTCCCCGGGGGAATTGCCGGTGTTCATATTCCGGTCGTACTCAGGGAAGTTACTGCTTGAGATATCTAAACGGATCTTATGGCCCTTCCGGAACATCTGGCTGGCTGTTTCCATGTTTATAACATATTCATTTACCTCGCCGGGTTTAATGAACTCTTCCTTCAGAAATGACTTGTGGTATCGTGCACGCCGGGTGCTTCTGCCGGTCGTTGTGGCGGTAAACATCGGCACGTAAAACTGTTCCGTCCCTGACTTAAACAGCAACACTGCTATCTATTTTTATCGAGTTTGTCATCATTACTCTCTTCTTCCGTCTAAGTTCAATAATTACAAAAAAAATATGTATTGGGTTAATCTACTACTATGTCATATTCAGCTAAGACTAATTTCACCCGCTGGAATTAGTAATTATTACTTCATTATATACCAAGTCAGTGACAGCTTGGCTGTCAGTGAAAAACAAAATATAATTCATACTGCATCCGGGCACCAACGGCGTTTTTTTGGGCGACCAAAAACGGGGCGCTAACGGTGACAAGACCTTCAAGTCGGCTGTCCCTGACGCTGCGTCGCAGCCGGAATTTTGGCGCAATACCTTTTTGTCGGACGAATGCATTCAAGCAATAATTAAGCTATAATTACCCATAAAGTACGGCATTTAATTCGTACATGAAGGCAGATATAATTTGAAACTAAAAAATGGCGTCATGCTGATTACATATGCCAACAGCTTGGGCCGGAACATTTCTGAGTTGGAGCATATTTTAGGCCGGTATTTTAAAGATGCTGTTGCCGGCGTGCATATTTTGCCGTTTTATCCATCCTCGTCGGATCGAGGATTTTCACCGCTGCGTTATGATATTGTAGACCCTGAGTACGGTGACTGGAACGATATCGACAGGCTTTCGGAAAAGTACTTCTTGATGTATGATTTCATGATCAACCATTTATCCAGACAATCGCTCCCTTTCCAGGATTTTATTGCCGGGAAAGATAAATCTCCTTATGCGGGCATGTTCATCCGGTACAATGAATTTTGGCCGGGCGGCGAGCCGACCGCCGAAAACATCGGGAAAATTTACCGGAGAAAACCGCGCGCGCCTTACATTGAAGTCACATTCAATGATGGCACCAGGGAAAAAATCTGGTGCACCTTTGGCGACGACCAGATGGATCTGAATATTCATAACGATGTCACATGGCAGTATATTAAAGATAATCTCCAGGTTTTAGCCGGTCACGGCGCCGCTTTGGTTCGGCTGGATGCCTTTGCCTATACTCCTAAAAAGGTTGGCGGTACTTGTTTCTTTGAAGAACCGGAAATCTGGGAAATGCTGAACCGTGTTGAGAAAATCCTTTCACCGTACCAGGTTGAAATCCTCCCTGAGATGCACGAACATTACACCCTCCAGATGACGCTCGCTGAAAAAGGCTATTGGGTCTACGATTTTGCTCTTCCCATGCTCCTGTTGCACGCTCTCCATACCGGCGAGGCAGCTAGTCTGGTTCATTGGCTCCGGATCTGTCCCCGGAAGCAGTTTACCACGCTGGATACGCATGACGGCATCGGCGTTATTGATGTGCGCGGCTTATTGACCGACGAACAGATAGAAATGACTAAAGGCCTTCTTTTTGAAAAAGGCGCCAATATTAAGAGAATCTACAACACAGCCGACTATAAAAACCTGGACATTTACCAGGTCAACTGCACGTATTATTCAGCCTTGGGTAATAATGATGACGCTTACACGATTGCCCGCGCCGTTCAGATGTTTGCCCCCGGCATTCCGCAGGTATACTATGTGGGTATGCTGGCCGGCAAGAACGACATCGAATTGGTGGAATCGACCAGAAACGGCCGCGACATTAACCGGCATTCCTATACAGCAGAGGAGATTGCCTGGGAAGTCGAACGGCCTGTTGTGCAAAAAATTATTAAATTGATGCGGTTTCGCAATGAATTTCCCGCCTTCGGCGGCGAGTGCGAGACGAGTTCGAGCGGCTCGGTATTAACCATCAAACGCTCCGGTGGATGGTATGCGGCGGAACTGATCGCAGATCTGAAATCATACGCCTGCTCGATATCGTATTCCGGGCCGGATGGGAATAAGCATACTTTAGTTCTTTAAATACATGGTTTGGAGGTGACAGTAATGAATGTCAGAGAAGTCGTCGATATTGTCCTGGCTTTAAATGGCGGAAGGCAGTTTGAAAAAACATGCGACCAGCTTATTGAAGGCAGCTGGGAGCATCAGGTCACTGGTGTTGTTACTACGTTCATGGCCACCGTCGACGTAATCCGCCGGACCGCCGCCATGGGCTCTAACCTGATTATCACCCATGAACCAACCTATTTTACAGGTTCAGATCGCCTGGACTGGATTAAAGCTGATCCGGTTTATCAGCAGAAAAAGGCTTTAATCGATGCTAACCGGCTATCGGTCTGGCGGTACCACGATCATATGCATCGCGGCAACGCCGACCTGATTTATGCCGGACTGCTGAAACAATTAGGTTGGACGGATTATCTGAATAAAGATCTTCAATTGCCCCATTGCTACACGATTCCTCCTACCACAGTATCGGCTCTGGTTAAATTTTTAAAGAAAAACCTTGGCTTGAAGGTTATTCAGATAGTTGGCGACCTGGCAGCGAAATGCAGCCGTGTCGGCATATTGGTCGGCGGGGGAAGCCTCGGACTCGGCACGGAAGAAATGCCGGCCGCGCTGATGCATGACGAGCAACTGGATGTAATGATCTGCGGCGAAATCACGGAATGGACGCTCAGCGCATATATCCGTGACGCGGCCGCTTTAGGATTCAATAAAACGATGATCGTCGTCGGGCATGAACGGAGCGAAGAACCGGGCATGAAAGAGTTGGCCAACCTTCTAGCGCCGCTTCTGCAAGGAATCCCGGTCAGTTTTTCAGACTCCGGAGAGCCCTTCGTTTATCTGTAAAACAAATTGAATAGGGAGATTTCATATGAAAACCGATCTTGAACGAGTAAACCCGGCAAGTGTCGGATTATCCGGTAATGCTATCCTGGATTATATTGAAAAGCTGCAGGCCTGCGGCGCGGAACTGCACGGCCTTATGATTGCCCGGCATGGTAAGATTTGTACTGAAGGATGGTGGAAACCGTATTCTCCGGGGTTAATCCATGGTCTCCAGTCCCTGACCAAATCCTATACGGCAACAGCGGTAGGAATTTTGATGTCCGCAGGCCGTTTATCACTGGATGAAAAACTTGTCGATATTCTTCCGGAATTCATGCCGGATAATATTTCCGGCAACCTCAAGGCATTGACCGTTCAACATTTGCTTACCATGGGGGCCGGCAATAATGCCATGCAGGATCGGACGAAGCCAACCTGGCTTAATGATTTCTTTGCTTCGGATTTCTTATACGTACCTGGCAGCCATTTTTATTACTCCGGCGTGGTAACATCCGTATTAGGCGCTGTCATCCGGAAAAAGACTTCGCTTGGGTTGATGGACTTTTTAAAAACACGTCTTTTTGATAAAATCGGCATCAATGCCGGACGCCTGAAATGGATTGAACACCCGGATGGGCTGGAATATGGCGGCGGCGGTCTCTTTGCTACCACAGAGGATAATCTGAGACTCGGCCTGCTGTATTTGAACGCCGGGGTGTGGCGCGGAGAACGGATTCTCTCCGAACAATGGGTCAAAGCGGCAACCTCAAAGCAGATTGACAACGAAAACGAAAAACCTGCCGACAACCGTGTCGGCTATGGATACAAGATATGGATGTGCCGGCCTTCTGGGGTCTACCGATTTGACGGAGCCCACGGGCAGTTTGTCATCGTTGTACCTGATCTGGATATGGTCATATCGATCAACCAGATGGCTGACGGCCCTTTAGCCCAGAAAACGCTCGATATAACATGGCAATACCTGATTGAAGCTCGGGGTTCCGATTCGGGGGATTTAAAATTGGCCGCGCTGATGCCGTGTTTGTCTTTGCCCCGGACGGAATATGCCGTCATTCCGCAGCAGGAACTCTTTACCACGGGTCGGACGTACCGGTTTGACCGGAACGATGTAGAATTGTTCCCTGGCGCCTATAATATGTTGTCCCATAAAGCGCCCAGGGGCATTGAATACATCACTTTTTCCGAAGGCAAAGGGGAAATCGTCGCGGAAATCCGCAGCGGGAATCATTCATTCTGCGTTCATATCAGCCTGGACGGGATCGACAGGCTGAGCGTATTGCACGTGGCTGATGACCTGCCGGAGATGGTCTATGCATATGGAGTATGGATGAACCCTGATAGTCTTAAAATAACCTTGAGATATTTGGAAACCTGCTACACCGTTTCCTTCATCATCAAGCGACATCTTCAAGGGATAGAATTGACGGCGTTTCGCTGGCAGCTAATGAAAGTCGAACCTGTAGAACCCATCATAATCCATTCTATTTAGAACTATATTTTGGGAGTTCGGTTCGGGAGACAATACATGGTACTTCCCGGCAATCCAGGAGTGACTGGTCGGAAGCTATCATCCAGACATCAGGTTGTGGAGCCACAGCACTATCTGGGGGAAAGCAATAAAAATACCCATACTGATTACCAGAGGCAGGATGAACCATAGGACGCTGCGAAATATTTCGCCCATGCTGGTTCCCGGCATTAATCCCTTGAGAATGAACAGGTTCATACCGTACGGCGGCGTAATCGCTGCGATTTCCATGTTTTGTACCATTAGAACCCCGAACCATATCGGATTATAGCCCAGCTTTAAAATAATAGGGTAGACTATCGGAATAGTAACAATCAAGATTGATAGAGCGTCCAGGAAACAACCGAGTATTATATATATGAAAATTATACATAACAGTATAAAGATGGGGGAGATATTTAGACCGACGACCCATTCACTCAGCATTACCGGCAACCGGGTAACAGATATCATATTGCCGAAAAGCGTTCCTCCAATAACAATAAACAGGATGGTACTGGCGAGTTCTGCCGAATCTGCAAGTACAGGGAATATCCGCCTTCTCTTACCTTTTGCTAAAGCCAGGGCGGCTACCAGCACCACGAAAGCACCTACAGCGCCGGCTTCGGTGGGTGTAAAAAAGCCGGAGAAGATTCCGCCGATAATCACAATCACGATAAGCGCAACCCCCCATGCACCCGGAAGGGCGGAGAATCTTTCTTTCCATGTACTGTGTCTAACGGAGTCTGTAACGACAAGGCTGGGATCTAACTTACACCTGATATACACTGTCAGCATTATTATAGCGGCACAAATCACACCGGGAATAATGCCTGCGATGAGCAGTTTGCCAATGGAGTTTCCGGTAAGCATGGCATAAATCACGAAGGGTGTGCTGGGAGGTATCATCACAGCAAGGGTTGAGGCTGAAGCAACCACCCCGATAGCCATAGTTTTTTTAACTCCGTTCTTTTGCATCTCAGGCATGGTTATTTTGGTTAGAACGGCGCATGATGCCGCTCCGCTTCCGGTAGCAGCGGCGAAAATGGCGGAGCCGACTACAGTGGCATGGACAATTCCCCCTCCGATCTGATCCGTCCATTTTTTTGCCAGGTTAAAACCTTTTTCAGCAAACCCGGCCAGGTCGGCTAGCATGCCTAAAGCCATAAATAAAGGAAGTACCGTCATGGTATATTCCGATGCGGCTGAAAAAGGCACCGATGCGGCTGTCCCAAGGGCGCTCTTGGAACCGGACATTAGCCAGAAACCGCAAATCCCTATTAAAGCCATAGAGGTAGCTACCGGCACGCCGATAAACAGCAGGAAAAGGAATATCAATATGGCAATATAGCCTGCGGTAGAGGCGCTCATATCCTGGTTGACAGTAAAAAGAAGTACAGAAATAAAGATGACTAAAACTAGAATAGCAATTGACATGCGGGAGTAACGAACTCGCGCGTTGAGGCCGGGTTGGCTGTACCACAACGGATTTAAAACAATATCTGACATCAGGCGGATGCCGACCAGGGCGCTTCCCAGCGTGATAGTCAATTTGGCTGGCCACAAAGGAAAGCGTACTACCCCGTAATAAAAATCTCCGCTGGTCCATGCATCCAGAGATTTCAGCCCCATTTGCCAGGTTATTATCAGAGCTAGACCCAGGAAAATAATATCAGATAAAAGCTGTAAAATAGTCTGATTGTCAGGCGTAAGCTTGGAGGATAGAAGATCCATCCTGATATGGTTTCTTTTGGACTGAACAATAGACAGTCCCAGGTAAAGGACCCCCACCATCATCATAGAGCTTAATTCATAAACGCCGGATAGGGGACGATCAAAAACGCCGCGTAAAAACGTATCTATGGAGGTGAGCACCATCATGACCAGGATAAAAAACGCGGAGATGTAAAGGGCTATCCTTTCGGTCTTTGTCAATATGGATAAAAACATATGCACAAAGCCTTTCTTCTTCCGTTTCTACTATCCGGTCCGTTGCCGGCACACTCTAACCAGTTATCGAAGTGCACCGGCAACGACTTTAAGTTCAACAATAGGATTTAACCGTGTTCCGCTATTATTTTATGTAAGGGCTTTTCTTTTCGTATTTTGCGGCAAAGTTCTAGTAGTCACTAAGGACTTTTTTGGCTGGTGATCCTTTAGCTTCCAGGTCCGCTGCCCATTTATCAGCATATGCGGCCCTCACTTTCTGCACTTGAGCCTCTTCAGCTGCGCTGAGAGAAATAAACTCAACACCGGAGTCCTTCATCGCTTTTGTTGCCGCTCCGGCAGTATCAACCAGAATCGAATCGTATGCGATCTTCATAAGGTCATCGAGTGAATCTGTGATTGCCTTCTGGTCCTTGGCTGATATTTTGTTCCATGCATCCTTGTTTACCACGAACGGGTGCATACGCGGAGCGATCTGAACTTGAGTGAAGTACTTGGCCCCTTCATAGAACTTGAACGCCTGAATGGCATCCACAGGAGCGCAAACACCGTCAATAGTACCCCTCAACAAACCTTCGTATTGCTCTGGAGGCGACATAGCCAGTGCAGTCCCACCGAGACCCTTGATGATTTCAGCGGAAACGCCTGAAGCGCCGAGCTTTTTCCCTGAAAGGTCAGCCAGGGAACGAATGGGAGCCTTAGATAGTATTTGTTGTTCTGCTATTAACAGCGAGCATATTGGTTTCAAATTATATTTACCCAACTCATTTGATAGTTCGGGTTGATTCATCAAGTCCCAATATCCCCACAGAAGCGACCAGTTATCGTTGCTGATGCCGGGCAGCTCGGAAGCCGTGCACAGAGGTATTTTCCCCGGTTCGGCGAAGGATCTAAGGTAAGCGATATCGGCAATACCAGTCTGCAGGGCATTAACAGTCTCTGTGCCTTTAGCAAGGGTTTCCGACCAGTAAAATTCTATCTTGACCCTTCCGTTAGTGCGCTCCTCAAATAACTTCGCGATTTCAGTCTGTGTAAGAGTAAGACCCATGGATGGCGGCGGGCCGTTGGTGGTGGTAAGCTTCAGTACAACGGGTTGTGCTGAAGTTGGTTCTTCTTCACTGCACCCAACGAATGCAGTAGTCAGGGAAATTATTAAAACCAGGCAAAGACTCAGAGCAAACAATATAGATTTAGGTGTTTTCAACTGTCCCTCCTTGCGATAGTTAATCCAACCCGTTGATTAAGAAGATAAAGCGTTTATAATAATTACAATATTAGTCGGAAAAGATCACAGTAAAAATCCGGGACATATGCTATCTTGTCTATCAGGCCATATTTCACCTCCCTTATATCGGTAATCCTTTTGTTTTCAATAGATATTCGTAAATTCAGTAACAACCTTAATTTTTAATGGATTATAGCACAACATAAAATCAATATTCAATATAGAATAATATATTGACATAACTTCTTGAAAAAGACATTTTTTTCATATATAGTTTGGAAGTAACTATAAGACGCAGGATATAGTAAAAGTAATAGACTTGGTTAGAAAAATTACTAGTAATTTATAAAATACCAAATAATTTACGATGACACGGCACTATTAACAAAAGATAATATTACGGGTTTCGAATGTACAATGACGGGTTGGACAATTGAAAAACAGGCGGGAAATATTCAACATTGGTCAAATTTATACGGCATAATTATTGGAAATGGTGGGCGGTAGAGGGCTCCGAAACCATCGGCCGAACCACTGACCTTCCCGATAAAATCGGGACGTTCTAACCGGCATCGATATTTAAGATTAGAGTTTAGATAATAGAGTTTGTCGCTGGGAGGCTTTAGGGCCAATACACAGAACCAATACTTTCGAGCTTAGCTTCAAATTCATAGATGAAAAGTTAAAAAATACATAATTATGTGGCTTAAATCATTTTTTGAAAAGAAATATGCTCTGTTATAGAATGAACTTGTGGCCAGTTATGATGGACATAGTTGTAATTGCTATTACAAAGAAGGAGGATGATTTGACTTGGTAAATGCATTTGAGACGTTTCCGCACCTGATATCCCCATTGAAAATAGGGAATGTAGTATTCCGTAACAGGATGTTCGCATCACCGGTTAACTCAGCTGAAGTTATACCCGATGGTCAACCTTCGCTTGAAGCGGTCGCGTATTTTGAAAGGAAGGCTATGGGCGGCGCGGCAGCAATAACATACGGAGAAGTCGACGTAGATCCTGAAGACTATCGGGAAGGGAGATATCCTCGTGAAATCACCCGAATGAGCAATTACAACTACGCGCGCCTGGCAAGCGCTATCAGACGTCAAGGCGCCGTCTCTGTTTTAGAGCTGTGCTTTTCCGGCATCCATGCCCGTATGTATACGGGAGGGGGAAAACCTGCATGGGGGCCGGTCGATATGACTCCGCCACGCGGAGGGAAAGTCGCAGCTATGCCTGAAGAGAAAATCCTGCAAATTATAGAAGAATTTGGGAATGCAGCATTTGCAGCGAAAAATGCTGATTTTGATATGATATGCCTGCATGGCGCCCACGGCTTCGGTCTACAGCAATTCATGTCGCCGACCTTAAACACCAGAACTGACCGATGGGGAGGCAACCCGGAAAACCGCTGCCGTTTCGCAGTCATGGCAATTGATAAGATAAAGCAACGCTGCGGTCAGGATTTCCCTGTCGAAATTCGCATCAGCGGTAGTGAAATCGTAAAAGACGGATATGGCATTGACGAAGGCTGCCGAATAGCTGAGCAGCTTGATGGGCACGCGGATATAATCCATGTCTCTGTCGGAGCAATAAACAGGTTCGGAGCTGAAACATTCTCGCGCACCCATGTTAGCATGTTCTATCCGCATGGTGTTAACGTCGAATATGCGGCAGAAGTAAAAAAACATGTAAAAAAATCGCTTGTCGGTACGGTCGGCGGTCTGAGCGACCCTTATCAAATGGAGCAAATCCTCGCTGCGGGTAAAGCGGATATCATTTATATGGGGCGTGGGCTTGTCTGCGACCCCGAGTTCCCAAATAAGGTACGGCGCGGTTGTGTCGATGAGATACGCAAATGTATGCGTTGCCTGACCTGCTTTGCCGAAGGAGTGAGGCACGGTGACCTCATTTGCGCCATCAATCCCGAAATAGGCCGCGAACGCGAGGTGTACAGGGCCCTTCCCACACCTGAAAAGCAGCGTGTACTTGTTATTGGCGGCGGTATAGCCGGAATGCAGGCTGCGCTCACCGCGAGTAAAAACGGGCATGACGTGGTTTTATGTGAAAAGAACGCTGAGCTCGGTGGAAAAATCCTATGCGAAGCCGAGGTGCCGTTTAAGCAAGGTTTGCATGATTACATACTACTACAGCGGGCGCTGATAGCGAAATCGAGTATTGACCTGAGACTGAATACGGAGGTGACACCGGAATACGCGCAGACGGAATGTCCTGATGTCATCATAGCGGCAGTCGGTTCAGACCCCATAACACCGGGCATTCCGGGGATAAACAGAAGCAATGTGTATCAAGCGATTGATGTGTATAAAAACCCATCGCTTATCAAAGGGAGAGTTGTCATTCTCGGGGCGGGTTTTGTCGGCACAGAGCTGGCTATTTATCTGAAAGAATTCGGAATCGACGCCGAAATCGTTGAAATGCTCGGTGGTATAAGCGACGGCGGCAACAGCACGCACAAGAATGCCATTTCCGATATGATAACGCAGAAGAATATACCCATCCACTTTAATACGAAGGCTGTTGAGATACCCGGAGATGGGGTAAAATGCCAGGGCCCGGATGGTGAGACGTTTTATGAAGCCGACGCCGTGATTCATGCCGTTGGTATGAGACCGCTCCATGACGGAGCTTTGAAATTCAGCCGTTACGCAAAGGACTTCCACATGATAGGTGAATGCCGGAAAGCAGCAAATATCCTTTACGCAACCAGCACTGCTTATGCGGCTTCAAGGCTGATTGGGAGGTTTTAAACTTGGTAATGATTATGTGCCGTCAGAAAAGCTCAGGCATTTATATCGATATATGCACTCACCGTTAAATTATTAAGTTTTTATGGGTACATTTTAGAGTATCAAAGTTAAACCTATTAATTTGTCTATACTTTTTAATTATTCCTATAGCCACAAGCATGCAGGGTAAGCTGCTAATCCACAACCACCAGGCGTGGAACTGTAAGCTGGAATGGAAACAGTAGTTCTGTCTATTGTACACTACCGTTATTTCGAGGCTAATATGGTGGGCGGTAGAGGGCGCCGATACCATCGGCCGAACCACTGACCTTCCCGATAAAATCGGGACGCTCTAACCAGCCTGTATTTAGAATTAAGATATAGAGTTTGTTGCTGGTGGATATAAGGTGGGGTATATGGTGGGCGGTAGAGGGCTCGAACCACTGACCTCAGCGATGTCAACGCTGCGCTCTAACCAGCTGAGCTAACCGCCCATGTCTGTTATCCAGATTATCCCTGGTTTGCTGCCATCCCGGCTACTACTCTTATGCAGATGGTTAGCCTAACCTAGCTGAGCTAACCGCCCGTGACATAGTAATTCTACAGGATACCCCCTTCGCAGTCAACCTTTTAACTCACCGCCTCGGCCTCTTTCGCTTTTTCTTTCCTTAACCGCCACCACCCTGAGCCTCCCAGTACAAGCGCCATCGCCACTGTAAGGAACGCTACAAAAAGTGTCGCGTCCAGCCAGAAACCCTGCGGGAACAGCATTATCAAGTAATCCGTCATCGGGTCCAGCAGCCACAGGTCGTTCGCAAAGCTTATCAGGTGGAACTGGTAAAAGAACCAGTTGAAGTCTACTAATACTATTAATCCTATCGCGGCTAGCAGCGCCAGCGTCAGCCCGCTGCCCCATATCAGCCCCTGCATTACACGTCGATTGTCCTGCCGGAGCATGAAGCTTAAAAAGACGTAGAGAAAAGCGTAAATAAAAGTGCCTGTCAGCAGCCTGTAATCCAGCTTGAAAAGCGCTTTTACATCCTTAAGATGTCCTGTCTCTCGCTCGTTAAAAAGGGTGAATGTTTTACCGTCTTTTATCACGGTCAAGCTGATGTACTCTTCACCGGAGTTAAAATAAGATATCAGGCCGGTGATGACCTTATTCAGCTCTTCCGTGGATAGTCCGGTTTCCTCGCTGATATCGTATTTATTGAAACCGTAGCGGTACAGCTCGGCACTGTTGGCCGCTATCCTGATGCTTACGGCAAGTAGCAAAACGGGCAGGCTCAATATAAATATCCACTGGGCAATAATTCTGACGGTTTTCATGAATATTCCTGAAAATGATTATTTAGATTGTACCTTATTAACAGAAAAAATAATACTCCGCGTGACCGTCCTTGTGCTATAATTTACTAGATTTTTCATCCGGGAGAATGATGTTTACCCACCTTCATGTCCATACCGAATACAGCCTGCTTGATGGGATGTGTCGCATTCATCAGCTTGTCTCGAAAGCCAAAGAGATGGGCATGCAGAGCTTGGCTATTACCGACCATGGCGTCATGCACGGCGTCATCGAGTTTTACCAGGCGGCTAAAGAAGCCGGTATCAAACCCATCATCGGCTGTGAAATTTACATCGCCTCCGGCGACCGCCGGAGCCGCACCCCCGGCGAAAAAAGCAACTTCCACCTGATTCTGCTTGCCAAAAACCATGTCGGTTATCAGAACCTCATTCAGCTTACGTCTAAAGCCCACCTGGAAGGTTTTTACTATCGCCCCCGCGTCGACAAGGAACTGCTGGCGCAGTATAAAGAGGGGCTCATCGCTCTCAGTGCCTGTTTTTCCGGGGAAGTGTCTTACCTTATTTTAAACCGGCGCCTTGATGACGCCCGGCAGGCTGCCCTCTGGTACAAGCAGAACTTCGAGGATTATTACCTGGAAGTTATGCGTCACCCGATGGCGGAATCGGAGATGGTCAACAACGCCCTGATTCAACTCGGCCGGGAACTGGATATCCCCCTCGTAGCCACTAACGACGCGCACTACATTAACCGTGAAGATGCATCGGCGCATGATTTGCTCCTGTGCATCGGTACCAACACCACCGTCAATGACGAGAAGCGGATGAAAATGTCCGGCGACTTTCTTTACTTGAAAAGTCCCCAGGAAATGGCGGAGCTATATCAGGACATCCCCGATGCGCTGGAAAATACCGGCCTTATTGCCGATAAATGCAATCTGGAACTGGAATTCGGTCGTCTGCACCTGCCGGAAATAGGAATACCGCCCGGCAAAACCCCCGATGAATACCTGGCCGGGCTTTGCCGCCAGGGGCTGCATCAGTATTATAAAAACGTAACGCCGGAAATTGAAAATCGTCTCGAATATGAACTGGATGTTATCAAGACCACCCAGTTCGCTAATTACATATTGGTAGTGTGGGACATCCTCGCTTTTGCGAGGAAAAACAATATCCTATACGGTGTGAGAGGCAGCGCCGCGTCCAGTATCGTGCTGCATTGCCTCGGCATAACCCCCCTCGACCCCCTTGAACACGGTATGGTCTTCGAGCGCTTTCTTAACATCGAGCGCAAGGAAATGCCTGATGTTGACATGGATTTTCAGGATGACCGCCGTGAGGAAGTCATTGCCTACGTTTCCCGGAAATACGGGCAGGACCATGTCGCCCAGATAATCACCTTCGGGACTCTGGGCGCGCGTGCCGCTATCCGTGACGTGGGGCGCGCTCTCGGTATGCCTTACGGTGACGTCGACCGTGTCGCCCGGCTGGTGCCCGCCGCTCCTAATATGACGCTCGCCCGTGCTATGGATGAGAACATCGAGTTTAAAAATATCTACCAGGCTGATGAAATCGTTCGTAACCTTGTTAATCAGGCGCGGCGTGTTGAAGGTATCGCCCGCCATGCCAGTACACATGCTGCCGGAGTTGTTATCTCCAAAGAA